>NC_010524.1:0-2835000 GCF_000019785.1 Leptothrix cholodnii SP-6
AACCCACCTCTCGCGGACCGGCCTGTGGCTACAATCGCCCCCCTTCGGAAAAGTTATCCACATACAAGAACATGCACACGGATCTGTGGGAGCGAGGCTGCGAGCGTCTGGCCGCCGAGCTGCCCGAGCAGCAATTCAACACCTGGATCAGGCCCCTGCCACCCGCCGACGTCACGCTGGCGGGCGACGGGGTGCTGGTCGGCTTGCGTGTGCCCAATCGTTTCAAGCTCGACTGGATCCGCGCGCAATACGGTTCGCGCATCGAGGCCACGCTCAGCGAACTGGCTGGCAAGCCGGTGCGCCTGGAGCTTTCGCTGCTGCCGCGTGATGCGGTGGCGCGTGCCCAGGGCATGGCGGCGGCGCCTGCGGCTCAGGCCGGGGCCGCCCCCCAGCCGACGCAATCGCCGATGGCCATCGGCGCCGCGCTGCACGCGGCCGCCACGGCGCGGCACGATCCGCAGTCGGTCGTGCCGACACCCGGCGGCAGCGCCAATGGCCGCGCCGCGCCGCGCGTGGGCGAACCCGGCGGCCCGGTCGGCACCAGCACGCTGCCGGTCGCCCCGACCCTGTCGCCGGCGGTCAGTCGCGGTCGACTCAATCCGGCCCTGACCTTCGACACCCTGGTGCCCGGCCGCGCCAACCAGATGGCGCGCACCGCCGCGCTGCACGTGGTCGGCGCCCCCGGCCACATGTACAACCCGCTGTTCATCTACGGCGGCGTCGGCCTGGGCAAGACCCACCTGATCCACGCGGTGGGCAATGCGCTGATCCGCGACAACCCCGACGCCCGCGTGCTCTACCTGCATGCCGAGCAGTTCATCTCCGACGTGGTGCGCAACTACCAGCGCAAGACCTTCGACGAGCTCAAGGCCAAGTACCACTCGCTCGACCTGCTCTTGATCGACGACGTGCAGTTCTTCGCCGGCAAGGACCGCACGCAAGAAGAATTCTTCAACGCCTTCGAGGCCCTGCTGGCCAAGCGCGCGCACATCATCATGACCAGTGACACCTACCCCAAGGGGCTGGTGGACATCGACGAGCGCCTGACCAGCCGCTTCGACGCCGGCCTGACGGTGGCGATCGAGCCGCCCGAACTCGAGATGCGGGTGGCCATCCTGATGAAGAAGTCCGACGCCGAAGGCAGCCGCATGCCCGAGGACGTGGCCTTCTTCGTGGCCAAGAACGTGCGCGCCAACGTGCGCGAGCTCGAAGGCGCGCTGCGCAAGGTGCTGGCCTACAGCCGCTTCAGCCACAAGGAAATCAGCATCAACCTGGCGCGCGAGGCGCTCAAGGACCTGCTGTCGATCCAGAACCGCCAGGTCTCGGTCGAGAACATCCAGAAGACGGTGGCCGACTTCTACAAGATCAAGATCGCCGACATGTACAGCAAGAAGCGCCCGGCCTCGATCGCGCGGCCGCGCCAGATCGCGATGTACCTGGCCAAGGAGATGACGCAGAAGAGCCTGCCCGAGATCGGCGAGCTGTTCGGCGGGCGTGATCACACGACGGTGCTGCACGCGGTGCGCAAGATCGGCGGCGAGCGCCAGAAGAACACCGAACTGAATCAGCAGCTGCACGTGCTCGAGCAGACGCTCAAAGGCTGAAACGCCTTCAATTCAGGCGAAAATAGCGGATTCACGCGCGCGCCCGAGGGGCGCCGTGAGCCGATGCGGCCTCCGGGCCCGCACCCACACAACGACACTGGTGAGACACCGACATGATCGTCCTGAAAGCAGCGCAGGAACAGGTTCTGGGCGCCCTGCAAGCGGTTTCCGGCATCGTCGAGCGACGCCACACCCTTCCGATCCTGGCCAACGTGCTGATCCGCAAGAGCGGCGGCCGCACCGAACTGACGACCAGCGACCTGGAAATCCAGGTCCGCACCGCCGCCGAACTGGGTGGTGACGAAAGCGCCTTCAGCACCACGGTCGGCGCGCGCAAGCTGATCGACATCCTGCGCATGCTGCCGTCCGACCAGATCGTGACGCTGACCGCGGCGCAGAACAAGCTCACGCTGCAAGGCGGCAAGAGCCGTTTCACGCTGCAGACGCTGCCGGCCGACGACTTCCCGCTGGTGCAGGAAGCCGCCGACTTCGGCCCCGCCTTCAGCGTGCCGCAGAAGACGCTCAAGAGCCTGATCGACCAGGTGCACTTCGCGATGGCGGTGCACGACATCCGCTACTACCTCAACGGCATCCTGTTCGTCGCCGAAGGCAAGACGCTGACGCTGGTGGCCACCGACGGCCACCGCCTGGCGCTCGCCCAGGCCACGCTCGAAGCCGAGATCCCGAAGCAGGAGGTGATCCTGCCGCGCAAGACCGTGCTCGAACTGCAGCGCCTCTTGAAGGACGACAAGGCCAGCAAGGAAGCCGCCAAGCAGGAAGGCGCCGAAGAGCCGCGCATCGAGATGCGCTTTGCCGACAACCAGGCCAAGTTCAGCTTCGGCGGCATGGAGTTCGTCACCAAGCTGGTCGAGGGCAAGTTCCCCGACTACAACCGCGTCATCCCGCGCAACCACAAGAACCACGTCACGCTCGGCCGTGCGCCGCTGCTGGCCAGCCTGCAGCGCGCCGCGATCCTGACGAGCGAGAAGTTCAAGGGCGTGCGCGTCAACTTCGAGCCCGGCACCTTGCGCATCGCCTCCAGCAATGCCGAGCAGGAAGAAGCCAAGGAAGAGCTCGAGATCGACTACGGCGGCGACGCCATCGAGATCGGCTTCAACGTCACCTACCTGATGGACGTGCTGGCCAACGTCAACGAGGACATGGTGACGCTGTCGCTGCAGGACGCCAGCAGCTCGGCGCTGATCACCGTGCCCGAGCGCAGCGGCTTCAAGTACGTCGTGATGCCGATGCGGATTTGAGCGCCGCGCCCAGCTTCATCTCACACACAAGCGGGCACGGGCCCGCTTCCGCGTTTTTACAAGGGCCCGCACGCCGTGCCGGCACCGACTGAGCAAGCCCCATGACCGACCCGAAAAGCCTCCCCCAGGAACCCAACGGCAGCGCCGATGCCGACGGCGTGACGCGCCGCGATCTGCCTGACGTCGAAGGCGTGCCGGTCTCGACCGGGGCGGAAGCGTCGGCGGCCTACGGCTCCGACTCGATCCAGATCCTCGAAGGCCTGGAAGCGGTGCGCAAGCGCCCGGGCATGTACATCGGCGACACCAGCGACGGCACCGGCCTGCACCACCTGGTGTTCGAGGTGGTCGACAACTCGATCGACGAGGCCCTGGCCGGCCACTGCGACGACATCATCGTCACCATCCACACCGACAACTCGATTTCCGTCATCGACAACGGTCGCGGCATCCCGACCGGCGTCAAGATGGACGACAAGCACGAGCCCAAGCGCAGTGCCGCCGAGATCGCGCTGACCGAGCTGCACGCGGGTGGCAAGTTCAACCAGAACAGCTACAAGGTCTCGGGCGGCCTGCACGGCGTGGGCGTCTCCTGCGTCAACGGCCTGTCGACCTGGCTGCGCCTGACGGTGCGCCGCGACGGCCGCGCGCATTTCATGGAGTTCCGCCAGGGCATCCCGCAAGACCGGGTGCTGGAACGGCGCGACGGCTTCGAGGTGAGCCCGATGAAGGTCATCGGCGAGACCGACAAGCGCGGCACCGAGGTGCACTTCCTGCCCGACCACACGATCTTCTCGAACATCGACTTCCACTACGAGATCCTCAGCAAGCGGCTGCGCGAACTCTCGTTCCTGAACAACGGCGTCAAGATCCGCCTGGTCGACGAGCGCAACAACAAGGAAGACAACTTCGCCTACGCCGGCGGTGTCAAGGGCTTCGTCGAGTTCGTCAACAAGGGCAAGAAGGTCCTGCACGGCAACATCTTCCACGCCCGCGGCGACAAGATGAGCGACAACCAGACCAACGTCGGCGTCGAAGTGGCGATGCAGTGGAACGAGAGCTACAACGAGAACGTGCTCTGCTTCACCAACAACATCCCGCAGCGTGACGGCGGCACCCACCTGACCGGCCTGCGTGCGGCGATGACGCGTGTCATCAACAAGTACATCGACGACAACGACATCGCCAAGAAGGCCAAGGTCGAGATCACCGGCGACGACATGCGCGAGGGTCTGGCCTGCGTCGTCAGCGTCAAGGTGCCCGAGCCCAAGTTCTCGAGCCAGACCAAGGACAAGCTGGTGTCGAGCGAAGTGCGCGCGCCGGTCGAGGACATCGTCAGCCGCCTGCTGACCGACTGGCTGCTCGAGAACCCGACCGACGCCAAGACCATCTGCAGCAAGATCGTCGACGCCGCGCGCGCCCGCGACGCCGCCCGCAAGGCGCGCGAGATGACGCGCCGCAAGGGCGTGCTCGACGGCATGGGCCTGCCCGGCAAGCTGGCCGACTGCCAGGAGAAGGACCCGTCGCTGTGCGAGATCTACCTGGTGGAGGGCGACTCCGCCGGCGGCTCGGCCAAGCAGGGCCGCGACCGGAAGTTCCAGGCCATCCTGCCGCTGCGCGGCAAGATCCTGAACGTCGAGAAGGCGCGCTACGAGAAGCTGCTGACCAGCAACGAGATCCTGACGCTGATCACCGCGCTGGGCACCGGCATCGGCAAGGGCATGGGCGGGGACGACTTCAACCCCGACAAGCTGCGCTACCACCGCATCATCATCATGACCGACGCCGACGTCGACGGCGCCCACATCCGCACCCTGCTGCTGACCTTCTTCTTCCGCCAGATGCCCGACCTGGTCGAGCGCGGCAACATCTACATCGCCCAGCCGCCGCTCTACAAGGTCAAGCACGGCAAGCACGAGCAGTACCTGAAGGACGGCAGCGAGCTCGACGCCTACCTGCTCAAGGTCGCGATCGACGGCGCCACGGTCGAACCCGGTGCCGGCAAGCCCGCGATCACCGGGGCCGCGCTCGAAGAGCTCGCCCGCCAATACGTGCAGGCCAGCAACGTGATCGCGCGGCTGTCGAACTGGATGGACATCGAAGCGCTGCGTGCCATCAGCGACGGCCTGACGCTCGACCTCGACGACGCACAGAAAGCCGAAGCCAGCGCCGTGGCCCTGGCCGGCGCGCTGCTTGCGGTTGGTAGTTCGGCCGAGGTGGCCGCCGAATACGACGCCCGCACCGACAAGCACCACCTGCGCATCAGCCGCCGCCACCACGGCAACATCAAGAGCAGCGTCATCACGCAGGACTTCGTGCACGGCGCCGACTACGAGGCGCTCAGCCGCGCCGGCATCACCTTCAAGGGCCTGCTGGCCGACGACGCCACCGTCAAGCGCGGCGAGGGTGACAAGCAGAAGACCGCCAAGGCCGGCGACTTCCGCGTCGCGATGGCCTGGCTGATGCAGCAGGCCGAATCGAGCGTCGGCCGCCAGCGCTACAAGGGCCTGGGCGAGATGAATCCCGGCCAGCTCTGGGAAACGACGATGGACCCGACCGTGCGCCGCCTGCTGCGCGTGCAGATCGAAGACGCGATCGAGGCCGACAAGGTGTTCACGATGCTGATGGGCGACGAGGTGGAGCCGCGGCGGGATTTCATCGAGAGCAATGCGTTGAGGGCGGCGAACATCGACGTGTGACCCGTGTGCTGGATCCCCAGCCTGGTGAGCGTCGAGCGGCGTGCAGCATCGATGCGTTTTTCTCGAACTCATGGATCGAAAAGCACGCATTGTCTCGAAGTGTCCGGGGCCCAAGAATAGGGTTTGCGCGCTGCCGGGAAGTCGGCTTCGCCAGCCACGCAGGTGGTGATCCGTTTGATCAACTCAGGAGAATGAATTGGGTCTTTTCGACATGTTCAAGAGCGATTCGGGCGACAAGATGACGCCTCACCTCGCGCTCGCCACCAGCCTGCTGTACATGATGTCCGCCGACGGCGAGATGGATCATGAAGAGATCGGCCACCTGCTGTCCGTCCTGGGCGGGCAGTCCAGTGCCGATGGCACGGTGGGGGTCGGCGCCCAGAACCAGGCCCTTCTGGACAATGCGCTCAAGTACCGCAGGAAGAACCCGGTCGAGTTCTTCCTGAAGGAAGCCACTCCCCTGCTGAGCGACGCGCAGAAGATGTGCATCCTCGTGAACATGATCGACTCGTCGCTCTCGGATGGCCAGCCCGAGCCCGAGGAGCAGGCGGTGTTCGCCAAGTTCATGCAGGCCTTCGGCGTGTCGGAGACCCGCTTCCAGCCCTTCTTCGAGGTGATCGTGCTGAAGAACGACCGTTCCGTCTTCACCAAGCAGGACCACCCGAAGAACAGTTCGGGCTATCAGGTCAAGCTCAGCGTGCCCGCCTGACGCGGGCAGGCCCGCCGTTCACCCGCGCAGCAGCTTGCCGCGCGCGGCGCTGGTGACGGCCACCACGCAGGGATGCGTGATGCGCCGCTCGGCCGAGATGGCGTAGAACTCCTCCACCAGTTCCTCGGTGCGGCCGATGGTGTCGACGCCGTACTGCGCCTGCGTCTCGGCCTCCAGCACGGTGGGCGACATGAACACGCCGCGGCCCTCGCTGCCGAAGGCCTTCATCAGCGCGGCGTCGTCGAACTCGGCGATCGCGCGCGGCCGCAGGTGCTGCTCGGCCAGCCAGGTGTCGAGCCGGCGCCGCATGGCCGAGGCCGGCCCCTGCAGCAGCATCGGCGCACCGTCCAGGCACTGCGGAAACGGGCCCTGGAGCTGGCGCGCCAGTTCCGGCGTGGCGAAGAAGCTCGTCGCCGTGGAGCCGAGCGTGTGGTTGAAGGCCCGGATGCTGAGCTGGCGGCCCATCGGCTCGTCGGCGATCACGAGGTCGAGCCGGTGCACCGCCAGCTGCGCCAGCAGATCCTGGAACTTGCCTTCATGGCAGATCAGCCGCACGTGCGCCGCGGCGTCCAGCGCCGGCTCGATGAGGCGGTAGGCGATCGCCTTGGGCACCGAGTCGGCGATGCCGACCCGAAAGCTCAGCACTTGCTGGCCGCTGCGCGTGCTGCCGATCACCGTCTCCAGTTCGTCGGCGATGGCGAACAGCTGATCGGCGTAACCGAGCGCGACCCGCCCCTCGTCGGTCAGCTCCAGCCCCCGGCCCTGCTTGCGAAAGAGCGCGCAGCCCAGCCGTTCTTCCAGCTGCTTGATCTGCGCCGACAGGGTCTGCGGGGTGATGTGCAGCTGTTCACCGGCGCGCACGATGCCGCCGGCCTTGGCGGCGACCCAGAAGTAGTGCAGGTGCTTGAAATTGAGCATGGCGCGGCAATGCGGCGACGCGGGCGTTTGGCCAGTCGCCCGCTCAGGCCGGCAGCAGCCGCACCGTGTAGGTCGCGGCCTGCGCGATGCAGCCGATCAGCCGGTCGATGTTGGGATGTCTGCCCGGATGCGCGTGCGCGTCTGCGGTGTGCTCGGCGTACAGCTGCAGCCCTTCGACTGCGGCGGCCGGCGTGATGGCACCGTGGCGCTGCGCCAGCGCGGCATAGACCGCCACCGAGCCGGCCTGGCCGGGCCGGTTCTCGAGCGTGGCCACCACCTGGCCCGCGGCATCGAGCAGTTGCAGGCCGGCGAGATGCGCCACCGGGGGCAGCTGTTTCAGGGTGTCGGCGAAGGTCATGGCGCGGCGAGACGGAAGTGACAGGGACCGGCATTGTCGCCAGCGCCGCTCAGGGCTGCGGCGGGCCGGGCGGGTCCAGGAAGGCCAGCGTGTGGCGCGGCGGCTGGCCGGCCTGCTGCAGAAGCCGGTTGATCTCGCGCTTGAGCTCGATCATGTCGATCTCGCGCCCCACCGTCGCCTGGTTGAAGCGCTCGAGTTCGGCATTGCGGCGGGCCAGTTCCTCGGCCTGGTGGCGCAGCGTCTCTTCGGTGTCCTTGATGGCGGTGATGTCCTCGGCGATGCCGCCGATCATGCGCGTGTGGCCCTGTTCGTCGACGATCACGTTCTTGCGGTCGGAGATCCAGCGCACGCTGCCGTCGGGTCGCACGATGCGGTACTCGGCGCTCGATCGGCCTTCGGTCTTCAGCCGCGCGCCCGACGCGGTCGCCAGCGCGCGGTCGTCCGGGTGGACGCACGCGAGCCACAGGCCCGGCCGGCGCAGGAATTCGTCGCTGCTGACGCCGTAGATGCGCTCGATCGCCGGGCTCACGTACAGCACGTTGCCGCCGTCGGCGCTGGCCAGCCACAGCACCTCGCCGAGGCTCTGGTGCAGCTGGCGGAACTGCTGCTCCTGGTTTTCCATCGCCTGCTTGAGCAGCATGTCGCGCGTGATGTCGATGGCCATCGCCATCACGGCGGTGCCGCCGTCGAAGGGCACCGGATGCACGCTGACCTGCGCGTAGATCACCTCGCCCGACTTCTTGCGGTGCCGCACCACGCCGACATCGGGCGAGCCCTGCAGCGACGAGCCGGCCGGCTCGTGCCGGTGCGCGAGGTCCTCGGGCGCGCGGATGTCGGCCAGCGTCATGCGCCCGAACTCGTCGGCGCTGTAGCCGTAGTGCAGGATCGCCGCGTCGTTGACCTTCAGGAACGCCAGGCCGCGCGAGTCGAGCAGCCACATCGGCTGCGGGTGGCGCATGAAGAGGTCCTGCACGCGCAGTTCGCTCGAGCGCGCCTGCCGGTCGGCCCGCATCAGCCGCAGATGACCCGACCGTACCAGCACCGCCAGGCCGACGGCCGTGATCAGCACGTAGAACAGGCCCTTGTAGCGCTGCGCCACCTCGAGCCAGCCGGGCTCGGTCGACACCGCCGACACGGCCGCGTCCGACAACAGGATCCAGGCGATCCCGAACGCCGCATAGGCCGCGCCGATGCCCAAGGCGAGGCGCAACGCACCGCGTCTCTCGGGCGACTCCGAACCTTCGTGCAACATGAACTCCTCGAGCGCCGGTGACGACCGGAGCGGTCTGGCGATTTTCGATGATCGCCCCGGATCCGACCTTGCCACGAATCCGCGCGCTGCCACACTGCCGACGCATGAACATCCTGCCCACCGGTCGCCGCCTGGTCTTCGTGCTGTGCATCGCCGTGGCCGGGCTCGGCGGCGCCGGCACGGCCGATGCGGTGATGGCGTCGGCGTGGTTCGACGGCGGACGCCCGGGCGCACAGGCGCAGCAGGCGGTGGCCCTGCTGGCCGATGCCGCCTCCGACGGCCTGGAGCCGCAGGACTACGACGCCGCGGCCCTGCAGCGCGCGGTCGCGCTGGCGGCGCAGGGCCCGGGGCTCGATGCGGCGGCGCAGTCGGGCCTGGGCGATGCCCTGAGTGCGGCGATGCAGCGCTTCCTGGCCGATCTGCACGACGGGCGCATCGCCCCGCGGCAGGTCCACGCCCGCTTCGACGTGCCGCGTGGCGCGGCCTTCGATCCGGCCGCCGTGCTGGGCGCCGCGCTGGCCGGACAACGCCTGCCGCAGGCGGTGCGCGAGGCGGCGCCGCGCCTGCCGCTGTACGAGCAGCTGCGCCAGGCGCTGGCGCAGTACCGCGCGCTCGGCGAGCACCCCGCCTGGGCGCAGAAGCTGCCGCCGCTGCGCGGGCGCAAGCTCGAGCCGCTGCAGGCCTGGGACGGCCTGCCGCTGCTGGCCGGGCGGCTGCAGGTGCTGGGTGACCTTCCGGCCGATGTGCCGGTGCCGGTGCGTCACGAAGGCGCGCTGGTCGCGGCGGTGCAGGCCTTCCAGCGCCGCCACGGCCTGGGCGACGACGGCGTCGTCGGCCGCGCCACGCTGGCCGCGCTGGCCGTCACCCCGGCGCAGCGCGCCCGCCAGATCGCGCTGACGCTCGAGCGCCTGCGCTGGACGCCGCTGCAGCTGGGCCCGCGCATGATCGTCGTCAACGTGCCCGAGTTCGTGCTGCGCGCCTACGAGACCCGCGACGACCGCATCGACGTCCGGCTCGAGATGAAGGTGATCGTCGGCAAGGCACTCGACACCCCGACGCCGCTGTTCACCGAGGAGATGCGCTTCATCGAGTTCAGCCCCTACTGGAACGTGCCGCGCTCGATCGCCGGTGCCGAGCTGGTGCCGCGGCTGCAGAGCGAGCCGGCCTACTTCACGCGCCAGGGTTTCGAGTTCGTCGGCCGCGACGGCCGGGTCTCGGCCGGCTTCGGCGACGAACAGCTCGACGCGGTGCTGCGCGGCGAGCTGCGCATCCGCCAGCGGCCCGGGCCGAACAACGCGCTGGGCGACATCAAGTTCGTGTTTCCGAACAACGACGCGATCTACCTGCACCACACGCCGTCGCCCGGCCTGTTCGAGCGCGACCGGCGCGATTTCAGCCACGGCTGCATCCGCGTCCAGGAGCCGGTGGCGCTGGCGAAGTTCGTGCTGCAGGATCAGCCCGGATGGGACGAGGCCCGCATCGTCGAGGCGATGGCGCGCGGCCAATCGCGCACCCTGCGGCTGGACCGGCCGGTGCCGGTGCTGATCGCCTACGGCACGGTGCTGGTCAGGCAGGGGCGGCCGCATTTCCTGGCCGACGTCTACGGCAACGACCAGCTGCTCGACGAGGCCCTGCGCAAGCGTCGCCGGCGCTAACCCGAGCGTGGCGGGCGGGTACTGGCCGGGTGACAGAATCCGCGGCACCATGCAGTACCACCGCCCCCATCCCCCCGTTCACGCCCACGCGCACGCCCACGCCCGCCCCGCCACACGTCGCCGGTTCCTGCGCCATGCGGGTGCGCTGGCGCTGGCTGGTGCCGTGCCGGTCGCGCTGGCGGCACCGGCCCGCACGAGCGCCGCGACCGGCCTGGGTGGCGCGCGCGAGCTGGCCCTGCACCACACCCACACCGGCGAGCGCATTGCGCTGGCCTATGCGGTCGACGACCGCTACGTGCCCGAGGCGCTGGGGGCGCTGAACCACTTCCTGCGTGACCACTACAGCGGCCAGGTCGGCACGATCGCGCCGCCGCTGTTCGACCAGCTGCACCGCCTGCACCAGGTGCTCGGCGCGGCGCAGCCGTTCCAGGTGATCTCGGGCTACCGCTGCCCCGAGACCAACAACACGCTGCGCCTGACCCGCGGCGGCGGCGGCGTCGCCAAGCGCAGCCTGCACATGGACGGCCGCGCGATCGACGTGCGCCTGCCCGGCGTGCCACTGGCCGATCTGCGCGACGCGGCGCTGTCGCTGGGCGCGGGCGGCGTCGGCTATTACCCGGGCCAGCAGTTCGTGCACCTCGACAACGGCCCGGTGCGCCGCTGGTGATGTGGCGCGGGTGACGCGACCCGGGTGATGCGACCCGGGTGATGCGACGCCGACGGCCCCGTCAGCGGTCGTTCCGGACCAGCTCGATGCGCCGCCGCAGGCGCTGTGCCTCGGCGCTGTCGCCGGCGTTTTCGGCCCGCTGCGCCTGCACGTTCAGCCAGGCCAGCAAGGGCCGCCGCCAGCCTTGTGCCGACGCGGTATCGGCCGCCACCGCGATCACCGCCGGGCTCGCCTGGCCGGCCTGGAACAGCACCGCCACCGCGATCAGCCGCGCCAGCGGATCGTCGATCTTCTGCAGGCTGGCGGCGGACGGGCCGGGTGCGCTGCGCCCACCACGCCGCGCCGACGCCACCGCCGCGGCGGCATCGCGCTGGGCCGACGGCAGGTGCGCGATGTCGTCGGCCGACAGCGGCATCGCGGCCAGGTGGTCGGCGTAGGCGCGCCCGGCCGGGTCGGCATCGGCACGCAGGCGCTCGAAGCCCTCGCAGGGCCCGAACATCAGCCCGGCGACCTGGGCGGCGCAGCGGATCAGCTCGGCGCGAGCCATCAGCGCCGGGTTGCCGGTGCGGGCGATCTCGCTGCGCGCCCGCGCGAAGTCCTGCGCCTCGGCCCGGCTGTCGCCCGACAGGTGGGCCTCGACCGCGCGGTCGAGCGCCTGGCGGGCGTTGCCCTGCCAGGCCGGCGGCGGCGGCCCGCCGGCGCAGGCGGCCAGCAGCAGCACGGCCGATGACAGCGCCGCCCGCGCCATGCCGCGGTGGCGCCGGTGCGATTGAGAGGCCGGTTGCGGTCGAGGACGGGATCGCGGGGTGTCGGTCATCGCAGCTTCAGCTCCGTGTCGCGCGCGAACGGCCATTTGCGGTTCAGCTCGTCGACCAGTTGTTCGACCTTGCGCAGCGTGGCGTCGACCTCGCTGCGCAGCGCGCCGAGGTCGGTGGTGGCCTCGCGCGCGTTGCCGGCGATGGCCTGGGCCTCGACCAGCAGGGCGTCGACCTTCTGCAGCGTCGCCCGCGTGTCGCCGAGCAGGGCATTCAACTGGCCGATGGCGGCGCGGCTTTCGTGCACCACGCCGTCGGGGCCGAGCACCTGCGCGTCGGCCTTGACGGCGATGCCGTCGAGCCGCGCCAGCAGCGTGTTGACACGCCCCAGCGCGGCGCTGACCTGGCGCGCGTCGGCCTCGTTGCCGAGCAGCGCGCCGACCGCACCGCGCGGGCCGGCGAGGCGCTCGGCGAAGGTCTGCACCTGCGTCAGGCTGCCGGCCAGCGCACCGTCGGCGGCGGTCAGCTGGGTGAGGTTCTGGATCAGCGCACGGGCGTCGGACACCAGCCGCGGCAGCTCGGCGGTGGCGTCGCCCACCAGCACCCGGCGCTCGGCGCCGTCGGCCAGCGGCGGGTCGGTCAGCACGCCGCTGTAGGCCTTCAGGCTGGCGCCGCCGACGAGGCTGCGCACGAGGGTGAACACGCTGGTCTCGCGCAGCCAGTGGGCGTCCTTGCGCGGCACGTCGATCACGACCCGGGCGCTGCCGTCGGCGGCCAGCTCGATGCGGCGCACCCGGCCGATCGGAAAGCCCGAGAACGTCAGGTCCATGCCGACCCGCACGCCTTCGGAGTCGTCGGCCACCAGCACCACGCGCTGGGTCGGCTCGAAGGTGCCGCGCGCGTACATCAGGTAGAGCGCGGTGCCCGCCACCAGCGCGACGAACAGCGCCAGCAGCAGCGTCGCCTTGAACGCGAGCGCGGGCTCGGGGGCCGGCGGCGGTGCGGGCAGGTCGGGTGATCGGTCGTCCGGCATGGCGTTCAGTAGTAGTTGCCGACCAGCGAGGCCGCTTCGATCAGCAGGATGACCAGGAACATGCGCACCAGGCCCTGCAGCTCGGCGCTGGCGCGGCCCAGCCGGCGCGGTGCGGCGTCGAGCGCCGAGGCGATCGGCATCAGCGCCACGGTCAGGCCGAAGAACACGATCTTGAGCCCGAAGATCAGCGCCACCGCCGGGCTGAAGACGCGCCCCACCGTGTGGGTGTAGGCGCCGAAGCCGGCGCTGGTGAAACCGTACACCAGCAGGTAGGCCACCACCAGCGTGACGACGCAGCTGACGGCCGCCATCAGCAGCGCGCAGAACACGCTGGCGGCCATGCGCGGCAGCACCTCGCTGCGCAGGCGCTGCAGGCCTTGCGGGCTCCAGGCGTCCCAGCCGTCGCGTGCGCGCAAGGCGGCGATCTCGGCGGCGTTGGGGATCGTGCAGCGCAGCGCGGCGAACAGCGCCGCGGCCAGCGGGATCAGCTCGAGCACCAGCACCCGCACCACCATCTCGAGCGCGTACTGGCTCAGGCCGTAGCTGAGCGCGGTCACCAGCACGATGCGGATCACGACCAGGCTGATCAGCGTGGTCAGCACCGTGAACCCGAGCAGCGCCGGCCCGGTGCCGAGCGCGATGTGGCGCGCCATCTCGCGGCGGTTGTGCGCGCCGTAGCTCGACGGCGTGAGCGCCAGCACCACCAGCAGCGCGCCCAGGTGCACGGTGCGCCACCAGCCGATCAGCCACTGCATGTCAGCACCACCGGCAGCGAACGACGTGGGCGCGGGGGCTGTTTCATCCTAGCGGCCCGCCGCGGCGGGCTCGATCACCGCGGCCCACTCGCGCCACAGCGCCAGCAGCACGGCCAGCACCACCGGGCCGACGAACAGCCCGATCAGGCCGAACGCCGCCAGCCCGCCCATCACGCCGAACAGCACCAGCAGGAAGGGGATGTCGGCGACGCCGCTGATGACCATCGGCCGCACCAGGTTGTCGATCCAGCTCACCGCCAGCCCGCCCCACAGCAGCAGGCCGATGCCCGCGCCGAGCTGGCCCTGCAGCAGCAGCCACAGCCCGATCGAGCCCCACACCAGCGGCGCGCCGAACGGGATCAGCGCGATCACCGCGGTGGCCGCGCCCCAGAACACCGGCGCCTTCACGCCCGCCACCCAATAGCCCAGCCCGGCCATCAGGCCTTGCGCCGTGGCCGCCAGCAGCAGGCCGTAGACGACCGCGCGGGTGGTGTCGCCGACGGCATTGAAATAGCCGTCGACCCGCTCGCCGAGCAGGCCCTGCAGGATGCGGCGCAGCTGCTCGAGCAGGCGGTCGCCATCGCGGAACAGGAAGAACGACGTCACCAGCGCGACGCCGAACAGCAGCGCGTTGACGCCGACGTCGCCGAGGATGCGCAGCGTGCGGCCGGCCCACTGTTCGGCCAGCTCGGTCAGCTGCAGCTTGAGCGCGGCACGGTCGCCGCCGAACTCGGCCAGGCGCTCCTGCAGCCACGGGCCGAGCAGCGGGATGCGGGCGATCGGCTCGGGCAGGTGCGGGCCGGTCTGCAGCAGGGCGGTGACCTCGCGGAAGGCCAGGATCAGCTCGCCGCGCAGCAGCAGGCCCAGCCACAGCAGCGTCACGCCCAGCGTCAGCGTCAGCACGCCGCTCATCGCCAGCGCAGCCCAGGCGCGGTGGCCACGCAGCAGCGCCAGCGTGCGCACATGCAGCGGCCACGAGACGTAGACCAGGATCGCCGCCCAGGCGATCGAGACCAGGAACGGCCGCATCACCACGAAGCCGACCAGCAGCAACGCCCCGAGCAGGCCGGCCACCACGGTGCGGTGCAGCCAGCGCGGCGTGGTTCTTTCGGGCATCGAGGATCTTTCGGAGGGTTTCATGACGGCTCATCGGTGCCGAGCTGGCGCGCCGCGGCCAGCGAGGCGCTGGCCTGGCCGACCGGGTACTTGGCGGCGTTGAGCCGCAGCTTGCGCTCGACCGCCTGCGCCACGTCGACGCCGCAGCGGTCGGCGATCTGCAGCAGGTAGACCAGCACGTCGGCGATTTCCTCGCTCAGGTGCTGCTGCACGGCGGGCTGCCCGGCCACGCGGGTCGAGGCCTCGGGGCTCATCCACTGGAAGATCTCGACCAGCTCGCCGGCCTCGACCACCATCGCCATCGCCAGGTTCTTGGGCGTCTGGTAGGGCTCCCAGCCGCGCTCGTCGGAGAACACCCGCAGGCGCGCCTGCAGGCCGGCCACGTCGAGCGGGGCGCTCATGCCTTGAGCCCCAGTTCGCGCAGCCGCTCGAGCAGGTAGCTGCCGGCGGTGTGGCGCGCCGACAGCCGCACCTGCGGGCGCGGATGCAGGAACAGCGGCAGCGAGATGCGCGACACCCGCGCGCCTTCGCCCTGCGGGTTGACCACGCGGTGGGTGGTCGACGGGTAGTGGCCGCCGGAGGCCTCCTGCAGCATGTCGCCGATGTTGATGACCAGCAGGTTCTGCGTGCTGTCGCGCGCGCAGGGCACGTCGAGCCAGCGGCCGTCGCGGCCGCGCACCTGCAGGCCGGGCTCGCTGGCTGCGGGCAGCAGGGTCAGCAGGTTGATGTCTTCATGTGGCGCCGAGCGCAGCGCGCCGGCCGGCTCGTCGCCACGCAGCGGCGGGTAGCGCAGGATGCGCAGCAGCGTCTGCTCGCTGCCCGCGATCATCTGCGGCAGCGGCTCGCTGTAGCGCGCGCGCACCTCGGGCGGGCTGTGCGCCTCGACCCAGCCGAGCAGCTGCGCCGCCAGCGCCTCGGCCTGCACCGCGTAACGGCGCGCCGCGTCGCTGACCTCGCGCGGGTAGCGGCCCCACGGGTAGTGGTGGAAGAACTCCTTCAGGTCCTTGTGCGTGTGGCCCTTGGCGGTCTCGGACACCTGCGCCGAGACGTAGCCGTCCTGGCGTTGCGGGTCGAGCGCGTAGGCGTGTTTGGCCTCGCTGTCGAAGAACGCCAGCCACTCGGCGTAGATCCCCTGAATCAGCGCCGCCTCGATCGGGGGGTTGACCAGGACCGCGAAGCCGGTGTCGCGTAGGCTGGCACAGAACCGCTGCGGCGCATCGGCGGCGGCAGGGTCGATGAGCGGGAAGACGCTGAGAGTCATGCGGTGGATAGCTCCGGCGCAGGTTGGTACGGGTCGGCCGCATTCACGCGGCAGCGCGAACTGATCTTCTGTGCCGCCTTGACGGTTTCGAATCGCAACTTGTTACGACGAGCCGATACACCTCGCCTCCCGATTGCATCATCCGGCGCCACGGTCAGACCGGTCATGCGCAGGCATCGGCGGTCGACACATTCTGCAATATCAACCCACCAACCCCCGGAGCATCGGCGACGACTGGCATGAGCGCACACGTCTGCATCGAACGACAACCCTGCATCGACCGGCCGGCTGCCCCCGCGGCACGGCGCCGCGGTTGCGTGCGCGCGACAGTGGGCCGGATCCTGGCTGTGGCGTGGGGGGTGTGCATGCTGTGGCTGCCGATGCTCGGTGGCGCGCACGCAGCCAGCCGCCTACCTGCTAGTACCGCGCTGTATTACGGCGCCGAGCCGCCGTTCGACGAGCTGGCCGCGTTCGACTGGGTGGTGCTCGAACCCGGCCACGGCCACGACCTGGCGCAGGCGGGCGCGCGCATGCCGCGCACGCAGCTGCTGGCCTACCTGTCGGTCGGCGAGGTGCTGCCGCAGGCGCCGCACTACGCCGCCCTGCCGCCGGCCTGGCGGATCGGCCACAACGCCTCCTGGCGCAGCGAGGTGCTCGACCAGCGCCCGGCCGACTGGCCGGCCTGGTTCGTCGAGCAGGTGGCGCGGCCGCAGTGGCAGCGCGGCTACCGCGGCTTCTTCCTGGACACGCTCGACTCGTATCAGCTGGTCGCGGCCACCGCCGAGGAACGCGCGCTGCAGCAGGCCGGCCTGGTGCGCGTGATCCGGGCGCTGCGGGCGGCCTTCCCGTCGGCCCGGCTGATCGTCAACCGCGGCTTCGAGCTGCTGCCGCAGGTGGCCACCCAGGTCGACATGGTGGCGGCCGAGTCGCTCTACCGGCGCTGGAACCCGGTCGATGCGCGCTACGAGGACGTGAGCGCCGACGACCGCGCCTGGCTGCTCGCGCAGTTCGAGCAGGTGCGCGAGCAGCACGGCCTGCCGCTGCTGGCGATCGACTATGTGGCACCCGGCGACCGCGCACGGGCGCGCGAACTGGCTGCTCGCATCGCCGCGCACGGCCTCCAGCCCTTTGTCGTCAACGGGGCGCTCGACCAGCTCGGGCTCGGTGCCATCGAGGTGCTGCCGCGCCGGGTGCTGATGCTGCACGACGCGCCGATGCAGCGCGCCTCCGACATCACCTACTCGGTGATCCACCAGTACGTCGACATGCCGGTGTTCCACCTCGGCCTGATCCCGCAGCACCTGCAGGTCGACCGCGATGCGCTGCCCGACTACCCGCTGGCCGGGCGCATCGCCGGCATCGTCACGCATTTCGACAGCGATCGCGCCCGCCCGGCGCTGGCGGCGTTCCTGAAGCGCGCGATCGCCGAGGGCATCAAGGTCGTCAGCCTGGGCCAGCCCGGCGTGGGCAGCGGCCCGGCACTGGCCGAGACCTTCGGCCTGCAGACCCGCCCGGGTGCGCCGCTGCCGCTGGCGCCGGTGCGCGTGAGCCAGCAGGGCCGCGAGATCGGCTTCGAGCTGGCGCCGCTGCCGACCGTGGCGGGCTTCCGCCCGCTCGCCGCCCCCCCGGGCGCGCAGCCGCTGCTGACGCTGCGCGACGCCCGCGGCGCCACGATGGACGCCATCGCCTTCACGCCCTGGGGCGGCTATGCGCTGTGGGGCCAGGCCCTGGCGCGCCTGCCGAGCCGGCCCGACGAGGTGCGCTGGGTGGTCGATCCGATCGCCTTCCTGCGCCAGGCGCTGGCCCTGCCGCCGATGCCGGTGCCCGATCTCGCCACCGAGACCGGCCGCCGCCTGCTGCTGGCCCATGTCGACGGCGACGGCTTCGCCAACTTCAGCGACCAGCCGGGCTCGCCGATGGCCAGCGCGGTGCTGCTGCGCGAGGTCTTCGAGCGCTACCGGGTGCCGACCACGATGTCGGTGATCGAGGGCGAGACCGCGCCGCACGGCCTGTACCCGCAGCACGCGGCCGAGCTCGAGGCGATCGCGCGGCGCATCTTCGCGCTGCCGCACGTCGAGATCGGCAGCCACAGCTACTCGCACCCCTTCAACTGGGAACGGGCCGCCGCCGCCCGGGACGACGGCCGCTACCGGCTGCAGCTGCCCGACTACGTGTTCGACACCGAGCGCGAGGTGGCGGGCTCGATCCGCTACATCGAGGAGCGCCTCGCGCCGGCCGGCAAGAAGGTGCGCCTGTACCAGTGGAGCGGCAACACCAACCCGGGCGAGGCCGCGCTGGCGGCGGTCGAGCGCGCCGGCATCGGCTCGATCAACGGCGGCGAGACGCTGATCACGCGGGCCCAGCCCTCGCTGACCAAGGTGGCACCGCCGGGGGTGCGCAAGGGCGCGCATTTCCAGGTCTATGCGCCCAACCAGAACGAGAACGTCTACACCAACCACTACACCGCGCCGCTGTACGGCTACGAGCGCGTGATCGAGACCTTCGAGCTGACCGGGCAGCCCTACCGACTCAAGCCGATCAACCTGTATTTCCACACCTACGCGGCGTCGCGGCAGGCCTCGCTCGAAGCGCTGCACAAGGCCTGGCGCTGGGCGCTGGCGCAGCCGGTGCACCCGGTCTTCACCTCGGCCTACGTGGCGCGGGTGCGCAACTTCGAGCAGGTCGTGATCGCCCGCGGCGCCGACGGTTTCCTGGTGCGCGGCGCGCAGGCGCTGCGGCAGCTGCGCGCACCGGCCTCGCTGGGCGTGCCGCAGATCGCCGGCAGCCGGGCGCTGGCCGGCTACACCGAGCCCGACGCCGTCGAGGGCACCGACGGCCTGGCCGGCGCGGGCGAGCGCTACCTGCACCTGGCCGCCGACGAGGCCTGGCTGCGGTTCGACCGCCAGGGCGACGGCGCGCCGCGGCTGGTCGACGCCAACGGTCGCGTCGAGGCCCACGAACACGCCGGCGGCCGCACCCGCCTGCGCCTGGCGGCCCAGGTGCCGCTGCAGTTTTCCCTTCGGCACGGACCGCGTTGCACGGTCGCCGCCGACCCGCAGCCCGTGACGGTCTCCGCCGACCCGTCCGGCCTGTCCCGTTACGCAATGGACCCCCATGGATCAGCGACGATCACGATTGCGTGCCCCTGACGCGAGCCTGCGCGAACGCATCATCTCCACCGGCGGCCTGTTCTCGGTGGCGGCGATGGTGGCGCTGGTGCTGGTGCTGCTGTTCCCGCGCGACACGCTGATCGCGCGGCTGCACACCGAGGCCCGCAACGACCCGCTCAGCGCCCACTACCTGACCATCCTGCTGCGCAGCGAGTCCGACAACGCCGACCTGCGCCTGCTGCTGGCCGAGCGCCATCACGCGCTCGGCCAGCTCGAGCGCGCCGACGCGGTGCTCACCCCGCTGCTGGCCGAGCTGCCCGATCCGGCCCGGCAGCGCCGCGCCCGGCAGCTCCATCTCGAGGTGCGCCAGCGCCAGCTGGCGGCGCTGGCGCCGGCCAGCGCGCCGGCCCGGCATCTGCGCGACGAGCTCCTGCACGAGCTGAAGACCTTGCCGCAGGCCGACTGGACACCCGAGCAGCTGCTCGATTTCGCCCGCCTCGCCAGCGAGCTCGGCGAGGCCGAACTGGCGCGCCAGTTCCACGCCCGCGGCGGGCCGGCGCTGGCGGTCGGCGCCGACAGCTTCGAGGACGCCGTGCGCAAGGCCCTCGGTGCCGGCGACTACCTCGGCGCGGCAGGCCTGCACCGCGAGGCGATGCAGGTCGCGGCCTCGCCCGACGAACGGCGCCAGCACCTGATGGCGGCGCTGCGCATCCTGCAGTCGGGCAACCGGCTCGAAGACGCGCTGCAGCTGGCGCGCGAGCACGACGGCGTGGTCGGCAGCGACGACCGGCTGCTGCGCTACCTGATCGAGCTGTCGCTGGCGGCCAACCGGCCGGCCGTCGGCGGCCCCTACGCGCGGCGCCTGATGCGCATGA
The DNA here is from genome assembly GCF_000019785.1 of Leptothrix cholodnii SP-6. Classification (NCBI taxonomy): domain Bacteria; kingdom Pseudomonadati; phylum Pseudomonadota; class Betaproteobacteria; order Burkholderiales; family Sphaerotilaceae; genus Leptothrix; species Leptothrix cholodnii. The sequence goes on from NC_010524.1 coordinate 20,024, forward strand.
GCCGGCACGAGGTGCGCGAGCCGGGCTGGGCCGAGCGCCTGGCCGGCGCGCTGCTGCCGAGCGCCCACGCCGCCGAGCCGGCCGCGGCCGCCGATCCCGCCGCCGGCGACCCGCAGCGGCCGTTCGACGAGGCCACCTACCTGCTCGCCTACCAGACCTTCCTGGCCACCGGCAACCAGGCCGACGCCTTTCGGGTGGCGCGCGCTGCGGTGCGCAGGGCGCCCGAACTGCGGGCCTGGCGCGAACGGCTGGCGCAGGTCGCCGAGTGGCACGGCCGCCCGGCCGACGCCCTGGTGCAGTGGCGCTGGCTGGCCGCGCAATCGCCCGAGCCGGCGCAGGCCGCGCACGCGATGGCCCAGGTGCTGCGCCTGGCGCCGGCGCTCAACGACCACGCCACGCTGCTCGACGCCTGGCAGCAGATCGCCCGCCAGCGCCCGCTCAGCCAGGCCGAGACGCTCGCGCTGGCCGCGCTGCACGAGCAGCTCGGCCAGCCGCAGGACGCGCTGGCGCTGCTGCGCGAACGCGATGCCGCCGATCCGCAGACGGTCTGGCTCGAGGCCCGCGTGGCCCTGCTCGAACGCCTGGGCGACGTGCCCGCCACCCTCGACGCGCTGGCGCAGCTGGTGGCCCGCGACGGCGTCACCCGCGAGCGTGCGCTGCGCCTGGCCACCCTGCACGCCGATCGCGGCGACGTGCGCCAGGCCTACGAGGCGATCGCGCCGCTGGCCGATCGGGTGCCCGAGGACGACGACGAGGTCTGGCGGCAGCTGGCCGAGCTGAGCTGGGCGCTGCAGCTCGAGCCCGAGGCGCTGCGGGCGCTGCAGGTGCGGGCCCGGCGCGACGACTTCAGCGCCGACGAGGCCGATCACCTGATCGCGCTGCTGCGCGAGCGCCGGCCCGACGAAGCGGCGCAGCTGGCCGAGGCGACCTGGCGGCGCCGGCAGAGCCCCGACCACCTGATGCTTGCGATCGAGCTGTGGTGGGCGCAGCGCGACCTGGTCCAGCTGCAACGGCTGTTCGCCTCGGTGACGCCCGACGAGCAGGCCCGGGTCGGCCGCGAAAGCGCCTTCCTGTACCTGCGTTCGCTGTGGCAGTCGGCCCGTGGTGAACACGCCGCCGCACGCCTGGACATGCGGCGCGCGCTGGTCGCCGAGCCGCAGGACGTCGCGCTGCGCAGCACGCTGATCTTCATGCTGATCGAGGCCGGCGAGCGCGACGAGCTGGCCCGGCTGGTCGACGAGACGGTGTCCGTCGGCGCCGCCGATGCGCGCCTGGATGCGGCCCTGGCGGCCGCCTGGGGCGCGCTCGGCCAGCCGCGCCGCGCCCTGCCGTTCTGGCGCCGCCAGGCCGCCGAGCGGCGTGGCGATGCGCTGTGGATGTTCGGTTACGCCGACGCCCTGCTGGCCGCCGACTGGCCGCAGGTGACCGAGGCGGTGCAGCGCCAGGCGCTCGACGCGATCCGCCGACGGCCGGCTGCGCGCAGTGCCGACGCCGCGCCGGCCGATGCCGAGTCGCGCGCCGTGATGCTGCAGGTGGCACGGCTGACGCTGGCGCGCGCGCCCGGTGATCCGAGCCTGGCGGTGCTGCGCCGGCTGCTGCAGCAGCAAGGCGGGCCCGCCGCCGACCCGGCCTTCGACGCCGCTGCCGACGAGCTGGCGCTGAGCTGGCTGCTGTCGGGCGAACAGTTCGAGCCGGCGCGGGTCTGGCTGTGGCAACGCTACGCGCGTCTGCTCTCGGCGCCGCCGTGGGCCGCGCTGATGCTGGCGCTGCACGAGCGCGATCTCGATGCGGTGCAGCGCCTGTACACCCGGCACCTGGCCACGCTGCCGGCGTCGACCCGCATCGAGGCCCTGAGCGCGCTCGGCCGCCGTGCCGAGGCCCACGACCTGCGCGTGGCCGAACTGGGTCGCCGCGACGACGATGCCCTGCACGAGGCGCTGGTCAACGAGGCCTGGGCCCGTCCGCGCGCGCTCGAATGGGGCTGGACCCGGCACCGCAGCGGCGTGCAGACCGACGTCGCCGCGCTGCTGCTGCGCGCACCGGTCGATGCTGCCACCCAGGCCGAGCTGCAGTTCGAGCGCATCGGCCTGCGCAGCACCGACGCGCGCGCGCTGACCGGCGTGCCCGCACAGGCCGAGGCGCTGCTGCTGACCCTGCGCCACGCCATCGACCCGGCCAGCGAGGCCACGCTGACCCTGGGCCGCCACGGTGCCTGGGCCGACACCCCCCGCCTGGCCCTGGCCGCGCGCACCCGCCTCGATGGCGGCGTGCAGCTGCAGGCCGCGATCGACTGGAACCAGCCGACCGAAGAAAGCAGCGCGCTCGCGGTGGCCGGCGTGCGCCACCGCCTGCTGCTGGCGGTCGACCTGCCGATCGCGCCGACCACGCAGGCGCACGTCGAGCTGCAGGCGCTGGCCTTCGGCCTGCAGGACGGCCCGCGGCTGGGCGGCGGCGTCGGCCTCGAATGGACGCTCACCCAGTGGCTGCGTCTGGCGCAGCCCGATCTGGCCGTGCGGGTGTTCGGCAGCCACCGCCGCCACCACGCTGCCGACACCGTGCTGCCCGCCGCCACCGCCCGGCTCGACCCGTCGGGCAGCGTGCCCGGGGCCGGTTTCTTCATGCCCGCCGGTTACGCGCTGTACGGCGTCGGCCTGAGCTCGGGGGTGGCGCTGCGCGAGGCCGCCAGCCGCGCCTGGCGGCCGTTTGCCGACCTGCGCCTGACCCGCCACGACCAGCTCGGCGTCGGCCACGGCGCCAGCCTCGGGCTGGCCGGCAGCCTGCTCGGCGGCGACCAGCTGGCACTGTCGGTCAGCCTGCTGCGCGACGGCGCCGGCGGCAGCGGCCGCGAGGCCGGCCTGCGTTACGCGCTGCGGTTCTGATCGTCCGATGTTTCTGCTTCCACCCCGATTCGTCCCTCGCTCCGGAGTACCCATGTTCAAGTCGCTGATCCTTTGCCTCCTCACGCTGGTGCTGACCGGCTGCGCCGTGGTCTCGAAGGGGCCGCCCGGCGTGCCGTTCGAGAAGGGTGCCCGCTGGGCCCTGCTGCCGCTGGCCAATCACACCGAGACGCCGCAGGCCGGCCTGCGCGCCGAGGCCATCCTCGAGCCGCTGCTGCGCCGCCACGGCGTGACGCAGCTGATCCATGCGCCGCGCGCCGAAGGCGATGCGCTGTTCGAGGCCGGCGACCGCAAGAGCCTGGCCGACGCCCGGCGCTGGGCCGGCGAACAGGGCGCGCGCTACGCCATCACCGGCGCGGTCGACGAGTGGCGCTACAAGGTCGGCGTCGACGGCGAGCCGGCCGTCGGCCTGGCGCTGCAGGTGATCGACCTGCGCTCGGGCGCGGTGGTCTGGTCGGCCGTCGGCGGCCGCTCGGGCTGGAGCCGCGAGGCGCTGTCGGCGGTGGCGCAGAAGCTGCTCGGCGAACTGCTCGACGGCCTGGTGGTGCCGTGACCGTGGCCTCGCTGCGCACGCTGTGGCAGCGTGCCGTCCCGGTGATGCGCGAGGCCCTGCTGGCGCGCAACGCCGAGGGCGAGCGGCCGTTCTGGATGCTCGGCGAAGTGCCGGTGCTGACGCTGGTCGTGCTCGTCGGTGGCCTGCTCGTCAGCCCGCAGGATCCGCTGTTCACCCACGCCAGCGTGCCGTGGAGCTGGGTCGCGCCGGTGCTGCTGGCGCTGCGTTACGGCGTGCTCAGCGGCCTGGCGTCGATGGCGCTGCTGCTGGCGGCGTGGGCGCTGCTGATGCCCGCGGCCGAGCCGCTGCCGGCGCAGGTCTTCATCGGCGGGCTGCTGCTGACGATGGTCTGCGGCGAGTTCAGCGGCAGCTGGCGCGGCCGGGTCGACCGGCTGGCCGAGGCCAACAGCTACCTCGAGGACCGCATCGAGCGCGTCACCGGCCGGCTGTTCACGGTGCAGCGATCGCACGACCTGCTGCAGCAGGAGCTGCTGCAGCGCCCGACCACCTTGCGCCACTCGCTCGACGGCCTGGAGCGGCGCGCGCTGGTGGCCGAGCAGTCGGTGGCGACGGCAGCGCAGGCCTTTCTCGACCACCTGGCGGCGAGCTGCCAGCTCGAGGATGCGCAGGTCATCGCCTACGACGAGCAGGCCGGCCGCCCCGGCGCCGTGCTGGCGCAGCTGGGCGAGGCCACCGCGGTCGAGTTCGACGACCCGCTGGTGCAGTACGCGCTCAGCCGCGAGGGGCTCGCGCACGTGCAGGTCGGCCTGCCCGACGGGCCGCTGTCGACCCGCTACCTGGTGGTCGCGCCGCTGCGCATCGGCCGCCAGCAGCTGCCGGCGCTGCTGGTGGTGGCGCGCATGCCCTTCCTGGCGCTGCACGACGAGACGCTGCAGATGATCGCGGTGCTGTGCTCGGCGTTCTCGTCGGCGGCGCAGGTCAGCGAGGCGGTGGCGGCGGTGCTGGCGCAGGTCGGCCACTGCCCGCTGCGGCTGGCCGAGGAGCTCGGCCGGCTCGACCGCATCGCCCGCGAGCATGCGATCGTCAGCCAGCTGGTGCTGCTGCGCTTCGACGACCCGGCACGCAGCGAGGAGCAGGTCAACATGGCGCAGCGCCGCGCCCGCGCGCCCGACGTCAACTGGGCCTTTGCCGACGAGGCCGGCCGCCACCGGCTGCTGACGCTGATGCCGCTGGCGAGCGCGGCGGCGGTCGAGGGCTACCTGGCCCGCTTCACCGAGATGGTGGTCGGGCGCTACCGCGCCGAGGTCGCCGCGCCCAGCCTGGCCGGCCTGAACATCGGCGTGCGGGTGCTCACGCTCGGCGGCGAGCGCCCGCTCGGCGAGGCGCTGCGGCTGCTGATCGCCGACGAGGAGACGACGTGACGATCGCCCAGTTCGGCTCGGCGCTGTTCCTGGAGTCCGGCGCGGCGGTGCTGGCGCTGCGCCAGGACCAGAGCCTGTCGGCCTACTACGCCGGCCTGGGCGTGCACGCCGTCGTCAGCACGCTGTTCATGCTGCTGCTCTACCTGCTGCTGCCGACGCGGCTGCGCCACCCGCGCGCCACCGTGCTGCTGCTGTGTTTTGCGCTGACCTTCTTCATCCCGTTCTTCGGCCTGCTGGCGCTGTGGATCGCGGTGCTGGTGACGCGCTGGCTGCCGCAGCGCATCGTGCGCCTGCCGTTCCGGCTGGCCGACGCGCCCGACCTGCCGCAGTCGGCGCGCGCCGAAGGGCGGCGCTTCCGCGAGCTCAGCGTGCGGCCGGTGCTGGCCGACGCGCGGCTGGCGCCGGCGCTGCGCACGCCGGCGCTCAACGTGCTGTCGACCATGCCGCTGCGGGTGGTCGGCGACCTGCTGCACCAGCTGCTGGCCGACCCGGTCGAGGAGATGCGGCTGGTCGCCTACGGCCTGCTCGACAACCGCGAGAAGGAACTGCGCCACCGCATCACCGAGCAGACCGCCGCGCTGCAGCGCATCGATGCCCACATCCAGGCGCTGGCCGAGGCGACACCGAAGGCGCGCGCGCGCATCAAGAGCGACGCGCACACCTCGCCTGCGCTGCACGCGCTGCACCTGCGCGCGATGGTCGAGCTCAACTTCGAGCTGGTCTACCAGCGTCTGGTGCAGGGCGATCTGCGCGACTTCGCGCTGCAGCAGGCGCTGATCTACGCCGACAAGGCGATCGCGCTGGCCGGCCCCGAGGCCGGGCTGCTGCAGCTGCGGGCGCGGGTCTACATCGAGGCCGACTACCTGGCGCGCGCCCGGGTCGACCTGGAGCAGGCGCAGGCCCACGGCGCGCCGCCGGTGCGGGTGCTGCCCTACCTGGCCGAGATCGCCTACCGCAAGGGCGACTGGGCGGCCGTGCGCGAGCTGCTCGAACCCCTGCAATGCCTGCCGGTGTCGCCGCGCCTGGCCGCGCTGCGGCGCTACTGGTGCGGCCCCGGAGAAACGACATGAAGCCACCCGTCACCCGGACCGCGACCGAGGTCGACATCGCCTTCCTGCTCGAAGGCACCTTCCCGTACGTGTCGGGCGGCGTGTCGAGCTGGATCAACACGCTGCTCAAGGGCTTTCCGGACCTGCGCTTCGCGATCTACTTCCTCGGCTCGCGGGCGGTCGACTACGGCGAGATGCGCTACGAGCTGCCTGCCAACGTGGTGCATTTCGAGACCCACTACCTGTTCGACGGCGAGGACGCGCCGCCGCTGCGGCCGGTGCGCACCGACCCCGCCGCGTTCGAGAAGGTGCGCTGCCTGCACCAGCACTGGCGCGCGCCGCGCACCGCCGACGAAGGTGCCGATCCGCACGGCCTGTTCGGCGAGGTGGTCGACCACCTCGGCGACGCGCTCGGCGAGGCCCATTTCCTGCGCGGCGACCAGTCGTGGGACTACATCCGCGAGCAGTACGGCGCGCACTGCAGCGACCCCTCGTTCGTCGACTACTTCTGGACCGTTCGCATGATGCACGCGCCGATGTGGAAGCTGCACCGCATCGCCGCGTCGATGCCGCGGGTGCGCGCCTTCCACAGCGTGTCGACCGGCTACGCCGGCCTGCTGGGGGCGATGTGCAAGCGCCGCTGGGGCCGCCCGCTGATCCTGTCGGAGCACGGCATCTACACCAAGGAACGCAAGATCGACCTGCTGGCGGCGGGCTGGATCGCCGACAACCGCTCGGTGCTGCAGCGCGACCCGACCCAGCTGAGCTACTTCCGCGACATGTGGATCCGCTTCTTCGAGGGCATCGGGCGGGCCTGCTACGACGCCAGCGACCAGATCATCGCGCTCTACGAAACCAACCGGCTGCGCCAGGTGCTCGACGGCGCGCGGCCCGAGCGCACCCGCTGCATCGCCAACGGCATCTCGATCCCGACCTTCGGCCCGCTGCGCGCCGAACGCCCGGCCACGCCGCCGCCGGTGCTGTGCCTGATCGGCCGGGTGGTGCCGATCAAGGACATCAAGACCTTCATCCGCGCCATGCGCACGGTCGTCAACCGCCTGCCCGAGGCGCAGGGCTGGATCGCCGGGCCGACCGACGAGGACCCCGACTACGCCGAGGAATGCCGCCTGCTGGTCAACAGCCTGGGGCTCGAGAAGCAGGTGCTGTTCCTCGGTTTCCAGCGCCTGACCAAGCTGCTGCCGCAGGTCGGCCTGGTGGTGCTGTCGTCGGTCAGCGAGGCGCTGCCGCTGGTGCTGCTCGAAGGCTTCGCCGCCGGCGTGCCGGCGGTCAGCACCGACGTCGGCTCGTGCCGCCAGCTGATCGACGGCCTGCCGGGCGAGGACGCCTCGTTCGGCCGCGCCGGGCGCATCGTCGGCATCGCCGACCCGCGCGCGCTGGCCGATGCGGCGGTCGAGCTGCTGGCGGACCCGGCGATGTGGCAGTCCGCCGCCGATGCCGGCGTGGCGCGTGTCAACCGCTACTACGCGCTCGACACCATGCTCGACCACTACGACGACGTCTACAAGAAAGCCCTCGAATGAACCGACCCCCACGCTCACTGCACTCGCTGCCCCCCGAGGGGCCGCTCGGCCCCTCCGGAACGGCCGGGCGGACCTGAGATGGCAGGCATCGGTTTCGAGCTGCGCCGCCTGCTCAAGCGCGACAGCTACGCCGGTCTGTTCCAGGCCTACACCTACGCGGGCATCATCAGCTCGGGGCCGTGGGTGCTGTCGATCATGGCGATCCTGTTCATCGGCGTGCTGTCGGGGCTGGTGGTGTCGCCGGCCGGGCAGATCAGCGAGTTCCAGGTGGCCGTGACCTGGCTGGTGATGCTGTCGCTGATCCTCACCGGGCCGATCCAGCTGTCGTTCACCCGCTGGATCGCCGACCGCCTGTTCGAGCACAAGGACGCCCTGATCGCGCCCAACTTCGTCGGCGTGCTGCTGGTCGTGGTGCTGGCGTCGGGCGTGCTCGGCCAGGCGCTGGTGCCACCGCTGTTCCCGGACCAGTCCAACCTGTTCCGCGCCACCTTCAGCTGCGCGCTGGTGGTGCTCAGCTGCATCTGGGTGGCGACGATCTTCCTGTCGGGCCTCAAGCAGTACAAGACCATCGTCGCGATGTTCGCGCTCGGCTACGGGCTGACGGTGGTGGCGGCGCTGGCGTTGCGCCACTACGGCCTCGAGGGTCTGCTGATGGGCTTCCTGATCGGCCAGTGCGTGCTGCTGGGCGGCATGCTGGTGCTGATCCTGCGCACGCTGCCGTCGCTGCGGCTGATCGCCTTCGACTTCCTGCGCCCGGGTGCGATGTACGTCGAGCTGGTCTGGGTCGGGCTGTTCTTCAACCTCGGCGTCTGGGCCGACAAGCTGGTGTTCTGGTTTTCGCCCGAGGTCAGCGAAAGCATCATCGGCCCGCTGCGCGCCTCGGTGATCTACGACCTGCCGAGCTTCCTCGCCTACCTGTCGATCATCCCGGGCATGGCGGTGTTCCTGGTGCGCATCGAGACCGATTTCGTCGAGTACTACGACCGCTTCTACAACGCGGTGCGCGAGGGCGGCTCGCTCGATCACATCCAGCACATGCGCAACCAGATGGTGTTCACGATCCGCCAGGGGCTCTACGAGATCCTGAAGATCCAGGGCATCACCGTGCTGCTGGTGATCGTGGCCGGGCCGGCGCTGCTGCGGCTGATCGGCATCTCGCCGCTGTATCTGCCGCTGCTCTACCTCCACGTCGTCGCCGCCGGCCTGCAGGTGGTGCTGCTGGGCGTGCTCAACGTGTTCTTCTACCTCGACCAGCGCCGCGTCGTGCTCGGCCTGACCGCCATGCTGGTGGTGCTCAACGTCGGCCTCACGGCGCTGTCGGTGCAGCTGGGCGTGCTGTACTTCGGCTACGGCGTCGCGCTGGCCATGATGTTCACGGTGCTGGCGGCGATGCTGGTGCTCGAGACCAAGCTGCGCACGCTGGAGTTCGAGACCTTCATGATGCAATAGCGCCACCATGGCGCACCCGCTCACGACCCCTTTCAGCCGCGCTGCGCCGCCCTGGCCGCGCACCGCCTTCATCGGCATCGGTCGCGTCGCGGTGGTGCTGGCCCCGGCGCTCAAGCGGCTCGGCGTGCCGATCGTCGCGCTCGCCAGCCGGCAGGCCACCGCGGCGCAGCACCTGGCCGGGCAGTTGCACGACGCCGCGGTGCTGAGTGCGCAAGAGGCGGTCGACCGCGCCGAGCTGGTCTGGCTGACGGTGCCCGACGATGCCATCGCGCCCACCACCGCCGCGCTGCGCTGGCGACCTGGTCAGACCGTGGTGCATTGCAGCGGCGCCACCGAGCTGACGGCCTTGCAGGCCGCGGCCGACGCCGGCGCGGTGGTGGCCGGTTTCCATCCGCTGCAGATCTTTTCCGACCCTGAACTGGCGGCGCAGCGGCTGGCCGGCAGCAGCGTGGCGATCGAGGCCGGCGGGCCGGCCGAGGCGCTGCTGCAGCGCATCGCCGCCGGCCTGGGCCTGGCGGTGCTGCGCCTGCCGCCGGGCAGCCGCGCGCTCTATCACGCCGGGGCGGCCTATGCCGCGAGCTACCTGCTGGCACTGCTCGACGAAGCCGCGGCGGTCTGGCGCACGCTGGGCATCGACGAGGCCGCCGCGTTGCGTGCGCTGCTGCCGCTGGCGCACCTGACGCTCGACGCCGCCGGCCAGCGCGGCCTGGCGCAGGCCCAGGCCGGCCCGATCGCACGTGGCGACGCCGGCGTGGTGCGGCGCCAGATCGACGCGCTCGCCGGCATCGGCGCACCGCACGCCGCGCTCTACCGCGAGATGGGCCGCCGCCAGCTCGAACTGGCGCGCCGTGCCGGCCGGCTCGACGCCGCCGCGCTGGCCCGGCTGGCCGCCGCGCTCGGGGTTCAGGACGAGGCCTGAGCCCGCGCCACGCAGCGATCGAGCTGCGTCTTGGGTGCGCGCTGCAGCGCCGCGAGCAGCTCGTGCCGCACCGGCCGGCCCTGCAACTGATCGGCATAACGCTGCGCCACCAGATCCTGCAGGCGCACCAGCAGATGCGCGGTGGTCAATGCATCGGCCAGCGCGCGGTGGGCGCGGCCGTTGTTCGGCAGGCCGAACCAGCTCGCCAGCGTGCCGAGCTTGTGGTTGGGCGCCTCGGTGTTGAGGCGGCGTGACAGCAGCACGGTGCAGGCGAATTCCTGCGCCAGGTCGGGCTCGCAGCCGGCGCGCTCGCGCTCGGCCAGCCAGAAGCCACGGTCGAAGGCGGCGTTGTGCGCCACCATCGGGCAGCCGCGCGTGAAGGCCGCCACCTCGCGCATCACCTGCTCGGCCGGCGGCGCGTCGCGCAACATCGCGTTGCTGATGCCGGTGAGCTGCTCGATGAACGGCGGGATGTGGACGCCGCTGTACATCAGGCTCTGGTACTGCCCGACGATCTCGCCACCGCGCACCAGCACCGCGCCGATCTCGGTGGCGCGCGCGCCCTGTGACGGCGTCATGCCGGTGGTTTCGAAGTCGATGACGGCGATGGTTTCCATGGCGGCGAGTATCGCGTCGGCCGAGCTCAGCGACGCGGCATCAGCAGCGCACCGACGATGGCTGCCGCGGTCTGCAGGGCGTCGGTGTCGTAGGCGGCGTAGCCGAACAGCCAGCCGCGCCGCGGTGACTCGACGGTGTAGCGCGACAGCGGCGCCAGGTAGACCCCGGCTGCGCCGGCGCGGGCGGCCAGCGGCGCATCGGCCTGACCGGGTGGCAGCTCGTGCAGCAGGTGCATGCCCTGTTCGCTGGGCCTGAGCTGCAGCGCGCCGCCGCTGGCCTGGGCCAGCGCCTCGATCAGCACGCGCTGGCGTTGCGGGTAGAGCGCACGCATGCGCTGCAGGTGGCGCAGCAGATGGCCTTCGAGGATGAAACGCGCCAGCACGTCCTGCGCGTCGCCCGGGGCGTGGCGGTCGGTCAGCGCCCGCGCGCTGGCAAAGGTGGGGGCCAGCGCATGCGGCAGCACGATGAAACCCAGCCGCAGCCCCGGGTGCAGCGTCTTCGAGAAGGTGCCGACGTAGAGCACCCGCCCGGCCTGCGGCAGGCTGCACAGCGCCGGGATGCGGTGGGCGCCGTACTGGAACTCGCCGTCGTAGTCGTCCTCGACGATCCAGGCGTCGTGTGCGCGGGCCCAGTCGAGCAGCAGCAGCCGGCGCTTCAGGCTCATGCGCACGCCGGTCGGGAACTGGTGCGTGGGGGTCACCACCGCCAACCGAGCCGCCGGCCAGCGGGCCGCGGCGTGGGCGATGTCGATGCCCTCGCCGTCCAGCGGCACCGGCCGCACGGTGGCGCCGTGGCCGAGCAGGCTGGCGCGGATGCCGGGGTAGCCGGGGTCTTCGACCAGCACCTCGTCGGCGGGGTCGAGCAGCAGCCGGCCGATCAGGTCGAGCGCCTGCTGCGAACCCGCGCACACCAGCACCTGGGCGGCCTCGCAGCGGATGCCACGCGACACCCACAGCCACTGCGCGATCGCCTCGCGCAGCGCCGGCAGGCCGGCCGGATCGAGGTATTGCGCCTGGGCCAGGCGCTGCCGCGGGCTGGCTTGGCGCGCCAGCCGATCCCACAGCGCGAAGGGAAAGGTGGCGATCTCGGGTGCGCCGATGCGAAAGGCCTGCGCCGGCTGCAGCGGCGGCTGCCAGCGCAAGGCGGTGTCGGCGATCAGCTGGCCGCGGCGCGACAAGGCCGGCGCCATGGCCGAACCCTGTGACCCCCGCGACACCGGCCGACCCAGCGCGGCGAGATCGCCCGCCACATAACTGCCGTCGCCGACGCGGGTGATCACGTAACCCTCGGCGCGCAGCCGCTCCATCGCCCACAGCACGGTGTTGCGCGCCACGCCCAGGGCCAGCGCGTGTTCGCGGGTAGGTGGCAGGCGCGCGCCCGCTGCAAAGCTGCCCTGCTCGATGGCCGCACGCAACTGCCGGTAGATCTGCAGGCGCAGCGGCGTCTTCGGGGCAGTGGTTCCGTGCGGCATCGGATATTGGCTCTCTGGTATCAAGGATAAGTGGTTAATCTGAAGAACCACTCAAGGCCCGCCGACCATGCCCGAATTCACCGCCTCCGTGCAATGGCAACGCCATGCCCAGACCTTCACCGACAACCGCTACAGCCGTCGCCATGAATGGCATTTCGACGGCGGCGCGGTGGTGGCGGGCTCGTCGTCACCCCATTCGGTGCCGCTGCCGTATTCCGACCCGGGCGCGGTCGATCCCGAAGAGGCGCTGGTCGCCGCGGTGTCGAGCTGCCACATGCTGTGGTTCCTGAGCCTGGCCGCCAAGGCCGGCTGGCTGGTCGACGACTACCGCGACGACGCCGTCGCCGTGATGGCGCGCAACGCCGCCGGCCGCAGCGCGATCACGCTCATCACGCTGAGGCCGGCGGTGCGCTTCGGTGGCGAACGCCAGCCCGATGCCGACACGCAACGGCGCCTGCATCACGCCGCCCACGACGAGTGCACGCTGGCGCATTCGGTGACCGCCGAGGTGCGCTGCGAGCCGCTGTTCTGACCCCTTCCTCACGAGACTCCGACGCATGTACCTGCCCGCCCAGTTCGAAGAACGCCGCCCCGAAGTGCTGCACGCGCTGCTGCGCGCCCACCCGCTGGCCACCTGGGTCAGCCAGCGTGACGGCGAGCTGGTGGTCGAACACGTGCCGTTCCTGCTCGACCCGGCACGCGGTGAACACGGCACGCTGATCGGCCACGTGGCGCGCGCCAATCCGGTCTGGCGCCAGCTCGCGGCCAGCGTGCTGGTGTTCCAGGGGCCGCAGGCTTACGTGTCGCCGGCCTGGTACCCGAGCAAGCAGGTGCACGGCAAGGTGGTGCCGACCTGGAACTACGCGGTGGTGCATGCACACGGCCAGCCGCGTGCGATCGAGGATCCGGCCGCGCTGCGGCAGATCGTCAGCCGCCTGACCGACACGCACGAAGCCGGCCGCGCGCAGCCCTGGCAGGTGGCCGATGCGCCGGCCGACTACATCGACCAGATGCTGGCCGCGATCGTCGGCATCGAGATGCCGATCGAGCGGCTGGTCGGCAAGTGGAAGGTCAGCCAGAACCGTTCGGCTGCCGACCGCGCCGGGGTGGCGGCCGGGCTGCTGGCCGATGCGGCACCGCAGGCCGCGGCGATGGCCGCACTTGTTCAACCTTCAACCGATGCCTGAGTGCAAACAATCCATGATCACGATCGACTCGTTCACCGACGCGGACCAGCCGGCCTGGCAGGAACTGGCGCGGGCCTACAAGGCGTTCTATCTCACCGGGCAGACCGACTCGGAGTACCAGGCCACCTGGCAGCGCCTGCGTGCGGGCGAGCAGGTGCACGGCTGGGCGGCACGGCTCGACGGCCGGCTGGTGGGCATCGTGCACTGCCTGTTCCACGCCAGTGCCTGGACCGACGACGTCTGCTACCTGCAGGATCTGTTCGTGGCCGAGGCGGCTCGTGGTCAGGGCGTCGCCGCCGCCTTGATCGAACGGGTGGCGCAGGCGGCCCGCGAGCGGGGGGCGCCGCGGCTGTACTGGCTCACGCAGGACCACAATGCCCGTGCGAGGGCCTTGTACGACCGCGTCGCGCAGAACCGCGGTTTCATCCGCTACGACTACGTTCTGGGCCCGACCTGAGCCGGGTGTGCCGGCTGCAGCCGCAGGTCAGTCGACCACCCGCACACCCTTCCAGAACGCCACCCGCCCGGCGATCTGCGCGGCGGCTTCCTTGGGCTCGGGGTAATACCAGACCGCATCGGGGTTGGCGTCGCCGTTGACGAACAGCGTGTAGTAGCTGGCCTGGCCTTTCCACGAACAGGTGGTGCGCAGGTTGCTCGCCAGCAGGTACTCGCGCTTGAGCGAGTCGGCGGGGAAGTAGTGGTTGCCTTCGACCAGCACGGTGTCGTCGCTCTCGGCGACGACGACGTCTTTCCAGATGGCTTTCATGTTGTCGGTTCCTGGGTCAAAGGAGGCGAGTGTCGGGCCTGTCAGAGGTCGCGCGCCAGGCGCAGGCCGCTGAACTGCCAGCGTGCGGTGGGCGGGAAGAAGTTGCGGTAGCTCGGCCGCGCATGGCCGCGCGGCGTGGCGCAGCTGCTGCCACGCAGCACCAGCTGGCCGACCATGAACTTGCCGTTGTATTCGCCCACCGCGCCGGCCATCGGCCGAAAGCGCGGGTAGGGGTCGTACGACGAACGCGTCCATTGCCAGACGGCGCCGAAGAACTGGGGGTCACGCCGGCCGGCGGCGTCGAGCGACGCGGCGCGTGGCTGCGGATCTATCGGGCCATCGCCCGGTTCGGCGCCTGCGTGTGCGCCGCCGGCGAGGCGGGCCGCGGCCTCCCACTCGAACTCGGTGGGCAGCCGCGCACCGGCCCATTCGGCGTAGGCCGCGGCCTCGTAGAAGCTCAGGTGGCAGACCGGCTCGTCGGCGCGCCACGGCCGCTCGCCGTAGAGCGTGAACTGGTGGCTGGGGGCGCCGCGCTCGTCGAGCGCCCAATAGAGCGGGGCCTGCCAGCCCAGCGATTGCACCGCCGCCCAGCCGTCGCTGAGCCAGAGCTCGGGCCGGCGGTAGCCGCCGTCGGCGATGAAGGCGGCGTAGTCGCGGTTGCTGACCAGCGCACGCGCCACCGCACAGGCCTGCAGCTGCACGCGGTGCGCGGGGGTTTCGTTGTCGAAGCTGAAACCGGTGCCGGCGTGGCCGATGCCGATCTCGCCGTGGGGCAACTCGATCCACTCGGCACCGCCACCGCCGTGCAGGCCGGCACCTGCCGCCGGTTCGTCCGCCAGGCAGGCGGGCCGCAGCGGGTTGAGCGACAGGGCGTGGGCGATGTCGGTCAGCAGCAGCTCCTGGTGCTGCTGCTCGTGGTGCAGACCGAGCAGCAGCAAGGGCGCGGCAGCGGCCCAGCTGTCGTCGTCGGCCTGTTCGATGAAGCGGGCCAGCGCCTGGTCGACTGCATTGCGGTAGGCCCGCACCTCGTCGAGCGAGGGCCGACTCAGCAGGCCGCGCTGCGGCCGCGGGTGGCGCGGGCCGAGGCTCTCGTAATACGAGTTGAAGAGCTTGAAGTAGCGCGCGTCGACCGGCTGGTAGCCGGGCTGGTGCGGGCACAGCACCAGCGCCTCGAAGAACCAGGTGGTGTGCGCCAGATGCCATTTGGTCGGGCTGGCGTCGGCCATGGACTGCAGGGCCATGTCTTCGGCCGACAGCGTGGCCACCCGCTGCAGCGTGTGGGCGCGCACCGCCCGGATCTGCCGCAGCAGGGCCTGGCGTGCGGCCGGCGACTCGGACGCTGGCGCCGGGGTCGGCGCCAGCGGGTCGGGAGGGATCTGCGGTGTCATCCTCGGCAAGCCCCGGTTCTGAAGACAGGGCGCTTACCTTACACCGGCCGTCTATTTGGCGCTGTTGATGTAGGCCGACAGGTTCAGCAGATCCTGCGCCAGCAGGCTGCTGGCAAAGCCGCCGTGGGCGCCCTTGTTCATGGCGCTCTGGATGCCCGACAGCGTGGCCGCCTTGGTCACGTTCATCGCGTTGTTCGACACGGTGGCGGTGTGGCAACCCGCGCAGGTGACGCTGTACTTGAGCTGGCCGGCGGCGATGTCGCCGGTGGCCGGTGCGGGAGCCGGAGCGGGTGCAGGTGCAGGTGCAGGTGCCGGTGCGGGAGCGGGAGCGGGAGCGGGAGCCGGGGCAGGGGCAGGGGCAGGGGCAGGGGCAGGCGTCGGAGCCGGAGCGGGCGCAGGAGTCGGTGCCGGGGCAGGTGCAGGTGCAGGCGCAGGGCTCGGCGCCGGTTCCGGCGCGGGGGGGATGGGCGCCGGAGCCGGGCTCGGCGTCGCGCCGTTTTCGAGTGCGGCATTCCAGGTGCCGGCGTCGCCGGTGGCGCTGTCGGTGAAGTTGCCCGACAGGCTGCCGTCGGCGGCCTGGGTGCCTTGCAGCGTGACGGCGTGGCCGCGCCAGGTCAGGGTCAGCGTGACGCTGCCGTCTGCGGCCAGGGTGCCGCGCACGCGCACGGCGCCGCCACGGTGTTCGCGGGCTTCGCGGCCGCCGTGCTGGCTGGCGATCAGCAGGTCGTCGGTGGCGGACTGGAGCTGCTCGGTGGCCTCGTCGTGGCCGCTGCGGAAGGCGCTCAAGGCCTGTTGGCCACCGGGCGTGGCCAAGCCGCCGGCATCGTGGCCGATCTGGCTGCGCAGCTCGGCCACCAGGGCCTCGATGCGGCTGCGGTATTGCTGCCGCAGCGCCTGCAGCGCGCTGCTGTTGCGCAGCGTGGTCACGATCGGTGCGACGCCGCTGTCGCTGGCGGTCGGCACGAACCGGCCCTTGAGGCGGGTCGTGCCGTCGCTCTTGAGCTCGCCCTTGAGCAGCAGTGCACCGCCGAGCGCCTGGCCGGCGTGCGGCCCGCTCGTGACGCTGGCGTCGAGGGCGTATTGGGTGGCGGTCCACTTCCGCTCGGTGGCCGCGTCGTCGTTGTCGTCGTCGTCCTGCTCGGCATCGTCCTTCGTGTCGTCGGACGATGATTTCGACGGCGCGCGGGCCGGCGCGGCACTGGCGGTGCCGCTGCCGGCCGCGCTGTCGCCGTCGGTCCGGGTGTGCAGGGTCACGCTCATGCCCTGGCTGGTGTCGGTCACGGCCAGCGCGCTGCTGGTGGCGCCGTCGGTGGTGTCGTCACCGCCGCCGCAGGCACTCAGCAGCGCCACGGCCAGCGCGATGGCGGCCAAGCCGGTGCCGAGCCGGCGGCCCGCGGCCGGGCGGGTGCCGCCGCGGGCGTTGAAGGAGGAGGGGTTGGACGACGGGATCGAGGGTGTCGGGCAGCTGCGCATGGAAGGCTCCTGTGTGTGCGCCGGAGCGCACTTGCACCGGCTTGGGGCGCACCTTAAACAGCCAGGACCACCGTGCGCATCGTTTGGGTCCGTGCATTACCTCGGTAACGTCCACGGCCCTGCGGTTAGCAACCGGTCACCAGATGGCGAGATTTGTCGCCGTGTCTGAAGCGGTCATCAGGTTTGCCAGCTTCGGCGCCGGAAGGCCCCCTCGATGGGCAGAAATCCCGCTGGCACTCGCCGCTAAACTCGGTCAACTTCATCTTCGAGCGCCCCATGGCTGTTGTGACCCGCAAAAGCACGCCTTCGAGTCTCGAACTCAAGAGCGCGGTCTTGACGCTGACCGCGCTGGTCATCAAGAGCGCCGACCTGAGCGAACTGGCGCGCGAGCTCGAAGCCCAGGCCAAGGAGATGCCCGGGCTGTTCGACCATGACCCGGTGGTGATCGATCTTGGTGCAGTGCGCGACGCCTCGATCGAGCTCGACGTGGTGGCGCTGATCGCCCTGTTGCGTCGCCACAGCCTGCTGCCGCTGGCGGTGCGCGGCGGCAGCACCCGGCAGATGGCCGCCGCGCGCGAGGCCGGGCTGGCCGAGGCGCCCGACGAGACGCACGCCGCGCCTCAGCGCCCGACGGCCGCCCTGCCGGCGCAGTCGCCGTCCGATGGCGAAGACGTCGACCTCGACGACGAACTGCGACGCGCCCGCCAGCTGTTCGCCACCCAGCCGCCACCGGGCGGCACGCTGGTGATCGACCGGCCGCTGCGCTCGGGCCAGCAGGTCTACGCGCGCGGCAGCGATCTGGTGGTGCTGGCGATGGTCAGCCACGGCGCCGAGGTGATCGCCGACGGCAGCATCCACGTCTATGCGCCGCTGCGCGGGCGGGCCGTGGCCGGTGCCAAGGGCCAGGCGGACGCCCGCATCTACAGCACCTGCATGGAAGCCCAGCTCATTTCCATCGCCGGAACCTACCGCACCACCGAAGTGCCGCTGCCCGCCAACGTGCTGGGCAAGCCGGCGCAGGTGCGGCTGGAAGGCGACCGGCTGGTGGTCGAGCCGATCAAGCCCTGACCCTGCCGAACCTGATCCGTCCCCAATCCGTACCCGAAAGGACTCCCACTGATGGCCAGAATCATCGTCGTCACCTCCGGCAAGGGAGGCGTGGGCAAAACCACCACCAGCGCGAGTTTCTCGACCGGTCTCGCGCTGGCCGGCCACAAGACCGCCGTGATCGACTTCGACGTCGGTCTGCGCAACCTCGACCTCATCATGGGCTGCGAGCGACGGGTCGTTTACGACCTGATCAACGTGATCCACCGCGAGGCCAACCTCAACCAGGCACTGATCAAGGACAAGCAGTGCGAGAACCTGTGCGTGCTGGCCGCCTCGCAGACGCGTGACAAGGAGGCGCTGACGCAGGACGGCGTCGAGCGCGTGTTCAACGAACTGATCGAGATGGGCTTCGAGTACATCGTCTGCGACTCGCCGGCCGGCATCGAGACCGGCGCGATGATGGCGATGCACTACGCCGACGAAGCGCTGGTGGTGACCAACCCCGAGGTCTCGTCGGTGCGCGACTCCGACCGCATCCTCGGCATGCTGGCCTCCAAGACCCAGCGTGCCATCGACGGCAAGGAGCCCGTCAAGGAGCACCTGCTGATCACGCGCTACAACCCGAGCCGGGTGCAGGGCGGGCAGATGCTGTCGATCGAGGACATCCAGGACATCCTGCGCATCCCGCTGATCGGCGTGATCCCCGAATCCGAAGCCGTGCTCGATGCCTCCAACCAGGGCCTGCCGGCGATCCACCTCAAGGGCAGCGACGTGTCCGAGGCCTACAAGGACGTGGTGGCGCGGTTCCTGGGCAAGGACGACCTGCCCATGCGCTTCACCGAGGCCGTCAAGCCGGGGTTCTTCAAACGCGTGTTCGGCGGGAGATGAGGTGATGAGCTTGCTGTCGTTTCTCATCGGAGAGAAAAAAAGCACCGCCAGCGTGGCCAAGGAGCGCCTGCAGATCATCCTGGCGCACGAGCGCTCGGGCCGCAATGCCAGCCGCCCCGACTACCTGCCCGCGCTGCAGCGCGAACTGCTGGCGGTGATCTCGAAGTACGTGTCGATCGAACCCGGCGACATCAAGGTGCACCTGGAGCGCCAGGACAACCTCGAGGTGCTGGAGGTCAAGATCGAGCTGCCCGACGTGCAGCGCTGAGTCCGATCGGTCAAAAAGAGCGGGCTTGGGCGCGCTCGATCAGGGATCGGCAGGGGGTGTCGTCGGTCAAGCTGGCGGCTTGTTGCGCTCAAGTCGGCCGGCCACCGGCCGACAACGCGGGATGCACCGGCAGACCGCGTCGGGCGACCGAGAAAAAAGGACACACCGTGATGATCGATTTCCCTCTGGTTCTGCTGTCGTGCCTGTTCATGGCGCTGCTGACGGCCGCGTTCGGCAGCCTGTTCCCGGCCGCCCACCGGCCGTGGTGGCACCCGCTGCGCCGCGCCGAACCGGCCACCCGCGCCAGCGCGGTGGCGACCGAGATCGATCCGCACCTGGCCGAAACCCAGCCGGTCACGCTGCCGCTGCAAGTGGTCGAGAGCGTCGACCGGCGCGGCCAGCCCCTGCCGTTCGTCGGCAAGGATCGGCGCAAGGCGGCACGTGCCGCCGCCCGCCACGAGCACCGCCGGCACGGCAACGGCCGCTGAATCACGGCGTCTCGACACCTGCGCGCCGCTCGCCGGCCTGCGCGTCGGCTCGATACCGCGCGGGCGATGTGGCCTTCTTCGCAGACCGCGACGAACAGGCGCAAGGTGACGGGATCGATCGGGCGTTGCATGGCGGGGCTTCGGGATGACCCTGGGTCGTTCCGGTGCGGAACGGATCGGCTTCCAAAGTAGCATCTTCGGGGCCTTTCGGAACCCCTGGAGTCCGGCCCCATGCACACACAACCTGCTCCCCCTGCCGACGCCGTGATCGTGCGCGAAGTCGGCCTGCGCGACGGCCTGCAGAGCATCCACCGCACGCTCGCCACCGACCACAAGCTCGACTGGCTGCGCGCAGCCCATGCCGCCGGCCTGCGCGAGATCGAGGTCGGCTCCTTCGTGCCGGCCAAGCTGCTGCCGCAACTGGCCGACACCGCCGAGCTGGTGGCGGTGGCGCGCACGCTGCCCGGGCTCGTCACCTCGGTGCTGGTGCCCAACCTGAAGGGCGCGCAGGCCGCGCTCGACAGCGGCGCCGACCTGATGCTGCTGCCGCTGTCGGCCAGCCACGCGCACAGCCTGGCCAACCTGCGCAAGACACCCGACGACGCGGTGGCCGAGGTCGGCCGCATCCGCGCCTTGCGCGATGCCAGCGGCTCGCGCTGCCTGATCGAGGTCGGCATGAGCACGGCCTTCGGCTGCACCATCCAGGGCCGGGTCGACGAGGCCGAGGTGCTGCGCCTGCTGCAGGCCGCGCTTGATGCCGGCGCCGACCGCGTCGGCCTGGCCGACACCGTGGGTTACGCCGATCCGCAGCAGGTGGCGCGGCTGTTCGAGAAGAGTTTTGCCGTGGCCGGCGATCGGCTCGCCTGCGGTCACTTCCACGACACCCGCGGCCTCGGCATGGCCAACGTCTACGCCGCCTGGCTGGCCGGCGTGCGCCGCTTCGACGCCTGCCTGGGCGGCATCGGCGGCTGCCCGCACGCGCCCGGCGCCAGCGGCAACGTGGCGACCGAGGATCTCGCCTACCTGTTCGCCAGCATGGGCGCGCCGACCGGGCTCGACTTCGACGCACTGATCGCCCTGCGTGCGCGGCTGGCCCAATGGCTGGCCGGCGAAACCCTGCACGGCTCGCTGTGGCGTGCCGGCCTGCCCAAAACGATGTTGAGTGCCTGACCCATGAACACACCTTCTGCTGAATCCGTGATGCCCACCGCCACCTCCGCACCCCAGCCCCTGGCCGGTCTCCGCGTCGTCGAGTTCACCCACATGGTGATGGGCCCGACCTGCGGCATGGTGCTGGCCGACATGGGCGCCGAGGTCATCAAGATCGAGCCGATCGACGGCGACCGCACGCGCCGCCTGCTCGGCGCCGGCTCGGGTTTCTTCCCGATGTTCAACCGCAACAAGCTGAGCATCGCGATCGACCTGCACCACGCCGACGGCGCCGAGGTGGCACGCCGCCTGGCCGCCAGCGCCGACGTGGTGGCCGAGAACTTCAAGCCCGGCACGATGGTCAAGTACGGCCTCGACTACGCCAGCCTCGCCGCCGTCAATCCGCGCCTGATCTACGCCAGCCACAAGGGTTTCTTGCCCGGCCCGTACGACCACCGCACCGCGCTCGACGAGGTGGTGCAGATGATGGGCGGCCTCGCGTACATGACCGGCCGGCCGGGCGATCCGCTGCGTGCGGGCACCAGCGTCAACGACATCATGGGCGGCCTGTTCGGCGCCATCGGCGTGCTGGGCGCGCTGATCCAGCGTGGCATCAGCGGGCGCGGCATGGAGGTGCAGTCGGCGCTCTACGAGAACAACGTCTTCCTGATGGGCCAGCACATGCTGCAGTTCGCCATGACCGGCAAACCCGCCGCGCCGATGCCGGCGCGCGAGAGCCCGTGGGCGATCTACGACGTCTTCACCGTCAAGGACGGCGAGCAGATCTTCCTGGCCGCGGTGAGCGACGCGCAGTGGTTCACCTTCTGCGATGCGCTCGGTTTTGCCGACCTCAAGGCCGACCCGGCGCTGGCCACCAACAACCAGCGCGTGCGCGAGCGCCCCCGCCTGCTGCCGGCCCTGCGCGAGCGCCTGGCGCTGCGCAGCGCCGCCGAGCTGTCCGACACGATGGAAGCCGCTGGCCTGCCGTTCGCGCCGATCCGCAAACCCGAAGACCTGCTCGACGACCCGCACCTGCTCGCCACCGGCGGCCTGGCCGACATCACGCTGCCCGACGGTGCCAAGGCCGGCCAGAGCGTCAAGACCACGCTGTTCCCGATCACGATGGACGGTGCGCGGCTGGGTGTGCGCCTGCAGCCGCCCAGGCTCGGCGAGCACACCCGCGGCCTGCTCGAAAGCATCGGCTACGACCCGGCCCAGATCGACACCTTGCAGGCGAACGCGGTGGTGGTCTGAGTGCCTGCGCGTCGAGGCAGGATCACCCTTGCGATGACAACAAAACCGGCCACCCGAACCCCGGCCACAGCCCACCCGGAGACAAGACCATGAAGAACATCCAGACCCGCCGCCAGACCCTGCGCCAGCTCGGTGCCCTGACCCTGGCCGGCGCCGCCGGCAGCGCCTGGGCGCAGGCCGCAGGCGACAAGACCGTGCGCATCGTGCTGCCCAACGCCGTCTCGTCGGGCGTCGACACCATCACCCGCACGGCGCAGAACGCGCTGTCCAAGGCGCTTGGCCACCCGGTGGTGGTCGAGAACCAGCCCGGCGCGGGCGGCGTGCTGGGCGTGCAGACGGTGGTGCGCGCCGCGCCCGACGGCCTCACGCTCGGCGTGGTGTCGAACAACGTGGTGATCTTCCCGAGCGTGCTCAAGTCGCTGCCCTTCGACCTGCACACCGACGTCACGCCGATCGCGATCTGCGGCTACACGCCGGTGGTGCTGGTCGTGAACCCGAAGGTGCCGGCCACCAACGCGAAGGAGTTCACCGCCTTCCTCAAGAGCAAGAACGGCGAGGCCAATTTCGCCTCGGGTGGCAACGGCACCATCCTGCACCTGGCGGCCGAGATGTTCCTCGACGAAGCCGGCGTCAAGGCCCGCCACATCCCCTACAAGGGCGTCGGCCCGATGCTGACCGACCTGATCGGCGGCCAGGTCGAGTTCGCCACCGCCGCGTTGCCCAGCGTGCAGCAGCACCTCAAGAGCGGCGCGCTGCGTGCCATCGGCATCGCCACCTCGCAGCGCGTGCCCGCCGCGCCCGACCTGCCGACCTTCGTCGAGCAGGGCCTGCCCGGCTACGTGGTCGAGGCCTGGTTCGGTGTGATCGGCCCCAAGGGACTGCCGGCGGCGGACGTCAAGCGCATCAACGCCGCGGTGGTCACGGCCTTTGCCGATCCGGGCGTGATGGAGGCGATGGCCAAGCAGGGCAACGTCATCAACGTCAGCACGCCCGAGCGCGCGCAAACGTTCTTCAAGGACGAGATGCTGAAGTACGCCAAGCTGGTCAAGAAGGCCGGCATCGAGGCCCAGTGAGCCGAGCGTGAGCGATGCCGCGCAGGTGCGGCGCCAGCTCGCGGGCGAGGCGCTGTCGCTCGCCGACATCGCCGCGCTGCGCGACGACGTCTCGACCGACGAGATCATCCCGCTGCCGGCGATGGTGCATTTCGACGCCACGCTGGGCCGTTACCCGCTCACCGGATACACGGCGGGCGGCGAGCGGCCGATCGGCGTCGACGCGATCCGCCGCGCCGGCATCGAGGTCATCGTGGCCGGCGCCCGCTATGGCAAGGGCAGCTCGCGCGAACACGCCGTGGTGGCCGAACGTTCGGCCGGCGTGCGGCTGGTGATCGCCTGCATCCGGCGCGGCGAGGCGATCTCGCTCGACGAGCTGCTGGCCGGCCGCGATCGTGCGTGCCGGCGGCCTGCTCGATCACGGCGCGGCGCACCTGACTGGCGCCCGCCCGGTCGTTGCGGCTGAAGACGGCCGGCCGCGCACGCTGTTCGAGAAGATCGTCGAGCGCCACCGCCTCGCGCTGGCCGATGGCGAAACCTCGCGCGCACCGCGAATTCGCCGCCCGCCACGGCCTGAAGGACCACGGTTATCTGCAGGCGCTGGAGGCGAGGGACGCCGGCAACACCGGGTCACAAGGCCGCGCCGGGCCGCCCCAAGCGGCCTTGACCCCCTCGGGGGGCGGGCTCGGCTTGTCGAGCCCTGGGGGCTCCGAAGGCATCTCGCATGCGATGGTGGCCGAGCTGTATGCGCTGCCCGGCCAGCTGCTGGTGGGCACCGATTCGCACACGCCGCACAGCGGCGCACTCGGCTGTGTGGCCTACGGCGGCAGCTGCACCGCCGGCAAACGGGAGGACTTCGACCACTATCACGCCGTGCTCGCCTGGGCCGCACAACGCGGCCTGCGCGTGGCGCCCGGCGTGCAGCTCTACCTGCAGTTCGGCACCGCCGCCGTGCGCGACTACTGCACCGAGCGCGGCTACCTGGCGGCCTTCGAGGCGGTCGGCGCCGAGCTGCTGCAGCCCGCCTGCGGCGCCTGCGCCAACTGCGGGCCGGGCTCGTCGACGCAATCCGATCAGGTCACGGTGAGTGCGATCAACCGCAACTTCCCGGGCCGCTCCGGGCCGGGACAGGTCTGGCTGGCGAGTCCGCCGACCGTGGCCGCGAGCGCGATCGCGGGGCGGCTGTGTTCGTTCGAGGCGTTGCAGGCGTCGGTGTGAGCGCCGGGTTCGCCCAGGACGCTGTGGCCTCCTCAGCCGACGGCCGTGTTTTCCACCAGCAATGCGATCCCCTGGCCCCCGCCGATGCACGCGCTGGCCACGCCCCAGCGTGCCCCGATGGCCTGCAGCTGGCGGGCCACGGTGATCGTCAGTCGCACGCCGGTGGCCGCCAGCGGGTGGCCCAGCGCGATGGCGCCGCCGTGCACGTTGAGCCTGTCCTCGGCCAGACCGAGTTCGCGGGCCACGGCCAGGGTCTGCGCGCCCTGGGCCTCGTTGACCTCGAAGCGGGCGATGTCATCGAGCGTCAAGCCCGCGCCGTCAAGCAGGCGGCGGATGGCCGGTGCGGGGCCGATGCCCATGATCTCCGGTGGCACGCCCACCACCGCGGTGGCGGCGATGCGTGCGAGCGGGGCGCGGCCCGTGCGGGCCTGCCAGTCGCGCACCACCACGCCGCTGGCGACCAGCGCGGCGGCGGCGGCGTCGGTCAGGGCCGAGCAGTTGCCGGCGGTCTGCACGCCATCCTTGAACACCGGGCGCAGCAAAGCCAGCACATCGGCCGGCGTGGGGCGCGGGTGGGTGTCGCGGTCGGCGCGCTTGTTCTTGCCCGACAGGCGCAGCGCGCGCGGCTGGTAGCCGGGCAGCTCGAACACGCTGCTTTCGACCGGCGCGATCTCGCCATCGAACCAGCCGGCCTCCTGTGCCGCGACGGCGCGCGCGAAGGAACGTGCGGCAAACGCATCGACCTCGGCGCGGGTGATGCCGTACTTCTGCGCCAGGTTCTCGGCGGTCTGGATCATCGAGACCGCCGCGACCGGGTCGGTGAGCGACTCCCAGAGGTAGTCCTTCAGCGCCGGCGTCTGGCCGAGCTTGAAGCCGCCGCGGTGGTCGAACATCGCGATCGGGTGGCGCGTCATCGATTCGGTGCCCACCACCAGCGCCAGGCTGGCGATGCCGGCGTCGATCTGCTCGCCGGCCTGGCGGAAGAGCTCGAAGCCGGTGCCGCAGATGCGCTGCGCCATCAGCGCCGGCACCTCCACCGGCACGCCGGCGTACAGACCGATGTGGCGCGGCAGGTAGAACTGGTCGAAGCCGCCCGGCGCCATGTTGCCGCCCAGCACCGAGTCGATGGCGGTGGCGTCGACGCCGCTGCGCTCGATCACCGCACGTGCAGCATGGATGCCCAGGTCGATGGGGTTGGCATCGGCAAAGGCCCCCAGGTGGTCGACCTGCGGCGTGCGCAGGCCGTCGATCAGGTGGACGTCGTCGAAGGCCTGATACAGGCCCGGCTGCTTGGGATGGCTCATGCGGTGCTCCGTGGGTAGCGACAGGGGGTGGGGCCGATCACGCCGGCGCCAGGAACCGGAGGCTGTCGAACATCGGTGGCCGCACCTTCCCTCGCGAGGGGACTGACCGGATTCTGTGGCCATGTGCACTATCATGCATCATGGTTAGTACTGATCCGAAAGTAACTGGCATCGAAATGCATCTGCCAGTTGCCCATCTGCACCGTGAAGTCGAATCGGTCGGCGACTCTTTTGCTTGCGAAACGCAAGTAATTTGCCTCGCTCACCGGTTCTCGGATCCCGCTGTACCCGTGACGGGGCTCGCCTTTCAGCGGTTCAGCACCTTCGCCACCGGATTGGGCCGCAGCCGGTACGCATCCGGCATGCCCGAGCCCAGCAGCGGCCGCAGGTAGAGCCTGAACGCATCCGTCACGTCGGTGCCGTTGGGCGCGATGAACTCGTCTTCCATCGTGCGCGTCTTGCCGGCCACCGCCGACAGCGGCAGCAGCTCGTAGTCGGCGGCGTAGTAGCCGGCGCGCTTGATCGCCACCGAGCCGTCGCTGCCGCCCCACATCGCGAACTGCACCGCCTTCTCGCCGACCTCGCGGGCCTCGCGCTGGTCGACGTCGGACACACAGCCGATGAACGAGCGCTGCAGGTAGCCGAAGGTGTCGCCGCGCACGCGCTTGATGCCCAGGCGCTGCTTGATCTCCTCGCACAGCAGGTCGGCCAGCGCGCCGGTGCCCGAGAGCTGCACGTTGCCGTGGGCGTCGTGCTCCAGCTCCTTGGCCAGCGTGCTGATGATGGGCGTGCCGGCGGCGTCGTGGATGCCTTCGCTGACCGCGATCACGCAGCGGCCGAAGCGCTCGTAGGTGGCCTTGACGTCGGCCAGGAACTTCTCGACCTCGAACACCCGCTCGGGCACGTAGATCAGGTGCGGGCCGTCGTCGGCGAACTTCTTGCCCAGCGCCGACGCAGCGGTCAGGAAGCCCGCATGCCGGCCCATCACCACGCCGACGTAGACGCCCGGCAGCGCCGCGTTGTCGAGGTTGGCGCCGGCAAAAGCCTGGGCGACGAAACGCGCCGCGCTCGGGAAACCGGGCGTGTGGTCATTGCCGACCAGGTCGTTGTCGATCGTCTTGGGGATGTGGATGCAGCGCAGCGCGTAATTGGCCGCTTGGGCCTGCTCGCTGACGATGCGCACGGTGTCCGACGAGTCGTTGCCGCCGATGTAATAGAACTGCCCGATCTCGTGCGCCTGCAGCACCTTGAAGATCTCCTGGCAGTATTTGATGTCGGGCTTGTCGCGCGTCGAGCCGAGCGCCGAGGCGGGCGTGGCAGCCACCATCTCGAGGTTGTGGCTGGTCTCCTGTGTCAGGTCGACCAGGTCTTCGTTGACGATGCCGCGCACGCCGTGGCGGGCGCCGTAGACCAGCTCGACGCCGCGGTGGCGGCGCGCTTCGAGCACCACGCCGGCGAGCGACTGGTTGATCACGGCGGTCGGGCCGCCGCCTTGGGCGACCAGGATCTTGCGGGGGTTCATGGTGTGGTGTCTCCTCGGAGGGTTCGTGGGCGCGTGGCGTGGCCGGCCGCAGCGGTCGTGTCGGAAAGCACGACGGGCAGGGATCGTACACGCGGCGCAGGGCCTGAGCGGCAGGCCCTTGGCGCCACCCGCAGGGGTGTCAGTCGAGCGGCTGACTCTGTGGCGTGGGCTTGAAATCGGCGCGGGCATAGCCCCGCTCGACCGCGCGCTGCAGCGCCGCGTCCAGATCGGCCGGCGCCATCTGCGGCGTGCGCGACAGCACCCAGCCGAAGCGCCGTTTCGGCTCGCCCACCAGCACCCAGCGGTAGTCGGGGTCGAGCGCCAGCACCCAGTAGTTGCCGTAGAACGGCCGGAAGAAGCTCACCCGCAGCTTGGCGTTGCCGCTGTCGGCCACCACCTTGGCGATGCCGGTCGCGCGGGTGACGCTGCCGTCGGCCTGGCGACAGCGGTTGATGACCTCGATGTCATCGCCGATCGCGCGGTAATGCGCCTTCGTGTCGGCCACGCACATCGCCTGAAAGCGGTTCGGCAGCGCGCTGATCTCGTACCAGCCGCCGGCGTAGCGGGCGAGGTCGACGGTGGCGACGGTCGGAAGTGGCGCCGTCGGCGTGGTGCTGCAGCCGGCGAGCACCGCCAGGGCGGTCAGAGCGGACAGCGCGCAGAGGGTGAGACGGTGGTGTCGAGGCATGGGCCCAGTATGGTGGATCGGCGCGGTATCGCCGCGCGCCACGAGAAGTGCCCCCGGGGCGGTAGGCGATGGCTACACTTTCTTGGCGGCCGCAACGACGCGCTGGCAGGCGGGATCACACGAACGGGGAGGCGGCATGTCCCATCGCTACACCACCGGCGAATTCGAGGTCCGGCCCGACGAACGCCGCGTGCTCCTGCGCGGCGAGCCGGTTCCGCTGGGCGCCCGGGCCTTCGACGTGCTGATGTGCCTGATCGCGCAGCGCGAGCGTGTCGTCACCAAGAACGAGCTGCTCGAACAGGTCTGGCCCGGCATGGTGGTGGAGGAGAACAACCTCACCGTGCACGTCTCGGCGCTGCGCAAGGTGTTCGGCGCGCAGGCGGTGGCGACGATCCCCGGCCGCGGTTATCGCTTCGTGATGGCGCTCGACGAAACGACCGGCGCGCCGGCCGTTGCACCGGTGCCCGCACCCGCGCCCGCATCCGTCGTGGGGGCCGATGGCCCGACCGGGCTGACACTGCCCGACCGTCCCTCGATCGCCGTGCTGCCGCTCGACAACCTGAGCGGCGACGCACAGCAGGATCTGCTGATCGAGGGCCTCAGCGAGGACGTCATCACCGAGCTGTCGCGTTTTCGCTCGCTGTTCGTGATCGCGCGCAACAGCAGCTTCAGCTTTCGCGGCCTGGCCCACGGCGAGCGCGACGTGCGCGCCATCGCCCGCGAGTTGGGCGTGCGTTACGTGCTCGAAGGCAGCTTGCGCCGCGCCGGTGATCGGGTGCGCGTGGCGGTGCAACTGGTCGATGCGGTGAGTGCCACCCAGCTCTGGGCCGAGAAGTACGACCGCGCGGTCGATGATCTGTTCGCGCTGCAGGAGGAGCTCACCCGCGCCATCGTCGGCGCGATCGCGCCGCAGATCGAAGCCGGCGAGTTCCAGAAGATCCGCAGTGCGCGCGGGCGCGATCTCAACGCTTACACGCTCGCCATGCGCGCCCGCGACACCGCGCGCCGCGCCGACCGCGAGGGCGACGCCACCACGCGCGACGAGGCGCTGCGGCTGGCGCACGAAGCGGTGGAGATCGACCCCGGCTGCGGCGTTGCGCTGGCCACCATTGCCTTCGTCCAGTGGCAGCAGATCTGGGCCGGCAGCGCCGCCTCGCCCGTCGATGCGGCCGTGGCCGGCCTGGCCGCAGCGCGCCGGGCGATCGCGCTCGACGGCTCGGATCACCACGCCCATCTGTGGAAAGCGATGCTGCAGCTGTTCACGCACCAGCACGCCGCCGGCCTGGCCGACCTGCAGCGTGCTCACGAACTCAACCCCAACGACGCGTTGACGCTGAGCCTGCTCGGCCAGTACCTGGCTGCCGAGGCGGACAGCGCGGCCGACGCGGCAACCGGCGTGCGCCATGTGCTCGACGCCCTGCGCCTGAGCCCGCGCGATCCGCTGCGCTGGTCGTTCCTGAACTCGCTCGCGTGGGCCTCGTTTGCCGCGTTCGACCATGCCGGCGCGGTCGACGCCGCCAGCCGCGCCCTCGGGGAGGCGCCGCAGTTCCCGCCAGCGCGGCTGTGCCGGGTGATCGGCCAGGTCGGCCTGGGTGCGATCGACGCGGCGCGGGCCGATTTCGAGACCTTGCGTGCGCTGGCGCCGCAGATGGTCGCCACCCGGCTGGCCGGCGACTGGTCCTACGCCAACCCGGCGCTGGTGCAGCGCGCCACCGCCTTCCTGCGGGTGGCGGCAGGCCTCGACGAGCCGGGCCGGCTCGACACCTGACCCGGGTGTTCATCGGTGCGATTCAGAACCTTTCAGAACGCTTGCGTGCGGCGACCGTGACCTGAACCGGCCCTCGACGGACAGTGCAGCCATCGACACCCCGTCGCTGACCCCCGAAAGGACCGCTGCCATGACCACCGCACCATCCCTTGCCGCCGCCCTCGCGATCGCCGCCGCTGGCATCTTCCCGGCCCAGGCCGCACCGGCCGACGAGCAGTTGCAGGACGTGCTGCAGCAGTACCGCAGCGCCGAAACCCGCGGCCAGTGGGTCAACGCCCTGATGCCCGAAGCGACCGGGCTGGCCAGCGCCGCAACCAGCGGCGACCAGCACCTGGACCGGATCGTCGCCACCTACACCCGCGAGCAGCTCGACCGCGGCGGCTGGGCCAACGCCTGGGTGCGCGAGGACCACTACGCCGCCGGCGAGCCGCTGCTGGCGGTGCGCGTCGGTGAAGGCGTCACCACGCGCGTGGCCTCGGCGCCGTTGCCGGTGCAGCAGTTCGCGCTCGGGCTGCGCCGCTGAATCAGGCCGGCTGCCAGCCCACCACCCGTGACGCCACCACCGGCCGCGCGAAGCCCTTCAGCACGACTTCGCCGGCCGCCTCGACGACGAAACCTGCGCCCAGCGCGGCGATCACCCGCGGCTCGGCCAGGATGTCGCCGCCGCGGGCCTCGGTGCACAGGCGCGCCGCCAGGTTGGTGACCTTGCCGATCGCGCCGTAGTCGATCCGGCCGTCGAAGCCGATGCCGCCGATGGTGGCGTAGCCCATCGCCACGCCGATGCCCAGCTGCAGCGCATGGCCGCGGCGCTGCCAGCCGGCGGCCAGCGCCGCCATCGCCGCCTGCATCTGCAGCGCCATGCGCAGCGCGTGGTCGGCGGCATCGGGCAGCGGCTGCGGGTCGTTGAAGAACACCATGATGCCGTCGCCGGTGAAGCGCTCGAGCGTGCCCTCGTGCGCCAGGATCAGCGCGCCCATCGCGGCGTGGTACTCGCGCAGCACCGCCATCACCTCCTCCGGGTCGGCGGTTTCGGTGAAGGCGGTGAAACCGCGCAGATCGAGAAACACCACCACGATCTCGCGCCGGTGGCTCTTGAGCGGATCGTCGGCGCCGCCGCGCAGGATGGCCTCGGCCAGCGCCGGCGAGAAGAATCGCTTGAGCTGCGACAGCCGCTCGACCTGGGCCACGCCGTCGGCCACCCGCCGTTCGAGCGTATGGTTCCAGTCGGCCAGCTCGGCGCGCTGGCGCTGCACCTGGTCATGCAGCAACTTGATGCGCAGCAGCGAGCGCACCCGCGCCATCAGCTCGGGCCGGTTGATCGGCTTGCTGATGAAGTCGTCGGCGCCAGCCTCCAGCCCCTTGACCCGTTCGGCGGTCGGGTCGAGCGCGGTCACCAGCACGATCGGCAGCAGCGCGTGGTCGGGCTCGGCGCGCAGCCGGCGGCAGACGTCGTAGCCGCTCAGGCCCGGCATCATGACGTCGAGCAGCACCAGGTCGGGTGCGTCGGTGGCGATGCGTTCGAGCGCCTGCTCGCCCGACATCGCCGTGCTGACCCGCCAGCCCTGGAACACCAGCAGGTCGGCGAGCAGGCGCACGTTCTGCTCGACGTCGTCGACCACCAGGATGTGCGCCGGGTCGTGCGCCGGGTTTGGGGCGTCGGCCGGCGTGTTCACGCGGGCCGCCCGCGCTGCAGGAACGAGTCGACCATCGCCACGAAGGGCCTGAGCGACAGCGGCTTGGTGACGTAGGCGTCGAAACCCGAGGCGACGATCTTCTGCTGCTCGTCGGGCATCACCGAGGCCGACACCGCCAGCACCGGCACCGCCGCCAGCGCCGGGTCGGCGCGGATGCGGGCCAGCGCGGTGATGCCGTCGATGTCGGGCAACTGGATGTCCATCAGGATCAGGTCGGGACGCTGCGCCAGCGCCAGCTGCACGCCCTCGGCGCCGGTGGCGGCTTCGAGCGTGCTGTGGCCGTGGTGCTGCAGGATGTCGCGCACCAGCTTCATGTTGCGCGCGTTGTCCTCGACGATCAGGATCGTGCTCATGTCGGCTCCAGGGTGCGATCGGGCAGGGTGAAGGCAAAGGTCGAGCCGCGGCCGGGCGCGCTGTCGACGCGCAGCGTGCCGCCGTGCAGTTCGACGAAGCGGCGCGCCAGCGCCAGGCCCAGGCCGGTGCCCTCGGACTTGCGCAAGGGGTCGGTGCCGGCCTGGCGGAACTCCTCGAACACCTGTGCCTGCTCCTCGGGCGCGATGCCCACGCCGGTGTCGATCACGGCGATCTCGGCCGTGCCGGCATCGATGCGCCTTGCACGCAGCGTGACGTGGCCGCCGGCCGGCGTGAACTTCACGGCATTCGACAGCAGATTGACCACCACCTGCTTGATCTTGCGCGGGTCGGCGACCCAGTCGCCCAGGCCGTCCTGCACATCGAGCGTGAGCCGCAGGCCGTGGTTGGCGGCGCGCTCGCGCACCAGCGTCAGCGAGTTGTCCAGCAGCTCGGGCAGGTGGAAGCGGCTCGGCTGCAGCTCCATGCGGCCGGCCTCGATCTTCGACAGGTCGAGCACGTCGTTGATCAGCGTGAGCAGGTGGTGGCCCGAGGCATGGATGTCGCGCAGGTATTCGAGCTGCTTGGCGTTGACCTCGCCGAACATCTGCTCGATCAGCACCTCGGAGAAACCGATGATCGCGTTCAGCGGCGTGCGCAGCTCGTGGCTCATGTTGGCGAGGAAGGCCGACTTGTTGCGGTTGGCCGCCTCGACCTCGCGCACCAGCCGGCCTAGTTCGGCGCTCATGCGATTCAGGTCGGCTGCGAGCGCGCCGAGTTCGTCGCGGTTGGGGATGTCGATGCGCCGCTCGAACTGGCCGGCGGCGATCTCGGCGAGTCGGGCATCCATCTCCCGCACCGGCTCGACCAGCGACCACGACAGCGCATAGCCGAGCAGCAACGCCAGCACCACGCTCCCCGCAGCGATCGACAGCACCAGCGCGCGCGAGCGGGCGTAACCGGCGGCGCCCGCATCCACCTGCGCCAGCATGTCGGCCTCGGCGCGGTTCACCAGCTCGTTGGTCATGCGCTCAAGCCGCTCGGCCAGCGGCACGGCCCGGCGGG
This sequence comes from Leptothrix cholodnii SP-6, assembly GCF_000019785.1. Lineage (NCBI taxonomy): Bacteria > Pseudomonadati > Pseudomonadota > Betaproteobacteria > Burkholderiales > Sphaerotilaceae > Leptothrix > Leptothrix cholodnii. Next base: position 52,476 of record NC_010524.1, read on the forward strand.
CCTGGGCCTCGCGGGCCTCGGCCAGCCGGCCGCTCCGCACCAGGGCGATGACAGCGCCGACCTCGCCGATGAAGGCGTCGTAGTCGTGCCGCACCCGGGCGTACAGCTCGGCTTCGTCGGTGGAGACGAACTGCAGCCGGTCGAGGTCGTAGCCGAACTGGCTGAGCTGGCGCAGCGTGGTCTCCAGCGTGCGCTCGTCGGGCGCCAGCATCACGTTGGCGACGTTGTGCAACTGGCCCATCGTGTCCTGCTGGATCTGCCGGAATGCCGCCACCTTGCGCTGCAGCCGCACCAGATCCTCGGTGCGCGCATTGACCTCGCCGAGCTCGTAGAGGCCGACGCTGCCGATCGCGATCAGCAGCCCGACGATCGCCAGCAGCACGCCCGACAGCTTGCTGCGGATCGACAGCGGCAGCCGCGCGACCGCACGCGGCAGGCCCGGCAGCAGCGGCGATGTCATTCGGCCAGCAGCGCGTGCAGGTCGCGCAGCATCTCGTCGTCGCGAAACCGTGTGCCCAGGTACTGCACCCGCAGGCGGCCCCGGCGGTCGATCAGCGAGGTCAGCGTCAGGTGGTCGATCTCGCCGGTGCCGCGCCGTCGTGCGTAGCTGCCGTAGCCGCGCACGGCGGCCTGCACCGCGCCGGCCCGGCCGGTGAGAAAACTCCAGCCGCGCAGATCGGCGCCATGCGTGCGGGCGTAGGCGTGCAGCACCTCGGGGGTATCGACCTCGGGTTCGACGCTGATCGAGACGAAGCGCAGCCGTGGCCCGAAGGCGGCGCCCAGCGGCGCCTGCAGCGCGGCCAGCCGGGCGGTCAGGATCGGACAGGTGTCGGTGCAGGTGGTGAAGATGAAGGTCAGCACCACCACCTTGCCGCGCAGCTCGGCCAGGGCGAGGCGCTGGCCGGACTGGTCGATCAGCGAGAACGGTGTCGCCGGACCGAGCTGCGGCAGGCGTTCATCGGCATCGTCGTGCGCCGGCGCACCGGTGCTGCCATGCGCCAGGGTGCGCAGCGGCCCGAACAGGCCACACGCGGCCAGCCACGCGCCGAGCGCGAGGGGCCGATACAAGGCGCGCCGCCGCATTGCCGCCCCTAGGCTTTCAGCTCGCGCTTGAGCTCGTTGAGAAAGCGCCAGTCGGTGCCGCGTTCGATCAGCCGCTGTGGCGTCGATCTGATGACGCCGATGTCGCGCAGCCGCAGCGCATGAAAGCGCAGCGTGTCGGCCGGGTCGGCGGCGCGGTAGTCGTAGTTGATGCGCTGCAGCGCCGCCAGGCCGATGTCGTAACGCGGCTCGTAGCCGTGGTCGCGCATGTAGCCGGCCACCTGCACCGGCTGCGCGGTGCACAGCTCGGTGGCCTTCAGGATGGCGCGCAGCACGCGCTTGGTGGCGATCGGGTGGCGCGCCACGAAATCGCGATTGGCGCCGATCATGCAGCAGTAGTACTGCGACCAGGGCTTGTCGACGTTGGTGTCGAGCAGCACGTGGCCGATCTGGCGTTGTTTCAACTCCTGCGGCTCGGGCGGGAAGGCCAGGAAGGCATCGGCCATGCCGGCGATGAAGGCGCTCATCGCGCTGCCCGGCGGGCGGGCCAGCCAGTTCACCTCGGCCGGCTTGATGCCCACGTAGGCCAGCATGCTCGACAGCAGGATCTGGTCGCCGCCCTGCATCTTCTCGCACACCACGGTCTTGCCGCGCAGGTCGCGCAGGCTCTGCACCTTGTGATTGCCGAACAGCTCCCAGCATCCCAGGTGCAGCCCGGCCAGCAGCACCACCGGCCGGTCGGCATCGAGCACCGGCAGGTAGCCGGTCGTGTACCACATGCCGACATCGAGCCGGCCATCGGCCAGCGCGTCGGGTGCGGCGCGCGTGCCGACCGGCAGGTAGCGCACGTCGTCGAAACCCTCGTTGCGCAGCAGCTCGCCGGCCAGGTACTGCGGCGCCAGGCAGATCGACGGCGAGTGGTTGAAACGCACCGTGCCGGTCTCGGGCCGCTCCTGCGCGGCCGCCGGGTTGCAGGCACCGGCCAGGCTGCCGAACGCCGCCAGCGCGGCGGCCCCTTGCAGCAGCTCGCGGCGGCTCGCAGAGTGGCGGATCGCATCGTTCATGGCGGCCTCCCGGTCATCGTTGTGGGGGTTGGGAATTGGGTGATTCGGCGCTGGCGCGCGACCCGGCCAGTTCGGCGAGGAACGCCCGGATCGCGTTGGACATCACCACGGTCGCCTGGGGGTCGGCGTTGTACCAGACCGTGTGGCCGGCGATCGAGTCGAGCTTCAGCGCGCGTGCGCCGGGGATGAGGGCCACTTCGGCGGCGATCTTCTCGGGCGGAAAGATCTCGTCCTGCTGCACGTGGATGTACAGCGCGCGGGCCCGGATCGAGGCCAGCGCCGCCCGCACGTCGCCGCCGAAGCCCGGGGTGTCATGGATCCAGCCGTTGCCGTACGACTGGTTCAGGTACCAGAGGTCGCGGGTGTCCTGCACGTCGATGTAGAAGGCGCCGAAGCCGACGCGCCAGCGCTCGAACGCTTCGGGCGTGTCGAGATTGCGCTCCCACCAGTCGCGGCTGTAGAAGTACGGGATCTGCACCATCAGCGCGTTGGTGGCGCAGACCTGCGGATTCTTCTCGTAGTTGCCGCCCTCCCAGCCGGCACACGACTCGATCACCGACAGGCTCCAGGGCCGACGCAGCCGGCTGTTCACGCCGGCGAACGCGCCACCGACGATGGGCACGATGCCGGTCATGGCCTGCGGGTGCCTGACCGCGTACTGCACGGCAAAGCTGCCGCCCGACGAGGCGCCGGCCACGGCCAGCAGACGCGTGACGCCGAAGACCTGCGTCACCAGCCGATGCTGCGCCTCCACCAGGTCGCGGATGTTGTACTTCGGAAAGGCCATCCTGAGCCCGCTGCTGGTGGCGCTGCTCGAGTGCTCGGGGCCGGTCTGCGTGGCGCCCAGCGCGTCCGGGCAGATGAAGAAATACCTGTCGGTGTCGAAGGCGCGGCCCGGGCCGATCAGCAGGTCGTACACGTGGTGGTTGCCACCGTAGCCATGCATCAGCAGCACCGCGTTGTCGCGGGCCTCGTTGAGCTTGCCGTGCGTGACGTAGCTGATGCGCAGGTCGGGGATCGAGCCCCCACGCTCGAACTTGAACTCGCCCAGGCGCGCCATCTGATGCGGCGGCTGGTCGGGCCAGTGCGCGGTGCTGCAGGTGGCAAACAGGATCGGCAGCACTGCCGCGAAGAATCGTGCGAGCCCGGTGGACATGGTGTCGGCCTCCTTCGTGATCTCGACATTTGCGCACTCAACGCTCGGCCGCAACCCGCGATCCCGGCGCGTGCAATTCGGCCAGGAATGCCCTGATCGCCGTCGTCATCGCCGCGGTCGCCTGGGGGTCGGCGTTGTACCAGATGGTGTGACCGGCCAGCGAGTCGATCGACGCAGCGCGGGCGCCGGCAATCGCGGCCACCTCGTTGGCGATGTTCGGCTGCGGGAAGAAGGCGTCCTGCACAGGATGTACGAAAAGGGCCCGAGCCTTGATCGAGGCCTGGGCTGCCGCGACGTCGCCGTTGAAGCCAGGCGTGTCGCCCAACCAGCCGCGGTCGAAGGAATCGTTGAGGTAGTACAGGTCGCGAGCATCCTGCACGTCGAGGTAGTAGGCGCCAAAGGCAACACGCCAGCGCTGATAGGCCTCAGGCGTATCGACGTACTTGTCCCACCATTCAGGGGTGTAGAAGCGCGGGATCAGCACCGACAGGGCATTGGTCGCGCAGGCGGCCGGATTGCGCCGGTAGTTGCCGTGCTGCCAGCCGGCACAGGTATCCAGGATCGAGCGGGTCAACTGTCCCTCGAAGCGCCCGTAGGCGCCGAAGAACGTGCCGCCGCTGATCGGAATGATGCCGGCCATCGCCTGCGGGTGGCTCACCGCGTACTGCACCGCATAGGCCCCGCCCGACGAGATGCCCGTCACCGCCAGCAGGCGCGGGATGCCGAAGACCTTCGTCACCAGCCGGTGCTGGGCCTCGACCATGTCGCGCTGGTTGTACTTCGGGAACTTCATCTTCAGCCCGGTGCTGGTCGGGCTGCTCGAATGCGCGTAGCCGGTCTGCGTGGCGCCGAGTGCGTCGGGGCAGATGACGAAATACTTGTCGGTGTCGAAGGCCCGGCCCGGGCCGATGAAGGCATCCAGGTTGTGATGATTGCCGCCGAAGCCGTGCAGGAACAGCACCGCGTTGTCCTTGGCCGCATTGAGCTTGCCGTGCGTGACGTAGCTGATGCGCAGGTCGGGAATCGAGCCGCCACGTTCGAACTTGAACTCGCCCAGGCGCGCCATCTGGTGCGGCGGCTGGTCGGGCCAGTGCGCGGTGGCCGCGGCGCAGATGCCGATCAGCAGCGCAGCCACCAGCGCCTGCACGGCGCCGGCGAGTCTTTCAAGGCAGGAACGGTGCATGTTCGTCGCCCCCATTCGTGACGGCCGAGCCCCCGTTGCTGACGCAGCACAAGAGGTCGACGGCGTGTGCTGATTGCAGCACCAAGCAGCCCCGCTGGCACGCGGGTTGACCGCGATTTCAGAAGGCTTGGGAAGTTTTCAGAACCGGGGCGGGCCGACTTTCAGAACGCTTGGGACGCGTTAGGGACGGCGGGCGGGGTGGCGCAACACACTGATTCCACACGAGCAACGTGCGCAAACCCGTCAACACTTGGCGTACGGCCCGGTGCAATGACACATGGAGATCAACATGACCCAGTCCCTCTACGAACGCCTCGGCGGCGAGGACCGCATCCAGCGCCTTGTCACCGACATCGTCGACAACCACTTGCGCAATCCGCTGATCCGGACCCGCTTCGAGAAGTACAACGACGCCGAGCGGGCCGTGATCGAACGCCACGTCACCGAGTTCTTCTGCATGGGCAGCGGCGGGCCGCAGGCTTACACCGGCAAGGACATGCTGACCACGCACAAGGGCATGAACATCAGCGAGCAGGAGCTGATTGCGGCGATCGACGACATCGTCGCGGCGATGGCCAAGCACGGCTACGGCGACACCGAGCGGAACGAGGTCGTGGCGATCCTGTATTCGCTCAAGGGCGACGTCGTGCGCGTCTGAGCCGGGAGCGGGTGCGCCCGAGACCGATAACGGCGGGAGGCCTCCGCGGCCGCCCTCCCCATCGTCGCCTTCATCTGGACGGCGTTCGATCGCTGTGCGGATTTCAGATGAGCCGTGGGCCGGTGTTGCGGTTGCGGCAGATCCGCAAATTCCAACTTGAACACACCGAGGAGTTGAAGCATGTTGAACAAGAACTCACAGCAGATCATGCCGGTGCGCGTCAGGACGTCTTGGCGCAGGCCGATCCGCACCGTCGCGACCGCCTGCACATGGCTGGCCCTGGCGGTTGCCGCGCAGGCCGGAATGGATGGGGGTGGTGGCAGCTCACGCAAGACGGATACCGGTCACGACGGGTCGCAAGCGGCGCGCTCGAGCGAATCGGCCCGGTCGGAACACTCGAGGGGCAACTGGCAGGGGCGACCCATGGCGCAGTGGGTGCCGACGTTCTGGCGCTGGTTCTTTTCGGTGCCGGCCAGTGTGGGCGCCACGGACACCACGGGCGTGCAATGCGGCCTCCATCAGGAAGGGCCGGTGTGGTTTCTTTCTGCGCCGCTGGGTGGTCAGGGGCCGTTCGAGCGGACTTGCACGGTACCGCGCGGCAAGGCGATCTTCACGCCGGTCGCTACCTTCCTGAACGACTACCCCTGCCCCGACCCGACATTCAAGCCGGCTGCCGGGCAGTCGCTGGACGATTTTCTGGGCAGCGGTCTGGTCGACATCATCGACAGCTTCACCCTGCTCGAAGCCAGCCTGAACCACCGCCCGATCAAAGTGCTGCGTCTGACGACACGCACCTTCGGCTTCACTGGCGCGGTGGACTGGAAGGGCATCGATCAGTGCATCACGGGTTCACCGCAGAGCGGTTTGAGCGACGGCTACTTCGTCGCCATCGAACCGTTGCCGCCCGGCACCCACGAACTGCGGGTCAAATCCTTCAGCAGTTTCTTCGGCCTCACCGAGGGCACGTTCAAGCTGGAAGTGCGTTGACGCACTGATCCGCGGGCGCTGTCCCGAGGCATACGCGCGGCCCCCGGTGCGCTGCAGTTCAATCGCTCGGCGTCGCCGTAGCCGCCGAAAGTGCTGCGGGCAGGGGCCGCTCGGGCAGCCTGATCACGAACGAGGAACCTCGGCCGAGCACGCTGTCGACCCGGACCGTGCCGCCGTGCAGTTCGACGAAACGCCGCACCAGCGACAGCCCGAGGCCGGTGCCTTCGGACTTGCGCAGATAGCTGCCGCTGGCCTGACGAAACTCCTCGAACACCAGGGCCTGATCGCCCGGCGCGATGCCCACGCCGGTGTCGATCACCGCGATCTCGGCCACGTGCGCATCGCCTTCGTCCGCCCGCCGAGCCCGCAGCGTCACCCGCCCGCCTTCGGGCGTGAACTTGACGGCGTTGGACAGCAGGTTGAGCACCGCCTGCTTGAGCTTGCGCGCGTCGGCCGTCCAGCCGCCCAGCCCGGGCGCGATCTCGCAGTGCAGGCGCAGCCCTTGCCGCGTGGCGCGTTCGCGGATCAGGCCGATGGCGGATTCGAGCAGCTGCGCCAGGTCGCACGGCGCCAGCTCGAGCTCCATGCGGCCGGCCTCGATCTTGGTCAGGTCGAGGATGTCGTTGATCAGCTGCAGCAGGTGATGGCCCGAGGCGTGGATGTCGTGCAGGTACTCGAGCTGGCGCTGGTTGAGCTCGCCGAACATCTGCTCGGCCAGCACCTCCGAGAAACCGATGATCGCGTTCAGCGGCGTGTCACCACGATCGAGCCGATCGCCCGCTCGGCGTGGATCAGCGGCGCCACCATCACCGCAAAGTTGCCGGTCTGCTCGGCCAGCGTGCGCAGGTAGGCCGGCGCGGCGGGGTCGGCCAGCACGTCGGCCAGCTCGACCGGGCGGTGCGCGCGGATCGCCACCGCGCTGAGCGTGTCGCCGAGCGGCTTGGGGTAGCTGGCCAGCACGCGCGCCCGGTCGGGGCCGCGGAAAGCGCCCACCCGCAGCTGGCCCTCGTCGTCGACCAGGAAGATGCCGGGCTGGTCGCTGCCGAACAGGCGCTCGCAGTGATCGAGGATCTTCTCGAACACCGGTTGCGGATCGGCCACCGAGCGGCTGATGGCCTGCAGCACCTCGGTGGTGGCGGTGCGCTGCTCCAGGGCCTCGCGGGTCTCGGTGAACAGGCGCGCGTTCTGGATCGCGATCGCGGCCTGATCGGCAAAGGTCTGCAGCAGTTCCCGCTCCTTGGGCCTGAATGGCACGAGGGTGTAGCGGACCACGCCGATGCTGCCGATCGGGCGCCCTTCCCATCGCATCGGCGCGACCATCAGCGAGAAAGGGTAGCCCGCGCTGAGGGCGAATTCGCGGGTTTGTGGCGGCGTGTCGGGCCCGTTCAGCGTGTCGCTGAACTCGACCACCCGGCCTGCGTCGAGTGCCGCCTCGGTGGCCGATCCACGCAGCGGATGCGGGTAGCCGGCGCGCACCCGCCGGTCGCGCGCTGCGCGCACTTCTGCGGTGGCGTTGTCGGTGACACGCATGCGGAAATCGGCCAGCACGATCCGGTCGCCGTCCACCAGGTCCAGCAGCGACGCCACGGTGTCGGGAATCAACTGCTCGCAGCTTTCCAGGATCTTGGCGAACACCGGCCCCGCGTCCGCCACGGACCGCCCGATCACCTGCAGCACCTCGGCCGTGGCGGTCTGCCGCGCCAGCGCCTCGGCCAACTCGGCCGTGTGTTCCCTGACCTTGCGTTCGAGGCCTTCGTACGATCCCTTCAGCTCGCCGGCCATGCGGTTGAATTCGCCGGCGAGGTCTTCCAGCTCGTCATGGGTCGCCACGGTCAGCCGGTGGTCGAGGTCGCCTGCGGCCAAGCGCGCTGCGCCGTCCTGCAGCTGCCGGATGGGCCGCACCAGCGTGCGCGCCAGCCAGGCGCTGGCCATCATCGAAATCACCAGCCCTGCTGCCAGCAGCAGGCCCAGGCGCTGCAGGCTGGCATAGACCGGCGCCAGCGTCTGCGAGCGCGGCGACTCGACGAACACCCGCCAGCCCAGCGGCTCCAGCCGCGCATAGGCCGACAGCACCGGCTGGCCGGCCAGGTCCTGCGCGTCTTCGACCGCCACGCCGCCCGCGGCGTCGGCCACGTGTGCAGGGCCGGGCGGGCGGTCGATCGCGTCCGCCGCCAAGCTGGCCGCCACCTGCGGCAGCGCGCGCAGGTTGGTCTGCTTGAGCACCAGGCTGATGTCCGGGTGGGCGATCAGCGCGCCACTCTGGTCGACCGCATAGGCCAGTCCGCCGCCGTCGGGGTGGCCGGGGCGGATGCGCGCCACCACGTCCCAGACGAACTTCAGGTTGACCTCCACCACCGTCACGCCGCCACTGCGGCCCGGCCCGGCGCGGCGGGCGATCGTCATGTAGGGCTCGGTCTGCTTGCGAAACGACACCGGCCCGCGCCACACGCGCCCGGCCGCCGGCTCGGTGAACAGCGGCTCGGCCGAGCGGTCGAGCCCCTGGTCCTGCGTGTCCAGCGCCAGGCGCGACACCCGCAGCTGCTCGCGGCCCTGCGCGTCGAGCCACGCCACTTCGGTGATCGCCGGCACCTGGCGCAGCAGCTTGAGGGAGTCGATGCGGCGCGCCTCCAGCGGATCGGCGCCGGCGTTCATGCCCGACAGCGCGGTCCAGCCGATCTGCTGCTCGATGCCGGCGATGTATTGCTCGATGCGCGCCGCCGCGCCCTGCGCCTGCTCGAACTGCAGCGCCACCAGGTGGTCGCGGCTCTCGCGGTACGAGAACGTCAGGCTCAGCACCGCACTCGCCAGCAGCAGGGTGCCGACCAGCGCGTTGATGAGCAGCGCGTACTGGCGGAACAGGCGCCCGCGCGACGGCTTGTGCGGTGGCACTTCAGGCACGGCGCGCCTCGCTGACCGGGGGGCCTGGATGCGCCGTCATTCGATCACCGCATCGGCGCGCAGCAGCAACCCCTGCGGCACCGTGAGCCCGAGCGCGCGGGCGGTCTTCAGGTTGATCACCCGCACGAAGCGCGTGGGCTGCTCCACCGGCAGGTCACCCGGCGCCGCGCCCTGGTCGCTGGTGTCGTCGAGCACAGCCAGCCGCGTCAGGCCGGTCTCGACCGCGCCGTGTGCGGCCCAGGCGACGATCGGGATGCTGCGCGTGGCGTTCTTGGCGGCAAACGCGGCCGGGCTCGTCACGGCATAGATCACATCGACCTTCAGCTTGGCCAGCGCCAGGCGCGCCGAACTCACGTTCAACAAGGGCGGATTGAGCGCCAGGTAGCCGATGCGCACCACGCGCTCGGGCGGATCGGCGGCCGCTGCCGCGAACGGCAGCAGCAGCGATGCCAGCAGGACCAGGGCGGCGCCCAGGCGGTGTGCGGTGGCAAACGGCTTCATGGCGTTCCCTGCGTGGTGAGCCTGCATTGCAGCACCAAGCGCCGCCGCTGCCACGCGGGCAAACCGCGATTTCAGAAGCCTTGGGAAGTTTTCAGATCGCGCCGGCGCGCCGCGCAGGACGTTTAGGCGGCGGGCGCCCACAGTGCAGGCATCGACCTCGCACTTCGGTGCCCTTGCAGTCAGGAGCCCGCCATGAAGACCGCCCGCCGTTTGATCTCCGCCGCCGCTTGCATCGCCACCGCCGTGCTGTTGGCCGCGTCACCCGCGCTCTCGCAGGCCGAGGTGGTGGCCAAGGTGGTGGCCGACTACACCGTGTTCGTCGACCCGCCTACCGGCTTCGTCTTCGTCAAGCTGCCGGCGGGCTGGAAGTTCGTCGGCAAGGTCGAGGCGGCCGAACTGGCCCGGCTGCCCGGCAGCGTGGTGACGGCGCTGCTGACCGGTGAGCACGATGACGATCTGCCCGTGCGCACCGCCGGCGAGCCGCCGCGTCCGGCGCCGGGGCGCTGAACATCGGCCGCGGGTTCGCACGCCCTGTCGAGCCGGATCGTGGGGGCCGCATGATGAACCGCTCGCCATCGCACATCGCCCGCCGGGCTGCGTTGGCGGTCCTGCTGGGCTGGGCCGGCGCGGCCCATGCGGCGCCAGTCGGCGATGACGCCGACTGGCCGGGCGACGTTCGGCGTGGCTGGGCGGCGCTGCGGGCCTTCGATTGCGCCCGCTGCCACGGCCGCGATCACCGCGGCTGGTCGGCGCCGGACCTGGTGGCCGCGGTGCGGGACGGCAGCCGCGAGCGCTTCATGCACAGCGTGCGCGAAGGCGAGATCACGCGCGGCATGCCGGGCTACCGGTCGCAGGACGCCGTGGTGGCCGAACTCGACGCGATGTACGCCTACCTGCGCGCCCGCGCCGAGGGCGTCATCGCCGCGGGCCGGCCGCCATCGGCGCGGACGCCGGAGACCGGTGCGCCACGCTGACCGGTTCGGCGAACGGCATGCGTGTGCGCGGTCACCGGGGTCCCTTCGGGCCGCGCACGCCGGCGATCGCCCTCGAGCCAGCCCGCTGGCCCGGCGGCTCAGCTGCCCGGCACGTCGATCACCCGCATCGGCTCGAACGCCGCCTGCTCGCCCTTGCCCGCATAACCCAGCGGGTTGGCGATCACCCGACATTGGCCCGTGCGGCCATCGGTTCGTGCCCCCTCGGCGACGTAATCGACCCGGCAATGCAGATGACCGTGCAGCCAGAGGTCGGCCAGCGGCAGCAGATCGTCGAGCGCGTTGCAGAAACCCGCCGTGCCCGGCACCAGGCCGTAGCGCGGATCGGCGCTGCGCAGGCTGGGGGCGAAATGCGTCACCACCACGGTCGGGCCGTCATGCGGCTCGGCCAGCGCGGCGCGCAGCCAGGCCTGGTCCTGCAGGCCGAGTTCGCGCAGTTCAGCAGCCAGCATCAGTGAGCCGTCGGCCGCCAGCGTGGTGTTCTTGCGCAGATAGAAATTGGCCGCGCGCAGGGCCTTGTCACGCTCCTGCATCTGCCAGGTCAGCAGGCTGTCTGCGCCTTCGTTGCGCGCGGCGGTGGCCTGCCGCGCAGCGCGCCTGACCGTCTTGCGATGCGGCGTGCCGGTCAGCAGGCCGCCGCCCTGGCCGGCCGCCTTGAGCTGCAGCGCGGTGTCGGACGCCAGCGCGTCGAAGTCGGTCCACAGCGTGCAGCCGATGAAACGCACGCCGTCGATCACGTGGCTGGCGCGGTCGAGCCAGATGATGCCGAGCGCGTCGCACAGCGCACGCAGGCGCTCGCGCGTTTGCGCGTAGGGCAGCGTGTCGTATTCGTGGTTGCCGGGCACGTAGATGACGGTCGACCACGGCGCCCCCGGCCGCTTGGGCGAAAACGCGCCGAGGCCGAAATCGCCGTCCTGCAGCAGCCACGAACCCGGCACGTGCGAGCCGACATCGCCGGCCAGCACGAGCAGGTCGGCGCCCGGCGCGGCCTGGGCGGCGAAGCCCGGGTTGTTGTCGAGGTGCAGGTCTGACAGCAGCTGCAGGCGCAGCCGCGGCGGTGTTGTGGCCATCAGCACGCCGCCGCGCATTGCGCCGCCAGCTCGTACGAACGCAGCCGCGCCGCGTGATCGTGGATGGCACCGGCCACGATCAGCTCGTCGGCGCCGGTGCGCGCCAGCAGCGCGCGCAGGCCTTGCGTGACGCTCGATGGCGAGCCGACCACCGACACCGCCAGCATGCGCTCCACCTGGCGCCGCTCGGCCTCGTTCCACAGGCCGTCCATGCTCGCCACCGGCGGCGGCAAGGGGCCGCGGCGGCCGCGCACCATGCCGAGGAAACGCTGCTGGATCGAGGTGTAGAGGCGGGCGGCTTCTTCGTCGGTATCGGCGGCGACCACGTTCATGCCGACCATCGCATGCGGCTTGGGCCACTCGGCGCTGGGCCGGTAGCTGCTGCGGTAGACCTCGAGCGCCTGCATCAGCATGTCGGGCGCGAAGTGCGAGGCAAACGCGAACGGCAGGCCCAGCCAGGCGGCCAGCTGCGCGCTGTAGAGGCTCGAGCCGAGCAGCCAGATCGGCACCTGCGTGCCGGTGCCGGGGATGGCGCGCACCGCGTGGCCCGGCTCGCCGGGCTCGGGCTTGGCGAGGTAGCGCTGCAGCTCCATCACGTCCTGCGGGAAACCTTCTTCGTCGCCCGCCTGCAGGTGGCGGCGCAGCGCGCGGGCGGTGGCCTGGTCGGTGCCGGGCGCGCGGCCCAGGCCGAGGTCGATGCGGCCCGGATACAGCGTGGCCAGCGTGCCGAACTGCTCGGCCACCACCAGCGGCGCGTGGTTGGGCAGCATGATGCCGCCCGAGCCGACGCGGATGGTGTGCGTGCCGCCGGCGATGTGGCCCACCAGCACGGCGGTGGCCGAGCAGGCCAGGCCGTCCATGTTGTGGTGTTCGGCCAGCCAGTAGCGCCGGTAGCCCCAGCGTTCGGCGTGCTGCGCCAGGTCGAGCGCGCATGTCAGCGCAGTGGCCGCATCGCTGCCTTCGGCGATGGGGGCGAGGTCGAGGACGGACAGCGAGGTCATCGGCCGATGATGCCTGCGCGTCGCCGCCTCGTCAGGCCGGCGCCGCAAGGCCTCACGGCGTCATTTCCAGAGCTCGACCGGCTGGCCGCGTGCGCGCAGCCGGTCGGCCTTGTCGCGCAGGTAGCGCTGGAACTCCGGCTCGCGCCGGTAGCCGCCGTCGGCCACGTATTCGAAGGCGCTGGCGAGGTGGAAGGGGCGGGTGTAGCCGTCGAGCCGGAAGACCTCGGCGCCGCCCGCATCGAAGAACACCAGCGTGGGCGTGAAGCTCACGCCCAGCTCGCGCGCCCAGGCGTCGGCACGTTGGCGGCGATCGGCGGGCGTGACGATCTCGGCGCCGTCGGACAGGGCCAGCCGTGCGACGTCGAAGCGCGCCAGCTGCGTGCGCACCTCGGGCCGCTTGAAGCCCTGGTCGTGCATCTCGTCGCAGGCCCGGCAGTGGCGGGTCTCGAACAGCACCGCCAGCGGCCGGGCGCCGGTGCGGCGGCGCAGGTCGAGCGGCGCCGGCATGAAGAAGGCCTCGTCGGTGAGCTGCGGCCGGGCCGGCGCGGCCGGCGAGCGGGCCAGGAACTGCGCCAGGGTTTCGCGCTGGTCGTGCCCGCCGATCAGGTAGTCGAGCACCGCGCTGAAACGCTGCGGCGGCTGGTAGCCGTTGAGGCGCAGGCGCACCTGGCCGCGGGCATCGAGGAACAGCAGCGTCGGCGTGAACTGCACCTTGAGCTCGCGCGCCAGCGCCTTCTCGCTGAGCGTGCGGCCGTCGGTCCAGCTCAGCTCGCGGTCGCCCCACAGGTTGAGCGCGATCGCCACGAAATGCACGCGGGTCTTGTCGGCGATGGGCTTTTGGCTGAAGTTGGTCTGCATCAGCTCGCGGCAGTAGGGGCAGCCGTCCTGGCCGACGTAGACCATCAGCTGCTTGCCGGCCTGGCCGGCGCTGGCGAGTTCTTCCTTGAAGTCGAGGAAACCTTCGGTGAACCAGGGCGGGATGTCGATCGCCAGCGGCACGGCGTGTGCGGCGTCGGCCGGTTTGGCGTCGGCGGCCCGGGCGGGTGCGCCGAGCAGCGTGGCAGCGAGGCAGAGCAGGCCGCACAGCAGCCGGATCGGCAGGTGTTTCATCGTCGGCTCCCAGTCGATGGCGGGATGGGCGAACCTGATCGTAGGCCGGTGGCCCGGGCCTGCGCTCAGTAGTGCGGTGGCAGCTCGTCGCGCAGGCTGCGCACGGTGGCGCCTTCGCCCGATTGCTGCTGCAGTTGAAGCAGCTCGCGCGTCAGCAGGTCGATCTGGCGCTGCTGGCGCACGACGATCTGGTTGAGGTGCTCCACCAGGTCTTCGGTGAAGCTGGCCTTGACCTCCAGGTCGGTCAGGCGGGTCTCGATGTCTTGCGGATTCGTGATGGCGTTCATGGCCGTATTGGACGCGAATCGGCGCCCGTGCGGGTCCGCGTCACGGCTCACGGCCGCACGGCGGGCGCTTCGACCGGCAGGCCGCGGCTGCGCCAGGCGAGGTACAGCTCCAGCTCGACCAGCGCCGGCGCGCCCCAGTCCGGCACCTGCGCGCGCACGCCGGTCAGGCAGTTGCGCAGCCGGCGCTGCAGCGAGCCGATGCCCTGCCATTCGAGCCGGTAGGTCGGGTAGCCGTTGACGTGGCCCTGCGGGATCCGGCTGCCGCCCAGGCGCAGGCCGGCGCGCTGGTCGTGGCACTGCGCGCACGACAGGTCGATCTGGCCGATGCGCTGCCGGTACAGCGCCTCGCCGCGGTCGCGAAACGGCGCCAGCCGCGGGTCGTCGGCACTGGCCAGCGGCAGGCCGCGCGAGGCGTGGGCGAGCGCACTTTCGAGCGCCAGCAAGGGCTGGCTTTCGGCCGCCAGCGTGGGCGCCTGCTGATGCCGCTGGCGGCACAGGTTGATGCGCTGCGCCAGGTCGACCGGGCGGCCCAGCAGCGTGTCGAAAGCGGGGTAACGCGCCGCCACGCCGCGCATCGACGTGGCCCGCTCGCCGTGGCAGCTGGCGCAGGACTTGGCCGCCTCGCCCACCGGCTGCGACCACAGCGCCTCACCGTCCTGCACCCACAGCAGGCCGGGGTTGAGCGTGTCGTCACGCTGCATCGCCTGGGTCTGCGCGCCCATGTCGTCGAAGCCGGAGCGGCGCGGGTCGGTCACCGATTGCGCCATCGCAGTGGCCGCTGCGAGCCAGGCGAACGAGAGCGCGAACGCAGCGGTAACGCGCATCGGCTTCATGTGACGGTGATGCGCACGTTCTCGGTCTGCGCGAAGCCCTCGTCACCCTCCCAGCGCAGGCTCAGCGTGCCGCTGTCGGTCGCCACGGTGGTGAAGGCGATGTAGGGGTTGGCGGCGATGGCCGCGTGCAGCTCGGCGCTGAAGACGCGCTCGCCGTTGTAGTCGCAGCTGAAGCGGCGGATCAGGTTGCGCGGCAGCAGCGTGCCGTCGGGGCCGGGGCGGTAGCCGGTTTCCATCGGGTGCGCGATCAGGGTGCGGATCTCGATGACCTCGCCGCGCCGGGCTGTCGGGGGTGCGGTGATGAGCGTGCGTGCCATTGCTGGAGATCTCGTCGAGCCCGGGCCTATTCGATGCACGCGGCCAGCGTGACGATCACGTCGACCCGCTGCAGCCAGCAGCTGCCGTCGTTCATGCGCGCCACCGCCACCAGCTGCTGCGAGGTGGCGAGCCGGATGCGGGTGGACACCGTGGCGCGGCCGGCACGCGGGCCGAGCTCGAAGCGCGCGACGTCGCGCTGCGGGTTGCGCTCGTTGAACAGCGCGATGCCGGTGACGTGGTCGGCCGCCGTCATCGGGCTGTCGACGCTGACCGTCACCGGCACCACGTTGCCGTTGTCGACCAGCGTCGCCACGTCGAGCCGCACCCGGCCCTCGCGCACCACCGCGCCGGCCGCGTAGGTGGTGATGGCGGCGGCAAGGTCGAGCGCCTGCGCGCGCGCCGGGCGCACGAACACGCTGGCCACGGCACCGGCGCCCAGCGTCAGGCCGAGCGCCAGCAGGTCGCGGCGCGGCAGCGGGTCGAGCGGGGGCGGGCGCTTCATCGGCGGGTCACTCCTTGAGCGTGACGAGGTAGGCCACCACGTCCTCGATCTGCTGCGCGCTCAGCAACGGCCGGCCCTGCCACGCCGCAGCCACGTCCACCAGGCCGTCGACGCGGTGATACGCCGGCATGATCGATTGCGGATCGAGCCGCCGGCCGTCGACCAGCCGCAGGCGCAGTTGTGCCGCCGACCAGCGTGCGCCCGCGCCGCCCAGGTCGGGCGCCAGGTTGCCCTGGAAACGCACCTCGGGGAACGGCCCGCGGTGGCACAGCAGGCACAGGCCGGTCTGCCGGCTGGCGACGATGGCGCGCCCGCGTGCGGCGTCGGCCGGGGCCGTGGTGAGCGGCGCGGGGATCGCGTCGCCGACCACCTCGAACGCGACCACGCCGTTCGCCGCGGCCGAGCCCAGCCACCCGGCCAGCAGACCGAGCGTGATGGCGCTCTGGCGCATCGGCCACGGCACGCCGGCTCTCAGGCCTTCTTCAGGCTCTGGTTCTTCAGCGGCAGCTCGCGGATGCGCCGGCCAGTGGCGGCGAAGATCGCGTTGAGCACCGCCGGCGCGGCCACCGCGATGGTCGGCTCGCCGACACCGCCCCAGAAGCCGCCCGAGGGCATCACGATCGTCTCGACCTGGGGCATCTCGTCCATGTGCAGCACCGGGTAGCTGTTGAAGTTGCTCTGCTCGATGCGGCCGTTTTTCAGCGTGCATTCGCCGTACAGCGCGGCCGACAGGCCGTAGACGAACGAGCCCTCGACCTGGGCCTCGATCTGCTGCGGGTTGACCGCGTGGCCGCAGTCGGTGGCGGCGACGATGCGGTGGATCTTCAGCTTGCCCGCATCGCTCACCGACACCTCGGCGCAGGCCGCCACGTAGCTGCCGAAACCCATCGTCTGCGCCAGACCGCGGAACACGCCCGCGGGCGCCGGCTTGCCCCAGCCGGCGCGCTCGGCCGCGGCGTTGAGCACCGCCAGGTGCTTCGGGTGATTCGCCATCAGCTTGCGCCGCAAGGCCAGCGGATCCTGCCCGGTGGCGTGCGCGATCTCGTCGATGAAACATTCGAGGTAGATCGCGTTCTGGTTCAGGTTGACGCCGCGCCAGAAGCCCGGCGGCACCGACGGATTGCGCATCGCGTGGTCGATCAGCAGGTGCGGCACGCTGTAGCCGATCGAGGCCTCCGGGCCGGGTGCGTTCAGCCCCTGGAACACGACCGGATCCTTGCCGTCCTTGATGTTCTGCGGGAACACGCCGGCCAGGATGGACTGCCCGGCGATGCGCATGTGCAGCGCCGTCAGGTTGCCCTGCGCGTCGAGCCCGGCGCTGAGCTTGCACATCGTGGCCGGGTGGTAGCGGCCGTGCTGCATGTCCTCCTCGCGCGACCAGATCAGCTTGACCGGCGTGCCCGGCAGCTCGCGCGCGATCGCCACCGCCTGGCGCACCCAGTCGTGCACGGCGCCGCGCCGGCCGAAGCCGCCGCCCAGGTGCAGCTTGTAGACCTCGCACTGCGCCGGTGGCAGGCCGGCGGCTTCGGCGGCGGCGGCGAGCGCGGCCTCGCCGTTCTGCGTCGGCGTCCAGACCTCGCAGCGCGCAGGCGCACCGGCGGCCGACAGCGTGATCTTGGCCGTCGCGTTCATCGTCTCCATCGTCGCGTGGTTCTGGTGCGGGTAGGCGTAGATGGCGTCGATGCGGCGCGCCGCCGTGGCCAGCGCGGCCCGGGCGTCGCCGTTCGAGTTGCCGACCACCGCGTCGGGCGCATCGAGCGCGGCGCGCATCACGGCGCTGAAGGCCGCGCTGCTGGCCTGCGCGTGCGGGCCTTCGTCCCACTCGATGGGCATCGCTTCGAGCGCGCTCCTGGCGCGCCACCAGGTGTCGGCCACCACGGCGACCGCGCTGTCGCCCACGCGGACCACCTTCTTGACGCCCGGCCGCCGCATCGCCGCGGCCGCGTCGAAGGACTTGACCTTGCCACCGAACACCGGGCAGTCGCGGATCGCCGCGTTCAACAGGCCGGGCAGTTGCAGGTCGCTGCCGTAGACCTGCTTGCCGGTCAGCTTGTCGAGCGTGTCCAGCCGCGCCAGGCGCTTGCCGGCGAGCTGCCACTGTTTCGGGTCTTTCAGCGCCACGTCGGCCGGCGGCGTGAGCCTGGCCGCGGCGCCGGCGACCTGGCCATAGGTCAGCGTGCGCCCGCTCGGCGTGTGCGTGATGACGCTGGCGGCGGCGCGGCATTCGGTGGCCGGCACCTGCCACTGGTTGGCCGCCGCCTGCACGAGCAGCGTGCGCGCCAGCGCGCCGCCCTTGCGCACGTACTCGTGCGACTCGCGGATGCCGCGGCTGCCGCCGGTCGAGAAGTTGCCCCAGGCGCGGTTGCGCGCCAGGTTCTGGCCGGGCGTCGGGTACTCGGTGCGAACCTTGGCCCAGTTGCAGTCGAGCTCCTCGGCCACCAGCTGCGCCAGGCCGGTGAGCGTGCCCTGGCCCATCTCGGAGCGGGCGATGCGCACGATCACGGTGTCGTCGCTCTGCACCACCACCCAGGCGTTGATCTCGGGTGCGGCCGCGCCGGTCTGGGCGTTCGCATCACCGGCCAGCGGGATGTGGAAGGCCACCACCAGCGCGCCGGCCGACGCGCTGCCGATGAACTGGCGGCGCGTCAGGCCCGCCGGTGTCACAGGCTCGGCGTGTGAGCCACTGGGCGTCTGCAGCATCGCATCGGGCTGGTCGAAGGCGAAGATCGCGGGCGTGTTCATGCGCGGCTCCCGTCGATGTGCACGATGCCGAGCGCGGCGCCCTTGGGGTCGCCGCCCTGCGCCGCCACCTTGATCGCCGCACGGATGCGGTTGTAGGTGCCGCAGCGGCAGATGTTGGTGATCGCGGCGTCGATGTCGGCGTCGCTCGGTTTCGGTTTCTCGGCCAGCAGCGCGCTGGCCGCCATGATCATTCCGCACTGGCAGTAGCCGCATTGCGGCACGTCGAGCGCGGCCCAGGCCTTCTGCACCGGGTGCGAACCGTCGGGCGACAGGCCTTCGATCGTGACCACCTTCTGCGCCGCGCCGACGCTCGACAGCGGCCGCGCGCAGCTGCGGGTGGGCACGCCGTCGATGTGCACGGTGCAGGCGCCGCACTGGGCGATGCCGCAGCCGTACTTGGTGCCGGTCAGGCCGAGCTGCTCGCGCAGCACCCACAGCAGGGGCGTGTCGGGCTCGGCATCGAAGTCACGGCGCACGCCGTTGACGTGGAGGGTGGCCATCGTCGGTCTCCTGCGCTGGGGCTGGCGGGCCCGCGGGGTGGGCTTGTCGGTGCCGGGATGGGCGCCGCAGCCTCGGGTCGTGTCGCGATCGGGCTCCCCCGATCTGAAACATTCTGGAGCCAGATGCCGCCCGCGCTGCTGCAGGGGTCTTGCCGCGAGTCCGTCGCGCCGATCGGGTCCGGCGCGGCCGGCGGAGTATCTCTAGATATTCCGGTCCATGGATTCCGGAATGTGCCGGTGGCGCACGGCACGGTATGCAAACGGCGTCGTTCATCTTGCATTCAGATAATGACGGCGCACCTTTTCCTATGCAAAGACGATTCATCGGGCAGGTTATCGGCGCGCCATTTTCGGGTCGATCTCGTCGGTTGTTTCAATTCGTCCACGCAGTTCCGATGATCCGCTCAATGACGCCGTCGGCACTTACGATTTCTTAATGGGATGCACTCCCATCCAATGGCTCGGCGCTGGATTTGGCGACGAAATACCGAGAAAAATGTCACAGAACGACGCTGGCCCCTTGGTTTCTTGAGCAAAGGCATGAATCGTCTGGGTTATTTGCCCCTTGACTGCGGCATTTGACCCAAAAACTTACTTTGTATCGGGGTTTTGCTGCGCCGCTACATTCAGTTGTCCTTAAGAAATCATCCTGATTCGGAAAAATCCTTCCGCAGTCGGCGGCACGGCCCGTCAAGGCGCTCCTTTGCCGCTTTTTTATTTGCACGGATCGACCGTCGAATATCTGACCGGATCGTCTTGATTGCAGTCCATCCATCGCGAAGTCGAGGTTTAGATCATGTCCACATACTCTGAAAATCCACCCCGCGAGTCTGTGCCATCGGCTGATTCGGCCGCTCGGCCTGAAACGGCGGCAGGGCGCCGCGATCTGCTCAAGATGGGCCTGATGGCCGGCCCGGCGGCGCTGGTTGCGGCCACGCCGCGGGTGCGGGCCAAGGACATCGTGAGCCCGAGCACCACGCCGTTCCTGGAGCCGCTGCCGATCATGCCGGTGCTGCCGGAGCGCGCGCTCACCGATCCGGCTTTCAAGCTCAAGCCGCGGGCCCAGCCGAACCGGGACATCAATCCGGCCACCGGCCTGCCGTACGAGGGCCGAGGCGAGGCGCACCAGTTCCGCGGCAGGAATCCGCCGCAGTTCTTCTACGCCCAGCGTTTCGGTGCGGTGCCGCCGGTGTCGATCCATCCGCAACTGCAGAAACAGCGCAACTTCTGGGGCTCGAATCTGGGCGGCGCCGACCTGTCGGTCGACCCGCCGATGACGCCGATGCCCACCATCGTCAGCCGCTACCAGGCCGGCGCCAACACCGCCATCCTGGTGCGGCGCTTCAACGACCTGCCGGCGGGCATCCCGAGCGGGGGGTTCGGCAAGAACCAGATGTCGACCCACTTCCACAACTTCCACTCGGCGCCCGACAGCGACGGCGGGCCGTGCGATCCGCGCCTGGGCGGCCTGGCCGAGGATCCGTACACGCAGGGCCGCTTCTTCTTTCCCGGCCAGTACTACGACTACTACTACAACATGAAGCGGGCCGGCTTCCTCAATGCCGACACGCCCGACGGCGACGTGCGCGAGACGCTCGGCACCTGCTGGTATCACGACCACCGCGAGGCGCACACCGCCGAGAACGTCTACAAGGGCATCGCCGGCTTCCACCTGATCTTCAACGAACACGACACCGGCGACGAGCGCACCGGGTTCCGCCTGCCGAGCTTTCCGGCCTTCGACATCCCGGTGCTGGTGACCGACCTGCTGATCGATCCGAACACCGAGCAGGCGGTCTTCGACGTGCTCGACGACGACGGCCACATCGGCGACAAGTACGTGGTCAACGGCAAGATCCAGCCGTACTGCGAGGTGTTCCAGCGCCGCTACCGCTTCCGCGTGCTCAACATCGGCCCCTCGCGCTTTCACCAGCTGTTCCTCACCAACCCGGACAACCCGCGCCAGTCGATCCCGTTCTGGCAGATCTCCAGCGACGGCAACCTGCTGCCCAAGCCGCTGCAGGTGACCAGCGTGAGGCTCTCGTGCGCCGAACGCGCCGACCTGATCTTCGATTTCCGCAAGCTCACCGCACCCGGTGGCCCGGCCGCCGGCGCCACCCGCCTGTGGCTGGAGAACCGGCTGCTGCAGGACAACGGCCGCGGTCCCGAAGACGAGCTGTTGAGCGCCGGCCGCGCCGCCAATGCGCTGATCGAGTTCCGCATCGGCGCGGTGGTGGCTGACGACAGCGTCGACCCGGCCACGATCACGAGCTTCGCGCCGATCACGCTGCCGCCGCTGCAGACGCCGCGCATCACGCGCACCTTCGAGTGGGGCCGCGGCAATGGTGGCTGGGTGGTGAACGACCGGCCGATGAGCTGCGACGAGATCCGCTTCACGATGAAACGCGGCGCGATGGAGCGCTGGATCTACCGCACCGGCGGCGGCTGGTCGCACCCGATCCACCACCACTTCGTCGAGGGCCGAATCATCAAGCGCAACGGCCGGGCGATCCCGCCCACGTCACCCGAGTTCGGGCGCAAGGACGTGGTCTGGCTGGGCGAGGGCGACGAGGTCGAGTACTGGGTCAAGGCCACCGACTACCTCGGCGTGTACCCGATCCACTGCCACAACGTCGTGCACGAGGACAAGGGAATGATGATGCTGTTCGCGGTCGACACCGTCGGCGACGACAACACCAAGCCCTGAACGCCCCGCCTGATCTGCACTGGAGAACCCCCATGCTCGAAGGAAACCTGCGGCGGGCGCTGATCGGCGCCTCGCTGTTCGCCGGTGCCGGCCTGGTGTCGGCCATCGCCACGCCCGCGCGCGCCGAAGACCCGCGCGAACGCCTGCGCCGCAAGCGCCTGCACAACCTGCCCCTGCTCACCCAGGACGGCCGGACGGTGCGCTTCTACGACGACGTGGTGAAGGACCGCAAGGTCGTCATCAGCGTGATGTACACCGGCTGCAGCAACATCTGCACGCCCGCCACCCGCAACCTGATGGAGGCGCGCGAACGCCTCGGCGACTTCGGCCGCGACATCCATTTCGTCTCGATCTCGCTGACCCCGCTGACCGACACGCCCGCCGAACTGCGCGCCTACAAGAAGGCCCACGGCATCGGCGCCGACTGGACCTTCCTGACCGGCAAGCCGGCGCACGTCGAACAGGTCACGCGCGGCCTCGGCCTGCTCAGCGAAGACCCGGCCGACGACCTGCTGAGCCACTCGGGCAGCGCCGTCATCGCCGACGAGAAGCTCCTGAAATGGGGCCACGGCTCGACCCTGACGGGCGGCCGCGCGCTGGCGCGCATGATCCGCTTCGAGCTGGTCTGACGGCGGCTCAGACCCAGCCCAGCGCGCCCAGCAGCGCGCCGGCCGCCAGCAGCCACAGCAGGTGCACGCCGGTGGCCCACACCGCCCAGGCCGCGGCGGCGCTCAGCGCCCACATCGGCCAGTGCGGCAGCAGCGGCCCGCTGGCCAGGTTGAGCACCGCGGCGGTGGCCAGCATCATGCCGATCACCAGCGGCGCCATGCCCTGCTTGAAGGCGCGCACGGCGCGGTCGTCGCGGTGGCGGCGGGCCCAGCGGGTGGCGGTCAGCGTCAGCACCGAACTCGGCAGCAGCGCGCCCGACAGGCTCAGCAGCAGGCCCGCCGTGGCGGTCGCGTAGCCGCCGGCGTTCAAGCCGGTCGTGGCCCCGGCATTGAGCCCGACGTGCCAGCCGACCAGGCCGACGAACAGCAGGTTGGGCCCCGGCGCGGCCTGCGCCAGCGCGATCGAGGCGCTGAACTGGCCGTCGCTCAGCCAATGGTGATCGAGCACCAGGCGGCGGTGCAGGTCGGAGGCCACCGTGATCGCGCCGCCCACCGACAGCAGCGACAGCGCCGCGAAGTGGCCCAGCAGCTGCAGCCAGTCGAGCCAATGCAGCGGGATCGGCGTCATGGACGCGGCTCCGAGCCGGTGGACGTGGCCGGCGCGGGTGCTGCGGGCGAAGTGTGCGAAGTGGGCGTTGCGATCGGCACGGCGGCGGCGCTCTGCACGCGGCCGAGCCGCCAGCCCGCCACCAGGCACGCCGGCAGCCCGATGCCCAGCAGCACCCACGGCAGCGGCACGCGCAGCAGCACGATCGCGCCGAAGGTCAGCGCGCCCACCAGCGCCGCGGTCGGTCGGCCGAGCACGTTGCTGCGCAGCGCGCCGGCCAGCTTCAGCGCGGTGGCCACGATCAGCCCGGCCGCCACCGCGCCCATGCCGCGCAGCGCACCCTGCACGGCGGCCAGGTGCTGGAACTGCGCGAACGCCAGCGTCAGCGCCATCAGCAGCAGCAGCGGGAACAGCAGCAGGCCGAGCATCGCCGCCAGCGCGCCGCGCAGGCCGAAGTGGCGGTCGCCGATCATCAGCGACAGGTTGATGACGTTGGGCCCCGGCAGCACCTGCGCCACCGCCCAGTCCTCGACAAAACCCTCGCGGCTGAGCCACTGGCGGCGCTCGACCAGCTCGCGCTGCACGATCGCGAGCACGCCGCCGAAGCCCTGCAGCGCCATCACCGAGAAAGCCCAGAACAGCTCGCCGACGGACCGCGGTGCGGCGGGCGCCTCGGGGATCGGAGGGTGGGCGGGGGCGGATGGCGGGTTGGGTGGCATCTCAAAATGGTAACGATCGCGGCAGCCCGCCGCAGCGCACCGTTCAGTCGGTGCCGAGCGCCTCGTGCACCCAGCGCGCAGCCGCGTCCGGCGCCTGGAACTCGTCCACCGAGCGCGCCGGTATCGCCGGGTGGCGGGCGTTCCACATCCGCGCCAGCGTGTTGCCCGGGCCGACTTCGAGCACGCAGCGCACCCGCCGCTCGGCCACCGTGTCCATGCAGCGGTCCCACGGCACGGTGGCGGCGATCTGCGCGGCCAGCGCCTGGCGCAGTGCGTCGACCGTGCGCAGCGTCGTGCCGGTGTGGTTGCAGACCAGCGCCACACGCGGGCGCTCGAAGGGCCGCGCCGCCAGCGCCTCGGCCAGCCGAGGCACGCCGGCGGCCATCCACGGCGTGTGCGAGGCGATGCTCACGGCCAGGCGCGTGCAGCTGGCGCCGGCCGCGCCGGCTTCGTCTTCGGCGGCTTGCAAATCGCTGCGCAAGCCACCGACGATGACGCGATCGGCGCCGATGCGGATCGCCACCGCCAGCGCGTGCCGGCGGCACAGGTCGTCGATCGCTCCGGGTGCCGCGCCGCTGATCGACAGCAGGCCGGTGGGCTGGCCTTGCACGCACTCGTCCATCAGCCGCGCCCGCAACGACGCCATCGCCAGCGCGTCGTCGGCACCGAACACGCCCGCCGCGCTGAACGCCGCCAGCTCGCCGACGCTGTAACCCGCCACCACCGCCGGCGCGGGCAACAGCGGCTGCAGCTGCTGCCAGGCCGCCAGGCTGAGGCCGGTGAGCAGCGTCTGCGCCACCTCGTTGCGGGTGGCCCAGGCGCTGTCGGCCAGGCGGTTGCGCCAGTCGGCGCCGAGCCGGGATTCCAGCAGTGCCAGCGCGGGCAGCGGCGCGCAGCCGTGTCCCAGCCACGGCAGCATGTCGGGGTGTTGCGTGCCCTGGCCGGGGAACAGCAGGCCCAGGGTCATGACGGCCCCTCGGCCGGCTTGGGAGCGGCCCGGCGCTCGGCCCGCTGCGGACCGGTTCTCATGTCGACGCGCAGACCTTGTGCACCCAGCAGGCCGCGGCCAGCACGTCGGCGGCACCACCTGGCGACAGGCGGCGCGCGACGAAGTCGTGGTGGATCGCTTGTGCGTGGGCGATCGCGTCCGGCCGCGCCGCACCGCCAGCGGCGAGGAAACCGGCCGCCATCTGTTGGGCGTGGCGCAGGCCGGCCAGCCCGCCGCGGTGCGCCAGGTTGGTGTCGTCGAGCGCGGCCATGACGGCGAACAGCGTCTGCAATCGGGCGTGACGTGTGTTCAGGCCATTCGCCAGCGCCTGGTGCAGCGCCGGCATGGCCACCTCGAACAGCACCGGGAAGCCGTCTGCCGCCTCTTCGCCGACACCACGCAGGCCGTGGTTCAGCGCCGCACGCTGGCCGTTCGAATCACGGCTGTGCGTGCAGCGCTCGCGCAGCGCCGGCCCCCAGCCGTCGACCAGGCTGCGGCGCAGCGTGGCGGGTGCGAGCGGCTCGCCGCGCGCCAGCAGCCGCCCGGCGGCGGCGCACAGCAGGCCGAGGCTGAAGACCGCGCCGCGGTGGGTGTTGATGCCGGCGGTGGCCTGCAGCATGCGGCGTTCCGCCTCGATGCCGGCCTGCTCCAGCTCGGCAAACACGGCCTGGCGCGCGCCCAGTGCGGCGATCTGCGCAAAGTAGTGGCGCAGCGCGAACAGGCTGCGCAGGAAGGTGCCGGCGTCCATGTCCGTGTGGCTGCCGCTGTCGACGAACGACACCAGCCCGGGCTTGGGCGCGAGCGCCAGCTCGTCGTACAGCGCGACGGTGGCGGCGCGGCCGACGCGCTGCAGCGTCTCGGCCGCCAGCGGGCTGGATACGTGCGGCAGCCCTCGATCGGCAGCGCGTTCAAGGCGGTGCTTCATCGGACCCGCTCCGCGCCGGTCCGCGGCAGCCAATCGGTGCCCGACGCCAGCGCCACGCCCTGCAGGCGCTTGACGAGGATCTGCGCGACCCGCCCGGCGCGCCAGTCCCGCCACTCGCGCCAGGCCACCGCGCTGCCATCGACAAAACCGAGTTCGCCGTCGAGCCGTGGCGCGTCGATGCCGGCCTCGGCCAGAAGGGCCGCCGTGGCATCTGCCAGCAGGGCCGCGGCGGCATCGGCGGCGTGCGCATCGGGCACCGGCACGAACAGGTCGAGGTCGGATTGCGCGCGCAGGTAGGCGAGCCCGGTCAGCTGCTGCCAGCCGTGGCTGCCGTAGACCTGCGCGTGCAGACCCAGCGCGCCGAGCTGATCGCACAGCCGGCGCCACGGCGCCTGCGCGGCATCAGGCAGTTGCCCGGTGATGTCGATGGCGGCTGGAAACTCGCCCACGGCCCGCACCGCCGAGCGCGCCACCGCGAGGCTCAGGCGCTGGCGCTGCCAGCAGGTCGGCGCCGGCAGGCCGAGGTGGATCGCCTCGGCGTCGGCTGCGGATTCGGGCTGACGGGTGACAACCAGCGGCAGATCGTGCGCGGCCCAGTGCGCCAGGCAAGGCCGGGCCGACTCGGCGTGCGTCTGCGCCAGCACGGTTTGCCAGCCCGCGGGCGAGAGCCGCACCAGCTGGTGGCGACGCAAGGCGAGCGGTGGCCGTGACATGTCGGCGTTGCGGGCGTGGGTGATCACGGCGGGGATGAAGGCCATCTGGGCTCAAGCCGCGTCAAGCACCCGCTGTACCACCGCCGCCGCGAGCTGGCGCCCGCCGCGCTCGGCACCGTCGGCGGCGCGCACGTCGTCGGTCGGCGCGTGGGCCAGCGCATCACGCAAGGCGGCGGCCAGGTCGCCCGACCACAGCGCGCGGATGCCGCCCATCGCGACGTAGTTCTGCACGCCGGGCGCGAACACCGGGTTGTCCTTCGACAGCGCGGTCAGCCGCTCCTCGGAGATCTTGGTCACCCGCGCCATCGCCGGGATGCGCATGACGCGGATTTCGGCCTCGGGCAGCGCGTAGCAGGCGTCGGCGATCAGTCCCGAGGTGATGAAACCGCCCGACAGCGCCTGGTCGTAGACCAGCCCGATGACGCGGTGGCCCTGGCGCCGCGCCTGGTCGATGCAGCAGCCCAGGTGCGCCATCGCGCGGTTGATGCCGAGCAGCTCGTCGCGGCGTCGCAGCTGCTGGCCCTGGGTGTCGATCAGCAGCACGATGGCGCGGCCCGGGTGCAAGGCCAGTGTGTCGAGCACCGCACGGGCCTGGCGCAATGCCAGCGCCACGCCGATCGGTGCATGGCCGGTGGTGCCGACGATCGCGAGCGTGGCGCCGTCGAGCTGCGCCGTGCCGTGCAGGAAATCGCCGTCCGCCTGCACCGCGTGCGCGTCGCCGAACAGCCGCTGCAGGAGCGTGTGCCAGTCCATCGTCAAGCTCCTTGCGGGGTGGTGGTCGTCGTGGTGGCGGCGCTGCGCAAGGCGCACAGCTCGGCGGCATCGAGGTCGCTCACCTGCTCGGCGCGTGGCACGCCCAGCTGGCGCCACAAGGCCAGCGCGTCGGCGCCCGCCGGGGCATCGGCCAGGCGCTGCGCCAGCAGGCGGTGTTCGCGCTCCAGCTCGGCGGCATCCATCGGCCGGCGCCGGTCGAGTGCCGCGATGGCCGCGGCGCGGAAAGCCGCCACGTCGTCGTCGACCAGGTCGTCGCAGTCGCCGCAGAGCCAGCGGTGTTTGCCGCCGGTGGTGCGCCAGACCAGCGCGCGGTCGCGCGAGTCGAATTCGTCGACGCCGTGCGAGGCTTCGATCACCTCGGGGCCCGACATCGCCAGCCGGCCGATGTCGCTGATGATCAGGTGGTCGGCGCAGCGCGCCACGATGCCCATGCCGCCGAAGCAGCCGTTGGCGCCGCCGATCAGCACGATCACCGGGATGCCGGCGGCGCGCACGTCGAGCAGCGCGCGCATCACCTCCGACACCGCGATCAGCCCGGCATTGGCCTCGTGCAGCCGCACGCCGCCGGATTCGGCCAGCAGCAGCACGGCGGCCGGGCGGTCACGGAGCGCGCGTTTGAACAAGCCGACCAGCTTGGCGCCGTGCACCTCGCCGACGCCGCCGCCCATGAACGCGCCTTCCTGCGAGGCGACGAAGACCACCTGCCCGTCGAGCCGGCCGCGGCCGATCACCACGCCGTCGTCGAACGACGAGGGCACACCCAGCTGCGCGAGGTGCGGGCTGGTGAGCCGCTCGGACGGCGGCAGCCACTCGTGGAAGGCGCCGTCATCGAGCAACAGCTTGACGCGCTCGCGGGCGCTGCATTCGGCGTAGCTGAGGCTCATAGCTGTGCTCCCCGCGCGCCCTGCATCTGCGCCACCGCCTGCTCCAGCCGCAGGCTGACGACTGCCGGCGTGGCGCCCATGTCGTTGATCGAAACCCGTACACCGGCCAGCGCGTGGCGGTCGTGAAAGTCCGACAGCACGGCCTGCCAGATCGGCCGGAAACCACGCGCCGAGGTCTCGACCTCGACGCTGCAATGCGAGCCTGCGGCCGGCTCGACCATCACCTCGAGATTGCCCGAGCCGACCACGCCGACCAGCACCGGCGCGAAGGGTGCGACCGGCCGGTTGCCGTCGAATTCGAACTGCATCTTTTCGATGCCCACCGCGTTGCTCATGTGATCACCAGTTCCTGAACCGTTTGGGCGGTTGATAGAGCCCGCCGGAGGCGCGCACCAGGTCGCGCATCGAGCGTGCGGCCAGCAGGTTGCGGGTGGCGTCGCGCGGGTCGATGCCGAGGTCGGCCGGGCGGCGGATCACGCCGCGGTCGCGCAGGTTCTCGACCGCGCGGCGGTCGCGGCCCAGGCCCAGCGGCGTGTAGCCGGCGACACCGCGGATCGCCTGCTCGCGCTCCTCGTCGCTGCGGCACAGCAGCAGGTTGGCGATGCCTTCTTCGGTCAGCACGTGGCTGACGTCGTCGCCGTAGATCATGATCGGCGGCAGCGCCATGCCGGCCTGCTCGGCGAGCTGCCAGGCATCGAGCCGCTCGACGAAAGCCGGCTGCATGTGCTCGCGGAAGGTCTCGACCATCTGCACCACCAGCTTCTGGCCACGTGGTGTGCCGCGCGCACCGGTGAGCCCTTCGCGGGCCTGCGCGCCGGCCTTCAGCCAGGCTGGGCTGGCGTGGCGCCGGCCGCGCGCGTCGGCGCCCATGTTGGGCGCGCCGCCGAAACCGGCGATGCGGCCGAGCGTTGCGGTCGAGCTGTTGCCGGCCAGGTCCATCTGCAGCGTCGAGCCGATGAACAGGTCGCAGGCATAGTGGCCGGCCGCCTGGCAGAAGGCGCGGTTGCTGCGCAGCGAGCCGTCGGCGCCGGTGAAGAAGACGTCGGAGCGGGCGCGGATGTAGTCCTCCATGCCGAGCTCGGAGCCGAACGAGTGGATCGACTCGACCCAGCCCGCCTCGATCGCCGGGATCAGCGCCGGGTGCGGATTGAGCGCCCAGTGGCGGCAGATCTTGCCTTTGAGGCCGAGCGATTCGCCGTAGGTCGGCAGCAGCAGTTCGATCGCCGCGGTGTCGAAGCCGATGCCGTGGTTCAGGCGCTGCACGCCGTATTCGGCGTAGATGCCCTTGATCGCCATCATGGCCATCAGCACCTGGATCTCGCTGATCTGCGCCGGGTCGCGGGTGAACAGCGGCTCGATGAAATGCGGCGTCGGCGCCTCGATCACGAAGTCGACCCAGCCGGCCGGCACGTCGATCCGCGGCAACCGATCCACGATCTGATTCACCTGCGCGATCACGATGCCGCCGCTGAACGCGGTGGCCTCGACGATCGCCGGCGTGTCCTCGGTGTTGGGGCCGGTGTAGAGGTTGCCCTCGCGGTCGGCCGACTGCGCGGCGATCAGCGCCACCTGCGGCGTCAGGTCGACGAAGTAGCGCGCGAACAGTTCGAGGTAGGTGTGGATCGCGCCGATGCGGATCTGGCCGGCTGACACCAGCTGCGCCAGCCGCGCGCCCTGCGGGCCCGAGAACGAGAAGTCGAGCCGGCTGGCGATGCCGTCCTCGAACAGGTCGAGGTGTTCGGGCAGCGCCAGCACCGACTGCACCATGTGCAGGTCGTGCACCCGCTGCGGGTCGAGCTGCGTCAGCGCGCGGGCCAGGAAGTCGGCCTGCTTCTGGTTGTTGCCTTCCAGGCAGACGCGGTCGCCGGGTTCGAGCACGGCGTGCAGCAGCGCCACGGCGTCGGCATGCGGCACGCACTTGCCACGCGCGGCTACCTCTTCGGCCGCGCGCGCCAGGCGGGCCTGGCGGCGGCGCGCCTTGTGATCCCAGGCGGTGGTGGTGGCTGCCGCAGCGGCGGGCGAGGTGGCAACGGCGTTCATGCTCACGTCACCTCATTCCATCTTGATGTTGCCGTCCTTCACCACCGTGGCCCAGCGCCTGGTTTCGGACGTCACGAAGTCGCCGAAGGCCGGGCCGGCGAGCGTCGGGATCTCGGAGCCGAGGTTGGTCCAGGCGTCCTTGATCTCCTTGCTGGCGAAGGCCGTGCGCAGCTCGGCGGCCATGCGCTCGACGATCTCCTTGGGCGTGCCCTTGGGCGCCCACAGGCCGTACCAGGTGGCGACCTGGTAGGTCGGCACGCCCGCTTCGATGCTGGTCGGGATGTCCGGGAAACCGGGCGCACGTTTTTCGCTCGCCACCGCGATCGCGCGCAGCCGGCCGCTCTTGATGTGGATGGCCGACGAGCCCAGGCCGTCGAACATCATGTCGACCTGGCCGCCGATCAGGTCCTGCAGCGCCGGGCCGGCGCCGCGATACGGGATGTGGGTGATGAAGGTCTGGGTCTGCATCTTGAACAGCTCGCCCGCCAGGTGGTGCGACGAGCCGTTGCCGGCCGAGCCGTAGCTGAGCTTGCCCGGGTTGGCCTTCAGGTGCGCCAGCAGCTCCTTGAGGTTGTTGGCCGGCACCTTCTGCGGGTTGACGACGATCACCTGCGGCACGTTGGAGATCAGCGCCACCGGCACGAAATCGTTGCCCAGGTTGTAGTCGAGCTTGGGATAGATCGACGGCGCGATGGCGTGGTGCACCGCGCCCATGAACCAGGTGTAGCCGTCGGGCGCGGCCTTGGACGCCACCGTGGCGCCGACGTTGCCACCGGCGCCGCCCTTGTTGTCGATCACCACCTGCATGCCGAGCTGCTTGGTGAGCTGGGCGTAGAGCGGGCGCGCGAACGCATCGGTGCCGCCGCCGGCCGGGAACGGCACCACCACCGTGACGGGCTTGCTCGGCCAGGCCTGGGTCTGGGCCGACGCGGGGACCGACAGACCCGCCACCAGGACGCCGGCGAGGCAGAGGCCCGCCTGCTGCAAGGCCAGTCGACGGGTGGGAGCGGTGCGCGGTGCGCGAGGGCTGCGGGGCTGTGTCATCGGTTGTCTCCTGGGGCTGTCCGGGTGGATGTGTATTCTTGATTTCTGTCTACGTATACATTAAATGCTGTGTCGCATGCTTTTGCAATCCCGGTAAATTCCCTGACGGCTTCAATGGACGCCATGACGGCAGCGGCTGCGACAATGCGGGCATGAAGATCTCTGACCGCCTGCGCGAAACCATCGAGGAGCAGATCGCCACCGGCGAGCTGGCGCCCGGCAGCGCGCTCGACGAGGCGCTGCTGGTTGAGCGCCACGGCGTCTCTCGCACCCCCGTGCGCGAGGCGCTGATCCAGCTGGCGGCCGAAGGGCTGGTGGAACTGCGGCCGCGCCGCGGCGCGGTGGTGGCGGCGCTCGGGCCGACCCGGCTGATCGAGATGTTCGAGGTGATGGCCGAGCTGGAGGCGATGTGCGCCCGCCAGGCCGCGCGGCGCGCCACCGAGGCCGATCTGGCAGCGATCCAGGCGGCACACGAGCGCTGCCGCAGCGCCGCCGGCGAGCTCGACCCGGACGCCTACTTCTACGCCAACGAAGGTTTCCACCGCGCCATCTACGACAGCGCGCACAACGCCTTCCTGGCCGAGCAGGCGCAGGCGCTGCAGCGCAAGCTGCGGCCCTACCGGCGCCTGCAGCTGCGGGTGCGCAACCGGCTGCAGCGCTCGTTCGAGGAACACCAGGGCATCGTCGACGCGATCCGCAACGGCGACGCCGAGCTTGCGGTCAACGCGGTGCGCAACCACGTCATCGTGCAGGGCGAGCGCTTTGCCGACCTGCTGGCCGGCCTGCGCCAACTCGAAAGCGCGGTGCCGCGGCCGAGCGCTGCGCCGGCCGCCCATACCAGCGTCAACACCGACCCGGCCGCGCGCATCGCCTAAGATGCGCGTCGGCCGCTCCTGCGGCCACGTCGCTCGGACGGTTCCGGGCGCTCACGTGAAAGTCATCGACATGTCCTCTGCCTCCACCGGCAAGCGCCGCTTCGCGCGCATCGACCGCCTGCCCCCCTACGTCTTCAACATCACGGCCGAGCTGAAACTCGCCGCGCGCCGCCGTGGCGAAGACATCATCGACCTCAGCATGGGCAACCCCGATGGCGCGACGCCCGCGCACATCGTCGCCAAGCTGACCGAGGTCGCGCAGCGCGCCGACACCCACGGCTACTCGGCCAGCAAGGGCATCCCGCGCCTGCGCCGCGCCATCAGCCACTGGTACCAGGACCGCTACGCCGTCGACATCAACCCCGACACCGAGGCCATCGTCACCATCGGCTCGAAGGAAGGCCTGGCGCACCTGATGCTCGCCACGCTCGACCGCGGCGACACCGTGCTGGTGCCCGACCCGAGCTACCCGATCCACATCTACGGTGCGGTGATCGCGGGGGCCGATATCCGCTCGGTGCCGCTGATCCCGGGCGTCGACTTCTTCGCCGAACTGGAGCGCGCCATCCGCGGCAGCTACCCCAAGCCGAAGATGATGGTGCTGGGTTTCCCGAGCAACCCGACGGCGCAGTGCGTGGAGCTCGACTTCTTCGAACGCGTGATCGCGCTGGCCAAGAAACACGACATCTTCGTCGTGCACGACCTGGCCTACGCCGACATCGTGTTCGACGGCTGGAAGGCGCCGAGCATCATGCAGGTGCCGGGCGCCAAGGACGTGGCGGTCGAGTTCTTCACGCTCAGCAAGAGCTACAACATGGCCGGCTGGCGGATCGGCTTCATGGTCGGCAACCCGGATCTCGTGGCCGCGCTGGCGCGCATCAAGAGCTACCACGACTACGGCACCTTCACGCCGCTGCAGGTGGCCGCGATCGCCGCGCTGGAGGGCGATCAGCAGTGCGTCAAGGACATCGCCGCCAACTACCAGAAGCGCCGCGACGTGCTCTACAAGGGCCTGATCGAAGCGGGCTGGCAGGTCGAGTGCCCGAAGGCGGCGATGTACATCTGGGCCAAGATCCCGCCGGCCTACGCGGCGTTGGGCTCGCTCGAATTCGCCAGGCAGCTGCTCGAGAAGGCCAAGGTCTGCGTCTCGCCGGGCATCGGTTTCGGTGACCATGGCGACGACCACGTGCGCTTTGCGCTGATCGAGAACGAGGCCCGCATCCGCCAGGCGGTGCGTGGCATCAAGGCGATGTTCAAGGCCGACGGGGTGGTGGTGCCGGCCGGCTGACACTTCCTGCCTGCCGGCCTGCGAGAGCCCGGGCATGAATCGACCCGGACGCCATGGCGCGTGTCACTGCGGCCACCTCGCCGTGTCGGTCGGCCTGACGCGGCCCGCGGTGCCCTGCGCCGCGAACGCCAGCGCATCGTCGAGCCGGTCGTTGCCCCAGAACAGTTCGCCGCGCGCGAACAAGCTCGGCGCGCCGAACAGGCCCCGGCGCTGCGCCTCGGCGGTCAACTCGCGCAGCCGGCCGCGCCGCGGCCCGTCGCGCGCCGCGTCGATCAGCTCTGCTGCCGGCAGGCCGAGCCCGCGCAGCACGCCGGCGACGGAATCCTCGCTGTCGAGATCGCGGTCGAGCGCGAAGTTCAGGCGCATCGTCTCGCGACAGTAGGCGCCGATCCAGGGCTGCTCGGCGTGTGCCGCCGCCACCCGCATCGGCAGCACCGCGCTGCGCGGAAAGACCGAGGGCTTGCGCCAGGGCAGGCCGTGCTTCGCGCACTGGCGCTCCATGTCGCGCCACATGTAGGCGCCCTTTTCCTTCTGCAGCACGAAGGGCGAGCTGTCCCAGCCGAAGGACTTGAAGATCGGCCCGAGCAGGAAGGGCCGCCACGCCACCGTCAGCCCCAGTTGCTGCGCCGCCGCTTCGATGCGCATCGCGCTCAGGTAGCTGTAGTTGCTGCCGAAGTCGAGCCAGAACTCGACCTGCCGCGGCGGCGCCGCATCGTTGCAGTCATCGGTCGTCATTCCCGGTCTCCTGGTCATTCAGTCGAACACCACCCGGCAGCGCACCACGCTGCCGGGCCGAGATGGCCGAGTTCGGCGAGCAGCGGCCGACGGATGAAGGGGTGCACAGCACGGCGGTGGACATGGAACAAGGTCTCCCGGACAGGTCAGGAGATCGATTGAGCGATCCGGGAAGGATCGCTTGAGCGGGCCGGCGTCGTCAATTCGAAGCCGCTCACCCCGTAGACTGCGGCGCCGGCGGGTGTCGCCGCTCTCTACGAGGATCAGCCGTGAAGCTCAAGATGGCCAAGAATTCGCTGTTTGCCGTGCTGCTGCGTTCGCGGTGGTGGGTCAGCGTGTGCATCGCCGGGGTGATGGCGCTGCTGGCCTGGGTGGTGCTGCCCGAGGACTACCGTGTGGCCGGCGTGCTGGGCTGTTTCCCGTTCCTGGTGATCGGTGCGATGGCGGCGTGGCGTCAGCGCGATCTGCCCAGCCCGGCCCGGGTCGGGCAGACGCTGGAGGCCGTCGGCGCCATGCCCTGGCCGGCGTTTTCGGCCTTGCTGGAACAGGCCTTCCGCCGCGACGGTCATGCGCTGCAGCGGCGCAGCGGGGCGGTCGACTTCGCGCTCGAACGCCAGGGCCGGCACACGCTGGTGAGCGCGCGGCGCTGGAAGTCCGCCCGCACCGGCCTGGAGCCGCTGCGCGAACTGCAGGCCGCCCGCGTGGCCCGCGAGGGCGACGCCCTGCCCGACGCGATCTACATCGGCCTGGGCGAGCCCAGCGACAACGCCCGGGCCTACGCCGCCGAACACGGCATCACCCTCTGGCAAGCCGCCGAACTGGCGCACGCACTGCGCGGCCTGCCGCTGCCGGCGACGCCGCCGACGCGCTGAAACCGTTGCGGGCTGCGGCCTGGGCCGCCTCGGAAATGCGTGGTGCTCGCATCGAGCACACACCGATCCTCGTCGACCCCAGCACGTCTCCCGCGTTGGTGCGCCGATGCGCTCAGTGGCCGATCTGTGCCAGTTGTCCGACCACCTGCGCCAAGCTCGGCCGCGCGTGCACCTGCGGCTGCAGGCAGGCGTCGCGCAGCGCGGCCATCGCGGCGAGCGCGTCGGTTTCGGCCGCGTGCGCTGCATCGGCGCGCTCGATCAGCTCTTCGAGCAGACAGCCGAAGGCGCGCACTTCGAGGCGCTGCAAAGCCTCGGCGGCCGGGCTGGCCGGGTCGTGGAAGGACGCGGCGCCGAAGTCGCTCAGCACGCATTGCGGCTGCTGCGTTTCGCCGTTCCAGAGGATGTTGTGGGCGTACAGGTCGCCGTGCATCAGGCCCTGGGCGTGCAGGTGCGCGGCCACGTCGGCGATGCGGCGGGCGATCGCCAGTGCGGCGGCCACCGGCAGGCGCAGCGTGTCGGCGTAGACGTCGCGGCTGCACGAGGCCAGGCTGGGCGGGCCGGCCAGCGCCCGGTACGCCGGATCGAGCAGCGCCAGCACCAGCCCGGCGCTGCCCTCAGGGTGCGCATGCAGCACGCCTTCGACGGCGATCAGCCCCGGATGCCCGGCCGCCGCGATGCAGGCCGCCATCTCGCAGTCGGGCAGGCCGTCGCTGGTCATCGCCGCCTTGAACAGCTTGACCGCCACCGGCCGGGCGGGGGAGTGTTGCCGCGCCGGCGGTTCGCGACCATCCTGCGGTGCGTGCTGATCGGGCGGCTGCCACAGCGCGCGGTGGATCACGCCCGAGGCCCCTTCGCCGAGGGCGTGTTCGAGCTGCAGCTGCGACCAGGCGATGCGGGCGATGTCCGGCCGGTCGGGCCGCAGAGGCTGTTGCGGCCGCGCGCCGAACGGCGCACGCAGCGGGTTGCCCGCCAGCGCCAGCCAGCTCAGCCGCGGCAGGTCGAGCAGCCAGGCGGGCAGCGTCTCGAAGCGGTTGGCCGCCAGCCGCAGCAGCTCGAGCTGCGTGCAGCGCGACAGGTCGGGCAAGTCACGCAGCCGGTTGCCGGCCAGCATCAGTTTCTGCAACCGCGGCCGCCAGCCCAGCGTGGCGGGCAGTTGCGTGATCGCGTTGTCGGTCAGGATCAGCCAGCGCAGCTGCGCCGGCAGCGACTCGGCCGGCACGTCGGCGATGCGGTTGGCCTTGAAGCCGACCATCTCCAGCTGCGCGCAGCGGCCCAGCACCGCGGGCAGCGTGGTGAAGGCGTTGTCGGAGCAGAAGATGACCTTCAGCCGGTGCAGCCGCGGCAGGTCGTCGGGCAGGGCGTTGAGCTGGTTGCCCGACAGGTTGAGCACCTCCAGCGTGTCGGCCAGCGTGTAGATCTCGGGCGGAAAGTGGCTCAGGCCGGCGCTGAGGTCGAGCCGGCGCGTGCCGGCCAGGGCGCCCGAGCGCAGTTGTTCGAGGCTGTGCATGGGCCGCTCAGAACAGCGTGGTGATGGCGTCGACCACGCGCAGCGCCTCGTCGACCACCGGCATCCAGCGCCACTTGTCGAAGGTGGTGCAGGGGTGCGAGATGCCCAGCGCGACGCGGTCGCCGACCTGCAGCGCACTGGCGTCGTCACCGAGCCGCAGGTAGGCGTGCTGGTCGTTGAGTGCGCTGATCTGCCAGCCCGCCGGCACCGCGCGCGCGGTGCGCTCGCCTTGCGGGCAGAACATCACCGGCACCGGCAGGCCCATGTCGAACGACAGGTCGCGCTTGCCGGCGTTGAGGATCGCCAGTCCCGGCTCGGGGCAGGATTGCACCAGCGTCCAGACCTGCAGCGCCGCGCGCAGGCCGTCGGCATCGGCACAGCCCAGACGCCGGTTGGCGACGTGCACCATGCGCCGGTAGTGGCCGTCGTCGTGCGTCACGTAGCAGCCCGAGCGCAGCAGGCCGAGCACCGGCTTGCGCAGCGGCGGGCGCAGGGCCTGCGACACCCGATCGAAGAGCGCCGAGCCGCCGGCGCTGACGATGACCTCGTCGGTGTCGAACAGCGCCTCGTGCTCGCAGGCCAGCGCCAGGGCGTGCACGCGCTGCATCAGGCCCTCGGCCAGCGCACGATCGGCGGCGTCGTCACCGCTGCCCCACAGGCCTTCGTAGGTGCTGATGCCGGCCAGCTGCAGCGCCGGGCTGGCGTGCACCGCACGGGCCAGCGCCAGCGCCTGCTCGTGACCGCGGCAGCCGGTGCGCCCGCCGGGCAGGCCGAGTTCGAGCAGCACCTCCAGCGGCGCTGGCAGCGCCTGCGCCTCGATCAGCGCGAGCTGCGCCGCCGAGTCGATGAAGAACGGCGCCCGCAGGCCCGGATGCTGCGCGCGCAAGGCGGCCAGCTGGTGCAGGTCGCCGGCCTGGATCACCTGGTTGGCGATCAGCGCCCGGCGCACGCCGCCGGCCACGCCGAGCGCGAGCTGGTGCACGTTGGCGAAGGTGATGCCCCAGGCGCCGGCCTCGACCTGTGCGGCAAACAGCTGCGGCGACAAGGTCGTCTTGCCGTGCGGCGCCAGCGCGATGCCGGCGGCCGCCACGTGGCGCTGCATCCAGCCGAGGTTGTGGGCCAGCGGCTCGCGCCGGATCACCGCCAGCGGCAAGGGCAGGTCGCCGGCCAGCACGTTCCAGCCCCTCGCGGCGATCTGCGAGCGGCGCAGCGGCGGGGCGTCGGGCGGATAGCCCTTGAAGCTGGCGTCGAGCTGGGGGTCGATCAGGGCGTCGGCGGTCGGAGCAGGCATGGCGGAATTCGACCACAGCGCCAACACCTGCGACCCGGCACGCCCCGCTGCCGGTGCCCGAACGCCGCCGGTTCGCGCGTATTCACGGGCTCGCCAAGCCCGCGGGGCTGCTGCACAGTGTGCGGCTCTGTCCGCCCTTCCGGAGCCCGTCATGCCGTCTTCCGCCCTGGCTCACGCGCCGTCGCAGCGCGCCCACATGGCCACCGTCATGCAGGTGGCCGACGCGGGTGTGGCGGCGCCTGCTGCGGCGCGCCACGACGCCCTGATCCGCGCCAGCTGGCAGCGCTGCGTGCACCAGCACCGGCTCGACCCCACGCGCATGCAGGAGGCCGTGATCCTGCCGCAGCCGCGCCTGCGCGAGCACCAGGGCCAGATGGAGGACTTCCTGCAGATCGCCCGCCACGGCCTGGAGGCGCTCTACCAGCAGGTGGCTGGCCTGGGTTACGTGGTGCTGCTGACCGATGCGCGCGGCGTCACGGTCGATTTCATCGGCGACCTGCTCGTCGAGCCCGGCCTGCGCAAGGCCGGGCTGTACCTGGGCGCCGACTGGAGCGAGCACCACGCCGGCACCTGCGGCGTGGGCACCTGCATCAGCACCGGCCAGGCGCTGACGGTGCACCTCGACGACCACTTCGACGCCACCCACATCCCGCTGACCTGCACCGCCGCCCCGGTGTTCGACACGGTCGGCCGGCTCAACGCCGTGCTCGACATCTCGCAGCTCAGCAGCCACCAGCCCAAGGCGAGCCAGCACCTGGCGCTGCAGCTGGTGAAGGTCTATGCCCAGCACGTCGAGAACGCCGCCTTCCTGCAGCGCCATCGCCACGACTGGGTGCTGCGGCTGAGCGAGGCGCCGCAGTTCCTCGACGTCAACCCCGACTACCTGCTGGCGCTCGACGCGGCCGGGCGCGTGATCGGCCACAACCGGCGCGCCCAGCTGCTGTTCGAGCCGGGCTTGCCGGGCCTGTCGGGCCGCACGACGACGGCGCCGGACCGCGGGCCGTCGGCGCTGATCGGCCAGCCGATCGGGCGTCTGCTGGCGCTGTCGGTCGGCGACCTCGGCCGCTTCGTGCAGGGCCGCGCAGCCGACCGGCGCGCGGTGCTGCGCAGCGGCGCCCGGCACGTGCTGTTCCTGCATGCCGCGCCGCCACCGGCGCCGCTGCGCACGGCGGCCAGCGAACCGGGCCGGGTCACGACCGAGCGCCAGCTGCCTGCGCCGCTGGCCGCGCTGTCGGGTGGCGACGCCGCGCTCGACCGCCAGATCGCGCGCGCCGCCCGGCTCGTCGACAGCCCCGTCAGCCTGCTGATCACCGGCGAGACCGGCAGCGGCAAGGAGTATTTCGCCAAGGCCCTGCACGCCAGCAGCGAGCGCCGCGGTGGGCCGTTCGTGGCGGTCAACTGCGCGGCGATTCCCGAGTCGCTGATCGAGAGCGAGCTGTTCGGCCACCTGCCCGGCAGCTTCTCGGGCGCCGGCCCCAAGGGCAAGAAAGGCCTGATCCAGGAGGCCGACGGCGGCACGCTGTTCCTCGACGAGATCGGCGACATGCCACGCGCCCTGCAGGCCCGCCTGCTGCGCGTGCTGGCCGAGCGCGAGGTGCTGCCGATCGGCGCGACCCGGCCCACGCCGGTCGACCTGCGCGTGATCGCCGCCACCCATTGCCCGCTCGAAGCGCTGGTGCGCGAGGGGCGTTTCCGCGACGACCTGTATTACCGCCTCAACGGCGCGCACGTGGTGCTGCCGCCGCTGCGCGAGCGCCAGGATCTGGACGTGCTGATCGACCGCATGCTCGCGCCGTGTGGTGACGCGCCGGCGCCGCGGCAACGTGCTGCCGCCCTGCGTGAACCTGCGACCCGCCTCGCTGCCGACGCGCGTGCCGCGCTGCACGCGCACCCCTGGCCCGGCAATCTGCGGGAGCTGCGCAACGCGCTCGACTACGCGCGCACGCTGTGCGACGACGGCCTGATCCGGCTCGGCGATCTGCCCGATGCGCTGCTGGCGGCGAGCCCGCCGGTCGCACGGCGCCCGAGCGGCCCGGACATCTGGCAGCCGGGCTCGACGCTGCACGCGCCGGTGGCCGATGAAGCCGCGCAACTGCTGCAGGCGCTGCGCGCGGCGCGCTGGAACGTCTCGGCGGTGGCGCGCGAGCTGGGCTGCTCGCGCATGACGCTGTATCGGCGCATGAAGCGCCTGGAGATCCGCTCGCCGCTGGAGGCGCGCGAGTGAGCGCCCAGGCATGCACTCGAACGAACTCGAAACCGATCATCAACCGACCTGAAAGCCGATGCGACTCTCCCTGATTGCCACCACCCTGTGCGCCGCCGCGCTCCACCTCGCCCCGCTGCCGGCGCTGGCCGAAGACAAGGCCGTCATCGACGCGATGGAGGGTTACCTCGATTTCGTCGATTACGGCGGCGCGACGATCTTCCCCGAGCAGATCCCGAAGGACGACTGGAAATCGTTCTTCGTCATCGACGCCCGCGACAAGGAGCAGTTCGCCAAGGAGCACATCCCCGGCGCGGTCAACATCGAATGGCGCCGCGCCCTGGCCGAACGCGGCCGCATCCCGAAGGACAAGCCGGTGCTGCTGTACTGCAACACCGGCACGCTGTCGGCGCAGGCCGGCTTCGCGCTGCGGGTGGCCGGCTACGAAAACGTGCGCATCCTGCAGGGCGGCTACGCCGAGTGGAAGGCCAAGGGCGGCTTCGATGCCGCGGCCCGGGCGACCGGCGCGGTCAAGCACTGAGCACCGCGTGGCCGCCGCGCCAGGGGTGACAGCTGTCACAGCCCGAAGGCCATCACCTGTCTCGCCGACCTGTCTCGCCGTGACAGGTGTCCGGCCCCGATCGTTGCGGCCTTCGGCATGAAAAGCCAATGCCGTCAGGCACTTGGCCACTGCTGCGGCGCAGCACGCCGGCTCGGCACGGGCCTTGCGCAAGATCAAGTCACCGGGCGCCTGCCCGGCCTGGTCCACACCGCGAGGAGACACCCGCATGACGCAGATTTCCCCCCCGATTTCTCCCACGCAAAGGGCGGCCGACTGGCTGGCCCGCTTCGAGGCCGCCGCCGCTGCACGCGATGCCGACGCCGCCACCGCGCTGTTCGACGACGAGTGCTATTGGCGCGACCTTGTCAGCTTCACCTGGAACATCCGCACCTTCGAGAGCCGGGACGACATCCGCGCGATGTTGGCCGCGCGCCTGAATGATGTGCAGCCGTCGGCCTTCAAGGTCGAGGGCGACGCCACCGAAGCCGGCGGCGTGACCGAAGCGTGGTTCACCTTCGAGACCGCGGTGTCGCGTGGGCGCGGCCTGCTGCGGCTGAAGGGCGATCGCGCGTGGACCTTTCTGACCACGATGGTCGAGCTCAAGGGCCATGAAGAAAAGAAGGGCCCGCGCCGCATCAAGGGTGCCGAACACGGCGTGCAGCGCGGCCGCCAGACCTGGCTCGAAAAGCGCCAGCACGAGCAGGCCACGCTCGGCTACAGCGAGCAGCCCAACACGCTGATCATCGGCGGCGGGCAGGGCGGCATCGGCCTGGCGGCGCGGCTGCGGCGTCTGGGCGTGCCGACCATCGTGATCGAGAAGAATCCGCGGGCCGGCGACAGCTGGCGCAACCGCTACAAGAGCCTCTGCCTGCACGACCCGGTCTGGTACGACCACATGCCCTATCTGCCGTTCCCGGACGACTGGCCGGTGTTCTGCCCGAAGGACAAGGTCGGCGACTGGCTGGAGTCGTACACCAAGATCATGGAGCTGAACTACTGGGCCAGCACCGTGGCCGAGAAGGCGCGCTGGGACGAAGACAAGCAGGAGTGGGAAGTGCGCGTGGTGCGCGAGGGCCAGCCGGTCACGCTGCGGCCCAAGCAGCTGGTGTTCGCGCTGGGCGTGTCGGGCTACCCGAACGTGCCCAAGATCACCGGCGCGGAAACCTTCGAGGGCACGCAACACCATTCGAGCAAGCATCCCGGTGGCGCGGCTTGGGCGGGCAAGAAGTGTGTGGTGCTGGGCTCCAACAACTCGGCCCACGACATCTGCGCCGACCTGTGGGAAAACGGCGCCGACGTGACGATGCTGCAGCGCTCGTCGACGCACATCGCGCCGTCGGATTCGCTGATGGAGCTGGCACTCGGCGGGCTCTATTCCGAGGCGGCGGTGGCGGGTGGCATCAGCGCCGACAAGGCTGATCTGATCTTCGCGTCGGTGCCGTACAAGATCATGCACACCTTCCACATCCCCGTGTACGAGGAGATGAAGAAGCGTGACGCCGACCTGTACGCGCGGCTCGAGAAGGCCGGCTTCATGCTCGACTTCGGCGAAGACGGCTCGGGCCTGTTCATGAAGTACCTGCGCCGCGGCTCGGGCTATTACATCGACGTCGGCGCCAGCGAGCTGATCGCCAACGGCAGCGTCAAGCTCAGGAGCCCGGTCAACATCGAGCGCATCAATCCGAAGTCGGTGACGCTGACCGACGGCAGCGAGCTGCCGTGCGACCTGCTGGTCTACGCCACCGGCTACGGCTCGATGAACGGCTGGCTGGCGGACCTGATCTCGCCCGAGGTGGCCGACCAGGTCGGCAAGTGCTGGGGCCTGGGTTCGGCCACCACCAAGGATCCCGGCCCGTGGGAAGGCGAGCTGCGCAACATGTGGAAGCCCACGCCGGTCCAGAACCTGTGGATCCACGGCGGCAACCTGCACCAGTCGCGCCATTACTCGCAGTTCTTGTCGCTGCAGTTGAAGGCGCGCATGGAGGGCATCGCCACGCCGGTCTACCGGCCGCAGCCGGCGCACCACCGGCGCTGATGTGCGCCACGCGGCGGTGCGACTGCGCCGCCGCGGGCACTCTCAGATCTCGTCGATCGAGGTGCTGCGCGAGGGATCCTGCGTGTCGCCGATGGCGAAACGATCGCGCGTGGTGACGTAGAAGCTCGCGCCGAAGCGGCCGACCGGGTGGTAGTCCTGCAGCCGCACGCGCCAGGTCTCGCGGTCGACCAGGCCCTCGCGCACGCTCAGCCATTGAACCCGGCCGATGAAGATGTAGCGGCTCGCGGTTTCGAGCTTCTCGTGCAGCACGCACTCGAAGGCCACCGGCGCCTCGGCGATGCGCGGTGGCGCCACCGTCTGCGACGGCACGGCGTGCAGACCGACCTTGGCAAGCTCGCTGACCTGCGGCGGCAGCGACTCGCCACAGGCGTGCATCTGCGCGGCCAGCGGCTCGTCGCACAGGTGCACCACGAACTCGCCGCTGGCCAGGATGTTGGCGGCGGTGTCCTTCAGGCGGCCATCGTGCAGCCGGTTGATGCTCAGCATCACGATCGGCGGGTCTTCGCCGAGCATGTTGAACATCGAGAACGGCGCCGCATTGGCCACGCCGTTGGCGCCCAGCGTGGTGACCAGCGCGATCGGCCGCGGCACGATCAGGCTGGCCATCAGCTTGTAGCGCTGGTAGGCGGTCAGTTCGGCGAAGTCGATCTCCATGGCGGTCTGCCTTTCAAGCGGATGGGTCCGGCAAGTTCTCGACGCAAGAGGTGCGCCAGGCCGGGGAGCGCGCCCGGCCGGTTGTGAAATCATCCTGGACCGCGTCGATGCTTCCGGAGGCTTCTTGCGCACCGTCATGCACCAGAAATCCGTCGCCCAGCCCCGCCGCCCGACCTGCTCCGCCTGCCACCTCCCGCAACGCACCTGCCTGTGCGCCTGGCTGCGTCCCACGCCCAACGCGGTCGAGGTGCTGATCCTGCAGCACCCGCTGGAAGCGCACCAGGCCAAGGGCAGCGCCCGCCTGCTGGCGCTGAGCCTGCAGCGCTGCCGGAGGGTGGTGGCCGAGACACTCGATGCCGCCGCGCTGGCCGACTGGCTGGGGCCGGACGACGCCGCGCCCGGCGACACCGTGCTGCTCTACCCTGCCACCGCATCGGCGCCCGGCCCGCTGGCCGACCCGGCCGTGATGCCGCGCCGGCTGGTCGTGCTCGACGCGACCTGGCGCAAGAGCCTGCGCCTGCTGCATCTCAATCCGCGGCTGCAGGCGCTGCCGCGCTGGCCGCTGGTGGATCCGCCAGCGGCGCGTTACGGCGCGCTGCGCAAGGCGGCGTTGCCCGAGCAGCTGTCGACGCTGGAGGCCACCTGCCTGGCGCTGGCGCAGATCGAGGCCGACGCGCCGCGATATGCGCCGTTGCTCGATGCCTTCGGCGCCTGGGTGGCCGACACCTCGACCGCCTTCCGGCCGACGCCCGCCGCGATCACGCCGGGCGAAACGCCGCCCTGAAAAACGCCACCGCCTCGGCAAACGCCAGGTCGGCGGCCTCGGGGTCGAAGCGCGCGCCGACGTCGCGCATGAAGGCGTGTTCGGCGGCGTACAGGCGCTGCTCGAAGTCGACGTTCTTCGCACGCAACGTGGCTTCGATGAGGTCGCGGCCGGCGGCCGGGATGTGCGGGTCGGCTGTGCCCCACACCAGCAGCAATCGCCCGCCGATCTCGCCGAGCCGTTGCAGCGTGCCGGCGTCGGCGTCCTGCCCGAGCTTGCCGTTGTGCACGCCGGTGGCGTAGAAGCAGGCGGTGGCCTTGACGTCAGGCTGCAGCGCGGCGCGCATCGCCAGGTGTCCGCCGATGCAGAAACCGGCCGCGCCGAGCTGGCCCGGCGCCACCGCAGGGTGGCTCGCCAGGTGATCCAGCGCGAGCCGGCAATCGGCATCGAAGTGCGCCACCGGTGTGCGTTCGGCATCGGACAGGCCGCGGCTGCGGCCGGCGTCATCGAAGGCGATCACCGTGCCGGCCGGCTCGATGCGGCGGTAGATCTCCGGCGCCAGCACCGTGTAGCCGTGGCCGGCCAGGCGCACGCAGGCGCGTTGCATCGGCCCGGTGAGCTGGAAGATGTCGGAGTAGAAGACGATGCCGGGATAGCGGCCGGGCTGCTCCGGCATGGCCATGAAGCAGCGCATCACGCCGTCGCCGGCGGGCAGGTCGATGTGTTCGGAGCGGACGATCATGGCGCGGTTGTTCCTTGTTCTGGGCCTCGTCGAAGTCAGATGTTCCAGTCGCTGCTGGGCGCGCGCCACAGGTCGACGCCGCCTTCTTGCGCGTGGCGGTCGATCTCGGCCAGCTCATCGGCGCTGAAAGC
The DNA here is from genome assembly GCF_000019785.1 of Leptothrix cholodnii SP-6. Lineage (NCBI taxonomy): Bacteria > Pseudomonadati > Pseudomonadota > Betaproteobacteria > Burkholderiales > Sphaerotilaceae > Leptothrix > Leptothrix cholodnii. Next base: position 97,007 of record NC_010524.1, read on the forward strand.
CAGGTTCTGGAGTGCGGCGACGTTCTCGCGGATCTGCGCCGGGCTGCTGGCGCCCAGCAGCGTGGTGGTCACGCGTGGGTCGCGCAGCACCCAGGCGAGCGCCATCTGCGCCAGCGTCTGGCCGCGCTTTTGCGCAATGCCGTTGAGCGCGCGCACCTTGGCGAGGTTGGCCTCGCTCAGATGTTCGGCCTTGAGCGAGCCGCCGCCGGGGCGGTTGATGCGGGCGTCGGCGGGGATGCCGTTGAGGTACTTGTCCGACAGCAGGCCCTGCGCCAGCGCGGTGAAGCTGATGCAGCCCGCGCCCTGTTCGGCCAGCGTGTCGAGCAGGCCGTTCTCGATCCAGCGGTTGAACAGGTTGTAGCTCGGCTGGTGGATCAGCAGCGGCACGCCGTGGCCACGCAGCAGCTGCGCCATCTCGGCGGTCTTGGCCGGCGAGTACGACGAGATGCCGATGTAGAGCGCCTTGCCCTGGCTCACCGCATGAGCCAGCGCGGCGGCGGTTTCTTCGAGCGGGGTTTCTGCGTCGTAGCGGTGCGAGTAGAAGATGTCGACGTAGTCGAGGCCCAGGCGCTGCAGGCTCTGGTCGAGGCTGGCCAGCACGTACTTGCGCGAGCCGCCACCGGCGCCGTAGGGGCCGGGCCACATGTCCCAGCCGGCCTTGCTGGAGATGATCAGCTCGTCGCGGTAGGGCTTGAGATCCTCGCGCAGGATGCGGCCGAAGTTGATCTCGGCGCTGCCGTACGGCGGGCCGTAGTTGTTGGCCAGGTCGAAGTGCGTGATGCCGAGGTCGAAGGCGGTGGTGACGAGCGCGCGCTGCAGCGCCATCGGCGTGGCGTCGCCGAAGTTGTGCCACAGGCCCAGCGACATCGCCGGCAGCTTGAGCCCGCTGCGGCCGCAGGCGCGGTAGGGCATCGATTCGTAGCGCGTGGCGGCGGCGGTGTAGGCCATGAGGGTCTCCTGTCGGTGGGCTGAGGCGCGGTGGGATCGGGCGTGATCATGCCGCAGCGAATCCGCTGACGTCGGCATGCCGACGCTCGGCCTTGCGCGGAGCCGAAGATCCGCCTCGCTATACTCGCGGCGCTTTCGTCATTGGGGAGTAGCCGCCCTGCGCCCGCAGGGGTTCGCGTCAACACACTTGACCCTCACGGTCATGGCGCGAACAGCTCCAGAGCCTGGCAAGACCTTTGACCACACTGCCTCCGGAAGGGCCGGGGATGCCGTGTGGTCTCTGGTATTCGCTGGCCCTTGGAGATCCTCTTGGAATCATTCCTCGTGTCCACCGGCGTCGTCGCACTCGGTGAAATGGGCGACAAGACGCAGTTGCTGGCGATGCTGCTGGCGGCCAGGTTCCGCAAGCCGGTGCCCATCATCCTCGGCATCCTGGTCGCCACCCTGGCCAACCATGCACTGGCCGGTGCGGTCGGTGGCTGGGTCGCGCAGGCCCTCGGCCCCGACGTGCTGCGCTGGGTCATCGGGGCATCGTTCATCGCGATGGCCGCGTGGATGCTCATCCCCGACCAGATCGACAACGAGGACGCCGGCGGTCGGCAGCTCTTCGGCGTGTTCGGCACCACCGTGCTGGCGTTTTTCCTGGCCGAGATGGGCGACAAGACGCAGATCGCCACCGTCGCGCTGGCGGCGCGTTACGGCGACCTCGTCGCCGTCGTGGCCGGAACGACGCTGGGCATGATGCTGGCGAACGTGCCCGCGGTGTTCCTGGGCGACCGCATCGCCAAGGCGGTGTCGATGACGCTGGTGCACAGCATTGCGGCGACGATCTTCGCCGTGCTGGGCATGCTGACGCTCTTGAACGTCGGCCAGATCTTCTGAGTACCGCCCCGGCCGCAGCCGATCACTCCACCGTCACGCTCTTGGCCAGGTTGCGCGGCTTGTCGACGTCGGTGCCGCGGGCGCAGGCGGTGTGATAGGCCAGCAGCTGCAGCGGCACCACGTGCAGGATCGGGCTGAGCGCGCCGTAGTGCTCGGGCATGCGGATCACGTGCACGCCGGCATCGCTCTCGATGCGGGTGTCGGCATCCGCAAACACGTAGAGCTGGCCGCCACGGGCCTTCACTTCCTGGATGTTGCTCTTGAGCTTTTCCAGCAGCGCGTCGTTGGGCGCCACCGTCACCACCGGCATCGCGCTCGTCACCAGCGCCAGCGGTCCGTGCTTGAGCTCGCCGGCCGGGTAGGCCTCGGCGTGGATGTAGCTGATTTCCTTGAGCTTGAGCGCGCCTTCGAGCGCGATCGGGTAGTGCAGGCCGCGGCCCAGGAACAGCGCGTTTTCCTTGCTGGCGAAGTCCTCGGCCCAGGCGATCACCTGCGGCTCGAGCGCCAGCACGGCTTGCAGCGCGACCGGCAGGTGGCGCATGGCCTTCAGATGGTCGGCTTCGGCCTCGGCGGTGAGGTGGCCGCGCACCTTGGCCAGCGCCAGCGTCAGCAGGAACAGGCCGGCGAGCTGGGTCGTGAAGGCCTTGGTCGAGGCCACGCCGATCTCGACGCCCGCGCGCGTGATGTAGGCCAGCTTGCACTCGCGCACCATCGCGCTGGTCGAGACGTTGCAGATCGTCAGCGTGTTGGTCATGCCCAGGCTGCGCGCGTGTTTCAGCGCGGCCAGCGTGTCGGCGGTCTCGCCGCTCTGGCTGATGGTGACGACCAGCGTCTTCGGGTCGGGCACGCTGTCGCGGTAGCGGTATTCGCTCGCCACCTCGACCTGCGCCGGCACCTTGGCGATGCTTTCGAGCCAGTACTTGGCCGTCATGCCGCTGTAGGAGCTGGTGCCGCAGGCCAGGATCAGCACCTTGTCGATCTCGGCGAAGACCTGCGCGGCACCGTCGCCGAACAGCTCGGGCGCGATCGCCTCGACGCCTTCGAGCGTGTCGCCGATGGCGCGCGGCTGCTCGAAGATCTCCTTCTGCATGTAGTGGCGGTACGGGCCCAGCTCGGCCGCGCCGCTGTGCGCGTGCACGGTCTTGACCGGGCGATCGACGCGGGGGCGGGCGCCGCCGTCGGCGCGCGCGGTGATCCAGTACTTGCCCTGCTGCATGTCGACCACGTCACCTTCTTCGAGGTAGACGATCTGGTCGGTGACGCCGGCCAGCGCCATCGCGTCCGACGCCAGGAAGGTCTCGCCCTTGCCCACGCCCAGCACCAGCGGCGAGCCTTCGCGGGCGCCGACCACGCGCTGCGGCTCCTCGCGGCAGAACACCGCGATCGCGTAGGCGCCACGCAGTTGCGGCAGCGCGCGCTGCACGGCGTCGAACAGGTCGCCCTCGTAGAGCGAGTCGACCAGGTGTGCGATGACCTCGGTGTCGGTCTGGCTGGAGAACTCGTAACCGCGGGCCTGGAGTTCGGCGCGCAGCTCGTCGTGGTTCTCGATGATGCCGTTGTGCACCAGCGCGATCCGGCCGGCCTTGGCCGACTTCGCGTCGGCACCGGTGCCGTGGCTGAAGTGCGGGTGGGCGTTGTGCACCGCCGGCGCGCCGTGGGTGGCCCAGCGGGTGTGGGCAATGCCGATCAGGCCTTCGACGCCGTCCTGCAGCACCTGCGCATCGAGCTCGGCCACCCGCGAGGTGCTGCGCGCCCGGCGCAGCTCGCCGCCCTGGTGCACGGCCACGCCGCAGGAGTCATAACCGCGGTATTCGAGCCGCTGCAGACCCTGGATCAGGATCGGGACGATGTTGCGTTGACTGACTGCGCCGACGATGCCACACATGTGAGGGATCCTTTGATGGACGGTGTTCGGATGAGACTGGCCGCGATGGTATCGAGTCGATCGAGCAAAGAATCGTCAAAATTCACGCATCAACGCAACAATTCGTCTCGTCGACAATGGTCGGGAATAATCGAATCACAATCTTGTGAAATTGGATTTTTTATTTCATGACTTCATCCATCCCGCTTGACGAGATCGACCTGCGTCTGCTCGACGAGTTGCAGCGCGATGCCTCGCGCTCGAACCAGGCGCTGGCCGAGGCGGTGCAGGTGTCACCCGCCACCAGCCTGCGCCGGCTGCGTCGCCTCGGCGAGGCCGGCGTGATCGAGCGCACCGTGGCCGTGCTGTCGCCCGAGGCGCTGGGTCACGGCCTGACGGCGATCGTCGAGATCACGCTCGACGTGCAGGCCGCCGAGCGGCTGGCGGCGTTCGAGGCGCGGGTGGTGGCGGATGCGGGCGTGCAGCAGTGTTACCGCACCAGCGGCGGGCCGGACTTCGTGCTGATCGCCCAGGTGGCCGACATGGCGGCCTATCAGGCGCTCGTGCAGCGGCTGTTCAATGCCGACGCCAACGTGCGCAACGTGCGCTGCTTCTTCAGCGTGCAGCGGGCCAAGTGCGGCCTGCAGATCGCGCTGCCGGCCGCCGACGTCACAGCGCCAGCCAGGCCAGCGTGACGCTCGCCAGCAGCGCGGCGCCCACGCCGATCTGCCAGTGGCCGCGGTGGCTGTGCAGCCAGGCCTGCCAGCGCGGTGTCTCGGGCGGGCGGGTGATGCGGCTGCGGTGCTCGGCCAGCCAGCGGTCGTAGACCGCTCGCCGGGCCGGGTCGGACAGCACCCCATAGGCCAGCTCGCGCTGGCGTGCCCGGATCGCCGGCGACTCGGCCAGGCCGGGCTGTGGCCAGGCCATCGCCTTGAGCGTGGCCCGCACCTCGTCCACCTCGGCGCTGAGCGACGGCGGCGGGCGCAGGCGTTGCCAGGCGTCCTCGATCGCGGCGGCGTCGGCGTCCTCGGCCAGACCGAGCCGTGCGTAGTGCGTCGGGGTGAGCAGCTCGACGGAAAACTGCATCACCGGCGCCCGCCGCGCGCGCATCGGCCGGGTCGAGGGCGGGTTGGCGGACAAGGCGAAATCCATGCGCGATCAGGCCGGCTTGGCGGGCTTGTTCTTGCTCGGGCGCACCCAGCCGTCGAGCACCACCTGCTTGCCACGCGCCACGCCGAGCTGGCCGGGCGCCACGTCCTTGGTGATGGTCGAGCCGCCGCCCACCGTGGCACCGGCGCCGATCGTCACCGGCGCCACCAGCACGCAGTTGCTGCCGATGTGCACGTCGGCCTCGATCACGGTGCGGTGCTTGTTGGCGCCGTCGTAGTTGGCGGTGATGCTGCCGGCGCCGTAGTTGACACGTTCACCCACCGTGGCGTCGCCCAGGTAGGCCAGGTGATTGGCCTTGGCGCCGTCGGCCAGCGTGGAGTTCTTGACCTCGACGAAGTTGCCGATGTGGACTGCACGGCCCAGCCTGGCGCCCGGGCGCAGGCGCGCGAACGGGCCGATCAGCGCGCCCTCGCCGACCTCGACGCCGGCGGCTTCGCCGTCGATGTGGGTGAAGGGGTGGATCACCGCGCCGGCGGCGATGCGGGCGTTGCGGATCACGCAGTTGGCGCCGATCTGCACCTCGTCGCCGAGCTCGACCTCGCCCTCGAAGACGCAGTTGACGTCGATCGCGACGTCGCGGCCGCAGCGCAGCACGCCGCGCAGGTCGAAGCGCGCCGGGTCCATCAGGCGCACGCCGGCTTCCATCAGCGATTCGGCCTGCACGCGCTGGAAGCGCCGCTCGAGTTCGGCCAGCTGCAGCGGGCTGTTGACGCCCAGCACCTCGGTCTCGTTGCCCGCCAGCGTGGCGACCACCGGCACGCCGTCGGCCTCGGCCATCGCGACGATGTCGGTCAGGTAGTACTCCTTCTGCGCGTTGTCGTTGCGCAGCGCGGCCAGCCAGCGCTTGAGGTGGCGGGTCGGCACGGCCATCATGCCGGTGTAGCCCTCGGTGATGGCGCGCTGCTCGGGCGTGGCGTCCTTGTGCTCGACGATGGCGAGCACGCGCTCGCGGTCGGCGGCGTCACGCACGATGCGGCCGTAGCCGGTCGGGTCGGCCAGTTCGACGGTCAGCAGTGCCAGCTTCTCGCCCCCGCAGGCGGCGATCAGCGCGCGAGCGGTCTCGGGGCGCACCAGCGGCACGTCGCCGTTGAGGATCAGCGTGGTGCCCTCGTCACCCAATGCGGGCACCGCCTGCTGCACGGCGTGGCCGGTGCCGAGCTGCGGCTCCTGGCGCACGAAGGCCAGCGGCGCGGCCGGCAGCGCGGCGCGCATGGCGGCTTCGACCGACTCGGCGCCGTGGCCGGTGATGGTGATGAGGCGATCCGCCCCCAGCCCGGCGCCCATTTCCAGGACATGCTGCAATAAGGCTCGCCCCGCCAGCGGGTGCAGCACCTTGGGTCGGGCCGATTTCATCCGTGTGCCCTTGCCGGCAGCCATGATCACGACATCAAGCCTCATGCGTCCATCCTTGTTTAGCGAGCGAATTCGCGAATCTCGCATTATCGGGACCGGATCGGCGCCGGCGCCCAAGCGTTCGGCGCGGGTCGTGACGGCCGCCGCACTCCTGCTCGCCACCTTGCTGATCGGCGGCTGCAGCACGCTGCGCTGGGGCTACAGCCAGGGCGACACGCTGGCCTACTGGTGGCTCGATCGACACGCCGGCTTCACCGAGACCCAGGCGCCGCAGGTGCGCGCCGCGCTGGCGCAGTGGTTCGACTGGCACCGCCGCGAGCAGCTGGCCGACGACGTGGCGCTGCTCGAACAGATCGCCCTCGCAGCGCCCGACGACCTGAGCGCCGCCCAGGTCTGCGGCTGGTGGGGCACGCTCGAGAAAAGACGCGCGCGCTACATGGCGATGGCCGTGCCCGCGCTGGCCCGGATCGCGCCGACCTTGTCGGCCGAGCAGTGGCGCAGCGTGCAACAGCGCTTCGACAGGACCAACGCCACCTGGCGCGACGAACAGCTCGGCGCCGACCCGCGCGAGCGCGAGCGCAAGGCCGTCGAACGGGTGGTCGAGCGGGCCGAAAAGCTCTACGGCCGGCTCGACGGCGCGCAGCGCGACTTCGTCACCGAGCGCATGCGCCGCTCGCCGTGGGACGCGCAGCGCTGGCTCGACGAGCGCCAGATCGACCAGCGCGACACGCTGCGAACCTTGAGCGGCATGAGCGCAAACGGCCAGACCGAGGCGCAGCGGCAGGAGATCGTGCACGCCTGGCTCGGCCGCGTCGTGCAGCCGAGCGACGCGGCGGCCGGCCGCTGGCGGGCCAGCCTGCGCGACGACCAGTGCGCGCTCAGCGCCGAGCTGCACAACCGCAGCAGCGCGGCGCAGCGCCGGCAGGCCGTCGAAACCCTGCGCGGCTGGGCGCAGGACCTGCGCAGCTTCCTGCCGCCGGTCAGCGCGAAGCAGGCGGCAAAGGCACCGTGACGCGGCGTTCGCCGGCCGGCAAAGCGGGGAAGCCCGACAACGCGGCGTCGAACAGCGCCTCGCTCAGGTCGTCACCGCCGTAGCGGCTTTCGTGGCGCGCCTGCACCTCGACCAGCACCCGGTGGCTGGCGCGGTCGAGCAGCAGCAGGCCGAGCTCGCGGTAGTCGCGCACCCGGTCGCCGTACCAGCCCGACCCGGTGTGCATGCCCAACCCCATGCTGCTGCGCCCGCCGATCGGGAAACCCAGGCCGATGCCCCAGCCGAACATCGGCGGCGGATCGACCAGCTTGCCCTGGCGGGCACCGAACTGCACCAGCACGTCGGCCTGGGCCGCATCGGCGGCGCGGCTGAAACCGACCCGCTCCAGCGCCGCACCGGCCGCCGCCTCCAGCTGGTCCTGCGCCGCACCGGCCTGCACCTGCGAGGGCAGCCGCTCGAACGCATAACGGCCCGGCGCGCGGCCCGACGGCCAGGCGCCGTAGGTGGTCACGTCGACGCTGACCTGGTCGATCGACGCACAGCCCGCCAGCCACCACAGGGCCGAAGCGGCGGCGGCGGCCTTCAGGAAATGCCGGCGCCGGCTGGGCAGCGGGCGCGAGGGTCGGGGCGATCGGTTCATGGCCACTCCTGTTGACGAGCACCGAGCGGCCGGCGGCCACCCGATTGCGCTCACACCCGGCGGATCAGCGCCACCGGCACGCTCACCTCGTCGCCCGCCGCGTCGGCGCTGCCCGACGGGGCGCACAGCTCGCTGTCGTCCTCGTCGAAGGCGCGGTCGCCGGCCGGATCCGCCACGCCGGTGGGCACGAGGGTCTCGAAGGGGAACAGCGCGCGGTCCATCAGGTGCGAGGGCACCACCTGTGAAAACGCGCGATGCATGTTGTCGATCCGACCGGGAAAACGCTGATCCCAGTCGCGCAGCATGTGCTTGATCTGCACCCGCTGCAGGTTGTCCTGCGTGCCGCACAGCGTGCACGGGATGATCGGGAACGCGCGATGTTCGGCCCAGCGCTCGAGGTCGGTCTCGGCCACGTAGGCGAGCGGGCGGATCACGGTGTGGCGGCCGTCGTCGCTGACCAGCTTGGGCGGCATGCCCTTCAACTTGCTGCCGAAGAACATGTTGAGGAACACCGTGCCGAGGAAGTCGTCGCGGTGATGGCCCAGCGCGATCTTGGTCGCACCCAGCTCGTCGGCCACCCGGTACAGGATGCCGCGGCGCAGACGCGAGCACAGGCTGCACATCGTCTTGCCCTCGGGGATCACGCGCTTGACGATGCTGTAGGTGTCCTGGTTCTCGATGTGGAACTCGACGCCGCGCGCCTTCAGGTAGGCCGGCAGGATGTGCTCCGGGAAACCGGGCTGCTTCTGGTCGAGGTTGACCGCCACGATGCTGAACGTGATCGGCGCGCGCTGCTGCAGGCCCAGCAGGATGTCGAGCATGCCGTAGCTGTCCTTGCCGCCCGACAGGCAGACCATCACGCGGTCGCCCTCCTGGATCATGTTGAAGTCGGTGATCGCCTGGCCGACCTGGCGGTGCAGCCGCTTGCTGAGCTTGTTGAGCTCGAAGGCGGCCTTCTTGTCGGCGGCGCTGGCGGCGGCGGATTCGGCGTCCGCGGCCGGTGCGTTCAGGGTGGCGGTGGGGGTGTTCATGTCGGCGACTTCATGCGAAAGACTTCGACGCCGACGCTGCGGCAGTCGGGATACACATCGGGCTTCTGGGTCGACACCCGCACCGCCCGCACCTTGGGGTGGCCCAGCATGATCTCGGCCACGTCGTCGCAGAGGGTTTCCTGCAGGTGCACGTGGCCCTTCGAGATGCGCTCGGCAATGCTGCGGCGGATGAAATCGTAGTCGACCACTTCGTCGAGTTCGTCCTGCGTCGGCGTGCTCAGCGCCAGCGGCACGTAGATGTCGACGTTGATCAGCACGCGCTGCTCGCCGCGTTTCTCGAAATCGTGCACGCCGATGTTGATCCAGACCTCGTAGTCGAGCAGGAAGAGGCGCCGGCAATCCATCAGCGAGGGGTGGGCGAGTTGGCTGATCATGAAGACACTTTCTGAAGATCTTGAATTCGGGACGGCAATCGCGGCGGCGTTCAGGCCGGCGGCTGCACCAGGTACAGCACGTCGCGCGGCTGGCCGAGCAGGTGCTGGCCGCCGTCGACCAGCAGCGTGCTGCCGGTGATGGCGGGCGACTCGAGCGCGAAACGCACCGCGCGGGCGATGTCCTCGGGCGTCGACGAACGCTGCAGCGGCGTGAGCTTGTGGGCGGCCTCGAACTCGGCCTCGCTCATCGGCCCCGACACCATCGTCACCCCCGGCGACACGCCCACCACCCGCAACCGCGGCGCCAGCGCCAGCGCCAGCATCTGGGTGGCGGCCTGCAGCGCGGCCTTCGACAGCGTGTACGAGAAGTAGTCGGGGTTGAGGTTGACGAGTTTCTGGTCGAGCAGGTTGACGACGCAGCCGCGCCCGTTGCGCTCGCCCAGGTGGGCGTGCAGCGCCTGCGCCAGCAGCACCGGCGCGGCGGTGTTGGCGCGCCAGTGGCGCTCCATCGCGGCGTGGCCGAAGCTGGCGGGCTCGTCGTATTCGAAGGTCGAGGCGTTGTTCACCACCGCATCGAGCCGGCCCAGCCGCGCCACCACCGCCGGCACCAGCGCGCGGCAGGCGGCCTCGTCCGACAGATCGGCCTGGAACAGCGCCACCTCGGCGCCGAGCGCGCGCAGGTCGGCGGCGGTGGCTTCGGCGTCGGCGACCGAACCGCGGTAATGCAGCGCGATGTCGTGGCGGGCGTCGGCCAGTTCGAGCGCGATCGCGCGGCCGAGCCGGCGCGCGCCGCCGGTGACCAGGGTCAGCGGGCGGCGCACGACGGGCCGGTCAGTTGCGGCGGCAGACGGGGAAACAGGCATGGCGCAGGGTGTCGGGCGTCGGACGCAAGGATGGGGGGGCAGCGGCTCGTGCAGCTCGGTGGGGGCTGCGGGGCCGATCGGCCGCCGTTCGTGGCCGGCGCTTCCTACAATCGGCGCGTGAATCGTCCACAGCCTCCAGCCACGACCGACAGTGTAGCCAGCGCCCCCGATGCGCAGGCGCAGTCGGACATCCCCCACCGTTCGCCCCATGAGGCCAGCCCGGACAGCCACGCGCTGCTCGTGCGCATCGCCGCGGCGATCGAGGACGCGGGCGGCTGGATCAGCTTCGAGCGCTACATGGCGCTGGCGCTCTACACGCCCGGGCTCGGTTATTACAGCCGCGGCGACCGCCAGTTCGGCCTGATGCCGGCCAGCGGCAGCGACTTCGTCACCGCACCCGAGCTGTCACCGCTGTTCGGCCGCGCGCTGGCGCGCCAGGTGGCGCAGGCGCTGCAGGCCACCGGCACGCAGGAAGTCTGGGAGTTCGGCGCCGGCTCGGGCGCACTGGCCGCGCAGCTGCTGGGCGAGCTGGGCGATCGCATCACGCGCTACACCATCGTCGACCTGTCGGGCACGCTGCGCGCACGCCAGCGCGAGCGCATCGAGGCGGCCCATCCGGCGCTGGCGCACAAGGTGCGCTGGCTCGCAGAACTGCCCGAGCGCTTCGAGGGCGTGGTGGTGGCCAACGAGCTGCTCGACGCCATGCCGGTCACGCTGCTGCACTGGGACGGCCACCATTGGCACGACCGCGGCGTGGCGCTCGAACCCGGCTCGGCGGCCGCCGGTGCGCCGCGGCTGCGTTTTGCCGATCACCCGACCCATCTGGCGCCGCCGGTCGACCAGCACTGGCCGGTGGGCGCGGTGGTCGAGCTGCCGCGCATCGCGGTGGCCTACATCCTGACGCTGGCCGAGCGGCTGGCGCGCGGCGCGGCGTTCTTCATCGACTACGGTTTTCCCGAGCACGAGTTCTATCACCCGCAACGCAGCGCCGGCACGCTGATGTGCCATCGCGCGCACCGCGCCGACCCCGACCCGCTGTCCGACCCGGGCGACAAGGACATCACCGCGCACGTCGACTTCACCGCCATCGCGGTGGCGGCGCAGGATGCCGGCATGGGCGTGCTGGGCTACACCAGCCAGGCGCGTTTCCTGATGAACTGCGGCCTGATCGGCGACCTCGAACACGCCGACCTGCGCGAGCGGGCGATGGCGCAGAAGCTCATCACCGAACACGAGATGGGCGAGCTGTTCAAGGTGCTGGGCGTGGCCAGTGCCGGCGCCGAGTTCGACGCCATCGGCTTCACGGCCGGCGACCGCAGCCACACGCTCTGAGCGTGCCGGCCCGCCGCGTCGATCCGATCAGTTCCTCGCGAGCCCCACGATGCGCTGGCTGCTGACCCTGGTGTTCGCCTTCATCGTGCTCAACGGCCTGCGCGGCTGGCTGAGCCGGATCGGCCTGGGCCGCGTGCCCGGCGACATCGCCTTCAAGGTGCGCGGGCGCGAGTGGTATTTCCCGTTCGGCTCAACCGTTCTGCTGAGCCTGATCGGCTGGGCGCTGGCACGCTGGATCTGAGGCCACGGCCTCGATGCGGGCCTCGTGCAACGCCCGGCCGAGCGCCGGGCCATTGAGGCCACGCGCGCGCGCCGACGCCATCACCGCAGCGGCGTCGATGCCACGCGCCGCCGCCAGTGCCTGGCGCAGCCGCGGCGCCTGCGGGTAGTGCGCCTGCTCGAAACCGAGCCGGCCACGGGCATCGCACTCGCAGGCCTGCAGCGCCAGTTCGAAACGTTCCGGGCGCCGCCAGGCGTCGCAGCGGTCGAACAGGCGCACCAGCGCGGCGGCGTCGAAGTTGCCGCTGCCGTGCACGTTGCTGTGTTCGCGCGCCACCAGATCGGCCAGTTCGTGACAGGCCGCCGGCACCTTGAGACGCGCAGACATGGGCGCCAGCAGCGCCGCGCTGCGGCCCTCGTGGCCGATGTGGCGCGGCAGGATGTGGGCCGGCGTGGTGCCCTTGCCAAGATCGTGGCCGAGGCAGGCGTAACGCACCGGCAGCGACACGCCCCTCTGCGCGGCGGTGTCGAGCACCATCATCAGGTGCACGCCGGTGTCGACCTCGGGGTGGTAGTCGGCGCGCTGCGGCACGCCGAACAGGCGCTCGACCTCGGGCAGCAGGCGCGCCAACGCGCCGCAGTCGCGCAGCACCTCGAACATGCGCGAGGGCCGTGCCTCCATCAGCCCGCGCGAGAGTTCCTGCCACACGCGCTCGGGCACCAGCGCGTCGACCTCGCCGGCCTCGACCATGCGCCGGCACAGCGCCAGCGTCTCGGGCGCGACGCTGAAATCGCCCAGCCGCGCTGCAAACCGCGCCAGCCGCAGGATGCGCACCGGGTCTTCGGCAAAGGCGGCGCCGACGTGGCGCAGGCACTTGTGTGCCAGGTCGCGCCGGCCGCCCCAGGGGTCGATCAGCGTGCCGGCCTCGTCGAGCGCCATCGCGTTGATGGTCAGGTCGCGTCGCGCCAGGTCGTCGTCGAGCGACACGTCGGCGCCGGTGTGGAAGACGAAGCCGTGATAACCCGGCGCGGTCTTGCGCTCGGTGCGCGCCAGCGCGTATTCCTCGTGCGTGCGCGGGTGCAGGAAGACCGGGAAATCGCGCCCGACCGGCAGATAACCGGCGGCCACCATCTGCTCGGGCGTGGCGCCCACCACCACCCAGTCGCGGTCGCCGACCGGGCGGCCGAGCAGCTGGTCGCGCACCGCGCCACCGACGAGCAGGCATCGCATCTCGAACCTCGTGACGGCTGCTGACGGGGAACGCACGCGCCGGCTCAGCCGCGGCTCGTGCGGTAGGGTTCCTCGAAGTCGAGGAAGTCGTGTTCGGCCAGCGCATCGGCCACCCAGGCCGCCACGCTCGGGCGCTGGTGGATGTGCTCGATGTAGTCGGCCACCGGCGCGGGCACCGGCAGCGCGTAGCTGCGCAGCCGGCTGGCCACCGGCGCGTAATAGGCGTCGGCGATGCCGAAACGCTCGCCGAACAGCCACGGGCCGCCGAAGCGTTCGAGGCAGCCGGTCCACATCGCGACGATGCGCGCCAGGTCGGCCTGCACCGCCGGCTGCTCGGCCAGCACGCGCGCGCCGATCTCGGGCAGCCGTGCCTCGATGTTCATCGGGCAGGCGTTGCGCAGCGCGCCGAAGCCGCTGTGCATCTCGGCGCACAGGCTGCGTGCCAGCGCGCGTCGTGCGGCATCGGCCGGCCAGAGCTGGCGATCCGGGTGGCGCTCGGCCAGCGTCTCGGCGATCGCCAGGGTGTCCCACACCACCTGCGGACCGCTGCTGCCGGCGACGCCGTCATCCACGCCGTCGTCGATCACCAGCGCCGGCACCTTGCCGGTGGGCACCAGCGCGCCCATCGTGCGCTTGAACGTCGAGCCGGGCGTGAAGGCGTCGAAGCGCACCTTCACCTCGGTGAACGGGATGGCCGCGTCGGTCATCAGCACCCAGGGGCGCATCGACCACGACGAGTAGTTCTTGTTGCCGATGTAGAGCTGCAGCATGGTGGGTTCCGTGCGAGGCGCGCAGCCTCAGGTCTGAGCGTCGCCGGACTCGCCGGGGCGCAGTTCGAGCCGCTCGAGCCGGTAGCGCAGCGTGTCGCGCGACACGCCCAGCAGCCGCGCGGCGGCGCTGACGTTCTGCCGGGTGCGCTCGAGCGCACGCAGGATCAGCCGCCGCTCCATGCGCTCGAGGTGCAGGTCGCTGTCGTCGATCGGCAGTTCGCTGCCGTGGCCGACCGGGCCGGTCAGGCGCAGGTGGCGGACGCCGACCTCGCTGCCCTCGACCACCAGCACCGCCTGCTCCATCACGTTGCGCAGCTCGCGCACGTTGCCGGGCCAGCTGTACTGCAGCAGCGCCTGGCGGGCTTCTTCGCCCAGCACCAGGCCGGCCTTGCGGTAACGCTGGCCGTGCAGGTTGAGGTAGTGCTCGGCCAGCATGACGATGTCGTGGCCACGCTCGCGCAGCGGCGGCACCCGGATCTCGACGATGCGCAGCCGGAAGAACAGGTCGGCGCGAAAACGCCCGTCGCGCACCATCTGGTCGAGCGGGCGGTTGGTGGCGCTGATGATGCGGGCGTGCACCTGCTGCTCGCGCAGGCCGCCGAGCCGGCGCATGCGTTTTTCTTCCAGCAGCTTGAGCAGCTTGACCTGCGTGCCGAGCTCGGTCTCGCCGATCTCGTCGAGGAACACCGTGCCGTGTTCGGCGGTCTCGACCAGGCCGGCCTTGCGCTGGCGGGCGTCGGTGAAGGCGCCTTTTTCGTAGCCGAACAGCTCGGCCTCGATCAGCTGCGAGGGCAGGGCGCCGCAGTTGATCTCGACGAACGGCTCGGTGCGGCGCGGCCCGCCGTAGTGCAGCGCGCGCGCCACCAGCTCCTTGCCGGTGCCGGTCTCGCCGACGATCAGCACCGCCGGCGGGTCGCGATCGGCCAGCCGCGACTCCGACTCGAGCAGCGACACCAGCATCTGGCGCAGGTTGCGGATCGGTTCGGAGTCGCCGACGATCTTGTCGAGCCCGCTGTCCTGGGCGTCGCGCTGGGCGTAGTAGTCGACCGTGTTGGCGAGCTTGCCCTGCTCGGTCAGGCGTTCGAGCAGCAGCTTGAGTTCGCCCAGCACCAGCGGCTTGGTCAGGAAATCGGCGGCTCCCGCCTTCATCGCCTCGACCGCCAGCTCGGTGCTGCCGTAGCCGGTGACCATCACCACCTGGGCGTCGGCGTCGATGGCGCGGATGCGCGACAGCGCCTCCAGCCCGGTCATGCCCGGCAGGTTGTGGTCGAGGATGACGATGTCGGGGCGGAACTTCTCGAGCAGGGCCAGGCCTTCTTCGGCCCGGCCCGCCACGCGCACCTCGTCGCCCAGCCGTTCCAGATAGATGGCCAGGTTGCGGGCCAGCGTGGCCTCGTCTTCAATGATCAGGATGGCTCTTGCCATGGCTTCCTCGATAGGCGACAGCAGCGGTCCCGGACGTGCTGAGTCATGCTGGCGTGCGGGCCAGCGGCAGTTGCAGGATCACCGAGGTGCCTTGACCTGGTGCGCTCTTGATCTCGACGGCACCCCCCAGGCGGTCGAGCACCCGCTTGACCAGCGCCAGGCCCATGCCCAGCCCGCGGGGCTTGGTGGTGTAGAACGGTCGGAACACGTTGGCCAGGTGTTCGGCGGGGATGCCGTCGCCGTGGTCGTGAACCTCGACGCGCACCGAGTCCTGGTCGGCCTGCGCCTTGACGGTGACGGTGGCCTGCGGGCCGGAGGCCTCGAGCGCGTTCGACAGCAGCGAGTTGAGCACCTGCTGCAGCAGCACCGGGTCGCCGCGCACCGCCGGCAGCGGGCCGGCCCAGTCGAGCACGAGGTGCTTGTTCTGGCTGTCGAAGGCCGGGCGGAACTGTTCGGCGGTGGCGCGCAGCACGTGGTCGAGCTCGGTGTCGCCGAGCACCTCGACGGCGTCGCGGCTGTAGGTGAGCAGGGTGCGCACCAGCCGCTCGATGCGGTCGACGTGCAGGATGGTCTCGTTGGCCATCTCGGGCGACATGTCGCCGATCTCGCGCTGCAGTTCGGCGGTCGAGCGGATCGACGCCAGCGGGTTGCGGATGCTGTGAGCGGTGGCCGCGGCGATCTCGCCCACCAGCGCCAGGGCGTCGGCCTCGACCAGCCGGCGGCGCTGCTCGTGCATCAGGCGGCTGGCCTTGCGCACCAGTCCGAGGGTCGACAGATACAGCACCGCGCCGCCCAGCAGCGAACACACCCACACCAGCAGCGTGCCCTGGCGCAGGGTGTCGTTGAGCGTGCGCGGCACCCGGTACAGCTCGACCACGCCGATCAGGGTGCGGTTGGTGCCGGCGGAGCTGTAGACCGGCAGGTAGTTCTCGACGAAGCTCGCGCGCCGCGTGCCCAGCGCCACGTGTTCGCCCTTGGCCACGGCGGTGTGGTCCTCGACCTCGCCGCGCTCCCACACCAGCGTGCCCTTGAGGGCCGCCTCGAGCTCGTCGTTGCGGCCGAAGTAGCGACCGATCAGCGCCGCGTTGCTCGACCACAGCACGCGCCTGTCGAGGCTGTAGACATTGGCGCGCAGCACGTCGGGCAGCGCCGCGACGTGGGTGAAGAACTCGGCGAAGTCGGCCTCGCGCACCGTTTCGCCGCCGATCAGGAAGCCCTTGCTGACGTTCTGGGTGTCGACGATGTTCTGCACGAAATCGCGGCTCAGGCTGGCGTCGTGATCGAGCAGCCGGGTTTCGAGGAACCGCGCCAGCACCAGCGCCATCGTGATGCTGACCACCCCGACCGCCAGCAGACTCACGAGCGAGAACCAGCGAACCAGCGGAAAACCACCGCTCGCATCGCCGCGCATGAGTTTGAGCCAACGCATCTTCGGGTTCTCCTGTTGTCGATCAAGGCGGCGCGGGCGTTCCCGTGCAGGCCGGATTGTGCGCCGCCGCAAGCCGCCCCTCGACCCGGCGCAGGCCGCGACAGGTCGAGGCCGCGTGATGCATCAACGACCTGCCAGCATCCGCAGCTGATTGGTGCGCTGGCCGCCGCCGCCGAGCCAGGGCCCCATCACGTCGGCCAGCGAGGCCGCGCGGATGCCGAGTTCGGCCAGGCCCGGCAGGCGGCCGCCGGCGACATTGGGTACCCGCATCGACGCCAGGTTGTCGCCCGACATCAGCGGCTCGCCCGGCAGCAACCCCAGCGCGGCGGCCTGCAGGCGGCCGGCCCATTCCGGCAGCGGCAGCACCGGGCGCGGGTGGCCGCTCCAGCGCCCGGCCAGCTGCACCAGTTCGCGCAGCGTCAGCACCTGCGGGCCGGCACATTCGAAGGTCCGGCCGATGTGGCGCGGGTCGGTCAGGCAGGCCACGATCGCATGCGCCACGTCGTCGACCCAGACCGGCTGGAAACGTGCCGCGGCGCCGGCCAGCGGCATCACCGGCGCGAGCGCCTGCAGGGCTGCGAACAGGTTGATGAAGCGGTCCTCGGCGCCGAAGATCACGCTCGGGCGCAGCAGCGTCAGCGCCAGGCCGGGCGCGGCGCGCAGCACCTGCTCGCCCTGCGTCTTGCTGCGCAGGTAGAGCGAGGGCGCGGGCGGCGCGTCGGCAGCATCGTCCACCCCCAGCGCGCTGACATGCACCAGCCGCGTCACGCCGGCGGCCGCACAGGCGCCGGCGATGCGCTGCGGCAGCGTCACGTGCACCTGCTCGAAGCGTCGCGCGTCGCCATGCAGCACCGCCACCAGGTTGACCACCGCATCGCAGCCGGCCATCAGCGCGAGCAGCTGGGCCGGGTCGTGCACGTCGGCCTCGACCAGCTCGACCGTCGGCAGCATCGCGAGCGCCTTGGCGCGTGCCGGCCGGCGGCTCGGAATGCGCAAGCCGGCACCGGTGCCGCCGTGGGCGGCGACCCAGGCCGCCGCGAATGCCCGGCCGACAAAACCGGTGCCACCCAGAACCAAGACCTTGTTCATCATCCCTCCAACCGAAACTGCCGCAAGCCGTACCGTGCCGATCCGGCGCTGCGCCAGCGACACGGTCAGGGCAGGTCCCTGTTCTCGGTGAGCGCCGTCTCGGCCCGCGGTGTCACCGGCGGCCCCAGGCGCTGCTTGAGGTTGACCACCGACTGGCCGCCCAGCAGCGCGGCATAGTAGCTCGCGTTCGACAGCACCTTCTTGACGTAGTCGCGCGTCTCGTTGAACGGGATGCTCTCGGCCCAGGCGGCCACTTCGATCGGCGGGCCTTCGCGCCAGCGCCGCGAGCGGCTCGGGCCGGCGTTGTAGGCCGCGGTGGCCAGCGCCTGCGAGCCCTCGAAGTCGTCGAGCACCAGCTTCAGGTAGCCGGCGCCCAGGCGCAGGTTGAGGTTGCGGTCGGTGATCCTGTCGGCGGTGTAGGGCACGCCGAGCTTGCGGGCGGTCCAGCGCGCGGTGCCGGGCATCAGCTGCATCAGGCCGGCCGCACCGGCGCTCGAGCGCACGTCGGTGATGAAGCGCGACTCCTGGCGGATCAGGCCGTAGATGTAGGCCGCATCGAGCCCGACCTCCTGCGCCGCGGCGACCACCTCGGCGCGGAACGGGGTCGGGAAGCGCTGCGCCATGTCGACCTCGGTGCGGGTGCGTTCGCTGGTGTGGATGCAGCGATCCCAGATCTCGCGTTCGCAGGCGCGCTGGGCGGCGGCCAGCAGGGCGCGGTCGTTCATGCCGATCACGCTGAAGTTCCATTCGCGCACGCCCTCGCTGCGCAGGCCCAGCCCGATCAGCATCAGCGCCCGGTTCAGCCCGGGGTTCTGCTCGGCGGCGCGCCGCTCGTCGGCACCGAGCGCGGCCGGTCGCGGCGGCAGGCTCTGGGTGCGGCCGAGGGCATCGGCGGCGAGCTTGCCGTAGAAGTTGTAGCCGCCGGCAATGCGTTCGAACAGCACCGCGGCGCCGGTGCGGCGGGCATCCCCGTCGGTGCCGGCGGCGGCGGTGGCCATCAGGGCGCGCCCCTTCCAGTAGACCCAGGTCGGGTCGGCCTGCGCCGGTGCGGTCATCGCGTTGATCGCCGACAGCACCCGTTCCCAGCGTTGCGCATCGGTGGCACGCAGGGCGGCGCGGGCGCGCCAGGCCAGCGTGTCGTCGCTCCAGTCGACGTCGCGCGCCTGCGGCACGGTCAGCGCGCGCTGGAACCAGCCGTCGGCCTCGGGCAGGCGTTTCCAGGCGGCCTGCTTGGCGATCGCGGCCCAGGTCCAGGCGGCGGCATCGGGCGCGAGCTGCGCCTGCCAGCGGTCCTCGAGCAGGGTGGCGGCGGTCTGCGGATCGCTGGTGGCCAGCCGCACCAGCGCCAGCACCACCATCTCGGCGCCCTGGCGGTGGCCGGCATCGGCGTGCTTGTTGAAGTAGCGCAGCGGCTGGTCCCACAGCTCGGTCAGCGGCTTGTCGGCCAGGGTCTCGCTGATCAGCGCCAGCGCCTCGCGGGCCAGCTTGGGCCGGCCGGCCTCGGCGCTGATGCGCGCCTTCAGCCAGACGTCGGCGCTGCTCAGGCGGCGGGCCTCGAACAGCGTGCCGGCCATCAGCGCGCATCCGGCCGCCGGCTCGCGCTGGCCGAGCCAGCTGCTGCGCGCGCTGGCGCGCACGTCGTCACCGGCCTGGTGGCGCAGCAGCATCGCGTAGCAGTTGACCTGCCGGTCGTCGGCCATGCGAAAACGCGGCAGCTCGGCACCGAAGCGCGCCCAGTCGCGCCGGATGCCCAGCTCGAGCAGCCAGTCGTTGCGCAGCCGGTCCTCGACATAGGTGCCGGGCCAGCGGGCGTAGAAGGCCTCCAGATCGTCCTGGCCGACCTCGCCCAGGCGCAGGCCGATCTCCCAGTAGTCGGCCCACATCGCCAGCGGGTGGCGTGCCGCCACCAGCGCGTCGCGGGCACTGGCCAGGCGGGCACGGTCGCGGCTGCGCAGGGCCTCGCGGGCGTCGAGCAGGCGCTGGTCGATCGGCCGGATGGCGAGCGCAGCCGCACCCGTCGGCGCGATCGGTTCGGCGACCAGCGCAGGCGCGGCGGTGTCCACGGCCTGGGGCGACTGCGCCGCGCAGGGTGACAGCAGCGCGCAGCTGCCGAGAAACAGGGAAACCAGGTACTTCATCTTGGGGGCTCGCGGCGAACAGGCGCTCGCTCGGGTGACGGCACGCCGATGGTGCCTGATTCGCTTTGCATCTGGATCAACGCTGGATTGCCGCCGCCGGTGCACACCCCGTTCACGGGGCGTGCTCGCCCAAGGCCTGCCGCACCGGCGCGGCCTGCTCGGCGACCCAGTCGCGCAGCTGCTGCACCTCGGGCCGCTGCACGGCGCCGCTGGCGAGGATCAGCCAGTAGCCGTAGGGCACGGCGTCACGGCCGGCGGGGCCGAACGGTTCGACCAGCTCGCCGCGCGCCAGCATGTCGGCCACCAGCGGCAGGCGCGCCAGCACCACGCCCTGGCTGGCCTGCGCGGCCTGCACGCGCTGGTGGTCGTAATTGAGATGCACCCAGCTGCGCGGCTGCAGGGCCTGCAGGCCGCGCGCGGCGAGCCAGTGTTCCCAGGATCGATACGGACTGCTGCCCAGGTAAAGCCCCTCCACCTCCAGCAGCGTGTGGCCCGCCAGGTCGACCGGTTGATCGAGTGCGGCGATCTCGCCGCGCCGGGCGCGCTCCAGATACCAGGGGCTGACGACCGGCGCCAGCACCTCGCCGAACAGCAGCAAGGCGCCGGGCGGCGCGTCGTCGGGGTGGCAATAGCGCAGCGCCATGTCGATGTCCGGGTCGTCCATGTCGTGCAGCGTGTCGTGCGCGGCGATGCGGATGTCGAGCGCCGGATGGCGGCGCTGGAAGGCCTCCAGCCGCGGGATCAGCCACAGCGTGGCGAACGACGCGAAGGTGGTGATCGCCACCCGCGGCCGCGCGCCGGCGCTGCGGATCTGGCGCACCGCGCCGTCGAGCCGTTCAAGCAGAGGTTGCACCGCGCGCTGCAGCGTCAGACCGGCGGCGGTGAGCGTGACTTGACGGGTGTCGCGCTGGAAGACCACGGCGCCGAGTTCCTCCTCCAGGCCCTTGATCTGCCGGCTGATGGCCGACTGGGTGAGAAACAGCTCCTCGCCGGCGAGCCGGAAACTCAGCCGCCGCGCCACCGCCTCGAACGCGCGCAGCGACTGCAGCGACAGCGGCCGGTTTCGCGTGCTCATGAGCGGCACGCATCAATCGACGGGTTCGATCTCATTGGACGCACGGCTCCTTCTCGCAGACGATTCACGCATCGAATTGTGAACCGGAGAGCCCCATGTCGATCGAGCTGTGGATGAGGAAAACGCATGAATCAGGCGACTTCTCGAAGGCCGCCGGCGGGTCGGTGTCGGCGCTGCAGACGCACCAGTGGCGGGTCGCCCGCGCCGGCGTGCTGCAGGTGCAGGACGGCCCGCTCTGGCTGACCCGCGACGGCGACCCCGACGACCACGTGCTGCAGCCCGGCGATCACCTGCACCTGCGGGCCGGCGAGCGCGTGACCGTCGGCGCCTGGCGGCCGGCGCAGGCGACGGCCTGGCAGTGGCGACCCGACCCGGTCGAATCGGTCGGTCAGCGCTTCGGGCGGGCGCTGGTCTTCCTGGCGGCCGGCGCGCTCGACCGGCTGGCGCGCGGCCTCGAAGGCTGGGCCGCCCTGGCCCGCACGGCCGCCGCCAGCGCCAGTCGCGCCCACGGCTGCATCAGCGCGGGCGACTCCATGGCGTCGTCGGGCGCGCTGAAGTAGCTCATCACGGCGCGTTCGCCGCCGGCGCGCTGGTAGGCGAAGGGCTCGCAGCCGGCCGACTCGAAGACGGCCCGGCTCTGCGCATCGACCTTCAGGTAGAGCCGGCCGTCGGCGATCAGCGCGATGAACAGGTCGTCGACATAGAAACCCTGGCCGCCGAACATGCGCCGCGACCGGGCCCGGCCGAGCGGCGCCAGCAGCTCCAGCACGTGGTTGACGAGTTCTTCGGCCATGCGCAAGTCTAGGCCGGCGGCGGGTGCGGGGAATCACGGTCGTCGCGATTTGCCCGGGGCCGGCGCCACCCGCACAATCGGCGCCATCCTGATCTCGCGCCGCACGCCGGCCCACGCGCATGCCCTCCTTCAAGCTGCCCGAACCGCCCCGAGACAAGGCCACGCTGCGCAAGCAGCTGCAGGCCGAACGCATGGGCATGAGTGATCGCCACCAGCGCTCGGTGCACCTGCAGGAGGTGCTGCAGGTCTGGCTGCTGTCGCGCCGCGAGAAGACCATCGGCGCGTTCTGGTCGATCAAGGGCGAGTTCGATGCCCTGCCCGCGCTCTACCGCTGGAGCGAATCCGACCCCGCGCGCCGCATCGGTCTGCCGGTGATCGACAAGAAGACCAAGCAGCTGCGCTTTCACGTCTGGTACCCGGGCTGCCCGATGGAGGAGGACGCCTTCGGCATCCTCAAGCCCAAGGACACCGAGGAGTTCCACCCCGAGCTGCTGCTGGTGCCGTGCGTGGGCTTCGGCCCCAAGGGCATCCGGCTCGGTTACGGCGGCGGCTTCTACGACCGCACGCTGGCGCAGCTCAAGCCGATGCCCTACACCGCGGGCGTGGGCTACTCGCACGGCTACATCCCGTGGCTGGAGGCCGAGTCGCACGACGTCCCGCTCGACGCCATGCTGACCGAGGACGGCGCGGTCTGGGATCGCGACGCCTGAATGAATGCAGCCGCGGGGGTTGCCCGCGGCTGATGTCTCCTGCGCTGTCACGCCCGGGTCGCGGGCGTGCAGACACCCTCAGGTCAGAACTTGTAGCCCAAGCCGATACCGATCAGCGTCGGATCGACCTTGAGCGTGCCCAGATTGGTCGCGCCGAGGCTCAGGTCGGTGCGGATCTGCACCTTCTTGACGTCGAGGTTGAGCGACCACTGCTTGTCGATCGCGTAGTCGACGCCTGCCTGGAAGGCCAGGCCGAAGCTGTTCTTCTCGACCGACAGCGCGCCGTTGAGCAGGTTCACGCTGGAGAAGCGCGTGTAGTTCACGCCGGCGCCCACGTAGGGCTTGATCGCGCCCAGGCCGGTGACGTGGTACTGCGCGGTCAGCGTCGGCGGCAGGTGCTTGAGGGTGCCGATGAAGCCGCCGTGGGCGGTCGAGCTGACGTCCTGCTTCTGCGGGTAGGTCAGGATCAGTTCGGCGGCGAAGTTCGGCGTCACGTAGTAGGTGAAGTCGACTTCCGGCAGCCACTTGCTGTTGATCGACACGTCGGTGATGGCGACGGTGTCCTTGTTGGCTGCGTCGAGGTAGACGGCGCGCGCACGCACCACGATGTCACCGGCCGACTGGGCCATGGCGACGGGAGCGAGGGCGGCGACGGCGAGAGCGATGCAGAGCTTTTTCATCAGAGGGACTCCTTGGATGGAAGGGCGGCCCGAGTGCGAATCTCGGATCCAGGCCTTCATTGAGCCCTCGCTCGGGGTTCGACCCCTTGTGTCTGCGCAACAGCTGGCCCGGATGGCCTTGCGCCTTGTCGCGGTTTGACGTGCATCAGCAGTCGGCTGCGGGAAATGACGCCTTGCAGCAACGCTTTCCCGGCCGATCTGTTGCGCGGGCGCTGACCCGGCCCGCTGCACCGGGCCGGATCCCGGGGTTCAGAGCCCCAGTCGCTCGCAGATCTGCAACACCGCCGCACTGCTGTTCATCGTGTAGAAGTGCAAGGCCGGCACGCCGCCGGCACGCAGGCGCTCGCACAGGTCGGTGACCACGTCGAGGCCGAAGGCCTTGATGCTGGCGCTGTCGTCGCCGTAGCTCTGCAGCCGCAGGCGGATCCAGCGCGGGATCTCGGCGCCGCTGCCGTCGGCGAAGCGGATGATCCCGCTCGAATTGGTGATCGGCATGATGCCGGGCACCACCGGGATGCGCGCGCCCAGCGCCTGGGCGTCGTCGACGAAGCGCCAGTAGGCGTCGGCGTTGAAGAAGAACTGCGTGATGGCCGAGTCGGCCCCCGCCTGCACCTTGGCCGCGTAGGCCTGCAGGTCGGCCTGCGGGCTGCGCGCCTGCGGGTGCATCTCGGGGTAGGCGGCCACCTCGATGTGGAAGTGGTCGCCGGTCTCGGCGCGGATGAAGGCCACCAGGTCGCTGGCGTAGCGGAACTCGCCGAACGCGCCGTAGCCGCTCGGCAGGTCGCCACGCAGCGCGACGATGCGGCGCATGCCCATCGCCTTGAACTGCGCCAGCCGCTCGCGCACCGACTCGCGCGTGGCGCCGATGCAGGTGAAGTGCGAGGCGCCCTGCCAGCCCTCGTCGAGGATGGCCTGCACGGTGGCCAGCGTGCCGTCCTGCGTGCTGCCGCCGGCGCCATAGGTCACCGAGCAGAACTGCGGCTGCAGCGCATACAGCGCCTGGCGCGCGGCCGCCAGCTTGGTCACGCCCTCGGGCGTCTTGGGCGGGAAGAACTCGAGGCTCAGCGGCAGGGAAGGGGTCGTGGTCATGACGGAATCGCTTTGGACGGGCGCAGCCGCGAGGCTCAGGCCGCAGGGGTCGCAGGCTCGGGGTGGCGCACCCAGATGAAGAATTCGGTGTTGCCGTTGCCGCCCTCGATCGGGCTCTGGAAGTAGGCGTGCACCTTCATCGGCCAGTCGCGGCAGCACTGGCGCACGCGGGTCTCGACGTCCTGGAAATACGCCTTGTTGCGCACGATGCCGCCCTTGCCGATCTGCGCGGGCTGCAGCTCGAACTGCGGCTTGACCAGCGCCAGCAGGTCGCCACCGGGCGCGAGGTAGCTGAACAGCGTCGGCAGCACGTGCGTCAGCGAGATGAACGAGACGTCGGCGGTGATGAAGCCGAAGCTGGCTTCGGGCCACTCGGCGGCGAACGCGCTGCCGGCCACGTCGCGGGCGTTGATGCCCTCGTAGCAGACCACCCGCTCGTCGCCGCGCAGCTTGGCGGCGAGCTGGTCGCGGCCGACGTCGAGGCCGACCACCTTGACGGCGCCCTTGTCGAGCAGCAGGTCGGTGAAGCCGCCGGTGCTCTGGCCGACATCGAGGCAGGTGCGCCCGCGCACGTCGAAACCGCACTTGGCGATCGCGCCTTCGAGCTTGAGCCCGCCGCGCGAGACGAAGCGCAGCTCGGAGGCGTCGGTGATCTCGACCTGCGCCTCGTCGGGCACGTCTTCGCCGGCCTTGCTCGGCACCGTCCAGCCCTTGGGGCCGAGCCAGCGCACCGCCTTGCGTTCGATCAACCGCTGGGCGGCGGAGCGCGTGGGGGCGAGGCCCTTGTGAAGAATCAACTGGTCGATGCGCATGGCGGGTAGGGAATCAGGGCGCCGCACGACGGCGGCTTCGAGCGGGATCAAGTCGATGCGGGCCGTGGCCGGGTCGACTTGATCCCCCTCGGGAGGGGGCGGACGCCGCGCTGCGGCGTCCTCGGGGGCCATCAATACCGGTAGGTGTCGGGCTTGTACGGGCCATTCTTGGGCACGCCGATGTAGGCGGCCTGGTCGTCGGTCAGCTCGGTGAGCATGGCGCCGACCTTCTTCAGGTGCAGGCGCGCGACCTTCTCGTCGAGGTGCTTGGGCAGCACGTAGACCTTGCCGACGTCGTAGCCGTCCGGGTGGCAGAACAGCTCGATCTGCGCGATGGTCTGGTTGGCGAAGCTCGACGACATCACGAAGCTCGGGTGGCCGGTGGCGCAGCCCAGGTTCACGAGGCGGCCCTTGGCGAGCAGGATGATCTTCTTGCCGTCCGGGAAGATGATGTGGTCGACCTGCGGCTTGATCTCGTCCCACTCGTAGCCTTCGAGCGAGGCGACGTCGATCTCGTTGTCGAAGTGGCCGATGTTGCAGACGATCGCCTGGTCCTTCATCGCCGCCATGTGCTCGTGGCGGATGACGTCGCGGTTGCCGGTGGTGGTGACGAAGATGTCGGCCTTGTCGGCGGCGTATTCCATCGTCACGACCTTGTAGCCTTCCATCGCCGCCTGCAGGGCGTTGATCGGGTCGATCTCGGTCACCCAGACCTGCGCCGACAGCGCGCGCAGCGCCTGCGCCGAGCCCTTGCCGACGTCGCCGTAACCGGCCACGCAGGCGACCTTGCCGGCGATCATCACGTCGGTGGCGCGCTTGATGCCGTCCACCAGCGACTCGCGGCAGCCGTACAGGTTGTCGAACTTGCTCTTGGTGACCGAGTCGTTGACGTTGATGGCGCGGAACAGCAGCGTGCCGGCGGCGCTCATCTCTTTGAGGCGGTGCACGCCGGTGGTGGTCTCTTCGGTCACGCCGATGATCTGCGCGCCCTTGCGGCTGTACCAGGTCGGGTCCACCGCCAGCTTGGCGCGGATCGCGGCGTAGAGGCAGGTTTCCTCTTCGCTCTTGGGGTTGTCGAGCAGCGACAGGTCCTTCTCGGCGCGCTTGCCCAGGTGCATCAGCAGCGTGGCGTCGCCGCCGTCGTCGAGGATCATGTTCGGGCCTTCGCCGTCGGTGCCGGCGGCGCCGAACTCGAAGATGCGGTGCGTGTAGTCCCAGTAGTCGGCGAGCGTCTCGCCCTTGTAGGCGAACACCGGCGTGCCTTGCACCGCCAGCGCGGCGGCGGCGTGGTCCTGCGTCGAGAAGATGTTGCACGAGGCCCAGCGCACCTGCGCGCCCAGTGCCTGCAGGGTCTCGACCAGCACGGCGGTCTGGATCGTCATGTGCAGCGAGCCGGTCACGCGCGCGCCCTTGAGCGGCTGCTTGGCGGCGAACTCCTCGCGGATCGCCATCAGGCCGGGCATCTCGGTCTCGGCGATGCGGATTTCCTTGCGGCCCCAGGCGGCCAGGCTCAGGTCGGCGACCAGGTAGTCGTTTTCGTGCAGGGCTTTGACAGCAGCGTTCATGCGTTACTCCGAAAAAGAGAGTCCGCCGCGCCGGGAGTCGAAAGGGGGATGTGCCGGATGCGCAACTCACCCTGAGGACTCGCGGATCCGCGAGCGGGTGAGCGCCGTTGCCTTGTGAGGGTTTCGAGCCTGGGGCGGGTGGGAGCCACCGGCCTTGCAACGCTCCTCGAAACAGGGCGCGATTGTAGCCAGCCGCCGGATGTCGCGTGTCGCCCGGCTTGCGGCATCGTGCACGCGGGGGCAAAGTGCCATCATTCGCAGCGCCCCCACGCCGATCCGGAGCACCCGATGAAGCCGAACCGTCCAGCCGATGTCCACCGCCCGCCGGGTGCCGATGACCCTGCGACCGTGAGGGTCGATGGCGGGCCCAGGCGTCGCTGCCTGCGCCTGGGTGCCGCGCTCGCGCTGGTCGGCATGCCGGCGCTGTGGCTGGGCCCGCGGGCCCAGAACACCGCCGGCCTGCGGCCGACGCCGAGCCAGACCGAAGGCCCGTTCTACCCGTTGCAACTGCCCGCCGACAGCGATTTCGACCTGCTGCGCAACGGCGCGGCGCGCGCCAGCCGCGGCGAGCCGGCCTGGGTCGAGGGCACGGTGAGCGATCTGCGCGGCCGGCTGCTCGAAGGCGCGGTGGTCGAGATCTGGCAATGCGATGCCGACGGCCATTACCACCACCCCGGCGACGGCGGCCGCGCCGATCCGGCCTTCCAGGGCTTCGGCCGCGTCACGGTCGGCGCCGACGGCCGCTACCGTTTCCGCACCCTGCGCCCGGCGCCCTACAGCGGCCGCACGCCGCACATCCACTTCAAGGTGCGACACCAAGGCCACGAGCTGCTGACCACCCAGCTCTACGTGCAGGGCGACCCCGGCAACGAGCGCGACGGCCTCTGGCGGCGCCTGCGCGACCCGCGCGACCGGGCTGCGCTGACGGTGCCGTTCGAGCCCGGCGTCGACGGCCTGCGGGCGCGTTTCCCGATCGTCGTCGAGGCCTGAGCCGGCCCGGCCAACCCCGCGCCGGCCCGTGGGGTTGCCGCTGCAGACACAATCGCGCCTTTTCCCCTTGTCCCCGACACCCGCCTGCGCCATGTCCTCGAACGAATTTCCCGCCGCCGCCCCCGACCTGACGCCGGCGGTCAGCCCCGCTGAAGCCCCGATGGCCGAGACCGTCACCGCTGAAACCGTCACGGCCGGGGCTCCCGAGGCGGTCGTCCCCGAGGCGCCCCAAGCCGAAGGTGCCACCGATGCCGCCGCAGCCGACGCGCCGGTGGTGGCCAGCGCGCCCAAGGTCGTGATCCCCGACATGAGCCCGGCGGCCTGCGCGCAGCAGCTCAAGAGCCGTTTTCCGGCCCTGTTCAGCGGTGCGCCGCGGCCCGTCAAGCTGCGCATCCAGGCCGACATCCAGGCGCGTGTGCCGGGTGTCTTCACCAAGCAGGTGCTGTCGGCCTTCCTGCGCCGCCACACCGGCACCACCGCCTACCTGATCGCGCTGACCAAGGCGAGCCAGCGGTTCGACCTCGACGGCCAGCCCGCCGGCGAGGTCAGCGACGAACACCGCCAGGCCGCCAACGAGGAACTGCAGCGTCGCCGCGGCGTGCACGACGAACGCCGCGCCGCCGAAGACGAGCGCCGCGCGCTCGAACAGCAGCAGTGGCACAACCGCGCCCAGCTGCTGCGCGACTTCCAGGTCACCACGCTGACCCGCGCCAACTTCTGCGCCCTCAAGGGCGTGGCCGAGGATCAGCTCGACGGCCTGCTCGACATCGCCCGCCGCGAAGCCGCGGAGTGGGCCGCCAACCGCCCGCCGGTGCAGGAACGCGAACAGCGCGAGCCCCGCGACGCACGCGGCCCCCGGCGCGACGACCACCGCGGCAACAACCCGCGCCCGGCCGGCAACCGCCCCGCCGGCGGCCGCCCGCCGCGGCGCTGAGGTCGTGGTGGCGACGGCGCGGCGACAATCGGGCCCCTGATTTCGCCAACGGCCGCACCGGCCCCGTCGCCATGAAACCTCTGGGCACCCCCCTCTCTCCCGACGCCACCCGCGTGATGCTGCTGGGCAGCGGCGAACTCGGCAAGGAAGTGCTGATCGCGCTGCAGCGCCTGGGCGTCGAGACCATCGCGGTCGACCGCTACGACAACGCGCCCGGCCAGCAGGTGGCGCACCAGTCGCACACCATCGCGATGAGCGACCCGGCCGCCTTGCGCACGCTGATCGAGGCCGAGCGGCCCGACCTGGTGGTGCCCGAGATCGAGGCCATCGCGACCCAGACGCTCGAAGCCCTCGAGGCCGAAGGCGTCGTTCGCGTCATCCCCACCGCCCGCGCCACCCGCCTGACGATGGACCGCGAGGGCATCCGCCGCCTCGCCGCCGAGACGCTGGGCCTGCCGACCAGCCCCTACCGCTTCTGCGACTCGCTGGCCGAGCTGCAGGCCGCGATCGACGGCGCCGACGGCCAGCCCGCCATCGGCTACCCCTGCATCGTCAAGCCGGTGATGAGCAGCTCGGGCAAGGGCCAGAGCAAGATCGACGGCCCGGCCGACGTGCAGGCGGCCTGGGACTACGCGATGGTTGGCGGGCGAGTCAGCAACGGCCGCGTGATCGTCGAGGGTTTCATCGACTTCGACTACGAGATCACCCAGCTCACCGTGCGCGCGCTGGGCGCCGACGGCCAGGTCGAGACCCATTTCTGCGACCCGATCGGCCACGTGCAGGTGCGCGGCGACTACGTCGAGAGCTGGCAGCCGCACCCGATGCAGCCGGCCGCGCTGGCGCTGTCGCGCCACATTGCCAGGACCGTGACCGACAACCTCGGCGGCCAGGGCCTGTTCGGCGTGGAGCTGTTCGTCAAGGGCGACCTGGTGTGGTTCAGCGAGGTCAGCCCGCGCCCGCACGACACCGGCATGGTGACGATGATCACGCAGTGGCAGAACGAGTTCGAGCTGCACGCCCGCGCCATCCTCGGCCTGCCGGTCAGCACCGCGCTCAAGAGCCCGGGCGCCAGCGCGGTGATCTACGGCGGCGTCGATGCGCCGGGCGTGGTCTACGACGGCGTGGACGAGGCCCTGCGGGTGCCGAACTCGGAGATCCGCCTGTTCGGCAAGCCCGAGAGCTTCGAGCGCCGCCGCATGGGCGTGGCGCTGGTGCACGACGCGGATGTGGACGTGGCGCGCACGCAGGCCAAGCTGGCGGCGGGCAAGGTGAAGGCGCGGCCGGCCTGACCCGGCGCGCCGGTTCGGGCGCGGGTCGTGATGCCGTAACATCACGATACATATGAAAGCGCTGCAAAGTTCCCTCGCCCGTGACGTGCTGGCCGACCCGCGGGCGTGCGAGCAGCTGCGCCACTTCCTGAGCACGCCGGCGCCTGCGGCAGGCACCCGCGCCAGCGCGCCGGGCCCCGTGATCGAGCTGCGCAGCGGCGGGCGCACCCAGCGCTTCAAGCCGGTGGTCGTGCCCAAGGCCCGTTGACGCAGGCGCGGCACGATGACGCTCGCGCTGCCGGCCCTGCTGCTGCTGCTCGCCTGCTGGCCGGGCTGGATCGCCCGCTCGTGCATCCGGCGGGTCGGCGGCCACGCGCCCGACGGTGCGACCCGGCCGCAGGCCTGGACCGAAGCGCTGCTCTGGGCCGCCGGCCTGCATGCCGGGCTGATCGGCGGCAGCAACGTGCTGGGCTGGCCGCTGCTGCCGGCGGGCGAGCTGCTGCAGCTGCTGTCGCCCGAGCCGGCGCGGCAGGCCGGTGCCTGGACCGCACTGGCCGCGCACGGCGCCGGCCTCGCGGCCTACGCCGCGGCGGTGCTGGGGCTGGCCGCTGCCGGCCCCTGGGCCCTGCGCCGGCTGGTGAGCCGCTTCCGGCTCGATCGCTGCGCCAGCCCGCTCGGCCCGCTGCTGCGGCCGGCGCGGGCGCACTGGTATTACCTGCTCAGCGGCGCCGACTTCACCGCCGACGCGCTGCCCGACCTGATCGCCGTCACCACCGTGGTCGACGTCGCCGGCCAGCCCTGGGTCTACAAGGGCGTGCTCGACGAATACTTCGTCGACCCCCAGGGCCAGCTCGACCGGCTGATCCTGCAGCAGGTGGTGCGCCGGCCGCTGGGCGTCCAGGCCGCGCCGCAGACCCGGCCGCAGGACCGCTTCGAGCGCATCGACGGCGACTGCGTGGTGCTGCACCACGGCGAGATCACGACCCTGCAGGTCGACTACGTCCGCCTGGGCCGCACCACCGAACAGCCGCCGCGCCTGCAGCCGGTCGACGATCTGGTCGATGCCTTTGCGCCGACCCAGCCGGTGTGAGCGCGGGAGTTCGGTTCAGCCCAGGCCCAGGAAGTGATGCAGGCGGTCCAACTCCTCGTCGAGCGCCTGTCCGAACGCCACTTCCGCGGGCCGCTTGTCGACATAGCCCATGTCGGGCATCAGCCGGCCGGCCTGCACCTTCACGTTGGCCCAGCCGATGACCTGGTCGCGCCACAGCAGCGGCAGCGCGTAGTGGCCGCGCTGGCGCCGGGCGGCGGGTACGTAGGCCTCGAAGCGATAGGCCCAGCCCCAGAAGATCTCGAAGCGGCGGCGGTCCCAGACCACCGGGTCGAACGGCGCCAGCAGACAGACCCGCTCGGGCGAGTGGCGGCGGCTGCGGGCCGGGTCCTCGCCCACGGGCCAGTGCCAGCGCAGGCCGTCCACCTCGGCGCCGGGCCAGCGCGCCTGGGCGCGTTGCAGCGTGGCGGCGCGCAGGTGGCGCCATTGCGGCACCCCGCCGCCCAGCAGCAGGCCCAGCAGCTGCGACAGGCTGGGCGCAGGCAGCGGCGCATAGGTCTGCAGCAGCAGATCGGTCAGGGTGTCCAGCGCCAGCAAGGGGTCGGCGGCTTCCGGCGTGGCCTCGCGCACCGCGTACAGCCGGGTGCCGCCTTCGCGCCGTGCCACGCGCAACAGCCCGCGGTAGTGCATGCCGTCCAGCAGTTCGGTGCTGGCGCGCGAGCGGCCGCCGAACCAGTTGCCCACCGTGCCGTGGTCGAACTGCGCGTCGACCTCGCGCGGGTGGGCCACGCCGCGCTGGCGCACGAAGTCCTGCACCGCGCGGGCCTGCTGCCAGCGGTCGTCGTCCCACGCCCGGCGCGCCTGGCGCGGCTGCAGCAAGGCCTGCACGCGGCGCGGCACGAAGCCGTAGTTGACGAAGAAGTCTTCCTCGACCCCCAGCCTCGGGTAGCGCTGCTCCAGCTCGCCGGCGCGGTAGTCGCGCACGCGGTGGCGCAGCGTCAGGTCCTGGGCCTTGGCCGGCGCCCGCAGCGGGTCGGCCTGGACAAAGCCCAGGCGCTGCAGTGCGGCCGGCAAGGTAGTGGGTGCGAACAGGCTGCGGGCCAGCGCGTGGCGCCGCAGCTGTTCCAGGCGCAGGGTCATGGGCAGACGATGCCGACGAGTGGCCTGCGGCCCGGGTGTCTGGCTTCAGAGACCGGCGGCAGCCCGCAGCACCTGGGCCTTGTCGGTGCGCTCCCACGTGAACTCGGGCTCCTCGCGGCCGAAGTGGCCGTAGGCGGCGGTCTTCTGGTAGATCGGCCGCAGCAGGTCGAGCATCTGGATGATGCCCTTGGGCCGCAGGTCGAAATGGGCTTCGACCAGCTTGGCGATCTCGGCGTCGGGGATGACGCCGGTGCCTTCGGTGTAGACCGTGATGTTCATCGGCCGCGCCACGCCGATCGCGTACGCCACCTGGATCTGGCACTGGCGCGCCAGGCCGGCGGCCACGATGTTCTTGGCCACGTAACGTGCGGCGTAGGCGGCCGAGCGGTCGACCTTGGTCGGGTCCTTGCCCGAGAACGCGCCGCCACCGTGCGGGCAGGCGCCGCCGTAGGTGTCGACGATGATCTTGCGGCCGGTCAGGCCGCAGTCGCCCTGCGGGCCGCCGATGACGAAGCGCCCGGTCGGGTTGATCAGGTACTGGGTCTCGGCCGTGATCCATTCTTTCGGCAGCACCGGCTTGATCAGCTCTTCGCGGATCGCCTCGTAGAACGACGGGATCATCTTGTCGCCCAGGCTCTGCTCGGGGCTGTGCTGGGTGCTGAGCACGATGGTGTCGATCGAGTGCGGCTTGCCGTCGACATAACGCATCGTCACCTGGCTCTTGGCGTCCGGGCGCAGGAACGGCAGGCGGCCGTCCTTGCGCAGCTGCGCCTGACGCTCGACCAGCCGGTGCGCGTAGTAGATCGGCGCGGGCATCAGCTCGGGCGTCTCGTCGCAGGCGTAGCCGAACATCAGGCCCTGGTCGCCGGCGCCGGTGTTGAGGTGGTCGTCGCTGGCGTGATCGACGCCCTGGGCGATGTCGTTGCTCTGCTTGTCGTAGGCGACCAGCACCGCGCAGCCCTTGTAGTCGATGCCGTACTCGGTGTTGTCGTAGCCGATGCGCTTGATGGTGTCGCGCGCGACCTGGATGTAGTCGACGTGCGCGTTGGTGGTGATCTCGCCGGCCAGCACGACCAGGCCGGTGTTGGTCAGCGTTTCGGCGGCCACGCGGCTGCGCGGGTCCTGCTCGAAGATCGCGTCGAGAATGGCGTCGGAGATCTGGTCGGCGACCTTGTCGGGGTGGCCTTCGGAGACGGATTCGGAAGTGAAGAGGAAGTCGTTCGCCACGTGAGGGCTCCAGGGTTGAGGACGTCAGGCGGTTCGCCTTGGGTCTCGGGGGAGCTCGCGGCGAACGCTTTAGCGGATTCGGATCAGCACCTTTCGGTGAAGCGTGTCGGACAATCCGTGCATGGATTTCCGACCCGTCGCCCCGCAAGTTGTTCTTTAACTCGGCGAAGTGGCAATTTTAATACCGTGATATCGACCCTGTTCCGTCTAACAGCCCGGCTTCCGCTGGGCTTTTTGCAGCGCATGGGCGGCCCGCTGGGCTGGCTGGCGTATTGGGCCTCGCCGAGCTACCGGCGCCGCATGCACGACCACGTCGCCCAGGCCGGGCTGGCCTGGCCGCAGGCGCGGGCCGCGGTGGCGTCGACCGGCCGCATGATGGCCGAGCTGCCCTGGCTGTGGAGCCGGCCGCCCGAAGCGCGTTTCGGCGCGCTGGTGCAGTGGCAGGGCGAGGCGCACGTCGAGGCCGCCCTCGCCGCCGGCCGCGGGCTGGTGCTGATGACGCCGCATGCGGGCGCCTTCGAGGTCATCGCGCAGGCCTATGCCGAGCGCTTCGGCCACGTCCAGCCGATGACCGCGCTCTACCGGCCGGCCCGCAAGGCCTGGCTGCGCGATCTGGTGGCCGGCTCGCGCAACCGCCCCGGCCTGCTGACCGCGCCGGCCACGCTGTCGGGCGTGCGGCAGATGATCCGCGCGCTGCGCAACGGCGGCACGATCGGCCTGCTGCCCGACCAGGTGCCGCCCGAAGGCATGGGCGTGTGGGCGCCGTTCTTCGGCCGGCCGGCCTACACCATGACGCTGGCCGCACGGCTGGTGCAGCAGACCGGCGCAGCCTGGCTGCCGGTGGTCTGCGAGCGGCTGCCGGACGCGCGCGGCTACGTGATCCGCGTCGACCCCCCGACCGAGCCGATGCCGGGCACGCCCGGCGCCCCGCCGGTCGACACGAGCACCGATCCCAACGCGGTGGCCATCGCCGCGGCCACCCTCGTCAACCGCGCGATGGAACGCCTGATCCTCGGCCTGCCGGGCCAGTATCTGTGGGGCTACCACCGCTACAAGAATCCCCGTCAGGCCGAGGCGGCGAGCGATGCGCCGCAGGCTGGGGGCAACCCATGAGCGATTTCTCCGCAAACGTCCTGCTCGGCCTGCTCAAGCTGCTGCAGCGCCTGCCGCTGCGCCTGCAGGCGGCGCTCGGCCGTGGCCTGGGCTGGCTGTTCTGGCACCTGGCCAGCGCGCGCCGCAAGGTGGCGCTGCGCAACCTGGCGCTGTGCCTGCCCGAACTCGGCGAGGCCGAACGCGAGCGCATCGCCCGCGAGCACTTCGGCTGGCTCGGCCGCAGCCTGCTCGAGCGCGGCCTGCTCTGGTACGCATCGCCCGAGCGGCTGCGCAGCCTGATCCAGGTCGAGGGCGACGTCGGCCTGGCCGAACGCAGCGCGCGGCCGGTGATGTGGCTGGTGCCGCATTTCCTGGCGCTCGACGTCGCGGGCACGGCGACCCAGCTGTTCCAGACCCGCCGGGTCGGCTCGATCTACCAGACCCAGAGCAACCCGGTCTTCGACGCCGCGATGCGCCGCGGCCGGCTGCGTTTCGGTGGCGGCGAGGTCTTCCCGCGCAGCGACAGCGCCAAGCCGCTGATCCGCGCCATCAAGCGCGGCGACGCCTTCTTCAACCTGCCCGACATGGACTTCGGCGCGCGTGACGCCGCCTTCGTGCCCTTCTTCGGCGTGCCGGCGGCGACGCTGCTGGCGCCTTCGCGCATGGCGCGCGCGCTCGACATGGTGGTGCAGCCGGTGGTGGCCGAACTGCTGCCCGGCGGCGAGGGCTACCGGGTGCGTTTCCTGCCGGCCTGGAACGACTTCCCGAGCGCCGACGCCGAGGCCGACACCGCCCGCATGAACCGCTGGATCGAGAGCGAGATCCGCCGCAATCCGGCGCAGTACCTGTGGGTCCACAAGCGCTTCAAGACCCGCCCGCCGGGTGAGCCGGGCTTCTACTGAAACACGCGTGCAATCGGTAATCCCCACCGCCAACCCAGGCTGATAATCGCGCCCATGCGATTGCACTTCACCAAGATGCAGGGCGCGGGCAACGACTTCGTCGTGCTCGACGCCACCCGCGCGCCGCTGGCGCTGAGCGCAGCCGACTACCGGTTCCTGGGCGATCGGCGCTTCGGCGTCGGCGCCGACCAGATCCTGGTGGTCGAGCGCAGCACCACCCCGGGCGTCGATTTCCGGTACCGCATCTTCAACGGCGGCAGCGGCGACGAGGTCGAGCAGTGCGGCAACGGCGCACGCTGCTTCGCGCGCTTCGTGCGCGACAACGGCCTGAGCCAGCAGGTGCGCGTCAAGGTCGAGACCGTCAACAGCCTGATCGAGCTGCACGTCGAGGCCGACGGCCGCGTCACCGTCGACATGAACCAGCCGATCTTCGAGCACGCGCTGATCCCGTTCGACTCCGCCGGCCTGAGTGCGCGGCCGCACAACGGCCACGGCAACGGCTTCGAGCTGTGGCCGCTGCAACTGCCCGGCGCCAGCCTGCCGTCGGTCGACGTGGCGGTGCTGTCGATGGGCAACCCGCACGCCGTGCAGCGCGTGCACGACGTCGACACCGCGCCGGTGGCCGAGATCGGCCCGCGCGTCGAGACCCATGCGCGCTTCCCGCGCCACGTCAACGCCGGTTTCATGCAGGTGATGTCGCGCCGCGAGGTGCGCCTGCGCGTGTTCGAGCGCGGCGCCGGCGAAACGCTCGCCTGCGGCACCGGCGCCTGCGCCGCCGTGGTGGCCGGCATCCGGCTGGGCTGGCTCGACCCCGAGGTCGACGTGCAGACCCGCGGCGGCCTGCTCACCATCGCCTGGGCCGGCCTGGGCCACCCGGTGCTGATGACCGGTCCGGCACAGACCGTCTTCACCGGCGACATCGACCTGCCGACCACCTCGGTTCAATGAAGGCAGGCGCCACATCCAACGACGAGCGGGCCGCGCGCCGGGCCGCTCCCAAGCCGGCCCGCATCCCCCCGGGGGATCGGCCGATGGACCCATCGGACGAGGGGCCGACATGACCATTCAAGGCATCACCGAAGGCGACATCGCCAACTACCTGGCCAACACGCCGGGCTTCTTCGAGCGCCACGCGCAGCTGCTGGCCAGCGTCGAGCTGGCCAATCCGCACGGCCAGCGCGCGGTCTCGCTGCAGCAGCGCCAGATGGAGATGCTGCGCGAGCGCATCCGCGGGCTCGAGCGCCGCATCATGGACATGATCCGCCACGGCCAGGAAAACGCCGCGCTGACCGACCGCCTGCACCAGTGGACCCGCGCGCTGATGCTGGTCGAAGACGCCCGCGACCTGCCCGACATGCTGGTGCTCGACCTGCAGGAGCAGTTCCAGATCCCGCAGGCCGCGCTGCGCCTGTGGGACCTGGCGCCGGCCTTTGCGGGCGCCGCCTTCGCCAGCGACGTCAGCGACGAGGTGCGCAGCTTCACCGCCGGCCTGTCGACGCCCTATTGCGGCGCCAACGCGGCCTTCGAGCCGGTGCACTGGCTCGAGGCGCCGCAGACCGTGGCGTCGCTGGCCCTGATCCCGATCCGCCGCCTCGCCAGCAGCCCGGCCTTCGGCCTGCTGGTGCTGGCCTCGCCCGACCCGACCCGCTACAGCGCCGAGATGGGCACCGAGTTCCTGGTGCGCCTGGGCGAGATCGCCAGCGCCGCTCTCGCACGCCTGCTGCCACGCGACGAGTGACGTCCGAGGCGGCCCCGCTCGGCGATACCAGCATCGCCTTCCTGCAGCACCTGCAGGTGCAGCGCCGGCTCGCGCCGCGCACGCTGACGATGTATGGCGCCGCGCTGCTGCGCCTCGAACACGCCGCGGCCGAGCAGCAGCTCGCGCTCACCCAGGTGCGCCCGCCGCACGTGCGGCGCTGGGCCGCGATGCTGCACGGCCAGGGGCTGGGCCCGCGCAGCATCGCCATCCACCTGGCGGCCTGGCGCGGGCTCTACCGCTGGCTCGGCCGCGAGGGGCAGGTCAGCGCCAACCCGGTCGACGGCCTGCGTCCGCCCAAGGCCGGCCGGCCGCTGCCGAAGGCGCTGGCGGTCGACGAGGCCGTCGTGCTGGCCGATCACCACGACCCGGCCACCGACCCGCTGCTCGACCTGCGTGACCACGCCATGACCGAGCTGCTGTACGGCTGCGGCCTGCGCGCGGCCGAACTGATCGGCCTGGACTGCATCGCCGGGCCCGACGCCGCCGGCTGGATCGACCTGGAGGGTGGCGACGCCCAGGTGCTCGGCAAGGGCAGCAACCGCCGCATCGTGCCGGTCGGCCCGCCGGCTGTGGCCGCCGTGCAGGCCTGGCTGGCGGTGCGCCATCAGATGGCCAGGGCCGGTGAGCTGGCCCTGTTCGTCAGCCGCCGTGGCACCCGGCTGACCGATTCGCAGCTGCGCCGGCGCCTGGCGCAACGCGCGCAAAGCGCCGGCCTGACCAGCCACGTGCACCCGCACATGCTGCGCCACAGCTACGCCAGTCACCTGCTGCAATCGAGCGGCGACCTGCGCGCCGTGCAGGAGCTGCTCGGCCACGCCCAGATCAGCACCACGCAGGTCTACACCCGGCTCGACTACCAGCACCTGGCTCGCATCTACGACGCCGCGCATCCGCGTGCCAGGCGCAAGCCTTGAGGCTGGGCCTGGCGGGGGTTAACGGGTAACTTCAACCAGCCGCACCCGTCGCGGATGTGGCCGAAAACTCCTCGCGCAGCGCCGCATAGAGCCGCCGGAAGCGCCGATGCCGCGGCAGCAGCTGCGCCGCCCGCGCCGCGTCGGGCTCGAACACCGCGGCCACCGGTGGCGCCAGGCAGACGTCCTCGATCCGGGCGCCGTCAGCCAGCCACGCCAGCCGTGCCGCGCCGAGCGCGCCGCCGGCCTCGCCGCCCTGGCGCGTCACCATCGGCACGCCGATCGCATCGGCCAGCAGCTGCGCCCACAGCGCGCTGCGCGCGCCACCGCCGACCAGGCTGAGCGACTGCACCTCGCCCGGCGCCGTGCCCAGGCTGTGCCAGCCGTCGAGCAGGCCGAACGTGACGCCCTCGACCACCGCGTAGGCCAGCGCCGCGGCGTCGTGTTCATTGTTCAGGCCGAAGAACACGCCCTGCGCGTGCGGGTTGTTGTGCGGCGTGCGCTCGCCGTTGAGGTAGGGCAGGAAGACCGGCGCCTGCGCGCGCTGCAACGGCGTCAGCGCCGCCACCGTGTCGAGCAGCGCCGCCTCGCTGTGCGCGCCCAGCAGGTTCTTGACCCAGCGCAGGCCGTTGGCGGCGCTGAGCATCACGCTCATCTGGTGCCAGCGCCCGGGCAGCGCGTGGCAGAAGGCGTGCATCGCGTGGGCCGGATTGGGCCGGAAGCGGTCGCTGGCCAGGAAGATCACGCCCGAGGTGCCCAGCGACACGAAACCCTCGCCCGGCCGCACCGCGCCGATGCCCACCGCGCTGGCCGCGTTGTCGCCGCCGCCACCCGCCACCGGGATGCCCGCCGTCAGGCCCCAGCGCGCCGCCAGCGCCGGCTTGAGCGTGCCCGACACCTCGCTGCCCTCGACCAGCCGCGGCATCTGCGACTCGTCCATGCCGCAGGCCGCCAGCACCTCGGCCGACCAGCGCCGCTGTGCGACATCGAGCCACAGCGTGCCGGAGGCGTCGCTCATCTCGCTGACGGCCTCGCCGGTGAGCTGCTCGCGCAGCCAGTCCTTGGGCAGCAGCACGCGGCGCATGCGGGCGAACAGTTCGGGCTCGTGCTGCTTCACCCACAGCAGCTTGGGCGCCGTGAAGCCGGGCATCGCCAGGTTGCCGGTGATCGCGTGCAGCGTCGGCAAGGCCGCTTCGAGCTCGGCGCATTCGGCGCCGCTGCGGCCGTCGTTCCAGAGGATGGCCGGGCGCAGCACCTCGCCGCGTGCGTCCTGCAGCACCGCGCCGTGCATCTGGCCGGACAGCCCGATGGCGCGCACCGCCCGCATCGCCTGCGGCTGCTCGGCGGCCAGGCGCGTCAGCGCGCGGTCGGTGGCAGCCCACCAGTGGGCCGGGTTCTGCTCGCTCCACAGCGGCTGCGGGCGCTGCACCGCGAGCGGCTCGCCGACGCTGGCGACGATGTGGTGCGCGGCGTCGAGCAACAGGAACTTGACCTCCGAGGTGCCGAGGTCGATGCCGAGGTACATGGGTGTTTCTCCAGACGGTCAGGACGGGCCGCTTCGCCGTCGCGATCGGGCCTTCAGACCGACGAGCCGCTGAAGCGGTTGTCCGCCTGCTTGCGGAACTCGCTCGGTGTCATGCCCTTGATCTCGAGGAAGCGGCGGTTGAAATTGGCGACGTTGTTGAAGCCGACCTCGTAGCAGATGTGCGTGATCAGCCGGTCGCTTTCCATCAGCAGCTGGCAGGCGCGGTTGATGCGCACGCGGTTGACGAAGTCGGTGAAGGTGTTGCCGGTGGCGCGGCGGAAGAAGCGGGAAAAGCGGCTCTCGCTCATGCCCAGTTCGGCGGCCACGTCGGCGGCCGAGATCGGCTGCGCGAGGTTGTCGGTCAGGCGCATCACGACCGCGTCGATCTGGTCGAGCGAGTGGTCGTCGTCGACGCTCTGCAGCTGCACGTTCGACAGCAGCCGGTAGTCGGTGCAGGCCGACAGGTCGCACAGGAAGGTGCAGAACTCGGTGAAACGGCGCAGGCCGCGGCTCGCCTTGACGCGCTGCCAGTGGGCCTGTGCGCGGTCGGAGATGCCGAAGAACTCGATGCCGTGCCGCGCCCGCTCCAGCAGCGGCAGCAGCTCGGCCAGCTCGGGGATGGTCTCGGCGGCGCGCACCAGCGGCTCGTGCGGGAACTGGATCACCAGGTCCCGCAGCGGCACGCCGCCTTCGGGCACGTCCATCGAGACCCAGTTGTGCGGCAGGCGCGGGCCGGTGAGCACCAGCTGGCCGGGCTGGAACTGGCCGATCCAGTCGCCCACGAACACCTTGCCCGAGGTGCTGGTGATGAGGTGCAGCTCGTACTCGTCGTGGTAATGCCAGCGCGCCAGCGGCGTCGGGAAACCATGCTCCAGGCAGCGGATCAGCCCGACGTCGCCGGGCGACTCGTAGCCCAGGTCGGGCGAGCGGGCGTAGTCGTGCTCCAGCTCGGGCTTGAGCTGGCGCGGCACGGCGCGGGGTCTGGCTGGCTTGGCGGGCATGACGCGCAGGCTATCAGGACATCACCGGTGCTCCGCCACGAAACGCGCCACGCGCTCGGCGGCCGCGCGCACGGCCGTGACCAGGCGAGCGTCGCCGGCCAGGTTGCCCCACAGCGGCGCGTCGGCGCAGAACGCCGCCACCGGGTCGGCGGCCTCGCAGATGGCGTGCGCCACCGCCGGGTCCATCGCCTGGTCCTGGTAGGTGTAGGCGATCTCGCCGCGGTGCCAGCGCTGCAGGTAGGCCAGGAACAGCGCCGGCAGCATGGCGACGCTGTCGATGGATTCATTGCGCGCCAGCCGCTCGCGCAAGGTCGGCGCGATGAAGCCGGGGATCTTGCTGAAGCCGTCCATCGCCACGCGCTGGTTGGTGTCGGCGATGGCCGGGTTGCCGAAGCGGTCGAGCACCACGTCGCGGTAGGCCGCCAGGTCGAGCGGCGAGGGCGACAGCACCGGGATCACGTCGTCGGTGACGTAGTCGTAGGCCATCTGGCGGATCACCGGATCGAGCGTGCCCTCGTGGATGTAGGTGTAGCCCACCAGCGTGCCGGCCCAGGCGATGCAGCTGTGGGTGGCATTGAGCAGGCGGATCTTGGCTTCTTCGTAGGCCTGCACCGACTTCACCATCTCGACGCCGACCCGCTCGAAGGCCGGACGGCCGGCGATGAAGTCGTCCTCGATCACCCACTGGATGAAGCTCTCGCCCATCAGCGCGGCCGCGTCGTCGACGCCGGTGGCGGCGAGCACGCGCTCGCGCACGGCCGGGGTCGGGCGCGGCGTGATGCGGTCGACCATCGCGTTCGGGCTGGTGGTGTGGGCCTTGACCCAGTCGAGCAGGCCGGTCTGGCTGGTCAGCTCGATGAACTGCAGCAGGCCCGAACGCGAGCGTTCGCCGTTGTGGCGCAGGTTGTCGCAGTTGAGCAGCGTCACCGGGCCGGCGCCGGCGAGCATGCGCGCGCGCAGGATGGCCGTCAGCGCGCCGTAGATCGTGCCGCCGGGCTTGCCCTTGCGGGCGGCCTCGAGGTCGCCCGCAAGGTCGGCGAAACCGAGGTCGAGCCGGTTCTTCGCGTCGAGGTAATAACCCGCCTCGGTGACCGTGAACGAGATGATGCGGGTGGCCGGATCGGCGCCCAGCGCGATCAGCCCGGCCAGATCGGGGGTGTAGCTCACCACCTGCCGGATCGAGCGGATGCGGGTGTAGGTGCGCTGGCCTTGCGGCGTCACGGTCTCGAGCGTGTAGGCCCCGCCCTGGGACTGCAGGGCGGCGATCGTGTCGGCCATGTCGGGGCGGGTGTTGCCACCGGCCAGCACCCAGCTCGTGTCGCCGGTCTGCTGCAGCTCGTGCAGGTAGACCGCCTGGTGCGCACGGTGGAACGATCCGAGCCCCAGGTGGAGCATGACGAAAGGTTGTGGACTGCTCATGGTTGCCTCGAAAGCAGGGATGTGTACGGGGGCGTCAATGCGCGGCGGCCAAGGCCGGGCGGGAGATGCGGCCCTGTGCGTCGAACAGATGGGCGGCATCGGCGTCGATGTCCACGCCCACCGAGTCGCCGGCACGCAGGTTGGTGCGCGTGCTCTGGCGCGACACGAGCTGCGCGCCGCGGTCGGTGGCGACGTAGATCAGCGTCTCGGCGCCGAGCGCCTCGACCAGCTCGACGGTGCCCTGCACCACGCCCGAGCCGGCCGTCTTCAGCGTCACGTATTCGGGCCGCAGACCGACGAAGCCGCCGGCCGGCACCGGCAGGCCGTAGACCGCCTCGAGCTGCGGCAGCTTGTCGGCCGCCACCACGTTCATCTGCGGCGTGCCGATGAACTGCGCCACGAACTGGTTGGCCGGCTTGTCGTAGAGCTCCAGCGGCGTGCCGACCTGCTCGATCACGCCGTCGCGCAGCACCACCACGCGGTCGGCCAAGGTCATGGCCTCGACCTGGTCGTGCGTCACGTAGATGGTGGTGGCGCCGAGGTCGCGGTGCAGCTTGGCGATCTCCACGCGGGTCTGGCCGCGCAGCGCCGCATCCAGGTTGGACAGCGGTTCGTCGAACAGGAAGACCTTCGGCGCCCGCACGATGGCCCGGCCGATCGCCACCCGCTGGCGCTGGCCGCCCGACAGCGCCTTGGGCGTGCGGTCGAGGTACTGCGTCAGGTTCAGGATCTTGGCGGCGCGCTCGACCTTGTCCTTGATGACGGACGGATCGACTCCGGCGAGCTTGAGCGCGAAGCTCATGTTCTCGAACACGCTCATGTGCGGATAGAGCGCGTAGCTCTGGAACACCATCGCCAGGTCGCGCTTGGACGACGGCAGGTCGGTGATGTCGCGGCCGTCGAGCATCAGCCGGCCGCCGTCGATGTGTTCGAGCCCGGCGATCAGGCGCAGCAAGGTCGACTTGCCGCAGCCCGACGGGCCGACGAACACGATGAATTCGCCCGGGTTGATGGCGAGGTCGATGCCCTTGATGGCGCGCAGGTCACCGAAGAATTTTTCGATGCCCTTGAGTTCGAGATAGGCCATGGGAGGTGTCTCCTGCAATGCGTTGTTTACTTGACGGCGCCGAAGGTCAGGCCTTGGACCAATTGCTTCTGGCTGAACCAGCCGAACACCACGATCGGTGCGATGGCCATCAGCGAGGCGGCCGACAGCTTGGCCCAGAACAGGCCTTCAGGGCTGGAGTAGCTGGCGATCAGCGCGGCCAGCGTGCCGGCCTTGGCGGCGGTCAGCGTCAGGCTCCAGAACGCCTCGTTCCAGCTCAGCACCAGGCACAGCAGGCCGGTGGATGCCAGGCCGCCCATCGACAGCGGCAGCAGCACCAGGCGGGCCTCCTGCCACAGCGTGGCGCCGTCCATGCGCGCGGCTTCGAGGATGTCGGGCGGGATCTCCTTGTAGCCCGAGTACAGCATCCACACCATGATCGGCAGGTTCGACAGCGTGAAGATGATCGTCAGTCCGACCCAGCTGTCGAGCAGCCCCGACCACTGCGACAGCACGTAGATCGGCATCAGCGCGCCGACCGCCGGCATCATCTTGGTCGACAGCATCCACATCAGGATGTCCTTGGTGTGGCGGCCGCGGAAGAACGCCATCGAGTAGGCCGCCGGTGCGGCCAGCAGCAGGCCGAGGATCGTCGACGCGACGCTGGTGATCAGCGAGTTCTTCGCGTACAGCAGGTAGTCGCTGCGTTCCTGCACCTCGTGGAAGTTCTCGAAGGTGGGCGTGAAGACCAGCAGCGGCGGCACCGAGATCGCCTGCAGCTCGGTCTTGAACGCGGTCAGCAGCAGCCAGCCGAGCGGGAAGAACAGGATCAGCGTCACCAGCCAGGCGACGAGCGTGCGAACGGCCAGGGCCGGCGTGAAGGTGGAAGGGCGTGCCATCGTCGTTCTCACTTGTCGAGGTTCTTGCCGACCAGGCGGATCAGGAAGATCGCCGCGATGTTGGCCAGCAGCACGGCGAACAGCGCCCCGGCAGAAGCCACGCCGGCGTCGAAGTTCAGCAGCGCCTGCTTGAAGATCAGGAAGGCGACGTTGGTGCTCGCGTCACCCGGTCCGCCACCGGTGGTGGTGTAGATCTCGGCAAAGACGCTGAGCAGGAAGATCATCTCGATCATCACCACCACCGCCACCGAGCGGCCGAGGTGCGGGATGTAGAGGTAGCGCAGCTGCTGGCCGTAGTTGGCACCGTCCATGCGCGCGGCTTCGAGCTGCTCGCGGTCCATGCTCTGCAGCGCGGTGATGAAGATCAGCGTGGCGAACGGCAGCCATTGCCAGGCCACCATGATGATCACGCTCAGCAGCGGCCAGTCGGTCAGCCAGTCCACCGGCGTGGCGCCGAAGAAGATCCAGACCTGCGCCAGCACGCCGTAGATCGGGTTCATCATCATGTGCTTCCACAGCAGCGCATTGACCGTGGGCATGACGAAGAACGGCGAGATCAGCAGGATGCGCACCAGGCCGCGGCCGGGGAAGGGCGCGTCGATCAGCAGCGCGATGGCGATGCCCATCAGCACGGTGATCAGGATCACGCTGCCCAGCAGCAGCAGGGTGTTCATCACCGCCGTGCCGAAGCTCGGGTCGGTGACGAAGTATTCGAAGTTCTCGAGCCCGATGAAGCCGACGTTCTCGGGCTGCATGAGGTTGTAGCGGATGACGCTGAAATAGATCGTCATCACCAGCGGCACGATCATCCAGAGGAAGAGCGTGGTCACTGCAGGCGCCATCAGCAGGCGCGGAATGAAACGGGGTGCAGCACTTTGCATGGCGGGGCAATCCAGGGCCCGTGGGGCGGGCCGTATGACTCCCTCCCCTCGAGGGGGAGGGTCGGGGAGAGGGAGCCGGAACGCGCCCGGCGAGGGGCGCGACCGCAAGCCATCACTTGTAGTAGCCGGCCTTCTTCATCTCACGTTCGGCAGCCACCTGGCTGGCCTTCAGTGCCGCATCCACCGTGG
The DNA here is from genome assembly GCF_000019785.1 of Leptothrix cholodnii SP-6. Classification (NCBI taxonomy): domain Bacteria; kingdom Pseudomonadati; phylum Pseudomonadota; class Betaproteobacteria; order Burkholderiales; family Sphaerotilaceae; genus Leptothrix; species Leptothrix cholodnii. The sequence continues at coordinate 141,731 of NC_010524.1, forward strand.
TCTTGCCGGCCAGTGCCGAGCTCATCTGCTGGCCCACCGCGATGCCGATGGCCTGGAACTCGGGGATGGCCGCGAACTGCACGCCCACGTACGGGCTCTTGGGCAGCGTGCTGTCGTTCGGGTTGGCGCTGTCGATCGCCATCTTCTCGGCGGCGGCGAACCTGGCGGCCTTCTGGAACTCGGCCGAGGCGTAGGTGCTCTTGCGCGTGCCGGTCGGCACGGCAGCCCAGCCGTTGGTCTTGGCGACCAGCTCGATGTACTCCTTCGAGGTCGCCCAGCTGACGAACTTCTGCGCCGCGTCGACCTTCTTCGAGCCCGACGGCACGGCCAGGGCCCAGGCCCACAGCCAGTTCGCGCCCTTGGGCGTGACCATCGTCGGCGCCTGTGCAAACGCCACCTTGTCGGCCACCTTCGACTGCTTCGGATCGCTGATGAACGAAGCCGCGATCGTGGCGTCGATCCACATGCCGCACTTGCCTTCGTTGTACAGCGCCAGGATCTCGTTGAAGCTGTTGGCCGACGAGCCCGGGGGGCCGTAGTTCTTCAGCAGGTCGACGTAATAGGTGATCGCGTCCTTCCAGGGCTTGCTCTCGAGCTGCGGCTTCCAGCCCATGTCGAACCACTGGCCGCCGTGGGTGTTGACCAGCGTCGACAGGAAGGCCATGTTGTCGCCCCAGCCCGGCTTGCCGCGCAGGCAGATGCCGTACACGCCGTTCTTCGGGTCGTGGATCTTGGCGGCCAGGTCCTTCACCTGCGCCCAGGTCGGACGGTCGGGGATGGTCACGCCGACCTTGTCGGCCAGGTCCTTGCGGTACATCAGCATCGAGCTCTCGCCGTAGAACGGCGCGGCGTACATCTTGCCGTCGACGCTCAGGCCGTTGCGCATGGCCGGCAGGATGTCGTCGGCGTCGTACTTGGCGTCGGTCTTGAGCTCCTGCAGCCAGCCCTTCTTGCCCCAGATCGGGGTTTCGTACATGCCGATCGTCATCACGTCGAACTGGCCGCCCTTGGTGGCGATGTCGGTCGTCACGCGCTGGCGCAGCACGCCTTCTTCGAGCGTCACCCACTTGAGCTTGATGTCCGGATTGGCGGCCTCGAAGTTCTTGCCGAGCTTCTGCATCTCGATCATGTGGCCGTTGTTGACGGTCGCGATCACGAGTTCGGTGGCGGCATGCGCCATGCCGGCCATCAGGCCGAACGCCAGTGCCAGGGATGCCTTGAGCTTCATGGATGTCTCCTCTAGTGGGGCAAAAACAGGTTGAGCTGGGTGCGATGCCTTGCTTGCATCGACGGACGCAACGATAGATGTACGGACTCCCGCGTTTCGATACTTCATTCGCCACAAGCTATACGATCATGCACAGGAATCTAGGTATTTTCCTTAGGTTCATGCGAGAGCGTATCGGTCAATCGCGTTCGATGCTGCGGTGACAATCCCGCCCCATGAAAACCATCCGTCTGCGCTCAGGCAAGGAGCGCTCGCTGCAGCGCAAGCACCCGTGGGTGTTCGAGGGCAGCATCGCCTCGGGCAAGGCCGATGCGGGCGAGACCGTGCGGGTCGAAGCCGCCGACGGCCGCTTCCTGGCCTGGGCCAGCTACAGCCCGAGCTCGATGATCCGCGTGCGCGCCTGGAGCTGGGACGAGGCCGAGCGCATCGACGCCGCCTTCATCGCCCGGCGCGTGCAGGCGGCGGTGGCGATGCGTGCGCGCCTGGGCCTGGCCAGCGACGGCGTGCGACTGATCCACGGCGAGGCCGACGGCCTGCCCGGCCTGGTGGTCGACCGCTACGCGGACATCCTGAGCGCGCAGTTCCTGAGCGCCGGCGCCGAACGCTGGAAAGGCGTGATCGCCGACGCGCTGCTGGCCGCCACCGGCTGCACGCGGCTCTACGAACGCTCGGACGCCAGCGTGCGCAAGCTCGAAGGCCTGGAGCCGGCCACCGGCTGGCTGCGCGGAGGTTCTGAGAAGGAGGGCAGCACCGAGGTCACCATCACCGAACACGACTGGCGCCTGACACTCGACGTCGCCGAAGGCCACAAGACCGGCTACTACCTCGATCAGCGCGACAACCGCGCGCTGTTCGCCCGGCTGGTGCGTCAGTTCGGGATCCGGCGCGTGCTCAACTGCTACAGCTACACCGGCGGCTTCTCGGTGGCGGCGCTGGCCGGCGGCGCGAGCGAGGTGGTGAGCGTCGATTCGTCCGGCCCGGCGCTGGCACGCGCGAGCGCCCACGTCACGCTCAACGGCTTCGACGCGGCGCGCCACACGGCGCTCGATGCCGACGTCAACGCCACCCTGCGCCAGCTGCTGGCCGAGGGCCGCACGTTCGACGCCATCGTGCTCGACCCGCCCAAGTTCGCGCCCACCCCGGCCAGCGCCGAACGCGCTGCGCGGGCCTACAAGGACATCAACCGGCTGGCGCTCAAGCTGCTGGTGCCGGGCGGGCTGCTGCTGACCTTCAGCTGCTCGGGCGGCATCAGCGCCGACCTGTTCCACAAGATCGTGGCCGGCGCGGGCATGGACGCCGATGTCGACGGCTACCTGCTGCAGCGGCTGGAGGCCGCCAGCGACCACCCGACCACGATCTGCTTCCCCGAGGGCGAGTACCTCAAGGGGCTGGTGGTGCTCAGGCGCTGAGCAGGCGCAGGCCCTCACCGGCACGCGTCGGCAAACGTGACAACTGCCTCATGGGTCGTCACCCGCGAGCCGCCGGGACAGGCGCCGCATCTGTCTGTCGCCGGGTAGACTGCGCGCCGTGCTGCGCAAGTTCCTGTTCCTCTTCCTGCTGACCAGCGTGTTCTGGCAAGCCATCGGTGTGGCCGGCAAGGGCACGCTCGTGAGTGGTCAGGCCGACCTTGCGCACGCCGCGTTGCATTGGCAGGAAGCCAGCCATCATCACCACGACGACGGCAGCTACGGCTTCGACGACTCGAAGGCCTCGGCCAAGCACCTCACGGCCGATGGCGTCGTGGCCTCACCGGCACTCGTCCAGTCGACTTCGCTGGCGGTTGCCGCCTACGGTGCCGCACGTCCGCCCATGACGGACGACGCCGCCAGCACCCCGCCCTACCTCGAACGCCTCAGACGCCCCCCAAGGCTTTCGGCCTGACCCGCCCAGCCCGGCTCGCCACGCGGTGAGCCGCTCCAGTCCACCGACTCCGGTTCCTCGGCCCTGCCCGCAGGGGCCACCGGGTCGGTCGTCAGTCTGAGGTCGTTTTGTCACTTCCCACAAGAATCATCGCCTGCGGCGTGCTCGCAGGCGTGCTGCTCGGCGCCCAACTCGCCGCGGCACAAACACCGGCGCCACAGCCGGCCACCACACTGGCCGATGCAGTGCGCGCTGCATGGCGCCGCAGCGTCCATGCCACCGAGGTCGCCGGCCAGCAACGCCGCGCCCAGGCCGAGCGGACCGCCGCATCGGCACCCTGGGCCGAACCCCCTTCGGTGGAGCTGGATTACCGGACCGACCGGCTTCAAACCGACGCCGGCTCGCGTGAAACCGAGCTCGGCGTGGCCATTCCGCTCTGGTTGCCCGGGCAACGCGCGGCTCGCCGGGCATCGGCCGAGGCCGAAGAATCGGCTGCCAACGCGGCGCAAGCGGCAGGCGAACTGCAAGCCGCGGCCCTGGTGCGCGAGGCGGCCTGGGGCCTCACCCGCCAGCAGGCCGAGGTCGATCTCGCGGCGCAGCAGGTGCAGGTGCTGGACGCCCTGGCCAGCGATGTCGAGCGGCGGGTCGCCGCGGGCGATCTGGCCCGGGTCGACGCATTGGCCGCCCGGGCCGAACTGCTGGCCGCCACCGCCGGCCTGAGTCAGGCCCGACAGGCGCTGCACGCCGCCGTGATCCAGTGGTCTGCGCTGACCGGCTACGCCAGCGCGCCGGAAGACCTGCAAGCCGAGCAAGCACCCGCGGACGCGACGCTCGGCGACGCGCACCCGGCCCTGCGCGCCGCCCGCCTCGGCATCGAGCTGGGCCGCAAGCGTCTGGATGCCGTGCAGGCCTCGTCGCGCAGCGCGCCGGAGTTCGTCGCCCGACTGCGTCAGGACCGGTCCGCACGCGGTGAACCCGCCGCGAACAGCATCGGCGTCGGCCTGCGCATCCCCTTGGGCACCGATGACCGCAATGCCCCGCTGCAGGCCGCCGCGCTCAACGAACTGGCGGCAGCACAGGCCACCGAGCAGCAATTGAAGGTGCAGCTCCAGGCCGAGGTCGACCAGGCCCGCGCCGCGGCCCTGGCCGCCGAGCAGCAATTGGCCCACGAATCGGAGCGCTCGAAGCTGATGCGCGAGCGGGCCTCGCTCATCGAGCGCTCGTTCCGGGCCGGCGAAACGCCGCTGCCTGAATTGCTGCGGGCCTTGTCGGACGCCGCCCGGGCCGAAGCGGACCTGCATCGCCAATCTGCCGCGCTGGGCCTGGCCCGCGCCCGCCTCCAACAAGCTCTCGGAATCCTGCCATGAAGCCATCCCTTTCTTTCGTGCGCCAAGGCCTGCTGGCCTTGGCGCTCGCCATCTCGTTTCCGCCACTTCATGCCGGCCCGGGCGCCCATGGCCCGAACGGCGAACACCTCGACTCGCCGGCACCGGCGACCGCCCGTTCAAGCACCAGCCCCCGCTTTGAAACCAGGACCGAGGCCTTCGAGATGGTCGGGCGGCTGGAGGGTGGTGAACTGACGCTGTTCATCAACCGCTTCGAGACCAACGAGCCGGTGCTGGACGCCCAGGTCGAACTCGAGTCCGGCGCACTCAAGGTGAAAGCACCGTTCCTGGCCGACCACGGCACCTACTCGGTGGCCGATGCCGCCTTCCTCAAGGCCCTGGCCGAGCCGGGCCAACACCCGCTGGTCATCACCGTGGTGGCCGGCAACGACGCCGACCTGCTGGAGGCGACGCTGACCGGTGCCGGAGCAACAGCCGTGGCGGTGGCCGACCGCGGTCACGATGACCCGCACGGACAGGCGGCAACCCCGTGGCGCTCGGTGACCATCGGGCTGGGAGCCGTGGCCGCCGTGGCCGCAATCGGGTGGTTCGCCATCCGTCGCCGCAGCGCCGGCAAGACGTCGATGGGAGCCTCGCTGTGAAAATCATCCTCACCCTCCTGAGCCTGGCCCTCGTCGCCACGGCCCATGCCGGCCCCGGGGCGCACGGCCCCAACGGCGAGCACCTCGACACGCCCAGCGTGAGCACGCCCGACGGCCTGGCACGCCTGCCCGATGGCAGCGTGAACGTGCCGATGCTGGCGCAGCGGCGCTTGGGCCTGCGCACGCTGCTGGCGGTCGAAAGCGATGCCGCCGCTACCGTGGAACTGCCCGCGCGGGTCGTCATGGACCCCAATTCGGCGGGCCGGGTGCAGACGCTCATCGGCGGCAAGGTCGAGCCCGGCCCCAAGGGCCTGCCGATCGCCGGACAGCGGGTGCGCCGTGGTGACGTGCTGGGTTACGTGGCCCACCATGTCGACCCGCTGGCCGCGGCCAGCCAGCAGGCCCAGCTCGTGGAGCTGCGCAGCAGCCGCCAGCTGGCCGAGCAGCGGGTCCAGCGCCTGCAGTCGCTCGAAGGCACGGTGCCGCGCAAGGAGATCGACGCGGCCAAGCTGGAGCTGGACAGCTACACCGCCCGCGAAAACGCCATCGGCGCCAGCCTGGGCAGCAAGGAGCGGCTGGTCGCGCCGGTTTCGGGCGTCATCGCGCGCGCCGACGTCGTCAACGGCCAGGTTGTCGAATCCAAGGACGTGCTGTTCGAGGTGATCGACCCGGCCCGCATGCTGATCGAAGCGAGCGTGGCCGACGTCAAGCTGAGCACGCAGCTGGCCGGCGCCACGCTGGCGGGCATCGCCGACTGGAAGCTGCAGTTCCTTGGCGCGGCCGGTGCGCTGCGCGACGGCACCCTGCCGCTGACCTTCAAGGCGACCGGAACCGGCGCCACGCCGCTGGCCCTCGGCCAGCCGGTGACCGTGGTGGCGGCGCTCACCAACAAGGTCAAGGGCATCGTGCTGCCCGCGCAGGCGGTGACGCGCAATTCGGCCAACGAGACTGTGGTCTGGATCAAGGCCGGCGCCGAGCGCTACATCCCGCAGCCGGTGCAGGTTCGACCGCTCGATGCGCAGACCGTCGTGATCACGCAGGGGCTCGGTGCCGACAACCGGGTGGTCGTGCAGGGCGCGCCGCTGATCGCGCAGATTCGCTGACGGCCGCCGGAGAACCACGATGTTCAATTGGATCGTCCGATACAGCCTGCACAACCGGCTGCTCGTCCTCGCATTCGCCGCCATCCTGATGGTCTACGGGGCCATGACGGCTCTGCGCACGCCGGTGGACGTGTTTCCCGACCTCAACAAGCCGCTCGTCACCGTGCTGACCGAAGCCGGCGGCATGGCGCCCGAGGAGGTCGAGCAACTGGTGACCTTCCCGCTCGAAACCGCGCTCAACGGCATGCCCGGCGTGACGCGGGTGCGCTCGACCTCCGGCGTGGGCCTGGCGGTGGTCTACGCCGAGTTCGACTGGGGCACCGACATCTACCGCAACCGCCAGCTGGTCGCCGAACGGCTGGCGCTGGTGCGCGAGCAGTTGCCCGCCGGCATCAACCCGTCGATGGGGCCGGTGTCGTCGATCATGGGCGAGGTCATGCTGCTGGCCCTGCCGCTCGATGGTGGCAAGGATGGCGCGCGGGCCACGCCGATGCAGGCGCGCGAGTACGCCGACTTCGTGCTGCGCCCGCGGCTGCTGTCCATCCCCGGGGTGTCGCAGGTGATCCCGATCGGCGGCGACGTGCGGCAGTTGCGGGTCGAACCCGACACGGCGCGCATGGCGCAGTTCGGTGTTTCCCTGAGCCAGATCGAGAGCGCGCTGCAGGGTTTCTCGTCCAACGCCGGCGGCGGGTTCATCGACCTGAACAGCCGCGAATACCTGATCCGCCACATCGGCCGTACCAACCGGGTGGAGGACCTGCAAGGCCTGGCGGTGGCCTGGTCCGGCGGGCGCGCGATCCTGCTGGAGCAGGTCGCCAGCGTGCGCTACGCCGCCGGCCAGAAGCGCGGCGACGGCGGCTACAACGGCGTGCCGGCGGTGGTGGTGAGCATCCAGAAACAGCCCGCGGCCGACACCGTGCGCCTCACCCGCGACATCGAGTCGGCGCTGGACGAACTCAAGCAGGGCCGGCCCGCCGGCCTGAGCGAGCCGCGCGTGCTGTTCCGGCAGGCCGACTTCATCCTGGCCTCGGTGGGCAACGTCAGCGAGGCGCTGCGGGACGGGGCGGTGATGGTCGCCATCGTGCTGTTCGCCTTCCTGCTGTCGGCGCGCACCACGCTGATCTCGCTGGTCGCGATTCCGCTGTCGCTGGCGGTCACGGCGCTGATCCTCAAGCTGATGGGGCAGTCCATCAACGTGATGACGCTGGGCGGTCTGGCGATCGCCATCGGCGAGCTGGTCGACGATGCGGTGGTGGACGTCGAGAACATCCTGCGCCGCCTGAAGCAGAACCGCGCGCTGGCCCGGCCGCTGCCGCTGCTCGAAGTGGTGCGCCAGGCCAGCGTCGAGGTCCGCTCGGGCATCGTCTACGCCACCATCATCGTGGCGCTGGTGTTCGTGCCGCTGTTCGCGCTGCCGGGCATCGAGGGCCGGCTGTTCACGCCGCTGGGCATCGCCTACATCGTCTCGATCCTGGCGTCGATGTTCGTGTCGATGACGGTCACGCCGGTGCTGTGTTCCTACCTGCTGCCGCGCATGAAACGCCTCGGCCACGGCGACAGCCCGGTGGTGGCGCGTCTGAAGCGCCTGGACGAGCGGCTGCTGAACTGGTCGTTCGCGCGCGCCCGGCTGCTGATGAGCCTGGCGGTGATGGCGGTGGTGGTGGCCGCCACCACCGTGCCCTACTTCCCGCGTGCCTTCCTGCCGCCGTTCAACGAGGGCTCGCTGGTGCTGGGCATGGTGTTCAACCCGGGCACCTCGCTGGCCGAGGCGAACCGGATGGGCTCATTGGCCGAGACGCTCATCCAGGAGGTGCCCGAGGTCACCCAGGTCGGCCGTCGCACCGGTCGTGCCGAGCTCGACGAACACGCCGAAGGTGTGCACTCGGCCGAGATCGACGTCGACCTCAAACGCAGCGATCGCAACCGCGAACAGATCATGGCGCACCTGCGCGCCAAGCTCGCGGTGCTGCCGGCGCAGGTCGCCATCGGCCAGCCGATCTCGCACCGCCTCGACCACCTGCTGTCGGGCGTGCGGGCGCAGATCGCGCTGAAGGTGTTCGGCGACGACACCGACACGCTACGCGGTCTGGCCGAGCAGTTGCGGCAAGGTCTGGTCAGCGTGCCAGGCCTGGTCGACCTGACGGTCGAGAAGCAGGTGCTGATCCCGCAGATCACCGTGCGGATCGATCACCGCAAGGCGGCCCAGGCGGGCCTGTCGCCGGGTGAGGCGATCCGGGTGCTGCAGGCGCTGACGGACGGCGCGCACGGCGCCCAGATCGTCGACGGCGCGCGCCGCTACGACCTGGTGCTGCGCCTGCCCGACGCGGCGCGCAGCCCGCAGGACCTGGCCCGCACGCTGATCGACACGCCCGCGGGCCGGCTGCCGGTATCGGCCATCGCCAGCGTCGAGGAGAACGACGGCCCGAACCAGATCGGGCGCGAGAACGGCCGGCGCCGCATCGTCGTCTACGCCAACACCGACGGCTCGGACATGAGCCGCATCGTGGCCGACGTGCGGGCCGTGATCGCCAGCACCCCCATGCCGCAGGCCACCTTCGTCAGCCTGGAGGGTCAGTTCCAGGCCCAGGAGCAGGCCACGCAGCTGATCGTCGGGCTGTCGCTGGTGTCGCTGCTGCTGGTCGCGCTGGTGCTGTACTCGCGCTACAAGTCGATGGTGCTGGCGGGCATCATCATGGCCAACATCCCGCTGGCCTTGATCGGCAGCGTGGTGGCGATGTGGATCGCCGGGGTCAGCCTGTCGGTGGCCTCGATGGTGGGCTTCATCACGCTGGCGGGCATCTCGACGCGCAACGGCATCCTGAAGGTCAGCCACTACGTCAACCTGTGCCGGCTCGAAGGGGAGCAGTTCGGCCCGGCGATGGTGGTGCGCGGCTCGCTGGAGCGGCTCACGCCGGTGCTGATGACCGCGCTGGTGGCGGCCTTCGCGCTGACGCCGCTGCTGCTGTCGGCCGATGCCCCGGGCAAAGAGATCCTGCATCCGGTGGCGGTGGTGATCTTCGGCGGGCTGGTCAGCTCGACGCTGCTCGACACCCTGCTCACGCCGGTGCTGTACCTGAAGTTCGGCCGCAAGGCCACCGAGCGCCTGCTCGAACAGGAGCAGCAGCCCGGCACCACGACGCAAGGCCCTCAAGAGGCTTACTGACACGCACGCATTCATGGCGCAAGCCAGGCCCTTGGAGCCCGGCCTGTCGAAGGGCTCCGCTTGAACACGAAGGTTCCAGATGAAGAAGGTTCTGATCGCAGCCGCCCTGTCCCTGATGGCCGTCGGCTTCAACGCGCAGGCGCATGGCAACGACAAGGCGCAGCACGGCGGCGTGGTCCAGGCCGCCGGCGACATGTCGTTCGAGCTGGTGGCGCAAGGTGACGGCGCGCTGCTGTACATCGGCGACCACGGCAGCCCGATGGACGCCAGCCAGTTCACCGGCAAGCTGACCGTGCTGAACGGCGCCGAAAAGACCGAGGCCGAACTCAAGCCCGCCGGCGGCAACAAGCTCTCGGCCGGCCCCGTCAAGCTCGGCAAGGGCGCCAAGGCGGTGGCCACCGTGACGCTGCCGTCCAGCAAGACGCTGACGGTGCGCTTCAGCGTGAAGTAGGCGAGGCGCGGCAGCCCTGCACCAAGGGCTCATGCGTGGACTTTCGTCGGGCCGCCAGCGCCAGCGATCCTGACGATCGATTGCAGCGCGACTTGATATCGCGCAACAGCGCTCCCGCACACAGTCGTAGCCTGACGGCGTTCACACTCAGACCATGCGCACCCTTCGACTCAATCACCGCCAACTGCGCCCCATTGCCTGGGTGACGCTGATGGTCTGGCTGTTCGCCTTCACGGCCGGGGTGGTCAATGCATGCGCTCTGACGCTGGCGGGTGCGGCGGGTGACAGCAGTGGGCACGTCTACGCTGAATCGGTCGTCCGCCAAGGGCACCACGAGGATGCCGGCAAGGCCGGCTGCCTGAAGCTCTGCGATGACGGATCTTCGGCGATCGCAAAGGTCAAGCTGCCGGTCGTCGATCTGGGCTCGATCCTGCTCACCCTGGTCGAACCGTGGAATGCGATCGCAGCCACCACCGGTGCCGGAATCCGGCAATCGCTGGAGCGGCCGGCCTCCCATGGGCCACCGCTGGTCATCCGCTTCCTGCGCCTGACCTTGTAGACCCGCACGCCTGGCCGCTGGCGGGACGCGCTCCCATGCCGGCGGCTTGCGCATGAGCGATCCGGCGGCGTTGTCCGCCGAATCCGGCCGACACATCCCCCTCGCGGGCAACCGCTTGCATCCATCGATCAGGAGATCCACATGTCTTCATTCAAGACCCTCGTCGCACTCTCGGCCCTCGCACTCGTCACGGCCTGCGCCGCCCCCGGTGGACCCGGTGCCGCGTCCTCGGCCAAGGCGGACGAACACGCGGGCCATCACCCCGACGCAGCCCCCACGGCCCCCGCGGCAACCATGCCGGCCATGCAGGACCGCATGAAGGCGATGCGCGAGATGCACGACAAGATGATGAACGCGAAGACGCCCGCCGAGCGCCAGGCCCTGATGGACGAACACATGAAGACCATGCAGGACGGCATGGCGATGATGAAGGGCATGGGCGGCATGGGTGCCATGGGCGATGGCAAGGGCATGCCCGCCGACATGGCCAAGCGCCAGCAGATGATGGAAGGGCGCATGGAGATGATGCAGACGATGATGGAAATGATGATGCAGCGCCTGCCGAATCCGCCTGCGGCAAAGTAGCGCCTTCGCGGCATGGATCGCGGTGGCGATGAGCGCGCTCATCGAGGCCTTCTTCAGGGGCACGCAAGCGAACCGTGCCCCGAATCGGGAGACGTGACGTCATGGACACGAAGACACACGCCGGCCACGTTGGCCACCTGCAACCTGCGTCGTCAGCCGCAACACCCGCGGTCGACGCGCCGGCAGGCACGATCTACACCTGCCCGATGCACCCCGAGATCCGCCAGGACCAGCCCGGCAACTGCCCCAAATGCGGCATGACGCTGGAGCCGGTGATTCCCGATCTCGACGAGACGGAGAACCCGGAACTCGCCGACTTCAAGCGCCGCTTCTGGTGGACGCTGCCCTTGACGGTGATCGTCACCGTGCTGGCCATGTTCGGCCACCGCTTCGGCTGGTTCGACATGGCCCGGCAGAGCTGGATCGAGCTGGCGCTGACGCTGCCGATCGTGCTCTGGGCCGGCGCCCCCTTCTTCGTGCGCGGCGTGCGGTCGATCGCCCACCGCAGCCCCAACATGTGGACGCTGATCGGCCTGGGCACCGGCGCGGCCTTCGTCTACAGCGTCGTCGCCACCGTCGCGCCGCAGGTCTTCCCGGCGTCCTTCGTCTCGATGGGGCGGGTGGCGGTGTACTTCGAGGCCGCGGCCGTCATCATCTCGCTGACGCTGCTGGGCCAGATCCTGGAGTTGAAGGCGCGCTCGCAGACCTCGGCGGCGATCAGGTCGCTACTCGGGCTCGCGCCGAAGACCGCACGGCGCATCGCGGCCGATGGCAGCGAGTCCGACGTGCCGCTCGCGCACGTGCACGTCGGCGATCGGCTGCGCGTGCGGCCTGGCGAGAAGGTGCCGGTCGACGGCGTCGTCATCGAGGGCAGCAGCGCGCTCGACGAATCGATGCTGACCGGCGAGCCGCTTCCCGTGACCAAGCGCGTGGGCGACAAGCTGATCGGCGCCACCCTGAACACCAGCGGCGCGCTGGTGATGCGCTCGGAGCATGTCGGCTCGGCCACGGTGCTTGCGCAGATCGTGCAGATGGTCGCGATGGCGCAACGCTCGCGCGCGCCGATGCAGCGCATGGCCGACACCGTGGCCGGCTACTTCGTCGTCGGCGTAGTGGGTGTCGCCGTGCTGACCTTCTTCGGCTGGGGCCTGTTCGGGCCCGAGCCGAGCTGGGTCTACGGCCTGATCAACGCGGTGGCGGTGCTCATCATTGCTTGCCCCTGCGCGCTGGGCCTGGCCACGCCGATGTCGATCATGGTCGCCACCGGCCTGGGCGCCACCCACGGCGTGCTGTTCCGCGATGCCGCCGCGATCGAGAACCTGCGCAGGATCGACACCCTGATCGTCGACAAGACCGGCACGCTCACCGAAGGCCGTCCGAGCTTCGAGCGCGCCGTCGGGACAGCCGGATACACGGACGACGAGGTGCTCTGGCTGGCCGCCAGCCTCGACCAGGGCAGCGAGCACCCGCTGGCCGCGGCGATCGTCGCCGCGGCCCGGCAACGTGGGCTCGCCCTCGACAAGCCCGAGCAGTTCGACTCCGAATCCGGCATCGGCGTGCGCGGCCGCGTCGGTGGCCAGGCCCTCGCGCTGGGCAACACGGCGTTGATGGCGCAACTCGGCGTCGACGTGTCGCCCCTGGCCACGCAGGCCGAGGCCCTGCGCAGCCAGGGCGCCAGCGTGATGCACCTGGCGGTCGACGCCAGGCTGGCCGGCCTGCTGGCGGTGTCCGATCCGATCAAGGCGACGAGCGCAGAGGCGCTGGCGTCGTTGCGCGCGGCCGGCCTGCGGGTGGTGATGGCCACCGGCGACGGCCTGACCACCGCGCGCGCAGTCGGCCAGCGCCTGGGGCTGACCGAGATCCACGGCGAAGTGAAGCCGGCCGACAAGCTCAGGCTGGTCGAGCAACTGCAGGCCGAGGGCCGGCGCGTCGCGATGGCCGGCGACGGCATCAACGATGCGCCCGCGCTGGCCCGCGCCGATGTCGGCATCGCCATGGGCACCGGCACCGACGTGGCGATGAACAGCGCCCAGCTCACGCTCGTCAAGGGTGACCTGCGCGGCATCGCCACCGCGCGCGCGCTGTCGGTCGCCACTGTGGCCAACATGAAGCAGAACCTGGCCTTCGCCTTCGTCTACAACGCGCTGGGCGTGCCGCTGGCGGCCGGCGTGCTGTTCCCGTTCACCGGCTGGCTGCTGTCGCCGATGATCGCGGCGCTGGCGATGAGTCTGAGCTCGGCCTCGGTGATCACCAATGCGCTGCGCCTGCGCCGCGCCGCATTGCGTCAGGACTGAACGCGAGCCCCTCGATGGACGGACGGGTGATGCTCACGCGCCGAGCAGACGCACCAGCTCGGCGTAGCCGCGCTCACGCGCGAGTTCGAGCGCCGTGCGGCCGTGCCGGTCCTTCAGGCTGCGATCGGCGCCGGCCTCGACCAGCGCGCGCACGGTGGCCTGGTGGCGCGGCCCGCCGTCACCCAGCACGACGGCCTCGATCAGCGCCGTCCAGTGCAGGTTGTTGACGTGGTCGAGCGGCGCACCGGCGGCGATCAGCTGGCGCACCACGCCGTCGTGGCCGAGGTGCGCCGCCGCGATCAGCGCGGTGCCGTCGTAGCGGCTGGTGACGAGCTTCGCGCTGGCGCCGAGTTCGAGCAGCACGCGCAGCGTGGTCTCGTCATCGGCCACCGCGGCGATGGTGACGGCGTCGTAGCGGTCGTTCTCGAGCGCGCCGAGATCGGTGCCGGCGCCGGCCAGCAGGCGGATCGCCTCGCGCTGGCGCGCGAAGGTGGCCACATGCAGCGCGGTGCGGCCGTGGCCGTCACGCGCCTTGATGCGCACGGCCGCATCGGGCCGCGCCAGCAGCGCACGCAAGGCCGGCAGGTCGCCGCGCTGCGCGGCGGCGTGCAAGGCGGTTTCGGCCGAGCGCGCGTAGGCGGCGATCTCGGCCTCGGCGGGGCCGACCTGCGCCGCTGCGGGCATGGCGCCCAGCAGCGCCGCCAGAGCGGCCAGCAGCGCGCGATCGGTCAGATTCGGATGTCGCATGAACGGGCTCCGGTCGGGTTGGACGACAGGCTCACCACGTGAGCCCGTCACGCGCTCACTTCAGCTGGTCCTTGACCTTGTCGAGCGCGGCGACGGCGCACTGCTCGTCGAGATGGCCACCGGGCGCACCGCCGACGCCGACCGCGCCGATCACCTCGTTGCCCACCTTCACCGGCACGCCGCCGCCGAGCAGCAGGAAGCCGGGGATGTGGACCAGGTTGGCGGCGGCCGGGTTCTTCTGCGCGCCTTCCATCATCGCCAGCGTGGCGTTCTTCGCCGAGGCCGAGGTGTAGGCCTTCAGGCGGCTGGCTTCGAGCGTGTGCGCGCCGGCGTTGTCGGCGCGTTGCACCGCCCGCACGCCACCGGCGCGGTCGACCACCGTGGCGGTGACGTTGTAGCCCGCCGCCGAACAGCTGGCGACCGCGCCGGCGGCGATCTGGTTGGCCAGCTCGAGGCCGATGTTGCGCTCGGTGCGCACCGCCGGTGCAGCGGCCGACTGGGCCTGCGCGGCCAGGCTGGTCGAGCCCAGCGCAGCAAGCGTGGCGAGAACGAGAACGGGGGTGCGCAGCGACATGGCGAGGTTTCCTTCGTGTGGCGGCCCCGGGTGTCGAGGCCATGGCGTCACTGTAGGAAACCGGGTCGCGCGGCGCCATGCGCGTGGCTACGGGCGGGCGTGCGTAGAACTACGGAAACGACGCCGGACGCGACGACGGCAACGCTGCCGCTGCAACTACGTAGGAAGTTGCCTGACAAGCTGCATGGAAAAAGAAGGACTCAAGCGGCAGAAGTGACCTGATGTTGCAAGCCAGTTCGACGGTTCACACTTCATCTCAAGTTGAAACGCAACCGCAACACACCCCGCCAGGAGCCCGCCATGAACACCGAACAGATCCTTGCCGAAATCCGCGAAGCCAACCTGTCCTACCTGATGCTCGCTCAGAGCCTGATCCGGGCAGACCGCGAACAAGCCCTGTTCCGCCTGGGTATTTCGGAAGAAAGCGCCGCCATCCTCGACACCCTGTCGCCGTCGCAGATCATGAAGATCGCCTCGAGCAACACGTTGCTGTGCCGCATGCGCGTCGACGACGACCTGGTCTGGGGCCTGCTCACCAACCACGGCAAGAGCGCCGCCAACGACGGCATCTCGCGCCTGCACGCCAGCATCCTGATGGCCGGCCGCCATCACGAAGCGGCCTGAAACCGCCGCAACACCGACCTGACGAGACAACATCATGCGAGCCAAGAGCATCCTGACCGAAGCCAAGCAGATCGATCGCGCCGTGACGCTGATCAAGCTCGGCGCCCGCCTGCAGGTGCTGGAGTCGGAGACCGACCTGTCCTACGAGCGCCTGCTGCGCCTGTACAAGGAAGTCGCCGGCAAGTCGCCGAGCAAGGGTCAGCTGCCGTTCTCGACCGACTGGTTCATGACCTGGCAGCCCAACATCCACGCCAGCCTGTTCCTGAACACGCATGAGTACCTCAACAAGGTCGCCGAGATGGACGAGATCGACACCGTCATCAAGGCCTACCAGCTCTACCTCGAGCAGACGCAATCGCAGGGTCTCGAGCCCCTGTTGTCGGTGACCCGTGCCTGGCGGCTGGTCAAGTTCGTCGACAACGGCATGCTCACGATGACCGCCTGCTCCAAGTGCGGCGGCCACTTCGTGACCCACCCGCACGAGATCGCCAAGCACTACGTGTGCGGCCTTTGCAACCCGCCGGCGCGGGCCGGCAAGGGCAAGGCCAGCGGCGGCCTGCAGCTGCACTGAAGCCGTCTTTCAAAGACCGTTCGCCGGGATCCTCCGGTTGATTCACGCCCGGCATCTGCACGCGCAGATGTGCCCGGACGTGCAGACATCGAACGGCACCAGCACCGACTGCGTGATGCCTGTCGGTCTCGTTATCGTTGCGCCTCATCTGACCACCCGGAAGAGGAGCAACGACATGACACACGCCTTGGTAGAACCCGCCCGCGTCAGCGCTGACGAACCGGACGCGCAGGTGCGCGTTGCGGTGGTCGGCGTGGGCGCCATCGGCGGCGTGTTCGCCGGCTGGCTGGGCTCGCGCCTGCCGGCCGGGCGCATCCGGCTGTCGGCATTGGCACGCGGCGACACCCTGCGCGCGCTGCAGGCGCAGGGGCTGGTCCTGCAGGAGGCGGCAGGCCCCGTGCACGTGCCCTTGCACGCCAGCGACGACCCGGCTGCGCTCGGTCCGCAGGACCTGGTGATCCTCGCCGTCAAGGGCCCCGCGCTGGCCGCCGTGGCGCCGGCTGTGCGTGCGCTGCTGGCGCCGCACACCACCGTGCTGGTCGCCATGAACGGCGTGCCGTGGTGGTTCTTCGACGGCCTGCCGGGGTCCTGCGAAGGGCTGGCGCTGGACACGGTCGACCCGGGCGGCGTGATCGCTGCGGCCATCCCCGGTCGCCACGTGCTGGGCTGCGTGGTGCACGTCAGCGCCAGCGCGCCGGGGCCGGGCGAGGTCGCCAACGTGCGGCACAACAGCCTGATCATCGGCGAGCCCGCGGGCGGGCTTTCGCCGCGTGTCGATGCCACCGCCGCGCTGCTCGCCGAGGCCGGTTTTGCCGTGACCCGCAGCGAGCGCATCCAGCACGACATCTGGTTCAAGCTGTGGGGCAACATGACCATGAACCCGGTGTCGGCGCTGACCGGCGTCACGTGCGACCGCATCCTCGACGACCCGCTGGTGCGTGCCTTCTGCAGCGCCGTGATGACCGAGGCCCAGGCCATCGGACGACACATCGGCTGCGACATCGACCAGCAGCCCGACGACCGCCACGCCATCACCCGCGGCCTGGGCGCCTTCAAGACCTCGATGCTGCAGGACCTGGAGGCCGGCCGCGCGCTGGAGATCGACGGCCTGGTCGGCGCGGTGCGCGAGATCGGCCAGCACCTGGGCCTGCACACCCCCCACACCGATGCGCTGCTGGGCTTGGTGCGCCTGATGGCGCAGGGCCGCGGCTTGTATCCCGTCAGAACCTGACGATCGACCCCGGCAGATGCCGGCCTGTCAAGTGACAACGCTGTGGAGAAGATTCGTACAGCCGTGGGCTTATCCACAGGCTGTATGCGCCTTCAGTGGTTGTTGATGGGTTATGCCTTTTCATCCAGTACGTCCGCCCACAACGTTTGCCTGGAGCCAAGTTGTTGATCTGAAAGAGGTTTGTCGAGTTATCGACAGAAAGAAGGCTGCCCTACCACTACGACTACCTTTGAAAATTGGAATCGTGAGTCGTACAGCTGTGGCTCCTGGCGATTCCGCTGGCATGTCTCGTGCTTCACAACAGGAACTAAAGTTTCCTTGTGTTTAACTCTTTTGGAGTACGTGCATGAACAAGCGTGTCGCCGTCATCGGTGCGGGTCCCTCTGGCCTGGCCCAGTTGCGGGCGTTCCAGTCGGCAGCGGCCAAGGGTGCCGAGATCCCCGAAGTGGTCTGCTTCGAGAAGCAGGGCAACTGGGGCGGGTTGTGGAACTACACCTGGCGCACCGGCCTCGACCAGTACGGCGAACAGGTGCATTGCTCGATGTACCGCTACCTGTGGTCCAACGGCCCGAAAGAGGGGCTGGAGTTCGCGGACTACAGCTTCGACGAACACTTCGGTCGCCCGATCGCCTCGTACCCGCCGCGGGCCGTGCTGTTCGACTACATCGAGGGCCGCGTCAAGAAGGCCGGCGTGCGCGACTGGATCCGCTTCAACACCGCCGTGCGTCAGGTCACCTTCGACGCCGAGAGTGCGCAATTCACCGTGACCGTGCACGACCTGGTCAATGACCGCACCTATTCGGAGCTTTTCGATTACGTGGTAGTGGCCTCGGGGCATTTCTCGACCCCCAATGTGCCGTCCTTCGCGGGCTTCGAGGGCTTCAATGGCCGGGTGCTGCATGCGCACGATTTCCGCGATGCGCGCGAATTCGCCGGCAAGGACGTGCTGCTGATCGGCACCAGCTATTCGGCCGAGGACATCGGCTCGCAGTGCTGGAAATACGGCGCCAGGTCGATCACCATCAGCCATCGCACCAAGCCGATGGGTTTCAACTGGCCCGACAACTGGTCCGAAGTGCCGCTGCTGGAGCGGGTCGATGGCCACACGGCACTGTTTCGCGACGGCAGCAGCAAGCACATCGACGCGATCATCCTCTGCACGGGCTATGTGCACCACTTTCCCTTCCTGGGCGACGACCTGCGCCTGAAGACCAGCAACCGCCTCTGGCCGCTCGGTCTCTACAACGGCGTGGTGTGGGAGAAGAACCCGCAGCTCTTCTACGTCGGCATGCAGGACCAGTGGTACACCTTCAACATGTTCGACGCGCAGGCCTGGTATGCCCGCGACGTGATGCTGGGCCGCCTGCCATTGCCTGACCTTGCGACGATGCAGGCCGAAAGCGCCGATTGGCGCAAGCGAGAAGAAGCACTGGCCGACGATTACGCCGCCATCCGCTACCAGAGCGAATACACCGCCGGCCTGGCCGCATTGACCGACTACCCGCCACTCAACATCGAAGGCATGAACGAGGCCTTCTTCCAATGGAAGAAGCACAAGAAGGAAGACATCATGGGCTTTCGCAACAACAGCTATCGCTCGGCCATCACCGGCACCATTTCGCCACCGCACCACACGCCGTGGAAAGACGCGCTGGACGATTCGCTCGAGAGCTATCTCGGCAAGCCCTGAAGCGACCTGGCCGGCCTGATGTTGCCGGCCTGAATCGGGCCCGGTGCCGCATGGCAATTGCGGAACCGGGCCTTCTTCTTGTCAGTGATTGTTTTGCGGACAAGAAAAAGCCCTGCGGCGCAGATCGCGCCGCAGGGCTCGGGTCGACGGTGCTCAGGCGCGCACGCGGCTCTTGTCGGGGTCGTAGAAGATCGCCGGGCCCACGCTGGCCGGCAGGCGTTTCTGGTGGCCGTCGAGCTTGCCCACTTCCACCCGCGTGCCCGGCGCCGCGCTGGTCACGCTGATGCGGCACAGCGCGATGTTCTGGCCCGTCAGCGGTGAGCGGGTGGCGCTGGTAATCACGCCGACCTGGGCGTGGCCGATGTAGACGCCGTCGCCATGCGCGGCGGTCTCGTTGCCGTCGAGCACCAGCCCGACCAGCTTGCGCTGCGGGTGAGCCGCGCGTTCGATCAGCGCGTCGCGGCCGATGAAGTCGTCGGTCTTGCTCTTGAGCGGCACGCAGAAGCCGATGCCGGCCTCGAACGGATCGGTCTGGTCGCAGAACTCGTAGCCGGCGAACACCAGGCCCGCCTCGATGCGCAGCGTGTCGAGGGCTTCGAGCCCGAGCGGTGTCAGGCCGAGCGGTGCACCCAGTTCCCAGATCCGTGCCCACACGCGCGGTGCGTCGCTCGGGTGGCACCAGACCTCGTAGCCCAGCTCGCCGGTGTAGCCGGTGCGCGAGACCATGATCGGGCAGCCGTTGTGATCGTCGAGCCGGCCGACCAGGAAGCGGAACCAGCCGAGCTTGTCGAGCGTGGGCTGCGTGCCCGGTGAGCTGACCATCTGGCTCAGTAGTTCGCGCGAGCGCGGGCCCTGTACGGCGATGTTGTGGATGTGGTCGCTGGCCGACTTGATCCAGACCTTCATGCCGAGTTTTTGTGCCTGCTCGCGCAGCCAGATGCCGGCGTAGTCCTCGCCGCAGATCCAGCGGAAGTTGTCGGGGCCCAGGCGCAGCAGCGTGCCGTCGTCGAGCATGCCGCCGTGCGGATAGCACATGGCCGAATAGACCACCTGGCCGACCGCCAGCTTCTTGATGTCGCGTGTCAGGCAGTGCTGCATCAGCGCCTCGGCGTCGGGGCCGATGACCTCGAACTTGCGCAGCGCCGACAGGTCCATCACCGCCACGCGCTCGCGGCAGGCGTGGTATTCCTCGATCGCGCCGTGGCCGTCGTAGCGGCTCGGTGTCCACCAGCCGCGGTATTCGGTGAACTGGCGCGTCAGCGCCGAGGTGGCCGGGTGGAAGCCGCTCTCGCGGGTCAACACCGGTTCGGCGTCGGGGGTGGCGCGGTGCGCGATGGCCATGCTGAAACGCTCCTGGGCGGCGTAGATGCGGATGTGGATGTCGGTGGGCATCCAGCCGTTGGCCGGATCGATGTCGTCCGGACACGAGGTGTTGGCGCAGACCATCTCGTCGAGCGCGCGCAGCAGCACGTGGTCGCCCGGTCGCGACCAGGGTTCGTCCATCGTCAGCTGGTCGTGCGCGTCGACGCCGGTGTTGTAGAAGAAGTTGATCGCGGGCCAGCCCGGGCGCGCCTGCACGCCATACGCGGCCAGCGCGGCCGACAGGTTGTCGCTGCAGTTGGCATGGCCGAAGTAGCCCATGCTCTCGTAGTAGCGCGCCGCGCAGGCCAGCCCGAAGGTGTCGTGGCGGCCGACGGTGTCTTGCACCACCTCGAGCACCGGCTGCATCTGGCGGTCGAAGAAACGCGAGTGCAGGCCGGGGCCCGGGTAGGCGCGGCCGCTGAGCGTGCGCGTGACGGTCGGGTCGAGCTCCTGCTCGATGCCGCGCTCCAGCGCCCGGCGGTTGAAGGCGACGAAGTCCGAGCACTGCCGCCCGGCCACGTCGATGACCTGGATGTACTGGCCCGGCGACACGGTGTAGCTGCGCGCGGTGCCGGGCGCGATGGTGAACTCGTCGACCACCTCGCCCAGCGGTGCGGGCAGGGGTACGGCCTGCAGGATGCGGGTGGCGTGGCGGTGCACGTGCAGGGCCAACGGGGTGGGGGCGTCTTGCGCGTGCACCGAGCCGCTCGGGCCCGGTGCCGCGACCACCACCAGCACGTCGTCGGTGGCGGTGCAGCGCTGACGCTGGCCGGCCAGGCCATCGGCCGGCCAGAGCTGGCAGGCCGATGGCAACGCGGCCAAGTCGATGCCGCGGCGCTGCAGCCCGGTGCGCACCGGGCGCACCGAGGCGCTGTCACGCTGCAGCATCGTGGCGATGGCAACGGCGCCCGGGCTCGATCGCAGGCCGAGTGCGGCCAGGGCCTCGCGGCCCTGGGCGTCCCAGACCTGCAGTTCGCAGGCTTGCAGGCCTTCCGGATCGATCACCTCCAGCTGATCGCCCGCGGCCAGCGCGATCACCGTGAGGCCGCCGCCGGCGACCTTGTAGCGTTCCAAGGATGGCGTGCGTGCGAACAGCGAGGGTTCACGCGCACGCGTTACGACCGGGCGACGCCCCGGCATTGCGGCATCGCTCGGCAGGCCCATCAGAGCGCCTCTTTGCCGGTTTCGCCGGTGCGGATGCGGATGACTTCTTCGAGCGTGGTCACGAAGATCTTGCCGTCGCCGATCTTGCCGGTGCGCGCGGAGGTCTCGATCGCCTCGATGACGCGTGCCAGCACGCTGTCCTCGACCGCGGCTTCGATCCGGATCTTCGGCAGGAAGTCGACCACGTATTCGGCCCCGCGATAGAGCTCGGTGTGGCCTTTCTGGCGGCCGAAGCCCTTGACCTCGGTGACGGTGATGCCCTGGGTGCCGATGTCGGACAGGGCCTGGCGCACCTCGTCGAGCTTGAAGGGTTTGATGATGGCGGTGACGAGTTTCATGGTGTGCTTCTTGGCATGAAAGGAGGTTGAGTCGTGAGGTGCGCGATCAGTACTTGTAGCCCGGCTCGCCGTGCGAGATCAGGTCCAGACCTTCGTCTTCTTCGTCTTCATCGACGCGCAGGCCGCGGCAGACGATGGACGTCAGCTTGAAGGCGATCCAGCTGCTGATGGCCGAATAGACGACGCTGAAGCCGATCACCATCAGCTGCACCTGCATCTGCGAGCCGAAGTCGCGGCCTTCGGCAAAGCCCAGGCCACCCAGGCTCGGCATCGCGAAGATCGTGGTCAGGATGCCGCCGACGATGCCGCCCACGCCATGCACGCCGAAGACGTCGAACGAGTCATCGAGGCCGATCATCGGCTTGAGCTTCTCGACTGCCCAGATGCAGATCGGCGAGACGATCACGCCGATCGCCAGCGCGCCCATCGGGCCGACAAAACCGCAGGCCGGCGTGATCGCCACCAGGCCGGCGATCGCACCCGAGACGGCACCGAGCATGCTCGGGCGGCCGCGGTGCAGCCACTCCACCAGCACCCACGACATCGCGCCCGCAGCGGCGGCGAGCATCGTGTTGACCACCACCAGCATCGCGAAGCCGTTGGCCGCCAGCGCGCAACCGCCGCAGAAGGCCAGCCAGCCGACCCACAGCATCGAGCCGCCGGTCATGGTCATGGTCATGTTGTGCGGCGACATGGCGCCCGTGCCCGCACCCTTGCGCGCGCCCACCATCCAGGCGCCCACCAGCGCGGCGATGCCGACGTTGACGTGCACCACGTTGCCGCCGGCAAAGTCCTGCGCCCCGAGCTTGAAGACCCAGCCGCCACCCCAGCCCATGTGCGCCATCGGCACGTAGTTGATGGTGAACCAGATCGCCATGAAGACCAGCACGGCCGAGAACTTGATGCGCTCGGCAAACGCGCCCACGATGATGGTGGGCGTGATGGCCGCGAACAGCAGCATGAAGAAGAAGTAGAGCAGCTCGGGGATCGTGCCCTGCAGCGCATCCGCCCCCACGCCCTTCATGAACAGCTTGTCGAGCCCGCCGATGAACGACTGCGCCGAGCCGCCGTCGGTGAAGGTCAGCGTGTAGCCGTAGAGCGCCCACAGCACCGTGATCAGCGAGGACACGGTGAAGACCTGCATCAGGATCGACAACACGTTCTTGGTGCGCGCCAGGCCGCCGTAGAACAGCGCCAGGCCGGGGATGGTCATCAGCCAGACGGCGATGCAGCAGGCGAAGATGAAGGCGGTGTCACCGGCGCTGAGCACGGGTGCAGCCACCGCTGCGACTGCGGTTGCGGCTGCCGTCGCTTCTTCGGCCCAGAGGGCGGTGGGGCTGACGGACAGGGCGGCTGGGGCGAGCCAGCGCAGGGCTTGGAACAGTTTCAAGGGGAGAGCTCCATGGTGCGGTTGCGAACGCCATGAGCTGTGCAAGCGGCATGCCTGAGTTTCTTGATGAGAAAAATACATTCACTGCAAGAAACTAGTGCGTCTGCACGGAAACACGCGCCGCATGCACCGACATGCGCCTCTTTGCGCGCGCTCACATGCCCGCGTAGTTGGGCCCGCCGCCGCCCTCGGGCGTGATCCACACGATGTTCTGTGTCGGATCCTTGATGTCGCAGGTCTTGCAGTGCACGCAGTTCTGGGCGTTGATCTGCAGGCGCTCGCTCATCTGTCCATTGCCGTCGTCGCTCTGGATGAACTCGTAGACACCGGCCGGGCAGTAGCGGCTCTCGGGGCCCGCGTAGGTGGCGAGGTTGATCGCCACCGGCACGCCCGGATCTTTCAGCGTCAGGTGCGCCGGCTGGTTCTCTTCGTGGTTGGTGCTGGAGACGAAGACGCTGCTCAGGCGGTCGAAGGTCAGCTTGCCATCGGGCTTGGGGTAGCTGATCGGCGGCATCTGCGCGGCCGGCTTCAGGGCGGTGTGATCGGCCTGATCGCGGTGCAGCGTCCACGGCGGCGAAGCGATGCCCAGCTTGGGCATCAGCCACTGCTCGACGCCGGTCATCAGCTGGCCCATCAGCGGGCCCTTCTTGAACCAGAGCTTGAAATTGCGGCTCTGCTGCAGTTCTTCATGCAGCCAGCTGGCCTCGAAGGCTTGGGGATACGCGCTCAGCTCGTCATGGGCACGGCCCGCGGCCAGCGCCTCGAAGACGGCCTCGGCGCACAGCATGCCGCTCTTGATCGCGGCGTGGCTGCCCTTGATGCGCGCCGCGTTCATGTAGCCTGCGTCGCAGCCCACCAGCGCGCCACCTGGGAACACCGTCTTGGGCAAGGCCTGCGGGCTGCCGTTGTTGATGGCACGCGCGCCGTAGCCGATGCGCTTGCCGCCTTCGATGTGGGCGCGGATGGCCGGGTGCGATTTCCAGCGCTGCATCTCCTCGAACGGCGACATCCACGGGTTCTGGTAGTCCAGGCCGACCACGAAACCGAGCGTGACCTTGTTGTCTTCGAGGTGGTAGAGAAAGCCGCCGCCGAAGGTGTCGTCGGCGATCGGCCAGCCGGCGGTGTGCACCACGCGGCCGGGCTGGGCTTTGGCGGGATCGATCTCCCACAGTTCCTTGATGCCGATCGAGTAGCTCTGCGGATCGCGGCCGGCATCGAGCTGGAAGCGCGCGATCAGCTGCTTGCCCAGGTGGCCGCGCGCGCCTTCGGCGAACACGGTGTACTTGGCGTGCAGTTCCATGCCGAGCTGGAAGCCGTCGGTCGGCTGGCCGTCCTTGCCCAGGCCGAGGTGGCCGGTGGCCACGCCCTTGACGCTGCCGTCGTCGTTGTAGAGCACCTCGGCGGCGGCAAAGCCGGGGAAGATCTCCACGCCCAGCGCCTCGGCCTGCTCGCCCAGCCACTTGGCGACCGCGCCCAGGCGCACCACGTGGCAGCCGTGGTTGTGGAAGTTGCGCGGCATCAGCCAGTCGGGCGTGCGGCGCGCGCCGGTCTCGCTCAGGATCAGCAGGTCGTCACCGGTGACCGGCTGGTTCAGCGGTGCGCCGCGCGCTTTCCAGTCCGGGAACAGTTCGGCGAGCGCGATCGGATCCATCACCGCACCGCTGAGGATGTGGGCGCCGGGCTCGGAACCCTTCTCGAGCACGCAGACGCTGACCTCGCGGCCCTTGTCGGCGGCGAGCTGTTTCAGGCGGATCGCGGTGGCCAGGCCGGCCGGGCCGGCGCCCACCACCACCACGTCGTATTCCATCGCCTCGCGCGGGCCGAACTGTTCGATCAACGCTTGAGCGGACAAAGTGCTTTCCATGTCGATGACCCGATCCGTCTCAAGCCGTTGTGGTGCGAGCCAGGCTGTCGAGTGCCGCCAGCAGCATCTTCTGCAGCAGCGGCTGCACCGTGGTGGCCTTGTGTTCCAGGTAGGTGAACGGCGGCTCTTCGCGCATGTAGAGGTCCTGGCCCATCTCCAGCTGGATGGCGTGGATGCCGTCGTCGGGTGAGCCGTAATGGCGCGTGATGTAGCCGCCCTTGAAGCGGCCGTTGAGCACGTGGCTGAAGCTCGATGCGCGGGCCAGTTCGACGACGCTGTCGATGATGGCGGGCGTGCAGCTGCTGCCGCTGGCGGTGCCGAAGTTCAGGTCGGGTAGCTTGCCGTCGAACAGGCGCGGCAGCACGCTGGCGATCGAGTGCGCGTCCCACAGCAGCACGGCGCCGTGCGCGGCCTTGAGGCGGTCCAGCTCGGCGCGCAGGGCGTCGTGATAGGGCTGCCAGTAGCCGCTCAGGCGGCGGGCCTGCTCGGCGGCGTCGGGCCATCCGTCGCGGCCGTAGAGCGGCTCGCCGCGAAAGGTTTCGGTCGGGCACAGGCCGGTGGTGGTCTGGCCCGGATAGAGGCTCTCGCCGCTGGGCGGGCGGTTCAGGTCGATCACGTAGCGCGACACCTTGGCCTTCAGGATCGACGCGCCCAGGCTGGCGGCAAAGCCGTACAGGTGGTCGAGGTGCCAGTCGGTGTCCTGCTTCAGCGGCGCGGGATCGCGCATGTCGGCCTCGAACTCGGGCGGCAGTTCGGTGCCCAGGTGCGGGATCGAGATCAGCAGCGGCAGGGTGCCCTGGCTGAGCGAGTAGATGGCGGTTTCGGTGTTCATGAGGTCTCCTCGTCGGGACAGAAAAGAGCGTCGGCGGGCAGCGCGGGCATGCGCAGGCGGATGGCGGGGCCGGTCTCCTGGCGGATCACGTCGCGGGTGACGCGGGCGATGCGCTGGTCGAGGCCGGCCCATTCGTCCTCGCGCGACAGCAGGTGGAAATGGCGCTGGCCGAGCCGGGTGGGCGGCAGCGGCAGCACGGTCACGTCGTCCAGATACTGGCGCGACTGCCACAGGCACAGCGGCGTGCTCAGCGCCCAGCCCAGGCCGGATGCGACCAGGCTCAGCAGCGGGTCGGTGGCGTCGAACTCGTAGCTGCGCGGCGCCTGCACGCCCACATGGCGCAGGAAGCGCTCGACCTGCTGGCCGATCACCGAACGCTGGCTGTAGCGGATCAGCGGCAGGCTGCCGGGCAGCTCCGCCAGCTCACGCGCCGACTGCAGCGAGCGCACCGGGTGCGCGCGCGGGAACACCGCCACCCACGATTCGGAGCACAGCAGCCGCGGCACGATGCGCGGGTCGTCGATGGCCGCGTCGGTGCAGATCGCGAAGTCCAGCTCGCGCCCGCGCAGCTGCTCGATCAGCATCGGCGTCAGCCCGGACCACATCAGGATCTGCTGCGCCGAGCCCGACATCGCGCGGATCAGCCGCGGCCCCACGGTGGCCGCGAACGAGTCGACGCAGCCGAGGTGGATATGCGTGTGTTCATGGCGCGCGGTGGCGCGCACCTGGTCGACCATCGCGCGCGCCTGGGTCAGCAGCTCGGTGGCGCGCTCGCGCAGCGCGCGGCCGGCGTGGGTGGTGACGGCGGGGCGCACCTCGCGGTCGAACAGCTGCAGTTCGAGTTCGGTCTCCAGCGCCTTGATCGACTGGCTGATGGCGCTCTGGCTCAGGCCCAGCAACTGGGCGGCCATCACCATCGAACCCGAGTCGCACACCGCCACGAAGGCTTCGAGCGAGTGCAGGTCGGGCAGCCGGCGCGAGCGGCGGGCGTTGCGGGTGTTGCGGGAGCCAGGGGCGGATGGCGGCATGGGCAGCGATGGTGATGGCGGAGGTCGACTGCGCTGACAGCATCAGTAACATCAAACCATAGCATCAGAGTTTCTTCAGTTGATCGGGTGGCGCGGGGCGACTTCTACGCTCGCTGCCATTGCCAACCCCTCGTCCAGAAAGACTCCCCATGCAAAGCTTTGACGCCATCGTGATCGGTGCCGGCGTGATCGGCAGCTCGGTCGCCTACCACCTCGCGCGTTTGGGCGCCCAGAAGGTGCTGGTGCTCGACCGGCTGCAGATCGGCTCGGGCACCAGCACCCAGTCGTCGGGCATCTTGCGCACCCACTACTCGGTGATCGAGAACGTCGAGCTGGCCAAGCGTTCGTGGTCGGTCTTCAACGACTTCGCCGGCTACCTGGGCGACGAGGAAATGTCGGCCGGGCTGGTCAAGTGCGGCTACCTGATCTGCTCGCCCGATGGCCCCAAGCTCGCGCCCCTGCGGGCGGCCCTGGAGGGCCAGCGCTCGATGGGCATCGAGGTGCAGCTGATCGACGCGGCCGCCGCGCGCGAGATGCTGCCGATCGCCCACTTCGACGACGCCGCGCTGATCGGCTACGAGCCCGAGGCGGGTTTTGCCGACGCCTACCTGGTGGCCACGGGTTTTGCGCGGGCGGCGCGCCGGCTGGGCGTCAAGATCATGGAGGGCGTCAACGTCGAGCGGCTGCTGATGGACGGCGGCCGGGTGGTCGGCGTGGAGACGAGCCAGGGCACGTTCTTGAGCCCCACCGTCATCAGCACCCAGAACATCTGGGCCGGTGACATCGAACGCTGGACCGGCGTGCCGACCCCGGTGAAGGCCGAGCGCCACGCCGTGCTGGCACTCGAAGGCCCCGAGGCCTACAGCTTCAAGATGCCGGTCTTCAAGGACCTGGGCTCGCCCGGCATGCTCTATTGCCGCAGCTACGGCGGTAACCAGATGCTGGTCAGCGAAGGCACGGTGGGCGAGACGCTGGCGCAGCCCGACAACGAGCAGGGCGACATCTCGATGGACTACGTGGTCGAGGTCGGCGCCCAGGTGGCCGAGCGTTTCCCGTCGTTCGGCGAGGCGGGGCTGGCTTCGTCGTGGACCGGCGTCTACGACGTCACGCCCGACTGGAACCCGGTGCTCGGCCGCCTGCCCGACGTGCCGGGGCTGATCGTCGGCTACGGCTTCTCCGGCCACGGCTTCAAGCTCTCGCCCGGTGTCGGCCGCGTGCTGGCGCAGGAGGCGCTGGGCCTGCCGACCGACGTGTCGCTCGCGCCCTACGCACACGAGCGTTTCCGCAGCGGCCACTTGCTGAGCGGCAAGTACGGCCTGGGCGCGGTCTCCTGAGCGCGAGGTGAGCACCATGCACATCCTCGTTCCCGTCAAACGTGTCGTCGACTACAACGTCAAGGTGCGGGTCAAGAGCGACGGCTCGGCGCTCGACATCGGCGGCGTCAAGATGTCGATGAATCCCTTCGATGAAGTCGCCGTCGAGCAGGCCGTGCGCCTGCGCGAAGCGGGCCTCGCGACCCGCGTCACGGTCGTGGCCTGCGGCGCGGCGATCTGTCAGGACGTGCTGCGCACCGCCCTGGCGATGGGCGCCGATGCGGCCGTGCTGCTGGAAACCGAAACCGCTTCGCCGGCCGGCCCGGCCCTGCTGGACGCCCTGACCGAGCTGGTCCGCCGCGACGGCATCGGCCTGGTGCTGTGCGGCAAGCAGGCGATCGACGACGACCTGGGCGACACCGCGCCGATGCTGGCTGCGTTGCTCGACTGGCCGCAGGCGATCTCGGTCAACCGCCTCGAGATCGACGGCGCCAGCTTGCGGGTGTCGTGCGACGGCGACCAGGGGCTGGAGCTGTGGTCGCTGCCCCTGCCGGCGGTGCTCGGCGTCGACCTGCGGCTGTGCGATCCGCGCTCGATCACGCTGCCCAACATGATGAAGGCGAAGAAGGCCGTCATCACCCGGCTGCCGCTCGCCGCGCCAGCCGAAGGCGGCGCCGAGCGCTGCAGCGTGCTGGGCTTTGCGACACCGCCCGACCGGCCGGCCGGCGTCCGGGTGCCCGATGTCCAGGGCCTGATCGACCACCTGCGGCAGTTGCCCGCACTGACCCCCACCGCTTGAGCCCCGCCATCATGACCACGCTCGTCATTGCCGAACACGACTCCCTGCAGCTCGACGCCACCACGTTGCGCCTGCTCACCGCCGCGCAGCAGCTCGGTGATCCGGTGCACATGCTGGTGCTGGGCCAGGGCTGCACCGCCGTGGCCGAGGCGGCCGCCACGCTGCACGGTGTGTCGCAGGTGCTGCTGATCGACGCAGCCGCGTTTGCCACGCCATCGGCCGAAACCCTGGCGCGGCAGATCGAGGTGCTGATGCCCGGCTACCGCACCCTCGTGGCCGCGCACCAGGTGCTCTACCGCGGCGCCTTGCCGCGTGTGGCGGCGCGCCTCAAGGCGGCCTTCCTGACCGACATCCTGGCGATCGAATCCCGCCAGCGCCTGACCCGACCGATGTACGCCGGCAGCGTGCTGGCCCGCGTCTCGATCGACGCCGAACAGGCCTTGCTGACCGTGCGCCCGTCGGCCTTCGCGCCCTGCGCCCAGGACGCTCAAAGCCCTTGCCCGGTGCGGCCGGTGGCGCCCGTCGCCGCCGACACCCGCACCCGCCTGGATCGCCGTGAAGCACTGGCCAGCGATCGCCCCGAGCTCAGCCGCGCCCGCGTCGTGGTGGCGGCCGGGCGTGGCGTGGGCGCGCTGGCGCACATGCAGCTGGTCGAGCAGCTGGCCGATCACCTGGGCGGCGCGGTCGGTGCCTCGCGCGCGGCGGTCGATGCCGGCTTCGCGCCCAACGCGATCCAGGTCGGCCAGACCGGCAAGACCGTCGCGCCCGACGTCTACCTGGCATTCGGCATCTCGGGCGCGATCCAGCATTTGGCCGGCATCAAGGACGCGGGTGTCATCGTGGCCGTCAACAAGGACCCCGACGCGCCGATCTTCTCGGTCGCCGACATCGGCCTGGTGGGCGACCTGTTCGAGGTGTTGCCGGCACTGAAGGCGGCCTTGCCGTCCTTGCAGGTCGTGGCATGACCACGCCGCGTCGTGGCCAGGGCTGGCGACGCTTTGCGCTGGACCATCTGCAGCCCGAACCCTGGCGCAACGGCGCCGGCCAGACCCGCCCGGTCGCCAGCCGCCAGGATGGCGCGGGCATCGTCTGGCGCGTCAGCGTGGCCGAGATCGAAGCCGCCGGGCCGTTTTCCCGCTTCGAGGGCATCGATCGCACGGCCGTGATGGTCGAGGGCACTGACCTGCGCCTGGTCGCGCCGCAACGCCAACTCACCTTTGACGGCCCCGGCAGCCAGGTCCACTTTCCCGGCGAACAGGACTGGCACTGCGAGGCGCCGGCCTCGCCGACCCGGCTCTGGAACGTGATGGTGCGACGCGGTGCGGCCTGCGCCGTGGTGCGCAGCGTCGAGGATCAGGTGGTGCTGGTGCCCGAAGGCCAGGCGGCCGCGCAGGTGGCCGACTGGCTCGTGCTGGTCGTGCGGGGCGCGTTCGAGCTGGCCGGCCCGGACGGGCAGTCCGGGCACCTGGTCGGTGGGGACGGCCTGCATCTGCGCACACCCGCAGCCTTTTTGCGCCTGACGCCGTGCCAGCCCGGCAGCCTGCTGGTCATCACCGCGCTCTTCTGAGTTCCCGCCTCACTCCGCCGCGCGCGGATAGACGATGAAGGACAGGAACTTGATCGGGTACTTCACCAGCTTCTCGGGCCCGTGCGGCACCTCGCCCTGAAAGGTCAGCGAGTCGCCGGGTTCGAGCAGGTAGGTCTCCTGGCCGCAGCGGTATTCGATCTTGCCTTCGAGCATGTACAGGAACTCGGTGCCCGGGTGCTGGAAGGTCGGGTAGCGCTCCGAGTCGTCGTTCATCGTGATCAGGAAGGGTTCGAACAGTTTCACCGGGCCCTGATCGTAGGCAAGCAGGTGGTAGGTGTGCCCGTTCTTGGTGCCGCGACGCACCACTTCCATGCCCATCCCCTTCTTGATGTGCTGCGCCGAGCTGGCCGTGACGTCGTATTTGCTGAACAGCATCGACATCGAGACCCCCAGCGCACGCGCGATGCGCGCAAGCGTGTCCATGCCGGCGGAGGTCTGGCCGTTCTCGATCTTCGACAGCATGCCGCGGCTGATGCTGGCCTGCTCCGACACCTGCGCGATGGTCAGCCCGTGGCGCTGCCGCTGCTCCTTGATGGCTGCGCCGACCGATTCTTCGAGTGAGGCGGTTGCGCCTTCGCCGTGTCTGTTCACGAGCCGCTCCTTGCGTCTTTGTCGATGGCGGAAGTGTGCATCGTCCGGCCTGGAAAAAATTCATGTCAGGCATCAATGTTGCATAAGAAGAAACATGACGGCAGCCGATGCCGGACCGCTCGAGCAAGAAAGTCCCTTGTGGACCGTGGATCGAAACCCGAAGGAGTTTTTCTCTTGAACACCGTAGCAGACCCCTTTTCAGCCCGGCCCTCGGCCGATCTGGTGACCCCGCAGCGCTTCAGAACCGTGGAGGAAACCCAGCGTCATCTCAAGTCCGAGGGCGTGAGCTACGTGCTGGCGCAGTTCGTCGACATCCACGGCGTGGCCAAGGCCAAGTCGGTGCCGGTCGAACACCTGAACACCGTGATGACCGACGGCGCGGGCTTTGCCGGCTTCGCGATCTGCGGCGTCGGCATCGAGCCGCACGGGCCTGATTTCATGGCCGTGGGCGATCTCTCGACCGTGTCGGTCGTGCCCTGGCAGCCGGGCCTGGCGCGCATCGTCTGCGAGGGCCATGTCGAGGGCGAGCCCTGGCAGTTCGACAGCCGTGTCGTGCTCAAGAAGCAGGTCGAGCGCCTGAGTTCGCAGGGCCTGACGATGTTCACCGGCCTGGAGCCCGAGTTCTCGCTGCTGCGCCGCAATGCCGACGGCACGATCGTGCCGCACGACGCCAGCGACAACCTCGCCAAGCCCTGCTACGACTACAAGGGCCTGTCGCGCACCCGCGTGTTCCTGGAGCGGCTGTCGAACGCGATGCGCGCCACCGGCATCGACGTCTATCAGATCGACCATGAAGACGCCAACGGCCAGTTCGAGCTGAACTACACCTACACCGACTGCCTGACCTCCTGCGACCACTTCATCTTCTTCAAGATGGCGGCCAGCGAGATCGCCAATGAGCTGGGCCTGATCTGCTCCTTCATGCCCAAGCCCTTTGCCAATCGGCCGGGCAATGGCATGCACATGCACCTGTCCATCGGCGACGGCAAGCGCAATCTCTTTCAGGACAAGAGCGACCCGAACGGGCTGGAGCTCTCGCCGATGGCTTACCAGTTCATGGCCGGCCTGCTGCACCACGCGCCCGCATTGACGGCGTTGTGCGCGCCGACCATCAACTCGTACAAGCGCCTGGTGGTGGGCCGCTCGCTGACCGGTGCGACCTGGGCGCCGGCCTACATCAGCTACGGCGACAACAACCGCTCGACCATGGTGCGCATCCCGAAAGGCCGGCTCGAACTGCGCCTGCCCGACGGGGCCTGCAATCCCTATCTGGCGACGGCCGCGGTGATTGCCGCGGGCCTCGACGGCATCGAGAAGCGCATGGACCCGGGCACGCCGCGCAACGTCAATCTCTACGAGTGGAGCGAGGCGCAATTGAAGGAGGCCGGCATCGGCCTGCTGCCGCAGAACCTCAATGCCGCACTCGACGCATTGGAAGGCGACAGCGTCATTCGCGAGGCACTCGGCCCGGTGACGGGGGAGTTCCTGAAGTTCAAGCGCATGGAATGGCTCGAGTACATGCGCCACGTCTCCGAATGGGAAGTCAAGCAGTACCTCGAGTTTTTCTGAAGGAAACAATCATGTGTGGAATCGTTGGACTGTTGTTGAAGAAGCCGGCCTTGCACGGCCATCTGGGCGAGTTGATGGTGCCGATGCTGATCGGCATGACCGAGCGCGGCCCGGACTCCGCCGGCATGGCCGTGTTCACCCAGCCGCTGGCCGAGTCGCGCCGCAAGATCAGTGTCTATTCGGGCATGACCGAAGCCGCCGCGGCCTATGACTGGAACGGCCTGCTGGCCGCGCTGAACGGCGCGTTGAAAGTTGACGCCCGGATCACGATCAAGGGCAACCACGCGATCTTCGCGTTCGAAGGCCCGGCCGAGCCCGTGAAGGCGTTCGTGAAGGCGCATGACGCCAAGCTGCACCTGCTGTCGACCGGCCGCAGCATCGACCTCTACAAGGACATCGGCACGCCGGCCCAGGTGGCGGCGCGCTACGACTTCTCGAAGCTGGTGGGCAGCCATCTGGTCGGCCACACCCGCATGGCCACCGAGTCGGCCGTGACACCCGACCGTGCGCACCCGTTCACCGCCGGCGAGGACTTCTGCCTGGTGCACAACGGCTCGCTGTCCAACCCCAACGGCGTGCGCCGCATGCTCGAGCCGCGTGGCATCAAGTTCGAGACCGACAACGACACCGAAGCCGCCTGCCGCTTTCTCGAATGGCGCCTGCGCGAAGGCGACGACCTGCACGCCGCGCTGCAGAAGGGCTTCGAGGCGCTCGACGGTTTCTACACCTTCCTGATGGGCACGGCGACCGAGCTGGCCCTGATCCGTGACCCCTTCGCCTGCAAGCCGGCGGTGGTGGCCGAGACCGACGACTACGTGGCCATCGCGTCCGAGTTCCGGTCGCTGGCGCACCTGCCCGACATCAAGCACGCCAAGGTCTTCGAACCCGCTCCCGAGGAGATGTACGTATGGAAAATCTGACCTTCGACCTGAGCCGCCAGACCGTGCGCGAGCTCAACCAGCACCTGCACGCCCCGGCCGAAACGCTCAAGGGCCAGCACGTCACGGTGCTCAATCCCGACGGCGCGCACAACATCGCCGTGGGCATCAATGCCCCGGTGAAGGTCACCGTGGCGGGCCACGCCGGCTACTACGCCGCGGGCATGAACAAGTTCGCCGACGTCACCATCGACGGCAGCGCCAGCACCGGTGTGGCCGAGAACATGATGAGCGGCAAGGTGCACGTCAAGGGCTTCGCGTCCAACGGCGCGGGCGCCTCGGCACACGGCGGCCTGCTGGTCATCGACGGCGATGCGGGCCTGCGCTGCGGCATCTCGCTCAAGGGCGCCGACATCGTGGTCGGCGGCTCGGTCGGCAGCTTCTCGGGCTTCATGGCCCAGGCCGGCCGGATGGTGGTCTGCGGCAATGCCGGCGACGCCTTGGGCGACTCGCTCTACGAAGCCGTGATCTACGTGCGCGGCACGATCAAGTCGCTCGGCGCCGATGCACGCATCGAACCGCTCGCCGATGCCGACATCAGCGCACTGGCCGGCCTGCTCGACCAGGCCGGGCTGTCGCACGACCCGCACGACTTCAAGCGCGTGGCTTCGGCCCGCACGCTCTATCACTGGAATGCCGACGCCGACCAGGACTACTGACATGTCAGATACCGAACACCCCATTGCCTTCAAGCGTCTGCAACTCGAAGAGTCGGCAGGTTATGACCGCAGCACGCTGGACTACATCCACCGCGCCTCCAGCACCGGTCTGTACGAGATCCGCGGCCTGGGCGCCAAGCGCAAGCTGCCGCACTTCGACGACCTGGTGTTCCTGACCGCGTCGCTGTCACGCTACCCGCTCGAGGGCTATCGCGAGAAGTGCTCGACCCGCACGGTGCTGGGCACGCGATTCGCCAAGAAGCCGGTGGTGCTGGAAACCCCGATCACGGTCGCCGGCATGAGCTTCGGTTCGCTGTCGGCCAACGTCAAGTCGGCGCTCGGCAAGGCCGCCACCGCGATGGGCACGACCACCACCACCGGCGACGGCGGCATGACGTCCGAGGAGCGCCAGTCGTCGAAGACGCTGGTCTATCAATGCCTGCCCTCGCGCTACGGTTTCAACCCCGACGACGTGCGCCGTGCCGACGCCATCGAGGTCGTGCTCGGCCAGGGCGCCAAGCCGGGTGGCGGCGGCATGCTGCTGGGCCAGAAGGTCAACCCGCGTGTGGCCAAGATGCGCACGCTGCCCGAGGGTGTCGATCAGCGCTCGGCCAGTCGCCATCCCGACTGGACCGGCCCGGATGACCTGGCCATCAAGATCCAGGAACTGCGCGAGCTGACCGACTGGCAGATCCCGATCTACGTCAAGGTGGGCGCCACCCGCGTGTTCAACGACGTCAAGCTGGCCGTGCACGCCGGCGCCGACGTGGTTGTGGTCGACGGCATGCAGGGCGGCACGGCGGCGACGCAGACCTGCTTCATCGAACACGCCGGCATCCCGACGCTGGCGGCGGTGCGCCTGGCGGTGGCTGCGCTCGAAGACCTCGACATGATCGGCAAGGTGCAGCTGATCGTCAGCGGCGGCATCCGCACCGGTGCCGACGTGGCCAAGGCGCTGGCGCTGGGCGCCGACGCGGTGGCGATCGGCCAGGGCGTGCTGATGGCGCTGGGCTGCAACCGCGACACCTACCAGCAGGCCGGCCAGACCCACAGTGCCGAGGCCGACTACGCCGCGCTCGGCACCAAGGCCGGCTTCTGCCACCACTGCCACACCGGCAAATGCCCCGTCGGCGTGACCACGCAGGACGCGGTGCTGGAGCAGCGTCTGGAGCCCGACGTCGGCGCCAAGCGGGTCAAGAACTACCTCAAGACCCTGACCATGGAACTGAGCACGCTGGCACGCGCCTGCGGCAAGCAGGACGTGCATCACCTCGAGCCCGAAGACCTGGTGGCGCTGACCGTGGAGGCCGCCGCGATGGCGCGTGTGCCGCTGGCCGGCACCAACTGGATCCCTGGTCAGAACGGCTTCTGAGGAGTGCGGCCATGACCCCGAGTCCCTCCGAGATCAAGAGCCGGCCGGTCTACGAGCCGCTGCGCCCCGACCTGCTGGCCGGCCGTCACTGGCTGGTGCTGGAGGCGGGTGCGCTGACCGCGCCGTTGCTGGCCGAACTGGGCGGCGTGTTCGCCCCGGTCGCGTCGCAGCTGCAGGTGTGGTGGGCCGGCCCGGCGAGCGCGGTGGGATCGGCCGTCGGGCTCGGCCCGCTCACCGTGCGGGCCGATCTGCCGGCCGTGATCGAGGCGTTGGGCCAGGCCGGGCCGTTCGAGGTCGGCGACCGCCTGTACGTGCAGGGCACCGAGCCCTTCCTGTGGGCCGTCGCGCTGGCGGCGGGCCAGGTCGGCCTGGTGCCCAGCCAGGTCCGGCTCGCCCATGCCGGCAGCCTGCAGCGCAAGGTCTGGTGCACCCATTGCCATGGCTGCACCGAGGGCGTCACCACCCACGTGGTGGCGTGTGCGGGCTGCGGCCGGCACCTGCTGGTGCGTGATCATTTTTCCCGTCGCCATGGGGCCTTCATGGGCGTGATGGTCGACGCCGAGGTGCCGGGCGAGCGGCCGCTGCCGCAGGAGGTGTTTCCATGATCGGTTCCTCATTGACCTTGCGCGTGGTCGCCGTCGACGACATCGCGCCCACGCTGCGCCACGTGCGGCTGGCCGCTGCCGACGGCGCGCTGCTGCCGCCCACCGGGGCCGGCGCGCATGTGCAGTTCAGTCTGCCCGGCCAGGGCCGGCTGCACCGCAATGCCTACTCGCTGGTGAACGCGCCGGGCAGCCGCGCCCACTACGACATCATCGTGCGCCGCGTGCCGGCTTCGCGCGGCGGATCGGCCGCGGTGCACGAGCGCCTCAAGCCCGGCGACAGCCTTGAGGCGCAGTGGCCCGGCAACCTCTTCGCCCCCGTGCGCGGTGCCCGCCATCACCTGATGATTGCCGGCGGCATCGGCATCACGCCCTTCCTGTCCTACCTGCAGGACCCGGGTGTGCGACAAGCCGGCTTTGCGCTGCACGTGTGCTGCCGCGAAGCCGAGAAGGACGTCTTCGCGCCCTGGTTGCCGAGCGCCGACGGCGTGGCCTTTCATTGGGATGCCGACGGCCACCGGCTCGACATCGCCGCGCTGCTGGCCCGCCAGCCGGTGGGCACGCACCTGTACGTGTGCGGCCCCGCCGACCTGAACGAGTCGGTGATGAAGGCCGCGCACGACGCCGGCTGGCCCGCCGATCACCTGCATACCGAGCACTTCGGCGGCGCGTCAGCCACCGGCCGCGCCTTCGAGGCGGTGCTGCACAAGTCCGGCCTGAGCGTGAATGTGGGCGAGGACGAAAGCCTGCTCGAAGCGATCGAACGTGCCGGCGTGGCCGCACCCTGCCTGTGCCGTGGCGGCGCCTGCGGCGTGTGCATCACCGGCGTGCTCGACGGCGAGCCCGAACACCGCGACCACTTCCTCAGCCCGGCCGAACAAGTCGCCGGCCAGCTGATCGCGCCCTGCGTGTCGCGCGCCCGCGGTGCCCGGCTGGTGCTCGATCTGTGACCGGTCGCACTGACCAGGAGCCCTGCATGTCCATCACCTTCAAGCCCGACGAAACCTTCCGCGGCGACTACACCTATCGCAACAGCGACGCCGCGATCCTGCGTTTCCCGTTCCCGTTCCCCGAAGACCGCTACATGTACAGCGTCAACATGGAGCCGCATGCCGGCAAGGGCCCGACGGAGGCCTTTCACCATGCCTTCGACGTCGACGAGCACTACATCGCCGAATGCCGCGACCGGGCCATCACGCTCGCGCGTGACCCGGGCCGCTGCCAGGCGCTGCCGCACATGATGATGGCGCAGTGGGACACGCTCGAACTGCTGATGGACAGCCTGTCGAGCGACTACCCCGAGCACTTCTCGCTGCACAAGTCGGGCGAGGGTTTCGGTGCCGAATGGACCTGGAGCAACCGGCCATTGGGCATCGAGCAGCGCTTCGTGTTCGGCGATGCGGCAACGCTGCCGTGCGAGCCTTTCGAATACATCACCCGCCAGGTGCAGGGCGACTTCGCGATCTGCGACCAGCGCGACAACAACCTGTTCCTCGACGCCGGCATGGTCACGTCGCAGGCCGACTGGTCGCTCGATTTCAACGTCGGCATGAGCTTCATGGAGTGGCACGGCCCGGTGCCGCTGGCGCACCAGACGGGGGTGTTCGAGCGTGCGCTGAAGTACCTGCTGATGATCCGCCAAGGCCAGCCGGTGCGGCGCCTGAACTGGACCATGACGGTCAATCCGCGCCTGGACACCGCGCCGGAAACCTATCCCGAATGGGGCCCGGACCGCGCCTCGATCACGCCCGAGAACGTCGGCCGCAAGCTGCATCTGCGCGTCGAGCTGCAGACGCTGTGGCGGCTGCCGCGCAGCAATGCGCTGCTGTTTCCGATCCGCTGCTACCTGGCCTCGATGGACGAGCTGGTGCGGGTGCCCAAGTGGGGCAAGCGGCTGTCGCGGGTGCTGTCGACGCTGCCCAAGGAACTCGTCGAATACAAGGGCCTGACGCGCTTCCTGCCCACCGCGCTGGCCTATCTGGCGGCCTTCGACGACGGCGCGGATCTGCCCAAGGGCACCGAGGCCGATACCGAACGGCTGGCCGAAGCGGCCTGAGTTTCTCGACCCCACTTTCGGCCCGATGCGCTCGGGTCGAGGGGACTGTTTTTCTTTTCTTTTCCTCTTCTGTTCACTGCTCATTGGAGAACCGCATGACCTCTTGGCGCATCTCGGCCCTGGCCGATCGACACCGCGCGCTGGGCTCGACCCTGGCCGACTGGAACGGCATGGGCACGGCCTGGACCTACAGCTCCGACCTGGCCGACGAGCACGAAGCCATCCGCACCCATGCCGGCCTGATGGACGTGTCGGGCCTGAAGAAGGTGCACGTGATCGGCCCGCACGCCGAGGCCCTGATCAACCAGGCGGTGACCCGCAACGTCAGCAAGCTCTACCCGGGCAAGTCGGTCTACGCCTGCATGCTCAACGAGGCCGGCAAGTTCATCGACGACTGCGTCATCTACCGCAACGGTCCCAACGCCTTCATGGTGGTGCACGGCGCCGGCCAGGGCCACGAGATCCTGACGCGCGGCGCGGTCGGCCGCAACGTTGCGGTGCTGTTCGACGACGACCTGCATGACCTGTCGCTGCAGGGGCCGCTCGCGGTCGAGTACCTGAGCCGGCATGTGCCGGGCATCCGCCAGCTGCCGTATTTCCATCACCTGCAGACGACGCTGTTCGGCCGCCCGGTGATGATCTCGCGCACCGGCTACACCGGCGAACGCGGCTACGAGCTGTTCTGCAAGGCGGCCGACGCGCCGACGATCTGGGACACCATCGTCGCCGAAGGCAAGGCGATGGGCATCGTGCCCTGCGCGTTCACCGCGCTCGACTGGCTGCGGGTCGAGAGCTGCCTGCTGTTCTACCCCTACGACAACTCCGACATGTACCCGATGGACGGCGAGCCCATCGGCGACACGCTGTGGGAGCTGGGGCTGGACTTCACGGTGTCACCGGGCAAGACCGAGTTCCGCGGCGCGGCCGAGCACTTCCGCCTGCAGGGGCGTGAGCGCTTCAAGATCTTCGGCATCGAACTCGACAGCACCGAGGCGGCGCAGGCCGGCGATGCCCTCTACGACGGCGACACGAAGGTCGGCTTCGTCACCTGCGGCATGTATTCGCGCCTGAGCGGGCGCTCGATGGCGATCGCGCGCATGGACACGGCCTACGCCGTACCGGGCCGCAAGCTGGCCTTGCGTGGCGCCGCGCTGAACTGCGCCGCCAGCACCCACAGCCTGCCGTTCGACGACCCGCAGAAGACCAAACGCATGGCCAAGGATTGAGATCATGACGACTTCCAACAGACGCTATACCTTGTCGCTGTCGTGCCCCGATCGGGTCGGCATCGTCGCCGCCGTCAGCAACTTCCTGGCGCAGAACAACGGCTGGATCACCGAGGCCAGCCACCACGCCGAAACCGAGTCGCAGACCTTCTTCATGCGCCAGGAGATCCTGGCCGACTCGCTGCAGTTGAGCATCGACGAGTTCCGCACCGAGTTCGCCAAGGTGGCCGCGCCGTTCGAGATGAACTGGCGCATCTCCGACAGCGCGCGCAAGAAGCGGGTCGTGATCCTGGTGTCCAAGCAGGAGCATTGCCTCTACGACCTGCTCGGGCGCTGGCAGTCGGGCGAGCTCGATGTCGACATCCCGTGCGTGATCTCGAATCACGAGACCTTCCGCGGCCTGGTCGAGTGGCATGGCATCCCCTTCCACCACGTGCCGGTCACGCCGGCCACCAAGGTCGAGGCCTATGCCGAGGTCGAGCGGCTCTACCGCGAAAACGAAGGCGACGTGATGGTGCTGGCGCGCTACATGCAGATCCTGGCGCCCGACCTGTGCGAGAAGTTCCCGGGCCAGATCATCAACATCCACCACAGCTTCCTGCCCAGCTTCGTCGGCGCCAAGCCCTATCACCAGGCCTTCAAGCGCGGCGTCAAGCTGATCGGCGCGACCTGCCACTTCGTCACCTCCGAACTCGACGAGGGCCCGATCATCGAGCAGGACGTGATCCGCATCGACCACTCCGACGTGCCCGAGGAACTGGTGCGCAGCGGCAAGGACGTCGAGAAGGCGGTGCTCGCACGTGGCCTGCGCTACCACCTCGAAGATCGGGTGCTGATCCACGGCAACAAGACCGTGGTCTTCCGCTGAGGATCGGGCATGGCGGCTCGAATCATTGACGGCAAGGCGCTGTCCAAGCAGTTGCGGGTGGGCTTTCGCGAGCGGGTGGCGCGGCTGGTGGAGCAGGGCGTGCAGCCCGGCCTGGCGGTGATCCTGGTCGGCGACAGCGCGGCCTCGAAGGTCTATGTCGGCAACAAGATCAAGGCTTGCGAGGAGTGCGGCGTGCGCTCGCTGCACATCGCGCTGCCGGCCGATGCGAGCGAGGCCGAGGTGCTGGCCACGATCGAGCGGCTCAACGCCGACGCCACCATCCACGGCATCCTGGTGCAGCTGCCGCTGCCGGCGCACATCCAGGTCGCCCGGGTGCTGGAGGCGATCTCGGTGCACAAGGACGTCGACGGTTTCCACCTCTACAACGTCGGCGCGCTGGTCACCGGCAACAGCATCTTCCCGCCGTGCACGCCCTACGGCGTGCAGCTGCTGCTCGACACCACCGGCATCGACGTGGCCGGCCAGAACGTGGTGGTGGTGGGTGCCAGCAACATCGTCGGCAAGCCGATGGGCCTGATGCTGCTGCAGCGCGAGGCCACCGTGACGATCTGCCACGCCCGCACCCGCGACCTGGGGCAGCACACCATCCTGGCCGACATCCTGATCGTGGCGGCCGGCAAGCCCGGCCTGATCGTGCCCGAGATGGTCAAGCGCGGCGCGATCGTGATCGACGTCGGCATCAACCGGCTCGACGACGGGCGCATCGTCGGCGACGTGTGCTTCGACGCGGTCAAGGAGAAGGCCTCCTGGATCACGCCGGTGCCCGGCGGGGTCGGCCCGATGACGGTGACGATGCTGATCGAGAACACGCTGCGATCGGCCGAACGCGCCTTCAAGGCGGTCGACAGCGACGAATTCCAGGACTGGGAGGCACCGACCGTCAGGTCACCTTGAACGGCACGTGTGCATCCCGCCGCCGGTGCCTGCGCTGGCAGGGATGGATTGGCCCGGCGCGTACAGTCGATTCCCCTTGAATCCATCGGGCCCGCGGCGGTCCGCCGTTCACGATGACATCGACACCTTCCTGGCTGCCGGCCACCCGACGCGGCTGGATCCTGTCTGGCCTCGCGCTGGGCCTGGCCGTGCTCGGCCTGATCGTGGCGGTGTTCTACGTGCAGTTGCCGTCGCTCGACAAGGTGATCGACTACCAGCCGCGCCAGCCGCTGCAGGTCTACACGCACGACGGCGTGTCGATCGCCCGCTTCGGCGCCGAGCGGCGCGAGTTCGTGCCGATCGAGCAGATCCCCGCGCGCATGCAGGAGGCCGTGCTGGCGGTCGAGGACAGCCGCTTTCGCGAGCACGGCGGCATCGACCTGCGCGGTCTGGCGCGGGCGGTGCTGTCCAACCTCAGCGGCGGCATGCGCCAGGGCGCGTCGACCATCACCCAGCAGGTCGCGCGCACCTTCTTCCTGTCGACCCGGCGCACGCTCGAGCGCAAGGTGAAGGAGGCGCTGCTGGCGCTCAAGCTCGAACAGCTGCTCGGCAAGGACCAGATTCTCGAGCTGTACATGAACCAGATCTACCTGGGCCAGCGCAGCTACGGCTTTGCCGCGGCGTCGCAGACCTACTTCGGCAAGCCGCTGCAGGCGCTGTCGATCGCCGAGACCGCGATGCTGGCGGGGCTGCCGCAGAACCCGGTCTACGCCAACCCGGTCAGCAACCCGGAGCGCGCCCGCCAGCGCCAGGCCATCGTGCTGCAGCGCATGGTGGCGGTCGGCCTGATCAGCGAGGCCGAGGCCGTCGCGGCCCGGGCCGAGAAGGTGCAGGTCCGCTCGCCGCTGGACGTCGACGTGCATGCCGAACACGTGGCCGAGATGGCGCGCCAGATCGTCGTCGAGCGCCACGGCGAGCAGGCCTACACGCAGGGCTACAAGGTGATCACCTCCTTGCGCGCGGCCGAGCAGCAGGCGGCCTGGCAGGCGCTGCGCCGCAGCGTGATCGAGCACGATCGCCGCCAGTCCTACCGCGGCCCCGAGGACCACGAAGACCTGCCCGACGATGCCGCCGAGGCCGAGGCCGCCATCACCCGCGCCTTGAAGGAGCACCGCGATGACGAAGACCTGCGGCTGGCGCTGGTCGTGCAGGCCGGCGCCAAGGAGGTGACGGCCCAGCTGGCCAGCGGCGAGACCGTTCGCCTGGCTGGCGAAGCCTTGCGCTGGGGCCAGGCGGCGCTGTCGCCCAAGGCGAAGCCGGCGCTGGCGATCCGCCGCGGTTCGGTGATCCGGGTGCAGGCGACGTCGCGGCGCAAGGGCGCGCCGGCCTGGACGCTGGCGCAGTGGCCCGAGGCCGAGGCCGCCTTCGT
This sequence comes from Leptothrix cholodnii SP-6, assembly GCF_000019785.1. NCBI lineage: Bacteria > Pseudomonadati > Pseudomonadota > Betaproteobacteria > Burkholderiales > Sphaerotilaceae > Leptothrix > Leptothrix cholodnii. The sequence continues at coordinate 184,280 of NC_010524.1, forward strand.
CGCGCTCGATCCGCAGACCGGCCGGGTGCGTGCGCTGGTCGGCGGCTTCGACTTTGCGCGACGCCAGTTCAACCACGTCACCCAGGCCTGGCGCCAGCCGGGGTCGAGCTTCAAGCCGTTTCTCTATTCGGCCGCGCTCGAACACGGCGTGATGCCCGACACGCGTGTCAACGATGCCCCGCTCGATCAGGCCGGCGACCTGCCGTCGGGCTGGGACCCGCAGAACTCGGACGGCCAGTACGACGGTCCGATCACGCTGCGCCAGGGCCTGGCCCGTTCGAAGAACCTGGTGAGCATCCGGGTGCTGCAGCACGTCGGCGTCGGCCCTGCGCGCGACTGGGCCGCGCGTTTCGGCTTCGACCCGGCCCGCCAGCCCGACAACCTCAGCCTGGCGCTGGGCGCGGGCAGCACCACGCCGATGCAGCTGGCGCAGGCCTACGCGGTGCTGGCCAACGGCGGCTGGCGCATCGAGCCGGTACTGGTCGAGCGCATCACCGATGCGCAGGGGCAGGTGCTCTACGAAGCGCCGGCCCCGGCGGCGCTGGTCGAGGAACGACGCGCCGTGCCGGCGCGCAATGTCTTCGTCACCAGCAGCCTGCTGCAGGAAGTGACCCGCTCGGGCACCGCCGCCCGCGCCCAGCAGCAGCTGCAGCGGCCCGACCTCTACGGCAAGACCGGCACCACCAACGATGCGGTCGACGCCTGGTTCGCCGGCTTCCAGCCCGGCGTGGTGGGCGTGGCCTGGATGGGCTACGACACGCCGCGCAGCCTGGGCCAGCGCGAATCCGGCGGCGGACTGGCGCTGCCGATCTGGATCGGCTACATGCGCGAGGCGCTGAAAGGCGTGCCGGTGGCCGAGCCGGGCGCGCCCGACGGCGTGACGTGGACCGGCGACGACTGGCGCTACGGCGAATGGGCCGACGGCGGCCAGGTCGAGGGCATCGGCCTGCCGCAAGGCGTGATCGAGCAGGTGACCGAGCCGATCCGGGACTGGTTCAAGGAGCTGTTCGCGCGGCCCCGGGCGTCCGGCCCCTGAGTGCCGCCGGATTGCCGGCCGGGTGGCTCAGACCGCGACCCAGATCTGCCGGTCCTGCACGCGCACCGGATAGGCGTTGACCGAGTGCTCGGGGGTTTCCAGGCATTCGCCGCTACGCAGATCGAAGTGGTGCTTGTAGATCGGCGAGGCGACGACGATGCGCCCGCCCAGGCAGCCCACCAGCCCACGCGAGAGCACGCCGGCCTGCGAGCCGGGGTCGAAGTTGTCGATCGCGAACAGGCGCTCGTCGTCGCTGTCGCTGCGGTCGAGGTGGAACACCGCCACCTGCCGCTCGCCCACCAGGGCGCAGACGCCGGTGTTGGGAACGATGTCGTCGAGCGAGCACACCGGGCTCCAGGTGCTCTTGTCGAGGTCTTGCGTGTCGTGATTCATGGGGTGCTCCGGGGTCAGGCGGTCAGTTCGGCATCGGCCGCGCGGGCCTCGCGCTCGTCGGGCGTGGCGGGGCGGATCTGGCCGCGCTCCTGGATGAAGATGACGTTCGGGTCGGTGCGGTCGCTGTTGACGAACTGGCGGAAGCGCTTGCGCGTCTCGGGGTGGGTGACCGCGTTCTTCCACTCGCACACGTAGGTGTCGACCACGTTCTGCATGTCGGCCTCGAGTTCGGCCGCCAGGCCCAGCTTGTCGTGCAGGACGACCTGCTTGAGGTAGTCGAGGCCACCTTCGAGGTTGTCGCGCCAGACGCTGGTGCGCTGCAGGCGGTCGGCGGTGCGGATGTAGAACATCAGGAAGCGGTCGATGTAGCGGATCAGCTCCTGCTTCGACAGGTCCGAGGCCAGCAGCTCGGCATGGCGCGGCTTCATGCCGCCGTTGCCGCACACGTACAGGTTCCAGCCCTTCTCGGTGGCGATCACGCCGACGTCCTTGCCCTGCGCCTCGGCGCATTCGCGGGTGCAGCCCGAGACGCCGAACTTGATCTTGTGCGGTGCGCGCAGGCCCTTGTAGCGGTTCTCCAGCTCGATCGCCAGGCCCACGCTGTCGGCCACGCCGTAGCGGCACCAGGTCGAGCCGACGCAGCTCTTGACCGTGCGCAGCGACTTGCCGTACGCATGGCCCGACTCGAAGCCTGCGGCGATCAGTTCCTCCCAGATCGACGGCAGCTGATCGACGCGGGCGCCGAACAGGTCGACCCGCTGGCCGCCGGTGATCTTGGTGTACAGGCCGTACTTCTTGGCCACCTGGCCGACCGCGATCAGGCCGTCGGGCGTGACCTCGCCGCCGGCCATGCGCGGCACCACCGAGTAGGTGCCGTCCTTCTGGATGTTGCCCAGGAAGTAGTCGTTCGAGTCCTGCAGGCCGGCCAGTTCCTTCTTCAGGATGAAGTCGTTCCAGACCGAGGCCAGGATCGAGGCCGCCACCGGCTTGCAGACATCGCAGCCCAGGCCTTTGCCGTGGCGGCGCAGCAGTTCGTCGAAGCTGCGGATGCCCTCGACCTTGATGATGTGGAACAGCTCCTGGCGCGAGTAGGCGAAGTGCTCGCACAGGTGGTTGTTGACCGCCAGGCCCTGCTTCTTCATCTCGGCCTTCATGACCTGCGTCACCAGCGGCACGCAGCCGCCGCAGGCGGTGCCGGCCTGGGTGCAGGCCTTGAGTTCGCCGATGGTGCTGGCGCCGCCGGCCACCGCCGCGCACAACTGGCCCTTGCTGACGTTGTTGCACGAGCAGATCTGCGCCGAGTCCGGCAGCGCGTCGACGCCCAGTGCGGGCCTGGCCTGGCCGTCGCTGCTCGGCAGGATCAGGAATTCGGGCGCCTCGGGCAGTTCGATGCGGTTGAGCGCCATCTGCAGCAGCGTGCCGTATTCGGCCGCGTCGCCCACCAGCACGGCGCCCAGCAGGTGCTTGCCGCACTCGGACACCACCAGCTTCTTGTAGACCTGCTTGCGCTCGTCGTTGAACTGGTAGGCGCGGCTGCCGGGCGTCTTGCCCATGGCGTCGCCGATGCTCGCCACGTCCACGCCCATCAGCTTGAGCTTGGTGCTCATGTCGGCGCCGCCGAACTCGGCCGCCGCCTCGCCGGCCAGCTGCCGCGCGGCGACACGGGCCATCTCGTAGCCCGGCGCCACCAGGCCGAAGATCTGGCCGTTCCAGAGCGCGCACTCGCCGATCGCGTAGATGTCGGCGTCGCTGGTGCGGCAGCGGTTGTCGATCACGATGCCGCCGCGCGGGCCGACCTCGAGGCCGCACTGGCGCGCGATCTCGTCACGCGGACGGATGCCGGCCGAGAACACGATCATGTCGGTCTCGAGCTGGCTGCCGTCGGCGAACACCATGCGGTGGCGGGCGGTTTCGCCGTCGACGATCTCGACCGTGTTCTTCTGCGTGTGCACGCCCACGCCGAGTTTCTCGATCTTGGCGCGCAGCGTGCGGCCACCGGCCTCGTCGACCTGCAGCGCCATCAGGTGCGGCGAGAACTCGACCACGTGGGTCTGCAGCTTCATGTCGCGCAGCGCCTTGGCGCATTCCAGGCCCAGCAGCCCGCCGCCGATGACGACGCCGCTCTTGGAGCGGCTGCCGCATTCGAGCATGCCCTCCAGGTCCTCGATGGTGCGGTAGACGAAGCAGTCGGTGCGGTCCTTGCCCGGCAGCGGCGGCACGAAGGGGTAGGAGCCGGTCGCGATCACCAGCTTGTCGTAGGCCAGCACCTCGCCGGCGGCGGTGGTGACGGTCTTGCCGGCGCGGTCGATCGCCACGGCGCGGGTGTTCAGGCGCAGCAGCACGTTGTCGCGCTCGAAGAAACCCGGCGCCACCAGCGACAGGTCCTCGGCGGCCTTGCCGGAGAAGAACTCCGACAGGTGCACGCGGTCGTAGGCCGGGCGCGGCTCCTCGCACAGGACGGTGACCCGCGCGTCGCGCAGACCCGAGGCGTCCAGGCTCTCCAGGAACTTGTGCCCGACCATGCCGTGGCCGATGACGAGGATTTTCATGGTGTGCTGCTTCGGTGATGTCGGATGACTTCGGCGTCGCCGAATGGCATCGGCGCCGCTGAAGGTGGACGGGGTCTTGGGGGTAAGGCGCCGGGCGCACGACGGCATGGCACGGGCAGGCGTCGTGCGGCGCATCGGTGCGCCGCCGCAGGGGCTGCAAGGCCAGGGGTCGGGCCCGGGTTCGCGCAGAGGCTGGCTTTAGCCTTGATGAGCGACGACATCGTCGCTGCAGCGAACCTGGCAGACATGGAGAGTCCGGTGACTCGGTTCACGATGGCCCATCGGCTTCGTGACGAGGCAGGTCTTTGCAATCGTCGTGCCAAAGTCGAGCGGCCCGCGTCTCGACGCTGCAGACCGGACCGGATGCACCAAGGTCGAGTCTTCTTGCACCACCCACGAGGTGCTTCGGGTGTGCGCGCACTGTTGCGGTGCCATGTGCGCGCGGGTGCGTCGGCCGGCGAGATCACGGTTTCCGCCGCAGCCCTGCTCACGGTGTCGTGTTTCTCTCGTGGCGAGGGCCGTCGGTGCCAAGATTGCGCATTCGTCGACCGGCGCGTTCTGGCCGCTGCTGGCCGGATGCGGTCGATTTTGTTACATTTTGTCGTCCGCTGCGACTGATGTGCGCGGGTGCCAATGGAGAGCTGGATGGGAATCGAAGATCTGATGCAGGCGGTGCAGTCGCTCAACACCGACGACGCCTTTCATGCGCGCCTGGATGTCATGCAATGGCGCACGCTGGGCTCCTACCTGGCGGCTTACCAGATGCGTGCCGGCGACCTGCTGATCAAGCAGGGCGACGCCGATCGGACCGCCTATTTCCTGGCGCTGGGCACCTTGCAGGTCTATCGCAACACCGGTTCGGGCGCCACCAGTCGCATCGCGCTGCTGCGCCCCGGCTCATTGGCCGGCGAGACCGGGTTGTTCAGCGATCAGCCGCACTCGGCCAACGTCGAGGCCATGACGGCCACGACGGTCTGGGCGATGCACCTGCCGCGCTTCGAGGAACTCGCCGCGCGTGCGCCGGCGATCGCGATCGAGTTCCTGCGTGCCTCCGGCGCCGTGATGGCCGCCCGCTTGCGCGCCAACATGAACCACCAGATCGCGGCGGCCTGATTCCCGACCCGACCCGGCCTGACCCGCGCGGCGCGGCCGCATCACGTCCGGTCGCGCGGGCGATGCCTGTTCGGGCAGTGCGGAGAATGGCAGCGCAGCCATGCGGGCGCTTCGAAGCTGCGGCAAGCTGTCCCCATCGTCTTGCCCTGGAGAGCCGCCATGAATCCCAGCCCTGCCGTGCTGAGCGAGGAGCAGTTGCGCAGCCGGCTGCCGCTCGAGCTGCCGCACTGGTCGATCGAACACGGCCGGCTGTTCCGCCGCTGGCGCACCAGCGGCTGGAAGAGCACGCTGATGGTGGTCAATGCCATCGGTCATCTCGCCGAGGCGGCCTGGCACCACCCCGATCTGTCGGTGTCGTATGCGGCGGTCGACGTCAAGCTGAGCACCCACTCGGCCGGCGGCATCACCGAGAAGGATCTGGCGCTGGCCAGCAAGATCGAGCAGGTGATCGGCTGGCAGCCGGCGCTGGAGCCCGACTCTGTGCTCGAGGGCACGCCCAACAGCGACCCGCGGCTGCGCTACATCCGGTACGACACGCCGGCGCCGGGTGGCACGGACTGATTCGCGGCCGGCGGCTCAGCCCTTGAGCAGCCGGCTTTCGGCCAGCGCGAGCGGTTCGGGCAGGCCGCGCAGCACCAGCACGTCGCCGCCGCGCAGTTGCAGTGCATCGGTGGCGTCCTGAACCTGGCCGCTGGCGCGGCGCAGCGAGATCACCGCCACGCCGAGCGCCTGCAAGGCCAGATCGCCGAGTTCGTGGCCGACGGTCGGTGCCCCGGCCGGCAGGCTGACCGACAGCAGCCGCTCCTGTTCGAGCTCCTGCACGGTGTCGTCGTCGATGCCGTGGAAATAGCCGCGCAGCAGGCTGTAGCGTGCGTCACGGGCGTCCTGGGTGATGCGAAGCACGCGCCGCATCGGCACGCCCACCAGCGCCAGCGCATGGTTGGCCAGCATCAGCGAACCCTCGATCGCCTCGGGCACGACCTCGGTGGCGCCGGCGGCGCGCAGTTTCTCGAGGTCGGTGTCGTCGATCGTGCGCACCACCACCGGCACGTGGGCGGCGTGTTCGTTGACGTGGTGCAGCACCTTCAGGGCCGAGGACGTGTCGTGGTAGCTGACCACCACCGCGCTGGCACGCGCCAGGCCGGCGGCCATCAGGCTCTGCAGCCGCGCGGCGTCGCCGAACACCACGCTCTGGCCCGCCGCCGCGGCCTGGCGCACGCGGTCGGGGTCGAGGTCGAGCGCCATGTAGGGGATGTGTTCCTGGTCGAGCAGGCGCGCCAGGTTCTGGCCGGCGCGGCCGTAGCCGCAGATGATCACGTGTGCCTCGGTGCGGATCGATTTCTTGGCGATGGTGGTCAGCTGCACCGACTGCATCAGCCAGTCGCTCGCGGCCAGGCGCATCACGATGCGGTTGCTGTGCAGGATCAGGAACGGCGCGGCCAGCATCGACAGCACCATCGAGGCCAGCACCGGGCTCATCCAGCGGGCGGCGATGAGGTGCTGCTCGGCGCCCAGCGACAGCAGCACGAAACCGAACTCGCCCGCCTGCGCCAGGTACAGGCCGGTGCGGATCGCCACCCCTGGCGTCGCGCCGAACGCGCGCGCCAGCAGCGTCACCAGCACGCCCTTGGCCAGCAGCGGCGCGGTGCTCAGCAGCAGCACCAGATCCCAGCGTTCGAGCACCGGGCGCCAGTCGAGCTTCATGCCCACGGTGATGAAGAACAGCCCGAGCAGCACGTCGTGGAACGGGCGGATGTCGGTCTCGACCTGGTGCTTGTATTCGGTCTCGGCGATCAGCATGCCGGCGACGAAGGCGCCCAGCGCCAGTGACAGACCGGCGTGTTCGGTCAGCCAGGCCAGGCCCAGCGTGATCAGCAGCAGGTTCAGGATGAACAGCTCTTCGCTCTTGCGCTTGGCCACCCGCGTGAGCCACCAGCGCATCGCCCGCTGGCCGCCCCACAGCAGCACACCGAGCAGTACCACGGCCTTGACCAGCGCCAGGCCGAGGGTGCGCCAGAGGTCGTCGCCACCTTGCGCCAGCGAGGGGATCAGCACCAGCAGCGGCACCACGGCCAGATCCTGGAACAGCAGCACGCCCATGACCCGGCGACCGTGTTCGCTTTCGAGTTCGAGCCGCTCGGCCATCATCCGGGCGACGATGGCGGTGCTCGACATCGCGAGCGCCGCGCCCAGCGCCACCGCGCCGGTCCAGTGCAGTTCCCAGGGGCGTGCCGCCATGCTGAACAGCCAGGTCAGCAGGACGTTGCCGATCACCGCGCCCAGAATCGTCAGCGTCACCTGGCCCATGCCGAGCCCGAACACCAGTCGCCACATGCTGCGCAGCTTGGGCAGGTTGAACTCGAGCCCGATGACGAACATCAGGAACACCACGCCGAACTCGGCCAGGTAGCTCACGCCCACCGAATCGCGCGCCAGGGCCAGCGCATTGGGGCCGATCAGCACGCCGACGATCAGGTAGCCGAGCATCGCCGGCAACTTCAGCAGACGGCAGCCGACCACACCGAGCACCGCGGCAAGCAGATAGAGGAGAGCGAGTTCGAGGGTGCTGGCCATCACTAGAATCCCGTCATCCTAAATCACGCCGCAACCCGGCCGAGCGGCCCATGTCTGCCAGCAGCTCCCCCTTCGACGCCGAACGTGCCATCCGGATGGCACGCCAGACCCTGCAGATCGAGGCCGATGCCCTGCGCGATCTGCAGCCGCAGCAAGGCGCGTCCTTCGCCGAGACGGTGCAGGCGATGCTCGCCTGCCAGGGCCGCGTGGTCGTGATGGGCATGGGCAAGAGCGGCCATGTGGGCCGCAAGATCGCCGCCACGCTGGCGTCGACCGGCACGCCGGCGATGTTCGTGCACCCGGGCGAGGCCAGCCACGGCGACCTCGGCATGGTCACGCGCGGCGATGTCGTGCTGGCGATCTCCAACTCGGGCGAGAGCGACGAACTGGCGGCGATCCTGCCCGCGCTCAAGCGCTTGGGCGTCACGCTGGTGGCGATGACCGGCCGGGCCGAGTCGACGCTGGCCTCGCATGCCGACCTGGTGCTGTCCAACCGCGTCACCCAGGAGGCCTGTCCGCTCAACCTCGCGCCCACCGCCAGCACCACGGCGCAGCTGGCGCTCGGTGACGCGCTGGCGGTGGCGCTGCTCGATGCGCGCGGCTTCCGGGCCGAGGACTTCGCCCGCTCGCACCCGGGCGGCTCGCTGGGCCGCAAGCTGCTGACCCATGTGCGCGACATCATGCGCAGCGGCGACGCGGTGCCGCGTGTGCGCCCCGACACCGGCTTCCTCGACGTCATGCGCGAGATGAGCGCCAAGGGCCTGGGCACGACGGCCGTGGTCGACGAAGACGGCCGCGCGATCGGCATCTTCACCGACGGCGATCTGCGCCGCGCCATCGAGGCTGGCATCGACCTGCGCGAGCGCGATGCCCGCGGCGTGATGCATGCCGGCGCGCGCACCGTGCGCGAGGACGCCCTGGCGGTCGAGGCGGCCGGCCTGATGGAAGAGGCCCGTGTCACGACCTTGCTGGTGAGCGACGCGCAGGGCCTGCTGGTGGGCGCGATCAACACCAACGACCTGATGCGCGCCAAGGTGATCTGAGCATGACCGAACCGAACGCTGCGGCATCGATCCCGGCAGGCCGCCCCGTGCAGGCGCAATGCCGCTTCGACCCGGCACTGCTGCTGCAGGCGCAGGGCGTGCAGGTCGCGATCTTCGATGTCGACGGCTGCCTGACCGACGGGCGCATCTACATCGGCGCCGACGGCGAGGGCGTCAAGGCCTTCAACACGCTCGACGGCCAGGGCATCAAGCTGCTGGCCAGCGGCGGCATCACGCCGGTGGTGATCACCGGCCGCGACTCGCCGGCGGTGCGGCGGCGTTGTGCCGACCTGGGGGTCGGCCGGGCGCTGTTCGGCGTGCACGACAAGCTGGCCGCCGCTGCCGTGTTGCTGGCCGACATGGGTGCGAGCTGGCAGTCGCTCGCCGTGCTGGGCGACGACTGGCCCGACCTGCCGCTGATGACGCGCTGTGCCTTTGCCTGCGCTCCGGTCAACGCTCACGTCGAGGTGCGGTCGGTGGCCCATCACGTCACCGAGGCCCGTGGCGGCCACGGTGCGGCGCGCGAGTTCTGCGACCTGCTGCTGATGGCGGCCGGTCGTTACGCGGCGCTGCTCGACGGCCACCTCGTCACCCTCGACAGCGCGGCGACCTGACGCTGCTGCTGGCGCCTCTTCCGATGGACAACGACACCGGCCCGCTGCCGCTGCCCCTGCCGCCGCTGGTCTCGCGCTCGCCCGATGATGCGGCGAACCGGCCGTTGCCCTGGCGCGCCCGGCTGCGTGCGGGCTTGCTGAAGTACCTCTCGGTGCTGCTGATGGCGGTCGTCGCCGTGGCCACCGGCTGGCTGGTCCGGCAGACGCCGGTGATCGAGCCCGATGCCGGTGTCGCGGCGCCCACCGCCGAGCCCGATTACGAGATGCGCGGTTTTTCGATCCAGCACTACACCGCGGCCGGTCCGGCGCAGGGCGTGATCGAGGGGGACGTGGTGCGGCATTTCCCCGTCACCGATCAACTGGTGATCGACGGCGTCCGGGTGCAGTGGACGGATCCGGGCGGGCAGGCCATCCGTGCCTCGGCCGCCCGCGCCGTCGCAGAGGGCGACGGCAGCCTGGTGCGCCTGGAGGGCGGGGCGCGGGTGGTGCGGGATCCGGCACCGGGCGAGACCAGCCCGTTCGAGTTCATCAGCGACGTCCTCGTCTTCGACACCCGCAACGGCCAGGTGCGCAGCGACCGTCCGGTACGGCTGCGCCAGGGCGACAACATCTTCGATGCCGCGTCGATCATCTACGACCATCCGCAGCGCGTGGTCACGCTGGGAGGTGGCGTGCAGGGCCGCATCCTGCCCACCGAACTGAGTCGCTCGCTGCCCTGATTCATCGCCGGCTGCCCGGTTTGACTGGCCCGATGCCTGAGACGCAATTGCCCATGCCGACCGATGCGCCCCTGGTTGTCATCACCGGTGCCTCCAGCGGCATCGGCCAGGCGCTTGCCAGCGCCTATGCGCAGCGTGGCTGGCGCCTGGCCCTGGTGGCACGCCGCGCCGAGGTGATGCAGGCCTGGGTTCGTGAGCAGCAGCTCGATCCTGCGCGTGTGGCGGTCTATGGTGCCGACGTCCAGGACATCGACGCCATCGTCGACGCTGGCCAGCGTTGCCTGCTCGAATGCGGGCTGCCCGACGTCGTGATCGCCAACGCCGGCATCAGCGTCGGCATCGACACGGCCGAACGTTCCGATCTGGATGTGCTGCGCGAGATCTACGCCACCAACAACGTTGGCATGGCCGCCACCTTTCACCCGTTCATCGCTGCGATGCGGCTCGCGCGGCGTGGCACGCTGGTCGGGGTGGCGAGTGTCGGCGCCATCCGTGGCATGCCGGGTCACGGCGGCTATTGCGCCAGCAAGGCGGCGGTGGCGAGCTATTGCGAAAGCCTGCGCCTGGAGTTGCGCTCCGACGGCGTGCGTGTCGTGACCTTGCTGCCCGGCTTTGTCGACACGCCGCTCACGCGCCAGAACCCCTATCCGATGCCGTTCATGATGTCTGCCCCGGCATTCGCCGCAAGGGCGATCCGTGCGATCGACGCGGCCGATCGCTGGCGCGTCATTCCGTGGCAGATGGGCTGGGTCGCCAAGCTCCTGCGGTGCCTGCCCGATGCGATCTACGACCGGGCGATGGCCGGCCGTGCGCGCAAGAAGCGGCGAAGTGAATGAGCCTGCGTCGACATCGGCATCGCCCATGAAAAAAGGTGCCGAACCCTGAGGGTCTGGCACCTTTCTGGATCAAAGAGCGGCTTGCCAGGCAAGGCCGCCTTCAATCGGGTATCGCTCAGTAACCGCCGCCGCCGTAGCCGCCGCCACCACCGCTGCGACCACCGCCGCCACCGCTGCGGCCACCACCGCCGCCGCCGCCACCGCCGTAGGGGCTACGGAAGCCGCCACCACCGCCGCCGCCGGCACCGCCACCACCACCGTAGCCGCCACCACCACTGCGACCACCGCCGCCGCCAGCACCGCCACCACCGTAGGGGCTGCGGAAACCGCCCGGCTTGTCTTCACGAGGACGGGCCTCGTTGACGACGATGGCGCGGCCACCGATTGCCTGGCCGTTCAGGCCGTTGATCGCGGCTTGGGCTTCGGGATCCGAACCCATTTCGACGAAACCGAAGCCTTTTGAGCGACCGGTTTCACGGTCCATCATGACCTTGGCCGAGTTGACCGCACCAAATTGCGAGAACGCCTCGTTCAGATCTTCGTCACGAACGCTGTAGGCAAGGTTGCCCACGTAAAGCTTGTTGCCCATTGGAGAGCGCCTTTCAAGAAACAAGTACCGAGGTACTGGAGAACCAAGTGGCGGAGCTACAGCCAGCACTCATTCCAAGGAACAGAGAAGGCGCACGCATCCAGACACGAGCGACCATTATGCGTGACAGTCAAGCCCTGTGTGCTCGTCCGGATCGCGAAGTGTTGTAAGTGCGCCTGACAAAAAGGCCCGTTTCCTCGTGGTGCACGCGCATTTGCGGGCTTCCCCGGGGGCGATCTGGGGAAATCTGCGGCGGATGCGGCCTGCACTGCAGCCAGAATCGGCGCGATGGACCTGCTCAAACCGTTGATCGCCTTGCTTGCCATCGTCAACCCGATCGGCGTGGTGCCGTTTTTCATCCACTTCACGCGTCATCTGGACGATCGGCAGCGTCGCCACACGATCCGCGTGTCGAGCTTCACGGCGTTTGTCGTGATCTCGGTCAGCGCCCTGGCCGGCCTGCAGGTGATCGAATTCTTCGGGATCTCGCTCGCCTCCTTCCAGGTCGGTGGTGGCACCCTGCTGCTGATCAGCGCGCTGCAGATGCTCAACGCCCAGCCGGCCGAGACGCGCAAGGAGGACGTCAGCGAGGGTGAACAGAAAGCCGATGCCGGAGCCAGCATCGCCGTGGTGCCGCTGACCATTCCGCTGCTGACCGGCCCGGCGACCATCTCGACGATGGTCATCTACGCCGACCACGCTCGCCACTGGTGGCAGCTTGCCGCCCTGGTCGGCTACGGGGTGGTGGTCGGGCTGGCGACCTTCATCGCCTTTTCGGCTGCAGGGCGCATCGCGCGCCTGCTCGGACAGACCGGCATCAACGTGATGACGCGCCTGATGGGGCTGATCTTGGCCGCCCTGGCGGTGGAAATCATGGCCGAAGGGCTGACCAAGCTGTTTCCGGTGCTGGCCTCGCACCTGGCTCGCTGAACGTCGCGCTGCGACGGCTTGCCGCCGCAGCCTCGTCACGCTGGCCCATTTTCCAGATCCGACTTCTCTCATGCCCACCTTCGACTACATCATCATCGGTGCCGGAACCGCCGGCTGCCTGCTCGCCAATCGCCTGAGTGCCGATCCGCATCGGCGCGTGCTGCTGCTGGAGGCCGGCGGACGCGACGACTACCACTGGATCCACGTCCCCGTGGGCTACCTTCACTGCATCGGCAACCCGCGCACCGACTGGCTCTACCAGACCGAGGCCGATCCCGGCCTGAATGGCCGCTCCTTGCGCTATCCGCGCGGCAAGGTGCTGGGCGGCAGTTCGAGCATCAACGGCATGATCTACATGCGCGGCCAGTCGCGCGACTACGACCGCTGGGCTCAGGAGACGGGCGATGCCGGTTGGGGCTGGCAGGACTGCCTGCCCTACTTCAAGCGGCATGAAGACCACTGGCGATTCGATGCCAAACAGGCCGAACCCGTGAGCGCCGAGTTCGCAGCCGCGCATGGCGGTGGCGGCGAGTGGCGGATCGAACGCCAGCGGCTGCGCTGGGACATCCTCGACGCCTTTTCGCAGGCCGCCCAGCAGGCCGGCATCCCCGCGACCGACGACTTCAACCGCGGCGACAACGAGGGCGTCGGCTACTTCGAGGTCAATCAGCGCAAGGGGTTGCGCTGGAACACCGCCAAGGCCTTTCTGCGCCCGACCTGCTATGGCCGCCCCAACTTCGAGATGTGGACCGGCGTGCAGGTCAGCCGCCTGCTGCTGGAACCGATGCCCGACGGTCGTCAGCGCTGTGCGGGGGTCGAGGTCGTGACCCCGCACGGCATCGAGACGGTGCGGGCCAGCGGCGAGGTGCTGCTCAGCGCCGGCAGCATCGGCAGCGTGCAGGTGCTGCAACTCTCCGGCATCGGGCCGGGCGAGCTGCTGCAGGACAAGGGTGTCACGGTGCAGCACCACCTGCCGGGTGTCGGCGAGAACCTGCAGGATCATCTGCAGATCCGTTCGGTCTATCAGGTCAGCGGCACCCGCACGCTCAACACGATGGTCGACAGCTGGTGGGGCAAGGCGCGCATCGGGCTGGAATACCTGTTGCATCGCAGCGGCCCGATGAGCATGGCGCCCTCACAGCTCGGCGCGTTCACGCGTTCGGTGGCCGGCCTGCCGCACCCGAACATCGAGTACCACGTGCAACCGCTGTCGCTCGATGCCTTCGGTCAGCCCCTGCACCGCTTCAATGCCTTCACGGCCAGCGTCTGCAACCTCAACCCGACCTCGCGCGGGCACGTGCGCATCCGCTCGCCACGTCACGAAGACGCGCCGGCGATCCTTGCCAATTACCTGTCCACGGCGGCCGATCGACAGGTGGCGGCCGAGTCGCTGCGCCTGACGCGGCACATCGTCGCCCAGCCGGCACTCGCGAAGTTCAAGCCTGAAGAAATCAAGCCTGGCGTGCAGTTCCAGAGCGACGAGGACCTGGCCCGGCTCGCCGGTGACATCGCGACCACCATCTTTCACCCGATCGGCACCTGCCGGATGGGCCGCGATGACGATCCGATGTCGGTCGTCGACAGCCGGTTGCGGGTGCGTGGCGTGAGCGGCCTGCGCGTGGTGGATGCCAGCGTGATGCCCAGCATCACCAGCGGCAACACCAACTCGCCGACCCTGATGATTGCCGAGCGCGCTGCCGAGTGGATCCGCGCAAGTGCGGTTGCGTGAGGGCCCGCGGTGCCACTTCCAGCGCTTGCACCCATTCGGTGCGGGTAAGCCCTGATGTGTAGGGAGGCCGGTTCCCTATATATTTTTGCGACTCGCAACAGGTGCTCAAGCAGCATCTTGCCAGAGCGAGGTGCTGAGGAGACAGACTCACGCAAGGTTGGCAGGCGTTCGCAAATATCACTATCAGAGCGAGCCCGGCCAAGACAAATTCAGCGCCCCGAGCGCACAGGCGACAATTGAAAGGCGCCGGTTCACACCGGCGCCTTTTCTTTTTTGAAGCCTCATCCACATGGTCGATCTGCTGCTGGTGACGCTGGCCTCCGGGCTGGCCGGATTTGTCGATGCGATCGTCGGCGGCGGCGGGCTGGTGCTGGTGCCGGCGCTGTTCACGGTGTTTCCCGGCGCGCCGCCGGCGACGCTGTTCGGCACCAACAAGGCGGCGTCCGTGTGGGGGACGGCCTGGGCGGCGCGGCTCTACGCGCGCCGTGTGCAGATGAACTGGAGCACCCTCGGGCCGGCCGCGCTGGCGGCCTTCCTCGGCGCGGCCGGTGGCGCCTGGCTGGTGATGCAGGTGCCGACCACCGGGCTGCGGCGTGCCTTGCCGTTCATCCTGCTTGCTGTCCTGCTCTACACGCTCGCACGCAAGGACCTGGGTCGTGTGCATGCGCCGACGCTGAGCCGTCACGCCGAGCGCTGGATCGGCGTTGCGATCGGCGCCGTGATCGGGTTCTACGACGGGTTTTTCGGGCCCGGCACCGGCAGTTTCTTTGTCTTCCTGATGGTGCGGTGGCTCGGCTACGACTTCCTGCATGCCTCGGCCGGCGCCAAGCTGCTCAACGTGGCGACCAACGTGGCCGCGCTGTGCCTGTTCGTCGGCACCGGGCATGTCATGTGGCTGGTGGCTGCCTGCATGGCCGCTGCCAATGTGCTGGGCAGCTACTTCGGCACGCGCATGGCACTGCGCCGTGGCGCGGGTTTCGTGCGCGGTGTCTTCATCGTTGTGGTCTCGGTGCTGATCGTTCGCACCGGTTACGACGCCTGGCGCCTCTGAGGCCGCCGGATCGGTTCAGCACCGCTGATCGACACGCAACATGGCTGCTCTTTCGGCCTGCCGGGCTTCGGCGTATTCGCAGTCTGCATGTCGGGGGACTGCTGCGCATCCTGCGTGGTTCGGCGCCTCAGAAGCGGAAACGATCGCCCCGAGTCAGCGCCGTGATCGTCAGACCGATGCCGAGCGCGGCGATCTGCCCGGTCACCGCGGCCATCTCGCCGGGCTTGACATGGGTGATGGCCACCGATGTGTCCGCATCGAGCTGCGCCAGCTCTGCCGCCAGCATGCTGGGGGACAGGTGGCGACTGATTTCTGCCAGCGCGCGCTCGTCGTCGCTGAAGGCGGTCTCGATCACCAGCTGGGCGATCCGCCGTCCGCGCAGGGTCTGCCACAGGGCGGGATTGGGGCCCGTGTCGCCGGTGTAGATCCACCAGCCCGAGGTGGTCGCGACTCCGAAGCCACAAGCCGGCACGGTGTGGGAGGCCGGCAGCACCTCGATCGGCAGGTTGCACAGGCTCAGGCGTTGACCGACCTCGAGCGTGACGAGTTCGATGATCGGTCGCTCGGGCGTCGGCAGGCGCGTGAAGTCGGGCCAGATCACGTTGTTGAAGATGTGCCTGCGCAGCGCATCGATGGTGGCGGGCAGTGCGTGAACCTGGATCGGCTTGTAGTCTTCGCGAGCGAGCCGGCGCTGCATCACGCTGTCTGCCAGCAAGGGGATGCCGAGCACGTGGTCGAGATGCGAATGCGAGATCAGGATGTGGTCGATCTGTGCCAGTTCGTCCAGCGCGAGGTCCCCCACGCCGGTGCCTGCGTCGATCAGGACGCGGTCGTTCAACAGGAAAGAAGTGGTTCGGCAGTCCAGGGCGATGGAGCCCGAGCAGCCGAGAACGCGCAGGTTCATCGGAGTTCCAGATCTGTCCTCGCTGCAGGATGCGTGGCGAGGCGGCGAGAGTGTTCGCATGACCCGGTTGGTTTCTTCGTGGCCCTTGCCGCGAAGGCATCACCGCCGCAGTCCGGCGAAAGGTTGTGATGCTGCCTGCCGGGGGAGCCCAGTGCAAGTGCACCCCTGAGCACTAACGCACTGGTCTTTGCCATCGCCGACACGCACCCGGGGCAGCCGTGAACAAGGGCACGCGTCACCGGCGGGCTGATGCAGGACGCATCTGCAAGCCAGGAACCCGGGTCAGGGCTGGACGAACTGCATTTGTGTCCCGGCCAGCTCGATCACGTCGCCGTCCTTGAGGTGCACCGGGTCGCCGTGCACGGCGGCGCCATTCACGGTCGGCCGATTGACGCCTTCGACGTGTGCGAACACGTAGCCTCCGGGGCGCTTGGTGATCGATGCAACTTGAACCCCCGGCTTGCCAACGGTCGTCACGACCTTGGTCAGTGCGACTTCGCGACCCGCCGCGGCACCCGACAGCACGCGGATCGACGCCTGGGTGACCGTCGAGATCCCGAGGCTGCCGAAGTTGGACGGTGGCGGCAGATGGCCCGGCATCGTGGGCGGTGTCGGCCGAGCCGACAGGCCCGGAGGCATCTGCCCGGGCTTGAGGATCATGGTCTTTTCGTAGTCGGCGCTGTCCTCGACCAGATACTTGATCTTGTACTTGCCGATCTCGACCGTGTCGTTGTGCTGCAGCAGCTGCTTCTTGACGGCGCGACCGTTGATGTACGTGCCGTTGGTGCTGTTCTGGTCTTCGATGTAGACATCCTGCCCGACCATCTGCAGCACGGCGTGTTCGCCGCTCACTGCCAGGTTGTCGATCACGATGTCGTTATAGGGCCGTCGACCGAGCGTCGTCTTGTCCTTTGTGAGCTGGACTTCCTTGATGACAACTCCGTCTAGGGAGACGACGAGCTTAGGCATGCGTGACCTCTGTGCTTGGGGGTCTGTCTTGTCCCGGTTCCGGAGCCCTCAACGCCGGAAAGGCCACCAGGTGCGTCCTGCCGACGCTTCAGCGCGCACGGCCACCAGTATTACGGCAATGTTATCGCGTCCGCCGGCCTCATTGGCTGCCTCAACAAGCGCATGTGCGGCATCCGCCACCTGGTTGTGGCTCATCAACACCTCGGCGATGCTTTCGTCGTCGAGCATGTCGGACAGACCGTCGGAGCACATCAGGATCCAGTCGTCGGGCGAGACGCTGTGCTGATGCGTTTCGAGCAGCACGATGTCTTCCACGCCCACCGCGCGGGTGACCAGGTTCTTGTTGAGGCTCATGGCCGCCTGCTCCGGCGAGATCAGGCCTGCATCGATCTGTTCCTGCAGCAGCGAGTGGTCCCGTGTCAGCTGTACCAGTCGACCTTCGCGCCAGCGGTAGGCCCGCGAGTCGCCGATGTGACCCAGCAGCAGCCGGGCCCCTCGGAACACGGCGACGACCAGCGTCGTGCCCATGCCGGCGTACTGCGGGTTGGAGTTGGCGGCGTTGAAGATCGCCCGGTTGGCGTTGTCGACGCAGACGTCCATCGCACGGCGCGCATCCTGATCGGTGACCTCTTCGGAGGCTTCGGTCAGCCAGCGACCGAGTTCCGAGCGGATGAACGCGGTCGCCATGCCGCTGGCGACTTCGCCGGCGTTGTAGCCGCCCATGCCATCGGCCAGCACGGCCAGCGCGGCCGCATCATCGATGGCTACCGAGTCTTCGTTGTTCGCGCGGGCGCGGCCGCGATCCGTCACGGAATAGAACTCGAAGCTCACGGGCGAGGTGCTTGAACGGTCCATGGTCACGGGCGGGATTGTGCCCGCATCGCTGCAGCGTGAGAAACGTCCGGGTCCGCGGCTGGCGCGACTTCCTGCACCGATGCCGCATCTTGCGGCGCGGGATCGACAGCCGCCGCCGTGGCAGGCGCTGCGTCCGACAGCATCGGCTGATCGCTCGAGGCGTCGGTGCGGCGCTGCAGCATCGATGCGATCAGGCGCAGATCGGCGGCCACGTCCAGGCCGTCGCGGTAGCGCAGCTCCGGGCGTTTCTCGAGCAGGATGCTGACGAGGTTGGCCAGTTCCTCTGGCAAGCCCGGGCGCAGCTGCCGTGCGTCGGGCGCGTTGGTGTGGGCGATGGCATGGATCAACGAGGCCATCGACGTGCCGACGATCGGCAGGCGAGACGTCAACAGCTGGAACAGCAGCACGCCCAGCGAATACAGATCGCTGCGGCCGTCGACATTGCGTCCGGCCAGCTGCTCCGGCGACATGTATGACGGCGAGCCGAGCACCAGCCCCGTGCGCGTGCGGCTGGCGTCGTGAAGGCGGGCGATGCCGAAATCCATCACTTTGACCTGATTGCGCGGGCCGTCGATCATCACGTTGGCGGGCTTGATGTCGCGGTGGACAACTCCGTGCGCGTGCGCGTGCGCGAGCGCCGAGGCCACACGGGCGCCGATCGCCACCACGGTCGAGACCGGCATCAGGGTCTGCGCCTGCGTGTGGTTGGACAGGTCTTTGCCGTGCAGGCGCTCCATCACGATGTAGGCCAGTCCGTCGGTCTCGCCGGAGTCGATCACGCGCACGATGTCCGGATGGCGCAGCCGGCCGGCGGCCTGTATCTCGCGCTGGAAGCGGGCGTAGGCCTCGCGCAGCGCGAAGCCGCTGAACTCGCGGGCGAGCGCCAGCGTCTTGATGGCGACTTCCTGGCCGGTTTCGATCTCGTGTGCCAGGTGGACCCGGCCCATCGTGCCGCGGCCCAGTTCTCGTCCGAGCCGATAAGGCCCCAGGCGGGGCCCTTCTGGTTCACCGGACGGTGATGGCGCAGACGCCGATTCGGGCCGATCGGCCGGGGTGCTGTTCATGGCTGACGGGTTTCCAGCCATGCATCCGATGGGCCGCAGCGGCGCGCCAGCTTCAGCTGCTGTGTGCGACGCTCGCTGAGCGCGATGCCAGCCATTTCCCCCACGCAAAGACGAGGAGTGCACCGGCCACGCCGGCTGCGTAACGCACCGAGGCGCTGACCTCCGGCGTGCCTGCTGCGCCGTCGGCTGCGGCCGGAACCAGATAGGTGGCCAGTGCGGGGTCGGTGACCGCCATCGTGCCGGCAATCCAGCCCAGCAGCATGCCGCCGATGGTGATGATCATCGGGAAGCGATCCATCAGCTTGATCACCATCTGGCTGCCCCAGACGATGATCGGGATGCTCACCAGCAGGCCGAAGATCACCAGCGGCAGCGCATGGTCGCCACCGGCACTTTCGGCCGCGCCGGCGATGGCGATGACGTTGTCCAGGCTCATCACGAAGTCGGCCACGATGACCGTCTTCACCGCCGCCCACAGCTTGTCGCTGGCCTGGATGCTCCCGTGTGCATCGTCGTGATCGGGCACCAGCAGCTTGATGCCGATCCACAGCAGCAACAGGGCGCCGACGATCTTCAGGAACGGCACCTGCAACAGGGTCAGCGCGAAGAAGATCAGCACGACCCGCAGGACGATCGCGCCCGCCGTGCCCCACAGGATGCCGGCGCGGCGCTGTGCCGCAGGCAGCTTGCGGCAGGCCAGGGCGATGACGACGGCGTTGTCGCCCCCCAGCAGGATGTCGATCATGATGATCTGACCGACGGCCAGCCAGAAATCGGGCGTGAGAAACTGTTCCATGGAGATCCTGTGCAGACGCTGATAGTGCCTTGGCTTCGATCGCTGCGCTGCGCAAGACAGGGCGGATCGACGATTCGCAAGAGTGTATGAGCGTTGTTCGAGCACTTTCATGCGTAGCACCACGCACTTCCGCGTGCGTGTTCCCCGCTCGTCGAGGCGCCTGATGGGCAGCGATGTCCGCCCCATGCGCTGGATCAAGCGGCAGCAAGCTGCTTTCAGAGGGAAACCGCCTTCTCAACACCCCTGCGGAGGCAGTACCATTCGCAGCGCTCGGTGCTATCAGGAGAATGCGTGTTCATGCGGCACGCACCCGCCACCGGCACATCAACCGTCCTTGATGGAGAGATCAGACATGGCAACTGCGAAGAAAGCCGCCGCCAAGCCGGCACCGGCCGATAAGGCCGCGGCCGACAAGACGACGGTGGTCGCCCAGACCCCCGCCAAGAAGGTCACGGCGCCCAAGCCCGCGCTGAAGAAGGCGGCTGCGACCGACGTGGCTGCGAAGCGCACGCCGAACGCGGCGTTCATGAAAGCGATGACCCCTTCGGCCGCTCTGGCCGCTGTGATCGGCAACACGCCGGCACCGCGCACCGAGGTGACCAAGAAGGTCTGGGAGTACATCAAGAAGCACCAGCTTCAGGATGCAGCCAACAAGCGCATGATCAACGCCGACGCCAAATTGAAGGCCATCTTCAAGAAGGATCAGGTCTCGATGTTCGAGATGACCAAGCTCATCAGCGATCAGCTGTCCTGAGCTGGCGATCCAGGCTCGGATCCCGTCGGTGGGATCCGGGTGTTGGCAGACAACCCGGCCTCGGCCGGGTTTTCTTTTTTCTACAGGCCCAGGGCCTCGTCGACACCCAGGTGCAGGTTCATGGCCTGCACCGCTGCCCCGCTGGCGCCCTTGCCCAGGTTGTCCAGGCGCGCCATCAGCAGGGCCTGTTCACCCTGCGCGAAGACGAACAGGTCGACCCGGTTGGTGTCGTTGCAGGCCTGGATGTCGAAGAATCCGTCCTCCAGCGTGGCCGCGTCGTTGAGCGGCATCACCCGCACGAAAGCCTCGCCCTCGTAGTGGCGGCTCAAGGCGTCATGGATGCGCTGCGCGCTGGTGCCTGCGACCAGTTGATTCAGGTGCAGCGGCACCGTCACGGCCAGGCCCTTGTAGAAGTCGCCCACCACCGGCATGAACAGCGGCTTGGTGCGCAGCCCGGTGTGCGCCATCATTTCCGGGATGTGCTTGTGCGCCAGGCTCAGCGCATAAGGCCGCGGCGACTGCAGACGGGCATCGTCGCCGGCCTGGTACTGCTCGATCATCTTCTTGCCGCCACCCGAGTAGCCCGTGATCGAGGTGGCGCTGACGGCCAGTTCAGGCGCCACCAGACCGGCGTCGACCAGCGGCCGCAGCAGCAGGATGAAGGCGCTGGCGTGGCAGCCCGGGTTGGCGATGCGCTTGCCGGTGCGCAGCCGTTCGCGCTGGCCCGGCGCCAGTTCGGGCAGGCCGAAGGCCCAGCCCGGTTCGATGCGGTGCGCCGTGCTGGCGTCGATCAGGCAGGTGTCCGGATTGGTGATCAGCGCCACCGCTTCCTTGGCGGCGGCATCGGGCAGGCACAGGAAGGCCACGTCGGCGGCGTTGAGCAGGCGGGCGCGCTCGGCGCCGTCCTTGCGCAGCTCGGGGGCGATGCGCAACACCTCGATGTCGGCGCGCTGTGCCAGGTATTCGTGGATGCGCAGGCCGGTCGTGCCCTCCTGGCCGTCGACAAACACGGTATGTTTCTTGGACATCTCTGGGCTCTTTCAGGTCTCTTGGGTCGGGCGGTGATCACGTCGGGATCGCCAGCCGCAAGAATACGGCATGGCGATTTCTCCCTCCCTTTCTCCCGGTCGTGACGCGGCCGGTGCTTCTTCCGATTCACCCGAGGCGCATCGGGTCCTGATCCTGCCGGGCTGGCAGGATTCGGACGCCGACCACTGGCAAAGCCGCTGGGTCGCCCTGCACGGCTACGAGCGCGTCGAGCAGAGCGACTGGTTGTGGCCACGCCGAGGCGACTGGATGGCGCGCCTCGACGAGGTCGTGCAGTCCGACGACCGCCCGGTGGTGCTGGTGGCGCACAGTCTCGGCTGCCACCTGGTGGCCGCGTGGTCGGCGCACAGTGCCCACGCGGCGCGCGTGCAGGCGGCCTTGCTGGTGGCGCCGCCCGATACCGAGCGGCCCGACATGCCGCCCCAGTTGCACAACTGGCGTCCGATCAACCGGCGCCGCCTGCCGTTTGCATGCTGTGCCGTGATCTCGAGCGACGACCCGTACGGTTCGCATGAACGTTCGCTCGGCTTGTGCTCCGAATGGGGCGCCGAGGTCGTGGAAGCGGGGGCGCGGGGGCATCTCAATTCGGTGTCCGGCCTGGGCGATTGGCCCGAGGGCCATGCTGCGCTGCAGGATCTGATTCGGCGCGCGAGGCAGACCGGCTGAACGCGCCGCGCGATCGCCGACAATCGCCGCATGGTCACCAAGAAGCCCAAAGGTCTCGGTCGCGGTCTGGAAGCTCTGCTCGGACCGCAGGTCGGCGTCGACACCGACAGCAACGGCGGACAGCCGCAGCCGAGCGCCGTCAAGCTGGCGCAGTTGCAACCCGGGCGCTACCAGCCGCGCACCCGCATGGACGAGGGCGCGCTGTTCGAGCTGGCCGAGAGCATCAAGGCGCAGGGCGTGATGCAGCCGATCCTGGTGCGCCCCGTCGACGCCCGCGACGGCCTGCCGATGTACGAGATCATCGCCGGCGAACGGCGCAGCCGGGCCGCCCGGCTGGCCGGGCTCGACGAGGTGCCGGTGCTGGTGCGCGACGTGCCCGACCAGACCGCCGCCGCGATGGCGCTGATCGAGAACATCCAGCGCGAGGATCTCAACCCGCTCGAGGAAGCGCAGGGCGTGCAGCGCCTGATCAGCGAGTTCGGCCTGACGCACGAAGAGGCGGCGCAGGCGATCGGCCGCAGCCGCAGTGCCACCAGCAACCTGCTGCGCCTGCTCAACCTGGCCGATCCGGTGCAGCAGCTCCTGATGGCGGGTGACCTCGACATGGGTCACGCCCGTGCCCTGCTGCCGCTCGAGCGTGTGCACCAGATCACCGGCGCGCACGAGATCGTCGCGCGCAAGCTGTCGGTGCGCGAGGCCGAGAAACTGGTCTCGCGCCAGGAGAGTGCGCGGCAGGCGCCGTTACTGCGCATGAAGGCCGACAAGTCGCGCGATCTGATCCGCATCGAGGAGCAACTCGCCGACGCGCTGACTGCCGCGGTCGAGATCCGGGTGCGCAAGCGCACCAAACGCGGGGAGCAGGGCGAAATCGCGATCGCTTTCGGTTCGCTGGACGAACTCAACGGCTTGCTCGACAAGCTGGGCCTGAGCGAACGCTGAGCGAAACTCCCCTCGCCGAACCCCGGGTCGCGCCATCGGCAGGCCTTTCCATGTTGACCTTCGGCCGTTGCGCACGCATGCTGTGACGGAGGTTGCGAACCGGTGGCCGCTGTCGCACAGTCGGCTCGTGACGGGCACAGGGCTTGCAATGTCAACCAAGGTCAACAGCCGGCCGTGTAGCAAGTGAAGAATTCCGCAGCGAGCCACCGGGCGTTCATAAAAGGCGAGCAAGCTGCGGGTTCTTCAGCAGGCGAAACACCTCAAGTTGAACGAAGCTGACACCATCGGGTCAGACGAAAGAGATCGCGTTAGACGTCGGCAGAGCGACGGAAAGCTCTGATGAAGCCTCGCACCGCTCAACACGAAGGCGGCGTACGGACTTCATCAGATCTTCCCTGGTGCAGCGGCACTGATCATGCCTCTGCATCCCCTGACTCCCAGGAGGCCTGCATGGACGTGATCAGCAACTTCGCCGCTCGCTACGAGCGCACCAAAGAAGAGGAACTCACGCTGGAGGAGTACCTTGCCGAGTGCAAGCGCAACCCTCTGGCATACGCCACGGCCCCCGAGCGCATGCTCAAGGCCATCGGTGAGCCGCAGATGGTCGACACCCGCAACGACCCGCGGCTGTCGCGCATCTTTGCCAACAAGGTCATCAAGATCTACCCGGCCTTCGCCGAGTTCTACGGCATGGAAGAGGCCATCGAGCAGGTGGTCAGCTACTTCCGCCATGCCGCTCAGGGCCTGGAGGAAAAGAAGCAGATCCTGTATCTGCTGGGCCCGGTCGGGGGTGGCAAGAGCTCGATCGCCGAGCGCCTGAAACTGCTGATGCAGGAGGTGCCGTTCTACGCCGTCAAGGGCTCGCCGGTGAACGAGTCGCCGCTCGGGCTGTTCGACAACGACGAAGACGGACCGGTGCTCGAGAAGGAATACGGCATCCCGCGGCGCTACCTCACGCGGATCATGAGCCCGTGGGCGGTCAAGCGGCTGGAGGAATACGGCGGCGACATCCGGCGCTTCAAGGTGGTCCGGCGCTACCCGAGCATCCTCAAGCAGGTCGGCATTTCCAAGACCGAGCCGGGTGACGAGAACAACCAGGACATCAGCTCGCTGGTCGGCAAGGTCGACATCCGCAAGCTCGAGACCTACGCGCAGGACGACCCGGACGCCTACAGCTACTCCGGCGGCCTGTGCCTGGCCAACCAGGGCCTGCTCGAGTTCGTCGAGATGTTCAAGGCGCCGATCAAGGTGCTGCACCCGCTGCTGACGGCCACGCAGGAGTCCAACTTCAAGGGCACCGAAGGCTTCGGCGCGATCCCGTTCGACGGCATCGTGCTGGCGCACAGCAACGAGAGCGAGTGGAAGGCGTTCCGCAACAACAAGAACAACGAGGCCTTCCTCGACCGGATCTACATCGTCAAGGTGCCGTACTGCCTGCGCGTGAGCGAGGAAGTGAAGATCTACGAGAAGCTGCTCAAGGGCAGCTCGCTGGCCGGCGCCACCTGCGCACCGGGCACGCTGAAGATGATGAGCCAGTTCGCCATCCTGACCCGCCTGAAGGAGCCCGAGAACTCGAGCCTCTACAGCAAGATGATGGTCTACGACGGCGAGAACCTGAAGGACACCGACCCGCGCGCCAAGAGCTACCAGGAGTACCGCGACTACGCCGGCGTCGACGAGGGCATGAGCGGCATCAGCACGCGTTTCGCCTACAAGATCATCTCCAAGGTCTTCAACTTCGACAGCCAGGAGATCGCCGCCAACCCGGTGCACCTGATGTACGTGCTGGAGCAGCAGATCGAGCGTGAGCAGTTCCCGGCCGAGCTCGAGCAGAAGTACGTCGCCTACATCAAGGAGCTGCTGGCGCCGCGTTACGCCGAGTTCATCGGCAAGGAGATCCAGACCGCCTACCTGGAGAGCTACAGCGAATACGGCCAGAACATCTTCGACCGCTACGTCACCTACGCCGACTACTGGATCCAGGACCAGGAATACCGCGACACCGACACCGGCGAGGTGTTCGACCGCGGCTCGCTGAACGGTGAACTCGAGAAGATCGAGAAGCCCGCCGGCATCGCCAACCCGAAGGACTTCCGCAACGAGATCGTCAACTTCGTGCTGCGTGCCCGGGCCAACAACCAGGGCAAGAATCCGGTCTGGACCAGCTACGAGAAGCTGCGCGTGGTGATCGAGAAGAAGATGTTCTCCAACACCGAGGAACTGCTGCCCGTCATCAGCTTCAACGCCAAGGCCAGCGCAGACGAGGCCAAGAAGCACGAGGACTTCGTCAACCGCATGGTCAACAAGGGCTACACCGGCAAGCAGGTGCGGCTGCTGTGCGAGTGGTATCTGCGGGTGCGCAAGTCCAGCTGAAGCCGAGACAGATCAAGGGCAAACATGCAGCAGATCATCGACCGCCGATTGGCCGGCAAGAACAAGTCGATCGGCAACCGCGAACGCTTTCTGCGCCGCTACAAGGGGCAGATACGGGAGGCCGTGCGCCGGTCGATCGATGGTCGCGGCATCCGCGATCTCGAGCGTGGCGAGGAGATCCGCATCCCGAAGAAGGATGTCTCCGAGCCGGTGTTCCACCACGGCTCGGGCGGCAAGCGCGAGATGGTGCATCCGGGCAACCAGGAATACCTGGCCGGTGACCGCATCAAGCGTCCGCCCGGCGGTGGCGGGGGCGGCAAGGGCGGCGGGCAGGCCAGCGATTCGGGCGAGGGCGATGACGATTTCGTCTTCAGCCTGAGCAAGGAAGAGTTCATGCAGGTCTTTTTCGAAGACCTGGCGCTGCCGCACCTGATCCGCACCCAGCTGGCCGAAACGCCCGAATGGAAGAGCCACCGCGCCGGTTACGTGAGCGCCGGCAACCCGAGCAACCTGCACGTCGTGCGCTCGATGCGCGGGGCGCTCGGACGGCGCATCGCGCTGGGCATGGAGAGCCGCCGCGAACTGCGTCGACTCGAGGCCTTGCTGGTCGAGCTGAAACGCGATCTGAAGCCGGGCGATGCGGTGGCGCTGCAGCTGATCGCCGACACCGAGGCGAGCATCTCGGCCCTGCGTCACCGGCTCGGCGCGATCCCGTTTCTCGATCCGCTCGACCTGCGCTTTCGCAACCGCGTGCGGGTGCCGGTGCCCACCAGCAAGGCGGTGATGTTCTGCCTGATGGACGTGTCGGGTTCGATGGACGAGGGGCGCAAGGAGCTGTCCAAGCGCTTCTTCATCCTGCTGTACCTGTTCCTGACGCGGCACTACGAGAAGATCGACATCGTCTTCATCCGCCACCACACCCAGGCCCAGGAGGTCGACGAGCAGGGTTTCTTCCACTCCACCGAGACCGGTGGCACGGTGGTGTCGAGCGCGCTGGTGCTGATGGAGGAGATCATCCGCGCCCGCTACCCGAGTGACCAGTGGAACATCTACGGCGCGCAGGCCAGCGACGGCGACAACTGGCACCACGACAGCGGCCGCTGCCGCGAGCTGCTCGAGCAGAAGATCCTGCCGCTGTGCCGCTACTACGCCTACGTGCAGGTGGCCGAGCCCGAACAGAACCTGTGGGAAGAGTATTGCCGGCTGGCCGAGGCCTCCGGCCCGCACTTCGCGATGCGCAAGGTGACCGAGGCCGGGCAGATCTATCCGGTTTTCCGTGACCTGTTCAAGAAGGAAGGCGCCAGCGCATGAGCGCGGTGCCGACCTTCGCAGACCCAGGAGTCCGCTGATGAACACCGAGACCTTGATTGCGGCCCCTGAGGCGCCCCTGCGCGGCGCCGCGATGCGCACGCCGTTGCGTCAGCCGCTGCCCCTGTTGCAGCGCCCGAGCGAGCCGCTGCCGGCGCCCAGCGACTGGAGCTTCGAGCTGATCGAGCGCTACCACACGGTCATCCGCCAGACCGCCGAACGCTTCGGCCTCGACACCTATCCGAACCAGCTGGAGATCATCACCGCCGAGCAGATGATGGACGCCTACGCCAGCGTCGGCATGCCGGTCAACTACCGCCACTGGAGCTACGGCAAGGAGTTCATCTCGACCGAGAAGAACTACAAGCGCGGCGCGATGGGCCTGGCCTACGAGATCGTCATCAACTCCAACCCCTGCATCAGCTACCTGATGGAGGAGAACACGATGGCGATGCAGGCGCTGGTGATCGCCCACGCCGCCTACGGCCACAACAGTTTCTTCAAGGGTAACTACCTGTTCCGGATGTGGACCGACGCGTCGTCGATCATCGACTACCTCGTCTACGCCAAGAACTACGTCGCCGACTGCGAGGAGCGCCACGGCATGGACGCGGTCGAGAGTTTCCTCGACAGCTGCCACGCGCTGATGAACCACGGTGTCGACCGCTACCGGCGGCCGAGCAAGAAGTCGCTGGCGCAGGAACTGGCCGACCGCAAGGACCGCGAGGCCTACGCCCAGCAGCAGGTCAACGACCTCTGGCGCACCCTGCCGCGGCGCACCGACAAGGCCGAGGAGGCCCAGGAGGCGCGCCGTTTCCCGAGCGAGCCGCAGGAGAATCTGCTCTATTTCATCGAGAAGAACGCGCCGCTGCTCGAGCCCTGGCAGCGCGAGATCGTGCGCATCGTTCGCAAGGTGGCGCAGTACTTCTACCCGCAGCGCCAGAGCCAGGTCATGAACGAGGGCTGGGCCACCTTCTGGCACCACAAGATCCTCAACACCATGTACGACGACGGCTACCTGACCGACGGCGTGATGATCGAATGGCTCAAGTCGCACACCAACGTGGTCTACCAGCCGCGCGTGGGTGACAAGGGCTACAGCGGGATCAACCCCTACGCGCTCGGTTTCGCGATGTACACCGACATCAAGCGCGTCTGCGAGAACCCGACCGCCGAAGACCGCGAGTGGTTCCCCGACATCGCCGGCTCCGACTGGCTGCCCACGCTCGACCACGCGATGCGCAACTACAAGGACGAGAGCTTCATCGGCCAGTTCCTGAGCCCCAAGCTGATGCGCGACCTGCGCCTGTTCGCGATCGTCGACGACGACAAGAAGAGCGAGATCGAGGTGGCGGCGATCCACGACGACGCCGGCTACCGCCGCGTGCGCGAGGCACTGTCGCACCAGTACGACCTGGGCCAGCGCGAGCCCAACATCCAGGTCTGGAACGTCAACCTGCGCGGCGACCGCTCGCTGACGCTGCGCCACTTCCAGCACAACGACCGCCCGCTCGCCGACGGTGCGCAGGAGGTGCTGAAACACGTGGCGCGGCTGTGGGGCTTTGCCGTGCACCTGGAAAGCGTCAACGGCGCCGGCGACATCGCCAAGCGCTGGACGGTGCCGGCACCGGCTCACTGAGCCGCGCGATCCCCGATCTGAACGGCGGCCCGGTTGCAGCTCTGCAGCCGGGCCGCCCTGCTTTCACCAGGCGAAGATCTTGCCCGGGTTCATGATGTTCTTCGGGTCGAGCGCGTGCTTGATCTGGCGCATCAGCGCCACCGCACCGGGCCCGGCCTCGTCGAGCAGGAAACCCATCTTGTGCAGGCCGATGCCGTGTTCGCCGGTGCAGGTGCCGGCCATCTGCAGCGCGCGCGCCACCAGGGTCCGGTTGACCTGCTCGGCGATCCGGCCCTCGTCGGGCGAGTCGGGATCGATCAGGAAACCGATGTGGAAATTGCCGTCGCCGACATGGCCGACCAGGAAATACGGCAGCCCGCAGGCGTCCACATCGGCCACCGTGTCGACGATGCACTCGGCCAGCCGCGAGATCGGCACGCAGGTGTCGGTCGAGATCGCCCGGCAGCCCGGCCGCGACTGCACGGCCGCGAAGTAGGCGTGGTGGCGCGCCGTCCACAGGCGGGTGCGTTCTTCCGGGGTCTCGGCCCACTCGAAGGATTCGCCGCCGTTTTCTGCCGCCAGCGCCTGCACCGTCTCGGCCTGCTCGCGCACGCTGGCCGGGCTGCCGTGGAACTCCATCAGCAGCATGTCCTGCTCGCGCAGGTCGAGCTTGTTGTGGCGGTTGACCATGCCCACCGTGCGCGCGTCGATCAGCTCGCAGCGCGCGATCGGCACGCCCATCTGGATCAGGCCGATGGTGGTGTCGACCGCCGCCGCGATGCTCGGGAAATGGCAGATCGCCGCCAGCACCGCCTCGGGCAGCGGGTAGAGCTTGAGCGTGATCTCGGTCATCACGCCCAGCGTGCCTTCGCTGCCGACGAACAACCGCGTCAGGTCGTAACCCGCGCTCGACTTGCGCGCCCGCGTGCCGGTGTGCACCAGCTCGCCGCTGGCGGTGACCACCGTCAGCGCCAGCACGTTCTCGCGCATGGTGCCGTAGCGCACCGCGTTGGTGCCTGATGCCCGGGTCGCACTCATGCCGCCGAGCGTGGCGTCGGCGCCCGGGTCGATCGGGAAGAACAGGCCGCTGTGGCGGATCTCGTTGTTGAGCTGCATGCGCGTGACGCCGGCCTGCACCGTCACCGTCAGGTCCTCGGGGTTGAGGCTCAGGATGCGGTTCATGCGCGACAGGTCCAGGCTCAGCCCGCCCTGCACCGCCAGCAGATGGCCTTCGAGCGACGAGCCGACGCCGAACGGAATCACCGGCACCGCGTGTTCGTGCGCGATCGCCACCGCGGCGGCGACGTCTTCGTTGCTCTCGCAGAACAGCACCGCCTCGGGCGCCGCGGTGTCGTAGGGCGATTCGTCGCGGCCATGCTGGTCGCGCACCGCCTGTGCGGTCGACAGCCGGCTGCCGAAGCGCTGCTGCAGCTGTTCGCGCATCGCCGCGGGCATCGGGCGTGGCCGGATCGCGGGTTGCCAGTCGTGGGAATGGGGGGCGTTCATCGCAGTCTCCGCGCTCGGGCTGGGGATCGCCCGGCTTGTCCGGCGATTCTAGGCACCCGGCCGAGCCGCCCGGCGGTGTCGGCGCCGGCCGGTATTCGAGGCAAGATCGGCCCATGAGCAACTCCCAAGCAACACCGTCCGGGCCGGGTGAGGCCGCTGCGCCCGGCGCCGCGTGTGTCGATGAACGGGCCGCGCACGAACTGGCCGTGCTTTACCCCGACCTGGCCGCCGTTGCGCCCCCGCACTGGCGTGAGGACGTGGCGCGCCTGGGCCCGCCGGTGTCGGTGCCTGCAGGTGCCGTGCTGTTCGACGAAGGCGCGCCGTGCCGGGGTTTCCCGCTGGTGATCGAAGGCGCGGTGCGCGTCGCGCGCGGCACGCCCAACGGCCGCGCGCTCGAGCTCTACCGGGTGCTGCCCGGCGAGGTCTGCATCGTCTCGTCGGCCTGCCTGTTCGGCCAGATCGCGTTGACCGCACACGGCGTGAGCCTGCAGCCCAGCCGCCTGCTGCTGCTGCCGGCCGACCTGGTGCTGCGCTGGTGTGCGCACGAGCCGTTCCGGCGCTTCATCTTCGGCCAGTTCGCCGGGCGCATGGCCGACCTGATCACGCTGGCCGAGGCGGTCGCCTTCCAGCGCCTCGACCAGCGGCTGGCCGGCGCGCTGCTGGGGCGCGGCGCCACCTTGCACGTCACCCACCAGCAGCTCGCCGACGAGCTCGGCACCGTGCGCGAGATCGTCACCCGGCTGCTCAAGCGCTTCGAGCAGGCGGGCTGGGTCGAACTCGGCCGCGAGCGGGTGCGCTTACTCGATCCGGCGGCATTGCGCCAGCTCGCCGGCGGCGAGCCGGGTCGGATTGCGTGAACGATTTCTTGTGTGACCGTGGTCACTGAAGCACCGAGGCGGGCCGAGCACACTGTGGTCACACCGGCAAGGCGCCGGGTCAACCCCTGGAGCTCTCTCATGAAGATCAATGTTGGCGGCATCGACCGCATCCTGCGCATCATCGCCGGCCTCGCCCTGATTGCCCTGACCTTGACCGGCACCATCGGCGTGTGGGGCTGGATCGGTGTCGTGCCGCTGGCCACCGGCCTGCTGAAGTTCTGCCCGGTCTACTCGATCCTCGGTTTCAACAGCTGCCCGATGAGCGCCAAGTGAGCGCCGCGCCGGCCTAGCGTGCGGGCGCCTGGCGCCCGCTGCCGGCCGGCGGATCGGTGTCGTTCGTGTCGCTTGCATCGCTTGCGCTGCGGTAGGCGGCGAACACGTCCCGCAGCGCCGGCGCCTTGCTGCCGGCGCGTGTCAGCAGGCGCTCCAGTTCCTGCAGGTGGCGGCGCATCTCGGCCGCGCCTGCCGCGCCGCTGCCGGTCAGTGCGTCGATCAGTTCGGTGTGCCGGTGCGCGACGCAGGCGGGCTGGCCGGGGTTCTGGTACAGCGCCATCAGGATCGAGGTGGTCGGCAGCAGTTCGTCGAGCAGACGCACGAACACCGGGTTGCCGCACATCTGCGCCAGCGCGCGGTGGAACTGCCCCGACAGCCGGATCGACGCCGGCCGGTCGCCACGCGCGTCGGCCGCCGCTTCGGCGCTCACCATCTCGCGCAACTGCGCCAGCTGCTCGGCACTGAGCTGGCCGGCCAGCCGGCGCGCGATCTCGCACTCGACCACCCGGCGCGCATCGAACACGTGCGCCGCCTCGGCCAGGCTGGGCTGCGGCACCTGCGCGCCGCGGTTGTGGTGCAGCTCGATCACCTGGTCCTGCGCCAGCCGGTGCAGCGCCTGGCGCACCACGGTGCGCGAGACCGCGAAGCTCGCGGCCAGTTCTTCCTCGCGCAGGCGCATGCCCGGACTCAGGCGGTGTTCGAGGATCGCGCCGTAGATGCCGTCGTAGACACGCTGTGTGGCGGTGGTCGGTGCCGTGCCGTCGAGGGCGGCCGGGGCGCTGCGCGTGCGCGGGCTTCGGGTGCGGGGCGGGGCGGTCATCGGGGCAGGTTCATGGCGGCCGTGATTGTTGCCCGCGGCGGTGCCGACATCCGCACGCGGCGCGGCGATCAGGCGGCGCGCTGTCGCCTTTGCCACAGCCAGACGGTGGCCAGCGTCAGCCCCATCACCAGGAACGACACCACCGTCGTGACCGTGCCGAGCGCGTAGATCACCGGCGTGGTCACGGTGGTCGTCAGGCCCTGCAGTTCGAGCGGCAGGGTGTTGAGGTCGCCCATCGCCTGCGAGCTGCGCGCGATCTCGTCCCAGCTGAGCGTGAAACCGAACATGCCCACGCCGACCAGGCTCGGCCCGATCAGCGGCAGCACCACGTGCACGAAGCTCTGCCACGGCGTGGCGCCGAGGTCGCGCGCGGCCTCTTCATACGCCGGGTTGAAGCGGTTGAAGACCGCGAACATGATCAAGAGGCCGAACGGCAGCGTCCAGGTCAGCTGCGCGCCCAGGCCCGAGCTGAACAGGCCGAGCGTGGTGTTGAAGGTCTCGGCGGCGGCCGGCCACCAGGCTTCGAGCCCGGCTTTCAGGCCGGTGTCGAGCAGCCGGAACATCAGGCCGATGCCCAGCGAGACGATGATCGACGGCATGATCAGGCTCGCCACCACCACGTAGAACAGCGGCGTGCCACCGGGCAATCGCTTGCGATACGCCAGGCCCGCCAGCAGCGCGAAGCCCACGGTCAATGCCATGACCACCGCGCCCAGCGCCAGCGAGCGCCGGAACGCCGCGCCGATGTCGATCACGCCGATGCCTTCCCAGAGCTTGGCGAACCAGTGCAGCGAGACGCCGCGCAGCGGGAAGGTCAGGCCACCCTCCGGGCCCTGGAAGCTCAGCACGAAGATCGCGAGCATCGGGCCGTAGAGAAAGATCACGAAGGCCGTGAAGACCGCGCCGAGCAGCCAGAAGCTGGCCGGGCGCGAGGGGCGGGGGGGCTTGGCCATCAGAGTTCCTTGCGCAGGTTCACCAGCCGCATCAGCGTGGCGATCATCATCAGCACCACCGCCAGCAGGATCACCGCGTTGGCGGCGGCGAGCGGAAACTGCAGGTAGCTCGCCTGCACCTGGATGATCTTGCCGACCGAGGCGATCTGCTGGCCGCCCATCACGCCCACCGTCACGAAGTCGCCCATGACGAGGGCCACGACGAAGATCGAGCCGATGATCAGCCCGGTGCGCGAGAGCGGCAGCACCACGTGGCGCACGGTCTGCCAGGGCGTGGCGCCGGCATCGCGGGCGGCCTCGATCAGGCTGCGGTCGATGCGCATCAGGGTGTTGAAGATCGGCACGATCATGAACATCGTGTACAGGTGCACGAAGGCCAGCACGACCGAGAACTCGGAGAACAGCAGCCACTCGATCGGCGTGTCGATCAGCCCCGCGCCCTGCAGCCCCTGGTTGACCAGCCCGTTGCGTCCGAGCAGCGGCACCCACGAGATCATGCGGATCACGTTGCTGGTCCAGAACGGCACCGTGCAGACGATGAACAGCACCATCTGCATCAGCTGTGTCTTGACGTGGAAGGCCAGGAAATACGCGATCGAAAAGCCCAGCAACGCCGTCACGATCCAGGTCAGCACGCCGAAACGCAGCGTCGAGAGGTAGGTCTTGAACGTGACGCACAGGTCGCCGTCGGCCGTCACCGGGCAGCCGGTGAAGACATCGGCATAGCTCTGCACGGTGAAGGCAGGGATCAGCTCGTATTCGGTCGCCTGCCAGAAGCTCACCATCAGGATGAGCAGCAGCGGCACGACAAAAAACAGCACGAACACCGCCGTCAGCGGCGCCGCCTGAAGCCAGGCGTAGAGGGCTGTGCGGGAGGCGCGGGTGCTGTTTTTCATCGCTTTTTACGGTTCGATCGTCAGGCGGCGACGAACTCGTTCCACTTCTGGACCATGTAGGCGTTTTCGTCCATCACCGCGTTCCAGCAGGCGATGCCGCCCATGCGGGCCTCGTAGCTGCCGCCGTCGCGGATCGAGCCGGTCTTGGCCAGCACGTCGCCGTTCGGGCTCTTGATGTCCTGGCTGGCGGCCTTGCCTTCCATCCAGTAGGCCCACTCGTAGGCCTCCATCTTGGCCTTGGCGGTCTCCAGCACGGCGCTGTAGTAGCCCTGGCGGTTCAGGTAGGCACCGGCCCAGCCGTCGAGGAACCAGTTGATGAACTCGTAGACGCCGTCGGCCTTGCGCCCGGTCACGCTCTTGGGCACGCCGAAGCCGGCAGCCCAGGCGCGATAGCCCTCTTTGAGCGGCTGGAAGGTGCAGGCGATGCCCTTGGTGCGCACCGCGGTCACGGCCGGCGACCACATCGACTGGATCACCACTTCGCCCGAGGCCATCAGATTCACCGACTCGTTGAAGTCCTTCCACAGGCTGCGGAACTGGCCGGCCTTCTTCGCTTCGATCAGGGTCTTGATCGTCAGGTCGATTTCCTTCTTCGTCATGTTCCCCTTGTCGGGGTACTTGTACAGGCCCATCGCCTCGACCACCATCGCCGCGTCCATGATGCCGATCGACGGGATGTTCAGGATCGCCGCCTTGCCCTTGAACTCGGGGTTCAGCAGCTCGGCCCAGGAGCTGATCGGGCGCTTGATCAGGTCGGGGCGGATGCCCAGCGTGTCGGCGTTGTAGACGGTCGGGATCAGCGTCATGAAGCCGGTCGGCGAGGCCGCGAACTTCTTGCCGGTCGGGCCGTCCAGGTACATCACCTTCTTGGGTGCCGTGCCCTGGTCGCCGACCTTCTTGCCGGCCACCTCACCCTTGGTGAACAGGCTGGTGATCTTGTCGGCGTTCTTGATGCGCTTGACGTCGATGCCCAGCAGGTTGCCGGTGGGCACGATCTTCTTGAGCGAGAAGTACTCGGTGTCGATCAGGTCGAAGCTGTTGGGCGCAGTGACGGCGCGCTTGGTGACGTCGTCGGTCGTGACCGGGATGTACTGGATCTTGATGCCGGTGTCGGCCTCGAACTTGTCGGCGATCGCCTTGTCCTGGTTCACCGCGGTGCCCAGGTAGCGCAGCACGATCTTTTCCTGCGCATGCACGAAGGGGAAGCCGGTGATGCCGGTGGCGGCCACGCCCGCGCCTGCGGCGGTCTTCAGGAAGCGGCGGCGTTGCGGCTCGGCAGCGCTGGCGTCGACATCGGGGCGGGACTGGGACTGGTTGTCATCAGACATGGCGAGCACTCCTGGGGAGAGGTGGGGGCGAGGGAACGGAAATTCGGGACGTGAGGGGCGTGGCGCCGACGCGGATGCGGCCGTTCAGGCCGCCAGCGCGTGGGCGTCGGCGGCCCACCAGCGCATCGCCACCCGGTGGCCGGGCGCCATCGGCGCGGCGTGGAAGCTGGCGTCGGACAGGGTGGCGGTCCAGCGCTCGGCGTCTTCGGCGTCAGCGGCCGACTCGGCCATCAGGTGCACCTGCACCTGCGCGCCCTGGTACTCGACCGCGGCCACCGTGACCACCGTTTCGCCGGCATCGGGCTCGACCAGATTGAGCCGGTCGCAGCGCACCGCCACCTTGCCGGCGGGCGTGTCGATGATGTTGTGCGCGCCGATGAAGCGCGCCACGAATTCGGTGCGCGGGCGCTCGAAGACCTCGCGCGCGCTGCCGGCCTGCTCGATGCGGCCGTGGTTCATCACCACCACCAGATCGGCCAGCGCCATCGCCTCTTCCTGGCTGTGCGTGACGTGCACGAAGCTCATGCCCAGGCTCTGATGCCAGCGCTTGAGCTCGGCGCGCATCTTCACGCGCAGGAACGGATCGAGCGCCGACAGCGGCTCGTCGAGCAGCAGCACCTTGGGCCGCATCATCAGCGCGCGCGCCAGCGCCACGCGCTGCTGCTGGCCGCCCGACAGCGCGGCGGGCAGGCGCGCCGCGTACGGGTCCATCGCCACCAGCTGCAGCAGCTCGTGGGCGCGGGCCTCGCGCTCGGCGCGCGCCACACCCTTCATGCGGGCGCTGAACGCCACGTTCTCCAGCACCGTCAGGTGCGGGAACAGCGCATAGCTCTGGAACATCATCGCCGTGCCGCGTGCGGCAGGGCTCAGGTGCGTGATCTCGCGCCCGCCCAGGGCGATCTGGCCTTCGGTCGGCTCCTCGTGGCCGGCAATCATGCGCAGCGTCGAGGTCTTGCCGCAACCCGAAGGGCCGAGCAGGCAGCAGTAGCTGCCGGCGGCGATCTTCAGGTTGATGCCGGCCACGGCGAGCGACTGGCCGTAGTCCTTGACCAGGTCGATCAGTTCCAGATCGGTGCGTGTACTCATGTCCGGCTTTGTATGCAATGCGTGTGCCAGTCGATCCGGTTGCACAGCCGATCCCGCCATCCCGCGTGCCTGCGCCCGAGGGAGAGAGCGGGCAGGAATGCACATCGGCGCAGCTCTTGCATGGCCCATCCGCATGCCCCACGCCGGATTCCCGGCGCCCCGGGACGGTGCGGAATCCGCGCCGCGGCCCGTTCAAGACCCCGAGCTTGTGCATGTTTTGTATGCAAAGCGAGCCAAACCCGAGCCAGAGACCGAGATGAAACTGCTGATCGTCAACCCGAACACCTCGTCGGCCATGACCGAGGGCATCGGCCGCGCCGCGCAGGCCGTGGCCGCGCCCGGCACCCGCATCGTCGCCACGCAGCCGAGCTTCGGGCCGCTGTCGATCGAGGGCCATTTCGACGAGACCATCGCCGCCGCCGGCGTGGCCGAGCAGGTGCGCCTGCATGCCGGCCCGGACGTGGTCGACGCGCCGTCGGGCATCGTCATCGCCTGCTTCGGCGACCCCGGCCTCGACGCCGCGCGCGAGGCCGCCACCGCGCCGGTGCTGGGCATCGCCGAGGCGGCCTTCCACGCCGCGAGCTTCCTGGCCACCGGCTTCTCGGTCGTCACCACGATGACGCGCACCTGCGTGATCGCCGAGCACCTGGTGCAGAAGTACGGCTTCGAGCACCGCTGCCGCGGCGTGCACGGCACCGACATCCCGGTGCTGGCGCTCGAGGACGGCGGCGCCGGCTGTGTCGACGCCATCGAGGCCGCCGCCCGCGAGGCGCTGGCGCGCGACCGCAGCGGCGCCATCGTGCTCGGCTGCGCCGGCATGGCCGCGCTGTGCGCCACGCTGAGCGCGCGCCTGGGCGTGCCGGTGATCGACGGCGTCGCCGCGGCGGTCAAGTTTGCCGAGGCGCTGGCGGCGCTCGGCCTGCAGACCGGCAAGCAGGGCGACTACGCCCGGCCGCTGCCGAAGGTCTACACCGGCTGGGCGGCGCCGCTGGGCTGGTGAGCCCGCGCCGACCGCGCCGACGGCTGCGACCGCTCCGATAATCCGGCCCGGACGAACTTCGTGTGGCAAGCGCCGGGACGTGCCGGCGCTGCAGTCCACCCGGTCATGACCCATCGACAAGCCATCGGACGCGCGAGCGTCGTGCGACGTTACGGATCTGCTACCGCAGCCATCGCTGCGGTCGTCGGGCTGCGCGTGCTGCTCGCGCCGAGCCTGGGCGACCAGGCCCAGTTCGCCCCGGTGCTCTGTGCGGTCGTGTTCGCCGCCTGGCACGGCGGTTTCGGCCCGGCCCTGTTCGCGGTGCTGTTCGGGGCGCTGGCGACCCGCTACTTCGTGCTCGAGCCGATCGGCAGCCTGGCGATCGACGGGCGCGATCAGCAGGTCGGCCTGGCGGTCTACCTGCTCTCCGGGCTCGGCATCGCAGCCCTCGGCGGCTCGATGCACAAGGCCGAGCGGCGTGCCAACGAGGTCGCCGAGCAGCTCAAGCTCAAGGGCGCGCTGATCGAGAACGCGCTCGAGCCGGTGCTCGGCTGGGACTGGGACGGCCGCATCACGTTCTGGAACCGTGCCGCGCAGCGGCTCTACGGCTACAGCCGCGACGATGCGCTGGGCTGCACCAGCCATGAACTCCTGCGAACCCGGGTCCACGGGCAGGGTGGGGCTTTCATGGACCGGCTGGCCGCCGACGGCGCCTTCGAGGGCGAGCTGCGCCAGCGCACCCGCGACGGCCGCGAGATCGTCGTCGAGACCCGCATGGTCAGGGTGATGCGCGACGACGGCTCGGCCTACGTGATCGAGGCGAACCGGGATGTCACCGCTCGCACCGAGGCGCAGGCCGCGATGCAGCAGCTCAATGCCGAGCTGGAGAGCCGGGTGCGCGAGCGCACCGACGCGCTGTCGCGCAACAACGAACTGCTGGCGGCGAGCCGGGCGCGGCTGGCCAGCATCGTCGATTCGGCGATGGACGCGATCGTCACGCTCGACGGCCGGCAGCAGATCGTGCTGTTCAACGCCGCCGCCGAGCGCATGTTCGGCCTGTCGGCTGCGCAGGCGCTGGGGCAGCCGCTCGAGCGGCTGATCCCGCCGCGCTTTCGGGGCGGCCACCCGGCGCATGTCGACGGCTTCGACGCCCGGGGCGACAGCGCTGCGGTGCGGTCGATGCGCGCGACTCCGTCGGGCGGCGAACTGCTGGGCCTGCGCGCCGACGGCACCGAGTTCCCGGTCGAGGCGTCGATCTCGCGCACCGATGTCAACGGCGACAAGCTGTTCACCGTGATCCTGCGCGACATCACCGAACGCAGCCGGGCCGAGGAGGCCGCGGTGCGGCTGCGCATCGCCGAAGAACAGGCCGTGATCGCGCAGCGCGACAGTCGCATGAAAAGCGAGTTCCTGGCGTCGATGTCGCACGAGCTGCGCACGCCGCTGAACGCCATCCTCGGCTTCACCGATCTGCTGCTGATGAAGGGGGCGGGCCCGCTGACCCCGGACCAGGAGAAGAAGCTGCGCCACATCCATGCCGGCGGCAGCCGCCAGCTGTCGCTGATCGGCGATCTGCTCGATCTGGCACGCATCGAGGCGGGCCGTTTCCCGGTCAGCATCGCGCAGGTGGTGTGCACCGACGTCATCCAGAAGGTCGTGCGCGGCCTGCAGCCGGCGGTCGCGTCCAAGGGCCTGCAACTGACGGCCGACGTTCCCGGCTCGATCGAGGCGGTCCGGAGCGACGCGGTGGTGCTGGCCAAGATCGTCCGGCTGCTGGCCGACAACGCGGTCAAGTTCACCGAGGCGGGCCGCGTGACGCTGTCGGTGCATCAGCATCGGGAGGGGGCGGGCGTGCTCGTCACCGGCATCAGCGTGAGCGACACCGGCCCCGGCATCCGGCCCGAGGATCAGGACAAGCTGTTTCTCGCCTTCATCCAGGGGGACGGCGCGAGCACCCGCCAGCACGGCGGGCTCGGCCTGGGCTTGCACCTGTCGAACAAGCTGGCCGGCCTGATCGGCGCGCAGATCGAGTTCCGCAGCGAGTTCGGCCAGGGCAGCGTGTTCACGCTGCGGCTGGCGCAGGACGAGGCGGCACCGGCCTCGTCGCCGCTCAGTCGAACACCGGTACCGGACCGTCCTTGAGCGTGCCGCGCCGGCTCTGATAATCGGGCATCACCGAGTGCACCACCGCCCAGAAGGCCGGGCTGTGGTTCATCTCGCGCAGGTGGGCGAGCTCGTGCACCACCACGTAGTCGATGCTGGCCAGGCCGAAGTGGATCAGCCGCCAGTTCAGCCGCACCGTGCCGTCGGCGCTGG
The DNA here is from genome assembly GCF_000019785.1 of Leptothrix cholodnii SP-6. Classification (NCBI taxonomy): domain Bacteria; kingdom Pseudomonadati; phylum Pseudomonadota; class Betaproteobacteria; order Burkholderiales; family Sphaerotilaceae; genus Leptothrix; species Leptothrix cholodnii. Next base: position 223,784 of record NC_010524.1, read on the forward strand.
CGCTGCCCCAGCGGGTTTGCGCCGAACTCAGGCGCAGGCGCCTGACCTGCACGCCCAGCTGCGGCGCGTAGTGGCCGCAGCGCGCCTCGAACAGCTGCAGCGCCTGGCGCTGCAGCCAGCGCTGCACGCCTTCGCGGATCTGCGCCGCGTCGGCCTGCAGCGGCAGGCCGATGTGCAGCCGTCGCTCGGGCGGCTCGGCGATCGCATCGGTGTGGGCGGGGGGCGTTGCGGCCGGTTCGTGCAGCAGCACGCCGCGCACGCCGGGGTCGAGCACCAGCACCAGCGTGCCGCCCAGGAACGGCAGCCGGGTGCCGTCGCGCCATTCGAGGCGCGCGGCCTCGACCCGCTGCCGCCGCTCGCCCTGGTCGGCCAGCTTGCGCAGGATCCAGCGCTCCTTGCTGGCCAGCGCGGCGTCGATCTCGGGCTGGCCGACCCAGCGCGGCGCGCTCACCGCCAGGCCCTCGGTGCCGATCACGAAGCCGATGGTGCGGCGGCGGGCGCGCTTGAGCTCGTAGGCGATGGCCTGGCCGCCCAGGCTGATCTCGCGGTTGCCGCGCGGGTGGCGCAGCAGGCCGGTGGGCCGGGGCGCGGCAGGTGCTGCCGGGACGAGCGCTGCCGCCGCGACCGGCGCCGGTGCAGCGGGGCCGGCGGACACGGGCGTGGCCGCGGGTTCGGTGCGCGTGCCGGCGCTGGTGTCGCCGTACAGCAGCGGCAGGCTCAGCTGCAGATCCGGGCTGTCAGGGGCTGGCCGGCGCTTCATGGGGGGGATAGGCCTCGGGATCGAGCCGGCGCATCTCGCCTTCGATCCAGGCTTCGACCTCGCGCATCAGGTCGTCGGGGCGGCGCCCGGCCGGCTCGATCGGTTTGCCGATTGACACGTCGATCACGCCCGGGCGCAGCAGGAAGCTCTTGCGCGGCCAGCAGCGTGCCGAGGTCACGGCGATCGGCACCAGCGGCGTGCCGGTGGCCACGGCCAGGCGCGAGGCGCCGGTCTTGTAGGCGCCCTGGCTGCCACGCGGGGTGCGGGTGCCTTCGGGGAACATGATCATCCAGGTGCCGCCGGCCATGATCTGCGTGCCCTGCTCGACCACCTTGCGCCAGGCTTCGGACTGCCGGGCGCGGTTGATGTGCACCATGTCGAGCCGGGCGATGGCCCAGCCGAAGAACGGGATGTAGAGCAGCTCGCGCTTGAAGACGTAGGCCAGCGGGTGCGGCATGATGGCCGGGAAGGCGAAGGTCTCCCAGGTCGACTGGTGCTTGGGCACCAGGATCACGGCGGCCCGGCCGTTGGCCGCGCTCGGCACGTTCTCCAGGCCCTGCACGCGGTACTGCACGCCGCAGATCCGGCGCGCACCCCAGATCGCCAGCCGCAGCCAGCCGGTGCACAGCCAGTAGAGCGGCGTGCCGCGCACCCCGATCGACGCCACCACCGCGACGATCGCCCACGGCATCACCGTCACGATCAGGAACAGCAGGTACAGGAAGGAACGGAGATAGATCATCAGCGGCGAGCGTCCTGGCTCTTGCGGCGGTCGGCGGCAATCAAGGTTTCGGCAAAGGCGGCCAGGTCGGCGTGCACGGTGACGTCGCCGACGAGTTCATGCAGGCGCGCCAGGCCGGCCTCGTCGATCCCGGCCGAGCGGCCGCTGAGCACCAGGTGGGTCTTGCAGCCGGCGTTGCGGGCGGCCTGCATGTCGCGCAGCGAGTCGCCCACCGCGTGCATCTCGTGGGTCTCGACGCCCATGCGATCGGCGATGTCCTCGAACAGGCCGGGCAGCGGCTTGCGGCAGGTGCAATGGTCCTCGGGCGCGTGCGGGCAGAAGAACACCGCGTCGATGCGCCCGCCCAGGCGCGCCAGCTCCTCGTTCATCTTCTGGTGGATGGCGTTGAGCGTGGACATGTCGAACAGCCCGCGCCCCAGGCCCGACTGGTTGGTGGCGACCACCACATGCCAGCCGGCCTGGTGCAGCCGCGCGATGGCTTCGAGCGCGCCGGGGATGGGCTGCCATTCCTCGGGCGTCTTGACGTGGTCGTCGCGCAACTCGTTGAGCGTGCCGTCGCGGTCGACGACCACGATCTTCAGGGGGTTGCGTTCGGACATCGTGTGCGCCTCAGGCGGCCAGGCGGGCCAGCTCGGCGACCCGGTTCATCGCGCCGTGCAGCGTGGCCAGCAGGCCGAGCCGGTTGGCGCGCAGGGCCGGGTCTTCGGCGTTGACCATCACGTCGTCGAAGAAGGCGTCGACCGGCGCCTTCAGCGCGGCCAGCGCCTGCAGGCTGGCGGCGTATTCGCCCTGGGCGAACAGCGCATCGGCGCCCGGCTGCACCTGCGCCAGCGCGGCGGCGAGCTGCTGCTCGGCCGGCTCGGCCAGCAGCGCGGCGTCGATGCGGGCCTCGACCGTGCCCTCGGCCTTCTTCAGGATGTTGCCGATGCGCTTGTTGGCGGCGGCCAGCGCGGCCGCCTCAGGCAAGGCGGCGAAGGCGCGCACGGCCGCCAGGCGCTTGGGCACGTCACCCAGGCGCGCGGGTTCGAGCGCCAGCACGGCGTCGACTTCCTGGGCGCTGTAGCCCTGGTCGCGGAGGTTGACGGCCAGGCGGTCGCGCATGAAGTCGAACAGCGCCAGGCGCGGATCCTCGATCAGCTCGCCGAAGGCCGGCACCGCGCCGTTCAGCAGCGCGGGCAGGTCGAGCGGCAGGTTCTTCTCGACCAGGATGCGGATCACGCCCAGCGCGTGGCGGCGCAGCGCGAACGGATCGCGGTCGCCGGTCGGCAGCTGGCCGATGCCGAACAGGCCGACCAGCGTCTCGAGCTTGTCGGCCAGCGCCAGCACCGTGCCGGTGTGGTTGCGCGGCAGCGCGTCGCCGGCGAAACGCGGCTTGTAGTGGTCCTCGATCGCGATCGCCACGCCGTCGCGCAGGCCTTCATGGCGCGCGTAGTAGCCGCCCATGATCCCCTGCAGCTCGGGGAACTCGCCGACCATGTCGGTCAGCAGGTCGGTCTTGGCGAGCAGTGCGGCCTGCTGCACCTTGCTGTCGAGCACCGCGAACTCGTCCTGCGCGTCGACCGTGTACGGGATCGTCGCCATGCGCAGCTGGTTGACGATGGCGTGGCCGATCGCGCGCACCCGCTCGGCGCGTTCGCCCTGGGTGCCGAGCTTGCCGTGATAGACCACGCGGGCCAGGCCGGGCACCCGCGATTCGAGCGTCTTCTTGCGGTCCTGGTCGAAGAAGAACTTGGCGTCGGCCAGGCGCGGGCGCACCACGCGCTCGTTGCCGCCGATCACCGCGCTGGCGTCGTCGGGGCGGATGTTGCTGACGATCAGGAACTTGTGGGTCAGCTTGCCCGCCGCATCCAGCAGCGGGAAGTACTTCTGGTTTGCCTTCATCGTCAGGATCAGGCATTCCTGCGGCACGGCCAGGAACTCGGGTTCGAACTGGCAGACCAGCACGTTGGGCCGCTCGACCAGCGCCGTCACTTCATCGAGCAGCGCATCGTCGTCGATCGGCTTGAGGCCTTGCGCGGCGGCGGCGGCATCGAGCTGGCGCACGATCTCGGCGCGGCGGGCCTCGAAGCCGGCGATCACCGCGCCTTCGGTTTCGAGCTGTTCGGCGTAGCTGTCGGCGTGGCGCAGCTCGACCGTCGGCACGGCGGCCTCGAAGCGGTGGCCGTGGGTGCTGCGGCCGGCGACGAGGCCGAGCGTGGCGACCGGCACGACGTCGTCGCCGTGCAGCGCCACCAGGCCGTGCGCCGGGCGCACGAAGTTGACGCTGGTCCAGCCGTCGGCCAGCTGGTAGCCCATCACCTTGGGGATCGGCAGCTTGGCGAGCGCGTCGTCGAGCGCCTTCTGCAGGCCCTCGGCGAGCGTGGCGCCGGCCACCTGCGAGTCGAGGAACAGCGCCTCGGCCTTGCCATCAGGCTGGCGCTTGAGGCTCGGCACGACCGACGCGTCGGCGCCCAGTGCGGCCAGCTTCTTGAGCAGCGCGGGCGTGGCGTTGCCGGCGGCGTCGAGCGCCACCGCCACCGGCATCAGCTTGTGCAGCACCGACTTGTCGGCCGCCTTGGCCGCCACGCCGGTGACGTGCACCGCCAGCCGGCGCGGCGAGGCGAACGGCGTCACGACCGCATCGGCGCCGGCCAGGCCGCCGGCCTTCAGGCTCGCGGCCAGCGTGCCGGCGAAGGATTCGCCAAGTTTCTTGAGCGCCTTGGGCGGGAGTTCTTCGACGAAGAGTTCGACCAGCAGATTCGGGTGGGACATGGTGCTCAGGCCGCTTTCTTCGCTTCGTTCTTGAGGGCTGCTTTTTCCGCTTCGGCGGCCAGCTTGGCGCCGATCTCGTCGGCCCAGGCACGCGGTGCCATCGGGAAGCCGAGTCGCGCCCGGCTGTCGAGGTAGGCGGCGGCGACGGCGCGCGCCAGGTTGCGGATGCGGCCGATGTAGGCGGCACGTTCGGTCACGCTGATCGCGCCGCGGGCGTCGAGCAGGTTGAAGGTGTGCGCGGCCTTGAGCACCTGCTCGTAGGCCGGCAGCGCGAGCTGCTGCGCCATCAGCTCCTGGGCGTTGCCCTCGTGCGCACCGAAGGCGCTCAGCAGGAACTCGACGTTGCTGTGCTCGAAGTTGTAGGTCGACTGCTCGACCTCGTTCTGGTGGAACACGTCGCCGTAGGTCAGGCCCGGCGCGTACTGCAGGTCGTAGACGTTCTCGACGCCCTGCAGGTACATCGCCAGCCGCTCCAGGCCGTAGGTGATCTCGCCGGTGATTGGCTTGCAGTCGATGCCGCCGACCTGCTGGAAGTAGGTGAACTGGGTGACTTCCATGCCGTTGAGCCAGACCTCCCAGCCGAGACCCCAGGCGCCCAGCGTCGGGTTCTCCCAGTCGTCCTCGACGAAGCGGATGTCGTTCTTCTTCAGATCGAAACCGAGCGCCTCGAGCGAGCCGAGGTAGAGGTCGAGGATGTTGGCCGGCGCGGGCTTGAGCACCACCTGGTACTGGTAGTAGTGCTGCAGGCGGTTCGGGTTGTTGCCGTAGCGGCCGTCCTTGGGCCGGCGACTCGGCTGCACGTAGGCGGCCTTCCAGGGCTCGGGGCCGAGGGCGCGCAGGAAGGTCGCGGTGTGGCTGGTGCCGGCGCCGACCTCCATGTCGTAGGGTTGCAGCAGCGCGCAGCCCTGGCGGTCCCAGTAGTCTTGCAGGCGCAGGATGATGTGCTGGAAAGTCAGCATGGCAAGGGGGCAGGCCACGACAGCCCACGCAGTACGGTGGTCACGATGGGAGCTGCGGATTCTAGGGCGCCGGGGCGGCGCCTCCGGCGCGCTCAGGTCAGCATCAAGGTGTCGCTGACGGACGGGTTGCGCTCGGGCGGCGGCAGCTCGTGAAAGCGCGTCATGGCGCGCTGGCGCTCGTTGTGGCTGCGCGCCGCGCGCAGCGCGACGATCTCGCGCTTGAGCCGCATCTCGCTGGCTTCGGGGATCAGCCGGCGGGCGCGGCGTTCGGCGCGGCGCTGCTCGCGGGCGTTTTCGCGGCGCTCCTGCGCGGTTTCCAGCTGGCGCTGGCGCAGGAAGACCGATGCCTGCTCGACCGAACGCCGGCCCGCCCAGCCGCCCGTGCGCGGCAGCTTGACGGCTCGGCCGTTGTGCAGTTCCAGCGCCAGGCAGCAGGTGCCGAGCGCTCGGCCGTGCAGGCGCGCCAGCCAGCCGTGGCGGGCCGAGCGCGCCCGTGCGATCACGTGCACACGCGCCACCTGGGCGGTCGGCAGCCGCCGCACGCTGCGCCGCCAGCCGCGCCGCCACGCCACCTGCCAGCGGCTGACCGCCACGCATTCCCACGTCGCCAGGTCCCACGCCAGGCTGCCGAGCAGCGCCGCCGTGGCCGCCAGCGCCCACAGCGGGTGCGCCAGCCAGGCCAGCCAGCCGCAGGTTGCCGCGGCGATCAGCCCGAGCCAGAGCCGACGCACGTCGGCGCTGGCCCAGGTCAACAGCGAGCGCTGATAGAACGCCGCCGTGTGCCGGTCGGACACCATCGGCTCGCGGCGCAGCCGGTACAGCCGCGCCAGGCCCGACAGCGATTGCTCAAGCGCGACCGCGATCGCCAGTGCGGTCAGCCAGGTGGAGAGGGCGAGCAGCAGAGTCATGAACCGGATCCTTCGATGCATCCTGCAGCGCCGCCCACTGGGCCGGCGTGCCGACGTTTTCCCAACGTCCTTGATACATCGAGATCGAAATCCGACGATCGGCGATCCCCTCATGCAGGTGGGGCCCGAGTGCCGATCGGCTGCCCGGCGTGACGCTGGCGCACAACGACGGCCGCATCAGCGCCAGGTTGGCGTAGGTCGCGCCGTTCTGGCCCGCGGCGTCACCGCCGATCGGCGCGGCCAGCGCAGCCTGGGCGTCGAGCGCTGGCAGTGCGGCGCCGAAGGCGAAGTCGCCCTTCGGATGGAAGGGCGGATTCGGCACCATCCAGAGGTGGGCGTCGAGGCCGCTGGCGATGAAGCGCTGCGCCAGCTCGGCGTCGAAGCGGAAGTCCGGCGCCCAGATGTCGCCCGAGACGACCCAGAACGCGGCACGGCCGTCGGCACAGAGCCAGTCGCGGACCTTGGCGATGCCACCGGCGGTCTCGAGTGCGCCGCCGTGCTCGCGGCCTTCGGTCGAATAGCGCAGCCGCAGGCCGAAACGGCTGCCGTCGCCGAGCACGGCCGGGAACTGATCCTCGAGCCAGGCGGTGTTGATGACCACCTCCTGCACGCCGTCACGCGCCAGCGCGAGCAGGTGCCACTCGATCATCGGCCGGCCGAAGATCGGCAGCAGCGGCTTGGGCGTGGTGTCGGTCAGGGGCCGCATGCGCTCGCCGCGGCCGGCGGCGAGCACGATGGCGCGCAGGGGTAGAGGTGAGGCCATGCGCGCCAGTTTAGGTGGGGCTCAACCGAGTCCGACCGGCGCCGGCGCGCTGTTGACGATGCGGCGGAACAGCTGTTCGTAGGCCTGGTCGGGCGTGTGGCCGGTCAGCGGGTCGCGGTTCTGCGCAAAGGCCGCGTCGAGCTGCTGCCAGTCGGCTTCGGTCAGCACCTTCTGCGCGGCCGGCAGCACCACGTCTTCTTCGAGGCGCATGTGGGCGCGGTAGAACTCGAGGTAGCTCGACAGCGCGTCCTCGAACGCGCCGCGGCGGGCCTCGCCCATCATCTCGTAGGCCAGCAGCGCGTGCTCGAGGGCGCGGATCGCGCGCTCGCCGGCAGCGTGGTCGCGGTCGAGCTTGTCGAGCGCCTCGGTGCAGTCGGCGTTGCGCTGGCGCAGCAGCGGGAACAGCAGTTCGGTCTCCTTGCGGTGGTGCAGCCGCTCGGGGAACTCGTCGATGTAGAACAGCATCGCGCGCAGCACGTCGAACGACGGCTGGGTGCCGTTGCGCTTGCTCTCGGCCAGCAGCAGCGGGATCGAGCTGAGCATCGCGCTCAGGGCCGAGTGTTCGTCGCGGATCACGCGCAGGGCGGTCTGGGTCATGGGGTGTCTCCTTGTGTCGCGGATGCAAGGCTCGCAGCGTTTGGGCTGTCTTGTCTTGACGTGGCTCAAGGTGCCGGGGCGCGGGCCTGGCGGCCCGCCAACCGGCATGCCGGGGTGGCCATCCCGGGCGCCGGTAAAATCGCCGGCTCCGCCTGTTTTTTCCATCTCATTTCAACACTGCGCCCATGGTTGCCATCACTGAAACCTCCCCCACCCAGCTGGCCAACGCGATCCGCGCGCTTGCCATGGACGCCGTGCAACAAGCCAACTCCGGTCACCCTGGTGCCCCGATGGGCATGGCCGACATCGCGGTGGCACTCTGGAAGCGCCACCTCAAGCACAACCCGAGCGATCCGCAGTGGACCGACCGCGACCGCTTCGTGCTGTCCAACGGCCACGGCTCGATGCTGCTGTACGCGCTGCTGCACCTGACCGGCTACGCGCTGCCGATCGAGCAGCTGCGCAACTTCCGCCAGATGCACAGCCAGACCCCGGGCCACCCGGAAGTCGGCGTGACCCCGGGTGTCGAGACCACCACCGGCCCGCTCGGCCAGGGCATCAGCAACGCGGTCGGCATGGCGCTGGCCGAGAAGCTGCTGGCCGCCGAGTTCAACCGCCCCGGCCACGCCATCGTCGACCACCACACCTACACCTTCCTCGGCGACGGCTGCCTGATGGAAGGCATCAGCCACGAGGCCTGCGCGCTGGCCGGTGCCTGGAAGCTCAACAAGCTGATCGCGCTGTACGACGATAACGGCATCTCGATCGACGGCAAGGTCGCGCCCTGGTTCGTCGACGACACCGCGCTGCGGTTTGCGGCCTACGGCTGGAACGTGGTCGGCCCGGTCGACGGCCATGACATCGACGCCGTCGATGCCGCCATCACCGAGGCCAGGAAGAGCACCGACAAGCCGACCCTGGTGATCTGCAAGACCGCCATCGGCAAGGGTTCGCCCAACCGCGCCGGCACCGCCAAGGCGCACGGCGAGCCGCTGGGCGCCGAAGAGATCGCGCTGACCCGCGAGTCGATCGGCTGGGACGCCGAGCCGTTCGTGATCCCCGAGGACATCTGCGCCGCCTGGGACTGCCGCGTGGCCGGCGCTGCCGCGCAGGCCGCGTGGGAAGACCGCTACTCGGCCTACGTGCTCGAGTTCCCGGAGCTGGCGGTGGCCTTCGAGCGCCGCATGGCCGGCGACCTGCCCGACAACTTCGCCGAGATCGCCGTCACCGCGGTGGCCGACGCGCATGAAAAGGGCGAGACCGTCGCCAGCCGCAAGGCCAGCCAGATCGCGCTGGAGCACTTCACCGCCGCGCTGCCCGAGCTGCTCGGCGGCAGCGCCGACCTGACCGGCTCCAACCTGACCAACACCAAGAGCACGCCGGCCCTGCGCATCGCGGCCGACGGCGCGGTGGTCAAGACCGAAGCGGGCCAGATCGGCCGCCACATCAACTACGGCGTGCGCGAGTTCGGCATGGCCGCGATCATGAACGGCGTGGCGCTGCACGGCGGTTTCATCCCCTACGGCGGCACCTTCCTGACCTTCAGCGACTACAGCCGCAACGCCATCCGCATGGCCGCGCTGATGAAGACGCGCGTGATCCACGTCTTCACGCACGACTCGATCGGCCTCGGTGAAGACGGCCCGACCCACCAGTCGGTCGAACACGCCGCCAGCCTGCGCCTGATCCCCAACCTGGACGTCTGGCGCCCGGCCGACACCGCCGAGACCGCGGTCGCCTGGACCATGGCGCTGGCCAACCGCCACCGCCCGAGCGCGCTGCTGCTGAGCCGCCAGAACCTGGCCTACGCGCCCAAGTCCGACGCCGACGTCATCACCAAGGGCGCCTACATCCTGTCCGAGCCGCGCGACATCGGCCTCAACAAGAAGGCCAAGGCCGTCATCATCGCCACCGGCTCCGAGGTGCAGCTGGCGCTGCAGGCGCAGAAGGCGCTGGCCGAAGCCAAGATCGCGGTGCGCGTGGTGTCGATGCCCAGCACCACGGTGTTCGACCGCCAGGACGTCAAGTACAAGAAGGACGTGCTGCCCAAGGACCTGCCGCGCATCGCGGTCGAAGCCGGCGTCACCGACTTCTGGTGGAAGTACCGCTGCGACGCCGTGATCGGCCTCGACACCTTCGGCGAATCGGCGCCGGCGCCGGTGCTGTTCAAGCACTTCGGCTTTACCGTGGAAAACATTGTTGCCACGGTGCGCAAAGTCCTTTCTAAGTAACTGCGGCGGCGCCACACTTTCGCGCTGCCCAGTGGCGCACAGATTTTTCATTCCATACCCAGGAGCCAGACGATGACCATCAAGATCGGTATCAACGGATTCGGCCGCATCGGCCGCATGGTGTTCCGCGCTGCGGTGCAGAACTTCGAGGACATCGAAGTGGTCGGCATCAACGACCTGCTCGAGCCCGACTACCTCGCCTACATGCTGAAGTACGACAGCGTGCACGGCCGCTTCAAGGGTGACGTGGCCGTCGACGGCAACACCCTGATCGTCAACGGCAAGAAGATCCGCCTGACCGCGGTCAAGGACCCGTCCGAGCTGAAGTGGGCCGAAGTCGGCGCCGACATCGTGGTCGAGGCCACCGGCCTGTTCCTGACCAAGGAAGCCGGCGAGAAGCACCTGGCCGCGGGTGCGCGCAAGGTGGTGTTCTCGGCACCGTCGAAGGACGACACGCCGATGTTCGTCTACGGCGTCAACGACAAGACCTACGCCGGCCAGGCGATCATCTCCAACGCCTCGTGCACCACCAACTGCCTGGCGCCCGTCGCCAAGGTGCTCAACGACAAGTGGGGCATCAAGCGCGGCCTGATGACCACCGTGCACGCCGCCACCGCGACGCAGAAGACCGTCGACGGCCCGAGCAACAAGGACTGGCGCGGCGGCCGCGGCATCCTCGAGAACATCATCCCGTCGTCGACCGGCGCTGCCAAGGCCGTCGGCGTGGTGATCCCCGAGCTGAACAAGAAGCTGACCGGCATGGCCTTCCGCGTGCCGACCTCCGACGTGTCGGTGGTCGACCTGACGGTCGAGCTCAACAGCGAAGCCACCTACGCCGAGATCTGCGCCGAAATGAAGGCGCAGAGCGAAGGCGCGCTCAAGGGCGTGCTGGGCTACACCGACGAGAAGGTGGTCTCGACCGACTTCCGCGGCGAAGCCAAGACCTCGGTGTTCGACGCCGAAGCCGGCCTGGCGCTGGACAAGACCTTCGTCAAGATCGTCTCCTGGTACGACAACGAGTGGGGCTACTCGAACAAGGTGCTCGAGATGGTGCGTGTGATCGCCAAGTAAGGCGCATCACGCTGGTTGCCCGAACGACGGTTCGGGCCGCCGGGTTGCCAGGAGGCCCTGTCCGCAAGGACGGGGCCTTTTTTCATGGGCGGCCGCACGGCACCGTCCCCGCTCGGCGGCCCGCCGTGATCGACAATCGCAACCTTGCCGCCACCGCCCATTGCCTTGGACATCGACACCCTCGAAGCCCTGCGCCGCCAACACCCGGCCTGGCGCCTGCTGCTGGCCGATACGGCGGCGCTGGTGGCGAGTTTCCTGCACCGCGTCTTCGTGGCGCCGAACCGCCGCGTGATCGGCCAGGCCGATCTGGCCGAGGCGCTCGAAGACACGCTCTACGCGGTGCGCGAGCAGCGCGGCGGCAACGTCTACCCGAAGTCGGCGCTCGAATATCTCAACGACTGGGCCGCCAACGACCGCGCCTGGCTGCGCAAGTTCTACCCGCCGGGCTCGGACGAGCCGCATTTCGACCTGACACCGGCCACCGAGCGGGCGCTCGCCTGGCTGGGTTCCCTGAGCGAGCGCAGCTTCGTCGGCACCGAGTCGCGGCTGCTGACGTTGTTCGACCTGCTGCGGCAGATGAACGACGGCAGCGAGACCGACCCCGAAACCCGGGTGCGCGAACTGCAGCGCAAACGCGACCAGATCGACGCCGAGATCGAGCGCGTGCGCGCGGGCGACCTGCCGCTGCTGGGCGACACCGCGCTGAAGGAGCGGTTCCACCAGTTCGCCGGGCTGGCGCGCGAGCTGCTGGCCGACTTCCGCGAGGTCGAACACAACTTCCGCGGCCTGGACCGGCGGGTGCGCGAGCGCATCGCGCTGTGGGACGGCAGCAAGGGCGCGCTGCTGCAGGACATCCTGGGCGAGCGCGATCTGATCGCCGAATCCGACCAGGGCCGCAGCTTCCGCGCGTTCTGGGATTTTTTGATGTCGCGCGCCCGGCAGGACGAGCTGACCGCGCTGCTCGACCGCGTGCTGCAGCTCGAGCCCGTGGCCGAGCTGGCGCCCGATCCGCGCCTGCGGCGTGTGCACCACGACTGGCTCGAAGCCGGCGAGCAGACGCAGCGCACCGTGGCGCTGCTGTCGCAGCAGTTGCGGCGTTTCCTCGACGACCAGGCCTACCTCGAAAACCGCCGCATCATGGACATCCTGCGCGGCATCGAGGCCGGTGCGCTGGCCGTGCGCGCACGACAGCCGGCGGGCGATTTCATGTCCATCGACGAGACCGCGCCCGACATCGAGCTGCCGATGGAGCGCCCGCTGTACGCGCCGCCGCTGAAGCTGGCGATCACCAGTGCCCGCATCGACGCCGGTGACGAAGACGACGACGAGTTCGACGCCGCCGCGCTGTATTCGCAGTTCATCGTCGACAAGGCCGCGCTCGCCCAGCACGTGCGGCAGAGCCTGCAGCAGCGCACGCAGATCACGCTCGCCGAATTGCTGGACACCCGGCCGCTGCAGCAGGGCCTGGCCGAGCTGGTGGCCTATCTCAGCCTGGCGGCCGAGCCGCCCATCGGGGTGAATGCGGGCGTGAACGCGGTGATCGACGACACGCTCGAAGAGCGGGTCAGCTGGTTGGCCCGTGACGGCCGGCGCAAGAGCGCCCGGCTGCCGCGCGTGATCTTCTCGAAGTGAGGCCGCACGACATGGCGACGACGATCGAGTCCGCACCCGCACCCACGGCCGAGCTGTCCGCTGTGCTGATCCCGCTGCTCAAGGGCGTGACCTACCGCGCCGACGACGCCGCGCACTGGAGCGCACTGCTGCAACTGCAGGGCCGCGTGCGCGACCACGTGGCCGTGCTCGGCCTGGAGCTGATGCTCGACGAGGCCGAGGGTTACGCCTTCCTGCGCTCGCGTCCCGAGCCGGAGGATGAGGCCCTCCCGAAGCTGCCGCGGCTGGTGGCGCGCCGGCCGCTGTCGTTTCCGGTCAGCCTGCTGCTGGCGCTGCTGCGCAAGAAGCTCGCCGAGTTCGACGCCGCCGGGGCCGACACCCGGCTGATCCTGTCGCGCGAGCAGGTGGTCGAGCTGCTGCGGGTGTTCCTGCCCGAAGGCAGCAACGAGGCCCGGCTGATCGACCAGGTCGACAGCCACCTCAACCGCGTCGTCGACCTCGGTTTCGTGCGGCGCCTGCGTGGGCAGGACGGCCTGTTCGAGGTGCAGCGCATCCTCAAGGCCTTTGTCGACGCGCAGTGGCTGGCCGAGTTCGATGCCCGGCTGGCCACCTATCGCGCGCAGCTCGAAGGCAAGGCGGGGGTGGCCGATGAAGAATGAGGCGCTGGCGTTGGACTTCGGCGCCGACGAGGCTGACGGCGCACTGGCGGGCTTTCGCCTGCAGCGCCTGGAGGTCTTCAACTGGGGCACCTTCGATGCCCGCGTCTGGACGCTGCGTGCCGACGGCCGCAACGTGCTGCTCACCGGCGACATCGGCTCGGGCAAGTCGACGCTGGTCGACGCCGTCACCACGCTGCTGGTGCCGGCGCACCGCGTCGCCTACAACAAGGCGGCCGGCGCCGAGGCGCGCGAACGCACGCTGCGCAGCTACGTGCTCGGCCACTACAAGGCCGCGCGCAGCGAGCTCGGCGGCTCGGGCCGGCCGGTGGCGCTGCGTGGGCCCGACAGCTACTCGGTGATCCTGGGCGTGTTCCACAACGCCGGTTACGACCAGACCGTGACGCTGGCGCAGGTCTTCTGGCTCAAGGACCCGCAGGGCCAGCCGCTGCGCCTGTACGCGGTGGCGGAAAAGGCCTTGAGCATCGCCGCCGACTTCGCCGATTTCGGCACCGACATCGTCAAGCTGCGCAAGCGCCTGCGTGCCGCCAAGGTGGTGGTGGAGGACAGCTTTCCGCCCTACGGCGCGCTGTTCCGGCGCCACTTCGGCATCCACAACGAGCAGGCGCTGGAGCTGTTCCACCAGACGGTGTCGATGAAGTCGGTCGGCAACCTGACCGACTTCGTGCGCAGCCACATGCTCGAACCCTTCGACGTGGCGCCGCGGCTGGTTGCGCTGATCGCCCACTTCGACGACCTCAACCGCGCCCACGAGGCGGTGCTCAAGGCGCAGCGCCAGGTGGCGCTGCTGCAGCCGCTGGTGGCCGACTGCGAGCGCCATGGCGAACTCGCCGCCGCGGTCGAGGCCCAGCGCGCCGCACGCGAGGCGCTGCAGGCCTGGTTTGCCGGGCTCAAGGCCGAGCTGCTGGACCAACGCCTGCAGCACCTGGGCGACGATCTGGCGCGCCACCTCAGCCAGATCGAGCGCCTCACCGCCCTGCAGCGCGAGCAGCTCTCGCAGGAACGCGAGCTGCGGCGCGCGATCGCCGACAGTGGCGGCGACCGCATCGAGCGCCTGGCGCTGGACATCGCGCGCAAGGAAACCGAGAAACGGCGCCGCACCGACAAGGCCGGCCGCTACGACGCGCTGCGCCAGACGCTCGGCCTGCTGGCGATGCACAGCGCCGAGGATTTCCTGAACCAGCGCGCCTTGTGTGCGCCGCTGCGCGAGGCCGCTGCCGAGCACGAGGCGAGGGCGCAGAACGCGCTCAACGAACTGGGCGTGGCCTTTGCCCAGGGCCGCAAGGAACACGACGAGATGCTGGCCGAGATCGCCAGCCTGAAGGCGCGCCGCAGCAACATCGACGCGCAGCAGGTGGTGCTGCGTGCTGCGTTGTGCGAGGCCTTGAAGCTGCGCGAGGCCGACCTGCCGTATGCCGGCGAACTGATCCAGGTGCGCGACGACGAGCGCGACTGGGAGGGCGCCGCCGAACGGCTGCTGCGCAGCTTCGGCCTGTCGCTGCTGGTGCCCGACGAACACTACGCCGCGGTCAGCGACTGGGTCGACCGCACGCAGCTGAAGGGCCGGCTGGTCTACTTCCGCATCCGTCCCAAGGCCAGGGGTTCGAGCCAGGACGGCCGCGGCGATCTGCCCGCGCTGCAGCCCGATTCGCTGGCGCGCAAGCTGGCGATCAAGCCCGACACGCCGTTCTACGGCTGGCTCGAGCGCGAACTGGCGCACCGCTTCGACCTGGCCTGCTGCACCGGGCAGGAGCAGTTCCGCCGCGAGGCGCGCGCCATCACCCGCGCCGGCCAGATCAAGTCACCGGGCGAACGCCACGAGAAGGACGACCGCCACCGCATCGACGACCGCAGCCGCTACGTGCTCGGCTGGAGCAACCAGGCCAAGATCGCCGCGCTCGAATCCAGGGCCCGGGTGCTGCAGGCGCGGCTGATCGAGACCGGCCAGCGCCTGGCCGCGCTGCAGAACGAACAGGCGGCCCTGCGCGAGCGACTGCAGGCACTCGACAAGCTGGAGGAATACCGCGATTTCACCGAGCTCGACTGGCGCAGCAGCGTCACCGAACTGGCCGCCTTGCAGGATGAGAAACAGCGGCTGGAGGCCGCCTCCGACGTGCTGAAGACGCTGGCCGTGCAGCTGGCCACGCTGGAGTCGGTCCGCGACGACACCGGTCGCAAGCTGAAGGATCGTGAAGCCGAACAGACCCGCTGCGCGCTGAAACACGAGCAGGCCCGGGCGCTGCGCGAGCAGGCGCAGCAGAAGCTGGACGCCGCCGACTTCGCCGCTCGGGCCGCGCACTTCGGCCTGATCGAGGGCTGGCGTGCGCTGGCCCTGGGCGATCAGGCCCTGAGCGTCGAAAACTGCGACGGCCGCGAGCAGGAGATGCGGCGCTGGCTGCAGGCGCGCATCGACGCCGACGACAAGCGGCTCGCCCACCTGGGCGAGAAGATCGTGCGCGCGATGGCCCAATACAAGGAAGCCTTCAAGCTCGACACCCAGGAGGTCGATGCCAGCGTGGCCGCCGGCGCCGAGTACCGCGCGATGCTGGCGCAGCTCAAGGCCGACGACCTGCCGCGGTTCGTCGCCCGCTTCAAGGAGCTGCTCAATGAAAACACCATCCGCGAGGTGGCGCATTTCCAGTCGCAACTGCACCGCGAGCGCGAGACCATCAAGGAGCGCATCGCGCGCATCAACGAGTCGCTGACGCAGATCGACTACAACCCCGGCCGCTTCATCGCGCTCGAAGCCCAGACCGCCACCGACGCCGACGTGCGCGACTTCCAGACCGAGTTGCGCGCCTGCACCGAAGGCACGCTGACCGGCTCGGACGATGCGCAGTATTCCGAGGCCAAGTTCCTGCAGGTCAGGCAGATCATCGAGCGTTTCCGCGGCCGTGAAGGTTCGGCCGAAGCCGACCGGCGCTGGGCCGCCAAGGTGACCGACGTGCGGCAGTGGTTCGTGTTTGCCGCCAGCGAACGCTGGCGCGAGGACGGCAGCGAGTTCGAGCACTTCTCCGATTCGGGCGGCAAGTCCGGCGGGCAGAAGGAGAAGCTCGCCTACACCATCCTGGCCGCCAGCCTGGCCTACCAGTTCGGGCTGGAATGGGGCGCGCTGCGCTCGCGGACGTTCCGCTTCGTCGTCATCGACGAGGCCTTCGGCCGTGGCTCGGACGAGTCGGCGCAATACGGCCTGCGCCTGTTCCAGCAGCTCAACCTGCAGCTGCTGATCGTCACGCCGCTGCAGAAGATCCACATCATCGAACCCTTCGTGGCCAGCGTGGGCTTCGTGCACAACGAGGACGGCAGCGCCTCGAAGCTGCGCAACCTCGGCATCGAGGACTACCGCGCACAGCGCGACGGGTCGATGCCATGAGCGACTGGAGCTTGCCCGCCGACCTGCGCGCCCAGGTGCAGCGGCGCTGGGACAAGGGCGAGCTGCTGGCCGAGCGGGTCGCGCCGACGCAGCTTTTCCCGCTGCGGCTGACGCTGCGGGTGCCGTCGTCGAGCGACCTGTCCGAGCGTTTCGACGCGGTGCGCCGCTGGGTGGCCGATCTGCAGCAAGGCTCGCGCGCGGGCTACCGGCTGGTGCTGCGCGAGGTGCGGCACCGCGTCATCGGCCAGAACAGCCTGCCGGCCGAGGCCTGGGTCGACACGCTCGACGATGCCCTGCAGGTCATCGGCAAGGCGCGCGAGGCGCGGGTGTTCCAGTCCGTGCTGGCCGCCACGCGCGAGCGTCAGCCGGCGCTCTTGCCGTGGCTGCAGCGCCAGCCCTTGCGCGCGCTGTCGCTGGCCGAGGTCTGGCCGCAGTTGCTCGATCTGGTGGCCTGGCTGCAGGCGCATCCGCGCCCGGGCGTCTACCTGCGCCAGGTCGATCTGCCGGGCATCCACAGCAAGTTCATCGAAGCGCAGCGCGGCGTGCTGGCCGAGCTGTTCGATCTGGCGCTGCCGCCCGATGCCATCGACGCGACGGCCGGCGGCGCGGCGCAGTTTGCACGCCGCTACGGCTTTCGCGACAAGCCCTTGCGGGTGCGCCTGCGGTTTCTCGATCCGCGGCATGCCGCCTGGGTGAGCGGCACCGACGCCGACTACACGCTGACGCAGCAGGCCTTCGCACGGCTGGACCCGCCGGCCGTGCGGCGGGTGTTCGTCACCGAGAACGAGATCAACTTCCTGGCCTTCCCGCCGGTGGCCGACGGCCTGGTGGTGTTCGGCGCGGGTTACGGCTTCGAGGCCATGTCGCAGGCCGGGTGGCTGCACCGCCGTGCGCTGCACTACTGGGGCGACATCGACACCCACGGCTTTGCGATCCTCGATCAGCTGCGCGCGCATTTCCCGCAGGCGCGCGCCTTGCTGATGGACCACGACACCTTGCTGGCGCACGAGGCGCAGTGGGTCGACGAGCCGCAGCCCACGCAACGCGATCTGCCGCACCTGGACGACGCCGAGCGCTGGCTCTACGACGACCTGCGCTGGCGCCGATTGCGGGATGCACCGGTGCGGCTGGAGCAGGAGCGCATCGGCTTCGGCCGCGTCGAGCAGGTGCTCGCGGCGCTGTCGTGCGGCGGGGTGCCGTCAGGGGCGTGAGTCGCGTCCGCAGGGCTGCAGCTTGCGGCCTTGCGGCAGGTCGTCGATCTGGGTCAGGCGTTCCTGGGTCGCCGGGTCGGCCTTGGGCACGCGCAGCACGTGGCTGGTGCTGGGCGGCTCGAGCCGCACCACGCGGGCGAAGCGCACCTTCTGCTCCTGCAGGCGGCGCACGCTCTCCCGGGCGTCGGCCTCGCGGTTGTAGCGGCCGAAGATGAAGCCGGGTTCGTAGTCGGGCAGGTTGCGCACTTCCTCGAACGCGACTTCGCGCCGGCGCAGTTCTTCGGCGCGACGCTGCATCGTCACCTTGGAGTTGTAGCGCCCCATGTAGGCCATCCAGCTGCCCGGGCGCTCGCGCGTCAGCAGCGCCCAGCCGCCTTCGGGCAGGGCGCGGCGCAGGGCGCTTTCGGCCTGCGGCAGCTCGGCCGGCGTGAAAGGGCCGGCCTCCAGGCAGACCGGCGGCGGCGCGCGCCGGGTCAGCGTGGCGGGCGGCAGGATCTGCAGCGCCTCGGGCGCGATCTGCGCGGCCAGCCGCTGCGGTTCGCGGTCGCGCTGCGGCGACAGGCCGACCACGTCGTCGAGCCAGCCGCGGCTCCAGCTGAAGAACATCAGATTGGCCAGGAGCAGCGCCGCCAGCAGGCCCCTCAGCATGGGCGCGCGCTCACTTCGCCGCTGTGCACGGCGTGGATCTGGCCGGCGGCGTCGCGCAGCAGCAGGGCGCCGTCGGGCGCGATGCCGCAGGCCGTGCCGTGCCGATCGCCGGCCTGCACCGGGCGGCCGGCCAGCACGTCACGCGCGGCAAAACGCGGCAACAGCGGGGCCAGGCCGTGACGCTCGAAATCCTGCAGCGCCCGCCACAGCGGCAGCGCCACGCGGTGCAGCGCGAGCGGCGCGCTGGCAGCCGGATCGAGCTCCTGCAGGCACGCATAGCCGCTGCCGAACGGGGCCGTCTCGGCGTCGCCCAGCGGCTCGATGTTCAGGCCGACACCGACCACCACCTGGCGTGCACCGTCCGCGCTGCCGGGCGCCATCAGCGTCTCGATCAGGATGCCGCCGAGCTTGCGGTCGTCGCCGCGCAGCCACAGGTCGTTGGGCCACTTGATGCCGATGCGCGGATGCAGCGCCTCGGCCAGCGCCAGCCCGACCGCCAGCGACAGGCCCGACCAGTCGGCCGGTGCGAGCGGGCAGGCGAGCGAGAAGGTCAGCGAGCGCCCGGGTGCGGAACTCCAGCTGCGGCCGAGCCGGCCGCGACCGGCGTTCTGGCGCTCGGCCACCAGCAGGCAGGGCGCGCTGTCGCCGGCGCGGGCGCGTTCGAGCAGGGCGGTGTTGGTCGATGCGGTTTCGGGCAGCACCTCGATGCTCAGGCCCGGGGCATGGGGCTCCAGCGCGAGCCAGAGGTCTTCGGCATCCCAGTTGAGGATCGTGGAGGGCAAGGCAGTCTTCAGCGTTTGGGCGCCAGCATCGTACCGCGGCAGGTCTTGTGGCCGCACCAGCAGGCGTAGTCCTTCTTGAGCCGGGCGGTGTAGCGCTCGTCGATCACCAGCTGGTAGTCGAAGAACAGCTCCTCGCCGGCCTTGATGGCGCGCCGGGCCTTGATGAAGATGCGATCGCCGTCGATCTCGGCCTCGCAGTTGGGCGCGCAGGCGTGGTTGATCCAGCGCGCCGCGTTGCCGTTGACGGCGCCGTCGATGACCCGCTGCTCGTCGACGTGGAAGTAGAAGGTGTGGTTGGGCTGCGCGGGGTCGTGCGGATGGCGGCGCAGCGCCTCGTCCCAGCCGATCATCTCGCCCTTGTATTCGATCAGCAGCTCGCCTTTCTTCAGCGGCTGCAGCGCGAACACGCCCTTGCCGTGCACGCCCGAGCGGCGCACCTGGATGCGCCGCGGGTCCTTGCGCGGCGGTGCCTCGACCGCGGCGACCGGTGCGGGTTTCGGGGCTCGCGCGGGGCGCTCGGGGGCAGGGCTGGCTCGGCGCGTCGGCATGGGCGTTTTCAGATCTGGTTAGATTGAGGGTGTGAGCGCGCGCGCATGAGCGCGCGCACGTGTAACGCAGATTGTAGAGAGCGCACCGGCCCGGGGCCGGTGGCACAAGCAGGGTCAAGGAACATGAGCAAGTCACTGGTCATCGCCGAAAAGCCGTCCGTCGCGCAGGACATCGTGCGTGCGTTGACGACGACGTCGGGCAAGTTCGAGAAACACGCCGAACATTTCGAGAACGACCACTACGTCGTCTCGTCGGCGGTCGGCCACCTGGTCGAGATCCGCGCGCCCGAGGAATACGACGTCAAGCGCGGCAAATGGAGCTTCAACAACCTGCCGGTGGTGCCGCCGCACTTCGATCTGGAGCCGATCGACAAGAGCAAGGGGCGGCTCAGTGCGCTGGTCAAGCTGATCAAGCGCAAGGACGTCACCCATCTCATCAACGCCTGCGACGCCGGGCGCGAGGGCGAGCTGATCTTCCGCCTGATCGAGCAGTACGCGCTGGGCGCCAAGGTCGGCACCAAGCCGGTGCAGCGCCTGTGGCTGCAGAGCATGACGCCGCAGGCGATCCGCGACGGCTTCGAGAAGCTGCGCTCGGACGCCGAGATGCGCGGCCTGGCCGAAGCCGCGCGCAGCCGCAGCGAGGCCGACTGGCTGGTCGGCATCAACGGCACGCGGGCGATGACGGCCTTCAACTCGCGCGACGGCGGCTTCTTTCTCACCACCGTCGGGCGGGTGCAGACGCCCACGCTGTCGATCGTGGTCGAGCGCGAGGAGAAGATCCGCAAGCACGTCTCGCGGCCGTACTGGGAGGTGCGGGCCGACTTCGGCGCCGCCGCCGGCTTGTACGAGGGCAAGTGGTTCGACCCCAAGTTCAAGAAGGACGACGACCTCGAGCGCCGCGCCGACCGGCTCTGGAGCGAGGCCGAGGCCGACGCCATCGCCGCCGCGGTGCGCGGCCGGACCGGCACGGTGCGCGAGGAGGCCAAGCCCAGCACCCAGGCCAGCCCGCTGCTCTACGACCTGACGACGCTGCAGCGCGAGGCCAACGGCCGCTTCGGCTTCTCGGCCAAGACGACGCTGTCGATCGCCCAGGCGCTGTACGAAAAACACAAGGTGCTGACCTATCCGCGGACCGACGCCCGTGCGCTGCCCGAGGACTACGTGCCGGTGGCCAAGGAGACGCTGGCGATGATCGCCAGCGAGGACCTGCCCGGCCCCCTGCGCGAGCTGGCCCAGCATGCCCGCAAGGCGCTCGATGCCGGCTACGTCAAGCCGGTCAAGCGGGTGTTCGACAACAGCAAGATCTCGGACCACTTCGCCATCATCCCGACCCTGCAGGCGCCGCGCAGCCTGAGCGAGATCGAGGCCAAGCTCTACGACATGGTGGTCAAGCGCTTCATCGCGGTGTTCTACCCGTCGGCCGAATTCATGGTCACGACCCGCATCACCGAGGTGCCGGTGGCTCAGTCGGCGAGCCAGTCGCTGCCCAAGGGGGTGACCTCGCCGCTGCAGTTCCAGACCAACGGCAAGGTGCTGGTCAACCCGGGCTGGCTGGCGGTCTACGGCAAGGACGCGCAGGACGAGGACGCCAACCTGGTGCCGGTCAAGCCCGGCGAGACGGTGCAGGCTGAGGAGCTGCGCATCTCGCCGCTCAAGACCCGGCCGCCCGCGCGCTACAACGAGGCCACGCTGCTGAGCGCGATGGAAGGCGCCGGCAAGCTGATCGACGACGAGGAGCTCAAGGCCGCGATGCAGGAGAAGGGCCTGGGCACGCCGGCCACCCGCGCGCAGGTGATCGAAGGCCTGATCCTCGAGAAATACATGCTGCGCGAGGGCCGCGACCTGATCGCCACCGCCAAGGCCTTCCAGCTCATGACGCTGCTGCGCGGCCTGGCGATCGAGGACCTGACCAAGCCCGAGCTGACCGGCCAGTGGGAATACCAGCTCAGCCAGATGGAGAAGGGCCAGCTCAGCCGCGATGCCTTCATGCACGGCATCGCCGACATGGCGCAGCGCATCGTCAAGAAGGCCAAGGAATACGACCGCGACACCATCCCCGGCGACTACGCGACGCTGAAGGCGCCCTGCCCGAACTGCGGCGGCGTGGTCAAGGAGAACTACCGCCGCTTCGCCTGCGTCGGCCGTGACGCCAACGGCAGCAGCGGCGCCGAGGGCAGCGGCTGCGGCTTCTCGATCAGCAAGATCCCGGGCTCGCGCAGCTTCGAGCTGCACGAGGCCGAGGCCTTCCTGCGCGACCACAAGATCGGCCCGCTGGAGGGCTTCCGCTCCAAGGCCGGCTGGCCGTTCACGGCCGAGCTCAAGCTGGTGCGCGACGACGAGATCAACAACTGGAAGCTCGAGTTCGACTTCGGCGAGGACGCCAAGAAGGACGACGAGTCCGGCGAGCCGGTCGACTTCAGCGCCCAGACCAGCCTCGGCAGCTGCCCGAAGTGCAAGGGCCACGTCTACGAACACGGCACCAGCTACGTCTGCGAGCACGCGGTGGGCGCGCCCCAGACCTGCGACTTCAAGACCGGCAAGATCATCCTGCAGCAGCCCGTCACGCACGAGCAGATGAACAAGCTGCTGATCGAAGGCAAGACCGCGCTGCTCGACGGCTTCGTCTCCAACAAGACCAAGCGCAAGTTCAAGGCCTTCCTGGTGTTCGACAAGAAGGAGGGCAAGGTGGTGTTCGAGTTCGAGCCGCGTGCGGCGCGGGTGCCGGCCAAGAAGGCGGCCGCGAAGGCCTCATGACCATCCCCGAGGCGCTGCACCTGCTCGAAGTCGGTGCCCACAGCCACGACAGCGTGACCAGCCGGCTGGCGGTGCTGCACGCCCAGATCCGCCGCCTGGTGCCGGCGGTCGATCGCATCTCGTGCGCGCTCCACGAGCCTGAAGACGGGCTGCTCAAGACCTTCGTGCACAGCACGACCTCGGCCCAGCCGCTGCAGGCGTACCAGTTCCGGCTGGCCGACAGCGCCTCGCTGTCGGCGCTGGTGCGCGAGCGCGGCGAGCGGGTCATCGACGACATGCAGACCGAGCTGCACGGCCACGGCCATGCGCACACCGAGTGGCTGCTGGCGCAGGGTTATCGCAGCTCGTACACGCTGCCGCTGTTCGATCACGAGAACCTGATCGGCCTGCTGTTCTTCGACGCCCTGACGCCGTCGGCGTTCCAGCCGCTGGTCTGCGAGCGCCTGCGGCCCTACGCCAGCCTGATCGCGATGCTGCTGAGCCAGGAGCTGTCGACCATGCGCATGCTGGTCGGCTCGATCCAGATCGCCCGCGAGTTCGCCAACCTGCGCGACATCGAGACCGGCAGCCACCTGTCGCGCATGGCCGCCTTCGCCCAGCTGATCGCGCTGCGGCTGGCGCACGCACGCGGCTACGACGACGAGTTCATCGAGCATGTCTACCTGTTCGCGCCGCTGCACGACATCGGCAAGATCGGCGTGCCCGACCACATCATGCTCAAGCCCGGCGCGCTCGACGCCGACGAGTGGCGCCAGATGACCGAACACGTCGACAAGGGCGAGCAGATCGTCGAACGCCTGATCGAGACCTTCTCGCTGGCCCACCTGGCCGGCGTGCAGGTGCTGCGCCAGATCGTCGCCGGCCACCACGAGCGCATCGACGGCAGCGGTTATCCGCGCGGCCTGCGGGGCGCCGAGCTGCCGGACGCCGCACGCATCATCACGGTGGCCGACATCTACGACGCGCTGCGCAGCGAGCGGCCGTACAAGCCGGCCTGGCGCCACGACGAGGTCGCCGCCGAACTGCGCCGCATGGCCGCGGCCGGGCGGCTCGACGCCGAGATGGTCGAGGCCCTGCTCGCCGAGCCTGCCGCGCTGGAGGCCATCCGCACCCGCTTTCACGACGCCGATGGCGTGGCGGCCTGCTGAGCGGCGCCGCCGCCCGACGACATGACCTGGGATCTGGCCTACAAGCTGCTGGCGCTGTTCGCGATGATCGCGATCGGCTACGGCGCCACGCGCCTGGGCGTGCTCGGCGGCGCCGACGGGCAACGGGCGCTGGCCAGCGCGGCGTTCGGGCTGTTCCTGCCGGCGCTGCTGTTCCGCACCACCGCCGGGATCGACCTGTCCGACCTGCCGGGGCCGCTGCTGCTGGCGTTCTTCGGCCCGCTGGTGCTCTGGGCGCTGGCGATCTGGTACGTCTACCGGCGCCGCGGGCCGGCCCATCCGGCCGATCCGGCGGTGCGCGCGGTGTCGCTGAGTTTCGGCAACACGGTGCAGGTCGGCCTGCCGTTTGCCGCTGCGCTGTTCGGCGAGGCCGGGCTGCAGCTGCACCTGGCGATCGTCAGCCTGCACGCGCTGGTGCTGCTGAGCCTGCTGACGGTGCTGGCCGAGGTCGACATCGCCCATGCCGCCGCGCGCCGTGGCAGCGCGGCCGCGCTCGGCAGCCTGCTGCTGACCATCGCCCGCCAGACGCTGATCCACCCGGTCGTGCTGCCGGTGCTGGCCGGCCTGGCCTGGCACCTGACGGGCTGGCAGCTGCATCCGGTGGCCGACAACATGCTGCTCACGCTCGGCCAGGCCGGCGTGCCGCTGTGCCTGGTGCTGATCGGCGCCTCGCTGGCGCAGTACGGGCTGGGCAGCAGCTGGCAGCGTCTGCTGGGGCTGGTGATGCTCAAGCTGCTGTTGCTGCCGGCGATCGTGGCGGCGCTGGGCGTGTGGGTGTTCGGTCTGCGCGGCCTGCCGCTGGCGGTGCTGGTGATGGCCGCCGCGCTGCCCAGCGGCAGCAACGCGCTGCTGTTCGCGCAGCGCTACCGCACGCTCGAGGGCGAGGCCAGCGCGGCGATCGTGCTGTCGACGCTGGGCTTCGCGCTGACCGCGCCGCTGTGGCTGAGCCTGCTGCTCTGACGCCCTGACGCCCTGACGCCCTGACGCCCTGACGGGTGGTGCGCCTCAGCGCGGCCGCAATGCCAGCGGCCGGATGCCGGCGCTGGCGATGTGGTTCAGGAAGGGCTCGAGCGCCATCACCCGGCAGCTCAGCCGGCCCTGCATGGCCAGCAGCCCGACGTCGCCGCTGACCAGCACATGGGCGCGGCCGGCCATCGCCAGGCGCACGAAGGCGAGCGCCGCGGGCTCGTCGGCCGGCGCCGGCCCGCTGGCCTCGGGCACCCGCACCTTCAGGGCGTGCGGCAGGTAGTCGCCCAGCAGCTGTTCCTGCTCGTGGCGGCTCAAGCCGAGCTGCGGGCTCGCCAGCGATCGGGTCAGGTCGAGCACGGTGGCCTTGCACAGCAGCGGGCGGCAGTAGCCCTCCTGCCAGGCCCGCCGCAGCTGCGCTCCCGCGCCGCCGCCGAACATCAGCGCCGAGATCACCACGGAGGTCTCGAGCACCACGCGCGGCGGCCGGCCGGGGCGCGGCGGGGTCGGAATCGGGGAGGAGTGGCTCATCGCGGCCGGATTATCCCGACGGTGTGCGCTCCGGTGTGAACGACTCAGGACTATCCCGAGGTCAGGCCTGATTTCCATCAAGAATCTCACATCGCGAAATCGTTCTTGCGGGTTACTGCCGATCTTGTAAGCGAGCGTTGGAAACGCGTCAGGAATTGGTCAGTCCTCGCTTTGACAGTGCGCTCACGCGCTCAAGACGCCGTTTGCAGACGAATACAGGAGACAACATGTCCAGCATCCCGATCAATGCGACCAAGAAGGCCGTTCCGCCGGCCATGACACCCGAAGAGCGGAAGGTGATCTTCGCCTCCTCGCTGGGCACGGTGTTCGAGTGGTACGACTTCTACCTCTACGGCTCGCTCGCAGCCATCATCGCCAAGCAGTTCTTCGCGGGACTGGATGCCGGCTCGGCCTTCATCTTCGCGCTGCTCGCCTTTGCCGCCGGCTTCATCGTGCGCCCGTTCGGCGCGCTGGTGTTCGGTCGCCTGGGCGACATGATCGGCCGCAAGTACACCTTCCTGGTGACGATCCTGATCATGGGCCTGGCGACGTTCATCGTCGGCATCCTGCCCAACTACGAGTCGATCGGCGTGGCCGCGCCGGTGATCCTGATCGCGCTGCGCATGCTGCAGGGCCTGGCGCTCGGCGGTGAATACGGCGGTGCCGCCACCTACGTGGCCGAACACGCGCCGCACGGCAAGCGCGGCGCCTACACGGCGTGGATCCAGACCACCGCGACGCTGGGCCTGTTCCTGTCGCTGATGGTCATTCTCGGCACCCGCACCGCGATCGGCGAAGCCGCCTTCGCCGACTGGGGCTGGCGCATCCCGTTCATCGTCTCGATCGCCCTGCTGGCCATCAGCGTGTGGATCCGCCTGTCGATGAACGAATCGCCCGCCTTCAAGAAGATGAAGGAAGAGGGCAAGACCTCGAAGGCGCCGCTGTCGGAGTCGTTCGGCCAGTGGAAGAACCTGAAGATCGTGATCCTGGCGCTGATCGGCCTGACCGCCGGCCAGGCCGTTGTCTGGTACACGGGCCAGTTCTACGCGCTGTTCTTCCTGACGCAGGCCCTCAAGGTCGACGGCGCCACCGCCAACGTGCTGGTCGCTGCCTCGCTGGTGATCGGCACGCCGTTCTTCATCGTGTTCGGCGCGCTGTCCGACAAGATCGGCCGCAAGCCCATCATCATGGCCGGCTGCCTGATCGCCGCGCTGACCTTCTTCCCGCTGTTCAAGGCGCTGACCCAGGCCGCCAACCCGGACCTCGCGACGGCCCAGGCCAACGCCAAGGTCACCATCACGGCCGACCCCAAGGAGTGCTCGTTCCAGTTCAACCCGACCGGCACGAAGAAGTTCACCAGCTCCTGCGACATCGCCAAGCAGGTGCTGGCCGGCGCTTCGGTCAGCTACGACAACATCGAGGCCACCGGCCCCGCCAAGATCACGGTGGGCACGACGGTCATCGAGGGCTACACCTCGGCCGGCCTGGCGGCTGACGAAGCCAAGAAGAAGGACGCCGAGTTCAAGAAGGCCGTCGCCGATGCGCTCAAGGCCGCCGGCTACCCGGCCAAGGCCGATCCGGCCAAGGTCGACAAGCTGAAGATCATCG
This sequence comes from Leptothrix cholodnii SP-6, assembly GCF_000019785.1. Classification (NCBI taxonomy): domain Bacteria; kingdom Pseudomonadati; phylum Pseudomonadota; class Betaproteobacteria; order Burkholderiales; family Sphaerotilaceae; genus Leptothrix; species Leptothrix cholodnii. The sequence goes on from NC_010524.1 coordinate 250,441, forward strand.
TCATCCTGACGATCCTCGTGATCTACGTGACGATGGTCTACGGCCCGATCGCGGCGATGCTGGTGGAGATGTTCCCGACCCGCATCCGCTACACCTCGATGAGCCTGCCGTACCACATCGGCAACGGCTGGTTCGGCGGCCTGCTGCCCACCACCGCCTTCGCCATCGTGGCGCAGACCGGCAACATGTACAACGGCCTCTGGTATCCGATCATCATCGCCGGCGCGACCTTCGTCATCGGCATGCTGTTCATCAAGGAAACCAAGGACGTCGACATCTACGCCGACGACTGAGCCTGAACGAGGCTGCGCAACCGGCGCCTCGTTCTCGCACAATGTCGAAGCGCCCTGCGGGGCGCTTCTTTCGTGATCACCCTCCCAACTCAATCAAGGATCCAGACATGTGGAAAATTGCAGTCGGCTTCGCCGCCTTCGCCGGCCTCGGGCTTTACATGCTGATGCAAAGCGGTGCCAACGTCGACATGGGCGGTGAGCAGCACGGCATGCCGGCTCACGAGGCCGCACCCGCCGCCTCGGCGCCGGCCGTGGCCGCTTCGGCCGCATCCGGCGCCTGAGCCGCCTGAACGCCGTGGGCCGCCTGCCCGCATCCCGCTGAGCCGGCCATGCGTGCGCCGCTCCTGAGCCAGCGCCTGGTCGCCTTGTTCGGGGCGGCGCTGCTGCTGTTCAACTTCCCGCTGCTGGCGCTGTGGGATCACGAGGCGATGGTCTTCGGCCTGCCGCTGTTCCCGGCCGCGCTGTTCGCGGTCTGGGCCGTGCTGATCGGCCTCCTGGCCTGGTTGATGGAGAGCTGAGACATGCTCTCGCCGGCCCTGGTGCTGGGTGCTTCGTTCGCCTACCTGACGCTGCTGTTCGCGGTCGCCTGGTGGGGCGACCGGCGCGCCGCGCAGGGCCGATCGGTGATCGGCAACGCCTGGGTCTACGCGCTGTCGATGGCGGTCTACTGCACCGCCTGGACCTATTTCGGCAGCGTCGGCCGGGCCGCCTCGGGCGGGGTCTGGTTCCTGCCGATCTACCTCGGCCCGATGCTGGCGATGGTGCTGGCCTGGTCGGTGGTGCGCAAGATGATCCGCATCGCGCGCACCTACCGCCTGACCTCGATCGCCGACTTCGTCGCCAGCCGCTACGGCAAGAGCCCGCTGCTGGCCGGCCTGGTGACGCTGATCACGGTGGTCGGCATCGTGCCCTACATCGCGCTGCAGCTCAAAGCCGTCGCCGGCGGCTACGCGCTGATGACCACGCCGCTGGGCGAGCCGCTGCTGGCCGCACCGGCCTTGTGGCGCGACAGCACGCTCTACGTCGCGCTGGCGCTGGCCGGCTTCACGATGGTGTTCGGCACCCGCCACCTCGACAGCACCGAGCGCCACGAGGGCATGGTGCTGGCGATCGCCTTCGAGTCGGTGGTCAAGCTGGTGGCGTTCCTGGCGGTGGGCGTGTTCGTCACCTGGGGCCTGTTCGGCGGGCCGGCCGACCTGTTCGAGCGTGCCGCCGCGGTGCCCGAACTGCGCCAGCTGCTGCGCCTCGAACAGGGCCGCAGCTTCCCGTATGCGCAGTGGTTCGCGCTGACGATGCTGTCGATGCTGTCGGTGATCTTCCTGCCGCGCCAGTTCCAGGTGATGGTGGTCGAGAACGTCGACGAGAGCCACCTCAAGCGCGCCGCCTGGGCCTTTCCGGCCTACCTGCTGCTGATCAACCTGTTCGTGCTGCCGATCGCGCTCGGCGGCCTGCTGTATTTCTCGGCCGGCGGCATGAACGCCGACAGCTTCGTGCTCAGCCTGCCGCTGGCCGGCGGCCAGTCGGCGCTGGCGCTGATCGCCTTCGTCGGCGGGCTGTCGGCGGCCACCGGCATGGTGATCGTCGAGGCCATCGCGGTCTCGACGATGGTCTGCAACGACCTTGTCATGCCGCTGCTGCTGCGCTGGCCGCGCTGGTCGCGCGCCGGTGACCTGACCGGGCTGCTGCTGGCGATCCGGCGCGCGGCGATCGTCGCCATCCTGCTGCTCGGCTACCTGTACTACCACCTGGCCGGCGAGGCCTACGCGCTGGTCAGCATCGGCCTGATCAGCTTTGCCGCGGTGGCCCAGTTCGCGCCGGCGATGCTCGGCGGCATGTACTGGCAGGGCGGCACGCGCAATGGCGCGCTGGCCGGGCTCGCGGCCGGCTTTGCGGTCTGGGCCTACACGCTGATGCTGCCGTCGCTGGCCAAGTCGGGCTGGTTGCCCGACACCTTCCTGCGCGACGGCATCGGCGGCATCGCGCTGCTGCGGCCCGAGCAGCTGTTCGGTCTGGGCGGGCTCGACAACCTGACGCACTCGCTGTTCTGGAGCCTGCTGGCCAACGTCGGCGCCTACGTGGTGATGTCGCTGGCGCACCGGCCGACCGCGCGCGAGCTGAGCCAGGCGCTGCTGTTCGTCGAGGTCTTCGGCGCCGCCGGCCAGGGCAGTGCCGCGACGGCACCGGTGTTCTGGCGCGGCCGGGCGCGGGTCGAGGACCTGCGCGCGCTGGCGGCGCGTTTCCTCGGCGAGGCCAAGGCGCGCGAGCTGTTCGAGCGCCATGCGCGCGAGCTGGGCCTGGCGGACGTCTCGCAGCTGCAGCCCGACGGCCGGCTGGTGCACCGGGTCGAGACCCAGCTGGCCGGCGCGATCGGCAGCGCGTCGGCGCGCGTGATGGTGGCGTCCACCGTCGAGGAGGACACGCTCGGCCTCGACGACGTCATGCGCATCGTCGACGAGGCCTCGCAGCTGCGCGCCTACTCGCGCCAGCTCGAGGAGCAGCAGGCCTCGCTGCGCCGCGCCACCGACGAGCTGCGCGCGGCCAACGAGAAGCTGCAGGGGCTCGACCGCCTGAAGGACGATTTCATGTCGTCGGTGACGCACGAGCTGCGCACGCCGCTGACCTCGATCCGCGCGCTCGCCGAGCTGATGCGCGACGAGGCCGACATGCCCGAGGCGCAACGCCAGCAGTTCATGACCATCATCGTCGGCGAGACCGAGCGCCTGTCGCGGCTGGTCAACCAGGTGCTCGACATGGCCAAGATCGAGTCCGGCCACGCCACCTGGATCGACGACGACGTCGACCTCGTGGCGCTGGCCGGACACGCCGCGCAGACCCTGGCCGAGCTGATGCGCGAGCGCGGCATCACGCTGCAGCTCGACCTGCCGGCCGAGCCGCTGCCGACGTTGCGCGCCGACCCCGACCGGCTGCTGCAGGTGCTGCTCAACCTGCTGTCCAACGCCGCCAAGTTCACGCCGGCCGGCGCTGGCCGCATCGTGCTGACGGTGCGTGGTGATGCGCAGGGCGCGACCGTCACGGTGGCCGACAACGGCCCCGGCGTGCCGGCCCACGAGCAGGCGCTGGTGTTCGAGAAATTTCGCCAGGGTGGCGACGGCCTGAACCGGCCGCAGGGCACCGGACTGGGCCTGCCGATCTGCCGCCAGATCGTCGAGCATTACGGCGGGCGGATCTGGCTGCGATCCGATCCGGGTCAAGGTGCGACATTCGGCTACACGCTACCGTGGACAGCCGCGGCGGCGGGAGGCATGGTGCCCACCATGAACACGATGCAGGAGACAGCCCATGAGCCACAAGATACTGATCGCCGATGACGAGCCCAACATCCTGATCTCGCTCGAATACCTGATGAAGCGCCAAGGCTTCGACGTCCGCCTGGCGCGCGACGGCCAGGAGGCGCTCGACGCGGTCGCCGCCGACTGCCCCGACCTGCTGCTGCTCGACGTCATGATGCCGCGCAAGAGCGGCTTCGACGTCTGCCAGGCGCTGCGTGCCGACGAGCGCTACAACGCGCTGCGCATCCTGATGCTGACCGCCAAGGGCCGCGACACCGATCTGGCCAAGGGCCTGGCGCTGGGCGCCGACGGCTACATGACCAAGCCCTTCTCGACCCGCGAGCTGGTCGAGCGCGTCAAGGCGATGCTGGAGGCGCCGCGGTGAAACCGGGCCTGCGACTGGCCGGCCTGCTGGGGCTGGTCGGCGTCTTGCTCCTGCTGTGGCTGGGGCTGACCGGCGCGATGGTCTGGTCGTCGCTGGCGCAGGCCGAGCGCGCGGTGGTGCGGGCGGCGCTCGAACCGCATGCGGGGCTGGTGGTGATGGCCTTCGGTCTCGGCATGCTGGGACTGGCCGCGGCGCTGCATGCCTGGCTGCTGCCGCGGCTGGCCGCACCCGCGCAGCTGCTCGACCAGGTGCGCGTGCTGCGCGACACCGACGTGCAACGCGAGATCACGCCCGCCGGCAGCGCCACGCTGCGCGCGCTGGCCGAGGCCGTCAACGAGCTGGTGCGCCAGCGCGAGGCACTGCGCCAGGACATGGCCGCGCAGGTGCTCGCCGCCAGCCGCGGCGTCGAGCTCGAGCGCAGCCGACTGGCCGCGCTGATGGCCGAGCTGACGCAGAGCGTGGTGGTCTGCAACCTCGACGGCCGGGTGCTGCTCTACAACAACCGTGCCCGCATGCAGTTCCGCGCGCTGTCGTCGGCGCCGTCGCTGGCGGGTGGCTCGGAGCTGCTCGGCCTGGGCCGCTCGATCTACGCCGCCTTCGATCCCAAGCTGGTCACGCACGCGCTCGAGAGCATCCAGCAGCGCCTGCAGCGCGGGGCGGACAACCCGCTGGCGCAGTTCGTCACCATCACCCGCTCGGGCCAGCTGCTGCGGGTGCAGATGGCGCCGGTGCGCGAGGTCGCACCCGCCGACGGCAACGCCGTGGCCGATCCGGCGGCGCTGTCGGGTTTCGTGCTGATGCTCGACAACGTCACCCGCGAGTTCGAGCAGGACACCCTGCGCGACCAGCTGCTGCACGGCCTGACCGAAGGCAGCCGCGGCTCGCTCGCCAACCTGCAGGCCGCGGTCGAGATGCTCGACGACGACGGCCTCGACGATGCCCTGCGCCAGCGCTTTCACGGCGTCATCCGCGACGAGGTGCGCGCCATGAGCGCGCGCATCCAGACCCTGGCCGACAGCGCCACCGAAGGCATCAAGACCCGCTGGCCGATGGAGGACATGCTCGGCGCCGACCTGGTCGCCGCCGCGCAGCGCCGCATCGAGAGCCAGCTCGCGCTGCGGGTGTCGCAGGCCGAGGTCGACACCGCGCTGTGGCTCAAGGTCGACAGCTACTCGCTGCTGCTGGCGCTGCATTACCTGGCCGGGCGGCTGCAGGACGAGTTCGAGACCAAGCTTGTGCAGTTGCGCATCGCCGCGGCGCCGGGCGGCCAGCACGCCCACCTCGACCTGATCTGGATGGGCCAGTCGCTCAGCACCGAGACCGTGATGAGCTGGGAGCTCGACCCGATGCGCATCGGCGCCGAGACCAGCCCGCTGAGTGTGCGCGACGTCGCCGACCGCCACGGCGGCGAGTTCTGGTTCGAGCGCGAGCGGGTGCGGCATCAGGCCTTCTTTCGCTTCCTGCTGCCGCTGGCCGCGCCGCAGGAACAGCTCGACGCCAGCCGCCTCATGTCCGCCATGCACGCCGAGGGCCGGCCGGAGTTCTACGATTTCGACCTCTTCAAGCGCCTGGAGCAGCACCACGTGCTCGACGAGCGCCGCCTGGTCGACCTGGCCTACACCGTGTTCGACACCGAGACCACCGGCCTCAATCCGTCCGATGGCGACGAGATCATCCAGATCGGTGCCACCCGCATCAGCGGCGGCAAGCTGCGCCGGCAGGAGAGCTTCGAGCAGCTGGTCGATCCGCAGCGGCCGATACCGCCCGCGGGCATCCCGATCCACGGCATCAAGCCCGACATGGTGGCCGGCCAGCCGACCATCGATCACGTGCTGCCGGCCTTCCACGCCTTTGCGCAGGACACCGTGCTGGTGGCGCACAACGCCGCCTTCGACATGCGTTTCCTGCAGCTCAAGCAGGACCGCACCGGGCTCGTCTTCGACCAGCCGGTGCTCGACACGCTGCTGCTGTCGGCGGTGGTGCACCCCAACCAGGAATCGCACCGACTCGAGGCGATCGCCGAGCGCTTCAGCATCACCGTGGTCGGCCGCCACACCGCGCTGGGCGACGCGATGGTGACGGCCGAGGTCTTCGTGCGCCTGATCCCGCTGCTGCACGCGATGGGCATCGAGACGCTCGGCCAGGCGCGCGAGGCGGCGCAGAAGACCTATTACGCGCGGCTCAAGTACTGAGTGCCCCCAAGGCCGCCGCCATGCGGCGTCCACCCCCCCCCCCGAGGGGGAGCAAGGAAACTTGGGGCGGCCCGGCGTTTCCTTGAGTCCGCCACGGCGTTTCCCTGCACGCCCGACAATGCGCAGCCGCGCCACGCGCTCGCTCGTTTCAACCCCGCTCCACGCGCCATGTCGAACCCGAATCCCGATCCCTCCGCCGTGCTGCCCGAACGGGTGCGCGAGGTCGCCGCCTGGCTGGCCGAACGCGCGCATGCCGATGCGCCGCGCTGGCTCGACGTCTCCGCCCGCACCGCGCAGGAGGCCGCCGACGCACTGGGCGTGGCGCTCGGCCAGATCGCCAAGAGCGTGATCTTCCGGCGCCTGGCCGACGACGTGGCGGTGCTGGTCGTGACCTCGGGCGACCGGCGGGTCGACGAGGCCAAGGTGGTGGCGCAGGTCGGCGCGATCGGCCGTGCCGACGCGGCTTTCGTGCGCGCGCGCACCGGCTTCGTGATCGGCGGCGTGGCGCCGGTGGCGCATCGCAACGAGCCGGTGGTGCTGCTCGACCGCGACCTCTGGCGCTTCGAGTCGATCTGGGCCGCCGCCGGCCATCCGAAGGCGGTCTTCCGGCTGGTGCCCGACGACCTGCGCCGGCTGTGCGCAGGCGCGGCGGCGCACGACGTCACCGAGTCGGCGGCGCCGCGCAGCCCGTGCATCGACGTGTGCAAGCTCGACCCCGTGACCCGCCTCTGCGAGGGCTGCCTGCGCACCATCGACGAGATCGCCGGCTGGTCGGCGATGAGCGACGAGGCCCGCCTCGAGGTGCTGCGCCAGCTGCCCGGGCGCCGCGCCTGAGCGCGGCGGCGGCGGGCGACGGCCGCCGCCTGTCAGTCAGGGGTCAGTGCCGGCACTGAAATTCGGATCCCCCTGGTCGTACGCACCGGCACCCTCAAGGAGACGACATGTCCGCACACCCGACGCCGGATCGGGCGCCCCGGACACCGATGGCCCGGGAAGACATCCAGCTCGTCTTTGCGTCTTCCTTCGGCACGGTGTACGAGTGGTACGACTTCTACCTCTACGGCGCGCTCGCGCCCATCATCGCGGCGCAGTTCTTCAGCGGGCTCGATCCGTCGGCCGGCTTCATCTTCGCGCTGCTCGCCTTTGCCGCCGGCTTCATCGTGCGCCCGTTCGGCGCGCTGGTGTTCGGTCGCCTGGGCGACATGATCGGGCGCAAGTACACCTTCCTGATCACCATCTTGCTGATGGGCCTGTCGACCTGCGTGGTCGGCGTGCTGCCGAGCTACGCCGACATCGGCCTGGCCGCGCCGGTGATGCTGATCGCGCTGCGGCTGCTGCAGGGCCTGGCGATGGGCGGCGAGTACGGCGGCGCGGCGACCTACGTGGCCGAACACGCGCCGCCCGACCGGCGCGGTTTCTACACCTCGTGGATCCAGACCACCGCCTCGCTCGGCCTGTTCATGGCGCTGGTGGTGATCCTGCTGCTGCGCCAGGTGCTCGGCGATGCCGCCTTCGCCGACTGGGGCTGGCGCATCCCGTTCCTGCTGTCGATCGTGCTGCTGGCGGTGAGCGTGTGGGTGCGGCTGTCGATGAACGAATCGCCGGCTTTCCAGCGCCTGCGTGAAACCGGCCGCACCTCGAAGGCGCCGATCCGCGAGTCGTTCGGCAACTGGCGCAACCTGCGGGTCGTGCTGCTGGCGCTGTTCGGGCTGGTGGCCGGGCAGGCGGTGGTCTGGTACACGGGCCAGTTCTACGCGCTGTTCTTCCTGACCGGCGTGCTGCGGGTCGAGCCGTCGACCGCGCAGTGGCTGATGGTCGCGGCGCTGGCGATCGGCACGCCGTTCTTCGTGTTCTTCGGCGCGCTGGCGGATCGCATCGGCCGCAAGCCGATCATCATGGCCGGCCTGGCGCTGGCGGCGGCGGGCTACTTCCCGATGTTCGAGGCGCTGACGGTGGCGGCCAACCCGGCGCTGGCCGAGGCGCAGGCGAACGCGCGCATCGTGGTGGCAGCCGACCCGGCGACCTGCTCGTTCCAGGGCAGTCCGATCGCGCGTGAGGTCGATTTCGCCTCGCCCTGCGATCTGGCCAAGCGCTTCCTGACCGAACAGGGCGCCAGCTACGACAACCGCGCGCTGCCGCGCGGCGCCGCCACCGTGGTGCGGGTCGGCAGCACCGAGATCACGCCGCCGCGCGGGGGGCTCGCGGCCGGCGGCCACGGCTTCGACGACCGCAGCGTGCGCGCCATCGCGGCCTTCCGCGCCGAGGTGCGCCAGGCTCTGCTGGCGGCGGGCTACCCGGAGCGGGCCGACCCGGCGCGCATGGACAAGGTCGGCATCGTCGTGATCCTGAGCGCCTTCATGCTGCTGGTGACGATGGTCTACGGCCCGATCGCGGCGATGCTGGTGGAGATGTTCCCCACCCGCATCCGCTACACCTCGATGAGCCTGCCGTATCACATCGGCAACGGCTGGTTCGGCGGCCTGATGCCGTCGATCGCGTTCGCCATCGTCGCCCACAGCGGCAACATGTACGACGGCCTCTGGTACCCGGTGCTGATCGCCGCCGGCTCCTGCGCGATCGGCCTGCTGCTGGTGCGCGAGACGCGCGGGCGCGACATCTACGCGCAGGACTGAGGATCGAGCCGGCCGAGCGCCGTCAGCCGTCACTGTCAGCCGTCGGCGGCACTCGGTGCCGTGGCGGCCGGCCCGGCCGGCACGTGGCGCAGCCAAGCCCGGCCGACCGCGTATTCGAGCAGCGCCGCTGCGCACATCAGCCCGGCGCCGGTGGCCAGCACCCAGGCCGGCGAGGCCTGCCGGGCGGCGAACCAGAAGCCGGTCAGCATCGTCACCCGGAAGAACCACAGCGTGGCCTCGCGCGCCACGATGCGATCGGCCAGCGCGCCGTGGATGTCGAGCGTGCGCTGGTTCAGCACCTGTTCGCTGGCCAGCCAGAACGGCAGCGTGACGGCGTGCAGCAGCAGGTGCAGCACGTACAGCGCCGGCAGCCAGGCGCTGGCACCGAGCAGCGCATGCGCCGCCGTGATGCCCAGGCAGGCCAGGCCCATCCAGCCGTCGCGGTTGTGGGCCTGGCGGCGGTGCCGCAGCGCGTACAGCGCGATCGCGCCGGCCAGCGTGGCGACGGTCGCGACCCAGCCGTAGTGGCTGGCCTTGCCGAGCGCCTCGATGGCGCCGCTGGCGCTCATCACCATGCCGATGCCCAGCAGCCCCGACTCCAGCAGGAACAGCGGCAGGCAGGCCACGAACTCGCGCTGGCGCAGCACCGCCAGCGGTGCGTGCAGGCGCAGCGGCGGCGTGTCGGGCAGGTGCCGTGGTGCCACCGCCAGGCCCAGCAGCGCCACGCCGGCGTACAGGCCGTAGAGGCTGGCCGCGCCGCGTTCATCGCCCCAGAACGTCAACCACAGGCTGGCGACCAGCGTGGTCAGCAGGCTGACGACCACCGACAGCACGGTGGCATGGGCGGCGTAGCCGTCGCGCCCGGTGTCGTCGAGCACGCTGAGCTCGATCCACAGCCGTGCGCCCCAGCTCAGGCCGAGAAATCCGCCCACGGCGACGGCCAGCACCACCGGCTGCCCGTCGGCCCACCACAGCAGCAGGCCGGGCACGCCGAACGCCGCGCGCACCAGCGGCCGGGCATCGATGCGCCAGCGCCGGCCGCTGGTGTAGGCCAGCACCGTGCCGGCCATCGTCACGGTCAGCATCAGCAGCGTGTAGTGCACCGTGGCGGCCATGCCGGCGTCGGCGTAGACCAGCACGGCGCCGAAGCCCACCAGCGTCGACAGGCAGGCCTGCACGGCCAGGAAGGGCGCCAGCTGGCGCTCGAGGGCGGTGAGCTTCATGCCTCGATCAGCCCCCAGCGCAGCGCCAGCAGCGTCAGCTCGGCCTGGTTGCTGGCGCCGAGCTTCTGCTTGACGTTGTAGAGGTGCGTGCCGACCGTGCTGGCCGACAGCTTGAGCTGCGCCGCGATGTCGGCCACGCCGGCGCCCCGCGCGAGCTGCACGAAGACCTCGAACTCGCGCTCGGACAGCGCATCGACCGGGCTCGGCTCGTCGCCCAGCTGCGCCAGCGCGAGCTTCTGTGCGATCGCGGGGTCGATGTAGCGCTGGCCCGCCGCCACCCTCCGCACCGCCTCGACCAGCGCCTCGGGCGCGCCACGCTTGCTCAGGTAGCCGAGCGCGCCGGCCGCCAGCACGCGGCGCGGGTGCGCGGTGTCCTCGTGCGCCGACAGCACCAGTACGCGCGTGCGGCTGTTGCGCGCCTTCAGGCGGCGCAGCAGCTCCAGGCCGGTCATGCCGGGCATCGACAGGTCGAGCACCAGCACGTCGGGCAGCACCGTGTCGATCTGCGCCAGCGCCTCCTCGCCGCCGGGCGCTTCGGCCACCACCTCGATGTCGTCCGCACACGACTGCAGCAGCATGCGAAAACCCATGCGCACGATCGTGTGGTCGTCGACCAGCATCACGCGGATCATGTTCGGGGCCTTTCGGCTGGGGTTGCGGGGGGGCCGACGAGCGGCAGCGACGCGCTCACGCGCACGCCGCTGCGGGGCGCCGCCAGGCCTTCGATCTGCAGCTCGCCGCCGAGCCCGCGCAGGCGCTCGCGCAGGCCGCGCAGGCCGTAGTGGCCGGGCCGCTGCCAGTCGGGCGGCAGGCCGGCGCCGTCGTCCTCGACCGTGATCTGCAGGCCGGTGTCGTCGGCGCTGGCGGCGATGTCGATGCGAGCGGCGCCGCTGTGGCGCAGCGCGTTGTTGAGCGCCTCCTGCACCACGCGGTAGGCCGCCAGCGCCAGCTCGGCATCGAGCCCGGCCGGCAGCGCCTGCGTGTTCAGGTCGATCTGCGGCGAGCCCGGGCGCTGGCGTGCGCCGCCCACCAGATCGGCCAGCGCGTCGGCCAGGCCCAGGCTGTCGAGCGCCAGCGGCGTCAGGCGCGGGATCAGGCCGTGCATCACCTCGTAGAGCCGCGCCGCCTCGCTGGAGATCAGCGCCGCCATCTCGCGCCCGGCGGCGTCGCGCTCGCCGAGCCGGTGCACCAGCGAGTTGGCGACGCTGCGGATTGCCGTGACCGACTGGCCCAGCTCGTCGTGCAGCTCGCGCGCCATCTCGCGGCGCTCGTGTTCGGTGTGGTGCTCGATCTGGCGCGCGATCTCGCGGCTCTCGGCCAGGGTTCGCTGCGCCTCGTAGGCCGCCAGCCGGGCCTGCAGCTGGCCGTCGACCGCCGCGGCCATGCGGTTGACGGCGTTGCCGATCGATGCGGCCTCGCGCCCGGGCAGCGCCGGCAGGCGGGCGGCGTAGTCGCCGCGTTCGAGCCGCACCAGCCCGGCCAGGATGGTCTTGAACGGCCGCAGCGTGCGCCCCACGTACCAGAACACCAGCACGTTGATCAGCACCAGCGCCGCACCGCCCAGCGTGGCCATGCGCATCAGGTCGTCCCAGCCGTCGAGGATGGCGCGCGACGGGTCGGCCTCGACCACCAGCTGCCCGCCCGGCAGGCGGATCACCTGGCGCTGCGGCGGCGGCGCCACCCAGTGCGCAAACCAGTCGGGCGCCGCGCGGCCCTGCTTGTAGACCGGCGGCGGCGAGCGGTAGAGCTCCTGCCCGGCGTCGCTGCGCAGCGTGATCTCGTTGGCACGCACCCGGCCGAGCTGGTTGAGAAACTCCAGCAGCGCGCCCGGCCCCGACAGCCGGTAGACCCAGCCGACCCGTTCGAGCAGCTGGCCGGCGACGCGGTTGCCGGCAATGATCTCCTCGCGCACGCTGGTGCGGGTGGCCTCGATCTGCTGCGCCAGCAGCGCCACGATGAACAGCCCCATCAGCCCGACCAGCAGCAGGTGGATGCGAAAGCGCAGGCTGCGCCCGGCGATCGCGACCGGCGGCGGATCGGCCGTCGTGGCTGTGCCGTGCGGGGCGATCGGCAAGGGCGATGCGGGGCTGCTGCTGTCCATCGGCCGATTGTCCAGCGTGCGTCCGGGCCCGCCGTCGCCGTGGCCTTGGTGACAACCCGCCCACCGATTGGCGATTTTCATGAGGTGCGAATCATGGTCCTGGCGATGACGCCGCGGGCGCCGGCGCCGACACTTCATCCGCATCAGCACACGCTGCTTGCCTCGTTGACCCGCACCGCCAACCCCATCGAAGGAGACCTCATGACCTGGACCACCCCCGCTGCCTGCGACTTCCGCTTCGGCTTCGAAATCACGATGTACATCGCCGCCCGCTGATCCGCGTGCCGTGATGCGGCGGCCCATGTGTCGCCCGTCGAACCCCGAGGCCCGGCCGCAGCTCCCGCGCGGCCGGGCCTTTCCATCTGTGCCTGGCCTCCTGAAACCCTCCCGATGAAACTGCTCGTGCTCGGTAGCGCCGCCGGTGGCGGCTTCCCGCAGTGGAACTGCCACTGCGACAACTGCCGCGGCGTGCGCGCCGGCGCGCCCGGCCTGCGCGCGCGCACCCAGTCGTCGGTGGCGGTCGGCGGCCCGCACGACTGGGTGCTGGTCAACGCCTCGCCCGATGTGCTGACCCAGCTGCAGCGCGCGCCCGCCCTCAACCCGGGGCGCGCGCTGCGTGACAGCGGCATCGCCGGCGTGGTGCTGGTCGACGGCCAGGTCGACCACACCACCGGCCTCTACATGCTGCGCGAAGGCCAGCGGCCGCTGCCGCTGTGGTGCACCGACCCGGTGTTCGAGGACCTGACGCAGGGCAACCCGATCCTGGGCGTGCTGGCGCATTTCTGCGGTGTCGGCCGGCACCGCATCCCGCTCGACGGCAGTTCGTTCGAGGTCGCCGGCGTGCCGGGCCTGAAGATCACCGCGCTGGCGCTGCAGAGCAAGGCCGCACCGTATTCGCCGCACCGCGAACAGCCCGTGCCCGGCGACAACGTCGGCCTGCTGTTCGAGAACACCGCCAGCGGCGGGCGCCTGTTCTACGCGCCCGGCCTGGGCGCGATCGACGCACCGGTCTGGGAGCTGATGAACAGCGCCGACGTCGTGATGGTCGACGGCACCTTCTGGACCGACGACGAGATGATCCGCCTCGGCCTGTCGAAGAAGACCGCGCGCGACATCGGCCACCTCGCGCAAAGCGGCGAGGGCGGCATGATCGAGCAGCTCGGCCGCCTCAAGCCCGGCACGCGCCGGCTGCTCATCCACATCAACAACACCAACCCGATCCTCGACGAGGGCTCGCCGCAACGCCGCGAGCTTGACGCGGCGGGCATCGAGGTCTGCCACGACGGCATCGAGATCGAGTTCTGAACAGTCATCGAGCGAGTTTTGAGGATCAGCGCATGAACACATCCGTCGGCAACCGTTTCGGCACGCCCTTCAACGCACCGGCCACCACGAGGCCGCGTGACCCGGCCGCACCGGCCTGGGACCACGTCGCCTTCGAGGCGCAGCTGCGCGAGCAGGGCAAGAGCTATCACATCCACCACCCGTTCAACGTGATGCTGAACACGGGCCGCGCGACGCCCGAGCAGATCCGCGGCTGGGTGGCGAACCGTTTCTACTACCAGATCGCCATTCCGGTGAAGGACGCCGCGGTGCTGTCCAACTGCCCGGATCGCGCGGTGCGGCGCGAGTGGATCCAGCGCATCCTCGACCACGACGGCTTCGAGATCGGTGGCGTCAAGGACGAAGGTGGCATCGAGGCCTGGATCCGGCTCGGCATCGCGGTGGGCCTGACGCGCGAGGAGATCACCGACCTGCGCCACGTCATCCCGGCGGTGCGCTTTGCGGTCGACGCCTACGTGAACTTCGCGCGCCACGCGCCTTGGCAGGAGGCGGTGTGCTCGTCGCTCACCGAGCTGTTCGCGCCCGAGATCCACAAGCAGCGCCTGGCCACCTGGCCCGAACACTACGGCTGGATCGAGAGCGAGGGGCTGCAGTATTTCCGCAACCGCGTCAGCCAGGCGCGGCGTGATGTCGAGCAGGGGCTGGCGGTCACGCTCGGTCACTTCCAGACGCGCGATCAGCAGGAGCGCGCGCTCGAGATCCTGCGCTTCAAGCTCGACATTCTGTGGGCGATGAACGATGCGATGGCGCAGCGTTACGGGGCCGACGCATGAACGCGCCCACCGCTGAACGGGCCGCGCTCACCGACGACAGCGTGCCGAGCGTGGCGCGCGGGTTCCGGCTGCAATGGGAAGAAGCGCAAGGCAACCACGTGCTGCTCTACCCCGAGGGCATGGTCAAGCTCAACCGCAGCGCGGGCGAGATCCTGACGCGCTGCGACGGCGTCGCGACGGTGGCTCAGATCGTGAGCCAGCTCGAAGCGGCGTTCGGTGCCAGCGGGCTGCGTGCCGATGTCGAGGCCTTCCTGATGATGGCGCGCGAGCAGCGTTGGGTGACGTGGGCATGACGAACATGGCCGCGTCCGCTGTTGCCGTTCAGCCGCCCGGCCCGCCGTTGTGGCTGCTGGCCGAGGTGACCTACCGCTGCCCGCTGCACTGCGTCTTTTGCTACAACCCGCTCGACTTCGCCGCCCAGGGCAAGGCGCAGGAGCTGCCCACCGCCGACTGGCTGCGCGTGCTGCGCGAGGCGCGTGCGCTGGGCGCCGTGCAGTGCGGCTTCTCGGGCGGCGAGCCGCTCGAGCGCGACGACCTCGAGGAGATGATCGCCGAGGCGCACCGGCTCGGTTTCTACACCAACCTGCTGACCTCGGGTGTCGGCCTGACCGCGCAGCGCGCCGCCGCGCTGAAGGCCGCCGGCCTCGACCACATCCAGCTCAGCTTCCAGGACTCGACCCGCGAGCTCAACGACTTCCTGAGCCACACCAAGACCTTCGGCCTGAAGCAGCAGGTCGGCGAGCTGATCAAGGCCAACGGCTGGCCGATGGTGATGAACGTGGTGATCCACCGCCTCAACATCGATCACATCGACCGCATCATCGCGATGGCCGATGCGCTCGGTGCCGAGTACCTCGAACTCGCCAACTCGCAGTACTACTCGTGGGCGCACCTGAACCGCGACCACCTGCTGCCCACGCACGATCAGTTGAAGCGCGCCGAGGCGATCACCGACGAGTGGCGGGTCAAGCTGGCCGACCGCATGAAGCTGTTTTTCGTCGCTCCCGACTACCACGAGGGCACGCCCAAGAAGTGCATGAACGGCTGGGGCAACGTCTTCCTGACCATCACGCCCGACGGCACGGCCTTGCCTTGCCACACCGCCAAGATGCTGCCCGGCCTGGCGTTCCCGAACGTGCAGACGAGCTCGGTGCGCGAGATCTGGCAGGACAGCGAAGGCTTCAACCGCTTTCGCGGCACCGGCTGGATGAAGGAGCCGTGCGTGTCGTGCCCCGACAAGGAAAAGGACCTCGGCGGCTGCCGCTGCCAGGCTTTCCTGCTGGCCAACGACCCGGCCGCGGCCGACCCGGTCTGCCCCAAAAGCCCGCATCACGGCGTGGTCAAGGCGGCGGTCGAGGCCAGCGAAGCGGGTGCGGTGCCGGTGCGACCGCTGGTTTTCCGCGATCCGAAAAATTCGAAGGCTTTCGTCAGCCCGGTCGGGCAGAGCTGACATGAGTTGACGGAGATCAAGCTCCGCTGGGTGGCGGCTGTCTACAGTGGGCTCACCACTTCAGCAAAGTTCGATCATGTACAAGCACCTGTTTGTTCCCGTTGATGGCTCCGAACTGTCGCAGCGTGCGATGGACGGCAGCATCGCCCTGGCCTTGCAGCTGGGCGCGCGCATCACCGGTTTCGTGGCCGAGCCCGACCTGCCGCTGTCGGCCGTCAGCGGCAACGTGTCCACCTTCACCAGCCGTGTCGAAGCCCACGACGCCCGCACCGAGGCGCATGCCTACGCGCTGCTCGGCCAGTTCGAGGAGCGTGCCCGCACGGCCGGCGTCGAGTTCAGCGGCAAGCACCTGCGCACCCCCGCGGTGGACCAGGCGATCGCCGATGCCGCCGAGGAATCCGGCGCCGACATGATCGTGATGGTCACGCACGCCCGCGGCACGCTGGGCGAACTGGTGTTCGGCTCGCACACCAAGACGCTGATCTCGCGCACCAAGCTGCCGCTGCTGGTGTTGCACTGAGCGTGTTGCCCACGCCGCGCTGCAACCCGCAGCGCAGGCGCGGCGCTCGACTTGCCGATGTGCGGCGGGGGCGTGTCGGGCGTTTCAGTTGAAGAACAACCCGCGCGTCACGAAGGTGTGCAGGCCTTCGGCCCACATCAGCCCGACCAGCACCAGCACTGCCAGCGGTGGCAGCAGGATGGCGACGATCAGCGCCAGCCGTTCCCACGCCAAGTGCATGAACACGGCCACGATCAGGCCGGCCTTGGCCAGCATCAGCGTGACGATCAGGCTCCAGCGCAGCAGGCCTTGCAGCTGCACGTAGTCGACCCCGTACGACAGCGTGCTGAGCACGAACAGCAGCAGCCAGACCCGCAGGTAGAGCCCGATCGGGTGCTGCTGGCCGGCGTGCGCGACCGGCGCCTGCCGAATCGGCGGGGCGGGCGGGTACCGGGTCGCGCCGGGAGCTTGGGATCGGCGGTGTGTCTTCATGGCCTCACCACAGGTAGAAGAACGCGAAGATGAACACCCACACCAGGTCGACGAAGTGCCAGTACAGGCCGGCGATCTCGACAATCTGGTAGTTGCCGCTGCGTTCGCAGTGGCCGCGCAGCACGCGCAGCGCCACCACGATCAGGTAGATCACGCCGGCGCTGACGTGCAGGCCGTGGAAGCCGGTGATCATGAAGAACGCCGCGCCGAACTGCGCCGCGCCCATCGGGTTGGACCAGGGCCGCACGCCTTCGTGGATCAGCTTGCTCCACTCGAAGGCCTGCATCGACACGAACAGCAGGCCCAGCGCCGCGGTGGCCAGCATCAGCAGGGCGGCCGGGCGGCGCGCGCGGCGGTAGGCGCAGTTGACGGCCATCGCCATCGTGCCGCTGCTGGTGATGAGCACGAAGGTCATGATCGCGATCAGCAGCAGCGGCACGTCGGTGCCGCCCACCTGCAGCGCGAACACCTCGCTCGGGTTCGGCCAGGCCGCGGTGGTGGACAGCCGCACCGTCATGTAGCCGACCAGGAAGCAGCTGAAGACGAAGGTGTCGCTGAGCAGGAAGAACCACATCATCGCCTTGCCCCACGAGACGCCGTGAAAGGCCCGTCGGTCGCCCGACCAGTCGGCACGCAGGCCGGGCCAGCCGGGCGCTGCGCCGCCGGCGGTGAGCGTGGCGGCGTGTGGCGAGATCGCGGCCAGCCGCACGGGTGGCGGATGGCGTTGCAGCGGTTGGTGGTGCTGGCGCATGGCGGGCTCCGGTGGCGGTCAGCGCGTCAGACGCCGCAGATCGCCCGCGCCAGTTCGGGCGTGACGCCGCCCAGCAGGCCGAGCAGGCCCAGCCACACCAGCAGCAGGAAATGCCAGTAGCGCGCGCACAGCGCGACGCGCCAGGCCGAGGCGCGCAAGTCGCCGTCCGGCTCGTCTTGCCGGCCCTGCGTGATGGCGCGCCAGCTGTGCTCCCACGCCACCAGGCCGCCGGCCACGTGCAGGCCGTGCAGGGCGGTGAGCAGGTAGAAGAAGCTCGCCGCCGGGTTGCCGGCGGGGGTCACCGCGGCGTCGGCCAGGGCCTGCCAGGCGCCGAACTGCGTGACCAGGAAACCGCACGCCAGCGCTGCCGCGGCCAGCAGCCGCTGGCGGGCCGGCCGGTGCTGCGCGCGCCGGACAGCCCGGCGCGCCGACTGCATCGCCACGCTGGCCGCCAGCAGCAGCGCGGTGCTGGGCCAGAGCAGCCACGGCAGCGCGATCGACGACGCATCGCCCTGCGCCATGCGCATCACGTAGGCCAGCGCGAACAGCGCGAACAGCACGCCGATCACCGCCATCAGCAGCCACAGGCCGACGCTGACGTTGTCGGCGTGCAGCGGCGTGGGGTGCGGCCGCTGCGGCGCGGGTGCCGAGGCGCGCGGATGCGTCGCGCTGGCGGGGATGACGATCCGGCTCATGGCGATTTCCCTCCCGTGCGGGGTGGATCGGGTTCGATGCCGCCCGCGCCGCGCACCGCGTTCTGGGCGATGTAGTCGTCGTGCGCGCCCGGCACGCTGTAGGCGTAGGCCCAGCGGCTGGCGACCGGCAGCTGCGCGCCCCAGTTGCCGTGGCCGGGCGGGGTCTGCGGCGTCTGCCATTCGAGCGAGGCAGCACGCCATGGGTTCGGCCCGGCCGGCCGTCCACGCCGTGCGCTCCAGGCCAGGTTGAACAGGAACAGCAGCTGCGCCGCGCCCACCACGAAGGCCAGCACGCTGATGAAGACGTTGAGCGCATGCGCCGAGGCCGGGATGAACTGGTAGGCGTCGAAGTTGTAGTAGCGCCGCGGCATGCCGAGCACGCCGAGGTAGTGCATCGGGAAATAGATCGCGTAGGTGCCGAGAAAGGTGATCCAGAAATGCAGCTTGCCCAGCCGGTCGTCGAGCAGGCGGCCGGTGATCTTCGGGTACCAGTGGTAGATGCCGCCGAACACCACCAGGATCGGCGCCACGCCCATCACCATGTGGAAGTGCGCGACCACGAAGTAGGTGCCCGACAGCGGGATGTCGACGCTGACGTTGCCCAGAAACAGCCCCGTCAGCCCGCCCACCGTGAAGGTGCAGACGAAGGCCAGCGCGAACAGCATCGGCACCGTGAGGTGGATGTCGCCGCGCCAGATGGTGAGCACCCAGTTGTAGACCTTGATCGCGGTGGGCACGGCGATGATCAGCGTGCTGGTGGCGAAGAAGAAGCCGAAGTACGGGTTCATGCCGCTGACGAACATGTGGTGGGCCCAGACCACGAAGCTCAGGCCGCCGATCGCGACGATCGCCCACACCATCGTGCGGTAGCCGAAGATCGCCTTGCGCGCATGCACGCTGATCAGGTCGGAGACGATGCCGAAGGCCGGCAGCGCGACGATGTAGACCTCGGGGTGGCCGAAGAACCAGAACAGGTGCTGGAACAGCAGCGGGCTGCCGCCCTGGGTGGCGCTGGGCGCGCCCATCGAGATCAGCGCGGGCATGAAGAAGCTGGTGCCCAGCGTCTTGTCGAGCAGCATCATCACGCCGCTGACGAACAGCGCCGGAAACGCCAGCAGCGCCAGGATGGTGGCCACGAAGATGCCCCACACCGTCAGCGGCATGCGCAGCAGCGTCATGCCCTCGCAGCGCGCCTGCAGCACGGTGGTGACGTAGTTGAGCCCGCCCATCGTGGCCGCGACGATGAAGATCAGCAGCGACACCAGCATCAGCACGATGCCGGCGTCGCTGCCGGGTGTGCCGGGCAGGATGGCCTGCGGCGGGTAGAGCGTCCAGCCCGCGCCGGTCGGCCCGCCGGGCACGAAGAAGCTGGCCATCAGCACGATCACCGACAGCAGGTAGACCCAGAAGCTCAGCATGTTGAGGTAGGGAAACACCATGTCGCGCGCGCCCACCATCAAGGGGATCAGGTAGTTGCCGAAGCCGCCCAGGAACAGCGCGGTCAGCAGGTAGACCACCATGATCATCCCGTGCAGGGTGACGAACTGGTAGTAGCGCTCGGGCGTGATGAAGTCGAGCTTTCCGGGGAAACCGAGCTGCGCGCGCATCAGGTGCGACAGCACCAGGCCGACCAGGCCGACCGCGATGGCGGTGATCGCGTACTGGATCGCGATCACCTTGTGGTCCTGGCTCCAGACGTAGGTGGTCCAGAAACCGTGAGGGGCCGGGTGCGACTCGGCGGCATCCGCATCCAGATGATCCATGTGGCGACTCCCTCCTGCTTGTGTTGTGCCCTGTCCGGCCGATCAGGGCTTGCCGCCGGTGGCTGCGGCGTAGCGGGGCTGCGCAGCCAGCCAGGCCTGGAAGGCCGCCTCGTCCTCGACCACCACGACGCCGCGCATCAGGTGGTGGCCGATGCCGCACAGCTGCGCGCACATCAGCTCGAAACGCCCGGTCTGCGTGGGCGTGAACCAGAAGGTGGTGACGCTGCCCGGCACGATGTTCATGCGGGCGCGAAACGGCGGCACGAAGAAGTCGTGCAGCACGTCGTTGGAGCGCAGTTGCAGCTGCACCGGGCGCGCCAGCGGCAGGTGCAGCTCGTTGTCGTCGATCAGCACGTCGCCGTGGCCGCGTGCATCGGCGGGGTCGAGGCCGAAGGGGTTGTCGGCGCTGACGTGGCGGATGTCGCTGCGGCCGAGCAGGCCGTCCTCGCCTGCAAACCGATAACGCCAGCGCCACTGCTGGCCGACCACCTCGACCTTGAGCGCATCGGCGGGTGGGCGCACGTAGTCGGCATAGACCACCAGGCCGGGCGCCAGCAGCGCGACGATGCCGACCGTGGTGATGCCGATCAGCCAGCGTTCGAGCCGGTGGTCGTCGGGCGTGTAGGCGGCGCGCGCCTGGCCCCGGCCGGCGCGGTGGCGCCAGCGCAGGATGGCGTAGATGACCACCGCGTGGATCACCACGAAAAACGCGCCGGTGATCAGCAGCGTGATGGTCAGCGTGTCGTCCATGCGCTGCCAGTTCGACGCCAGCGGCTGCGTCCACCACGGGCTCAGCAGGTGGAACAGCACCGAGCCGACGACGATGACGATCAGGGCGATGGACAGGGCCATGTTGGCTACGCGCACGCAGGGCCGGGGCGGCCCGGCCCTGTGGCGGCTCGCTCAGGAGGGTTCGTGCCTGGCGAACTGCCAGTACAGCGTCGCGGCGGTCATGCCGAACACCAGGTGGGCGATGAATGCCGCCCAGCCGCGCCACTCGGCCAGCCACGGGAAGAACTGCGCCAGGCCGTGGAAGTTGACGAGGTAGAGCACGGCGCCGAACAGCGTGCCGATCAGCTCGGTCATGCCAGGGCTGGCGTCGTAATGGAAACCCGTCAGCAGCGTGGCCAGCAGCAGCGCGAAGGCGACCCCCAGCACGTAGTGCGTGACCAGCGCGACGCCGACGATCAGCGAGTCGAAATCGGCCGTGGCCTGCAGCACGTCGCGGCCCAGCACGATGGCCGCGACCCGGTACGAACTGCGCCAGGGGCTGTCGCCGGTGACGAACACCGACCAGGCCATGTCGAGCACCATCAGCACGGCGCCGGCCACCAGGCCTGCCACCACCGCGGCGCGCCAGTCGGGGCGCGGGCGGGACCATTCATGCGGGTGCAAGCGGAGTTCCATACAACCTCCTGTTGCCCTCGCTGGCGTTGCCTGCGCCGAGGGCCGTGCAAGGGTTATACACCCGCCCCCAGGCGATGCGATGCCTGCGAAACGGTCAGGGTCTTGGCCCGGCCGCGCGGCTGTGCGGGCGCAAACTCGATGCCTCGGCGTTCGCACGGCGCCGTCGTTGCGGGCCCGGTTCAGCGTCGTGAATCAGGAGGCTGTCATGTCGATCCCTGCACGTCTGTCGAGTTATCTCGAGCAACGCGGCCTGCATTACGAGGTCTGCACCCACCCCCACAGCCACAACAGCGCGCAGACCGCGCGCAACGCCCACGTGATGCGCCAGCAGCTCGCCAAATCGGTGCTGCTCGAAGACGACGAAGGCCCGCTGGTGGCGGTGGTGCCGGCCGACCAGATGGTGCTGGTGGGCGTGGTCGCGCGCATGCTCGGGCGCAAGCAGCTGCACCTGTCCGACGAGGCCGCGATGATGCGGCTGTTCGACGGCTGCGAGCGCGGCGCTCTGCCGCCGGTGGGCATGGCCTGGGGCGTCGAGACCGTCGTCGACGAGACGCTCGAATCGATGGATGCGGTCTACCTCGAGGTCGGCGACCACGAGCACCTGCTGCGCATGCCGCACGACGACTTCCATCGCCTGATGAGCAGCGCGCGCCACGGCCACATCGGCAAGCTGCCGATGCACTGAGACAACCGACTTCAACACCCGGCTTCACTGCAGGAGCTCAACATGGAACACATCGTCGATCGTTCCGGCCGCATGCAGGCCGCGCCGCAGGTGCGCAGCATCCACGCGGCGCGTCCGCTGGTCTGGCTCAGCCGCGGCTGGGCCGACATGTCCGTCGCCTGGCAGGCCAGCCTCGGCCACGGCGCGCTGGTGGCCGGCTTCGGCCTGGCGCTGCTGCTGGCGGCCGCCGGGGCCACCTACCTGGTGCCGACGCTGATCGGCGGCTTCCTGCTGGTGGCGCCGTTCGTGGCCATCGTGCACTACGGCCTGTCGCGCCAGATCGAGGCCGGCGAGACCCCCGACAGCACCGCCGCCTGGGCCGCCGTGCGCCACAACCCGGGCTCGATCGGGCTCTACGGCCTGATGCTGGCGCTGGCGCTGATCAGCTGGGAGCGCGTGGCCGCGATCGTGTTCGCGCTGTTCGTGGGCGCGGACGTGCCCGACCTGCGCAACCTGGCGGCCGACGTGCTGTTCTCGGGCCGCCACCTCGGCCTGCTGGCGGCCTTCCTGGGCGCCGGTGCGGTGATGGCCGCGGTGGTGTTCGCGCTCAGCGTCGTCACCGTGCCGCTGCTGCTCGAGCGTGACGTCGACCTGATCACCGCCGCCGTCACCAGCGTGCAGTGCTGCCTGCGCAACCCGCTGCCGATGCTGTGCTGGGCGGTGCTGATCGGCTGCCTCACGGCCTGGGGCTTCGCGATGGCGATGGTCGGCCTGGTGGTGATCTTCCCGCTGCTCGGCCATGCCAGCTGGCATGCCTACCGCGACCTGATCGAGTGAGACGCTGTCGGCGAAGGGCCCCTGAGATCAAGGGTGGCCCGCGATAGGGTGAGTCAATCGGCTGGATTGGATCAAAGAATGCTACCGAGCAATTGCCGCTGATAGCATTCATCCCATCGCAACCCCACTCACCCAAGGAAACCGCATGTCGCTGATCAACACCACCGTCCAGCCCTTCAAGGCCCAAGCTTTCCTGAACGGCAAGTTCATCGAAGTCACCGAAGCCAGCCTGAAGGGCAAGTGGTCGACGCTGATCTTCATGCCCGCCGCGTTCACCTTCAACTGCCCGACCGAAGTCGAAGACGCGGCCGCGAACTACGCCGAGTTCCAGAAGCTGGAGACCGAGGTCTACATCATCACGACCGACACCCACTTCGCGCACAAGGTGTGGCACGAGACGTCGCCGGCCGTCGGCAAGGCCCAGTTCCCGCTGGTCGGCGACCCGACGCATCAGCTGACGCGCGCTTTCGGCGTGCACATCGAAGAAGAAGGCCTGGCGCTGCGCGGCACCTTCATCATCAACCCGGAAGGTCAGATCAAGACCGCCGAAGTGCACTCGAACGAGATCGCCCGTGACGTGTCGGAAACCCTGCGCAAGCTCAAGGCTGCCCAGTACACCGCCAAGAACCCCGGCCAGGTCTGCCCGGCCAAGTGGAACGACGGCGCTGCGACCATCACCCCGTCGCTCGACCTCGTCGGCAAGATCTAACTCCTTGCCCTGCGTCAGCTCACCGAGCTGACCGTCTGATTGAAGGCCCGTACCCCGGGCCTTCGTTTCGCCTGAGCCCCCAAAAAGGGCTCCTGCCTGACCCTGTCGTCGAAAGAAATCACCATGTTGGACCAAGCCCTCAAGACCCAATTGAAGAGCTACCTCGAGCGCCTGCAACGGCCGATCGAGCTGGTGGCGTCTCTCGACGACAGCGCCAAGAGCGCCGAACTGCGCGGCCTGCTGCAGGACATCGCCGGCCTGTCGCCCCAGGTGAGCCTGGTCGAGCGCGACGACGGCCAGCGCACGCCCTCGTTCACGATCGGTGCGGCCGGCGCCGACGAGGCCGCCCGCATCCGCTTTGCCGGCATCCCGCTGGGCCACGAGTTCACCTCGCTGGTGCTGGCGCTGCTGCAGACCGGCGGCCACCCGCCCAAGGTCGAGGCCGGCGTGATCGAGCAGATCCGCGGCCTGGACGCCGACCTCAGCTTCGAGGTCTACATGTCCCTGACCTGCCACAACTGCCCGGACGTGGTGCAGGCGCTCAACCTGATGGCGGTGCTCAACCCCGGCGTCAAGGTGACGACGATCGACGGCGCGCTGTTCCAGGACGAGATCGCGCAGCGCCAGATCATGGCGGTGCCCACCGTGTTCCTGAACGGCCAGGAGTTCGGCGCCGGCCGCATGACGGTCGAAGACATCCTCGCCAAGGTCGACACCGGCGCGGCCGCGCGTGATGCGGCTCGGCTGGCCAAGCAGGCGGCCTACGACATGCTGATCGTCGGCGGCGGCCCGGCCGGCGCGGCGGCGGCGGTGTACGCGGCGCGCAAGGGCATCCGCACGGGCGTGGTGGCCGAGCGTTTCGGCGGCCAGACGCTCGACACGATGGCGATCGAGAACTTCATCTCGGTCAAGGAAACCGACGGGCCGAAGTTCGCGGTGGCGCTGGAGCAGCACGTCAAGCAGTACGACGTCGACATCATGAACGCGCAGCGCGCCGTCAAGCTGACCCCGGCCACCGAGCCGGGAGGGCTGGCCGAGCTGGAACTGGCCAACGGCGCGGTGCTGAAGGCGCGCAGCGTGATCCTGAGCACCGGCGCGCGCTGGCGCAACGTCAACGTGCCCGGCGAGGCCGAGTACAAGAACAAGGGCGTGGCCTACTGCCCGCACTGCGACGGCCCGCTGTTCAAGGGCAAGCGCGTGGCGGTGATCGGCGGCGGCAACTCGGGCGTCGAGGCGGCGATCGACCTGGCCGGCATCGTCAAGCACGTGACGTTGATCGAATTCGCCGACGCGCTGCGCGCCGACGCGGTGCTGGTGGCCAAGCTCAAGAGCCTGCCCAACGTGGCGATCCACACCAGCGCGCAGACCACCGAGATCCACGGCGACGGCCAGAAGGTCAACGGCCTGAGCTACACCGACCGTGTCAGCGGCGCGGGCCATCGGATCGATCTCGAAGGCGTGTTCGTGCAGATCGGCCTGGTGCCCAACACCGAGTGGCTCAAGGGCACGATCGAGCTCAGCCGCCACGGCGAGATCATCATCGACGCCCGCGGCCAGACCAATGTGCCCGGCATCTACGCCGCCGGCGACGTGACGACGGTGCCGTTCAAGCAGATCGTGATCGCGGTGGGCGAGGGCGCGAAGGCCGCACTCGGCGCCTTCGACCACCTGATGCGCACGCCGGTGGTGGCGGCCGAGACGGCCTGATCGCCGGGTGGCCGGGCGCTGCGTCTACAGCGCCTGCCGCCACCACTCGCCGGCCAGCGCCTGCTGCAGGAAGGCGATGAAGTTCGTCACCTTCAGCGGCACCAACCGCGGCGACGGGAACACCGCATGCACCGCCTGCGCGGGCAGCAGGTGGTCGGCCAGCACGGGGGTGATCGCACCGTCGGCCACCGACTCGCGCGCCACGTACCAGGGCAGCACCGCCAGGCCCATGCCGGCGCGCGCCGCGGCCAGCACGGCCGACAGGTTGTTCGATCGCAGCGGCCCGCGCACCGGCACCGATGTCTCCTCGCCGGCCGGCGTGGTCAGGCTCCAGCGTTCGTCGCCCTGCACGCTGCTGTAGACCAGGCAGGCGTGCGCGGCCAGATCGGCGGGCGTGGCCGGCGCCGGGTGCTCGCGCAGATAGGCCGGCGCGGCCGCCATCAGCCAGGGGTTGGTGCCGAGGTAGCGCGCGCCGAGCGCCGAATCGGCCAGCCGGCCCATGCGGATCGCCAGGTCCACGCCCTGCTCGACCAGATTCACGTAGCGGTCGTCGAAGGCCAGGTCGACCGTGACCTCCGGGTGCAGGCGCATGTAGCGCAGCACCAGCGGCACCACCACCCGCCGCCCGAACGCCACCGAGGTGCTGATGCGCAACGTGCCGCCGACCTGGCTCTGCAGCAGCGTGGCGAGGTTATCGGCGGCGTCGATTTCGCGGGCGATCAGCTTGCACTTGTCGTAATAGAGCGCGCCGACCTCGGTGGGCGTGACGCCGCGGGTCGAGCGGTGCAGCAGCCGCGCGCCCAGTCGCTGCTCCATCGCGGCGACCGACTTGGTGGCGGTCGGCTGCGTGATGCCGAACTCGGCGGCCGCCTTGCTGAAGCTGGCGGTCTCGACGATGCGGATGAAAAGCTGTACGCCGGTGATGCGGTCCATCGCGCCACTTTAGGCGCGCCGGCGTCGCCTTGGCGTCGGTATCGTCCCGCCGCCAGGGGACAACGCGCTCGCACTAGACTGCCGTCCATCCGGGCATTGAATTGAAGAAAGTCAGCATGAAGATCGATGTGGTCTCCGACGTGGTGTGCCCCTGGTGTGCGGTCGGCGTTTCGTCGCTGCTGCGGGCGCTCGACACGCTGGGCGACGAGTTGCGGCCGACGCTGCATTTCCAGCCCTTCGAGCTCAACCCGACGCTCGGGCCGGGCGGGCAGGACATCGTCGAGTACCTCGGCCGCAAGTACGGCTCGACGCCCGAGCAGATCGAGCGCACCCACGAGCAGATCGCGCAGCGCGGCGCGGCGGTGGGCTTCACGTTCAACATGGACCTGCGCACGCGCACCTACAACAGCTTCGACGCGCACCGCCTGCTGCACTGGGCCGGGCTGGAGGGCGAGGACTTCCAGCTGCTGCTCAAGCTGGCGCTGCTGCGCAGCTATTTCACCGAGGGGCTCGACCCCGGCGAGCCGGCGCTGCTGGTGAGCCTGGCGGCCGAGGCGGGGCTCGATGCGGCGCGTGCGCTCGACATCCTGGCCAGCGACGAATACGCCGACGAGGTGCGCGAGCGCGAGGCGTTCTACCAGTCGCAGGGCATCGCGTCGGTGCCGTCGTTCATCATCAACGACCGCCACCTGATCGCCGGTGGCCAGCCGCCCGAGTTCTTCGTGCAGGCGCTGCGCCAGATCGCCGAAGAAGGCTGAACCGCAGTCGAGCCGGTCTTGACGCAGCGCAAGCTGCTGCGCCGGCTTGCTCGCAAACCCCAGCGTGGCGGCGTGGGCCGGCGCGTTACGGTTCCGGCTCCGGTGCCGCCTCTGGCATCGGACCCCGGATCCGCAGGAGCAGTGATGACAGAAGACGCGCGACTGGCCGAGCTGGCGCAGATCGAGTCCGCCGTGTGGGCCGAGCTGGAGCGCGCCGTGCACAGTCGCTTCACCGGCAGCGTGGCGCCGCACGAATGGCGCCGGGCCGTTCTGGCGACCCAGGATGCCGACGGCCCGCAGGCGCGCAGCGTGGTGCTGCGCGACCTGCTGCTCGACAGCCGCGAACTGGTCTTCTACGCCGACGCGCGTTCGCCCAAGGTGGCGCAGCTGCGGCGCGATCCACGCGCCGTGCTGCTGTGCTGGAGCTCAACGCTGGGCTGGCAGCTGCGGCTGCGCTGCCACATCGAGGTCGAGACCAGCGGCCTGGACGTGACCGCACGCTGGGCCCACATCCGCAACCGCCCGGCCGCGCACGACTACCTGTCGCCGCTGGCCCCCGGCACGCCGATGCCCGACGGCCACGGCGGCCTGGTGGTGACGCCGCTGCCGCCCGAACGCCTGCGCGAGACCTTCGCGGTGCTGTCGGCGCGGGTCGAGGCGATCGACTGGCTGGAGCTGCACGCGCGCGGCCAGCGGCGCGCCGTGTTCGACGCCCAGGGCGCGCGCTGGCTGACGCCCTGATCCGGCCGCCGCCGTGTGGCGGTCGTACGCCACGGTGATGCGCCATCGAGACGCAGGGGCGGCACGCGCGCAGTGACAATCGGGGCCGGCGGCCCGCCGTGGCCGCTGTCTGACCCGACCCGCCCGCTCTCGAACCCACGTGCCGCTCCGTGTCCACACTGCCTGTTCCATCCGCCGCCACGCCCTCCGCCCGCCCCGCCTTCGCGCCCGATCCGCAGGCCCTGCGGCTGGGTTACGCCGGCCTGATCCCGTTTGTCATCGGGGTGCTGCTGGCGTGGCTGGTCGAGCACGACGAGGCGCACGACTTCGTGCTCCGGGCGATCAACGTCTATGCCGCGGTGATCGTGTCGTTTCTCGGTGCGCTGCACTGGGGGCTGGCGATGCGCGCGCAGCCGGGCGAGTCGACCGCCTTCGTCTGGGGCATCGTGCCCTCGCTGGTCGGCTGGGTGGCGGCGCTGATGCCGGCCGGCGCCGGCCTGGTGATCCAGAGCGCCGTGCTGATCGCCTGTTACCTGGTCGATCGGCGGGCCTACCCGCTGCACGGCGTGGCCGGCTGGCTGACGCTGCGTTTCCGCCTGACGGTGGTGGCCACGCTGAGCTGCCTGCTCGCGGCATCGTTCGCCTGAGGGGCCGACCATGATCAGCTACCACGTCGAGATCGCCGACCTGCACGCCCACCTGTTCCGCGTCACGCTGACGGTGGCCAAACCGGCGGCCGAGCAGACCCTGAGCCTGCCGGTGTGGATCCCCGGCAGCTACCTGGTGCGCGAGTTCTCGCGCCACCTCAGCGGCCTGCAGGCGCGCCAGGGCCAGACCGAACGGGCGCTCGAACAGCTCGAC
The DNA here is from genome assembly GCF_000019785.1 of Leptothrix cholodnii SP-6. Classification (NCBI taxonomy): domain Bacteria; kingdom Pseudomonadati; phylum Pseudomonadota; class Betaproteobacteria; order Burkholderiales; family Sphaerotilaceae; genus Leptothrix; species Leptothrix cholodnii. The sequence goes on from NC_010524.1 coordinate 278,921, forward strand.
AAGCGCAGCTGGCGGGTGCGCTGCAGCGGCCGGGCGGCGCTGGTGGTGAGCTACCTCGTCTACGCCTTCGACGCCTCGGTGCGCACCGCCTGGCTCGACAGTCAGCGCGGCTTCTTCAACGCCACCAGCCTGTGCCTGTGCGCCGAAGGCCACGAGGCCGACGAGCACCGCCTGAGCCTGGGCGCGCTGCCGGCCGGCTGGCAGGTCGCGACCGGCCTCGAGCGCACCGCCAAGAGCGGCAAGAACGCCTGGCGCGCCGACAGCTACGACGCGCTGATCGACCACCCGTTCGAGCTCGGTGCGTTCTGGCGCGGCGAGTTCACGGCCTGCGGCGTGCCGCATGAATTTGTCGTGGCCGGCGCCGCACCCGGCTTCGACGGCGAACGCCTGCTGGCCGACGCGCGCCGCATCTGCGAGGCGCAGATCCGCTTCTGGCACGCCGACGCCAAGCCACCGTTCGAGCGCTACGTCTTCATGCTGGCCGCCACCGACGACGGCTACGGCGGCCTCGAACACCGCAACAGCACCGCGCTGATCTGCAACCGCCGCGACCTGCCGCGCCGCCCGGCGCCGGGCAACGGCGTGGGCCTGAGCGAGGGCTACGTGACGCTGCTGGGCCTGATCAGCCACGAGTACTTCCACACCTGGAACGTCAAGCGCCTCAAGCCCGCCGAGTTCGCGCCCTACGACCTGACACGCGAGAACCCCACCGAGCTGCTGTGGTTCTTCGAGGGTTTCACCAGCTACTACGACGACCTGTTCCTGCTGCGCGCCGGCCTGATCGACGAGGGGCGCTATTTCAAGCTGCTCGCCAAGACGATCAACCAGGTGCTCGGCACGCCCGGGCGCCAGGTGCAGAGCGTGGCGCAGTCGAGCTTCGACGCCTGGCTCAAGTACTACCGGCCCGACGAGAACACCGCCAACGCCACCGTCAGCTACTACACCAAGGGCGCGCTGGTGGCGCTGGCGCTCGACCTGACGCTGCGCCGCGCCGGACGCGGCACGCTCGACGCCGTGATGCGCACGCTCTGGCAGCGCAGCGGCGGCGGGCCGATCAGCGAGGCCGACATCGCCGCGGCCTTGCAGCAGGTCGGCCGACGCGACTTCGCCGACGAACTGGCCGCCTGGGTGCACGGCACCGCCGACCTGCCGCTGGCCGAGCTGCTGGCGCTGATCGGCGTCGAGCTCAAGCGCGACCCGCCGACGCTGGCACAGCGCCTGGGTGCGCGCGTCAACGAGAGCCTGAAGGTGCAGGCGGTGCTGCGCGGTGGCGCGGCCGAACAGGCCGGGCTGGCGGCCGGCGACGAGCTGCTGGCGCTCGACGGCTGGCGGCTGGCCAAGCTCGACGACCTGCCGCTGTACGGCGGCTTCGAGCGGCCGCTGCCGCTGCTGGTCAGCCGCGACCGGCGCCTGCTGACCTTGACGCTGCCGGCGCCCAAGGTCGAGGGCGCCGTCAGCCTGACGGCCACGCCCAAGGCCGCGGCACCGGCGCTGCGACGCCGCCGCAGCTGGCTGGCGCAGTCGCTCGCCTGAGCGCGGGCGGGCGCGTCGTGAGAGCCCGTCCCGGTGACGTCTGATCGGCCCCGTCCCCGGTGGCGTGTCGTGCGCCGACCGGCGCTGGCCTGGGCCGCGCTGGCGGCGCTGCTGCTGCACCTGCTGGCGCTCGACGAACTGCACGAGTCGATGCAGTCGATCGACTTCCAGAAGCCCGCGATGGAGCGCCTCGAGGCGGTCTACACCCGCGTGCTGGCGCCGGTCGAGCCGGTCGAGGTGTCCGCGCCGGCTGCGCGGCCGACGGCGCGTCGCGCCAACCGCGCCGCGGTTGTGGCGGCAGCGGCTTCTGCGCCCGCCGAGGCCGCGTCTGCCGCGGCCGCGTCTGCGGCCGAGTCCGTTGCCCGTGCGGCCGACGAGGCCGCGTCCGCCGCGCTGGCCGGCATCGCGCCGGGCGTGGACGAGGCGGCTTCGGCGCCGACGGCCGACCTGGCCGCTGCGGCCGCCTCGGCCTCGGCTGCGGCGGGCGAAGCCGGGCCGGACGGCTCCACCGCCGGCGAGCCGGCCGCCAGTGCCGTGGCCCGGGCCGCGCCGGCCAGTGCGCCGGCCAGCCCCCAGGCGGGCGCATCGGCGCCGCTGCCGGCGTTCAGCTGGCCGGCTTCGACCCGCCTGAGCTACAAGCTCGACGGCTGGTACAACGGCGAGGTGCTCGGTCAGGCGCAGGTCGAGTGGCTGCGTCACGGCGAGCGCTATCAGGTGCACCTGGATGTCTCGGTCGGCCCGAGCTTTGCGCCGCTGGTGCGCCGGCGCATGAGCAGCGATGGCCGCATCACCGCCGACGGCCTGGCGCCGCAGCGCTACGAGCAGGAGACGACGCAGATCATCGGCCGCGACCGGCGCGTGCAGATGGCCTTCAGCGACACCGCCATCGTGCTGTCCAACGGCGAGCGGGTGCCCGCCCAGGCCGACGTGCAGGACACCGCCAGCCAGTTCATCCAGATCATCTACCTGCTGACCACCCGGCCGGCGCTGCGCCAGGTCGGCCAGTCGATCGAGTTCGGCCTGGCGCTGCCCAAGCGGGTCGACCGCTGGGTCTACGAGGTGGTCGAGCGGGTGGTGGTGGAGACCCCGCTCGGCCCGATCCCGACCCTGCACGTCAAGCCGCGCCGCCGCGCCGCGCCCGGCAACCTGACGGCGCAGATGTGGTACGCGCCGAGCCTGCAGATGCTGCCGGTGCGCATCCGCATCGAGCAGGACGAGGGCGTGTGGATCGACCTGCGGCTCGAACGCGCGCCCGAACAATCGGGCCCGTGAGCGCGCCGCGCGGTGTCAGCGCGGTCCGGCGCCGTGCTCGGTATAGTGCGCCGCAGCACGTTTGAAGCGTCGACAAACCCCTCCAGGAGACCCGCACCGATGAGCACGCCCTACGAAAACATCCTCGTCGAAACCCGCACCGGCGCGGGCTCGATGAACTACGGCTGGATCGCGCTGAACCGCCCCAAGGCGCTCAACGCGCTCAACGATCCGCTGATGGACGAACTCGGCGCCGCGCTGCTGGCCTTCGAGGCCGACGACCGCATCGCCTGCATCGTGCTGACCGGCAGCGAGAAGGCGTTTGCCGCCGGTGCCGACATCGCCATGATGGCGCCGTTCAACTTTGCCAACGCCTACCGCAAGGGCCTGATCTCGCGCAACTGGGACACCCTGCGCCAGGTGCGCAAGCCGGTGATCGCCGCGGTGGCGGGCTTTGCGCTGGGCGGCGGCTGCGAGGTGGCGATGGCCTGCGACCTGATCATCGCCGCCGACAACGCCCGCTTCGGCCAGCCCGAGGTCAAGCTCGGCATCATCCCCGGCGCCGGTGGCACGCAGCGCCTGCCGCGTGCGGTCGGCAAGAGCAAGGCGATGGACCTGGCGCTGACCGGCCGCATGATGGACGCCGCCGAGGCCGAACGCGCCGGGCTGGTCTCGCGGGTGGTGCCGGCCGCCGATCTGCACGCTGAAGCCGACAAGATCGCCCAGACGCTGTGCGGCTACTCGACCCTGACGCTGATGGCGATCAAGGAGAGCGTCAACCGCGCCTACGAGGCGCCGCTGTCGGAGGGCCTGCTGTTCGAGCGCCGGCTGTTCCACGCGCTGTTCTCGAGCAACGACCAGAAGGAAGGCATGGGCGCCTTCCTCGAGAAGCGCCCGCCGAGCTTCACGCACGACTGATCGGCCTTTCGGCCGCCGCAATGACAAACGCCCCGCAGTGCGGGGCGTTGTTCATGGCGCGAGGTCAGGTCAGGACTTGGCGGCCATGCGCCGTTCGATCTCGGCTGCGGGGATCGCGCCCGGGGCGCGGCTGCCGTCCTCGAACACGATCGCCGGCGTGCCGGTGACGCGGTGCTTGCGCGCCAGCGCGCTGTTGCGCTCGATCGCCGAGGCGTCGCAGTTGCCCATCGCCTTGGGCGGCAGGGTGCCGTCGACCATCCAGTTGCGCCAGGTGGCGGTGCTGTCCTTGGCGCACCAGATCGATTTCGATTTCTCGGGCGAATCGCCACCCAGGATCGGGATCACGAAGGTGTAGACGGTGACGTCCTTGACGTTGAGCAGGTCGCGCTCGAGCTTCTTGCAATAGCCGCAGTTGGGGTCGGCGAAGACCGCGATCTTGCGTGTGCCCTTGCCGTTCTTCCAGACCACCGCGTCCTTGAGCGGCAGGCTGTTGAAGTCGATCGCGGTGAGCTTGTCGACCCGCTCCTCGGTCAGGTTGCGGCGTGTGGCGGTCTCGATCAGCGAGCCCTGCAGCAGGTAGGTGCCCTTGGCGTCGCTGTACATCAGGTCGGTGCCGATGCGGACCTCGAACACGCCGGGGATCGGCGTCGGGCGGATCTCGTCGATCTTGGGCAGGCCCTGGAAACGCTCGGTCAGCGTCTTGCGGATGTCGGCCTCGTCGGCCAGGGCCGCACCGGCCCAGAGGGAGCAGGCGATGGCGATCAGGCGCAGCAGCATGGTGGTTTCCTTGTTCGGTCGGGCAACGGTTGCGCCGATGTTAGTGGGGGCTCAGGCGCCGAGCGCGGCGAGGTGTCTTGCCGGCGCGGCGCGGGTGTCGATCAGGTGTCGAGCGCGCGCGCGGCCAGCCAGCGCTTGACGGGGCTCAGGCGGTCGACCAGGGTCAGGCCGTGGTTGCGCAGGTCCTTCAGCGGGCCGGGCGGGGCGGCGAACAGCTGCAGCAGGCCGTCGGTCAGCGTGCCCATCATGCGCGTGGGCGCCAGGCGTTCGCGGGCGTAGCGGCGCAGCGTGCGCTCGTCGCCGGCGCTGCGCCAGGGGCTCGTGCGGCGCGCGTCGTGCAGCACGCGCACGAGGCAGCGCACGTCGGCCAGGCCGAGGTTCAGGCCCTGGCCCGACAGCGGATGCACCGCGTGCGCGGCGTCGCCCAGCAGCGCCCAGCCCGGGCCGATCCAGCGCTGTGCACGCGCGAGCATCAGCGGCCAGCCGGCGCGTTCGCCCGACAGCCGCAGCGTGCCGGCCGCGCCGCCGCTGGCCTCGTCCAGCGCCGCCTCGAAATCGGCCGGCGTGCAGGCCATCAGCTCGGCGGCACGGGCCTCGGGCAGCGACCACACCAGGCCGTAGGAATGGCCGATCTGCGGGCGGTCGAACGGCAGCAGCGCCAGGATGTCCGGGCTGCGGAACCACTGGCGGGCGATGCCGTGGTGCGGCGCATCGGCCACCAGCCGCGCCGCCACCGCGTGGTGGCCGTAGGGCCAGCGCTCGAAGACGGCGCCCAGCGCCTCGCGGGTGGCCGAATCGCGGCCCTCGCAGACCGCCAGCAGCGCGGCCGGCGCGTTCTGCTCGAGCCGCTGCACGTGCGGCGCGTAACGCAGCGCCTCGGCCAGCGCGGCGTCGAGCGCGGCGGCGTCGACGATCCAGGCCAGCGCGTCGACCGTCTGCTGCCAGGCGCTGAATTCGAGGTGGCCGCCGGCATCGCCGTCGATCTGCATCTCGTCGACGGCGGTGATGGCGTCGGCCGGCAGGGCGTCCCACACGCGCAGCTCGCGCAGCAGTTGCGCCGAGCCGGCGTTGAGCGCGTAGGTGCGCACGTCGGGGCCGCTGCGCGTGGGCGCCGGGGGCGTCACCAGCCCGACCTGCCAGCCCAGCCGGCTCAGCGCCAGCGCCAGGCTGGCACCGACCGGTCCGCCGCCGCGGATGCAGACATCGAGGGGGCGCGTTGCACTCGTGTTCATGGCGGCCATTGTAGAAAGCGGCAACGGCGCCTTGTGGCGCCGTTTCAGCGGGGGAGGGGTGTGGCGATCAGGCGCGTTGGGGGTAGACGCCGTTGAGCGCGATCTGGTAGCTCATGCCTTGTGCAGGGGCGGCCATCTTGGGGATCCCGAAGGTGGACTGGCCGTCGCCGCCATAGGTCGTTCCCATCAGCGAATACAGCGCCTGGTACTGCATGATCGGCAACAGCCGCCCGTCACACGGGGCCCAGCCCTCCATCTGGAACGGGAACGAGAACAACGCGATCATGCCGAGAATGGGGTCCATGGGGCTCACTCGAAAAGGTTGGTTGGGACGCTGTTCATGGTAGGTCGACGGCGCTGGGATCGCGTTGATTCGACGCACCGATTTGTCCGAAAGTGAAAAATCGCAACACTCCTGGCCCGCGCTATCCTGCCGTCCACCTGGATTCCCCGCCCGCCCATGTCCGACTTCATTCCCGACGACGGCAGCAGCCCGCTGCGCATCGCCAGCCTGCACATCTACCCGGTCAAGTCGTGCACGGGCATCACGCTCGACGAGGCGCTGCTGGCCGACACCGGCCTCGACCGCGATCGCCAGTGGATGGTGGTCGATCCGCAAGGCCTGTTCGTCAGCCAGCGCGAGACCCCCCGCATGGCGCTGATCCAGGTCAGCCTCAAGAACGGCGAGGCGGTGCTGCGCGCGCCCGGCATGCTGGCGCTGCACCTGCCGCTCGACGCCGCCGAGGATCCGATCGACGTGCAGGTGTGGGATGACCGCCTGAGCGCCTGCAGCATGGGCCGGACCGCCGACCAGTGGCTGAGCGATTTCCTCGGCCGGCCGCTGCGCCTGGCGCGCTTCGACCCCGAGCAGCAGCGCTACTCGAGCCGGCGCTGGACCGGCGACGTCGCCGCGGCCAACCTGTTTTCCGACGGTTACCCGATCCTCGTCACCGCCACCGCGTCGCTGGCCGACCTGAACCGGCGCCTCGCCGAGCGCGGCCAGCCGGCGGTGACGATGGCGCGCTTTCGGCCCAACCTGGTGCTCGACGGCATCGACGCCTATGCCGAGGACCATCTCGACGAGCTGCAGTTCGACACCCCCGACGGCCCGGTCACGCTGCGGCTGGTCAAGCCCTGCCCGCGCTGCCCGATCCCGAACACCGACCCGCTGACCGCCGAACGCGGCGACGAGCCCGGCCTGACGCTGGCCGGCTACCGCGCCGACGCGCGGCTCGACGGTGCTGTCACCTTCGGCATGAACGCGGTGATCGTCGCGGGCATCGACTGCCGCCTGAAGGTCGGCCAAAAAGGCCGCGGCACGGTCAGGTACTGAGCGCCCCCAAGGCCGCCGCTTGCGGCGTCCGCCCCCCCGAGGGGGAGCAAGGAAACTTGGGGCGGCCCGGCGTTTCCTTGAGCCCGGCGGGCGGCTCTCTACAATCGGTCCCTGTCCGGCGGTCGCCCTGGCCGCTCCTGCTCCTCCCCCCGAGATCCCCACCATGAGCCTCAAGTGCGGCATCGTGGGCCTGCCCAACGTCGGCAAGTCCACCCTCTTCAATGCGCTGACCAAGGCCGGCATCGCCGCCGAGAACTACCCGTTCTGCACCATCGAGCCCAACGTGGGGGTGGTCGAGCTGCCCGATCCGCGCCTGCAAGGTCTGGCACAGATCGTCCAGCCCGAGCGCATCCTGCCGGCGATCGTCGAATTCGTGGACATCGCCGGCCTGGTGGCCGGCGCCTCGCAGGGTGAGGGCCTGGGCAACAAGTTCCTCAGCCACATCCGCGAGACCGACGCCATCGTCAACGTGGTGCGCTGCTTCGAGGACGACAACGTCATCCACGTCGCCGGCAAGATCGACCCGATCTCCGACATCGAGGTGATCCAGACCGAACTCTGCCTGGCCGACCTCGGCACGGTCGAGAAGACGCTGCACCGCTCGCTCAAGGCGGCCCGCTCGGGCAACGACAAGGAAGCCGCCGCGCTGGTCAAGGTGCTCGAGAAGTGCCAGGCCGCGCTCGACCAGGCCCAGCCGGTGCGCAGCCTCGACTTCAGCAAGGAAGAGCTGGTCATCCTCAAGCCGCTGTGCCTGATCACCGCCAAGCCGGCGATGTTCGTCGGCAACGTCGACGAGACCGGCTTCGAGAACAACCCCTTCCTGGATCGCCTGAAGGAGTTCGCCGCCAAGCAGAACGCGCCGGTGGTGGCGATCTGCGCCAAGACCGAGGCCGAGCTGGCCGAGATGGAGGACGACGACCGCGCGATGTTCCTGGCCGAGATGGGCCAGGACGAGCCGGGCCTGAACCGCCTGATCCGCGCCGCCTTCAAGCTGCTGGGCCTGCAGACCTACTTCACCGCCGGGGTCAAGGAAGTGCGCGCCTGGACCATCCACGTCGGCGACACCGCGCCGCAGGCCGCGGGCGTGATCCACACCGATTTCGAGCGCGGCTTCATCCGCGCCCAGACCATCGCCTATGACGACTTCATCACCTTCAAGGGCGAGCAGGGCGCCAAGGACGCCGGCAAGATGCGCGCCGAAGGCAAGGAGTACGTCGTCAAGGATGGCGACGTGCTGAACTTCCTGTTCAACGTCTGAAGCCGGGCGCTAGCGCGATTCCGCCATGGCCCAGCCCAAGATCACCCGCATCGAAGTGCAGCGCTACAAGGCGGCACGCAACCTCACGGGGCTGGTCGAGATCGGTTTCGACGGCCTGTTCCTGCAGAAGCCGGCGCCCGAAGACCGCGAGCCGATGCACGTGCTGAGCATGAGCGAGGCCGATGCGCGCTCGCTGATGATGCTGCTCAAGTCGCAGCTGGCCGAGTTCGACAAGCGCAAGGCGCGCAGCCAGCGCTGAGACGGCCGTGCGCGGCGGGGCCGGTCACGCGGCGTCTGGTGCCGTGACTGCGGCGGCGGCGGGGGCTGCGACCGATGCGGGGCCCGCCTGCGCAGCGGCGGGTTCGTCGCCATCCGCCGCGGCTGCGTCGGCTTCCGGCTCCACCGTCACCGTGACCTCGACCGTCATGCCCAGGTAGGCCTCCTTGGGGCCCACGTAACTGCCGGTCAGCGGCACCGCCAGCGACGGGTCGCGCGCCACCGCGACGCGGATCAGGTTGCGCCCGCCGATGATGGCGTTGGTCGGGTCGAAAGGCAGCCAGCCGGCGCCCGGCAGATAGACGTGCACCCAGGCATGGGTCGCACCGCCGCCGACCACGCCGCCGGCGGCGTCGGTCAGCGTGTCGTCGTAGAGATAGCCCGACACGAAGCGTGCCGCCAGGCCCAGGCTGCGCACCGCCTCCATCATGAACAGCGCGAAATCGCGACAGCTGCCGCTGCCGAGCGCGAGCGTTTCGGTGGGCGTGCGGGTGCCTTCTTCGTCGCGCGATTCGTAGCTGAACTGCGCCTTGATGGCGCGCGTGATGGCGATCAGCACGTCCAGCGTCTTGTCGGTGCCGGCCTCGGCACAGACGGCGCGCACCCAGGCGTCGACGCGGTGGCCCGGGTCGGCGTGGTGGCGCTCGATGCTGCGGGCCAGATCGGGAATCTCGCGTGCCTCGTAGCTGAACGGCAGGCGCTCGGCATAGTCCTCGATCATGTCGACATCGGGCTCGACCGGGAAATGCTCGGCCACGAAGGTCGACTCGAAGCTCAGCTCGTCGGCCGGCTCCGCGAAGGTCGCCACCAGGATCGAGTTGGCGTTGACGTCGTGGGCCCAGCGCACGGTCGGCTGCGGCACGATGCGGATGCCGGTGTGCAGCAGCCGCAGGTCGTGGCTGTCACGCGGCCGGCACATGAAGCGGTGTTCGCTGAACTGCACCGGCTCGCGGTAGCGGTAGACGGTCTTGTGCGAGATCTTGAGCCGAGCCATGCCGGATCCTCCTGGGCGCGACTCTAAGCGCTTCATGTGTCGCCCGGACGGCACGACACCGCCCGGGCGGCGTGTCAGCCCAGGCTCACCGGCACGAAGATCTTGTCGCCGTCGCGCTGCACCAGCAGCGCCACGCGCTTGGGCTTCTTCATCAGCACCGACTGCAGCTGCTCGATGCTGCGCACCGGCTGGCCGTTGATCGCCAGCAGCACGTCGCCGGCCTCGATGCCCGCGCTCCTGGCCGCGCCGGTCACCTGTTCGACGAGCAGGCCCTGTTCGACCTGGGCGTCGCGGCGCTCCTGCGGCGTGAGCGGCCGCAGCGCCAGGCCGATCTGGCCGCCGCGCTGGGCGTCGTCCTCGGCCTGGGCGGTCGGGTTGGCGCCGTCGTCGGCGCTGCCCAGCTTGGCGTCGATGTCGCGGGCGGCGTGGTCGCGCCAGACCTTGAGCTGCACCTTCTGACCCGGCGTCGACAGCCCGATCAGGCTCGACAGCGAACCCGAGCGCAGCACCGGCTCGCCGTTGACCGCGGTGATCACGTCACCGGGCTGCAGGCCGGCGGCCGCCGCGGCGCTCTGGGGCGCCACGCTCGAGATCAGCGCGCCGTCCGGCCGGGGCAAACCGAAGGATTCGGCCAGCGCCTGGTCGACGTCCTGCACCGTCACGCCCAGCCGGGCGTGGCTGGCGCGGCCGGTGGCGACGATCTGGTCCTTGACCTGCAGCGCCACGTTGATCGGGATCGCGAAGCTCAGGCCCTGGTAGCCGCCGCTTTGCGAGTAGATCTGCGCGTTGATGCCGACCACCGCGCCGCCGCCGTCGAACAGCGGGCCGCCCGAGTTGCCGGGGTTGACGGCCGCGTCGGTCTGGATGAACGGCACCACCGCGTCACCCGGCAGCGAGCGGCCCTTGGCGCTGACGATGCCCTGCGTAGCGCTCTGCTCCAGCCCGTAGGGCGCACCGATGGCGAGCACCGGGTCGCCCACTTCGAGCTGGCGCGGGTCGCCCAGGCGCACGGTCGGCAGATCCTTGGCCTCGATGCGCAGCACGGCGATGTCGGTGGCCGGGTCGACCCCCAGCACCTTGGCCACGAACTCGCGCCGGTCGCTGAGCTTGACGGTGACCTCCTTGGCGTCGCGCACCACGTGGGCGTTGGTCAGGATCAGGCCGTCGGTCGAGATGATGAAACCCGAGCCCTGGCCGCGGAACGGCTGGTTCGGCTGCGCGCCGCGGCCGCGCCCGGGCTGGCCCGGCATGCCGCGGAAGAAGCGGAAGTACGGGTCGTTCTCGATGCCCGGCGGCAGGCCGCCCTGCGCCTGTTCCTCGGCGCTGGCCTGGCGTTCGCCCTTGACCACCACGCCGACCACCGCCGGGCCGAACTTGCGCACGATGCCGCGGTAGTCGGGCACCGCGCCGTCACCGGCGAGCATCGGCACGGGGGCCGGATTGACGGTGCCGAGCGCGAGCTGCGTCTGGGCCGCGGCCTGGGTCGCCTCGGTGTTGACGGCCGGGCGGCCCTTCATCCAGTCGGGCAGGCCGATCGCTGTGGCGGCGCCGGCACCCAGCACGCCGGCCGCGACCAGCGCGACCGTCAGGTTCTTGGTTTTCATCGCAGATCCTTCAAGGCTGTGGCGGGGGATTCCGCATGCCTGGCACGGTAGAAGGCGGCGATGAAGGGGGCGTGAGGCGAAGGTGAAGCGAAGGTGAAGGGGCGGTGCCGATTCAGGTCGAGGCCGGGGCGACCGCCGGCTCGGGAAACCTCAGCGTCACCCGCAGCCCGCCGAGCGGCGAATCGTCCAAAGTGAGCGTCGCGCCATGCCGCTGCGCCACCTGCCGCACGATCGCCAGGCCCAGGCCGCTGCCCGATTCGCTGCTGCTGGCGGCGCCGCGCACGAAGCGCTGGAACACCCGCTCGCGCTCGGCGGCCGGGATGCCGGGGCCGCTGTCGTCGACTTCGAGCACCGGCCGGCCGTCTTGCATATGCACGCTGATGCGCACCTGCGCGCCCTCGGGGCTGTAGCGCAACGCGTTGTCGACTAGGTTGCGCGCCAGCGCCAGCAGCGCGGCCGGGTCGCCGGACACCGTCACCGCCTGCGCCGGCAGATCGCTCTCGACACGGCTGCCGCGCGAGCGCGCGAGCGCCTCGTTGTGGGCGAGCGCCTGGCGGGCGATGTCGCACAGGTCGAGCTCGCTGGGTTCGACCGGCGGCGCGCCGGGCTCGCTGCGCGCCAGCGCGAGCAGCTGCTCGACCAGCCGCACGGCGCGCTCGATGCCGGCGCGCAGAGTGGCGATGGCCTCGTCGCGGTCGCCGTCGTTGCCGGCGCGCTGCAGCAGGTGGAGCTGGAGTTTCAGCGCCGTCAGCGGCGAGCGCAGCTCGTGCGCGGCGTCGGCGACGAAGGCGCGCTGGGTGTCGAGCGAGCCGCCCACGCGTTGCAGCAGCTCGTTGAGCGCGCGTGCCAGCGGCGCCAGTTCATCGGGCAGGCCGTCGGCGGGCAGCGGCGCGAGCGACGCGGCATCGCGCTGCCGCAAGCCGGCCGCCAACTGCTGCAGCGGCCGCAGCGCCCAGGTGGCCAGCACGCCGAGCGCCAGTGCCAGCAGCGGCGCCAGCAGCAGCAGCGGCGTGACGCTGCGCAGCGCCGCGTCGGCCGCCAGCCGCTGGCGCACGCGCACCGGTTGCGCCACCTGGATCACGCGGGTGCGGGTGGCGACGCTGTAGGTGCGCCAGAGCTGGTCGCCGGCGCGGATCTCGGCCAGCCCGAGCAGCGCACGCGCCGGCAGATCGGTGTGCAGGCGCGAGGCGTAGATGCTGCGGCCGTCGGCGCTCCAGATCTGCACCACGAAATCGAAATCCTCCTCGGCCAGCGCGCCGGCCTGCTCGGGCGCGATCTCGCCCTGGTCACGCAGCGACAGCGCCATCTGGCGCAGCTGGTAGTCGAACAGCGCCTCGCTCTCGGCCCGCACCTGGCGGTAGGTCAGCGCGGCAAACGCACCTGCGGCCAGCGCGATCAGCAGCAGCAGGCCGACCAGCAGTCGCGTGCGGATGGAAGTCAATTGAGCCCCTCGTCCGACGGGTACGTCGACCGATCCCCCACGGGGATGCGGGCCGGCTTGGGAGCGGCCCGGCGCTCGTCCCGCGCGTCTGGCAGTTTCATGGGCTGGCGCCGCCGTCGTCGGCCAGGCTGTAGCCCAGCCCGCGCATCGTGCGGATGAACCCCGGCCCGAGCTTGCGGCGCAGCTGGTAGATGTAGACCGAGACCGCGTTGCTCTCGATCTCCTCGCCCCAGCCGTAGAGCCGGTCTTCGAGCTGGGCGCGGGTGAGCATCGCGCCCGGCCGCGTCATCAGCGCTTCGAGCACGGCGATCTCGCGCGCCGACAGCAGCACCGGCTGGCCGTCGCGCGTGACCTGGCGGGTGGCCGGGTCGAGCGTGACGCCGCGGTGGCTGAGCACGCTCTGCGCGCGGCCGCTGTGGCGGCGCATCACGGCGCGGATGCGGGCGGCGAGTTCATCGAGCTCGAAGGGCTTGACGAGGTAGTCGTCGGCGCCGGCGTCGAGGCCGCGCACGCGGTCGCCCGGGCCGTCGCGCGCGGTCAGCACGATCACCGGCGTGCTGTCTTCGCGCGAACGCAGGCTGCGCAGCAGGCTGAGGCCGTCGGTTCCCGGTTCGGTCAGGTTGGAGGCGGCGCGACCGGGTGGCAGGCCGAGATCGAGCAGCACCAGGTCGAAACGTTCACTCGCCAGCGTGGCCTGCGCGGCGGCGACGTCGCGCACCCAGTCGACCGCCATGCCTTCGAGGCGCAGCGCGGCGCGCAGGCTGCTGCCGATCATCGGATCGTCTTCGACGAGCAGGAGGCGCATCAGCCCATCCGGTAGGTTTGAAGGTGGATGCTGGTTTCGGTGGCGCCGATGCCCTTGATCAGCCGCACCCGCTCCAGCACCGCGGCCAGTTCGGCCAGGTCGGCGGAGCGCAGTTCGGCCAGCAGATCCCAGCGGCCGTTGGTATCGTGCAGCGCGGCGATGCCGGGTTCGCCGAGCAGGGTGGCGATCACCTGGCGGGTCTGGTTGCCCTCGATCGCGATGCTCATCCAGGCGCTGATGTGCTGCGGCTGGCTGTCGGGTTTGAGGCGCACCGTGTAGCCGACGATCACGCCGGCGTCTTCGAGCTTGGTGATGCGGTTGCTGACCGTGCCGCGCGACACGCCGAGCTTGTGCGCCAGCGTGGCGACGCTGGTGCGGGCATCGGCGCGCAGCAGGGCGAGCAGTTGGAGATCGACGCTGTCCATTGCGCATTATGCGAACGATCGCTGTCAGAACGGCAGATGCCTGACAGATGCGCAGCGGTTTGGGGGCTGGCGGCTGACACGGCCGGGCCGAACAATCGATCTCAAGCATTGCCGCATATCAAGAGACACCGCCATGACCACGCTCCTCACCCCCCACGACATCGCCCGCATCGTTGCCGCCCAGGGCATCGCCGGGGCCTTGCAGCGCCTGGCCGGCTACATCGAGGCCGACTACCGCCGCTGGGCACAGTTCGACAAGACCGCGCGTGTCGCCAGCCACTCCGAATCCGGCGTGATCGAGCTGATGCCCGCCGCCGACGGCCAGCTCTACAGCTTCAAGTACGTCAACGGCCACCCCGGCAACACCCGGCTCGGCCTGTCGACGGTGATGGCTTTCGGCGTGCTGGCCGACGTCGCCACCGGCACGCCGCAGCTGCTGAGCGAACTCACGCTGACCACCGCGCTGCGCACCGCGGCGATGTCGGCGCTGGCCGCGCGTGTGCTGGCGCGGCCGGGCAGCCGTACGATGGCGCTGATCGGCAACGGCGCGCAGAGCGAGTTCCAGGCGCTGGCTTTCCACCACCTGCTGGGCATCGACGAGATCCGCCTGTTCGATATCGACCGCGCCGCCACCGCCAAGCTGATGCGCCACCTCGGCGGCGTGCCGGGCCTGGCGCTGATCGCCTGCGACAGCACCGCGCAGGCGGTGCGCGGCGCGCACATCGTCACCACCGTGACGGCCGACAAGACCTGCGCCACCATCCTGACGCCCGAGATGATCGAGCCCGGCATGCACCTCAACGCGGTCGGCGGCGACTGCCCGGGCAAGACCGAGCTGCACGCCGATATCCTGCTCGGCGCCAGCGTGTTCGTCGAATACGAGCCGCAGAGCCGCATCGAGGGCGAGATCCAGCACCTGCCGGCCGACTTTGCCGTCACCGAGTTCTGGCGCGTGCTGCTGCGTGTGGCGCCGGGCCGCCGGCGTGACGACGAAGTGACGGTGTTCGACTCGGTCGGCTTCGCGCTCGAAGACTTTGCCGCCCTGCGCTGGCTGCGCGACAGCGCCCGCGAGCTGGGCCTGGGCGAAACCATCGACCTGATCCCGCAGATGGCCGATCCGAAGGACCTGTTCGGCGAGCTGCGGCTGCCGCCGGCGCAGCACCGGCCCGTGCGCGCGGCCTGACGCACGGCGGCCGGCCTGGCCGGATCGTTCAGGCGTCGGCCAGCAGTACCCAGTGGTTGTCGGGCGCCATCGGCATCGGCCAGGGCAGGGCCTGGGCGGCCTGGCGCGGATGCCAGCGCGCCAGGCCGCGCGCCGCGGCGATCAGCACGCCGCGCTCGGCGGCGTCGGCAAAAGAGGCGAGCGCACAGGCATCGCCGAGTTCGGCCACCGTCTGCAGGCGCTGCGGCGCGCCCGGATGCCACCACAGCCCGAGGCCGGCCTTCTGGCCGCTGAGGATCAGGCCGCCACCGGGGCCGGCGGCGATGTCGCCGGCGTAACCCCCGGCCGTGGCCGGCGCGCGGGCGCCGGGTGTCTGCAGCGACCGGCCGTCCCACAGCGCCAGCAGCGGCGCCTCTGCGCGCTGCTGCGGCGTGTCGTGTTCGGCCTGCAGCGCCACGCCGAGCCGGCGGGAGTCGTCGTCGGTCCAGGCCAGATGGCGGATGCTCAGGCGCGCATCGGCCAGCCGCCACTGGCCCAGCAGCGCGCCGCTGCGTGCATCGAGCCGCACCAGCGACGGCGCCATCCGCTCGAGCGCCACCTTGTGGCCTTGCGGCGTGCGCCAGATGCCGCCGTTGGCGACGATCAGGCCACCGTCGCCATCGAGCAGGCACTGGTGCGGATCGACGCCGTGGCTGGGCCATTGCGCCACGCGCCGCAGGCTGCGCGGGTCGCGTACCGAGATCCAGCCCTCGCCCCTGGCCGGATCGGTTTCGGGGGTGTAGAGCCAGCCGGTCGAGGTGTCGGCCTCGACATGGCCGTTGAGCGTGCGCGCCGACGGCTCCTGAGACAGGTCCAGGCGCTGGCGCAGCCGACCGTCGCGATCGGCCGCCAGCAGCCAGCGTCCGGGCCGGTTGGCCACCGCGATGAAACCGCCGTCGGCGCCGGCCAGCAGGCCGTGGGCGCGGCCGGGGTTGTCGATCGCGCCGACCACCCGCACCGTGCCGGCGGCCCAGTCGCAATCGAGCACGCCGACCTGGTCGCGCTCGATGCCGTCGGCGCCGCGACCGCGCCAGGCCGCCGCCAGCCGCTGACGCGGCATCGGCTCGGCCGGCGGCCCGGCCTGCAACGCCGGCCGCCACGAAGCCAGCAGCGCCAGAGAACTCGATTGCAGGAAGAAGCGACGATGCATGGACGTCTCACAGGTTTGTAAATGCGAATGAATCGCATTATCTTGTGAGGACCGGCCACCGACCTTGCGCTGGCGCAGAAGCGGGCGACGAACTTGTCTCCCGATGCCTGCGGGTAAATACTATCTTCAATAGTTTTTCAATAGCTATCGTTGGCTTAGCGACAAACGAACCCCGGGCAGGCCCGCTCTTCATAGACTGACCATCCTGACGCGGCAAGGCGCTGCGATCCCTGCGAACCCACCTTGAAGGAGACCCCGATGGACCCCAAGACCTCTGCCGGACAATGCCCGGTCATGCACGGCGCCAACACCACGGCGGCCCAGTCCAACACCGCCTGGTGGCCGAACGCGCTGAACCTGGACATCCTGCACCAGCACGACACCAAGACCAATCCGCTCGGTGAGGGCTACCGCTACCGCGAGGCCGTCAAGCAGCTCGACGTCGCCGCGCTGAAGGCCGACCTCACCGCGCTGATGACCCGCAGCCAGCCCTGGTGGCCGGCCGACTGGGGCCATTACGGCGGCCTGATGATCCGCATGGCCTGGCACGCCGCCGGCTCCTACCGCGTCGCCGACGGCCGCGGCGGCGCCGGCACCGGCAACCAGCGCTTTGCGCCGCTGAACTCGTGGCCCGACAACGCCAACCTCGACAAGGCGCGCCGCCTGCTGTGGCCGATCAAGAAGAAGTACGGCGCGAAGATCAGCTGGGCCGACCTGATCGTCCTGGCCGGCAACGTGGCCTACGAGTCGATGGGCCTGAAGACCTACGGTTTCGCCTTCGGCCGCGAGGACATCTGGCACCCCGAGAAGGACATCTACTGGGGCTCCGAGAAGGCCTGGCTGGCGCCCACCGGCGGCGAAGGCAGCCGCTACTCCGGCCAGCGCGACCTCGAGAACCCGCTGGCGGCGGTGATGATGGGCCTGATCTACGTCAACCCCGAGGGCGTGGACGGCCAGCCCGACCCGCTCAAGACCGCGCAGGACGTGCGCGTCACCTTCGCCCGCATGGCGATGGACGACGAGGAAACCGTGGCGCTGACCGCCGGCGGCCACACCGTGGGCAAGTCCCATGGCAACGGCAGTGCCGCCAACCTGGGTCCGGCTCCCGAAGGCGCCGACGTGCACGAGCAGGGCCTGGGCTGGAACAACCACAGCTCGCGCGGCATCGGTCGCGACACCGTCACCAGCGGCATCGAAGGCGCCTGGACCACGCACCCCACGCAGTGGGACAACGGCTACTTCAAGCTGCTGCTCGGCTACGACTGGGAGCTCAAGAAGAGCCCGGCCGGCGCCTGGCAGTGGGAGCCCGTGGGCATCAAGGAAGACGACAAGCCCGTCGATGTGGAAGACCCCTCGATCCGCCTGAACCCCATCATGACCGACGCCGACATGGCGATGAAGATGGACCCGGCGTACCGCCGGATCAGCGAGCGCTTCGCCGCCGACCAGGCGTATTTCAGCGAGGTCTTCGCGCGCGCCTGGTTCAAGCTGACCCACCGCGACCTCGGCCCCAAGAGCCGCTACATCGGCCCGGAGATCCCGGCCGAAGACCTGCTCTGGCAGGACCCGGTGCCGGTGGGCCCGACCGCCTACGACGTCGGCGCCGTCAAGTCGCGCATCGCCACCAGCGGCCTGTCCGTCGGTGAACTGGTCGCCACCGCCTGGGACAGCGCCCGCACCTGGCGCGGCTCCGATTACCGCGGCGGCGCCAACGGCGCGCGCATCCGCCTGGCGCCGCAGAAGGATTGGGCCGGCAACGAGCCCGAGCGGCTGGCCCGCGTGCTGGCGGTGCTCGAGCCCATCGCTGCCGCCGCCGGCGCCAGCGTGGCCGACGTCATCGTGCTGGCCGGCAACGTGGGCGTCGAACTTGCCGCCAAGGCGGCCGGGTTCGACGTCACCGTGCCTTTCGCCCCGGGCCGTGGTGATGCGACCCAGGCGCAGACCGATGTCGAGTCCTTCGAGGTCCTGGAGCCGGTGGCCGACGGTTTCCGCAACTGGCAGCAGAGGTCCTTTGCCGTCCAGCCCGAGGAGATGCTGCTCGACCGGGCCCAGCTGATGGGCCTGTCTGCACCCGAGATGACGGTGCTGGTCGGCGGCCTGCGCGTGCTGGGCGCCAACCACGGCGGATCGAAGCACGGCGTCTTCACCGATCGCGTCGGCGCGCTTACGAACGACTTCTTCGTCACCCTCACCGACATGGCTCATGCCTGGGTGCCCACCGGCCGCAACAGCTACGAGATCCGCGAGCGCGCCAGCGGTGTGGTGAAGTACACCGCCACCCGCGCCGACCTGGTGTTCGGCTCCAACTCGGTGCTGCGCGCCTACGCCGAGGTCTACGCCCAGGACGACAGCCGCGAGAAGTTCGTGCGCGACTTCGTCGCCGCCTGGGTCAAGGTGATGAACGCCGACCGCTACGAGCTGCAGGGCTGAACCGCGGCGGTTCAGGGCTGGCTGCCGATGTGCAGCCAGCTCAGCTTGCGCCGCGGCAGCAGGTAGTCGATCTCGGCCTCGCTGCGCTCCTGCACGTGCAGCGAGCGTTCGATCTTGAGCGAGTCGTCGCGGCTCAGGTCGATGATCTCGGCGTGGCGGCGCGGCACGCTCGGTTCGTAGATCAGCACCTGCGGGCGCAGCGGGCTCTCGGTGGCGGCCGATGCCACCACCACGCCGCTGTGGCCGTCGCTCAGCTGCACCAGCGAGCCCGGCGGATAGATGCCCATGGCGCGCACGAACAGCTGCAGCAGCGTGACGTCGAAGGCGGCCTTTTCCTTCGACCACATCGTCGCCAGCGACTCCGACGGCGACAGCGCACGGCGCGGGTCGGCCGGATTGGTCAGGTTGTCGAAGCGGTTGGCGATGCCGATGATGCGTGCGGCCATCGGGATGTGGGCGCCCGTCAGCCCGGACGGATAGCCGTTGCCGTCGGCGCGCTCGTGGTGGTGCAGGACCGCCCCCAGCGCCTGCGCCGACAGGCAGCCGGCCCGCTCGGCGAGTTCGTGCCCTTTGCGGCAGTGGCCCTGGTAGATCGTCTCCTCGAAATGGCTGCGCTCGTGCTCGGGCTTGCGCAGCAGCGAGAGGTCGAGCGACACCTTGCCGATGTCGTGCAGCAGCGCGGCAACGCCGAGGTCCGTGAGCACCTTCTCGGGCAGCCGCGCCTGCTTGCCCAGCAGCAGCGCCAGCGTCATGACCGACAGGGCGTGCGCGTTGTGGGCGTCGGTGTGGCCTTTTTCGGCGATCAGCGCCAGCGCGCTGTCGGCGTCGCGGATCAGCACGGCGGCCGATTGCGCACTCACCTCCATCATCTGGCGCACGCTCTTGCGCGGATCCGACTCGAAGCCCTTGATCGCCGCGCCGACCTCCTTGGCCGCGTTCAGGTAGTGCGTCTGCGCTGCATCGAGCCGCGTGCGCAGCGCGTCGACCTTCTCGGCGCGGGCCTGCTTGTCGGCCATCTCGCGCGCCATCTGGGCGGCCAGCTCGGCGCGCTGGCGTTCTTCCTCAGGCGAGGGTGGCACCACCACCTTCGGCCGCGGCAGCGGCGCCGCGGTGCAGCGGCGCGGATCCGAAAACAGCTGCGGCAGGTTCAGCGCGGCGATCTTCTCGACCTGGTTCTGGTCGGAGACGACGAACGAGCTGCGGATGAACGGGTGATCCATCCAGTTCACCGGCAGCCGCACGTGCACGCCCGGCTGCAGCTGCGAGGCGTCGATGGCGACCTCGCCCTCGCGCTGCTGGGCGATGGACTTGTCGTGTTCGGGGGCAGATCCGCTGTCCGCGCTGTCCGGTGTCGTCATGGTCGGAATTGTGCCCTCGCCCCCGACGACCCTGCGCGAGGCCGCACCACGGCTTGTTGCGCTTTCATGGCGGCGAGCAGGCCGTCTTGCGGCTACGCTCACGGCCCATCTGCACATCCGTTCGATCGCCCCCGTTGCCATGAGCCCAGTCGCTGCGCCTGACCTGCCGGCCTCGCCGTCCCCCACCCCGCCGCGCCGCCTGCCGCGCTGGGCCCGCGTCTCGTTGTGGACCGCCGGCACGCTCGCCGTGCTGGCGCTGGCCTGGACGCTGCTGATCGGCAGCTGGCTGCCCGGTTTCATCAAGCCGCGCATCGAGGCCGCCGGCAGCGACGCGCTGGGCACGCCGATGGTGCTCGACCGCATCACCATCGCGCCCTGGAAGCTGGTGGTGCAGCTCGACGGCCTGCGGGTGGGCGAGGCCGCCGCGCCGCTGTTCACGCTGGGCAGCGCGCAGACGCAGCTCTCGTTGCAGAGCATCCGCCAGCGCGCCCCGGTGCTGGCCAGCCTGACGCTGCAGCAGCCGCGCGTGAACGTCGAGCGCCTGAGCGCCGAGCGCTTCAACTTCAGCGCCGTGCTCGACCACGTCAAGGCCCGCCAGGCCGCCCAGCCGCCCGCGCCGCCGAGCCCCGAGCCGGCCCGCTTCGCGCTGCACAACATCCGGCTCGAAGGCGGCGCGCTGCACTACCGCGACGCGGTGCTGCAGACCGAGCACCACGTCGAGGCGCTGCGCATCGGCCTGCCGTTCATCTCGTCGCTGCCCAGCGATGTCGAGACCGAGGTGCAGCCGCTGCTCGAAGCCCGCATCGACGGCAGCGCCTTGCGGCTCGACGGCCACGCCCGGCCGTTCGCGGCCGCCAAGCCGGCCGAACTGGCGCTCGACCTGCAAGGCGTCAAGCTGGCCGACTGGGCCAGCCTGCTGCGCGCAGTGCTGCCGGCCGAGTTCGCGCCGCAGGTGCTGCAAGGCCAGCTCGACACGAAGCTGGCGATCAGCTTCGAGGCCCGACCCGAACCGGCGCCGCCGAGCCTGCGCGTGCGCGGCGAGCTGGCGATCAGCGGCTTCGACCTGGCCGTGCCGACGCAGGGCGTGACGGCGGCCTGGCAGTCGTTCAGGCTCGAACAGATCGACCTCGCGCCGCTGGAGCGCCAGCACGCGCTGGCCCGGGTCGTGATCGACGGGCTGAAGCTGCAGCTCGTGCGCCAGAAACCCGGCGCTGCGAAGCCCGTGGCATCGGCATCGGCGGCATCGGCCTCGACCGCGGCCGCCGCTGCGCCCGCGCCGCTGCAATGGCAGCTCGGCGAACTGCGCTGCAACGGCTGCGCGGTGACGCTGCGCGACACCGGCATGACGCCGCCGGTGCAGCTCGACCTGGCCGACCTCCAGCTCGGGCTCAAGAACCTTGCCGGCCCGGCCACGGCGCCGATCGGCTTCGACCTGGCCACGCAGCTGAGCGCGGTGACCGGCAGCGCCAAGCCGTCGCCCGGCACGCTGAAGCTGGCGGGCGAGGTCAGCGGTCTGCTGCCCGGCCCGGCCGGTGCCGCGTTGCCGCTGGCGCTGAGCGCCGACGTCGGCCTCGACGCCATCGACCTGCGCGCCCTGCAGCCGTATCTGGCGCCGCACCTGAACCTCACGCTGGTGGGCGCCAAGGTCGGCACCGCCGGGCAGCTGAAAGTGAATGCGCCGGCCGGCGCCGGCTTCGCGCCCGAGACGCTGCGGGTCGACTACCGCGGCGCCGCCAGCCTGGCCGGCCTGCAGACGCAGGACAGCGTCAACGGCGCCGACTTCGTCGGCTGGCGCCGGCTGGCCCTCGACGGTCTGGCGGTCGACTGGCAGGGCGGGCCGGGTGGCGGCGCGACCAACGCCGACCTCGGCCGCATCAGCCTCGACGGCCTGCAGGCGCGCGTGATCCTGCACCCCGACGCGCACCTGAACCTGGCCGACATCGTCAAGCGCGAGCAGGGCGCGGCGCCGCAGTCGATCACCACGCCGCAGACCACGCCGCAGACGACCGCGCGCGCCAGCGCCGCCCCGGCCAGCGCGCCGGTGCCTGCGGCGGGCGGCGCGGCCGCGCCGCTCAAGCTGCGCTGGCAGGCGATCACGCTGCGCGACGGCGCGGTGCAGTTCACCGACAACTTCGTCAAGCCCAACTACACGGCGCGCCTGACGCAGCTCAAGGGCGAGGTCTCGGCGCTCAGCTCGGCGGCGCCCGAGCCGGCCCGGGTGTCGATCGCGGGCGCGCTCGACGACGGCGCGCCGCTGCGCATCGCCGGGCGCCTGCACCCGCTGGGCGCGCGGCTCTACACCGACATCGAGGCCTCGGCACGTGGCATCGCGCTGACGCGCATGAGCACCTACGCCGAGCGCTACGCCGGCTACGCGATCGAGAAGGGCTCGATGTCGGTCAACGTGCGCTACAAGATCGAGCAGGGCAAGCTCGAAGCCGAGAACCAGCTCTTCCTCGACCAGCTCACCTTCGGCGACGCGGTCGACAGCCCCGACGCGCTCAAGCTGCCGGTGCGCCTGGCGGTGGCGCTGCTCAAGAACAGCCGCGGCGAGATCGACCTGCGCATGCCGGTGGCCGGCACGCTCGACGACCCGCAGTTCTCGATCGGCGGCGTGGTCTGGCAGGTGGTGCTCAACCTGCTGGAGCGCGCGGTGACGGCGCCGTTCGCGATGCTGTTCGGCAGCGACAGCAACGAGGCCAGCCACCTGCCGTTCGAGCCAGGCTCGGCCGAACTCGATGCCGCGGCACGCGAGCGGCTCGACGCGATGGCCCGGCGCCTGATCGACAAACCGACGCTCAAGCTCGAAGCCACCGGTCGCGCCGACCCGCTGACCGACGGCGCCGCGCTGCAGTCGGCGTTTGCCGAGAAGGCCCGGGCCCAGGCCGCGGCCAGTGCCGCCAGCGCAGCGGCCAAGGGCACGGCCCGTCCCGACATGCGCACCTTCCAGGTGCCGGCGGCTGCCTCGGCGCCGGCGGCCGCCGCTTCGGCGCCCGTTCCGGCGCTCGACGCCGCTGCGCTGGACCGCGCCTTGCGCCAGCTGGCCGACCAGCGCGCCGACCGCGTGATGGCCTATCTGGCCACCCAGCTGCCGGCCGAGCGGGTGTTGCTGACGCGCTCGCAGCTCACCTCCGAACGCCCCGAAGGCGATCAGGGCCCGACCAGCCGGGTGCAGTTCGAATTGCGCTGAGCGGGCTCAGCGGTAGCCGATCAGCCGCCCGAGGGTGATGACGCCCAGCCACAGCCCGATCGAGAGCGCGCCGGCCCAGCGCCAGGCGGGCCGGGGCGCGGCGCCCGGCGTCACGCCCAGCAGCGCCCAGTGCGGCGAGCGGCGCAGCAGCAGCGCGTTGCACAGCGCCGCGCCGAGCAGCGCCAGCTTGATGCCGAACAGCGGCTCGTCGAGGTAGTCGGGCGGGCGTGTCGCGAACATCAGCGCGCCGGTCGACAGGGCCAGCACCAGCCCGCACACGGCCACCGGGATCAGGACGCGGGCGAGGGGTTCGAGCGGCACCGGCTTCCAGCAGCCGATCAGCCGCAGGTCGAGCGGCACGATGGCGCCGAACAGCAGGGCGATGCCGACGACATGCCCGGTGTTGACCAGCGGGTAGAGCCACAGCGACGCGCGCAGCGCCTGCGACAGCGTGCTGGCTTCGAGCGCGGCCGCCAGGGCCTCGAGCGGCATCAGCCGGCGCCGGCCGCGCGGTGCGTCAGGGCGGCCATTCAGTCGCGATCGGGGTAGAGGTCGAACTTCTGGCCGTCGATGAACACGCGTTCGGCCTTGAACACCTTCTTCTTCGGGTCGGCGTGGCGGTGGCCGGCGACGCTGAGCGTCACGCCCTTGACGAGCATCTCGTCCTTGAGCCCGATGCGCTCGTGGCGCCAGGGCTGGCCGACCTCGACGATCCACCGCACGCCGTCGACGTTCAGCGTCAGCTCGCCATGCGGGTTGCCCAGCTTGGCGGCGACGATCTCGCCGCGCAGTTCGGAGTTGCCGTCTTCGGCCCACGACCAGCCGTGATGCGCCACAGCCGGCAGCGCCAGCGCGGCGGCGAGCGCGGCGCCGCTCAGGGATCGAAGCCAGAGACGGCGCGGCAGATCGGCCGGTGTGTGTGACATGGGCAGCTCTCCTGGATGCCCAAAAATCCTACACCTGCGCGGCTATCCCCTGTCGTCTGTCGCGGTCACTGCGGCTTGAAACCGCTGGCCGCGATGATGCGCTGCCATACCTTCGCATACGCCTGCTCACGCGCGCCGAGCTGGGTGCCGCTCGTCAGTCCGACGCTCAGGCCCATCGCGGTCAGGCGGTCGTGCACCTCGCGCTGGGCGATGACGCGGCCGAGCGCGGCCGAGAA
The DNA here is from genome assembly GCF_000019785.1 of Leptothrix cholodnii SP-6. Lineage (NCBI taxonomy): Bacteria > Pseudomonadati > Pseudomonadota > Betaproteobacteria > Burkholderiales > Sphaerotilaceae > Leptothrix > Leptothrix cholodnii. The sequence continues at coordinate 303,259 of NC_010524.1, forward strand.
GGCGTCGAGGTTCGCCTTGGGCGTGCCGGCGGGCGCGAACACGCCGTAATACGGCACGTCCTCGAAGCCCGCCAGGCCGAGCTCGGCAAAGGTCGGCACGTCCGGCAGCGCCGGCTGGCGTGCGCCGCCCAGCACCGCCACCACGCGGATCTTGCCGGCCTTGTGGTTCTCGATGAAATCGGGGATCGAGCCGACGCCGGCGGCGATCTGGTTTCCGAGCATGTCGGTGATCATCGGCGCGCTGCCGCGGTAGGGCGCCGAGATCAGGTCGAGCTGGTACTTCTCGCCGATCACCTTGACGAGGAACTCCGGCACCGACGCCGGCGCCGGCACGCCCACCGCGCCCTTGCCGCCGCCCTGGGTCTTCACCCACGCCACGTACTCGGCCAGGCTGCGCGCAGGCGTGCCGCCCGAGACCGCCAGCGCATTGACGAAGGTGGCAAAACCCGCCACCGGCACGAAATCGCGCGCCGGCTCGAAGCCCGGCGTCTTCACCACCAGCGGCAGGATCGTGATGGTGTGGTCGTGCGACAGGAAGAACGTGCTGCCGTCGGCCGGCGACGCCTTCAAGGTCTGCGCGGCCAGCTGTCCACCGGCACCGGGCTTGTTCTCGACCAGCACCTGCGTGCCGAGCTCGTCCTTCAGCCGCTCGGCCAGCAGCCGCGCGATCGCGTCGGTGCCGCCGCCGGGCGGGAAACCCACCAGCAGCCGGATCGGTTTGGCCGTATCGGCCCGGGCCGGCGTGAACGGCGCTGCCGCAGCGGCCAGGCCGAGGGCGAGCGCCTGCCGGCGGGTGGGGTTGCGCGGGGTGCGTGGCGAGGCGGGCTGGGTCATGGTGCAGATCTCCGGGGCGGTCAGGTCAGGCTCAGGCGTTGAACGGCTGCGCGGCGGCGATCAGGTCGATCTCGACCGCGGCGTTCTTGGGCAGCGCGAACACGCCCACCGAGGTGCGCGTGTGCAGGCCGGCCGGGCCCAGCACGGTGGCGAACACCTCCGAGGCGCCGTCGCCTACTTCGCTGATCTGGGTGAACTCGGCGCTGCACTGCACGAACACGTTGACGCGCAGGATCTTGCGCACCCGCGACAGCGTGCCCAGCTCGCGCTGCAGCAGGGTCAGCGCGCGCAGGGCGCAGATCTGCGCCGCGCGCTGCGCATCGGCCAGCGCCACCTCGGCGCCTACCCGGCCGGTATAGGCCATGCGATCGCCCACCCGCGGCGTCTGGCCGCTGACGAACACCTGATCGCCATCGGCGACGACCGCGGTGTAGTTGCCGCCGACCTTGATCCCGGGGTCGATCAGGTAGCCGATGCGTTCGGCGAATTGGGCGAAGAGGGTGTCCGGATCGTGTTTCATGCGATCAGCCCTCGCGCCGCAGCGCCGGGAACAGCACCACGTCGCGGATGCTCACGCTGTCGGTCAGCAGCATCATCAGCCGGTCGATGCCGATGCCGCAGCCGCCCGTCGGGGGCATGCCGTATTCGAGCGCGCGGATGAAGTCGGCGTCGTAGAACATCGCCTCTTCATCGCCGGCGTCCTTGTTGGCGACCTGGCTCTGGAAGCGCGCGGCCTGGTCCTCGGCGTCGTTCAGCTCGCTGAAGCCGTTGCCGAATTCGCGGCCGGTGATGAACAGCTCGAAGCGCTCGGTGATCGACGGGTTGGCGTCGGATGCGCGCGCCAGCGGCGACACCTCGACCGGGTAGTCGATGATGAATGTCGGCTGCCAGAGCTTCTCTTCGACCACCGCCTCGAACAGGCCGAACTGCAGCGCCGCCAGCTTCCAGTGCTTGGGCGGCTCTTCACCGAGCGAGGTCAGCTTGGCGTGGATCACCGCGGCATCGTCGGCTTCGGCTTCGGTGAGACCGGCATGCACCACCAGCGAATCACGCACCGACAGCCGCGCGAACGGCTCGTCCAGATGCACCGGCTTGCCGGCGTAGCTGACCCGCGCCGAGCCGGTGGCCTGCGTGGCGGCGTGGCGCAGCAGCTGCTCGGTGAAGTCCATCAGGTCGTGGTGATTCCAGTACGCCGCGTAGAACTCCATCATCGTGAATTCGGGGTTGTGCCGAACCGAGATGCCTTCGTTGCGGAAGTTGCGGTTGATCTCGAACACGCGCTCGAAACCGCCCACCACCAAGCGCTTGAGGTACAGCTCGGGCGCGATGCGCAGGAACATCTCCTGGTCGAGCGCGTTGTGGTGCGTGACAAACGGCTTTGCGTTCGCGCCACCCGGGATCGGGTGCAGCATCGGCGTCTCGACCTCCAGGAACTGGTGCTCCAGCATGAAGCCGCGGATGCTCGCCACCGCCTTGCTGCGGGCGCGGAAACGCTCGCGCGCGCTGTCGTCGGTCATCAGGTCGACGTAGCGCTGGCGGTACTTCTGCTCCTGGTCGGTCATGCCGTGGTGCTTGTCGGGCATCGGCCGCAGGCTCTTGGTGAGCAGGCGCAGGCCGGTCACCTTGATCGACAGCTCGCCGCTCTTGGTGCGAAACAGCGTGCCGGTGGCACCCAGGATGTCGCCCAGGTCCCAGTGCTTGAAGGCGGCCAGCAGTTCGGCACCGACGTTGTCCTGCGTGATGTAGAGCTGGATGCGCGGGTTGCCGTCGGCCGAGCCGTCCTGCAGCGTGGCGAAACAGGCCTTGCCCATCACGCGCTTGAGCATCATGCGGCCGGCCACGCAGGCGGTGATCGGCGCGGCTTCGAGCGCCTCGTTGTCCTTGCCTTCATGCAGGCGGTGCAGGTCGGTGGCGTGGTCGGTGGGCTTGAAGTCGTTCGGGAAGACCGCGGTGCCGGCCTCGCGGTGCTGCTGGCGCATCACGGCGAGTTTTTCGCGGCGTTCGGCCATGAGCTGGTTTTCGTCGGCCGCGACGGGGGCTGCGGCGTGATGGGGAGTCGGGTGGCTCATGGGCGGTGGGCTCGGTGGAATGGCGGGAACGAAGCGGTTGAATCTGCTGCGATTTTAGGCGGCGGGGCGGCGCCTAAAATTCGTGGCTTCGCCCATCGAGCGCCCAGCGCCTGCGTCCATGCCAGCCGATCTGCCCATCACCGACCGAAAAATCAAGTTCGCGCTGGTGGGCTGCGGTCGCATCGCCAAGAATCACTTCGCCTCGCTGGCCCAGCACGGCGAGCGCGCCGAACTGGTCGCGGTGTGCGACAACCAGCCCGCCGCACTCGCTGCCGCCGTCGCCGCCACCGGCGCGCAAGGGTTCGCGTCGCTCGATGCGCTGCTCGCCGGATCGGACGCCGACATCGTCGTGCTGACCACGCCCAGCGGCCTGCACTCGCGCCAGGCCATCCGCGTCGCCGCCGCCGGCCGTCACGTGCTGAGCGAGAAGCCGATGGCGACCAAGTGGGACGAGGGCATGGCGATGGTGCAGGCCTGCCGCGACGCGGGCGTCAAGCTGTTCGTCGTCAAGCAGAACCGCCTGAACGCGACCATGCAGCTGCTGAAGAAGGCGATCGACGCCAAGCGCTTCGGCCGCATCCACATGGTCACGGTCAACGTCTTCTGGACCCGCCCGCAAAGCTATTACGACGAGGCGCCGTGGCGCGGCCGCTGGGACATGGACGGTGGTGCCTTCATGAACCAGGCCAGCCACTACGTCGACATGGTCGACTGGCTGGTCGGCCCGGTCGACAACGTGCACGCCTACACCGCCACCCAGGCGCGCGACATCGAGGCCGAAGACAGCGGCATCATGAGCCTGCGCCTGCGTGCCGGCGGCCTGGCGAGCATCGCGGTGACGATGCTGACCTACCCGAAGAACCTCGAAGGTTCGATCACCGTGCTGGGCGAACGCGGCACCGTGCGCATCGGCGGCGTGGCGATCAACGACATCCAGCACTGGGAATTCGACGAGCCGCGCCCCGAAGACGCCGAGGTCAAGGCGGCGAGCTACGCCACCACCTCGGTCTACGGCTTCGGCCACCCGCTCTATTACGACAATGTCATCAACACCCTGCGCGGCGAGGCGCATGCCGAGGTCGACGGCTACTCCGGCCTGCGCTCGCTGGAGGTGCTGATCGCCGGCTACCGCAGCGCGCGTGACGGCGTGCGGGTCGGCCTGCCGCTGGTGTTCTGAAACTCCCGAGGATCCTGCAATGAACCACTGGCAACACGAATCAGCCATCGTCGACCCCGGCGCACAGCTGGGCGAGGGCACCAAGGTCTGGCACTTCAGCCACGTCTGCCCGGGCGCGCGCATCGGCGACAACTGCTCGCTGGGCCAGAACGTCTTCATCGCCAACGACGTGTCGATCGGCCACGGCGTGAAGATCCAGAACAACGTCTCGGTCTACGACGCGGTGACGCTCGAAGACGACGTGTTCGTCGGCCCGAGCGTGGTCTTCACCAACGTCTACAACCCGCGTGCGGCGGTGTCGCGCAAGAGCGAGTACCTGCAAACGCGGGTCAAGCGCGGCGCCACGCTGGGCGCCAACTGCACCATCGTCTGCGGCACCACGATCGGCGAATACGCCTTCGTCGGCGCCGGCGCAGTGATCACGCGCGACGTGCCCGCCTACGCCCTGATGGCCGGCGTGCCCGCGCGGCGCATCGGCTGGATGAGCCGCAACGGCGAGCGGCTCGGGTTGCCGGTGCATGGCGAGGACGAGGCGGTGTGCCCGGTGACGGGGGAGCGGTATCGGTTGCGGGGGGATGTGGTGACGCGGGTCTCCACATCATGACTGAGGCAGAACCCGTGCCTACGATTGCCAAAGCCGAGCCACGCCGCGTCGACGGATTGCCGCGGCTTCAGGTCGAGCAGATGGGACCGATCCAGCATGCGGACGTGACTTTCGGTGATCTGACCGTCATCGTCGGTCCGCAGGCCACCGGGAAAAGCCTATTTTTGCAGACGCTCAAGCTGCTGATCGACCGGGACCAGATTCATGAGACCTTTCGCCACCACAGCATGAATTTCAGTGGGCGTGCCGATGCCTTTTTGGATGGCTATTACGGCCGTGGCATGGCGGGTGCGTGGAATGTCGAACAGTCGCGTTTGGTCTGGAACGGCAAACGCGTCCAACTTCCCGAGTACGCATCGCCGACCAAATCACCTAAGAGCAAGGTGATGCATGAACGTTTGTTCTACATCCCGGCTCAACGTGTCATGAGCCTCCCAGGAGGGGTCTCTCAGAACTTCGGCCAGTTCAACTATGGCGATCCGTACGCGCTGCGGGTTTTCAGCGATGCCGTCCATGATCTGATTCAGAACGAGTTTGGCGCGAAAGGCGAGTTGTTCCCCGCCGCCAATCGTCTTAATGCCACCTTGCGTGAGCCGATCAATGCACATCTGTTCGGCGGCAACAAGCTGGTTATCGACGATTCGGATTTCACCAAGCGTTTGGCGCTGGCGGTTCCCGGACAGTCGAAGCCGCTGGGATTCTTGTCGTGGTCCGCGGGACAACGAGAATTCGCACCGATGCTGATGGGGCTGTACTGGCTGTGTGCGGTAAGGCACCCACAGCGCATGTCCGGGAGGACCCAGGCCGAAATCATCGAATGGGTCGTGATCGAGGAACCCGAGATGGGCCTGCATCCGCAAGGCATCTCAGCCGTGTTGCTGATGGTGCTGGAGTTGCTGCGGAGAGGCTACCGGGTCGTGATCTCGACGCATTCGCCCGTGGTGCTGGAATTGGTCTGGGCGCTGCAGGAGTTCAAGAAACTTGGCGCGGATGAATCCGATGTCCGCAGACTGTTCGATCTGAAAGCCTCCGCCCCTGCCAAGGATTTGGGCAGGGTCGCGTTGGGCAAGGACTACCGGGTCTACCACTTCGACCGACAGCACGCAGTCCGCGACATCTCGAACCTGAGCCCTGGCGCCGAGGCGATCGCAGAATCCGAGTGGGGCGGCATCACTGGTTTCTCGTCACGTGTCAACGAAGTCATCGCAGCGGCGGTGAACCGTGCCGACGCTCGCACAAGGTTGCCACACTGATGGCAACGAGCCGCAAGCGCACAAGCACGTTGGCCCAGACTTCAGCCTTTGATGCGGCGGCCCGTGCGGCTGGAATAACGCCATGCACTGGCCTGGGCGCGGTCAAGGCCGAATACCGTTCCGGTGTGTCGCTGAAGCCGGAGCACCGGCACACCGCGAGCATCGACATTGACTCCCATTTCCACGCTACTGAGCCGACAGCGTCCCGCTGGGACTATGGCTTAGGCCTGCGCACCGAATCCGGTGACGAACTGATGGTCTGGCTCGAGCCGCATCCGGCGTCCAGCACAGGCGAAGTGCAGAAGATGCTCGATAAGCTGGTCTGGCTCAAGAACAAACTCGCTCAGCCGACCTTCGACGGTCTGCGTGTCTTGGAGCTGACCAGCCTTCGCAGACAGATCGTCCTCTACCGCTGGTTGGCCCTCACTGGGTCCATACGTATCTTGCCGAACAGCAAAGAGGCGCGCCGGCTTACACGGGCCGGTCTGTCGCAACCGCAGCGACACGTCCAGCTTCCTTGACTCCCAGAATTCACCATGCAATTCACCGACCTCAAAGCCCAATACACCGCCCTCAAGCCGCAGATCGATGCCGGCATCCAGGCGGTGCTTGACCACGGTCAATACATCATGGGCCCCGAGGTCAAGGCACTCGAAACCCGTCTCGCCGCGCGCACCGGGGTCAAACATTGCGTGACGGTGGCCAGCGGCACCGAAGCCTTGCTGATCGCGCTGATGGCGCTGGGTATCAAGGCGGGCGACGAGGTGATCACCAGCCCGTTCACCTTTGCCGCCACCGGCGAGGTGATCGCGTTGCTGGGCGCCAGGCCGGTGTTCGTCGACATCGAGCCCGATACCTGCAACCTCGACGCGACGCTGATCGAAGCGGCGATCACGCCGCGTACGCGGGCCATCATGCCGGTCAGCCTGTACGGCCAGGTGGCGGACATGGATGCGATCAACACCGTCGCCGCCCGCCACGGCCTGCCGGTGATCGAGGATGCGGCGCAGAGCTACGGCGCCACGTATCAAGGCAAGGCCAGCGGCGGGCTCAGCACGATCGGCTGCACCAGCTTCTTCCCGAGCAAGCCGCTGGGCTGCTACGGCGACGGCGGTGCGCTGTTCACCGACGACGACGCGCTGGCGCAGGCCGCGCGCGAGATCCGCGTGCATGGCCAGAGCGCGCGCTACACGCACACCCGCATCGGCGTCGGCGGACGCATGGACACGCTGCAGTGCGCGGTGGTGCTGGCCAAGCTCGAACGTTTCGACTGGGAGCTGGCGCGCCGGCGCGAGATCGGGGCGCGTTATCACCGGCTGCTGGCGCCGCTGACGGCATTGCCAAATGAGCGTGGATTGGGGTTGATCACGGTGCGGCCGGATCGCGACAGCGTCTGGGGCCAGTACACCGTGTTCGTGCCGCAGCGCGACAAGGTGCAGGCCGCGCTGCAGGCCGCGGGCGTGCCGACCGCCGTGCATTACCCGAAGCCGTTGCACCATCAAGCCGCTTACGCCGAGTTCTGCTGCCCCGATTGCTGCCCCAACAGCATCGCCGCCGCCGCGCGGGTGATGAGCCTGCCGATGAGCGCCGACCTGAGCGAGGAGGACCAGGACGCCGTGGTCGCCGCGCTGGCCGCTGCGCTCGACGCCCTCGCGCGTGACGGCGCCGCGCCCGCCGCACCTTGAGCGACCCCGCCCCGCCCGCGCCCACCCGCGGCCTGCTGCGCGCCACGCTCACGCTGCTGGCCGGCGGCGCGTTTGCGCAGGCCCTGCCGCTGCTGCTCGGGCCGTGGCTGACGCGGCTCTACACGCCCGAGGCCTACGGGCGTTATCAGCTGTTCGCGACGGTGGCGATCAACCTGTCGGTGGTGGCGTGTGCGCGGTACGAGTTCGCGTTGCCGTTGGCGCGCGCCGATGCCGAGGTGCAGGCTCTGCGCCGGCTGTGTTTGCGCATCCTGATGGTCGTCAGCGGGCTGGCGCTGCTGGGTGGCGTCGGCTGGGCCTGGACGCAGGGCGCCGCCTGGCCGCTGTGGCTCGGGCCGGCGGTGGCGGTGGGCGGGGCGCTGTCGCTGGCGACGATGCTGGCGGCGCGGCGGCAGGCGTTTCAGGTGCTGGCGTTCGGGCGGGTGCTGCAGTACGGCGGCGCGGCGATCGGCCAGGTCGGCGCGGGCCTGATGCAGTGGGGCGTGAGCGGGTTGGTGATGGCACCGGTGCTGGCGCAGTTGGCGACGACGTGGTTGCTGGGGCGCGGTGCCGTGAAGGCCCCGGCTGCTGATGACGCGGCGGCTCTGCGCCTGCGCGACGTGGCCCGGCGCTGGCGCGAGTTCCCGCTGCTCAATACGCCGCACGCCTTTGCTGGCGCGCTGCAGGACACGCTCGCGGTCGGCCTGATCGCCGCCACGCTGGGCCCGGCCGCCGCGGGTTTCTGGGGCCTGGCGCTGCGTTACCTGAAGGCGCCGGCCACGCTGGTGGGTGCCGCGGTGTCGCAGGCGCTGTATCCCAAGCTGGCCGAAGCCGGCCCGGGCGTGACGCTGGCCGGCCGGGCCGCCGTGCGGCGCGTGATGGCGGTGCTGATGCTGGCTGCCGCGCCGCTGGTGCTGGGCCTGTGGGCGCTCGGGCCGTGGCTGTTCGGCTGGTTGTTCGGCGCGGACTGGGCCGAGTCCGGCCAACTGGCACGGGCGTTGGCGCTGTACATCGGCGCGCACTTCGTGGCCTCGCCGCTGGCGGTCGTCACGATGGCCTGGGGCGCGCAGGCCTGGGCCTTGCGGCTGGCGATCTGGGGGCAGCTCGGCTTCGTGCTGGCGCTGGTCGGCGGACTGCAGGTCGGTGGCCTGGCGGGCGCGGGCTGGGCGGTGTCGCTGGTGATGGCGGGGTATTTCGGCTGGTACTTCTGGCGCCTGGCCAACTGGCCGCTGGCCGCCGGGCAGGCATCATCGGCGGCTGGACAAGGAGGAACGTCTTGAATTCGGGTCAACAAGAACAGGGTCGAGCGGGCAGGGGATGGTCATGATTCGGGCACATCTGAATCGCTGGCGCCGCCGGCTGCTGCATGCGCTGCAGTTCCGCACCGTCTTCGGCGAGCGCTCGCAGGGCCGCTGGCTGCCCAACACGCGCATCTCGCCGTCGACCTGCATCGAGTTCGAGGATCGGCTGACGCTGGGCGACCACGTCTACATCGGCCACTTCAACCTGATCGAGGCCAGCGGCGGGGTGGTGATCGAGGAGGGCGTGCAGATCACCAACCACGTCAGCATCGTCACCCACAGCTCGCACCGCAGCCAGCGCCTGCTCGGCCAGGCGTTCGTCACCTGGCCCAAGGGCGTACCACCGCCGATGGCGCCCGAGGCGCCGCCCGAGCTCGACTGGATCTCCGGCAAGCCGATCGAACGCCAACGCGCCGCGCCGAAGCAGCCTCCGGGCTGGGTGGCCGGGCCGGTGCACATCGGCGCCTACAGCTTCATCGGCCCGCACAGCCTGATCGAGGCCAACAGCCGGCTCGGCCGCGGCTGCATCGTCTGCGCGGGCAGCCAGGTGCGCGGCGAGTTCACCGAGTTCTCGATCCTCGAAGGCGCACCGGCGCGCGTGATCGGCGATGCCCGCCGTGCCGACCAGCGGCTGCTGAGGCAGCACCCTGAACTGCACGATCTGTACGCCGCCTGGGCCGGCGAGCCGGGCCGCGCGCGTTGAGCGGGGCCGGCTTGATCGCGCCGGTTGCGGCCCGCCCGGGTGGCTGGCGCCATGTGCTGATCGGCGATGCGCAGAGCCCGCATCTGCTGAAGTGGGCGCGCGCGCTGGCGCCGCGGGTGGAGCTGTACGTGGCGTCGAGCCGCGGTTTCGATGCCGGTTTCGATGGCCTGGTGAGCGCCGAGCGCCGGCTGGCCCTGGACGCCGACGTGCGGCATGGCGGCGGCAATGTCGCGACCTTGCGGCGCCTGCCCGAGCTGGCGCGCTGGCTGCGGCGCATCGACGCCGACTGGCTGCATCCGCATTACCTGACCTCGCACGGCACGCTGGCCGTGGCGGCCCGGTTCGGCTGGCGGCTGCGTGGCCGGATCGTCGGCTCGGCCTGGGGCAGCGACATCCTCGTCACGCCGCAGCAGGGCGCCGCGTGGCGCTGGCTGACGCGCCGGGTGCTGCGCGGTTGCGCGCTCAGCACCAGCGATTCGATGCACATGGCCGAGCAGATGCGCCGGCTCGGCGCGGGCGAGGTGATGGTGTTCCCGTTCGGCCTGGAGGCGCTGCCGCCGCCACCGCCGGCCAAGCAGCCGTGGCTGTTCTTCGCCAATCGCGGGCTGGAGCCGATCTATGCGCCCGAGCGGGTGCTCGACGTGTTCGCGGCCATCGCGCAGCAGCAGCCCGCGGCGCGGCTGGTGGTGGCCAACGACGGCTCGCTGCGCGCGGCCTTGCAGGCGCGCGCAGCCGCGATCGGACTGGGCGATCGGGTGCGGTTCGTCGGCCGGCTCGATGCCGTCGCGCAGGCTCGTGAGTACGCCCGCGCGGCCGGGTACCTGAGCCTGCCGGTCAGCGACTCGGTGTCGGTGTCGGTGCTCGAGGCGATGGCGCACGGCTGCGTGCCGCTGCTCAGCGACCTGCCGGCCAACCGCGAGCTGGTCGAGTCGGGCCGCAACGGGCTGATCCTGACCGGCATGCCGCAGCCGGCCGAGCTGGCCGCGCTGATGGCACGTGCCGACCCGATCGCCCGTGACAACCGCGCCTGGGTGCAGCAACATGGCCTTTTCGAACCGGCCGTGCAGCGGCTGCTGGCGCGGTTGGCGCAGTTGATGCCTGAGCGATGAACATCCTTTATCTGAATCACTACGCGGGCGCGCCGTCGCTCGGCATGGAGTACCGGCCCTACTACCTGGCGCGTGAATGGGCGCGCATGGGGCACCGGGTGCACATGGTGGCCGCGGGCTTCTCGCATGTGCGTTCACGCCAGCCGCTGCACGACGGGGCGCCGCTGCGCGCGCCGCTGCAGCAGGCCATCGACGGCATCACCTACCACTGGTTTCCGGCGCCGGCGTATCGCGGCAACGGCGTCGGCCGGGTGCGCAACATCGGTGCCTTCCTGGGCCGGGTCTGGCGCGCCACCGATGCGCTGATCACGCAGATCCGCCCGCAGGTGGTGATCGCATCGAGCACCTATCCGCTCGACATCTGGGTGGCGCGCCGCATCGCCCGCAAGGCCGGCGCCAAGCTGGTGTTCGAGGTGCACGACCTGTGGCCGCTGTCGCCGATCGAACTGGCCGGCATGTCGCCGAATCACCCGTTCATCCGCCTGTGCCAATGGGCCGAGGACACCGCCTACCGCGATGCCGATGTCGTGGTGTCGATGCTGCCCAAGGTGCACGACCACATGGCCAGCCACGGCCTCGACCTGGCCAAGCTGCACATCGTGCCCAACGGCATCGACCCCGACGAATGGGCCGGCACCACCGCGTCATTGCGCCAGGACGTCGCCACCGCCATCGTGCGCGCGCGCGCCGCCGGCCACAGCGTGGTCTGCTACGCCGGCTCGATGGGCTTGCCCAACGCGCTCGACACCCTGCTCGACGCCGCCGCGCTGCTGCGCGACGCGCCGATCACACTGCTGCTGGTGGGCGACGGCCACGAGCGCGAGCGCCTGACCGCGCGCGTGCAGGCCGAGCACCTGAACCGCGTGCAGGTCTTCGCGCCGGTGCCGAAGGCGCAGATCCCGGCGCTGCTCGACGCCATCGACATCGCCTACATCGGCTGGCAGCGGGTGCCGATCTACCGCTTCGGCATCGCGCCCAACAAGCTGATGGACTACATGATGGCCGGCTGCGCGGTGCTGCATTCGGTCGAGGCCGGCAACGATCCGGTGGCCGACGCCGGCTGCGGCCTGACGGTGCCGCCCGAGTCGCCGCAGGCGGTGGCCGAAGGGCTGCGTGCGCTGGCCGCGCTCAGCCGCGAAGACCGCCATCGCATGGGCGAGCGCGGCCGCGGCTACGTGCAGGCGCATCACACCTATCCGGTGCTGGCGCGGCGGTTCCTGGCGGCGTGCGGCGCGCAGGAGGGCTGAACATGTCGCAGCGCACACCGTCGCCCCGTCCCGCGCCCGGCTCCGCGGCGCGCCCGTTGACGGCCGGGGGCGATCTCCGCGAGATCGATGCGGTGGCGCAGCGCTACGAGCGCCGCGAGGCGGTGGCGCAGGCGCTGGCCGCCAGCGAAACCCTCGACCGCTACAGCCTGCTGCGGCCCGACGTCTGGCAGACCGTGCAGGAGCGCCAGCGCGTGATGCTGCAGATGCTGGCCGCGCGCGGCTGGTTCGACCTGGCGTCACGCCGGCTGGTCGAGGTGGGGTGCGGCGCGGGCGGCAATCTGCTCGAGTTCCTGCGCATGGGCTTCGTGCCGCAGCACCTCACCGGGCTGGAACTGCTGCGCCCGCGGTATGCGCAGGCGCGCCAGGTCCTGCCGCAGCAGTTGCGTCTGCACCTGGGCGATGCGCAGCGGGCGCCGATCGCCGAGGAGAGCATCGACCTGGTGTTCCAGGCCACGGTGTTCTCGTCGCTGCTCGACGACGCCTACCAGCAGCAGCTGGCCGACACGATGTGGCGCTGGGTCAAGCCGGGCGGGGCGGTGCTCTGGTACGACTTCACCGTCGACAACCCGCGCAACCCCGACGTGCGCGGCGTGCCGCTGGCGCGGGTGCGGGCGCTGTTTCCGGGCGCGCGGGTCGAGGCCCGGCGCGTCACGCTGGCGCCGCCGATCGCGCGTGGCATCTGCCGACTGCACCCGTCGCTCTACAGGCTGTTCAACAGCCTGCCGCTGCTGCGCACGCACATGCTGGTGTGGCTGGGCAAGCCGGCCAACTGAACTAGCATGCTGCGCCGGCACACGCGCCGGCACGCCGTTTTCTCCCACGTCAGCCTGTCTCAACCGCCGTCATGTCGCAGCCTTTTCTCCCCTTTGCACTGCCCGAGATCGGCGACGAAGAAATCGCCGAGGTGGTCGACACGCTGAAATCGGGCTGGGTCACGACCGGCCCGAAGGCGCGCCGCTTCGAGCAGGATTTCGCCGCCTTCCTGACCGAAGGGGCCGAGCCGGGCGCGGCGCCGATCGAGTGCATCGCCGTCAACTCGGCCACCGCCGGCCTGCACCTGGCGCTCGAGGCGCTGGGCATCGGCGCTGGCGACGAGGTCATCACGACCACGCACACCTTCACCGCCAGCGCCGAGGTGGCGCGCTACCTGGGCGCCGACGTCAAGCTGGTCGACATCGACCCGGCGACGCTCAACATTCACCCGGCGGCGATCGAGGCCGCCATCACGCCGCGTACCAAGGCGATCGTGCCGGTGCACTACGCCGGGCTGGCGGCCGACATGCCGGCGATCCTCGACATCGCGCGCCGCCACGGCCTGAAGGTGGTCGAGGACGCCGCGCACGCCTTGCCCAGCACGCTGGGCGGGCGGCTGATCGGCACGCTGGGCAGCGACGTCACGGTCTTCAGCTTCTACGCCAACAAGACCATCACCACCGGCGAGGGCGGCATGATCGCCACCCGCGACCCGGCGATCGCCGCGCGCTGCAAGGTGATGCGCCTGCACGGCATCAACCGCGACGCCTTCGACCGCTTCACCGCCAAGGTGCCGAGCTGGTACTACGAGATCGTGGCGCCGGGCTTCAAGTACAACCTGACCGACATCGCCGCGGCGCTGGGCATCCACCAGCTGCGCCGCGCGCACGCCTTCCAGGAAAAGCGCGACGAGCTGGCCTCGCTCTACAACGAGCTGCTGGCCGAGCTGCCGCTGATCCTGCCGCCGATGCCGGCGCTGGGCGAGCTGCACTCGTGGCACCTGTACGTGGTGCGCCTGACCGACCACGCCCGCATCGGCCGCGACGCGCTGATCGAGCAGCTCTACGCCGCCGGCATCGGCTGCAGCGTGCACTACATCCCGCTGCACCTGCACCCGTACTGGCGCGAGCGTTACGCGCTGCGCGCCGAGGACTTCCCGCACAGCCAGCACGCCTACGAGCGCATGCTGAGCCTGCCGCTCTACACCCGCATGACGGCCGACGACGTGCACCGCGTGGTGCAGGCGTTGCGCACCGCGCTGCTGGGCTGAGCGATGTTCGAGGGGATCGAGGTGATGCACGGCGCGAACCGGCGCGCGGGCTGAACGTGGTCAAACGCCTGTTCGATCTGGCCGTGGCCAGCCTCGCGCTGCTGCTGCTCGCACCGCTGCTGGCGGGCGTGGCGATCGCGGTCAAGCTCGATACACCCGGGCCGGTGTTCTACCGCCAGGTGCGGGTGGGGCGCGGCGGGCGCGAGTTCCGCATCCACAAGTTCCGCACCATGACGCACGACCCGGCCGACCGCGGCCCGCAGCTGACGGTGGGCGCCGATGCGCGCATCACCCGCGTGGGCGCCTTCCTGCGGCACAGCAAGTGGGACGAGCTGGCGCAGCTGATCGACGTCTGGCGCGGCGACATGAGCATCGTCGGCCCGCGCCCGGAGGTGCCGCGTTACGTGGCGCTGTATCCGGCGGACTTGCGTGAGCAGGTGCTGTCGGTGCGTCCGGGCATCACCGACGACTGCTCGCTCGATTTCCGCGACGAGGGCACGCTGCTGGCGCAATCGGCCGACCCCGAGCGCACGTATGTGGATCAGATCCTGCCGATCAAGCTGCGGCTGCAGGCGCGGTACGTGGCGCAGGCGGGGGTGCGGACTGACTTGCGCATCCTGGCGCGCACCTTCGCCGTGCTGGCCGGCCGGGTGACGCGGTGACTTGCGTGATGCCCCGCCCCGCTATGCTTGCCGCCCCATGATCTGGCAATCGCTCGACAGCATCCTCACCCGCATCCGCCCGCGCCGCGAAGTGCTCGCGCTGGCGATCGACGCGCTGGTGGTGGCGGCCTGCTGGCACATCACCTACCTGTTCCGGCTCGGCTTCGAGCGCTGGCACAGCGCCCGGCCGGATTACGACGTCTGGGTCATGCTGGCGCTGGTGGCGCTGTATCTGGGCGTGTTCGTCGCCTTGCGCGTGCCCAAGGGCATGTGGCGCTTCTCGGGTTTCGGCGAGGTGCAGCGGCTCACGTTGGCGTGTGCGATCGCCGGGCTGGTCGGCGCGGTGGCCGTGCTGATGGCGCAGCTGTCGCAGGTGCCGCGCGCGGTGCTGGCGCTGCACCCGGTCGTCAGCCTGATGGGGCTGGCGATGGTGCGCATCGGCTACCGCATGTTGTACGAACACATGCGTGGGCGCATCTCCGGCAGCGCCACCGAAACCCGCCGCGCGCTGGTGATGGGCGCGGGCGACGCGGCGCGGCTCTTGATCGCCGGCATCCAGCACCACGGCTGGGTGGTGGTCGGCCTGCTCGACGACGATCGGCGGCGCCTGGGCACACGCGTCAGCAACGTGCCGGTGCTCGGGCCGCTGGACAGTGCGCCGCGCTGGGCCGAGCTGCACGGCATCAGCCACATCATCGTCGCGCTGCCGTCGGCCACGCCGGCCGAACGCCGCCGCGCGCTCGACCTGGCCGCCGCCACCCATCTGCCGGTGGTGACGGTGCCCAGCGCCGCCGAGCTGCGCGAGGGAACCACGGTGACGCGGGTGCGCGAGATCGAGGCCGAAGACCTGCTCGGCCGCGAGCCGGTGCAGCTCGACGAAGGCGGCATCAGCGAGGCGCTGGGTGGCAAGGTGGTGCTGATCACCGGCGCGGGCGGTTCGATCGGCTCGGAGCTGTGCCGCCAGGTGGCGCGTTACGGCCCGCTCAAGCTGGTGCTCTACGAGCTGAGCGAGTTCGCGCTCTACCGCATCGAGCAGGAGCTGAGCGAGCACTTCCCGCATATCCCGCTGGTGCGGCTGGTGGGCGACGTGCGCGACCCGGAGCACCTGCGCGCCACCTTCACACGCGTGCGCCCGCAGGTGGTGTTCCACGCCGCGGCCTACAAGCACGTGCCGCTGATGGAGGAGGACAACGCCTTCGCCGCCTTGCGCAACAACACGCTCGGCACCTGGCGCGCAGCCAGCGCGGCGGCCGAGGCGGGCGCCGAACGTTTCGTGCTGATCTCGACCGACAAGGCCGTCAACCCGACCAACGTGATGGGCGCGAGCAAACGCGCGGCCGAGATGGTGATCGCCAAGCTCGCGGCCGAGGTGCTGGCGCGCGGCGGGCGCACGCGTTTCATGGCGGTGCGTTTTGGCAATGTGCTGGGTTCGTCGGGCAGCGTGATCCCGAAGTTCAAGGAGCAGATCGCCCGCGGCGGGCCGGTGACGGTGACACACCCCGACATCACGCGCTTCTTCATGACCATCCCCGAGGCTGCGCGACTGGTGGTGCAGGCCGCGGCGATCGGCGAGGGCGGTCAGGTGTTCGTGCTCGACATGGGCGAGCCGGTGCGCATCGTCGACCTGGCGCGCGACCTGATCCGCATGAGCGGCCATTCGGCCGACGAGATCCCGATCACCTTCAGCGGCCTGCGCCCGGGCGAAAAGCTCTACGAAGAACTGCTGGCCGACGCCGACGCGACGCTTGCGACGCGCTTCGAGCGCCTGCGCATCGCCCGCCTCGACGACCGCGGCCACGACGTGCAGGCATTGCTCGACTGGGCCGCCGAGCGCAGCAGCGCGCCCGACGACGAAGTGCGCGAACGGCTGGCGCGGCTGGTGTCGGAATACCGCCGCGCCGGGCATTGAAAACGGGGAATTCGCTTCCGGCCCGACAATCCGGCCGGTTCCAATCCTCGGGTTTCTTGACGTGATGCATCGCCGCTCCCTGTTGTCCCTCGCCGCTGTCGCCTTGTTGTTGACCGCCTGTGCCTCGGCGCCGCCGGTGGCCGTCAAGCCGCCGCCGTTGCCGCGCATCGGCCTGGCGCTGGGCGGTGGTGCCGCCAAAGGCTTCGCCCATGTCGGCGTGATCAAGGTGCTGGAAGCCGCCGGGCTGACGCCCACCGTGGTGGCCGGCACCAGCGCCGGCAGCGTGGTCGGGGCGCTCTACGCCTCGGGCTTGAGCGGTTTTGCGCTGCAGGAGCAGTCGTTTGCGCTCGACGAGGAGCGCATCAAGGACCTGACGCTGTTCGGCGTCGGCGGCGTGATCAAGGGCGACAAGCTGCAGGCCTATGTCAACGAGCTGATCAAGAACAAGCCGCTGGAGCAGATGAGCAAGCCGTTCGCGGCGGTGGCCACCGACCTCGACAGCGGCGAGCGGGTGATCTTCACGCGTGGGAACACCGGCCAGGCGGTCCGCGCCTCGTGCAGTGTGCCGGGGGTGTTCCAGCCGGCGCTGATCGGCGGCAAGCGTTATGTCGACGGTGGCCTGGTCAGCCCGGTGCCGGTGGACGCGGCGCGCCAGCTCGGCGCCGACATCGTCATCGCGGTCGACATCTCGTCGAAGGCGCGCGACGGCAAGGCGGCCGGCATGCTCAGCAACCTGAACCAGACCATCACGATCATGGGCCAGAAGCTCGGCGAGCAGGAGATGACACGCGCCGAGGTGGTGATCCGCCCGCGTGTGGGCCAGATCGGCGCGACCGATCTCGACCAGAAACACGTGGCGGTGCTCGAAGGCGAAAAGGCCGCCCAGGCCGCGCTGCCGCAGATCCGCGCAGCGATCGAGCGCTGGCAGCAGGCCCAGCTGGCGCGGGACGCGGCCACGGCCGTCAGGCGCTGAGGTCGCGCTCGCGGCGTGCGGGGTTGGCGCCGAGCGACCCGCCCGGCGCCGCGTTCATCGCGCCAGCAGCGGCTTGAGGAAGCGCCCGGTGTGGCTCTCGGCGCACTCGGCGATCTCTTCGGGCGTGCCGGCGATCAGCAGCCGCCCGCCGCCCGAGCCGCCTTCAGGGCCCATGTCGAGCAGCCAGTCGGCGGTCTTGATGACGTCGAGGTTGTGCTCGATCACGACGATGGTGTTGCCGGCGTCGCGCAGCTGGTGCAGCACTTTCAGCAGCAGGCCGATGTCGTGGAAGTGCAGGCCGGTGGTCGGCTCGTCCAATATGTAGAGCGTGCGGCCGGTGTCGCGCTTGGACAGCTCCAGCGCCAGCTTGACGCGCTGCGCCTCGCCGCCCGACAGCGTGGTCGCCGCCTGGCCGAGCTTGATGTAGCCCAGTCCGACGTCGAGCAGCGTCTGCAGCTTGCGCGCGATGCTGGGCACGGCGTTGAAGTAGGCGTGTGCGTCCTCGACCGTCAGCTCCAGCACCTGGGTGATGTTCTTGCCCTTGTAGAGCACCTCCAGCGTTTCGCGGTTGTAGCGCTTGCCGTGGCAGACGTCGCAGGCGACGTAGACGTCGGGCAGGAAGTGCATCTCGACCTTCAGCACACCGTCGCCCTGGCAGGACTCGCAGCGCCCGCCGGCGACATTGAAGCTGAAGCGCCCCGGCCCGTAGCCACGTTCGCGCGCCATCGGCACCTCGGCGAACATCTCGCGGATCGGCGTGAACAGGCCGGTGTAGGTGGCCGGATTGCTGCGCGGCGTGCGGCCGATCGGGCTCTGGTCGACGTTGATGACCTTGTCGAAGGCGTCCAGGCCTTCGATCTCGTCGTGCGGCGCCGGCTCGAGGTGGCTCTGGTAGAGCTTGCGTGCCACCGCGGCGTAGAGCGTGTCGTTGACCAGCGTGCTCTTGCCCGAGCCCGACACGCCGGTCACGCAGGTGAACAGGCCGACCGGGATCTCGGCCGTCACGCCGCGCAGGTTGTTGCCGTGGGCGTTGACGATGCGCAGCACGCGCGGATCTTTCTGGTCCGACAGCTTGTTGCGGCGCTGGGGGATGGCGATCTTGAGTACCTGGCCGAGGTAGCGACCGGTCAGCGAGTTGGGGTCGGCCGCCACGTGTTCGGGCGTGCCTTGCGACATCACCTGCCCGCCGTGTACGCCGGCACCCGGGCCCATGTCGATGACGTGGTCGGCGGCGCGGATCATGTCCTCGTCGTGTTCGACCACCAGCACGCTGTTGCCGAGATCACGCAGGTGCTTGAGGGTGCCGATCAGGCGATCGTTGTCGCGCTGGTGCAGGCCGATGCTGGGTTCGTCGAGCACGTACATCACGCCCGACAGGCCCGAACCGATCTGGCTGGCCAGGCGGATGCGCTGGGCTTCGCCGCCCGACAGGGTGTCTGCGCTGCGGTCGAGGCTCAGGTAATTGAGGCCGACGTCGTTGAGGAAACGCAGCCGCGCGCGGATCTCGCGCACCACCTTGTCGGCGATCTCGGCCTTGGCGCCCTTGAGGTGCAGGGTCTCGAAGTAGGCCAGGCAGTCGGCCAGCGTGGCGTGTTCGACCTGGTAGATCGCCAGCGGCTTGCGGCCGAGCGCGTCGTCCTGGTCGTCGACCAGCAGGACGTGGCGGGCCTCGCGTCGCAGCCGGGCGCCGTCGCAGTCGGGGCAGTGCTTGACGCTCTGGTAGCGCGTCAGGTCTTCGCGCACGGCGGGGGAATCGGTCTCGCGGAAGCGCCGTTCCAGGCTCGGCAGGATGCCTTCGAAGGGATGCTTGCGCTTGACGCTGCGTTTCTTGCCGCCTGCGCCTTCGGCTTCATACGTGAAGGCGATCTCCTCCTCGCCCGAGCCACGCAGCAGCACCTGCCGGTGTTCGGGGGCGAGTTCTTCGAAGGCGGTGTCGAGGTCGAAGTCGTAGTGCGCGGCCACGCTCTCGAGCAGCGAGAACGTGTACGAGTTGCGGCGGTCCCAGCCCTTGACGGCGCCGCTGGCCAGGCTGAGCGACGGGAAGGCGACCACGCGCTCGGGGTCGAACACGGTGACCATGCCGAGGCCGTCGCAGCTGGGGCAGGCGCCGACCGGCGAGTTGAACGAGAACAAGCGCGGTTCCAGTTCGGACAGCGAGTAGCTGCACACCGGGCAGGCGAACTTGCTGGAGTAGAGGTGTTCCCTGCCCGTGTCCATCTCGAGCGCGATGGCGCGGCCTTCGGCGATGCGCAGCGCGGCTTCGAAGCTCTCGGCCAGGCGCTGGGTGACGTCGGCGCGGCTCTTGAGGCGGTCGATGACGACGTCGATGTCGTGTTTCTCGGCTTTCTTGAGCTTGGGCAGGTCGGCGGCCTCGACCACCTGGCCGTCGACCCGGAAGCGCACGTAGCCTTGCGCCTGCATGCTCTCGAACAGTTCGACGAACTCGCCCTTGCGATCACGCACCACGGGTGCCAGCACCATCAGTCGGGTTTCGGCAGGCATGGCCAGCACGGCGTCGACCATCTGGCTGACGCTCTGAGCTTCGAGCGGCTGGCCGTGGTCGGGGCAATGCGGCGTGCCGGCGCGGGCGTAGAGCAGACGCAGGTAGTCGTGGATCTCGGTGATCGTGCCGACGGTCGAGCGCGGGTTGTGGCTGGTGGCCTTCTGCTCGATCGAGATCGCCGGGCTCAGGCCCTCGATCACGTCGACATCGGGTTTGTCCATCAGTTGCAGGAACTGCCGCGCGTAGGCCGACAGGCTTTCCACGTAGCGGCGTTGGCCCTCCGCATAGAGGGTGTCGAACGCCAGGCTGGACTTGCCCGAGCCGGACAGTCCGGTGATCACGACCAGCGCATGCTTGGGCAGGTCGAGGTCGATGTTCTTGAGGTTGTGGGTGCGGGCACCACGCACGCTGATCTTCGGGTGCGGATGCACGGTGGAAACACCGGTAGACATGAGGATGCAATCTGTCGAGGCCAAGCGGACGATCATAACGACGGGGTTGACGTCATCGGACGTGCACATTGGCTCGAGACTGCCGTGGGTGCCCCGTCGCGCTGGATGCCAATCAGGCGTTCAGCATTGCGGCGCGGCATCGAGTGGTCGCCCGTCGGCTGACGAGGAGTGCTCTATCAACACTCTCTATTTATATAGGCAGGAGGGGGCGGATCCGCTGCCGACGGGGTGGTGCGGATCGCTGTGCTCATGGGCTCTCAAAGAATTTCTCCCCAGCCACTTGCGCGCCGATGAAGTTCCGGTGCATAATTGCGGTCTTCGCTGCTCACCACCTAGTTGGCTTGCAGCAAGACCGGCGGCGATGCCAAAATGATTCAGGTTCTGACCTGCGTCGTGTTGGCGATCAAACAGTCGGTTGGTGATGTTAAAAACTTCTTCGAAAGTTGTTGACGAAACCAAAAAGACGGTTGATAATCTCGCCTCTGCGCTGTTTGCAACAAGTTGCTGACAGCAAGCGC
This sequence comes from Leptothrix cholodnii SP-6, assembly GCF_000019785.1. Lineage (NCBI taxonomy): Bacteria > Pseudomonadati > Pseudomonadota > Betaproteobacteria > Burkholderiales > Sphaerotilaceae > Leptothrix > Leptothrix cholodnii. The sequence continues at coordinate 324,299 of NC_010524.1, forward strand.
AAGAAGTGGTCTGCAAAGACGGCGGCTTGCGATGTTCTTTAAAAATATACAGCCGATAAGCGTGGGCGTTTGAAGGCGAGTGCCAAGGGTTCTGTAGGCAACTGCGGGCTCGAGGTCTTATGGACTTTAAACGCTCATGGATAGAGAAGTGAAGTTCACTTCGATTCCTTAGAGCAAATCAAGATCGAACTGAAGAGTTTGATCCTGGCTCAGATTGAACGCTGGCGGCATGCCTTACACATGCAAGTCGAACGGTAGAGGAGCAATCCTCGAGAGTGGCGAACGGGTGAGTAATGTATCGGAACGTGCCCAGTAGTGGGGGATAGCCCGGCGAAAGCCGGATTAATACCGCATGAGACCTGAGGGTGAAAGCGGGGGACTCGCAAGAGCCTCGCGCTACTGGAGCGGCCGATATCAGATTAGGTAGTTGGTGGGGTAAAAGCCTACCAAGCCTGCGATCTGTAGCTGGTCTGAGAGGACGACCAGCCACACTGGGACTGAGACACGGCCCAGACTCCTACGGGAGGCAGCAGTGGGGAATTTTGGACAATGGGCGAAAGCCTGATCCAGCCATGCCGCGTGCGGGAAGAAGGCCTTCGGGTTGTAAACCGCTTTTGTCAGGGAAGAAATCCTTTGAGTTAATACCTCGGAGGGATGACGGTACCTGAAGAATAAGCACCGGCTAACTACGTGCCAGCAGCCGCGGTAATACGTAGGGTGCAAGCGTTAATCGGAATTACTGGGCGTAAAGCGTGCGCAGGCGGTTGTGTAAGACAGATGTGAAATCCCCGGGCTCAACCTGGGAACTGCATTTGTGACTGCACAGCTAGAGTACGGTAGAGGGGGATGGAATTCCGCGTGTAGCAGTGAAATGCGTAGATATGCGGAGGAACACCGATGGCGAAGGCAATCCCCTGGACCTGTACTGACGCTCATGCACGAAAGCGTGGGGAGCAAACAGGATTAGATACCCTGGTAGTCCACGCCCTAAACGATGTCAACTGGTTGTTGGGAGGGTTTCTTCTCAGTAACGAAGCTAACGCGTGAAGTTGACCGCCTGGGGAGTACGGCCGCAAGGTTGAAACTCAAAGGAATTGACGGGGACCCGCACAAGCGGTGGATGATGTGGTTTAATTCGATGCAACGCGAAAAACCTTACCTACCCTTGACATGTCAAGAATCTTGCAGAGATGTGGGAGTGCTCGAAAGAGAACTTGAACACAGGTGCTGCATGGCCGTCGTCAGCTCGTGTCGTGAGATGTTGGGTTAAGTCCCGCAACGAGCGCAACCCTTGTCATTAGTTGCTACGAAAGGGCACTCTAATGAGACTGCCGGTGACAAACCGGAGGAAGGTGGGGATGACGTCAGGTCCTCATGGCCCTTATGGGTAGGGCTACACACGTCATACAATGGCCGGTACAGAGGGCTGCCAACCCGCGAGGGGGAGCCAATCCCAGAAAACCGGTCGTAGTCCGGATCGCAGTCTGCAACTCGACTGCGTGAAGTCGGAATCGCTAGTAATCGCGGATCAGCTTGCCGCGGTGAATACGTTCCCGGGTCTTGTACACACCGCCCGTCACACCATGGGAGCGGGTTCTGCCAGAAGTAGTTAGCCTAACCGCAAGGAGGGCGATTACCACGGCAGGGTTCGTGACTGGGGTGAAGTCGTAACAAGGTAGCCGTATCGGAAGGTGCGGCTGGATCACCTCCTTTCTGGAAACAAGCATTCAAATTCTTGCGCCCACACTTATCGGCTGTACAAACGACAGTGACAGAACAGAATTGGGGTCTGTAGCTCAGTCGGTTAGAGCACCGTCTTGATAAGGCGGGGGTCGTTGGTTCGAATCCAACCAGACCCACCACCAATCAGACACGGGGGATTAGCTCAGCTGGGAGAGCACCTGCTTTGCAAGCAGGGGGTCGTCGGTTCGATCCCGTCATCCTCCACCATCCATTCTGTTCTTGCTGTTCGATGCAAACCAAAGTCTCGCGATTGTCGGTCGTGATTTTGGTTTGCCATCGAAAGTTGGCTGTTGTTCTTTAAAAATTCGTAGAGTCGAATCAGATTCACTGGCGGAAAGCGTTCAGCGTGTAAAGTGCTGGGCGCACCGTGCCGTCAGTGATAATTGATTGCGTCACCAGACATCAATACCGTGGAGCAATCTGCGGGAGTTGAAAGTACGGCGAAAACGTAAATACTCAAAATTTGGTCCTGGCCTAGTCCGCTGGGATCGAATCATTCCTTGACGATGTCTGCGAGAGTGGATGTCAAAGTTATAGGGTCAAGTGAATAAGTGCATGTGGTGGATGCCTTGGCGATTACAGGCGATGAAGGACGTGATAGCCTGCGAAAAGCTTCGGGGAGCTGGCAAATTAGCTTTGATCCGGAGATATCCGAATGGGGAAACCCACCCGCAAGGGTATCGCATGCTCAATACATAGGCATGCGAGGCGAACCCGGCGAACTGAAACATCTCAGTAGCTGGAGGAAAAGACATCAACCGAGATTCCGAGAGTAGTGGCGAGCGAAATCGGAAGAGCCTGCACGTTTTAGCAGTCGACTTATCAGAACGGAATGGAAAGTCCGGCCACAGCGGGTGATAGCCCCGTATGGAAAAAGTTGACTGTGGAACTGGGCGTGCGACAAGTAGGGCGGGACACGTGAAATCCTGTCTGAAGATGGGGGGACCATCCTCCAAGGCTAAATACTCGTAATCGACCGATAGTGAACAAGTACCGTGAGGGAAAGGCGAAAAGAACCCCGGGAGGGGAGTGAAATAGATCCTGAAACCGCATGCATACAAAAAGTAGGAGCCTCGCAAGGGGTGACTGCGTACCTTTTGTATAATGGGTCAGCGACTTACATTCAGTGGCAAGCTTAACCGTGTAGGGAAGGCGTAGGGAAACCGAGTCCGAATAGGGCGATTGAGTCGCTGGGTGTAGACCCGAAACCAAGTGATCTATCCATGGCCAGGATGAAGGTGCGGTAACACGCACTGGAGGTCCGAACCGACTAGTGTTGCAAAACTAGCGGATGAGCTGTGGATAGGGGTGAAAGGCTAAACAAACTTGGAAATAGCTGGTTCTCTCCGAAAACTATTTAGGTAGTGCCTCAAGTATTACCGTCGGGGGTAGAGCACTGTTATGGCTAGGGGGTCATGGCGACTTACCAAACCATTGCAAACTCCGAATACCGACGAGTACAGCTTGGGAGACAGAGCACCGGGTGCTAACGTCCGGACTCAAGAGGGAAACAACCCAGACCGCCAGCTAAGGTCCCTAAGATTGGCTAAGTGGGAAACGAAGTGGGAAGGCTAAAACAGTCAGGATGTTGGCTTAGAAGCAGCCATCATTTAAAGAAAGCGTAATAGCTCACTGATCGAGTCGTCCTGCGCGGAAGATGTAACGGGGCTCAAGCCAGTCACCGAAGCTGCGGATTTGCAATTTATTGCAGATGGTAGGAGAGCGTTCTGTAAGCCTGTGAAGGGAGCTTGTGAAGGCTGCTGGAGGTATCAGAAGTGCGAATGCTGACATGAGTAGCGTTAAAGGGGGTGAAAAGCCCCCTCGCCGTAAGCGCAAGGTTTCCTACGCAACGTTCATCGGCGTAGGGTGAGTCGGCCCCTAAGGCGAGGCAGAGATGCGTAGCTGATGGGAAACAGGTCAATATTCCTGTACCGATGTGTAGTGCGATGTGGGGACGGAGAAGGTTAGCTCAGCCAACTGTTGGATATGTTGGTTCAAGCCTGTAGTCATGGCCCTTAGGCAAATCCGGGGGTCTTAGATGAGGGGTGATAAGGAGTCTGCTTGCAGACGAACTGAGTGATACCCTGCTTCCAGGAAAAGCCACTAAGCTCCAGCTACACACGACCGTACCGCAAACCGACACTGGTGCGCGAGATGAGTATTCTCAGGCGCTTGAGAGAACTCTGGAGAAGGAACTCGGCAAATTGACACCGTAACTTCGGAAGAAGGTGTGCCTTTAGTAGGTGAACCATTGACTTGGGGAGCCCAATGAGGTTGCAAAGAATCGGTGGCTGCAACTGTTTAATAAAAACACAGCACTCTGCAAAGACGAAAGTCGACGTATAGGGTGTGACGCCTGCCCGGTGCTGGAAGATTAAATGATGGGGTGCAAGCTCTTGACTGAAGTCCCAGTAAACGGCGGCCGTAACTATAACGGTCCTAAGGTAGCGAAATTCCTTGTCGGGTAAGTTCCGACCTGCACGAATGGCGTAATGATGGCCACACTGTCTCCTCCAGAGACTCAGCGAAGTTGAAATGTTTGTGATGATGCAATCTCCCCGCGGAAAGACGGAAAGACCCCATGAACCTTTACTGTAGCTTTACATTGGACTTTGAACAGATCTGTGTAGGATAGGTGGGAGGCTTTGAAACCTGGTCGCTAGATCAGGTGGAGCCAACGTTGAAATACCACCCTGGTGTGTTTGAGGTTCTAACCTTGTCCCGTTATCCGGGATGGGGACAGTGTATGGTGGGCAGTTTGACTGGGGCGGTCTCCTCCCAAAGTGTAACGGAGGAGTTCGAAGGTACGCTAAATACGGTCGGAAATCGTGTTGATAGTGCATTGGCATAAGCGTGCTTGACTGCGAGACTGACAAGTCGAGCAGGTACGAAAGTAGGACAAAGTGATCCGGTGGTTCTGTATGGAAGGGCCATCGCTCAACGGATAAAAGGTACTCTGGGGATAACAGGCTGATACCGCCCAAGAGTTCATATCGACGGCGGTGTTTGGCACCTCGATGTCGGCTCATCTCATCCTGGGGCTGTAGCCGGTCCCAAGGGTATGGCTGTTCGCCATTTAAAGAGGTACGTGAGCTGGGTTTAAAACGTCGTGAGACAGTTTGGTCCCTATCTTCCGTGGGCGCTGCAGATTTGAGGAAGCCTGCTCCTAGTACGAGAGGACCGGAGTGGACGCACCTCTGGTGTACCGGTTGTCACGCCAGTGGCATCGCCGGGTAGCTATGTGCGGAAGAGATAACCGCTGAAAGCATCTAAGCGGGAAACTCGTTTCAAGATGAGATCTGCCGGGGCCTTGAGCCCCCTGAAGAGTCGTTCTAGACCAGGACGTTGATAGGCTGGGTGTGGAAGCGCAGTAATGCGTTAAGCTAACCAGTACTAATTGCTCGTGAGGCTTGACCCTATAACTTTGAGATCACTAACCTGATCGTCAAAGATGGAGTAATACGTGAACCGTACTGCTCTGGCAACGCAATCAATTATCGATTCGACTCTATGAATTCGCCAATGACCCGAGGAATCTCATTCCGTCTGGTCTTGGCAGCCCGTTACGCCTGACGACCATAGCGAGGTGGTCCCACTCCTTCCCATCCCGAACAGGACAGTGAAACGCCTCAGCGCCGATGATAGTGCGCATTCGCGTGTGAAAGTAGGTCATCGTCAGGCTTCTATTAATCCAAGCCCCCTTCCTCTCGCGAGGTAGGGGGCTTGGTATTTTGGGCGGCAGAATTCGTCTTCAATTGGTGAGCGTCCAGCCACACCACCGTGAGCGTCTGGCGGCGCCATCTTGACGCGCTGTCTGATTGCTGGAAGATGTTCGGCCGTTGCCGGTCGCTGTGCTGCGGCCGGGCTGGGCGATCAGGCTGGTTGCCCGCGATGAGACAGCAGGTCTTCGATGCGCGAAGCTGGGTGGCGATGGATGCGCGCCAGCAAGTCGCGCAGGTAGGTCCAGGGATCGATTTTGTTGAGCTTGGCCGACGTACGTATTCACCCCCCGGTATTGCCCCCTCCCGTCAAGCCGGTGAAGTTCGGATGAGCGGCGGGGCCAAGCGCGGCAAAGTGGCGAGATGGATTCGCAACCCACGCCCGACGAGCCCGGCAACACCACCGTGCCCCCGAAGCCGCAGACGCTGGCGCAATGCCACGCGGTGATCGACGCGCTGGGCCTGCAGATCGCGCAGTTGCGTGAGCACATGAACGCGCTGCAGGAGCGACTCAAGCTGAACTCGCGCAACTCGTCCAAGCCACCGTCCTCGGACGGGCCGGGCTCGGGTGGCAACCGGGCGCAGCGGCGCGCCAGCGGGCGTACTCGCGGGGCGCAACCCGCTGGAGGAGTTGCTGCTGGTGGCCTTCGCAGGCGTGGCCAGCGGGGCCGAAGACTGGGTCAGCGTGGCCGAATGGGGCCAGATCAAGCTCGACTGGCTGCGCCGCTTCCTGCCGCTCGCCGATTGCCTCGCACGACACCTGTGCGATGGGCCGACCTACACGTATCCCCCTCATGGGGGTGTCGATGCCCACCTAAGGGTGATGGCCATTTGCGCGTTTCGATCGCAAGATGAACGCCACACCTTCAGGAGCTCACCATGAATCAGCGCCCAGTCGTTCCGGTCTTCTCCAGTGCGATGCGTCACCTGCCGATGCGTCTGCTGGTCGAGCCGATGGAAGTGGATGCCGCGTTGGCGCGCCTGATGCCGCCCGTCGTTGTTGCCGGGGTGGTCGGTTCGAATCCTGCGAGGGAGACGGACATCGATTGGATGTGGACCGAAACGGGCCCCGGTGCGGTCGAAGTCACCGAGCATCTGTTGCCCGACGGGATCGATTTCCTGCAGTTCCACGCACTGCTGAGTGGTGTGGAACGCTGACGGCTCGTGATCCGTCGGGCTGCTCGTCGCTCGGGCGCGTCAGGCCAGCCGGCCGTTGCGGAAATCCTCGACAGCCTGAAAGATCTCCTGCTGCGTGTTCATGACGAACGGGCCGTACTGCGCAATCGGTTCACCCAGCGGCCGCCCGGCGATCAGCAGGGCGCGAGTCGGCTCTTGCCCGGCCTGCAGGCGCACACCATCACTGTCGGCTGCATTGCCGAGGATGGCCATGCGCTGCATCGGCACTTCGGTGGTGCTGCCGGGTGCGCCGATGCTCAGTTGGCCGCGGTAGACGTACACGAAGGCGTTGTGTTGCGCCGCCAGCGGCTGCTCGAAGCTCGCGCCTGGCTCCAGATGCAGATCGAGATAGAGTGGCTCGGTGGTCTCGCGCTGCATCGCACCCTCGACACCGTGGCTGCGGCCGGCGATCACCCGGACCCGCACGCCCGGCAGTTCAAGCTCCGGGATCTGCTGGCTGCCGATGTCGCGATACCAGGCCGGGCGCATCTTGTCGCGCGCCGCCAGGTTGAGCCAGAGCTGGAAGCCTTCCATGCGGCCCTCTTCCTGCTCGGGCAACTCGCTGTGGATCACGCCCCGCCCGGCGGTCATCCACTGAACGCCGCCGTTGCTCAGCAGGCCTTCGTTGCCGGCTGAATCGCGGTGGCGCATGCGCCCGGCGATCATGTAGGTGACGGTCTCGAAGCCCCGGTGCGGATGATCCGGAAACCCGCCGATGTAGTCCGCCGCCTCGTCGCTGCCGAAGGCGTCGAGCATCAGAAATGGATCGAGCCGGCGCTGCAGGTTCTGCGTCAGGACCCGCGTCAGCTTGACGCCCGCGCCGTCACTGGTCGGTTGCCCGACGATCAGGCGTTCGACCTGGCGTGGCTGCTGCAGCGCGGCTTGCGAGGCATCGGAACGAGGTTGGCTGGACAGGTTCATGCGCGATCTCCGTTCTTGTCATCCGTCAAACACGCGGATTGTGCTGCGCCGGCAGCGGATCTGCCGGCGCGGCCGACCGGTTCAGGCCGGCGGTCAGGCCGTTGCAGTGCCGAGTTGCAGCAGCGCGGCGATCTGTTCGCGGGCCTCGGCCACGCCTTGTGCGCTGGCCTCCGGGCCCATGCCCTGGCGCTCGGCGTAGATGAACTCGACGTCGGTCATGCCCAGGAAGCCCAGCACCTGGCGCAGATACGGCACCTGGTTGTCCGACGCCTGGTCGCGGTAGACGCCCCCTCGCGTCAGGACCACATGCACGCGCTTGCCCTTGAGCAGACCTTCGGGGCCGTTCGCGGTGTACTGGAACGTCACCTTCGCGCGCGCAATCGCGTCGATCCAGTTCTTCAGTTGGGCCGTGATGCCGAAGTTGAACATCGGTGCTGCGATCACCACCACGTCGGCGGCCTGGATCTCGGCGATCAGCGCGTCGTCGAGCGCCACGCGTTCGGCCTGGGCTGGCGTGCGCTGGTCGGCAGGCGTGAACAGCGCCTGCAGTGCGGCTTCGTCCAGCACCGGGTGCGGCGTGCGCGCGAGGTCGCGAACCACCACGCTGGCGGTGGGCTCGCCGTCGCGCAGGCGTGCCACCAGTTCGCCCGCGAGCTGGCTCGAGACCGAGCCCACGCCGTTGGCGAAGTTGCGGGCGCTGGAGTTGACTTGCAGGATCTTCATGGGAATTCCTATCGAACTGTTGAATGGGATGTCGTCACTGTATCGATCCGCCAGAGGTTGCAGAAGCCGTCGATCTGGATAAGATCGTTCCACTCATGCAACGAGCGCACCGCCTTGGACCTCCATGCCGACGATCTGATGCTGTTTTCCCGGGTCATCGACGCCGGCAGCCTGAGTGCTGCGGCCAAACGGCTCGAGTGGCCCAAGTCGACCGTCTCGCGCCGGCTGGCGGCGCTCGAGCGGCACTTCGGGGAGCGGCTGGTGCAGCGCAGCACCCGCAAGCTCACGTTGACGGAGTTCGGCCAGGGGGTGCTCGAACACGCCCGGCAGGTGGCCGCCGAAGTCGATGACGCCCAGGCGCTGGCCGCCCACCGCCAGCAGCGCCCGAGCGGCCGCCTGCGGGTGTCGATGCCGGGCGACGTCGCGACCCAGGTGCTGGGCGACATCCTGTCCGAGTTCATGGCGGCCCATCCGGCGATCGCGCTCGAGATGGACCTGTCGCCGCGCCGCGTCGACCTGATCGCCGAGAACTTCGACCTGGCCGTGCGCATGGGCGAACTGCAGGACGAGGCGCTGCTGAGCGCCCGCCGCCTGGCCGCGTTCACCGCCGGCCTGTACGTGGCACCGAGCTATCTGGCGCGCCATGGCCCGATCGTGCACCCGACCGATCTGGCGCGGGCGGACGGCCTGCTCCTGCTGGGCCGCGGCGGCGATGCCCGGCCGTGGCAGCTGCATGAAAGTGCCGGCGACGGCCACTGGACCGGCTTGCCCGTCACCCGCGCCACGGCCAACTCGCCCGAACTGCTGATCCAGCTCGCCCGCGCCGGTCGTGGCGTCACCGCGGTGTCGGACCTGTACGCTGCGCCGGCCGTGCGCACCGGCGCCCTGGTGCGCGTGCTGCCGGATTGGTGCCTGCCGTCGGTCACCGCCTGGGCGGTGTTTCCCGAGCGCCGGCTGATGCCGGCTCGCACCCGGGTCTTCATCGACGCGCTGCTGGTTGGCCTGGCGAAGCGCTGCGCCGGCCATCGCGGTGAAACCGATCCGCCAGCGGTCGTGCCTGCCGATGCGTCCGGCGCTGGCTCGCCAGGTGAGCCAGCGGCGCCGTAGGCTGGCGGGCATGACCTCGAATCCCGCCACCGAGTCCCCCGGACTCGCAATCTCTGCCGCGCCGATGCCGTCGATCACCACCACGCACCGGCGCCGCCTGCGTGCCATCTGGCGTTCGGCGGGCTGGCCCAGCCACGACATCGTCGACGCCGAGCTGCTGGCGGCCGGCCTGCTCGAACGCCGCGAGGACGTGAACGGCCGCACCACCTTGCGCGTCACCGACGCCGGCGTGCATGAACTGGTGCGCACGGCCGAAGGGCATCGCAGCGCGCGCAGCGCCCACGACGCGCTGGTGTCGCGCGTGGCGGCCACGCTGGCCCGCGACGGCCGCATCGCCTGGTGCGGCCTGAGCTTGCGGGCCTGGGTGACCACGCCGCAGGCGGATCAGCCGGCCGACGCCGTGCCCGACGGGCGCTGGCAGATGGCGATGCCCGACGTCTATTCGGTGCGCCAGACCAGCGTCGCCGCCTATCTGCTGCCGGTGGTGCACGAGATCAAGGTCAACCGGGCCGATCTGCTGGCCGATCTGCGCCAGGTGGCCAAGCGCACGGCGTACCGGCAGATGGCCGGCGCGCTGTTCTACGTGCTCGGCGAAGGGGTGGGCGATGTCGACGACATTCCGCCCGAATGTGGCGTCATCCGGGCCCACGGGGCGATCGGCTCGCATGCCCGCCACGCCGGCGAGCCGGTGCAGCTCGAGGTGCTGCGCAATGCGCCGACCCGCGCGATGGACGAGCCGGCCGGTCTGCCGTTCGCGATCTGGATGGCGCTGGCGCGGCTGACGCCGCAGGGCCTGCCGGACGATCCGCAGCTGCCGCTGATCGACGACGCGCCCTCGGTGCCGCCCGTCGACGCCTGACCGGCGCGTGCGCCTCAGGTGGCGGGCAGCAGGGTGTCGAGCCCACCTTGCAGGGCGCTCCACCAGCGGCTGCGCGGATCGCGTGCACGCCCCGCGACTTCACGTGCGCCGCCGCCCCAGCCGATGTGGCTGCGCACCGCCACGCCACGCTGGCGGGCGACATAGAGCAGGCCTTGCTTGGGCTGTTCCTGGCGCAGCTCGATGGCGCAGCGAACGCCGCCCGACAGCAGCATGCCGAGCGCCTGATCCGCCAGCAGGGGGTCGTGCGAGATCAGGCTGACCTGCGCGCTGCGGCGCTTCGCCGTCGACCCGGCGGCCAGCAGCCTGGCCAGGGCCAGGAAACGTGCGCCGACCGTCTGGCGGCTGATGCGCCCGGCGGTGAACGCCGCGCCGCTGCAGTCGAACGCCGGCCAGTCGTGCTCGAGCCGCACCCGCAGGCCCCAGTCGAGTGCCCGTCGGGCATCGTCGAGACTGCGGTCTCGGCTGGCCAGCAGGCTCAGCCCGAGCCGGGCGTGATGCACCTCCTGCAGATCCATCAGGCAGGCCATCGCCTCGTCGGCGGTTTCGAGTCCACCGTGCTCGAACAGCACCGGCATGGCCAGCGCATCGGCATGGCGGAGCACCTCGTGCAGCAGGCCGCGGTCATGGCCCAGCGCGGCGGGCTGGACCAGCAGCTGCGCCCGCGGCGTCAACCGGGCCGATTCATCCAGTGCCTTGCGATAGGCATCGGCCACTTCACGGTGGCTGGCGCCGCCGGGCGGCGTGAACGCCAGGGTGACGCCGATGCGCCAGCGCGCCAGGCGCTGCGCGTGGCACAGCGCCTGCGACAGGGCGGTCGACTGGCGTCGATCCGACAGCGCGAACGGCGCGCTGAGGTCGCCCGGCCGGGCCGAGAACGCCGGCTCCGCGGCAGCGCATTCGGTGCTTTCCAGGGCAGAAAGCGTCTCAGGGGCTGCAGGGAACTGCGGCCGGGCGTCAGCGTGCATCGGGGGTCTCCGGGCGGAGCCGTTGGCGGGTTGACTGCAACATTCATCAACAACTGTGATGAATTGTGCAGGTTGTCCGCCCACGCTAGCAAGCGGCAGGCCCGGATCCTCGGGTTTTCGATCAGGCGTTACTTGATCAGGCCTTCGGCCTTCATCGCCGCGATCACGGCCGGGCGGGCGGCGATGCGCGCGCGAAACGCCATCAACCGGGGCAGCCCGGAGATGTCCACGCCCACGTACTGGCCCCAGCCCGAGACCACGAACAGGTAGATGTCGGCCACGCTGTACTGCTCGCCGAGCAGGTAGCTGCGGTCGGCGAGCTGCTCGTCGACATAGGCCAGGCGGGCGAGCAGGCGATTGCGCGCGATCGGCTTGTAGTCGTCGGGCGTGTCGGGGGCGAACAGCGGCGAGAAACCCTTGTGCAGCTCGCTGGTGATGAAGTTCAGCCACTCCATCAGCTTGTAGCGCTCGATCGTGCCGGCCGCCGGGGCCAGGCCGCTGGCGGGCGCCTGGTCGGCGATGTACTGCACGATGGCCGGTCCTTCGGTGATCTGGGTGCCGTCGTCGAGCGCCAGCATCGGCACCTGGCCCTTCGGGTTGATGGCCAGGTAGTCGCTGCCGTCGGCCAGCTTCTTGGTCTTGGTGCTGGCGAGCACCAGTTCGAACGGCAGGCCGGTCTCGCGCAGGGCGATGTGGGGCGACAGCGAGCAGGCGCCGGGGCTGTAGTAGAGCTTCATCGATGATCTCTCTGATGGGGTTGTCGGGGTGCGTCCGACGGCCACGGGTCGACCGCCGGACGGCCTTGTACGCTACACGGTTTCGGCCCCGGCCGGCGAGGCCTGCGATCTGCAAGGGCCTGCGCAGCCGACCTGCCGATCCCCGAGCCGCAACCGGACCTGCCGATGACCCGCCCCATCCTCCCGAGCCAACAGATCCATCCCGCCGTGCGCGAGCGGGTGGCGCGCCTTCACGCCGACATCATTGCGCAGGTGCAGGCGGCCATCGAGGCCCATCCGGTGGTGGTGATCGGCATGTCGGGCAACCCGTTCCCGCGCAAGGCCCGGCGCCTGCTCGACGCCGCCGGCATCGCCCACCACGACCTCGATTTCGGCAGCTACCTGAGCCAGTGGAGACGCCGCAATGCACTGAAGATGTGGACCGGCTGGCCGACCTTTCCGATGGTCTTCGTGCACGGCCAGCTGGTCGGCGGCGCCAGCGACCTGCAGCGCCTGCTGGCCAGCGGCGAACTCGCGCTGATGCTGCGGCAGCCCGACCGGGCATGAGCGCCGTGCGCCGGGCGCTTTCGTGGTGCGCTCGGGCGTGCGCAAAGTCCGAACGGGTGCGTCCGACGGAGCTGCGCCATCGAGGTGCATGAGGCAAGCTGACGCTCGAGAACCTCCTCCCTCCGCCGAACCGGGATCCCGCCATGACCTTGCCCTCCGAACTGCGCAACCTCGACGTCGACCTGCCAGCCAGCCCGCGGGTGCTGGTGGAACTGCTCGCGCTGCTGCAGGACGGCGAGGTGCCGCTGGCTGCGGTCGCACAGTTGATCGAGTCGGACATGGCGCTGGCGTCGGCCGTCGTGCGCACCGTCAACTCGGCGATGTTCGGCCTGCTGCGACGGGTGCAGACGGTCGGCGAGGCGGTGCGTTACCTCGGCACCGACGAGGTGGTGGCGATCACCTACGAGAGCGCCTTGCGCGCGGCCTTCCCGCCCACGCCCGCGCTCGACGCGGTGTGGTCGCACGCCTCTCGCGCCGGCCTGCTGATGGGCCGCTCGGCGCAGGCGCTGGGACTGGATGCGCTGCAGGCGCACACCGCGGGCCTGTTCGCGCGCTGCGGTCAGGCGGTGCTGCTGGTCAAGGTGGCGCAGCCGTATGCGGCGCTGCTGGCCGCGGCCCGGGGCGATCGCCAGGCGCTGGTGCAGGCCGAGCAGAAGACCTTCGGCATCAACCACGCCGCCCTCGGCAGCGCGTTGTGTGCGGCCTGGGGCCTGGCGCCGGATGTCGTCAAGTACGTGCGCGAACACGTGCGCCCGCCGGGCCAGTGGGCCGAGCTCCAGACCCCGGTGCGCCGCCTGCTCGGTCTGGGGGCGGTCGTCGAGGCCCTGCTGGCCGACGCCAGCGTGAGCGTGGCCGATGTGGCCGCCGCGGTCTCGCCCGGCAGCGGTTGCGGCCCGGCCGATCTGGTGGCCGCGGTGCAGCCGTCGTGGCGGCGTCTGCAGGCGGTCGACGCCTGATCCGGATCCCCCCGCAAGCACCCGGTGGGCACGCCGCTTGCCAGTGCTTGCACTTCAAGGCCGCAGCAGTATGCTGGGCCACAGCCTTCCAGGAGCAGCTTGAATGGCCCGCGATGTTCCCTCCACGCCCAACCACATCCGCCTGACGTCCCACCCGGGCCAGGGCACCACCGGTGCGCCGGCCATCCAGTGGGGCGCGGCCGATCCGCTGCTGCGCGGCCCGATCGTCGGCAGCACCGTCAACCGCAGCCAGCGCAACGTCATCGGCACCCACAGCGGCAGCTACGGCGTCTACCGGGCCCTCGCCGTGGCGGCCGGCTCGCTCGAACGCGGCCACCGCACCGATCTCACCAACACCTCGCCGACCGACGTCATCGGCCCACACCCGCAGTGGGCCGATCCGCACAAGATCGTCTCGATCGACCCGTGGGGTGCGATGGTGGCGCGGGTCTACGCCGACTACATCGAACAGGGCTACGACATCCGCCCGACGCTGGCCGTCACGCGGGCCCACATCGACCTGCCCGAGATCCGCCAGGCGATGGCCTTCGGTCGCCTGAAGGCCGACGGCGAGGTGCTGCTCGAAAACGGCTCGGCGGTGGTGACCAAGGTGGCGGTCGAGCCGGTCTGGTGGCTGCCGGGCGTGGCCGAGCGCTTCAAGGTCAGCGAGGGCGAACTGCGCCGCACGCTGTTCGAGGAGACCGGCGGCATGTACCCCGAGCTGGTGACGCGCAGCGACATCGAGGTGTTTTTGCCGCCGATCGGCGGGCAGACGATCTACATCTTCGGCAACCCGCAGGACCTGGCCAACCCAGCGGTCACGCTGACCGCGCGGGTGCACGACGAGTGCAACGGCTCCGACGTGTTCGGCTCCGACATCTGCACCTGCCGCCCCTACCTGACGCACGCGATCGAGGAATGCATCGCCGGCGCGCAGAGCGTGGCGCACGGTGGGCGCGGCGGCGTCGGCCTGATCGCCTACAGCCGCAAGGAGGGCCGGGCGCTCGGCGAAGTCACCAAGTTCCTGGTCTACAACGCGCGCAAGCGGCAGGTCGGCGGCGACTCGGCCGACAAGTATTTCCTGCGCACCGAGTGCGTGGCCGGCGTGCAGGACATGCGTTTCCAGGAGCTGATGCCCGACGTGCTGCACTGGCTGGGCATCCGCAAGATCCACCGGCTGGTCAGCATGAGCAACGACAAGTACGACGCCATCACCGGCAGCGGCATCGAAGTGGGCGAGCGCGTCAAGATTCCCGACTCGCTGGTGCCCGCCGATGCGCGGGTCGAGATCGAGGCCAAGATCGCAGCCGGGTATTTCACCGACGGTTCGGTGCCCGACGAGGCGCAGCTGGCGGCCGTCAAGGGCCGCGGCCTGAGCTGAGGGCGCCGCGATGAGCGCGCACCTCCACGCCGCCGGTGACGCGACGGCCACGCCGCCCGCCAGCCTGGCCGATGCATTGCGCACGCTGCGCCAGCCGGCCACCATCCGCCAGCGCTGCACGGCCATCACGCTGGCCGCCAGCCAGGGCGAATCGGCCCACTTCACGATCGACCGCAGCCGCCTCGCCGCGGTGGCGATGCGCATCGCCACCCTCACGCGGGCGCGTTTTCCGAGCCTGACGATCCCGTATCACAGCCGCTGGCGCCACTTCGAGGCCGGCGGGGTCGACCGCAAGGATCAGCTCGACGCCCGGCTGGCCGGCCGCAGCCACGTCGCGGTGGCGCGCTCGCGCATCGACCTGGCGCTGATCAGCGTGCTGCTCGACGCCGGCGCGGGCCCGGATTGGCGTTATCTGGAGGCCGCGACCGGGCTGCATTTCACGCGCAGCGAAGGCCTGGCCGTGGCCAGTTTCGACGCCTTCATGGCCGGGCGGTTTTCAAGTGATCCGGGCGATCCCTACCGGGTCGACGCGGTGGCGCTGCTCAAGCTGCAGGCCGATGATCTGCGCGCGGTCTTCCAGGTGCGTGACGACAACCCGCTGGTCGGGCTCGACGGCCGCGCCGCCTTGCTGCGCAGCCTCGGCGCGGCGCTGCGTGCGCAGCCGCAGGTCTTCACCACCGTCGGCCAGCCCGGCCATCTGTTCGACGCGCTGACGCACCACCGCCACGCCCCGGCGCTCAACCACCACCATCCACAGCCGGGTGGGCACCACCACCAGGTCGGCGCGGCGCGCATCCTGGGCGCCTTGCTCGACGCTTTCAGCGCGATCTGGCCGAGCGGCCAGTGGCTCGTGTCGGGTGATCAGCGCGTGCCGCTCGGCGACGCCTGGCCGCATCCCGCCGCCGGCGGCAGCGGCCCGAGCGCCGGCTGGGTGCCGTTCCACAAGCTGTCGCAGTGGCTGACGTATTCGCTGCTCGAACCCTTCGAGTGGGCCGGCGTGCAGGTCACCGGGCTCGACGAACTGACTGGCCTGCCCGAATACCGCAACGGCGGCCTGCTGCTCGACGCCGGCGTCATCGTGCCGCGCGACCCGGCGTTTGCGGCCTCGCCGCGCACGCCGGCCGACCCGTGGGTGATCGAGTGGCGCGCACTGACCGTGGCGCTGCTCGACGAACTCGCGCCGCTGGTGCGCGCCGAACTCAGCGTCACCGCCGAACAGCTGCCGCTGGCCTGCATCCTCGAAGGTGGCAGCTGGGCCGCCGGCCGGCAGATCGCCGCCGAACGCCGCCTCGGCGGGCCGCCGCCGCTGGCCATCGTCAGCGACGGCACCGTCTTCTGATCTCCGATTTCTGCCCCCGCTCCGGAACAAGGAACCGCTCTCATGACTTCGCCCCAGGTCCACGTCGTCGGCCACCCGCTCGTCCAGCACAAGCTCACGCTGATGCGCCAGAAGGACCTTTCCACCAGCAGCTTCCGGCGCCTGCTCGAGGAGATCAGCCTGTTGATGGCCTACGAGGTCACGCGCGACATGCCGACCCGGCTGATCGAGATCGAGACCCCGCTCGAGACCATGCGCAGCCCGGTGATCGAAGGCCGCAAGACGGTGTTCGTGGTGATCATGCGCGCGGGCAGCGGTTTCCTCGACGGCATGCTGCAGGTGGTGCCGGGCGCGCGGGTGGGCCACATCGGCCTGTACCGCGACCCGAAATCGCTGATCGCGGTCGAGTACTACTTCAAGATGCCGCACGACATGCCCGAGCGCGACGCCATCGTGCTCGATCCGATGCTGGCCACCGGCAACTCGGCGGTGGCGGCGGTCGAGCGGCTCAAGGAGACGCGGCCGCGCTCGATCCGTTTCGTCAGCCTGCTCTCAGCACCCGAGGGGCTCGCGCACTTCCACGCCCACCATCCCGACGTGCCGGTCTACACCGCGGCCGTCGACCGGCAGCTCAACGAGCACGGGTACATCGTGCCGGGCCTGGGCGACGCCGGCGACCGGATGTTCGGCACCAAGTGAAGCCTGACATGACGGCGGCAGCGCCGGGCTGAAGCTGTCGGCGCGGGCGCGCGGCCAGTCGCGCGCGAACACCGCATCCGGCCAGGGGCCTTCACCCCGCTCGGCCGCCAGCACGGCGCCGGGCGGCACGTCGATCAGCCGGTCGGCCAGCGAGCCGACCGCATGGCGGCCGACATGGCGCTGGATGTGCGCCGGGCGGATCTCGTCCGGATGGCTCAGGCCGGCGGCCTGCAGCAGTTCTTTCAGCGCCTCCAGCGTGTAGCGGTGGAAGCGTTCGACGCGCTCGATCTTGTCGGGCATCACCCGTGCGCGCGGCTCGTGCCCGGCCCGTCTGGCGACGCCGGTCGGGCAGGCGCCGGCATGGCAGTCCTGCACCTGGATGCAGCCGAGCGCGAACATGAAGCCGCGTGCCGAGCTGCACCAGTCGGCGCCGAGCGCCATCACGCGGGCGATGTCGAAGGCACTCGCCACCGGGGTGATGCAGCCGATGCGGATGCGCTCGCGCAAGCCCGTGCCGACCAGCGTGTCGTGCACCAGACGCAGGCCGGCCGGCCCGGCCCGATCGAGCGGCGTGGTGCCGTTGTCGTCCTGCAGGCCGTCGACGACGATGAAATCGGGTGTCATGTGGGTGTGCCGCATCGCCTTGACCAGCGAAAACCACGCCAGCGGGTGGCCGGTGCACCACCGGATGCCCACCGGCTTGCCGCCCGAGAGCCGGCGCAGCCGCTCGATGAACAGCATCAGCTCGACCGGATGGCCGAAGGCGCCGCCGCCGGGGTCGGGCCATCGGTCCGGGCCGAGCGTGATCTCGATCATCCGGACCTGCGGCGCGGTGGCCTGTTCGGCAAACCGCACCGGATCGAAGCGGCCCAGCTCGTCGCGGCAGCCGACGTGCCCCGGGCCGATCTGCCAGATCAGGTCGCCGCCGTGCACCCGGTGCTGCGCGCTGATCGGGCCTTCGCTGGTGCCGTGGGCAAAGCCGCCGCGCCTGGCCGCGCCGCCGAGGGCCAGGATCGCGTCGGCCGACAGCGTGTCGGCGCTCGACGCATGGAGGTTGAAGACCGATGCGCGATACGGCTGGCGGCACGACGCCGCGCTGCCGATCAGCACCCGGAAGTCGTGGCCTGCGAGCGTGCTCGGCGTCGTCGCACGCCTCATCCACTCGTGGCCGCAGGCCGGCGCGTCGTGCGGGCTGCCCAGCGAGCAGGGGGCGCTGTCGATGAGGCGGTGGCGCTCCGGGCGCAGCCATTCGAGCAGGACGGGGAAATGGCGATCCAGGTGGCGATCCAGGGCGAGCAACCAGCCAGGCATGTCGACCTCCGCGGCGATCAGGGCATCGGGGATACCGGTGTGCATCGATGCTAGGCCGCACAGGCGTGGCGCCAAGGCTGCATGTGGGTGGGCGGCAGGGCCCAGTTCTGCGTTTTCGGGCCTCGATCCGGCCCTGGTTTTGCGGGATCGGGAGCCCCATTGTGGAAAAACGCGCACTCTGTCGCAGTCATCTCGAACAGTCGTTTGCATACTGAGCACCTCCACGAGCAACAGGTCCGGCCGTCATGCCCGGGGCTGCACAAAAACCAGGGATAGCCATGAACCGACTCCTCAGCCTCGATGAACTCGACACCGCCTGCGTGGCGCAGTGGCGCGAAGGCGCGCTCGATGCGTGTCGTGACACCGCTCGCCAGATGCGTGAACGCGCCATCGAGAGCGGTGATCTGGGCCAGGAGGCGCGTGCCGAACTGCATCTGGCGCTGTGCGATCAGCGCGAGGCGCGTTTTGCGCCGGCGCTGGCGGCTGCACGCCGGGCGGCGGCGCTGAGCCGGGTGGCGGGCGACACCGAGTTCGAGGTCGAGGCGCTGGCGCTGGTCTGTGCGGCCGGCTCGGTGCTCGGCCAGCCCGATGGCGCGCTCGAGGCGGGCTGCCTGGCGCTGCAGCTCGCCACCCAGTGCCCCGGCACGCTGGCGGCGGTGCAGGCCACCGACGTGCTCGGCCTGGCGCAGGCCTGGCTCGGCCAGACCGATGCGGCGCGCAACTGCTTCGCCAGCGGCGCCGGCCAGGCGCGGGCCGCTGGGCGGATCGACTGGGAGGCGCACCTGCTGATCCACGCCGCCTTCGCCGAAACCCTGATGCTGGCCATGCAGTGGGATGCGGCCGCCGGCCTGCCGACGCCAGCCCAGCGCCGCAGCGTCGAACAGGCGCTCGATGCCGCCCTGGCGCGCTGCGAAGTGACGCCCGGCGTGATGGCCGGCAACACCCAGCGCGGCGGCCGTTTCCTGCTCGGCTGGGTGCAGCTGATGCTGGCCTGCTGGCGCGGTGACGTGGCCCAGGCCGACGGCCAGCTCGGTGCCCTGCAGCCGAGGCCGCAGCATGAGCGGGCCTGGCTGGACCTGCTGGTGGCCTGGGCCGGCGTCGCGATCGCCGCGTCGCGTCGCGACTGGCCGCAGGTCGAAACCCAGGCCGCCCGGATGCTCGACGAATCCCGGCAGATGGGTCATCAGCCACTGGCCGAACAGGCCCGCCGGCTGCTGCTCGTGGCGCTGGCACGGCCCGGTCGCATGCGGCAGGGCTCGGCGGCCTTGCAGGCGCTGCAGGGCCGGCCGGCTGCGGCGGACGTCGACGCGCAGGCCCTGCGTCAGGACATGGCGAGCTTCGAGCTGCGCCTGCGTGACCTGAACAAGCGCCCGATCGGCCTGCCGGCCTGGCGCCGCGAAGACAGCCTGACCGGCCTGGCGAGCCGCGAACATTTCCAGGCCCAGGCCGACGAGCTGCTGCAGCGCGCCGACCCGGCCCGCGCGCAGGTCTCGGTGCTGGTGCTGGCGCTCGACCCCGGCCAGGTGCTGGCCGCCCATCACAGCCCGCTGGTGCGCGACCGCGTGCTGTGCACGCTGGCGGCGCTGCTGCGGCAGGTGCTGCGGGCCGGGGACCTGCCGGCGCGCTGGAGCCACGACGAACTCGGCGCCCTGCTGCAGCGCGCCAGCGGCGACGACGCGGCGCGGGCCGGCGAGCGGGTGCTGGCGACCGTGCGGGCCTACGACTGGTCCGGCATCTCGCCCGGCCTGGAGGTGCGGGTCTGCCTGGGCCACGCCAGCGCGCGGGTCGGTGACACACTCGACGCCATGATGCGGCGCTGCGAGTCGGCCCGCTTCGCCAGCCTGCGGCGCGAATACCGCCGCCTGCCGGACGCCGCCTGAGCCGCCGCGGGCACGATGCCTGCAAGGGGTGGCACAGGCTTCTTGTTCCACCCCGAATCACGCCGCCATGCCCGCCAACCCGACGCTCATCACCAACGCCAGCCTGCCCGACGGGCGCAGCGCCCAGGACGTCCTGATCGACGCCGGCCGCATCGTCGCGGTCGGCCCGCAACTGCCGAGCCCGGACGGCGCCGAGCGGATCGACGCCCAGGGCTGGCTGCTCAGCCCGCCCTTCGTCGACGCCCATTTCCACATGGACGCCACGCTCAGCCACGGCCTGCCGCGCGTCAACCGCAGCGGCACGCTGCTCGAAGGCATCGCGCTGTGGGGCGAGTTGAAGCCGCTGCTGACGCAGGAGGCGCTGATCGAGCGCGCGCTGCAGTACTGCGACTGGGCGGTGGCGCGCGGGCTGCTGGCGATCCGCAGCCACGTCGACATCTGCGACGACCGGCTGCTGGCGGTCGAGGCGCTGACCGAGGTGCGCCGGCGGGTCGCGCCCTACCTCGACCTGCAGCTGGTGGCGTTCCCGCAGGACGGCGTGCTGCGCGCGCCGACCGCGCTGGCCAACCTGAAGCGCGCGCTCGACCTGGGTGTCGACGTGGTCGGCGGCATCCCGCATTTCGAGCGCACGATGGCCGACGGCGCCGAGAGCGTGCGGCTGCTGTGCGAGCTGGCCGCCGAGCGCGGCCTGCGCGTCGACATGCATTGCGACGAGAGCGACGACCCGCTGTCGCGCCACATCGAGACGCTGGCGTTTCAGACTCAGCGCCTGGGGCTGCAGGGCCGCGTCACCGGCTCGCACCTGACCTCGATGCACTCGATGGACAACTACTACGTCTCCAAGCTGATCCCGCTGATCGCCGAGGCGCAGGTGCACGCGGTGGCCAATCCGCTGATCAACATCACGCTGCAGGGCCGCCACGACACCTACCCCAAGCGCCGCGGCATGACACGCGTGCCCGAGCTGATGGCCGCGGGCGTCAACGTCGGTTTCGGTCACGATTGCGTGATGGACCCGTGGTACTCGCTCGGTTCGGCCGACATGCTCGAAGTGGCGCAGATGGGCCTGCACGTGGCGCAGATGACCTCGCAGGCGCAGATGCAGGCGTGTTTCGACGCCGTCACGGTCAACAGCGCGCGCATCCTCGGGCTGCAGGATTACGGCCTGGCGCCCGGCTGCCACGCCGATCTGGTGCTGCTGCAGGCGCGTTCGCCGATCGAGGCGATCCGCCTGCGCGCCAACCGGCTGTGGGTGATGCGGCGTGGCCAGGTGATCGCCCGCAATGCGCCGGTCGAAACCCGTCTGTCCCTGCCCGGACGGCCGGCCCGGACCGATTGCACCTTGATGCGCGGATGAACCGGTCGAGCGCTGGCTTTGACTCGGTGTCTGGCTAGAATGATTTTGACCAATTGATGATGGGTTGAGAGCCCTTCGAGCACTGCCCATGAGACTGATCGCATCCCTCACCAGCCCCTACGCCCGCAAGGTGCGCATCGTGCTGGCCGAGAAGAAGCTCGAGTACAAGCTCGAGCTTGACGACCCCTGGTCGGCGCAGCCGCAGGTCGCGTCGCACAACCCGCTGGGCAAGGTGCCTTGCCTGTTGCTCGATGGCGGCGATGCGCTGTTCGATTCGCGCGTGATCGTCGAATACGTCGACACCCTGTCGCCGCTCGGCCGCCTGATCCCCGAGCGCGGCCGTGAGCGCGCCGAGGTGCGCACCTGGGAGGCGCTCGCCGATGGCGTGGTGGACGCCGCGGTGGCTGCGCGCCTCGAAGCCGTCTGGCCCGGTCGCACCGATGCCGAACGTTGCCAGGCCTGGATCGACCGCCACATCGACAAGGTGCAGGCGGGCGTGGCGGCGATGGCCAGGGACCTGGGCGAACAGGCCTGGTGCTGTGGCCTGCACCTGTCGCTGGCCGACATCGCGGTCGGCTGTGCCTTGTCGTACCTGGATTTCCGTTTCCCGGACCTGGCCTGGCGCACGCAATATCCCAATCTGGTGCGCCTGGTCGACAAGCTCGGCCAGCGCCCCAGCTTCGTCCAGACCCAGCCGCCGACCGCCTGAGGCCGTTCAGGCCGGTGCCAGCTGCAGCACCAGTTCGGCGCACCAGCCGTTCGCGTCGATGCCGATCTCGAGTTGCGCGCCGAGTTGCGTCGCGTGGCGCTGGGCCATCGCCAGTTCGTGGCCATGCGAGGCGGGCTGCCGCGCCGGGCCGGTGCTGGTGCGGCCGGTGTCGATGACCGCCATCCGCAGGTGCGAGCCGGTTTCGCCGTGCAGCAGGTCGAGTTCGAGGCGCACCTGGCCCGGTTCGGACGCGTGGCGCAGCACCTCGTCGAGGGCGTCCTGGGCGATCGCCAGCAAGCCCCGGGTCGTGTCCGCGGTCAGGCGCAGCGTGTCCACGCCCGTGCCGCGCGCCCAGCGCAGCGTCAGGCCGACCGCCACCAAGGACCGCGCAGCCTGTTGATGCCAAGGCGCGAAGGCGTCGACGAACCGTGCTTGATGAGCGTCCAGGCGCGACGGCGTGAGCGGGTCGACGGGGGCCCGCCAGACGCGCCGGTTCAGCAGCAGACCGGCGGCGGCCCGCAGCAGCGCGTGCATCGTCGCCGACATCCCGCGGCCCCGCATCACCGCCATGCCCGCCGCGGATGGCGGCGTGTGCCGTGCGGCGGACCCGGGCTCCAGCGCGGGAGGGTGTGCCATGTGCATCGCGGGATGTGTCGGATAACGGGGAAGGTGGCTCGTGTGATGGTTCACGTTGCGGGCCGGTTCGACAGCGCGAACCGGCAGCAAACGTGAAAATTTTCCGGCTCCCCCTTGACGTCGCCCATCCCGGAGATGTGGGGTGGCACCCGCCTGGAGGGCGGCGCCCCCGGGATGCGGGGACGGCAAATGAACGGCGCTACACTGGCCGGACAGCGCCGATTTGATCCGGCTTGCGGGCGCTCTAGAAATGCCGCTAAAGAGGTACACCCGATCAATCCGGTGTCGGCCTCTCGACGGCGCCGCCGGGTTTTTTGCTTTTCGGGATCCATGGTGACACTCGGCCACGTCACGGCCCAGCAGATGTCCTTCAGCGACGCGCTGCCGCTGCGCAGCGGCGCCGCCTTGCGCGACTACACGCTGGTCTACGAAACCTACGGCACGCTCAACGCCGACCGCAGCAACGCGGTGCTGGTGTGCCACGCGCTCAACGCCAGCCACCACGTCGCCGGCACCTACGCCGACAGCGACCGCAGCGAAGGCTGGTGGGACAACCTGATCGGCCCCGGCAAGCCGCTGGACACCAACCGGTTCTTCGTCATCGGCGTCAACAACCCGGGTTCGTGTTTCGGCTCGACCGGCCCGACCCATCCCAATCCCGCCACCGGCCGGCCCTACGGCGCCGATTTTCCGGTCGTGACGGTCGAGGACTGGGTCGACGCCCAGGCCCGCCTGCTCGACGGCCTCGGCATCGAGCGGCTGGCCGCCGTGATCGGCGGCAGCCTGGGCGGCATGCAGGCGCTGAGCTGGACGCTGCGCCATCCGGCGCGGGTCGGCCACGCGCTGATCATCGCCAGCGCGCCCAACCTGTCGGCGCAGAACATCGCCTTCAACGAGGTGGCGCGCCGGGCCATCATCACCGACCCCGATTTCCACGCCGGCCACTTCTACGCCCACGGCGTGGTCCCGAAGCGCGGCCTGCGGGTGGCGCGCATGATCGGTCACATCACCTACCTCAGCGACGACTCGATGGAGGCCAAGTTCGGCCGCGCCCTGCGCAGCGCCGAGCTGGCCTACAGCACCCAGGAGATCGAGTTCCAGATCGAGAGCTACCTGCGCTACCAGGGCGACAAGTTCAGCGAGTACTTCGACGCCAACACCTACCTGCTGATCACCCGTGCGCTGGATTATTTCGACCCGGCACGCGAGTTCGGCGGCAACCTGAGCGCGGCGCTGGCCGTCGCACGGGCGAAGTTCCTGGTCGTCAGCTTCACCACCGACTGGCGCTTCTCGCCGCTGCGCTCGCGCGAGATCGTCAAGGCGCTGCTCGACAACCGCCGCGACGTCAGCTATGCCGAGATCGCGGCCCCGCACGGCCACGATGCCTTCCTGCTCGACGACCCGCGCTATCACGGCGTGCTGCGGGCCTATTTCGAGCGTGTCGCCCAGGAGCTGCCCCGATGATCCGGCGCCAGACGGTGGAAACCATCGCCCAGCTCGTGCCGCACGGCAGCCGGGTGCTCGACCTCGGCTGCGGCGGCGGCGGACTGCTGGAAATGCTGTGCCGCGAGCGTGGCTGCAGCGGCTACGGCGTCGAGCTCGACGATGCCAAGCTGCTCGACTGCGTCAAGCGCGGCGTCAACGTCATCCAGCGCAACCTCGAGGAGGGGCTGTCGATCTTCGAGGACAACAGCTTCGACGTCGTGCTGCAGCTCAACACGCTGCAGAACCTGCGCAACACCGAGGCGATGCTGCGCGAGACCGCGCGCGTGGGCCGCATCGGCATCGTCAGCTTCCCCAACTTCGCGCACTGGCCGAACCGGCTCAGCGTGCTCAAGGGCCGCATGCCGGTGACCAAGGCGCTGCCCTACCAGTGGTTCGACACGCCCAACATCCGGGTCGGCACCTTTGCCGACTTCGAGGTGCTGGCCGGCCAGTGCGGGCTGCGTGTGCTCGAGGCCTTCGGCCTGCACGACGGCCAGGTGGTGCGGCGCTGGCCGAACCTGATGGCCAGCACCGCCGTCTTCAAGTTCGAGCGCGGCTGAGCCGCAGCGGCTGCGCCGTGACGTCCGTCACGGCCAGAGCGTGTGCAAATGTTGCCCGCGGTGTCGCCGTGCGGCCGCTGTATCCGCGCCCCCGTGCCACGACCCGGCCGGGCAACCGAGGCCGAAACCGCGGCCGTGCGGCTGGCCTGACGCCGCAGCGGATCGTGCAAATCCTTACACAAGGAAACCTGCGCGTCGCGGGGCTGTCACACCATCGCGTCACGCTGTCGAGGTGCCACCTGGTGCGCAGTCTCGACCCACGCGCCGTGCCACGGGCCGGGCGTCGATCGGCGTCACGATGACATCCACGCCGATGTCGCGCACAACATCAGAGGAGTACCCATGGTTCTGTCTTCGCCGCTGCATTCCCGTCCCGAATCGACATCGATCCCCCGTGAGCCGGCCGCCAGGCGGTCGCGCGAGGAGGTGGCCGGCATCTCGATGCCGTGGCGCTGCTGGTTGACCGGCTGCATGGCGGTGGTGATGCTGGCGGCCGGCGATGCACGGGCCGAGGACTTCGGCCAGGACCGCCGCCAGACCCACTACTCGACCACCGAGACGATGGCGCGGGTGGTGGCCAGCGCGCAGGCTCGCGGCCTGTCGGTGGTGGCGCGCATCCCGATGCCCGGGCAGCACGTCGAGTGGCTGGTGCTCGGCCCCAGCCCCGACGAGACGGCCGTGATCCAGCACGCCGGCGATGCCACCATCGACCTGCCGCTGACGCTGCAGATCAGCCAGACCGAAGACGGCGGCGCCGAGGTGCGGTTCCACGACGCCAGCATGCCCGGCGCGCACAGCCTGTCCGACGACCTGCGCGAGCGCATGGACGCCTTGCCCGGCCTGCTCGACGACGCCCTGGCGGTGCACTGACGCCCGCGCCGGGGTCGGGCGCTGCGGCCTAAACTGCCGCATCCCCAGCCGCCCCAGGAGCCCCGCATGAACGCACCCGAGCGCCACCCCGTTCTCGACCCCTCCGCGCTCGGCGCCAGCCTGGCGCAAACGTGGGACGCCGACATCCTGCCCGAGCTGCGCGACTACATCGCCGTGCCCGCCAAGAGCCCGATGTTCGATCCGCAGTGGCTCGAAAACGGCCACATCGAGGCGGTGGTGCGGCGCGCCGCGCAGTGGGTCGAGGCCCGCCGCGTCGCCGGCCTGACGCTCGAAGTCATCCGCCTGACCGACGCCGCCGGCCAGCCGCGCACGCCGGTGGTCTTCTTCGAGGTGCCGGCCACCCGGCCCGAGCCCGACGCCGGCGCCGCGCCCACCGTGCTGATGTACGGCCACCTCGACAAGCAGCCCGAGTTCAACGGCTGGCGCAGCGACCTCGGCCCCTGGACGCCGGTGGTCGAGAACGACAAGCTTTACGGCCGCGGCGGCGCCGACGACGGCTACGCGATCTACGCCAGCGTGGCGGCGATCGAGGCGCTGCAGGCGCAGGGCGTGGCGCACCCGCGCATCGTCGGCCTGATCGAGACCTGCGAAGAAAGCGGCTCCTACGACCTGCCGGCCTACGTGGATGCGCTGCGCGAGCGCCTGGGCAACGTCAGCCTGGTGGTCTGCCTCGACTCCGGCGCGGGCAACTACGAGCAGCTCTGGCTCACCACCTCGCTGCGCGGCAACGTCACCGGCACGCTCAAGGTCGAGGTGCTGACCGAAGGCATCCACTCGGGCGATGCCAGCGGCGTGGTGCCGTCGAGCTTTCGCGTGCTGCGCCAGCTGCTCGACCGGCTCGAAGACAGCCGCACCGGCCGCCTGCTGCCCGCCAGCCTGCATTGCGAGGTGCCGCCGCACCGCCTTGCGCAGGCGCGCGCCACCGCCGCGCTGCTGGGCGACGAGGTCTGGCGGCGCCTGCCGTGGTCCTGCGGCGCCGACGGCGGCCCGACCCTGCCGACCACCACCGACCCGACCGAGGTGCTGCTCAACCGCACCTGGCGGCCGACGCTGTCGGTCACCGGCGCCGAGGGGTTCCCGGCGGTGGCCCACGCCGGCAACGTGCTGCGACCCTACAGCGCCTTCAAGCTCAGCCTGCGCCTGCCGCCGCTGGTGGATGGGCCGAGCGCCGCGCTCGAACTCAAGCGCCTGCTCGAAGCCGAGCCGCCCTACAACGCCCGCGTCACCTTCGTGCCCGACGGCCGCGCCGGCGCCGAGGGCGCGACCGGCTGGGACGCGCCGCACCTGTCGCCGTGGCTCGAACGCAGCCTCGACGCGGCCTCGATCGCGCAGTTCGGCGCGCCGCTGGGCTACATCGGCCAGGGCGGCACGATCCCCTTGATGAACATGCTCGAACGCGGTTTCCCGCAGGCCCAGATGATGGTCTGCGGCGTGCTCGGCCCCAAGAGCAACGCCCACGGCCCCAACGAGTTCCTGCACCTGCCGTACGCCAGGCGGCTCACCGCCGCCGTGGCGCAGGTGATCGCCGATCACCCGTGAGCTTCGAAGGCGCCTGTCGGCTGCTCAGACGGGCTGAACCCCGAACAACCACGCCAGCGCCGAGAAGCTGCCGAAGGCGAGCACGGTCGAAGCCAGGATGATGCGGGCGATGCGGCCGTTGTCGGCGCCGTAGCGTTCGGCTAGCAGCGAGACGTTGCTGGCACTGGGCAGCGCCGCGGTCAGCACCAGCACCATCAGCTGGAACGACGACAGCGGCGCGCCCAGCCCGCGCGCCGCCAGGCCGACCAGCAGCACCAGCAGCGGGTGCAGCAGCAGCTTGATCAGCGCCACCGGCAGGTAGCGCGCCAGCGGCGTCGCCAGCGGCGGGCGCACCACCGCCATGCCGTTGACGGCCACCGGCGCATGCGGCTGGCCGGCGCGCCAGAGCACCGCGCCGATCGTGAACAGCGCCACCGGGCTGGCCGCGTTGGCCAGCATGCCGACCACGCTGGCGAGCGGGCCGGGCAGGCTCAGGCCGGTGGCCGAGGCCAGCGCGCCCAGCCCGATCGACCACGGCAGCGGGTTGCCGAACGCCGCGCGCAGCGAGCGCAGCACCGCCGCGCGGGTTTCGGCCGTGGCGCCGGGCGTGCGCACGAGTTCGACGCCCGGCGGCAGGGTGCTGGTGACGTCGTCGATCTGGCTCGGCGGCTGGGTGTGGCGCTCCTGGTGGGCCTGCGCGATCGCGATGCACAGCGAGCTGGTGATGATCATGTCGGCCATCACCGCCGTGATGACCGGCCCCGCGGCGGCCTGGCCGACCAGCGCCACCAGCAGCGGCACGCCCATGAAGCCGGAGTTCGGGAAGGCCGCGACGAGCGCGCCGAAGGCGGCATCCTTCAGGCCGACCGGCGACTTGAGCGTGACCGCGATCGTGAAGCCGACGATCACCAGCGCACACAGCAGGTAGACGCCCAGCACGACCGGATCGAACAGCTCGCGCACCGGCAGCGTCGAGCCGAAGCGGAACAGCAGGCACGGCAGCGCGAAATAGAGGACGAAGGCGTTCAGCCCCGGCACCGCGTCGAGCGGCAGGATGCGCCGCCGCGCGGCCAGGTAACCGGCCAGGATCAGCGCAAAAAACGGGACGGTGACGGAGAAGATCGCCTGCATGGGCGGCGAGTATCGCCGTGCTGCCGCAGCGGCCGAGCCGCCCCGGCGCCCCGCCGATCGCGCTTATTTCCTGGCGCGGATGCGCTCCAGCTCGGCGAACATCTCCTTGGACGTCGCCTCGCCGAACTCCTTGCTGAACTTGGCCACCACCGGCGCCAGCTTGGTGCGCATCCTGGCCTGCTCGGCGGCGGGCAGCTCGGTGATCTGCAGGCCTTCCTTCTTCAGCTCGGCCAGCGCCTTGTCGCTGAAATCACGGATGGTCTTGCGCTCGAACAGCGTGGCCTCGCGCGCGGCGTCCTGCACCGCCTTCTTCTCGTCGGCACTGAAGCCGTCCCAGGTCTTCTTCGACAGCAGCAGCACCCAGGCGCTGTAGATGTGGCGCGAGGTCACCATGTGCTTCTGCACCTCGAAGAACTTGCTCGCCAGGATGGTGGCGCCGGGGTTCTCCTGGCCGTCGACCGCCTTCTGCTCCATCGCCGAATACAGCTCGGTGAACGGCATCGGCGTGGCGTTGGCGCCGAGTGCGGCAAAGCTCTCGATGAACAGCGGGTTCTGGATCACGCGCACCTTCAGGCCGGCGATGTCGTCGGCCTTGGTGATCGGGCGGCGGCTGTTGGTCAGGTGGCGGAAGCCGTTTTCCCAGAACGCCAGGCCGACCAGGCCTTTCTCGGGCAGCTTGTCGAGCAGCTTCTGGCCGAACGGGCCGTCGAGCAGCGCATCGGCCTCCTGCTCGGTGTTGATCGTCAGCGGCAGGTTGATGACCCCGAAATCCTTGGCCAGGCTGACCAGCGTCGAGCTGTCGGGCACCGTCATCTCCAGGGTGCCGCCGCGCAGCGCCGAGGTCATCGTCACGTCGTTGCCCAGCGAGCCGCTGGCGTAGAGCTTGGCGTTGAGCTTGCCGCCGGACTTCTGCGCCAGCAGCTCGCCGAACTTCTTGACCGCCAGACCCTGCGGGTGATCGTCGGACAGGCCGATGCCGACCTTCAGCACTTTTTGCGCCGCGGCCGGGCCGGCCAGGGCCGTCATCAGGGCGGCGGCGAGGAGAAGGGTGCGGGTCTTGAAAGCCATCACGGAATCCTTGGTGGATGAACGGGCAGCGCCGTTCGCAGGTTGTGGAGCGGGAACAGGAAGAGAAACAGGAACAGGAACAGGAAAGGGCCAGGGCCGGATCGCGGCGCTCACGCCGCGCCGCTGTCGTGCAGCCAGGCGCTGACCTCGGCCTGCAGTTGCGCCGGCGCTTCGGTGGCGTCCACGCGCAGCACGCCGGGTTCGCCGATCGGCGATTCGAGGGTGGCGAACTGGCTGTCGACCAGGCTCGCCGAAAAGAAATGGGCGTTGCGGCCGGCCACGCGGGCCAGCGCCGCGTCGCGGTCGATGTCGAGGAACACGAAGCGCAGGCCCGGCGCGGCGCTGCGCAGCCGCTCGCGGTAGCTGCGCTTGAGCGCCGAGCAGGTCAGCACGATGCCTTGCGGCGCGTCGCGCAACTGCGCCGCCAGCGCCGCCAGCCAGTCGTCGCGGTCGGCGTCGGTGAGGGCGATGCCGCGGCTCATCTTGTCGCGATTGGCCGGGCCGTGGAAATCGTCGCCCTCGACCAGTGGCGCCGCTTCGGCCGCCGCCACCGCGGCAGCCAGGCTCGACTTGCCGCAGCCGGCGACGCCCATGAAGACCGTTGAAACCTGCATTTGGATAGCGCTATCTCGTCGGGTTGAAAAAATCCCTGTGGATCGACCGGCTGTCTCCGACTGCATTGACGGGCTGTACGGAGTTTCGATGCCAGGGTTCATGACTGCTTTGGATAGCGCTATCCTAGGCAAGAATGGCAGCCCTCGAATCCGTGTAAACCCTGGGACCATGAATCCAGCCCCCAAGCGGGCGCGTGCCACCGGCCGCGTCACCCTCTCCGACGTGGCGCAGGCAGCGGGCGTGAGCCCGATCACCGTGTCGCGCGCGCTGCGGGGCGAGCGCGCGGTCGATCCCGAGCTGGTGGCGCGCGCGCTGGCGGCGGCGCGCAAGCTGGGTTATGTGCCCGATCCGGCCGCGCGTGCGCTCGCTTCGCAGCGCAGCGCGCATGTCGCGGTGCTGATCCCGATGCTGTCGAACGCGCTGTTCGTCGACCTGCTCGAAGCCGTGCAGCGCACGCTGCGGCGC
This sequence comes from Leptothrix cholodnii SP-6, assembly GCF_000019785.1. Taxonomy (NCBI): domain Bacteria; kingdom Pseudomonadati; phylum Pseudomonadota; class Betaproteobacteria; order Burkholderiales; family Sphaerotilaceae; genus Leptothrix; species Leptothrix cholodnii. The sequence goes on from NC_010524.1 coordinate 354,796, forward strand.
GCCGGCTACCTGGCGCTGATCGGCATCACCCACTACGACGCCAGCGAAGAAGAACAGCTGCTGCGCGAGCAACTGGTGCACCGGCCGGCCGGCCTGCTGGTCACCGGGCTGGACCGCAACGAGGCCACGCGCACGCTGATCGAGCAGGGTGGCATGCCGTGCGTGCACCTGATGGAGACCAGCCGCGAGCCGGGCGTGCACTGCGTCGGGCTGTCGCAGGCCGATGCGGCGGCGGCGATGACGCGCCACCTGCTCGACCGTGGCCGCCGGCGCATCGCCTTCGCCGCCGCGCAGCTCGACCCGCGCACGCTGCAGCGCCTGGAAGGCTGGCGCCGCGAGCTGAGCGCTGCCGGCCTGCACGACGCCCGGCTCGAATGGCTCAACCCGGCGCCGTCGTCGATGGCGCTGGGCGGGCGCATGTTCGAGCAGATCATGGCGCACACGCCGGCGGTCGACGCGATCTTCTTCTGCAACGACGACCTGGCGCAGGGCGCGCTGCTGGCTGCGGCGCGCGCGCGCATCGCCGTGCCCGAACGGGTCGCGATCGCCGGCTTCAACGACCTGATGGGCAGCGACCTGGTGATCCCGCCGCTGACCACCGTGCGCACGCCGCGCGCCGAGATCGGCGAGGCCGCCGCCACCATGCTGCTCAAGCTGATGCGCGGCGAGCCGGTGCCGCAGCCGTCGATCGACCTGGGTTACACGGTGGTGGTGCGCGAGAGCACCTGAGGCGCCTCGGCCCCTCAGCACTCGACGATGTTCACCGCCAGCCCGCCGCGGGCGGTTTCCTTGTACTTGCTCTGCATGTCGGCGCCGGTCTCGCGCATGGTCTTGATGACCTTGTCGAGGCTGACGAAGTGCGTGCCGTCGCCGCGCAGCGCCATGCGCGCGGCGTTGAGCGCCTGCACCGAGGCGACGGCGTTGCGCTCGATGCACGGGATCTGCACCAGCCCGCCGACGGGATCGCAGGTCAGGCCGAGGTGGTGCTCCATGCCGATCTCGGCGGCGTTCTCGACCTGCGCCGGCGTGCCGCCGAGCACCGCGCACAGCGCGCCGGCGGCCATCGAGCAGGCCACGCCGACCTCGCCCTGGCAGCCGACCTCGGCGCCGCTGATGCTGGCGTTTTCCTTGTAGAGCAGGCCGATCGCGGCGGCGGTGAGCAGGAACTCGATCACCCCGGCGTCGTTGGCGCCGTGCTGGAAACGTGAGTAGTAATGAAGCACCGCCGGCACGATGCCGGCCGCGCCGTTGGTCGGCGCGGTCACCACGCGGCCACCGGCGGCGTTTTCTTCGTTGACTGCCAGCGCGTAGAGGTTGACCCAGTCGAGCACCTGCAGCGGATCGCGCAGCGCGGCCTCGGGATGGCTGGTCAGATGGCGATACAGCTCGGCGGCGCGGCGCTTGACCTTGAAGCCGCCCGGCAGCGTGCCCTCGGTGGCGCAGCCGCGCCGCACGCAGTCCTGCATCACCTGCCAGATGCGCAACAGGCCGGCGTCGATCTCGGCGTCCGTGCGCCAATGGCGCTCGTTGCGGCGCATCACCTCGGCGATGCTGCAGCCATGCGTTTGCGTCAGCGCCAGCAACTCGGCGCCGCTGTGAAACGGCAGCGGCAGCACGGTGCTGTCGGGCGCGATGGCCTGGTGCCGCGTGCCGTCGGCGGCCACCTCGTCGCTGACCACGAAGCCGCCGCCCACCGAGTAGTAGATGCGGCTCTCGATCCGCGCGCCCGCGGCGTCGAAGGCTTCGAGCTTCATGCCGTTGGCATGAAAGGGCAGGGTCTCGCGGCGGTAGAAGGTCAGGTGCTCCTTCTCGACGAAGCCGACGGCGTGGCGCCCGGCCAGCCGCAACTGGCCGCTGCTGCGGATCAGCGCCAGCGTGGCCGGGACGGCCTCGATGTCGACCGACTCGGGCTCCTCGCCGAGCAGCCCGAGCAGCACCGCCTTGTCGCTGCCGTGACCCTTGCCCGTGGCGCCGAGCGAGCCGTAGAGCCGGGCCTCGACGCGCGCCACCTGTTCGAGCTGGCGCTGCTGGTCGAGCCGCTGCACGAACAGCCGCGCCGCCCGCATCGGCCCCACGGTGTGTGAACTCGACGGCCCGATGCCGATCTTGAAGAGGTCGAAGACGCTGACTGCCATGGCCGCGAGCTTGCGCCAGCGCGCGGCGCTTGAACAGGGGCGCGAACCTGGGGGCCGGCCGATCGGCTTCAGGCGGCCAGCGGCTCGTCGATGAAGCGGGCCTCGAACGCCGCCGCCGGCAGCGCCCGGGCACACAGGAAACCCTGGTACTGGTCGATCGCGCGGCCGGCGATCCAGTCGAGCTGGTCGCAGGTCTCGACCCCTTCGGCCACCACCGTCAGGCGCATCAGGCGGCACATCGAGACGATCATGTCGGCCAGCGGCCGGTCGGTGTCGAGGCCCTGGATGAAGGTCTTGTCGATCTTGACGGTGTGGATCGGGTAGCGCTGCAGCGCCGCCAGGTTCGAGTAGCCGGTGCCGAAGTCGTCGAGCGCGATCGACATGCCCATCGCCTCGAACGCGTCGAGCACCTCGCGCGGGCGCTCGTCGCGCGCCAGCAGCATCGACTCGGTGATCTCGATCTCCAGCCGCGCCGGACGGCCGGCCGCAACCCGCAGCGCCGCGCGGATGCCGTCGAGCAGGCCCGGGTGCGAGAACTGGCGCGGCGACAGGTTGACCGAGATCTGCAGGTCGAGCCCGCGCGCGGCCCACTCGGCCTGCTGGCGCGCCACCTGCTCGAACACCCGCAGGCCGATCGGCATGATCAGGCCGCTGCTCTCGCACACCGGGATGAAGTCGTCGGGCATCACCAGGCCGCGCTCGGGCGAGCGCCAGCGCAGCAGCGCCTCGGCGCCGACGACGCGGCGGGTGTGCACGCACACGCGCGGCTGGTAGAAGACCTCGAACTCGTCGCGTTCGAGCGCGTGGCGCAGATCGGCTTCGAGCGAGGTGCGCTGGCGCATCGCCACCGCCAGGCCTTCCTCGTAATAGGCCATGTCGTTGCGGCCGCGCTCCTTGGCGCAGTACATCGCCAGGTCGGCGTTGCGCAGCAGGGTCTCGACGTCGAGGCCGTCGCGCGGGTACAGGCTCACGCCCAGCGTCGGCGTCACGCGCACCTCGGTGCCCGACAGCGACAGCGGCTGGGCGATCGCCTGCGAGATGCGCTGGCGCACCCGCTCGACCTCGCCGACGATGTCCTTCGAGGCCACCAGGATCAGGAACTCGTCGCCGCCCAGCCGCGCCACCTGGTCGCTGCTGCGGATGGCGTTGCGCAGGCGCCGGGCGACGTGCACCAGCAGCTCGTCGCCGGCGGCGTGGCCGAGCGTGTCGTTGACGTCCTTGAAGTGGTCGAGGTCGATGAAGATCAGCGCCGCCGCCATGCCGGCGTCGCGGATGTCGGCCAGCGCCTGGGCGAAGCGCTCCATCACGTGGGCGCGGTTGGGCAGGCCGGTCAGGGCGTCGTGCAGGGCCTGGAAGCTGGCCTGCGCCTCGGTGTGCTTGAGGGCGCTGACATCGGCCTCGCTGACCAGCACCGCGTCGTGGCCGGTGACGGCGTCATGGCAGTGCCGCGCCGACATCTCGTGCCAGCGCTCGCCCTGCGCGGTGTGCACGGCGAGCGTGAAGTTGGCCGCCTGCTCGTGGGCGAGCGCGGCCATGAAACGCTCGCCCGACGCCGGGTCGACGATGCGCTCGCGCAGGGTCTCGCCCGGCGAGCGCACCGACGCGCGTGCGGCCGGGTTGCGGTAGAGCGGCGCGCCCGACAGGTCGTAGAGCGTGATCATCACCGCGGTGTGCAGCAGCGCCTCGACCGAGCGGGTCGACTCGGGCAGCTCGTCGAGCGCCGGCTTGCCCTGGCTGAGCATCGCCATGCGGCCGTCGTCGAGCCGGTGGCCGCTGTAGGTGAGGTTGAGCACCACCGGCGTGCCGCCCGGGTAGAGCGTCCAGCGTTCGTTGAAGACGGCGGCGTGGGTGATGAAGTCGGCCTGGTACTGCGCCAGGCGGCGCGCCACGGTGGCCGACATGTCGGCGCCCATGTCGCGGCGGCACAGCTCCCGCAGCGACTCGGCCTTCCACATCTTCAGCGCGGCGGCGTTGGCCCAGTGCACGCGCCGGCGGTCGAAGTCGTAGATCCAGACCGGCTGCAGGACCAGGTCGAGGGCACCGTAACGGGCGCTGCGACGGGCCAGTTCGACGGCGCCGGCCTCGGCGGGCGGGAGGGTGTGAGACATGGCGCAAACACGGATCGATCGGCCGCGCGCTGCCGCGCGGTACTGCCGGCGGATTGTCCCGGGCACGCGCCCGGCCGGCCGGCGTAGTTGCCGGATGGTTGACATCCGTCAAGGTGTCGCCGCGGCGCCGCCGGCGCCCCGTGTGTCGGGGGGATGGGCTGGATCGACCTCAAGTTAACTGAGGGCTGAAACGGGCTTTCATCTCGGGTTCGAGTTGAGCGGTCGGCCTGAAACTGGATGGGTCACGGGGTATCCCGGTCCGTTCATTCAGTGACGCCATGGCCTTCACGGGCCTGCCGGCGCCGCCTGCTTCCGATCCTGCGAGAACCGCATGAGCCATGTCTTCGACCTGCCCGGCGAGCTGACGATCTTCAGCGCCGCCGAGACCCGCACCGCCCTGCTCGCCTGGCTGGGCGGCCTGCCGGCCGAGCCCGAGCAGCCGATCGAGCTCGACGCCGGCCAGGTGCTCGACATCGACGGCGCCGGGGTGCAGCTGCTGTGCGCGTTCTCGGCGCTGATGTCGCGGCAAGACCGGGCCTGGCGGCTGGTGTCGCCCGGCGACACGCTGATCCAGCGCTGCCGCACGGCCGGCCTGTCGGCCTGGATCGATCGTCACGCCGGCCCGGCCGGGACCGAGGCGCTGTCATGAAAAAGAAGAGTTCCAAGTACGACGGCAGCTTCCTGGCCGACGCCCTCCCGACCTTCATCAACGAGGCCAACGAACAGACCGAGTCGCTCGAACAGCTGCTGCTGCAGCTCGAGGAACAGCCCGGCGACCGCGACCTGCTGGACGCGCTGTTCCGCTGCGCCCACACCGTCAAGGGATCGGCCGGCATGTTCGGTCTGGACAAGGTGGTCGACTTCACCCACCACGTCGAGACGCTGCTGTCGCGCATCCGCGACGGCCTGATCGACCTGGACCTGGGCGTGAGCACGCTGCTGCTGCAGTGCAACGACCAGATCCGCCACCTGATCGGCAGCGCCGCCGACGCCGGTGCCGACACGCCCGAGCAGGTCGAGCGCCGCGCCGACCTGGTGATGCAGCTGCACGCGCTGCTGGGCGCATCCGACCGCCGTGCGGCGGCCGCCGGCCCGGCCGATGCGTCGGTCGATCCGCCGGCCGACGCGCCCGACGACGATGCGCCCATGCTGCGCTGGCACGTGTCGGTGCAGTTCGGCCCCGAGACCTTCCGCAACGGCATGGACCCGCTGGCGGTCATCGCCTACCTCGAGACCCTCGGCAGCGTCGAGGCGATCGGCTGCGATCAGGCGGCGATCCCGGCGCTCGACGTGATCGACGCCGAGCAGTGCCACCTGGCCTTCGAGGTCTGCATCGACACCCGCGCCACCCGCGAGGAGCTTGAAGGTGCCTTCAGCTTCGTGCGCGACGACTGCGTGCTCCACCTGATCGACCTGCCCGAAGGGCCCGGGCGGCTGGCCCGCCTGATCGAGGCGCTGCCCGACCGCCCGCGCCTGGGCGACATCCTGATGTCGATCGGCGCCGTCACCCACGCCCAGTTGCAGGCCTGCCTGAATCAGCAGGCGCAGAACCGGCTCGCCACGCCCGACGAGGTGCCCCTGCTCGGCGAGCTGCTACAGACCAAGGCGGGCGTGCACGGCGAGGTCGTCGCGGCCGCGCTGGACAAGCAGCGCAAGCAGCGCGACCCGGCGCCCGGCGACGAGAACCGCTACATCCGCGTGCACGCCGACCGGCTCGATGCCGTGATCAACCTGCTCGGCGAGCTGGTGATCGCCGGCGCGGGTGCGGCGATGCTGGCGCGCCAGACCCGCCAGCGCAATCTGCACGAGGCCAACCAGAACGTCGTGCGGCTGATCGAGGAGATCCGCAACGGCACGCTGCAGCTGCGCATGGTGCCGATCGGCGAGACCTTCAGCCGCTTCCGCCGGGTGGTGCGCGACACCGCCTCGCAGCTGGGCAAGGAGGTGACGCTGGAGATCGTCGGCGGCGAGACCGAACTCGACAAGTCGATGGTCGAGCGCATCGCCGACCCGCTGATGCACCTGGTGCGCAACGGCCTCGACCACGGCCTGGAGACGCCGGCCGAGCGCCAGGCCGCCGGCAAGCCCGCGGTCGGCCGGCTGGTGCTGAGCGCGCGCCACGAGTCGGGCAGCGTGCTGATCCGCATCGACGACGACGGCCGCGGTATCCACCGCGAACGCGTGCTGCAGCGCGCCTGGGACCGCGGCCTGCTCGAGCGCGGCACGCGCCCGCCCGACGCCGAGATCCTGAAACTGATCTTCGAGCCCGGCTTCTCGACCGCCGAACAGGTCACCAGCCTGTCGGGGCGGGGTGTCGGCATGGACGTGGTGCGCCGCAACATCGAGGCCCTGCGCGGCAGCGTGCAGCTGCACAGCACCGAGGGCCTCGGCACGCGCATCGACATCCGCCTGCCGCTGACGCTGGCGATCATCGACGGCTTCCTGGTCAGCGTCGGGGCGTCGAAGTTCATCTTTCCGCTCGACACCGTGGTCGAGGTGATCGAGAACCGGCCGACCACCACCGGGTTCGATCGCCGCGGCCGCGGCACCGTCGAGCTGCGCGGGCAGGTGCTGCCGGTGGTCAGCCTGCGGGTCTTCTACGACCTCGAATCGCCACCGCCCGAGCGCGACAACATCATCGTCGTCAACGCCGGCGAAGCGCCGTTCGGCATCGTGGTCGACGCGCTGCTCGGCCAGCACCAGACCGTCATCAAGCCGCTCGGGCGCATCTTCAAGATGCTGCGCGGCCTGTCCGGCTCATCGATTCTCGGCAATGGCGAGGTGGCCCTGATCGCCGACGTCATGTCGCTCAGCCACCTGGCGGCGCAGCCGCCACGCGTTCACGTTCCAGCCTCCCGGCGCACCAGCGACAACGGCCCGACGGCCCAAACCCAGTCCGAAGGACAAGCATCATGAATCAGCACCAACCCTCCTGGATCGCCCGACTCCTCATCGGCGCCGAACTCCGCCAGGCCGCCGCCGAGGCGCAGAAGAACGAACAGGCGCGCGCCGACGCCGAATCCGCGCTGGCGCAGGTGAAGGCCCGGCTGGCCGAGGTCGAGTCCGAGCTGAAGGTGCGCACCGACATCATGAACGTGACGAGCATCGTCTCGGAGTCGGACAAGAAGGGCGACATCCTCAGCATCAACGCCAAGTTCTGCGAGGTCTCGAAGTACAGCCGCGACGAGCTGATCGGGCGCCCGCACAACACCACGCGCCACCCCGACATGCCCAAGGAGACCTTCAAGCAGCTGTGGCAGACCATCGGCCGCGGCGACACCTTCCGCGGCATCATCAAGAACCGCGCCAAGGACGGCACGCCGTACTACGTCGACGCGGTGGTGGCGCCGATCCTGGGCGAGAACGGCAAGCCGATGAAGTACCTCGGCGTGCGCTACGACATCACCGAGGCCGAGATCGAGCGCCAGAACGCCCGCGGCATCCTCGGCGCCATCGACGTGTCGTACGCCTACATCGAATTCGACCTGCGCGGCCAGGTGCTGCAGGCCAATGCCAACTTCCTGCAGCTGATGGGCTACCGGCTCGACGAGGTGGTCGGCCACCACCACCGCATGTTCGTCGACCCGGCGCATGCGGCCACGCCGGCCTACGACAACTTCTGGCGCGACCTCAATGCCGGCAAGCCGCAGAGCGAGGTCTTCAAGCGCATCACCAAGGCCGGCCGCGAGGTCTGGATCCAGGCCATCTACGCGCCGGTCAACGACGAGATGGGCCGGGTGGTCAAGATCGTCAAGATCGCCACCGACGTGACCCGCGAGGTCAGCGCCAACAACATGCTGCGCCAGGCCGTCGAGCAGGCGCAGGCCGTGACCGCCGCGGCGCGCGACGGCGACCTGACGCAGCGCATCCCGCTCGAAGGCAAGAGCGGCCCGATCGAGGCGCTGTGCAGCGGCGTCAACTCGCTGATGGAGACCACCTCGGTGATCTCGGCCGACGTCGGCCGGGTGCTGGCCGCACTCGCCGCGGGCGACCTGTCGCAGCGCATCACGCGCGACTACGCCGGCACCTTCGGCCGGCTCAAGGCCGATGCCAACGCCACCAGCGAGGCGCTGTCGGGGATCATCGAGGACGTCGGCCGGGTGTTCTCGGGCCTGGCCGGCGGCGACCTGTCGCAGCGCATCGACCGCGACGCCCAGGGCATCTTCGACCAGGTCAAGCAGGACGCCAACTCGACCGGCGACAAGCTCGCCAGCATCATCGACGAGGTGCGCGGCGCCGCCGACCAGCTCACCAGCGCGGCCAGCCAGGTCAGCGCCACGGCGCAGTCGCTGTCGCAGGCGGCCAGCGAGCAGGCCGCGTCGGTGGAGGAAACCACCGCGTCGATCGAGCAGATGTCGGCCTCGATCTCGCAGAACAGCGACAACGCCAAGGTCACCGACGGCATGGCCACCAAGGCCTCGAAGGAAGCCGGCGAGGGTGGCGAGGCGGTGACGCAGACCGTCAGGGCGATGAAGCAGATCGCCGCCAAGATCAGCATCGTCAACGACATCGCCTACCAGACCAACCTGCTGGCGCTGAACGCGGCGATCGAGGCCGCGCGGGCCGGCGAACACGGCAAGGGCTTCGCGGTGGTGGCCGCCGAGGTGCGCAAGCTGGCCGAGCGCAGCCAGGAGGCCGCCGCCGAGATCGGCGAGCTGGCCGCCAACAGCGTCTCGACCGCCGAGCGCGCCGGCAAGCTGCTCGACGAGATCGTGCCGTCGATCCGCAAGACCTCCGACCTGGTGCAGGAGATCTCGGCGGCGAGCGAGGAGCAGAGCTCGTCGGTCACGCAGATCGGCAGCGCGATGGGCCAGCTCAGCAAGGCGACGCAGCAGAACGCCTCGGCGTCCGAGGAACTGGCGTCCACCAGCGAGGAGCTGTCCGGCCAGGCCGAGCAGCTGCAGCAGGTGATCGGCTTCTTCAATGCCGGCGAGCCGCAGCCGCCGGCGGCGCGACCCGAGCGCCGTGCCGCCAATCAGCCCGACCGGGCCGTGCGACCCAGGGCCGTGGCCACGCAGAAGGCGCCGTCGGTGGCTGCACCGCGGGCCCGGGAAGTCAATTTCCGCCCGTATTGAGGAGCCGCGCATGACCGACCACACCCAGGCCGACGCCGCCGTGCCGGCCCAGTACCTCACGTTCACGCTCGGCGACAGCGTGTTCGCGGTGGGCATCGAGGCCGTGCGCGAGATCATCCAGTACGGCCCGATGGCCACCGTGCCGCTGACGCCGCGCTTCGTGCGCGGGGTCATCAACCTGCGCGGCGCGGTCGTGCCGGTGATCGACCTGCAGGCCCGGCTGGGCCGGGCGGCCGCGACCATCGGCGAGAAGAGCTGCATCGTCATCTTCGACGCCCGCTGCGAGGGCGAACGGGTCGACCTCGGGCTGCTGGTCGACGCGGTCAGCGAGGTGGTCGAGATCGCCCCCGCGCAGATCGAGCCGCCGCCGCAGTTCGGCGCCGTGGTGCGGCGCGACCACATCCGCGGCATGGTCAGGATCAAGGGCCGCTTCGTCGTCATCCTCGAACCCGGCAGCGCGCTCGACATCGAGGAGATGGCGCTGCTGTGCGAGCAGGAACAGGACAGGCTCGCCGCCTGAGCACCATGGTCGCCTTTCCGATCGACAAGCAGGTGCTCAGCGATCGCACCTTCGAGGCCATCACCGCGCTCATCTACGAGGCCATCGGCCTGTCGCTGAACGCGTCGAAGAAATCGCTGGTGGCGTCGCGGCTGGGCCCGCGCATCCAGCGGCTCGGCCTGGGCGGCTTCGACGACTACCTGGCGCTGCTGCGCGACGAGGCCGAGGCGGCCGAGTTCCAGATGGCGGTCGACCTGCTGACCACCAACGAGACCTATTTCTTCCGCGAGCCGGCGCACTACCAGGTGCTCGAACAGGAGCTGGCCTCGCGCAGCAACAAGAACGCGCCGCTGGCGGTGTGGAGCGCCGCGTCGTCGTTCGGCGACGAGGCCTACAGCACCGCGATGCTGCTGGCCGACCTGCAGCAGGCCGGGCGCATCGGCGCCGACTGGCACATCCTCGGCACCGACATCAGCCACCGGGTGCTGCTCGCCGCCAAGGAGGCGGTCTACCCCGAGGACCGGCTGCGCAACGTCTCGCCCGAGCGGCTGCGGCGCTACTGCCTGCGCGGCGAGGGGCCGGCGCAGGGCCAGGCCATGATCCAGGCCAGGCTGCGCGAGCGGGTGCGCTTCGGCCAGCTCAACCTGTGCAAGCCGTTCAGCGGCATCGGCCCGTTCGACGTGGTGTTCCTGCGCAACGTGCTGATCTATTTCGATGCCGAGACCAAGCGCCAGGTGGTCGACCGGGTGGTCGCCACGCTGCGCCCGGGCGGGCTGTTCTTCCTCGGCACCGCCGAAGGCCGGGTGCCGGCCGAGGTGCCGCTGACGGTGATCGTGCCCGGCGCCTTCCGCAAGCCGTCGAAGGTGTAGCGATGCCGGCCCCGACCCCGATCCCGCCCACGCACCGGCCCGTGCCGCCCTGCGCGCCTGCGTCCCGCCCGGTCGACCTGCCGCCACCGCGGTCGGTGCAGCTGGCGCCGGGCGATGTCGTCGTGGGCACCCGGGGCGACCGCTTCGAGACCCTGCTCGGCTCCTGCGTGGCGGTGGTGCTGAGCGACCCGCGGCGCACCGTGGGCGCGATGTGCCACATCGTGCATGCCGGCGAGCCCGGCCGCGACACGCCCGGCGACACCACCTTCGCACGCCCCGCGCTGCAGGCGATGGCCGACGGCCTGGGCCGCATCGGCCTCTCGGCGCGGCTGTGCCAGGCGCGGGTCTACGGCGGCGGCAACATGTTTCCCCAGCTCGTCAAGGCGTCCCACATCGGCGACACCAACGGCCAGCGTGTGCTGGCGCTGCTGGCCGCGGCCGGCATCGAGGTGGTCGCGCAATCGCTGGGCGGCAGCTGCTATCGCAAGCTGGCCTGGGTGGTCGGCCCGGCCGAGCCCGAATGCATCCGGGTCGACGTGCCGGTCCTCTCCAACAACTGAACGGAATCCATCTCCCATGCCCGCCATCAAGGTCTATGTGGTCGACGATTCGGCCGTCGTGCGGCAGACGCTCGCGCACATGCTGTCGGGCCTGGCCGACGTCGAGCTGATCGGCAGCGCCCCCAACCCGCTGATCGCCATCGAGGCGATGCGCAAGATGCGCCCCGACGTGCTGCTGCTCGACATCGAGATGCCCGGCATGGACGGCCTGACCTTCCTGCGCCAGGTGATGTCGAGCGACCCGATCCCGACCGTGATCTGCTCGACGCTGGGCGCCGAAGGCGGCCGGGTGGCGCTCGATGCGCTGGCCGCCGGTGCGGTGGCGGTGCTGGCCAAGCCCAAGTTCGGCCTCAAGCAGCACCTCGAGGAATCGCGCCAGGAAATGATCCAGACGCTGAAGGCGGCGGCGCGCTCCAGGCCGCGAGCCCGTGCTGCCGGCGCCGCGCCTGCAGCCGCCGCCAGGCCCGCCGGTTCACCGCGCCCGGCCTCGATCGGCTCGGTGCACGCGCTGGCGGTCAACAAGCCGGTCGTGATCGGCAGCTCGACCGGCGGCACCCAGGCGCTCGAGCAGGTGCTGACCGCGCTGCCGGCCGACGCACCGGGCATCGCCATCACCCAGCACATGCCCGAGAAGTTCACCGCGATGTACGCCACCCGGCTCGACGGCCTGTGCGCGATGCGTGTGCGCGAGGCACGCGACGGCGACCGGCTCGAGCGCGGCCTGGTGCTGATCGCCCCCGGCGGGCGCCACATGCAGCTGCGCCGCGCCGCCGGCCAGTACTACATGACGGTGGCCGACGGCCCGCCGGTGAACCGCCACAAGCCCTCGGTCGACGTGCTGTTCCGCTCGGCCGCCGACTGCGCCGGCGCCAACGTGCTGGGCATCATCCTGACCGGCATGGGCGACGACGGCGCGCGCGGCATGAAGACGCTGCACGACGGCGGCGCCCGCACGATCGCGCAGAACGAGGAAACCTGCGTCGTCTTCGGCATGCCCAAGGAGGCGATCAAGCTGCAGGCGGTCGACGACATCCTGCCGCTGGAGTCGATCGCCCGCGCCATCCTGCAGTTCGACGCCCGCGCCTGAGGTGGCGCGCGGTCGGGCGGGCGTCACGTCGACCCGCCACAATCGGCCGCCAGCACGCCATGCCTTGGCGTGAAGGAGTGGAAATGTCGATGTTGATCCTGGGACTGGTGCTGTTTCTCGGCGTGCACTCGGTGCGCATCGTGGCCGACGACTGGCGCACCCGCCAGATCGCGCAGCGTGGCGAAGGTGTCTGGAAGGGTGTGTATGCGCTGCTGTCGCTGATCGGCTTCGTGCTGATCGTCCAGGGCTACGGCCAGGCGCGGCTGGCGCCGGTGGTGCTGTGGACGCCGTGGGTCGGCGGGCGTCATCTGGCGAGCCTGCTGACGCTGATCGCCTTCGTGTTGCTGGCCGCGGCCTATGTGCCCGGCAACGCGATCAAGGCGAAGCTCAAGCACCCGATGGTGCTGGGCGTGAAGGTCTGGGCGCTGGCGCACCTGCTGGCCAACCACACGCTGGCCGATGCGCTGCTGTTCGGCGCCTTCCTGGTCTGGGCGGTGCTGGATTTCCGCAGCGCGCGCCGGCGTGCTGCGCCTGCGGTCGCGCCGGTGTCGGCCGCGCGCACCGGCCTGACGGTGGTCGCGGGGCTGGTCGCGTGGGCCGCCTTCGCGTTCTGGGCGCACGGCGCCTGGATCGGCGTGCGGCCGTTCGGCGGCGCGGGCTGATCGGCCATCGGGCCGGGGTGCGGCGGGGCGATCGATATGATCGGCGCCCCCGCAGTACCCGCAGTGCCCGCTCACTGGTCCGCCATGGCTGAAGCCCCGTCGACCCTCAACCCCGCCCAGCTGGAGGCGGTCAACCACCTGCACAGCCCTTGCCTGGTGCTGGCCGGCGCGGGTTCGGGCAAGACGCGCGTGATCACGCACAAGATCGCGCGGCTGCTGCAGGCCGGGCTCAAGCCCGACCAGATCGCCGCCATCACCTTCACCAACAAGGCGGCGCAGGAAATGCGCGAACGCGCCAGGTCGCTGATCGGCGCGCGCGCGGCCAAGCACCTGGTGATCGCGACCTTCCACAGCCTGGGCGTGCGCATGCTGCGCGAGGACGGCGAGTGCATGGGCCTGAAGCCGAAGTTCTCGATCCTCGACGCCGACGACGTGCTCGGCGTGCTGCGCGACGCCGGCGGCACCACCGACCCGAAGGTGGCGCGGCGCTGGCAGTGGACCATCAGCCTGTGGAAGAACCAGGGCCTGAACTGGGAGCAGGCCGAAGCCGCCGCCGCCGATGCCGACGAGCAGGTGGCCGCGCGCGTGATGAAGCTCTATCACGAGCGCCTGGCGGCCTATCAGGCGGTCGATTTCGACGACCTGATCGGCCTGCCGCTCAAGCTGCTGCAGACCAACGAGGCGGCGCGCCTGAAGTGGCGCCGCCAGCTGCGCCACGTGCTGGTCGACGAATACCAGGACACCAACGCCACGCAGTACGACGTGCTGAAAGAGATCGTCGGCCCCGACGGCGTGTTCACCGCCGTGGGCGACGACGACCAGAGCATCTACGGCTGGCGCGGCGCCACGATCGAGAACCTCAAGCGCCTGCCGCAGGACTACCCCACGCTCAAGGTCATCCCGCTGGAGCAGAACTACCGCTCGACGGCGGCGATCCTGAACGCGGCCAACAACGTCATCGCGCTGAACCCGAAGATCTTCCAGAAGAAGCTCTGGAGCGACCTGGGCGAGGGCGAGCCGGTGCGGCTGGTCGAGTGCGACCAGGAAGAGCACGAGGCCGAACGTGCGGTGGCGCGCATCCAGGGCATCCGCGCCAATGCCACCGGCGCCTACACCGGCACGACCGACTGGAAGGATTTCGCGATCCTGTATCGCGCCAACCACCTCAGCCGCAAGCTCGAGGAGGCGCTGCGCAAGGCCCAGATCCCGTACAAGGTGTCGGGCGGGCAGAGCTATTTCGATCGCGCCGAGATCAAGGACCTGTGCGCCTGGCTGCGCCTGCTGGTCAACCAGGACGACGATCCGGCGTTCCTGCGCGCGGTGACCACGCCCAAGCGCGGCATCGGCCACACCACGCTGGGCGCTTTGGGCGAGTTCGCCGGCAAGTGGAAGGTCAGCCTGTTCGAGGCGCTGTTCAAGGAGTCGCTCGCCGCCGCCTTGAGCGCCAAGGCGATCGGCTCGCTGCACGAGTTCGGCCGCTACGTGAACGACCTGGAGCACCGCGCCCGCCACACGGTGGGCGCCGAGGAAGCCAAGCCGATGCTGATGGAGTGGCTCAAGGACATCGGCTACGAGCAGTTCCTCTACGACGGCGAAGAAAACGAGAAGGTCGCCGCGGCGCGCTGGAACAACGTGGTCGACTTCGTCGACTGGATCGCCAAGCGCTGCGGTGGCCAGGTCGAGGCCGACGGCAGCGCGCAGGTCGAGATCGAGCGCAAGAGCGTGCTCGATGTCGCGCAGACCATCAGCGTCATCCTGAGCCTGGCCGAGCGCGGCGACGAGCAGGACATGGTGACGCTGTCGACGCTGCACGCCAGCAAGGGCCTGGAGTGGCCGCACGTGGTGCTGGTGAGCATCAACGAGGGCACGCTGCCGTTCCAGCGCGATGAAGAAGAGATGACGGCCGAGCGCCTCGAAGAAGAGCGCCGGCTGATGTACGTGGGCATCACGCGCGCCCGCAACACGCTGCTGGTGAGCACGCTGCTGCGGCAGAAACGCGGTCGCGAGGTCCGCAAGGCACTGCCGAGCCGCTTCATCGCCGAGATGAAGCTCGACGAGCGCACGGTGAAAGAAGACCCGCGCGAGAAGCTCAAGGCGCTGCGCGCCGAGTTCGCGGCCCGCGCCGCGGCGGCCAAGCCGGCCGTCTGAGCGACCGGCCGATCCGCCGCCGTCCCTTTCCTGATCCCCCCGCTCGATTGCGCGGCGCCGCCCGCGCGGCGCAGCCGTGCGCGCCTGCCCGGGCGTGAAGTCGATGCATGTCAATTTCCGGCTTGTTTTACAAATTGGGCTAATTGACGATGTCAAATGTAAGTTTGGGTGTTGTGACGGAAACAACCTGTGATTAATCGCTCGAATGGGGGTTGATGTTCTAAAAAGATGGGATAAAGTCCCACAAAACAACGGAGCGAGAGACCATGAGCCAGCCTTCCACACCCCTTCGAGTGCGTGCCCGGGCCATCTGGAGGCGGGCCCCGGTGACCGGGCTGCTGGTCTCTTCGCTGTTGGCGGTGGCGGGTGGGGCGGGGGCGTTCGAGCGCGACGACGCGCCGCGCCAGCCCAGTGCCCGCGCCTCGGCGGCGATGCCCGACGACGAGGGCGACACCGACCGCGTGATCGTCAAGTACCGTCGAGCCACCAGTGCCGACGCGCTGGACGAACGCGCGCTCAACGCACTGCGGGTGGCGGGCAACCGCAACGGCCTGGAGATCTCGCGCCTGCGTGGCAACGCCCGCGGCGGCCATGTGCTGCGGGCGAGCCGTCGCATGTCGATGGCCGAGGCGCGCCGCCTGGCCGACGAGCTGCGCAACGGCGATGCCGACATCGAATACGCCGAGCCCGATCGCCTGATGCAGGCGCAGTACCTGCCGAACGACCCGCAATACGCCAGCCAGTGGCACTACAGCGAGGCCGCCGCGGGCATCCGCCTGCCGCTGGCCTGGGACAAGAGCAGCGGCGCCGGCGTGGTGGTGGCGGTGCTCGACACCGGCGTGCGCCGCCACGCCGATCTGGCGGGCAACCTGCTGGCCGGCTACGACTTCATCGTCGACACCACCGTCGCCGCCGACGGCAACGGCCGCGACACCGACCCGACCGACCCCGGCGACTGGGCTGCCGCCGGCGAATGCGGCACCGGCTCGGCCGCGCGCAACAGCAGCTGGCACGGCACCCACGTGGCCGGCACGATCGCGGCGGTGTCCAACAACGGCGTCGGCGTGGCGGGCGTGGCGCGTGGCGCCAAGGTGCTGCCGCTGCGGGTGCTCGGCAAGTGCGGCGGCTACACCTCGGACATCGCCGACGCGATCGTCTGGGCGGCCGGCGGCGCGGTTGCCGGCGTGCCGGTCAATCCGACGCCGGCGCGGGTGATCAACCTGTCGCTCGGCGGCGTGGGGGCCTGCGACATCACCACCCAGAACGCCATCAACAGCGCCCGCAGCCGCGGCGCGGTGGTGGTGGTGGCAGCCGGCAACGCGACCGCCGACGCGGCGCGCTACAGCCCGGCGAGCTGCGCCGGCGTGATCACGGTGGCATCGGTCGGGCGCACCGGCGCGATCGCCAGCTACTCGAACTTCGGCGCCAATGTCGACGTGGCCGCGCCCGGTGGCGACGGCACCGCGACCATCCTGTCGACGCTCAACAGCGGCACCTCGAAGGCCCGCAGCGACAGCTATGCCGGCTACCGCGGCACCTCGATGGCGACGCCGCACGTGGCGGGCGTGGCCGCGCTGATGCTCGCGCGCAATGCGGCGCTGACGCCCGACGAGGTCGAGGCCCGCATCAAGAGCAGCGCGGCGGCGCGCGGTTTTCCGGTGTCATGCGCACAGTGCGGCGTGGGCATCGTCGACGCCAACGCGGCGGTCGACGCGGCGCTGGGCACCGGCACCGCGCCCGCCCCGGCACCGGCTCCCGCACCGGCGCCGACCCTCGGCACGCTGGCCGAGGTCGAGTCGAACAACACGATCGCGACCGCGCAGGCGCTGTCGGGCAGCCTGCTGCAGGTGAATGGCAGCATGGCCAGCGCCACCGATGTCGACCACTTCCGCATCAACATCGCGCCGGGCAAGACGCTGCTGGTCACGCTCGCGCCCAACGCCAGCTCCGACTACGACCTGATCGCCTACAACAGCGCGGGCATCCTGGTGGCGCAGAGCACGCTCGGCGTCGGCGTGGCCGACAGCGTCAGCCTGCTGAACTCGGGCAGCGCGGCGATCAGCGTGACGCTGCGGGTCGGCTATTTCAGCGGTGGCACCGGCAGCCCGGCCGGCAGCTACACGCTCAAGCTGTCGCAGTGAACGGCGGTTGAGCCAGGGGCTCGCCGGTCGGCGACGCCCGCGTGCGCCGGTTTCGATGGCCTGTGTCTACACCGTGGACACAGGCCATTTGTTCGATCCTGTGACGTCGGCGATCGGCGGTAAACAGCCGGCCGTGACAGTGGCATCGGTTTGTTTCCGGCGGTCAAGTTCGACCGCCGGTCTCCGAAGATCGGCGATCGCGACATCCGGCTGCCCCGGATCGCTCCGTCCATCGCCGCACCGAGGTCACATGAATCACAAACGGGAATCCCTGCGCACGAACCCCTGGGCCAGCACGGCGGCCGACTGGGCCTGGGGCATCGCGATCGGTGCGCTGCTGCTGGCGGCCGGCAGCTCGTGGTCGATGGCGCGTGGCGATCGGCGCGATGTCCGCGCCCCGACCCAGGCGACCGCCGACGAGGAGGGCACCGACCGGGTGATCGTCAAGTACCGCAACGCCGATCGCAGCCAGATCGATCCGACCACGCAGGGCTCGGTGCGGGTGGCCGGCAACCGCGCCGGCGTGCGCCTGAGCCGGCTGCGCGGCATGGCGCACGGCGGTCACGTGCTGCGCGCCGATCGGCGCCTGTCGCTGGCCGCGGCGCAGCGGCTGGCCGACGACATCCGCAGCGGCGACGCCGAGGTCGAATACGCCGAGCCGGACCGCATCATGACGATCCAGCTGGTGCCCAACGACCCTTCGTACGCCAGCCAATGGAACCTGTTCGAGGCCACCGCCGGCCTGAACCTGCCCGCCGCCTGGGACAAGAGCACCGGCGCCGGCGTGGTGGTGGCGGTGCTCGACACCGGCGTGCGTCCGCACGTCGACCTGGCCGGCAACCTGCTGGCGGGTTACGACTTCATCAACGACACCACGGTGGCCAACGACGGCAACGGCCGCGACGCCGACGCCTTCGACCCGGGCGACTGGGCCGCTGCCGGCGCCTGCGGCAGCGGCAGCGCGGCCGACAGCAGCAGCTGGCACGGCACCCACGTGGCCGGCACGATCGCCGCGCTGACGCACAACGCCCGCGGCGTGGCCGGTGTGGCGTTCGGCGCCCGGGTGCTGCCGGTGCGGGTGCTGGGCCGCTGTGGCGGCTACACCTCGGACATCGCCGACGGCATGGTCTGGGCGGCCGGCGGCAGCATCACGGGCGTGCCGGCCAATCCGACGCCGGCGCGCGTGATCAACCTGTCGCTGGGCGGCAGCGGCGCCTGCGGCACCACCACCCAGAACGCCATCAACAGCGCCCGCAGCCGCGGTGCGGTGGTGGTGGTGGCGGCCGGCAATTCGGCGGCCAACGCGGCCGGCTTCTCGCCGGCCGGCTGCGCGGGGGTGGTCACGGTGGCGGCGGTCGGGCGCAGCGGCGCGCGGGCCTCGTACTCGAACTACGGCACGGTGGTCGACGTCGCCGCGCCGGGTGGCGACGGCAGCTCGGGCATCCAGTCGACCCTCAACGCCGGCAGCAGCACGCCGGGCGCGGACAGTTATGCGTCGTACATGGGCACCTCGATGGCGACGCCGCACGTGGCCGGCGTGGTGGCGCTGATGCTGGCGCGCAACCCGGCGCTGACGCCCGACGAGGTCGAGGCCCGGCTGAAGTCGAGCGCGGCCGCGCGCGGTTTTCCGGTGGCGTGTTCGCAGTGCGGCAGCGGCCTGCTCGATGCCAACCGTGCGATCGACGCCGCCATCGGCAGCGGCACGACGACGCCCGCCCCGACCCCGGCACCGGCTCCCACGCCGACCCCCGCCCCCACCCCGAGCCTGACGCAGGTTGCCGAAGTCGAATCCAACCATGCCCGCTCGTCGGCGCAGGCGATCAGCGCCAACCCGGCGCAGGTCAACGCCACCATCGGCAGCACCTCGGACACCGACTATTTCCGCGTCACGTTGGCGGCTGGCAGGACCCTGGTCGCCACGCTCGCGCCCAACGCCGGCTCCGACTACGACCTGTACGCCTACAACGCCGCCGGCACGCGGGTGGCGTCGAGCGTGCTGGGCACCGGTGCGGTCGATACCGTATCGGTGCGCAACGCCGGCACCGGCGCGACCACCGTCTACGTGCGGGTGCTGCGCTACAGCGGCGGCACGGGCGCCACCGGCGGCCGGTACACGCTCAAGTTGGCGCAGTGAACGTCGGTTCGCCGGCCTGAAGCGGCGCCGGCCATTGCAGCGCCGCGCCGCTTTCCTGCCGGGGCCGGCGCGCCAGGCTGCGGTGCAGCTGGGCCAGTTCGGGCATCGACGGCGCGGCGGGGTCGGCCGGGGCGGTCGGCAGGGCCGGCGCCGGCGGCACGCGGTACTGGATCGCCGCGCCGGCCAGCACCTCGCCCATGATGGTGGCGCCGAGTGCCGGCGACAGCACATGGCCCTGGAACTCGTCGCAGCCCTGCTCGCGCAGGAAGGCCAGCTGGGCATCGGTCTCGATGCCTTCGGCGATCACCCGCAGGCCCAGCGTGTGGGCCAGGCCGATGATGGCCGCGCAGATCGCCGCGCCGTCGCCGTCGACGTCGGCCACGAAGGAGCGGTCGATCTTCAGGCCGTCCATCGGCAGGCGCCGCAGCATCGCCAGCGACGAGCAGCCGGTGCCGAAGTCGTCGATCGCCAGCTGCACGCCGGCCTCGCGCAGCATCAGCAGGCGCGTGCTCAGCGTGGCGGTGGCGGCGCGGGCGGCGGCGGTGTCGGTCATCAGCGCGGCTTCGGTCAGCTCGATGCAGAGGTGGCGACCGGCCAGCCCGGCGTCGGCCAGCGAGCGCAGCACGCGCGCCACGAAGTCGGGCTGCTGCAGCTCCTGCGGCGTGACGTTGATGGCGATGCGCGGCACCTCGAGCCCGCGGTCGAGCCAGCGGCGGATCTGCCGGCAGACCCGCTGCAGCACCCAGTCGCCCAGCGCGACGATCAGGCCGTTGGCTTCGGCCATCGGGATGAACAGGCTCGGCGGCACGCTGCCGCCGGCGCCGTCGGGCCAGCGCAGCAGCGCTTCGGCGCCGGTCAGCGCGCCGGTCTGCAGGTCGACCTGCGGCTGGTAGTGCAGCTCGAAGCTGCCGTCGGCGATGGCGCGGCGCAGGCGCGCCTCGAGCCGCAGGCGCTCGCGCTGGCGCGGGGCGAGGTCCTGCTCGTGGAACTGGCACTGGCCGGGGCCGCGGCTGCGTGCGTGGTGCAGCGCCCGTTCGGCCGCCTCGAGCAGCGCGGTGGCTTCGACGCCGTCGTGCGGCAGCAGGCCGATGCCGGCGTTGGCGCTCAGGCTGGCTTCTTCGCCGGCCACCGTGAGCGGCTCGCCGGCCTGCTTCAGCAGCTGGCGCGCCAGCTGCAGGGCCTGCTCGCCGTGCGAGATCTGCGGCCAGACGATCGCGAAGCCGCCGTCCCAGCGGTACAGCTCGGCGGCCGGGCGCAGCCGGTGGCGGTCGGCCTCCTGGCGCAGCACGTCGGTCAGCCGCGTCTCGATCGCGTCGACCATGTCGCGGCGGATCGCGGTGCCGAGCGCGGTGTCGATCTCGGCCAGGCGGTTCAGGCCGACGAGCAGCAGCGCGCCCATCGCGCCGAGCTGGCGCGCCTGGCCGACGGCCTCGTCGATGGCGGCGATCAGCTCGGGCGCCGGCCGGGCCGCGCTGCCGCCGTGCAGGCTGCGACTGCTCGTCGGCGCGCGTTCGGGGGAGGCGTGTCCGGGTGTCGTGTGTCCGTGTGTCGCGGGGGCCGGCCGCTGCGCAGCGGCCCCGGGCGGCAGCTGCACCGGCTGCCGGGTCAGCCGCGTCAGCCGGGCCGCCAGGCGGGCCATCGTCTCGATGTCGGCGGCCGTGTCGTCGAGCACCAGCAGCGACAGCGCGCCGGCCCGCAGGGCCTCGTGGCGCCAGTCGATGCCGTCGCTGCGGGCTGCGCCGGGCAGCAGCGCGAGCAGCGCGGGGGCGACCGGTGTCGCACCGGGCCGGGTGGGCGGCTCGCCGGACACGGGCGGGCCGAACTCGCGGATCTCGAGCGCCAGGCCGCGCTGGCCGGCGTGGCCGAGCACCGGTTGCATGCCGCGGGCGAACAGCGCGCTCGCCAGGGGCCCGCGCAGGCGCGCGCCCACCTGCAGCAGGACCCGTGCCGGGCTGGTCCTGGGCGTGCGTGCACCGAGCATCGGGACGGTCGGCTCGGCGGTGTGGCGGGGGAGGGGCGTATCCGTCTTGGCAGGCATGGGGGCGGTGCGGTGGAGCGTCTGAGAAGAGGTGCCGCCGCGCGCTTGCAGCGCCTGGGGCGGGCCCCTGTTCTATCGGCGCGAGTCCCCCTCGGCTTGATGGTCGGGCTGCGCCCTACAATCCAGAGCTTTGTCTTTCGCTCGAGGAGCCTGACGGTGTTCATTTCCAATGCATTCGCGCAAGCGCCCGCCGCCACTGCCGCCGACGGCGGTTCGTCTTTGATGAGCATGCTGCCGCTGGTGCTGATGTTCGTGGTGCTCTACTTCATCATGATCCGCCCGCAGCAGAAGCGCGCGAAGGAGCACAAGGCCATGATCGACGCGATCGGCAAGGGCGACGAGATCGTCACGTCCGGCGGCCTGCTGGGCAAGGTCACCAAGATCGGCGACAACTACCTGTCGATCGAGATCGCCAACGGCGTCGAGGCCCAGTGCCAGCGCGGTTCGGTGATTCAAGTGCTGCCCAAGGGCACCATCAAGTAAGCCACGGCGACCCCGCGGGGTTCAACCCGGGCGGTGCATCCTGCACGCGCCCGGACCCGCCGCCACACGGGGCTCGGCCCCGAGGACGTGACGATGAACCGTTATCCCTGGTGGAAGTACCTGATCCTCGCCATCGCGGTGCTGGTCGGGTCGCTTTACACCCTGCCCAATTTCTTCGGCGAAGCGCCGGCCGTGCAGGTCTCGAGCGGCAAGGCGACCGTGAAGGTCGATGCCTCGCTGGTGCCGCGCGTGCAGCAGGCGCTCGCCGGTGCCGGCCTGTCGCCCGACTTCGTGCAGCTCGAGGGCCTGTCCGTGCGCGCCCGCTTCGGCGACACCGACACCCAGCTCAAGGCGCGGGATGCGGTCGTCAAGGCGCTCAATCCGGATCCGTCCGACCCGAGCTACATCGTCGCGCTGAACCTGATCTCGCGTTCGCCGCAGTGGCTGACGGCGATGCGCGCGCTGCCGATGTACCTGGGCCTGGACCTGCGCGGCGGCGTGCACTTCCTGATGCAGGTCGACATGAAGGCGGCGCTGACCAAGAAGGCCGAGTCGCTGACCGGCGACCTGCGCGCGCTGCTGCGCGACAAGTCGATCCGCCATGCCGGCATCGTGCGCAACGGCGATGGCGTCGAGGTGCGCCTGCGCGACGCGCCAACCCAGGCCCGCGCGCTGGCGCTGCTGCGCGAGCAGCAGCCCGACCTGCTGTGGGTCGAGTCCACCGACGGCACCGAATTCAAGCTCGCCGGCACGCTCAAGCCCGAGGCCGCGCGCAAGGTCCAGGAACAGGCCGTCACGCAGAACATCAACACCCTGCACAACCGCATCAACGAGCTCGGCGTGGCCGAGCCGGTGATCCAGCAGCAGGGCCTCGACCGCGTGGTGGTGCAGCTGCCGGGCGTGCAGGACGTCGCCAAGGCCAAGGACATCATCGGCCGCACGGCCACGCTCGAGGTGCGCCTGGTCGACGACAGCACCGAGGCGCAGGCGGCGCTGTCGGGCGGTGGCCCGGTGCCGTTCGGCACCGAGCGCTACACCGAACGCGGTGCGCGCGCGATCATCGTCAAGCGTCAGGTCATCCTGACCGGCGAGAACCTGACCGACGCGCAGGCCGGCTTCGACGAGAACCAGCAGCCCGCCGTGCACCTCACGCTCGATGCCCGCGGCGCGCGCATCTTCCGCGACGTCACGCGCGAGAACATCAACAAGCGCATGGCCATTCTCCTGTTCGAGAAGGGCAAGGGCGAGGTCGTCACCGCGCCGGTGATCCGCAGTGAAATCGGCGGCGGGCGGGTGCAGATCTCGGGTTCGATGTCGCCGGTCGAGTCGGCCGACACCGCGCTGCTGCTGCGCGCGGGCTCGCTGGCCGCGCCGATGGAGATCATCGAGGAGCGCCTGATCGGCCCCAGCCTGGGCGCCGAGAACATCGCCAAGGGCTTCGACAGCGTGCTGTACGGCTTTGTCGCGATCGCGATCTTCATGTGCTGCTACTACCTGCTGTTCGGCGTCTTCTCGACCCTGTCGCTGGGCGTGAACCTGCTGCTGCTGGTGGCGGTGCTGTCGATGATGCAGGCCACGCTGACGCTGCCGGGCATCGCCGCCATCGCGCTGGTGCTGGGCATGGCGATCGACGCCAACGTGCTGATCAACGAGCGCGTGCGCGAGGAACTGCGTGCCGGCGCCTCGCCGCAGATGGCGATCCACACCGGCTACGAACGCGCCTTCGCGACCATCCTCGACTCGAACGTCACCACGCTGATCGCCGGCCTGGCGCTGCTCGCCTTCGGCTCCGGCCCGGTGCGCGGCTTCGCGGTGGTGCACTGCCTGGGCATCCTGACCTCGATGTTCTCGGCCGTGATGTTCTCGCGCGGCCTGGTGAACCTCTGGTACGGGCGCAAGAAGAAGCTGCAGAAGGTCTCGATCGGCCAGGTGTGGCGACCGGCCGGTGCGGTCGCCGAACCCGGCTCCGGCGTCAGCGTCGGCAAGCAGGCCTGAACCCCGTCGCCCCCAGGAGCATTCATGGAGTTTTTCCGTTTCCGGCGCGACATCCCGTTCATGCGGCATGCGCTGGTCTTCAATGTCATCTCGTTCCTGACCTTCGCGGCAGCGGTGTTCTTCCTGATCACGCGCGGCCTGCACCTGTCGATCGAGTTCACCGGCGGCACGGTCATCGAGACCGAATACGCGCAGAGCGCCGACATCGCCCGCGTGCGCGGCACCATCGAGACGATGGGCCTGGGCGAGGTCCAGGTGCAGAAGTTCGGCACCTCGCGCGACGTGCTGATCCGCCTGCCGCTGCGTGAAGGCGTCAAGCAGAACGAGCTGGTCGGGCGGGTCTTCACGCAGCTGTGCACGGCCGAGCAGGGCACGGTCAGCCAGCAGCAGACCACCACCGACAAGGGCGAGACGATCAGCCGCCAGGTCTGCCAGACCGCCGCGGGTGCCGAGCCGCTGAAGCTCTCGCGCAGCGAGTTCGTCGGCCCGCAGGTCGGCAAGGAACTGGCCGAGGACGGCGCCAAGGCGCTGGCGTTCGTGATCGTCGGCATCATGATCTACCTCGCGCTGCGCTTCGAATGGAAGTTCGCGGTCGCGGCGATCATCGCCAACCTGCACGACGTCATCATCATCCTGGGCTTCTTCGCGTACTTCCAGTGGGAGTTCTCGCTGTCGGTGCTGGCGGCGGTGCTGGCGGTGCTGGGCTACTCGGTCAACGAGTCGGTGGTGATCTTCGACCGCATCCGCGAGGCCTTCCGCCGCTACCGCAAGATGACGACTGTCGAGGTGATCGACCACGCCATCACCAGCACGATGAGCCGCACCATCATCACCCACGGCTCGACCCAGATGATGGTGCTGTCGATGCTGCTGTTCGGTGGCCCGACGCTGCACTACTTCGCGCTGGCGCTGACGATCGGCATCCTGTTCGGCATCTATTCGTCGGTTTTCGTGGCGGCGGCGATCGCCATGTGGCTGGGCGTCAAGCGCGAGGATCTGGTGAGCACCCCGCGCAAGGACCACGATCCGAACGACCCGAACACGGGTGCCGTGGTCTGACGCTGGTGTAGAGTTCCTTCACCGCACCCTTCCGCCACCCGCTGCCCACCCCATCACCCATGGCCTCTGCCGTTCACTCCCCGGCCCTGGCAGCGCAGGCTCGACGGTTCTACTTCGAGCTGCTGCTGCGTGAGTTGCCGCGGGTGATCAAGGCGGTCAACCAGGGGGCACGTGAGCTGATGAGCCAGTCCGGCTCTCCCGAACTGGTGACACGGCGGCGCGATCTGGTGCTGGACCTGCCGCGCCAGGCGCCGCGCTGGCATCAGTGCATGGTGCAGGCCTTGCGTGCCGCGGTGACGCCGCCGCCGCCCGGCACCCAGCGGCCGGCCCACACCCTGATGGCGACCAAGGCCAGCGAGCTGGCGCTGGTCGACGACGACACGATCGAGCTCGAGATCGTCGCCTCGCGCATGGCGCTGGCGATCATGGACAAGGCGTCGTGGGAGTTCTCCGACCTGCGCTATCGCATGTCGGCGCTGGAGCGCCGCGAGGAGATGGACGCCCACGACGTCCTGCGCCCGCACGTGCTGGCACGTGCCACGGTGGATGGCTGGCGCGCCGGGGGGCTCACGCTCGACCACTGGCGCACCGCCCAGCAGGTCATGCACGAGGAGTTCGCCAGCCTGATCCAGGAGGCCTACCACGAGACCAACCGCTGGCTGATCGGCCAGGGCGTGTGCACCGACGTCAACCTGCGGCCCTTCATCCGGCGCAGCCGCGACCTGGGTGTCGCCACCGGCAGCGGTGCCCTCGGTGCGCCGTCGGGCGCTTCGGCACACGGTCCGCACACCGGGCCGGGCACGGCACCGGCGCCGATGTCGCCACCCGCCGCGCCGGCCGCCGGTGCAGGCGGCAGTCCGGCCGCGCGCTATCCGACCCCGACCGGCTACGCCAAGGACAAGATGCAGCCGACGCCGGAGACGGCGCACCAGTTCGCCCCGACGGTGGTCGCCGGCCTGTCGCCGGCGGCACGGCATCCGGGGCCGACCTCGCGCGGATCCGGCTCGGCGGAGGGCTCGGGCGGCGGCGGTGGCGATCGCCGCGATGTCGAGGAAGAAACCCGGCTGATGACACATTCGCCGTCGCTGGTGCGATCGCTGGAGCAGGCCGAAGCGGTGCTGGGGCGGCTGAACCGGCTGGTGTCGCGTCAGGTGCCCGAGTTCAACGGTTCGACCATCGCCCAGCCTCATCCGGCGTCGCCCGGTCTGCGGGCTGCCATCAACGACGCCCAGACCGCGGTTCGCCAGCGGTTTGACGCGCGCGGTGCGCCCGCGGCAACCGGTGGGCCACCGGTGCTGGGCGCTGCCCAGATGGTCAGCACGCCCGCGCTCCTGCAGGAGTTGCAGACCCGCAAGCAGGCCCTGAAGCAGGCGGCGAGCACGCCGGTCGAACGCGCCACGATCGAGATCGTCGCGCTGATGTTCCAGAGCCTGCTGACCGAGGAGCGCATCCCGACCGCGGTGCGGGTCTGGTTTGCCCGGCTGCAGATGCCGGTGCTGCGCGTGGCGATCGTCGAACCCGACTTCTTCGCCACCGTCGACCATCCGGCGCGCCAGCTGATCGACCGCATGGGCGCCTGCGTGATGGGTTTCGAGGCCGGCAGCGCGGGGGTCAGCGAAGCGCTCGAGAAAGAGATCAAGCGTGTCGTGCAGGTGGTCGAGGCCTACCCCGACACCGGCCGGCGGGTGTTCCAGACCGTGCTGACCGAGTTCGAGCGCTTTCTCGAGAACTACTTCAAGACCACCCACGCCGCGGCCAGCAAGGGCGTCAGCCTGGCGCAGCAGATCGAGCAGCGCGAGACGCTGGCGATCCAGTACACCATCGAGTTGCGCAAGATGCTCAACGAGGTGCCGGTGCATGACGGCGTGCGCGAATTCCTGTTCCACGTCTGGGCCGATGTGCTGGCCACGGCCGCGGTCAAGTCCGGCCAGGGCAGCGAGGCCACCAAGCTGATGCAGCGCGCTGCCGCCGATCTGATCTGGCTGGCCAGTGCCAAGGTGTCGCGCGAAGAGCGCTCCGAAGCCATCCGCCGCCTGCCGCCGCTGTTGAAGAAGCTGCGCGAAGGCATGGGCTCGGCCGGTGTGCCGCAGGTCAAGCAGGACGAATACATCCAGGCGCTCAACAACTCGCTGGCCGCCGCCTTCTCGGCACGCACCGCGACGATCCCGACCGAGCGGCTCGAAGAGCTGATGATGCAGCTCGAGACCATCGAGGAACTGCTGCCCGATGCCGAGAACTTCGAGATCGACGAGTCGATGGTGCGCGACCTGTCAGGCCACGAGGATGGCGACATGGAAGTGGTCGCCGAAGGCGGGTCGATGCCCACGCCTGCCATGCTGGCCTGGACCGGCAACCTGCAGGTCGGCTCCTGGTTCAAGCTCGATTACCGTGGCCGTGTCGATCCGGTGCAGATGGCCTGGCAAGGCATGCGCAAGCAGTTCTGCCTGTTCGTGACGCCGACCGGCCGCGGCATCATGTTCCAGAAGCACCGCTTGGCTTCGTTCCTGCAAGCGGGTTTGCTGGTGCCGGTCGAGGAAGAGTCCCTGACCGTGCGCGCCACGCGCGACGCGCTGGCCAAGCTCGACGCCGACCCGGATCGCCTGCTGCATTGACGTCAGGCCTTCCGACAGGCGGGCCGCCGCCGGTCAGTGGATCAGGCGGTCTTCCGCGTCGACGAAGAGTTCGTCCAGGATGAGGGCGTCCGGTTCTTCGCCGAGGCTCCAGAACACCATCAGCACGATGATCTTGAGGTCTTCGAGCGCAACCGGGCCGCCACCGAGGGCCATCGCCCGATCGACCGCGATTTCACGCATGGCCGGCGGCAGCACGCCGGCCGACTCGAGGAAGCTGATGAACGCGATCGATGCGAGGCCCAGGTGGTCCTGTTCGCTCGGCGAATAGACCCGCAACGAAAGCTCGCTCTGGGTGCCGATGTGCGATTCGGCGGCGCCCGCCAGGCCGTCGAGCCAGGTCAGTGCGTCGGCGATCTCTTCGCTCTCGAAGCCGACGGCAGAGAGCTTCTTCGACAGCTGGTCGTGATCCGGACAGGCGTCCGGACGCCAGTAATTTTCGTAGAGGTATACGAGCACGTCGAACATGAAGTGACTATACCCCAGGGCTGTCGGCGCAACGGTCGCGCCACCCGTGTGCGCTGTCACATTTCAGTTCATGCCTGCGCCCGGCGCTGGAACAGCTGCCCCGGCAGGCGCACGACCTGGCCGCTCAATTCGAGATCGAGCAGGTGCACGTTGAGTTCGGCGGTCGCCCAGCCCGTGCGCGCCTGCAGCACGTCCAGGGTGGCGGCGCTCCAGCCCAGGGCCAGCAGGATCGGGTCGTCGACGTCATCAGGGGGCGGGTTGGCGTCGTCGGGTTGCTCTGCGGCCGGTTCCGCGTGTGCAGGGCCGGTGCTGACTGCCGCTGCGGGGACGGCCAGATGGAGTTCTTCGAGCACGTCCTGCGTGCTCTCGACCAGCTTGGCGCCCTGGCGGATCAGGGCGTGACAGCCGCGTGACTGCGGGTTGTGGATCGAGCCGGGGATGGCGAACACCTCGCGGCCGAATTCCGATGCGAGCCGCGCCGTGATCAGCGAACCCGATTTCAGCGCCGCCTCGACCACCAGCGTGCCCATGCCCAGGCCGGCGATCAGGCGGTTGCGCAGCGGGAAGTGGGCCGCCAGCGGTGGCGTGCCGATGGAGAACTCGCTCAGCAGCAGGCCGCGATCGGCGATCTCGCGCGCCAGTTTCAGATGGGCGCGCGGGTAGACCCGATCCAGCCCGGTGCCGACCAGTGCGATCGTGCTGCCGGTGCCGCCCAGTGCGCCTTCGTGGGCGGCTCCGTCGATGCCCGCGGCCAGGCCGGACACGATGGTCAGGCCGGTCCGGCTGAGCGAGGCCGCGAACGCGCGGGCGTTGTCGGTGCCCTCGGGTGTCGGGTGGCGGCTGCCGACGATCGCCAGCGCCGGGCGTTGCAGCAAGTCGAGCTTGCCCTGTGCGTAGAGCAGCAGCGGCGGGTCGGGCAGATTCAGCCAGATCGAGGGATAGGCGGGGTCTGCCAGGGTCAGGATCCGGCGCCCGGGTTCGCCAGTCAGCCACGCGGCGGTGCGCTCCACCAGCAACGCCAGGCCCTCGGGGGCCTGCTCGAGCTTGGCGGCGGTCGCCTTGTCGATCACGCCGGCGCGGGCCGACACGCTGGCCGAGAGCACCGCTTGCGGGCTGCCGAACGCCGCCAGCAGCCGGCGTGCACTCTGGCGGCCGACGCCGGGTGTCTCGAGCAGTTGCAGCCAGGCGGCCAGTTCGTCGCGATCCACGGGCGGGGGCGGTCAGGGCTGCGTGATGCGATCGCCTGCGCGGACGGGGGTCTCGGAGCTCAGGATCAGCCCGTAGGAGACCCGGTTGAAGACGCGGAAGATGAACAGGTTGCCATTGCGCTCGTCGGGCAGGCGCAACGCCTGGCGCTGCGGATCTTCGGCGTCGCGCACCAGCGAGCCGGTCCGCCAGATCGCCAGCACGTGGCCGGGTTCCATGCCGGTGGACTTGCCGCGGTTGACCGACACGATCTGGTTCTGCCCGGCATGCAGGCCGTCGCCGTAGATCGACACGACCAGCGCCTCCAGCGGTGCGGCGGGCGAGTGCGGCACGTACAGGCTGTCGTCTCGCGGCGGCGCGGCGGCCAGGCGGTCGCCCACGCCGGCCTCCTGGCGCAGCGACACCAGGTTGAAGGTGGCCGGCACGAGCTCGGTGGTGTTTTCGGCGCCGGGCTGGGTCCGGCCGGGCTGGATGTATTCGGCGCTGCCGACGAAGGCCGCTTCGTAGCCCAGCACCTCGCCGCTGGCCGGATCGTGCAGGGGTTTGGCCTGGCGGAAGACCTGCCAGTCGCGCCGTGGCGGCAGGTCGCCGCGCACGTAGGCGATGTCGCCACGGCCGAGCAGCACGCGGCCCTCGCGCCCGGCGACGATGCGTGGGGCGCTTTCGAGCTCGTTGCTGTCGAGCACCACGGCATCGTTGAGGAAGGGCTGGATCAGGTGCATCGCGATCGGCCCGATCGGGCCGCGATCGATGCCGGCGGCGCGCGCGCGTGGCGACAATTTCTGTGTGCCGCCCTCGACCGCGCGCCCCATTTCGAGGCGTGCCCGTCCGTTGCTCTTGACCAGCACCAGCAACTGGCCCGGATAGATCAGGTGCGGATTGCGGATCTGTTCGAGGTTCATGCCCCACAGTTCGGGCCAGCGCCACGGGCTGCGCAGGAAGATCTGCGAGATGTCCCAGAGCGTGTCGCCGCGCTTGACGGTGTAGCTGTCGGGGGCGTCGGGCGCCAGCTCGGACAAGGGCACGCCGGCCTGTGCCACCTGCCGGGCAGTGCTGCGCTGGCCCGCGGTAATCGGATAATCGGGAAAAGCCTGCGCCTGGCTGTCGAGCGCCACCGAACACAACGCAAGTCCGAGCAGGCCGCCGAGCAGCGCCGACAGCGGCTGCGAGCGGACGATGGGGGGGTGACGCAGGATCATGGGCCGCAGCTCCGTGGGTGCTGAACAGGCAGTCTGCCAGCGCCAGAGGAAATGAACCGCAGGCCTCGGCATGGCATCCGGACTTGCGCGAAAATCTTCATTCAGTTTCATAAATTCTGCCTCTAAACCCTTGATGCTGCAATGAAATCGGCAGCGCCATCGGACCCCTGTCATGAGCCTGTTACCCATCCTTCGCTACCCCGATCCGCGGCTCAACAAGATCGCCAGGCCGGTGATCCAAGTCGACGAGCGTATCCGCCAACTGGTCTCCGACATGTTCGAAACCATGTACGAGGCACGCGGAATCGGCTTGGCCGCCACACAGGTCGACGTGCATGAGCGCGTGATCGTGATCGACGTCTCCGAAGAGCGCAACGACCCGCTGGTGCTGATCAATCCGCGCATCGTCGCGGCCAGCGAGGAAATGATGGTCGGCGACGAAGGCTGCCTGTCGGTGCCGACCATCTACGACCGCGTCGAGCGGCATGCGCAGGTGCAGGTCGAGGCGCTCGACCGCAACGGCCAGCGCTACGAGTTCGAGGCCGACGGCCTGCTGTCGGTGTGCGTGCAGCACGAGATGGATCACCTGCTCGGCAAGGTGTTCGTCGAATACCTGTCGCCGCTCAAGCGCAATCGCATCCGCAGCAAGATGATCAAACGGGGTCGCGACGACGGCGAGTCGGCATGACGAGTCTGCGGGTCGCGTTTGCCGGCACGCCGGAGTTCGCGCGTGCCGCCCTGGCGCGCATCCATGCAGCCGGCCACGACGTGCCGCTGGTGCTGACGCAGCCCGACCGGCCGGCCGGTCGTGGCATGAAGCTGCAGGCCTCGCCGGTCAAGCAGCTGGCGCTCGATCTCGGTGTGCCGGTCGCCCAGCCCATGAGCCTGCGGCTCGACGGCAAGTACCCGGCCGAGGCGGCGGCTGCGCAGGCTGCGCTGCTGGCGGCGCAGATCGACGTGATGGTGGTGGCCGCCTACGGCCTGATCCTGCCGGCCTGGGTGCTCGAACTGCCACGCCTGGGCTGCCTGAACATCCACGCCTCGCTGCTGCCGCGCTGGCGCGGCGCGGCGCCGATCCACCGCGCCATCGAGGCCGGTGACACGCAGACCGGCATCACGCTGATGCAGATGGACCAGGGCCTCGACACCGGCGCGATGCTGCTGACCGCCGTCGAGCCGATCGGCCCGGCCGACACCACCGCGAGCCTGCACGACCGGCTCGCCGTGCTGGGCGCCGAGCTGGTGCTGCAGGCGCTCGACGCCGCGGCCGCCGGCACCTTGCAGCCGGTGGTGCAGCCGCTCGAAGGCGTGACCTACGCCCACAAGATCGACAAGCGCGAGGCGCCGATCGACTGGTCGCTGCCGGCGGCCGTGATCGAGCGTCGGGTGCGTGCCTTCGATCCGTTTCCCGGCGCCACCTTCAGCCTGGGCGGCGACACGCTCAAGCTCTGGTCGGCGCAGGTGGTCGACCTGCCGGCCGGTCACGGTCATGCCGCCGGCGAGGTGATCTCGACCGAGGGCGGCACGCCGCTCGTCGCCTGCGGCGAGGGCGCCCTGGCCTTGACGCAATTGCAACGGGCCGGCGGCAAGCGGCTGAGCGGGCGCGACTATCTGCAGGCCCGGCCGGTCGTGGTCGGCGTGCGGGCCGGTTGACGCCGGGGCCGTGCGGCGCGGCACTGTCTCAAGTCGGCCCGTCCGTGTGCCGATAAACCGGCAGAGCTGCTGCCCGTCCCCATCATGCGCATCCTGACTGTCCTTGCCCTCCTGCTTGCCAGCGTCCTCGTGGCGGGCTGCGATGCGCTCGGCATCGAGAGCACCACCGCCACGGCGGCCCGCAAGGAGGCCGACGGCATGGCCATCGGCAGCGCCTGCCGGCACGCCCTGCGCGCGATCGAGGACTGCTACACGCTCAATCCGAAGGCGGCCAAGGCGTCGGTCTACGCCGGCTGGCGCGAGATGGACGAATACATGCGCGAGAACAAGATCGAGGGCGTCGTCCCGGTGATCCCGCGCAAGTCGGCCAAGCCGGCCGCGCCGGCCTCGGCCCCGGACGGCGCCGAAACGTCCGATGCCGCTGGCGCCACCGGCGATGAGCGCCACGGCACCGCCCGGTCCGAGGCCGAGGCACCGCCTGCCGAGCCTGCTGCCCGCAGCAAGGCTCACAACAAGGTCGCGGCGCGCGAACTCACCACGCACTGAGCACGCCGCGCTGAATCGTCGGCGCGACCACGCGGCGGGCGCCGCGGCTGTCGTCGCGTCGTGGCGCGCCCGAAACCGCCCGGTGGGAGAATTGCGGGATGCCCCGCCTCGCCGCCCTGCGCCGCGCCTCCCGTGAACTGCTTGCCGACCCGCACTTGCGGCGCGGCGCGGCCGACATGCTGCCGATGCTGCCCGGCGTGGCCGCATGGGGTCTGGTGACCGGCGTGGCGATGGTCAAGAGCGGCCTGAGCGTGCCGCTGGCCCTGCTGATGACGCTGACCGTCTACGCCGGCACCTCGCAGCTCGCCGCCTTGCCGCTGATGGCGGTCGGCGCGCCGATGTGGGTGGTGCTGATGACGGGTTTTGTCGTCAACCTGCGGTTCCTGATCTACAGCGTGCACTGGCGCTGGTACTTCGGCGGCCTGCCGCGGTCGACGCGCCTGT
This sequence comes from Leptothrix cholodnii SP-6, assembly GCF_000019785.1. Classification (NCBI taxonomy): domain Bacteria; kingdom Pseudomonadati; phylum Pseudomonadota; class Betaproteobacteria; order Burkholderiales; family Sphaerotilaceae; genus Leptothrix; species Leptothrix cholodnii. The sequence goes on from NC_010524.1 coordinate 387,935, forward strand.
GGCTCGGCTACCTGGCCGCCGACCTCAATTACGCCCTGTTCCTGAAGGCCTGGCCCGAGCCTCGGCCCGAACCCGGCCAGGTGCCGTATTTCATCGGCGGCGTGGCGGTGGTCTGGCTCGGCTGGCAGCTGCCGAGCTTCGTCGGCATCGTCGCGGCCGACGTCATCCCGCCGCAATGGGGGCTCGGATTTGCCGGCACGCTGGCGCTGATCGGGCTGACCTGCACGTTGCTGATCGATCGCGCCACCTGGGTCTGCGCCGCCGTCGCCGCATCGGCGGCCGTGGCGGCTTATGCCTTGCCGTACAAGCTGCACATCGTCGTCGCCGTGGCGGCGGCCGTGGCAGCCGGGCTGATGATGGATGGCCTGGGCGGCAAGGGCCGTGCGCTCGACGCCTTGCGCGCCTGGCGCGACCAGCGCGGGCGCGCCGGCTGAGCGGCACGCCGCTCACGCCTCGAAACTGGCCTCGTTCAACGTCAAGAATCATGGACACCTGGGAAGCCGCTCTCACCATCGTCGGCCTGGCCTTCATCACGCTGCTCACGCGCGGCCTGTTCCTGTATCCGCACAAGGAGTGGCCGCTGCCGCACTGGGCCAAGCGGGCGCTCAAGTACGCGCCGCTGGCTGCGCTGGTGGCCATCGTCGTGCCCGAGGTGCTGCTCACGCAGGGCCGGCTGCTCGGCACGCTGGCCGACGCGCGACTGCTCGGCGCCGTCGCCGGCGTGCTCTATTTCAGCTGGCGCCGCGGCATCCTCGGCACCATCGTGACCGGCATGCTCGTCTACCTGCCGCTGCGCATCGGCCTGGGCTGGTGAGCGAGCATCGGCGCCGGGCCCGTTCTCGTTTCTTCGTTCCTTCGTTCCCAACCAACCACCGTCAGACACCATGAAAATCCTGCGCCTTCAAGACCTCATCGCCGCCGGCCAGGTGGCCGGCCAGCGCGTGTTCATCCGCGCCGACCTCAACGTGCCGCAAGACGACGCCGGCCACATCACCGAAGACACCCGCATCCGCGCCTCGATCCCCTGCATCGAGATGGCGCTCAAAGCCGGCGCCGCGGTGATGGTCACCAGCCACCTGGGCCGCCCGACCGAGGGCGAGTTCAAGCCCGAGGATTCGCTCGCGCCGGTGGCCGCGCGCATGGGCGAGCTGATGGGCCGCGAGATCCCGGTGATCGCCAACTGGACCGACGGCGTCGAGGTCGCGCCCGGCCAGCTCGTGATGCTGGAAAACTGCCGCCTCAACAAGGGCGAGAAGAAGAACAACGAAGCGCTGGCGCAGAAGATGGCCGCGCTGTGCGACATCTTCGTGCACGACGCCTTCGGCACCGCGCACCGCGCCGAAGCCTCGACCTACGGCATCGCCCAGTTCGCCAAGATCGCCTGCGCCGGCCCGCTGCTGGCCGCCGAGATCGACGCCATCAGCCTGGCGCTGGCCAATCCGAAGCGCCCGCTGGTCGCCATCGTCGCCGGCAGCAAGGTCAGCACCAAGCTGACCATCCTGAAGGCGCTGTCGGCCAACGTCGACGGCCTGATCGTCGGCGGCGGCATTGCCAACACCTTCCTGCTGGCCGCGGGCCTGTCGATCGGCAAGAGCCTGGCCGAGCCCGACCTGGTCGGTGAAGCCCGCGCCGTGATCGACGCCATGAAGGCCCGCGGCGCGGCGGTGCCGATCCCTGTCGACGTGGTCTGCGCCAAGACCTTCTCGCCGACCGCCGAAGCCACCGTCAAGGCCGCCACCGACGTGGCCGACGACGACCTGATCCTCGACATCGGCCCGCAGACCGCCGCCATCCTGGCCGCGCAGCTGAAGGCCGCCGGCACCATCGTCTGGAACGGCCCGGTCGGCGTGTTCGAGTTCGACGCCTTCGCCCACGGCACCGAGACGCTGGCGCGCGCCATCGCCGAGAGCGACGCCTTCAGCATCGCCGGCGGCGGCGACACGCTGGCGGCGATCGCCAAGTACGGCATCGAAAAGGATGTCGGCTACATCTCGACCGGCGGTGGGGCTTTCCTGGAGGTGCTCGAAGGCAAGACGCTGCCGGCGTTCGAGATCCTGACGAAGCGCGCGGCGGGTTGATCGCCTGTTGCTCACAGGTCGGTTCCACCGACCTGTGACGCCAGCGAGGGCCGCCGAAAGGCGGCTTTTTTTCATCCTCGACCAAACGCCCTTGCTGCCTATCGTCTGGGCGTCTGTCCCGCCACGCGAGCAGCCTGCAGATGTGGCGTTTGTCGCAGTCCTCGTCGATTGCGACAACACAGCGCCGGATGTGCTGGAGCACGCGTTACGCGTGGTCGCGCAATTTGGACAGGTCGTGCTGCGGCGGGGGTATAGCAGTCACACGACGCTCGCCAACAAATGGCAGGAAGCGCTGGTGCGGCTGGCGTTCACGCCATGTCTGCAATTTCAATACGCGGCTGGCAAGAACACCTCGGACATTGCTTTGGCTCTGGACGCGTTGGAGGCGATGTTCGATCGCCGGTCAGACACCTTTTGTCTGGTGACCAGCGATTCGGATTTCGCGTATCTGGGCGGGCTGGGCCAGTACCTGAAGCGGACCGACCCGGCCTTTTCGCCGAAGACCGACGGGCACTGCGGACTGCTCGACATGCTGCGCACCTACGACCTGCTGGTGGTGCAGCAGGAGCCCGGTGGGCACTGGACTGTGCGGCTCGAGCCCAGGGCGGAAGGCGAAGAGGGCTGACAGGCCGCCGGCACCCTCGTCCATCCCGATATCGAGGCGCTTGTTGTGGGTTGAGTGATGCACACTCATCAACGAAGTCCGATCGATTCAGGAGCTTTTGATGACCGTTCCCGCCCTGATCTCTCTCTCGGCCGGCGATCTGGCACCGATCTGCCGGCGCCACGGCATCCACCGGCTGGCCGTGTTCGGCTCGCGGCTGAAGGGCACGGCTCGCGCAGACAGCGATCTGGATCTGCTGGTCGAATTCGAGCCGGGTCGCGTGCCCGGATTGCTGGGCCTGAGTGCGATCGAGATCGAGTTGACCGAGGCGCTGGGCGTCAAGGTCGATCTGCGCACCGCGCAGGACCTGAGTCCCTACTTCCGCGACGAAGTGCTCCGGCAGGCACAGGTGGCCTATGCAGGCTGACGACCGCATCCGGATTCGGCACATGGTCGATGCGGCCAACGCCGCTCGCGGCTTCCTGTCCGGTCGGCAGCGCGCCGACCTCGATACCGACCAGATGCTGCTGTTTGCCGTGGTGCGAGCCATCGAGATCATCGGCGAGGCTGCCGCGCGGGTCTCCCCGGAATGTCGTGCCGCCGTGCCGGGCGTGCCCTGGCCGGCCATCATCGGCATGCGCAATCGCATGGTGCATGCGTATTTCGACATCGACCACGATGTGGTGTGGCAGACGGTGCAGGTCGAACTGGCGCCGCTGATGTCGGTCTTGCAGGCCGCGTTGAATCGGCCTTGAATCAACGCCACGACACCGATCTGGCCTGAACCCTGCGCGAGGGGGCGCCACCCAACCTCACCTTTGACACCATGCCTCTTGCGCATGGCGTTCAGGCCTGGCCGGCATGAAGGCGGGCTAAGCGTTATCCCGGGCCCAGGGCGGGCATAACGGGGCTGTAATCTGCGCGACCTTTCGAAGATCACAGTCTCAGGAGACTCCGATGCCTGCCCTCACTCCCGCCGAACAGGCCCTGCGCGACGCTGCGCTCGAATATCACCGCTCGCCGGTGCGCGGCAAGATCGCCGTCACGCCGCTCAAGCCGCTGATGAACCAGCGCGACCTGTCGCTGGCCTATTCGCCGGGTGTCGCCTACGCCTGCCTGGCGATCCAGGACGATCCGTCGCTGGCGGCCGAATACACCTCGCGCGCCAACCTGGTCGGCGTGGTCACCAACGGCACCGCGGTGCTGGGCCTGGGCGACATCGGCCCGCTGGCGGGCAAGCCGGTGATGGAAGGCAAGGGCTGCCTGTTCAAGAAGTTCGCCGGCATCGACGTGTTCGACATCGAGCTGGCCGAGCGCGACCCCGACAAGCTGGTCGACATCATCGCCGCGCTGGAGCCGACGCTGGGCGGTGTCAACCTCGAGGACATCAAGGCGCCCGAGTGCTTCTACATCGAGAAGAAGCTGCGCGAGCGCATGAAGATCCCGGTCTTCCACGACGACCAGCACGGCACCGCGATCATCTCGGGCGCGGCGCTGCTCAACGGGCTGGAGCTGGTCGGCAAGCCGATCGGCGACGTCAAGCTGGTGGTGTCGGGCGCGGGTGCGGCGGCGATCGCCTGCCTCGACCTGATGGTCGGCCTGGGCGTTCGACTCGAGAACATCTACGTCTGCGACTCCAAGGGCGTGATCCGCGAGGGCCGCGCCGACGTGCAGGCCGGCAAGCTCGATGAATCGAAGCAGCGTTACTGCCAGCGCACCAACGCGGCCACGCTGGCCGACGTGATCCGCGGCGCCGACGTGTTCCTGGGCTGCTCGGCGCCGGGCGTGCTGACGCAGGACATGGTGGCCACGATGGGCGACAAGCCCATCATCCTGGCGCTGGCCAACCCCGAGCCGGAGATCCGCCCCGAGCTGGCGCGCGCCGCCAAGCCCGACTGCATCATGGCGACCGGCCGTTCTGACTACCCGAACCAGGTCAACAACGTCCTGTGTTTCCCGTACATCTTCCGGGGTGCACTCGACTGCGGCGCCACCACCATCAACGAGGCGATGAAGCTGGCCTGCGTGCGCGAGATCGCCGCGCTGGCCAAGGAAGAAACCAGCGACGAGGTGGCCGCCGCCTACGCCGGCCAGGAGCTGCAGTTCGGGCCCGAGTACATCATCCCCAAGCCCTTCGACGTGCGGCTGATCCTGCGCATCGCGCCGGCGGTGGCGAAGGCAGCGGCCGACTCGGGCGTGGCGGCGCGGCCGATCGCCGACCTGGAGGCCTACCGCGAGTCGCTGACCCGCTACGTCTACCAGACCGGCATGTTCATGCGCCCGGTGTTCGCCGCCGCCAAGCGCGCGCCGGCCCGGGTGGTCTACGCCGAAGGCGAGGACGAGCGCGTGCTGCGCGCGGTCCAGGTGGTGCTGGCCGAGGGCCTGGCCAAGCCGATCCTGGTCGGCCGGCCGAACGTGATCCAGATGCGCATCGAACGCGCCGGCCTGCGCCTGAAGGCCGGTGTCGATTTCGAGGTGGTCGATCCGGAAGACGATCCGCGTTTCCGCGCCTGCTGGGAGGAGTACCACCGCGTGATGGGCCGCGAGGGCGTGTCGGTCGAGGCCGCCAAGGCGGCGGTGCGGCGCTCGACCACGCTGATCTCGGCGCTGCTGCTCAAGCGCGGCGACGCCGACGCGATGCTGTGCGGCCTGCACGGCCGCTACGACAGCCACTTCGAGCACGTCAAGGCGGTGATCGGTGCGCGCCCCTGCACCCGCGTGATGGGCACGATGAACGCGCTGATGCTCGAGGAGCACAACCTCTTCATCACCGACACCTTCATCAACGAGGAGCCGAGTGCCGAGGAACTGGCCGAGATCGCCCGGATGGCGGCCGAGGAAGTGCGCCGCTTCGGCGTGCCGCCGAAGGTGGCGTTCCTGTCGCACTCGGTGTTCGGCTCGTCGAACCGGGCGTCGGCCAGGCGCATGCGCCTGGCGCGCGACCTGTTCGTGGCGCGCTGCCCCGAGATCGAATGCGACGGCGAGATGCACGGCGATGCCGCGCTGTCCGAGAAGATCCGCCGCCAGGTGCTGCCCGAGACCACGCTCACCGGCTCGGCCAACGTGCTGGTGCTGCCCAACATCGACGCGGCCAACATCCTGTTCAACGTGCTGAAGGTGACCTCCGGCCACGGCGTGACGATCGGCCCGATCCTGCTCGGCGCGGCCGCGCCGGTGCACGTGCTGACGCCGTCGGCGACGATGCGGCGGGTGGTCAACATGACCGCGCTGGCGGTGGCCGACGCCGCTGCGCTGCGTCGTTCGTAACCGCGCTGTTCCTGACTGGGCCCGATAATCCGGCGCCGCTGCCCTGTGACCTCTACCTGACGAGGCGCTGACGGCGGTGCCGACCCACCCTGGAGACTGCCTGATGCCCCGCCATACCAAGATCGTTGCCACCCTCGGCCCTGCTTCGTCCGACCCGGCGGTGCTGGAACGCATGATCCGCGCCGGGGTCGACGTGGTGCGATTGAACTTCAGCCATGGCAAGGCCCAGGACCACATCGACCGCGCCAACCTCGTGCGCGACGTGGCGCGGCGGGTCGGCAAGCCGGTGGCGATCATGGCCGACCTGCAGGGCCCGAAGATCCGCGTCGGCAAGTTCGCCGAAGGCAAGGTCATGCTGGAGAACGGCATGCCCTTCGTGCTGGACGCCGCACGCACCGAGCTCGGTGACCTCGGCGGCGTGGGCCTCGACTACAAGGAACTGCCGCGCGACGTGCGCCCCGGCGACACGCTGCTGCTCAACGACGGCCTGATCGTGCTGACGGTCGACGCGGTGCGTGGCGAGGAAGTGCGCACCACGGTCAAGGTGGGCGGCGAGCTGTCCAACAACAAGGGCATCAACAAGCAGGGCGGCGGCCTGACCGCGCCGGCCCTGACGGCCAAGGACATGGACGACATCAAGACCGCGATGTCGTTCCAGTGCGAGTACCTGGCCGTGTCGTTCCCGAAGAACGCCACCGACATGGAGATGGCGCGCCAGCTGGCCAACGTCGCCGGTGAACCGTGGCGCCACAAGCCCGGCATGATCGCCAAGATCGAGCGCAGCGAGGCGATCCCGCTGCTCGATTCGATCCTGCGCGCCAGCGACGGCATCATGGTCGCGCGTGGCGACCTGGCCGTCGAGGTGGGCAACGCCGCGGTGCCGGCGCTGCAGAAACGCATGATCCGCATGGCGCGTGCGCTCGACAAGATCACCATCACCGCCACGCAGATGATGGAGTCGATGATCCTGGCGCCGATCCCCACGCGCGCCGAGGTTTCCGACGTGGCCAACGCCGTGCTCGACGGCACCGACGCCGTGATGCTGTCGGCCGAGACCGCCGCCGGCAAGTACCCGGTCGAGACCATCGAGCAGATGGCCGCCATCGCGCTGGCTGCCGAGGCCGCCGAAGAGACCAAGCTCGACGCCGACTTCCGCAACAAGACCTTCGGCCGCATCGACCAGTCGATCGCGATGGGCGCGCTGTTCACGGCGCACCACCTGGGTTGCAAGGCGATCCTGGCGCTGACCGAGTCGGGTTCGACCGCGCTGTGGATGAGCCGCTACCAGATCGACGTGCCGATCTACGGCCTGACGACCACGCCGCTGTCGGAGCGTCGCATGGCGCTGTACCGCAACGTGCGGCCGATCCTGATGGCCAAGTTCGACGACCGCGACACCGCGCTGGCCGCGGCCGAGCGCCTGCTGGTCGAGCGCGGCGTGCTCATGCCGGGCGATACCTACGCCATCACCTGCGGCGAGCCGATGGGCTACCCGGGCGGCACCAACATGCTCAAGGTCTGCCGGGTCGCCTGAATCGGGGGTGTCGCGGCCGCAGGTTGTGCACGGGAGAGGGTTTCGCGTGCGAGGCGAGTCGGTCGACGCTCGTAGAATTCTCGGAGTTTCAGCGCGGTTTCATGACGGCGTGGCAGCGGGTGTCTCCCGACAGACCGGCTGACCGTCGCGCGGCATGATGGAGCCGGGCCGCGCTCGCCGGTTTTGTCCACACTCTGAGGTTTTGCCATGTCACTCGTCTCGATGCGCCAACTGCTCGACCATGCCGCCGAAAACGGCTACGGCATTCCGGCGTTCAACGTCAACAACCTGGAACAGGTGCAGGCCGTGATGGCCGCGGCCGCCGAAGTCGGCGCGCCGGTGATCCTGCAAGCCAGCGCAGGTGCCCGCAAGTACGCCGGCGAGGCCTTCATCAAGCACCTGATCCAGGCGGCTGTCGAGGCCTACCCGCACATCCCGCTGGTGATGCACCAGGACCACGGCCAGACCCCGGCGATCTGCCAGGGCGCGATCAACCTGGGCTTCGGCTCGGTGATGATGGACGGCTCGCTGCGCGAGGACGGCAAGACCCCGGCCGACTTCGCCTACAACGTCGACGTGACCCGCAAGGTGGTCGACATGGCGCACGCGGTGGGTGTCACGGTCGAAGGCGAACTCGGCTGCCTGGGTTCGCTCGAGACCGGTGAAGCCGGCGAGGAAGACGGCATCGGCGCGGTCGGCAAGCTCGACCACAGCCAGATGCTGACCGACCCCGAGGAGGCGGCCCAGTTCGTCAAGGCGACCCAGCTCGACGCGCTGGCGATCGCCATCGGCACCAGCCACGGCGCCTACAAGTTCACCCGCCCGCCCACCGGCGACGTGCTGGCGATCTCGCGCGTCAAGGAGATCCACGCCCGCATCCCCAACACCCACCTGGTGATGCACGGTTCGTCGAGCGTGCCGCAGGACCTGCTGGCCCTCATCAACCAGTACGGCGGCAAGATGAAGGAAACCTACGGCGTGCCGGTCTCCGAGATCCAGGAAGCGATCAAGTTCGGCGTGCGCAAGATCAACATCGACACCGACATCCGCCTGGCGATGACGGCTGCGGTGCGCAAGTTCATGGCCGAGAACCCCGAGAAGTTCGACGCCCGCGAGTGGCTCAAGCCGGCGCGCGAGGCGGCCACGAAGATCTGCAAGCAGCGCTACATCGAGTTCGGCTGCGAAGGCCAGGCCGGCAAGATCAAGGCGGTCGGCCTCGACGAGATCGCCCGCCGCTACGCCAGCGGCGCGCTGGCGCAGCAGGTGCTCTGATTCCTGCCTGACCGGCGGCGCGGCCAGCGCGCTGCGCACGCGATATCACGACGGCCCGCCTCTGGCGGGCCGTCTTGCTGTCCGCCCTACAATTCCGTCACATTTGGACGTCTGACCGTGACTGCTGCCCTGCTCGAATCCCAACTCCATTCCCTGCCGCTGCTGGCCCGCGGCAAGGTGCGCGACAACTACGCCGTCGGCACCGACCGCATCCTGATGGTCGCCAGCGACCGGCTGTCGGCCTTCGACGTCATCATGGGCGAGGGCATCCCCGGCAAGGGCGAACTGCTGACCCGCGTGGCGCTGTACTGGTTCGACCGGCTCGGCCACATCGTGCCGAACCACCTGACCGGCGCCGATCCGGTGTCGGTGGTGGCGCCCGACGAGGTCGACCAGGTGCGCGGCCGCTCGATGCTGGTCAAGCGGCTCAAGCCGTTGCCGGTCGAGGCGGTGGTGCGTGGCTACCTGGCCGGCAGCGGCTGGAAGGAATACCAGGAAACCCGCTCGGTCTGCGGTGTCGCGCTGCCGTCCGGGCTGACCAATGCGGCCCGCCTGCCGGCGCCGATCTTCACCCCGGCCACCAAGGCCGAGATGGGCGATCACGACATCAACATCAGCTTCGAGCGCATGAGCGAGATCATCGGCGCCGATCTGGCCGAGCGCGTGCGCGCGATCTCGATCCAGCTCTACAGCAGCGCTGCCGAGATCGCGCTGTCCAAGGGCATCATCATTGCCGACACCAAGTTCGAGTTCGGCCTCGATGAAGATGGCACCCTCACGCTGATGGACGAGGTGCTGACGCCCGACTCGTCGCGCTACTGGCCGATCGAGCACTACCAGAGCGCCTACGCGCAGGGTCGCAATCCGCCGAGCTTCGACAAGCAGTTCGTGCGCGACTGGCTCGAGTCGGTGCGCATCGACGGCCAGCCCTGGAACAAGCAGGCGCCGGCGCCGGCCCTGCCGGACGACGTCATCGTCCACACCGCGGCCACCTACCGCGAGGCACTCGAACGCCTGACCGCCTGAATCGCCGGGCCGGTCGCCGTTCACCATGTACCGACTGCTCACGTCGCTCGAGGAGGCGATCGCCCTCGGCCGCATCCCGGGCGAAGTGCCGTTCCTGCGCGCCGAGCGGGCGGTGGTCCATGCGCGGCTCGGTGAGCTGGAGCTGGCGCGGCGCGAGGTCGCGATCCTGCGGGGGCTGTCCGAAACGCAGACCAGTCCGGCCCTCAACGCATGGCTCTGGCTGGCCGAGGGATTGGCCGACTACTACGAGAACCTGAGCCTGCGTGCGCGCGATCGCGTGCACCGTGCGATGGCGCTGGCGGCCTCGCTGAAGTCGGCGCGTGTGCATGCGCTGGCGGCGGCCTGGCTGGCGCACATGAGCTTCCGGGTGCACGACTACACCGCCACCGTGCAGCACCTGGGCACCGCGTTGCGCATGGCCGCGGCCGAGCACCATGCGGCCCGCTCGCGCGCCTGCATCGTCGTGGCCGGCGTCTACCACTACGCCGGGCGCGAGGACCTTGCGCAGCCCTGGTACCTGCAGGCGCGAACCCACGCCGCCACCGAGGGCGACGGCGCTGCGCTCAGTTCGATCATGTACAACATGGCGGCGCTGCGGGTGATGGGGGTGCGCCTGGCCGAGCGCTTCGGCGCGGCCGACGAGCTCAAGGCCAAACGCGCGAGACTCGGCACCGAATCGTCGCTGTTCCTCGACCAGAGCGTGCGGACCAAGGCGCTCAGCAACCACCCGCCGATCCAGCGCGCGTTGATCCTGACGGCACACGGCGAGTTTGCCGAGGCGCTCGGCCTCTACGAACACCACCTGACCGAAGCGCTTGCCGAAGGCCTGACCGGCTCCGAATGCCTGTTCCAGGCCGATCGGGCCTGGTGCCTGCTCGAACTCGGCCGCAGCGACGAGGCCCTGAGCGCCGCACGGCTGGCCGATTCAGCCTTCCTCTACGCCACCGAGCCCGAAGAAGAGGCCATCGCGCACGCGCTGCTGTCGATGGTCTTCGAGCGCCTGGGTCTGCCCGACGTGGCGCTCGTCCATGCCGATGCGGCGCAGCGCATGCACGGGGTCTACCAGGCGCACTGTCGCACCCTGTTGCAGGCGATGGACGCGGCGCAGCTCGAAACCCTGCGCCTCGGCCCGATCGCGGCCTGAGCCGGACCGGGCGATCCGCTCAGCTCAGAACAGCACCATGCTGAGCTTGCGGCGGTACTGATCCAGCAGCGGATCGGCCGGCGCGACGGCGGTCTTGCCGGTGAGTTCCAGCGCGCCCTTGGCTTCTGCCGCCGCGGGCTTGGGTGCGGGCTTGGTCATCAGTTCGAGGATCGCCACGTAGGTCTTGCGCGCCAGGCCTTCCGACCAGGCCTTGTCGCGCATCAGGATCTCGAGCAGCTCGTCCATCGCGGCGGTCAGGTCCTGCTGCGCGAACAGCACCTGGGCGCGCTCGAAGCGGGCCGCGAAATCGCGCTTGTTGGCGGCGATGGCGGCGTCCAGCTCGGCCGCCGGGCGGGCCTGCTGCGCCGCTTCGCCGGCATCGAGCCAGGCGCCGAGCGCGGCCAGCCGGGTGTCGTGGAGCGCCTTGCTCGCCACCGGCTGATAGGCCCGGCGCGCCTCGGCCAGCCGGTTCATCTGCAGCAGCAGCTTGATGTAGTCGTAGCGCGCGGCGTCGTTGGCCGGGTCGATCGCGACCGCCTCCTGCAGCTTGGCCAGCGCGGCGTCGGGGTTGTCCTCGGCCAGTTCGGCGGCCTCTTCGAGGTCGGCCTCGGCTTCGAGCGATTCGAGGCTGGGCACGTGCTTGTCGAGGAACTCGCGGATCTTGTCCTCGGGGATCGCGCCGACGAAGCCGTCGACCGGCTGGCCCTGCGAGAACATCACGCAGAACGGGATCGAGCGCACGCCGAACATCTGGCTGAGCTGGCTCGAGATCTCGGGCACCTCGTCGCTGTTGAGCTTGGCGAGCACGAAGCGGCCTTCGTAGGCGGCCTCGAGCTTTTCGAGCACCGGGCCGAGCTGCTTGCACGGGCCGCACCAGGGCGCCCAGATGTCGAGCAGCACGGGCTGCTGCTGCGATCCATGGATCAGTTCGGATTCGAAGTTCTGGAGGGTGATATCGATCATTGAGGTACCGCCTAAAATCGCGCTTTTGCCTTTTGCCCGGAGTCTGCAGTGAACAGCGCCTCGCCCGTGGTCGGCATCGTCATGGGTTCCAACAGCGATTGGGACACCATGCAGCATGCCGCGCAGATTCTCGCCGACTTCGGCGTGCCCTTCGAGGCGCGTGTCGTCTCGGCTCACCGCATGCCCGACGACATGTTCGCCTACGCCGAAAGCGCGCGTGGGCGCGGCCTGCAAGCCATCATCGCCGGTGCCGGCGGTGCCGCGCACCTGCCCGGCATGCTGGCCGCCAAGACCACCGTGCCGGTGCTCGGCGTGCCGGTGGCGAGCAAGCACCTGCAGGGGGTCGACTCGCTGCATTCGATCGTGCAGATGCCCAAGGGCATCCCGGTCGCGACGTTTGCGATCGGCGTCGCCGGCGCCGCCAACGCGGCCTTGTTCGCGGTGGCGCAGCTGGCCAACCACGACGCCGCGCTGCTCGAAAAGCTCGAAGCCTTCCGGGTGCGCCAGACCGAGGTCGCCCGCGCCATGAAGCTGGGGGACTGATGACGTCGACCTCCCACGTCATCCCGACCCTGCTGCCCGGCCAGGCCTCGCCGGCTGCGCCGCAGCGCCTGGCCACGCTCGGCGTGATGGGCGGCGGCCAGCTCGGGCGCATGTTCGTGCACGCCGCGCAGCAGCTCGGTTTCCGCACCGCGGTGCTCGAACCTGACGCCACCAGCCCGGCCGGCCTGGTCGCCCACGCGCATGTGGTGAGCGACTACCTCGACGCCGCCGGGCTCGATCGCCTGGCCGACGAGGCCGACGCCATCACCACCGAGTTCGAGAACGTGCCCGCCCAGGCGCTGCGCCAGCTCGCCTTGCGCCGGCCGGTGGCGCCCGCGGGTGACGTGGTCGCGGTCTGCCAGGACCGCGCCGCCGAGAAGGCGCATTTCGCCGCCAGCGGCGTGCCCTGCGCGCGCAACCACCTGATCGAGACCGAAGCCGACCTGGCTGCGGTCGACGCCGCGCTGCTGCCCGGCATCCTCAAGACCGCGCGCCTCGGTTACGACGGCAAGGGCCAGCGCCGCGTGTCTGACCGCGCCGAGCTGGCCGCCGCGTGGCGCGAGCTGCAAGGCGTGCCGTGCCTGCTCGAACAGATGTTGCCGCTGGCGCAGGAGCTGAGCGTGATCGTCGCCCGCTCGGCCACCGGCGAGCTGGTGCACCTGCCGGTGCAGCAGAACCTGCACCGCGACGGCATCCTCGCCGTCACCGTCGTGCCCGCGCCCGACATCGATGCCGCGACGCAGGCCGAAGCGGTGGCCGCGGCCGGCCGCATCGCGCACGAACTGGCCTACGTGGGCGTGCTCTGCATCGAGTTCTTCGTGCTCGCCGACGGCCGGCTGGTGGCCAACGAGATGGCGCCGCGGCCGCACAACTCCGGCCATCACAGCGTCGACAGCTGCGATATCTCGCAGTTCGAGCTGCAGGTGCGCACGCTCGCCGGCCTGCCGCTGGCCGAGCCGCGCCTGCATTCGAGCGCGGTGATGCTCAATCTGCTGGGCGACCTCTGGTTCGACGCCGCCGCGGGTGCCGATGCCGCCGAGCGCACGCCCGACTGGCGGCCGATCCTGGCGCTGCCCGGCGCGCACCTGCACCTGTACGGCAAGCAGTCGGCGCGGCGGGGCCGCAAGATGGGCCACCTGACCTTCACCGCGGCCTCCCCGCAGGCCGCGCGTGATGTTGCCCTGCAGGCCGCGGCGCTGCTCGGCATCGAGCCGTTCTGAGTCGGGTCGATCCGATGCCGCAACGCCTGCAGACCCGCACCGAAGCCGAAACCGCCGCCGCGGTGGCCTTGGCCGCGCAGCGCCTGGCCGCGGGCGAACTGGTCGCCTTTCCGACCGAAACCGTCTACGGCCTGGGCGCACGTGCCGACGACGCCGACGCGGTGGTCAAGATCTTCGCCGCCAAGGGCCGGCCGAGCGATCACCCGCTGATCGTGCACGTCGCCGACGCGGCGTCGGCGCTGGCCTTCGCGGCCGAGCTGCCGCCGGTGGCGCGCCGCCTGATGGACGCCTTCTGGCCCGGCCCGCTGAGCCTGGTCGTGCCGCGCCGTGCCGATGTGGCGGCGGCGGCGGCCGGCGGGCAATCGAGCGTCGGCCTGCGCTGCCCGGCGCATCCGGTCGCGCAGGCCTTGCTGCGCGCCGCCGCTGCGGCCGGCGTGCCGGGCGTGGCGGCACCGAGCGCCAACCGCTTCGGCCGCGTCAGCCCGACCCGCGCCGCCCACGTGATCGACGAGTTCGCCGACCTGGCCGACCTGCCGGTGCTCGACGGCGGCGACTGCGAGCTGGGCATCGAGTCGGCCATCGTCGACTGCACGCGCGGCTACCCGGTGCTGCTGCGCCCCGGTTGCCTGGGCGCCGCGCAGATCGAGGCCGCGGCCGGCGAGCCGCTGCGCTCGCGCGACGAGCAGGCGCCACGCGCATCGGGCACGCTCGAAGCCCATTACGCGCCGCGCGCCAAGGTGCGCCTGATGGATCGCCAGCAGATCCAGACCGCCCTGCAGGTGCTGCACGGCAGTTTGCCGGCCGGTAAAGCTGCCAGGGCCGCCGCGCCGGGGCTGACACTGGCGGTATATTCGCGCGGCCCGCGACCGGCCTCCCAGCCGGGCGTGCTCTGGCGCACGATGCCCGCTGATGCGGGGGCCGCGGCGCACGAGTTGTTTGGTGTGCTGCGCGAGCTCGATGACGCGCTCGTGCAGCTGATCTGGGTCGAGCAGCCGCCGTCCGAGCCCGCCTGGGACGGCGTGCGCGATCGGCTCCAGCGCGCCTCGGCGGCCTGAGCCAGGCCCCCGATCCGCCGTCGCCGTTACCCGTTCTTGTGGAGACTTGATGAGTCCGTTGCCCCTGTTCGCGCGCGCCCTGCGCTGCGCTGCCGCCGTTTTTGCGTTCACGGTCCTGCTGTCGGGCTGCGACAGTTCCAGCCGGATCGAGGACTACGTGCCCACGCGGGTGATCTCGTTCGGCGACGAGCTGAGCCTGATCAAGGGCGACGGCAGCAAGTACACGATCAACGGCTTCACCAGCGGCACGACCACGCGCGATTGCACCGTCAATCCGGTCTGGAACCAGTCGCTGGCCAGCAACTTCGGTCTGGCCTTCCCGGCCTGCAAGCCGGCCACCCTTGCGATAGCCAACGGGTCGATGAATGCGGTCCAGGGCGTCAGCGTCGCCGGGGTCGAGACGCAGGTGAATGCGGTCGCGAGCAGCGAATTCGTGCCGTCGACGCTGGTCACGATCCAGGGCGGCATGTGGGACGTCATCAGCGCCTACAACACCTACAAGACCAACGCGAACCGCGATGCGGCCTTCGTGCTGGTGCGCGCCGCAGGGGCCCAGCTGGCCGGCCTGGTCAACCGGATCGCCAACAACGGTGCGGGCGCCCGCGTGCTCTACGCCACCGTGCCGGACCTGGGTTATTCACCGTTGGCCATCACGGAGCAGGCTGCAGCGGGCACCTGCGTGGTCGACTGCCGGCAGTTCCTGATCGACCTGTCGGCGGCCTTCAACGAGTCCTTGCGCGTCAACGTGCTCAACGACGGCCGCTACGCCGGCCTGGTGGCGTTCGACGACATGCTGCGTTCGATGGCCAATCCGACCATCCGCACGACGGTCTACGGCTTGATCAACACCGATGCCGCCACCTCGGTGGCCGCCTGCACCAACCCCGACACCAGCCTCTGCGACACGACGACGCTGGTCCCCGAACTGGCCGGTTCCGCCACCGGCTACCTGTGGGCCAGCGACCGCCTGCCGGGGCCGAACTGGCATTCACGGGTGGCGGGCGTGGCCATCACCCGCGCGCGCAACAACCCGTTCTGACGCATCGACCGGCGCGTCCGTCCGGACGCGCCCGCTCATCGCGGCGCGGTGGGTTCCTCGACACTCCAGCGCAGCACCGCATCCAGCACCTGGCGCGCGCCGTCTCGGCTGGCCTGCGGGTGATTGAGCATCGCGACCACCACCTGGCGCTGACCGTCCGCGCCGTGCACCACGCCCGCGATCGCGGCCACGTTGGCCAGCGAGCCGGTCTTCAGGTGCGCCCGGCCGGCCACTGAAAACGCCCGGCGCGCCGTGCCTTCGCCCGCCAGCGGCAACGAGCCGAGCAGGTCGGGCATCCACGGCTGGCGCCACGACCACTGCAGCCAGCGGCCCAGGCAGCGCGGCGTGATGCGTTCGTCGCGCGACAGGCCCGAGCCGTTGTCGAGCCGCAGCTCGGCGCTGTCGCAGCCGACCGCGCCGAGCAGGTTGGCCACGGGCTGGCGTGCTGCCTCGAACGTGGCCGGCAGCTGCGGGCTCAGCGCCAGCAGCATCTGCTGGGCGATCTGGTTGTTGCTGTGCAGGTTCATGTCGCGCATGACCTCGGCCAGCGGCGGCGACAGGAATGCGGCGGTCTCGGGCAGGCCGGCCGGCACCAGGCCCTCGCGCACGCGGCCCTGCAGGCGCCCGCCGAGGGCGCGCCATTGCGCCTCGATCACGCGGGCGGCGTAGCTGGCGGGCTCGTTGTAGGCGATTGGCCAGTTGCGTTCGCCACAGGCCAGCGGGTAGCTGCCGGTCAGGCGCCAGCGCTGCGGCGAACTGAAATCCGCCTGCAGGCCGGCACGCCAGTCGTTGCAGGGCCCGTCGCTCAGTCGCACGCTGTCGGGCGGTGTCCAGCCGGCGAGCGCCGGCTCGGCGCTGACGCTGGCGACACCGCGGGCCGGATCGGGACGAAAGCCCAGCGTGATGCTCTTGTAGTTGACCAGCAGCGCGTCGGGTCGCACGTTGTACGGCTTGAGCGGCTCGCCGTCGAAGGCGGCCGGGTCGATCTCGGGCAGCGCGTATGCGCTGCGGTCGAGCACGATGTCGCCGCGGATCTCGTCGATGCCGAGCTGCTGCACCTGGCGCAGCAGCAGCCACAGCCGCTCGGGCACCAGTTTCGGGTCGCCGCCGCCCTTGATGTGGAGCGAGCCGGCCAGCACGCCCTGCCGAGGCGTGCCGTCGAGGTGGAGGGTGGTGTGCCATTGAAAGCTGCGGCCGAGCTGCTGCAGCGCCGCCGCCGAGGTCACCAGCTTCATCAGCGAGGCCGGATGCGCCAGCTGCCCGGCCTGGTGGCTCAGGCGCGCCTCGCCGCCGCCGGCCGGGGCGATCCACAGGTAGAGGCTGTCGGCGGGCAGCTGGGCCTGCGCCAGCGCGGTGCGGATCGTCGTGGGCAGCGGCGTGCCCGGCTGGCCCGCCGGCGGCACCTGCGCGCCTGCGGAGGGTGCGCCGGTGCCGCCGGCCAGCAGCATCAGGCCGCACATGGCCCGCAGCGACGGCCCCGGCGGCAGACCGAGCAACGGTGGACGAGACGGGAACCGGTTCGGCAAGGCAGGCATCGGGCGCAAGGTGGAGGGCAGGGCGCGGCAGTATCCCCGGCCTGCGCCGCGTGCGCGGCTGCCCCGCTGCACGAGGGGCGGCCGTTACACTGAAAGCGCCTTTCGCCGCCCAGGAAACCATGTCGTCGCCCCGACTGCTCGCCCTCGATACCGCCACCGAAACCCTGCACCTGGCCCTCGTGCAGGGGGATCAGGTGCTGACCCGCGCACTGCCGGGCGGGGCACAGTCGTCGGCCCTGCTGCTGCCGGCGGTGGCCGAGCTGCTGGCGCAGGCCGGCTGGACGCTCGCGCAGCTCGATGCCGTCGCCTTCGGCCGCGGGCCGGGCGCCTTCACGGGGCTGCGCAGCGCCTGCTCGGTCAGCCAGGGGCTGGCGCTCGGGCTGGATCGGCCGCTGATCGCGCTCGACACGCTGGCGGCGGTGGCCGAGGCGGCATTCCAGCGCGGCGCCGGCGCGCAGGTGTGGGCTCTGCTCGACGCCCGCATGGGCGAGATCTACGCGGCGCCCTGGCGTCGCATCGGGCCCGGCCACTGGGCGGCGCCCGACGATCTGGCCGCGGGTGTTGATCCGGCGCCGTGCCTGTACACGCCGGCCGCCCTGCTGCGGGCGATCGAGGCCGCCCCGGCCGATCTGGCCGGCCCCGGGCTCGACGCCCATGCCGATGCGCTGGCCGCCGCGCCCGGCCGCCGCTTGGCCGCGGCGCTGCCCGACGGCGCGGCGCTGGCGGTGCTGGCGCGTGCGGCGCATGCCCGCGGCGCATGGATCGATCCGGCGCTGGCGCTGCCGCTCTATGTGCGCGAC
The DNA here is from genome assembly GCF_000019785.1 of Leptothrix cholodnii SP-6. NCBI lineage: Bacteria > Pseudomonadati > Pseudomonadota > Betaproteobacteria > Burkholderiales > Sphaerotilaceae > Leptothrix > Leptothrix cholodnii. The sequence goes on from NC_010524.1 coordinate 406,015, forward strand.
AAGGTCGCGCAGACCACCGTCGAGCGCGGCCTGGCTCGCCAGGCGGCCGCGTCGTCGGCGGCGTGAGGGGCCGATGAGCGCCCGCGCCTCGAACTGGCCCGCCGCGCCGATCCTGCGCAGCATCGGCATCGAACACCTCGACCAGGTGATGGCGATCGAGCTGCAGGCCTACCCGTTCCCGTGGAGCCGCGGCAATTTCGTCGACGCGCTGGCGGCCGGGTATCTGGCCCAGTGCCTGCAGGCGCCGAGCGGCGAGCTGCTGGCCTACCAGTTCGCGATGGCCGGGTTCGAGGAGTGGCATCTGCTGAACCTGACGGTCGCGCCGGCGCATCAGGGCCAGGGCCACGGCCTGCGCCTGCTCGACACCCTGGCGCAGCACACGCGCGCGACCGGCGCGCATTTCCTGTGGCTGGAGGTGCGGCCGAGCAACCTGCGGGCGCGCGCGCTCTATCACCGCTTCGGTTTCGAGCAGATCGGCTTGCGCCGCGCCTATTACCCCGATACCGGCGGGCGCCGCGAAGACGCGCTGGTGCTGCGCTGGCGCGCGGGTGCTGCGGAGGCTGCCGATGCCGTGGACTGAACGCCAGCGGGCGATGCTCGGCGAGATCGGCATCCGGCTGTGGCCGTCGCCGCAGGCCGGGGCCGCTGAAACGCCGGCCGCGCCGCCGGCTGCCGTGCCGGTGGTGCCCGTCGCCCGATCGCTGGCCCAGCCGGCGCCGGGCTTGGCCGTGCCCACGGCGGCCAACCCTGCGCCGAGTGCGACCGCACCGCCGCCATCCGTTGTCCGTCCGCGAGTCGACCCCGCACCGGCCGCACCGGCCGCACCGCTGGCCCGGCCCGGCGGCCTGATCCAGGCTGCGCCGGCCGGCGCGGTGTCGGCGCTGGACTGGCCCGAGCTGCAGGCGGTGGTCGAGGCCTGCCGGGCCTGCGGCTTGTGCGAGAGCCGGCGCCAGACCGTGTTCGGCGTCGGCCATCACCAGGCGCACTGGATGCTGGTCGGCGAGGCGCCGGGCGAGCAGGAGGATCTGCAGGGCGAGCCCTTTGTCGGCAAGGCCGGCCAGCTGCTCGACAACATGCTGCGTGCGGTCGGCCTGACCCGCGAGCAGGCCGAGCCGGCGCGGCAGGTCTACATCGCCAACGTCCTGAAGTGCCGTCCGCCCGGTAACCGCAACCCCGATCCGCAGGAGGTGCAGCGCTGCGAGCCTTTCCTGCAACGCCAGGTCGAGCTGGTGCGCCCGCGCCTGATCCTGGCGATGGGGCGGTTCGCGGTGCAGTCGCTGCTCAAGACCTCGGAGCCGATCGGCCGCCTGCGTGGCAAGTCGCATCACTACCACGGCGTGCCGGTGGTGGTGACCTATCACCCGGCCTATCTGCTGCGCAACCCGCTCGACAAGGCGCGCGCCTGGGAAGACCTCTGCCTGGCGCGTGAGCTGATCCAGGCCGCGGCCTAGCGTGCGCGCCGCACGCGCTTCAGTGGCGCGTGCCGAGGTAGCGCTTGCGCCAGAAGAAGGCGCCCAGCCCGACTGCCACGCTGGCCATCAGCGCCATCGCGATCCAGAAGCCGGTGTTGCTGTGGATCAGCGGCAGGAAATCGAAGTTCATGCCGAAGATGCCGGTGATCAGGTTCAGCGGCAGGAAGATCGCGGTCAGCACGGTGAGCGTGCGCATGATGTCGTTGGTGCGCTGGCCGAGCGCCGAGAAGTGCATCTGCATCGCGCTTTCGGACGACGATTCGAGCCGCCGCACGTGGCTCAGCACCCGTTCGATGTGTTCGAGCACGTCGCGTGAGCGCACCCGCAGCAGTTCGCGCTCGCGCGCGGCCTGGCTGTCCTTGGCCGGGGGCCACTCGTCGAGCGCGTCGATCCACTCCTGCATCGCGCTGCGCTGGTCTTCGCAGATGTCCTCGAGCTGATGCAGGCTGTTGCGCGATTCGAGCAGCGCCTGCCAGTTCCGGTGGCGGCTGCGCGGGCCGAGCAGCTTGTTCTGCAGCGTGTCGAGCTGGCGGCTGAGCAGCCGGCGCAGCTCGAGGTATCCGTCCACCATGTGGTTGACGATGCGCAGCATCAGGTCGGCCGGGCTGGCGGGCAGGCGGCTCGTGCCACCCGAGACGGGCTGGATCTGGGTCAGGCGCTGGGCGAAGAACTCGCGCACCGGGCAGTCGGCCGGGTGCACGGTCAGCAGCACGCGGTCGAACACCGCAAAGCCGACCGGATGGGTGTCGATCGCCTGCAGCGCCTGCATCGCCTGGGCGGTGCTTTCGGGCGTGGGCGGGCCATTGCTGCCGGGGGCTGCGGCCAGGCGACGGAACACCAGCAGGTCGTACCACGAGGTGTAGTCGTAGTGCGAGGGCAGGTGCTGGTTGAGCAGGTCGGAGATGTGCAGGTCGACCAGGCTGCCGCCCGTCCAGCGGTGCAGCGCCGCCTGCACCTGCGCCACCTGGACCTCGAACTCGCGCCGCGGGCAGGCCAGCCAGAGGTGGCCGCCCGGCGGCAGCTGGTCGGGCCAGGCGTCGAGTTCGACGCAGCCGCTGTCGTCGATCAGGAACGCGCGCATCGGGTCGGGACGATCCTCAGGGCTGCTGGCGCAGCAGGCGTGCCGCTTCGATCGCGAAGTAGGTCAGCACGCCGTCGGCGCCGGCGCGCTTGAAGGCGAGCAGGCTTTCCATCATCACCGCGTCGTGGGCCAGCCAGCCGTTGGCGGCGGCGGCCTTGAGCATCGCGTATTCGCCGCTGACCTGGTAGGCGAAGGTCGGCACGCGGAACTCGTCCTTCACGCGCCGCACGATGTCGAGGTACGGCATGCCGGGCTTGACCATCACCATGTCGGCGCCTTCGGCCAGGTCCATCGCGACCTCGCGCAGCGCTTCGTCGGAGTTGCCGGGATCCATCTGGTAGACCTTCTTGTCGCTCTTGCCGAGGTTGCCGGCCGAGCCGACCGCGTCGCGGAACGGGCCGTAGAAGGCGCTCGCGTACTTGGCGCTGTAGGCCATGATGCGGGTGTGGATCAGGCCTTCGGCCTCGAGCGCGCGGCGGATGGCGCCGATGCGGCCGTCCATCATGTCGCTGGGGGCGACGATGTCGACGCCGGCTCGTGCCTGCACCAGTGCCTGCTTGACGAGCACGTCGATGGTCTCGTCGTTGAGCACGTAGCCGCTGTCGTCGATCAGGCCGTCCTGGCCGTGGCTGGTGTACGGGTCGAGCGCGACATCGGTCATCAGGCCGAGCTCCGGAAAGCGGCGCTTGAGTTCGCTCACGACCTGGGGCACCAGGCCGTCGGGATTGCAGGCCTCGCGGCCGTCCGGGGTCTTGCCGTCTGGTCCGAGCACCGGGAACAAGGCCATCACCGGGATGCCCAGGGCCACGCACTGTTCGGCTACCGGCAGCAGCTGATCCAGGCTGCGCCGCTGCACGCCGGGCATCGAGGCCACGTCCTGCACCAGGTTCTGGCCCTCGAGCACGAAGACCGGATAGATCAGGTCGCTGACCTGCAACTGGTGCTCGCGGACCAGCGCGCGGGTGTGGGCATCGCGGCGCAAGCGCCGCGGGCGGCTGATCGGATAGCTGGCTGGAGCGAACATGCAACGGTCCTGATGGGTGCGCGTCGTCGCGCGGGATGGCGCACATTGTCGCCGGGCCGAACTGAAGCTGAACCGCATCGGCAGTTGTCAGTGTGAGCCCTGATCTTGCACAGGTCCATTGCGCTGCTACACTCGTTTCCGAGCGATGCGCCGCAAGGTGCTCGTTCCCTGCTTTTCCTCCCTGAGCAGGTGCCTTACCGTGTTGACAGCGTTAAGGCTTTGCGGCCCCAGCACAGCTGGGGCTCTTTTTTTGCCTGTTCGATCTTGATCGGCGCTTCAGGCCGTGGCGCTGATGCGCCCGCCCGGGTGTCACGGCGAGCCGCCGGCGCGGCCCCTTGGACGGACGCGATGGGCGCTATCGATGGCTCGGAACGGCGCCCCGCGTGGCCGGGTGCAGTCCGCCGCCTGCCGATGCGCCAGGATGACCGATGTCGTGGGTGGTCACGTCAGCACCATCGAGCGAGTTCGGCTGGGTGGCGTGCAGTTCGTCGAACCAGGTGCTGCGCGGCGGCTCCCTGGAACCGGGCGACTCGTCGTCGGCGTCAGCGGGAACCCGGCCGCGCAGACGCCCCCCCGAGCCGTGGAGCGGCTGCTCCAGCGGGCTGGTATCGGGCCCGGCGTCGCGCTCGTCCGACTCGGTGTCGGGAGCGAAGGCCTTGCGGACGGCTGAAGGATCCGGCAGCAGCGCCTCGTTCCAGACGTGCAAGGGAATCCCCGCTGCCCGCAGCACGCGCTCGACCCGCAGGTGACGCTTGCGTGCCCGCTCGGTCTCGACGCGCTCGGACTGTCGAACTTCCACCACCGCCAGCACATTGGAGGCCGAGTCGCAGATCATCAGGTCGACACACACATGTCCGACACGGCGCAGCCACTCGACATACGAGTGGCGTGTCGGTACCTTGATGAAGTGCGAGATCGGCACCTGCGCCAGGATCAGGTGATCCGGCAGGGCGCGGCTCAGGACTTCGTAAGCGCGCTGGTGGCGCACGGTCAGCACACGGGTGGCATCGGGCGGCCAGCCGATGACCGTGTCGACGGCATCCAGGGTCCGTGGCCGGCCGGCCGGTGGCGCGGAAGCCTTGTTCACGTGGCTGCGTCGCCATGCCCAATAGAGCAAGGCGACGCCGATGGCCGACAGCGCGACCAGAATGAAGGGTGTTGATTCCAGAACCGAGAAATCCATCACTGCAAGTTTGCCTGGGGAACCAGGAACGTCAATCCCGTCAAGGATGTGATGAATGTAACAGTCTCGATGAATTTGATGAGCGGCCTGTTCCCCGGCGTTGCGAAAAAACTGATACCGGCGAGTTCACCGGCCCATGCCGGGGAAGCCGCGCTTGGCACCGCCGAAGCGCTTCATCATCTTCATCAGGCCACCGCCCTTCATCTTCTTCATCATGTCGCGCATCTGCTCGAACTGGTTGAGCATGCGGTTGACTTCCTGCACCTGCACGCCGGCACCGGCGGCGATGCGGCGCTTGCGGCTGGCCTTGATCAGGTCGGGCTTGCGGCGTTCGAGCGGCGTCATCGAATTGATCATGCCCTCCATCCGGCGCACGTCCTTCTCGGCCTTGCCCATGTCGGCCTGGCCGGCCTTGGCGGCCATCTCGGCCGGCAGCTTCTCGAGCAGGCTCGACAGCCCGCCCATCTTCTTCATCTGGCTGAGCTGCGACAGGAAGTCGTTCAGGTCGAAGGCATCGCCGCTCTTGATCTTGTCGGCCAGTTTCTGCGCGGACTGCATGTCCACGCCCTTCTGTACCTCCTCGACCAGCGCCACGATGTCGCCCATGCCGAGCACGCGGCCGGCGTGGCGGTCGGCGTCGAAGACCTCCAGGCCGTCGATCTTCTCGGACACGCCGGCGAACTTGATCGGCGCGCCGGTGATGCTGCGCACCGACAGCGCCGCGCCACCCCGCGAGTCGCCGTCGAGCTTGGTCAGCACGATGCCGGTCAGCGGCAGCGCCTCCTTGAAGGCGCGGGCGGTGTTGATGGCGTCCTGGCCCTGCATCGCGTCGACCACGAACAGCGTCTCGATCGGGGTGAGCGTGGCGTGCAGGTCCTTGATCTCGGCCATCAGCGCTTCGTCGATCGCCAGTCGGCCGGCGGTGTCGACCAGCAGCACGTCGAAGTGGTGCTTGCGGGCGTAGTCGATCGCGGCCAGCGCGATGTCGCGCGGCTTCTGGTCGCCCTGGCTCGGGAACCACTCGGCGCCGGCCTGCCTCGTCACCGTCTTGAGCTGCTCGATGGCGGCCGGGCGGTAGACGTCGGCCGAGACCGTCAGCACCTTCTTCTTGCGTCGCTCGATCAGGTGCTTGGCCAGCTTGGCGGTGGTGGTGGTCTTGCCCGCGCCCTGCAGGCCGGCCATCAGGATCACCGCCGGCGGCTGCACCGTGAGGTTGATGTCGGACACCCCCTCGCCCATGGTGGCGGCGAGCTCCTTGTGCACGATGCCGACCAGCGCCTGACCCGGGTTGAGCGAGCCGGCGACCTCCTGGCCGAGTGCCTTCTCCTTGACGCGGGCGATGAAGTCGCGCACCACCGGCAGGGCGACGTCGGCCTCGAGCAGGGCCATGCGCACTTCGCGCAGCATGTCCTGCACGTTGGATTCGGTGATGCGCGCCTGGCCGCGCATCGTCTTGACTAGTTTGGACAGGCGATCGGAAAGGGCGGATGCCATCGGGGGTCCCGAAGTAGGTGCTGGAGGCCGGAAGGAGGGCGGGCGCACGCGTGTGGCGCCCGGCTTGGCGCCAGGCCGGCCGAGGCCGGGCAGCCCGAAAGTACACTGTGCGGGTGATTCTATCGAGCGACCCTTCCGTGTCTTCGTCCGTCTGGTTCGTCGTGCCTTCCGTGCTGGCCATGCTGGCTTACGCGATCGCTGCCCGGGGTGTCGGCGGCGCCTGGCCCTACCGTGCGTTGACGCTCGCCTGGGTGGCCCATGGCACGGCTTTCCTGACCCATCTGTTCGGCATCGGCCTGGCCGGTGACGGCGCCCGATTCGGCTTTGCGCCGGCCCTGTCGGCCACGGCCTGGCTGGTGCTGGCGGTGCACGCGGTCGAGAGCCGCTTCCTGCCGGTGCCGGCGGTGCGGCGCCTGCTGTCGGTGCTGGGGGGCGTGTCGGTGCTGCTGGCGCTGCTGTTCCCGGGCGAGGGGGCGATCCATTCCGGCTCGCCCTGGGCGCCGCTGCACTGGTTGCTCGGGCTGGCGTCCTACGGCCTGTTCGGCGCGGCCGTGCTGCACGCGGCCTGGCTCGACCGGGCCGAGCGCGCCTTGCGGGCCCGCACCCTGCCGGCCGGTCCGAGCGGCCCGTTGCCGCTGCTGATGCTCGAGAAGCTGACCTTCCGCTTCGTCGCGGCCGGTTTCGTCGTGCTGTCGATCGCGGTGCTGCTGGGCGTCTGGTTCACGCCGGCCTGGCGCTGGGATCACAAGACCGTGTTCTCGATGCTGGGCTGGCTGGTGTTCGCCGGTCTGCTCGGCGGGCGCCAGATCTTCGGCTGGCGCGGCCGGCGCGCCACCCGCTGGCTCTATGTCGGCACCGGCCTGCTGCTGCTGGCCTATGTGGGGTCGCGCTTCGTGTTCGAGGTGCTGCTGCATCGTTCGGCAACGATGGCGGGGCTGGGCTCGTGAGGGTGCTCTGGTGGATCCTGCTGGGCCTGGCGGCGGTCTGGCTGTTCAAGAGCTGGCGTCGCCGCATCGATCGTGCCGACGAGCCGGCCGCGCCGCCACCGACCCGGCCGGCGCCGCCCACGCTGCCGCTCGAGATGGTGCGCTGCGCCCACTGCGGCGTGCACCTGCCGTCCAGCGAGGCGATCCAGTCCGCCGGCCTGCCGTATTGCAGCCCCGCGCACCGTGACGCCGGCCCGCGCTCACCGGCGCGAGGTTGAATCGTGATGCCTCCTCGCGGCCCGATGGGCTTGCCGCCTTTTGTCGATTCCGACCTGCCGCCGCGCCAGGCCGGGCGTGCGGCCGTGCGGCGCGAGTCGTGGTTTGCCGGCCTCGGTGCCGGCGCCGATTCGACCCGGCCGCAGGAAGAGGACGAACCCCGCGCGCCGGACCCTGTTCAGCCGCCGCGTCGCCGCCTGGCCTGGCCGGGCCGGCCGGCGGCCGACAAGTCGATCCCGCTGCCCGACACCGTGCCGGCCGACCTGTTCCAGGCGCCTGCGCCGCCAGCGCCCGAGCCCGCGGCGGCGCCGACCCGCCCGCCCAGGTCCGGCCCGCCGACCGAAGCCCCGGCCGATTCGCAGCGCGACGAATCCATCCTGCGCGCCGAAGCGGACACCACGCCGCCGAAGGCCTTCCAGCGCATCTTCCGCGGCTTCGTCGTGGCCCGTGCGCTGCTGGGCGTGCTGCTGCTGGCGATGCAGGGCGTCATCACCGTCTATGCGAGCGTCGGCCCGTCGTTGTCGGGGCTGGCGGTGTGTGCCGCCTACAGCCTGAGCAGCCTGTGGCTGCTGGCGCAGGTCGAGATGCACTGGCCGCCGCGACTCGGCCCGGCGCTCGGCGCCGGCGGCCAGCTGCGGCGCCGCTGGGTGCTGGTGACGGTCGGGGTCGATCTGCTGTGTTTCTCGCTGCTGCTGGTGGCGACCGCGCAGGGGCCGCTCAACATCGGCGCCTTGCTGCTGCTGCCGGTGCTGATGGCCGGGGCGCTGATGCCGCGCCGGGCCGGCGTGGCGGTGGCGGCCGGCGTGGTGATCGTCATGCTGGCGGGCGCCTGGTGGCGGGTGCTGGCCGGGGCCGAGATGGCGGCCCAGCTCACCCAGGCCGGCATGTCGGGCGCCGTGGTGTTCGCGATGGCGCTGCTGACCACCGAGATGGCCGAGCGGCTGGCGCGCCAGGAGGTCACCGCCCGCAGCACCCTCGAGCTGGCGCGCCAGCAGGCGCTGCTCAACCGCCTGATGATCGAGGAGATGCAGGACGGCGTGATGGTGGTCGACCGCATCGGCCACGTGCGTGCCGCCAACCCGGCGGCGATGGCGCTGATCGGCGCACCGCAGGGCCGCCGTTTTGCCGCCTTCGACCTGCAGGAGCACGAGGCCTGGTTGCCGTTGTGGACGGCGCTCGAGCGCGGTTATGCGCACGGCATCTGGCCCGAGGGCGGCGAAGAGATCAGCCTGCAGCTCAACCAGGGCCCGCACATCGAGGCGCGTGGCCTGCGCGTGCGCATGCGCTTCACGCGGCGCCGCGATGCCCGCTCGGGCGAGGCGCTGTGCGTGCTGTTCCTCGAGGACCTGCGCATGCTGCGGGCCCGCGCACGGCAGGAGAAGCTGGCTGCGATGGGCCGGGTCTCGGCCGGCATCGCGCACGAGATCCGCAATCCGCTGGCCGCCATCTCGCAGGCCAATGCCTTGCTGGCCGAGGACCTCACCGTGCCGGCGCAGCGCCAGCTCGCGCGCATGGTGGCCGACAACGTCGAGCGCCTGCAGCGCATCGTCGACGACGTGATGGAGGTCGCCCCTGGCGCGCCGCGTGATGCCCCCGCGATCGACCTGCCGTTGCAGGTGCAGGCCCTGTGCGCCGAATGGGCCCGCACCGCCGGCCTGCCGCAGGCCGGCCAGAGCCCGCTGCGGGTCGACGTGGACGAGGGTGTCATGGCCGTCAAGTTCGATCCCGACCACCTGCGCCGGGTGCTCGTCAACCTGCTCGAGAACGCCCTGCGCCACGGCAGCGGCCGCCCCGATGCGCTGTGGGTGCAGGTGCAGTCGCGCGGCACCGACGAGGTGGTGCTGTCGGTGGCCAGCGATGGTGCGCCGATCGCCGGCGATGTCGAGCCCTACCTGTTCGAGCCCTTCTTCTCCACCCGCAGCCGCGGCAGCGGGCTGGGCCTGTACATCTGCCGCGAGCTGTGCGAGCGCTACGGCGCCACCATCGAATACCGCCCGCGTGGCGCGGGTGCCCGCCATCGCAACGTGTTTGTCCTGACCCTGCCGCGCAGGGTGCCGGTGCCGATGTCGGCGCGCCAACCGAAGTTTTCATGAGCCCGTCGCCCCTCCACAGCCTGCTGGTCGTTGATGACGAGCCGGACCTGCGCACGCTCTACGAACTGACGCTGCTGCGCGAGGGCTACGAGGTCGAGACCGCGGCCACCGTCGAGGAGGCCTGGGCCCAGTTGAAGGACCGCACCTACAGCGTGCTGATCACCGACATGCGGCTGCCCGACGGCAACGGCCTCGAGCTGCTGCGGCGCCTCGAGCAGAGCGGCCGCAGCGAGCGCACCATCGTCATCACCGCCTACGGTTCGGCCGAAAACGCCGTGCTGGCGCTCAAGGCCGGGGCCTACGACTACCTCACCAAGCCGGTCGACCTGAAGCTGTTCCGCAGCGTCATCGCCTCCGCGCTGGGCCGCACGCCGAACGTGCGCGGCACGGCGGCGTCGGCGGATGTGCCGGCCGATTTCGGCCACGGCTCGCGCCTGCTTGCGCGCCGCAGCAGCGACAACGGCAGTGCCGCCTTGCGGCGCATGGCCGGCCAGTCGCAGGCCATGCAGCAGGTGCGCGAACTGGTCGAGAAGGTTGCGCGCAGCATGGCGCCGGTGCTGGTCCAGGGCGAGTCGGGTACCGGCAAGGAACTGGTCGCGCGCTCGATCCACCAGGTCAGCGCGCGCGCGGCCCAGCCCTTCATCGCGGTCAACTGCGGCGCCATCCCCGAGCAGCTGCTCGAGGCCGAGTTCTTCGGCTACCGCAAGGGCGCCTTCACCGGCGCGGCCGAAGACCGCGAGGGCTTCTTCCAGGCCGCGCGCGGCGGCACCCTGTTCCTCGACGAGATCGGCGACCTGCCGATCTCGATGCAGAGCAAGCTGCTGCGGGCGATCCAGGAGCGTGCCGTGCGGCCGGTGGGCGCGGTCAGCGAGGTGCCGCTCGACGTGCGCATCATCAGCGCCACCCATCGCGATCTCGCCACCGAGGTGGCGGCGGGGCGTTTCCGCCAGGACCTCTATTACCGCCTCAACGTGATCCAGATCCGCGTGCCGCCCTTGCGCGAGCGCAGCGACGACCTGCCCGAACTGTGCACCCGCGTGCTCGAACGCATCGCCGCCGACACCGGCCTGACCCAGATCCCGCGGCTGACCGTGCAGGCGCTCGAACACCTGGCGCGCTACGACTTCCCTGGCAACGTGCGCGAGCTCGAGAACCTGCTGCACCGCGCGCTGGCCCTGTCCGGCGCGGCGCAGATCTGTGTCGACGACCTCGAGCTGCCGCGTGGCCAGGCCCGCGCGGGCGAGGGCGGCTGGGGCGTTGCGCCGCCCGCATCGACCGCCTTGCAGGCGACCCAGCCGCCGGGGGCTGCCGTGGCGGACACCGGCGCCCCGCCGGCCAGCCTCGCCGACCTGGCGATCCCGACCGACCTCGTCGGCTACCTCGACGAGGTCGAGCGTGCGGTGCTGGTGCGCGCCCTCGAACGCCACCGCTACAACCGCACCGCGGCCGGCTCCAGCATGGGTCTGACCCTGCGGCAGATGCGCTATCGCATGGCGCGCCTGGGCATCCACGTCGCCGGCGAGGGCCTGATGGTCGACGACGTCGACGGCACCGGCCTCGAATGACACCCGGGTGCGGCATGCGCCGCAGCGGCGCATGGTCACGTGGCTGGCATCGCGATGCGCGCCGGGTGCCGAGCCCGAACTTCGGGTCGCGGCCGGTGGGTGCATCGATCGATCTGGCGGTGGTGCATTCGATCAGCCTGCCGCCCGGCGTGTACGGCGGTGACGCGATCGAGCGCTTCTTCACCAACCGGCTCGACCCGGCCGCGCATCCCTATTTCGCCACCCTTGCCGGACTGCAGGTGTCGGCCCATTTCGTCATCCGGCGCGATGGCGAACTGCTGCAGTTCGTCGATGTGCGCGAGCGTGCCTGGCATGCCGGCGCATCGAGTTGGCGGGGCCGTTCCAACTGCAACGACCACAGCCTGGGCATCGAGCTCGAAGGGCTCGAGGGGCAGCGTTTCGAGCCCGCGCAATACCGCGTGCTGGCGGGCCTGCTGCGCGATGCACGCACGGCCTGGCCGCTGCGGGAGGTGGTCGGTCACGAGCACATCGCACCGGGGCGCAAACACGATCCCGGCGCCGGTTTCGACTGGTGCCGGCTGGCCCGTCATCTGCGCGGCGCGCGCCTGTGGGTGCCCGCCGAGGTGCTCGCCCAGCCGTGCCGTGCGGTCGTGCGCAGGGCCTGAAATGCAAGAGCCGCGCTGCTGCGCCGATTCGCACGCCGCACACTAGCGCTAGTGCTTCGACGTGGTTTTGGCACTAGATGTAGTGCTCTCCGTGTTATCCTTTCGCCCAGACAAGCCACTGCCCATGTGGCCCGGCACCGCCTCTCGAAGGCCTCGCCGGGCGCTGTCCGATTGATGCGGCAGGGGTTGCCTCCGGGCTTTCGTCCGCTTGGCGGGCAGCCCATTCCTGGCGCTTGTCGCCACTCTGTTTCACGCCTGCCTCGCGCTGAGTTTCTTGGTGCGTGCGGGCATTTTTTTGCCGCGACGGCTGGCCGTCGCGGTGCAGGTCCTGAGCCGATCAGGACCGATGCAAGGAGATCCGATGCAAGCCACTGGCACCGTCCACAACGTCTCTCGCGCGCCGACCGTCGGCCAGGTCCACCGCGATGCCGCGGCCAATGCGTCGGCCTATGTCGGCTATCAGATCATCCGCCGCAACGGCGCGGTGGTGGCCTTCGAGCCGCACAAGATCACGGTCGCCCTGATGAAGGCCTTCCTGGCCGTGCACGGCACCCACGGTGCGGCTTCGGCCAGCGTGCGCGAGACCGTCGACGGCCTGACCGAAGCGGTGGTGCGCGCCCTGATGCGCTCGCGCCCGAGCGGCGGCAGCTTCCACATCGAGGACATCCAGGACCAGGTCGAGCTCGGCCTGATGCGCGGCGGCCACCACGACGTGGCGCGTGCCTACGTGCTGTATCGCGAGCGCCGCACCCAGGAGCGCGCCAGCCAGGGCCGTGCGCCGGTGGCGGCCGAGCCGGCCGTGATGGTGACCGATCGCGGCCAGCGCGTGCCGCTCGACATGGCCCGTCTGGCCGGCCTGATCGAGGCCGCGTGCGCCGATCTGGGCCCCGAGGCGATCGGCGCGCCGGTGCTGGCCGAGACGCGTCGCAACCTGTATGACGGCGTGTCGATCGACGAGGTCTACAAGGCCTCGATCCTGGCTGCGCGCACGCTGATCGAAAAAGACCCGAGCTACAGCCGCGTCACTGCCCGCCTGCTGATGCACACCATCCGCCGCGACGTGCTGGGCGAGGAGGTCACGCAGGCCGAGATGGCGGCGCGTTATGCCGATTACTTCCCGGCCTTCATCAAGAAGGGTGTCGACGCCGAACTGCTCGACGAGCGCATGGCGCAGTTCGACCTGGCTCGCCTGGGCGCGGCGCTGAAGGCCGAGCGCGACCTGAACTTCGACTACCTCGGCCTGCAGACGCTGTACGACCGCTACTTCCTGCACATCAGGAAGCAGCGCATCGAGATGCCGCAAGCCTTCTTCATGCGCGTGGCGATGGGCCTGGCGCTCAACGAGATCGACCGCGAAGCGCGTGCGATCGAGTTCTACGAGGTGCTGTCGGCGTTCGACTTCATGTCGAGCACGCCGACCCTGTTCAATGCCGGCACGCGCCGCTCGCAGCTGTCGAGCTGCTACCTGACGACGGTGCCCGACGACCTCGAAGGCATCTACGACGCCATCAAGGACAACGCGCTGCTGAGCAAGTTCGCCGGTGGCCTGGGCAACGACTGGACGCCGGTGCGTGCGCTGGGCTCGCACATCAAGGGCACCAACGGCGAATCGCAAGGCGTGGTGCCCTTCCTGAAGGTCGTCAACGACACCGCGGTGGCCGTCAATCAGGGCGGCAAGCGCAAGGGCGCCGTGTGTGCCTATCTGGAGACCTGGCACCTCGACATCGAGGAGTTCCTCGAGCTGCGCAAGAACACCGGCGACGACCGCCGCCGCACCCACGACATGAACACCGCGAACTGGATTCCGGACCTGTTCATGAAGCGCGTGATGGAAGGCGGCGACTGGACGCTGTTCTCGCCCGCCAACTGCCCAGACCTGCACGACCTGTTCGGCACTGCCTTCGAGGCCGCCTATACGGCCTATGAAGCCCGCGCGGACCGCGGCGAGATCACCTTCTTCAAGCGCGTGCGGGCGGTCGACCTGTGGCGCAAGATCCTGTCGATGCTGTTCGAGACCGGCCACCCCTGGATCACCTTCAAGGACGCCTGCAACGTGCGCTCGCCGCAGCAGCATGTGGGCGTGGTGCATTCGTCGAACCTCTGCACCGAGATCACGCTCAACACCAATGCCGGCGAGATCGCGGTCTGCAACCTCGGCTCGGTCAACCTGGCCCAGCACGTCAAGGACGGCGAGGTCGATCAGGCCAAGCTGTGCCGCACGGTGACCACCGCGATGCGCATGCTCGACAACGTCATCGACATCAACTACTACGCCGTCAAGAAGGCGCGTGACTCGAACCTGCGCCATCGCCCGGTCGGCCTCGGCATCATGGGCTTCCAGGACGCGCTCTATCAGCTGCGCGTGCCTTATGCGTCGAACGAGGCGGTCGAGTTCGCCGACCGTTCGATGGAGGCGGTCTGCTATCACGCCTATTGGGCCTCCACCGAACTGGCCGCCGAGCGTGGCCGCTATGCCACCTACCGTGGCTCGCTGTGGGATCGCGGCATCCTGCCGATCGACTCTATCGCGCTGCTGGCCGAACAGCGCGGCGGCTATCTCGACGTCGACACCCGCACCACGCTCGATTGGGATGCCCTGCGTGCGCGCATCGCCCAATACGGCATGCGCAACAGCAACTGCGTGGCCATCGCACCGACTGCGACCATCAGCAACATCATCGGCGTCGATGCGTCGATCGAACCGTGCTTCGGCAACCTCTCGGTCAAGAGCAACCTGTCGGGCGAGTTCACCGTGGTCAACGAGTACCTGGTGCGCGACCTCAAGGCGCTCGGCCTGTGGGACGACGTGATGGTGATGGACCTCAAGCACTTCGATGGCAGCCTGCGCCGCATCGACCGCGTGCCAGAAGAACTCAAGCGCCTTTATGCAACGGCCTTCGAGGTCGAGACGCAATGGCTGGTCGAGGCCGCGGCACGGCGCCAGAAGTGGATCGACCAGGCCCAGAGCCTGAACATCTACATGGCCGGTGCATCGGGCAAGAAGCTCGATGAGACCTACAAACTCGCGTGGTTGCGTGGCCTCAAGACGACCTACTACCTGCGCACCATGGGCGCCACGCATGCCGAGAAATCGACCGTCAAGGCCGGGTCGATGAACGCGGTGTCGAACGGTGCGCACGGCTCGGCTTCCGAGCCGGCCGCAGTCTCATCGAATGAGCCTGCCACCGACGTCAAGTTCTGCGCCATCGACGATCCGTCGTGCGAGGCTTGCCAGTGATCGTGGCGCAGCGCAGCGCCTCACTTGCATGGTTTGCCATGTCAATAAGTGCTTGGTGTTTCGACACAACATTCAGATAATTCAAGCTGTTAGGAAGTCAGACATGCTGGTCTGGGAAGACACCCCGCGTTCAACGCCAACCCCCGCGAGTCCAATGCCTTCGAACGTCTCTCGCGACGTCTCGATGCGGGTCTCGTCACCGTCATCGGTGCCTTCGTTCTCGCACCCGTTCGTGCAATCGACGTCGCAGCCTCCGGCCGCGCCATCGGCTGCATCAGCCGCCGCTGATGCAGCACGCCGCGTCAACGTGGCCGACAAGCGCATCATCAACGGCCAGACCGACGTCAACCAGCTGGTGCCGTTCAAGTACAAGTGGGCCTGGGAGAAGTACCTCGCCACCTGCGCCAATCACTGGATGCCGCAAGAGGTCAACATGTCGCGCGACATCGCGACCTGGAAGGACCCCAATGGCCTGACCGATGACGAGCGTCGCCTCATCAAGCGCAACCTCGGCTTCTTCGTCACCGCCGATTCGCTCGCGGCCAACAACATCACGCTGGGCACCTACCGCCACATCACGGCGCCCGAGTGCCGTCAGTTCCTGTTGCGCCAGGCCTTCGAAGAAGCGATCCACACCCACGCCTACCAGTACATCGTCGAGTCGCTGGGCCTGGATGAAAGCGAGATCTTCAACGCCTATCACGAGGTCGCGTCGATCCGCGAGAAGGACGAGTTCCTGATCCCGTACATCGACGCGATCATGGATCCGCACTTCAAGACCGGCACGCCCGAGAACGACCAGACGCTGCTGAAGTCGCTGATCGTCTTTGCCTGCCTGATGGAGGGCCTGTTCTTCTACGTCGGCTTCACGCAGATCCTGGCGCTGGGTCGGCAGAACAAGATGACCGGCGCGGCCGAGCAGTACCAGTACATCCTGCGTGACGAGTCGATGCACTGCAATTTCGGCATCGACCTGATCAACGCCATCAAGCTCGAGAACCCGCACCTCTGGACACCGGCGTTCAAGGCCGAGATCAAGGCGCTGTTCCTGAAGGCCGTCGAGCTTGAATACCGTTATGCCGAAGACACCATGCCGCGTGGCGTGCTCGGCCTCAATGCATCCATGTTCAAGGGCTATCTGCGCTACATCGCCAACCGGCGGGCCACGCAGATCGGCCTTGAAGAGCTCTTCCCGAACGAGGAAAACCCGTTCCCCTGGATGAGCGAAATGATCGACCTGAAGAAGGAGCGCAATTTCTTCGAAACCCGCGTCATCGAGTACCAGTCCGGCGGTGCGCTGTCCTGGGACTGATCGGTCTCCGCAGCGTCTGGCCAGGCCGGGGCGTTCTCGTTGATCGCGGCAATCCGATTCCGGCGCGGCACGCAGCGATGCGTGTCGCGCTCAACTGTATTCACGGTGCCCAGGCGTCTCTCCAAGACAGACCTGTGGAACGCGGATCACCCGGCCAGTCGAATGGGCGGGGTGTTTTGTCAACTTGATCAAGGAGAACTGTGATGGCAACTGCAAAGAAGGCCGCGGCCAAGAAGGCCGTCGCGCCGAAGCCCGCGGCGAAAACCGCTGCACCGAAACCCGCGCTGAAGAAGGCCGCTCCGGCCAGGAAGGCTGCCGTGGTCGCTGCGGCTCCGGTTGCGGCTCCCGCTCCGGCCAAGAAGGCGGCAGCGAAGAAGGCTGCTCCGGCCAAGAAGGCGGCGGCCGCTCCGGTGGCGAAGAAGGCCGCTGCACCGGTGGCCAAGGTGCCGGCCAAGAAGGCTGCTGCCAAGAAGGCGGCACCGGCTGCTGCCCCCGCTCCCGCGCCTGCCGCCAAGCCGGCTCTGAAGAAGGCTGCACCGGCCAAGAAGGCGGCTGCAGCAGCGCCCGCCAAGGCGCCCGCGAAGGCGCCTGCCAAGGCACCGGCGAAGAAGGCTGTTGCAGCGAAGAAGGCTGCACCGGCAACCAAGGCTGCACCGGCCAAGAAGGCCGCAGCGAAGAAGGCAGCCAAGAAAGCCGCAGCGCCCGCTGCCCCTGGCCCTGCGACCTCGCCTGCAGCCAAGACCACGCTCAGCCCTCAGGCGGCCTGGCCTTTCCCGACGGGCGACAAGCCCTGATGATTCAGGCGGCCCGCAAGGGTCGCCGGTCCGATCATCCAGCCCGGCCATGGCCGGGCTTTTTTGCGCGTAGCCCATGCCCACCTCGTCGCGTCGAACCGCCGTGCCGGCCGCTGTTGCCGGCGTCCCGGTCCTGCAGGCACCGTTCCTGATCCAGCAGCCCGACGAGGTGTTCCTGATCGACGTGGCCGTGGTTCCCAACGCTCGACGCACCGAGGTCGTCGGCCTGCATGACCAGGCCTTGCGGCTTCGTCTCGCGGCGCCGCCGGTCGATGGTGCGGCCAATGACGCCTTGCAGCGCTGGCTGGCCGACGAGCTGGGGGTGTCCAAGCAGCAGGTGAGCCTGTTGCGCGGTGCCAGCGGGCGTCGCAAGCGGCTGCGCGTGCAGGTGCCCCCTGCGCAGATGGCCGCGTGGCTGGCGGCGCTCAGGTTGGCCGGGCTGCTCGACGCATGAGGCCTTTGCGGGCCGCGGCGGCGACTGTTGCGCTTCAGCCTCGCGTCGGCCCGGGTCGTGTCTCGGGTGTCATGTCGGCGGCGTGGCGCTCGCCGCTGGTCGACGAGGCCGGTGGGCTGTCGGGCAGGTGCGCCGCCAGATGTTCGGCCAGCTTGGTGTAGTTCCCGTAGAGCCGGCGGTACTTGCTGCGCAGGCGGGCGACCTCGTCGATCTGCACCTGCTTCTTGTCCCGTTCGGACTGCGCCTCTGCCAGGGCCTCGGCCAGTGCGGCCCGCAGTTCGAGGAGCTGGCGGGCGGCGGTCTCGCGCGAGATCGCCAACGTCTGCTCGGACTCCCGCCGCGCGCGCACGGCCTGCCGATGCTGATGCCAGAGCAGCGCGCCCGCCAGGGTGAGCAGCAACGCCACCAGCGATCCTTCGAGCAGGCTCATCGGCAGGTCCCTTCCTGAATCGAATGCAGGGGCCGGGTGCCGGCTCAGAGGCCGAGTTCCGCCGGATCGAGCCGGTGGTTCTGGGTGCCCGCCGAGGCGATCTTGATGGCGCCCACGCGGTTCGCCAGTTCGACGCTGCGCACCAGATCCCAGCCGCGCTCGAGCCCGTACAGCAGGCCGGCCCGGAACGCATCGCCGCAGCCGGTGGGGTCGACCACCGCGCTGGCCTCGATGCCGGGCACGCGGGTGACCTGGCCCTGGATCCAGACGTCGCAGCCCTCGTGGCCGAGCGTGACGATCAGGCCACGCAGGTGCGAGCGCGACAGCGTGTCCAGATCGCAGCCGGTGCGGTCGCACAGCATGCGGCCTTCGTAGTCGTTGACCGTGACCCAGGTGGCCAGGCTCAGGAAGTGCTGCAGCTCGGCGCCGTCGAACATCGGCAGGCCCTGGCCCGGATCGAACACGAACGGGATGCCGGCGTCGGCCATCTGCCGGGCGTGCAGCAGCATGGCCTCGCGGCCGTCGGGCGCGATGATGCCGATGGCGATGTCACCGGCCGGGTTGGGGACCACCAGGCGCGCGGCCTGTTGCATGGCGCCGGGGTGGAAGGCGGTGATCTGGTTGTTGTCCTGGTCGGTCGTGATGTGGCACTGCGCGGTGTAGGCGTCGGCCAGCAGCTCGATGTGGCGGGTGTCGATCTGCATCGCCTTCAGGCGCGCCAGGTAGCCCTCGCCGTCGGCGCCGACGGTGGCCATCACGCGCGGCTCGCCGCCGAGTGCCTTCAGGCTGTAGGCGATGTTGCCGGCGCAGCCGCCGAACTCGCGCCGCAGCGTCGGCACCAGGAACGAGACGTTCAGGATGTGGATGTGCTCGGGCAGGATCTGCTGCGCAAAACGGCCGTGGAAGTTGGCGATGGTGTCAAAGGCAAGGGATCCGCATATCAGCACAGGCATGGTCACTCCGGAAATCAGACAGGCGCCGCGAGGCGCACGCGAGTGCCGATTGTCACGCCTGGGCCGACGTGGCTGGCGCAGCGCAGCGGTCGGACGCGGAGGCGCAGGGGGTGATCCGTCGCGCCGGGTCGATCGGCGTGAGGCGGGCGGCGCGGTGGCCGCCATCGGAGGGATCAAAAAGAAGGGAGGCGGGACGTGGATGCCGGGCGCTCGCTCTCTCTTGCCCGCAACGCCCGCCTCCCTGGGACCTCAGCCGGTCCCGAAGGCTTCTCTGAGGAGAGACACAAAGAAGATGATCGACTGCTGAAATGAAGCCTGCCGCGCTCAGCGCATCTGTGCGCTGGCCTGGGGATCGTCCAGATTCTCGGAGCCGGCGAAGGCGCTCAACGCAAAGACCAGTGCCGCAGCCGCCGCCCAATCGGTCCAACGAAATTTTTTCATCCTGCTTCCCCGCACGGTGTGCTTTCGGCCCGGAATTGCCGACCCGAAGTGAAAAATGCAGCAACCGTGCCAGCCACAAGATGTGTACGGGATCACGCCCTGGTGGTGCTCGGGAATTGGTTTTTAGCAAGACTGACGTGTCGTGTCAGGCGGCGTGACGGAAATGGTCAGTCTGGCTCGACGGGGCGGATTCGGTGACGACCGGGAGCTCGGCAGGCGCATGCGCGGCCTCGAACAAGGCGCGTGCCTGGGGCCGGCCGTAGAGCCAGCCCTGCGCCAGCTGGCAACCCATCTCGCGCAGGACCTGTACCTGCTCGTGGGTCTCGACCCCTTCGGCGACCAGCTCGAGCTGCAGGCTGTGGCCCATCGCCACGATGGCGCGCACCAGGCTGGCGCGGGCGGGGTGGGTGGCGACTTCGTTGACGAAGGAACGGTCGATCTTCAGCGTGCTGATCGGGAACCGCGTCAGGTAGCCGAGCGCCGAATAGCCGGTGCCGAAGTCGTCGATCGCCAGCGTGAAGCCGAGCCGGCTCAGCTCGGCGAGGATCTCGCTGACCTGGCCGCGGGTGTCGATCAGCAGGCTTTCGGTGATCTCCAGTTCGATCCACTCCGGCCGACAGCCGGTCTCGTGCATCACGGCGCGCACCATCGCCACGAAGTGCGGCGACCAGAACTGGCGCGGCGACAGGTTGACGGCGATCTTGAGTGCCTCCTGGCCGCGCGCGCGGCGGGTGCGGTTCCAGTGGGTGGCGGCGGTGCAGGCGGTGCGCAGCACCCATTCGCCGATCGGGATGATCAGGCCGGTGTCTTCGGCCACCGGGATGAAGCGGTCCGGCGGCACCATGCCGCGCTCGGCGTGGTGCCAGCGCAGCAGGGCCTCGGCACCGACCACCCGGTCGGTGCGCATGTCGACCTTGGGCTGGTAGTGCAGCTCGAGTTCGCCGCGTTCGATCGCGCGCCGCAGGTCGCCTTCGAGCAGCACCCGCTCGCGGGCGCGCTCGCTCTGCTGGGCGGCGTAGAACTGGTAGCCGGCGCGGCCGAGGCCCTTGGCGTCGAACATCGCCACGTCGGCGCAGCGCAGCAGCGCCTCGGTGTCGTCGGCGTCCTGCGGACTGACGGCGATGCCGATGCTGGCCGACACGTAGACCTCCACGCCCGCCACCGAGAACGGCCGTGTCAGGGTGTCGATCAGCGCCTGGGCCTGCTGGGCCGCGGCGGCGCTGCTGGCGATGGCCGGCAGGATGATCGCGAACTCGTCGCCACCGAGCCGCGCCAGCGAGGCCGTGTCGCCCAGGACCCGCTGCAGCCGCTGCGCTGCCATGCCCAGCAGCAGATCGCCGGCGTGGTGGCCGAGGGTGTCGTTGATCGCCTTGAAGTGATCGAGGTCGAGCATCAGCAGCGCGCTGCGTTCGCCCTGCCTGAGCATGCCGGCCAGCGCCTGCATGAACCAGGCGCGGTTGCCCAGGCCGGTGAGCGGGTCGTTGAACGCCAGCTTCTGCAGTTCGCGCTGGGTCTGCTTGAGCTCGCTGGTGTCCTGCAGCGTCGACATCAGGCGCGTGACGCGGCCGTCGGCGCCGGTCTCGAGGTGCTGCACCACCATCAGGTCGCGCACGCCTGCGGGTGTCGACACCTGGGTCTCGTAGCGCAGCTGGCTCTGGGTCTGCTGCAGCGAGTTGCGGATCAGCAGCCGCACGCGTTCGCGGTCGGCGGGCACCACCAGCTCGACGATGTCGCGGTGTTCGAGGGCGCCGACGCCGTCGAGCCCGAGCATGCGCTGTGCGCCGGCCGACAGCTGTGCCTGCGCGGCGCCGGCGTCCCACACCAGGTGGCCGACATGGGCCATCTGCTCGGCCATTTCAAGGCGCTGCAGGGTGTCGCGCTGGGCCAGGCTGGCGCTGTGGCGGGCCCGGATCGCGCGTTGCATGCTGCGCGGCAGGCTGACCGTCACCGTCAGCATGAACGTGAACGAGCAGAACGCCAGGAAGTGCTGCGCGCCGCTGCTGCCCAGCGCCATGACGAGCGTGATCGGCAGCAGCGTGAGCACGCCGAACAGCGGCACCAGCAGCGGCAGCGTGCCCACCAGCGCGGCACTGCCGGCCACGATCACCAGCAGGCAGACCAGGATCAGGGCTTCGTCCTGCGCGGTCGGCACCGCCAGGCTCATCAGGCCCAGGCTGCCCCAGGTCAGACCCTGGGCGATCGTGAAGACCAGCGCCAGCTGCCGCCACCGCGCCAGGCTGTGGCGCTCGGCGCCGCCGTGCATGTAGTGCAGCGTGGTGGTCAGTCGGCCGACGATCAGCAGCTCGGCCGCCAGCAGCCAGCTGCGCAGCCAGAGCGCCGGCAGGGCGTCCTGCAGCGCCAGCACGACCAGCAGCGCGCCGATCGCGCCGCCCAGCAGCGCGGCGGGCGACTGGCGATAGAACAGGTCGACCATCTGCGCCGAGACATCGCCGCGCGGTTGGGCGGCCTGCGGCGTGGCAGCGGTGTCCAGGTTGGCGGGATCGGTTCGGCTCGACAAGGCAGGGTTCCTGGCAGATCGGGCCTGCGGAGGTGCATGCCCAATCTGCAAGATCGGCCGTTCGAGTGCCCAACGTGAGCCCGCCGCAGGGCGGTATCCGTGACGGTTCGCACGAACGGGCGCAGCTGCGCGCGTCGGCACCGCCGCGTGGCGGCTAGAGCGCCGCGCGCTGGCCGTCGACGAAGACCGCCAGCTCGCCTGGCGTCAGGGCGATCCAGTCCTCGTTGCGCGTCAGCGGCTCGGTGACGATCAGCGCGACCCGGTCGGTCGGCGTGGTCTGGGTGGCGAAGTCGACTGTCAGATCGTCGTCCTGCAGGTGGGCGCTGGCGAACGGGTGGCGGCGCAGCACGTAATGCAGGCGCGTCGAGCAATGCGCCCACAGCGCCTCGCCGTTGCCGAGCAGGAAGTTGAAGGTGCCGTGGCGCGCCACCTGCGGCACCAGCTCGGCCAGCGTCTCGCTCAGGTGCGCCACGCTCGGCAGGCTGGCGTGGTTCTTGGCCAGCTCCTGCAGCAGCCAGCAGAAGGCGCGTTCGCTGTCGGTCTGGCCGACCGGGTGGTAGGCGGCGTGCAGCTTGGGCTTGAAGTCGGTGAGGTTGCCGTTGTGCGCGAACACCCAGTAGCGCCCCCACAGCTCGCGCTGGAACGGGTGGGTGTTCTCGAGCGCCACGCCGCCCTGCGTCGCCTTGCGGATGTGCGCCAGGATGTGGCGGCTGCGGATCGGGTAGTTGCGCACCATCTGCGCCACCGGCGACTCGGTCGCGCTGTGGTGATCGACGAACAGCCGCGCGCCGGCCCCTTCGAAGAAGGCGATGCCGAAGCCGTCCTTGTGCTCGACCGCACGCTGCGAGAAGCCCGTGAAGCTGAAGACCAGGTCGGTCGGCGTGTTGGCGTTGAGGCCGAGAAGTTGACACATGGTGCGCGCCCGGATCCAGGCTTCAGACGGTGAAGAGTTTCAGCATGCCACGCAGCGAGATCAGGGTGCCGGGGTTGCTGGTCTCGTTGAGCAGGCCGCTCATGCGCTGGCGCATGCCCGGGCTGCGCCGGGCGCGCCAGATCACCAGGTCGGCCAGCCACGGGTAGCGGTTGATGTGGTTGGCCCGCGCATAGAGCGAAAAACGCGGTTTCAGGGTCGCCAGGCGGGCGTCGTAGTCGGCCAGCGTCTGCGCATCGGCCGGTGCCGCCGCCGAGCCCTGCGCGCGCCCGGCCAGCAGCGCCTCGGCCGCCATCAGGCCGGTCTCGAGCGCCTTGCCGATGCCTTCGCCGGTGAAGTCGTAGGTCGAGCCGATCGCCTCGCCGGTGGCCAGCAGGCCGGGCCGGCCGGTCCGCGCGCCCGCCAGCGTGCAGCGCAGCGGTGCGCCCTTGAGCTCGCTGACCCACTCGCCGCCCTGCATCAGCGCCTGCGCCGGGGCGTGGACGCGCGTGAAGGCGTCGAACATGTCGCGCAGATTGGCGGCGTCGGTGCTGGCGTCGCGCTTGAAGAACGAGCCCACGCCGATGTTGTAGACGTCGCCGCCGCACGGGAAGATCCAGCCGTAGCCGGGGCTCAGCGCCCGGTGCCAGACCACGTCCATCGTGGTCTGCCGTCCGGCCAGCGCCGGGTTGCGCACATGCGCGCGCAACGCCACGCCGCTGGGCGCACGGCGCTCGCACAGGCCGGCGCCGAGCATCGCCGGCATCGCCGCGCCGGTGGCCAGCACGACCCAGCCGGCGCGCAGTTCGTGGATCGTGTCGGCGCCGGCCTGGCGCAGCCGCGCACCGCGCACCCGGCCGCCGTCTTCGATCAGACCCTCGAACTTCACCGGTGTGTGCAGCCGCGCGCCGCCGGCCTGGGCGTGGCGCACCAGCAGGTGGTCGAGGATGCGCCGCGGCAGCACCGCCAGCCGGCCGGCGACGTCGACCTGACCCCCACGCGGCGCGACGCAGCGCACATGGCCGATCGGCTGCGCCTGCGCCATCACCGCGTCGAGCACGCCCAGCCGCGCCAGCGCGGCGTGGGCATCGGGGATCAGGCCGTCGCCGCAGACCTTGTCGCGCGGGAAATCGTGCTGATCGACCAGCACCACGTCGACCCCGGCACGCGCCAGCCAGGTGGCGCAGGCGCTGCCGGCCGGGCCGGCGCCGACCACCAGCACCTCGCAGTCCGCGGGCAACGGCGCGCGTGGCAGGGCGCGGCGCGCCAGGTCGGGGTCGGGCAGGGGCGGGTCGTGAGGCATCGGGCGGGTCGGAGGTCGCAGCAAGGCCGGTGGCCCCAGGTGCGGCGGGCGGTGGGTCGGGCCGATTTTAGAGAGCCGTGCGGACGGCAGAATCGGCGTATGAACGGGCCCTGTTTGCTGCCGAATCCCTGCGCCACGCGTCCCGTCCTTCACCGGCTCGCTGCGGTGCTGCTCGTGCTCGGGTTGTGCGGCCCGGCGCGGGCGGAGCCGGCGCCCACCGAGCCGGCCCCGACCGCGCCATCGCCGCGCCTGAAGACCTGCGGCACGGCGCAGCAGCCGCGGCCCTGCGTCGGCCTGGTGCTGTCGGGCGGCGGCGCACGCGGCCTGGCGCATGTGGGCGTGCTGAAGGTGCTCGAGCGCGAGCGCATCCCGGTCGACCTGATCGCCGGCACCTCGATGGGCGCCATCATCGGCGGCCTGTTCGCCAGCGGCATGGGCGCGGCCGAACTCGAGCGCGAGCTGCTCGCGCTCGACTGGGAGGCGCTGTTCGCCAGCCGGGTGCCGCGCGAGACGCTCAGCCAGCGCCGCAAGGAAGAAGACTTCGAGATCTCGCCCGCGGTCGAGATCGGCCTGGCGCGCGACGGCAGCCCGATGCTGCCGCTGGGCTCGGTGTCGAGCCGCGGCCTCGAGCTGCTGCTGCGCCGCTACACGCTGCCGGTGCGCACGGCGCCGCATTTCGACGCCCTGCCGATCCCGTTCCGCGCTGTCGCCACCGACATGGAGAGCGGCGCGCCGGTGGTGTTCGAGCGCGGCGACCTGGCGCAGGCGCTGCGCGCGAGCATGTCGGTGCCGGCGGTGTTCCCGCCCACCGACGTCGACGCCCGCGTGCTCGGCGACGGCGGCCTGGTCGACAACCTGCCGGTCGACGTGGTGCGGGCGCTGGGCGCGCAGGTGGTGATCGCCGTCAACATCGGCACCCCGCTGGCCGCGCGCGACACGCTGGGCACGGTGCTCGGCCTGACGGCGCAGATGATCAACATCCTGACCGAGCAGAACGTGCAGCGCTCGATCGCCGGGCTCGATGCCGAGCGCGACCTGCTGATCGCACCCGAACTCGGCAAGATCACGGCCGCCGACTTCGGCCGCGTGCGCGAGCTGATCACGCTCGGCGAAAGCGGCGCCCAGGCGCTGCAGCCGCGGCTGCAGGCGCTGGCGCTGCCCGCGCCCGAATGGGCGGCACACCAGGCCGCGCGCCGGCGCGAGTGGCCGCAGACGGCGCCGATCACCAGCGTGCGTTTCGAGGGCGCCGACATCACCTCGCCGCAGCGCCTGGCCGGCGCGCTGGCCAGCCAGCCCGGCCAGCCGTTCGACATCGACCGCGCCGAAGCCGACACCCGCGCGCTGGCGGCCTCGGGCGACTACCTGCACGCCGACTACGGGCTCGAGGACCTGCCGGCCGGCACCGGGCTGGTGTTCCGGCTCGAAGAGAAACCGTGGGGCCCGCACTACTTCCGGCTCGGTCTCGACGTGGCGAGCGACTTTGTCGGCCGCGGCGAGTTCAACCTCAAGCTCAGCCACAACCGCCACTGGCTCAACGAGGCCGGCGGCGAGTGGCGCAACCGGCTGCAGATCGGCTCGGTGCCGCGCTGGCACACCGAGTGGTATCAGCCGGCGGGCCTGCTGCTGGCCGATGGCGGCGACACCTTCGTCTCGGTGCACAGCGATGTCGAGCGGCGCCGCATCAACGTCTACGCGCCGCTGGCGCCGAGCGCCGACGCCGCCGGTGCGCCGCTGCTCGGCCGCTTTGCGCGCGCGCACTGGCGCGCCGGCATCGACCTCGGCCGCCCGCTCGGCTCGTGGGGCGAGTGGCGGCTGGGCGTGGTGCGCCAGGCCCAGCATTTTTCGCCCGAGATCGTGGCCGGCGGCAGCAGCGTGTCGGCGCTCGAGTCGAGCCGGGCGCAGGAGTGGGCGCTGCGCGGCGCGCTGCTGCTCGACCAGCTCGACCACGTCAGCTTTCCGCGCCGCGGCTGGCGCGTGCGGCTGGTCGGCGAGGTCGGCCGGCGCTGGGTGGCGGAGTCGGTGCTGGCCGGCGGCACCGAGTCCTTCCATCGCCTGGAGGCCGACGCCAACACCGTCACCAGCGCGGGCCCGCACACGCTCGACGCCAGCCTGCGCCTGCGCCATGCGCACCAGGGCCTGATCCAGGGCCTGGGCTACTACACGCTGGGCGGTTTCCACAACCTGTCGGGCTACCAGGCCGAGCAGCTGTCGGGCAACGAGGTGCTGCTGGGCCGGCTGACCTACACCGTGCGGCTGAACCAGCGGCCGGTCCTGACCCGCGGCTTCTTTGCCGGTGCCTCGCTCGAGGCCGGCAACGCCTGGGCGCGCAGCAGCGAGGTCGATCTGGGCCGCCTGCGCGGTGGCGGCAGCGTGTTCCTGGGCGCCGACACCGGCCTCGGGCCGCTCTATTTCGGCCTGACCTGGGCGCCGCGCGGCAGCGCCGGGCTGTACCTGCAGCTCGGCCGTCCGTGAGCGGCATGCGCCGACGTCAGCGCAAGGAGCTTTGCCGCACCACCAGCTCGACCGGCAGCGTGCGCGGGGGCGTCGGCTGGCCGGCGACACCGTCGAACAGCGCCTGCACGATCTCGATGCCGGCGGCGGCGATCGGCTGGCGCACGGTGGTCAGCGGCGGGTCGGCGTGGCTGGCCCACTCGATGTCGTCGTAGCCGACCACCAGCACCTGCTGCGGCACCGCGCGCCCGTACAGCCGCAGCAGTTGCATGCTGCTGATGGCGAGCACGTCGCTGCAGGCGAAGATGGCGTCGAACGCGATGCCGCTCTCGATCAGGCGGGTGAGCGCGGCGCGCGCCTGGCCGGTCTCGAACGGCACGTTCAGCTGCAGCGCCGGGTCGGGTGCGATGCCGGCCTCGGCCAGCGCCTGGTGGTAGCCGGCCAGCCGCTGCGCGACCTCGGGCAGGGACGGGTCGCCCATGAAGACGATGCGCCGGCCGCCGCGTTCGATCAGGTGGCGGGTGGCCAGCTGGCCGCCGGCGAGGTTGTCGCCGCCGACGCTGCAATAGACCTGCTGCGGCAGCTGCGCGCCCCACACCACCAGCGGCGCACCGCGCTGCGCCAGCGCGTTGAGCTGGGCGTGGTGGCGCCACTGGCCGATCAGCACGGTGCCGATCACCGCGCCCGATTCGTACAGCTGGCTGGCGGCGGCCAGGTAGCCGGAGTCGACCCGCGACAGCAGCAGGTCGAAGCCGCGGTCGGTCAGCGCATCGGCCAGGCTGCCGAGCATGGCCAGGAAAAACGGATCGGTGATGTGCTGACGGCTCTGCTCGTCGTACGGGATCACCACCGCGACGGTGCGGTTCTGCTTGGTGCGCAGGTTCTTGGCGCCGATGTTGACGGTGTAGTTCAGCGAGCGGGCCAGTTCGCCGATGCGCTGGCGCGTCGCCAGGCTGACCTCGGGGCTGCCGTTGAGCGCGCGCGAGACGGTGGCCACCGAAACCCCCGCCAGCCGCGCCAGGTCGGCCATCTGCGGGCGGACACGTTCGCCGGTGTCGGCCGGTGATGCGGCTGGCGGCGTGGTGGGGGCGGATCGGCGGGTCGGCATCGAGCGGCGCTGCGGCGGGTCGGTCAGGCGGCGGGTTCGGCCGGGTCGGCCGGGATGACGACGTCATCCGGCGTCTCGAAGCGTTCGGCCCGCAGGGCTGCGCTCGCGGCCAGCAGGCCGCCCTCGATCGGCGCGGCCGACGCGTCGCGCCAGTCGTGCAGGGTCTGCGCCACGTCCTCGACACCCTGGCGCTTGAGCGCGGAGAACAGCGTCACCGACAGATCCGACTGGTCGGTCGACAGGTCGGCCAGGAAATCCTGCGCCGAACGCAGCGCCGCGCTGGCCTCCTTGCGGTTGAGCTTGTCGGCCTTGGTCAGCAGCACCAGCAGCTTGACCTCGCCGGTCACCACGCGCGGGCCGACGAATTCGAGCAGCTGGCGGTCGAGCGCGGTGAAGCCGTGGCGCGAGTCGATCATCTGCACCACGCCCGCGAGGTTGCGGCGCATCTTCAGGTAGTCGGCCATCACGGCCTGCCAGCGCAGCTTGGCGGCACGCTCGACCGCCGCGTAGCCGTAGCCGGGCAGGTCGGCCCAGAGCGCGCTGGGCGCGTCCTTGGGGCCGAGCTCGAACAGGTTGATGTGCTGGGTGCGGCCCGGCTTCTTGGACGCGAAGGCGAGCTGGCGTTGCTGTGCCAGCGTGTTGATCGCGGTCGACTTGCCGGCGTTGGAGCGGCCGACGAAGGCGATCTCGGGCAGATCGTGCGCCGGCAGCTGGTCGAGGCGGCTCGCCGTGGTCAGGAAACGCGCCGTGTGAGCCCAGGAAAGGGCGGCGCGCGTGGCGTCCGCGCCACCTTGGGTGGGAGCTGGGTTGGGGGTCATCATCCGGCATTGTAAAATCCTTCGGTTTAACGTCCACCCAGCCCCGCCCACCCATGAAATCGCCTGCCCAGAAGCTCCTTGCCCTGCTCGCTGCTGTCACGCTGGCCACCCCGCTGTGGGCGGCCGATGCGGCACCCGCCGCCAAGGTGGATCCCGCCAAGGGAGAAGCCCTCTCGGCCCAGGTGTGCGGCGCCTGCCACACCGCCGACGGTTCGCGCGGCACGCCCGCCAACCCGATCCTGCAGGGCCAGCACCCTGAATACCTGGTCAAGCAGCTGTCCGAATTCAAGGCCGGCAAGCGCGACAGTGCCGTCATGAAGGGCTTCGCCTCGATGCTGAGCGACGCCGACATGAAGAACGTCGCCGCCTTCTACGCCGGCAAGCAGGCCAAGCCGGGCGCTGCCAAGGACAAGGACCTGGTCGTGCTGGGTGAAAAGATCTACCGCGGGGGCATTGCCGATCGCAGCATCCCGGCCTGCTCGGGCTGCCACAGCCCGACCGGCGCCGGCATCCCCGCGCAGTACCCGCGCCTGGCCGGCCAGCACAGCGACTACACCGAGCTGCAGCTCAAGGGCTTCCGCGACGGCGTGCGCAAGAACAACCTGCAGATGACCGGCGTGGCCGCCAAGCTCAACGATCGCGAGATCAAGGCCGTGTCCGACTACATCGCCGGCCTGCACTGATCCGCACGTCTGCCTGAACTGCCCCGAAAGGCCGGTCACTGACCGGCCTTTTTGCTGGTGCGCCCGTTTCAGTGCCGGCTCACGGCGCCGATATGCAGGACGAGAGGAAACCACCATGCCCCACGTTCTGCGCAGCCCCGACGGCCAGGTCGACAGCATCCACCGCCACGCCGTGCCCGGCAGCGAATTCCTGGGCGACGACGCGCCCGAGCTGCGCCAGCTGCTGGGCGACAGTGCCGGCGGCTCGGCCGACGCTGCGTTCGCCAGCCTCGATGCCGGGCTGATCCGGGTGCTCGAGGACCTGGTCGACGTGCTGGTGGCGCGCAACATCATCCGCATCACCGATCTGCCCGGCGAGGCGCAGCACAAGCTGTTCGCGCGCAAGAACTTCCGCGACCGGTTCCAGCGCAATTCCCTCGATCTGGGCGTGGCCGACCAGGGCATGGCCGGACTGCTGAGCTTTCCCGGCACGCCCGCCCGGCACACGGATTTCGATGCACTGTAAGAATCGGCGCTGCTGCCGCGACTGAGCGGGCAGACACCGTTTCGCGTCGGCCACCCAGCCCGGGTGGTGCGCGGGACGCGAGGAGCACGCATGTCGACACGCCGCCACAGCCACCCCGACGCCGGATTCATCCACCCGATCGCCAGCGAGATCACGCCCAGCGGCGTCTATGCGTCGCGCCGCGACCTGCTGCGCCTGGGCGGCCTCGGCGCGTTGGCCGGCCTCGGTCTGGGCCATGAAGCCTGGGCGCAGGCCGGTGCCGTGGCGCGGCCGGGCAAGCTCGCCGCGCTGGCGTCGGCTCGCAGCAGCGTGGCCGGTGCGCAGGTGATGGAAAAGATCACCGCCTACAACGATGCATCGACCTACAACAATTACTACGAGTTCGGCACCGACAAGGCCGACCCGGCCCGGAACGCGCACAAGCTGATCACCCGGCCGTGGACCGTCACGGTCGAGGGCGAGTGCCTCAAGCCCGGCGTGTTCGACATGGAGGCGCTGCTCAAGCTCGCGCCGATGGAAGAGCGCATCTACCGCATGCGCTGCGTCGAAGGCTGGTCGATGGTGCTGCCGTGGGTGGGCTGGTCGGTGGCCGAGCTGCTCAAGAAGGTCCAGCCCAAGGGCAACGCCAAGTACGTCGAGTTCGTGACGCTGGCCGACCCCAAGCAGATGCCCTTCGTCGGCTCGCGCGTGCTCGACTGGCCTTATATCGAAGGCCTGCGCCTCGACGAGGCCATGCATCCGCTCACGCTGATGGCCTTCGGCATGTACGGCGAGGTGCTGCCCAACCAGAACGGCGCGCCGCTGCGCCTGGTGGTGCCGTGGAAATACGGTTTCAAGGGCGCCAAGTCGATCGTCAGGATCCGCCTGGTCGAGAAGCAGCCGGCCACGGCGTGGGTCAAGGCCGGGCCGCAGGAATACGGTTTCTATTCGAACGTCAACCCCAACGTCGACCACCCGCGCTGGAGCCAGGCCACCGAGCGCCGCATCGGCGAGGACGGGCTGTTCGCCAAGAAGCGGCCGACGCTGATGTTCAACGGCTACGAGGCGCAGGTCGGCCAGCTCTACGCCGGCCTGGATCTCAAGAAGAACTACTGAGATGGACGCCGCCTCGATCGCCTCCCGCGGCGGTGCAGCGAATGCTGGGTCGGTGCAGGTTCGGCCGGCCGGGCTGGCCAGCCGCGCCCACACGCTGCTGCAGCGCGCGCTGCTCAAGCCCTGGGCCAAGCCGGTGATCCTGCTGCTGTGCCTGCTGCCGATCGCCGGCTGGGTCTGGGGCGGCGTCAACAACACGCTGGGCGCCAATCCGGCCGAGACCATCCTGCGTGGCACCGGCCTGTGGACGCTGCGCATGCTGTGCATCACGCTGGCCGTCACGCCGCTGCGCACCTGGGGCAAGCTGCCGGGGCTGGCGCGCATGCGCCGCCTGTTCGGGCTGACGGCGTTCTTCTACGGCGTGCTGCATTTCCTGTCCTACGCCTGGCTCGACATGGGCTTCGACCCGGCGGCGATCGTGCGCGACCTCGACAAGCGGCCGTTCGCGCTGGTCGGCTTTCTCGCGCTGCTGCTGATGCTGCCGCTGGCGCTGACCTCGTTCAACCGCGCGATCAAGGCCATGGGCGCGGCACGCTGGCAGCTGCTGCACAAGCTGGTCTGGCCGGTGATCGGGCTCGGGTTGCTGCACTTCCTGTGGATGCGCGCGTCCAAGCAGCGCTTCGACGAGGTGGCGCTCTACGCGGTGCTGGTGCTGCTGCTGATCGCGGCGCGCTGGCTGCGCAGCCGGATGACGCCCGCTGCCACACGACCGGCAACGACGCGACGCTGAAGCGCGGGTGCGCTATCTTGTCCTGCGACAAGGCCGTGCCCGGATGCGACGCCACAATCGGCCGCGATGAGCACCCCCGCACCCGCCGCAGCTTCCGCCGCTGTCACCCGTCACAGCCGTTTCGAAGACCTGCAGGCGCTGCTGTCGGGCACCTTGCTGATCGCGCTGGCGGTGCTGATGTACCGCCACGCCGGGCTGCTGTCGGGTGGCACGGCGGGGCTGGCCTTCCTCGGCCACTACGCCAGCGGCTGGCGTTTCGGCACCTTGTTCTTCCTGATCAACCTGCCGTTCTACTGGCTGGCCTGGCGGCAGATGGGCCGGGCGTTTTCGGTCAAGACCTTCCTGGCCGTGCTGCTGCTGTCGGCCGAGTCCGAAGTGCTGCCGCAACTGATCTCGTTCCGGACGCTCGAGCCGCTCTACGCCGCGGTGATGGGCGGGCTGCTGATGGGCACCGGCTTCCTGATCCTGTTCCGCCACCGCGCCAGCCTGGGCGGCGTGGGCATCCTGGCGCTCGCGCTGCAGGAGCGCCGTGGCTGGCGCGCCGGCCACGTGCAGATGGCGGTCGACGTGATGATCGTCGCGATGGCGCTGTGGCTGGTCGAGCCGCAGAAGGTGCTGATGTCGATCGCCGGCGCGGTGGCTCTGAACATGATTCTTGCGATCAACCACCGGCCCGGGCGCTACATCGCCCAATGAGGCCGATCACGGCGCCCCGGTCGCCGTGCTGAGCTGACGGTCCAGCTGATCGCGCTTGCCGCGTGCGGCGGGGTCGCCCAGGTGGGCGGCGACGTCGTACCAGTAGCGCGCCAGCCGCAGGTCGACCGCCACGCCCAGCCCCGTTTCGTACATCGACGCCACCAGGTATTGCGCGCCGACGTCGCCGGCGCGGGCGGCCTTGCGATACCAGTCGAGCGCCTGGCTTTCGTCGCGCGCGATGCCGCGGCCCAGGTAGTAGGCGGTGCCGACCGCCACCTGCGAATCGACATGGCCCGCGTCGGCCGCGCGGCGCAGCCAGGGCAGGGCGCCGGCCGGGTCGCGTCGTCCGAGCCGGCCGCTTTCGTGCAGTTCGGCGAGTGCCAGTTGCGAGCTGATGAAGCCGGCTGCGGCGGCCTGTTCGAGCAGGCCGCGGGCGGTCTCGACGCTGGCGGGCGTGACCTCGCCGCCCAGGTGCATCACCGCCAGGTTGTGCATCGCCGCCGGCAGGCCGGCGCGGGCGAGTTCGTCAAACGCACGGGCGGCCTTGTCAAAGTGGCCGGCGCGGTGTTCGATCACCGCGGCGATCAGCGCCGAGGCCGAGCCCGCCGCCCCGTTGCCGGCGCCGGGCGCCGCCAGCGTGGCCGCAGCCGGTGCCGCGATCGCCGCCTGGCTGCCCGCAAGCACCAGCAGCGCCAACGCTCGGCGGACACGGTGCGATCGCCGGTTCGGCTTCGATGCGCGGCGGGCGGGCGTGGCGTGATCGGGTTGCATGACCGGAAGATACGTGAACGTCGCGCCTCATGGAGAGCCTGTGTCGGCACCGGGGTCGGCCGGGGCATCGGCCGCTTTCGCCGTGCTGGCCGACAATCCCGCGTGGCGCTCCGCCCGAACCTGCAACCTTGCCCATGCTGATCCGCAACCTGGCCCGCGTGCCTTACGAGCCCACCTACGACGCGATGCGCGCCTTCACCGCCGCGCGCACGCCCGACAGCGCCGACGAACTCTGGCTGTGCGAGCACGATCCCGTCTACACCCAGGGCATCGCCGGCAAGGCCGAGCATGTGCTCGCGCCCGACGGCGTGCCGGTGGTCGCCACCAACCGCGGCGGCCAGGTCACGTACCACGGGCCGGGGCAGGTGGTGGCCTACCCGCTGGTCGATCTCAAGCGGCTGGGCATCTATGTCAAGGAGTACGTCTACCGGGTCGAAGAGGCCGTGATCCGCACGCTCGCCACCTGGCACGTCACCGGCCACCGCGTGAGCGGCGCGCCGGGTATCTACGTGCGGCTCGACGACCCGTTCGATCACCGCGCGCTGACCGGCCCGCACGATCCGCGCGACCCGTTCCGCGGCCTGGGCAAGGTGTCGGCGCTGGGCATCAAGATCGCCAACCACTGCACTTACCACGGCGTGGCGCTGAACGTGGCGATGGATCTCTCGCCCTATGCGCGCATCAACCCTTGCGGTTATGCAGGGCTGCAAACAGTCGATCTGGCTACACTCGGCGTCGCCGCCGAATGGCCCGACGCAGCGCAGCGCCTGGGTGATCGGCTCGCCGCGCTGCTCGCGCCCTGATCGATTTCCGGGCGTCCGGCGCCCCTTCAGTCCACGGCTTGCGCCCCGGCCCAGCCGCCCGCACGGATCGCCCCATGTCCACCGAAAACACCACCCGCCAGGCCGAGACCGGCGCTGCCTACGACGCCACCGCCAAGCAGAAGGCGCAGGCCAAGACGGCGCGCATCCCGATCAAGGTGGTGCCGGCCGAGACGCTGAAGAAGCCCGACTGGATCCGCGTCAAGGCTGGCTCGCCGACCACGCGCTTCTACGAGATCAAGAACATCCTGCGCGAGCACCAGCTGCACACCGTCTGCGAGGAAGCCAGCTGCCCGAACATCGGCGAATGCTTCGGCAAGGGCACCGCGACCTTCATGATCATGGGTGACAAGTGCACCCGCCGCTGCCCCTTCTGCGACGTCGGCCACGGCCGGCCCGATCCGCTCGACGTCAACGAGCCGGCCAATCTGGCCAAGACGATCGCGGCGCTGAAGCTCAAGTACGTCGTCATCACCTCGGTCGACCGCGACGACCTGCGCGACGGCGGCGCCGGCCATTACGTCGAGTGCATCCGCCAGACCCGCGCCGCCTCGCCCGAGACGCGCATCGAGGTGCTGGTGCCCGACTTCCGCGGCCGCATGGACCGCGCGCTCGAGATCCTCAAGACCGCGCCGCCCGACGTCATGAACCACAACATGGAAACCGTGCCGCGCCTCTACAAGGAAGCGCGTCCGGGCGCCGACTACCAGTTCAGCCTGACGCTGCTCAAGCGCTTCAAGGAAGAAGTGCCCGGCGTGCCGACCAAGAGCGGCCTGATGGTCGGCCTGGGCGAGACCGACGACGAGATCCTCGACGTCATGCGCGACATGCGCGCCCACGACATCGACATGCTGACGATCGGCCAGTACCTGGCGCCGTCCGGCCACCACCTGCCGGTGCGCCGCTACGTGCACCCGGACACCTTCAGGATGTTCGAGACCGAGGCCTACAAGATGGGCTTCACCCACGCCGCCGTCGGCGCGATGGTGCGCAGCAGCTACCACGCCGACCAGCAGGCGCACCAGGCGGGCGTGGACGGCGCGATCGGCTGATCCGGTCTCGGGGGTCGGGACTTTCGGCACCCCGAGCGGCATTGACTCGGCTCGGCGGCGGCGCAAAGATGCCGCCAGGTTCACCCTTGCGAGCTGCCGTGTCCACACGCCGCATCTGGTTGCAGGCCGCCGCGCTGGCCGCGGTGTCCGGGGCGGTGCCAGCCCGGGCGGCGCCCGCGGCGGGTTTGGCGATCGTCGGCATCCTCGAAGGCAGCGCCAGGCTGATCCGCCGGGCGCAGCGGTTTGCCGTGCTCGAAGGGCTGGCGCTGCAGGCCGAAGACATCGTCGAGACCGCGGCCGGCGGCTTTGCGCAGATCGAATTCGCCGACGGCCTGCTGATCGGCCTGGGCGATCGCAGCCGCCTGATGCTCGCGCCGCGCTGGACGCCTTCCGCGGCGCGCGACAAGCCGGCCCGCGCGCCGCTGCTCTACCTGCTCGACGGCTGGCTCAAGTTCAGCCAGGGCGGCGCGGCGCCGGCCGGGCCGGCCACGCGGGGCGACTGCCTGAGCCCGCGTCTCGCGTTGAACTGCAAGGACGCCACGGTGGTGTTGCAGCTCGAGGCGGCGCAGTCGGCCGCATTCGTCGAGACCGGCGCGTTGCGCCTGGCCGAGCGGGGCGGCGCGCGCGGCACGCTCGACGTGCCGGCCAACGGCTTCGTCGTCCTGCGCGCGACCGGCAAGCCCGAGCTGGCGCAGCGGCCGTCGGCGGACTTCCTGGCCGGCATGCCGCGGCCGTTCCGCGATCCGCTGCCCGCGCGTGCCGCGCGCTTCGCCGGGCGCGAGATCGTGCCCAAGCCGCTGGCCGAGGTCAGCTACGACGACGTCTCGGCGTGGCTGCAGGCCGAGCCGGCGCTGCGCCTGCCGCTGCTCAAGCGCTGGCGCGGGCGCGCCGCCGATCCGGCGTTCCGTCGCGCGGTGCAGGCCAACCTGGCGGCCCATCCCGAGTGGGAGCCGGTGGTCTATCCGGAACGTTTCCGGCCCAAGGACGGCGGCTCGGCCGGGTCACGCTGACGGCGGTACCTGCGCCGCCGCGCCGGGTGCGGCGCTCGCCTGATCCTTCAGCCACGCGTTGAAGGACTCCACCTCGGGCCGCTTGGCGTGGCGTGCCGGGTAGACCAGGAAGTGCGCCTGCACCCGCACCGCCCGGGCGGTGTCGAACAGCGGCGCCAGCCGGCCCTCGGCGATGTGCGCTTGGGCGATGGTGGCGCTCTCCAGCGCCACGCCCAGGCCCTGCACGGCGGCGTCGAGCGCGAGCTGGGCGCGGTCGAAGCGCAGCGCGAAGCGCTCCGGGCCCTGCGTCACGCCCTGCGTGGTGAGCCAGTCGGCCCACTGCACCACGCTGACGGTGCTCTGGATCAGCGGCGTGAGCAGCAGCTCGGCCGGCTCGCGCAGCCGGTGGCGGGCGATGAAGGCGGGGCTGGCGAGCGGCAGGATGGGCTCCTCGAAGATCGGCTGCACCACCAGGTCGGGCCACTGCGGCGTGCCGTAGCGCACGTCGAGATCGGCTTGGCCGAGCGCGAAATCGCTGTGCGTCGGCGAGGCCGACAGGAACAGCGAGATGCCCGGATGGGCCTGGGCGAAGTGCGCCAGCCGCGGCATCAGCCACAGGCTGGCGAAGCTCGGGCTGGCGTGCACGTACAGGCTGTTGCGCACGCCCTGGCGCACGTCGTCGGTGGCCGCGCCGATGGCACCCAGCGCGCCGGCGACGCGGCGCAGGTAGCCCTCGCCGGCGGCGCTGAGCTTGACGCCCTGCGCCGAGCGGTCGAACAGCCGCACGCCGAGAAACGACTCCAGCCGGGCGATCTGGTGGCTCACCGCCGAGGCGGTCAGGTTGAGCTCGCCGGCGGCCAGCGCGAAGCTGCGGCGGCGCGCCACGGCCTCGAAGGCCTGCAGGTTGGCGAGGGGCGGGATGTGGGCCATGGCGGGTGCTCGGGGGGTGTTCGGATGTTCGATCGGGCGGTGCCGGATCGGCGGGTCGGGCGCCAAGGGGGGATTCCCTTTGATGCGTCGCCACATGACAAACCATCAGCTGGCACTGAAATCTTATCGTTTGTCTTCATGTGGGTGGCCGCCAAGAATGCGCTCCATGCCGCCACTGGCGTTCATCCCACGGAGACACATCCCATGCTGCTGAAAGACAAAGTCGCCCTGATCACCGGCGGTGCCGGCCCCAACGGCCTCGGTTTCGCCACCGCCCGCATGATGGCCGAGCAGGGCGCGCGCATCGTCATCCTCGACCTGGCCCAGGCCGACCCGGCCGGCGCCGCCGCCCGCCTGGGCCCGCAGCACATCGGCGTGGTCGCCGACGTGACCGACAAGGCATCCTGCGAGCTGGCCGCCAGGACGGTGCTCGAAACCTGCGGCCGCATCGACGTGCTGGTCAACAACGCCGGCATCACCCAGCCGCGCAAGACCGTCGACATCACCGGCGCCGACTACGACGCCGTGCTGGACGTGAGCCTGCGCGGCACGCTCTACATGTCGCAGGCCGTGCTGCCGGCGATGCGCGCGCAGAAGGGCGGCGCGATCGTCTGCATCTCGTCGGTCTCGGCGCAGCGCGGCGGCGGCATCCTGGGCGGCCCGCACTACTCGGCGGCCAAGGCCGGCGTGCTGGGCCTGGCGCGGGCGATGGCGCGTGAATACGGCAACGACAACGTGCGCATCAACTGCGTCACGCCGGGCCTGATCGCCACCGACATCAACAAGGGCCTGATCCCGGCCGACCGCATGGTCGGCATCCTCGAGCAGATCCCGCTCAACCGCATCGGCGGCCCCGACGACGTCGCCGGCTGCGTGGTGTTCCTGGCCAGCGACCTGGCCAGGTACTGCACCGGCGTCACGCTCGACGTCAACGGCGGCATGC
This sequence comes from Leptothrix cholodnii SP-6, assembly GCF_000019785.1. NCBI lineage: Bacteria > Pseudomonadati > Pseudomonadota > Betaproteobacteria > Burkholderiales > Sphaerotilaceae > Leptothrix > Leptothrix cholodnii. Next base: position 443,697 of record NC_010524.1, read on the forward strand.
TGATCCACTGAGCCACTGACCCATTTCCGGAACGCTGCGCGTTTCGTTTTGCGCAACACGCCGCCGCCTGCGGCGCAGGGATGATGCGGCGCAGCCGCCGTCCCGCAGGCATCCGAATTCTCGAAGGCCGCGCCACGACGCGGCACCCCCACCGGAGACAGACATGCAACGCAGAAACCTCACCCTCGCCTCGATCGCCTTTGCCGTGCAGGCCCTGCTGGCCGTCGGCGCCGCGCAGGCGCAGGCCGTCAAGCTCTCGCTCGGCCACGGCGCCGCGCCGGGCAATCCGCGCCACGAGGCATCGGTCAAGTTCGCCGAGGTGGTCAAGGCCAAATCGGCCGGCCGCATCGAGGTGCAGGTGTCGCCGTCGGCGCAGCTGGGTGATGACGCGGCGATGGTCACCGCGCTGCGCACCGGCGCGATCGATTTCAGCGCCAACTCGCAGGGCGCGGTGGCCGGCGTGGTGCCGGAGTACGCGGCCTTCGGCATGCCGTTCCTGTTCGCCAACCTGCCGCAGGCCTGGAAGGTGCTCGACGGCCCGCTCGGCCAGGAGCTGGCACAGAAGTCGGCCGACAAGGGCCTGGTGGTGCTGGGCTACTGGGACAACGGCGTGCGCCACATGTCCAACAGCAAGCGCCCGCTGCTCAAGCCCGAAGACCTCAAGGGCCTGAAGATGCGCACCCCGCCCGACGCGGTGACGGTCGACATCATGCAGAGCCTGGGCGCCGAGGCGCAGCAGATCAAGTTCGCCGAGCTCTACGTGGCGCTGCAGCAGGGCGTGGTCGACGGCCAGGAGAACCCGCTGATGAACATCCACGCCAGCAAGCTCTACGAAGTGCAGAAGTTCATCTCGCTGACCGGCCACAAGTACGAGATGACGCCGTTCCTGATGAGCAAGCGCAGCTGGGACAAGCTCTCCGACGCCGACAAGAAGGCGGTGCAGGAAGCCGCCGCCGAAGCCACCGCGCTGCAGCGCAAGCTCTCGCAGGAAAGCGACGAGAAGCTGGTGGCCGACCTGAAGGCCAAGGGCGTGCGTGTCGACGTGGCCGACAAGGCCGCCTTCGAGAAGGCCACCGGCACGGTCGACGACAAGTGGATGGCCAGCCCGATCGGCCCCTTCGTCAAGAAGGTGATCACGACCGCCCGCGCCCAGTGAGCTCGCGCGGCCGGATCCGGCCGCGCCCATCCCGGCCGCCCCGCGCAGCCTGCGTGCGGGCGGCTTCAGGAGTGTCCCGATGAAATCCCTCGAACGCGCCATCACGCGGGTCTGCCAGTCGGTGATGTGGATCACCACGGCGGTGATCTTCGTGATCCTCGCCATCAACACCCTGCTGCGCTACAGCACCGGCGCCAGCCTGCAATGGGGCAACGAAGTGCCCGAGCTGCTGTTCCCGTGGCTGGTGATGGCCGGCGTGGTGCTGGGCGCCGTGCACGGCTCGCACATCACCACCAGTTTCCTGATGGACGCTGTGCCGGCGGCCCTGCGCCGCATCGTCGCGGTGCTCGGCTGGCTGGGCGTGGCGGGGCTCTACGCCACGCTGACCTGGGCCACCTGGAACATGCTCGACATCGTCGCCGACGAGAAGAGCCCGATCCTGCAGGTGCCCGGCTCGGTCACCTACGGCTGCGTGATGGGTGGCATGGCGATGCTCGCCGTGCTGGCGCTGGGCTCGGCCTGGACGGCCTGGCGCGGCGAGTCGAACGGGCTCGGCCACGGCCAGGGTCACGATGACGCCGCCGCCGCACCGCAAGTCAACATCGCCTGAACCCGGAGTCACGCCATGACCGCATTGATCCTGATGGTGTTCGGCATCGCGGCGGTGGCCGCCGTGCCGATCGCCCACGCCCTGCTGATGGCCGCGATGGCGGCCGCCGCCACCTCCGACCGGGTGCCGCTCGACCTGCTGGTGCAGCAGATGGTGGCGCAGGTGCAGAGCTTTCCGCTCATCGCCATCCCCTTCTTCATGCTGACCGGCACGCTGATGATGGGCGGCAAGCTGGGCGAGTCGCTGATCGGTGTGCTGACCACGCTGATCGGCCGCTTCCACGGCGGCCCCGGCCAGGTCGGCGTGCTGTCGTCGACCCTCTTCGGCGGCGTGTCGGGCTCGGCGGTGGCCGACGCCTCGGCGATCGGCTCGCTGCTGATCCCGTGGCAGAAGCGGCTCGGTTATCCGCCGGCGTTCTCGGCTGCCACGCTGGCGGCGGCGGCCACGATCGACATCCTGATCCCGCCGTCGATCCCGATGATCCTGTTCGCGCTCAGCAGCAACACTTCGATCGCCGCGCTGTTCGTGGCCGGCATCCTGCCCGGACTGGCGATGTGCGTGGGCTTCATGGCGGTGTGCTGGTGGGTCGGCAAGCGCCGCAACTTCCCGCGCGACGTCCGCACGCTCGACTGGCCGGTGTTTCGCAAGCAGCTGCTGTACGCCTCGCCCGCACTGGTGCTGCCGGTGCTGATCATCGTCTTCCTGCGCTTCGGCATCGCCACGCCCACCGAGGTCAGCGTGCTGTCGACGCTCTATGCCGGCGTGGTGTCGGCGGTGATCTACCGCGACCTGGGCATGAAGCGCCTGAACCACGCGGTGTTCGAGGCCGGCCTCGCCACCGGCGTGGTGCTGCTGGTGATCATGGCCTCTGCCGCGATCGGCTGGCTGCTGACCTACGACCACATGCCCGACGGCGTGGTCGCCTGGGCCACCGCCAACCTCGACAGCGCCTGGAGCGTGATCCTGCTGATGAACCTGCTGATGCTGGTCTGCGGCATGTTCATCGACCTGCCCGCCGCCGTGCTGCTGCTCACGCCCGTGTTCGTGCCGCTGGCCAACGCGATCGGCATGGACCTGACGCAGCTCGGCATCATGATGACCGTCAACCTCGCGATCGGCCTCTACACGCCGCCGGTCGGCACCACGCTGTTCATCACCAGCGCGGTGGCCCGCGTCAAGGTGGGCGAGACGGTGCGCGAGCTCGGGCCGTTCTACCTCGTCGCCTTCGGCATCCTGGCGCTGGTGTCCTACGTGCCCGCCACCATCCTGCGCTGAGTTTTCAGGGAACCCACCATGACCCATCTCCACGTGCCGGCCACGCCCGGCAGGGATCGCATCGTCTCGATCTCGGGCGCGCCGTACGACGGCTACCCGGCGCCGCACATGTTCGAGAGCCTGGCGCGGATCGGCGCCACGCACGTCGAGCCGGCCTACATCGTCGGCTACACCGAGCCGTTCGACGAGTCGTCGTTCACCGACGAGCGCGGCGCCGAATACGCCCGCTGGCTGGCCGACGCCGGCATCGGCTGCTTCGCGATGTCGTCGCACATCGACCTCGGCCGGCCCGACGCATTGGCCGTGTTCGCCGGGCGCATGCGCTTTGCGGCCCGCATCGGCGCCAAGGTGATCAACACCAACGCCACGGCGCGCGCCAACGAGGCGCGGTTCTTCCAGAACATCGAGCCGCTGGCCCGGCTGGCCGAACAGCTCGACCTGGTGATCGGCCTGGAGAACCCCGGCGACGGCTCCGACAACCTGCTCAACACCGCCGCCGACGCACAGGCCCTGCTGGCGCGCATCGGCCACCCGCGGGTCGGCCTGAACTACGACGCCGGCAACACCCTCTCGCACCGCCCGGCGGTGTCACCCGCCGACGATGCGCTGGCCGCCATGCCGCTGTGCCTGCACACCCACGTGAAGGACGTGCAGCGCCGCCCCGAAGGCTATTTCTTCACCGCGCTGGGCGAGGGCGAGATCGGCTGCGACCGCATCCTGCGGGCCATCGCCGCCACGCCTCTGAGTCTGTCGATCGAGATCCCGATGCGCCTGCATCGCGGCCCCGACGCCCAGCCCAGCCGCGCCGCCTGGCGTGTGCCGGTGGCCGACATCGAGGCGCGGCTGACGGCGGCGCTGGACTACGTTGGCCATCACCTGGCAGCGGCCCGGCAGGCGGCCTGACCGCCCGGCAAGGTCGGCTCAGCTGCCTGCCCGCGTCGCGTCGTCCAGATGCAGCACCGCCATCGCGTTGCTCGCGGTGGTGGCCAGCGTGTCGATCGAGCCGGTGCGCAGCGCGCCCAGCAGCGCCGTCACCTTGGTGTTCTCGGCCGCGATCGCGATCACGTTGGGGATGCGCTGCAGGTCGCCGGTGTGCAGCCCGACCACGCGGCCCTGGATCGGCGCCAGCGACGGCAGGCCGTGGATGTCGATGAAGTCGTAGCCCATCACGTCGCCGACCGTGCCCGAGCGCTTGGCCTCGGCGATCTCCTGGGCGGTGAACCAGCCCATGCGCACCATGTTGCTGTCTTCGCTCATGTCGCCCACGCCGACCAGCGCGATGTCGGCGCGGCGCGCCTTGTCGAGCGTGTGGCGCACGGTGTCGTTGTCGACCAGCGCGCGGCGCAGCGCGGCGTCGCCGACCATCGCCGGCGCGTAGAGCGTCTCGCTCTCGCCGCCGTAACGCGCGGCCAGGCGGCGGCAGATGTGGTCGGGGTTCATCGACTCGCCGCCGCGGTAGCTGCCGCCGATCGCGCAGACGAAGGTGCAGTGGCGCTGCGTCGCGCTCATCGCGTGTTCGCTCACGGCGCTGACGTTGCGGCCCATGCCGACCGCCACGATCGCGCCGTCGCTCAACGTGCGCTCCAGGTACGTCGCCACCAGACCACCGAGCAGCGCGCGCTGCTTGTCCGGGTCCTTGTGATCGACCGACAGCAGCGCCCGGCTGATGCCGAAACGCTCGATCAGCTGCGCCTCCAGATCGACCGTCTTGGTCGGGTGGTGATGCACCCGGATCTCGACGATGCCCAGCTCCTGCGCGCGCTTGAGCACCCGGCCGACGGTGGCGCGGCTGATGCCGAAGCGGCGCGACAGTTCGTCCTGCGTCTGCCCGTCGATGTAATACAGCGTGGCGATCTGCGTCAGCTCCTCGTGCGACATCGGCGACGAGGCGGCGCTGCGGGCAGGCGGTTTGTCGAGCGGGCGGGCGGCGGTATCGGTCATGTCGGGGCGATTGTCTCCGAGGCCCGCACCCGCCGATCAGGGCTGGCGCAGGCGCTGCTCGTGGGCCGCCAGTGCGTCCAGCTTCGACTGCGAGCGGGGCTCGAACGAGCTGCCGATGAAGGCCTGCACGATCGCCTTGGCCAGCTCGATGCCGACCACCCGCGCGCCGATCGTGATGATCTGGGCGTCGTTGCTCTTGCTGGCGCGCTCGGCCGAGTAGGTGTCGTGCGCCTGCGCGGCGCGGATGCCCGGCACCTTGTTGGCCGAGATCGCCATGCCGATGCCGGTGCCGCAGAACAGCAGGCCGCGCTGGGCCTCGCCGCGCGCCACGCCTTCGGCCAGCGCCACGCCGATGTCGGGGTAGAGCACCGGCGCGTTGTCGTGCGTGCCGTAGTCCTGCACCTCGTGGCCCTGGGCGGCGAGCTCGGCCTTGATGGCGTCCTTCATCTGGCAGGCGGCTTCGTCGCAGCCGATGGCGATCTTCATGGGGTGTCTCCGTGTCGTGAAGGCGTGAGCGGATGCTCTCGCATCGAGCGAATTAGCGCATGACGTGCGCGCAGATGTCAACTTGATTGCGCATCCGCTCATCGCCACCGTGGCTTTCCAGGCCGATGCTTTCGGGCGGCTGAGCATCGATTCCCCGAGGGATGGGCGGCTGTCCAGTCGATTTCTCCTGACCATGAACAGGCTCGGACCTTGCGCATCCGCTCAAGTCAATTTACGATCGCTCATCATCAGAGCAAACGCTCACGCACAGAGCGCCGGAGACATCACCCATGGCCATGAACCGCGTCATCAACAACCCCGACCTGGTGGTCGAGGACATGCTCACCGGCTGGCTGGCCGCTCACGCCGCCACCGTCTGCGCCACTGCCGAGAACCCGCGCGTGGTCAAGCGGGTGCAATCGCCCGAGGCCGGCAAGGTGGGGGTGGTGACGGGTGGCGGCTCGGGCCACGAGCCGGCGTTCCTGGGTTACGTGGGCGACGGCATGGTCGACGCGGTGGCGATCGGCGAGATCTTCTCGTCGCCCACCGCCAAGAGCTTTCTCGACGCGATGCGCGCGGCCGACGGCGGCGCGGGCGTGGCCTGCCTGTACGGCAACTACGCCGGCGACAACATGAACGTGAAGATGGCCATCCAGATGGCCGAGCGCGAGGGCATCGTGGTGCGCACCGTGGTCGCCAACGACGACGTGCCGTCCGCGCCCAAGGGCGACGAGGCCAAGCGCCGCGGCGTGGCCGGCGAGATCGTGATGTGGAAGGTCGGCGCGGCCAAGGCGGCGATGGGCGGCAGCCTGGACGAGGTGATCGCCGCCGCGCAGAAGGCGATCGACCACACCCGCAGCATCGGCATCGGCCTGTCGGCCTGCGTGATTCCGGCGGTGGGCCACGCCAACTTCACGATCGAACACGGCACGATGGAAGTCGGCATCGGCCACCACGGCGAGCCCGGCATCGACGTGCGCGCCACCGCCAGCGCGGCCGAGATGGCCGAGATGATGCTCAACGTCGTGCTGCCGGATCTGCCGTTCGGCGCCGGCGACCGTGTCGCGGTGCTGGTGTCGGGCCTGGGCGCCACGCCGCTGATGGAGCAGTACATCCTGTACGGCGAGATCCGCAAGCGCCTGGCCGCACAAGGCATCACGGTGGCCTTCAACCAGGTCGGCAACCTGTTCACCTCGCTCGAGATGATGGGCGTGACGCTGACGCTGATGAAGCTCGATGACGAGCTCGAAGCCTGCCTCGCGCACCCGTGCAGCTGCGTCGGCCTGACGGTGGCCGGTGATGCGAGTCAGGCCTCAGCCGGCCGCGCCTACAGCGGCTCGGCCACCGCGAAATCGACCGGGCCGGTGGCCGCACGCGCCGCCGCCGTGGCACGCACCGCCGTCGGCCCGGCGCTGGCGCTGAACGGCGCCGGCGGGCTGGTGCGCGACCTGATCGACACCATCGTCGCCAACCGCCAGTACCTCAGCGACATCGACGGCCTGATCGGCGACGGCGATCACGGCATCAACATGGCCAAGGGCTTCACCGGCTGCGGCACGCGGCTCGATGCGCTGGGCGACGCGGCGCAGTCGCTGCCTGCGGCGCTGGAGCAGCTGTCGAAGGCGCTGATGGACGACATCGGCGGCTCGATGGGCCCGCTCTACGGCAACTTCTTCCTCGGCTTCGTCAACACGCTGGAGCCGCACGCGATGCTCGATGCGGCGCTGTTCGGCGATGCCTTGGCCGCGGCCGTGGCCAACGTGCAGGCGATGGGCAACGCCCAGGTCGGCGACAAGACGCTGATCGACACGCTGATCCCGGCGCTGGCCGCGTTCAAGGCCGCTCAGGCCGGCGGCGCCGACTTCAGTGCCGCGTTGTCCGCGATGAGCGCCGCGGCCGAAGCCGGCAAGGATTCGACGAAGGCGCTGCAGGCGCGCATCGGCCGCTCGGCCCGGCTGGGGCCGCGTTCGATCGGCGTGCTCGATGCCGGCGCCACCTCGTGCTGCCTGATCCTGCAGACGCTGGCGCGCTCGCTGCAGCAGCGCCTCGCGGCCTGATCGCCGCCCGTCTGGCCCAGCTCCGTTCTCGTCTTGAACCGAACGGCTCCGCAGGCCGCCGATGCGGCTTTGCGGCGCGTCCGCTCGTCCCTGTCTGACCCGCTCCTCTGCTTCTTTCTGCCGGAACCCATCGCATGACCGCACCGACCCGCACCACCCTCGCCAACGCCCTGCGCGTGCTCGCGATGGACGCCGTCCAGCAAGCCAACTCCGGCCACCCCGGCATGCCGATGGGCATGGCCGACATCGCCGAATCGCTGTGGCGCCACACCGTGCGCCACAACCCGGCGAACCCGAAGTGGCCCAACCGCGACCGCTTCGTGCTGAGCAACGGCCACGGCTCGATGCTGCTGTATGGCCTGCTGCACCTCACCGGTTACGACCTGCCGATCGAGCAGATCAAGCGCTTCCGCCAACTGCACAGCCAGACGCCGGGCCATCCCGAACTCGGCTACACGCCGGGTGTCGAGACCACCACCGGCCCGCTCGGCCAGGGCATCGCCAACGCGGTCGGCATGGCGCTGGCCGAGCAGCTGCTCGCGGCCGAGTTCAACCGCGACGGCCTGCCGGTGGTGGACCACCACACCTACGTCTTCCTCGGCGACGGCTGCCTGATGGAGGGCGTGAGTCACGAGGCCTGCTCGCTCGCCGGCACCTGGGGTCTGGGCAAGCTGGTGGCGTTCTGGGACGACAACGGCATCTCGATCGACGGCCACGTCGAAGGCTGGTTCACCGACGACACGCCCGGCCGCTTCGAGGCCTACGGCTGGCAGGTGATCCGCGCCGTCGACGGGCATGACCCGGCGGCGCTCGATGCGGCCATCGCCGCCGCACGTGCCGAGTCCGCCAAGCCGACGCTGATCTGCTGCAGGACCGTGATCGGCAAGGGCTCGCCCAACAAGGCCGGCACGCACGACAGCCACGGCGCGCCGCTGGGCGCGGCCGAGATCGCCGCTTCGCGCGCCGCGCTGGGCTGGACGCGTGCGCCGTTCGAGATCCCCGCCGACGTCGGCGCCGCGTGGGATGCGCGTGAAGCCGGCGCGCTGGCCGAAGCGGCTTGGAACGAGTTGTTCGTCGCCTACGAACGCGCGCACCCGGCGCTGGCCGCCGAGTTCCGTCGCCGCATGGCCGGCGAATTGCCCGCCGGCTTTGCCGATCTGGCCGATGCCGCGCTCGCCCAGGTCGTCGACAAGGGCGAGACCCTCGCCAGCCGCAAGGCCAGCCAGAACGCGATCGCCGCGCTGGTGCCGGCGCTGCCGGAGATGGTCGGCGGCTCGGCCGACCTGGCCGGATCGAACCTGACGCTGTGGCCGCAGGCCATTCCGGTGGCGGCGGCGGAGCAAGCCGGCGCCGGGCCGTCCCAAGCCGGGTTGCAGCCCCCGCGGGGGGCGGACGCGGTAGCCCGCGGCCGGGGGTCCTACATCCATTACGGCGTGCGCGAGTTCGGCATGGCGGCGGTCATGAACGGGCTGACGCTGCACGGCGGCCTGCGCACCTTCGGCGGCACCTTCCTGATGTTCAGCGAGTACGCGCGCAACGCGCTGCGCATGGCCGCGCTGATGAAGCTCAACCCGATCTACGTCTTCACGCACGACTCGATCGGCCTGGGCGAGGACGGCCCGACGCACCAGCCGGTCGAGCAGACTGCCACGCTGCGGCTGATCCCGAACATGGACGTCTGGCGCCCGGCCGATGCGGTCGAGACGCAGGTGGCGTGGACCGCGGCGATCGAGTCGCGCGATCACCCGACCAGCCTGATCCTGAGCCGCCAGAACCTGCCGCACAACCTGCGCAGCGCCGAGCAGATCGCGGCGATCCGCCGCGGCGGCTACGTGGTGAGCGAAGCCTCGGGGGGGGCCGCCCGCGCCGTGGTCATCGCCACCGGCAGCGAGCTGGGCCTGGCGATCGCCGCGCAGAAGCAGCTGGCCGCGCAAGGCGTGCCGGTGCGTGTGGTGTCGATGCCGTCGACCCACGTGTTCGACCGGCAGGACGCGGCCTGGCGCGACAGCGTCTTGCCCGCCGGCTTGCCGCGTGTGGCGGTCGAAGCGGGCGTGACCGACGGCTGGCGCAAGTACGTCGGGCTCGATGGCGCGGTGGTCGGCATCGACCGCTTCGGCGAATCGGCGCCGGCGGGCGAGTTGTTCGCGCTGTTCGGCATCACGGCCGACGCGGTGGTGGCGGCGACGCTGGGCGTGCTCGGCGTGTCGGCGCGCGCAGGCAGCCGGGTCGCGCCGGTGGCGGCGCACGGCCAGCAGATCTGGCTCGACAAGCTCTCGCGCAGCCTGGTGGCCAGCGGCGAACTGCAGCGCTGGGTCGACGAGCACGCGGTGGCCGGCGTCACCAGCAACCCGGCGATCTTTGCGCAGGCGCTGGCCGGCGATGCGGCCTACGCGCCGGCGCTGGCCGAGCTGCGTGGCGTCGAGCCCGATCTGGAGCGCCGCTTCGAGCGGCTCGCCATCCCCGACGTGCAGGCCGCCTGCGACGTGCTGCGCCCGCTGTACGAACGCAGCCGCGGTGAGGCGGGTTACGTCAGTTTCGAGGTCTCGCCCAGCCTGTCGCGCGACGGCGCCGGCACGCTGGCCGCTGCCCGCCGGCTGTGGGCACAGATCGCACGCCCGAACGCGATGATCAAGATCCCCGCCACGCCCGAATGCCTGGAGGCGATCAGTGCCGCGCTGGCCGACGGCATCAACATCAACGTCACGTTGATGTTCTCGCGCCGCCATGCGGAGCAGGTGTTCGCCGCCCAGGCCGAGGGGCTGCGCCGTCGCCATGCGGCCGGGCTGGCGGTCGACCGCGTGCGCTCGGTGGCGAGCGTGTTCGTCAGCCGCGTCGACGCCAAGGTCGACCCGCTGCTCGAAGCTTCGGCCGACGCGGGCGCGAAGGCCTTGCTCGGTGAAGTCGCGATCGCCAGCGCCCGCTGCGCTTACGCACGGTGGCTCGACCGCTTCGGCGGCAGCGCCTTCGCCGGCCTGCGGGCCGCCGGCGCGCAGCCGCCGCTGTGCCTGTGGGCGAGCACCGGCAACAAGAACCCGGCGTACCGCGACGTGCGTTACGTCGAGGCGCTGATCGGCCCGCAGACCGTCAACACCGTGCCCGACGCGACGCTGGCCGCCTTCGCCGACCACGGCGAAACGGCGCGCACGCTCGACACCGATCTGGCCGGCGCGTCGCTCATCGTCGAGCGCGCCGCCGCGCTCGGCATCGACCTCGATGCGATCGGCGAGACGCTGCAGGCCGAGGGCTTGCTGCAGTTCGAGCAGGCGTTCGAGCGCCTGCTGCAGTCGGTCGCCTGACGCGGCGCGGCGGGCGGGCTCGACGGCATCGACGAGGGGGCGTCGATACGCAGATCCAGGCCCGCGGCATGGTTGTCGGGCCGCCGCGTCCGCGCTACGGTACGCTGCGGCGGCCCGGTCTGCCGCGCCGTTTCTGCGGCGACGACACCGCCCTCACCAGCGCCCGGATGCCCGTGCGGACGAGGTCGTGGTCCTGCGGGCCGTCGCCGTGTTCTTCTCGACGTGAGGGAGGTCTGACATGTCGCACGCTGACCGTGCCGCCCTATACTCGCAAAATGAACGAACCGGTACATTCTGCGCGCGTCCGTCCTGCCCGCAATGGGCCGAAGGCCAAGGCGCCGACCCGCACCAACGATCCCGAGCGCACCATGGCCGGCATCCTGGAGGTGGCGACGCAGGAGTTCGCCGAGAAGGGTCTGGCCGGGGCGCGCATCGACGAGATCGCCGCTGCCACCCAGACCAGCAAGCGGATGATCTACTACTACTTCGGCAGCAAGGAAGGCCTGTACATCGCCGTGCTGGAGGAGGCCTACCGCCGCGTGCGCAGCATCGAGGCCGAGCAGCAGCTCGAAGGTCTGCCGCCCGAGCAGGCGCTGCGCCGGCTGGTGGCGTTCACGTTCGACCACCACCACAACAACCCGGCCTACATCCGGCTGGTGGCCTCCGAGAACATGAACCGCGCCCAGTTCATGGCGCAGAGCCGCATCATCCAGGGCCTGAACGTGCCGGCGATCGAGGCGATCCGCCGGCTCTACGAGCGCGGCGTGGCCAGCGGCGAGTTCCGCCCGGGGCTCGACGTGGTCGACATCCACGCCTCGATCTCGGCGCTGACGTTCTTCAACGTCTCGAACCGCCACACCTTCGGACTGATCTTCAAGCACGACCTCGGTGCGCCCGAGACGCTGGCCCTGCGCCGCGCCAACATCGTCGAAATGATCGTGCGCTACGTGCGCGCCTGAGACGCCGCGCGGCGATCGCCGCAGCGCGTTGCCGGTTGCGGCGAGCTGGATTCCGGATCGGGAAAACCCTCGTACGTAAAACGAACTAGTTCGTACATTATTGCGGCGTTGACGCTGCCGTCCCCCACAGCGCCACCGGACGCCTCGGTCAGGCGCCAACAACCTTGTTAGGAGACGCGATGAACCGCGTGATTGATGTCTACTGCCGCGTCCTGGAATGGGCGCTGGTGGTCATGCTGGCGCTGATGGTCGTGCTGGTGTTCGGCAACGTGGTGATGCGCTACGCCTTCAACTCGGGCATCACGGTGAGCGAGGAACTCGCGCGCTGGCTGTTCGTGTGGATGACGTTTCTGGGCGCCATCGTCGCGCTCAAGGAGCACGGCCACCTCGGCACCGACATGCTGACCTCGCACCTGTCGCTGGCGGGCAAGAAGGTCTGCGCGCTGATCTCGCAGGTGCTGATGCTCTACGTCACCTGGTTGCTGTTCTCGGGCAGCTGGGCCCAGGCGGTCATCAATCGCGAGGTCGAGGCCCCGGTCACCGGCCTGTCGGTGGCGATCTTCTACGGCGCCGGCATCGTCTTTGCCGTCTCCAGCGCGGTGCTGCTGCTGATGCAGCTGTGGCGCACGCTCAGCGGTCAGGCCACCGAGGCCGAGCTGTCGATGAGCCAGGAGTCCGAAGACCTGGCGCAGGTGCAGGCGCTGCACCTCGACCAGAGCCAGACCTTCAAGAAGCGCTGAGCCAGGAGACACAACAATGACCGTATTCATCTTCCTCGGCTCGCTGCTGGCGGCCATGGCCATCGGCCTGCCGATCGCCTATTCGCTGCTGCTGTCGGGCGTGGCCCTGATGTGGCACCTCGACCTGTTCGACGCCCAGATCCTGGCGCAGAACGTCATCAACGGCGCCGACTCCTTCCCGCTGCTGGCGGTGCCCTTCTTCATGCTGGCCGGCGAGATCATGAACGTCGGCGGCCTGTCGCGTCGCATCGTCAACCTGGCGTTGACGCTGGTGGGCCACAAGCGTGGCGGCCTGGGCTTCGTGGCCATCGTGGCGGCCTGCCTGCTGGCGGCGCTGTCGGGTTCGGCGGTGGCCGACACCGCCGCGCTGGCCGCGCTGCTGCTGCCGATGATGGTGCGAGCCGGGCATGACAAGGCCCGCGCGGGCGGCCTGATCGCCAGCGCCGGCATCATCGCGCCGATCATCCCGCCGTCGATCGGCTTCGTGATCTTCGGCGTGGCGGCCAACGTGTCGATCAGCAAGCTGTTCCTGGCGGGCATCGTGCCGGGGCTGCTGATGGGCCTGAGCATCGCGGTGACGTGGTATTTCGTCTCCAAGAAGGAGAACATCACGCCCCCGCCCAAGGCGAGCTGGGCCGAGCGCATCGTGGCGCTGCGCCAGGCGACCTGGGCGCTGGTGCTGCCGGTGATCGTGATCGTGGGCCTGAAGTTCGGCGTCTTCACGCCGACCGAGGCGGCGGTGGTGGCGGCGGTCTACGCGCTGTTCGTCTCGACCGTGATCTACGGCGAGCTCAAGCTGCACCAGCTGCACGAGGTGTTCGTCAGCGCCGCCAAGACCACCGCGGTGATCATGTTCCTGGTGGCCGCGGCAATGGTCAGCGCCTGGCTGATCACGGTGGCCGACATCCCGAGCAAGATGATCACGCTGCTCGAGCCGTTCATGGACAACCAGACGCTGCTGCTGCTGGCGATCATGTTCCTGGTGATCGCGGTGGGCACGGCGATGGACATGACGCCGACCATCCTGATCATGACCCCGGTGCTGATGCCGGTGATCAAGGCCGCGGGCATCGACCCGGTGTACTTCGGCGTGCTGTTCATCATGAACAACGCCATCGGGCTGATCACGCCGCCGGTGGGCACGGTGCTCAACGTGGTGGCCGGGGTGGGCAAGATGAAGATGGACGAGGTGACCAAGGGCGTCATGCCGTTCATGCTGGCCCAGTTCTTCGTCATGTTCATGCTGGTGTTCTTCCCCTCGATCGTCACGGTGCCGGCCAAGTGGCTGGCCAACTGACGCGGCCTCTCGAACGTTATTTCCTGTTCCCGCATGCCGGGCGCGTCAGGTACGCCGCGCCCGGCCAGCATCCACACGCGTACTGCCGTCCTTTCTGATTCGACCGGAGACTTCCCCATGAAACGTCTGTTCATCAAGACCGTGCTCGCCACCGTTGCCCTGGCTGCCTGCGGCTTTGCCGCTGCCCAGGAACGCACCTTCAAGTTCGCCCTGCAGAACCCCAAGGGCCACCCGCTGGAAGTGGGCGCATCCAAGTTCGCCGAACTGGTCGCGGCCAAGTCGGGCGGCAAGTTCAAGGTCAACGTGTTTGCCGGCGGCACGCTCGGTGGCGACGCCGCCAACGTGTCGGCGCTGCAAGGCGGCACGATCGAGTTCGTGATGCTGAACTCGGGCATCCTGGCCTCGCAGGTCAAGGACTTCGAGGTGTTCGACTTCCCCTTCCTGTTCGCCAATGCGAAGGAGGCCGACGCCATCGTCGACGGCCCCTTCGGCCAGAAGCTGCACGCCAAGCTGGCCGACAAGGGCATCATCGGCCTGGCCTACACCGAGCTGGGTTTCCGCAACATCACCAACAGCAAGAAGCCCATCAACACGGTGGAAGACCTTGCCGGCCTGAAGCTGCGCGTGATCCCCAACGCGATCAACGTCGACTGGGTCAAGGCGGTGGGCGCCAACCCGACGCCGCTGGCCTTCCCCGAGGTCTACGCCGCGCTGGAGCAGAAGGCCATCGACGGCCAGGAGAACCCGCTGAGCGTGATCCTGGCCAACAAGTTCTTCGAGGTGCAGAAGAACCTGGCGGTGACCAACCACCAGTACAACCCGCAGTCGATCATCTTCAGCAAGAAGGTCTGGGACAGCCTGACGCCGGCCGACCAGAAGGTGCTGCAGGACGCGGCCAAGGAGGCCTCGGCCTTCCAGCGCAAGGTCAACCGCGACAAGTCGGCCGACGACCTGGCCGAGCTGAAGAAGGCCGGCATGACCGTCACCGAGTTCAGCGCCGCCGAGCAGGCCAAGCTGCGTGACAAGTTCAAGCCGGTGATCGACAAGCACGGCGCCGCCATCAGCGCCACCGTCGCCGAAGTGCAGGCCGAGCTGGCCAAGATCCGCAAGTAAACCGCGCTGGGCCGGGGCGGCGATCGTTGTCCGCCCCGCTCTCGCATCGATCGATTCAAGGACCGCCCGATGAACATCCTCGTCCTCAACGGCATCAACCTCAACATGTTCGGCAAGCGCGATCCCAAGCAGTACGGGACGATCACGCTGGCGCAGATCGACGAGCAGCTCGACGCGCTGGGCGCCGAGCTGGGCGCCACGGTGCAGCACTTCCAGAGCAACCACGAGGGCGAGATGGCCGAGCGCATCCACCAGGCCCATGTCGACAACGTCGACGCGGTGCTGATCAACGCCGGCGCCTGGACCCACTACAGCTACGGCATCCGCGACGCGCTGGCGATCCTGAAGTGCCCGATCGTCGAGGTGCACATGTCCAACATCCACGCCCGCGAGCCCTTCCGCCACCACTCGGTGATCGCCGAGATCGCCCGCGGCCAGATCGCCGGTTTCGGTGTCGACAGCTACCTGATGGGCCTGCGCGCCGCGGTCAACCTGGTCAACGCCGCCAAGGCCGGCTGAGCCTGCCGCCGGTCCGCCACTCCCGTCCACGAGGTCACCCGCCATGCGCCGTTCGATCGCCACCGTTTCGCTCTCCGGCATGTTGAAGGAGAAGCTGCAGGCCGCGGCCGCGGCGCATTTCGACGGGGTCGAGATCTTCGAGAACGACCTGCTGCAGTTTTCGGGCACGCCACGTGACGTGCGCCGGATCTGCGAGGACCTGGGTCTGGCGATCGACATGTTCCAGCCCTTCCGCGATTTCGATGCGCCCACCCCGGCGCAACTGGCGCGCAGCCTCGAGCGCGCCGAGCGCAAGTTCGACGTCATGGCCGAGCTGGGCACGCCGCTGATCCTGGTCTGCTCGAACGTGCAGCCCGATGCGATCGGCGATGTCGATCAGCTCGCCGAGCAGTTCCATCAGCTCGCCGAGCGCGCCGCCAAACGCGGCATGCGCATCGCCTACGAGGCGCTGGCCTGGGGCAGCCAGGTCAAGCTGTTCTCGCAGGCCTGGGCGGTGGTCGAGCGCGTGAACCACCCGAACCTGGGCCTGGCGCTCGACAGCTTCCACACCCTGTCGCTGCGCGACGACCCGGCGCCGATCGCGAAGTTGCCGGGCGACAAGATCTTCTACATGCAGCTCGCCGACGCGCCCTGGCTCGCCTGGGGCCCGAGCGACGTGCTGACCTACAGCCGCCATTACCGCTGCTTCCCGGGCCAGGGCGAGCTCGACGTCACCGGCTTCGTGCGCGCCGCGCTCGACGCCGGCTACACCGGGCCGATCTCGCTGGAGATCTTCAACGACGAGTTCCGCTCGGCGCCGGCCCGCGCCAACGCGGTCGACGCGATGCGCTCGCTGCTGTGGCTGGAAGAACAAGTGCGCCACACGCCGCCCGCACCGCAGGCCAGGCCCGTCACGGTGCCGCTGTTCGACCCGCCGCCCGCGCCGGTGCTGACCGGCTGGTCGTTCATCGAGTTCGCGGTCGATCCGGCCACCGCCACGCGGCTGGCCGGGCAGCTCACGAGCCTGGGATTTGCGCGCATCGGCCGGCACCGATCGAAGGACGTCGACCTGTACGGCCAGGGCGACGTGCGCATCGTGCTCAACCTCGAACAGGATTCGTTCGCCCGCAGCCACTTCGACGTGCACGGCACCTCGGTCTGCGCGCTGGCACTGGCCACCGTCGACGCCCAGGCCGCATTGGTGCGGGCCGAGGCGCTGGCCTGCCCGCGTGTCACCGGCCGCATCGGCAGCGACGAGCTGAGCATCCCGGCGGTGCGCTCGCCCGACGGCAGCCTGCTGTATTTCTGCGATGCCAAGCAAGGCGGCCACTCGTTCGAGGCCGACTTCATCATCGACGCCGAAGCCCTGCGCAACACGCCGGCCGGCGTCGGTGCCCGCGTCGATCACCTGACCCAAGCGCTGCCGGGCGGCCAGGTCGAGCCGTGGGTGCTGTTCTACCGCGCGGTGCTGGGCCTGGCGCCGCAGCGCAACACGGTGCTGCACGACCCCTACGGCATCATGCGCAGCCGCGAGATCGAGTCGGCCGACGGTGCGGTGCGCTGCTCGCTGATGGTCTCGGAGCGCGACAACACGGCGGTGTCGCGCTCGGTGTCACGCTTCGGCGGTGCCGGCGTGCAGCAGATCGCGATCGGCGTGGGCGACGCGATCGCCACCGTCACCGCGCTGCGCCAGCGCGGCGCGCCGCTGCTGCCGGTGCCACACAACTACTACGACGACCTGGCCGCCAAGTACGAGCTCGATCCGGCCTTCCTGGCCGCGCTGCGTGCCGCCGGCGTGATGTACGAGCGCGACGCCAAGGGCGAGTTCCTGCACGCCTACACCGCGCCGTTCGAGGACCGCTTCGAGTTCGAGTTCGTCGAGCGCCGCGGCGCCTACGACCTCTACGGCTCGACCAACGCGCCGGTGCGCCTGGCCGCGCTGGCCGAGTGGCGCGCGTCGCACGGCCGCTGACCGACCCCTTTCATCTTCTGCATGGCGCCGCTGCGCCGTGCCCCTGGAGTCCCCCATGAACATCCGTGGCACCACCGGCCTGATCGCCCACATCGGCTACCCGACCCACGCCTTCAAGGCGCCGATGATCTACAACCCGTATTTCGAGCAGGCCGGCATCGACGCCGTCGTCATGCCGATGGGCTGCAAGCCCGAGGACTACCCGGCCTTCCTGCGCCTGGTGTTCAGGCTCAGCAACATCCGCGGCGCGCTGATCACGATGCCGCACAAGGTCACCACCGTGGGCCTGCTCGACGAGGTCTCGCCCACCGCGCAGATCGCCGGCGCCTGCAACGCGGTGCGCCTCGGGCCGGACGGCCAGCTGCAGGGCGACATGTTCGACGGCGAGGGTTTCGTGCGCGGCCTCCAGCGCAAGGGGCTCGACCTGCACGGCAAGCGCGTGCTGGTGGTCGGCGCCGGCGGCGTCGGCTCGGCGATCGCGGCCTCGCTGGCGGCTGCCGGCATCGGTGCGATCGGGCTGTTCGACGCCCGTGCCGAATCGGCCGAGGCGCTGGGCCAGCGCCTGAGCCAGCATTACAAGACTCTGGACGTGCGCACCGGCAGCAACGATCCGGCCGGCTACGACGTGGTGGTCAACGCCACGCCGATGGGCATGAACGACGGCGACGAGCTGCCGATGGACGTGTCGCGCATCGCGCCCGGCAGCTTCGTCGGCGAGGTGGTGATGAAGACCGAGATGACGGCTTTCCTGCGCGCCGCCCAGGCGCGTGGCTGCGCGGTGCAGATCGGCTCGGACATGCTGTTCGAGCAGATCCCGGCCTACCTCGAATACTTCGGCCTGCCGACCACCACGCCCGAGGTGCTGCGCTCGGTGGCGCGCCTCAGCTACTGACCCTCGGGGGATCGACCGCTGTACCCGGCGGGCGAGGGGCTCGCGACCTCAGGCGCGTTCGCCGGTGATGTAGTGCTCGAGCTGCTCGATGATGAAGCGCTGCTCCGAGATGATGTCCTTGACCAGGTCGCCGATCGAGATCAGGCCGAGCAGCTTGCCGTCGGCCATCACGGGCAGGTGGCGCAGGCGGTTTTCGGTCATCAGCGCCATGCATTCGGAGCTGGTCTGGTCGGGCCGCACGAACATCACGTCGGCGGTCATGATGTCGCGCACCGGCGTCTCTCTCGACGATCGCGACATCAGCGCCACCTTGCGCGCGTAGTCGCGCTCGGTGACGATGCCGACCAGCTGCTCGCCTTCGGTCACCAGCAGGGCGCCGATGCCTTTTTCTGCCATCAGCTTGACGGCATCGAACACGGTGGTCGACGGCGTGGTGGTGTGCACCACGGCCTGGGGTTTGCTCTTGAGGATGTCGGCTACGCTGGTCATGATGGGCTCGTCGGACAGTTGGAATGGAAAGATCATAGAACCGCACGCCCCGGCGTCACAGCGTCGTGATCGGCGCTGACGTGCGGCTGCATCGGTGGCGGTCTGCTGTCAGCGTCGCAGGTTAGGCGGCAGGGGGATGCGTTCGGTTTCGCCGGGCACCTGGCCGAGGGCGTCGTGCTCCCAGGCCTCGGCGGCGGCGGCGATGCGCTCACGGCGCGTCGACACGAAGTTCCACGCCATGTGGCGGTGTCCGAGCGGCGCGCCGCCGACCAGCGCCACCCGCGCCGCTTCGGCCCCGGCACGCAAGGTGGCGACCCGGTCGTCGGGCAGCACGACCAGCGTGTGCGGCTCGAACGACTCGACCGTGCCGTCGCCCATCACCAGCTCGAACGGCGCGTCGACGCCGTAGAGCGCGCGTTCGATGCCGGCCGTCGGCGCCGGCAGGGCGCACTCGGCGCGGGCATCGAGGGCGTGATCGAGGAACAGCGTGGGCGAGCGGGTCGACACCGGCGAGCTCAGGCCGTGCGCGCTGCCGACCAGCACCCGCACGCGGGCGTCGCAGCGTTCGAGCGACGGGATGCGTGCGGCGGGCGTGTGCTCGAACTGCGGCTCGGTTTCTTCATCCGCCTCGGGCAGCGCCACCCACAGCTGCAGGCCGTGCTGGGTGTAGCCGCGCCCGCGCAGATCGTCGGGGCGGCGCTCGGAGTGCACGATGCCGCGCCCGGCGGTCATCCAGTTGATCGCGCCGGGCTCGATGCGCTGCGACACGCCGAGCGAATCCCGGTGCTGCAGCACGCCCTCGAACAGATACGTCACCGTCGCCAGGCCGATGTGCGGGTGCGGGCGCACGTCGTGGTTGTCGTCCGGCCCGACGTGCAGCGGGCCGAAGTGGTCGAGGAACAGGAACGGCCCGACCGCTTGGCGCTGCGCCGCCGGCAGCGCGCGCCGCACGACGAAACCGCCGCCGATGTCCTTGGTGTGCGGGTGCAGGCGTTCGAGCGGCATGGCGGGCTCCGGGCGATTCAGGTGTCAGGCAACGGGCGAGGGCTGGCGCGACCGGCTTTCGTCCGCCAGCCACTGGCCGATGATGGCCGCGCTGGCCTGCGCCGCCACCACGTCGATGAAACGCAGGAAGTCGACGTGGGCCGAATCGTCGGCGCGGTCGGAGATGGTGCGCAGCACCGCGCACGGCAGGCCGAGGTCATGGCAGACCTGCGCCAGTGCGGCGCCTTCCATCTCGACCGCCAGCGCCTCGGGCAGCGCGCCCTGCAGCGCCAGGCTCTGCGCTGCGGTGGCGACGAACAGGTCGCCGCTGATGACCAGGCCGCGGTGCAGCACCGGCGCGGTCACGCCCAGCGCCTGGGCATCCGGCCCGTGGTGATCGGGGCGCGCCAGCACCGCCTGCACGGCGTCGGCCAGCGGCGTGTTGAGGGCGGCGTCGGTGTCGAAATGCGAGCGGCCG
Organism: Leptothrix cholodnii SP-6; assembly: GCF_000019785.1. Taxonomy (NCBI): domain Bacteria; kingdom Pseudomonadati; phylum Pseudomonadota; class Betaproteobacteria; order Burkholderiales; family Sphaerotilaceae; genus Leptothrix; species Leptothrix cholodnii. The sequence continues at coordinate 463,940 of NC_010524.1, forward strand.
GTCAGCGGCACCTCGTAGCGCGGAAACAGCGGCGAGGCGTCCATGTCGTGCTGCAGCAGGGTCTCGGCCAGCACCACGTCACCGACCCGCACCTGTGCGCCCAGGCCGCCGGCCACGCCGGTGAAGATCAGCCGGCGCGCGCCGAAGCGTTCGGCCAGCAGCACCGCGGTGGTGGCCGCCGCCACCTTGCCGATGCCGCACAGCACCAGCACCACCGGCTGGCCGTGCAGCGTGGCGCAGTGGAAATCGCGCCCGGCCACGCGCTGCAGGCGGGTGTCCTCGCACAGCGCCAGCAGCGCGGCCATCTCCTGCGCCATCGCGCTGACGATCGCGGTCGGTCGCATCGTTCAACCGCCCAGGCCGAGGGCGCGTTGCACCATGCGCGCCATCGATTCGCCGCGCACCTGCTTGACCTCGGTGATGAACTCGCGCGCCACCGCCTCGAGCTCGGCGATGTTCTGCGCTCGCTCGATGCGCAGCGTGTAGCGGTAGCCGCGGAACAGGCCGAGCGTCTCGCGCAGCAGCGCGTTCAGGCTGTCGTAGAGCTCGGTGTAGCCCAGGCCGGTGCTGCCCTCCGGCAGGCCGCCGGCATCGAGCGGGATGAAGGTGCTGATGTCCTCGGGCAGCCGTGACGGCAGCGTGCCCGCCGTCGTCTCCAGGAACGACGAGTCCGTCGCATGCGCGATCGGCAGGGGCACCTGGCGGTGGCGGTCGGGCGATACCGGCTCGTCGAAGGTGGTCGGTAGCGGTGCCTTGGCGGCGGCGCTGAGCCCGAACGGCTTGGCCGCCCCGAGCGGCGCCGGGCGGGTGACGGGGGGCCAGGCGTCGAGCCCGGCCGGTTCGGTGGGCTCGAAGGCGGCCGGCCGCGACGGCAGGCCGGGGCCGGGCTGGAGCTCGATCAGGCCGGCTTCGATCAGGATTTCACCGTCCGTCAGCGACGCACCGTTGATCATGCCGATCCAGCTGTCGAGGCTCTTGGAGCTGTCGAGTATCAGCAGCAGGTTGCGCGCCGCGCGGGGCAGGTTGATGCTGCGCTCGCGCACCTCGCGACGCCCGCGATCGGTCTTGCGGAAATATTCAGCCATGGGTCATTGTCGATGCAAGCCGCGCATCGGGCGCGCTCATGGCGCCACAGCCGGCTTGTCGCGCAGTTCGCGGCGCAGCACCTTGCCGACCGGCGTCTTGGGCAGGTCCGGGCGGAACTCGATCAGGCGCGGGCGCTTGTAGCCGGTCAGGTTCTGCTCGCAGTAGGCCCGCACGTCGGCTTCGGTGAGCGACGGATCCTTGCGCACGATCACCACCTTGACGGCCTCGCCGGTGCGGGCATCGGCCACGCCGACCGCGGCGCATTCGAGCACGCCAGGCATCTGCGTGAGCACGTCCTCGATCTCGTTGGGATAGACGTTGAAGCCCGACACCAGGATCATGTCCTTCTTGCGGTCGACGATGCGGAAGTAGCCGCGCTCGTCGACCATGCCGATGTCGCCGGTGCGGAACCAGCCGTCGGCGGTCATGACCTTGGCGGTCTCGTCCGGGCGCTGCCAGTAGCCGGCCATCACCTGCGGGCCCTTGACCGCGATCTCGCCGGCCAGGCCGGGGCCCACTTCGGCGCCGTTGTCGTCGAGCAGCCGCACGTCGGTGTTGGGGATCGGCAGGCCGATGGTGCCCGAGTAGGCCGTGGTGTCGGTCGGGTTGGCCGCCACCACCGGCGAGGTCTCCGACAGGCCGTAGCCTTCGCAGATCGGGCAGCCGGTCTTCTCGAGCCAGAGCTTGGCGGTGGCCTGCTGCACCGCCATGCCGCCGCCGGCCGAGATCTTCAGGTGGCTCCAGTCGACGCTGCCGAAGTCGGGGTGGTTGGCCATCGCGTGGAACAGCGTGTTGACGGCCGGGAAGGTGTGGAAGCGCCGCCCCGCCAGGGCCTTGAAGACGGCCGGCAGGTCGCGCGGATTGGGGATCAGGATGTTGCACGCCCCGACCCGCAGGCCCAGCATCATGTTCACGTTGAAGGCGAAGATGTGATAGAGCGGCAGCGCGCAGACCTGCACGATCTGCTCGCCCGCGGGCACCTTGTGCAGCGCCGGCTGGTACCAGGCCTCGCTTTGCAGCAGGTTGGCCACCAGGTTGCGATGCAGCAGCACGGCGCCCTTGCTGACGCCGGTGGTGCCGCCGGTGTACTGCAGCACCGCGACGTCGTCCGGGCCGGTGCTGACCGGTTTCGGGGTCTTGCCCCGGCCTTCGGCCAGCGTGTCCTTGAAGCGCACGGCGCCCGGCAGCTCGAAGGCCGGCACCAGCTTCTTGACCTTGCGCACCACGAAGTCGACGATCAGCCCCTTCGGGAAGCCCATCAGCTCGCCCATCGACGCCAGCACCACGTGCTTGACCGGCACCGCCTTGCGCACCTGCTGCAGCGTGTGGGCGAAGTTCTCCAGGATCACCAGGATGCGCGCGCCGCAGTCCTTGAGCTGGTGCTCGAGCTCGCGCGGCGTGTAGAGCGGATTGACGTTGACCACCACGCCGCCGGCGCGCAGCACCCCGGCCACCGCCACCGGATACTGCGGCACGTTGGGCATCATCAGCGCCACCCGGTCGCCCGGCTGCAGCCCTTGCGCCTGCAGCCAGACCGCAAAGGCGCGCGACAGCTCGTCGACCTGCCGGTAGCTGAAATCGCGGTCGAGGTAGCGGTAGGCCGGGCGGTCGGCGTTGCGCGAGAAGCTCTCGTCGATCAGCGCGACCAGCGAGCCGTATTGCGCCACGTTGACCTCGGCCGGCACGCCGGCCGGGTAGTGTTTGAGCCAGATCTTGTTCATGGGTTGCCCGAGCGTTTGAGCCGGATTCTGACGTGGTTCTGACGCCTGCCGACCCGGGATTTCCGGGGGTGCAAAAACCCTGCGGACCGCACCGGCGCAAAAAAAGAGGCCGGCTGGGCCGACCTCTTTCCTGTGCGTGTCCGCACCACCCGGCGGGGTGGTGGCGCCGTCGTCCTACTCGATCGCCTTGACCATGTCCTCGACCACCTTCTTGGCGTCGCCGAACACCATCATGGTCTTGTCCATGTAGAACAGCTCGTTGTCCAGGCCGGCATAACCCGCGGCCATCGAACGCTTGTTGACGATGATGGTCTTGGCCTTGTAGGCCTCGAGGATGGGCATGCCGTAGATCGGCGTGCCCTTGGTCAGCGCGGCCGGGTTCACCACGTCGTTGGCGCCCAGGATGATGGCCACGTCGGCCTGGCCGAACTCGCCGTTGATGTCCTCCATCTCGAAGACCTGGTCGTAGGGCACCTCGGCCTCGGCCAGCAGCACGTTCATGTGGCCCGGCATGCGCCCGGCCACCGGGTGGATCGCGTACTTGACCGTGATGCCCTTGTGCGTGAGCTTCTCGGCCAGCTCCTTCACGGCGTGCTGGGCGCGCGCCACCGCCAGGCCGTAACCCGGCACGATCACCACCGTCTCGGCGTTGCCGAGCACGAAGGCGGCGTCGTCGGCGCTGCCGCTCTTGACCGGTCGCTGCTCCTGCGCGCCGGCTGCTGCCGTGGCGGTGTCACCGCCGAAGCCGCCCAGGATCACGTTGAAGAACGAGCGGTTCATCGCCTTGCACATGATGTACGAGAGGATGGCGCCCGAGCTGCCGACCAGCGAGCCGGCAATGATCAGCATCGAGTTGTTCAGCGAGAAGCCGATGCCGGCGGCCGCCCAGCCCGAGTAGCTGTTGAGCATCGAGACGACGACCGGCATGTCGGCGCCGCCGATCGGGATGATGATCAGCACGCCCATCACGAAGGCCAGCGCCAGCATCGCGAAGAACGCCGGCCAGCTTTCGGTGAAGGTGAACACCAGGCCCAGGCCGATGGTGATCAGACCGAGCACCAGATTGAGCATGTGCTGGCCGCCGAACTGCACCGGCTTGCCCTGGAACAGGCGGAACTTGTAGGTGCCCGACAGCTTGCCGAAGGCGATCACCGAGCCGCTGAAGGTGATGGCGCCGATGGCCGCACCCAGGAACAGCTCGAGCCGGTTGCCCGCGGGGATCGGCTCGCCCTTGACGGTGATACCGAAGGCCGACGGCTCGGCCACCGCAGCGATGGCGATGAACACCGCCGCCAGGCCGATCATGCTGTGGAAGAACGCCACCAGCTCGGGCATCTTGGTCATCTCGACGGTCTTGGCGCGCCAGGCGCCGTAGGCCGCGCCGGCCAGCAGGCCGATCAGCACCCAGACCATGCCGCTGGCGTTGCCGGCGGCGAGCTTGACGATCAGCGCGGCGGTGGTCAGCACGGCGATCGCCATGCCGATCATGCCGAACAGGTTGCCGCGGATCGAGGTGGTCGGATGGCTCAGGCCCTTCAAGGCCTGGATGAAGCAGACGCTGGCGACGAGGTACAGCAGCGTGACGAGGTTCATGCTCATTTAGTGTTTCCCCTCGACGGCCTTGGCCGGACGGTCTTTCTTCTTGAACATTTCCAGCATGCGGCGCGTGACGAGGAATCCGCCGAACACGTTGACCGCGGCCAGCGCGACCGCCAGCACGCCCATGGTCTTGCCGAGGGTGGTTTCGGTCAGCGCGGCCGCCAGCATGGCGCCGACGATCACGATCGCCGAGATCGCGTTGGTCACCGCCATCAGCGGCGTGTGCAGCGCGGGCGTGACGGTCCAGACCACGTGGTAACCCACGTAGATGGCCAGCACGAAGATGATCAGGTTGATGATGGTGGGGGAGACGATGTCCATGCTCAGGTCCTCTTCAGTTCGCCGTTTTGCGTCATCAGGCAGGCCGCCACGATGTCGTCGTCCATCGGCACCGCAAGCGTTCCCTCTTTGGTGAGGATGAGCTTGAGGAAGTCGAGCACGTTGCGCGCGTAAAGCGCCGACGCGTCGGCCGCCACCAGCGCGGGCAGGTTGGTCTCGCCGACGATCGTCACGCCGTGCACCTTGACGGTCTGGCCTGCCACGGTCAGCGGGCAGTTGCCGCCGCCGATCTCGCCAGCCAGGTTCGGGCCCTTGCCGGCGGCGATGTCGACGATCACCGAGCCCGGTTTCATGGCCTTGACCATGTCCTCGGTGATCAGCGTCGGCGCGGCGCGGCCGGGGATCAGCGCGGTGGAGATGACGATGTCGGCCATCGCCACGCGCTTGGCGACCTCGATCTTCTGGCGTGCCATCCAGCTCGGCGGCATCGGCTTGGCGTAGCCGCCGACGCCGACCGCGGCTTCGCGCTCCTCGTCGGTCTCATACGGCACGTCGATGAACTTGCCGCCCAGCGATTCGATCTGCTCCTTGACGGAGGGGCGCACGTCGGACGCCTCGATCACCGCGCCCAGGCGCTTGGCGGTGGCGATCGCCTGCAGGCCGGCCACGCCGACACCCAGGATCACCACGCGGGCGGCCTTCACGGTGCCGGCGGCGGTCATCAGCATCGGGAAGAAACGCTGGTACTTGTCGGCGGCCATCATCACCGCCTTGTAGCCGGCGATGTTGGCCTGCGAGGACAGCACGTCCATGCTCTGCGCGCGGGTGGTGCGCGGCGCGGCTTCGAGCGCGAAGCTGGTCAGGCCGGCGGCGGCCAGGCGCTGCAGGCCGGGCTTGTCGAACGGATCGAGCATGCCCACCAGCGTGGTGCCGGCGCGGTAGCCGGCCAGTTCGGACTCGGACGGCGCGCGCACCTTGAGCACCAGATCGCAGGCGAGCACGCCGGCGGCATCGGTGATCTCGGCGCCGACCGCCACATAGGCCTCGTCGGGGGCGCTGGCGGCCACGCCCGCGCCGCTCTGAATGCGCACGGTGTGACCCTGCGCCTTGAGTTTTTTCGCCGTCTCGGGCGTCACGGCCACACGGGTTTCCCCGGCAGCCAATTCCAGCGGCACTCCAACCAGCATCTCGCCCCTCCTGTTGTGGGTGCGGCAGCTTACACACTTTTGGTGAACGAACGGCCCCCCGTGTCATCCCGGAGACAGCCTGATCTGCATGTGACGTGCCGGTACGATTGCGACATGGCTGAACACCGATGGAAACCCAATGTGACGGTCGCGGCCGTGGTCGAGGCGGATGGCCGCTTCCTGCTGGTCGAAGAAGAGACGGTCGAGGGCCTGCGCCTGAACAATCCTGCCGGCCACATGGATTGCGGTGAATCGCCGCTCGAGGCGGTGGTGCGCGAGACCCTCGAAGAGACCGCCCGGCACTTCAGGCCACGGCATTTCCTGGGCGTCTACCTGTCACGTTTCCAGCGGCCGGCCACCGACGAGGACGTCACCTACCTGCGCCTGGCCTACGCCGGCTCGGTCGGTGAGCCCGTGCCCGGGCGCGCGCTCGACAGCGGCATCGTGCGCACCGTCTGGATGGATCTGGACGAACTGCGCGCCAGCCGCGCGCGCCACCGCAGCGCGCTGGTCCTGCGCTGCATCGAGGATCACCTCGCGGGCCGGCATCACCCGCTCGACGTGGTGACGGCCGACGCCACGCTGCACGCGCCCGAGATCAAGCGGGCGTTCTGAGCGCAGCAGCGTCCGCCGCCTGCGGCAGCGGGTGCCCGGACCGCACCGGCGCCGCCGTTGCGCGCGGCCGCAGCGTGTGCCAGGCCGCGAGCACGGCGGCGGGCGTGAGGTCGAGCAGGCGGGCGCGTTCGTCCGGCTCGCGCGGGCCCAGCGGCACGACGCTGGCACCGGCCGTGCGCGGCACCCAGCGCAGCCAGCCGAAGCGGCCGTACAGCACCACCAGCGGGCAGTCCATCGCGCCGGCTACATGGGCCGGCCCGGTGTCGACCGAGATCATGCTGTGCGCCAGCGCCGCCAGCCCGACCAGGCGCGGCAGCGGCGCCTCGCGGGCGATGTTGAGCACCTGATCGGCGCCCGCGCCCGTGGCATCGACGATCTCCTGCACCAGCCCGGCCTCGCGCGGGCTGCCGCAGACCAGCACCGCTGCGCCCGGCAGGCCGGCCAGCACGCCGCGGATCACCTCGGCCCAGTGACCGCTCGGCCAGTGCTTGTCGTGCGCCGCGGTGGCGATGCGGCCGCGTTTGTGGGTCTTCTTGTTGCCCGGCTGGATCAGCACCAGCGCGCGGCCGGCCAGGCCGCGCTGCGCCAGCCACTCGCGGGTCTGCACGGTCCATTCGGCCGGCGCATGCAGCCGGGGCAGCGGCGCGATGTCAGGCCGGTCGTCGTGCGGCCCCGGGCAATCCGGGGCGTCGAGGCGGGCCACCTGCAGCCACCAGTCGGCCCAGTGGATCGGCTGTGCCGGGTGGTGATCCCAGGCCCGCACGATGCGCCCGGCCGGCAGGCCGGCGCGCGCCAGCAGGCGGGCGGCGTGTTCGTCGCGCTCGCACAGGTAGATCGGGCCGCGGTGGGCCCGCAGCCAGCGCACCGCCGTCCACTGGCTCGGCGTCAGCCAGTACGGCGCACGCCGGCTGCTCACGCTGCGGATCTCGCCCACCGCCGGGTCGTGGCCCAGCACGATGGGCGTCCAGGCGCCGGACGTCAGCAGGTGCACCGGCCGGCCGTAGCGCCGGGCCAGCGCGGCCAGCAAGGGGGTCAGCAGGACGGCATCGCCGAGGGCCGGGAAGCGGATCACGACCGGCGCATCGGGGTCGCTCGTGCGGGAATCGTCAGAGTGGGTCCACATCATGGGCAAAAGCGTATCAGGCCCGCATGGGCGTGGCCATCGACAGGGCCGCGACCGCCCGACGCGAGGCTGCCCCGATGTCGCCGCGGGCGCGTATGCTGGGGTTCCAACCTCACCGGACCAGACCGCCATGAGCCAGCCCCACATTGCCCAGAAAGCCCCATTCCCCGTGGCCGTCGAGGCCGGCAAGAGCTACTGGTGGTGCGCCTGCGGGCAGAGCAGGAACCAGCCGTTCTGCGACGGCTCGCACAAGGGCAGCGCGTTCTCGCCGATGGAATACAAGGCCGCCGAGGCCGGCACGGTGTATTTCTGCGGCTGCAAGCACAGCGCAAAGGCGCCCTTGTGCGACGGCACGCACAAGTCGCTCTGATCTGACGGGTCATTGCGCGCCCCCGGGATAATCCGGGGGTGAACACCCAACTGCCTCCCAAACAGCGCATCGTCGTCGGCCTCAGCGGCGGCGTGGATTCGGCCGTGAGCGCCTGGCTGCTCAAGCAGCAGGGCCATGAAGTGGTCGCCATCTTCATGAAGAACTGGGAGGACGACGACGACAGCGAGTTCTGCTCGTCGCGCCAGGACTTCCTCGACGCCGCCTCGGTGGCCGACGTGCTGGGCATCGAGATCGAACACGTCAACTTCGCGGCCGAATACAAGGACCGCGTCTTCGCCGAGTTCCTGCGCGAGTATTCGGCCGGCCGCACGCCCAACCCCGACGTGCTGTGCAACGCCGAGATCAAGTTCAAGGCCTTCCTCGACCACGCCATGCGCCTGGGCGCCGACCGGATCGCCACCGGCCATTACGCCCGCGTGCGCCACAACCCGGCCACCGGGCTGCATGAACTGCTCAAGGGGCTCGACCCGCTGAAGGACCAGAGCTACTTCCTGCACCGTCTCAACCAGGCACAGCTGGCCAGCACGCTGTTCCCGGTCGGCGAACTGCCCAAGACCGAGGTGCGCCGCATCGCGCTCGAGATCGGCCTGCCCAACGCGAAGAAGAAGGACTCGACCGGCATCTGCTTCATCGGCGAGCGGCCGTTCCGCGAGTTCCTGAACCGCTACCTGAGCCACGAGCCCGGCCCGATCAAGGACGACCGCGGCCGGCGCATCGGCGAGCACGTCGGCCTGAGCTTCTACACGCTCGGCCAGCGCAAGGGCATCGGCATCGGCGGCCTCAAAGAGAAGGGCGCGCCGCGCGGCGGTGGCGAGCACGAGCCGTGGTTCGTGGCGCGCAAGGACCTGGCCAGCAACACGCTCTACGCCGTGCAGGGCCACGACCACCCGTGGCTGCAGTCGCAGCGCCTGAGCGCCGACGACGCCAGCTGGATCGGCACCGTGCCGCAGCCCGGCCAGGGCGGCCTCGCGGCCAAGACGCGCTACCGCCAGGCCGATTCGGCCTGCGCCGTCGACGCGCTCGATGCGGCCGCACGAACGCTGTCGATGTCCTTCCCCGCGCCGCAATGGGCCGTCACGCCCGGCCAGAGCGTGGTGCTCTACGAGGGCGAGGTCTGCCTGGGCGGTGCGGTGATCGCGGCGGCTGACCAGCGCGCCTGACCGCTGTCGTTCAGTCCGTCTCGTTCGCGACGGTGCTCGCCGCCGGCAGCACTGTCGCGCGGCAGGCGCCGAAGCCGATCGCCCGGTAGCCGGCGCGTTCGCAGCGCCCGTGCAGCTCGACGCTGTCGCCGTCTTCCAGGAAGCGCCGCTGTTCGCCGTTGGGCAAGGTGATCGGCGTGCGTCCGCCGGCGCTCAGTTCCAGCAGCGAGCCGGCCTGATCGGGGCGCGGGCCCGACAGCGTGCCGGTGCCCAGCAGGTCGCCGTTGCTCAGGCTGCAGCCGTTGACGCTGTGGTGGCTCACCAGCTGAGCCACCGTCCAGTAGGCCGCGTCGGCGTAGTTGGAGCGGCTGATGCACACCGCCGGTTGACCCGCTGCGCGCATCGCGGCGGTCTGCAGGCGCACCTCGAGGTCGACGTCGATGGCGCCCTGCGCACGCTGCGCGGCCGAGTCCAGATACGGCAGCGGCGGCGGATCGCCGGCCGGGCGCTCGAAGGCGCGGCGGAACGGCGCCAGCGCCTCCATCGTGACCATCCACGGCGACACCGTGCTGGCGAAGTTCTTCGACAGGAAGGGGCCCAGCGGCTGGTACTCCCAGGCCTGCAGGTCGCGTGCGCTCCAGTCGTTGAACAGCGCCAGGCCGAACACGTGTTCCTCGGCCTGCTCGATCGGGATCGCCTGGCCTTGCGCATTGGGCCGGCCGATGAAGATGCCGAGCTCGAGCTCGAAGTCCAGCCGCTGGCTGGGCATCAGCTGCGGCGCCTCGGCGCCCGCCGCCATGACCTGGCCCATCGGCCGCACGAAATCCTGGCCGCTGACGCCGATGGTCGAGGCGCGGCCGTGGTAGCCGATCGGCACCCACTTGTAGTTCGGCAGCAGCGGCTGGTCGGGCCGGAACAGCTTGCCGACGGTGGTGGCGTGGTGGATGCCGACGTAGAAGTCGGTGTAGTCGCCGATCTGGCACGGCAGGCCGAGCTGCACCCGCGCCATCGGCAGCAGCGCGTCGCGCCAGCGCGCCTGCTGCCCGCTGCCGGCGCGCAGACCGGCCGACAGGGCGCGGCGCAGCTCGAGCCGGGTCTCGGGCTTGAGGCGCATCAGGCGGTTCATCTCGGCGTGGTTGATCAGGCCGATGCGGCGCAGTTCGAGCACCTGGTCGCCGATCGCCACGCCGATGCGCCAGTCGAGGTCAGCGGCCTCGCGGAAGCGCCCGAACGGCAGGTTCTGGATCGGGAACTCGCAGGCCGGATCGTTGGCCGATTCGACCCAGCTGCGCAGCGCCGGGTCGTGGGTTTCATCGACCCCGTAGAGCGCGCTCACGACTTGAACTCCCGCGCGTGCAGGAAATCGGCGTGTCTTGGCGCGCGTTTGGTCTTGCTCCAATCCTCCAGCATGTCCCACTTGACCGCATCGAGCCTGGCGATCATCGCGGTCTCGTCGGGGTCCGGGCAGGCCAGTTCGACACGATGGCCGTTCGGATCGAAGAAGTAGATCGAGTGGAAGGCGCCGTGGTCGGTCACGCCCAGCACCTCGACGCCGTTGGCCTCCAGGTGGGCCTTGAATTCGAGCAGCGTGGCGCGGTCGGCCACCCTGAAGGCGATGTGCTGCACCCAGGCCGGCGTGTTCGGGTCCCGGCCCATCGGCGGCTGGGTCGGCAGCTCGAAGAAGGCCAGCACGTTGCCGCCGCCGGCATCGAGAAAGATGTGCATGTACGGGTCGGGTTCCTTGGTCGACGGCACCAGGTCCTCGGCGATGGCCAGCACGAAGTCCATCTTCAGCATCTTCTGATACCAGAGCACGGTTTCCTTGGCGTCGCGGCAGCGGTAGGCAACGTGGTGGATGCGATCGATTTTCATGGCAGCTCCCGTCACTCGGTGGCGAGCACGCCGCGGCGGATCTGGTCGCGCTCCAGCGACTCGAACAGCGCCTTGAAATTGCCCTCGCCGAAGCCTTCGTCGCCCTTGCGCTGGATGAACTCGAAGAACACCGGGCCGAGCAGCGTGCCGGAGAAGATCTGCAGCAAGAGGCGCGGCTTGCCGCCTTCGGTCGAGCCGTCGAGCAGGATGCCGCGCGTCTGCAGTTCGCTCACCGGCTGGCCGTGGCCGGGCAGGCGAGCGTCGAGCATCTCGTAGTAGCTCGCGCTCGGCGCCGTCATCAGCGGCACGCCGGCCAGCGCCAACCGGTCGACGGTGGCCAGCAGGTCGTCGCAGATCAGCGCGACGTGCTGGATGCCCTCGCCGTTGAACTTCATCAGGAACTCCTCGATCTGGCCGCTGCCCTTGCTCGACTCCTCGTTGAGCGGGATGCGGATCTTGCCGTCGGGCGCGGTCATCGCACGGCTGGTCAGGCCGGTGTATTCGCCCTGGATGTCGAAGTAGCGGATCTCTTTGAAGTTGAAGAGCTTCTCGTAGAACGCGCCCCAGAACGCCATGCGGCCACGGTAGACGTTGTGCGTCAGGTGGTCGATCAGCTTGAGGCCGTGGCCGACCGGGTGGCGGTCGACGCCTTCGATGAAGGCGAAGTCGATGTCGTAGACCGACTCCCCATCCTTGAACCGGTCGATCAGGTAGAGCGGTGCGCCGCCGATGCCCTTGATCGCGGGCAGGCGCAACTCCATCGGGCCGGTGGGCATCTCGATCGGCTGGGCGCCGAGTTCGAGCGCGCGCTGGTAGGCGTGGTGCGAGTCGCGCACCCGGAACGCCATGCCGCAGGCACACGGCCCGTGTTCGGCGGCGAAGTAGGCCGCCGGGCTTTTCGGGTCGCGGTTGACGATGAAGTTGATGTCGCCCTGGCGGTACAGCAGCACGTCCTTGCTGCGGTGCCTGGCCACCAGGGTGAAGCCGAGCTGCTCGAACAGCGGCTCCAGGACGTCGGGTGTGGGCGATGCGAATTCGACGAACTCGAACCCCATCAGGCCCATCGGGTTTTCAAACAGGTCAGCCATGGATTTTCTCCGTGCGGAAAGGATGGTCAGGGAGTCGCCCGGCGCGTCAGCCGATGCGCTCGAGTTCGTGCTGGAACAGCTTGGCGCGCCGGGCGTAGCTGGCGGCGCTCTCGATCAGGTTCGCGACCTCTTCGTCGGTCAGCTCCCGCATCACCTTGGCGGGTGCGCCGATGATCAGCGAGCGGGCCGGAAAGCGCTTGCGCTCGGTCACGATGGCACCGGCGCCGACGAGGCTGTGCGGGCCGATCACCGCACCGTTGAGCACGACGGCCTGGATGCCGATCAGCGAGCCCTCGCCGATCGTGCAGCCGTGCAGCATGGCCTGGTGGCCGACCGTCACGTTGGCGCCGATGTCGAGCGCAAAGCCCGGGTCGGCGTGCAGCACGGCGCCTTCCTGGATGTTGCTGGCCGCGCCGATGCGGATCGGCTCGTTGTCGCCACGCAGCACCGCGCCGGACCACACGCTGGCCTGTTCGCCGAGAACGACCCGGCCGATCAGCGTGGCTTCGGCGGCCACGTAAGCCGAGGCCGGCACCTGCGGCGCCTGGCCGCTGAGACGGTAGAGGCTCATGGCGCGCTCACTCCAGCGTGATGCCGGCCTTCTTGACCAGGCGGGCGTAGCGGTCCTGCTCGGTCTTGAAGAACTGCAGCGCGGCTTCGGGCGTGCTCGGGTTGATGAAGTTGTCCTGCTTGAGCATCGCCGCCTTGACCTCGGGGTCGTTGAACGCGGCCACCACGGCCTCGTGCAGGCGCTTGACCTGCACGGGCGGCAGGCCCTTGGGTGCGACGAAGGCAAACCAGCCGGCCACGTCGACGTCGGGGAAGCCCTGTTCGGCGATCGTCGGCAGGTCGGGCAGCGAGGCCGCGCGCTGCTTGCCCATCACGCCGATGGCGCGCAGCGTGCCGCTCTTGAGGTGGCTCTGCACCGCCTGCACCGCGGCCACGCCCAGCTCGACCTGGCCGCCGATCACGTCGGAGATCATCGGCCCCATGCCCTTGTACGGGATGTGGCGGATCTGCACGCCGGCGGCGTCGACGAACATCTCGCCGGCCAGGTGGATGATGGTGCCGTTGCCCGACGAGCCGTAGTTGTAGCCGTCCGGCTTGGCCTTCAGGAAGGCCTGCAGCTCCTTGGCGTTCTTGGCCGGCACCTTGGCCGGATTGACCACCAGCACGAAGTGCGAGCCGCCGACGACCGAGATCGGTGTCAGGTCGGCGATGCCGTCGTAGGGCATCTTCTTGAACACGCTCGGGTTGACGGCGTGGTTGTTCGAGACGATGCCGATCGTGTTGCCGTCCGGCGCGGCCTTGACGATCGCCTGCGTGCCGGTGATGCCGCCAGCGCCGGGCAGGTTCTCGATCACCACCGGCTGGCCGCCGAGCGCCTTCGACAGCGCCAGCTGCGCCGAGCGGGCGATCACGTCGACCCCCGAGCCCGGGCCGACCGGCAGGATGATGCGCAGCGGCGCGGTCGACTGGGCCTGGGCGACGCTGGCGCCGACGGTGAGGGCGAGTGCGGCGGCGAGGGTCGAAATCGCCGAAAGGGCGGGCAGCGCCAGCAGCGGGCGGCGGCGCAGGGGGATCGTGTTCATCGGGGTTGTCTCCTGGTTTCTGGTCTGGGGCCGGGGGATGAAGCGGGGGAGGTCATGCCGCCGTGCGGCTGGCGTGTAGGCGGGCCAGCACCTCGTCGGTGTGTTCGCCCACCCGCGGCAGCGCGCTGCGTACGCCGGGGCGGTGGCCGTCCATCAGCAGCGGCAGCAGCACGACCTGGGTGGTGTCGCCGTCGTCGGTGGTCATCGGCGCCAGGCCGCCGCTGGCGAGCAGGTGCGGATCGTTGACCAGCTCGTCGGGCCGGGTGATCGGCGCATACGGCAGGCCGGCGGCTTCGAGCCGGGCCGAGAGCGCGGCCTTGCGCTGCAGCGCCATCGTCTCGCCCAGGCGCTTGAGCAGCTCAGGGCGCACGGCCACGCGCTGGGCGTTGCTGGCCAGCGCCGGGTCGGCGGCGAGGTCGGGGCGATCGAGCACCTGGCACAGGGTCTGGAACTGCTTGTCGCTGGTCGCGGCGACGAACAGCTGCTCGCCCTCGGCCAGCGTGAAGACGTCGTAGACGCTCCAGGCCGACACGCGGCTGGGCATCGGCGGGGCGGGCTCGCCGGTCATCAGGAACTGCTGCACGTGCTGCGCCGACAGGAAGGCGCAGTTCTCGAACAGCGCGCTCTGGATCTCCTGGCCGCGGCCGGTGCCGTGGGTCGGGTGGTCACGCTCGCGCAGCGCGGCCAGCACGCCGATGGCGCCGAACATGCCGCCCATGATGTCGTTGACGCTGGTGCCCGCGCGCAGCGGCCGGCCTTCCGGGCCGGTCATGTAGCTCAGGCCGCCCATCATCTGCACCACCTCGTCGAGCGCGGTGCGGTGTTCGTAGGGGCCGGGCAGGAAACCCTTGTGCGAGACGTAGATCAGCCGCGGGCATTGCGCCGACAGCGTGGCGTGGTCCAGCCCCAGCCTGGCCATCAGGCCGGGGCGGAAGTTCTCCAGCATCACGTCGCTCTGCGCGATCAGCTCCTTCGCGGTGGCCAGGCCCTCGGGGGTCTGGATGTCGAGCACCACGCTCTTCTTGTTGCGGTTGAAGCTGCGGAAGAAGCCGATGCCCAGGCCCGGCAGGCTGCGCGTCTTGTCGCCGCCGGGCGGCTCGATCTTGATGACCTCGGCGCCCAGGTCGGCCAGGACCATGCCGCAGGTCGGGCCCATCACCATGTGGGTGAACTCGATGACGCGCACGCCTTCGAGCGGCAGGCGGCGGGGAGAGGACGGGGCGGTGTTCATGGCGTGGGCGCTTTCGTGCGGAAGATGGAGGCAGTGCGTCGGCAGGCGGCGCGCGGTGTTCGGCGGACGGTCAGCGCGCGCTGGCGCGTGCCGGTCTGAAAGTCCCGGGCAGGCCGGCGCGCCACAGCGCGCCGTGGGTGGGCT
This sequence comes from Leptothrix cholodnii SP-6, assembly GCF_000019785.1. Lineage (NCBI taxonomy): Bacteria > Pseudomonadati > Pseudomonadota > Betaproteobacteria > Burkholderiales > Sphaerotilaceae > Leptothrix > Leptothrix cholodnii. The sequence goes on from NC_010524.1 coordinate 479,007, forward strand.
CGCCCGGGATCCAGCCGACCACCTGCGCGCGCAGGCGCAGGAGTGCGTCGAGGTCGAGGCCGGTGTGATGGCCCATCGCCTCGAGCATGAACGCAAGGTCTTCGGTGGTGGCGTTGCCGCTGGCGCCGGGCGCGTGCGGGCAGCCGCCGATGCCGGCCAGGCTGGCGTCGAATCGCGCCACGCCGAGGTCCAGCGCGGCTGCGACGTTGGCCAGCGCCAGGCCGCGGGTGTCGTGGAAGTGGCCGCAGCAGAATCGCTCGCCGGCGATCTTCAGCGCCTGCTCGAACAGCCGGGCGACCGCGCCCGGGTCGGCGTAACCCACCGTGTCGGCCAGGCTGACGCGGTCGGCGCCGGCGTCGAGCAGGGCCTGCAGCAGGCGCAGCACCTCGCTCACCGGCACCTCGCCCTGGATGGTGCAGCCGAAGGCGGTGCCGACGCCGCCCTCGATCAGCGTCTTGCGGCCCGATGCATCACGTGCCGCACGGATGCGGCCGAGCTCTGCCACCACCTCGTCGGGCGTCTTGCGCAGGTTGGCCAGGCTGTGCGCGTGGCTGGCCGACAGCGGCAGGATCATCAGGTGCGCGTCGCCGTCGAGCGCGCGCTCGGCGCCCTTCAGGTTGGGCACCAGCACGCTGGCCTTCAGGCCGGGCAGGGTTCGGGCGTAGGCCAGCAGCTCGGCGGTGTCGGCCAGTTGCGGCAGCAGCCGCGCCGGCACGAAGGAGCCGACCTCGATCTCGCGCTGGCCGGCGGCGTGTGCGGCGGCGAGCCAGGCGCGCTTGTGTTCGGTCGGCACGATCGTGGCGATGCTCTGCAGGCCGTCGCGCAGGCCGACTTCACGGATCACGACGGGGCGGGGAGAAGGGTGGGGCATCGCGGGTCTCCGGTGCGGCGGGCCATGCGGGTGCTGACCTCTGACGTGACTTTAGGGTTGCCGGATCCGGCGCTGAAGTGGTCTCTTGGCAGCAGGGAGATGCCGATCCGGAATCCCTGGCCGCGCACAATCGCGCCATGCGCGACCTCGACCTCAAATCGCTGCGCCTGCTGGTGGCGGTGTGCGACTGCCAGAACATCAAGCTGGCGGCGCAGCAGGAACACATCGAACCCTCGGCGATCAGCAAGCGCATCGCCCAGCTCGAGGCCACGCTCGGCACGCCGCTGCTGGTGCGCGGGCGGCGCGGCGTGCTGCCCACGCCGGCCGGGCTGGCGCTGCTCGAACACGCGCGCACGTTGCTCGACACGCTCGAGCGCATCGAGACCGACGTGGCGGCCTACGCCGGCGGCCTGCGCGGCCACGTGCGGCTGGTGGCCAGCGTGTCGGCGATCGCCGAGTCGCTGCTCGACGACGTCGCGCTGTTCATGCGCGACCCCGACAACCGCGGCATCCGGATCGACATCGAGGAGCGCCTGTCGACCGACGTGGTGCGGCTGGTGCGCGACGGCCGCGCCTCGATCGGCGTGTGCTGGGACAGCGTCGACCTGGCCGGCCTGTCGCACGTCGGCTACCGCCGCGACCAGCTGGTGCTGGCGGTGCACCCCGAGCACGAGCTGGCGTCGCGCCGCTCGCTGCGCTTCGAGCAGACGCTGGCGCACGAACACGTCGGCCTGCCGCCGACGACGGCGGTGTATTCGATGCTGCACCGCGCCGCCGCGCGGGCCGGGCGCACGCTGGTCAACCGCGTGGTGGTGTCCAACTTCGACGCCGCGCTGCGGGTGGTGCGCGCCAACCTGGGGCTCAGCGTGATCCCGATGCAGGTCAGCCGGTCGTGGGCGGCGTCCGGCGAGATCGTCGCCATCCCGCTGCTCGACGGCTGGGCGCAGCGGCGCTTCGCGGTGTGTTTCCGCGAGCGCGGCGCGCTGACGCCGGCGGCGGCGCGGCTGGTCGATTTCCTGGTCGGCCGGGCCGAGGCGGCAGAGGCTGCCGATGGTGTTGAACCGGCTGAACCGGCCGGCGGCCCCGCCGCCTGAAGGCGGCCGAGCGCGGTCGGGCCGGCGCCGTGCGCTGGCGCCGATTGGGGTTTGCGAGTGGGTGCTTGCAAATGTCGTGCGCTGTGCGCACAGTCGGTCACTGTGCCGGAGGTGGCTCGCTACGCTTGACTTGACGCTTGATAACCCCCGCCCGCGCTGCCATGTCCGCCCCCGCCGCAACCCTGTCCGCCGACGACGACGCGCTGCTCGCCGCGTCGCCGCGCGACTTCGTTGCGGCGCTGCAGAGCGGCCTGCTGGTGATCGAGGCCTTCGACCAGGACCGCCCGCGGCTGTCGATCAGCGAGGTGGCGCAGCGCGCCGGCCTGACCCGCGCCGCCGCGCGCCGCCACCTGCTCACGCTCACCGCGCTCGGCTACGCGCGCCAGGACGGCCGGCTGTTCGCGCTGACGCCCAAGGTGCTGCGTTTCGGCCAGAGCTACATGCACTCGGCGCGGCTGCCGCGGCTGCTGCAGCCGCAGCTCACGCGGCTGGCGCTGACGCTGCAGGAAGCCAGCTCGGCCGGCGTGCTCGATCACGACGACGTCATCGCCCTGGCTGCGGCCACCGCCGGGCGGGTGGTGTCGGCCACCTTGCAGCCGGGCACCCGCGTGCCGGCCTGGTGCACCGCCAACGGCCGGGTGCTGCTGGCCGCGCTGCCCAACGACGCGCTGACCGACTTCCTGGCGCGCCAGGTGATGCTGCCGCTGACGCCGCAGACCATCACGCAGCCCGAACGCCTGCGGCTCGAGATCGAGCGCGTGCGGGTGCGCGGTTACGCGCTGGTCGACCAGGAGCTCGAACCCGGCCTGCGCACGCTCTCGGTGCCGCTGCGCAACTACCGCGGCGACGTGCTGGCCGCGCTCAACATCAGCGCCCACGCCGGGCGCATGCGCAGCGAGGAACTGCTCGAGCGCTGCCTGCCGATGCTGCTGGAGGTGCAGGCGCATCTGCGCGAGCACCTGTAGGCCGCGCCGCTTCGTGCCGGCCGGTTCACCCCACCGAATTTCACCCCCACCCCCGAACCTCGAACCCCGCTCACAGGAGACAATACATGAGCACCCAACGCACCCAGGTCGCCATCATCGGCGCCGGCCCCTCGGGCCTTCTGCTCGGCCAGCTGCTGCACAAGGCCGGCATCGCCAACATCGTGATCGAGCAGCGCAGCGGCGACTACGTGCTCGGCCGCATCCGCGCCGGCGTGCTGGAGCAGGTCTGCGTCGACCTGCTCGACGAGGCCGGTGTCGGCGCGCGCATGCACCGCGAGGGCCTGGTGCACCACGGCATCGAGCTGGCCTTTGCCGGTCAGCGCCACCGCATCGACCTGAGTGGCCCGACCGGCGGCAAGGCGGTGATGGTCTACGGCCAGACCGAGGTCACGCGCGACCTGATGGACGAACGCACCGCCAACGGCGCGCCGATCGTCTACGAGGCCGAACACGTCGAGGTGCACGACTTCGACGGCAGCAACCCGCGTGTCACCTACCTGAAGGACGGCGTGCGCCACGAGGTGCTGTGCGACTTCATCGCCGGCTGCGACGGCTTCCACGGCGTCTGCCGCGCCAGCGTGCCGGCCGGGGCGATCCGGAACTTCGAGCGCGTCTACCCGTTCGGCTGGCTCGGCATCCTGGCCGACGTGGCGCCGGCGGCCGACGAGCTGATCTACTCGAACCACGAGCGCGGCTTCGCGCTGTGCAGCATGCGCAGCAAGACACGGGTGCGCCACTACGTGCAGTGCTCGCTGCAGGACAAGATCGAGGACTGGAGCGACGCGCGCTTCTGGGACGAGCTCAAGAGCCGCCTCGACCCCGAGGCCGCCGCCACGATCCCGACCGGCCCGTCGATCGAGAAGAGCATCGCGCCGCTGCGCAGCTTCGTGGCCGAGCCGATGCGTTTCGGCCGCATGTTCCTGGCCGGCGATGCCGCCCACATCGTGCCGCCCACCGGCGCCAAGGGCCTGAACCTGGCGGCGGCCGACGTGCGGTATCTCAGCCGCGCCTTCATCGAGTTCTACGCCGACAAGACGGCAGCCGGCATCGACGACTACTCGCGCAAGGCGCTGCGCCGGATCTGGAAGGCCGAGCGCTTCAGCTGGACCATGACCAGCCTGCTGCACAAGTTCCCGGCCGGCGCGGGCGACACCGGCGACGTCGGCTTCAAGCTGCAGATGGCCGAGCTCGACTACCTCGTCAACTCGCCGGCCGCGATGGCCTCGCTGGCGGAAAATTACGTCGGTTTGCCATTCGAGGAGTGAGCGTCATGTGCTGTTGAGCCGCTGGTTGGGGGATTGGGTCGACATCGTCACGCCGCAGACGCTGCGGGCCGACCTGCAGGCCGGCCTGCTGGGGGCGCTGCTGGTGCTGCCGCAGGGCATCGCGTTTGCCACGCTGGCGGGGCTGCCGCCGCAGTACGGCCTGTACAGCGCGGTGCTGCCGGGCATCGTCGCGGCGCTGGCCGGTTCGAGCCGGCACGTGGTGTCGGGGCCGACCAACGCCAATTCGCTGGCGCTGATGGCGATGCTGGCGCCGCTGGCGGCCACCGGCAGCGCGCCCTACATCGAGCTGGCGCTGGCGGTCACGGTGCTGGTCGGGCTGATGCAGCTGGCGGTGGGCGCGCTGCGGCTCGGGCTGCTGGCCAACTTCATCTCGCCCGCCGCGCTGCAGGGTTTCACCAGCGGCGCGGCGCTGCTGATCGCGGTGCACGCGCTGCGCGACGGGCTCGATGCCGGCGTGCCCGGCGGCCAGAGCGCCGCCGCCACGCTTTGGCAGACGCTGCAGGGCCTGCCGCACACCAACCTCGCCGCGCTCGCCGCCGCCACCTCGGCCTTGCTGATCGCAGTGCTGGTGCGGCGCAGATGGCCACGCTCGCCGCACATGCTGATCGGCCTGCTGCTGGCCACCGCGCTGGGCTGGCTGCTGCGCCATGAAACCGGCGCCACGCTGGTGCTGACCGGCGCGCTGCCCAGCCCCCTGCCGTCCTGGCATCCGCCGTCGTTCGACACCGCCACGCTCGGCACGCTGTTCGAGAAGGCGCTGGCGCTGTCGGTGATCGCGCTCGGCCAGTCGCTGTCGATCGCCAAGGTGCTGGCGGCCCGCTCGGGCCAGCGGCTCGACGTCAACCGCGAGTTCGTCGGCCAGGGCCTGTCCAACCTGATCGGCGGTTTCTTCTCGTGTTACCTGTCGTGCGGCTCGCTGAACCGCTCGCTGCCCAATCTGCAGGCCGGCGCGCGCACGCCGCTGGCAGCGGTGGCCGCGGCGCTGTGGCTGCTGCTGCTGGTGGCGCTGCTGGCCGAGCCGCTGGCGCAGATCCCGCGTGCGGCGATCGCCGGGCTGCTGTTGCTGGTGGCGGCGTCGCTGCTCGACCTGTCGGCCTGGCGCTACCTGTGGCGGCTCGACCGCAGCGAGTTCGCGGTCGCCGCGGCCACGCTGCTGGCGACGCTGACGCTGCGGCTCGAAAGCGCGATCCTGCTCGGCACCGGGCTGTCGCTGGTGATCTACCTGTACCGCACCTCGCGCCCGGCGATGCGGCTGATGGGTTTCGACCGCTGGCGTGCCGACCGCCGTTTCGTGGTGCGCGCCGATACGCCCGAGCCGCTGCCCGCCTGCCCGCAACTGCACCTGCTGCGCATGGAGGGCGCGATCTACTTCGGCGCCGCCGCCCATGTGGCCGATCAGCTGCACGCGCTGCGCGCCGCGCCCGACGCACCGCGCCACCTGCTGGTGATGGCCAAGAGCATGAACTTCATCGACCTGGCCGGCGTCGAGGTCTGGGAGACCGAGCTGCGCGAGCGCCGCGCGCTGGGCGGCGATCTCTACTTCCACCGCCCGCGCCCGCAGGTGCTGGCGATGTGGCGCAGCAGCGGTTTCCTGCAGCGCCTGGGCGAGGACCACGTCTACCCCGACAAGCGCAGCGCGCTGGCCGACATCTACCGCCGGCTCGACCGCAACGTCTGCGCTCAGTGCCAGGCGCGGGTGTTCTGGGAGTGCCGCGACGACGATCCGCGCGCCCTGATCTGATCGGCCCTGGCCGGCGGTTTCCCGGTGGCCTGCAGGGGTCGTACAAGTCTGGGAACATCGCCTCCCATGCACCGCACCCCCTCTTTTCGACGCGTTTCGATCGGGCTCCTGCTGTCGCTGATCGTGGCCGGCACGCTGCTCGGCTGCGGCACGCTCGACGAGAAACAGCGCGCCTGGATCTTCCAGCCGTCCAAGAACACCTGGCGCGGCAGCGCCTGGGCGGCCGAGGGCATGGACTCGGTGTGGATCGATTTCAAGAGCGCCGAGACCGGCCAGCCGGTGCGCCTGCACGGCCTGTGGCTGGCGCAGCCCAGGGCCGACGCGCCCGTGCTGCTCTACCTGCACGGCGCGCGCTGGAACGTGCGCAGCAGCGCCACCCGCATGCGCCGCCTGCACAGCCTGGGCTTTGCGGTGCTGGGGGTCGACTACCGCGGCTTCGGCGAGAGCACCGACACCCTGCCGTCGGAGGCGATGGCCTACGAAGACGCCCGCGCCGCCTGGGACTGGCTGGCGCAGCAGCATCCGCAGCGCGCGCGTTTCGTCTTCGGCCACTCGCTGGGCGCGGCCATCGCGGTCAATCTGGCGGGCCAGGTGAGCGATGAATCGGGCGTCATCCTCGAAGGCAGTTTCCCGTCGATCGCCGACGTGGTGGCGGCCTCGCGCTGGGGCTGGCTGCCGGTGTCGCCGCTGATCACGCAGCGTTTCGAGGCTGGCGAGCGGGTCGCCGCGATCGGCTCGCCGCTGCTGGTGGTGCACGGCAGTGCCGACCGGCTGATCCCGCCCGAACTCGGCCGCGCGCTCTACGACAAGGCGCGCGAGCCCAAGCGCTTCGAGCTGGTCGAAGGCGGCTCGCACCACAACACCAACGCCGTCGGACTCGACCAGTACCGCGCCGCGGTGCGCGCGGTCTTCGGCCTGGCGAGCGACGAGCGCCTGTCGCTCGACTGAACCCCGCGCCGGCCGCGCCGCTGCTAACGTGCGCGCCATGAATACCCACACCTACACCCTGCGGGTCGAGTTCGGCGACTGCGACCCGGCTCAGATCGTCTGGTTCCCGAACTTCTTCCGCTGGGTCGACGCGGCCAGCCGGCACTTCTTCGTGCAGTGCGGCCTGCCCGACTGGAAGGTCAGCGAACGCGAGCGCGGCATCATCGGCACGCCGCTGGCCGACACCCAGGCCAAGTTCGTGCGCCCGGCCTCCTACGGCGACGTGCTGCAGATCGAGAGCGGCGTGTCGGAGTGGCGGCGCAAGAGCTTCGTGATGAAACACGTGATCCGCCGCGCCGACCTGGTGCTGGTGGAAGTGACCGAGGTGCGCGTGTTCGCCCGCCGCAAGGGCGATGGCGGCGACCCGCACGCGATCGAGGCGGTGGCGGTGCCGGAGGACTGGCGCGCGCTCTGCGAATGACCGGCGAGTGATCGCTCAGCGGCCGAGCGCCGAGGCCGGCACGAAACCCTTCGGCAGACCCGCCTCGGGTGTCATGCCGTAGATCGCCTCGCCCGGCAGGCCGGCCCGCAGCGCATCGCGTGCGGCCATCAGGCGCGCGAGGTCGATGCCGGTGCGCACGCCCATGGCCTCGAACATGAACACCAGGTCCTCGGTGACGACGTTGCCCGACGCGCCCGGCGCATAGGGGCAGCCGCCCAGGCCGCCGAGCGAGGCGTCGAAGGTGCGCACGCCCACGTCGTACGCGGCCAGGCAGTTGGCCAGGCCGAGACCGCGGGTGTTGTGCAGGTGCGCGGCGCCGGCGTGCGCACCGATCGCCGCGCGCAGCCGCGTGAACAGCCGCCGCACCTGCGCCGGGTTGGCCATGCCGGTGGTGTCGGACAGGCCGGTTTCGTCGGCGCCTGCCTGGGTGAGCTGCTCGGCCAGCCGGATCACCTCGTCCTCGGCCACCGCGCCCTGCAGCGTGCAGCCGAAGGCGGTCGAGATCGCGGCCTCGACCTTCACGCCCGGCGCGCTCTGGTCGCGCAGGCGTACCACGGCGCGCACCTCGTCGACCATCTGCTCGCGGGTCTTGCGCACGTTGGCGAGCGAGTGCGCCTGGCTGGCCGACACCGGCAGCGTCAGCTTGTGCACGCCCGCGGCCAGCGCGGCCTCGGCGCCGCGGGTGTTGGGCACCAGCGCCATCACGGTCCAGCCGGGCAGGCCGAGGGCATGGCGCACCACCTCGGCCACGTCGGCCATCTGCGGCAGCAGGCGGGCCGGCACGAAGGAGCCGACCTCGATCTCGCGCAGGCCGGCGGCGTGCAGGGCGTCGATCCAGGCCCGCTTGGCGGCGGTCGGCATCACGGCCGCAACGCTCTGCAGGCCGTCGCGCGGGCCGACCTCGCTGATCAGCACGTCGGTGCGGCTTGTCATCGGCACGCTCCGGGGCGCATCAGAACCGGCTCTCGACACCCGGCGAGCGGATGCGCTGGTGGATGGCGCGGGCGTGGGCCACCCAGCCGTGGGTCTCCCAGCGCCAGTACATCAGGGCGCTGCGGATCCACTCGTCGGCGGCGTAGGCGATCCAGATGCCGACCAGGCCGAACTCGCGGCCCAGCAATACCGAGCCCACGCCCAGCACCAGGATCAGCGAGGTGATGCTCGCCGCCACCGGGTAGATCACGTCGCCGGTGGAGCGTAAAGCGCCCAGCACCACCAGGTTGGCGACCCGGCCGGTCTCGAGCGCGAACGAGATCCACAGCAGCGTCTGCGCCATCTCGATGATGGCCGGGTCGCGCGTGAAACCGCGCATCAGCCAGGGCGCGGCCGCGGCGGCGATCAGCGCCAGCGCGCCCGATGCCAGCAGGCCGTTGCGCAGGCCCTTGCGCACCAGCTGGTGGGCGGTGCGGAACTCGCCCGCGCCGATCAGGTGGCCGACCATGATCTCGCAGGCCCAGCCGATCGCCAGGCTGATCAGCAGCACGTAGCGCAGCGTCTGCAGCGTGTAGGCCTGGGTGGCGAGCGCGGCCACGCCCAGCTTGGCGGCGGCCGACAGCGACATCATGAAAGCGATGCGGTAACCCAGTTCGAGCGACGCGCCGGGGATGCCGATGCGCAGCACCGGCGCCAGCGCACGCACCGGGCAGACCCACCAGTCGCGCCGGTGCGGCACCAGCTTCATGTTGATGCGCCACAGCCGCAGGTGCAGCACCACGCCGAGCGCGCGGCTGATCGTCAGGGCCAGCGCGTAGCCGGGCAGGCCCAGGCCGTCCCAGCCGCCGACACCCAGCATCAGCGGGAAGGCCAGCACCACGTGGCTGGTGTGCATCAGCACCATCACGACCAGCGCGTCGCGCGCCCGCAGGTGGGCGCGCAGGATGCTGGCCATCGTCAGGTTGTAGGCCTCCAGCAGCAGCGCCAGCGCGAGCAGCGGCAGATAGGGCTCGGCCAGCGCCATCACCGCGTCGGGGGCGTTGAGCACGTCGAGCGTCCAGTTGCTGCCCAGCAGCACCCACAGCGCCGCGGCGGCGCCGGCCCAGGTGCTGGCGCCCAGGCCGACCAGCGCGGTGCGGCGCGCCGCTTCGGGCTGATGGCCGCCGATCGCCTGCGTGATCGTCACCCCCACGCCGATCGCCAGCACCCGGAAGATCACGAACAGCGTCTCCATCACCTGGTTGGCCATGCCGAAGGCGCCGGCCGCGGCGTCGGAGATCTCCGACGCCATCCACAGCCCGGCCATCGCCACGCTGATGCCGATCAGGAACTCCCCCAGGATCGGCCCGGCAATGGGGGTGATGTGCGGGCGTGGGGTTTTGGCCATGGTGCTCTTGTGCGGGCGTGAGGGGCGATTGTGCGTAGTAATCGGGCTGTAACCCAGGGGTGGTCGCGGTGAGTTTCGAGGACACGCGCTGTCGCAAAGGCGGGGTGGTGAGGCGCGGCGTCGAGTGCGGGGCGGTGATCGGGCATTCAGTGAGTGGGGAGCGTTCCTGTCACAGGGACCTCTCGCGGTGCGCTCGCCTAACAATACTAGTGATGCCATAGTTGACACTAGTGTTTCATGGTGGGACACTAGTGAATCACTTTGATCTGGAGGCTCAAATGCAAAAGTTTGAAGTTGACGATGACTTGGCCGCACTCGTGGAACGGCTCGCCAAACCCCGACCTTTCGAGAATTTGTCGTTCAATGCTGCCTTGCGCCGCGTCTTACAGGGGCAGGAGCTTTCGGCAGCGAGAGCAACAGAACCAGATGAAATTGACAGACTGCTTGGCGAAGCTAACGCAGTATCTGCAAGGGAGCCAAAGAAGGCGCCGTCGCCAAGCGCGGCTGAGTGGGCTGCTTCCGTTCCTGAATTGAAAGACCGCAGGGGCATGACCACTTGGAAGGCGATTTGTGACCTACTCAAGATTGATACAGCCGGAGACTCAGCGCGCCGGAAGTTGAAGAACTGGGTCAAGCTTCACAGGTCAAAATGGCCAGCGGTACCGGACATCGACTGACGGTGACGTCTCTCAAGTATGTCGCGCTAAGTATTTGATTTATGTAGGGCGGGTGCGAGCGACGGACTTTCGGAACGATTTGCGGGCGTGGGCCGATTACTTCGCTAACCCACTTCGAGTGGACATAAAAGCTACGCGAGTTCTGCCATGAGTGAAATTTTCCGAGGCAGGTATACGGCGCAGATCGAAGGCCCGTTTGTGGTCTTCATCATCGGCATGCGGATCAACCGTTTGCTGGCCGTACACAAATGGCTCCCGGTTGCGCAGGCCATGGGACCCATGGTGAAGCACCTGATGGCGCACAAGGAACTCGGGTTACTGCACGCCCAGAGTTATGCCTACTGGCGCGGTGCCGCACTCGTTCAGTACTGGCGATCTTTCGAGCAACTCGAACGCTTTGCGCGCGACCCGTCGCTCAATCATTTGGAACCCTGGAAGCGGTTCAATCGGGCGGTCGCCGCAGACGGCAGCGTCGGTATCTGGCATGAAACCTACGTGGTGCAAGCTGATCAATACGAGTGCATCTACGGCAACATGCCGAAAATGGGTTTGGCGTTGGCAGGTACGCATATGGCAGCCATCGGTGCCAAGGAAACGGCGAAGCGCCGCTTGGGAATGAAAGGTGATCCGGCGGTTGCTTCTTACGATAATCCGCAGTAGTTTGAGCACGGTAGTACTAAAACTATTTTATTTATTTGCACCCATGAGCAATCTGCCTGATCTCCCTGAAGCACGTCTCGGCCGCTATCGTCATTACAAAGGCGGCGAGTACGAGGTTGTCGGCGTTGCCCGCCACAGTGAAACGCTTGAGCCCATGGTGGTGTATCGCCCGCTGTACAACGAGACCGGCCTTTGGGTACGCCCCTACGAAATGTTCTTCGGGCAGATCGAAGTTGACGGACAGCCACAACTGAGGTTCGCCCCTGTCGATTGATATGGACGACTCGTCCAACAGAATGTTGCGCTCGCTCGTCATTGGGCGTCTGAAAGCGATCCATGGCGACAGAAATCCCCGGCATCGAAAAACTCCGCGCACTTGCACATCGCCGAGTCAGCCCGCGGCTGATATTGCCGCTGGCCCTGCTCGTGCTCGCAGCCATCGGTGCGCGGCAGTTCGGCGAGATATCCCTGTCGCTGGGTGCGCATCAATACGCCCGTTTCTTCTATCTCGTCGCCGCTTGGCAGGGCAACTCGGCGGCGCAGAACAACCTCGGCGCGCTCTACCTGGAAGGCAAAGGGGGTTTCCCTGACCCCGTGGCCGCTGCGCACTGGCTGCAGAAGGCCGCGGAACAAGGGCAATCAGCGGCGGCGTTCAATCTCGGCAATCTCTACGAAGAGGGTCGTGGTGTCCCGAGGGACAGTCGGCGGGCCGCGGCGCTGTTCGAGCAGGCGGCTCAGGCCGGTGATCATGACGCGGCCTTCAACGCCGGTCGCCTGTATGCCGATGGACGCCCGGATTTGCCCAAGGACGTGAACGCGGCGATCAAGTGGTACACCAAATCCGCAGACGCCGGATTCGCCTCCGCGCAGTACAACCTGGGCAGCCTGTATGCGCAGGGTGATGGCGTTGCCAAGGATTTCAGCATGGCGGCGCAGTGGTATCAACGTGCGGTCAAGTCCGGGCACCCGAAGGCGCAGCTGGATCTGGGATCCATGTATGCGTTCGGGATTGGCGTTGACAGAGATCTCGCTCGTGGACTGCAGTTGCTTGAAGCGGCGGCGCAGACAAAAGAACTCGCCCCCAAGGCCAAGGCTCATGCGGCCCTCGCCTGTCGGGACCGCACGCCTTTGGAGCGGGATCTCTGTGACCGTCGTGTCCGGAACTGACGCCAGATCCTCGTTCCAGCCCTTGCGATCGAGGTGCGCCACCACGGCATCCCGGCGGCCGAGGGCTGGTCTGCGTGGCCTGCATACTGACGAGATGCCTTGCGGCCGGGTCGCCGCCGAGGCCGTTTTCGATGCGCTGCACGCGGCCCCGCCTGCGGCGCCAGGAGCCTGAACTTGAATCCACCTTCGCCATCCCGTCCGGACGCGGACACCGCGCCCGCATCGGTCAGCTTTGCCGAGGCGCTGCGCTTCTGGCTCAAGCTCGGTTTCATCAGCTTCGGCGGGCCGGCCGGGCAGATCGCCATCATGCACACCGAGCTGGTCGAGCGCCGGCGCTGGATCAGCGAGCGGCGGTTCCTGCACGCGCTCAACTACTGCATGCTGCTGCCCGGCCCCGAGGCGCAGCAGCTCGCCACCTACATCGGCTGGCTGATGCACCGCACGTGGGGCGGCATCGTGGCCGGCGCGCTGTTCGTGCTGCCGTCGCTGTTCATCCTGATCGCGCTGTCGTGGATCTACATGCGCTTCGGCGACCTGCCGCTGGTGGCAGGCATCTTCTACGGCATCAAGCCGGCCGTGACGGCGCTGGTGCTGCACGCGGCGCACCGCATCGGCACGCGGGCGCTGAAGAATCGCTGGATGTGGGGCATCGCCGCGGCCGCCTTCGTGGCGATCTTCGCGTTCGACACGCCGTTCCCGGCCATCGTCGCGGCGGCTGCGTTGATCGGCCACTTCGGTGCCAAACATGCGCCGACGGTGTTCGCGCTCGGCGGCGGGCACGGCGCGGCCAAACAGGGTTACGGCCCGGCGCTGATCGACGATCACACGCCCACGCCTGACCATGCGCGCTTCTCGCGCAGTCACTTGGCCAAGGTGCTGGCCGTCGGGCTCGGGCTGTGGGCGCTGGTGATGACCGTGCTGGTCGCCACCCAAGGCCTGCACGGCACGCTCGCCACGATGGGCTGGTTCTTCACCAAGGCCGCGCTGCTGACCTTCGGCGGCGCCTACGCGGTGCTGCCGTATGTCTATCAAGGCGCGGTCGAGACCCATCAATGGCTCAGCGGCGCGCAGATGATCGACGGCCTGGCGCTCGGTGAAACCACGCCCGGCCCGCTGATCATGGTGGTGGCCTTCGTCGGCTTCGTCGGCGGCTGGCTGACGCAGGTCTTCGGCGCCGATGCGCTGTTCATGGGCGCAGCGGTGGCGGCCACGGTGGTGACGTTCTTCACCTTCCTGCCGTCGTTCGTGTTCATCCTGGCAGGTGGCCCGCTGGTCGAGGCCACCCACGGCAAGCTCGGGTTCACCGCGCCGCTGAGCGCGATCACCGCGGCGGTGGTCGGCGTGATCCTGAACCTGGCGCTGTTCTTCGCGTACCACGTGCTGTGGCCGCAGGGTTTCGGCGGACGCTTCGATGCGGTCTCGGCCGTGATCGCGGTGGCGGCGGCGCTGGCGCTGTTTCGATTCAAGATCGGCGTGATGCCGCTGCTGGGTGGCTGCGCAGCCGCCGGGCTGGCGGTGACCCTGCTGGCGCCGGCGCTGCGCTGAAGGTGGGCGCCGCGCCGTCGTCAGTGACGATGCCGGTGGTGCGCGTCGGGTACATGGGGATGGCCGTGCCGCATCGGCTCATGGTGATGGGCGTGGCTGTGTTCGCCGGCCGGCATCGGATCGTGACGGTGTTCGTGGTGGCCGTCGTCGTGCCGGTGGGCGTGTTCATGGTCGAGCGCCTCGTGCGGGTGTTCGTGGCCGTGTGATTCGGCCAGGTGCAGCAGCACGCCCGCCAGCATCAGCACGCTGCCCAGCGCCATCACCCAACTCGCCGATCGGTCACCGAGCACCACCGCCAGCACGGCACCGATGAAGGGCGCGAAGGCGAAGACCGAGCCGGTGCGCGCAGCGCCGAAGGCGCGTTGTGCCAGCAGGTAGAAACGCAGGCTCAGGCCGTAGCCGGTGGCGCCCACGGCGAGCAGTGCCAGTGCCGCCACGACGCCGGGCAGGGGCTCACCCGATGCGATCGCCAGCAACGTGGTCGCCGTGGCACCGAGCGCCGCCTTGGCCATCACGACCTGCGCCGGGTCACGCTCGGCCAATGCGCGCGACAAGGTGTTGTCGATGCCCCAGGCCGCCGTGGCCACCAGCACGGCCAGCAGGCCGAGAAGCTGGGTGCCACCCGTGCGCCCCTGATCGAGCACCAGCACCATGCCACCGGCCAGCAGCAGCGCCATCGCCGCCCGGACCCGCCGGTCCAGGGTCTCGTGATAGAGGCGCCAGGCCAGCAGCGCGGTGAACAGCGCTTCGAGCGTCAGCATCAACGACGCGCTGGTGCCGCTGGTGCGCTGCAGGCCCCAGGCCAGCGCGACCGGCCCGATCACCGCCCCGAAGCCGGCCATCGCCAGCAGGCGGCGGGCGTCGCTGCGTCGGAGGCGGGCTTCGGCCTCGACCGGCTGCCTCAGCGCCGCACCCAGGACTGCGGCGCCCGCATACAGCAACGCCGCGGTGCTGAAGGCGCCCAGGCCGGCGCCGAAGTGCTGCACCAGCGGCGTGCTGATACCGAACAGCGCCGAAGCCAGCAGCGCCAGCACGCCACCGCGCAAGGCGGGCCCACGTGGTGGCGTCGCCATCGAGGTCTTCAATCGAGCGCGATCGCGGTCGGCTCGAGGTCGCACTGCAGCGCCAGCACCTCGACCACCAGCGCGTGGTCTTCACGCTGCGGCAGGCCCGAGACCGTGACCGTGCCGACGCAGGCGCCGCCCGCCAGCCGGACCGGGAAACTGCCGCCGTGGCTGGCGTAGTCGCGGGCGGGCAGGCCCATCATGGTTTCGAGCGAGCTGCCTTCGAGCGCCAGCGAGCGGCCCACCGCGTACGAGCTGCGATGCAGCAGCTCGACGGTGTTGCGCTTGCGCCGGGCCCAGTCGGCGTTGGCCGGCGTGGTGCCGGGCATGGCGTGGAAGAACACCAGCTCGTGCGCCAGCCGGATCTCGATCGTGACGGCGTGGCCGCGGGCTTCGGCCAGGCGCTTGAGCGCCAGGCCGATGTCCCAGGCGATGGCCTGGTTGAAGTGCGGCAGGTGCAAGCGGCTCTCCTGGTCGGCGATGCGCGCCAGGTCGTGCTGCAGCGTCTTCATCTGATCGCTGGTGAGGGGGCTCATGGCGGGGCTCCTTGAAGGGCAGAAGCAGCCACCTCGAGGTGGCGCAGGGTCATGGTCGGGCGCCGGGGCGGCGCGGTGTCGTCACGGCACGCCCAGGCCGCGCAGCACGTCGTAGCAGGCGCCCATGGTGTGGTAATCGGTCTTGCCGGCGGGGCTCTTCTCGTCGGAACAGGCGCGGTTGTCGGGCGTGCGGATGCGGTACCAGGCGCCGTGCCGGTGGTCGATCATGTGGGCCCAGCTGTAGGCCCAGATGCGGTCGTACCAGTCCCAGTAGGCCTCGTCGCCGGTGCGCACCGCCAGCAGCGCGGCGGCGCCGAAGCTCTCGGCCTGGACCCAGAAATACTTGTCGGCATCGCAGACCTCGCCCCCTGGGGCAAAGCCGTAGACCAGGCCGCCGTTTTGCGCGTCCCAGCCGTGGCGCATGGCGGTGTCGAAGAAACGCTGCGCGGTGGACAGCAGCCAGGCCGGGCGGTGGTTGACCGGCAGGTGGCGCTCCAGCTGCATCAGCAGCTTGGCCCACTCGGTCAGGTGGCCGACCTGATAGCCCCAGGGCCGGAAGATGTTGCTCTTGTCGTCGCGGTTGTAGTCCCAGTCGACCGACCAGTCGGCGCGGTAGTGCTCCCACACCAGGCCGTCGGCCAAGGCGGCCTGACGCTGCGTGATCGACTCGGCCAGCGTCAGCGCGCGCTGCAGGTACTTGGCGTCGCGGGTCGCGTCGTAGGCGGCGATCATGGCTTCGCAGCCGTGCATGTTGGCGTTCTGGCCGCGGTAGGGGCCGACCTGCCCGTCTTGCCACTGCTGGGGCGTGGCCTCGTCGGCGTAGAGGCCGTGGGCGGGCTCCCAGAAGCGCTGCTCCATCAGCTCGAAGGTGGCTTCGAGCCCGGCGCGTGCCTCGTCCACGCCGGCCATCACGGCGTGGGCGTGGGCCAGCAGCACGAAGGCCAGGCCGTAGCAGTGGTGGGTGCCGTCCTGCACGGTGGCGCGGCGGCCGTCCCAGTCGATCTGCCAGGCGTAGCCACCTTGTGGTTGGGCGTGCGCCTGCTGCAGAAAGGCCAGGCCGTGGCGCACGCGCTGCTGATAGTCCGGGTACACGGCCGCGCCGAAGCGCCGCCACGCCATCGCGTGGTTGAAGACGAAGCGCGTGCTGCTGACGAGGTGGCGGGTGCGGTGGTCGTAGACCGTGCCGTCGTCCTTGTAGAAGTGGAAGAAACCGCCGCTCGGGTCGACGCAGCGGGCGTCGTAGAACGCCAGCGTGTGGCGGATGTGGCCGAGCAGGAAGTCGGGTGAACGGAAGTCGGGGTGTGCGGAGGTGTCGGTCATGGCGGTGTCCTGTTCCTGTGGTCAGTCCCGGGTCTTCCGGCCCATCGGTGCCCGCTCGGGTGCCTGCATCTGCGCCACGGCGGTGCCGTCAGTCGATGGCGGCGGTCGCGGCCTCGACGGCGCTGCTGCTGTCGATCCGGCTGCTGGCGCGCACGATCAGCGTGACCGGCAGGGTGGTCTCCTGCGGCATCTCGGCGCCGCGCATGATCAGCTCGACGCCGGTGCGCCCGAGCGCCGCCTTGTCGACCCGCAACGTGGTCAGCGGCGTCGGGGCGTAGCCGGCGGCGGGGATGTCGTCGAAGCCGACGATGGCGATGTCCTGCGGCACGCGCAGGCCGGCTTCCTGGCAGACCTCGAGCGCGGCCAGCGCGGCGGTGTCGTTGTAGGCGAACAGGGCGTCGGGCCGCGGGTGCAGGCGCAGCAGCACGCGCATGGCGGCCTCGGCGCCGCTGGCGACATCGAGGCCGGGCGGCGCGATCACTTCGAGGTCGGGGTCGGCCAGCACGCCGGCCTCGAACAGCGCGCGGCGATAGCCCAGCTCGCGCTCGCGGCTGCTGAAGTGCGCCAGCGAGCCGGCCAGGTAGGCGATGCGGCGCCGGCCGAGGTCGAGCAGGTGGCGGGTGGCGAGGTAGCCGCCCATCCGGTTGTCGGGGTTGACCGAGGCGCAGCCGGGCATCCAGAAGTCGACCAGCGCCATCGGCAGCTCGAGCCCCTTGAGCAGCGTCAGCAGCTCGGCCTCGAAATAGCCGGCGGCGAGCAGCGCGTCGGGTTCGTGCAGGCGCAGCAGGTCGCGCACCGGATCGGCCGGCCCGGCGGCCAGCAGCGTGGGCGCGATGCCGAACTCGCGGCAGGCTTCTTCGACGCCGTGCATCACCAGCGAGAAGAACGGGTTGAGCGCGAAGCTGCTGTGATGGCGGTGCACCAGGAACACCAGCCGCTGCGCCTTGCCCGAGCGCAGCCGGTCGCTGTCGTAGCCGAGCTGGCGGGCCACCGCACGCACGTGGCGGCGGGTTTCGTCGGACAGGCCGCGCTGGTTCTTCAGCGCCCGCGAGACGGTGCCGATCGACACGCCGGCGGCCAGCGCGACTTCGCGGATCGTCACGCGCATGGCGACGCCTGCGCGGTCATGGGCTGCCCCGAACCGGCGATCTCGCAGCCGGACGAGGTGGATGCGGCGGGATCGGCGGCGGGGGTCATGGATCGGTCCGCAGGGGTTGTGAATCGAAAGGCCAGTGTAAGGATGAGGCTTGTTTTTAGTAAACAGCTAAACGATCCATTTTTTGTTCTGGTTTACCCGCATCGATCGACACGTCGTGACGTGTTTTTGCGCTTCCGCGTGTCATCCGAGTGCCGACATGCCTCGTTGTGGACTCACGCGCACGGCAACGTGCGCAGGTTTCAACCGAAAAACATCCAGTCCCCCGACCCATGAAATACCTGCTGCGCAACGACCATCAAGCTCCGCGTCGCCCGCCCGTGCCGGAGCGTTCGACCGACAAGGGTCAGAAACACGAGTCGTTCGACTTCGGGCGCATCGGTTTCGATCAGCGCAGCATGGCGCTGGCGCAACGCATGGACCGCAAGCGCTGATGCCGTGCGAGGCACAGGCCGCGCGCCGTGCTTCCGATGTTCAGTCCTGGTTCATTTTCGTGAGCAACTGTCTGCGCTCACGGCAGCCGGGATGGCTGTTTCGAGCCCGTTGTCGGGGCTGCTCCGAGCTGCATCGGATGAGGTGATTCCGGCTCTCCGGGGCGGGTATTCACGCCTGTGACACGTTCGGGGCGTGCCTTGCTCGGTGAATCGACCTGATAGCAGGTGTCCGGCCTGTCGTCGATGCGTCCGCTCACGGAGTCGGGATTTCTTGTCAGCAATTCGTCACAGATTGGCGGCTATTTGCACGATACGGTATCGTGCAAATAACTCATCCAGGAGCTGACATGAGCCCCGATCTGTCCAGCAGTACCCTCTCCGCCACCGTTGCCGGGCTGACCCGGTTGCTGGTTGTCCTCCTGATGGCGCCGGGTGTCATCGCCGCGGCGCTGGTGGCCGGTGCGCTGGCGCTGTGCCTGATGCCGCTGCTGCTGCTGGTCGCCCCGGGGCGCCGCGCGGGTTTCTCGATCCACTCGCTGATGCCCATGCGGGCCCAGATGGCAGCACGCCGCCCAGCGGGCAGCTGAGCGGCGTGGCAATTCGCAAGCGCCGCTCGGGCGCTTGCCAGTCTGGCGATTACTGCTTGACCGCTTCGGTCTGGATTACCAGGCGGATGTCATCCTGGAAACCCCAGTCCAGGCCGTACTTCACGCCCCAGGCGCTGCGCTTGAGGGTCGCCTCGAAGTCACCACCGCACACCTCGCGCTTGAGCATCGGGCTGTCGTAGCAGTTGAACTGCGTGGCCTTGAGCGTCAGCGGCAGGGTCTTGCCCATCAGCGTGAACATGCCGCTGACTTCGCTGACCTTGTCGCCGGTGAAGACGAACTTGTCACCCACGAAACGTGCCGTCGGAAACTTCTCGGCGTCGAGGATCTCGGCGCTCTTGATGTGGCTGTTGAACGGGCCGGTGCCGGTGTTGATCGACGCGACGTCGATCGTGATGTCGACCTTGCCGGTCTTGGCTGCGCGGTCGAACTGGACCGTGCCTTCCTTCTTGTCGAAGCGGCCACGGTTCGTGCTGGTGCCGAAGTGGCCGATCTCGAAGGTCACGAACGTGTGGGTCGGCTCGATCGCGTAGGTCGCCGCCTGGGCGGTACCGGTGACGAATGCCGACACGGCGGCCAGGGCAAGCAGGGACTTCTTCATGGAGACTCCTTGGGGGTCGTGGGGGTGAAAAGGGGTGGATTCGGGGGGTGCGGCTCAGAGTGCGGCCATGCCGCTGATCTGCAGCTTGAACTTCACCTGGACGTCGTTGGCGACCATCGAGGTGTCGGCCCAGTCGCCGTCGCCGATCTTGAAGTCGAGGCGCTTGATCGCGAAGCTGCCGGTCGCGGTGGTCGCGCCGCCGGCCTGGGCCAGCGCCACCGGCACGGTCACGTCCTTGACGGCGCCCTTGATGCTCAGCTTGCCGGCCACTTCATATTTGCCGCCGCCCAAGGCCTTGATCGCGCTCGACTGAAAGGTCGCCTGCGGGAACTTCGGCACGTTGAACCAGGTGGCCTTGGGCAGCTCGGCATCGGATTCGGGCACGCCCAGGGTGGCGCTGCCGAGGTCGATGCTGAAGCTCACCTTGCCGCCTTCGGGCTTCTTCGGATCGAACGCCAGCTGGGCGTCGAACTTGCGGAACTTGCCTTCGACCGGCACGCCCATCTGCTTGCTGACGAAGCCGATCTCGCTCTTGGCGGCATCGACTTTCTGCTGCGCGCAGGCGGCGCCGCTGGCCAGGAAGGTGAACGCGGCCACGGCGGCGGTGAAGGTCAGTGAGGTGTTCATGGTTCGGGTCTCGGTGAAAAGGGTGCGTCGTGCGTGTGGCTCAGGCCGGGCCGATGCCCATGCGGCCGAGCAGGCGGTCGCGGTCGATCCACTGGTGCTTGAGTGCGGCGCCGATGTGCATCAGCACCAGCGCGCCCAGCCCGAAGGCGGCCAGCTTGTGCAGCGGCTTGATCAGCTCGGCCAGTTCCTTGTCGACGCCGATGAAGTCGGGCAGCGGCAGCACGCCGAACCAGACGATCGGGAAGCCGGCCGCCGAGCTGTAGGCCCAGCCCGTCAGCGGGATGGCGAAGAACAGCAGGTACATCAGGTGGTGCGTGCCGTGATGGGCGATGCGCTGCCAGCGCGGCATGGCGGCCTCGACCTCGGCCGGCAGGGCCGGCGGGCGGTGCGTCAGGCGCCACAGCAGGCGCAGCGCCGACAGCGCCAGGATCACGACGCCGGCCCACTTGTGCCAGTTGTAGAGCTTGAGCCGCTGCGGCGAGAACGGCAGGTCGGTCATGTAGACCCCGACCGCGAACGAGCCGATGATCGCCAGCCCCAGCAGCCAGTGCAGGGCGATCGCCACGCTGCCGTAGCGTCGGGCGGGGGTCGGAGTGGAGGTGGTGTTCATCGATGCAAGCGGGGCTTGGGATGAACGGGAGCTTAGGTGTCGACCCCGCTGCGGCGGTTCACCGACCTTGACGCATCCATTTGAAAACTCTGAATGTTGATCCGCGGCAAACACCGCGGACCGGATGCGTGGCAGCGCCACGGATCAGCGCCGGGCGGCCTTCCAGCGTTCGATCTCGGGGCCGATCGCGTCCAGGCTCGAGATCAGCAGCACGCCGTCGACCGCCCGCCGGTGCAGCGCCGCCAGCGGGCTGCCGGCCCAGATCTCGACTTCTGCGGGCAGCCGCGAGCGCAGTTCCGCCAGGCTGTCGGCAGCCTGGTTCGGGTTGCTGGCGGCGCTGAAGCTGAGTGCGACGATGTCGGTCGCGTGGGCCTGGCTGGCCAGCATCAGGTCATGCAGCGGCGTCTGCCGGCCCAGGTTCATGGTGGTGCAGCCGTGCACCAGGAACAGCGCGTCGGCCATCAGCAGGCCCAGGCCGTGGGCCTCGAACGGAAACGTCGTCAGCACCACCCGCGGCCGCGACGCCGCGCTGGCTTCGGGTGACGCCGACATGGCGGTGCGCAGCACGGTCTCGAGGGTTTCGCTGCACAGGTGCTCCTCGAACACCTCCAGCTGCCCGCGCGCCCAGGCCTGGCCGACCTCGGCCACCAGCGGCATCGCCAGATCGATGACGAACCGCTCCAGCCCGACCCGCAGAAGCGCCTGGCTCAGGGCCCGACGCAGTGCGCCGAGGTCGTGCGCGCGCAGCAGGCGCAACAGGCGCTGGACCTCGGTGTCGTCGTGCGCGTCGGTGCTGGCGCGGGCGGCCGGGCTGCCGCCGACGGGGCTGCCATCGCCCAGCCGCTGCAGCTCGTCGAGGCTCAGGTTGACGATGCGGCCCGGGCGATGGCCGGCGTCGAGCATGCGCTTGACGTGGCGCAGCCGCTCGACCTGATCGGGCGGATACAGGCGCTCGCCGTTGGCGTCGCGGCTGGGCTGCGGGAAGCCGTAGCGGCGCTCCCACACCCGCAGGGTGTCCTTGCCGATGCGGGTGTCGCGCTCGACCGCGGCGATCGTCAGCGACAGCGGCGAGGCCGGCGCTTCGGTGGGTGATTCGATGCTCATGCGCAGGCCCGGCCAGCTGCGCCAACGCGCATCGGCGAGAGGGTGGGGGTGATGATCAAGCCTCGACTCGGCATGGATATGTCTTGGACAACTGGTTGAATAATTGGATTCAAGCTTCTAATATAGCCACGAGTTCAGTTATTGACCAGGACAAAGCATGGACAACCCCTTCCGTCGTCGAGCCCTTCTGGGCCTTGCGGCCTGGCCGCTGGTGCTGGCATCGGGCCAGGCGTCGGGTGCGTCGACGGCCTGTCCGGCGCTGCTTGACCGATCGATCCCCCGGCTTCAGGACGAGCAGGCGCAAGCACTCTGCCAGTACAGCGGCAAGGTGCTGTTGATCGTGAACACCGCCAGCGCCTGCGGCTACACCTCGCAATACGAGGGGCTGCAGAAGCTGCATGAACAGTACCGCGAGCGCGGCCTGGTGGTGATGGGTTTTCCGTCCAACGACTTCGCCGGCCAGGAGTCGGGCGACAACCGGCAGATCGCCGAGTTCTGCGAGAACCAGTTCGCCGTGCGCTTCCCGATGTTCGTCAAGGGCGCCGTGCGGGGCCCGCAGGCGCAGCCGCTGTATGCCGACCTGAAGCGGCTGAGCGGCCAGGCGCCGGGCTGGAATTTCCACAAGTACCTGGTCGGCCGCGACGGCCGGTCGGTGCGCAGTTACGCCAGTGCCGTCGGCCCGGACGATCGTCGTCTCAGGCTGGACATCGAAACCTTCTTGAATGCCCGTTGAGCGATGCAAATTTTCACAAACCCGCCCGCACATGGGCATGAACCGGCGGAACTTTCAACCGGTGCGACTGTCGTAGTCAGCACGCGTGCTGGCTCGGAGGAGCGCCCGGCGCGTGATCAGGGTTCGTCCCGCCCCCAGTTTCAATCGTGCAGCCGACCGGCTCGAACGGTCGCCCTCCCGAAGCGCATTTCCTCCTCCTCCCTCCCTCCCTCGTTCGCTTCGGGACGCTGCACGGTTGCCTTCCTGCCGCCCGCTGCACCCGCCACTCCGGTGCAGCGGGTTTTTCTTGGCGGGGCCTGAACCATGCGACGCATTGCTGTCATCGGTTCGGGCATTGCCGGCCTGTCCACCGCCTGGCACCTGAGCGAGCCGGGCGCCGGCTGCCGGGTCACGCTGTTCGAGGCCAACGACTACGTCGGCGGCCACACCCACACGGTCGACGTCAGCCTGCCCGATGGGCACGGCGAGCGTGTCACGCACGGGGTCGACACCGGTTTCCTGGTCTTCAACCGCCGCACCTACCCGGAGTTGCTGAAGCTGTTCGCCGCGCTCGACGTCGAGGTGGCGGCCTCCGAGATGTCGTTTTCGGTGCAGGCCGAATCCGGTGGCCTGGAGTGGAGCGGCTGCAGCCTCGACACCGTGTTCGCCCAGCGCCGCAACCTGCTGCGCCCGCGTTTTCTCGGCATGCTGGCCGAGGTGCTGCGCTTCAACCGCCTGTGCACCGCGCTGGCCGAGGCCGGTGACGATACCGCGCTGGCGCAGGGCATCGGCGATTTCCTCGACGAGCACCGCTTCGGCCAGGCGTTCCGGCGCTGGTACTTCCTGCCGATGATCGGCTGCATCTGGTCGTGCCCGACCGAGCAGATGCTGGCCTTCCCGGTCGCCACGCTGATCCGCTTCTGCCACAACCACGGCCTGCTGCAGGTGACCGATCGGCCGCAGTGGTACACGGTGGTCGGCGGCGCGCGCAACTACGTGCAGCGCATGCTGCCGCGCATCGCCGACCTGCGGCTGGCGACGCCGGTGATCGGCGTGCGGCGCACCGGCCTGGGCGCGGGCGTGCAGGTGTTCAGCGCCACGGGTGCCGAGCATTTCGACGAGGTGGTGTTCGCCTGCCACAGCGACCAGACCCTGCGCATCCTCGGCGCCGAGGCCAGCCAGGCCGAACGCGCCGTGCTGGGCGCGATCAGCTACCAGCGCAACCGCGCCGTGCTGCACACCGACGCCAGCCTGCTGCCGCAGCGCCGCAAGGCCTGGGCGGCCTGGAACTACGAACACGCACCCGACGTCGACACCGAAAGCTCGGGCGTGTGCCTGCATTACCTGCTCAACCGCCTGCAGCCGCTGCCGTTCGCGCAGCCGGTGGTGGTGTCGCTGAACCCGGTGCGCGAGCCACGGGCCGACCAGGTGCTGGCGAGCTTCGACTATGCGCACCCGGTGTTCGACCTCGGCGCGATCGCCGCGCAGCGCCGGGTCGGCGAACTGCAGGGCCGCCAGCACAGCTGGTTCTGCGGCGCCTGGACCGGCTACGGCTTCCACGAGGACGGCCTGAAATCCGGCCTCGCGGTGGTGGCCGGCCTGCGCGAGCGCTGGGCCGGCTCGACCGACAGGCTGGCCGCATGAGCCCGCCGGGCCGCCCCCAGGGCGAATACCGGCGTGCGCCGCACGAAGGCGCCCCCGTGAACGCCGCCGCGCTGATCGGTCGCGGCACGGTACGCCACACGCGGCTGCGGCCGGTGCTGCACGCCTTTGCCTACCCGACCTGGTTCCTGATGCTGCCGATGCGCAGCCTGCGCCGCCAGCCCCTGGCCGCACTGCCGCGCAACCGCGCCGGCGTGGTCAGCTTTCACGACGCCGACCACGGCGCGGGCGGCGCCGACGCGCTGGCCTGGTTCGAGGACCTGCTGCGCCAGGAAGGCGTCGACGGCGTCGACGGTGAGGTCTGGCTGCAGACCTATCCGCGCGTGCTCGGGTATGCCTTCAAGCCGGTCAGCTTCTGGTACGGCCACGCCGCCGACGGCCGGCTGAAGGCGGTGCTGGCCGAGGTCAACAACACCTTCGGCGAGCGCCACTGCTATCTGCTGCACGGCGAGCACCTCGCATTCGGCCGCGAGCTGCTGGCCGACAAGGTGTTCCACGTCTCGCCGTTCTGCGCGGTGCAGGGCGCCTACCGCTTCCGCTTCATGCAGGTGCCGGCACAGGGCGGCCAGCCGCCACGCCTGATCGCCCGCGTCGACCACGAGGACGCCGACGGCCCGCTGCTGCAGACCAGCGTTAGCGGCCAGCTCACGCCGCTGACCCGGGCCGCGCTGTGGCGCGCCTGGGCGGCGATGCCGCTGCTGACGCTGGGCGTGATGGCGCGCATCCACTGGCAGGCGCTGCGGCTGTGGCTCAAGCGCGTGCCTTTCCTGCACAAGCCGACACCGCCGAGCGCGCTGGTCAGCCGCTGAGCGCGGCGCCGTTCCGCTTTCCGTCACGCACGGCCATCCCGCCATTTCCCCACGCAGCCCCGGACCCTGAGCCATGCCCGACACCGCCACGACCCACCGGCCCCTGTTCTGCCCCGGCGCCCGCGTTGCCGCGCCGGCCGATCTTCAATCCGTGCTCAGCCGTGCGCCAGCCGCGGCGCGTGCCGTCTTCAAGCTGCTCGGCCGGCTCGAACACGGCACGCTCGAGCTGCAACTGCCCGACGGCAGCCACACCCGCATGGGCAGCGGCGCGGCGCCGCGTGCGGCCATCCGCATCGACGACTGGGCGGTCTGCGCGGCCACGCTCAAGTCGGGCGACATCGGTTTTGCCGAGAGCTACATCGCCGGCCACTGGGGCACGCCCGACCTGGCCGCGCTGCTGCGCCTGTTCATCGCCAACCGCGAGCGCATCGAATCGGTGATCTACGGCAAGCGCTGGGGTGGCCTGCTCTACCGCCTGCGCCACCTGTTCAACCGCAACAGCCGCGCCGGCAGTCGCCGCAACATCCACGCCCATTACGACCTCGGCAACGCCTTCTACCGCCGCTGGCTCGACGAGACGATGAACTACTCGAGCGCCTGGTTCGACGGCCGGCTCGACCAGCCGCTCGCGCAGGCCCAGCGCGCCAAGGTGCGCCGCGCCATCGACGAGGTCGGCGTGAGGCCCGGCCAGCGCGTGCTCGAGATCGGCTGCGGCTGGGGCGCGGTGGCCGAGTCGGTGGCGCGTGAACGCGGCGCGCACCTGACCGGCGTGACGCTGTCGACCGAGCAGCTCGACTACGCCCGCCAGCGCCTGGCCGACGCCGGCCTGGCCGAGCGTGCCGACCTGCGCCTGCAGGATTACCGCGACATCGCCGACGCGCCGTTCGATGCCGTGATCTCGATCGAGATGTTCGAGGCGGTCGGCCGCAGCTACTGGCCGTCGTATTTCGAGACCGTCAAGCGCTGCCTCAAGCCGGGCGGCCGTGCCTGCATCCAGAGCATCACGATCCGCGACGACCTGTTCGAGCGCTACGTGCGTTCGACCGACTTCATCCAGCAGTACATCTTCCCCGGCGGCCTGCTGCCCAGCATCAGCGAGTTCACGCGCGCCGCCGAGCGCGCCGGCCTGGTGGTCGAGCGCCAGCTCGCCTTCGGCCCCGACTACGCCGAGACGCTGCGGCGCTGGCGCGCGGCCTTCCTGGCGCAGGAGCGCGAGGTCATCGGGCTCGGCTTCGACACCCGCTTCATGCGCACCTGGGAGTTCTACCTGGCCTATTGCGAGGCCGCGTTCGACACCGGCAACACCGACGTCGTGCAGTTCACGCTGCGCCGGCCCTGAAATGAAACAGCCCTCACGCTCACTTCGTTCGCTGCCCCCCTCGGGGGCGCGTCAGTCCCTTGGGGCGGCCCGGCGGTACTGACATGAAACCCGCCTCACTCGCACGTCGTCGGTGCTTGGCTGACCTGGGTGCCGCTTGTGTCGTGTTGGCTGCCGCGCCTTCGCTGGCATGGGCCCAATCCGTCGACCCGGCCACCGCAGCGCCGGCCGAGGTGGCGAGCACGCTGACGGGCGCGCGGTTGCAGGGCCAGCTGCGTTTTCGCTGGTTCGGCCTGCACATTTACGACGCCCGGCTCTGGTCGCGGGAACGGGTGGCATCGGACGACTACGCCGGCCGCGAGTTCGCGCTCGAGCTGCAGTACGCCCGCAGCCTGGCCGGCAGCGCCATCGCCGAGCGTTCGATCGACGAGATGCGCAAGCTCGATGCCGTGAACGAGGCGCAGGCCACCGCCTGGCTGGCGGCGATGCGGGCGGCGTTTCCCGACGTCCAGGCCGGCGAGCGCATCACCGGCCGGCACCGGCCTGGGCAGGGCGCGAGCTTCTATTTCAATGGTCGCGCCACCCGCGAGATCGCCGACAGCGAATTCGCCCGGCTGTTCTTCGGCATCTGGCTGTCGCCGCGCAGCGGCTCGGCCAGCCAGCGCGCCGCCTTGCTCGGGCAGCCGGCGTGAACGCGGCGCAGCAGGCGGTGCCGTGGCGCGCCGGCCTCGGCTACGGCGCGCTCGGCCTGCCGCTGGCCTTCGTGGCGCTGCCGCTGTATGTGCTGCTGCCGCTGCACTATGCCGATCGCTACGGCGTGTCGCTCGCTGCGCTGGGCCTGCTGCTGCTGGCGGCGCGGGCCTTCGATGCGGGGGTCGATCCGCTGCTCGGGCGCTGGGCCGATCGGCTGCTGGCGGCCGGGCCGCGCGCCGCCTGGGCGGTGATCGGCGGCGCGGCCGGGGTGCTGGCGCTGGGTTTCGTCGCGCTGTTCTTTCCGCTGGTGCGGGGCGAGTCGGCGCTGCTGGTGTGGTGCGGCGTCGGGCTGCTGGTGACCTATCTCGCCTACAGCACCGCCAGCATCGTGCACCAGGCCTGGGGCGCGCGGCTGGGCGGCGGCGACGCGGTGCAGGCGCGCTGGGTGTCGTGGCGTGAAGGCGCGGCGCTGGCCGGCGTGATAGTGGCGAGCGTGCTGCCGTCGCTCGCCGGGCTGGGCTGGACGGCCGCCACGCTGGCGGTGCTGCTGCTGATCGCGTGGGCGATGCTGGGCCGCGTGCAGCGCGTCAGCGTCCCACGGCACGAGACGGCGCCGACTCCGCACGCGCCGATCTGGGCGCCATGGTCGCAGCCCGCCTTTCGCCGCCTGATCGGCGTCTACCTGCTCAACGGCGTCGCCAGCGCGGTGCCGGCCACGCTGGTGCTGTTCTTCGTGCGCGACCGGCTGCAGGCGCCGGCCTGGGAGGGCGCTTTCCTGGCCGCCTACTTCGCCGCCGGCGCCTTGTCGCTGCCGGTCTGGGTGCGCGTGATCTCGGCCTGGGGGCTGATCCGCAGCTGGGCCGCCGGCATGGTGCTGGCGGTGCTGACGTTTGCCGGCGCCTGGAGCCTGGGCGCGGGCGATGTCGCCGGCTTCATGCTGGTCTGCCTGGCCAGCGGGCTGGCGCTCGGTGCAGACCTGGCCGTGCCCGGCGCGCTGCTGGCCGGCGTGGTGCGGCGCAGCGGCTCGGGCGGCATCGCCGAGGGCGCGTATTTCGGCTGGTGGAACGGCGCGACCAAGTTGAACCTGGCGCTGTCGGCCGGCCTGGTCCTGCCCGCGCTCGAATGGGCCGGTTATCGCCCCGGCAGCACCGACGGCGAGGGCCTGCTGGCCCTGAGCCTGGCCTACGCCGTGCTGCCCTGTGTGCTCAAGCTGCTCGCCGGCCTGGTGTTGTGGCGATCTGCGCCGGCCATTTCCGCCGGCTCGTCAACGAAGGAAACCTGACCATGAATCCGCTGCGCTCGATCCGACGCCTGGGCCTGCTGTTCGCGCTGTGCACGCCGCTGTGGCTGGCCGGCTGTGCCTCGCCGCAACCGCAGGACTACGCCGATCAGACCCCCAAGCTCGACCTGCGCGAGTACTTCAACGGCGACCTGACCGCGCACGGCCTGTTCACCGACCGCTCGGGCGCCGTCAAGCGCCGCTTCACGGTCAAGATGAAAGGCACGTGGCAGGGCGACCAGGGCGTGCTCGAAGAAGACTTTCTCTACAGCGACGGCCAGACCGAGCGGCGCGTCTGGCGCCTCACGCGCGGCGCCGACGGCCGCTACACCGGCCAGGCCGACGACGTGATCGGCACCGCACAGGGCCAGGCCGCCGGCAACGCGCTGCGCTGGCAGTACACGCTGCGGCTGAAGGTCGACGACAGCACCTACGATGTGAAATTCGACGACTGGATGTTCCTGATGGACCGCCAGGTGATGCTCAACCGGGCGGCGATGAGCAAGTTCGGTTTCCACCTCGGCGACGTCACCCTGTCGTTCCACAAACCCTGAACCGATCCGATGTCCCTCAATCCCAAGCTCACCGACTGGCATGGCAAGGTGGTCTGGCTGGTGGGCGCGTCCAGCGGCATCGGCCGCTCGACCGCCGAGCGGCTGGCCGAACGCGGTGCGCGCGTGGTGGTGTCGGCGCGCAACGTGCAGGCGCTGCAGCAGTTCACCGACCGCTATCCGAAAAGCCTGGCGCTGCCGGTCGACGTCACCGATCCCGGCGGCCTGGCCGGTGCGGCCGATGCGCTGATGGCGCGCTGGGGTCGGCTCGATCTGGTGGTCTATTGCGCCGGTCACTACCGCGCCCAGCGCGCCACCAGCTTCGATCTCGACGAGATGCTGCGCCACGTGCAGATCAACTACGTCGGCGCGCTGCACCTGCTCGACGTCGTGCTGCCGATCCTGCTGAACCAGCGCAGCGGCCACATCAGCCTGATCTCGAGCGTGGCGGGTTACCGCGGCCTGCCGCAGGGCCTGGCCTACGGGCCGACCAAGGCGGCGCTGCACAACCTGGCCGAGACGCTCTACATGGACCTGCGTGATCGGGGCGTGGCGGTGTCGGTGATCAACCCGGGTTTCGTCGAGACGCCGCTGACGGCGCACAACGAGTTCCGCATGCCCGCGCTGATCTCGCCGCTGGCGGCGGCCGACGCGATGCTCAAGGGCTGGGCGCGCGGCGAGTTCGAGATCCACTTTCCCAAGCGCTTCACGCGCATCCTCAAGCTGCTGGGCTGGCTGCCGCAGGGCCTGTACTTTGCCGCGGTGCGCCGCGCCACTGGCCTGTGACGCCGCCGCTGCCGCGCCACGCCGATGTCCGGGTCGACCGGCTGGTGCGCTATTTCGAGTCGCTGGCACCGGCCGATCTGGACCGGCTCGACCAGATCTACAGCGCCGACGCCGCGTTCAAGGATCCCTTCAACGAGGTGCGCGGCATCGCGGCGATCCGGCCGATCTTCGAGCACATGTTCCGCACGCTGCGCACACCGCGCTTCGTGGTGCGCGAGGCGATCGGGCAGGGCGATCAATGCTGTCTGACGTGGGATTTCCTGTTCGTCGCGCCCGGCATGGGCGAGCGCGAACAGTGCATCCGCGGCGCCACCCACGTGCGCTTCGATGCCGCCGGCCGGGTCTGCCTGCACCGCGATTATTGGGACGCGGCCGAGGAGCTCTACGAGAAGCTGCCGCTGCTGGGCGCGCTGATGCGCTGGCTCAAGCGCCGCGCCGCAACCTGACGGCGCTCAGCGCATCCAGCCCTTGCGGCGGAAGTAGATCAGCGGCGCCGCCACCGATGCCACCATCAGCCCGAGCGCGAACGGGTAGCCCCAGCGCTGCGACAGCTCCGGCATGTGCGCGAAGTTCATGCCGTAGATGCTGGCGATCAGCGTGGGCGGCAGCAGCGCCACCGAGGCCACCGAGAAGATCTTGATGATCTTGTTCTGGTTGATGTTGATGAAGCCGACCGTGGCGTCCATCAGGAAGTTGATCTTGTCGAACAGGAAGGCGGTGTGCGAGTCGAGCGAGTCGATGTCGCGCATGATCTGGCGCGCCTCCTCGAACTGCTCGGCGTTCAACATGCGGCTGCGCATCATGAAGCTGACCGCGCGTCGCGTGTCCATCACGTTGCGGCGGATGCGGCCGTTGAGGTCTTCCTCGTGGGCGATGGCGCCCAGCGCCTCGCCGGCCGCGCGGTCGTCGACCTCCTGCTTGAGCACCCGGGCGCTGACTTTCTCGAGGTTGTCGTAGATGCCTTCGAGTGCATCGGCCGAATATTCGGCGTCGGCGTCGTAGAGCTTGAGCAGCACGTCCTTCGCGTCCTCGATCAGCGCCGGGATGCGGCGCGCGCGCAGGCGCAGCAGGCGAAACACCGGCAGATCCTCGGCGTGCACCGAAAACAGCACGTTGTTGTAGAGGATGAAGGCGACCCGCACGTTGCGCGGCGTGACGTCGTCGTCGATCAGGAAGTCGGAGCGGATGTGCAGCTCGCCGTTGTCTTCTTCGTAGAAACGGGCCGATTCCTCGAGGTCTTCGCCGACCACGTCGTCGGGGATGTGCAGGCCGAAGCGGGTCTGGATCCAGTCCTTTTCCTGCCGCGTCGGCGCTTCGAGATCCACCCACACGGGCGAAAGCGCCGCCATCGTGTCGGGCTGATCGATCTCTTCCTGGTAAAGCCGACCGCTGGCCAGCGTGAAGACGTTGAGCATGGAGGCTCCTGCGGCACGACATCGTTCCGATGTCGTCGGACCTGGGTGATGAGGGGAATGCGGGTACCCGTCTCACCCCCGGCCCAGACCACCATCGAGGTGGGCGTCGGGAGGGACGGTCACCGAGGGTGACAGCTGTCCAAGACTCGCTCCGGTCAACAAAACATCGGCAATTATTGCACCGGCTGTCGACGCCGCCACGGCCTCGGCCGACAGCGGCCGGCCTTGACGGGGACAAGTGGCGAGAAGGCGCCCGATGGCATCAGGATTGGCGTCAGATCAAGGTGTGAAGAGGAATCTGGCACGTCGATGACAGGG
Source organism: Leptothrix cholodnii SP-6 (assembly GCF_000019785.1). Lineage (NCBI taxonomy): Bacteria > Pseudomonadati > Pseudomonadota > Betaproteobacteria > Burkholderiales > Sphaerotilaceae > Leptothrix > Leptothrix cholodnii. The sequence continues at coordinate 510,383 of NC_010524.1, forward strand.
TGGCCCCGCCCGGACTTGTCAGCCTGCAGTGAAGAGGTCACACTGGGCTCGACCTAGCCGGAAACGGTTTTCCACTTTTGTCCCAGTGACCCAGCTCCCCCCACCCACCCTCTCGAATGGAGGACACATGAACCTGACGATCAGTGGTCACCACCTTGAAGTAACTCCCGCACTGCGCGAGTACGTACTCACGAAACTGGACCGGGTCACCCGGCATTTTGATCAAGTGGTGGATGTGAACGTGCTACTGACGGTCGAAAAGCTGAAGGAAAAGGAACGCAGACAGAAAGCGGAAGTGACCTTGCACGTCAAGGGCAAGGACATCTTTGTCGAGAGCGCGAGCGAAGACCTCTATGCCGCGATCGACCAATTGATGGACAAGCTCGATCGCCAGGTGGTGCGCCACAAGGATCGACTGCAGGACCATCATCACGAATCGCACAAGCGAACTGACGCCGCCGGCGGAGTCGTTTGATCGCTTCGCGATAACGCAAGACAGGGCCCCGCAAGGGGCTTTGTTCATTTCGGGAATGAATCGGTCACGCGGTGTTGCCATGCAGCAACCCGTGAACGAACCCCGACCCTTGAGGGGGAAGGCCTTGCCGTCGGACGGGGTGTGATTCCTATAATCAAATCTCCTTTGAATATCTGAAGCGCTCGCCAAGGCATCCCGCTCAAACCGGCGCTCGATCCAGATGAACCGTCTCGCCGCCATCCTGCCCGCCAGCAATGTGCTGGTGCAAGTGGATGCGTCCAGCAAGAAACGCGCATTCGAGCAGGCTGGCTTGCTGTTCGAGAATCAGCACGCGATCGCACGTGCCACCGTCACCGACAACCTGTTCGCGCGTGAGCGACTGGGCTCGACCGGCCTGGGTCACGGCGTGGCGATTCCGCATGGCCGCATCAAGGGTCTGAAGAATCCGCTGGCTGCGGTGCTGCGTGTCGCCCAGCCGATCGCCTTCGAGGCGCCGGATGACGAACAGGTCACCTTGCTGATCTTCCTGCTGGTGCCCGAGGCGGCCACTCAGCGCCATCTCGAGATCCTGTCCGAGATTGCCGAACTGCTGTCCGACCGCGAGTTGCGCGAACGTCTCAAGACCGAGCCTGATCCGGCCAAGGTGCACGAGATGATCTCCCGCTGGGAGCCGCTGAAGTCCGTCGCCTGATGCCGTTGCGTCAGCGCGGCCGGATGTCGACACCGAGCGCCGTTGTCGGAGTGCGTGCTTGAAACCGACCGTCATCAGCGCCGATGCCCTGTTCGACGCCCATCGTGCGGCGCTCAAGTGGGAATGGATCGCCGGCCACGCGCACCCCGAGCGGCGTTTCGATGAAGTCGCCGTGCGCGATGCGCAGTCTGCAGCCGATCTGGTCGGCTACCTCAACTACATCCATCCTTACCGCGTGCAGATCGTCGGTCGCCGCGAGGTGCGTTACCTGCAGCCTGGCGACGCAAGTGGCGACAACCCGGTCGAACTGCAAGAAAAGCGCATCTCGCGCATCGTGACGCTCGAGCCGCCGGTCCTGGTGGTCGCCGACGGCTGCACGCCGCCCGACCGGCTGGTGGCGATGTGCGAGCGGGCCGACATCCCGCTGTTCTGCACCGAGGACTCCGCCGGCCACGTGATCGACGTGCTGCGCGGCTACCTCAGCCAGCATTTCGCCGAACGCACCTCGCGTCACGGCGTGTTCATGGACATCCTCGGTCTCGGCGTGCTGCTCACCGGCGAGTCGGGCCTGGGCAAGAGCGAACTCGGCCTGGAACTGATCTCGCGCGGCCACGGCCTGGTGGCCGACGACGTGGTCGATCTGTTCCGCGTCTCGCAGGCCGCCATCGAAGGGCGCTGCCCCGAACTGCTGCGCAACCTGCTCGAGGTGCGCGGCATCGGCCTGCTCGACATCCGCGCCATCTTTGGCGAGACGGCGGTGCGCCGCAAGATGCGGCTCAAGCTGATCGTGCACCTGGTGCGCAAGGAAACGCTCGACCGCGACTTCGAGCGGCTGCCCTACGAGCCGCTGTTCGAGGACATCCTCGGCATGCCGGTGCGCAAGGTCGTGATCGCCGTCGATGCCGGCCGCAACCTGGCCGTGCTGGTCGAGGCGGCGGTGCGCAACACCGTGCTGCAGCTGCGTGGCATCGACACCTACCGCGACTTCATCCAGCGCCACCGCGACCTGATGGACAGCGGCGACTCCGGTCTCTGAACTGCGCGGCGGACCGGGCGCGTGACCCGGAGAACGTCACTTCGAGTGACGGTGCGGGCAGGCGTCCTTGGTGCAGTGGGCGTAGAGCGCCAGCGAATGCTCCTGCAGCCTGAAACCGCGTTCGGTGGCGATCTCGCGCTGGCGCAGTTCGATCTGCGGGTCGAAGAACTCCTCGACCCGGCTGCAGTCCATGCACACGAGGTGATCGTGGTGCTGGCCCTCGTTGAGTTCGAAGATCGACTTGCCGCTCTCGAAGTGGTTGCGCGACAGGATGCCGGCCTGCTCGAACTGCATCAGCACGCGGTAGACCGTGGCCAGGCCGATGTCCGAGCCGTCGGCCAGCAGCAGCTTGAACACGTCCTCGGCCGTCATGTGGCGCTCTTGGGCGCGCTGGAAGATCTCAAGGATCTTGATGCGCGGCAAAGTGGCCTTCAGGCCCGAGCTCTTGAGTTCATCCGCGTTGGTCATGGGGGGCAGGAAAGGGTCTGGAACGGGGCGCGCTGGCTGGGCCTCGCTAGAATCCGCGCATCATATCGGCATGTGCCCCCCATCCTGGCACCGGCAAAAAATACCACCATGGCTCTCGTGTCCAGGCTTTTTGCGCGGTCCGCAACCGGTGCGCTGACGTTGCTCGCGCTGGCGGGCTGTTCCACCAACACCGACCGCAATCTCCTCGGCGTCATCACGCCCTACCGCATGGAAGTGGTCCAGGGCAACGTCGTCACGCAGGAGATGGCCGCGCAACTGCGCAACGGCCTGACGCGCGAGCAGGTGCGCTCGCTGCTCGGCTCGCCCTTGCTGATGGACATCTTCCACGCCGACCGCTGGGACTATGTCTTCACCATCCGCCGCCAGGGCACCGCGCCCCAGCAGCGCCGCGTGACGATCCTGTTCGACAAGGACCGTGTCGCCAGCTTCGAGGCCGCGCAGCTGCCGTCCGAGCGCGAATTCGTCGATTCGATCGACGCCAGCAAGGTCGAGCGGCGTGCCCAGCCGCTGGCCTTGAGCGACGACCAGTTGCGGGCCCTGCCCTTGCCGCAGCCGTCCAAGGCCGCGGCGCCGTCCGTCGGTGCCAGTGGCCCGCTGCGCAACTATCCGCCCCTCGAACCCATCCTGGCTCGCTGAGCCCTGCGCCGATGACCGCTACCCTTCCTATCGCCGTGGCCGGCTGCACCGGCCGCATGGGCCACATGCTGATCGAGGCCGTGCTCGCCGCCGACGACTGCCGCCTGGCCGGCGCGCTCGATCGCCCCGGCAGCCCCGCCGTCGGACACGATGCGACGGCCTTCCTGGGCCAGGCCTCGGGCGTGCTGGTGGCTTCGGATCTGCACGCGGGTCTCAAGGACGCACGCTTCCTGATCGACTTCACCCGCCCCGAAGGCACGATGGCCCACCTCGCGGTGTGCCGTGAGCTGGGCGTGAAGATGATCATCGGCACCACCGGCTTCACCGACGAGCAGAAGGCACAGATCGAAGCCGCATCGAACGACATCGCCATCATGATGGCGCCCAACATGAGCGTCGGTGTCAACGTCGTGCTGCGCCTGCTCGACATGGCCGCGCGCGCGCTCGACCAGGGCTACGACATCGAGATCGTCGAGGCCCACCACCGCCACAAGGTCGACGCCCCCAGCGGCACCGCCTTGAAGATGGGCGAGGTCGTCGCCGCCGCGCTCGGCCGTGACCTGAAAGACTGCGCCGTCTACGGCCGCGAAGGTGTCACCGGCGAACGCGACCCGTCGACCATCGGCTTCGCCACCGTGCGTGGCGGCGACGTGGTCGGCGACCACACGGTGATGTTCATGGGCACCGGCGAGCGCATCGAGATCACGCACAAGTCGTCCAGCCGCTCCACCTACGCGCAGGGCAGCCTGCGTGCGGCGCGGTTCCTGGCCGGTCGCTCGCATGGCCTGTTCGGCATGGACGACGTGCTCGGCCTGGCCTGACCACGCCGCGCCATGAACGGGCTGCAACAGATCTGGTCCGAAGGCGATGCGGTCAGCCGCGGGGTCGCGCTGCTGCTGCTGGCGATGTCGGTGAGTGCCTGGGTGCTGATCTTCTGGAAGAGCTGGGTGCTGGGCCGCGCACGCCGCGATCTGGCCGTGGTCGTGCCGGCCTTCTGGCGTGCGCCCGACCTCGACGCCGGTCAGCGCCTGCTCGCCAGCCGTGACCGCGAACAGCTGCTGCTGCCGCTGCTCGACGCCGCGCTGCGCCCGGTCTCGGCCGACACGCTCGAAGCCGGCACGCACACCCAGGCGCAGCTGACGCGCCGCCTGCGCGACGCGCTGCACGGCGTGCTGGCACAGCTGCAGCAGGGCCAGGTGCTGCTCGCGTCGGTCGGTGCCACGGCGCCGTTCATCGGCCTGTTCGGCACGGTCTGGGGCATCTACCACGCGCTGCTGGGCATCTCGGCGGCGGGCAGCGTCAGCATCGACAAGGTCGCCGGCCCGGTCGGCGAGGCGCTCATCATGACCGCCGCCGGCCTGGCGGTGGCGATCCCCGCCGTGCTGGCCTACAACCTGTTCGGCAAATGGGTCGGCGCCTGCGAGGCCGATCTCGAAGGCTACGCCCATGACCTGCGCGAGATGCTGGTCGAGCAGGCCGGCCTGACCCCGCGCCATCCGCCGGCCGGCGAGGAATCATGGCCTTCGGCCGGCTAGAGCGCCGCAGCCTGCCCCAGCCGATGAGCGACATCAACATGACGCCGCTGATCGACGTGATGCTGGTGCTGCTGGTGATCTTCATGATCACCGCGCCGCTGATGAGCGCCAGCCTCAAGCTCGACCTGCCACGCGCCGACGGCGCCGGCCCGGTCAACGAGACGCCGCAGTCGGTGTCGATCGCGCTGCAGGCCAACGGCGCGCTCTACATCGGTGACGAGCGGCTGGAGCCGGCGGCGTTCGCGCAGCGCCTGACCGAGATCGGCCAGCGCGGCGGCACGCCGCCCGAGGTCCAGCTGCGCGCCGACCAAGCCGCGCCCTACGGCCTGGTGGCTCGGCTGATCGGCCAGCTGCAGACGGCCGGCCTGAACCGCATCGCCTTCGTCACCGAGCCCGGCGCGGCCGCATCGGGCCCGCGCTGACGACGATAATCCGCCTCTTTCGCCTCCCAGGCCGGCCGCCCGATCGGGTCGAACCGGCCCCGACGTAGTGCCCGCGCCATGAACGAAAAGTACGATCCCGCCGCCATCGAATCCGCCGCCCATGCGCAGTGGGTCGCGGCCGATGCCTACCGCGTCGACGAAAACGCCCGCGACAGCCAGGGCCAGCTCAAGCCCAAGTTCTACGCCTGCTCGATGCTGCCGTACCCCAGCGGCAAGCTGCACATGGGCCACGTGCGCAACTACACCATCAACGACATGCTCACGCGCCAGCTGCGCATGAAGGGCATGAACGTGCTGATGCCGATGGGCTGGGATGCCTTCGGCCTGCCGGCCGAAAACGCCGCGCTCAAGAACAGCGTGCCGCCCGAAAAATGGACGCGCGAGAACATCGCCACCATGAAGGGCCAGATGCTGGCGATGGGCCTGGCGATCGACTGGAGCCGCGAGGTCGCCACCTGCGACCCGACCTACTACAAATGGAACCAGTGGCTGTTCCTGAAGATGCTCGAAGCCGGCATCGCCGAGCGCCGCACCCAGGTCGTCAACTGGGACCCGGTCGACCAGACCGTGCTGGCCAACGAGCAGGTCATCGACGGCCGCGGCTGGCGTTCGGGCGCGCTGGTCGAGAAGCGTGAGATCCCGGGCTACTACCTCAACATCGTCAAGTACGCCGATGAGTTGCTCGGCGCGGTGGCCAATCCGGAAGATCCGAACTACCTGTCGGGTTGGCCCGAGCGCGTGCGCCTGATGCAGGAGAACTGGATCGGCAAGAGCGAGGGCGTGCGTTTCGCCTTCCCGCACCAGATCGCGGGCGCCGACGGTGAGCTGATCCAGGGCGGCAAGCTCTACGTCTTCACGACCCGCGCCGACACCATCATGGGCGTGACCTTCTGCGCCGTGGCGCCGGAGCATCCGCTGGCTGCACACGCCGCGGCGACGAACCCGGCGCTGGCCGCGTTCATCGCCGAATGTGCGCATGGCGGCACCACCGAAGCCGAACTCGCCACGCAGGAGAAGAAGGGCCTGCCCACGGGCCTGTTCGTGACGCACCCGCTGACGGGCGCGCAGGTCGAGGTCTGGGTCGGCAACTACGTGCTGATGAGCTACGGCGACGGTGCCGTGATGGGCGTGCCGGCGCACGACGAGCGCGATTTCGCGTTCGCCAAGAAATACGGCATCTCGATCCGGCAGGTCGTGCAGGCCGAAGGCCAGACCTTCAGCCTCGACGGCTGGGCCGACTGGTACGGCGACAAGCAGCGCGCGGTGTGCGTCAACTCGGGTCTGCTCGACGGACTGCCGTACAAGGAGGCCGTTTCCAAGGTCGCCGAACTCGTCGGCGCTCAGGGCCTGGGCGAGAAGAAAACCACCTGGCGCCTGCGCGACTGGGGCATCAGCCGCCAGCGTTACTGGGGCACGCCGATCCCGATCATCCATTGCGACGATTGCGGCTCGGTGCCGGTGCCCGAGAAGGATCTGCCGGTCGTGCTGCCGATCGACTGCGTGCCCGATGGCAGCGGCAATCCGCTCAAGAAGCGCACCGACTTCCTGAACGTCGCCTGCCCCTGCTGCGGCAAGCCCGCGCAGCGCGAGACCGACACGATGGACACCTTCGTGGACAGCTCGTGGTACTTCATGCGCTATTGCGACGCCCGCAACAGCGAACAGATGGTCGCCGGCGGCACCGACTACTGGATGCCGATGGACCAGTACATCGGCGGCATCGAACACGCGATCCTGCACCTGCTGTACGCGCGCTTCTGGACCAAGGTGATGCGCGACCTGGGTCTGGTGAAGGTCAACGAACCCTTCACCAAGCTGCTCACGCAAGGCATGGTGCTCAACCACATCTACTCGCGCCGCACCGACAAGGGTGGCATCGAGTACTTCTGGCCGCACGAGGTCGAGAACGTGTTCGACGCCGGCGGCAAGGTCACCGGCGCCAAGCTCAAGAGCGACGGCTCGGCGGTGGATTACGGCGGCATCGGCACGATGTCGAAGTCCAAGAACAACGGCGTCGATCCGCAGGACCTGATCAACCAGTACGGCGCCGACACGGCCCGGCTGTTCGTGATGTTCGCGTCGCCGCCCGAGCAGACGCTGGAGTGGAACGACGCCGGCGTCGAAGGCGCGCACCGTTTCCTCAAGCGCGTGTGGGGCTTCGGCGTCAAGCAGGCCGAGTTGCTGAAGGGCGCGACCGAGGTCGGCGCCGAGCTGTCGGGTGATGCCAAGGCGCTGCGCCGCGAGGTGCATCTGGTGCTCAGGCAGGTCAGCTACGACTACGAGCGCATGCAGTACAACACGGTGGTCAGCGGCTCGATGAAGCTGCTCAACGCGCTCGAGGCCTACAAGCACGACGGCAGCGCCGGCAGCGCGGCCGTGTTGCGCGAAGGTTATTCGGTGCTGCTGCGCGGCCTGTATCCGGCCTGCCCGCACATCACGCATCACCTGTGGTCCGAACTCGGTTATGCCGCCAAGCTGGGCGACCTGCTCGACGCGCCGTGGCCCGAGGTCGTCGAAGCCGCGCTGGTGCAGGACGAGATCGAGCTGGTGCTGCAGGTCAACGGCAAGACGCGCGGTTCGATCAAGGTGCCCGCCGCAGCCGACAAGGCCGCGATCGAGGCGGCCGCTGCGGCCAGCGCCGAGGTTGCCAAGTTCGCCGACGGCAAGCCGATCAGGAAGTTGATCGTGGTGCCGGGCCGCCTCGTCAACGTGGTGGTGTGAGCACGGCCCCGTTCGATCGCGCGCCGCGCCGGCGCCTGCTGGTGCGGGCCGGTGCGGCCGGTGCGGCCGGTGCGCTGCTCGCGGCGCTGGCGGGCTGCGGCTTCCAGCTGCGCCGCCCGCCCGAGCTGCAGCTCAAGCGCATCCATCTGAAGGGTTTCGATCGCTATTCGTCGATGGCCGACGAGTTGCGCCGCCAGCTGCGCCTGAGCCCCGGTGCGCAGCTGGTCGAAGCTGCCGGCGAGGCCGACGCGGTGCTCGAAGCGATCGTCGACACGTCCGGTCGGGTGGTGGCCGCCTCCACCGCCGCCGGTCAGGTGCGCGAGCTGACCTTGCGCGCCGCCTTGCGTTTCCGTGTGCTGGACGCTGCCGGCCGCGAACTGCTCGGCCCGACCGAACTCGCCCAGAGCCGCGACATGAGCTACGCCGAAAACGACGCGCTGGCCAAGGAAAACGAGGCCCAGCTGCTGTTGCGCAACATGCATGGCGACATCGCCAACCAGGTGCTGCGGCGCCTGGCCGCGCTGGCACCCGCTGCCGCGCCGGCCTCGGCCGCGTCTGCCGCTCGCTGAGGCCGCGCCGTGCAACTGCGCTCCGATCAGCTCGGCGCCGCCCTGCAGCGCGGCTTGCGCCCGCTCTACGTGATCCACGGCGACGAGCCGCTGCTGGCGCAGGAAGCCGCCGACCTGATCCGCGCCGCCGCCCGCAAGGCCGGCCACACCGAGCGCAGCGTGTACACCGTCGCCGGTGCGCATTTCGACTGGTCGGGCCTGCTCGGCGAGGCCCAGGCGCTGAGCCTGTTCGCCGACAAGCGACTGATCGAGATCCGCATCCCCGGCGGCAAGCCCGGCAAGGACGGCTCGGAGGCGCTGCAGCGTTACGTCGAGACGCTGTCGGACGACAACATCACGCTGATCGTGCTGCCGCGGCTGGACCGCACCCAGCTCGCCAGCGCCTGGTTCACCGCGCTCGACGGCGCCGGTGCGAGCGTGCGGGTCGACCCGATCGAGCGCCGCGCGCTGCCGCAGTGGATCGCCCAGCGGCTGGCGGCGCAGCAGCAGCGCGTCGAGGACGGCGAGCCCGGCCAGCGCTGCCTGGCGTTTTTTGCCGACTGCATCGAGGGCAACCTGTTGGCCGCGCACCAGGAGATCAGCAAGCTCGGGCTGCTCCATCCGCCGGGCGTGCTGACCTTCGAGCAGGTCGAGGGCGCGGTGCTGAACGTCGCGCGCTACGACGTCTTCAAGCTCGGCGAGTCGGTGCTGGCCGGCCAGGTGGCGCGCGCGCTGCGCATGCTCGAGGGCCTGCAGGCCGAGGGCGAAGCCGCCGTGCTGGTGCACTGGACCTTGAGCGAAGACCTGCGCTCGCTCGCGCGCGTGCAGGCGGCGCTGCAGCAGGGCCGGCCGCTGCCGATGGCCTTGCGCGAGGCGCGGGTCTGGGGCGTCAAGGAAAAGCTCTTCGAGCGCATCGTGCCCGGCCTGTCCACCGAGCGGCTGGCCGAGCTGATCGCCGCCGCCCACCTGTGCGACGGCATCGTCAAGGGCCTGCGCGCACCGGGCTGGCCGCAGGATCCGTGGGCCGCCTTGCAGCGCCTGCTGCTGATGACCATCGACGCGCTGCCGGGGCAGGGCGGCGGCGCCAAGACCGCCGCGCGGCTGGCCCTGCGCGCCTGATCGCGGCGCACGTGCCCACACAAATCGTGCGGGCGCCCCTCTTGAAACGCGGCGGACCGTTCCTATAATCTGTTTTCGTTAGCACTCGCCGGTGGTGAGTGCTAGTGGTCCAGGCTCCCGTCCAAGGGGCCGGACGCCCCACCCGAATCCAGCTCAGCCTACCTAGGAGATGCAATGAAGCTTCGTCCCCTGCACGATCGCGTGATCGTCAAGCGCCTTGAACAAGAAACCAAGACCGCATCGGGCATCGTCATCCCCGACAACGCCGCCGAAAAGCCTGACCAAGGCGAAGTGCTGGCCGTCGGCCCGGGCAAGCGCAATGACAAGGGTGATTTCGTCGCCCTGAACGTGGCCGTCGGTGACCGCGTCCTGTTCGGCAAGTACAGCGGCCAGACCGTCAAGGTCGACGGCGACGAACTGCTCGTGATGCGCGAAGAAGACCTCTTCGCCGTGGTCGGCAAGTAAGCCACCACGCCACGCACCCGAACAACTGAATCTGGAGAATTGAACATGGCAGCAAAAGACGTGATCTTTGGCGGCGAGGCACGTGCCCGCATGGTCGAAGGCGTGAACATCCTGGCCAACGCGGTCAAGGTCACCCTGGGCCCCAAGGGTCGCAACGTGGTGCTCGAGCGCTCGTTCGGCGCCCCGACCGTGACCAAGGACGGTGTGTCCGTGGCCAAGGAAATCGAGCTCAAGGACAAGCTGCAGAACATGGGCGCGCAGATGGTCAAGGAAGTTGCTTCCAAGACCAGCGACAACGCCGGTGACGGCACCACCACCGCCACCGTGCTGGCCCAGGCCATCGTGCGCGAAGGCATGAAGTACGTGGCCGCCGGCATGAACCCGATGGATCTGAAGCGCGGCATCGACAAGGCGGTGCACGCCCTGGTCGCCGAGCTGAAGAAGGCTTCGAAGGCCACCACGACGTCGAAGGAAATCGCCCAGGTTGGCTCGATCTCGGCCAACAGCGACGAATCGATCGGCACCATCATCGCCAACGCGATGGACAAGGTCGGCAAGGAAGGCGTCATCACCGTCGAAGACGGCAAGTCGCTGGACAACGAGCTCGACGTCGTCGAAGGCATGCAGTTCGACCGCGGCTACCTGTCGCCGTACTTCATCAACAACCCCGAGAAGCAAGCCGCGCTGCTGGACAACCCGTTCGTCCTGCTGTTCGACAAGAAGATCTCGAACATCCGCGACCTGCTGCCCACGCTGGAGCAGGTGGCCAAGGCCGGCCGTCCGCTGCTGATCATTGCTGAAGAAGTCGACGGCGAAGCGCTGGCGACCCTGGTGGTCAACACCATCCGCGGCATCCTGAAGGTCGTGGCCGTCAAGGCGCCTGGCTTCGGCGACCGCCGCAAGGCCATGCTCGAAGACATCGCCATCCTGACCGGCGGCAAGGTCATCGCCGAAGAAGTCGGCCTGACGCTCGAGAAGGTCACGCTGGCCGATCTGGGCCAGGCCAAGCGCGTCGAAGTGGGCAAGGAAAACACCACCATCATCGACGGCGCCGGTGCCGCTGGCGACATCGAAGCCCGCGTCAAGCAGATCCGCATCCAGATCGAAGAAGCCACCAGCGACTACGACCGTGAAAAGCTGCAAGAGCGCGTGGCCAAGCTGGCCGGCGGTGTTGCACTGATCAAGGTCGGCGCGGCCACCGAAGTCGAGATGAAGGAAAAGAAGGCCCGTGTCGAAGACGCCCTGCACGCAACCCGCGCAGCCGTCGAAGAAGGCATCGTGGCTGGCGGCGGCGTGGCTCTGCTGCGTGCCAAGCAGGCTGCTGGCGAGATCAAGGGCGACAACGCCGACCAGGACGCCGGCATCAAGCTGGTCCTGAAGGCGATCGAAGCCCCGCTGCGCGAAATCGTCTACAACGCCGGCGGCGAAGCCTCCGTCGTCGTGAACGCCGTGCTGGCCGGTTCGGGCAACTACGGCTTCAACGCCGCCAACGACACCTATGGCGACATGATCGAAATGGGCATCCTGGACCCGACCAAGGTGACCCGCACCGCGCTGCAGAACGCCGCGTCGGTCGCATCGCTGATGCTGACCACCGAGTGCATGGTTGCCGAGGCTCCGAAGGATGAAGCCGCCGGCGGCGGCATGCCCGGCGGCATGGGTGGCATGGGCGGCATGGGCGGCATGGACATGTGATGTCCGCCGTCTGAGCACGGCTCAGGCAAGTGAGAAGGGCCGCGGTGACGCGGCCCTTTTTTATTGTCCGGTCAGTACATCACCCGGTTCGTGAGCCGGATGTTGTTGATCAGCAGTCGCCGGTTGACGTCGGCACGATCGATCGGCTCGACGCCGTGAAATGACCGCTCCGTCTTCGGAAAGGCGAGCAGCCGGTTGGGCAGGAAATCGACCCGTCCGACCTGATCGAATTTCGCGTGTGGATAGTGAGGGCCGCCCCAGCAGGTGAAGTCGGCTTGTTTGGGCCGGTAGAGCGACGTGCCCAGTTCCTGCATGGAGGTGTCCGACGGCAGATAGAAGAGGAACGTCACCAGCCGATGTGGCGCATCGGTGTGCGGTCCGATGGCGTAGCGGGTCTGGTCGTTGACCAGCAGCGCATCGCCACGCACGTTGAGTTGGCCTTCGGCCCGCTGCACGGCGGCGATGCGTGGTTCCAGTGCTTGGTGGAACTTCTCGACAAACGCTTGCAGGAATGTGTCGCTGTACATCCAGTCCGCGAGTTCGCGCCAGAAGCGCGCCTGCTCCTGGCTCAGACGGGCGAAGTCGCTTTCTTCAAAGAGCGTGGTCATGCGCTCCTTGTAGTTGTCCTTGCCGACACGTCCGGTTTCGCTCAGCGGCCGCATGCTCGACAAGGCCGGGAACTGGCGCAGCATCTCGGCGTAGTAGTCGGGCGGGAACACGTCGTCGATCACCGCATGCGGGAACGGCGCGTCGGTGACCGGCGCCTGCGCAACCCGCTCCAGCACGTGGTGCAACACGTCTCGGGCCCGGCTCGACATCGGCAGCCTGAGCGTGGTGCGCTGGATCAGTTCGACCTTCTTTTCAAGCTGGCGCGTGAAGATGAACTCGCCGACGCCCTCGAAGGCCCCCGACGCCCGCAGAGCGCCCTGGGCCTGCTGCGGGTCATGGCTGAAGCCGAGTTCATGCAAGGTCTGGATCACCTGCCGGTGTTCGTCCAGATGGGTGTTGAGTTCGACCAGGACGGTCTTGACCTTCGGATCGCGCAAGGTGGTGAGTGCCCCCGCGATCACCTTGTGCTCGAAGCCGTCGACGTCGAGCTTGATGTGGTCCGGAACGGGCACCGATCCGGCGCTCACCAGCTGGTCGAGCGTGACGCTGAATGCGCCCTGGGCAAAGGCCGAGCCGCGCGGCTTGAGATCGAAGCCGACCTGCTCGCCAAACGAGTGGCACGAGCCGCCCGGGCTGAAGTCCGACAGGTACAGCTTGTCGGCGCCACTGGTGTCCGACAACGCGAGCGGGTAAGCCACCACCCGGCCCGACAACCCATTCAAGGCGATGTTGCTGTTGAGCAGGGCGTAGTTCTGCGACTCGGGTTCGAAGGCATGCACCTGCACGCCGCGGCAGACCGCGCCGAACACCGAGTACATGCCCACGTTGGCGCCGACATCGACCAGTACCTCGCCGCTCTTCATCTGCTTGAGCCAGGCGATGGTGTCGGGTTCCTTGGTGAAGAGGCTTTCGACACGCCACTGCGTCATGCGGTTGGGCGTGTGGAACTTCAGGCGCTTGTCGTCGACCAGGATGCTGGTGACCGTGGCGGCCGCGTCCGGGGTGGCTGTCTTTGCCGGTTTGGACGGGTTTGCGGGCTGGGGCAGGCGGAAGCCTGACAGGTCGAGATCCTCGGCATGTAGCGCCTTCAGGATCAGGGTGAACTCGTTGCCTTCTTCTTCGCGCACATCGACGATGTCGAAACGCGACAGGAAGTGCTCGCGCCACCATGAAAACGGTTGAATCGTCAGGTGGGCGTTGCGGCCGTCAGCCAGTTTCTTGACGGCCGGGCGTGTGGCCACCGTGATCAGTGCGGCCTTCTGCGTCACCCGGCACAGGTCGTCCAGCACGTCGTCGATGCAGTCGGGCTCGACATGTTCGAGCACGTCGGTGCAGACCACCACGTCGGCAGGTTTCGGCTCTGCGCTCAACTCGGGAATGGCCGGGTCATAACCTCGCACCTGGCGTGCCGCCAGTGCCGCGGCCAGGGTCTGCTTGCCGCAGCCGTAGTCGAGGATGTCGCCGGCCTTGACCCGATCGGCCAGTGCGGCGACCACCGGTGCCCAGCGCTGTCCGCTGGTGCCGTAGTCGGGGCGATCGGCATGCAACTGGGCGTTGAGCTGTGCGTAGTGGGCGGTGATCAGCATGGCGTGGAGTCAGGAACCGGGATGTGCGATTGTGCTGCGCGGAAACAAAAAAGCGGCCGGATCGCTCCGGCCGCTTCGGCATTGGGCTTGAGGCGCCGTGTGTGCGTCAGTCTTGGCGGCAGGACGACGGCGAGAGGTTTTCCGGGTTGACCGTGCAGGACCAGACAACGGTGTTGGCCGAGGCGTTCCAGCTCGGTACCAGCGTCACGGTGACGGCCGTGCCACCGAATTCGGCTGTGGCGCCGACGATGACGATGCCCGTGGCTGCCACCGAAGCTGAAGCGACCTTGCCGGCGGCACCCGGGGCCGTGATGCCCGAGACATTGATCGCACCGGCGTTCTGCGAATTTTCAGTGACGGCAGTACGGGTCGAGCTGGCTGCGAGCAGCAACTCCGAAACCTTGGCGCGCAAGGTGTAGTCACGGTAAGCGGGCAGCGCAACTGCGGCCAGGATGCCGATGATCGCGACGACGATCATCAGTTCGATGAGGGTGAAACCTCGTTGGATGCTCTTCATGTGCAACTTCCCTTCGGGGACCAAAACAAGAGGCCTAGATGTCTAGGTGGGTAGGCATAGTAATGCAACAGCCGTGCCTGTTTTTTGGCCCTTGAATTGGGGGTTTGGAGCCTCCCGATTTGATAGATCCGGCCAAATCCCACGGATCGGTTGCCAGGTTCTGACCTAATTTGTCAGGGCTTTCAGTGCGAGTGCCAATTCTCGACACGTTTGTGCCCAGTCGCCCGGCGCAGGTTGTCGGAAGATCCGGGAGCTGGGATACCAGGGCATGCTGTTTCGACCGGCGGTGTAGCGCCAGCCGGGAGCGTGTGGTGTCAGTACCCATACTTCCTTGCCGATGGCGCCGCTCAGGTGGGCGACAGCCGTGCAGACGGTGATCACCAGATCCAGTGAGCAGACCAGTGCGGCCGTTTCGTCGTAGTCGACATGGGCCTCGGGAAAATCATGGATGCGTACGCCATGCAGTTGCTCGAGCTGAGTCAGTTCGGGCGAGTAGTTGCCGTACTGAAGATTGACGAAGTGCACATCGGGCACGTTCAGGATCGGTCCCCACGTCTCGGGCTGGATGGTGCGTGCACGGATTCGGGTCCGATCGGTGCCGCCCCGCCAGGACAAGCCGACCTTGAGTCCCGCTCCGATCGACCGGTCGAGGCGTTCGGTCCATGCCGTTACCCGTTCAGGATCGGCTTTCAGAAAGCCGCTGTGACGCGGGAAATCCTCGTCGCGATTGCGAAAAAAAGACGGAAGGTCGCCCGACGGAATTTGCCACTGCGGCGTCCGGCAGCCCGACAGCCAGTCAGCTTGGTTGCGTCGCTGGGTGGCGATGACTTCAACCTGAGGAAACGAACGCTGGAACAGCCGACCCAGTCGGGGGTCACACTCCAGGATGACATGCCCCATCCGACTGGACAGATCAGGGGTGCAGGAGGCGAACATGATCTCATCGCCGAGCCCTTCGTCGGCCAGCACCAGCAGCGTGTCTTCAGGCGATGGTCGGCCGTTCCAGCGCCGGAACGGCATCGGTCGGAACGGCGAGGCGCCTGCTGCAAAACGGGCTGAATAATTTGCCCATCCCTGCTCCCATCTGCATTCAAGTAGATCGAGCTGGCACAGGTACCAGCGCGCATGGTGGTCGCTCGGGGATCGTGTGATCACCTTCTGGAATACCTCGCGAGCGCCCGCGTAGTTGCCCGCGTGCTGGTAAGCGCAGCCCAAGTTGAGAAGCAGGATGTTGGATGGGTTCTCGAGCGAGTGCAGCGCCTCTTCGTACGCCGTGATGGCTCGTGTATCCTGATCTAGGCGCAGATAGGCGTGGCCCAGTCCGGTGAGTGCATCGGCGCTGGCGGATCCGTTCAGGCTGGCCTGAAAGGCGTCGCGGGCAAGTTCGATCCGGTTGAGCGCAAAGTGGCATTGTCCGATGTGGAATTGCGCCTTGGCTCGCAAAGGCTCGTTCGGGGTGACATCGACGCAGGCCAGCAGCGCGGTCAGGGCTTCTTCGTAGTGATCCTGGCGCAGCAGCGTTTCGCCCAGTCGATACCAGGCATCCGCGAGTCGTGGCTCCAGGGTGACCGCCACATTCAATGCATTGACCGCGGCCGTCAGCGCCGACATCGCCAGATGGCATTCGGCCAACTCGAACTGGACGATTGCCGGCCGTGCTGCCGTCAGCAGAGCGCGGTCGCAACAGGCGATGCCGTCTTCCGGCTCGCGTTGACGCCGGTGCAATTCGGAGCGAAGTACCAGCAGCGACGGCTCGTCTGGCGCCTGTTCAAGGGCTGGGAGCAAGCAGGCAAGTGCCGCTTCGAGATCGTTGTCCGCCATCAGCGACAGCGTCTTGGCGACCGCCGGATGGGGCTCGACCGCCGGGGCTGCAGTCACGGGTGCAGCCTTGCGTTTCCACCAGAACCTCACAGCGCGTCGCCAGACGGGGCGTCTGCTATCGAATGGCTGGCTGCTGTCTGCGATGTCACCCACGACTGCGCTTGAGTGAGCACGGCGCTCCAATCGCCGGGCTGCTGCTGCCGGACGAGTTGCAGGCTTGGATACCAGGGCATCGACGTGCCCGTATGCAGATAGCGCCAACTGGGATTGCTGGGTACCAGCACCAGACCGGGCTTGCCAAGGGCGCCGGTCAGGTGTGCTTGGGTCGAGCACACCGTCACGATCCGATCGCAGGCCTGCGTCAATGCTGCCAGGTCGTCGAGATCGCCGAAGCCCGAGACCCCCGGGTCGATGTGCACACCCAACTCGGATCGCACTTGCTCCAGTTCGGCGTCGACGTTCCCGTACTGCAGGCACACCAGTTGGACACCGGTCGGCGCGAGGGCGCTCACCAGTGCCTTGAGTTCGAGCGAACGTTGCAGCTTGGATGTGGCGGCCATGCCGCCGCGCCACGCGATGCCGACTGTGGGCCTGCCTCCGGGGGCGAGCTTGTCGCGCCAGGTCTGCACGCGCGCGGCGTCAGCCACCAGATAGCCCTGGTGGGCGGGAAAGTCGGTGGCCCTGGCGCGGAACCAGCGCGGCAGCGAGCCGAACGGGATCTCGTAATCGAACGCAGGTAGCTCTGCTGGCCAGTCGAGCAACTCGGCGTTGGCTGCGCGGCCGATCACCCGCGCCTGCGGGAACGAGCGTGCGAACAGGGCCTGCATGCGCGAGCGGACCTCGATCGTGCACTGTCCACCCAGTGCTTGCAGTTGGGGCAGGCAGGAGGCGAACAGGATGATGTCGCCCAGGCCCTGCTCGGCGTGGACAAGGATGTGGCGTTGCTGCAGGTCTTCGCCTTGCCATGGCTTGAACGGATAGGGCCGCACCGGCGTGCCCTCGACCCGGCGGCGTGCTTCGTAGAGATCCCAGGCGGTCGACCACTGGCCCAGCAGGAGCTCCAGTTCGCCGAGCCCCCCTCGGGCGTCGGCGCTGTCGGGGTTGAGTTGCAGTGCCCGGGTGTAGGCCTCGCGGCTGCGCGTGGGGTCGCCGGTGGCGGCGTGCCGTTTGCCCAAGCCGACAAATGTGCCCACGTGCTGGGGATCGATGGCCGTCGCGCGTTCGAGCGACTGGCCGGCGGCATCGAAGTCGCCCAGATTCATCTGCACATCTGCGAGCACCACCCAGACCCGCGCGTTGTCTGCCTTGTACTCGGTGGCCTTGCGGGCCGCGTCCAGGGCGTCATCGAGGCGTTCAGCGCGGCGCAGCGCCATCGCCAGGTTGCTGTATGCCAAGCCATGCTGCGGGCGAATCTCGATTGCCTTGCGCAGCAGCTCGATGCTGGTGTCGACCTGGCCTTGTTTCAGGGCCACCAGGCCCAGGTTGTGCCATGCGTGCGGGTTGCGTGGATCGCGCTCGATGGCGCGGTGGAACTTGCCGGCGGCGTTGCCGAGGTTGCCCATTTCCAGATCAACCAGGCCCCAGTGCGTCAGGATCTCGGCGTTGTCCGGCTCGACCTTGTGGGCAGCTTCGAGGTGCAGGAAGGCTTCTTCGAGACGACCGATACGCAGAAGCACCAGCCCGAGCCCCTCTTGTGCGCGTGCATGCAAGGGTTTGATCTGCAGGGCCTTGCGGTAGGCCGATTCGGCCTCGTCATGACGACCTGCTTGCAGCAGCCAGTCGCCCAACAAGGTGTGGCCTCGCAAATCACTTGCATCTCGTTCGAGATCGGCCTGCAGCGTCTGGATCAGCCTCTTGCGATCGGCAGTGCCGGCGCTGCGAAAGGCTTCGAGCCTGACAGCATAAGGATCTGTCAACAGGGGCTGTGACTCTGGGGGGACAGCCCGTCGGCGCAGGCTGTGTCCGACTTCCTTGAGCAAGGATCTCAGCATCGTCGTGGCTCGATCGGGTTCAGGACTTCTTCTCTTGGCGCGACATGTAGACCACCAGCGCCTCAGTCACCATCTCGATGAACTTGTCCGGATAGCCCTTGTCCTTGAGCTCCCAGCGCAACGCATTGCCGAGTTTGGCCTTGCCGATCACGCCCAGATTCCACTCGTGGCTCTTGCTGACAGCCTTGTTGATGACGCTCTCGAGGATGTTCGTCACCGCCTGCGGCGACAGCTTGCGCCCTTCGCCGGTGGCCATCGCGGGCGGGTAGCGCCGGCTCAGTTCGTTGGCGAGCGACTGCGCCAGCGTCTTGATTTCGGACGACCCGAACAGGCCTTTCAGGAACGACAGCGGCATGATCTCGGCGGCGCGGGGCGCCCTGGAAACGGGGGAAAAGAAGATATCACGCGGCGCGCATCGCCCGGCCGGGCCGGTGTGGCCATCGCCGACAATCCCGGCGCACTGTCAACCTGATCCGATGTCCTCCAACTACCCGCCAGTCACGTCGCCGTGGCAGCCCGACGGCATGCTGCTGGCCGCCTTGTCGGCCGTCGCCCTGCCGATGCTGCTGGCGCCCACCGTCTCGCCCACCTCCACCTTCTTCAACCAGCTGTGCGCCTTTGCCGGCATGGCGCTGTGGCTGGGGCTGTGGGTCGGCCGCGCGACGCCGGTGCCGATCCGGCGCATGCCGGGTGCCCTGCGCGGCCTGCTGCTGCTGCTGGTGATGCTGATCGTGGCGCAGGGCCTGACCGAGGCGCCCTTCGGGCAGCGCCTGATGCCGATCGCCACCTTGTCGCTGGGCGCCGCGCTGGCGCTGGCGGCGGGGCTGTCGGCGCAGTCCGGGCGTGACGATGCGCTGTGGTCGGGCCTGCTGGTCGCGCTGCTGGCGGCCGGGCTGCTGAGCGTCGGGATCTCGCTGCTGCAGGTGTTCGCGCCCACCTGGACCGATGGCGTCTGGGTCGCGATGCCGACCACGCCCGGGCGCGCCATCGGCAACATGCGCCAGCCCAATCAGCTGTCGACGCTGCTGCTGTGGGCCTGTGCGGCGGCGGTGTGGCTGTCGCAGCGCCATCGCTGGTTCCTGCGCGAACTGGCCGCCGTGCTGGTGCTGCTGGTGCTGGCCGACGTGCTGACGGCCTCGCGCACCGGCATGGTCGGGGTGCTGATGCTGGCGGGCTGGGGCGCCATCGACCGCCGCCTGCCGGGCCGCGTGCGGCTGCTGCTGCTGGCGATGCTGGCGGTCTACGCGCTCGGCTGGTGGGGCATGGAGCAGTGGTCGGCCAGCACCGGCCAGTTCTTCTACGGCGACGACCAGATCAAGAAGACGCTGCACGGCGACCCGAGCAGTTCGCGCGGGCGCATCTGGGCCAACACGCTGGCGCTGATCGCGCAGCATCCGTGGACCGGCGTCGGGCCGGGGGCCTTCAACTTCGTCTGGTCGATGACGCCGTTCCCGGATCGGCCGGTGGCGTTCTTCGATCACAGCCACAACCTGCTGCTGCAGCTGGCGGTGGACTCGGGCCTGCCGTTTGCTGCGGCGGTGCTGGCGCTGGCGCTGTGGGTGGCGTGGCGCAGCCGCGCGGCGTTCACGCAGGCCGACGACCTGCGCGCCGGCGGGGCGCGCTGCGCGGCCTTCATGCTGGCGCTGGTGCTGGTGCACAGCCTGCTCGAGTACCCGCTGTGGTACGCGTATTTCCTGCTGCCGACGGCGCTGATGGCGGGCTGGATGACGGGCCTGGTGCCGCCGCCGGCGTCCGCCGATCGGGTCGGCGAACTGGACGCCGGGTGGCGCCGGCCGCCGACGCTGGCGCGCTCGGTGTGCGGCCTGGTGTCGGCGCTCGGCATGCTGGCGTCGGGCTGGGCGGCGCACCAGTACTACACGGTGGCGGTGATCTTCGAGCCGGACGTGTCGATCGGCATCCCCGAAGCCCTGCCGCAGCGCATCGCGCGCGGTCAGCGCAGCATCCTGTTCGGCCATCACGCCGATTACGCCGAGGTCACGATGGCGCCGCAGCCCGAGCAGGTGTTCGACGCCTTCAGGCGCCCGCTCCATCACCTGCTCGACACCCGCCTGATGACGGCCTACGCGCGGGCACTGGCCGCGCGCGGCGACGTCGAGCGCTCACGCCACGTGGCGGCGCGCCTGCGCGAGTTCCGCAATCCGGCGTCGGACGCGTTCTTCGCACCCTGCCAGGCCGCCGCGCTGCCGGCCTCGGGCGCTGCGGCGGTGGCGGCCAGTGTGCCGTTCCAGTGCGAGCCCGATCCGCGCTGGCCGGCCGAGGCGATGCACCCCTGAGGCAGGGCGAGTCGTCCGAGAAACAGACACCTTGGGAGGAAGACAGGTGACCGAAGGCGCCAAGAAACTCGACCTCCGCTCGCTCGGCGACCTCTCGCAACTCGTCGAGACGGTCACGCTGGAATGCAAGCTCGCGCAGGGCGAGGACGGGCAGGGCGCCCTGCCCAAGGACTTCTGGCCGACCTACTCGGCGATGGCGAACAGCCACGGCGGGTTGCTGCTGCTGGGTGTGCGTGAGCGCCATGGCCGGTTCAGCGTGGCCGGTGTGCCCGATGCGGACAAGGTGCGGCGCGACCTGTTCAACAACCTCAACAATCCGGGCAAGGTCAGCGCCAATCTGCTCGGTGAAGACGATGTGCAGGCGCTGATGCTGGAGGGCCGGACGGTACTGGCCGTGCAGATCCCGCAGGCGCCGCGCAAGCTGCGGCCGATCTATCTGAACGGCCAGCCGCTGGGCCACACCTGGCGCCGGCTGCACGACGGCGACCGGCTCTGCGATGTCGAGACCGTCAAGCGCATGCTGGCCGAACAGCTCGAAGACAGCCGCGACACCCGCCTGCTGAACCGCTTCGGCCTGCCGGATCTGGATCCTGAAAGCCTGCGCGCTTACCGTCAGATGTTCGCGGTCGTGCGGCCCGATCACCCCTGGAACGCACCCGACGACACCGCCTTCCTGAAGTTGATCGGCGGCTGGCGTGACGACCGCGACAGCGGCGATAGCGGCCTGACCCTGGCCGGGCTGCTGATGTTCGGCCAGTGGCCCAGCATCAGCGAGGCCGCCCCGCTGTACTTCGTCGATTACCAGGAACAGACCGACGCCTCTGACGCGGCCACGCGCTGGCTCGACCGGCTGGTTCCCGATGGCACCTGGTCTGGCAACCTGTTCGACTTCTATCGCCGCGTGATCCGAAAGCTCGGTGCCGACCTGAAGGTGCCGTTCATGCTCAAGGGCGACACGCGCATCGACGACACGCCCCAGCACCAGGCGCTGCGCGAGGCGCTGGTCAACACGCTGGTGCATGCCGACTACAACGATCGGGCTTCGGTGCGCATCGTCAAGCGGCCGTCCGGTTTCGAGTTCCGCAACCCGGGTGCGCTGCGCATTCCGGCCGAGCAGGCGCTGCACGGCGGGGTGAGCGACTGCCGCAACCGCACCCTCCAGCAGATGTTCCTGATGCTCAACCTGGGCGAGCGCGCAGGCTCCGGCCTGCCGCGTATCCGCGCTGGCTGGGACGGCGACGGCCGCACGTTGACGTTGCACGACGATTTCGAGCCCTACGACCACACCGTGCTGACGATGAGTTGGGGGTCATCGAGGGCAGCGATTCGCCGGGCGCAGGTTGAAACGCCAGGGAAAACGCCAGGGAAAACGCCAGGGAAAACGCCAGATCTGGTTTTGCACGCCCTCCAAGCCGACCCACAGGCCACGGTGCCGACGCTTGCGCTGCAACTGGGCAAATCCGAAAGCGCCATCCTGCGTGTGATCCGCAAGCTGCGCGAAGAGGGCCGCCTGCGCCGCATCGGCCCTGACAAGGGCGGCCACTGGGAGGTGGCGGTGTGAGGGCCAACAAGCACACGAGGAAAAACGATCTATTCCGCCTGCCAGTGGCCGGACTTGCCGCCGCGCTTCTCGAGCAGCCGAACACCGTCCATCACCATGCCGCGGTCGGCGGCCTTGCACATGTCGTAGATCGTCAGCAGGCCGACCTGCACGGCGGTGAGGGCTTCCATCTCGACGCCGGTCTGGCCGAGGGTTTCGGCGGTGGCGGTGCAGGTCACGCCGGGCAGGGCGGTGTCGATCTCGAACTCGACCGCCACCCGCGTCAGCGGCAGCGGATGGCACAGCGGGATCAGGTCGGCGGTGCGCTTGGCGCCCTGGATGGCGGCGATGCGGGCGATGCCGAGCACGTCGCCCTTCTTGGCCGAGCCCTGCGTGATCAGCGCCAGCGTGGCCGGCAGCATGCGGATGCAGCCGGTGGCGGTGGCCACGCGGTGCGTCACGGCCTTGGCCGCCACGTCGACCATGTGTGCCTGGCCCTGGCTGTCGAAGTGGGTCAGCGGCGACGCAGGCGTGGAAACCGACGTGAAGTCGGGCGGAGAGGCAGGGCTGGACATCGCTTTACAGACGGGTGACAAGGTGCGTGCATCATAGGGCGCTGATGCTTTGCCGACCCCGCCCATGACGCTCCCGCTGACCCGACTTTCACCCCCCCGGCGCCTGCGCCGCGCCGGCTGGTGCCTGGCCGCCGCGCTGCTGTGCCCGGCGCCGATCGCGGTGCTGGCGCAGGGCGCGTCGTCGACGCTGCCCGCGCTCGGCGACGCCGCCAGCGACGAGATCGCGGTGGCCGCCGAAGGCCGCCTCGGCGACCGCATCATGCAGGAGCTGCGGCGCGACCCGGACGTGCTCGACGACCCGCTGCTGGTCGAGTACATCGAGCGCATCTGGCAGCCGCTGCTGGCCGCGGCCAAGGCGCGCGGCGATGTCTCCGAAGAACTGGCGCAGAACCTGGCCTGGCAGACCTTCGTGGTGCGCGACCGCAGTGTCAACGCCTTCGCGCTGCCGGGCGGTTATGTCGGCGTGCACCTGGGCCTGCTGTCGATGACCGGCAGCCGCGACGAGCTGGCCTCGGTGCTGGCGCACGAGATGTCGCACGTCAGCCAGCGCCACATCGCCCGCATGATGACCAGCGGTCGGCGCAGCTCGATGCTGGCGCTGGCCACGATGATCCTGGGCATCATGGCCGTCTCGCGCAGCCCCGACGCCGCCCAGGCGCTGGTGATGGGCGGCCAGGCGGCGGCGGTGCAGGGGCAGCTGAACTTCTCGCGCGACATGGAGCGCGAGGCCGACCGGGTCGGCTTCGGCGTGCTGCAGGGCGCCGGCTACGAAGGGGTCGGCATGGTCGGCATGTTCGAGCGCATGCAGCTGGCCGCTCGGCTGACCGACAGCAACCAGTTCCCCTATCTGCGCTCGCACCCGCTGACCAGCGACCGCATCGCCGAGGCGCGCAGCCGACTCGGCTTGGACGGCGCGCAGACGCCCAGCGCCAGCCTGGGCTCGGGCGGCGCCTCCGCGGCCTGGCTGCATGCCGCGATGCAGGGCCGCGCACGCGCGCTGATGGATGGCCGCAACGAGGCCTTGCAACGGCTGGCGAGCGCCCCCGGCGACGCCTCGGCCGGACAGGGATCGGCCGGCAACGGCACGCTCGGCGGGCCGCCTGCGCTGGCCAGCGCCTACGCTGCTGCGCTGGCAGCGTCGCGCCTCAAGCAGTGGCCGCTCGCCGACGCCGCACTGCAGCGCGCACGCGATCTGGCTGCGCCGCACGAGGCGGCCGCGCGGGCGGTGGCGATGCTGCGCATCGAATCGCTGATCGAGCGCGATCGGGCGGTCGAGGCGCTGAACATCCTGCAGGCGCCGGGCGGCGCGCGGGTCGACGACGGTTCGCGCGCCGGCCTGATGCTGGTCGCCCGCGTGGCGCTGGCTGCGCACCGTTCGCCGGGCGGACCGCAGGCCGCGCTGCAGCGCAGCAGCGAGGCGCTGATGACCTGGGTCACCGATCACCCGAACGACGCCAGCGCCTGGGATCTGCTCGCGCAATTGCACGAGCGCCGCGGCCAGCCGCTGGCGGCGCTGCGTGCGCAGGCCGAGGTGCGGGTCGCGCTGGGCGACTGGCAGGGCGCGGCCGACCGCCTGCGCGCCGGCCAGCGGCTGGCACGCGGGCAGGGCCAGGTCGATCACGTCGAGGCGGCGGTGCTCGACGTGCGGCTCAAGGTGGTGGAGCAGAAGCGGCGCCAGCAGGCCCTCGACGAAGGCCGCGCGCCGGGCGACGAGAGCGGGCGCTGATCGCCCGCGCGCGGCAGGCGTGCGGGCCGCGGATCAGCTGTCGCGAAAGATCTGCGACAGCGCGGCTTCGACCACCAGGCCGAACACGCTGTAGATCAGCGACGCCACCAGCGCGGCACCGAAGCTCGTGACGTGGAGCCCGTCCATCAGCCACGCTGCGCTGTAGAACAGCAGTGCGTTGATGACGAACAGGAACAGCCCGAGCGTGACCAGCGTGACCGGCAGCGTCAGGATCACCAGCACCGGGCGCACCACCGCGTTCAGCAACCCCAGCACCAGGGCCGCGCCCAGCGCTGCGGAGAAGCTGCGCACCTCGACGCCCGAATACAGATGGGCGATCAGCAGCAGCACGGCTGCCAGCAGGCACCAACGAATCAGGATCTTGACCATGGCCGCAAGCATACCCGCCTGAGTCGGGCTCCTGCACCGTCGGTTGCCCCCACGAAAAAGCCGCCCGAAGGCGGCTCGTCATGGCACGACCGGCTTACCGGTCGATCCGTGCCGTTTACAGCAGCGCCTTCAGCAGGCGAGCCATCTCGCTGGGGTTGCGCGTGATCGTGAAGCCGCACTCCTCCATGATCGCGAGCTTGGCGTCCGCCGTGTCCGCGCCACCGCTGATCAGCGCACCGGCATGGCCCATGCGCTTGCCCGCGGGCGCCGTCACGCCGGCGATGAAACCGACGATCGGCTTCTTCATGTTCGCCTTGCACCACATCGCCGCTTCGGCTTCATCGGGGCCGCCGATCTCGCCGATCATGATCACCGCATCGGTGTCCGGATCGTCGTTGAAGGCGCGCATCACGTCGATGTGCTTCAAGCCGTTGATCGGGTCGCCGCCGATGCCCACCGCGCTCGATTGGCCCAGGCCGATCTCGGTCAGCTGGGCGACCGCTTCATACGTCAGCGTGCCCGAACGGCTCACCACGCCGATGCGGCCCTTGCGGTGGATGTGGCCGGGCATGATGCCGATCTTGATCTCCTCGGGCGTGATCAGGCCCGGGCAGTTGGGGCCCAGCAGCAGCGTCTTCTTGCCGCCGGCGGCTTCCTTGGCCTTCATCTTGTTGCGCACTTCGAGCATGTCCCGAACCGGGATGCCTTCGGTGATGCAGATCGCCAGGTCCAGGTCGGCTTCGACCGCTTCCCAGATCGCCGCTGCCGCGCCGGCGGGCGGCACGTAGATCACGCTGACGGTCGCACCTTGCTGCTGCGCGGCTTCCTTGACGCTGGCGTAGATGGGGATGTCGGCGAACTTCTCGCCCGCCTTCTTCGGGTTCACGCCCGCGACGAACGCGTTCTTGCCGTTGGCATAGGCCTGGCAGCCCAGCGTGTGGAACTGGCCGGTCTTGCCGGTGATGCCCTGCGTGATGACGCGGGTGTCTTTGTTGATGAGAATCGACATGTTCTGTTGCTCCGGGCTTACTTGACGGCGTTGACGATCGCGGTCGCGGCTTCGGCCATCGTGTCCGCAGCGATGATCGGCAGGCCCGATTCGGCCAGCATCTTCTTGCCCAGGTCCTCGTTGGTGCCCTTCATGCGCACCACCAGCGGCACCGACAGGTTGACCGCCTTGCAGGCCGTGATCACGCCTTCGGCGATGGTGTCGCACTTCATGATGCCGCCGAAGATGTTGACCAGGATGCCCTTGACCTCGGGGTTCTTGAGCATGATCTTGAAGGCTTCGGTCACCTTCTCGGCGGTGGCGCCACCGCCGACGTCGAGGAAGTTGGCCGGCTCGCCGCCGAACAGCTTGATGGTGTCCATCGTCGCCATCGCCAGGCCCGCGCCGTTGACCAGGCAGCCGATGTTGCCGTCCAGGCTGATGTAGGCCAGATCGAACTTGCTGGCTTCGACTTCGGCCGGATCTTCTTCGTCGAGGTCGCGGCAGGCGACGATCTCGGGGTGGCGGAACAGCGCGTTGGCGTCGAAGTTGAACTTGGCGTCCAGCGCGATCAGGCCGCCCTTGCTGTCACGGTTGAGCGGGTTGATCTCGACCAGCGAGGCGTCCGTCTCCATGTAGCAGCGGTAGAGGTTCTGGAACAGGGTGACGGCCTGCGCGATCGACTCGGCCGGCAGGCCGATGGCGCGGGCGATCTTCTCGGCCTGCTCGGCGCCCAGGCCGGTCAGCGGGTCGATCACTTCGGTGATGATCTTCTCGGGCGTCGAGTGGGCGACTTCCTCGATGTCCATGCCGCCTTCGCTCGATGCGATGAAGGCGACCTTCTGCGACTGGCGGTCGGTGACCAGGGAGACGTAGTACTCCTTCTGGATGTCGGCGCCGTCTTCGATGTAGAGGCGGCGCACCTTCTGGCCTTCGGGGCCGGTCTGGTGCGTGACCAGCTGCATGCCCAGGATCTGCTCGGCGAGCTTCTTGACGTCATCGAGGCTCTTGGCGACCTTGACGCCCCCGCCCTTGCCACGGCCACCGGCGTGGATCTGCGCCTTCACGACCCACACCGGGCCGCCGAGCTTCTGCGCGGCTTCCACCGCCTCTTGCACCGTGAACGCAGCATGGCCGCGCGGCACCGGAATGTCGAACTGGCGCAGGATCGCCTTGCCTTGGTACTCGTGGATTTTCATGAAGAGTCACTCGAAGTGGGTCCGGATGGACGGGGCCGGGACTGGCATGACGCACTGCTGCGTAGAGTCCAGGCGGCAGCGGCGAGCTTGAAGTCCCGATGTAACCGCGGGACTCTAGCATGCTGCGTTGCCGCAAAAGAGTGGGTGCAAACCGCTACGTGTTGTCGTGGTCGTGTTCGTGATCGGCCAGGCGCAGCACCTGGCGCACGACGTCGCTGGAGAAGCCGCGGGACATCAGGAAGCGATTCTGCCGAGCCGCTTCGCGCGCATCCGCCGGGGGCTGGCCGAAGCGGCGGCGCCACAGTTCGCGGGCCCGCTCCAGCTCGGTCGTGCGCAGCGCATCGAGTGCGTCGGTCATCTGGTCGGCCGGCGTGCCCTTGCTGAGCAGCTCCTGGCGGATGCGCGCGACGCCGAATCGTTCGGCGCGCCGGTGCACGACCGACGCCACGTAGCGGGCCTCGCTCAGGAAGCCGCGAGCCTGCAGGTCGTCGAGCACGGCCTCGATCTCAGCCGGATCGCCGGCATGCGGGGCCAGCTTGCGCGCCAGTTCGGCGCGCGAGTGTTCGCGCGCCGCCAAGTACTTGAGCGCCCGGCCCTTGAGCGAGAGTTGCGGCCGGTTGCTGGCCATCTGCATGCCGTGCCCGCCAGGCTGTCGACGTCGCCCGGATCAGGCCGCGGGTGCGGCTGCAGCAGCACCGTTCTGCGGTGGCAGCAGGCTGATGCCGAGCGATTCGCGGATCTTGTTCTCGATCTCGTGCGCCAGCGCCGGGTTCTCGCGCAGGAACTCGCGGCAGTTGTCCTTGCCCTGGCCGATCTTCTCGCCGTTGTAGGCGTACCAGGCGCCGGACTTGTCGACCACCTTGGCGACCACGCCCATGTCGATGATCTCGCCTTCGCGGCTGATGCCTTCACCGTAGAGGATGTCGAACTCGGCGGTCTTGAACGGTGGCGAGACCTTGTTCTTGACGACCTTGACCTTGGTCTCGCTGCCGATGACTTCTTCGCCCTTCTTGATGCTGCCGATGCGGCGGATGTCGAGTCGCACCGAGGCGTAGAACTTGAGTGCGTTGCCGCCGGTGGTGGTTTCGGGGCTGCCGAACATCACGCCGATCTTCATGCGGATCTGGTTGATGAAGATGACCATGCAGTTGGTCTTCTTGATGTTCGAGGTCAGCTTGCGCAGGGCCTGGCTCATCAGGCGAGCCTGCAGGCCGGGCAGCGAATCGCCCATCTCGCCTTCGAGTTCGGCCTTGGGCGTCAGGGCCGCGACCGAGTCGACCACGATCAGGTCGACCGAGCCCGAGCGCACCAGCGCGTCGACGATCTCGAGCGCCTGCTCGCCGGTGTCGGGCTGGCTGATCAGCAGGTCCTGCAGGTTGACGCCGAGCTTTTGCGCGTACTGGATGTCGAGCGCGTGTTCGGCGTCGATGAAGGCGCAGACGCCCGAGAGCTTCTGCATCTGGGCGATGACCTGCAGCGTCAGCGTGGTCTTGCCCGACGACTCGGGGCCGTAGATCTCGACCACCCGGCCGCGCGGCAGGCCGCCCACGCCGAGGGCGACGTCGAGGCCGAGCGAGCCGGTCGAGACCACCTGGATGTCCTCGATCACCTCGCCTTCGCCCAGGCGCATGATCGATCCCTTGCCGAACTGCTTTTCGATCTGGGCCAGTGCGACCTGCAAGGCCTTGGCTTTTTCGCCGCTCAGCGCCGACTTGGCGGTTGCTTCCATGGGTTTCTCCGGAGGTTTGCGCGCCATTATCTCAATTGCTGGATGTTTGTACAGTGTCCGCGGCGATTGCCGTTGCTGATTCTGCATGCTCTGCACCACGACAACACCGATGGAGGCGCCGCCTGCCATTCTTACAATGAGCCGATAGAAGAGGAGACAGACACATGCGCATCCTGATCGCCGAAGATGACCAGGTCCTGGCCGATGGTTTGCTGCGCAGCCTGCGCAGCGCCGGTTATGCGGTCGACCATGTCGGTTCCGGTTCGGAGGCCGACGCGGCGCTGGCCGCCCACGAGTTCGACATGCTGATCCTGGACCTGGGCCTGCCCAAGCTGCACGGCCTGGAGGTGCTCAAGAAACTGCGCGGGCGCGGCTCGTCGGTGCCGGTGCTGATCCTGACCGCCGCCGACAGCATCGAGCAGCGCGTCAAGGGCCTCGATTTCGGCGCCGACGACTACATGGCCAAGCCGTTCTCGCTGCAGGAGCTCGAGGCGCGCGTGCGTGCGCTGACGCGCCGCGGCCTCGGTTCGGCCAGCGCGATCATCCGCCACGGCCCGCTGAGCTTCGACGCCACCGGCCGGGTGGCCTACATCAACGACCTGATGATCGACCTGTCGGCGCGCGAGCTGAGCCTGCTCGAGGTGCTGCTGCAGCGCGCCGGCCGGCTGGTCAGCAAGGACCAGCTGGTCGAGCGTCTGTGCGAGTGGGGCGAAGAGGTCAGCAACAACGCGATCGAGGTCTACATCCACCGTCTGCGCAAGAAGATCGAACAGGGACCGATCCGCATCGCCACCGTGCGCGGCCTCGGCTATTGCCTTGAAAAGATCCCGGGCTGATCGCTGCCGCGCCAGCGGGCACGCCGCGTGAAGCGACCGACCTTGCCGGCGCTGCCGGCGATCGTGCGCCGCCGCGAGCAGCGTTCGCTGTTCGGCGAGATCCTCGACTGGATGCTCGCGCCGCTGCTGGTGATCTGGCCGATGAGCCTGGCGCTGACCTGGCTGGCCGCGCAGGGCATCGCCAACAAGCCGTACGACCGCGCGCTGCTCGAATCGGTGCGCACGCTGGCGCAGCGCATCGAGCCGGGCGAGCGCGGCATCCGTTTCGATCTGCCCAAGGAGACCGCCCGGCTGTTCCGGGCCGACGAGCTCGACAACGTCTACTACCAGGTGCTGGGCACACGTGGCGAGTTCGTCAGCGGCGACCGCGACCTGCCGGTGCCGCCCGACGGTGACGGCGGCGTGCTCGGCGAGCCGCGCATCCGCGACGACGAGGTGCAGGACGACAGCGTGCGGGTGGTCTACGTCTGGGTGGCGGTGCCGGGGTCGAGCCGGCCGGCGCTGGTGCAGGTCGGCGAGACGCTGACCAAGCGCTCGCGCCTGGCCACCGAGATCATCAAGGGCGTGATCCTGCCGCAGTTCGTGATCCTGCCGGTGGCGGTGCTGCTGGTGTGGTTTGCGCTCGCGCGCGGGCTGGCGCCGCTCAACGCGCTGCAGCGGCGCATCCGCGAGCGCCACAGCGACGACCTGTCGCCGATCGACGTGCACGACGTGCCCGAGGAGGTCTCGCCGCTGGTGCAGGCGTTCAACGACCTGCTCGAACGTCAGCAGGGCTCGATGAGCACGCAGAAGCGCTTCCTGGCCGATGCCGCGCACCAGCTCAAGACGCCGCTGGCGGGCCTGCGCATGCAGGCCGAACTGGCCGCCCGGGCGGTGGCCAGCGGCAACGGCGACGCGCGTGCGCTGCAGGCTTCGCTCGAACACATGGCCAACGCCTCGCAGCGTGCCGCACACATGGTCAACCAGCTGCTGTCGATGGCCCGTGCCGATGCCCAGGCCGGCATCGCCGCACGCGCGGTGCTCGACCTGCGCGTGCTGGCGATCGACGTCGTGCGCGACTTCGTGCCCAAGGCGCTCGACAAGGGCATCGACCTCGGCTACGAAGGCCCCGAGCCGGTACCGGACGACGCCTCCGAGGCCGATACCGCGGCGGTCGACTGCCGCGTCCTCGGCCATCCGCTGCTGCTGCGCGAGCTGATCGCCAACCTGGTCGACAACGCCCTGCAGTACACGCCCACGCGTGGCACCGTGACCGTGCGGCTGCTGGTCGATCCGTTCGGCCAGGTGGTGGTGCTGCAGGTCGAGGACTCGGGGCCGGGCATTCCGCAGGCCGAAAAGGATCTGGTGTTCCAGCCCTTCTACCGCGCGCTGGGCACGCCGGTGGACGGCTCGGGCCTGGGCCTGGCGATCGTGGCCGAGATCGCGGCCCAGCACGGCACCACGATCGCGCTCGACGATGCCCGCAGCGGTGCGCAGATCCCGCCGGGCGAGGGGCCGGGCGCGCGCTTCACGTTGCGCCTGCCGCGTGCCCAGCCCAGCCCGCCGAGCGACGATGCCGACCTGGCGCAGACGCAGACGCAGACGCAGACGCAGGCCTGACGGTCGGCGAGCGCCTCAGCTCTGCATCAGGCCGCGGGCGCGGGCGATCGACATCAGCATGCCCAGCGACAGCCCGAGCGTGACCATGGCGGTGCCGCCGTAGCTGATGAAGGGCAGCGGCACGCCGACCACCGGCAAGATGCCGCTGACCATGCCCATGTTGACCATCGCGTAGGTGAAGAAGCTCAGCGTGATGGCGCCGCCGAGCAGGCGCGCGAACGCGGTCGGCGCCGCAAACGAGATCGCCAGCCCGCGCAGGATCAGGAAGGCGAAGCACATCAGCAGCAGCAGGCAGCCGATCAGGCCGAATTCTTCGGAGAAGGCGGCGAAGATGAAGTCGGTGGTGCGCTCGGGGATGAACTCCAGGTGGGTCTGGGTGCCCTTCATGAAGCCCTTGCCGGTGACCCCGCCCGAGCCGATCGCGATCATGCCCTGGATGATGTGGAAGCCCTTGCCGAGCGGGTCCTTGGTCGGGTCGAGCAGGGTGCAGACACGGTTCTTCTGGTAGTCGTGCAGCACCACCCAGTCGACGCCGGGTTCGCACAGGGTCGGCCCGGCCGCCACCAGCGCGACGACGGACACCCCGCCCACCAGCGCCACCGGCAGGATCAGCCGCCACGACAGGCCGGCGAAGAAGATCACGAAGAAGCCCGACGAGAACACCAGGATCGCGGTGCCCAGGTCCGGCTGCTTGGCGATCAGCGCCGTGGGCACCAGCAGCAGCAGGCCGGCGGCGACGAAGTGGCGCGGCTGCGCCCGGCCTTCGCGGCGCTGGAACCACCAGGCCAGCATCAGCGGGGTGGCGATCTTGAGGATCTCGCTGGGCTGGATCACCACGCCGACGTTGAGCCAGCGGGTCGCGCCCTTCTTGGTCAGGCCGAACAGGGCCGTCGCCACCAGCAGCACGACGCCGACGGTGTAGATCGGCACGGCCAGCGCCATCAGCCGCTGCGGCGGCACCTGGGCGACGACGAACAGGATCAGCCCGGCCAGCGCCATGTTGCGGGCATGGTCGACGAAACGGGTGCCGTGGTCGAAGCCGGCCGAATACATCGCCAGCAGGCCGCAGCCGCACAGCAGCGCGATGGCGATCACCAGGCCGATGTCGAAACCGGTGAACCACGGCCGCAGGCGCTGCCGGAAGGTGGGCTGATTCAGGCTGTGGCTCATCGGGGGCCGCCGAGAAGAATCGGCGCACTGGCCGGTGCGGGTGCGGACGCGGCGGCATCGGTCGGCGTCGCCATGCCCGCGCTCATCAGGGTCGGCAGCGGCACGTCGGCGGCCAGCCGCTGCGGGCCGACCGGTGCACCGGCCTTGCCCAGCCGGGCGAGCGCGATGTCCTCCTCGCTGGGATAGAGACCGAGCAGCAGGTAGTCGAGCACGCGGCGTGCGATCGGCGCGGCCGCCTCGGCGCCGAAGCCGGAGTTCTCGACCACCACCGCCAGGGCCACGCGCGGCTCGTCGACCGGCGCGAAGGCGGTGTAGAGCGAGTGGTCGCGGAAGTATTCGGCCAGCTTGGCGGCGTTGTACTTTTCCTTCTGGCCGATGCTCTTGGCCTGGGCGGTGCCGGTCTTGCCGCCGCTCGGGTAGGCGGCGCCGGCGAACACCCGCGTCGAGGTGCCCTCCTGCGTCACGCCGTGCATGGCGCGGCGGATCACCGCGACGTGCTCGGGCTTGAGGTCGAGCGGCTCGAGGGCCTGGGCGCTCGGACGTTGGCGGTCGTGGGTCAGCACGTCCTCGATCTCGCGCACCAGCCGCGGCTCGAAGCGCTTGCCGCCCGACACCAGCGTGGCCATCGCGCTGGCCATCTGCAGCATGGTGAAGTTGTTGTAGCCCTGGCCGATGCCCAGCGAGATGGTCTCGCCGGCGTACCAGCGCTGCAGGTCGGGGCGCTTGTACTTGCTGCGTTTCCAGGCGGTCGAGGGCAGGTCGCCGGTGCTCTCGCCGTCGAGATCGATGCCGGTGCGCCGGCCGAAGCCGTAGGGGTAGAGCTGGTCGTGGATCAGGTCGACACCCATCTCGTTGGCCAGCGAGTAGTAGTAGACGTTGCTCGACAGCACGATCGACTTGACCATGTCGACCGACCCCAGCCCGCCGTCGCCGTGGCTGCGGAAGCGGTGGTTGCCGAACATGAACGAGCCGTTGTCGTTGATCACCTGGGTGGCGCTGCGCTTGCCGGTGGTCAGCGCGGCCATCGCCATGAACGGCTTGTAGGTCGAGCCCGGCGGGTAGGTGCCCTTGAGCGCGCGGTTGAGCAGCGGCTTGTCGATCGATTCGTTGAGCTCCTTCCAGCTCTCGTGGTCGATGCCGTCGACGAACAGGTTGGGGTCGAAGGTCGGCTTGCTGACGAAGGCCAGCACCTCGCCGTTGCGCGGGTCGATCGCCACCAGCGCGCCGCGACGCTCGCCGAACAGACGCTCGATCAGGGCCTGCAGCTTGATGTCGATGCTCAGGTGCACGCTGCTGCCCGGCGAGGCCGGCTCGGAGCGCAGGCGCCGCACCGGCCGCCCGCCGGCGCTGGTCTCGACCTCCTCGACGCCGGTGGTGCCGTGCAGCTCGCGCTCGTATTTCTGCTCGATGCCGAGCTTGCCGATCACCTCGGTGCCGCGGTAGTTGGCCCAGTCTTCCTCCGGCCACTCCTCCATCGCGGCCAGCTCGTTGCGGTTGATGCGGCCGATGTAGCCGAGCAGGTGGCTGGCGAGTTCGCCATAGGGGTAGTTGCGGAACAGCCGCGCCTTGATCTCGACGCCCGGAAAACGGTAGCGCTGGGCCGTGAAGCGGGCCACCTCGGCGTCGCTGAGCTTGGTGCGGATCGGCAGCGATTCGAAGCTGCGCGAGTCCTCGAGCAGGCGCTTGAAGCGGCGTCGGTCGCGCGGCTGGATCTCGACCACCTCGGCGAGCTGGTCGATCGTCGATTCGAGCGACTCGGTGAGCTGCGAGCGCGTGATCTCGAGCGTGTAGGCCGAGTAGTTGTCGGCCAGCACGACGCCGTTGCGGTCGACGATCAGGCCGCGGTTGGGCACGATCGGCACCACCGCGATGCGGTTGTTCTCGGCCCGGGTGGCGAGGTCTTCGTGGACCACCACCTGCAGGTACACCAGCCGGGCGGCCAGCAGCCCGAAGCAGGCCAGCACGAAGACCGCGGCCACGATCAGGCGGGTGCGGTAGCGCTCCAGCTCCTGTTCGACATTGCGCAGCTCGATCATCGGAAGATCATAGGGGCCGGTGCTTGTCCGGGTCGGGCGCGCGGCGCTGCGGCGCCAGCAGCAGCAGGCTCACCAGCGGCCACAGCAGGGTCTCGAACAGCGGCGACAGCAGCAGGCTCCAGCCCGGGAAATGCCCGCCGGTGGCCAGCCGCAGCAGCAGGGTCACGAGGTGCGCGGCGGCCATCAGGGGCAGCACGTGCAGTGCCTGCGCCGGGGTCGAGAACCACAGCAGCCGGCGGTGGATGGTGATCGCGAAGTAGCTCAGCAGCGTGTAGGCCAGCGCATGCTGGCCGAGCACGGCGCCTTCGTGCACGTCCATCAGCAGGCCGAAGCAGAAGGCCGCGCCGACACCGACCCGGCGCGGCTGGTGCACGTTCCAGAACACCAGCGCCAGCGCGACCAGGTCGGGCATCGCCGGCAGGCGGCCGAGCGGCAGCATGTTCAGACCCAGCGCCAGCAGCAGCGAGGCCCACATGAACCACGGGTTGACGGGCAGCAGCAGCTGGTCGCCCATGCGCGGCATCATCGCGGTCGCCCCCCGGCACAGGGGTGCGACCGGGCCGGCGCCCGTTCGGGGACGGCGATGCGCTCGGGCCAGGCGTGGCGGCGGGTCATGGTGTTCACGGCTCCGGTTCAGCGCCTGGGGGTCGACTTGCGCAGGCTCAGGGCGTCCTTGTCGCGGCCCGCCGCCGAGGCGGCGGCCTCGGGGCGGACCGGCAACTGGGTGGACATCGGGTCGAGCACCAGCACATGGCGCACGCCGTCGGCCTGCGCCACCGGCTGCAGCACGATGCGGGCGAAGTCGGTCTGGGTGCGCCGCTCCAGGCTTGCCACCCGCGCCACCGGCAGGCCGGGCGGATAGACGCCGTCCAGGCCCGAGGTGCTGAGCACGTCGCCGACCTTCACGTCGGTGTTGGCGGCGGCGTAGCGCAGCTCCATGCCGGCGCTGTCCGGATCGCCGAAGGCGACGTTGCGCAGTTGCGTGCGGGTGTTGAGCACCGGGATGGCCGCGTCGCGGTCGATCAGCAGCGTCACCTCGGCGGTCAGCGGGTAGATCCGCGTGACCTGGCCGAGCACGCCGGCGTCGTTGATCACCGGCGAGCCGCGCAGGATGCCGACGTTCTCGCCGCGGTCGATCACGACCTTGCGGGTGTACGGGTCGGCGGCGTCGTAGAGGATCTCGGCGGCGTGGCTGCGGTAGGTCAGGCCGGCGCGCAGTTCGAGCAGGGCGCGCAGCCGGGTGTTCTCCTGCAGCAGGCGATCGACCTGCAGCGTGCGCTCGGCCTGCTGGGTGAGTCGCGCCTGTGCGGCGTCGGCCTGCTGGCGCGCCACCGTGATGCCGTCGAAATAGGCGCCCACGGTGCTCAGCGCATCGACCGGCGCCAGCAGGGCGCGCTCGACCGGGTGCAGCGCCACCGCGGCGGCCGTGCGCAGCGGGCCGGTCAGGCCCAGGCGGGTGTCGGCCGCCATCAGGAACACCGCCAGCGAGGCGAAGAAAACCAGCCGCGTCAGCGCCGAAGGGCCCTGGCGGAAGAACGGTGGGGGTGAGCGATCGAGTGTGCCCAGCGGCATGTCGGCAGTGAGCCCGCGCGAAGATCCCGCCTCAGAGCCGGCGGGCGTGCGGCCTTATTCGGACGTGAAGATCGAACCCAGGCGTTCCATGCGCTCGAGCGCCATGCCGCAACCGCGCACCACGCACGACAGCGGGTCTTCGGCGATCAGCACCGGCAGGCCGGTTTCTTCGGCCAGCAGGCGGTCGAGGTCGCGCAGCAGCGCGCCGCCGCCGGTCAGCATCATGCCGCGCTCGGCGATGTCGGCACCCAGTTCGGGCGGGGTCTGCTCGAGCGCCTTCTTGACGCTGGAGACGATCTGGTTGAGCGGGTCGGTGAGCGCCTCGAGGATCTCGTTGGACGAGACCGTGAAGCTGCGCGGCACGCCTTCGCTCAGGTTGCGGCCCTTGACTTCCATCTCCTTGATCTCGGAGCCCGGGAAGGCGCTGCCGATTTCCTTCTTGATGGTCTCGGCGGTGGGCTCGCCGATCAGCATGCCGTAGTTGCGGCGGATGTAGTTGATGATGGCTTCGTCGAACTTGTCGCCGCCCACCCGCACCGAGCCCTTGTAGACCATGCCGCCCAGCGAGATCACGCCGACCTCGGTGGTGCCGCCGCCGATGTCGACCACCATCGAGCCCGAGGCCTCGGACACCGGCATGCCCGCACCGATCGCCGCGGCCATCGGCTCCTCGATCAGGTAGACCTCGGATGCACCGGCGCCCAGCGCCGACTCGCGGATCGCGCGCCGCTCGACCTGGGTCGAGCCGCAGGGCACGCAGATGATGATGCGCGGGCTCGGCCGCAGCAGCGAGCGCGGGTGCACCATCTTGATGAACTGCTTGAGCATCTGCTCGGTGACGGTGAAGTCGGCGATCACGCCGTCCTTCATCGGGCGGATGGCCTCGATGTTGCCGGGCACCTTGCCCAGCATCGCCTTGGCTTCGGCGCCGACGGCCTGGATGGTCTTCTTGCCGTGCGGGCCGCCTTCGTGGCGGATCGAGACGACGGAGGGCTCGTTGAGCACGATGCCCACGCCACGCACGTAAATCAGCGTGTTGGCGGTGCCCAGGTCGATGGCGAGGTCGGTTGAAAAATAGCGGCGCAGCAGCGATCCGTAGAACATGGTCAGCTCAGCAACATCCGGGCAGCGCGTTGCACGACACAGGACACGCGCCCGGAAAGAATTCCGGGGGCCCGGTGCAGACCGGTGCGCGCCGCAGGGCGGTCGTTGGCACCAGCCCGCAACACGGGGCGCAGAGGCAAAACGATCCGGTTAAAAACCACCAGCCGCCCCGGCAAGGCCGCAGGCGGCTGATTGGCTTTCTCCGGGAGCGGATCACCCTGAAAGGCGGGTGATAATACCCCAAGGGCCCGGGCTCGATGCCTGCGCCAAGCTCGTCTGCCCAGCGGCGCATCGGCCCGGCGCAGTGGCCTTCGGGCCTGTCCAACCCCACAGAACATGGCACTCACCCCCGCGGATGTGAGTCGCATCGCCAACCTGGCGCGACTCGAACTGAGCACGGCCGAGCAGAGCGATCTGCTGGTCCAGCTGAACGGCTTTTTCGGCATCGTCGAGCGCATGCGTGCGGTCGACACCACCGGCGTGGCGCCGCTCTACACGCCCTTGTCGGCGGTGCAGGACGTCAGCCTGCGCCTGCGTGACGACGCCGTCACCGAGACCGACCAGCGCGAGGCCAACCAGAAAAGCGCCCCGGCCGTCGAAGGCGGCCTGTTCCTGGTTCCGCGGGTGATCGAGTGAGTGCCGACATGACCGAACTGCATCAGCTCGACATCACCGAGCTCGCCGCCCTGCTCGACGCCGGGAAGGTCTCCAGCGTCGAACTGACCCGCCACCAGCTCGCCCGCGTGGCGGTGCACGAGTCGCTCGGTGCCTTTCTGTGTGTCGACGAAGACGTCGCGCTGGCCCAGGCCGGCGCGGCCGACGCCTGGCGCGCGCGCGGCATCGGCGGTGCGGCGCACCGCCTGCTGGGCGTGCCGATCGCGCACAAGGACATCTTCGTCACGCGCGATTTCCCCAGCACCGCCGGCTCGAAGATGCTCGAGGGCTACCGCAGCCCGTTCGACGCCACCGTCGTCAGCCGCCTGTCGGCCGCCGGCGCGGTGACGCTGGGCAAGCTCAACTGCGACGAGTTCGCGATGGGCGGCAGCAACGAGAACTCGGCCTGGTTCCCGGCCCGCAACCCCTGGGACACCGGCCGCATCACCGGCGGCTCGTCGGGCGGCAGCGCCGCCGCGGTGGCGGCTCGCCTGGTGCCCGGTGCCACCGGCACCGACACCGGCGGCTCGGTGCGCCAGCCGGCCAGCTTCTGCGGCATCACCGGCATCAAGCCGACCTACGGCCGCTGCTCGCGCTACGGCATGATCGCCTTCGCCTCCAGCCTCGACCAGGCCGGCCCGATGGCGCGCAGCGCGCTCGATTGCGCGCACCTGCTGCAGGCCATGAGCGGCTTCGACCCGCGTGACGCCACCAGCGCCGAACAGGCCGTGCCCGATTTCGTGGCACAGACCACCGCCTTGCGCGAAGGCGCCACGGCCGACCGGCCGCTCGCCGGCCTGCGCATCGGCTTGCCGAAAGAGTTCTTCGGCGACGGTGTCGCCGCCGACGTGCTGGCCGCCACCCGCGCCGCGCTGGCCGAGCTCGAGAAGCTCGGCGCCACGCTGGTGGACGTGAGCTTGCCGCGCACTGAGCTGTCGATTCCGGTGTACTACATCATCGCGCCGGCCGAGGCCAGCTCGAACCTGAGCCGCTTCGACGGCGTGCGCTACGGCCACCGCGCCGAGCAGTACAAGGACCTGTCGGAGATGTACAGCAAGAGCCGCAGCGAAGGCTTCGGCGCCGAGGTCAAGCGCCGCATCATGATCGGCGCCTACGTGCTCTCGCACGGCTACTACGACGCCTACTACCTGCAGGCGCAGAAGCTGCGCCGCATGATCGCCGACGACTTCCAGGCGGCCTTCACGCAGTGCGACCTGATCGCCGGCCCGGTGGCGCCGACCGTGGCGCGACCGCTCGGCAGCCAGAGCGATCCGGTGGCCGAGTACCTGGCCGACATCTTCACGCTGCCCGCCAGCTTGGCCGGCCTGCCCGGCATCAGCGTGCCGGCCGGCAGCGGAGAAGCCGGCCTGCCGGTGGGCCTGCAGCTGATCGGCAACTACTGGCGCGAAGGCGCGCTGCTGCACGCCGGCCACGCCTTCCAGCAGGCCACCGACTGGCATCGGCGCTCGCCCGCAGCGGCTTGATGCGGACCGACGGGCCCGCTGCGGCCCGTCGGGACACGCGCCGATACCCGAGCGGCGACCCGTGCGACGCGGTGCGCCCGTATCATCCGCGCCCCATGTCGAACCGCTGCCTGCCGTGACCGAAGAAGATTTCTGCGCCATTGACTTCGGCACCTCCAACTCGGCGATCGCCGTGCCCGACGATGCCGCGCCCTCGGGCATGACCCTGGTGCCGCTCGAAAACGGCCAGCCGACCATGCCGACCTCGGTGTTCTACCTCGCCGAGGGGCCCGAGCTTCAGAACCTGCCGCGCCTGTTCGGCCGCGCCGGCATCGCCGCCTACACCGAAGGCCATGAAGGCCGACTGATGCGCTCGATGAAGAGCGTGCTCGGCTCCAGCCTGATGGACCAGCACACCGACATCGGCGCCGGCCGCTCGGTCAGCTTCGCCGACGTCATCACCGGCTACCTGCTGCGCCTCAAGCGCAGCGCCGAGGCGCACACCGGCCGCACGCTCAAGCGTGTGGTGCTGGGCCGGCCGGTGCACTTCGTCGACGAAGACGACGCCCGCGACGCCCAGGCCCAGGCCGCTCTCGAGGCCGCCGCGCGTGCGGTCGGCTTCGAGTCGGTCGGTTTCCAGTACGAGCCGCTGGCCGCCGCCTTCCACTACGAAGCCACCGTGGCCGACGAGCAGCACGTGCTGGTGGCCGACATCGGCGGCGGCACCTCCGACTTCTCGGTCGTGCGGGTCGGCCCGGCGCACCGCGAGCGGCTCGACCGCCGCGACGACGTGCTCGCCAACCACGGCCTGCACATCGCCGGCACCGATTTCGACCGCCGCGTCGAGCTCGCCAGCATCCTGCCCGAGCTCGGCTACGGCACCTTCGGCCCGGCCATCGGCGGCCAGCCGGCGCGCGAGGTGCCGAGCCGGATCTACTTCGACCTCGCCACCTGGCACATCGTCAACACGCTCTACCGGCCGCAGCGCATCGCCGAAGTGCGGGCGATGAAGGTGAATTTCGCCAACCCGGTGCTGCATCAGCGGTTGCTCACGGTGCTGACCGACCACCTCGGCCACGACCTGCTCGGTCGCGCCGAGCGCGCCAAGATCGAGGTGGCCGACGGCGGACAGGCGAGCATCGACCTGCGGCTGGTCGAGCGCGGCCTGCAGGTCACGCTCGAAGACGCCCAGGCGCAGGCCGCCCTGCGCGACGACGTCGCGCGCATCGTCGCCGCCGCGCACGAGGCGGTGCAGATGGCGGGTCTGGCGCCCGAGCGCATCGACGCGCTGTATTTCACCGGCGGCTCGACCGGCCTGCGGCTGCTGACCGACGCGCTGTCGGCCGGTTTCCCCGCCGCGCGGCCGGTGCACGGCGAGCGGCTGGCCTCGGTGGCCACGGGCCTGGGGCTGTACGCCCGGCGGCTCTGGGCCTGAACAGGTCCGCTGCGCTGGCGGCTCACTGCTCGCGGCCCGGTGGCCAACGCTCGCGGCGACCGTCCTGGCGCGGTTCGGGCTGACCGTCCGGGCGCCCTTGCGTGCGCTGCGGCGGATTGTCGCGACGTTGCTCCTGGCGCACTTCGGGCGGTCGGGGCGGTTCGGCGCGTGGCACGGCGATGCGCTGTTCGGGGCGCGGCGGCGGGGTGACGACCACAGCCGGCGGTGGTGCGGCGACCATCGCCGGCGGTGGCGCGGCCGGCATCACCGGGGCGGCTTGC
This sequence comes from Leptothrix cholodnii SP-6, assembly GCF_000019785.1. Classification (NCBI taxonomy): domain Bacteria; kingdom Pseudomonadati; phylum Pseudomonadota; class Betaproteobacteria; order Burkholderiales; family Sphaerotilaceae; genus Leptothrix; species Leptothrix cholodnii. The sequence goes on from NC_010524.1 coordinate 551,351, forward strand.
ACCATCGGTGCGGGTGGCGCGGCGGGGCGCCCGCCACCGGCTTCGCGCTGGCCGCGGTCCAGGCCAGGAAAGTTGCCGCGTGGCGGCGGTGTCTGCTGGATGGGCGCCGCGGGTGCGACGGCCTGCACAGGGGGCTGGGCGCGGGGCTGATCCGGTGCCTGGGTGCGCGCCGGCGTCGGTGCGGGCGCGGCGACCGGCGGTGGCGCGGCCGGGACCAGCTCCGGCCGTGAGCCGAAACGCCCGTCGCGGCGGTTGTCGGTGCGGCCGTCCGGATCCGCGTCGGGGCGTCCGTCGGGGCGTGCGCCGTCGCGCGGGCGCAGCCCCGGGAACGACGCGCCGGGCTGCGGCGCCACCGGTTGCGCCAGGCCGGGCTGCGGGCGCGCGGCTTGTCCCGGCTGGATCGGCACCTGCCCGGGCACGAAGCGCTGCGACGGGTTGGGCGGCGGCGCGGGTGGCGCGTTGGCGCCGGGCGGACGGTTGCGGTCGATGTCGCCGTGGTGGCGCATGTCCGGCTGCGGTGGTGCCGGCTGACGATCCGGTCGATCGAACCGATCGCCGCGGTCGATCCGGTCGCCGCGCTCGTTGCGATCCCGGCGGTCGCGCTCCCAGCGCTCGCGCGGCGGTTGCGGCGGCTGGATGCGCGTCACCACCGGCGGCGCCTGCGGGGCGCGCATGCGTGGTGGCAGCTCGACCGCGCCGCGCCAGGGCGCCGGGCGGAAGAAGCGGCCGTCACGGCCATCGCGGCCGATGCCGGTGCTGACCGCGCCGGAGAACTGGCGGTAGCGGTAGGGCGTGTGGCGCAGCACCTCGTCGGGGCGTTCCATCACGCGGCGCAGCAGCGGGCCGTCGTGCACGTGCGGCTGGTTGAGCAGGCGCACGTGGCGCGGGCTGAAGGCATAGGCCGGCACGTAGACCTCGCGCGGCGCGAGCGGATACCAGGCCACGCCGGTGCCGATGCTGATCGACCACGACAGGCCCGGCTGGCCGTTCCAGACCACCAGCGCCGGCGCGTAGACCGGCCGCGGCGTGTGGTCGCCGGGCACCCAGCCCCAGCGGTCGCGCCACCAGACCCAGCGGCCGTAGTGGAAGGGCGCGAAACCCCAGGGCGCGTCGTCGATCCAGGTCCAGCCCCAGGGCGAGACCCAGCTCCAGCGGCCGTGGCGGTAGGGCGCCCAGCCGACCACCACGGTGCGCGGGTACCAGACCCAGCCGTAGTCGGCCGAGCGGGTCCAGTCGCCGTGGCGATCGAGCTCGTGGGCGCCGGTCATCTCGTCGGGCACCGGCGCGTCGCGCGAGGCCTGCTGCAGCCGCAAGTCGTCGTCGTTCATGGCCCAGCGGGCGAAGCCGTCGGCCTCGGGAGTGTCGAGCCGGAAACCGCCGTCGACGTAGATCTCGGCGCGCTGGCCGGGCTGCAGCAGGTAGCTGCCGGCCGGCTGCTCGATGCGCAGGCCGTTGCGCCAGGCGGTGGCGGCGTGCAGGTGGGTGTGGCCGCGTTCGGCGTCGGGCACGTCGATGCGGTAGAGCCCGGCGCCCAGCGGCAGCAGGCGCGCGGCATCGGTCTCGATGCTGAGTTCGCGCGCCACTTCGTCGCTGCCGAGCAGCACCGCCAGCGAGCCGCCCAGCAGTTCGAGCTCGATGCGCTCGTCGTCGACCCGGCGCAGCAGCAGCTGGCTGTTTTCGCCCAGGCGCAGGCGGGTCGAGCCGATGCCGATCTCGGCCCGGCTGTTGTTGCCCACGCTGAGTTCGTCGCCGCTGGTCACCGGCCAGTTGCGCAGCGAATCGCGCGCGTGGTCGAGCGTGTCGCCGCCGTCGCCGCGCGCCAGGCGGGCGTCGCCGTCGATCCAGGCGATGCGGCCGACCCGCCCGGGCGGATCGTCCGCGGCCCGGGCCAGACCGGGCCCGGCCAGCAGGGCGGCGAGCAGCAGGCAGGCCATCGCCCACAGCGGGCGACACATCTTGATGAACATCAATTTCTCCAGGCTGGGCATGCTTTCCGACAACGGCTCGCACGCCTTGTCGGCTGACAGGCGCCGGCGACGGTGCCGGCCAGGCGGGCGGTGACAATCGCCCGATGTTGACCGGCACCCTGTTCGCACTCACCGCCGGCCTGATGTGGGGGCTGGTGTTCGTCGGCCCCCTCCTGCTGCCCGAGTATTCACCGGCGCTGCAGTCGTTCGGCCGTTACCTCGCCTTCGGGCTGATCGCCTTGCCCCTCGCCTGGTTCGACCGCGCGCGGCTGGCGCAGTTCACCCGCGCCGACTGGCGCGAGGCGCTGCGGCTGTCGATCGTCGGCAACATCGTCTACTACCTGTGCCTGGCCGCAGCGATCCAGCGCGCCGGCGGTCCGCTGCCGACCATGATCATCGGCACCCTGCCGGTGGTGATCGCGATCAGCTCCAACCTGCGCGACGCCGCCCGCGACGGCCGCCTGCCCTGGCTGCAGCTGGCGCCGTCGCTGCTGCTGATCGCCGCGGGCATCAGCCTGGTCAACCAGGTCGAGATCGAGGCCATGCGCGCCCAGCCCGACGCGGATCTGGGCCGCTACGCCAGCGGCGCGCTGCTGGCGATCTGCGCGGTGGTCTGCTGGACCTGGTATCCGCTGCGCAACGCCGACTGGCTGCGCGCCCACCCCGATCGCAGCCCGCGCACCTGGGCCACCGCGCAGGGGCTGGCGACGCTGCCGCTGGCGCTGCTGGGCTACGCGGCGAGCTGGGCCTGGCTGTCGGCCAGCGGCAGCGCGTTCCCGATGCCGTTCGGGCCGCGGCCGGTCTTCTTCCTGGGCCTGATGTTCGCGATCGGCCTGCTGGCGTCGTGGCTCGGCACGCTGTGCTGGAACGAGGCCAGCCAGCGCCTGCCGACCACGCTGGTCGGCCAGCTGATCGTGTTCGAGACCCTGGCCGCGCTCAGCTACGCCTTCATGCTGCGCGGTCAGTGGCCGGCGCCGGCCACGCTGGGCGGCATCGCGCTGCTGGTGGTGGGCGTGCTGTGGGCGGTGCGGGCCCGGCCCGAGCCGCTGGTGGCGCAGGCGCACCCGGATTGACGGCGCCCGGCCTCGTCCTGAACTGAAAAAATCGATCGATGCACGCGCACGCCCGTCACCTGTGGACCGCGCCTCGCTGGGCGCTGGCGATCCTGCTGGCCAGCCTCGGCATGCTGGGGCCGTTCTCGATCGACACCTACCTGCCCGCGTTCACCGGCATCGCCGCCTCGGTGGGCGCCAGCCCGGTCGAGATGCAGCAGACGCTGTCGGCCTACCTGCTCGGCTTCGCGGCCATGAACCTGTTCCACGGCGCGCTGGCCGATGCGCTCGGCCGCCGGCCGGTGGTGCTGACCGGCGTGGCGGTGTTCACGCTGGCGAGCGTGGGCTGCGCGCTGTCGGATCACGTCGGCTGGCTGATCGCCTTCCGCGCCTTGCAGGGCATGTCGGCCGGCGCGGGCATGGTGGTGTCGCGGGCGGTGATCCGCGATCTGTTCCCGCCCGATCAGGCGCAGAAGATGATGTCGCAGGTGACGATCTACTTCGGCATCGCCCCGGCGGTGGCGCCGATGATCGGCGGCTGGCTGTTCGTGCACCTGGGCTGGCACGCGGTGTTCTGGTTCCTGTCCGGCGTGGGACTGCTGATCGGCCTGGGCGTCTGGCGTGCGCTGCCGGAGACGCTGCCGGCCGCGCAGCGCCAGCGGCTCGATCTGTCGCACCTCTGGCAAGGCTATCGGGCGCTCGGCCTGGACCGGCGCTTCTGGCTGCTGGCGCTGGCCTCGGGGGTGCCGTTCAACGGCATGTTCCTGTACGTGCTGAGCGCGCCGGCGTTCCTGGGCGAGCTGATGCGGCTTGCGCCCGACCAGTTCTTCTGGTTCTTCATCGCCAACATCGGCGGCATCATGCTCGGCGCCTGGACCAGCGGCCGGCTGGCCGGGCGCATCGCCGGGTCGGTGCAGATCCGCGCCGGCTTCGTCATCATGAGCCTGGCCTCGGTGGCCAACGTGGCGGCCAACCTGGTCTGGCCGCCGCACATCTCGTGGGCGCTGGTGCCGCTGTTCTTCTACTGCCTGGGCTGGGCGATCCTGGTGCCGGTGGTGACGCTGATGGTGCTGGATCTGGTGCCGGCGCGGCGCGGCATGGCGTCGTCGCTGCAGGCCACCGTGGCCAGCACCGCCAACGCGCTGGTGGCGGGCGTGCTGGCGCCGCTGGTGATGCACAGCACGCTGGCGCTGAGCGTGGCGTCGGCGCTGCTGATGACGGTCGGGCTGGTGGCGTGGCAGTGCGTGCGGCGCAGCGTGATGGTTTCGCCCGGTGCGCGGCCGGACTGATTCAAGTCGGCCCGCGGGGTTGCCGAAGAGGGAGGTGGAGCCCGCACGCCCGCGCGTCGGCTGCTTCGCATTCGCCACCCGCTTGCTGCGGCCAGACCGGAGCCCCGCATGACCCGCCCGCTGATTTCATGTTTCTCCGCCGCCCTGATGGGCCGCGGCCTGGCCGCCTTGCTGCTGTGCGCTGCCGTCGGCGCGGCCGGCGCCAGCGATGGCGCCCATCCGAGCCCTGACCGCGGCGCCAAGGCCGCGCCCGCCAGCCGTGCCGCTGCGGCCAGGGGTCAGGGTGCCGCCCTGGAAGTCTCGCTCGACGAGCTGCGCGACCGCCTCGCCAGCCGTGTCGCCGAAGTGCGCGACGCGCAGGCGCGCACGCCGCTGCTGAAGGTGTCCGTCAAGGGAGACAAGCCGCTGAAGGTCGCCGGCGACGGCCATGCCCCGACGGCTGCGGCGGCGCGTAGCCACGCCGGGGCGAAAGGCGCGAAGCCGGATGCCGTGGCTCATGCGGCCGCGCCCGCCGTGGTGCACGCCGTGGTGCACGCCGATGCCGGCCATCCGCACTGGTCCTACCAGGGCGACGCCGGGCCGGCGGCCTGGGCCAGCCTGAAACCCGAGTTCGCCAGCTGCGGCAACGGCCAGCGCCAGAGCCCGATCGACATCCGCGACGGCATCAAGGTCGAGCTCGATGCGGTGCAGTACGACTATCGGCCGAGCCGCTTCACGGTGATCGACAACGGCCACACGGTGCAGGTCAACGTGGCGCCGGGCAACTCGATCGAGGTGACCGGGCGGCGCTACGAGCTGCTGCAGTTCCACTTCCACCGGCCGTCCGAGGAGCGCATCAACGGCCGGCAGTTCGACATGGTGGCGCACCTGGTGCACAAGGATCCGCAGGGTCGCCTGGCGGTGGTGGCGGTGCTGCTGCAGCAGGGCCGCCAGCATCCGCTGGTGCAGCTGGTCTGGAACAGCCTGCCGCTGGAGCAGAACGACGAGACGCCGGCGCCGGTGCCGCTCGATCTGAACATGCTGCTGCCCGAGGACCGCCGCTACTACACCTACATGGGATCGCTGACCACGCCGCCGTGCAGCGAAGGCGTGCTGTGGATGGTGCTCAAGCAGCCCGCCCAGCTCTCGCCCGAGCAGGTGGCGGTGTTCGCGCGGCTCTACCCGATGAACGCCCGGCCGATCCAGCAGGCGGGTGGACGGATCATCAAGGAGTCGAACTGATCGGCCGTTTTCAGGCCGGTTTCCCGGCCCCGCCGCCATGCGTCCGACCGCCCCGCGGGGCGGTATTTTTCATTTGAAACGCGTTATTTGACCCAATCAGGGGGTGGCCGGTTTGTCAACGCCCAAGTGGGGTGGATGAACCTCAAGTTTCACTTTGGGAACGTCTCGCAAGTCCTTCATTCGTATGAACTTTTTGTTGCAAAAATATGCTTCCAAAGACTATCGTAAGTGCTTGATTTCATTGGCAATTTCTCACGAGTCGCCTTGACCCGGCGTGATTTCGTCCGCTACAGTGGCAGAACGTGTCTATTAGTGGGATTTTGTGGCGGACTTTCATTTTCAAGGAACTTCAGCGCTTGCGCTGGACGCCAAGGGCCGGGTCACCGTCCCGGCGCGCCATCGCGAGTCGCTGGTGTCCCTGGCTGGAAGTCAGCTCACGCTCACCAAGCACCCCGAAGGTTGTCTGATGGTCTTCCCGCGTCCGGTGTGGGAGGGCTTTCGTGCCAAGGTCGAGGCGCTGCCGATGGCAGCCAGCGGCTGGAAGCGTATCTTTTTGGGTAGCGCGATGGATGTCGAGATCGACTCCGGTTCGCGCATGTTGATTTCGCCTGAGTTGCGTGCGGCTGCCGGTCTTGTTCACGACGTGTTGTTGATCGGCATGGGTAACCATCTTGAGCTGTGGGACGCACAGCGGCAGGCCAGCGCCGAAGCCGCCGTGTTGCAGCAGCCGATGCCCGATGTCTTGCAGGACTTCAGTTTCTGATCACCATGATCACCGCCGCCGCAGTACCTTGGCAGCACCGGACGGTGCTGCTCCATGAAGCAGTTGATGCGCTCGTGCAACGCCCTGCGGGTGTCTACCTGGACGGCACCTACGGACGAGGTGGCCACAGCCGCCTGATTCTCGAGCGCCTCGATCCGGCCGGCCGCCTGATCGCGATCGATCGCGACCCCGAGGCGCTGGCCAACGCGCGCAGCGGCGAGACCCGCATCGACGATCCGCGCTTCTCGATCCATCACGCCCGCTTTGCCGAGTTCGAGTCGGTGCTCGACGAGGCCGGCGTCGGCCAGCTCGACGGCCTGCTGCTCGATCTGGGCATCTCGTCGCCGCAGATCGACAACCCCGAGCGCGGCTTCAGCTTTCGTTTCGACGGCCCGCTGGACATGCGCATGGACCCCACGCGCGGCCAGAGCGCCGCGGAGTTCCTGGCCAGCGCGCCGTTCGAGCGCATCAAGGAGGTCGTGCGTGACTACGGCGAAGAACGGTTTGCTGATGCGGTTGCAAAGGCGATTGTTGCTCGCCGCGAGGAAGGACGCCCTGTCCAGCGCACCGCCGAACTGGCCGCGCTCGTGGCTGGTGCGGTCAAGACCCGCGAGCGTGGTCAGGATCCTGCGACGCGCACGTTTCAGGCTCTACGGATTCTCGTCAATGCCGAGCTTGAAGAGGTCGAGCAGGGACTGAACCGGGCGCTGGCGCGGCTGGCGCCGGGCGGGCGGCTGGCGGTGATCGCCTTCCATTCGCTCGAGGACCGCATCGTCAAGACCTTCATCGCCCGCCATGCGCGCGAGGTCTACGACCGCCGCATGCCTTACGCCACGCCGGCGCCGCTGCTGATGCGGGCGGTGGCCCGCATCAAGCCCGGCGAGGCCGAGGTGGCGGCCAATCCGCGCGCCCGTTCGGCGATCCTGCGGGTGGCCGAGCGCACCGACGTGCCGCTGCCGGTGGTGGTGGGGCGCTACGCATGATGCGGCTCAACGTCCTGCTGCTGGTCGCGCTGCTGGTGAGCGCGGTCTACCTGGTGCAGACCGCCTACCACTCGCGCCAGCTGTTCGTCGCCCTCGAGCGCGAACGCAACATGGCGCGCCAGCTCGAGATCGAGGCCGAGCGACTGACGGTCGAGCGTCGCGCGCAGGCCACCAGCCTGCGGGTCGAGCGGGTCGCGCGCGAGCAGCTGCAGATGCGCGTGGCGACACCGGCCGTCACCCAGTACGTCACCGATCCGCTGATCGCCGGCGCACCCGCCGCGGCGCTGTCCGGAGGCACGCCGTGATGAAGTGGCTGTCGCGCCTGTGGCCCGGCCGTGCGCCGGCCAACACCGCCCGGCGCTCGCCGCGGCAGCAGACGGCCGTGCGCCGCAACACGTCGCTCGGCTCCGGCCACCTGCAGTACGCCAGCAGCCCGCTGCTGGCGGCCAAGACGCCGCTGTGGCGCGCGCGCCTGGTCGTGCTCGGCGTCGGCGTGGGTTTTCTGGTGCTGCTGGGGCGTGCGGTCTACATCCAGGTGATCGGCACCGAGTTCTATCAGAAGCAGGGCGAGAGCCGCTACGCGCGCACCTTCGAGCTGCCGGCCAGCCGCGGCCGCATCACCGATCGCCACGGCCAGATCCTGGCCGCCAGCGTGCCGGCGCCGTCGATCTGGGCGATCCCGAAGGATTTCAGGCCCGATGCGAAGCAGCAGCAGGCGCTGCTGCGCCTGCTGGGCATGACCTCGCGCGAGCTGGCCACGCGCCTGGCCGACAACCCGAATTTCGTCTGGCTGCGCCGCCAGGTCGACGAGTCCGTCGCGGCGCAGGTCAAGGCGCTGGGCATCAAGGGCCTGCACCAGCAGCGCGAGTTCCGCCGCCAGTATCCGGAAGGCGAGTCGGCGGCACATGTGGTCGGTTTCACCAACCTCGAAGAGCGCGGCCAGGAAGGCATCGAGCTGGCGTTCCAGAAAGAGCTCGAAGGCCGCGCCGGCAGCCGCAGCGTGGTGCGCGACCGGCTCGGCCGCATCGTCGAGGACATCGGCGAGAGCCGCGAGCCGGTCGACGGCAGCGATCTGGCGCTGGCGCTCGACTCCAAGGTGCAGTTCTTCGCCTACCAGCGGGTGCGCGATGCCGTGCTCGAGCACAACGCCAAGGCCGGCAGCGTGGTCGTGCTCGACGTGCTGACCGGCGAGGTGCTGGCGCTGGCCAACTACCCGAGCTACGTGCCCGGCGAGCGCCAGGGGCTCAGCGGCGCGCAGCTGCGCAACCGCGCCGTCACCGACACCTTCGAGCCCGGCTCGACGATGAAACCGTTCATCGCCGCGCTCGCCTTGCAGACCGGCCGGGTCACGCCCGACACCGTGATCCAGACGGCGCCCGGACGCATCCACTTCGGCAGCGCGACCATCTCCGACTCGCATCCGCACGGCCTGCTGTCGGTCGAGCAGGTGATCCAGAAGTCGAGCAACGTCGGCACCGTCAAGATGGCGATGCAGATGGAGCCGCGCGAGATGTGGGAGATGTTCAGCTCGGTGGGCATCGGCCAGAAACCGCAGCTGGCGTTCCCGGGCCTGGCCTCGGGCCGCCTGCGGCCGTACAAGAGCTGGCGGCCGGTCGAGCAGGCGACCATGAGCTACGGCTACGGCCTGTCGGTGTCGCTGCTGCAGCTGGCGCGCGCCTACACGGTGTTCGCCCGCGACGGTCAGCTGATGCCGGTGACGATGCTCAAGAACGAGGTGCCGGCTGCTGGCGTCCAGGTCTTCAGCCCCGAGGTGGCACGTTCGGTGCGCCACATGCTCAACATGGCCGCCGCCCCCGGCGGCACCGCCCCGAAGGCGCAGGCGATCGGCTATTCGGTCGGCGGCAAGACCGGCACCGCCCACAAGCAGGAGGGTGGCAGCTACGTCAGCAACAAGTACCGCGCCTGGTTCGTCGGCATCGCGCCGGTGAGCAACCCGCGCATCGTGGTGGCGGTGATGGTCGACGAGCCCGGCAACGGCCGCTATTTCGGTGGCGACGTGGCCGCGCCGGTGTTCAGCCAGGTGGTGCAGCAGTCGCTGCGCATGCTCGGCGTGCCGCCCGACCTGGAGGTGCAGCCGCAGATCGTCGCGCGCGCCCAGGCGGTCAAGGCCGAAGAGGAGTCGTTCTGATGGCGCTGCATCAGCTGCCCGACGTCGATGCCGCGCTGGCGTGGCTGCGGGCGCGGCTCGGCGACGCCGCCGAGCTGCGCACCGACAGCCGCAGCGTGCGCGCCGGCGAGGCCTTCATCGCCTGGCCGGGTCATGCCGCCGATGGCCGCGCCTACGTCGGCGCGGCGCTGGCGGCCGGCGCCGCGGCCTGCCTGATCGAGGCCGACGGCGCCGCGGCCTTCGGTTTCGATGACGAGCGCATCGCCGCGCTGCCGGGTCTGAAGGCCGCCACCGGCGAGCTGGCGCACCGCTGGTACGGCGAGCCCGGCCGGCGCCTGGCGCTGATCGCCACCAGTGGCACCAACGGCAAGACCTCGACCGCCTGGTGGACCGCGCAGGCGCTGAGCCTGGCCGGCCAGCGCTGCGGCGTGATCGGCACGCTGGGCGTGGGCGAGCCGCCCAGCCGCGTCCATCCCGACGCTCAGGTGCACGCCACCGGCCTGACCACGCCCGATCCGCTGACGCTGCACCGCAGCCTGCGCGATTTCGCCGACGCCGGTTTCGCCGCCTGCGCGATCGAGGCCTCGTCGATCGGCATCGTCGAACACCGGCTCGACGCGGCGCCGATCCGGGTCGCGCTCTACACCAACTTCACGCCCGACCACCTCGACTACCACGGCGACATGGTGGCCTACTGGCTGGCCAAGCGCGCGCTGTTCGACTGGCCGGGCCTGCAGGCTGCCGCCATTAACGTCGACGACGCGCAGGGCGCCGTGCTGGCCGACGAACTGGCCGCGCGTGGCGATCTCGACCTCTGGACCTACGCGCTGCATCGCGATGCGCGCCTGCGTGCGACCGGCCTGCATTACGTCGACGGCGGCCTGGCCTTCACGCTGCACGAGGGCGAAACCGACGTGGCGGTGCACACCCACCTGATCGGCGCCTACAACGCCTCCAACGTGCTGGCCGTGATCGGCGGCCTGCGCGCGCTCGGCCTGCCGCTGGCGCAGGCGGCGGCGCTGGCGGCCGAATTCACCTCGGTGCCCGGGCGCATGCACAGAGTCCGGCCGGCAAGCCCGACCGGCGCTGTGCCGCAGGTCGTGGTCGCTCTACCGCAGGTGGTCGTCGATTACGCCCACACGCCCGATGCGCTCGACAAGGCCCTGAGCGCCCTGCGGCCGGTCGCGCATGCGCAAGGCGGCCGACTGGTGTGCGTGTTCGGCTGCGGCGGCAACCGCGATGCGACCAAGCGCCCTCAGATGGGCGCCATCGCCGCGCAGCTGGCCGACGCGGTCTGCGTCACCAGCGACAACCCGCGGCTCGAAGAACCGCAAGCCATCGTCGACCAGATCCTGGCCGGCTGTGCAGGCGCGGCGCACGTGCGCGCCGAGGTCGACCGCACACGCGCCATCGAACAGGTGCTGGCGCAGGCAGCGCCCGAGGACGTGGTGCTGATCGCCGGCAAGGGCCACGAGGACTACCAGGACATCGGCGGCGTCAAGCGGCCGTTTTCCGACATCGACGTGGCCACGGCCGCGTTGCAACGCCGGGTGACGGCATGAACACGCTGATGACCCTTGAACACGCCCACGCGCTGATCGTGCGCCGGCAGCCCGCGGCCCGGCTGGTCGGCGATGGCTGTCAGCCGATCGCGCGCGTGCACAGCGACACCCGCTCGCTGCGCGCCGGCGACCTGTTTGTGGCGCTGCGCGGCGAGCGTTTCGACGCGCATGATTTCCTGCCCCAGGCGCAGGCCGCGGGCGCCGTCGCGGCGATCGCCGAACGCGGCCTGGATGCGTCCGGCATGCCCGGCATCGAGGTGCCCGACAGCCTGCTGGCCCTGCAGGCGCTGGCCGCCGGCTGGCGTGCCGAACACCTGCTGCCCGTCATCGCCGTGACCGGCAGCAACGGCAAGACCACCGTCACGCAGATGATCGCGGCGATCCTGCGCGCCTGGCTGGGCGACGCCGCCCACGCCACCGCCGGCAACTTCAACAACCACATCGGCGTGCCGCTGACGCTGCTGGCGCTGCACGCCGGCCATCGCGCCGCGGTGGTCGAGCTGGGCATGAACCACCCGGGCGAGATCGCCGAGCTGGCGCGCATCGCCCAGCCCACCGTCGCGCTGGTCAACAACGCCCAGCGCGAACACCAGGAGTTCATGCAGACGGTCGAGGCGGTGGCGCGCGAAAACGGTTGTGTCATCAGCGCCTTGCCGGCCGACGGCGTGGCGGTGTTTCCGGCCGACGACGACTACACGCCGATCTGGCGCGAGCTGGCGCAGCCGCGCCGGGTGCTGACCTTCGCGCTGGCCGAAGCCGGCGTGGCGGCCGACTGCGTGGCGCAGGCCAGCTGGGCCGGCGATCACTGGCAGGCACGGTTCGACACGCCGGCCGGGTCGATCGACCTGGCGCTCGGCGTGGCTGGGCGGCACAACGTCAAGAACGCGCTCGCCGCCTGCGCCTGCGCGCTGGCCGCCGGTTGCCCGCTCGACGCGGTGCAGCGTGGCCTGGCCGGTTTTGCCGCGGTCAAGGGGCGCTCGCAGGTGTCGCTGCTGGACTGGGGCGGCCGGCAGGTCACGCTGGTCGACGACAGCTACAACGCCAACCCGGACTCGGTGCGTGCCGCCATCGAGGTGCTGGCGGCCCTGCCGGCGCCGCGCTGGCTGCTGCTGGGCGACATGGGTGAAGTCGGCGACCAGGGCCCGGCCTTTCATGCCGAGGTGGGCACACTCGCCGCCCAGCGCGGCATCGATCATTTCTGGACCGCCGGGGTCTTGTGCGCCGATGCGGCGCGCGCTTATGCCGATGCCGTTCATGCGAGCCATGATGCCACCTTGGTGGCTCATCACGTGAGCTACCACGGCGACACCGCGGCGCTGCTCCAGGCGATTGCCGCGGCCGGTGTGGCGTTGCCGCCAGCGGCCTCGGTGCTGGTCAAGGGCTCGCGATTCATGGCGATGGAAAAAGCCGTGGCGGCGTTGCGCGAAGCCGCCCGCCACGCTGGAGAACAACAAGATGCTGGTTAGCCTCGCCAACTGGCTGCAAGGCCACTATCCCGACAGCTTCGGCTTCCTGCGCGTGGTCCAGTACCTGACCTTCCGCGCCGTGATGTCGGCCATGACCGCGCTGCTGCTCGGCCTGGTCTTCGGCCCCTGGGTGATCCGCCGCCTGACCGAGCTCAAGATCGGTCAGCCGGTGCGCGAGTACGGCGTGCAGAGCCACCTGGTCAAGACCGGCACGCCGACGATGGGCGGCGTGCTGATTCTGCTGTCGATCGCGGTGTCGACGTTGCTGTGGTTCGACTGGAGCAACCGCTTCGTCTGGGTCGTGATGCTGGTGACCTTCGGCTTCGGCGCGATCGGCTGGGTCGACGACTGGCGCAAGGTGGTGCAGAAGAATCCCGAAGGCATGGCCTCGGGCGAGAAGTACCTGTGGCAGTCGCTGATCGGGCTGGTCGCGGCCATCTACCTCGCCTTCAGCGTCTCGGAAACCTCCAACCTGCGCGTGCTCGAGCTGTTCCTGCGCTGGGTGGGCTCGGGCTTCTCGAACGACCTGCCGCCCAAGGCCGACCTGATCGTGCCCTTCTTCAAGTCGGTGAGCTATCCGCTGGGCGTGTTCGGCTTCATCTTCCTGACCTACTTCGTCATCGTCGGCGCCAGCAACGCGGTCAACCTGACCGACGGCCTCGACGGCCTGGCAATCATGCCGGTGGTGCTGGTGGGCTCGGCGCTGGGGTTGTTCGCCTATGTCACCGGCAACTCGGTGTTCTCGAAGTACCTGCTGCTGCCGCACATCCCGGGGGCCGGCGAACTGCTGATCTTCTGCGCCGCGATGGCCGGCGCCGGGCTGGCCTTCCTGTGGTTCAACGCCTACCCGGCGCAGGTCTTCATGGGCGACGTCGGCGCGCTGGCGCTGGGCGGCGCGCTCGGCACCATCGCGGTGATCGTGCGCCAGGAGATCGTGCTCGGCATCATGGGCGGCATCTTCGTCGTCGAGGCGCTGTCGGTGATGGCGCAGGTGGCCTACTTCAAGTACACCAAGAAGCGCTACGGCCAGGGCCGGCGCATCCTGCTGATGGCGCCGCTGCACCACCACTACGAGAAGAAGGGCTGGGAAGAGACCCAGGTCGTCGTGCGGTTCTGGATCATCACGATGCTGCTGTGCCTCGTGGGTCTGTCCACCTTGAAACTCAGGTGAGCCGGCCATGAACTTCCTCCGCGATCTGCCTGTGCTCGTGCTCGGCCTGGGTGACTCCGGCCTGGCGATGGCACGCTGGGCGCAGCGTTGTGGCGCCGCGCGCATCGTGGTGGCCGACAGCCGCAGCGCGCCGCCGCAGGCCGCCCGGCTGGCGTCGGACGTGCCGGCCGCCGAGCTGCGCTGCGGCGCGTTCACGGCCGATCTGCTCGACGGCGTGCAGCTGGTGCTCAAGAGCCCGGGCCTGTCGCCGCTCGACGCCGGCGTGGTGCCCTTGCTCGACGCCGCCGGTGAGCGCGGCGTCGTGGTGCTCGGCGAGCTGGCGCTGTTCGCCCATGCACTGGCCGACCTGAAAACCGCGCGTGGCTACGCCCCGAAGGTGCTGGCCATCACCGGCACCAACGGCAAGACCACCACCACCGCGCTGACCGCCTTGCTGGTCGAGCGCGCCGGCCTGCGCGTGGCGATGGCCGGCAACATCGGCCCGACGATGCTCGACACGCTCGGCGCCGCGCTCGATCTGGAGCCGGCTGCGGCCGAGCTGATCGCCGCCGCTGCCGTGCCGGATCCCGAGCCGTCCGACGAGATCGATGCCGACGAGCAGGCCGATCTGGCCGCGCTCGATGGCGTCACGGCGGACGAGGCCGACGTGGCCGACGTGGCCGTCGATGGTGTCGACACGTCGGCCATCGAGCCGGCTGCCGAGGAATCCGCCGCCGAAGGCCCGTCGCTCGACGACCTGATCGAAGGCGGCGGACCGCCGCCGCACCTGATCCCTTCGCCGCCGCCGGCCCCGGTGTTCGAACACCTGCCGCAGGCCTGGGTGCTGGAGCTGTCGAGCTTCCAGCTCGACGGCGTGCACAACTTCGAGCCGACCGCGGCCGCCGTGCTCAACGTCACCCAGGATCACCTCGACTGGCACGGCGACATGGCGGCCTATGCGGCGGCCAAGGCGCGCATCTTCGGCCGGCAGGCGGTGATGGTCATCAACCGCGACGACCCGGCCGTGCTGGCGATGATCCCGCAGCCGCCCGAGCCCGAAGTCGGCAAGTCCGGCAAGGTGCTGAAGGCGCGCGGCCCGCGCTGGCAGCCGCGTCGCGTGGTGCGCTTCGGCCTCGACCAGCCGCGTCAACCCGGCGACTGGGGCCTGGTGATCGAGCAGGGCATGGCCTGGCTGGTGCGCGCCCACGAGCGTGACGACAGCGAGCCGCGCACCCGCCGCGGCGCCGCGGTGATCGACACCGAGGTGACGCTGCAGCGCCTGATGCCGGCCGACGCGCTGCGCATCCGCGGTCGCCACAACGCTGCCAACGCGCTGGCCGCCCTGGCGCTGGCCAGTGCCGCCGGCCTGCCGCTGGCGCCGATGCTGCACGGCCTGCGCGAATACCGCGGCGAGCCGCACCGGGTCGAGTACCTGCTGACGGTGGCCGGCGTCGACGCCTATGACGACAGCAAGGGCACCAACGTCGGCGCCACCGTGGCCGCGCTGACCGGGCTCGGCCCCGACAAGGCGCCCGGCAAGCTGGTCGTGATCCTGGGCGGCGACGGCAAGGGCCAGGATTTCAGCCCGCTCGCCGCTGCCGTGGCCGCCCATGCGCGCGCGGTGGCGCTGATCGGCCGCGATGCGCGGGCGATCGGCGCGGTGCTGGCGCCGCTGGTGGCCGACGGACTGCCCGTCCAGAGCCACGACAGCCTCGAGGCGGCGACGCGCTGGTGTTTCGAGCAGGCCCGCAGCGGTGACGCGGTGCTGCTGAGCCCGGCCTGCGCCAGCCTCGACATGTTCCGCAACTACGCCCACCGGGCGCAGGTGTTTGCCGACACGGTGGCGGCGATGGCCACCGAACACGGGGAGTTCGGCGCATGAGCCCCGTCCGGCCGTCCGAAGGGGCTCGCACCGCAGTGCGCAGCACGGAGTTTGCTCGATGAGCGCCGCCGCCAATGCCGTGACCGGCTGGCAGGCCCGCCTGCGCGCGCGCGTGGCGGGCTGGCTGCCGGGCGGCGAAAGCGCCGTGCTGGAGCGCGACTGGGTCGGCGCCACGGCAGGCCAGCCGACGCGCTGGGTCGGCTTCGACGCGGCCTTGCTGTGGGTCGTCGTCGGACTGCTCAGCCTCGGCCTGGTGATGGTCTATTCGGCCTCGATCCAGCTGCCCGACAACCCGCGTTTTGCCAACTACGAGCCGACCCATTTCTTCAGCCGGCAGATCCTGGCGATCTCGATGGCCGGCATCCTGGGCGGCGTCACGCTGACGATCCCGATGCGCACCTGGGAGCGGGTGGCGCCGTGGCTGTTCGTCGCCGCGCTGATCCTGCTGGTGCTGGTGCTGGTGCCCTACATCGGCAAGGTGGTGAACAAGTCGCGGCGCTGGATCCCGCTGGGCATCATCAACTTCCAGCCCAGCGAGCTGGCCAAGCTGGCGATCGCGATGTACGCGGCCAACTACATGGTCCGCAAGATGGACGTCAAGGAGAGCTTCACCCGAGCGGTGCTGCCGATGGCGATCGCGCTGCTGTTCATCGGCCTGCTGCTGCTGGCCGAGCCGGACATGGGCGCCTTCATCGTGATCGCGATGATCGCGATGGGCATCCTGTTCCTGGGCGGCGTCAACGGCCGCATGTTCCTGATCATCATCGCGGTGCTGGTGGGCTCGTTCGTGCTGATGATCTCGTTCAGCGAGGTCCGCCGCGAGCGCATCCTGGCCTATCTCAACCCGTGGGACGAGCTGTACGCGCAGGGCAAGGGCTACCAGCTGACGCACTCGCTGATCGCCTTCGGCCGCGGCGAGATCTTCGGCCAGGGCCTGGGCTCGTCGGTCGAGAAGCTGCATTACCTGCCCGAGGCGCACACCGACTTCCTGCTCGCCGTGATCGGCGAGGAGCTCGGCCTGGTCGGCGTGGTCGCGGTGATCCTGGCGTTCTTCTGGATGGTGCGGCGCATCTTCATGATCGGCCGCCAGGCCATCGCGCTCGACCGCGTCTTCGCCGGCCTGACGGCGCAGGGCATCGGCGTGTGGATCGGCGGCCAGGCCTTCATCAACATGGGCGTGAACCTGGGCGTGCTGCCCACCAAGGGCCTGACCCTGCCGCTGATGAGCTACGGCGGCTCGGCCATCGTGCTGAGCGTGATCGCGCTGGCAGTGGTGCTGCGGGTCGACATCGAGAACCGGCAGCTGATGCGGGGGGCGAAGGCATGAGCCGGCACCTCGTCATCATGGCGGCCGGCACCGGCGGCCACATCATGCCGGGCCTCGCGGTGGCTCAGGAGATGAGCCGGCGCGGCTGGTCGGTCAGCTGGCTGGGCACGCAGGCGGGCATGGAAAACCGCCTGGTGCCGCCCAGCGGCATCCCGCTCGACCGAGTCGCGTTTGCCGGCCTGCGTGGCAAGGGGCTGCTCGGCAACCTGCGCGGCGGCCTGCAGCTGCTGTGGGCGTTCTGGCAGTGCCTGTCGATCCTGCGCAGGCGCTCGGCCAGCGCGGTGCTGGGCATGGGCGGTTATGTCTGTTTCCCGGGTGGCCTGATGGCCAAGCTGCTGCGCCGCCCGCTGGTGCTGGTCAACGCCGACGCGGGGCTGCTGCTGTCGAACCGCGCACTGCTGCGCTGGGCCGACCGGCTGGCCTTCGGCTTCGATGGCGACGCCGCCCGAGCGGTGCCGCAGGGTGTCGTCACCGGCAACCCGGTGCGCGCCGAGATCGAGGCGCTGCCGGCGCCGGCGCAGCGTTACGCCGGCCGCAGCGGGCCGCTGAAAATCCTGGTGGTCGGCGGCAGCCTGGGGGCGCAGGTTCTGAACGAGAACATCCCGCGCGCCCTGGCCCGCCTGAGCGCAGCCGAGCGGCCGCAGGTGGTGCACCAGACCGGCGTGGCCCACCTCGCCCGCGTGCGCGAGGCCTATGTGCAATCCGGCCTGCCCGACGGCCGCCAGCCGGGGCAGGGCGTCGAGCTGCTGCCCTTCATCGACGACATGCCGCGCCGCCTGGCCGAGTGCGACCTGATCATCTGCCGCGCCGGTGCCGTCACCGTGAGCGAACTCTGCGCCGGCGGCATCGCCAGCGTGCTGGTGCCGCTGGTGGTCAGCACCACCGCCCACCAGCGCGACAACGCGATCTGGATGCAGCACCAGCGCGCCGCCATCCATCTGCCGCAGGCCGAGCTGACGCCCGAGCGTCTGGCCGACCTGCTGCGCCAACTCGATCGCACCGGCCTGCAGGCGCTGGCGCAACGTGCCCATGCGCTTGCCCAGCCGCACGCTGCCCAGCGCGTGGCCGACGAGATCGAGGCCCTGACTCCAATGAAAGACGTGGCATGAAACACGCGGTCAAGCACATCCACTTCGTGGGCGTCGGCGGTGCCGGCATGAGCGGCATCGCCGAGATCCTGCACAACCTCGGCTACACCGTGTCGGGCTCCGACCAGGCAGACGGCGCCGTGACGCGCCGCCTGGCCGAACTGGGCATCCGCATCTTCGTCGGCCATGACGCCGCGCACATCGCCGGCGCGCAGGCGGTCGTCACGTCGACCGCGGTCAAGGGCGACAACCCCGAGGTCATCGCCGCCCGCGCCGCGCGCATCCCGGTGGTGCCGCGCGCGGTGATGCTGGCCGAGCTGATGCGCCTGAAATCGGGCATCGCGATCGCCGGCACGCACGGCAAGACCACCACCACCTCGCTGGTCACCAGCGTGCTGGCCGAGGCCGGGCTCGACCCGACCTTCGTGATCGGCGGCAAGCTCAATTCGGCCGGCGCCAACTCGGCGCTCGGCAAGGGCGACTACATCGTGGTCGAGGCCGACGAGAGCGACGCCTCGTTCCTCAACCTGCTGCCCGTGCTGTCGGTGATCACCAACATCGACGCCGACCACATGGACACCTACGGGCACGACTTTGCCCGGCTCAAGCAGGCGTTCGTCGAGTTCCTGCACAAGATGCCGTTCTACGGCGCGGCCATCCTGTGCGGCGACGATCCCGGCGTGCGTTCGATCATCCCGATGATCTCGCGCCCGGTCATCACCTACGGCCTGGGCGAGGACGTGCAGGTGCGCGCGGTCGACGTGGTCGCTCTGCCTGGCGGGCAGATGCGCTTCACCTGCCAGCGCCGCAACGGCACGGTGCTGCCCGACCTCGAGATCACGCTCAACCTGCCCGGCGTTCACAGCGTGCGCAACGCGCTGGCGACCATCGCCGTGGCCACCGAACTCGAACTGCCGGATGCGCCGATCGTCAGCGCGCTGGCCAAGTTCAGCGGCGTCGGCCGGCGCTTCCAGCGCTGGGGCGACTGGCCGTGTGCGGCGGGTGGCGAGTTCACGCTGATCGACGACTACGGCCACCATCCGGTCGAGATGGCCGCGGTGATCGCCGCCGCGCGTGGCGCCTTCCCGGGCCGGCGCCTTGTGCTGGCCTTCCAGCCGCACCGCTACACCCGCACCCGCGACTGCTTCGAGGACTTCGTCAAGGTGATGGGCAGCGCCGACGCGATCCTGCTGACCGAGGTCTACGCCGCCGGCGAGGCCCCGATCGTGGCCGCCGACGGCCGCAGCCTGACGCGTGCGCTGCGCGTGGCCGGCAAGGTCGACCCGCTGTTCGTCGACGACGTCAACGAACTGCCCGCCACCATCGCCGAACAGGCGCTGGCCGGCGACGTGGTGATCGCGATGGGCGCGGGCACGATCGGCGGCGTGCCGGCACGTGTGGTCGAGCTGGTGAAGGAGCGCGCATGAGCGCCGTTGACGTCAAGGCGCTCGGCCGCGTCGCCGTCCTGATGGGCGGCAGCTCGGCCGAGCGCGAGATCTCGCTGATGAGCGGCGCGGGCGTGCTGCAGGCGCTGTTGAGCCAGGGCGTCGACGCGCATGCCTTCGACCCGGCCGAGCGCGAGCTGGCCGAGCTCAAGCACGAAGGCTACGCGCGCTGCTTCATCGCGCTGCATGGCCGCCACGGCGAAGACGGCACCGTGCAGGGCGCGCTCGAACTGCTCGGCATCCCGTACACCGGCTCGGGCGTGATGGCCTCGGCGATCGCGATGGACAAGGTCATGACCAAGCGCATCTGGCTCGCCGAAGGCCTGCCGACGCCGCGTTACGTCTGGCTCGCCAGCGACGACCAGGGCGCCGAGCGCGTCGGCCGTGTCAGCGCCGAGCTGGGCCTGCCGCTGATCGTCAAGCCGCCGCGCGAGGGCTCGTCGATCGGCGTGACCAAGGTCGTCGAGGCGGCGCAGGTGGGCGCTGCGGTCGCGCTGTCGGCCGGCTACGACGCCGACGTGCTGTGCGAAGCCTTCATCGAGGGCGAGGAGCTGACCTGCCCGGTGCTGGGCGAAGGCGCCCATGCCGTGGCGCTGCCGGTGATCCGCATCGTGCCGCCGGCGGCGGGTTACGACTACCAGAACAAGTACTTCACCGACGAGGTGCAGTACCTCTGCCCGAGCGGGCTGTCGGCCGAGCTGGAGCGCGAGATCCAGCGCATCACGCTGGCGTCGTATCGCGCGCTCGGCTGCCGCGGCTGGGGTCGTGCCGACCTGATGCTGCGTGCGGGCGATCAGCAGCCCTTCCTGCTGGAGATGAACACCTCGCCGGGCATGACCGGCCACTCGCTGGTGCCGATGTCCGCGCGTGCGTCGGGCATCTCGTACGAGGCGCTGTGCCTGCAGCTGCTGGCCGCCGCCCGGCTCGACAATCCGGCGCCGGCGCCGCTGTCATCGGCCGGCGGCTGAAACCCGGGATACTCACGCCCCTCCACCATGGCCCGCGCACTCCAGACCCCCTCCAGCCTGCCGTTCGACGTGCGCCTGATGCACGCCGGTGCACAGCTGCTGCTGGTGCTGGCCCTGCTCGCGGTGCTGGCCAGCGCGCTGGCCTGGGTAGCGCGCTCGCCGGTCTTCAGCCTTCGGCAGATCCGCATCGAGGGCGACGTGACGCACAGCAGCGCGGCCACCATCCGCAGCCACGCCGTGCCGCAGCTGGCGGGCAGCTACTTCAGCCTGAACCTGCGCGAGGCGCGCCAGGCCTTCGAGACCGTGCCCTGGGTGCGGCACGCGCAGGTGCGCCGGGTCTGGCCGCATCAGCTGCTGGTCACGCTCGAAGAGCACCGGCCGGTGGCCTACTGGGAGCGCGCCGATGCCGATCCCCTGCTGGTCAACAGCCACGGCGAGGTGTTCGAGGTCAATCTCGGTGATGTCGAGGACGAGGCGCTGCCGGTGCTGCGCGGCCCGAACGGCAGTGCCGCGCAGGTGTGGGCGATGTGGCAGCGCCTGGCCCCCGAATTCGAGCTGCTCGGCGCCCGCATGCTGCGCCTCGCGCTGTCGGACGGCGGCTCCTGGCAGGCCCGGCTGGACAAGGCGCAGGCCGTGATCGAACTCGGCCGCGGCGAGCCCGAGGAGGTGCTGCAGCGCACCCGCCGCTTCACCCACAGCGTCACCGAGATCAGCGCCCGGTATGAAAACCGCTTGATCGAATATGCCGACCTGCGCCACAGCGACAGCTATGCGCTGCGCCTGGTCGGCATGGGCACGATCGAACCCACACAGCTGCGCAAAGGACGTTGAGACCGCTGCCACGCCGCACGGGCCCCAAGGAAAAAAATGGCCAAGGAATACAAGGATCTGATCGTCGGGCTGGACATCGGCACCGCCAAGGTGATGGCGGTGGTGGCCGAGGTGCAGGCCGACGGCGAATTGCGCCTGGCAGGCCTCGGCGTGGCCACTTCGCATGGCTTGAAGCGCGGCGTGGTGGTCAACATCGACGCCACCGTGCAGAGCATCCAGCAGGCCTTGAAAGAGGCGGAGATGATGGCCGACTGCAAGATCGGCCGCGTCTACACCGGCATCACCGGCAGCCATGTGCGCGGCCAGAACTCGACCGGCATGGTGATCGTGCGCGACAAGGAGGTCACGCCGCTGGACGTCGCCCGCGTGGTCGAGACCGCCAAGGCGATCAACATCCCCAACGACCAGCGGCTGCTGCTGGTCGAGCCGCAGGAGTTCGTGATCGACGGCCACGAGGTCAAGGAGCCGGTGGGCATGAGCGGCGGGCGGCTCGAGGTCAAGGTGCACATCGTCACTGGCTCGCAGAGC
The DNA here is from genome assembly GCF_000019785.1 of Leptothrix cholodnii SP-6. Lineage (NCBI taxonomy): Bacteria > Pseudomonadati > Pseudomonadota > Betaproteobacteria > Burkholderiales > Sphaerotilaceae > Leptothrix > Leptothrix cholodnii. The sequence continues at coordinate 573,001 of NC_010524.1, forward strand.
GCGGCCGAGAACATCATCAAATGCGTGCGGCGCTGCGGGCTTGAGGTCGACGCGCTGGTGCTCAACCCGAGCGCCTCGAGCCTGGCGGTGCTGACCGCCGACGAGCGCGACCTGGGCGTGGCGCTGGTCGACATCGGAGCGGGGACCACCGACGTGGCAATCTTCACCGACGGCTCGATCCGCCACACCGCGGTGATCCCGATCGCCGGTGACCTGATCACCAGCGACATCGCGATGGCCTTGCGCACGCCCACCAAGGACGCCGAGGAGATCAAGGTCGAGTACGGCGTGGCCAAGCAGCTGCTGGCCGACCCGTCCGAGCAGCTCGAGGTTCCGGGCCTGGGCGACCGCGCACCGCGCCTGCTGAGCCGCCAGGCCCTGGCCGGCGTGATCGAACCGCGGGTCGAGGAGATCTTCTCGCTGGTGCACCAGGTGATCCGCGAGAGCGGCTACGAGGAGCTGCTGTCGAGCGGCATCGTGCTGACCGGCGGCAGCGCGGTGATGCCGGGCATGGTCGAGCTGGCCGAAGACATCTTTCTCAAGCCGGTGCGCAAGGGTCTGCCGCTGTACGGCGGCGCGCTCTACGACATGGTGGCCAACCCGCGTTCGGCCACCGCAATGGGTTTGCTCGAGGAGGCGCGGGTGGCGCGCAACCGCGGCATGAAGGCGGCGCAGTCGGGCTCAGGCGTGGGCCTGATCGGTCGCGCCAAGGATTGGTTCCTCAAGAGCTTTTGACGAGGATCCGGATGGCATGTGTTTATCAAGCAAGAGGCCCGGTGATGCTGAACCTGCAGCGCACCTCAAGAGGCCACGGTGTCGGACGGTGCTCGCAGGCCGCCGGCACATCACGATGAAATTGGCAGTCGCCTATCTAGCAAGGAGAGTGGCATGGGTATCGAAATGATCGAAGAGTTCGACATGGGCACGCAGATCAAGGTGATCGGCGTGGGGGGTGGGGGTGGCAATGCCGTCGACCACATGATTGGCCAGGGCGTGCAGGGCGTGGAGTTCATCTGCGCCAACACCGACGCCCAGGCGCTGAACCGCTCGCAGGCGCATTCGCTGCTGCAACTGGGCCACACCGGCCTGGGTGCGGGCTCGCGACCCGACGCCGGCAAGGCAGCCGCCGAGGAGGCACAGGACCGCATCAAGCAATCGCTGCAGGGCGCGCACATGGTGTTCATCACCGCCGGCATGGGCGGCGGCACCGGCACGGGCGCGGCACCGGTGATCGCGCGCATCGCCAAGGAAATGGGCATCCTGACGGTGGGCGTGGTGACCAAGCCGTTCGAATTTGAAGGCAACCGCCGCATGAAGCAGGCCGACGCCGGCCTGGCCGAGCTCGAAGCCAACGTCGACAGCCTGATCGTGGTGCTCAACGAGAAGCTGCTCGACGTGCTGGGCGACGACGTCACGCAGGAAGAGGCTTTCGCCGAAGCCAACGACGTGCTCAAGAACGCCGTCGGCGGCATCAGCGACATCATCCACATCCCGGGCCTGGTCAACGTCGACTTCGAAGACGTCAAGACCGTGATGAGCGAGCCCGGCAAGGCGATGATGGGCACGGCCACCGCCAGCGGCCCGGACCGCGCCACCAAGGCCGCTGAAGCGGCCGTGGCCTGCCCGCTGCTCGAAGGCATCGACCTGTCCGGCGCGCGTGGCGTGCTGGTGCTGATCGCGGCCAACAAGCAGACCTTCAAGCTGGCCGAGAGCCGCAACGCGATGACGACGATCCGCCGTTACGCGGCCGACGACGCGCACGTGATCTTCGGCACCGCCTACGACGAGAGCCTGGGCGACGCCCTGCGCGTGACCGTCATCGCCACCGGCCTGGCGCCGGCGCGCCGCGCGGCCGCGCAGATCCAGATGGTGCAGCCGCCGATGGTGCAGCAGCGCACCGGCACCGACAACATCCCGGTGCTGACGCAGCCGGTCAGCGCGCCCGCCCATGCGGTGGCCTCGCCGGTCGGACTGGGCCAGGACTACACGGTGCCGAGCGTGTGGCGCACCAACCGCACGCAGGCCGCGGCCAAGGTCGACGCGCTGGTCAACAACGGCATGGAAGAGATCGAGATCCCGGCGTTCCTGCGCAAACAGGCCGACTGATCGCCGCATCAGCGGTCACGGTTCCTTGCTTCCCCGGCGCCCGCCCTGGCGCCGGGGTTTTTGCAATGGCAGCGATTGTCATCGGCCCGTCCGGCCACACCGTCCAGCAACATCGGCCCGCCTAAAATCGACGCATGCTCAAGCAACGCACCCTCAAGTCGCTGACCCGCGCCGTCGGCGTCGGTCTGCACAGTGGCAAGAAGGTCGAACTGACGCTGCGCCCCGCACCGCCCGACACCGGCATCGTGTTCCGCCGCATCGACCTGCCGCAGCCGGTGGACATCCCCGTGCGCGCCGAGGCGGTCTGCGATGCGCGCATGGCGACCACGCTCTCGCCCGGCGGAGACCCCGGCGCACCCAAGGTCAACACGGTCGAGCACCTGATGTCGGCCTGCTGCGGCCTGGGCCTGGACAACCTCTACATCGACATCACCGCCGAGGAAGTGCCGATCCTCGACGGCTCGGCGGCGTCCTTCGTGTTCCTGCTGCAGAGCGCGGGCATCGAGCTGCAGAACGCGCCCAAGCGCTTCCTGCGCGTGCTCAAGCCGGTCGAGGTGCGGCAGGGCGAGGGCGACCGGCTGGTCTGGTCGCGGCTCGAACCGCATCACGGCTACAAGCTCACCTTCGAGATCGACTTCGCCCACCCCGCGGTCGACCAGACCGGCCAGCGTGTGGTCTTTGACATGGGCTCGGGCCAGTACAAGCGCGACATCGCGCGCGCACGCACCTTCGGTTTCACCAAGGACCTGGAGCTGATGCGCTCACGCGGGTTGACGCTCGGTGGCTCGATGGACAACGCCATCGTGGTCGACGACTACCGCGTGCTCAACGCCGAGGGGCTGCGCTACGACGACGAGTTCGTCAAGCACAAGATCCTCGACGCGATCGGCGATCTCTACCTCTGCGGCATGCCGCTGCTGGCCAGCTACACCGCCTTCAAGAGCGGCCACGCGATGAACAACCGGCTGCTGCGCGCCCTGCTGGCCGACCCGACCGCCTGGGAAATCGTCACCTTCGAGGACGAGAAGCTCGCGCCGCAGGGCATGGCCGAACTGGCGCCGGCCTGGTGAGGGCCCGCCGGGTGTCGCGCGCATGCTGATCTTCCGCGCCCTCGTCCTGCTGCTGCTGGTGGCCGCGCTGCTGTGCATGGGCATGTACCTGGGCACCGGTCAGGTGGTCTGGCGGCGGCGCAGCGTGGCGATCATCCGCTGGAGCGTGATCGCCGGCCTGGCCTTCATCGGCGTGCTGCTGCTCGAGCGCATCTGACGCGCCCATCCGGGCCCGGCTCCGGCGTTCGACGGCCGGCCCGTCAGGTGCCGTGATCGCTGCGCGAGGCGCCGACATCCGCCGCCGCCATCGATGCCAGCCCGGCCAGCCAGGGGCCGATCTGCTCGGCCGCCATCGATTGCGCATACCGATCGCCCTGCAGCACCGGGCAGCCGTGCTCGATCAGGAAGGCGGCCTGCGCCGCGGTCTCGATGCCTTCGGCCACCACGATCAGGCCGAGGCTCTCGCCGATGTGCAGCATCGCCGCGGCCAGGGTCTGCGCCACCGCGAGGTGTTCGATGTCGTGCACGAAACTGCGATCGAGCTTGAGCTGGCGCAGCGGCAGCCGATGCAGGTGGCTCAGGCTGGACTGGCCGTTGCCGAAATCGTCCATCGCCAGCCCGACGCCCAGCGCCTGCAGCGCCCGCAGCTTGTCGAGCGAGTCGGCGCGGCGGTCGATCCAGGCCGATTCGGTCAGTTCGAGCGTCAGCTGATCGCCGCGCAGGCCGTGCCGATCCAGCAGCTGACGCACCCGCGCCGGCAGGCCGGGATCCTGGAAGTTGCGCGGCGACAGGTTGACGGCCACACGCGGCACGTCGATGCCGTCGGCGCGCCAGCCGGCCAGCTGGGCGCAGGCGGCTTCGAGCACCCAGTTCGACAGCTCGTCCATCAGGCCCGCCTCTTCGGCGACCGGGATGAAACGCTCGGGTGACACGTCACCCAGCACCGGGTGACGCCAGCGCAGCAGCGCCTCGACCCCGAACAGCGACATCGACGCCGGGCCCGCGGCCGGCGATCGGGGGGTCTTGCCGGGCGGGCACACCTGCGGCTGGAAGTGCAGCTGCAGCCCGCCGCGATGCAGGGCGGCACGCAGATCGGCGGCCAGGCGCAGCCGGTCCTCTGCGGCGCGGTTCATCTCGGCGCGGTAGAAGTGCAGGCCGCCGCGGCCGTCCTTCTTGGCCTGGTACATCGCGGCATCGGCGTGGCGCAGCAGCCGGTCGAGGTCGCTGCCGTCGTCGGGGTACATGGCCACGCCCAGGCAGGCGCCGGTCGTCAGGTCGAGGTCGCCGACGGTGATCGGGCGGGCCAGCGCCTGCTGCACCCGCTCGGCCGTGTGGCGGGCCTGCTCGACGCCGCAATGCGGCAGCACCACGACGAACTCGTCACCCGCCAGGCGGCAGACCAGGCTGCGATCGCGCACCTCGCCGGCCAGCCGCTGGGCCACCTCGCGCAGCAGTTCGTCGCCCACCGCATGGCCGTGGCTGTCGTTGACGTCCTTGAAGCGGTCGAGGTCGATGAACAGCAGGGCCAGCGTCGTGCCGTCCTGTTGCGCCTGCGTGATCGCCCGTGCCAGGTTGGCCTGCAGCAGCGCACGGTTGGGCAGGCCGGTCAGGCCGTCGTAATAGGCCAGCTGGTGGATGTGGGCGTGGCTGCGCTCGCGCTCGAGCGCCAGGGTGCACAGGTGCACGCTCATCTCGACCAGCTGCTCGTGCAGGCCGTGCGGTGCACGCGGTTCGCGGAAGTAGAACGCGAACGTGGCCAGCACCCGGCCCTCGCCGTTCTTGATCGGGCTCGACCAGCAGGCGCGCAGGCCGAGCGGCTGCACCACGTGCCGGTAGTCGTCCCAGAGCGGATCGGTGTCGATGTCGGTCACCACCACCGGGCTGCCGCGCCAGGCGGCGGTGCCGCAGGAGCCCGCCTTGGGGCCGATCGGCGCACCGTCGAACTGGCACGACACCTCGGCGGGGATGCTCGGGCCGGCCAGCGGCCGGATCAGGCCGTCGTCATCGACGCCCAGCACCGTGGCCACCACATCGGGCGCCAGGATCTGGACCTGCGTGCAGACCAGCGCCATCACCTCGGCCAGCGGCCGATCGCGCACCAGCGCGCCGAGCACCGGCCCCTGCAGTTCGGTGAGGATGCGCTGCTGCGTGATGTCGGCCAGCGTCAGCAGCCAGGTGTCGGGCTCGCCCTGCGCGGCGGGCAGGGCATCGAGCACCAGCGTGCACCAGAGCGGCCGACCGCCGTGGCCGTGGACCAGCGCCTCGGTGCCGGCCCGGCCGTGGCGCCGGGCCTGATCCTGCAGCCGCTCCCAGCCCGGGATCGTGGCCCCCGGCCCCGCCAGCACCTGCTCGGGCCTGCGGCCCAGCAGATCGGCCGCGGCCAGTCCGAGCCAGCGGCCGCAGCTGTCGCTGACCTCGGTGATGCGGCCGTCGGCGCCGCAGACCAGTGCGGCGCACGGGCCGTCGTCGAACAGCCGGGTCAGGGCCGGCAGCAGCGCCGATCGATCCGTGCGCGGGGTGGGCGATCCGGTGCGGCCGGACGCGGGGGGATCATCGGGTGGGTGGCTCATCGCGGGTACTGCATCGCTGCGGATCTCCTCCGCGGGTCGGGGCATGTCCGTGCCGGCATGCGGGAGATGAATCGATTCTGCACCGCCCGCCCCGAGGCCGACATCGAACCGATCAAAAGATCCGGCCGCCCCGGTAGTGGGCGTGCTGCCGGCGCTGCAGCGTGGTGGCCTGCTCGATGGCCGCGAACGAGCCGCCGGCATGGGCATGCGTGATCGCCAGGCCGAGCGCATCGGAGGCGTCCTGGTTCGGCCGACCGGGCAGCTGCAGCAGCCGCATCACCATCTCCTGCACCTGCTCCTTGCGCGCGTGGCCGCTGCCGACCACGGCCTTCTTCATCTGCAGCGCGGTGTATTCGGTCACTGCCAGCCCGCCCGTCACCAGCGCCGCCAGCGCCGCCCCGCGCGCCTGGCCGAGCAGCAGCGTGCTCTGCGGGTTGACGTTGACGAACACGATCTCGATCGACGCACACGTCGGCTGGTAGGTCGCCATCACCTCGCGCACGCCCTCGAAGATCAGCTTGATGCGCCCCGGCAGATCGCCGATGTCGGCCTCGCGGGTGTGCACCGTGCCGCTGGCGACGTAACGCAGCGCCTGGCCCTCGACGTCGATCACGCCGAAGCCGGTGGTCGCCAGGCCGGGGTCGATGCCGAGGATGCGGGTCATGTCGGCACCCGAAGCGCCGGGTACGGCACTTCACCCGGCGCGGCGGCCCGTGGGTGTGCTGGCTGAGACACGTTCAATGCCGGAAATGCCGCACGCCGGTGTACACCATCGCGATGCCACGCTCGTTGGCCGCGTCGATCACCTCCTGGTCGCGCATCGAGCCGCCCGGCTGGATCACGCAGGTGGCGCCGGCATCGGCCACCACGTCGAGGCCGTCGCGGAACGGGAAGAACGCGTCGCTCGCCACCGCGCTGCCGGCCAGGGTCAGACCGGCGTGGCCAGCCTTGATGCTGGCGATGCGCGCCGAGTCGAGCCGGCTCATCTGGCCCGCGCCCACGCCCACCGTCATGCCGCCGCTGCAGAACACGATCGCATTGCTCTTGACGAACTTGGCCACGCTCCAGGCGAACATCAGGTCGTCGATCTGCTGCGCGGTCGGCGCCAGCTTCGTGACGATCTTCAGGTCTTCGCGCTTGAGCACGTGGTTGTCGGCGCTCTGGATCAGCAGGCCCGAGCCGATGCGCTTGATGTCGTGCGCGTTCTGGCCGCGCGCCCAGGCGCTGGCGCCGTCACGCTGGACCTGGCTCAGATCGATCAGCAGCACGCGGGTGTTGGCCTTGGCGGCGAAGATGGCGCGCGCCTCGTCGGTGTAGGCCGGCGCGATCAGCACCTCGACGAACTGCTTGGCGACCTGCTCGGCGGCGGTTTTGTCGACCACCGTGTTGAAGGCGATGATGCCGCCGAAGGCCGAGGTCGGATCGGTCTTGAACGCCTTGGCGTAGGCCGCGCCGGCGTCCGCACCGAGCGCCACGCCGCAAGGGTTGGCGTGCTTGACGATCACGCAGGCGGGGGTGTCGAAGCTCTTCACGCACTCCCACGCCGCGTCGGCGTCGGCGATGTTGTTGTACGACAGCTCCTTGCCCTGCAGCTGCACGGCGCTGACCAGCGAGCCGGGCGCGGGGTAGAGGTCGCGGTAGAAGGCGGCGGCCTGATGCGGGTTCTCGCCGTAACGCAGGTCTTGCAGCTTGACGAAGCGGCCGTTGCTCTGGCCCGGGAACTCGATGCGCGCCGGGGCCGCATCGCCGTCACCGGCACCACCGTCGGTGATCGACGACAGGTAGTCGGAGATCGCGGCGTCGTAGTTGCTGATGCGGTTGAAGGCCGCCACCGACAGCGCGAAACGCGTCGCGCGGCTCACCGTACCGGCCTGCTGCAGCTCGGCGATCACGCCCGCGTACTGGCTGGCGTCGGTGAGCACGGCCACGTCCTTCCAGTTCTTGGCGGCGCTGCGCACCATCGCCGGGCCGCCGATGTCGATGTTCTCGATCGCGTCGTCGAGCGTGCAGCCGGCCTTGGCCACGGTGGCCTCGAAGGGGTAGAGGTTGACGATCAGCAGGTCGATGGTCTCGATGCCGTGCGCCGCCAGCGCCGCCATGTGCTCGGGCAGGTCGCGCCGCGCCAGCAGGCCGCCGTGGATCTTCGGGTGCAGCGTCTTGACGCGGCCGTCGAGCATCTCCGGGAAACCGGTGTGTTCGGCCACCTCGGTGACCGGCAGGCCGGCGTCGGCCAGCAGTTTGGCGGTGCCGCCGGTGGACAGCAGCTTGACGCCGGTGGCGTGCAGCGCCTGGGCAAGCTCGACGATGCCGGTCTTGTCGGAGACGGAAATCAGGGCGGTGGGCATGGGCGATCCGATGCAGAAGTCAGAAAACAAAAAAGGCCCGCAGGCCCGGTGCGATGGGGCTGCGTGTGCGCTCAGTCGATCAGCTTGTGCTCGAGCAGCTTGCGACGCAAGGTGTTGCGGTTGATGCCCAGCCATTCGGCGGCGCGGCTCTGGTTGCCGTCGGCTTTCTGCATCACGACGTCGAGCAGCGGGCGTTCGACCGCCTTGAGCACCATGTCGTAGAGGGCATGCGGCTCGGTGCCTTCGAGGTCCTGGAAATAGACCTCGAGGTTGTCGCGGATGGAGGCGTCAATCGGGGGCGAGCTCATGCGGCGAGTGTTTCTTCAATCGTTGTGGGTTCAGCGGCGGCTTGTGGCCAGCGCTCGTGGGCATCGGCCAGGTCGCTCAGGTAGTCGTCGACGGCGCGCCACTGGTCGGCGGTGGTCTCGATGCGGTTCATCTCGGCGCGGAAGTGTGCGCCGCCGGGCAGCGCGTGCACCGCCCAGCCGATGTGCTTGCGCGCGGTGCGCACGCCCGAGCGTTCACCGTAGAGGCTGTAGTGGTCCTGCAGGTGTTCGAGCAGCCAGTCGCGCACCTGCAGCGTGCGCGGCGCGTCCATCGCCTGGCCGGTGGCCAGGTGGTGGGCGATCTCGCGGAAGATCCACGGCCGGCCCTGCGCGGCGCGGCCGATCATGACCGCATCGGCGCCGGTCGCGCGCAGCACCCGGGCGGCCTTCTCGGGGCTGTCGATGTCGCCGTTGGCGACCACCGGGATCTGCAGCGCGGCCTTCACCGCGGCGATCGTGCGGTACTCGGCCTCGCCCTTGTAGCCCTGCTCGCGGGTTCGGCCGTGCACGGTCACCATCGCGATGCCGGCGTCCTGCGCGGCGCGCGCGATCTGCAGCGCGTTCTTCTGTTCCTGGCACCAGCCGGTGCGCATCTTCAGCGTCACCGGCACGCCGTGCGGCGCGCTGGCGGCGACCACCGCGTCGATGATGCGCAGCGCCAGGCTCTCGTTCTGCATCAGCGCCGAGCCGGCCCAGACGTTGCACACCTTCTTGGCCGGGCAGCCCATGTTGATGTCGATGATCTGGGCGCCGCGCTCGATGTTGTAGCGCGCCGCCTCGGCCATCATCTCGGGCTCGGTGCCGGCGATCTGCACCGCGATCGGCGCCACCTCGCCGGTGTGGTCGAGGCGGCGGCTGGTCTTCAGGCTGTCACGCAGTTCGGGGCGCGAGGTCACCATCTCGCTGACCGCGTAACCCGCGCCCAGGCGCTTGCAGAGCTGGCGGAACGGCCGATCGGTGACCCCGGCCATCGGGGCGACGAAGAGCCGGTTCGGCAGCAGGTGGGGGCCGATCTGCATGGTGGGTGGGGGGTGCGAAAAGGCGGGTCTGCTGCAAAAGGAGGCAGAGTATAACGGCCGCGTCCGCAACATTTCCTTACCGGGGAGCCGCCAGAATGGCTGTCCATGGACGCCTGGATCTCTTCTTTGCTGGCCGCGCTGGCCTTGCCCGAATACGGCCTGTCGACGCTGTTCATGGTCGCCACGCTGTCGGCCACGCTGCTGCCGATGGGCTCCGAGCCGGTGCTGTTCGGGCTGGTCAAGCTCAACCCCGGGCTGTTCTGGCCGGCGATTGCGGTGGCCACCGCCGGCAACACGCTGGGCGGGGCGATCTCGTGGTGGATGGGTTACGGCGCCGAAAAGGCCTACGAGAAGATCACCCACCACAGCGCCGAACACCGCGCGCTGGCGATCCTGCGCCGCTTCGGCCCCAAGGCCTGCCTGCTGGCCTGGCTGCCGGTGGTGGGCGACCCGCTGTGCGCGGTGGCCGGCTGGCTGCAGCTGCCGTTCTGGCCCTGCGTGGCCTACATGGCGATCGGCAAGCTGCTGCGCTACATCACCATGACGGCCGCGCTGCTGTGGGTGTTTCCGGGTCAGTGGCCGCTCTGACACCCTGACGGGTGCACCCGCCAGAGGGATGTTCAGGCGCGTGGCTGCCGCTACGATGAGGCTCGACACAACCACAGGCCGATCCGTGAAGGAACGCAGGATGACCGACCCCAACCGCCCCGCCGCCGGCGCCACGCCCGCCTACTCCGAGCTCGAACAGCGCCACGCCCGCATCTACCGCTTCGAGCACCTCGGCTCGATCGTCGGCTGGGACCAGGCCGCCAACATGCCGCCCAAGGGCAACGAGGCGCGTGCCGCCGCGATGGCCGAGCTCGACACCCTGCTGCACGGCCTGCGCACTGACGCCTGGCTGCGCGATCTGCTGCAGCGCGCCGAAGACGAGCCGCTCAGCGACTGGCAGCGCGCCAACCTGCGCGAGATGCGGCGCGACTGGCGCGCCAGCAACGCCCTGCCGGCGCGCCTGGTCGAGCAGCGCACGCTCGCCACCGCGCGCTGCGAACACGCCTGGCGGCGCCAGCGCCCGGCCAACGACTGGGCCGGCTTCGTCGAGAACTTCCGCCCGGTGCTGCGCGTGGCGCGCGAAGAGGCGCAATGCCTGTCGCAGGAAACCGGCCTCGCGCCCTACGACGCGCTGATGGACCGCTACGAACCCGGCATGACCAGCGCCGAGGTCGAGCGCGTGTTCGGCGATCTCAAGACCTGGCTGCCCGACCTGGTGCGCAAGGTCCAGGAGCGCCAGCGCGACGAGCCGGTGCTGCTGCCGCAAGGCCCCTTCGCACGCCCGGCGCAGAAGGCGATCAGCCTGGCGATGATGCAGCGGCTCGATTTCGACTTCGACGCCGGCCGGCTCGACGAGAGCACCCATCCGTTCTCCGGCGGCGTGCCCGAGGACGTGCGCCTGACCACCCGCTACCTCGACCACGACCTGCACCAGAGCCTGATGGGCACGGTGCACGAGACCGGTCACGCCCGCTACGAGCAGAACCTGCCGCGCAGCTGGCTCGGCCAGCCGATCGCCCGCGCCCGCTCCTACGGCATCCACGAGAGCCAGAGCCTGTCGTTCGAGATGCAGCTGGGCGCGCACCCCGGTTTCGTGCGCATGCTGGTGCCGATGCTGGTCGACCATTTCGGCGCGCAGCCGGCCTTCGAGGTCGACAACCTGTGCCGCCTGATGACGCGCGTCAAGCCCGGTTTCATCCGCGTCGACGCCGACGAGCTGACCTACCCGGCGCACGTGATCCTGCGTTTCGAGATCGAGCGCGCGCTGATCGAAGGCGGCCTGGAGGTCGAGGACATCCCGGCGCTGTGGGACGCCAAGATGGCCGACTACCTGGGCGTGGACACACGCGGCAACTTCGCCGACGGGCCGATGCAGGACGTGCACTGGCCGAGCGGCGCGTTCGGCTACTTCCCCTGCTACACGCTGGGCGCGATGTACGCCGCGCAGTGGTTCGCGGCAATGCGCCGGGCCACGCCGGATCTGGATGCGCAGATCGAGGCCGGCAATCTGAAGCCGGTGTTCGACTGGCTGAGCCAAAACATCTGGCAGCAGGCCTCGCGCTGGGAAACCCCCGAGCTTGCGCTGCGCGCCAGCGGCGAGCGCCTCAATCCGGCGCACTACCGCGCCCACCTCGAGCAGCGCTACCTCGGCTGATCCGCGGCGGCGTGTTTCACAAGGCAACGCCGGGCTGCCCCACGTTTCCTTGCCCCCTCGGGGGGGCTGACGGGCACCGGCCGGTTCGGGGGCGCTCAGAAACCCGCCGCCGATTGTTCCTGTGCCCGGTCGAGGCTGGGTGCCAGGCCGGCCGGCGGGTTGTCGGGCAGCGACCAGGGCGTGGCCGTGCCGCTGCGGCCGTTGTCGAGCCAGCGCGCCAGCGCGCCCTCGATCGTGAAGCGCAGCCGCAAGGTGAAACCCTTGCGCGGGCGCTCCTCGACCGTGATCTCGTTGTCGGCAAACCCGCGCGGGTTGTAGCCCAGCGTCAGCGCGGCCTTGCTGCTGACGCGGTAGCCGAGTTCGGCGCCCCAGGCGCGCGCCGCACCGTCGAGGTTGTCGCTGCGGCCGGCCACGTGGGCGCTCAGGCTCCAGCGCTGGTCGCCCTCGCGGTCCTGCTCCCAGATCCAGCGTGTCAGCCAGAACTGCGTGCGGTGCGGCAGGACCAGGCCGTTGCCGTCGAGCCGCGTTTCGTCGCGTGCGGTGCGGTGCGACAGCCGCACGGTCAGCGTGTGATGGTCGTCGAACAGGTAGCCGGCATGGCCGAGCCAGATGCGCGCACGCCGGTCGGCCGAGGTCGAGGCCGGCACGCCGGCGTCGACCTCGCGACCCGACCAGGTCATGCGGCTGAGCAGGTGCAGCGCACGCGCCTGCGGCTCGCGCCAGCCCAGCGCCAGCGCGCCCTTGTAGTCGGTGCTGCCGGCCGCCGAGTTGCCGTGCGGCTGGCTGCGGCTGACGCTCAGGCGCAGGGCGCCCAGCCAGTCGTCGGCCAGACGCTGGGTCAGCTTGATCTCGTGGTACGCGCTGTCGGAGGTGCTGGCGTTGACGAGGTCGAGCGCGGTCGAAAAGCTCAGGCGCGGAAACCGGCTGGTGGAGAGCCGTCCGCCCGCCTGGGTGGCGCGGATCGGGTAGCGCCCGGCCAGCGGCACGGCCTGCTCGAGCTGCGTGTCCAGGCCCCAGCGCGGCCACGGCGCCCAGTTGCGCTGCCAGCCGAGCACGCCCAGCGCGTCGTCGCGGTCGGCCAGGCTGCGATGGCGCAGCTGCGTGTAGACATGGCCGCGGCCGCTGCCGTCGGGCAGTTCGAGCCCGATGCTGCGGCGGTACGCGGCGGGCAGGGTGAGCGCTTCGTCGTCGCCCAGCAGGCCGAGGCGGGGCGATTCACGCCAGGCCAGCAGGCTGCCGGCGGGCAGCGGCCCCCAGCCGTCGGCCAGCCGCCAGTCGGCGCCCAAGCCGATCCGGTGGCCGCTCAGTTCGGTGCTCGGTGCCGGCTCCCGGCCCAGCACATGGTTGAGTTGCGCCATCAGGCTCAGGCCGGGCCAGGATGCGGGCTCGAGCCGGCCGCGCCAGACCAGCTGCTCGCCGGTGGCCTCGGGCACCAGGGCCGACGCGGGATCGGGCGCCAGGCGCGACTGGTGCAGCGCCAGGTCGGTCGTCCAGGTGCTGGTGCTGCCGTCGGCGCTGCGCCAGCGCAGGCCGAACTCGCTGTCGCGGCGGCGCAATCGGGTGGACGGCGTGCCGGGCAGGTCGTCGATCTCGCTGCGGTTCTCGTGCACGTCGGCGTACAGCACGACGCGCTCGCCGAGGCGCCAGCCGCCGCTCAGGCCGGCGCGCCGGCCCAGCGCGCTGCGCCCGTAGCTCAGGTCGTACCCGTACGACGGCTTGCGCGCGCTGATGCCGATCACGCGCGACACCACGCCCGCGCCGCCGGGCGTGCCGCGCGGGTTGGACAGGAACGAGGCCTTGGCCTCGTCGAGCGAGGCCTCGATGCCGTCGCCGAGGTCGATCTCGCGGCGCTTGCCGTCGCGGCGGTAGATGGCGTTGCGGTCCGGCGCCAGGGCGTTGTCGGCCAGGCTGTCGAGGAATTCGCGCGGCTTCTCGCGCTCCTGGGCCAGCGCCGGCCCGAGCGGCAGCCAGACCAGGAGGACGCACAGTGGTCGGAGTCGGGTGGGGGCCGGTTTCATGCCGCACCACCCCACGGTTCAGCGCTGCACGCTCAATCGGGTGACGGTGTACTGGCCGTTGAGCTTTTCGGCGTCGAAGCGGATCTTGTCGCCGGCCTTGAGCTGGTCGAGCCATTGCTGATCCTGGACCCGGAACACCATGCTCATGGCCGGCATGTCGAGGTTCTGGATCGGGCCGTGCTTGAGCGTGAGCTTGCCCTGGCCCTTGTCGACCTTGACGACTTCTGCTGGGGTGCCCTGGGCCCAGGCGGTCAGCGTGAAGCCGGCGGCGCACAGCAGCAGGCCGAGACGGTGGTGCAGTTTCATGGGACGGTACTCCGCGGTCACATCGATGACCGATGATGGAATCATGCCAGTCTCGCCGATCGACGGTCCGCCGGCCCGGCATCCCTAGAATCTGCGGCGATCCCGATTCTCCGAACCGCCGCGGCCGCCGCGCCCGGTTGCCGATCGACTTTCCTCCGGAGCCAGCCCATGAGCGCCCCCACCGACACATCCCCCGACCTGAGCCACATCGCCGCACGCGACAAGGCCGAGATCCTGGCCCAGGCCCTGCCGTACATCCGCAAGTACCACGGCAAGACGCTGGTCATCAAGTACGGCGGCAACGCCATGACCGACCCGGCGCTGCAGGCCGATTTCGCCGAGGACGTGGTGCTGCTCAAGCTGGTCGGCATGAACCCGATCGTGGTGCACGGCGGCGGCCCGCAGATCGACGAGGCGCTCAACCGCCTGGGCAAGAAGGGCACCTTCATCCAGGGCATGCGCGTCACCGACGAGGAGACCATGGAGGTGGTCGAGTGGGTGCTGGGCGGCGAGGTGCAGCAGGACATCGTCGGCCTGATCAACGCCGCCGGCGGCAAGGCGGTCGGCCTGACCGGCCGTGACGGCGGCCTGATCCGGGCGCGCAAGATGAAGCTGCTCGACCGCGACGACCCGAACAAGGAACACGACATCGGCCAGGTCGGCGAGATCGAGTCGATCGACCCGAGCGTGGTCAAGGCGCTGCAGGACGACGCCTTCATCCCGGTCATCAGCCCGATCGGCTTCGGCACGCACAACGAGAGCTACAACATCAACGCCGACCTGGTCGCCAGCAAGCTCGCCGAGGTGCTCAAGGCCGAGAAGCTGGTGATGCTGACCAACATCCGCGGCGTGCTCGACAAGGCCGGCGACCTGCTCACCGACCTGACCGCCAAGCGCATCGACGAGCTGTTCGCCGACGGCACCATCAGCGGCGGCATGCTGCCCAAGATCGCCGGCGCGCTCGATGCCGCCAAGAGCGGCGTCAATGCGGTGCACATCGTCGACGGCCGGGTGCCGCACGTGCTGCTGCTGGAGATCCTGACCGATCAGGCCTACGGGACGATGATCCGCTCGCATTGAGGTGTCGCCGGGCCGGGCCGCCTGCGGCCCGGTACCATCGATGCGTCATCACCCCGCCGCGCCGCCACCATGGGACTGCCTCAACCTGCACCTCGTTTCGACCGCGCTGAATACTTCGGCTGGGAAGAACAGCAAGCGGACAAGCACGAGTTCATCGCCGGCGAGGTCTTCGCGATGGTCGGTGCACGACAGGAGCACGTGCTGGTGGCGGGCGCGCTGTTCGCCCGCTTTCGCGAGCACCTGCGCGGCACGCGTTGCCGGGCCTACACCTCCGACATGAAGCTGGAAGTCGAGGCGGCCGATGCGGTGTTCTATCCCGACGTGATGGTCAGCTGCGACGAGGACGACCGTCAGCGCGCGATGGCGCTGCGCGCGCCGCTGCTGATCGTGGAGGTGCTGTCGGACTCGACCGCCGCATTCGACCGCGGCGCCAAGTTCGCCGCCTACCGCCGGCTGGCGTCGCTGCAGGAGTACCTGCTGGTGGACGTGGAGGCGCGGCGGCTCGAACTGTTCCGCCGCGAGCCGGTGGGCTGGGTGCTGCACGAGCCCGAGGGCGAGGGTGATGCGGCCACGCTGCGCCTGGCCGGCATCGGCCTCGACCTGACCGCGCTCGACGCGTTCGGCGACCTGCAGGCATGACGGCACGCGCATGAAGTCCGGCACCCCGGTCTGGCTGTTCGACCTCGACAACACGCTGCACAACGCCTCGGCGGGGGCGTTCCCGATGATCAACCGGGCGATGACCGAGTACATCGAGCGCGAGCTGGTGGTCGATCGTGACGAGGCCTATCGCCTGCGCGGCCACTACTGGCAGCGTTACGGCGCGACCATGCTCGGGCTGATGCGCCACCACGGCGTGAAGGCGCCGCACTTCCTGCATCACACCCATCTGCTGCCGGGGCTGGAGGCCCATCTGCAGGTGCATCCGCACGACGTGGCGGCGCTGACGCGCCTGCCCGGCGCCAAGTACGTGCTGACCAATGCACCGCAGGCCTACGCCGAGCGGGTGCTGGGTGAGCTGGGGCTGGCGCGGGTCTTCGACGGCGTGATCGCGATCGACCAGATGCGCATGTTCGGCCACTGGCGGCCCAAGCCCGATGCGCGCATGTTCAAGGCGATCGCGGTACGCCTGGGCGTGGCGCCCGGGCGCTGCGTGCTGGTCGAGGACACGCTCGAACACCAGAAGGCGGCGCGCCGCATCGGCATGCGCACGGTGTGGATGCAGCGCTGGGTCCGGCGCCATGCGCACGGTCCCGAAGTGGGTGTTCGCCTCATGCGCAAGCCCGCTTATGTGTGTGACAGAATCCGCAGCCTGCTGGCTCTACAGCGTCTTTGCCGACCCCCATTGTGATGACCGAGCACGTCTCCGAAGCCACCGTCCCCGAGCCGGACACCGCCGTGCTGGCCCCCGTGCGCAAGCGCCCCAAACCCGGCGAACGCCGCGTCCAGATCCTGCAGACGCTCGCGCACATGCTCGAGCAGCCCGGCGCCGAGCGCATCACCACCGCCGCGCTGGCCGCGCAGCTCGAGGTCAGCGAAGCCGCGCTCTATCGCCACTTCGCCAGCAAGGCGCAGATGTTCGAGGGCCTGATCGAGTTCATCGAGACCAGCGTCTTCACCCTGATCAACCAGATCAGCGAGCGCGAGACCGATCCGCAGGTCCAGGCCTCGCGCTGCCTGACCGTGCTGCTGCAGTTCGCCGAGAAGAACCCCGGCATGACGCGCGTGATGGTGGGCGACGCGCTGGTGTTCGAGAACGACCGCCTGCTGTCGCGCATGAACCAGTTCTTCGAGCGCATCGAGTCGCAGCTGCGCCAGAGCCTGCGTGCGCTGGCCGAGCTGCGCGGCTCGGTCACGCCGAGCGTCGACGCCACCGCGCAGGCCTCGGTGCTGACCAGCTTTGCGGTCGGGCGGCTGCAGCGTTATGCGCGCTCGGGTTTTCGCCGCAGCCCCACCGAACACCTCGACGCCGCGCTGCACCTGCTGCTCGCCTGAGCCTGCGGGCGGGCGCATGGCCGGCTCGTACACTGCCGGCCATGCCTGATTTCGACACCCTGATCGGCCGCGCCGAAGCCCTGCTCGCGCGCCTGGAAACCGTGCTGCCGCATCCGCTGGCTGCGCCCGACTGGTCGGCCTCGATCGCCTTCCGCTACCGCCGCCGCTCGGCCGGATTCGGCAGCGGCGGCCTGCTCGAGCCGGTGCGCCACATCGCGCCGTTGCGGCTCGATGCGCTGAAGGAAATCGACGGCCAGAAGGAACGCCTGCTGCGCAACACCGAGCAGTTCGTGCACGGCCGCACCGCCAACAACGTGCTGCTGACCGGCGCCAAGGGCACCGGCAAGAGCTCGCTGATCAAGGCCTGCCTGAACGAGCTGGCACCGCAGGGCCTGCGCCTGATCGAGGTCGACAAGGCCGACCTGATCGACCTGCCGGACCTGGTCGACCTGGTCGCCGGCCGGCCCGAGCGTTTCATCATCTACTGCGACGACCTGAGCTTCGACGAGGGCGAGCCCGGCTACAAGGCGCTCAAGTCCATCCTCGACGGCACGGTGGCGCAGAGCGGCGACAACGTGCTGGTCTACGCCACCAGCAACCGCCGCCACCTGCTGCCCGAGCGGATGGCGGACAACCTCGCCGCCACCTACACCGACGAGGGCGAGATGCACCCCGGCGAGGCGGTCGAGGAAAAGATCTCGCTGTCCGAGCGCTTCGGCCTGTGGATCAGCTTCTACCCCTTCAGCCAGCGCGAATACCTGGCCATCGTGGCGCAGTGGCTCGGCCACTTCGGCCTCGATCAGCCGGCGATCGACGCGGCCCGACCGCTGGCGCTGGTCTGGGCGCTCGAGCGCGGCTCGCGTTCGGGGCGGGTGGCCTATCAGTTCGCCCGCGACCACGCCGGCCGCGACGTGCATGCCGAGGCGCCCACGCCGATCGCCAACTACGTGCGCGGCACGCCCAACCATGGCTGAGCCGACACTGGTGGTGCCGGGCGCCGAGGGCCTGGCGACGCGCCGGCCGGTCGACGTGGCGGTGGGCGTGCTGATCGAGCGCGACGCGGCCGGTGTCGAGGGGCGTTTCCTGCTGACCTCGCGGCCGGCGGACAAGGTCTACGCCGGCTACTGGGAGTTCCCGGGCGGCAAGCTCGAAGCCGGCGAAACGGTCGGTGAGGCCTTGCGGCGCGAACTGCACGAGGAACTCGGCATCACGATCGGCGCGGTGCAGCCGTGGCAGCAGATCGAGGTCGACTACCCGCACGCGCGGGTGCGGCTGCATTTCTGCAAGGTCTACGCCTGGCAGGGCGAGTTCGAGATGCGCGAGCAGCAGTCGATGGCCTGGCAGACGCTGCCGGTGGCGGTGGTGCCGGTCCTGCCGGGCACCGTGCCGGTGCTGCGCTGGCTGGCCGACGAACGCGGCCATGTCGGACCGACCCACGCCGACAGCCCGGCCGAAGTGCCGGCCTGAGGTTCGGCCTGCTGCTTCAGCCCGGCTCGTCGTCGGGCGCCGGCGGTGGGGCGGCAACGCGGTAGTCCTCGCTGGCCCAGGCGCCGATGTCGATCCGCTTGCAGCGCTCGCTGCAGAACGGCCGCCACGGGTTGTCGCGGCGGTAGACGGTCGGGCGTTTGCAGGTCGGGCAGGGCACGGTGGGCGCGGGGCGCTCGCCTGCCGGCGGGGTCGGGGTGTTCATGGCAATGACGGGAATCTGTCGCGGCCCGGGTCTCAGGCGCAGAGCGTGAGCTCCATCGAGAAATCCACGATGGCGTGCTTGAGCCGGTATTCGGCGTCGGGCCGCATCATGCGCACGGCCAGCAGCAGGCGGTTGCCGCTGATCTCGGGCACCAGCGCGTGGCTGCGGGCAATGCGCAGGCGCGCGAGCTGGAAGTTGCGACTGCCGACCAGGCTCTGCTGGAACTGGCCGCCGCGCACCGCCACCGTCTGCACCGTGCCCGATTCGCGCAGCAGGCTCAGGCACACCGCCAGCGCCTGCGCCATCGGGTCGAGCGTGCTGATCCAGCGCTGCAGGTCGGTGCGGCGGTGGGCGGCGCTCTCCTGCTGCCAGGCGAAATAGGCCGGCAGGTCGAACTCGCAGGTGCCGCCCGGGATGCTCATGCGGCTGCGGATGCTCATCAGCCAGTCGTTGGCGGTGAGCGCCTGGCCGGCCTTGCCGGCGACGTGGTTCAGCCGCTGGTGCGCCAGCTCGATGCGGCGGATCGCCATGTCGAGCGCCGACTCCGAGATCGACGGGTTGCCGCGGTAGCCAGCGAGCTGCTGGCGCTGGCGGTCGAGCTCCTGCAGCAGGTCGACCTTGAGATCGACCCGCGAGGTCACGTCCATGATCTCGAACAGCGTGGCCAGCGTGTAGTGATGGTCCAGCGGCGCATCGCGCGCCAGCAGCTGGCCCATGCGGGCGAACAGGTGCTCGAGCCGCAGCAGGGTGCGCACGGTCTCGTTCAACGGGTACTCGTAATGGATCACGCCAACCACTCCCAGCGGGTCAGACCTGGCGGAAACACCAGTGCGTTCAATTGTTTCACAGCGGGGCGGCGGATCCGGGCTTACCCGGGTGAGCCGACCCAGCGCTGCCAGATTTCGCCGACCTGGCGGCGCAGTTCGGCCAGGTCGATGCCGTCGTTCAGGATCACCGCGTCGGCGGCGGCCCGGCGCACCTCGCGGCCGGCCTGCGCGGCGATCACGGCGCGCACCTGCTCGGGCGGCCAGCCGTTGCGCTGCGTCACGCGCGCGATCTGTGTCTCGGGGCTGCAGTCGACCACCAGCACCCGGTCGACCCGCTCGCGCCAGCGGCCGGACTCCACCAGCAGCGGCACGTCGAACACCAGCACCTGGCCGGGCGCGGCAGCGCTGGCCCGGGCCTCGGTCAGGTGGCCGATCATCGGGTGCAGGATCTGCTCGAGCGCACTCTTGGCGGCCGGGTCGGCGAAGACCCGCTCGCGCATGCGGGCGCGGTCGAGTGCGCCGTCGGGCGTGATCATCCCGGCGCCGAAGCGCGCGGTGATCGCCGCGATGGCAGCGCCGCCGGGTGCCGTCAGGCCATGTGCGAGCGCGTCGGTGTCGATCACGTGCGCGCCCAGGGCGGCGAGCATCGCCGCCACCGTGCTCTTGCCGCTGCCGATGCCGCCGGTCAGGCCGATGCGAAGGCGGTGCTCGGGCATCTCGGACGCACTCAAACCGGCAGCCACCAGCGCAGCAGCTGCGGGCCGAAGAACATCGCAGCCAGGCCGCCACCGGCCAGATACGGGCCGAACGGGATCGGCACCTCGCGCTGGTGGCCACGCGCGAGCACCAGGAAGATGCCGACCGCCGCCCCCACCAGCGACGCCAGCAGCACGATCGGCAGCAGTTGCGCCACGCCCAGCAGCGCGCCCAGCGCCGCCAGCAGCTTGAAATCACCCTCGGCCATGCCACGCACGCCGCGCAGCAGCGCGTAGAGCGTGGTCAGCGCCCACAACGAGCCGTAGCCGAACAGCACGCCGAGCGCGGCGTCTTCGAGGCGCAGCGGCGTCCAGCCCATCCAGGCCGAAAACAGGCCCAGGCCGAGCAGCGCGTAGGTCAGGCTGTCGGGCAGCAAGGTGGTGTCGAGATCGATCAGCGCCATCGCGATCAGCAGCGCCGCGGCCACGCAATAGACCACGCTGGTGGCGGTCGGGCCGAACACCCAGCCGATCAGGCCGAAGGCCAGCGCGGTGCCGGCCTCGACCAGCGGATAGCGCCGCGAGATCGGTGCCCGGCAGGCCGCGCAGCGCCCGCGCAGCGCCAGCCAGCTCAGGATCGGCAGGTTGTGGTGCCAGCCCAGCTGGGTGCCGCAGGCCGGGCAGCGCGAGCGCGGCCGCGACAGGCTCAGCGCCGGCAGCGACGCCAGCGCCGAGCCCAGGCGCTCGCCGCCGTCGTGCAGGTGCTGCACGGCCGCGGCGTCGATGCCCGCACCGAGCGTGCGCTGCAGGCCGGCGCTGTCCTGCAGCATCGCCTGCACGTCGCCCAGCCACTGGCGCTCGAGCATCAGCGGCAGACGATGCACCACCACGTTGAGGAAGCTGCCGATGCACAGGCCGATCACGGCCAGTGCGGGGACGGACAGCAGGAAGGTCAGCGACGACAGTTCGACGAAATCCATGAGCCCGGTCAGACCACCTGGCCCAGCTTGAAGATCGGCAGGTACATCGAGACCACGATGCCGCCGATGATGGTGCCGAGCACGACGATGATGATCGGCTCCATCAGCGTCGACAGGCCCTTGACGGCCTCGTCGACCTCCTGTTCGTAGAAGTCGGCTACCTTGCTGAGCATCTGGTCGAGCGAGCCCGATTCCTCGCCGATCGAGCTCATCTGCAGCACCATGTTCGGGAAGATGTTGGTCGCCTGCATCGAGGACGTCAGCGCCGCGCCGGTGGACACGTCGCGCTGGATCTGCTCGGTGGCCTGCGCGAACACCGCGTTGCCGGCCGCGCCGCCGACCGAATCGAGCGCCTCGACCAGCGGCACGCCGGCGGCGAACATGGTCGACAGCGTGCGCGCCCAGCGCGCCACCGCGGCCTTGTGCACCAGCTGGCCGAAGATCGGCACCTTGAGCATGAAGCGGTCGAGCGCCATCTGCATGCGTTCGGAGCGGCGCCAGCTCTGGATCGTCATGTAGACCGCCAGCCCGATGCCGCCGAAGATCGCGAACCAGTACTGGACGAAGAATTCCGACATAGCGATCACGATCAGCGTGGGCAGCGGCAGGTCGGCGCCGAAGGACTTGAAGATGTCCTTGAACGACGGGATCACGAAGATCATGATCACCGCGACCACGATGAACGCCACCACCAGCACCGCCACCGGATAGATCAGCGCCGAGCGGATCTTGTTCTGCAGCTCGATGGTCTTTTCCTGGTAGTTGGCCAGGCGATCGAGCAGGGTCTCCAGGATGCCGGCGGATTCGCCGGCCTCGACCAGGTTGCAGTACAGCGCGTCGAACTGCAGCGGGTGGCGGCGGAAGGCCGCCGACAGGCTGGTACCGGTCTCGACGTCGCCGCGGATGTCGGTCAGCATGCGCGTCAGGCGCGGGTTCGAGCTGCCGCGGGCGACGATGTCGAAGGCCTGCAGCAGCGGCACGCCGGCTTTGAGCATGGTGGCCAGCTGGCGCGTGAAGACCGCGATGTCCTTGCCCTTGATCGACTTGCCGCCCGAGATGCGGCGCTTCTTGACCTTGACGACCATGATGCCCTGGCGGCGCAGGCTGGCGCTGACCATGGCCTCGCCGCCGGCGCGCATCTCGCCGCGCACGGCCTTGCCGTTGCGGTCACGGCCCTCCCACTCAAAGACGAAGTCCTTGATCTTCTTCGCCGCTACCGCAGCTGCTGTGGCCATTGCGCCTCCGAGAACCTTGTCTTGTCGTCATCAACCATGCGCCGTCGGCCTCATTGGTTGGTCACGGAAATCACTTCTTCGAGCGTGGTGGCGCCCGCCCGCACTTTAACCAGACCCGACAGCCGCAGATCGCGCACGCCGTCGCGGGCGGCCTGCTCGGCGATGTCGAGCGCGGTGCCTTCGGCGAGGATGACGCGCTGGATCGCCTCGGTGATCGGCATCACCTGATAGACGCCGACCCGCCCGCGGTAGCCGTTGTTGCAGGCCGAGCAGCCGACCGCCTTGTAGGGTTTCCAGGAGCCGTCGACCTCGTCGGGCTTGAAGCCGGCGCGCAGCAGCGCCTCGCGCGGGTATTCGGCCGGAGCCTTGCAGTTCTCGCACAGGCGTCGGCACAGTCGCTGGGCCGAGATCAGGATGATGCTCGAGGCGATGTTGAACGGCGGCACGCCCATGTTGAGCAGCCGCGTCAGCGTGGTCGGGGCATCGTTGGTGTGCAGCGTCGACAGCACCAGGTGGCCGGTCTGGGCGGCCTTGATCGCGATGTCGGCGGTCTCGATGTCGCGGATCTCGCCGACCATGATCACGTCCGGATCCTGGCGCAGGAAGGCGCGCAGCGCGACGGCGAAGTTCATGCCCGCCTTGTCGTTGACGTTGACCTGGTTGATGCCGGGCAGGTTGATTTCGGCCGGATCCTCGACGGTCGAGATGTTGACGCCGGGCTGGTTCAGGATGTTCAGGCAGGTGTAGAGCGACACCGTCTTGCCCGAGCCGGTCGGGCCGGTGACCAGGATCATCCCGTACGGCCGCTTGATGGCCGACAGCAGCCGATCCTTCTCCTCGCGCTCGTAACCGAGCGCCTCGACGCCCAGCTTGGCCGACGACGGGTCGAGGATCCGGATCACGATCTTCTCGCCGAACAGCGTCGGCAGCGTGCTGATGCGGAAGTCGATTGCCTTGTTGCCGAACTTCAGCTTCATGCGGCCGTCCTGCGGCACGCGTTTTTCGGCGATGTCCAGGCGGCTGATGACCTTGATGCGCGAGGCCAGCTTGTCCTTGATCGCCACCGGCGGCTGGGTGATCTCGCGCAGCTCGCCGTCGATGCGAAAGCGCACCCGGTAGGTCTGCTCGTAGGGCTCGAAGTGCAGGTCCGACGCCCGCATGTTGATCGCGTCGATCAGCATCTTCTGCAGGAAGCGCACCACCGGCGCGTCCTCGACGTCGGTGGTGACCTCCTCGTCGGGCTTGGCGTTCGGATCCTGCTCTTCGACGTCGAACTCGAAATCGCCGGCGACGATCGATTCGAGCGCCTCGGTCGCCGAGGTGCTCTTGGCCTCGACGATCTTGGCCAGCTTGTCGTATTCGACGATCACCCACTCGGGCGTCAGCTGGGTGGCGAACTTGATGCGGTCGACCGCTTCCTGGTCGGTCGGGTCGGCGCCGCCGATGAACAGCCGGTTGCCGCGTTTGCCCAGCACCAGCACCTGATACTGCGACAGCGTGCGCGCGTCGACCAGGTTCTGCGGCAGCTTGCTGACGTCGACCGCGTCGAGGTCGAGCAGCGGCACGGCCAGCGCGTGCGACAGCGTGTGGGCCAGATCGGCCGAACTCAGCAGATTGGCGCCGACCGCGGCGGCGACGAAGTTGCGGCGCTGATCACGTGCGAGGCGGGCGAGTTCTTCGGCCGCGCGGGCGTTCAGCTTGCCGGCGTGCACCAGCACGCGGGCCACCCCGGAGAGGGTGCTTTGCGGGGCGTCGGACAGTGTTTCAGCGGCCACGGTGGCGAGTCTGGCTAAGGGGACGATTGGGTCGGATGATCCGTGATCGCGTCCAGGCTGTAAATCGGCGCCGGCCTGGGGCGGGCCTGGGCCCGCGTCCGGGCTGGAAGCCGGCACGGAAGCACTGTAACGAAAGACGAAACGGGGCCCGATCATGGCGCATGCCTCGGGCCTGAAAGTGTCAGTGTGCATTTGCTTGCAATTGCGTTGCCGGATCCACACGCCCGGCCGCGGCAGGGGTGGGGCTTGAAAGTCGCCCCCTTCGCCCCCAGCATCAGTGCGCAGCAAGGCCTGAGGCCGCCAGCGTCGCCAGCGCGCGTTCAGGAACCTTTCGTCATCCCCGCCTTACCGAGAGAGAGCGTCCCCATGGAGAAGCAGACCCTGTCATTCCAGGCCGAAGTGAAGCAGTTGCTGCACCTCGTGACCCATTCGCTGTATTCGAACAAGGAGATCTTCCTGCGCGAGCTGGTCTCCAACGCGTCGGACGCCTGCGACAAGCTGCGTTTCGAGGCGCTGAACAACAACGCCCTGTTCGAGGACGCGCCCAATCTGGAAGTGCGCATCAGCTACGACCGCGCGGCGCGGCGCATCGTCATCAGCGACAACGGCATCGGCCTGTCGGCGGCCGAGGCGATCGAGCACCTGGGCACCATCGCCAAGAGCGGCACCAAGGAGTTCATGAGCCGGCTCGAAGGCGAGCAGGCCAAGGACGCCAACCTGATCGGCCAGTTCGGCGTGGGCTTCTACTCGGGCTACATCGTGGCCGACCGCATCACGGTCGAATCGCGCCGCGCCGGTCTGGCGATCTCCGAAGGCGTGCGCTGGAGCAGCGAAGGCACTGGCGACTTCGAGGTCGAGACCATCACCCGCGAGGCCCGCGGCACCGACGTGATCCTGCACCTGCGCGAGGACGAGGACGAGTTCCTGAGCACCTGGAAGCTCAAGTCCATCATCAGCAAGTACAGCGACCACATCTCGCTGCCGGTGCTGATGCGCAAGGAAACGTGGGACGCCGAGAAGGGCGAGAACGTGATCTCCGACGAGTGGGAGCCGGTCAACAAGGCGGCCGCGCTGTGGAGCCGCAGCAAGAGCGAGATCACCGACGCCGAGTACAAGTCGTTCTACGAACAGCTCACCTACGACCAGACCCCGCCGCTGGCTTACACGCACAACCGCGTCGAGGGCCGCAACGAATACACCCAGCTGCTCTACATCCCGGCCAAGGCGCCGATGGACATGTGGAACCGCGACAAGCGTGGCGGCGTCAAGCTCTACGTCAAGCGCGTCTTCATCATGGACGACGCCGAGGCGCTGATGCCGGTCTACCTGCGCTTCGTCAAGGGCGTGATCGACTCGGCCGACCTGCCGCTGAACGTCAGCCGCGAACTGCTGCAGGAAAGCCGCGGCGTCAAGGCGATCCGCGAAGGCTCGACCAAGCGCGTGCTGTCGATGCTGGAGTCGCTGGCCGACAGCCAGGACGAGACCAGCGCCGCCGCCGACAAGGCCAAGTACGCCGAGTTCTACAAGGAATTCGGCTCGGTGCTGAAGGAAGGCATCGGCGAGGACCACGCCAACCAGGAGCGCCTGGCCAAGCTGCTGCGTTTCGCCTCGACCCACGCCGACGAAGGCGTCAGCTTCGCCGACTACGTGGCGCGCATGAAGGAAGGCCAGGAGGTCATCTACTACATCACCGGTGACACGCTGGCTGCGGCCAAGAACAGCCCGCAGCTGGAGATCTTCAAGAAGAAGGGCATCGAGGTGCTGCTGTTCACCGACCGCGTCGACGAGTGGATGCTCAGCCACCTCTACGAGTTCGAGGGCAAGAACCTGCAGAGCGTCGCCAAGGGCGCGGTCGACCTTGGCAAGCTGCAGGACGAAGAGGAGAAGAAACACGCCGAAGAGGCCGCCGTTGGTTTCAAGCCGACGCTCGATCGCCTGAAGAAGTCGCTCGAAGGCCGCGCCAAGGACGTGCGCGTGACCACCCGTCTGGTCGACTCGCCGGCCTGCCTGGTGGCCGAGGAGGGCGACATGAGCGGCCACCTGGCGCGCCTGCTCAAGCAGGCCGGCCATGCCGCGCCGGCGTCCAAGCCGGTGCTGGAGGTCAACGCCGAACATCCGCTGGTGCGCAAACTGGCGGCGATCGGCGACGGCGAAGCGCGTTTCGACGATCTGGCGCAGGTGCTGTTCGACAACGCCCTGCTGGCCGAAGGCGGCCAGCTCGAGGATCCGGCCGCGCACGTCAAGCGCATCCAGGCGCTGATCCTGGGCTGAGGTCGGCGCAGGGCCTTCAGGCCACCAGCGCGGGGCCTTGCATCGCGCCAATCTGCTCGTGCAGCACGGTGGTCTGCTGGGCCCAGTACGACGGGCTCTCGAACGACGGAAAGGCGATCGGGAACGCCGGGTCGCGCCAGCGCCGGGCGATCCAGGCGCTGTGGTTGATGATGCGCAGCGTGCGCAGCGCCTCGATCAGGCCGAGCTCGCGGCGGTCGAATTCGCGCAGCGTTTCATAGCCGTCGAGCAGCGCGCCGAGCTGGGTCTGCATCTCGTGGCGTTCGCCGCCGAGCAGCATCCACAGGTCCTGCACGGCCGGGCCCGTCACGGCATCGTCGAGGTCGACGAAGTGCGGGCCGGCGTCGGTCCACAGCACGTTGCCGGCGTGGCAGTCGCCGTGCACGCGCAGCAGCTGGAGGTTGCCGGCGCGCGTGAACAGCTCATCGACCTGGTCGAGCGCGGCCAGGCTGGCCTGGCGCCAGCCGGCGAGCGCATCGGGTGGTAGCAGGTCCTGATCGCACAGCCAGGCGACCGCGGCGCGGGCGATGCGGCTGCCGTCGAGCCGCAGGCGGTGTTCGAACGGCCGGGCCTGCCCGACCAGGTGCAGGCGGGCCAGGAAGCGGCCGATCCATTCGAGCACCGCCGGGTCGTCCAGCTCGGGCGCTCGGCCGCCGCAGCGCGGGCTCGCTGCGTAGCGCCAGCCCTGCCAGTCGGCCAGCGTGGGCGGCGTGCCCAGCAGCCTCGGCGCGGGCTCGATGCCCAGGCCGGCGGCGAGCACCAGCGGCGGCACGGCCGGCACCTCGGCGGCTGCCAGTTCGAGCGCGAACTGATGTTCTTCGAGGATCTGCGCGTCGCTCCAGCGCGCGGCGCGGTAGAACTTGGCGACCACCACGCGCTCGTCTTCCAGGTGGACCTGGAAGACCCGGTTCTCGTAGGAGTTGAGCTGCAGGATGCGGCCGTCGCCGCGCAGGCCGGCGGCGTCGAGCGCGTCGAGCACCGCGTAGGGGGTCAGGCCCGCGTAGGGCTGTTCGTCGGTGGCTTGCTGTGGAGCGGGCAGGCGGTAGGCGGGCGGCAGGTCATCCGGGGCGATGTCGTTCATGCCGCATGCTAGACCACGCCACCGCGCCGCGTCAGACCCGGCCGATGATGTGGCCGGCGGCGTCGCCGCTCGGGCCGAAGTCTTCGCTGCGGCGGATCGGGCCGCGACCGCCGGCCCACGACGAGCTGGGCCGTGGCGCCGGGCGCTGCGTGGCACCGGTGGCGGCCGGGCCATCGTCGGCGAACGGGTCGCGTTGGGTTTCGGGGGCGAAGAACGAGTCCTGCGCAAAACCCGATTCGTACCACTGGGTCTGGCTGTCGGCCGACCGGCCGCGCATCGCATGCGCCAGCGTCGAGCGGCGCTCCTGGCTGTCGCGCAAGGTGCCGGGCACCATCGGTCGGCTCGATTCCGACTGGTGCGGCACCAGCATCTGCAGCTCGGCGGCCGACGGCAGCTGGTCGGTGCGGCACTTGACGTAGCGCACGCGGCAGGCTTCGAGCACCGACTGCTTGATGGTGGCGGCGCGCTTGGAGGCCGGCCGCGACGGCCGTTCGATGTCGATGGCGGCGAGCACGCGGCCGTTGTCGGCGCAGACCACGAAGCTGACGTGCAGCGGGCCCAGCAGGTTGAACCAGTAGCGCAGCTCGTTGCGATCCTGCGGCTGGCAGAAGCGCACCAGCGGCAGCTTGGCCAGCACCGTGTGATGCGGCAAGGCGGCGCGCAGCTGCCGATAGAGCGCACGTTCTTCGGGCGAGAAGATCGGCCGTTGCGCCAGCGGCCACTCGGTGGGCAGCTCGTCGCGCACCGGGCTGGCTTGCCGGGACCGCTGCAACGCGAGCAGCGCCAGGCTCAGCATGGCGATGATCGCGACGACTGCAATGATCCAAACGTTGTTCGGCATGGTGGTGTGCTTCTGGATTCGGCTGACTTCGGGCACCTGTCGCAGGCTGGAGCGCGGGCTCGGTCAGCACATGACATCGGGGCCGATGGTACGGGGCTGTGTAACGACATGTGAATCCCGGGCCTGGGTGCGGGGGCATCGCCCTGCAGGCCCCGAAAACGCAAACGGCAGGCGCGCGGCCTGCCGATTTTTCGTCTTGTGCGCGAGTGCGTGTTCCGCCGCCGCACCGGTGTGCAGATTTTCTATTGCTTCTATTGGGAAGCGACGTGGCGCCGGCGCGATATCTGATGCTTGATCTCGTTGACGACGGCCAGCACCCAGCCCACCTGGCGGGCGTGCAGCTTGACCCGGTAGTTGAGCGCCGAGACCCGGTCCGCCACCAGCTCTTCCACGCGCGACGCCAGGCTGTGCGGCGGCAGTTGCAGCCAGGCTTCCGATTCGCTGCCCTCGCGCCGGACCTCGGCGCCGGCCTTGCGGGCGATGCGCAGCATGGCGGTGTTCTCGCTCAGCGCGTGGATCATCAGGCGATCGATCGAGCGGTTGCGTGCATGGCGCAGCGCATGGCTGAACAGGCGGTCGCCGTAGCCGCGTCCGCGCGCATGGCTGCGCACCGACACCGCGAACTCGACCATCGCCCCGTTGGTGTCGCCCTCGACCGGCTCGGCATAGGCCAGCTGCGAGATCGCCACCAGCTCGAGCCGCCGATCGAAGATGCCGAACAGCTCGCTGCGCTGGAAATCCAGCGTCTCGACGTATTTCTCGATCCGCTCGTCGCTCGCCGGATAGCCGAAGCGCAGGTAACGATCACGCTCGCTCAGGCTCAGCAGGTGGCGCAGCACCCGCATGCGGTGGCGCTGCGACAGGCGCCGGATCGGCAGCCAGCGCCACACCCGCGAGCGCGGACGAGGGTTGACCGCTGAACCGGTGGACGAGGGAGTGGGGGACAACTTCATGGTGGCATGATAAGGGTAAACCCTGATTTCTGTCAGGCGGCCTGCCAGTCGCTGTCTGCGTCCGGGGGGTGCTTTGCACGAAATGCCGAGGGCTGCGCACGCCCATGTTCGAGACAAGTGGCCCGCATGTAAACCAATAAAAAAGCCCCTTGCTGCGAAAGCAAGGGGCCTGCTGGTTGGCCCGACCGGAAACTCGATTCTCAGAACGGAATGTCGTCGTCCATGTCGTCGAAGCCGGTGGACGACTTCGGTGCCGGTGCCGGGGCGGGTGCGCGCGGGGCGCTGGCACGCGGGGCCGGGGCCGCGCGGCCTTCGGGCGCCTCGCGGCGATAGCCGCCGCCGCTGCTGCCGCCGCGTCCGCCACCGCCGCCCATCTCTTCTTCGGCGCCCATCTCGCCGCCACCGCCGCCGCCGCTTTCACGGCCGCCGAGCAACTGCATCTGGTCGGCGACGATTTCGGTGGTGTACTGGTCGCGGCCTTCCTTGTCCTGCCACTTGCGGGTCTTCAGGCGGCCTTCGACGTAGACCGGGCGGCCCTTGCGCAGGTATTCGCCGGCGATCTCGGCCAGGCGGTCGTAGAAGACCACGCGGTGCCATTCGGTTTCTTCCTGGCGCTCGCCGCCGTCCTTGCTCTTCCAGTTGCGGGTGGTGGCGACCGAGACGTTGCAGACGGCCGCGCCGCTGGGGGTGTAGCGCACCTCCGGGTCGCGCCCGAGGTTGCCGATGAGAATGACTTTGTTGACCGAGGCCATGGCCTGCTCCTGAGGTGCCGGACCGACGGGTCGGCAGCCGGTGATGGGTGCGTCGTGACGCGATTGAGGCGTGGAATTGTGCCAGCGTCGCCATCGCCCGACCGCCCTCTTGAGGGGGATCCCGGTGCCGCGGATGGGCCGGCTACCATCGCCGCGCCATGACACCACCGATCCCCCACGACGCCAGCCCCGCCCTGCAAGTGCTCGGCGAAGTGTTCGGCTACAGCGCCTTCCGCGGCCAGCAGCAGGCCATCATCGAGCATGTGGTGGCCGGCGGCGACGCGCTGGTGCTGATGCCCACCGGCGGCGGCAAGAGCCTGTGCTACCAGGTGCCGGCGATCGTGCGACAGCGCGCCGGCCAGGGCGTTGCGGTGGTCGTCAGCCCGCTGATCGCGCTGATGCACGACCAGGTCGGCGCGCTCGAGGAAGTCGGCGTGCACGCCTCCTTCCTCAACTCGACGCTCGACAACGCCCAGGCCCAGGCGATCGAGCGCGAGCTGCTGTCGGGCCGCCTGACGATGCTCTACGTCGCACCCGAGCGGCTGCTGACGCCGCGCCTGCAGGGCATGCTGGCGTCGCTGCACGAGCGCGGCCGGCTGTCGCTGTTCGCGATCGACGAGGCGCATTGCGTCAGCCAATGGGGCCACGATTTCCGCGAGGATTATCTGCAGCTGTCGGTGCTGCACGAGCAGTTTCCGGGCGTGCCGCGCATCGCGCTCACCGCCACCGCCGACGACCACACCCGCGCCGACATCGTCGAGCGGCTGCAGCTGCAGGACGCGCGGCTGTTCGTCAGCAGCTTCGACCGGCCCAACATCCGCTACACGCTGGTCGAGAAGGTCAAGCCGCGCGACCAGCTGCTGCGGTTCATCCGCGACGAACACGAAGGCGAAGCCGGCATCGTCTACTGCGGCAGCCGCAAGAAGGTGGAAGAGACGGCGAGCTGGCTGGCCGAGCAGGGTGTCGATGCGCTGCCGTATCACGCCGGGCTGGACGCCGAGGTGCGGCGTCGCCATCAGGATCGTTTCCTGCGCGAGGACGGCCTGGTGATGGTGGCGACGATCGCCTTCGGCATGGGCATCGACAAGCCCGACGTGCGCTTCGTGGCGCACCTGGATCTGCCCAAGAACATCGAAGGTTATTACCAGGAGACCGGCCGCGCCGGCCGCGACGGCGAGGCCGCAGACGCCTGGATGACCTACGGCCTGGCCGACGTCGTCAACCAGCGCCGCATGATCGACGAGAGCCCGGCGGCCGAGGAATTCAAGCGCGTGCAGCGCGGCAAGCTCGACGCCCTGCTGGCGCTGGCCGAGGCGCACGACTGCCGGCGCGTGCGGCTGCTGAGCTATTTCGGCGAACAGTACCGCGAGCCGCCCGACGTCGGGCCGCCCCAAGGCGGGCGGAGCCCCCTCGGGGGGCAGGGAGTGCCCGAAGGGCTGACCGTGGGGGCACGATGCGGCAACTGCGACAACTGCCTCAATCCGCCGTCGATCTGGGATGCCACCGAGTCGGCGCGCAAGCTGCTTTCGTGCATCTACCGCTTCCAGCAGCACGGCCAGCAGAACCACGGCGCACGCAGCTTCGGCGCCGGCCACCTGATCGACGTGCTGCGTGGCAAGGCCAGCGACAAGGTGGCGCAATACGGCCACGAGCGCCTGAGCACCTGGGCGGTGGGCGCCGACATGAGCGAGCAGCAGTGGCGCGCCGTGCTGCGCCAGCTGGTGTCGCTGGGCCACGTCGTCGCCGAGGGCGAATACAACACGCTGGCACTGACCGACAGCGCGCGGGCGGTGCTCAAGGGCGACGTTTCGCTGCGCATGAAGACGCCCGCCGAGCCGACCACCAAGCGCGGTCGCACGGTGCGCGGCGCCGGCCACGGCGGGGCCCGCGAGGTGGCGCCGCCGATCGAGCTCAGCGCCTCGGCCCAGCGCCGTTATGACGCGTTGCGCGAGTGGCGGGCCGAGGTCGCGCGCGAGCACAACCTGCCGTCCTACGTCGTCTTCAACAACGCCACGCTGGCCGAGATGGCGCGCCGCGAACCCACCAACCTGGCCGAGATGGGCGAGATCAGCGGCGTGGGCGCCAAGAAGCTCGAGGCCTACGGCACCGAGATCCTGCGGGTGCTGGCCCACAGTTGAACGTGATCCAGTTGCGCGGCGGTGCAATTGTTTGTGCGGTGCAGCATGGATGACGGGCGCCGCTGGCAACATGCCCGGCCCAGGCCCGGATCGGGCCGATCGCATCCATCCGCCAGGTAATTGCCCATGAACAGGCCGAAATCCGCACCGTCCCGCAAACCGAAGGCGCCGCCGCGCCGTGCCGCTCCCGCGGTTTCCGAGGTCGCCGTCCCGCCGGTTGCCGCGCAGCCACCGGCCGAGCGCATCGAGCCGGTCGAGATCGCCGAGCCGCGCGGGCCGGCCACGATCGACCTGGCGCTGCAGGGCGGCGGCTCGCACGGCGCCTTCACCTGGGGCGTGCTCGATGCGCTGCTCGAGGACGGCCGGCTCGGGTTCGACGGGGTGTCGGGCACCAGCGCCGGGGCCATGAACGCCGCCGTGCTGGCCTGCGGTTTTGCACGCGGCGGCCGAGACGGCGCGCGTGCGGCCTTGCGGGCGTTCTGGAACGACATCGGCTCGGCGCCGGGTTGCCTGGGTGCCGCGCCGTCGTCGGCGCCGTTCGCCTCGCCGTTTGCGCAGGCGCCCCAGATCGCCTGGCCGGCCTGGCTGTTCAACACCGACATCTGGCCGATGTACGGCGTGCTCGACGCCATGTGGCGCAGCCTGAGCCCCTACCAGTTCAACCCGCTGAACCTCAACCCGCTGCGCCGCATCCTCGACAAGCACGTCGATCCGGCCTTGCTGCGCGACGGGCCGCTGAAGCTGTTCGTCACCGCCACGGCGGTCAGCACCGGCCAGCCCAAGGTGTTCAGCGGCGCCGAGCTGTCGATCGACGCGCTGCTGGCCTCGGCCTGCCTGCCGCAGATGGTCCAGGCGATCGAGATCGACGGCGAGTCCTACTGGGACGGCGGTTTTGCCGGCAACCCGGCGATCTGGCCGCTGATCTACGGCACCGGCTCGCTCGACGTGCTGCTGGTGCAGATCAACCCGCTGGTGCGCCCGGGCGTGCCGACCCGCGCCGTCGACATCGCCGACCGCGTCAACGAGATCACCTTCAACGCCAGCCTGGTGGCCGAGATGCGCGCGATCGCCTTCGTGCAGAAGCTGGTGCGCCAGCACAAGGTGTCGTCCGACGAGTACAAGCTGCTGCGCCTGCACCGCGTTGCCGACGAGGACGGCCTGGCGCCTTACGACGCCTCCAGCAAGCTCAACACCGACCCGCGCCTGCTGCAGGCGCTGTTCGACCTGGGCCGCGCCGCCGCCGGCCGCTGGCTGGCCGAGCATGCGGGCGACGTGGGCGTGCGTGGCACGACGGCGATCGAGCCGGTCTTCCTGGCGCCGCGCCCGGCGCCGGCCGGCACGTGAATCAGTAGCGGTAGCTCAGCCCGGCGTCGAAGCTCGACTCGGCGTTGCTCGGCGCCGAGTCGAACGGGAAGGCCTTGCGGTAGGCCATCTCGTACTTGAACCAGATCCGCTCGGTGATCTTGTTGCGCAGGCCTGCGGTGACGGTGCGGTAGTTCTCGCGCGTGGAGCGCTCGTCGGAGAGGTTGAACTTGAACGTCAGCGTGTCGCTGAGCGACAGGTCGATCTTGCCCGTCACCGTGTACATGCCCTCGATCACGCTGGGGCCGGTCTGGGGCCGGGCCGAACGGATGCCGGGGCCGACTTCGAGCGTCAGCGCCAGGTCGGAGCCGGGCTGGAAGCGCCGCCCCAGGCCGACGCGCAGCGCCTGCGACGAGCGGAAGAAGCCGAAGCGGTTGAAGCGCGCACGCGGCGACCAGAAGACGTAATACGGGTTGTCGGTGAGCCAGGTCTTCCACTTGATGTTGGCGTCGTACTCGTCGCTGCTGACGCTCGACGAGGTGCCGGCCTCCTGCACGTACTCGCGGTCGAAGTGGAACTCGCTGATGACCTCGCTGCGCGTGTAGCGGTATTCGACCTCGCCGTCGCCGGCAAAGCGCCGCGTCGTGTAGGCGCCGCGGCTGAGCGAGAAGGTGCCGCCCAGGTCGACGCTGATCACGGGTGCTTCGACCCCGATCGCCGGCAGCACGCTGCCGGCCGGCGCGGGCTGCGACAGGTCGACGACCTCGAGTTCGGCGGGTGTCTGGCCAGGGTTGGCGAGGGGCTCGGTGGCGGCGAGCGTTGGCAGCGCGAGGCTGGCGCAGGCGGCCCACAGGGTCAGTGAGCAGGCCGTTCGGATGGGATGGGACATCCGGCGATTTTCGCCGCGTGCTTGTGTCTGTTCGGTTTCAGCGGGTGATCAGGGCAGGACATCCACCACCACCCAGGCGCTGTCCGTGACTTGTCCCACATCATCGATGGCGCGCGCCGAATAGCTCACGCCGCCGTCAGGGGTGTCGGGCTGGGTCGTACGCAACTCGTACGGAAAGGCGGAGTCGCTGCCGATCCATTCAGGCCGGCCGCCCGGGCTGAGGCTGTCGAAGCGGTAGAAGTCGACCCGGCGCACGGCGTAGTCGTCGCTCGCGTTGGCGAACAAGTCGATCGTGCCGCGCTCGAACTGCGCGCTCGGGCTGACCGACAGGCTGACCTGCGGCGGATCGTCGTCGCTGCCGTCGATGCCGATGTAGATGCCGCCGCCGCAGCCCGCCAGCGCGCCGGCCAGGCCCAGGCAGGCGATGCCTGCGGTGTGGCGCCAGAACGAGGCCGGCCGGCGGCTCGTGTGTGTCGGGTGTGTCGGGTGTGTCGGGTGTGTCGGGTGTGTCGTGGCGTCGGGCGCGGCGGCGGGGGCGATGTTCATGACAGCTTCAACCCCCGGCCACCCCGCCGGGTTGACACGTGGCTACAGCAGCGCGGTGCGGCCCACCGGCAGGCTGTCGAGCAGATGCCAGGCGGCGTCGGCGGCGACGCGGCCTTCGTCGGTCGGCACGACCCAGACCTCGGCGCTGCTGTCGGCGGCGTGGATCGGCGCGATGGCCTCGCCGGTTGCGGCCCGGTTGGCGGCCGCATCCAGGCGCACGCCCAGGTAGGCGAGGCCGTGCACCAGCTCGGCGCGGGTGGCGTGATCGTGTTCGCCGATGCCGCCGGTGAAGGCCAGCAGGTCCAGCCCGCCCAGCACCGCGCCCAGGCTGCCGGCCTCGCGGCGCAGGCGGTAGTCGAATAGGTCGATGGCGGTCTGCGCCTGTGTGTGGCCGGCGCGTGCGGCGGCGCGCAGCTCGCGCAGGTCGGCACTCAGGCCGGAGACACCGACCAGGCCGCTTTCGCGGTACAGCAGCTTCTCGACCTCGGCCACGGTCCAGCCCTGGCGCCACAGGTGCAGCACGATGCCGGGGTCGAGCTGGCCGCAGCGGCTGCCCATCACCAGGCCGTCGAGTGCGGAGAACCCCATCGAGGTGGCGATGCTCAGGCCGCCCTGGGCCGCGCAGGCGCTGGCGCCGCTGCCCAGGTGCGCCATCAGGACGCGGCCGAGCGCCTTGTCGCTGCGGCGCTTGAGCGCGCCCATCACGCTCTGGTACGACAGGCCGTGGAAGCCGTAGCGGCGCAGGCCCTGCTCGTGCAGCGCGGTCGGCAGCGCGTAACGCTGTTCGAGGCGCGGCAGCGTGCTGTGGAAACTGGTGTCGAAACACGCCACCTGCAGGCAGTTCGGATACGCCGCGCGCAGCGCCCGCACGCCCGCCAGGTTGTAGGGCTGGTGCAGCGGCGCCATCGGTTCGAGCGTGGCCAGCAGCGCCAGCACCGCATCGTCGAGTGCCACCGGCGCGCGGTAATGCGGGCCACCGTGCACGATCCGGTGCGCCACCGCCTGCACCCGTGCCCACGGCGCGGCGCGGTCGACATGCGCCTGCAGGGCCGCGAGCGCGGCGCCGTGGCGGTTGCCGTCGGCACCGGCCGGGGCCAGGGCCTGCGCGGCCTGGCCGGGCAGTCGCAGTTGCAAGGTGCCGCCGGGCTGCAGCCCGTCGACCTGGCCACGCGCCAGCGCCTGCGGCGGCTCGTCACCGGTGCTGCGCGGGTAGAGCGCGAACTTGAGCGAGGACGAGCCGCTGTTGACGACCAGCACCGTGTTGAGGGCGGCGGCGTCGCTCACGTGTGCGCTCCGGTGCAGGCAGACGGCTCGACGGGGCAGGGATGGCGCATGGGAACGTGGGTCATGAAGTCGTGAAGACAAGGCGATCGGCTGGAAGCATGCCTCATGCGGATCGCGGGTCCGTGAAGCCGGCATGAAGACGAACGGAGACTTGCGAGTCTGCACAACGCCCGAGCCCGGGCTTACACCCGGTTCGGGGGTGGGTATGGCTATTGCAGAATGAGTCCACCCATTCATCGGAGCCTCGCCGTCATGAAACTGTTGCCCACCCGTCGTGTCGTCCTGGCCGTTGCGGCCACCCTCGGTGCCGTGACCGGTCTGCCCGCCGTTGCGCTGGCCCAGACCGCGCAGCCCGCGGTGGTCTACGACGCCGGCGGCAAGTTCGACAAGTCCTTCAACGAAGCCGCCTACGTGGGCATCGAGCGCTACAAGAAGGAAACCGGCGGCGCCTACCTCGACTTCGAGATCCAGAACGACACCCAGCGCGAGCAGGCCTTCCGCCGCATGGCGCAGAAGGGCGCCAATCCGATCATCGGCGTCGGCTTCACGCAGGCCTCGGCGATCGAGAAGGTGGCGAAAGAGTTCCCGCAGCTCAAGTTCGCGATCGTCGACATGGTGGTCAACCTGCCCAACGTGCAGTCGGTCGTGTTCAAGGAGCAGGAGGGTTCGTTCCTGGCCGGCATGGCGGCGGTGCTGGTCAGCAAGAGCGGCAAGGTCGGCTTTGTCGGCGGCATGGACGTGCCGCTGATCCGGCGCTTCCAGTGCGGCTACGAGCAGGGCGCCAAGTACGCCAACCCGAAGGCCGAGTTGCTGTCCAACATGACCGGCACCACGCCCGCGGCCTGGAGCGACCCGACCCGCGGCGGCGAGCTGGCGCGCAACCAGTTCTCGCGCGGTGTCGACGTGATCTTCGCCGCTGCCGGCGGCACCGGCGTGGGCGTCTACCAGGCCGCCAAGGACGCCGGCAAGCTGGCGATCGGCGTCGACAGCAACCAGAACCACCTGCATCCCGGCACCATGCTGACCAGCATGACCAAGGGCGTCGACGTGGCGGTCTACAACATTGCCAGGTCGGTGAAGGACGGCACGTTCAAGCCCGGCATCCAGGCGCTCGGCCTGAAGGAAAACGGCGTGGGCCTGGCGATGGACGTGCACAACGCCAAGCTGGTCAGCGCCGACGTCAGGAAGAAGCTCGACGCCGCGCAGGCCGACATCATCGGCGGCAAGATCAAGGTGGCCGACTACATGGCCGACAACGCCTGCAAGTACTGACCGCCCGACCTTGTCAGCGCCCGCTGTCCGCCTGATCGGCATCCACAAGCGCTTCGGCGCGGTGTTGGCCAACCGCGACGTCACCTTCGACGTGGCGGGCGGCAGCATCCACGGGCTGATCGGCGAAAACGGCGCCGGCAAGTCGACGCTGATGGGGGTGCTGTACGGCCTGCACCCGCCCGACGCCGGCCGCATCGAGATCGACGGCCGCGCACTCGCGCTGGGCAGCGCGCACGACGCCATCGCCGCGGGCATCGGCATGGTGCATCAGCACTTCATGCTGGTGGAGCGTTTCACGGTGCTCGAGAACATCGTGCTCGGCGCCGAGGGCGGCTGGCAACTCGACCTGAGCCTGGCCCGCGCGCGCCGCGCGGTGCTGCGGCTGGCGCAGGAATTCGGCCTCGTGGTCGACCCCGATGCGCGCGTGCGCGACCTGCCGGTGGGCGTGCTGCAGCGGGTCGAGATCCTGAAGGCGCTGTACCGCGGCGCGCGTGTGCTGATCCTCGACGAGCCGACCGGCGTGCTGACGCCGCAGGAAACCGAGCAGCTGATGCGCATGCTGCGCGCGCTGAAGGCACGTGGCACCACGGTGCTGCTGATCACGCACAAGCTGAAAGAGGTGCTGGCGATCACCGACCGCGTCACGGTGATGCGCGCCGGCCAGGTCATCGCCACCCGCGAGACCGCCGCCTGCAGCGAGGCCGAGCTGGCCGAGCTGATGGTCGGCCGCCAGGTGCGGCTGGGCGAGGCGCACCGGCCGGTCGAACGCGGCGAGCCGGTGCTCGACGTCGCCTCGCTCGGCTGGCGCGACGCGCTGGGTGTGGCGCGGCTCGACGGCATCGACCTGCGCCTGCATGCGCGCGAGATCGTCGGCATCGCCGGTGTCTCGGGCAACGGCCAGAGCGAGCTGCTCGGTCTGCTCGGTGGCCTGCTGCCGCTGCAGCAGGGCCGCCTGCAGATCACCGGGGCGCGTGAACTGGAGCCGGTGCATCGCTTCGACGCCCATCACCCGGCCGACCCGCACACCTTGCGTGCGCTGGGCGTGGCGCATGTGCCCGAGGATCGCCACCGGCTCGGCCTGGTGCTGCGTTTCGCGGCCTGGGAATCGGCCGCGCTGGGTTATCAGGACGACCCGCAGATTGCGCTCGGCCCGCGCTGGAGCGGCTTCATGGACCACCGCCTGATGCGCAGCCGCTGCCGCCAGATGATGGAGGCCTTCGACGTGCGCCCGCGCGATGTCGAGCTGGCGAGCGCCAAGTTTTCGGGCGGCAACCAGCAGAAGCTGATCATCGCGCGCGAGTTCGAACGCGCGCCACGCGTGCTGCTGATCGGCCAGCCCACCCGCGGCGTCGACATCGGCGCCATCGAGACCATCCACCGCGCCATCCTGGCGCTGCGCGACGCCGGCTGCGCGGTGCTGCTGGTGTCGACCGAACTCGACGAGATCCTGGCGCTGGCCGACCGCATCGTCGTGATGTGCCAGGGCCGCATCACCGGCGAGTTCGAGCGTGCCGACGCCGACGAGGCGCGCATCGGCATCTGCATGGGGCAGAGCGAGACCTCGGCCTTCGACTCCACGGTGAGCGCGGGCGACGACGTGTCGGCGCCCGATCTGCCGCCGGTCGAAGGCCATGCGGAGGATCGGCGATGAGCGTCGTGCCTTTGCCGCGCTGGGTCGACGTCGGCCTGCTGCCGCTGCTCAACGTGGGCGTGGCGATGCTGGCGGCCGGCGTGCTGGTGGCCGCGCTCGGCCACAGCCCTTGGGCGGCCCTGAAGCTGCTGGCCGACGGCGCCTTCGGCAGCCCGCTGGCCTGGGGCTACACGCTCTACTACAGCACCAACTTCATCTTCACCGGCCTGGCGGTGGCGGTGGCGGCGCAGGCCGGCCACTTCAACATCGGCGGCGAGGGCCAGGCCACGCTCGGCGGCGTGGGCGTGGCGCTGCTGCTGCTGGCGCTCGATCCGTACCTGAGCACCTGGCTGCTGCTGCCGCTGGTGGTGGTCGCCGGCGCCGCGGCCGGTGCGGCCTGGGCGGCGGTGCCGGCGTGGCTGCAGGCGCGCCGGGGCAGCCACATCGTCATCACGACCATCATGTTCAACTTCCTGGCCAGCACGCTGATCGTCTGGCTGCTGGTCAACGTGATCAAGGCGCCGGGCACGCCGTCGGTCGAGACGCGCCTGTTCGCGCCCGCCGGCCAGCTGCCGAGCGCGCAGCAGCTCGCCACGCTGATGGGCTTTGCGATGCCCGACACGCCGCTCAACCTGAGCCTGCTGTTCGCGCTGCTCGCGGCATTGGGCGTGTGGCTGCTGCTGTGGCACACCCGGCTCGGCTACGCGCTGCGCGCGCTCGGCGATGCGCCCGACGCCGCGCACTACGCCGGCTTCAAGCCGCAGCGCCTGACCGTGATCGCGCTGATGCTGTCGGGCGCGCTGGCCGGCGGCGTGGGCGTCAACGAGGTCAGCGGCGTGCACCACCGGCTGCTGCTCGACTTCGTGGCCGGCGCCGGTTTCACCGGCATCGCGGTGGCGCTGATGGGCCGCAACCACCCGGGCGGCATCGTGCTGGCGGCGCTGCTGTTCGGCGCGCTGGCGCAGGGCGGCTCGGAGCTGGCGTTCGAGATCCCCGCCTTCACGCGCGACATGGTCACCGCCGTGCAGGGCCTGGTGGTGCTGTTCTGCGGCGCGCTGGCGCTGATGCTGCGCCCGCTGCTGCAGCGTATCTGGGGCTGGCTGGGGCCTCGCCATGGATGACATTGTCCTGATCCTCGCCTCGGTGCTGGGCGCCACCTTGCGCATCAGCGTGCCGCTGATCCTGTGCGCGATGGCCGGGGTGCTGAGCGAACGTGCCGGCGTGATCGACATCGGCCTCGAAGGCAAGCTGCTCGCCAGCGCCTTTGCCGCCGCGGCCGCGGGAGCGCTGGGCGCGCCGGCCTGGGCTGCGCTGGCGGTGGCGATGGCGGTTAGCGTCTCGCTGGCGCTGGTGCACGGGCTGGCTTGCATCACCTTCAAGGGCGACCAGATCGTCTCCGGCGTGGCGCTCAACATCATCGCGCTCGGGTTGACGGCGGTGCTGGGCCTGCACTGGTTCCAGCGCGGCGGCCGCACGCCCGACGTGCCGCCCGAAGGCCGCTTCACGACGCTGTTCCCCGATGCCGCACGGGCCGCGCAGGAGCTGCCGTTCATCGGCCCCTTCATCGCCGAGGGCCTGCTCAATCACAACCTGCTGACGTGGTTCGCCTTCGGTTCGGTGCCGCTGGTCTGGTGGGGCCTGTACCGCACCCGCTTCGGCCTGCGCCTGCGCGCGGTGGGTGAAAACCCGGCGATGGTCGACGCCGCCGGCATCTCGGTGGTGTGGCTGCGTTACCGCGCGGTGATGCTGGCGGGCCTGCTGTGCGGCATCGGCGGCACCTTTCTGACGCTGGCGCAGAACGCCAGCTTCACGCCCGGCATGAGCGCTGGGCGCGGTTTCATGGCGCTGGCGGCGATGGTGTTCGGCCACTGGCATCCGGTGCGCGCGTTCTGGGCCTGCCTGCTGTTCGGGCTGCTCGACGCCACGGCGATCCGCCTGCAGGGCATCGAGCTGCCGGGCATCGGTGCGGTGCCGGTCGAGCTGATCCAGGCGCTGCCGTATCTGCTGACGGTGGTGCTGCTGGCGGGTTTCTTCGGCCGCGCCGAGTCGCCGGCTGCGCTCGGACGGGCTTTCAGCAAGGAGCGCTGAACGCGCGCCGGCGCGCCCGGCCGCACACGCTGTCAATCGAAGCGGATGCCCTGCGCCAGCGGCAGTTCGCGCGAATGGTTGATGGTGCTGGTGCTGCGCCGCATGTACTGCTTCCAGGCGTCGGAGCCGCTTTCGCGGTCGCCGCCGGTTTCCTTCTCGCCGCCGAAGGCGCCGCCGATCTCGGCGCCGCTGGGGCCGATGTTGACGTTGGCCATGCCGCAGTCCGAACCGCTGGCGCCGATGAAGCGCTCGACCTCGCGCAGGTCGTTCGAGAAGATGCAGGACGACAGGCCCTGCGGCACCGCGTTGTGCAGCGCGATCGCGTCGTCGAGCTGTTCGTAGTCCATCAGGTAGAGCAGCGGGGCGAAGGTTTCGCGCTGCACCACCTCGGTCTGCGCGGGCATCTCGACGATCGCCGGGCGCATGTAGCAGGCGGTCGGGAAGCGCTCGGCCAGCATCGGCTCGCCGCCGGTCAGCAGCCGCCCGCCCTGCGCCTGTGCCTCGGTGATGGCCTGCTGCATCGCCTGCCCGGCAGCGCGGTCGATCAGCGGGCCGACGCGCGTGTCGGCGGCTCGCGGGTCGCCGATCTGCAGGCTGGCCCAGGCCGGCAGCAGCCGGTCGAGCAGGGCCTGCTTGACCGAGCGATGCACGATCAGCCGCCGCAGGCTGGTGCAGCGCTGGCCGGCGGTGCCGACGGCCGAGAACAGGATCGCGCGCAGCGCCAGATCGAGGTCGGCGGCGGGCGTGACGATCATCGCGTTGTTGCCGCCGAGCTCGAGGATGCGGCGCCCGAAACGTGCCGCCACGCGCGGGCCGACGGCGCGGCCCATGCGCGTCGAGCCGGTGGCCGAAACCAGCGCGACGGCGCGGCTGTCGACCAGCGCCTCGCCGTGAGCCGCGCCGCCGATGACGATCTGCGCCAGCCCGTCCGGTGCCCGTTCGCCGAAACGGGCGACGGCGCGCTGCAGGGCCTTGAAGGTGGCCAGGCCCGACAGCGGCGCCTTCTCGGACGGCTTGAAGATCACCGGATCGCCGCAGACCAGCGCCAGCGCGGCGTTCCAGGCGAACACTGCGCTCGGGAAGTTGAACGCCGTGATCACCGCCACCGGGCCGAGCGGGTGGTACTGCTCGACGATGCGGTGGCCGGGCCGCTCGGAGACGATGGTCCGGCCGTAGAGTTGGCGCGACAGGCCGAGCGCGAACTCGCAGATGTCGATGCCTTCCTGCACCTCGCCGCGGCCTTCTTCGACGATCTTGCCGACCTCCAGCGTAATGAGCGCGCCGATGTCGTTGCGGGCCGCGCGCAGCTCGTCGGCCCACAGGCGCACGAGTTCGCCGCGTGCCGGCGCCGGCACTTCGCGCCAGATCTTGAAGGCGGCCTGGGCGCGGTCGAGCAGGCCGGGCAGCTCGGCCAGCGGCGTCTCGTGCAGGCGGGCGAGTTCGCTGCCGTCGATCGGTGACGTCACGCGCAGCGTGCCGCCGGTGCATTCGTCGGCGCGCAGGCCGCAGCGGTCGAGCAGGTCCGATGGCGGGGCGATCGGGTGGGCGCGCATGGGTCGATCCTCCGGTCTCGCCTCACGCTTTCACGCTTGCACGGGCGTGAAACCGATCGGGTCGTTGGCCGCGCGGCTGCCGGGGTCGGCGAGAGCGGCGTAGTAGTGGCCGACGCGGGTGTGCAGGAAATCGCCCAGCCCGACCTGTTCCTGGCCGACAAAACCCGCACGCGGCAGCTTGCCCGCGCGCAGCAGCTCGAACAGGCCGACCACGCCGGCGGCGGTGCTCAGCTCGATGGCGGTGCGATCGACGCCGCGCAGCGGCGCGCCGAAGATGCGCGCCAGCCGGGTCTCCTGCTCGAAGCGGCCCTGGCGGCGGCCGGCGGCGGAGGCGAACACGATGACGACGTCCTCGCGGCTGTGCGGCACGGCGTGTTCGAGCACCTGGCGCAGCAGGTCGCGCCGCTCGATCAGGCGCAGGTCGTGCAGCAGGAAGGCCATCGCGTCGCGGTGGCCGGGGTAGCGGATGGTCTTGTAGTCGAGGTTGCGCACCCGCCCGCGCAGCGTCTCGCACAGCGTGCCCAGTCCGCCCGAGGTGTTGAAGGCCTCGAAGGCCTCGGCGTCGAGCGTGAAGGTCTCGTGGCCTTCGAGCGGCTGCACGGTGGTCAGCTCGCCGTGCACGATGGCCTGGCAGGGGTTGCAGTATTCGTTGATGACGCCGTCGATGCTCCAGGTGAAGTTGTAGCGCAGGCTGTTGGTGGCGTTGCGCGTGAGCGCGCCCACGCGCAGGCGCAGGTCGTAGAGCTCGTCGAAACGCGCCGCGAGGTGGCCGCCGAGCATGCCGATCACACCCGGCGCCAGGCCGCATTGCGGCATCAGCAGCGAGGGCGCCGTGGCGGCGATCTGGCGGATGGTGGTGGTGGCGGCGATGTCTTCGGTCAGGTCGAAGTAGTGCACCTGCGCCTGCGCGGCGGCCAGGGCGACCCGCGTGGCCAGGTAGAACGGCAGCGCGTTGATGACGACCTGGTGCGCGCGCAGCGCAGCGGTCAGGGCGTAGCTGTCCTCGACGTCGAGGTGGATGGGCTTGATCGGCGCGTCGTCAGGCGCCACGGCGGGATCGAGCCGGTCGGCCAGCGTCACGGCGAGGCCCTGATCCGGCCCCGAGGCATCGATCAGCATGTCGGCGATCGTGCTGCCGACCTTGCCGGCGCCCAGCACCAGCACCTTGCGAAGTCCGGACGTGTCCATCTGACGACTCCCGAGCAGCGGCCGCGGCCTTGTGATGCCGATGTTAGGAGCGGCGTCTGGTGGACGGTAGCCTGCAGAACGCGCGATCGGCGG
Organism: Leptothrix cholodnii SP-6; assembly: GCF_000019785.1. Classification (NCBI taxonomy): domain Bacteria; kingdom Pseudomonadati; phylum Pseudomonadota; class Betaproteobacteria; order Burkholderiales; family Sphaerotilaceae; genus Leptothrix; species Leptothrix cholodnii. Next base: position 617,059 of record NC_010524.1, read on the forward strand.
CCGATCCTGCCGTTTCGATCGGTGCGGCTGACAGTCCGCACAGGCCGGCCTGGGTGCGGCCTGGCGAGTGACTTCCGGCGGCTTGCGTCGGCTTGCCGATCATGCGAGTCTGGCCGCGACAATCGGGCCGCGGGACAGGAACAGGAGGTGCCATGGTCTACATACGCGTCGCATTCATGCTGCTGGCGCTGGTCCTCGGGGGCTGGTTGGGGTATCGCTGGGGCTCCGGCGACCTGGAGAAGGTGCGCGCCGAGATCGCCGCCATCAACCAGACCGGCCAGATCGCCCAGTCCGATTCGGAAGCGACCCAGAAACGCATCGACGAGCAGCTCAAGCTGCTGGCCGACGAACACGCCGCCAGGCTCAAGGAGCTGACCGCCGGCTTCGAGGCGCAGAAGCGCGAGCTGAGCGGCAGCCTCGGCCGTGCCAACGCCCGCATCGCCGCGCTGGGGGGTGAGCGTCAGAACATTGCCGCGCAGCTCGATCAGACCCGCAAGGAAATGGCCACCGCCACCGGCGCGCAGCGCGAGGCCTTGCGCCTGAAGGAGCAGCAGCTGGCCGAAATGGACGCCAGGCTGCAGAGCCGCCAGGAAGGCATCCGCTGCGAAGCCGTGGCGGTGCCGGAGAGCCACCTGCTCACCCTCAACAGCGTGCTGGGGCAACCATGAAGACAAACATGCTCTGGCTGGCCGCACTCGCGCCGCTGGCCGCCTGCACGACGACCCATGTGCCGGTGGTGCCGGACGCCGTGCAGTGCGAGGTGCCCGCCGCGCTGCTGCAGGCCTGCGATGCCCCCCAGCGCCTGAAGGACGGCACGACCTATGGCGAGCTGCTGCAGGTGCACCTGGCGGACCGGCAGGCGCTGGTGCGCTGCGCCGCCGATCACGACAGCCTGATGAAGGCGGTGACGCTCTGCCGCAGCGAGGTCGAGCGTCACAACGCCCGGCTCAAGGAACTGGACGCGGCGCTGAAAGCGCGCCAGTGACGCGCGCCGCTCAGATCTCGATCTTGCTGATGTAGTCCGTCAGGAAGGGCTGCACGCGCTGCGACACCGCGCCCTTGATGCTGTCGAGCCGCGCGCGCTGCGACTTGAGCGTGCTCTCGGCACGGCGCAGCGTGGTGGACTGGTCGGAGAACTTGAAGAACAGCACCTGCGTGACGCTGCGCTGCGCGTCGATCGCCAGCGCCATCAGCTTGATCTCGGGGTTGCCCTGGGCGTCGGCATCGACGAAGCCGAGCTGGAACTTGGCGCCGCTGGCGTGCTGGCTGGCGCGGTCGAAGACGGTGATCCAGGGGTTGTCCTTGTCCATTTCCTGCAGGCCCTTGAGCACCGCGATCACCACCGACGCAGCCGCCGCGGCCGGCCCGAGCATGGCGGTGATGACCGGGATGATGGCGGTGTGCATGTCGCCGTCGATCTGGGCGAGTTCCTGCGACTGGAACTCCATGTCGTGCACCAGCCAGCCCACGCCCTGCAGCACCTCGACGTACTTGCGGTACCAGGCGATCACGTCGCCCTGGTCGCCGGCCGCCTTGTTGGCCGCCAGCTGCGCGAGCAGCAGGCTGTCGGCCACGGCGGCGCGCAGTTCGGGTGTCACGGTCGGGCCGAATTCGGCGATCTGGGCGCCCACCGCCACCGCCTCGCGCTGGTCGGAGTAGGCGATCTCCGTCACGGCGGACTCGAAGGCCGGGCCGCTGTCGGGCAGCGCCAGCATCATCACGAAGTCACGGGAAACGGGCTGGCTCATGGGTCTCTCCTTCAATTGGATGTGAAAAATTTGAACAGGGCGATGCGGCTGAGTAAAGTCAATCCGGCACACGCGCGTCGTGTCGTTCATCCCTTTTCAGGGCGCCCCCGCGGCGCCGAGGAGTCACACCATGCCGTCCGCCGCCTATCTCCAGAGTCTGCCGTTCATCCTGCGTTGGGAGGGCGGCTACGTGAATCATCCGGCCGATCCGGGCGGTGCCACCAACAAGGGGGTGACGCAGAAGGTCTACGACGCCTGGCGCGCCCGCCAGGGCCTGGCCGCGCGCGATGTGCGCCAGCTCGCCGATGCCGAGATGCAGGCCATCTACGAAGCCGGCTACTGGCTGCCGCCGCGCTGCGACGTGCTGCCGACGGCGCTCGATCAGGTGCAGTTCGACACCGCGGTCAACATGGGCGTGGGCCGCTCGGTGCGCTTCCTGCAGCAGGCGGTGGGGGCGGGGGTGGACGGGGATTTCGGCCCGGGCACGCTCGGCCGCGTGCAACGCGCCGATCTGGGCACGGCGCTGGCGGCGTATTGCGACATCCGCGAGTCCTACTACCGCACGCTGGTGGCGCGCAATGCCAAGCTGGCGGTGTTCCAGAAGGGCTGGATGAATCGCCTCAACGCGCTGCGCAAGCAGATCGGCCTGCCGGGCTTCGAGGCCGATGTGCCGCTCGATTTCGGCGACGCCGGCTACGTGGCCAAGGTGCCCGATTTCGGCGAGGACCCGGACTACGACCTGCCGTGATGCCGTCCGCCGTCCAACCGGGAATCCACCGATGAGCACCTCCACCGCCGACTCCCCCGATCTCGATCGCCTGCGCGAACAGGCCACCGCCTCGCTGCGCCGCCTCGCGCAGCGGCCCGATGCCGACGAACTGGCGCAGGCCAAACACCAGGTCGAGGCGCTGCGCAACGTGCGCGAGCTCGACCTGATGGGCCGGCTGGCCGAGGCCGTCAGCCGCGTCGACCCGAAGGACGCGCGCAACCGCCGGCTCTACGCCCAGTACCTGATCGACAGCGGCAAGGCCAGTGCGGCGATCGACCTGCTCAAGCCGCTGGCCGCGCGGCTGGCCAAGGATCACCCCGAACACGCCGAAGCCACCGGCCTGCTCGGGCGCGCCTACAAGCAGATCTTCTTCGACGCCGGCGACACGTCGAGCGCGGGCGCCCGCGAGGCGCTCAAGCAGGCGATCGCGGCCTATCGCCGTCCCTACGAGGAGAACCGGCGCGCCAACGCCTGGCAGGGCGTCAACCTGCTGGCGCTGCTCAGCCGCGCGCGCAGCGTGGGGCTGCGCGTGGCACCGGATCTCCAACCTGCCGAACTGGCCGCCGAACTGGTGGCCACGCTCGAAGCCGTGCCGGTGGCCGAGCGCGACAAGTGGTATCTGTCGACCCTCACCGAGGCCCGGCTGGGCCTCGGTCTCGATGCCGGGCACATGGACGAGCTGGAGCGCCAGTTGCACGCGTACGTGAGCGCGCCGGGCACGGCGGCATTCCAGATCGCCAGCACGCTGCGCCAGTTCACGCAGGTGTGGGGCCTGGACGATGCGAGGCCGGCGGCGCGGGGCTTCGATCCGGCGGCGAACAGGGCCCGCAACCTGCCCCAGATCCTGCGCGCCCGCCTGTTGCAGCTGCCCGGCGGCGGGCTGGAGATGTCGTCCGGCCAGCTGCAGAGCCTGCGCAGCGCGCCGCCGCCCGAGGCCGGCCAGCTCGAGGCCGTGCTCGGCACGCAGGGGCCGCAGACCTTCGCTTGGTGGCGCGCCGGGCTCGAGAGTGCGCGCAGCGTGGCGGTGATCCGCCAGAAGCTCGGCCGGCGGCTGGGCACCGGTTTCCTGGTGCGCGCGGCCGATTTCGGGCTGACGCCGGGCGAGGAACTGCTGGTGCTGACCAACTTCCACGTCGTCAACGCCAACGGCGCGTCGCCGGGCATCAAGCCGGCGGCGGCCGAGGTGGTGTTCGAGGCCGCCGATCCGGGCCGGGTCTACACGGTGTCCGAGCTGCTGTGGAGTTCGCCGCCCGACCAGCATGACGCCAGCCTGCTGCGCCTGTCCACGCCGGTGGCCGACATCGCGCCGCTGGTCATCGCCAGCGAGCTGCCGCCACGGCCTGTCGCAGTGGCGGATGCATCAGCAGCAGGGGCTTCGGCCGATGCGCCGCAGGTCTATGTGGTCGGTTATCCGGGCGGGCGCGAGCTGTCGTTCTCGTTCCAGGACAACGAACTGCTCGACCACGAAGGCCCGGACGGCGGCCAGCCGCAGATCCCCGGCGTCTGCCGCGTGCACTACCGCGCGCCCACCGAGGGCGGCAGCTCCGGCAGCCCGGTGTTCAACGCGACCGCCTGGGAGGTGATCGCCCTGCATCACAAGGGCGGCAAGTTCGGCATGCCGCGCCTGAACGGCCAGCCCGGCACCTACGCGGCCAACGAGGGACTGGCGATCAATACGCTGATCGCGGCGATGCACGCCCGCTGAGCGGGGTGCGCGCCGGCCTGCCCCGGCGCGCGTGGGACAATCCGCGCCGTGAAGCAAGCCAGACCGCCGCTGGTGCCGGATCCGAAAGGTGGCACTGGAGGAAGGTCCGGACTGCACAGAGCAGCGTAGGAGGTAACACCTCTCCACCGCGAGGTGCGGATCAGAGCAACAGAGACGAGCCGGTTCAGTCCGGGTGAAACGGGCAATCTCTACGCGCAGCAACACCAAATAGGCCAGCATTGAAGCGGCTCGCTGAGCTGGCGGGTAGGTGGCATCGAGCCGGGTGGGCGACCCCCGGCCCAGAGGAATGGCGGTCACGGCGGGGGGTCTTTCGGGATCGTCTGCTGCACAGAATCCGGCCTATCGGCTTGCTTCACACTTTTCATTGACACCGGCTGAACCACCGGGATCACGGGCGGCCGTGCTGTCGTCGGGGCGTGCGCCATCGCACGACGGTCGAACTACCATCGCGCCCCCATGAGCCAAGACCTGTCCCACCAAGCCACCGTGGCCAGCGGCGTTTTGCCTTCAGCAGGCCCGATCACGGCCGAGGCCACCGAGCGCGTGCGCGCCAGCCACCTCGACGGCCGAGCCGTGCTGCTGCTCCTGCTGTGCTGCGTGCTGTGGGGCCTGAACCAGGTGGCGATCAAGGCGGCGATGCCCGAGGTGCCGTCGCTCGCCCAGCTGTCGGTGCGCAGCATCGTGGCCTTCCTGCTGGTGCTGGCCTGGATGCGCATGCGTGGCGTCGGCTGGTCGCCGCGTGACGGCACCTTGTGGCCCGGCCTGTTGTGCGGCCTGCTGTTCGCGCTGGAGTTCGGCTGCGTCTTCGTCGGCCTGCAGTTCACCACCGCCGCCCGCGCGGTGGTGTTCATCAACACCTCGCCGTTCATCGTCGCGATCGTCCTGGCCGCCATGCTGCCGGCCGAACGCCTGCGGCCGCTGCAGATCGCCGGGCTGGTGCTGGCGTTCGCGTCCATCGCGCTGGCCTTCGGCGACGCCGGCAGCGGCGGCTCGTGGCTGGGCGACGCGCTGATCCTGCTGGGCGCCGTGTTGTGGGGGCTGACGACGGTGGTGATCCGGCTGTCGTCGCTGCGCAGTGCGCGCTCGGAGCTGACGCTGGCCTATCAGCTCGGCGTGGCCGCGCTGCTGTCGCCTCTGGCCGCCATGGTGGCCGGCCACACCGATGCCTTCGCGCAGTCCGGGCAGTGGAGTCTGCTGGCCTGGGGCTCGCTGTTCTATCAGGCGGTGATCGTCACCTTCGCCAGCTACCTGCTGTGGTTCTGGCTGCTGACGCGCTACGCGGCCACCAAGGTGCAGGCCTTCGTGTTCCTGTCGCCGGTGTTCGGCACGCTGTTCGCCGGTGGATTGCTGGGCGAGCCGGTCACGGCCGCCTTGCTGCTGGGACTCGGTGGCGTGGGTGTCGGCTTGAGCCTGCTGAACCGGCGCAGCTGAGCGATCTATTCGGCCTGCTTGGGCTCCGAAACGGAAGCCCCGGCATCGTGCGGGCCGGTCGGGTCGAGGTGGTCGTTGTGCTCGCTGCCCTCGTCGCGCCGGTGCGCCCGCATGCCGCTGCGCAGGTAGCGGTTGTGGTGGTTGGGCCGCGGCACGTAGCGCGCGAGTTCGGTCAACGCCATCTGATAGACGTTGCGCTTGAACTCGATCACCACTTCCAGCGGTACCCAGTAGTCGTGCCAGCGCCAGGCGTCGAACTCGGGGTGATCGGTGGCGCGCAGGTTCATGTCGGAGTCACGACCGGTGAGCTGCAGCAGGAACCAGATCTGCTTCTGGCCCTTGTAGTGGCCGCGTGCGTCGCGGCGTATGAAGTGGTCGGGTACCTCGTAACGCAGCCAGTCGCGGGTGCGCGCAATGATGCGAACGTGATCGGGGAACAAGCCCACTTCTTCGTGGAGCTCGCGAAACATCGCCTGCTCTGGCGATTCACCATGTTTGATGCCGCCCTGCGGAAACTGCCAGGAGTGCGTCCGGATGCGTTTGCCCCAGAACACCTCGCTCCGCTGGTTGAGCAGGATGATGCCGACGTTGGGCCGGAAGCCTTCACGGTCGAGCATAATCAGACCTCAATTTTCAAGTTGAAGTCATTATTGCACCGGCCCAGTGCGGCGCAACCCCGGCAATATCCTGAGCGGGGCGGTGTGCAGACCCGGACCCCCATGAAAGCCTCCCAGTTCTTCATCGCCACGCTGAAGGAAGCGCCCGCCGACGCCGAAGTCAAAAGCCATCAACTGATGATGCGCGCGGGAATGATCAAACGGCTCGGTGCCGGTATCTACAACTACATGCCGATGGGCCTGCGGGTGATCCGCAAGGTCGAGGCCATCATCCGCGAGGAGATGAACCGCGCCGGCGCCGTCGAGCTGCTGATGCCGGTGGTGCAGCCGGCCGAGCTCTGGCAGGAAACCGGCCGCTTCGACAAGATGGGCCCCGAGCTGCTGCGCGTCAAGGATCGCCACGACCGCGACTTCATCATCCAGCCGACCAGCGAAGAGGTCGTCACCGACATCGCCCGCCAGGAGCTGCGCAGCTACAAGCAGCTGCCGAAGAATTTCTATCACATCCAGACCAAGTTCCGCGACGAGCGCCGGCCGCGCTTCGGCATCATGCGCGGGCGCGAGTTCACGATGAAGGACGCGTATTCCTTCGACCGTGACGCCGCCAGCGCAGCCAGGAGCTACGACGCGATGTTTGCGGCCTACAAGCGCATCTTCGACCGCTTCGGCCTGCAGTACCGCGCCGTGGCGGCCGACACCGGCGCGATCGGCGGCGACCTGTCGCACGAGTTCCAGGTCATCGCCGACACCGGTGAGGACGCGATCGTCTACTGCCCGACCAGCGACTACGCCGCCAACATCGAGCTGGCCGAAGCCGTGTCGCTGATCGCCGAGCGCGGCGCGGCCACCGAGTCGATGGCCAAGACGCCCACGCCGGGCAAGAGCACCTGTGCCGACGTGGCCCAGCTGCTGAACCTGCCGCTGGCGCGCACGGTCAAGTCGCTGGTGCTCGCCACCGACGAACTCAACGAAGCCGGTGACGTCGCCAAGACCACCGTCTGGCTGCTGCTGGTGCGTGGCGACCACGACATGAACGAGGTCAAGGTCGGCAAGGTCGACGGCCTGAAAGCCGGCTTCCGCTTTGCGACCGTGGCCGAGATCGAGTCGCACTTCGGCTGCAAGCCGGGTTACCTGGGCCCGATCGGCCTGAAGAAGCCGGTCAAGGTGATCGCCGACCGCACGGTGGCGCAGATGGCCGATTTCATCTGCGGCGCCAACGAGATCGACTTCCACCTCACCGGCATCAACTGGGGCCGCGACCTGCCCGAGCCCGACGCGGTGGCCGACATCCGCAACGTCGTCGAAGGCGATCCGTCGCCCGACGGCCAGGGCGTGCTGGCGATCCAGCGCGGCATCGAGGTGGGCCACGTGTTCTTCCTCGGCACCAAGTATTCGAAGGCGATGAACGCCACCTACCTCGATGAAAACGGCAAGCCGCAGTTCATGGAGATGGGCTGCTACGGCATCGGCGTGACGCGCATCCTGGGTGCGGCGATCGAGCAGAAGCACGACGCCCGCGGCATCCTGTGGCCCGATGCGATCGCGCCGTTCACGGTGGTGGTCTGCCCGATCGGCTACGACCGCTCGGCCGAGGTCAAGGCCGCCGCCGATGCCTTGCACGACGAACTGCAGGCGGCCGGCATCGACGTCATGCTCGACGACCGCGGCGAACGCCCCGGCGCGATGTTCGCCGACTGGGAACTGATCGGCGTGCCGCACCGGGTGGTGATCTCGGACCGCGGCCTGAAGGCCGGCCAGGTCGAGTACCAGGGGCGCTGCGACGAGGCGGCCAGCACCGTGCCCGCCGCCGAGGTGGCTGCGTTCGTGAAGGGCCGTCTGCGGTCCTGATCCGCATGCGCAGGCTTGCCCGGCCCGAGTCCACGCAGCGGCCTGATCCGCTGCGACGGGCGACCTTGCTGGCCGGACTGATGTCGGCGGCCTCGTCGGCCCGCTTGCTCGCTGGCGGTGCCGCCGGCCTGGGTCTGTGGCCCGCGCTGGCGCAGGCCGGTCGCCAGGCCGAGGAGCCGCTGGCCGATGCGGTGCGCAGCGCCTTGTCGGCGGCGGTGGCCGACAGCGCCCCGCCGCGGCTGGAGTTTGCGCAGATCGAGCAGCGCCTGGCGTACCTGCGCTGGCTTGGCACCACCGGTCAACGGCTGGTGCGGCGCAAACCCGATTTCGACGTGCGGCGCGAGTTTCTCGAGACGCTCTGGTACGAGAGCCGGCGCGCCGGGCTCGACCCGTCGCTGGTGCTCGGTGTGGTCGAGGTCGAGAGCGGTTTTCGCAAGTACGCGATCTCGAGCGCCGGCGCGCGCGGCTACATGCAGGTGATGCCGTTCTGGGCCCGCCTGATCGGTGATGGCGACGCCAGCCGGCTGTTCCATCTGCAGACCAATCTGCGCTTCGGCTGCGTGATCCTGCGGCACTACCTCGACCGTGAGCGAGGCGACCTGTTCATGGCACTGGGCCGCTACAACGGCAGCCGGGGCCAGGCGCCCTATCCGACGATGGTGCTGGGTGCGCGCAAGCGCTGGATGCATCCGGACGACGGCCTGCGCACGGCCGGCACTGCTGCCGCGGACACGGCCAACGCGGCACGCTGACGCAGCGGAGCCGCGCCCGACGCGATCAGAGCCCGGCCCAGGCTTTCGGGCTCGCCTGACCGATGCCGCTGATCTGCAGCACCCGCTCGACCGTCTCGTCGACCAGTTCGTCGATGCTCTGCGGCCGGTGATAGAAGGCCGGCAGCGGCGGGAAGACGATCGCGCCCATCTCGGTGGCGGCCACCATGTTGCGCAGGTGGGCCAGGTTGAAGGGCGTCTCGCGCACCATCAGCACCAGGCGGCGGCGTTCCTTGAGCGTAACGTCGGCCGCGCGTGACAGCAGGTTGTCGCCGAAACCGTGCGCCACCGCCGCCAGCGTCTTCATCGAGCAGGGCGCGATCACCATCGCCTCGGTGCTGAAGCTGCCGCTGGCGATGCAGGCGCCGACTTCGCCGGGCGAGTGGTGGTGATCGGCCCGGGCCTCGAGTTCGGCGCGGCCGAGGCCCATTTCGTGGTGCACGTTGAGCACGCCGGCCGAAGTCACGACCAGGTGGGTTTCGACGCCGAGTGCGCGGGCCCGGTCCAGCAGCCGCACGCCGTAGATCGCACCCGATGCGCCGGTGATGCCGACCACCAGGCGGGGGCGCGAGGTTGCTGCGCTCAAGCGCTCAGGCCTTCAGCAGCTCTTGCAGTTCGCCGGCCTGGTACATCTCCATCATGATGTCCGAGCCGCCGACGAACTCGCCCTTGACGTAGAGCTGCGGGATGGTCGGCCAGTTGGCGTATTCCTTGATGCCCTGGCGGATGCCGTCGTCCTCGAGCACGTTGACGGTGGTCAGGTCGCTGACGCCGCAGGCCTTCAGGATCTGGATCGCGCGGCCGGAGAAGCCGCACATCGGGAACTGGGCCGTGCCCTTCATGAACAGCACCACGGGGTGCGATTTGACGAGTTCGTCGATGCGGGTTTGAGCAGTGGTCATGGTTCAGGGACGTGGTCAAGCGGCGGGTGCCGCGATCCCGGGTTTATAAGCGAAAGCGGACTGCCGCTGCGGGCCAGGGGCCAATTTGTCGCACCGCGCCGGTGCGGTGCGCGCACGTCGACGTCAGAACGAGTACGACACGCCGAACTGCAGCATCGGCCGCAGGCGCAGCGTCTGCGGCCAGTCCGCACCGGTGTTGTCGCTCTGGCCCAGCCTGACGTCGGCCGTCTCGCGAGATGCCCGCAGGCCCAGGTCGGCCGACAGCCCCCAGCCCTGCGCGGGGTTGCCGATGCTGTAGCCCAGGCCCAGGTAGGTGGCGGTGCTGGCCTCGCTTTCGCCTTGCCACAGCCGCCCGCTGGCCGCCATCTCGCCCAGCCCCGGGGGGGTGCCGTGACGCATCTGCAGGCGACTGGCCCCCGGCAGGCTCGGCGTCAGCGCGGCCGGCCGGGTCGACGAACCGAGCAGGCCGCCGGTTGCACGCAGGCCGCCGATCGTCCTGAAGTGGTAGTCGCCCAGCAGTTGCCAGCCCGAGCGTCGCAGCGTGGTGCCGTCGTCGCTGGACGCTGGCGGGCGCAGATCGAAGCGTGCGCCCCAGAGGCTGCCCTCCACCCGCAGGCTGCCCGGGCCTGCGCTCGACAGGCGCAGGCGGTCGTTGTCGCTGGCGTGCGCGGCGCCGATGCACGCCATCAAGGTGGCCGTCACCATCACGGCTGTCGGGGCCCCCGACCGGGCCGACGCCGCTTGCGCGGTCGGGTTGCCGCAGCGAACTCGCGCGAGGTTGCTGAACACGGAAAACACCGCCATGTCGACCTCCTGAAGCGGCCGTGATCAGCCGCGTTTGTCGAATCGATGCTACGCCTGCCGACGGCGTCGCTGCGTTGTGTCTGCGCCGCGTTGTTTCAACTGTTTGCAAGACCGGGTGACACGGTTCGCACCAGCGAGCCCGCGACGGGCTGCACGTCGTTCAGTTGCCCGCTGCTGGCCACTGCCCGCCGCTGCAGCGGACGTGGTCGGCCAGATCGAGGCGCCGATCGACCTCGCGATAGCCCGTGCTGCGCAGCAGGTCCTGCACCGCCACACCCTGATCGTGGCCATGCTCGAGCAGCAGCCAGCCACCGGCGACGAGGTGCTGCGGCGCCTGCCTGACGAGGCTGCGGATGTCGTCCAGGCCGTCGGCACCGGACACCAGCGCCTGGCGCGGCTCGTGTCGCAGCGCCGGCATGTGCGGGTCGTCCTCGGCGATGTAGGGCGGGTTGCTCAGGATCAGGTCGAAGCGCTGGCCGGCCAGGTTCTCGAACCAGTTGCCGGGCTGCCAGTCGACGTCGAGGTTCAGCCGCGCGCCGTTGGCCCTTGCCACCGCCAGCGCCGCCGCGCTGAAGTCGACCGCGCTGACCTGCGCCGACGGGCAGCGGTGCTTGATCGCCAGCGCGATCGCGCCGCTGCCGGTGCCGAGGTCGAGCACGCGGGCCGGCCGGCCCAGCCGTGCGAGCAGCTCCAGGCCCCAGTCGACCAGCGTCTCGGTGTCGGGCCGCGGGTCGAGCACGTCGGACGTGATGTGCAGGGTCAGGCCGTGGAACTCGTGCCGGCCGGTCAGATACGCCACCGGCTCGCCGGCCAGTCGGCGCGCCAGCAGCTGTTGCCAGCGCGCCAGCTGGGCGGCGGGCAGCACCTGATCGTCGTTGGTGAGCAGGCCGGTGCGGCTGAGGCCGCAGACGTGGCCGAGCAGCAGCTGGGCGTCCAGCCGCGCCAGGCCGGCGTCGCGCGCCTGGGCCAGGGCCTGACCGATCGTCGGCGCGGGCGACGTCACGCCTGCGTCTCCAGCTCGGCCAGCTGCTCGGCCGCGTGCGCGGCCTGCAGCGCGCCGATCACCTCGTCGAGATCGCCCTCCAGCACCGCGCCGAGCTTGTAGAGCGTCAGGTTGATGCGGTGGTCGGTCAGGCGGCCTTGCGGGAAGTTGTAGGTGCGGATGCGGTCGCTGCGGTCGCCGCTGCCGATCAGGCTCTTGCGTGCCGCGGCGTCCTTGGCGGCCTGTTCCTGGCGCACGCGATCGCGCAGGCGCGCAGCCAGCACGGCCAGCGCGCGCGCCTTGTTGCGGTGCTGCGAGCGGTCGTCCTGGCACTCGGCCACCAGCCCGGTCGGCAGGTGGGTGACGCGCACCGCCGAGTCGGTCTTGTTGATGTGCTGGCCGCCGGCGCCGCTGGCGCGGTAGGTGTCGATGCGCAGCTCGGCCGGATTCAGCGACACCTCCTCGGCCTCGTCGGCCTCGGCCAGCACGGCCACCGTGCAGGCGCTGGTGTGGATGCGACCCTGCGCCTCGGTGGCCGGCACGCGTTGCACGCGGTGGCCGCCGGATTCGTACTTCAGCGCCTCGAACACCGCGTCGCCGATGATGTGCAGCACCACGTCCTTGTAGCCGCCGAGGTCGGACACGCTCTCGCTCATCAGCTCGGTCTTCCAGCCGCGCCGCTCGGCGTGGCGCAGGTACATGCGCGCCAGATCGGCGGCGAACAGCGCCGACTCCTCGCCGCCGGTGCCGGCGCGGATCTCGACGAAGGCGTTGCGGTCGTCGTCGGCGTCACGCGGCATCAGCGCGGTCAGCAGCTCGCTGTCGAGGCGGTCGAGATCGGCCTGCGCGGCGCCGATCTCAGCGCGCGCCAGCTCGGCCATCTCGGGCTCGTCGAGCAGTTCCTGCGCGCCCGCCAGATCCTGCTCGCGCTGCTCGTAACGCTGCCAGCGATCCACCAGCGCCGAGACCCGCGCGTGTTCGCGGTTCAGGCTGCGCAGCGTGCCGATCTGGCTGCAGACCTTGGGGTCGGCCAGCGCGGCGTCGATCTCGGCCAGACGCAAGGCCTGGCGGCTGAGCTGCTGGCGCAGGAAGGGGGTCATGTCGGATGCCGGAGGAGGTCGATCGAAGCTTCAGCGCACGCGGACGTGCCGAAGGGGCGGCCGGGCGGCGCATGGCCACCCTGTCTCGGCCAGCGGCGCTAGATCTCGCCGGCCGGCTCGGCCTTGCCGCGGCGGCTTTCGCCGCGCAGGAACAGCCGCGACACCACCTCGGCGGTGTGCGCGCGCTGCTGCGTGTCGGCGTTGTGCAGTTCGGCCAGCGCGCCGTGCAGCATCTTCTGCGTCAGGCCGCGTGACAGCGCCTCGAGCACCTCGTCGACGTCGGCGCCCCGCGCCAGCAGCTTGCGGGCGCGCGCCATCTCGGTGTTGCGCCAGACGTCGGCCTGGGCCTGCAGCGACTGGATCAGCGGCACGGTCGATCGCTGCGACAGCCAGTGCACGAAGTTCTGCACGCCCGACTCGATGATCGCCTCGGCCTGCGCCACCGCGGCTTGGCGCTTCTCGCCGGCGCTCTGCACCAGCGCGGACAGGTCGTCGACGGTGTAGAGGTAGACGTCGTCGAGCTGGCCGACCTCGGGCTCGATGTCGCGTGGCACGGCCAGGTCGACCATGAACATCGGCCGACGGCGGCGCGCCTTGATCGCGCGTTCGACCGCGCCCAGGCCGATCAGCGGCAGGGTGCTGGCGGTGCAGGAGATCACCGCGTCGAACTCGTGCAGCCGCGCCGGCAGGTCGGCCAGCCGCATGGCCTCGGCACCGAAGTGCGACGCGAGTTTTTCACCCCGTTCGAGCGTGCGGTTGGCGATCGTCACGTGCCTGGGCGCCTTGGCGACGAAGTGGGTCGCCACCAGTTCGATCATCTCGCCCGCGCCGACGAACAGCACGCGGATCTTGTGCAGGTCCTCGAACAGCTGGCCGGCCAGCCGCACCGAAGCGGCCGCCATGCTGATCGAGTGCGCGCCGATCTCGGTGGAGGTGCGCACCTCTTTCGCCACCGAGAACGAGCGCTGGAACAGCTGGTGCAGCGTCGTGCCCAGCGTGCCGGCGGTGTCGGCCTCGCGCACGGCCTGCTTCATCTGGCCGAGGATCTGCGGCTCGCCCAGCACCATCGAGTCGAGCCCGGAGGCGACCCGGAAGGCGTGGCGCGCCGCTTCCTGGCGCTCCATCACGTGGGTGTGGCGGCGCAGGTCGTCGGTGCTGACACCGCCGTGCGCGGCCAGCCAGTCGAGCGCGGGCACCACCAGCTGCGAGGTGCGCGCCGGGTCGGCGGCGATGTAGAGCTCGGTGCGGTTGCAGGTCGACAGGATCGCCGCCTCGGGCGCGGCGCGGTCGAGCCCGGCGCGCAGGCCCTGCAGCGCCGTCGGAATCTGTTCGAGCGTGAACGCAAATCGGCCCCGCAGATCGACGGGGGCCGTGTGGTGGTTCAGGCTGAGGGTGAACACGCTCATGACGCGATTGTAAGATTGCACGCTCCCGGGGTGGGCGCCAGGCCGGCGACCCTGTTGCCCCCGGCGACCGGTTCGGCGCCGCAGGCCCGCCGCAGACCGCACCGACAAACGACGACCGACTGCCGATCCGATGGGTTTTTTCGACGCGCTGGGCCACCTGTTCAACCTCTTCCTGCCTGCGCTCGGTGTGGCGGCGCTGGCGGCCCTGCTGGCCAAGGCCTTGTGGCGACGCGAGTTGAAGGGCGTGCCGTTGCAGCGCCTGGCCGCGCACGCCGCGGTTGCGGGCGTGGTGGCCACCTTGGCCGGCCTGATCGTGACGGGCCGCGACGGCCGCATCGGCAGCTATTTCGCGCTCGTGCTGGCCAATGCACTCGGCCTCTGGTGGGCCGCGTTCGGCCCCGGGCGACGCTGAATCGTCGCGCGGGCGCCGGCAGACGCTCAGGCGTCCAGCACCCAGTCGTCCACCTGCCTGAGCGCGCCGCTCGCCAGCAGCTCGGCCACCAGCTGCTCGCTCCAGTCCGGCAGGCTGCCGCGATCACGCGCGGTCTGCTGCGTGCTCGCCATCAACGGCGTGGCCTCGGCCCAGCGCAGCAGATCGGCGTGGCGCTGCCGGCCCACTTCCATCAGGTGGTACTTGACCAGCACCTTGGCGGCGTGGCGCGCATGCCGGGCCGGATCGGCGCGGAACGCCGCAAGCCGCTGACGTGCCCGCTGCAGCGCCGTCTTGACATCGCCGAACGCCGCGCCGTGCCCCGGTACCACGCGCCGCACCGGCAGACGCTCGATCAGGTCGAGCACCGCAGCCACGTCGTCGAAGGCCGACTCGCCCTCGAGCTCGGGGAAGACCACGCCGAAGCCGTTTTCCCACAGCGCGTCGGCCGACAGCAGCACGCCCTGTTCGGGCTCGAACAGCATCACCGAATGCGGATCATGGCCGGGCGCGGCGATCACCTGCCAGATCGCCGATCCCACGGTCAGTGCGGTGCCGGGTTGCAGCACGCCGTGCACCGCAAAGCGCTCGCAACGCTGACCCGTGGGCTGGTAGCTCAGCGCCGTCTCGTCCCAGGCCCGAGCGGCCTCGGCCTGACCGGGCGGCACCCGGACCGGCACCGCGTGGGCCTGCTGCAGGCGGGCGTTGCCGCCGCAGTGGTCCGAATGCAGGTGGGTGTTGACCAGCAGGCGCAACGTCTCGCCCTGTCGTGCGTGGTCGACCAGCGCCAGCGTCTGCGCGGCGTGCACGCAGTGGCCGCTGTCGACCAGCACCGCGCCTTCGCCCGGGGCGCCGTGCAGCAGGATGTTGTTGGACGACAGCCAGCCGCGCTCCAGCACGGTCAGGCCCTGCAGGGGTGCGTCGACCGGCATGCGGGGGGCGTCAGTCGCGCAGAACCGGCTCGCCACGCAGCGAGTGCGGATAGGCCAGCGTGATGCGGATGTCGATCATCCGACCGACCAGCCGCGCCGCGTTCGGGCCGCCGTCGAAGTTGACGATGCGGTTGCACTCGGTGCGGCCCATCAGCTCGTTCGGATCGCGCCGGCTCGGGCCTTCGACCAGGACGCGCTGCACCGTGCCGACGCGGCGCTCGCTGATGCGGCGCACGTTGTCCTCGATCGTCGCCTGCAACTGCTGCAGGCGCGCGAGCTTGACCTCGTACGACGTGTCGTCGTGCAGCGCGGCGGCCGGCGTGCCGGGGCGCGGGCTGAAGATGAAGCTGAACGACGCGTCGAAACCGATGTCGTCGATCAGCTTCATGGTGCGGGCATGGTCGTCGTCGGTCTCGCCGGGGAAACCGACGATGAAGTCGGTCGACAGGCTGATGTCGGGGCGGATCGCGCGCAGCTTGCGGATCGTGCTCTTGTATTCGAGCACCGTGTAGCCGCGTTTCATGCCCGACAGGATGCGATCCGAGCCGTGCTGCACCGGCAGGTGCAGGTGATTGACCAGCTTGGGCAGGCGGGCGTAGGCCTCGATCAGCGCCGGCGTGAACTCGTTCGGATGGCTGGTGGTGTAGCGGATGCGCTCGATGCCGGGGATCTCGTGCACGTATTCGAGCAGCGTGGCGAAGTCGGCGATGTCCGACGTGTCGCCCATCCGGCCGCGGTAGGCGTTGACGTTCTGGCCCAGCAGCGTCACTTCCTTGACGCCCTGGTCGGCCAGTCCGGCGACCTCGGTCAGCACCTCGTCGAACGGCCGGCTGAACTCCTCGCCGCGCGTGTAGGGCACGACGCAGTACGAGCAGTACTTGCTGCAGCCTTCCATGATCGACACGAACGCCGCCGCACCGTCGACCTTGGCGGGTGGCAGGTGGTCGAACTTCTCGATCTCGGGGAAGCTGATGTCGACCTGTGGACGGCCTTGACGGGCGCGCTGCGCCAGCATCTGCGGCAGGCGATGCAGCGTCTGCGGGCCGAACACCACGTCGACATACGGTGCGCGCTCGATGATCGCCGCGCCTTCCTGGCTGGCCACGCAGCCGCCCACGCCGATCAGCACGCCGCGGGCCTTGAGGTGCTTGACGCGGCCGAGGTCGCTGAAGACCTTTTCCTGCGCCTTCTCGCGCACCGAGCAGGTGTTGAACAGGATCAGGTCGGCCTGCTCCGGGTCGTCGGTGGGCGTGTAGCCCTCGGCGGCGGCCATGACGTCGGACATCTTGTCCGAGTCGTATTCGTTCATCTGGCAGCCGAAGGTGCGGATGTAGACCTTCTTGCCGGATGCGGCGGGCGCCGTGTCGTCGACCACGGACGTGGCGGTAGTCGGGGTGGAAGTGAGGGTGGGGGTGTGCATGGAAAGCGCCTCGGACATGGTGTAGAGCCAGCGGCTGCGCAGGGCAGGGATCAGAACGGACGATACAAAGAAAAACGGCCCGAGGTGGAGACCTCGGGCCGGCTTCATGTTGTTGTTTGGTGGCGCTTCAGGGATTCGAACCCCGGACCTGCGGATTATGATTCCGTCGCTCTAACCGGCTGAGCTAAAGCGCCAACAGCCCGCTAGTATATACAAAAATTTCCTCCGCGCCAGTGCCCATTGCGAAATCGATGAAATCTTGATGCCGGCGGGCGTCAGGCCTGGCTGGCTACCATCCGCACAGACTGGCGAAAGTCCGCTGTGGCCACCCTTCGGGATGCCGCATCGGCACGCGGCTTGCGTCGCCGACTGTCCTCCGAATCAACTCGAACCACCACACACCATGAGTCAACTGCACGCTGTTCCCGGCCGCACCAAGAAACTGCCTCCCTTGCGCGTGGGCGTCGGCGGGCCGGTCGGTTCGGGCAAGACCACCCTGGTCGAGATGCTCTGCAAGACGATGCGCGAGCGCTGGGATCTGGTGGTCGTCACCAACGACATCTACACCAAGGAAGACCAGCGCCTGCTGACGGTGGCCGGTGCGCTCGAGCCCGAACGCATCATCGGCGTCGAAACCGGCGGCTGCCCGCACACCGCGATCCGCGAGGACGCGTCGATCAACCTCGAGGCGGTGGACCGCATGCTTGAGAAATTCCCGAACGCCGACATCGTCTTCATCGAGTCGGGCGGCGACAACCTGGCGGCGACCTTCAGCCCCGAGCTGAGCGACCTGACGATCTACGTGATCGATGTTGCCGCCGGCGAGAAGATCCCGCGCAAGGGCGGGCCTGGCATCACCAAGAGCGACCTGTTCGTCATCAACAAGACCGACCTCGCGCCGCACGTGGGCGCGGACCTGTCGGTGATGGAGGCCGACACGAGGCGCATGCGGCCGAACCGCCCGTTCGTGATGAGCAATCTCAAGACCCGTCAGGGCCTCGACGAGGTGATCCGATTCATCGAGACCAAGGGCCTGCTGGTCGGTTGATCGGCCTCAGCCGTGCGCCGGCGCGGTCGACCCGAGCTTGCCGTCGGCCGTCTGGCAGGCCGCGTCGAAGACCTCGCGGGCGCAGTCGTGGCAGCAGCCGCAGCACGATGCCGCGCTGGTCTGATCCTTGAGCACCTCGAAATCGCGAACGCCGTGCACCTGCACGGCATGACGGATGTCGCGGTCGCTGACGCGGTTGCAGAGGCAGACGATCATGGTCGGTGGCGTTCGGAAGTGGGTTTGAACAAGCGCAGCGTCAGCTTAATCTAAACAAGAATCTTTCTCAATTGCCGGGCAAAAAATGGGGGCATGCCGCCCCCGTTCGTGTGCTGCCCGGCTCGGCAGCGTGTCAGCTGGCCGAACCCACCTGCGACTGCAGCCAGTTCTGCTCTCCGAGCTGAGCCACCAGCTCGATCTGGGTTTCCAGGTGATCGATGTGATCCTCGGTGTCGTCGAGGATCTCGACCAGGATCTCGCGCGAGACGAAATCGCGCACGCTCTCGCAGTGGGCGATGGCGTCTTTCAGCAGCGGGTGCGAGGCCATCTCGATCTTCAGGTCGCAGTGCAGCGTCTCGACCGCGTTCTCGCCGATGTAGAGCTTGCCCAGGTCCTGCAGATTGGGCAGGCCTTCGAGCATCAGCACCCGCTCGATCAGCTTGTCGGCGTGTTTCATCTCCTCGATCGACTCTTCGTACTCGTGCTTGGCGAGCTTCTCCAGGCCCCAGTTCTTCAGCATGCGGGCGTGCAGGAAGTACTGGTTGATCGCGGTGAGTTCGTTCTTGAGCTGTGCGTTGAGGAATTCGATGACCTTGGCGTCGCCTTGCATGGCGCACTCCTTCGCGGGTTGAGAAGAGGGCTTCCGAGAAGCAGCAACCGCACCGAGACAGCGTGTCTCAGTGGAGCTGCGGCAGGTTGCGCAGCGCCTTGACGGCGCCTTCGCCCACGGCGGCACCGAATCGCTTGGCCAGCCGTTCGGCCACGTTCTCGTGCGGCGTGTAGTCGATCACTTCCTCGGCCTTGACGATCTCGCGGGCCACGAACTCGAGGTTGCCGAAACCGTCCGCCAGGCCCTGCCGGACCGCTTCCTCGCCGCTCCAGAACAGCCCGGAGAAGGTTTCGGGGGTCTCTTTCAACCGTTCGCCGCGGCCATCCTTGACGACCTTGATGAACTGCTGGTGGATCTGGTCGAGCATGGACTGGGCGAAGGCGCGCTGCGATTCGGACAGCGGCGAGAACGGATCGAGCATGCCCTTGTTGCTGCCGGCGGTGATCATGCGGCGTTCGACGCCGAGCTTTTCCATCAGGCTGGTGAAACCGAAACCGTCCATCAGCACGCCGATCGAGCCGACGATCGACGCCTTGTCGACATAGATCGAGTCGGCCGCCACCGCCACGTAATAGGCCCCCGAGGCGCAGCTCTCCTCGACCACGGCGTAGACCTCCTTGTCGTGCTTGGCCTTCAGGCGCAGGATTTCGTCGTGGATGATGCCGGCCTGCACCGGGCTGCCGCCCGGCGAGTTGATGCGGATCACCACCGCCTGCGCGCCGCTGTCCTCGAAGGCGCTGCGCAGGCCCGACAGCAGCACGTCGGCGCTGGCTTCGGTGTCGACGGCGATCTCGCCGCGCAGTTCGACCAGGGCGGTGTGCGGGCCGTTGGGCGCGCTGGCGTGGTTGTTCTGCGTCAGCAGGCCCCAGGCCACCAGGGCGAACAGCAGCAGCCAGCCCAGGCGCAGCGTCAGGCTCCAGCGCCTGGCGTTGCGGCGCTCGCGGATGTACTCGTGGGCAAACTGCTCGAGCACGGTGTCGGTGGCGCTGCGTGCGCTCGGGGCCGCAGGGGCCACGCTCGGCGCGGCAGGGCGGGACGCCTCGGGCACCGGTGTGGCGGGCGAGGTCGGGGTGTCGTCTTCGGAGCTCATGTCGGGAGGGTGAGGGTGGCGCAGACGGGAGATCGCACTTCAGTCGCTGGGTTCAGTCGCAGAAGGCCGGCGCCAAGTCTTCGCGAGGATACCAATACACCCTGCCGTCACGCTCTTGCACCTGCAGCGGCTTGAGCGAGCGTCCGGCACACGGCCCGGCCACGCAGTAGCCGGTGCGCGGGTCGTAGGTGGCGCCGTGGATCGAGCAGATGATCCATTCGCGCGGGCCGTCGAGAAACTCGCCTTCTTTCCAGTCCAGCTCGGTGGGCACGTGGGCGCAGCGGTTCAGGTAGCCGACCACCCGACCCTCGAAACGCAGCACGAAACCGCGCACCGGCTTGCCGTATTCGAGCAGGTCGAAGACATGGGCCTTGCCGCTTTCGGCCAGGGCGTCGGAGGGGCAGAGATCCTGTGCGGGCGGGACGGGGCTCATGGTCGTCGGTGTGCGTGGGCGATCGGGGTGGCGCAGCGCATCAGCCGTGCTGCAGCAGCCAGCTGCGCAGTTCGGCCACGCTGTGGGCGACGTGGCGCGGCGCGTGTTCGTGCAGCTGCTCGATCTCGTGTGCGCCGTAGGAGACCGCGACGCTGGCGGCGCCGGCATTGCTGGCGAGCTGCAGGTCGTGGGTGGTGTCGCCGATCATCAGCGTCCGCTCGGGTTCAACCCCCAGCTCGGCCATCAGCTCCTGCAGCATCTGGGGATGCGGCTTGGAGCGGGTTTCGTCGGCGGTGCGGGTGGCGTCGAAGTAGCGGTTCAGGGCGGAAATCTGCAGCGCCTCGTCGAGCCCGCGGCGGCTCTTGCCGGTGGCCACCGCGAGGCTGTGCTGGCGCTCGCGCAGCGCCTCCAGCAGCTCGGGCACGCCGTCGAACAGCGTGATGGCGTGCTGGTCCTTGAAGTAGTGGTGGCGGTAGCGCTGCACCAGTTCGGGATAGCGTTCCTCGGCGAGCCCCGGCACGGCGTGCTGCAGCGCTTCCTGCAGGCCCAGGCCGATCACGTAGGCGGCGTCCTGATCCGACGGTGTGGCCACGCCCAGATCCCGGCTGGCGGCCTGGATGCTGCGCACGATCAGTGCGGTGGAGTCGAAGAGGGTGCCGTCCCAATCGAACACGATCAGGTCGTACTGGCGTCGGCGCATGGCGGTGGTGGGTTGGGGTTCAGAACGAGTCCAACAGTGTCGCGCACTCGGCGGGCAGCGCCGCCTCGAGCTCGATCCGTTCCCCGCTGGCCGGATGGTCAAACGCCAGCCGGCGCGCGTGCAGGAACATGCGCTCGAAGCGGCAGCCCGCCACCGCCTCGCCGCGCGCCATCGCCTTGTTGAGCGCGAAGTCGCCGTACTTGTCGTCGCCGACGATCGGGTGGCCGGCCTGCTGCAGGTGCACGCGGATCTGGTGCGTGCGCCCGGTCTTGATGGTGACGTCGAGCAGGGTGTAGCCGTCGAAGCGTTTCAGCACCTGCACCAGCGAGATCGAGCGCCGGCCGTCGGGGTGGTCGGCCGCCACCGCGCGCACGCGGCGTTCGCCGCCGGCGTCGGTGTACTTGTGCAGCGCCACGTCGATCACCTTCTTGTTCTCCGGCCAGTCGCCGATGACCAGGGCTGCGTAGGTCTTGCCGGTGTCGCGCTGGCGGAACTGATCCTGCAGCGCCGTCAGCGCGCTGCGTTTCTTGGCCACCAGCAAGATGCCGGAGGTCTCCTTGTCGAGCCGGTGCACCAGTTCCAGAAAACGCGCCTGCGGCCGCGCGCGCCGCAGTTGCTCGATCACGCCGAAGCTCACGCCCGAGCCGCCGTGCACCGCCACGCCGGCCGGCTTGGCGATCGCCAGCAGGTGCTCGTCTTCGAGCAGGATCGGGAACTCGCGCGGCGGCACGGTCGATTCGGCCGGATCGGGCCGTTCGGACAGACGCAGCGGCGGCACCCGCACGTCGTCGCCGATCGCCAGCCGGGTGTCTGCGCCGGCGCGGCCCTTGTTGACCCGCACTTCGCCGCTGCGGATGATCCGGTAGACCAGCGTCTTGGGCGCGCCCTTGAGTTCGCGCATCAGGAAATTGTCGAGCCGCTGCCCGGCGCCGGCCTCGTCGACCTGGAAATGGCGCACCTGGGGCGAGGCGGTGGCGACCACCGACACAGGCGTTGACGCCGGCACTTTGTCGGCTGTTTTTCTGCCGCCGGCCGGCCTGGCCTTTACCCCTATAATCCTTTGCACCACGTTCGCGCTGTAAGTGTTTGATTTGTCTGAGTTTAACGGCGGTGTATCACCGCCGTGCCGAAGTGGCCGCCGGGCAAGCCCTAAGGGCTTCGAGGTGAGCCGAGCAGATGAATCGAGCGCCTGCAGTTTCTGACGCGGTGCCGGCCCCGATGGCGTGCACACGGTGCATGTCGTTTCGGCCGGCTTACGCTGATGCAGTGCGACGCGTCTGGCATGGTGCCGGCTCCCAAGGTGAGTTGGCGGATGCGAGTGCGGCGCGCCAGAGACTTCGCAGTCTGAACCCCACGTCAAGGTTTTCAAGACTGCAGCATCCGTCCGACAGGGGCGCCCGGCAGATTGCCGCGCCCCTGTTTTGATGGTGCTGCAGTTTGTGTTGCGACAACAGACGCCATCCCATGGCCGAACCCTTCCATCCCCGTCCCTCGCCGACCGGACGCGCCTTGCGCGCCGGGTCGAGCTGCGCGCTCGCTGCGCGTGGTGGAGGCGTGGGGGCCGTGCCCTGCCTGTCCGATGGACGGCATCACGGCGAGCCGGATTGGGCCGAATCGGGGTCTGTCTTGTCTGCACGCGCGCCAACGCTGCGCTGCTGAGGCTTCCCCGCCTCGCACAGGCCCTCTCGTGGGGCCGCCACGCGCAGTCCAGGGCGATTCCTTCTCGGGCGGGCTGCGCTGTTCTCAGGCATCAAACAGGGGTTGTTCGCGGGTTCCGGCCTGCGAGCGACTGTTTGCATGACTCTGCTGCCGCGATGCGGAGCAGGTACGAGGAGAACGCATGAAACGCATGCTGATCAATGCCACGCAGCCCGAAGAGCGGCGCCTGGCGATCGTCGATGGCCAGAAACTGCTCGATTTCGAGACCGAGATCGAGGGCCGCGAACAGCGCAAGGGCAACATCTACAAGGCCGTCGTCACCCGCGTCGAGCCTTCGCTGGAGGCCTGTTTCGTCGATTACGGCGAAGACCGCCACGGTTTCCTGCCGTTCAAGGAAATCTCGCGCAGCTATTTCAAGGAAGGCGTCAGCGTCCGCGACGCCAAGATTTCCGACGTCATTTCCAACGGCCAGGAACTGCTGGTCCAGGTCGAAAAAGAAGAGCGCGGCAACAAGGGCGCGGCGCTGACCACCTTCGTGTCGCTGGCCGGCCGCTACCTGGTGCTGATGCCCAACAACCCGCGCGGCGGCGGCGTCAGCCGGCGCATCGAGGGCGAGCAGCGCGAAGAGCTCAAGGAAAACCTCGAGCAGCTCGACTACCCCAAGGGCATGAGCCTGATCGCGCGCACCGCCGGCATCGGCCGCAGTGCCGAAGAGCTGCAGTGGGACCTGAACTACATGCTCAAGCTCTGGACCGCGATCGACGACGCGTCCAAGGGTGGCCGCGGTGCGTTCCTGATCTACCAGGAGTCGTCGCTGGTGATCCGTGCGATCCGCGACTACTTCAGCGCCGACATCGGCGAGATCCTGATCGACACCGACGACATCTTCGAGCAGGCGCGTCAGTTCATGCTGCACGTGATGCCCGACACGGCCAACCGCGTGAAGCGGTATCGCGACGATGCGCCGCTGTTCAGCCGCTTCCAGATCGAGCACCAGATCGAGACCGCGTTCTCGCGCACGGTGCACCTGCCGTCGGGCGGCGCGATCGTGATCGACCACACCGAGGCGCTGGTCGCCGTCGACGTCAACTCGGCGCGCGCCACCCGCGGCGGTGACATCGAGGAAACCGCCACCCGCACCAACCTCGAAGCCGCCGACGAGATCGCGCGCCAGTGCCGCCTGCGTGACCTGGGCGGCCTGATCGTGGTCGACTTCATCGACATGGAGGAGAGCAAGAACCGCCGCGAGGTCGAGACCCGGCTGCGCGACGCGCTGCGCACCGACCGTGCCCGCGTGCAGTTCAGCTCGATCAGCAAGTTCGGCCTGCTCGAACTCAGCCGCCAGCGCCTGCGCCCGGCGCTCAGCGAAGGCAACCACATCACCTGCCCGCGCTGCAACGGCACCGGCCACATCCGCGACACCGAATCTTCCGCGCTGCAGATCCTGCGCATCATCCAGGAAGAGTCGATGAAGGAAGGCACGGCGGCGGTCCACGTGCAGGTGCCGGTCGAGGTGACCAGCTTCCTGCTCAACGAGAAGCGCACCGAGATCACCAAGATCGAGTTGAAGCAGCGCACCACCGTGCTGCTGGTGCCCAACAAGCACCTCGAGACGCCCAACTACAAGCTCGAACGCCTGCGCCACGACGATCCGCGGCTGGAGAACATCCAGGCCAGCTACACGATGATCGAGGAGCCGGAAGACGAAGTCGGCATCACCCGTCGCGAGAAGCTCAAGGCCAAGCAGGAGCCGCTGATCAAGGGCGTGCTGCCCGATCAGCCCGCGCCGGTGGCCGCGCCCAAGCCCGAGCCGGCGCCCGCGCCCGCACCGGTGGCCGTGGCTCGGCCCGCACCCGTTGCCGCGCCGGTCGCTGCCCCGGCCGCGCCGGCCGAAGGGGGTTTCTTCGGCTGGATCAAGAAGCTGTTCGGCGGTGGCGCGGCTGCGCCGGTCGTGGTCGCTCCCGAGCCCGTCGCGCCCCCGGTCGTCGCCAAGGAGACCACCGGTTCGCGCGGTGAGCGCACCGAAAAGGGCGAGCGTGGCGATCGCCGCGGTGGCCGTCGTGACGGCGCCGAGCGGGGTGGCGAGCGCAACGGCAGCGGGGCCGAGCGTGGCGAGCGCGGTGGCCGTCGCGGTGAACGCAATGGCGAGCGTGGCGCTGAACGCGGTGCCGAGCGCCAGGAAGCGCGCGCCGAGGCGATCAAGCCCGAAGCGCGTGAGGGCCGCGAGAACCGCGAACCGCGCGAACCGCGCGAAGCCCGTGAGCCGCGCGAAGCCGGCGGCGAGCGTCGCCCGCGTGGCGAGTCGCGGGGTGAATCTCGTGGCGAATCACGCGGCAATGGCGAGCGCCGCGAGCGCAACGTCGAGGTCGTCGCGGGCGAGGGTGATGCCCCCGCCACGCAGCGCCCGCCGCGTGGTGAACGTCGTCCCGCTCCGGCGCCCGTCGCCGCTGTGGCCGAGGTCGACACCAGCAACCTGGCCGAAGCGGCCAACAGCGGTTTCGAGGAAACCCAGCCCGGTTCGACCGACGGCAGCGACGCGGCCAACGCCGAGCGCGACGGCCGCCGTCGCCGCCGTGGTGGTCGAGGTGGCCGCCGTGACCGCGAAGAGCAGCGTCCGGAAGGCGCCGAAGGCCTGAGCACCGACGCCGTGGCACAGCCCGTCGCGGCTGCGGCTGATGCGCCGGTCGCCGTCGAAGGTGCTGTCGGCGTGTCGACCCAGGACGAAAGCGCCGCCGCACCGGTCGACGCCGAGTCGGCCGAGGCCCAGCGCGACGGCCGCCGCCGTCGCCGCGGCCGTGGTCGTGGCCGTGACGGTGTCGAGGGTGCTGACGCAACCGAAGCCGCCGAAGGCGCTGAAGTGGTCAGCGGCGTCACCGCCGCCGAGTTCAGCGAGGAGTTGCCTGCGCAAGCCGCGGTCGCTGCGCAAGCCGTGGTCGCCGAGCCGGTCGTTCAGATGGCGGTTCAGCCCGTGGCCGAGCCTGTTGCCGAGGTGCCCCCCGTGGCTGCTCCGGTGATCGCTGCGCCGGTCGTGCAACCGCCGGCGGCCGTGGTGATCGAGGCCCAGCCCGTGCCGGCGGCTTCGTTCGAGCCCGCGCCGACGGTGGTCGTCAAGCCCTATGCGCTGCCGCTCGACACGCTGGCCGAGATCGCACGCGGTGCCGGCCTGGAGTGGGTCAACAGCAACGCCGACAAGGTGCGCCAGGTTCAGGAGGCGATCGCCAACGAACCCAAGCCGGTGCGTGTGCCGCGCGAGATCAAGCCGGTGGTGCTGGTCGACGACGGCCCGCTGGTGCTGGTCGAGACCCGCCGCAACCTCGGCCAGGTGCAGCTGCCGTTCGAGACCGGTTCGACGCACTGATCGTCGCGTCTGCCGCGGTTCGCTGATCCGCGGCCCCCAGTAAAAAGCCGCCACGGTTCGCCGTGGCGGCTTTGTCGTTTCTTGTGGCGGCGGGCGCCGGGATTCAGCCCGGCTCGCCGATCAGTTCCAGCGCGCGCTGGTAGGGCGCGTGGTGCATCAGCTCGTCCCACGGCAGCGGCGGGGTCTGCGGCAGCAGGGCGATGCGGCGGGTTTCGCTGTCCGGGTCGGGTCTCCATCGGCCTTGTTCGATGGCGTCGCCCAGGCCGTCGAGCAGTTCATCGACGGCCCGGCCGCCGTCGCCGAGCGACTGGTTGCACAGCAGCACCATGTCGCAGCCCGCCTCCAGCGCGAGCAGCGCGGCCTGGCTGTAGCTCAGCTCGGCGCCGCCCTGCACGTCGGGCACCGAGCGCGCCGCCGCCATGCTGAGGTCGTCGCTGAAGACGGCGCCGGTGAAGCCGAACTGGTCACGCAGGATCTCCTGCAGCCAGCGCGCCGAGAAGCCGGCCGGGCGCGCATCGACCTTCGGGTAGATCACGTGCGCCGGCATCACCGCCGTCAGGCTGCTCGACAGCCAGGCGTAGGGCAGGGCGTCGTCGGCCAGGATGGCCTTGAGCGAGCGGGTGTCGCGCGGGATGGCGACGTGGCTGTCGGCCCGGGCCCAGCCGTGGCCGGGGAAATGTTTGCCGCAGTTGCCCATGCCGGCCTGCAGCAGGCCGTGCATCAGGCTCTTGGCCAGCAGCGTGGCGACGCGGGCGTCGCGGTGCAGCGCGCGGTCGCCGATCACGTTGCTGTGCGCGTGTTCGAGGTCGAGCACCGGCGTGAAGCTGAGGTCGACCCCACAGGCGCGCAGCTCCGCCGCCAGCACGTAGCCGGTGGCGGTGGCGGCCTCGCAGGCACGCATCGCGCCGCTGCCGGGCTGGCCGCGCTCGTCGCGCATCCAGCGTTCGCCGAGCGCGCGCATCGGCGGCAGGTGGGTGAACCCGTCGGTCTTGAAGCGTTGCACCCGCCCGCCTTCGTGGTCGACGCAGATCAGCAGGTCGGGCCGCAGGTCCTTGATCTCGGCGATCAGCGTGACCAGCTGGCGGCGGTCGACCCAGTTGCGCGCAAACAGGATCAGCCCGCCGGCGAGCGGGTGCTGCAGGCGACGGCGGTCGTCGGCGTCGAGCGTGGTGCCGGCGATGTCCAGAACGACGGGGGAGTGGTTCATTTACAGACCCTGGGTTTCGACCACCACGAAACTGGTGGCGTAGTCGGTTTCGTCGGTCAGGCTGACGTGGGCGATCAGCCGGCGCTGCGCAAACCAGTCGGCCAGCGCGCCGTGCAGGTGGATCTGCGGCTGGCCGGATGGTGCGTTGAGGATCTCGCAGCTGCGCCAGCTCATCGGCTGGTGCAGGCCCAGGCCGATCGCCTTCGAGAACGCTTCCTTGGCGCTGAAGCGGGTCGCCAGATACGACAGGCCACGCGCCTCGACCTTGGCGCGGCGATAACGGAACACCTCGATCTCGCGTGGCCCCAGCACCCGCTCGGCGAAGCGGTCGCCGCGCCGCTGCAGCGTGGCGGCGATGCGGCGGATGTCGCAGATGTCGGTGCCGACGCCGTAGATCACGATCGAGCCGGCGCGAAGGCGTTCTGGATGCTGCGCTGGTAGGCGCGGATGGTCTCGGCGTAACCGAGTTCGAGCGCGTCGGCGATCAGCGCGTGGCCGATCGAGACCTCCAGCACACCCGGCACCGCGCGCAGGAAGTCGCTCAGGTTGTCGCGGTTGAGGTCGTGGCCGGCGTTGATCTCCAGCCCGACCGCGAGCGCCGCTTCGGCGCTGCGCACGAAGCCGTCCAGCACCTCGGCCTGGCGCACGGTGCCCCAGGCGCTGGCGTAGGTCTCGGTGTAGAGCTCGACGCGGTCGGCGCCGACCTCGCGCGCGGCGCGCATCGCCGACGGGTCCGGGTCCATGAACAGGCTGACGCGCACGCCCAGCGCGTGGCATTCGTCGATCAGCGGGCGCAGGCGCTCGGCGTCGTCAGGCGAATTTCCACCGAGTTGCCAACCGTGGTCGGAGGTGAACTGGTCGGTCGAGTCGGGCACGAAGGTGGCCTGATGCGGCCGCACGGCGCGGATCACGTCCATCAGGTTGTGGAACGGGTTGCCCTCGATGTTGTATTCGACCTGCGGCCAGGCCTTCAGCAGTTCGGCCAGGTCGGTGACGTCGTGGGCGCGGATGTGGCGTTCGTCGGGCCGCGGGTGCACCGTGATGCCCTGCGCGCCGGCTTCGAGCACGCAGGTGGCCGCGCGCGTCACGCTCGGGATGCCGAGGTGGCGGCTGTTGCGCAGCAGGGCCACCTTGTTGAGATTGACCGACAGGGCGGTGCGTGCGCCACGGGCGGCGGCTTCGGGGGCGACGAGCGGATTCATCGGGTCGGCAGCGCCGCGGCGCCTGCGGGTGATGGGAGTGATGGGGACGGAAGGCTCAGTCGAGCAGCTGCTGGACCTCGATCATCAGCGCACGGGTGCGCAGCGCCGAGGTGCCGAGATGATAGTGAAGCAGGCCGCGCAGCTGGCTCTTCAGTTCTTGCGGTGCCGCCAGGCAGGCGCGCTGCAGGGCGGCCAGATCGCTGTCGTGCAGCGCCGCCTGCAGGGCGACCAGCGCGCTGCCGGCGATGCCGCTGTCGCGCGGGCCGGCGACGCAGACGCCCGCTTCGGCGTTCAGGCTGTGGCGGGCGTTGTCCTGCACCGGCGTCTGGGTGGCGGTGACGAGGTGGAGCTCGGGCAGCACGCCGGAGTCGGACAGCAGCCGGATCTCGAAAGCGCGCAACGCCGCGGCCACGCCGGCGTCGTCAGGCCCGCTGAGCGCGGGCAGGGTGGCGGCGTAGGCGTCGAAAAGATGCGGGTGCGGGTCTTGCCGGGCCAGGCCGCGCAGCAGGATCTCGTTGAGGTGCATGCCCGCCAGCAGCGCGGCGCCACCGGGCATCGCGCCGCCGCCGGCCCATTCGGCGCTGCGCAGCAGCTGCACTTCGGCGCCGTCCTCGATGCGCTTGCTGCCGAGGGCGATGTTCAGACGCTGGAACGGCAGCAGCACGCAGCGCAGCTGCGAGTACGGCCGCTTGGCGCCCTTGGCCACCGCCGAGATGCGGCCGAGTTCGCGCGTGAACAGCTCCAGGATCAGGCTGGATTCGCTCCAGTCGTGGTGGTGCAGCACATAGGCCCCGAGCTGGGCCGGCGCGGCACGGCGGGTCGCCATGCCTTATTCGTAGCCGTAGCTCTTGAGGCGCTTCTCGTCGTCGGCCCAGCCGGAGCGCACCTTGACCCACAGCTCCAGGAAGACCTTGCAGTCGCCCAGCTTCTCGAGCTCGACCCGTGCTTCAGTGCCGATGCGCTTGAGGCGCTCGCCGCCGTCGCCGATCACGATGCCCTTGTGCGAATCGCGCTCGACGATGATGGTCGCGGCGATGCGGCGCAGCCGGCCTTCTTCTTCGTACTTGTCGATCTGCACCGTCGAGGTGTAGGGCAGCTCGTCGCCGGTGAGGCGGAAGAGTTTTTCACGGATCAGCTCGGCGGCCAGGAACTTGTCGCTGCGGTCGGTCAGCGCGTCTTCGTCGTAGTACCAGGGCTGCTCGGGCAGGTAGGGGCGCACGATGTTGAGCAGGCGCTTGGTGTCTTCTTCCTTCGTCGCCGTCAGCGGCACGAATTCGGTGAACGGGTGGCGCGCCTGCATCTGCTGCAGCCAGGGCATCAGGTCGGCGCGGCGCTGCACCATGTCGAGCTTGTTGGCCACCAGCAGCGTCGGCCGCCCGGGCGGCAGCAGCGCCAGCACCTTGGCATCGTCGGGGCCGAAGCGGCCGGCCTCGACCACGAACAGCACCACGTCGACGTCACCCAGCACCGACTGCACCGTCTTGTTGAGGTTGCGGTTGAGCGCCGAGGTGCCGCGGTTGGTGTGGCGGGTCTGGAAGCCCGGCGTGTCGACGAACACGAACTGGGTGTCGCCGTGGGTGCAGATGCCGGTGATGCGGTGGCGCGTGGTCTGCGCCTTGCGCGAGGTGATGCTGACCTTCTGCCCGATCAGCGTGTTGAGCAGCGTCGACTTGCCGACGTTGGGCCGACCGACGATGGCGATCAGGCCGCAGTGCGGGTTCTCGTGCACGATCGCAGCGGTCTCGTCGCCGTCGTCCTCGGGCTCGTCGGTGTCGTCGGACTCGTCCGGGTCCTCGATGTCTTCCGGTTCGTCGGACGCGTCGAGTTCGTCGGCGTCCGGTGGCAGCATGTCTTGGGGATCGATGGGGTGGGTCATTCGGGTGTCGAGCTGAGTTGTTCGAGCACCAGGCGCGCGGCTTCCTGTTCGGCGGCACGGCGCGAACGGCCTTCACCACGCGCTTCGATGCCCGGGCCGGCGACGCTGCAGACGACCACGAAGGTCTGGTCATGGGCGCGGCCGCGGGTGGTTTCGATGCGGTATTCGGGCACGCTCTGGCGACGTGCCTGGAGCCACTCCTGCAATTGGGTCTTGGCGTCCTTGGCCCAGGCCTGCGTCACGGTTTCGGACACCAGCGGTTCGAACAGCCGTCGCACCAGCGCCTGCGCGGCTTCATAACCGGCGTCGCGGTAGACCGCGCCGATCACCGCCTCCATGGCGTCGGCCAGGATCGACGGCCGCTGCGCGCCACCGGCACGCGCCTCGCCGTCGGACAGCCGCAGCACCGCCGGCAACTGCAGCGACAGCGCCAGGCGATGCAGCATGTCCTGGCGCACCAGGTGGGCGCGCACGCGGGTCAGGTCGCCTTCGGGTGAATCGTCGAACTGGTCGAACAGCAGGTCGGAGACCGTCATGTTCAGCACCGCGTCACCGAGGAACTCGAGCCGCTCGTTGTGGTCGGCCCCGTGGCTGCGGTGCGAAACCGCGCGCAAGAGCAGGGACTGGTCACGGAAGACGTGACCGAGGCGAGCCTGAAGGGTGTCGAGCGGGTAGGTGGACAAGGTGCGGTGCGGGTGGGTTGAGGCAGCGTCAGCTCGAGCTGCCACTGTATTTGATCAGCAGGTAGACCGAACCGAACAGTTCGATCTCCTTGTCGTAGGCGAAGCTGACGATCACGCGATCGTTGTCCTTGCGGACCTGCAGGTCCTTGCCCGAGATCGCGGTGATCGAGTACTCGATGTTCTTGTAGCGGTCGAACGCGGCGCGGATCTCCGGCACGGTGTTGCCGCCGGTGATCGCGACCTTCTCGACCGCCGTGCGGATCGTGTAGTACTCGTTGATCGTGGGCACCACACGCAGGGTGACCAGTCCGACCATCGAGATCACGATGGCCCAGAACATCAGGCCGATCAGCGTGATACCGCGTTGGGTACGCGTGTTCAGCGCTCGCATGGGGGTCATTGCAGATCTCCTGGACATTCTCGGGTCAGGCATGGCGCCGGATTTTCAACGGAAAAACCCGATGCGCTTGAGGTCGCTGAAGTTCATCCAGACGAAAAAGGCCCGTCCGACGATGTTCTCATCCGGCACGAAACCCCAGTAGCGCGAATCTTCGGAGTTGTCGCGGTTGTCACCCATCATGAAGTAGTGACCCGGCGGCACTTTGCAAGTGACGCCGTCGGAGGTGTAGCGGCAGGCCTCGGACTGCGGGAACTGGCGCCCGCGCATCGCGTAGCTCGACGGCATCTGCGGGTCGACCAGCAGGCGGTGGGTGGTCGGGCCCAGATCGGCGCGGAACTGCTTGGAGAAGGTACGGCGGTCTTCGTCGTAGTAGTCGTCGAGCTGCTCCAGCGGCACCGGCTTGCCGTTCAGGCTGAGCTTCTGGTTGATGTAGCTGATCTCGTCGCCGGGCACGCCGACCACCCGCTTGATGAAGTCGATGCTCGGGTCGACCGGGTAGCGGAACACCATCACGTCGCCGCGCTGCGGGTCGTTGATCGGGATGATCTTCTTGTTGATCACCGGCAGGCGCACGCCGTAGTGGAACTTGTTGACCAGGATGAGATCGCCGATCTCGAGCGTCGGGATCATCGAGCCCGACGGGATCTTGAACGGCTCGAACAGGAACGAGCGCAGCACGAAGACCATCAGGATCACCGGGAACAGCCCGGCGGTCCAGTCCAGCCACCAGGGTTGCGCCAGCACCTTGTGGCGCGCCTCGTCGATGTCGCCATCCACCTTGGCGATGCCCATGCGCTGCAGGTCGGCACGCCGCAGCGTGTCTTGACGGGCCAGGTTTTCAGCGGCGGCGAGCCGACGCGGCAGGAAGTGGAAGCGCTCGGCCAGCCAGTAGGCCAGGGTCACGACGGTCAGGCAGAAGAGCAGCAGCGAGAAATTGCCACTCCACTTGCCGAGATACCAGCCCATGCCGTAGAAGACGAGGCCGGCGTACAGAATGCCAGTGAGGGTTCCCATCGATGATCCGGTTCGGTCAGTCTTCGACCTGCAGGATCGCGAGGAAAGCTTCCTGCGGCACCTCGACGGAGCCGATCTGCTTCATGCGTTTCTTGCCGGCCTTCTGTTTTTCGAGCAGCTTGCGCTTGCGACTGATGTCGCCGCCATAGCATTTTGCCAGCACGTTCTTGCGCAACGCCTTGATGTTCTCGCGGGCGATGATGTTGGCGCCGATCGCCGCCTGGATCGCCACGTCGTACATCTGGCGCGGGATCTGCTCGCGCATCTTGGCCGCCACCGCGCGGCCGCGGTACTGGCTCTGCGCGCGGTGCACGATGATCGACAGCGCGTCGACCCGGTCGCCGTTGATCAGGATGTCGACCTTGACGACGTCCGACGCCCGGTATTCCTTGAACTCGTAGTCCATCGAGGCGTAGCCGCGCGACACCGACTTCAGCTTGTCGAAGAAGTCGAGCACGATCTCGGCCAGCGGCATCTCGTAGGTCAGCATGACCTGGCGGCCGTGGTAGGCCATGTTGAGCTGCACGCCGCGCTTCTGGTTGGCCAGCGTCATGACCGGGCCGACGTAGTCCTGCGGCATGTACAGGTGCACGGTGACGATGGGCTCGCGGATCTCGGCGATCTTGCCCACTTCGGGCATCTTCGAGGGGTTCTCGACCTCGATCACGTCGCCGCCGTTGAGCTGCACCTCGTAGACCACGCTCGGCGCGGTGGTGATCAGGTCCTGGTCGAACTCGCGTTCGAGCCGCTCCTGCACGATCTCCATGTGCAGCAGGCCCAGGAAGCCGCAGCGGAAGCCGAAGCCCAGCGCCTGCGACACCTCGGGCTCGTAGCGCAGCGAACTGTCGTTGAGCTTGAGCTTCTCGAGCGCGTCACGCAGCTGGTCGTATTCGCTCGCTTCGGTCGGATACAGGCCGGCGAAGACCTGCGGCTGGATTTCCTTGAAGCCCGGCAGCGCCTCGGCGGCCGGGCCGGCGTTGTTGGGCAGCTTCTTCTCGAGCGTGACGGTGTCGCCCACCTTGGCCGCCTGCAGCTCCTTGATGCCGCAGATGATGAAGCCCACCTCGCCGGCCTTGAGCGCCTCGCGGTTCTCGCTCTTGGGCGTGAACACGCCCAGGTGCTCGATCGGATAGACCGAGTTGGTCGCCATCATGCGGATGCGCTCGCCCTTGCCGAGCGTGCCGTCGACCACCCGCACCAGCATCACGACGCCGACGTAGTTGTCGAACCAGCTGTCGACGATCATCGCGCGCGGCGGGCCGTCGGGGTTGCCCTTGGGCGGCGGCATGCGGGCGATGACGGCCTCGAGGATCTCGTCGATGCCCATGCCGGTCTTGGCCGAGCAGGGGATCGCGTCGTCGGCGTCGATGCCGATCACGTCCTCGATCTCGGCCTTGGCGTTGTCGGGATCCGCGTTGGGCAGATCCATCTTGTTGAGCACCGGCACCACCGTGACGCCGAGGTCGAGCGCGGTGTAGCAGTTGGCCACCGTCTGCGCCTCGACGCCCTGGCTGGCGTCCACCACCAGCAGCGCGCCTTCGCAGGCCGACAGCGAACGGCTGACTTCATAGCTGAAGTCGACGTGCCCGGGGGTGTCGATCAGGTTCAGGTTGTAGACCTGACCGTCGCGTGCCTTGTACTGCAGCGCAGCGGTCTGGGCCTTGATCGTGATGCCGCGCTCGCGTTCGATGTCCATCGAGTCGAGCACCTGGGCCTCCATCTCGCGATCGCTGAGGCCGCCGCACCGCTGGATGATCCGGTCGGCCAGCGTGCTCTTGCCGTGGTCGATGTGGGCGATGATCGAAAAATTGCGGATGTGGTCCATGGGTCGTCGAGACGCTCGGCGGCTCTAGCCACAACGGTGTCGGCAACACCTTGTCGGCTCAGATCGTGCAGCGATGTGAAGGCGCGCGGCGCCGGGGCAGAAACAAAAAAAAGGCACGCCCAAGAGATGACGCGCCTTCCAACAAAAAGGTATGGCAACTGCTTTGTTGGGACTTTATTGTAGCCAAAACCTCCCGGCGCAAGCAGTCCGGGCGGTTGGTGCCGGCTGCGATCAGGGCCAAGGTGGTGAGGGTTTCCGGCCGCGGTGGGCCCTCGTCCGCCGGGCGTGGGGCGTCCGGCAGGCGGGTGTTTCGTCAGTTCAGGGCGTGCCTGGATGCGTTCAAGAAGGCGTCGGAAATCCGACTGGCGTGCTGCGGTTTTCTTCGATGTGAAATCCCCGTTCGGGCGTCGAGGGATTCGAGCCGATGGCGCAGCACGCCGGATCGCTCATTTGCCGGGCCGGATCACCGCGTACTGGGCCCACTCGCCGCGGCGGAACAGCAGGTTGACCGGCTTGCTCTTGTCGAGCTTGCCGACCACCGCCTCGAACTGGCGCAGGTTGGTGATCTCGGTGTTGGCCACCGCCAGGATGATGTCGCCCTCGCGCAGGCCGGCCCGCCCGCCCGCGCCGTCCACCGCGTCGACCCGCACGCCGCCCTTGACCTTGAGCTCCTCGCGCTGCTTGGCACTCAGGTCGCTCACCGTCAGGCCCAGCAGGCTGACCGTGGCGGGTGCGGCCGGCTTGGCCGGTGCGGGCTCGGTGCTGGCCGGCCTGGCGGCGGCTTCGGCTTCGAGCTCGGCGACGGTGACGCTGAGATCGCGCATGCTGCCGCGGCGGAACACCTGGATCGTGGTCTTGGTGCCCGGTGCGGTCTTGCCGACCAGGCGCGGCAGGTCGTTCCACTTCTCGACCGGCTTGCCGTCGAAGCGCGTCACGATGTCACCGGCTTCCAGGCCCGCCTTGCCGGCCGGGCTGCCGTCCTCGACCGAGCGCACCAGCGCGCCGGCCGCCTTGCCCAGGCCGAGCGACTCGGCCACGTCCTTGGTGACCTCGCCGATCTGCACGCCGATGCGCCCGCGCACCACCCGGCCGCTGGTGCGCAGCTGGTCGGCCACGCGGCTGGCCTCGTCGATCGGGATCGCGAACGAGATGCCCATGTAGCCGCCCGAGCGGCTGTAGATCTGCGAGTTCACGCCCACCACCTCGCCGCGCAGGTTGATCAGCGGCCCGCCGGAGTTGCCGGGGTTGATCGCCACGTCGGTCTGGATGAACGGCACCAGGTCGCCGGTGTCACGCGCCTTGGCGCTGACGATGCCGGCCGTCACCGTGTTGTCGAGATCGAAGGGCGAGCCGATCGCGATCACCCATTCGCCGACCTTGAGACGGCTGACGTCGCCCAGGCGCACCGCCGGCAGGCCGGTGGCGTCGAGCTTGAGCACCGCGATGTCGGTGCGCTTGTCGGCGCCCACCACGCGGGCCTTGAACTCGCGCTTGTCGGTCAGGCGCACCGTGACTTCGTCGGCGCCCTCGACCACATGCGCGTTGGTCATCACGAAGCCGTCGCTGCTGACGATGAAGCCCGAGCCGACGCCGCGCGGCACCGCTTCTTCTTCGCTCTGGCCCTGGCCGGGCGGCCCCTGACGTGGGCCCTGGCGCGGGATCGGCACGCCGAAGAAGCGGCGGAAGAACTCCTGCATCTCCTCGTCGGCCGGGTTGTCCGAGCGCGCCGTGCGGGCCTTGGCGGTGGTGCGGATGTTGACCACCGCCGGGCCGACCTGCTCGACCAGTTCGGTGAAGTCGGGCAGTCCGCGCACCAGCGGTGCCGCCGCGCCGGCCTGGGCAGCTGCAGCCTGCGCGCCGCCCGACTGGGCCAGGGCCGGTGTCGGCAGCAGGCACGCCGCCGTCAGCAGGGGGGCGAGCCAGCGCAGGGCGGCAACGCTGCGAGGGGTGGAATCGGATCGCTTGTGCACGCTCGTGCGCGACGAATGTTCAGACATGCAAACCTCTCTGTTTGAGATCAGCGTAACAGGGCACGGTCTTTGTTGGCGCCGCGGGGCCGATTTCAAGCCCCCGCCGCGACGGCTGCGATCGCCCCGGCTGCGCCGCCGTGCGCAGCGGCCTCGTCAAGGCTTGCGACGCTCGATCTGCGCCGCAAACTGGCGCAGCGTGGCGCGCGGCACGTCGCCGACCGCCGTGATCCACCAGTCGCCATGGCGCTGGCCGATCGCCTGGGTCGCGCCCTGGCTGGCCGCCGGCGCCTCGCGCTGATGCCGGCCGGCGTCGTAGCGCTCGATGAACAGCGAGACCGTCGTCAGGCCGTCGCTGAACACCGCCTGCAGCACGCCACCTTGCGGGTTGGGTGCTGCTGCGTCGCCCGATGCGGTGCGCACCGCGTCGGGCGCGTGCGCGCCGTGCGACGGCAGGCCGGGGGGATGCGCGTAGGTGTGCAGCACCCTGAAACCGGCCACCGGCGTGCGCAGCATCCAGCCTTCGCGTTCGAGTTCGGTGTGCGTCAGCTTGGGCCGCTCGATGCGGTAGCCCTTGAGGCGGTGCATCTCGGCGAGCAGGGTCTGCGATTGCGCCTGCGTCTGCGATTGCGACCGGGCCGACCACTTCAGCTCGGAAAAGCCGGCGCTTTCGATCAGCTCGCCCTGCGGGCCGAGGATGTCGGTGCGCAGCAGCAGGCCGGTCTGGCGTTCGAGCCACAGGCGCTGGCCGTAGCGGTGCGCGTCACGCGGGCGCAGCTGCAGCACCTCGGCCTCCAGTCCGGCGACCCGGTCGATGCCGGCGCTCTTGAGCTCGTACATGTCGAGCCGGGCGGCCGAACCCGTCTGCAACACGGCCGGGTAACCCAGGCCGAGGTCGCGGTGCTCGATGATGGCGGCGTGACTGCGAGGCCACAGCACATGCACCAGATCGTTGTGGCGATAGACCTGGCGCATCTGACCGTCGAGCGTCTCGACACGCTCGATCTGGTTGTGGCCGTCGCTGACGTGGGTGATGCGCAGGCTCGTCATGGCCCCGCCGGCGCTGACGACGAAGGTGCCGCTGAAGCTGTGGCGGTTGGCCGCATCCTGGATGCGCCGGATCACGGTCGCCGGATCCGGGTGGCTCGACGGCGCCGAGGCCGCGGGCTGTGCCGATGCCACCGTCCCCGTTGCCGGCTGCGCTGCCAGGACGGCCGACTGCGCGCCCAGCGCGGCCCAGCACAAGCCGGCGATCGCCAGGGGCCGCAGCGGGCGCTGGCGTGACGGTGGCCGTTCGATCGACCCGATCGTGCGCTTCATCGAGATCCCGGCTCGTGGGCCACGCTGCGCATGAAACCCGGCGCCGGGCCGAACGCGGCCTTGGCCGGCACCATGCGGTGCGCGTTCAGGTAGGGCTCGAGCTGCTCGCGGGTGTCGGGCGCCAGCACCGCCACGGCCTCGGCCCGCGCGGCCGGTTCGACGGGCTGTGACGGTGGCGGCAGCGCCATCCGTGCCATCTGCTGCAGGGGCTCGGTGGCGGGCGGGCGCATCGTCCAGGCCAGACCGGCGACCATCGCGACACCGGCCGCAATGCCCACGGGTGTCACCCAGCGCGGTCGCCGCGCACGCAAGGGCGTGACGGATGCCGGCCTGCCATTGACGACCGCTGCGGCAGGGGCCTGCTGCGGCGGCTCGGGGCGGGCGGGCGCCAGCACGACCGGTTCGAGCGCCAGCCGCTCGCGCAGCGCACCCAGGAATGCCTGGTCGCGCGCCGGCGGATGGGCCAGATCGGTGGAGCGCAGCACGTCGCCGATCAGGCTGTAGGCGTGCCAGTCGGCGCGCAGCCGCGCATCCGTGCGCCAGGCGCGGCAGGTGTCGGCCACCTCCGCGGCGGCCAGTTCGCCGTCCACCAGGGCCGAGATCCGCTGTGCGGTGCTGTCCTCGGCTCGATCCGACTCGCTCATGATTGACTCCATGCCGTGTTTCGCTTCACCAGCGCTGCCCCTCGCGGGTGTCCAGCAA
Organism: Leptothrix cholodnii SP-6; assembly: GCF_000019785.1. NCBI lineage: Bacteria > Pseudomonadati > Pseudomonadota > Betaproteobacteria > Burkholderiales > Sphaerotilaceae > Leptothrix > Leptothrix cholodnii. Next base: position 655,254 of record NC_010524.1, read on the forward strand.
AGGCCGCAACCGCGTGGCGATGGCCTCGCGGGCGCGGAAGATGCGCGAGCGCACGGTGCCGATCGGGCAGTTCATCGCGCTGGCAATCTCTTCGTAGGACAGGCCTTCGACTTCTCGCAACAGGACCGCTTGGCGCAGATCCTCCGGCAAGGCCTGGATCGCCGCGTTGACGGTCGCTGCGATCTCGCGGCTGGCCAGGACCGCTTCGGGCGTCTCGTTGTGGCTTAGTTCGTGTTCGGGCCGGGAAGTTTCGTCGTCGTCCTGACGAGCCGCGGCAAGCGCGGATTCGGTCATGACCGGATCGCGCTTCAGGTCGGCCAGGGTCTTCTTCGCGGTGTTGACCGCGATCCGGTAGAGCCAGGTGTAGAACGCGCTCTCGCCGCGGAACTGTGGCAGCGCGCGGTAGGCGCGGATGAAGGTTTCCTGCGCCACGTCGGCGACCAGGTCGGTGTCGCGCACGAAGCGGCCGATCAGGCGTTCGATGCGCCGCTGGTACTTGACCACCAGCATCTCGAAGGCCTGCATCTCGCCCAGCTTGGCGCGCTCGACCAGCAGGGCGTCGGCGTCAGCGCTCATGGTCGCGCCCGTCACGGTCGGCAGGCCTGGCGCCATGCACCGCGCAGCGCAGCGCGTGCCAGTGCTGCCGCACGAGCGGCTCGGCGACGGGAATCCAGACCCTGCGGCGCAACGCCGGGCGGGTGCTCGGCGGGTGATCGAAGCGCAACAGCATCCAGTGGCCCAGATCGATCACCACGGCCAGATCGCCGGTCGAGGCCCGGCCGCCGCGATCGACGAGCGTCCACTCGGCGCCGCTCCATTGGATGGACAGGCAGTCGGGCGTGCGCAGTTGCCAGCCCTGTCGTGCGGCCCACGCTGTCAGGGCGAAGAGGCACAACGCCGCGCCGACGGATCCGGGGATCCACCAGGTGTCGCTGTTCAGGGTCCTGTAGGCCCACCATGTCGCCACGGTCAGCGGCGCGAGCAGGCTGAGCACCGCCAGTGCAAGCCGCCAGCGCGGCTCGGCATCGACTTGCACCGACACCGCTGGTGCCGTGTGCATGGTGGATCTCCGGTGTCAGGCTGGGGTTCAGACGCGGCGGAACACCAGCGTGCCGTTGGTGCCGCCGAAGCCGAAGTTGTTCTTGACCGCCACCTCGATGTTCATCTCACGCGCCGTGTTGGCGCAGTAGTCGAGGTCGCAGGCCGGATCCTGGTTGTCCAGGTTGATCGTCGGCGGCGAGATCTGGTGGTACAGGCCCAGCACCGTGAAGATCGACTCGATGCCGCCGGCGCCGCCCAGCAGATGGCCGGTCATCGACTTGGTCGAGTTCACCACCAGCTTCTTGGCGTGGTCACCGAACGCGAGCTTGATCGCGTTGGTCTCGTTGGCGTCACCCAGCGGCGTCGAGGTGCCGTGGGCGTTGATGAACTGGACGTCCGAGGCGTTGACGCCGGCATCCTTCAGCGCGAGCTGCATCGAGCGGCGCGGGCCGTCGACGTTGGGTGCCGTCATGTGATACGCATCGCCCGTCATGCCGAAACCGGTCAGTTCGGCGTAGATCTTGGCGCCACGCTTCTTGGCGTGTTCGTATTCTTCGACCACCATCACGCCGGCACCTTCGCCGAGCACGAAGCCGTCGCGATCGCGATCCCAGGGGCGCGATGCGGCCTTGGGGTCGTCATTGCGGGTCGAAAGCGCCTTCGCCGAGGCGAAACCGCCGATGCCCAGCGGCGAGATGGTCGACTCCGCGCCGCCGGCGATCATCACGTCGGCATCGCCGTGCGCGATCATCCGTGCCGCCATGCCGATGCTGTGCAGGCCGGTGGTGCAGGCCGTCACCATCGCCAGGTTGGGACCCTTGTAGCCGCACTTGATCGACACATGTCCGGAGATCATGTTGATGATCGAGGCGGGTACGAAAAACGGGGAAATGCGCCGCGGCCCACGCTCGCGGTACTCGTCGTGGGTGTTCTCGATCATCGGCAGGCCGCCGATGCCCGAGCCCACCATCACGCCGATGCGCTCGGCCAGCTCCTCGGTCAGCGCGTCGCCGGTGGGCAGCCCCGAATCCCGCACGGCCTGCAGCGATGCCGCAATGCCGAAGTGGATGAAGGCGTCCATGTGGCGGGCTTCCTTGGCGGGGATGTAATCCTCGATATTGAAGCCTTTGACTTCGCCAGCGAAGCGCACGGCCAGATTGGCCGCGTCAAAGCGGGTGACGTGGTCGATGCCGGAACGGCCAGCGATCAGGTTGTCCCAGGACTCGGCAACCGTGTTCCCGATCGGGGAAACAATGCCAAGTCCGGTCACGACGATACGGCGACGAGTCATGCGTTTTGCGTGCTGAAGGGGGGCGCGGGGCAAGTCACGCAGGCCGATCAGGCCTTGACGTTGTTCTTGGCGTAATCGATGGCGAGCTGGACCGTGGTGATCTTCTCGGCTTCTTCATCGGGGATCTCGATGCCGAATTCGTCTTCCAGCGCCATCACCAGTTCGACGGTGTCGAGCGAGTCAGCGCCCAGGTCGGCCACGAAGGCCTTCTCGCTCGTGACCTCTGCTTCGGCCACGCCGAGTTGTTCGGCGATGATCTTCTTGACGCGTGCTTCGATGTCGCTCATGAGGGGTTCTCCTCCGGGAGGGTAGTGCAAAAAACAGCCTGCGATTCTAAGGGCTCCGAAGATCCATTCTTCCGGAGTCACCCGAGGGCCGCGCAGGTCGGGAGTCGGCCCCCAAGGTCGGTCGGTGACGGCGCCTGAGCGCTTCAATTCATGTACATGCCGCCGTTGACGTGCAATTCGGTGCCGGTGATGTAGGCCGCGGCCGGCGAGGCGAGGAAGGCGACGGCCTCGGCGATGTCCGCCGGCGAGCCCAGACGGCCCAGCGGAATCTGCGCCATCAAGGCGGCCTTCTGTGCCTCGGCCAGCGATTCGGTCATGTCGGTGGCGATGAAGCCCGGTGCGACGCAGTTGACCGTGATGTTGCGGCTACCCAGTTCGCGAGCCAGCGAGCGGGTCATTCCGGCCACGCCGGCCTTCGAGGCGCAATAGTTGGCCTGGCCCGGGTTGCCCGACGCGCCCACCACCGAGGTGATGTTGATGATGCGGCCCGAGCGCTGTTTCATCATCGGCCGGATCGCCGCGCGGCAGGCGCGGAAGACGGCCTTCAGGTTGGTGTCGATGACCGCGTCCCAGTCGTCGTCCTTCAGTCGCATCGCCAGCGTGTCGCGGGTGATGCCGGCGTTGTTGACCAGCACGTGCAGACCGCCGTCCTGCTTGACGATGCCGTCGATCGCCGCGTCGAGCGCAGCGCTGTCGGTCACGTCGAGTGCCAGGCCACGGCCGCCGTAGGCGGCCAGTGCGTCGGCGATCGCCGCGGCGCCGGACTCGCTGGTGGCCGTGCCGATCACCTTGTAGCCACGCTGGGCCAGCGTCAGCGCAATCGCGCGGCCGATGCCGCGGCTGGCGCCGGTCACGAGGGCGATCTGGGCGGGGGTCGTATCAGCGGCGGGGTTCATCGTCGAGCTCAAGCGAGTTGTCCTTTTACGTCGGCGAGGCTGGCAGGGTCGAACAGGTTGATGGCCACCAGCTCGGCATCGATGCGCTTGACCATGCCGGCCAGTGCCTTGCCAGGGCCGCATTCCACCACATGAGTGATGCCCTGCGCCCTCAGCATCTGCACCAGTTCGACCCAGCGCACGGGGCTGAAGGCCTGGCGGTAGAGGGCGTCGCGGATCGCGTCGGCTTCGGTCTGCACCGCCACGTCGACGTTGTTGAACACCGGAATCTGCGGCGTCGCGATGCGCACGCTCAGCAGCCGCTCGCGCAGTCGCTCGGCCGCCGGCTTCATCAGGCTGGAGTGAAAGGGTGCCGACACCGGCAGCGGCAGCGCGCGCTTGGCGCCCAGCGCCTTCAGGACTTCGCAGCCCTTTTCGACCCCGGCCTTGCTGCCGGCGATGACGATCTGCTTGGGGTCGTTGAAGTTGACGGCCTCGACCACTTCGCCGCTTTGGGTGGCGGCCTGGGCGCAACCGGCGCGCACGGCCTCGGCGTCGAGCCCCAGGATCGCGGCCATGCCGCCCTGGCCGACCGGCACGGCGTCCTGCATCGCCTGGGCACGCAGGCGCACCAGCGGCAGCGCATCGGCCAGGCTCAGGGCGCCGGCGGCCACCAGCGCGGTGTATTCGCCCAGCGAGTGACCCGCCAGCGCGGCGGGTGCGGCACCGCCTTCGGCGATCCAGGCGCGGTAGCAGGCGATGCCCGCGGTCAGCATGACCGGCTGGGTGTTGGTCGTCAGGTCGAGCGCTTCCTTGGGGCCGTTGGCGATCAGCTCGGCGACGTTCTCGCCCAGCGCGGCGCTGGCTTCATCGAGGGTGCTGCGCACGGCGGGGTGGTCGCCCCAGGCGGACAGCATGCCCACCGACTGGGATCCCTGACCGGGAAAGACGAAGGCGAACGCGGTCATGTGCAGACTCCGATGGGTGTGTGTGGATGGAACGGCCCGTGCGTGGACGGATCGAGCGCGCGCACCGCGCGCCCGATCAGAACTCGACGAGTACGGCGCCCCAGGTGAAGCCGCCGCCGACGCCTTCGAGCATCAGGGTCTGGCCGCGCTGGACGCGACCGCTGCGCACCGCCTGGTCGAGCGCCAGCGGGATGGATGCGGCCGACGTGTTGCCGTGCTCGTCGACCGTGACGATCAGCTTGTCCAGCGGCAGCTTCAGCTTGCGCGCCGTGCCGTGCATGATGCGGATGTTGGCCTGGTGCGGGATCAGCCAGTCGATGTCGCTGCTGTCCTTGCCGGCCTTGGCCAGCACGGCCCGCGCGGCACTTTCGAGCACGCCCACGGCCAGCTTGAAGACCGCCTGGCCGTCCATCTTGAGCAGCGGATCGCCGAGGATCTGCCCGCCCGAGACGGTGCCGGGCACGCACAGGATCTCGACATGCCGGCCATCGGCGTGCATGTCGGTGGCCAGGATGCCGGGGGTGTCGCTGGCCGACAGCACCACCGCGCCCGCGCCGTCGCCGAACAGCACGCAGGTGGTGCGGTCGGTGAAGTCGAGGATGCGCGAGAACACCTCGGCGCCGATCACCAGGGCGTTGCGGGCGCTGCCGGTGCGGATCAGCGCATCGGCCATCGTCATCGCGTAGATGAAGCCCGAGCACACCGCCTGCACGTCGAAAGCCGGCGCGCCGTTGACGATGCCGAGCTTGCGCTGGACGATGCAGGCGTTGGACGGGAACACCATGTCCGGCGTCGACGTGGCGACGATGATCAGGTCGATGTCGGACGGCTGCAGGCCGGCCGATTCGATGGCGTGACGCCCCGCCTCGACCGCCAGGTCGCTCGAATTGACGCCGGCATCGACGAAGTGGCGCGCGCGGATGCCGGTGCGCTCGACGATCCATTCGTCCGACGTCTCGATGCCACGCGCAGCGAGTTCTTCGGTCAGCTGGGCGTTGGACAGTCGACGCGGCGGCAGCGAGCTGCCGGTTCCGGTGATGCGCGAATAACGGGGCAGGTGGGTGGTCATGCAGCTTGGCGCGGTGCGGGGGCCTCGGCCGCTCGATTGGCATTCGCGGGGTTTGTGTTCAGCGAAGCCTGCAAGGCGAAGTTGATGCGCTCATGCACCCGTTCGAGCAGCCCGTTGCGGGCGGCATCATACGCGCGGGTGAGCGCCGTCTCGAAGGCCAGTGCGTCGGCCGAGCCGTGGCTCTTGAACACCAGGCCGCGCAACCCGAGCAGGGCCGCGCCGTTGTAGCGGCGGTGATCGACGCGATCCTTGAAATGTTTCAGGACCGGCAGGGCCACCAGCGCGGCGAGCTTGGCGTAGGGCGTGCGCGTGAACTCCTGCTTGATGAAGGTCGACAACATCGTTGCCAGACCTTCGGCCGTCTTGAGTGCCACGTTGCCGACGAAACCGTCGCAGACCACCAGGTCGGTGGTGCCCTTGAAGATGTCGTTGCCTTCGACGTTGCCGCGGAAGTTGATCAGGCCCGACTCACCCGCCGCACGCAGCAGTTCGCCGGCGCGCTTGATGACCTCGCTGCCCTTGATGGCTTCTTCGCCGATGTTCAGCAGGCCGACCGTCGGGGTCTCCTTGCCGTCGACCGCCGACACCAGGGCGCTGCCCATGACGGCAAACTGCAGCAGGTGCTCGGCCGTGCAATCGACGTTGGCGCCCAGGTCGAGCATGGTGGTGAAACCATCTCGCGTGTTGGGCATCACGCTGGCAATCGCGGGCCGATCGATGCCGTCGAGCGTCTTCAGCAGGTAGCGCGCCACGGCCATCAAGGCGCCGGTGTTGCCGGCCGACACGCAGGCATCGGCTGCCGGCGGGGTGTCGCCGGCCTTGACCTGCTGGATGGCCACCCGCATCGACGAATCGCGCTTCTTGCGCAGCGCGATGTCGATCGGATCGTCCATCTCGACCACCTCCGACGCGGCCACGATGCGGCAGCGCGACCATGAGGCCGCGGCAGTCAGTGCATCAGGCTTGCCGACCAGTAGCAGTTCGGCATCGGGATGCTTGTCGAGAAAGGTGCGGCAGGCCGGCAATGTGATCGACGGACCGTGATCGCCACCCATGCAGTCCACCGACAGGCGAACAGGGCGTTGCATTGCGGTATTCGCGTCCACAAGAGGCTCGGAAAATCTGCGAGTCGAAGCCGTCGCGTCACGCAGCCCGGGCGACGACGCCCGGTCGGCAATGCGCGGCCATCGTGACCTGTGAGCGGCAGCGATCAGATGACACGCTGCGCCCGTCGGCCATGATCAGGCGTCAGCCTTGGTCTTCAGGACCTTGCGGCCGCGGTAGAAGCCGGTCGGGCTGATGTGGTGACGCAGGTGCACTTCGCCGGTGGTCGGCTCGATGGCGGTACCCGGGGTGTTCAGTGCATTGTGTGAACGGTGCATGCCGCGCTTGGAAGGCGACTTCTTGTTTTGCTGGACGGCCATGGCGGACTCCTGAAATCTGGGTTCCCGATCGGGAAAGCCTTCGATTCTAGCATTAGCCGGCGAGAAGGCCAATGCGGGTGTGTGAATGCGGCCTCTATCCGCCCGTGCCGCCGGACTTCTTCATGGCTGCGAGCTTGGCGAAGGGGTGTGGTTTTTCTGCTGCAGCCTCGTTTTCCGCAGCAAAACCGTCGGCTTCTGCGCTCATCGTCAAAGGCTGCGGACACGTCTCGTGGCGCGGAACGGGCGGCAGCGCCAGCAGCAGTTCGTCTTCGATCAGCGAGAGCAGGTCGAAGTTGCGGCTCAGCACCAGCACGTCGTCTTCTTCTTGTGCATCGAGCTCCGCGGCAGCCTCTTCGGTGGCCGCAAACTGGAACTGGCGGTCGAACGCCAGCGGGGTGAGCACGCTGCCGAGGCAACGCTGGCATTCGAGCGGGGCCACGGCCTGTGCCTGCAGCCGCAGCAGCGCTTGTGGGGGGGCGCCCCGGCGGATGCGGACTTCGCCGCTGGCCTGCCAGGTGGCGGTCGGCACGGTGCTGTCGGCCGGGTCAGGGTGAAGGCCGTCCTGCAGTCGCGGCAGCGCTGACAAGGGTGTCGTGCCCGAGAGCGAGCCGGCGGCCTCGGCAAACACCATGATGTCCAGATGCTTCGGGTTGAAGTCGTTTTTCATGGCGGGGAAGTTTAAGCGGCACCGTGCCCCGGCTGGCTGCAACAATCCCGCCCCATGCATGAACCCGTTCCCCATCTGATCCTGGCGTCGACCTCGAGGTATCGACGCGAACTGCTGCAGCGTCTGCGCATGCCGTTCGACGTGGTGTCGCCCGCGACGGACGAGACACCGCTGGCCGGCGAGCGCCCGGCGCAGTTGAGCGAGCGCCTCGCGATGGCGAAGGCCCGGGCCGTGGCCTGCTTGCATCCGTCATCGATCGTGATCGGCTCCGATCAGGTGGCCGAATGTGACGGTGAGTCGATCGGCAAGCCGCATGTGCACGAACGCGCGGTCGCGCAACTGCGTCAGATGAGCGGGCGCACGGTCGCCTTCCATACCGCAGTGGCCGTCGTGCACCTGGATGCCGGCTTCGCGCGTTGTGTCCGGGTGCCGGTCGAGGTGCGGTTTCGCGCCCTCGCGGATGCCGATATCCAGGCCTATCTGCGCCTCGAACAGCCTTACGACTGCGCCGGCAGTGCCAAGTGCGAGACCCTGGGCATCAGCCTGCTCGATGCGATCCGCTCGGACGACCCGACGGCCCTGATCGGCCTGCCGCTGATCGCCACCAGCGCGCTGTTGCGTGATGCGGGTGCCGACCCGCTTCGCTGGGCAGGAGCTGACCGTGGGTGCTGATCTGCCTTCCGGAGCCAAGAGTCCCGGGCGCCTCTATCTCGTGCCCAACACCCTGGATCTCGGCACGTTCGGGGACGCCGCCGTGCCCGACCTGCAGGAGGTGCTGCCGCTCGGTGCCCTGCGGGTTGCTGCCGGCCTGAGTCATTGGGTGGTTGAAAACGCCCGCAGCGCGCGCGCCCTGCTGAAGCGGATCAACGCCGTGGTGCCGCTGGCGCAGCCGCTGCAATCGCTGTCGATGACGGAGTTGCCGCGGCCCGTCAAGGGGGGCGGCAAGCCGGTGGACAAGACGCCGTGGCGTGAACTGCTGTCGCCCGCCTTGGCGGGACATGACATCGGCTTGCTGTCGGAGGCCGGGCTGCCGGCCGTGGCCGATCCGGGTGCCCGGCTGGTGCTCGAGGCGCACGCCTGCGGCGTGCCGGTCTGGCCGCTGTCCGGGCCGAGTTCGCTGATCCTGGCCGTCGCGGCCAGTGGCCTGAACGGCCAGAGCTTTGCGTTTGTCGGTTATCTGCCGACCGATTCGGCAACACGTGCCGTCAAGCTGCGCGAACTGGAAGCGCATTCGCGGCGCTTGCAACAGACGCAGCTGCTGATCGAGACGCCCTATCGCAATGCCGCTCTGCTGGATGGGCTGCTGGCAACGCTTGCGCCGCAGACCTGGCTCAACATCAGTTGCGGCCTGACGCTGGCTGGTGGCTTCAGCCAGACTCGGCGCATCGCGCAGTGGCGCGAGAGCGACACGCGTCTGCCGGCTGACCGGCCGGCGGTCTTCTCGTTTCTGGCTGGATGAGTGCCCTGGGCCGGCGTCGTGCCGGCCCGGTTCGATCAGGTCGGCAGCTTGCCGCCCAGCAGCGTCGCCACCTTGCGCTTGTGCTTGATGAACCGGCTCACGCCACTGCTGGGCACCGCCGGCGTGCTGTTGCCACGTTCCCACACCGGCGACGCGTCGGGGTCGGCCTGATAGGGGCGCTCGAAGAACGGATCGACGCTCGTGCGACTGGGCGGGCGGCTGTAACGTGGTGCAGGGGCATCCACCACGGCCACGTCATCGACGATCTCGCGACGGGGCGGCCGACGGGGGCGCTCGTCGTTGAGTTCGATCGCCTCGATCTCGATCTTCTTCTTGATCAGCTGCTCGATGTCGGAAACCAGCCGGTTGTCGTCATGCGACACCAGCGACACGGCCAGGCCCGATGCCCCGGCGCGGCCGGTGCGGCCGATCCGGTGGACATAGTCTTCCGCATTGAAGGGAATGTCGAAGTTGAAGACGGCGGGCAGGTCGGCGATGTCCAGGCCACGCGCGGCCACATCGGTGGCCACCAGCACGTCGACCTCGCCGCGCTTGAAGGCGTCGAGCGCCTTCAGGCGTTCGTCCTGCGACTTGTCGCCGTGCAGGGCCGATGTCCGCAGGCCGTCGCGCTCGAACGAACGAGCCAGGCGTGCGGCGCCGAGCTTGGAGTTGACGAAGACGATCGCCTGCGTGATCGAACGCTCGCGCAGGATGTGCAGCACGGTGCGGCGCTTGTCATCGTCGGTCACGCTGTAGAAGCGTTGCTCGACGTTGGTGGCCGTCGCGTTCGGGCGTGCCACTTCGACCAGCAGCGGGTCCTGCAGGTAGCTCTGCGCCAGCTTCTTGATCTCGGGCGAGAACGTGGCCGAGAACAGCAGCGTCTGGCGGGTCTTGGGCAGGTAGCTCAGGATGCGCTGCAGGTCGGGCAGGAAACCGATGTCGAGCATGCGGTCGGCTTCGTCGAGCACCACATATTCGACCTGGTTGAGCTGGCAGTTCTTGGCCTGGATGTGATCCAGCAGCCGCCCCGGCGTCGCGATCAGCACCTCGACGCCGCGCTTGAGCTCGGCCGTCTGGGGTGCCATGTCGATGCCGCCGAAGACGCAGGTCACTCTCAGCTGGCTGTGCCTGGCGTAGGTCTTGACGTTGTTGGCCACCTGGTCGGCCAGCTCGCGTGTGGGCGCCAGGACCAGGGCGCGTACCGGATGGCGCGCAGGCGATGCGCTGGCGTTTTCGTGCCGCAGCATCTTCTGCAGCAGCGGCAGCGAAAACGCGGCCGTCTTGCCGGTGCCGGTCTGGGCTGCGCCCATCACGTCTCGCCCGTCCAGGACGATCGGGATCGCCTTGGCCTGGATCGGCGTCATGGTCAGATATCCGGCGTCGACGATGGCGCGCAGGAGCTTGGGATCCAGCGGCAGAGAGTCGAAGCGGGCGGGGGCAGCTACCAGTTCGGCTGCGTCAGGGGTATCGGTCATCACCCGCGGATTATCCCGCGGACTTGAGAACAGCGGTTGAAGTGCCCTTGCGAACCAGCAGGCGGGGGGTCCTGAAGCGCACGATCGCGCGGTAGAGCGCCAGATAGCTCAGGCAGAAAAGCACGATGCAGATCTGCAGGGCGTGCGAATCGTTCCACCACAGCGTGGCAGGCACGGCAGCCAGCGAACACAGCGCCCAGAGGTAGGGCGACGTCATCGAGTTGCGGCGCAGCAGGGTGGACACGTCACGCTTGCCGACCGCCCAGCGCATCAGGCGGCGGTAGATCAGGCTGTGCAGGTGCGTGGCATCCGGCTGGCCCATCGGGTGACCGCGCACGATCTTGCGCCGGTACATCGTGAACACGGTTTCGAAGATCGGGTAGACACACAGCAGCAGCGGGAACATCGGCGAAACCGCGTCGTTGCGCTGAACCAACATGATGCTGAGCTCGGCCACCCAGAAGCCCATGAAGTAGGCGCCGCCATCGCCCAGGAAAACCAGGCCGAAGGGGTAGTTGAGCGCGAAGAACCCGAGCACGGCACCGAGTCCGATCAAGGCGCAGTTGAAGATCAGCGTGTCGCCGACCTGATGTGCCACGAACGCGAGCGCCGCCAGCATGATCGCCACGCACATCGACGCGAGTCCGTTGAAGCCGTCGATGATGTTGATCGAATTGGCCACGCCGGCCACTGCGAACAGTGTCAGCAGGACGGAGACGCCTGCAATCCCCAGCAGCGGGTCGAGGCCGGCGATGTCGGTGCGTTCGATTTCGGCGTTTGCCAGCCACAAGGCGACGGCCGCGGCAAGAATCATTGCCAGCATGCGCTGGCGCGGCGTCACGCGCTTCGTGAAGTCTTCGATCAGGCCCGCACTGAATGCGATGAAGCCCGCCATGCACAGGACGCTCTTCGTGTACTGATCCGTGCCCGGCAGGTTCATGGCGTAGAGCATGCCTGCGGCGACGCCACAGGCGATGCCGATGCCTCCGATGCGTGGCACCACCCGGGCGTGGAATTTCTGGGGGCCGCTCTGATCGGTGTCACCCGAGAACCGGGCGTGGCTTCTTGCGGAGCGAACGATGACCAGCGTGGCTAGAAAGGCTGCCACAAATGAAATGAACAACAATGTCATGAGGTGCCACGGGTCTCGGAAGGATGACTGATCATTCAGGCGGAACCCTTCATCACCAAGTGAAAAAGTCACGCACTTTTACTGCAGTGCACCATCGTCGCACAGATGCCCGGATCTGCGACTTACGGCGGTTACTGGCGCGGGCAGATGTTCTATCGTGTCGCACCAGCGTGATGCGTTGATTTGCACCTGTTTTTCGTCGGTTGTGACTATGTACATATAGACACATCTGATACCTCTTTTGCAAGGAATCGAATGATCCTCGTCACCGGCGGCGCCGGCTTCATCGGCAGCAACTTCGTACTCGACTGGCTGGCCCAGTCGGATGAACCCGTGCTCAATCTGGATGTCCTGACCTACGCGGGCAACCTGGAAAACCTCGCCAGCCTGCAGGGCGACGCGCGGCATGTGTTCGTGCAAGGCGACATCTGCGACCGCGCCCTGATCGACCGCCTGCTGGCCGAACACCGCCCGCGCGCCATCGTGCATTTCGCGGCCGAGAGCCACGTCGACCGCAGCATCCACGGCCCCGGCGCCTTCATGCGCACCAATATCGAAGGCACCTACACGCTGCTCGAAGCCGCGCGGGCGCACTGGAGTGGCCTGGACGATGCCGCCAAGGCCGCGTTCCGCTTCCACCACGTCTCGACCGACGAGGTCTACGGCTCGCTCGGTGCCAGCGATCCGGCCTTCACCGAAACCAAGGCCTTCGAGCCCAACAGCCCGTACTCGGCCAGCAAGGCCGCCAGCGATCACCTGGTGCGTGCCTGGTTCCACACCTACGGCCTGCCGGTGGTCACCACCAACTGCAGCAACAACTACGGCCCGTATCACTTCCCCGAGAAGCTGATCCCGCTGATGATCGTCAACGCGCTGGCCAGCAAGCCGCTGCCGATCTACGGCGACGGCCAGAACGTGCGCGACTGGTTGTACGTGTGCGACCACGCCAGCGCGATCCGCGCCGTGCTGGCCGGCGGACGCCTGGGCGAGACCTACAACATCGGCGGCTGGAACGAGAAGACCAACCTCGAGATCGTGCACACCGTCTGCGATCTGCTCGATGAACTCAAGCCCGACGCCGCCGGCAGCTACCGGCGCCTGATCACCTACGTCAAGGATCGCCCCGGCCACGATCGCCGTTACGCCATCGATGCCCGCAAGGTCGAGCGCGAACTCGGCTGGCGACCGGCCGAGACCTTCGAGACCGGCATCCGCAAGACGGTGCAGTGGTATCTCGATCATCCGGATTGGGTCGCACACGTTCAAAGTGGTGCGTACCGGGACTGGGTGTCGCAGAACTACGCCGAGCGCCAGGCGGATTGAGCGGTGGTGCAGCCCATGAAGATTCTCCTGCTCGGCAAGAACGGCCAGCTCGGCTGGGAATTGCAACGTGCACTGGCGCCGCTGGGTGAGCTGATCGCGCTCGATCGCCATGCCACCGACTTCGCTGCCGACCTGGCCCAGCCCGACTCGCTTGCAGCCACCGTGCGCGCGCTGCAGCCGCAGGTCATCGTCAACGCCGCTGCCTACACCGCGGTCGACAAGGCCGAGAGCGAGCCCGAACTCGCGCGCACCGTCAACGCCACCAGCCCGGGCGTGCTGGCCCAGGCCGCGGCCGAAGCCGGCGCTTGGTTGCTGCACTACAGCACCGACTACGTCTTCGACGGCAGCGGCACCGCTGCCCGCAGCGAAGACGCCGCCACCGCGCCGCTCAACGTCTACGGCCAGACCAAGCTCGAAGGCGAAGCGGCGATCCGCGCCAGCGGCTGCCGCCACCTGATCCTGCGCACCAGCTGGGTCTATGCGGCACGTGGCGGCAACTTCGCCAAGACCATGCTGCGGCTGGCCGGCGAGCGCGAGCGCCTGACCGTCATCGACGACCAGATCGGCGCCCCCACCGGCGCCGACCTGCTGGCCGACCTCAGCGCCCACATGCTGCGCCAGGCGCTGCAGCAGCCCGAATGCGCCGGCACCTATCACGCGGTGGCCGGCGGCGAAACCAGCTGGCACGCCTACGCCCGCCACGTGATCGAGTGGGCGCGTGCGCACGGCCACGAGCTGAAAGCGACCGACATCGCCGCCGTGCCCAGCAGCGCCTTCGCCACGGCAGCGCAGCGCCCGCTCAACTCACGGCTGTCGACCGCCAGGCTGCAGCAGGTCTTCGGCCTGCACCTGCCGCATTGGCAGACCGGTGTCGACCGCATGCTGGCCGAAGTGCTCGGCCGCTGAACCCGTTCCACGCATCAGGGAGTTCCCATGAACCGCAAAGGCATCATCCTCGCCGGAGGCTCCGGCACCCGGCTGCACCCGGCCACGCTGGCGATGAGCAAGCAGCTCCTGCCGGTCTACGACAAGCCGATGGTCTATTACCCGCTGAGCACGCTGATGCTCGCCGGCATCCGCGACATCCTGCTGATCTCCACGCCGCAGGACACGCCGCGCTTCGAGCACCTGCTCGGCGACGGCAGCCGCTGGGGCCTGAACATCAGCTACTGCGTGCAGCCCAGCCCGGACGGCCTGGCGCAGGCCTTCATCCTCGGGCGCGATTTCGTCGGCGGCGCCCCCAGCGCGCTGGTGCTCGGCGACAACATCTATTACGGCCACGACCTGCAGGGCCTGCTGAAAAGTGCTGCCGACCAGCCCACCGGCGCCAGCGTGTTCGCGTACCACGTCACCGACCCCGAGCGCTACGGCGTGGTCGATTTCGACGCACACAAACGCGCCCTCAGCATCGAGGAAAAGCCCGCCAAGCCCAAGAGCAACTACGCGGTCACCGGCCTGTACTTCTACGACAACCAGGTCTGCGACATCGCCGCCAGCATCCAGCCCAGCCCGCGCGGCGAGTTGGAGATCACCGACGTCAACGCCGCCTATCTGAAGCAGGGCCAGCTCAACGTCGAGATCATGGGCCGTGGCTACGCCTGGCTCGACACCGGCACCCACGACAGCCTGCTCGAAGCCGGCCAGTTCATCGCCACGCTCGAAAAGCGCCAGGGCCTGAAGGTGGCGTGCCTCGAAGAGATCGCCTACCGCGCCGGCTGGATCGACGCCACCCAGCTCGAGCGCCTGGCCCAGCCCCTGCTCAAGAACGGCTACGGCCAGTACCTGATGAAGGTACTGCGCGAGCGCGCGTTCTGATTCCCACGCATTTCGCACCGCCATGAACATCATCCGCACCGACATCGCCGACGTGCTGATCATCGAACCCAAGGTGTTCGGTGACGCACGCGGCTTCTTCATGGAAAGCTGGAACCAGAGCCGCTTCGACGCCGCCGTCGGCAGCCCGGTCCGCTTCGTTCAGGACAACCACAGCCGCTCGGCCCGCGGCGTGCTGCGCGGCCTGCACTACCAGCTGCCGCCGCACGCGCAGGGCAAGCTGGTGCGTGTCACCCGCGGCGTGGTGTTCGACGTGGCGGTCGATCTGCGTCGCAGCAGTCCGACCCTGGGGCGCTGGATCTGTACCGAACTCAGCGCAGATAACCACCGCGAGCTCTGGATCCCGCCCGGTTTTGCGCATGGATTCATGGTGCTGAGCGACAGCGCCGACTTCCTCTACAAGACCACCGACTACCACGCCCCGGACTGCGAAGCCGCCGTGCGCTGGGACGACCCCGAGCTGGCCATCGCCTGGCCCGCGCTCGACACGCCGCCGCTGCTGTCGGCCAAGGACCAGCAGGCGCCCGGCTGGCGCGAGGCCCGCTTGTTCGACTGAGCCGTGCACACCGGCCGCGTACGCCGGCCGACCCACCCTGAATTCCATCTCCCACCGAGGTTCACATCCATGAGCACACCCGTGCAAATCCAACCCGTCATCATGGCCGGCGGCAGCGGCACGCGGCTGTGGCCGCTGTCGCGTGCAGGCTATCCCAAGCAGTTCCTGGTGCTCGACGACAGCAACCGCAGCCTGTTCCAGCAAGCCGCGCTGCGCCTGGTCGATCTGGCCGCGCCTGACCTGGCGGTGGCCGCGCCGCTGATCGTCGGCAACGAAGAACACCGCTTCCTGGTGCTCGACCAGTTGCGCGAAGTGGGCTGCGATCCCAGCGCCGTGCTGCTCGAGCCGATGGGCCGCAACACCGCGCCGGCCATCACCCTGGCGGCCCTGCAGTCGCAAGCGGGCGGGACCGATCCGGTGCTCGTCATCGTCGCGGCCGATCACGTCGTTGCCGATCTGGCGGCCTTCACCGCTGCGCTGCAGCAATCGGCCCGGCTGGCCGCCGATGGCGCCATCGTCATCCTCGGCATCACGCCCGACCGCCCGGAAACCGGCTACGGCTACATCCGCAGCACCCCTGAAACCGGCGCCGCCCGGGTGATGCAGTTCGTCGAGAAACCCGACCTCGCCACCGCGCAGCGCTACCTCGCCGAAGGCAGCTACAGCTGGAACAGCGGCATGTTCGTGCTCAAGGCCTCGGTGTGGATGGCCGCGCTCGAGCGCTTCCGCCCCGACATCGCCGCCGCCACCCGCGCCGCCTTCGACGCCAGCACCACCGACGCCAAGTTCGTGCGCCCGTCCAAGGCGCTGTTCGCCGCCGTGCCGAGCGAATCGGTCGACTACGCCGTGATGGAGCGCTGCCCGCAAAGCGAGTTCGACATCCGCATGGTGCCGCTGTCGGCCGGCTGGAACGACCTGGGCGCCTGGGACGCCGTCTGGCAGGCCGCCACCAAGGACGCCGCCGGCAACGCCGCCTTCGGTGACGTCATCGCCCAGGACAGCCGCAACACCCTGGTGCACGCCACCAGCCGGCTGGTCAGCGTGGTCGGCCTCGACGATGTGGTCGTGATCGAAACGCCCGACGCCGTGATGGTGGCCGATCGCAGCCGCAGCCAGGACGTCAAGAAGATCGTCAACCTGCTCGACGCCCAGAAACGCACCGAACACAGCCTGCACCGCAAGGTGCACCGCCCCTGGGGCTGGTACGACAGCATCGACCACGGCCCGCGCCACCAGGTCAAACGCATCATGGTCAAGCCCGGTGCGAGCTTGAGCCTGCAGATGCACCACCACCGCGCCGAACACTGGATCGTCGTCAGCGGCACCGCCGAGATCACCAACGGCGACAAGGTCATGATCCTGAGCGAGAACCAGTCCACCTACATCCCGCTGGGCCAGACCCACCGCCTGGCCAACCCCGGCAAGATGCCGCTCGAGATCATCGAGGTGCAGTCGGGCAGCTACCTGGGTGAAGACGACATCGTGCGGTTCGAGGACACCTACGGCCGGCAATGACACGGGTCAGGCTCTTCGGCGTGTCGAAGAGCTTCTCATGTCGATCGGTTCCGCCGCATTGCTGATCGTCGACGTTGCTTCCACGATCGTTTCTGCGGCTTTCCCGATCCTTGGCGTTGTTTCCACGATCGTTGGCATTGTTTCCACGATCGTTTTCGTTGCCAAATCTATCGTTCAAGCTGCGTCCCCTGTCGAAAAACGGGCGTCCACCGATCGGTTTCGCAGCGTCCAGAGTCGGTTCCGGTTCTTCTCCGATCGGAAAAACCGCTTCCAGTGTCGGTTCACATCGCGTCGGTGGTCGAATTTGCAACATCTACGATCGGTGCAGCTTCGAGAAACGGTTGTTGATGGAACGTCCACGGTTGTGTTTGAAACGTCGACGGTTGTTCCTGAAGCTTTCGCGAGCGGAAAAATCGTTACGCGAGGCTGCGAAGATCACCTCGACCTCGCATCCGGATCTGGCATGAAGCAAGCCCTCACAGCATGAACAAGACCCTGAAGATCTACGTCACCGGCCACCGCGGCATGGTCGGCTCGGCCATCGTGCGCCGGCTCCAGTCGCTGGGTTACAGCAACATCCTCACCCGCACCCACGCCGAACTCGACCTGCTCGACCAGCGCGCGGTGCACGCCTTCCTGGCCGACGAGAAGCCCGACTACATCTTCATCGCCGCAGCCAAGGTCGGCGGCATCCAGGCCAACAACCTGTACCGCGCCGACTTCCTGTACCAGAACCTGCTGATCGAGGCCAACCTGATCCACGGCGCGCATCTGGCGGGCGTGCAGCGCCTGATGTTCCTGGGCAGCAGCTGCATCTACCCGCGCGACTGCCCGCAGCCGATCAAGGAGGACTATCTGCTGACCGGCCCGCTCGAACAGACCAACGAGCCCTACGCCATCGCCAAGATCGCCGGCATCAAGCTGGCCGAAAGCTACAACCGCCAGTACGGCCGGCAGTACATCAGCGCGATGCCGACCAACCTCTACGGCCCCAACGACAACTACGACCTCGCCAACAGCCACGTGCTGCCGGCGCTGCTGCGCAAGGCGCACGAAGCCAAGCAGCGCGGTGACGCCGAATACGTGGTCTGGGGCAGCGGCACGCCCAAACGCGAGTTCCTGTACGTCGACGACCTGGCCGACGCCTGCGTGCACCTGATGCAAAGCGGCTACGACGGCCCGCTGGTCAACATCGGCACCGGCGAGGACGTGACGATCCGCGAACTCGCCGAAACCGTGATGCAGATCGTCGGTTTCGAGGGCCGCATCGTCTTTGACGCCAGCAAGCCCGACGGCACGCCGCGCAAGCTGCTGGATGTGAGCCGGCTCAAGGGGCTGGGCTGGCAAGCCAGGACCGGCCTTCGTGATGGAATCCGTCTCGCCTACGAGGCCGCGCCGTTTCACACTTGAAAGCTCACATGGAAGCACTGCGTCTGATCCTCACGCCTGTCAAGCGGCAGTTGGTCATTGATCTGCCAGAAGCCCTGTCGCATGGTGAATGCGAGGTGATCATCCTGCCCGTCAGCCAGACTGACCGGCCACAGCTACAGCGACGCAAGCCTTCGGAGCGGCTTCAAGGCACCCGCGTTTCGGGCGACCTGCTCATCCCCGTGGTATCCGACGACGCCTGGGATGCCCTCCAATGATCTTGCTCGACACCCATGTCTGGGTGCGTTGGCTCGTGCCGGGGGATCAGCCTTTGCCACGGGCCTTGTCCGATCTGATCGACCTCGAGGACGACGTTTGCGTGAGTGCGATTTCGCATTGGGAGATTGCCTACCTGCAAAAGAGAGGACGACTCAGTCTTCCGCTGGACATTCAGGATTGGCTCCGTGAAGCCACCGTCGGATCAGACATACGCACGCTTGATCTCACCCCGGTATCGCAGTCAGGTCCGCCGCCTTGACCGATGTCCACCGTGACCCTGCCGATCGATTCATCATTGCCACCGCGCTCGAAACCCACTGTCGCTT
The DNA here is from genome assembly GCF_000019785.1 of Leptothrix cholodnii SP-6. Taxonomy (NCBI): domain Bacteria; kingdom Pseudomonadati; phylum Pseudomonadota; class Betaproteobacteria; order Burkholderiales; family Sphaerotilaceae; genus Leptothrix; species Leptothrix cholodnii. The sequence goes on from NC_010524.1 coordinate 674,142, forward strand.
GCTGAGCTTGGATCAGCAATTTCATCTCTACCCTGAACTCGCCGGCTTGTTGACCGCAGCCTGAGAAGCACACCATGACCACCCCTCAAAAAGTCGCCCTCATCACCGGCGTCACTGGCCAAGACGGCGCCTACCTCGCCGAGTTCCTGCTCAAAAAGGGCTACCAGGTGCACGGCATCAAGCGCCGCAGCAGCCTGTTCAACACCGACCGCATCGATCATCTGTACCAGGATCCGCACGTCGAGCAGCGCAATTTCACGCTGCACTACGGTGACCTGACCGACTCGACCAGCCTGGTGCGCATCGTCCAGCTGGTGCAGCCCGACGAGATCTACAACCTGGCCGCCCAGAGCCACGTCGCCGTCTCGTTCGAGGAGCCCGAATACACCGCCAACGCCGACGGCATCGGCGCGCTGCGCCTGCTCGAAGCCATCCGCATCTGCGGCCTGGAAAAGAAGACCCGTTTCTACCAGGCGTCCACCAGCGAGCTCTACGGCCTGGTGCAGGAAACCCCGCAGAAGGAAACCACCCCCTTCTACCCGCGCAGCCCCTACGCGGTGGCCAAGATGTACGCCTACTGGATCACGGTCAACTACCGCGAGGCCTACGGCATCTATGCCTGCAACGGCGTGCTGTTCAACCACGAAAGCCCGATCCGCGGCGAGACCTTCGTCACCCGCAAGATCACGCGTGCGGTCGCCCGCATCGCGCTGGGCCTGCAGGACTGCCTGTACCTGGGCAACATGAGCGCGCTGCGCGACTGGGGCCATGCGCGCGATTACGTCGAGATGCAGTGGCTGATGCTGCAACAGCAGAGCGCCGAAGACTTCGTCATCGCCACCGGCGTGCAGTACAGCGTGCGCCAGTTCGTCGAGAAGGCGGCTGCCGAACTAGGCATCACGATCGCCTTCGAAGGCGAGGGCGAGCAGGAGTTCGGCTACGTGTCGGCCGTCACCGGCAAGCAGGCCAAGTGCAAGGTGGGCGATGTGGTCGTCAAGGTCGACCCGCGCTACTACCGCCCGACCGAAGTCGAGACCTTGCTCGGCGACCCGACCAAGGCCAAGGTCAAGCTCGGCTGGACGCCGCGCACCACCTTCGACGAACTCGTCAAGGAAATGATCGAGGCCGACTACACCAGCGCGCGCAAGGACAGCCTGGTCAAGATGGCCGGTTTCCAGGCCTTCGATCACCACGAGTGAATCGGGCGGGCGTAGTGCCCGCCTTCGACGCGCTTCAGGCCGGCGGCTCTTCGGCGGCCGGCAGCACGTCTTCGTAGATGCTGGCCACGCTCAGGGTCTGGCCCAGGCTGGTCAATTCGATCGCGTCTGCCTCGCCAGCCGGATACAGCACCCAGTGGCCATCGTCGTTGCGGCGGAACAGGTCCACCTGCATGCGGTCCTGCTCGACAAACAGCACTTCCTGCAAGCTCGCCAGGCTGCGATACAACTCGAACTTGCGCCCGCGGTCGTAAGCGCCGGTGCTGTTGCTGATCACTTCGACCACCAGTGTCGGATGACGCTTGGCGAGATCCGCTTCGGTGCTGCGGTCACGTGGGTCGCAGGTGACGAACACGTCGGGGTAGACCACGGCGTCGGCGGTTTCGATGTACACCTTCATGTCGGACATGAAAGTGCGGCATGGCGTGCCGCGCAACGAATTTCTCAGTGCCACATACAGATTGCCGGCGATCCGGTTGTGCGCATCGCGCGCCCCGGTCATGGCGAACACCTCACCGTCGACCCATTCGTGGCGATCGTGCTGCTCGGCCTCCCAGGCCAGGAAACCGGCCAGATCGAATCGGCTGGCCACTTGCGCATGTCCCATCTGCAATCTCCGGCGAATGTTCGGTATCGCGTGATTCGGGATGCTATCGCGGCGCGGACAATGCGCGCTGATTTTCCAGCCGGAGTCACACAGCCTTGAAGGCGCTCTTCATCCACCAGAATTTCCCGGGGCAGTTTCGCCATCTGGTCGATCATCTGGCACGCCAGGGCGGCCACCAGCTGGTCTGCATCGGCCAACGTGACGGCGCGCCGCTGCCGAACACCACCTACGTGCGCTACCGGCCCAAGCGCGCGCCCGGCCCGGCGACCCATCCCTATCTGATCGGCATGGAGTCCGCGGTGCTCGCCGGCCAGGCGGTGCTCGAAACCCTGCTGCAGCTGCGCCAGCAAGGCTTCGTGCCCGACGTCGTGATCGCCCACCCCAGCTGGGGCGAGACGCTCTACGTGCGCGAGGCCTATCCCGCCGCCCGGCTGATCCATTTCTGCGAGTTCTACTACCACACCGAGGGTGCGGACGTCGGCTTCGACCCGGCTTTCCCGCTCACGCTCGATCAGCGCGCCCGGCTGCGCACCCGCAACGCCTTGCACCTGCTCAACCTCGAGAACTGCGACGTTGCCGTCTCGCCCACCCACTGGCAGAAATCGGTGCACCCGCTGGCCTACCAGCCGCGCATCGAGGTGATCCACGAAGGTGTCGACACCCGCGCGGCACGCCCCGACCCGCTCGCCACCTTCGAGCTGCCCGACGGCCGCGTGCTGCGCGCCGGTGACCCGGTGGTGACTTATGTGGCGCGCAACCTCGAGCCCTATCGCGGCTTCCCGCAGTTCATGCAGGCGCTGGCGCAACTGCAGGCCCAGCGCCCCGACGTGCAGGCGCTGATCATCGGTGCCGACGGCGTCAGCTACGGCAACCCGCCCGCCGACGCGCCCAACTGGCGCGAGAAGCTGCTGCGCGAACTGCCGCTCGACGCCAGCCGCACGCACTTTCTCGGCACCTTGCCGCACGCGCGTTACCTGCAGGCGCTGCAGGTGTCGGCCGCGCATGTCTACCTCACGGTGCCGTTCGTGCTGTCGTGGTCGCTGCTCGAAGCGCTGGCCAGCGGCTGCCTGGTGATCGCTTCCGACACCGCGCCGGTGCGCGAGGTCATCCAGCACGGCCGCCAGGGCCTGCTGGTCGATTTCTTCGACGTCGCTGCGCTGACGCAGCACCTGCTCGCAGCGGTCGACCAGTCCGCCGCGTTCACCGCCCTGCGCCAAGCCGGGCCGGCCCACGTGGCTGCGCGATACAGCGTCGACGCCGGCTGTGCCCAGTGGCTGGCGCTGCTGCAGCGTGTCACGCAGGATTTCAGGTTCCAGCGCTGAGCGAACGTTCCATCGCCGGAAGGAGGCGATCGAGCTCAGGACTGCAGCGCTGGACGGTAGGCCCGATCCAACTCGGCGGCCACCGCCTCAAGCCGTTTGTCCAAGGTCCAGATCCGGGTCTGGTCCTTGAGCAGTGCGGAGGCCAGCAGGCTGACGTCGACGAAACCACACCCGCGGCCGAAGAGCGCTCGGCGCTCAATCAGGGCCCGCAGTTCGTCGGGCGCCGCGACCGGCACGCTTTCAAGCTCAGCCAGCATCTCGATGATGGATTGCCAGCCAGGGGGTGTCCCGCAAGCGATTTCCACCACGACGTACGGGTGGCACACGACCAGGCCTGCTTCAAGCAGCGCCACGAGCCGCTCGTTGCGCTGCTTGAAGTGCCCGACCCATACGGAGGTGTCGACGAGCACGTTCATGAGGTCGGTGTTTCGTCGCGCCGGCGCGGAGCAAGGTCGATGTCCGGGGCCTGGCCACCCAGGGCTGCCAGGCGCCGAGCGGTCTGCTGCTGGATGAAGGCCTTGACGCACTCCTTCAGCAACTCGGACTTCTCGATCCCGGGCGCTGCCAGCGAAACAGCCTTGGCAAAGAGTTCGTCATCAATCGTGAGTGTGGTCCGCATGGATCGTCTGGTGCATCAACATGCGCATCAGTCTGCATCAACCAGTGTGCCAAGACAAGCGCGTCAGGCTCGGGGGCATCGGGGCGCGCCATCCGATGGGCTGAACAGAACATGAAGGCTCTTCCCTGGCCGTGATGCGCCGACAACACGCGCACGCCCGGCGCAGTGAGCATTGCCCGGTTCACCCACCACGCACTGCAAACGCCCGAACCACGGGATTGTTGTGCCCTGTTCGCTGCGGTCTAGTGGCGGGTGAAACATCCATCAGACAAGCCCGCGCGATGCGGGCGTTTTATTGCGCATAGGGACACCACCAGCATGGCCACGTACATCAGCGTCGACGACATCGTTTACAGCGAAGGTGACTCGCAAGCGGTCTTCACCCTCCGGCTGAGTGGCGATGCCGCCACCACTGCGATCGACGTCAATTTCTCGACCACCGACGGCACCGCGCTCGACGCCACCGACTTCGACCACGTGACGGGCATCGTCACGATCCCGGTCGGCGATACGAGTGCGACGATCAGCGTGCCGATCACGGACGATGCCACGCTTGAAACCATCGAAGGCATCCTGCTCCAACTCTCCACCACCACGCCGGGCGCGGTGCTCACCCGCGGCACCGTCACGGGGCTGATCGTCGACAACGACATGCCTGCCGGCGTGCCCAACGTGAGCGCAGGCGATGTGGTGGTCGATGAAACCGACGGCATCGCCACGGTCTACATCACGCTCGACAAGCCCTCCGACGTCGACGTCACCGTCCACTACCAGACCCAGGCAGCCACAGCAGCGCCCGGCCTTCTGGACACCGAGGGCGACTACGTCACCGACAGCGACAGCATCACCATCCCGGCCGGCCAGACCGTCGCCAGCGTCGACGTGCTGATCAACAACGACGCCCTCGCCGAAGGCCGCGAGGTGTTCGCCCTGGCGTTGACCGGCGCCGTCAATGCCGTCATCACCGACCCGCGTGCCCACGTCGTCATCCAGTACAACGACGCCGCCGCCGTGCCCACCCCGGTGGTCAGCGTGCAGGGCGGCACGATGGTGGAAAACCAGGGCTACGTCGACTTTCTCGTCACCCTGAGCGCACCCGGCAGCGCCGAGGCCCGCGTCAACTACAACACCGGCGACGGCACCGCGCTGGACGGCGTCGATTACGAGAGCGTCACCGGCACCCTGGTGTTCGCCCCCGGTGAAACATCGAAGACCGTGCGCGTGCTGGTGGCCGACAACGCCGTCATCGACGGGACCCGCACCTTCAGCCTCGGCCTCAGCGGCATGAGCGGCCTGGTCAGTGGTGTGCTCACGGCGCAGGGCGTGATCCTCGACAACGAATCGCTCACGCCGCCCACCGTGCTGGCGCCGGTGCTGATCAACGCCAATGCGGGTGCCACCGGCAACATCCTGGGCGGCACGGGCTACAACGACAGCCTGACCGGCGGCGCCGGTGACGACGTGCTCGACGGCCGAGCACTCGACGACACCATGAAGGGCGGCGCCGGCAACGACACCTACATCGCCGAAGAAAGCGGCGGCCAGATCACCGAAGAAGCGGCCAGCGGCAACGACACCATCATCAGTTACCTGTCCAACTACACCCTCTCGTCCACCATCGAGAACCTGGTGCTCGGCGGGGTGGCCAACATCAGCGGCACCGGCAGTGCCGAGGCCAACACGTTGACCGGCAATACCGGCAACAACACCCTGAACGGCGCGGGTGGCAACGACACGATCTACGGGGGTGCGGGCAATGACAGCCTGACGGGTGGCACGGGCACCGACAGCCTGCTGGGTGGCGCGGGGGACGACACGTACACCTACGACAGCGGCGACGTGATCGTGGAGGGGCTGAACGAAGGTAACGACACGATCCTGAGCGCCGTGAGCCTGACGTTGGCGGTGGCGAATGTCGAGGGCATCACGTTGACGGGGGCGGACAACGTCAATGCGACGGGCGACGGGTTGGCGAATACGTTGACCGGGAACACGGGCAACAATGTGATGGATGGGGGTGTGGGAGCCGATAGCCTGGCTGGTGGGCAAGGCGATGACACCTATGTGGTCGACAACGCGGGAGACGTGATCACCGAGGGGGCGGGCGCCGGAACGGATACCGTTCAGGCGAGCATCACGTACTCACTGGCAGGGCTTGCCAACGTCGAGAACATCACGCTGACGGGCAGTGCAGCGATCAACGCCACGGGCAACGCGCTGGCCAACCGTGTGATCGGCAACGCTGGCGCGAACCGTCTGGTGGGCGATGCTGGCAACGACACCCTGGGCGGTGGGGCGGGCAACGACACCATGGTGGGCGGGCTGGGTGACGACGTCTACTACGTTGATGCAGCCGGGGATGTGGTCACGGAAGTCGCAGGCCAAGGCACCGACACTGTGTATTCGAACGTCAGCTACACGCTGAGTTCGGAAGTCGAGTCTCTGGTGCTGACCGGCTCGGCTGGGTTGAGCGGGACGGGCAATGACTCGGCGAACCTGCTGGCGGGCAATGCGGGCGCGAACAATCTGACCGGTGGCCTGGGTAACGACACGCTCAACGGGGGGGCAGGTACCGATAGCCTGGCTGGTGGGCAAGGCGATGACACCTATGTGGTCGACAACGCGGGAGACGTGATCACCGAGGGGGCGGGTGCCGGAACGGATACCGTTCAGGCGAGCATCACGTACTCACTGGCAGGGCTTGCCAACGTCGAGAACATCACGCTGACGGGCAGTGCAGCGATCAACGCCACGGGCAACGCGCTGGCCAACCGTGTGATCGGCAACGCTGGCGCGAACCGTCTGGTGGGCGATGCTGGCAACGACACCCTGGGCGGTGGGGCGGGCAACGACACCATGGTGGGCGGGCTGGGTGACGACGTCTACTACGTTGATGCAGCCGGGGATGTGGTCACGGAAGTCGCAGGCCAAGGCACCGACACGGTGTATTCGAACGTCAGCTACACGCTGAGTTCGGAAGTCGAGTCTCTGGTGCTGACCGGCTCGGCTGGGTTGAGCGGGACGGGCAATGACTCGGCGAACCTGCTGGCGGGCAATGCGGGCGCGAACAATCTGACCGGTGGCCTGGGTAACGACACGCTCAACGGGGGGGCAGGTACCGATAGCCTGGCTGGTGGGCAAGGCGATGACACCTATGTGGTCGACAACGCGGGAGACGTGATCACCGAGGGGGCGGGCGCCGGAACGGATACCGTTCAGGCGAGCATCACGTACTCACTGGCAGGGCTTGCCAACGTCGAGAACATCACGCTGACGGGCAGTGCAGCGATCAACGCCACGGGCAACGCGCTGGCCAACCGTGTGATCGGCAACGCTGGCGCGAACCGTCTGGTGGGCGATGCTGGCAACGACACCCTGGGCGGTGGGGCGGGCAACGACACCATGGTGGGCGGGCTGGGTGACGACGTCTACTACGTTGATGCAGCCGGGGATGTGGTCACGGAAGTCGCAGGCCAAGGCACCGACACGGTGTATTCGAACGTCAGCTACACGCTGAGTTCGGAAGTCGAGTCTCTGGTGCTGACCGGCTCGGCTGGGTTGAGCGGGACGGGCAATGACTCGGCGAACCTGCTGGCGGGCAATGCGGGCGCGAACAATCTGACCGGTGGCCTGGGTAACGACACGCTCAACGGGGGGGCAGGTACCGATAGCCTGGCTGGTGGGCAAGGCGATGACACCTATGTGGTCGACAACGCGGGAGACGTGATCACCGAGGGGGCGGGTGCCGGAACGGATACCGTTCAGGCGAGCATCACGTACTCACTGGCAGGGCTTGCCAACGTCGAGAACATCACGCTGACGGGCAGTGCAGCGATCAACGCCACGGGCAACGCGCTGGCCAACCGTGTGATCGGCAACGCTGGCGCGAACCGTCTGGTGGGCGATGCTGGCAACGACACCCTGGGCGGTGGGGCGGGCAACGACACCATGGTGGGCGGGCTGGGTGACGACGTCTACTACGTTGATGCAGCCGGGGATGTGGTCACGGAAGTCGCAGGCCAAGGCACCGACACGGTGTATTCGAACGTCAGCTACACGCTGAGTTCGGAAGTCGAGTCTCTGGTGCTGACCGGCTCGGCTGGGTTGAGCGGGACGGGCAATGACTCGGCGAACCTGCTGGCGGGCAATGCGGGCGCGAACAATCTGACCGGTGGCCTGGGTAACGACACCCTCAATGGTGCGGCAGGTAACGATGTGCTGAATGGTGGCGTGGGTTCGGACCTATTTGTGTTCAACGGAACCCTGAACGCTGCATCCAACGTCGACACCATTTCTGATTTCTCCGCAGGCGATCGGATTGCGCTGGACAATGACATATTTTCGGCGCTTGGTGCGGCGGGCACCTTGAACTCGTCATCGTTCTACGCTGGTGCGGGTTTTGTCGAGAGTACGAGTGCCGCACAAGCTGCCGGCGTGTATTACGATCTGAACACGGGTAGCCTTTATTACGATGCAGACGGATTTGGCTCGGGTGTGGGTGTCAAGTTTGCTGAGGTTTCAGGCATCCCGACCTTGAGCAACGCGTCTTTCATTGTTCAGGAGTGATTCACTCCGATTGATGTATCGAGGCCGGTTGATACGTGGCGCCCTGCGGGCGCCCGTTCGACGGGTTCAGTTCAGCGGTTCAGTTCGTTGTAGTAACTCACAAGCGGACTGGCTGGCGGCCGCGAGATAGCTGTTCCGACATGGCTGCAGTTGCTGAAGCGCACCGCGCCATCGTGGCCGATCGCGTCATTGATGTCGATCCGACCGGCTGAGGCGGTGCTTCCTTCGACCGTGAGCTTCAGGGTACCGCCTGCGCCTGACCAGCGGATGTAGCGGGCGCGGGCATCTCTGCCGCTGAACTGCATTGCTGACAGGCGGATTTCGTTCCAGCCGCTCGAAATCCGAGAATCCACGAATCCGTTCTCAGAGTCGCTGTAGTTCGTTACACGTCCTGACGCAGTGAACCTGCTGGCCGTTCCGACGATTCGCCACGGCGTGTATTCAAAAGTGCCGTTCAGCGATACCTCGGGCGTGTACACCCATGCTGGCTGGCCTGGAGTTGCTCTGGCGTGCCACACGGTGCCGACCGATTCAATCCGAGTACCGCGCAGAACGGCTTCGTTCATGGGTCCAATGCGCCCGCCGCGGAACAGGATGGGTGTGGTCACTGAGGCGCCCACCCAATCTCCGTTCAGCCACGGTGACAAGGTGCAATCGTGCACCTCGGCGGTTTTTCGAGCGGACAGTGCCGACGATTGCGAGAACCGACTGGATCCTCCGCTTTCCACGACTCGTCTAAGGGTGAGCCCATCGATGTTCAAGACGACGTCGCCTACGACTTGGATGTCCTCGAACGTACAGTCCGGCGAAGTATTGAACGTGCCTAGCTGGCCGCGGGCGATGCCATTGCGAGCAGCCATTCGTTTCATTGCCTGCCCAAACACTGGGTCGTTCGCCCAACTCAGCCAGCCATCGAAATTCGTCAGGACGTTGTCATGGTCGAAACTCTGGTGGCAGGAGAAGCTCGCGATGCCGGTGAGCGGGCCGGTGTCGTACATCCCGTCTGCGCTGCAGTGCGCGCAGCCGGACCAGTCGATCACGTGTCGTGCCGCGGTCGCACGGGTGTCGGTTGACCGCTCGTGCCGACAGTGGATGAGCTGGATGCCGTAGCCCATTCCACCGGTAACAACGTCCTGAGGCTTGATGAGATCGCGCATGGACGACGTGCCGCCGACACACCAGCGTTTCATGACTGCGGGTTGCTTCGTGTTACGGGCCTTGCCGATCACCGCCGAGCCGCCGATCGAGTACTGCTCGCCGATGCCGGCTACGCCTGACGTTCGTGTCTCCAGGGTGGCGTATTCCAACTCTTGGATAAAAATCGAGGTATTTCGGACTGGTATGACCTGCTGAAAAACGTAGGGCGTGCCTGCCGCTACAGGCCAAGCCGACCGATAGTCAAAAGTGACTGTCCGTGCCAATAGGTCCACCGCTGTGACCTGCAATAGATATGACAAGGGACCCCATTCGCTGCGCTCAGGCCGGACCCGCCAATGGTCGCCCACCGAGAAGGCCGAGACATCACTGAGTTGCACCGTTTCGCCACCGTCGGATATCGCCGCAGCGAGTGGCAGGGTGAGTTCGATGCCCGACAGGGATCCATTGACCGTGATCACGCCGGTGAGACGTTCCGCTGTCACCCCGCGTGGTTGCTGCCCGCGCCAAGTTACCTTGCAACGCAGGCGCAGGGTTACACCGTCTGTTTCCACGCGCACCGGCGTGACGATCGTGCAGTTTGTGTCACAGGTGATGTCGGTGTAGCCCGCTGCCAACATCGCCTGTATGGACTGTCCTGCGTCCTCCCCGATGCCCCAATCTTCCAGGCGGCCTGACCGTCCACCAGCAGGTGCGGAAAGCACGCTGGCGCCGGCCATGAGTGCACATCCTCCGACGAACAGCGCAGCAATGTCTCGACGGGTCAATCGCTGGGAGGGTGAATCACCCGCCCCGTTTCCGTTGATGAATCCCGCTGGGCGGTTCCACCGGGGTCCGGGGGGACGCGAGACCATCGGTGAGTTGCTGTCGGCTAAGACCACTACAACTGCGAGCCCCCCAATGCGCGCGCCAAGGTGGCCCTGACCACGCGCAGGAGAAACTTCGGTAGCACGAGTTGACGACGGATTCTTGACGGCTCCAGCCACAATCGGTAAGCCCATTCGAGGTGAAGCCGAACGAGCCAATCCGGTGCTCGTTTTACCTTGCCGGTATAGACATCCAGTGATCCACCCACCGGTAGCACACGGCTTGCCGGGCAGCGCTCAAAGATTCGTGAGCCGATCAACTCTTGCCGCGGTTGACCCAGGGCCAGTACGACGATCTCCGGCTGGCGAGCCACGATTGCGTCGATCGACGCATCGTCATCTCGGGTGTAGCCGTTCTCGCAGAACACCAACTGATGCTGAGGGTACTGCGCCGCCAGCTGCGTGCGTGTCATCGCGTTGACCTCGGGAGAGCCACCCCAGACCGCGAGACGGCTCGGTGGCGCGGTTGCCAGCACGTCCAACCAGAGTTCGCACCCCGGGATCTTGTGAAGACGGGTTCTGCACAACCACCTGGCCGCGATCACGGTGCCGATACCGTCTGCGTATCCGATGCTGCTGTTCACACACGCCATGAACGCCGGGTCCTGCCGCATCAACGCCTCGGCACCGAGGGAGACGTAAACACCGGGCTGGTTCACCACCTGCCGTGCCAGCGCACCGCGCGAATCGAACGGCCAGACTCTGTAGCCGAAGATGTTCAGTGGCTGCATAGCTGGCGATAGAGTTGCGTGTACTTGCCGACCAGAGAGGGCCAGGTCCGGGTCTGCGTGACGTGCGCGTATCCGGCGTCGATGACCGGCTGGAATCGGCTGAAGTCACGATGGACCAATTCGATGGTGTCCATGAGGGCGTTCACGTCCTCTGCGGGTACCACGAGGCCCGTGCGGCCGCCGGTCACCAGTTCCTGCATGCCACGCACCGAACTTACGACCACCAGCTTGCGCTGCGCCATCGCCTCCAGTGGCTTGAGTGGCGTGACCGAGTGTGCAATCGGTTCGTCTCGTCGGAAGTTGATGATGACGTCCAGCCGGTCGTAGATGCCGCTCACCTGAGCGAACGGTACGGCCCCGGTGAACTCGATCAGGTCCGTGACGCCCCGCTCACGCGCAAGCACTTCGAGCTTTGCCTGCTCCTCCCCTCGGCCGGCAATGATCATGCGGGCATCAATGCCACGTTCGGTTCGGAGCCTGGCCAGCGCGTCGACAACGAACGCCAAGCCCTCCAGGGGGATCAGCGAGCCGATGAATCCGAATGTGGGGTTCGAGCCGCCCCCTGCTGTGGCTGTCAGCGCGCCCACGGGTTCCAACGGACGCACCATGTTCTGATGCACGCCATTGGGCACAAGAATCGGGCGCGGATTCAACGGTCCGTACTTCTCCATCAGGCCTTGGCTGATGACGGCCAGCGCATCGGCCCGGCGGGCTAGGAAGCGCTCAATGCCCCCGAACAGTTTCTGGAAGAACGTGCCCGAATCGAAATTTTCGTCGAGGTGCCAGTCGCTGCGCATCTCGTACACGAACGGCAGTCCGTACCGACGCGCTGCCAGCAGTCCGACCAAGCCACACGCGAAGATGGCGTGTGCATGGACAACCTGGGGGCGCTCCTCCTCGATGACGCGACACACGGTGCGATAGAAGCCGACGAACGAGAGCGCCTTCTTCGCCTTGACGAGCAGGCTCTTCTTGCGATTGATTGCGAAATCGGCGTTGCCTGCGTAGGTACGGTAATACTTGATTCCGTCGATCACGTCGATCGAATCTGATCCCTGGCCTGCCTGAAGCGGGGAAGTCACGATCACCGGAATCATTTCCCCGGACCCGAGTTGAGCATCGACGATGCTCTTGCTGCGGGTACTGGAGCCGGAGACGTCTGGAACTGATTGGTAGAGAATGTGAACGATTTTAATCATGCTGCGACTCCTGTTTTTTTACCATGCCGGAGGCGGAGGTCAGCCAAAATATAATGACGGCAAAATATGATTGATAAACGATTGACATGGTTAGGGCGCAAAGTGCCAATGCGAGTAGTGTTATTAATCGGCCATGTCTGCTGAACTGTTCTTGATCAAGGGCGTAGCGTAACGAGTAAAGGGTTAGTGCTAAGCCGGCAATTCCATACTTGTAGATGACTGTAAGAAAGAAATTGTCAATAAATGGTGAGAGTGGGTCAATTCCCTCTCTGTACTCAAACCATGGTATATGGAAAGCGCTTCCAAGTCCGGATCCAAAAAATATCCCAAGCCAACCTGGTCCTGTGTTTAGCCAGTTAAAGAATGGTTCATATCGGGTCGTTAGGGCCTGAAGTATGAGTTCCGCTGATGCGAGAGCGACGATGCGACTGGCTAGTTCTTGTAGTGCAAATATGAGCGCGGCAAGTCCTGTGCCCAATATGGCTGTGATCAAAGTGCCGACTAAAACATTGGATCGAAAAGCGATGTAGATTATTAAGAGTAGTCCGGCAATAAGAAAAGTTCGGTTTCCAGATGCGTAACTGACGACAACGAATGAAATGAAAATTATCCAAAGCGACGTGTTTATTTTTATGAATCTGAACGGTCTTGTCGCGAAGAGAAGCATAGTTGCAAACATAAATGGGAGAGAGAAGTCTGAGTATCTCTCTGTCATTTCTGGATCGTTTGCGTAAAATTCGTCACTGATGCCGCTAAAGCTAGCGAGTGCGCCTGATTGATTTAATTTTTGCAGAATTATGCACTTGATTGCCGCAGTAAAAAAGGCTGGTGCGATAGTTCTAATTATTTCGGTCGGCTCAATAAATTCCTTGCCGCTCGTTGGCGTGCTCCTGCTTGCGCGATGTAGTAAGTAGAAGGCAGGTACATATAGAAGTACTTTCGTATCTCGCAGCAAGCTCGGCATGTGTGCGCCAAATTTATTCGGCGCCATCGCGATTATGAAAACGATAAGAGCCGCCGATAGCGTGAGGAGCAAAAGGAAGCCAATTTTGAAGCGGACGCGCTGGTCAGGACTCAGTAACAAGTGAGCTGCGAACCCAAGCAGTAAACCATCAGTAGCGGTAACTCCGGCTCGATAATAATGGGCAACGAAAATGCTTGATAAGGGCAAAATCGCCGCACCCCAAGCAAATGCTCTGATAGTCGACAGACGCGGATGAGCGGCCGCTTGATAGCCAAGCAAGCATGATGCTGCGAAGAGCGTCAAAAAGACAATCAAGCTCATGCGATACTACTAATTTATCGGTTGACGCTTTTTGAAAAGCGCGGAAGTTTTTTTCTTAGTTGATTAATTCCCATGGCTAGCATTACTATCCAGCAGATCTGCAGGGGTGCTTCAAGTTGTTTCCCGTACAGAGCCGTTGCGACGGATAGCGCCGTGCAAGTGCTAGACATTAGGTAAAGTGTGGTGGTGTTGAAATTGATCCATGCTCGTTTTGCCATTTCTGTCCTTAATATCAATAGAGCTAGGAATGAAATGGCGGTTGCGCTTGCCGCACCTTGTGCGCCAAAATTTGGAATAAGTAGAAAATTTGCGATGCCGTTTACTACTAGCGCTGCGACTGCGGCGATCATTGTTTCTCGGCTTCTGCGGGTGATACCAAGCCCAATTCCGCTGGCTTCGCTCAATGTGTAAAGAAGTGGGTATCCGAGGCAGGCCACTAAAATAAACTGAACGTCGATATATTGTGGTGGAAGTATTGTTTTAATAATCCAAGAGAGTAGCCCTGATGTCGCGAATATTACGACAACCACTGAAAGGATTGTGCTGACCATTTTCTCGATAAGAATTGGGTCCACTCCATCCGAACTCTTTTTGTAGATCATCGGAGCCCAGATCGTCGAGAAAATGCTCTGAATGATCACAGCAATACCAGCAAAGCTGGCGGCTATTGAGTAACTGGCAAGTGATTCAAAGGTTGACAGTTCTTTAAGGAATATACGATCCAACGAAATCATTCCCCAAAATGCAACTCCGCTTAAAATAAGTGGGGAGCCGAAATGAAGTAATTGGCGCAGGGGTATGACTCTTGATGGTGTGTCACATATAGTCGCACTCATCCAAGATTTGCGGGTCATCCAGCCAATCACGACTACAACAGACAGTAGCGATATCGCATTCGCGATGAGGAGTTGAGTTAGTTGACGTTGGGTGGAGCCGATGACAAAGAACGTCAAACAAGCTAGGACAGAAAGCTTTGGAAGAATTTGGCTAAACGAAAAAATAAGGCCTCGCTCCTCCATCCGTACAACGAGCGCGATAAACCGCCCTAGGAAAGCACAGACTAGGCACGCCGCCACAATCGCACTAGCGGTCGCGCTCTCAAGATCAAACAGGAGTTTCGACAGCGCAGACGGCCATGCCAACAGAGTCAGGAGGCTGAGTGTCAGCAGGCTCAGGCCAGGCCAGACACAGCGCTTCAGGAGGGCAGCCTTGTCCGCGCTCTCATGGAATTCCCGCACGTAGGCCTGGTCCAAACCCAGGCTGAACAGCAGCAGGCAGAAACTGATCGCCACTTGGAGCATGGCGATCCGGCCCACGTCTTCTGCAGGGAAGTACCAGGCGGTGAACGGAACGATGAGCAGACCGAGCGCCGCGGAGCCGATCGGCCCGACGGCGAAGGCTGCAATCTTTCGCGCGTTCAAGAGTAGAAACTGTGCACGGTATCGATGACCTTCTGTCGAATCTCCGGCGACATCGAGTACCAGAAGGGAAGCCGAATCAGCCGCTCGCTCTCGGCCGTGGTGTATCGGTCTTCACCGTGAAAACGGCTGTATTTCCGGCCTGCAGTGGCAGAGTGCAGCGGTACGTAATGGAAGACAGCGAGGATGTCTGCGTCCTTCAGATGCTTGAGCAGGGCAGTCCTCTCCGCGAGGTTCTTCGCCTTCAATTGATACATGTGACCGTTGTGTTTGCAGTGTTCCGGTACATGAGGGCGCACGACCAGGCCGCTTGTCTCAAGATCTGCAAATGCGGCGTGATAGGCGTTCCAGGTGGCGAGGCGGTCACGATTGATTTCGTCAGCCATCGTCAGTTGACCCCACAAGTAGGCGGCCTGCAGTTCAGATGGAAGGTAACTGCTGCCGATGTCGACCCAACTGTATTTGTCGACCATGCCTCGGAAGAACAAACTGCGGTTGGTGCCTTTCTCCCGGATGATTTCCGCGCGCTGGGCATAGCGCGGATCGTTCACAATGAGTAGCCCGCCCTCGCCACCACTGGTGTAGTTCTTTGTCTCGTGGAAACTGTAGGCCCCCAGGTGGCCGATGGCGCCAAGTCGCCGGCCCTTGTAGGTGGACATCATGCCTTGAGCCGCATCCTCGATGACCTTCAGGCCATGTCTTTCTGCCAAGGCCAGGATCGGATCCATTTCGCAGGACACACCGGCGTAATGCACCACGACGATCGCACGAGTCTTCGCCGTGATGGCTGCTTCGATCAGGTTCTCGTCGATGTTCATCGTGTCTGGCCGGATGTCGACAAACACGATCTGCGCGCCACGCAGTGCGAAAGCATTGGCGGTGCTGACAAAGGTGTAGCTCGGCATGATGACTTCATCGCCAGGCTCAAGGTCGAGCAGGATCGCCGCCATTTCCAGCGCTTGCGTGCCCGATGGCGTCAGCAACGCGGAGTCGCACTTCAACTGTTCACGAAACCAATGATGACTGCGTTCGGTGAACGCACCGTCGCCGGACATCTTCGCGCTGCGCATGGCAGCTTGAACGTATTGATCTTCCTGCCCCGTGTAGGGCGGCCTGTTGAACGGGATCATCGTGATGCTTCCTCTTTCAAGAAGGCCTGCTCAAGATCGAGCAGGCCCTTCAGTCGGTCTTTCGTGCGCCGGGCTGGCACGCCGGCGTAAATGCCCCAGGGCAGGGTGGACTTTGTTACCAATGCCATCGCGCCGATGGCGCAACCTTCTGCAACTTCGACCCCCGGCATGACGATGGCTCCTGCGCCGACGATGGTCTGGCGCCTGAGGGTGACGGCCGCGAATTGTTCGTTCTTGTACTTGCGTGGGATGAGCGAGTTCGTCATCGTCGCGCCGCTGTAGTCATCCGTCTGGGAAAATACCTTGACTCCATAGGCCAAAGTACAGAAGTCGTCCATGAAGACACCCGGTACACCACCGGCCACCAGGCACATCGGGGTGACGTGGTTGTATCGGCCGATGCGGATGCGACCCGAAAGGACGCAGAAGTCGTCGATGCGGGAGTGATCTCCGATTTCGATCTGGTCTGCGTTGTAGATGGACGCCTTGTCGCTGATCTTGACATCTTGGCCCAAGTGGCGAAAGCCAAAGGCCTGCAATTGCGTTTCGGTGTAATACGCCATCAGTGTGTCTCCAGAATGCTGCGCCATTGATTCACGAGCTTGGTTTCACTGAATTGCTCTCGGATGATTTGACGGTTCCGCTCAGCGAGCTCCGATGACAGGGGTGCTGGTTTGAAGTCTTCGATGTTTCCCACCGTCAATCCCAGGTTCGTCAGGCTCTGCCACGACGTTGTGGACTTTCGCATATAGACGGTTTTGCCCAACCCCAGGAGCGAAATGATGTTGCCCATGCCTTGCTGGCGTTCATGATTGAAAACTGCGATATCGATGCCAGATAGAAGTTTCAGGTAGTCGCCGTAAGGCATGAACTCCCGCAGCGCATGGAATTTGCTGCCGAACTTCGCGCTGCCGAATTTGGTTACTTCGTCGGCATACTGTTGGTCGCCATAGGATAGCGGTGCATGGATTTCCAATCCCGTTTCCAAATGGGGAAGCAGTGCAGCAAAGATGCCATCATGATTATTCGAGCGATCTGCTGAATTTCCCACCAAGATCTGCAAGTTACTGCCTGAATTCCGTGTCGGTAGTTCAAGGTGGTGGTACACGTTACTCGCATAGCACAAGCAGTCATGGTGCTGTCCCTTCGCTCCATACCACTGCCTGGCAAGTGCAACGTCGCCGCTAACATAAGTCACCAAGTGACCGATCCGCGGAATGACGAATCGCCTGAGCATCTCCTTCAGGCGGGACTGCCAGCTCGTGCCGATCTTCTGGTATGCGTACAGGTCGGCTCCCCATATGATCCAGTAGGTTTTCTTGAGCAGCCATGGTTGCAGTGCCAGAAGGACCAGCAGTCTGAAATGTGTCAGTCCGTGCAGCACGATCTTGCCAGCCAAGTTCATCTTCTTGGCGAGCACAGCCAAGCCTATCGGTTTGGCCGCGTAGTCCGACAACCGATGTATTCGGCTTTTTTCACCAGGTTGGTACAAATCACCGCGGTGAATGAAGAAGAAATGGTGGCGGTCCGCTGCAAGCCGCGTGCGAGTCAGTTCGATGAAGGGTGGAATGAACTTCTCGAACTCGACGATGTGAAGAACGTCGTTAGGCTTCATCACGCACTCCGCCACGCAGGCCGTCAAATGCCGAAACCTGTATCGCAAGTGCAGTGCTCATTGCCATAGGCCGCGGCAATCGACGATTTTTAGCGGTTGGAGTTGCTCACGCGAAATTTCTTTGAATTGCTTGTGATCGACCAACAGGAGAATCACGTCGGCACAAGCAAGTGCAGTTTCTACCGACGTCAGATTCAGTCGGGTTTGCCACTTTTCAGGCAGTCGGTCGATATTGGGCTCGACCGCGAGTACCGAGCCGGGGTGGTTTGCTGCGATCTTCTGCGCGATAGATGCTGCAGGGCTCTCGCGCAGGTCATCGATGTCCGGTTTGAAGGCCAAGCCGAAGCAGGCGACGGTGATATCCGAGATTGTCTTGGCCGGTTGGCTGATGAGGCTGTCCGCCACCGCGACCTTGACCTTGTCAATCACCCAATCAGGCTTGCTGTCATTCACCTCACGAGCCGAACGGATCAGGCGAGCTTGATCGGGTGCTGCGCTTACGATGAACCAAGGATCGACCGCAATGCAGTGCCCGCCAACTCCGGGTCCGGGCTGCAGTATGTTCACGCGTGGGTGCCTGTTTGCAAGCCGAATCAGTTCCCAGACGTTGATTCCGAGCTTGTCGCAGATGATCGAGAGCTCGTTGGCAAAGGCAATGTTGACGTCACGAAAGCTGTTTTCCGTCAACTTGCACATTTCGGCGGTTCGTGCCGTCGTGATCACGCATTCGCCGAGCACGAACGTCTTGTACAAGCGTGCGGCCACTGCTGAGCAGGCAGGCGTCATGCCACCAATGACGCGGTCGTTTTGTACCAATTCCTTCAGGACATGACCCGGCAGCACCCTTTCCGGGCAGTGTGCTATGCGGATGTCTGACGTTTCGCCGTGTGTCTGCGGAAAGGTCAGGTCGGGCCGTTCCTGTGCCAGCCAAGCCGACATTTGCTCGGTGGCACCAACCGGCGAGGTCGACTCGAGAATGACGAGGTTCCCCTTTTCGAGCACCGGCGCAATCGATCGGCAAGCCTGTTCGATGTAGCAGAGGTCCGGATCGTGATCCCCGTTGGGGCCACTCTTGAAAGGCGTTGGCACAGCGATAAGGAATGCCTGAGCTCGCTCGGGTCGAGTGGTAGCCCGCAGATAGCCTTCTGTCACTGCTGCATGCACAACCATGTCGAGATCCGGCTCGACGATGTGGATGCGGCCTTGATTGATGGTTTCAACCGCATATTCGTTAACGTCGACCCCGACGACCTTGATCTTTCGACTCGCAAATACAGCCGCTGTCGGCAGACCGATGTAGCCAAGACCAATGATGGAAATAGTGTCGAACGATTGATTCATGATGCGGGTTTGAGTTGCCGGAAGGCTTGAATGATGCGATCGCTGGCTTGGCCGTCGCCGTAGGGGTTGTGAGCAAACGCCATTGCACGATATGCAGAAGGGTCGTCGAAGAGTCTGCGCGCTTCACGAACGATGGTGTCGCGGTCTGTTCCAACCAATCGGACAGTGCCGGCCGCCAAGGCTTCTGGGCGTTCTGTAGTGTCACGCATTACCAGAACTGGTTTGCCCAGAGATGGCGCTTCTTCCTGGATGCCTCCGGAATCGGTCAGGATGATGTAACTGCGCTTCATGAGGTATATGAAGGGCAGGTAGTTCAGCGGCTCTATCAGATGGACATTTTGAGCTTGCCCAAGGATTCGCCGCACTGGCTCTTGGACATTGGGGTTTAAGTGAACAGGGTATACGATTTGGATGCGAGGATCTTCTGATAAATCGCGCAGTGCATTGCATACGGCCTCAAATCCCTGCCCGAAGTTTTCGCGCCGATGGCCGGTAACCAAGATCAACTTGCGAGAAGAATCCAGGAAAGGAAAGAGATTTCCCATCTCTCGGTTCAACTCGGCGTCGTTGTCAATCCGGTGGCTGACGCTCAACAGCGCATCAATGACCGTGTTGCCAGTCACTCGGATGCGTGATGGTTCGACATTCTCTTTCAGGAGGTTGAACTTGGCTTCGTCAGTTGGCGCGAAATGCAGCGATGCAATGCGCCCCGTGATTTGCCGGTTGACCTCCTCGGGCCACGGCGAGTAGATGTTGCCAGTGCGGAGTCCGGCCTCCACGTGGGCGACTGGTATCTGTCTGTAGAAAGCAGCTAGGCTCGTGGCCATGGACGTCGTGGTGTCACCATGAACGAGCACCCACTGCGGCCTAAAGTCGTCCAGCACCGGATCAATGCCGTGCATGATACTGGTAGTGATCTGAGTCAGGTTCTGGCCGGGCTTCATCAAGTCGAGGTCATACTCAGGCTGGATATCGAACAATTGCAGCACTTGGTCAAGCATTTGTCGATGCTGTGCTGTCACGCAAACGCGGGTTTCGAACTCAGGGAACTGCTGAAATCGCTTGACGAGCGGGGCCATCTTGATGGCCTCGGGTCGGGTTCCGAATACGAGCAGGAGTCGGGTTTCAGTGGTCACGATAGATAATCAGTCTGAGTGCTGGGTGGTCGCGTTGTAAGTATGGGTCAGCGGATAATGGCCTGCTTCAGTGCATCCATTTTGAGACGGCCATCTGCTCGCGTCGTATAGCCTCTAAGGGCGTGGCTTGCCAGTACATACAGCACGGACAGTATGAATGTCAGAATCGTGGCAAGCACTGCGATCATGCCGCGCTTGGGGCCGGATTTGTACTCGGGTACCTGCGCGGGATCAATTACCTGGATTACCGATCCGTCACGAGCCTCATCTGCGCGAGCCATCTCGTATTGACGAGCAAACAAGTCGAATAGGGTTTCGTAATATTTGAAATCACGAAACCGTGTCACGTACTCTGCGCCGCTTCCTTTGGCGCGTTCTGGCTCGTCACGATTGGATCTATGAAGTTGTTCACGTAGTGATGCTAGTTCCAGTATCGCATTTCGCAACTGAGGGTTGCTGTTGGTCATCGATTCTCGCATCACTGATACCTTAACCTCCTGGGCGGTTACTGCTGCCTGCGCCTGCGCGAGTTGACTGACCGCTGCTTCGGGATTGGTCTTCAATACCCCTGTATTGATTCCGCCTTCCGTTAAAAGTATCTCGGCTTTAATGAGCTTGGTCTTCGTGTCGGAAAGCTGTTTCTCAAAAAACAAGCGTCGCTGTGCCGCTTCCGTCACTGCAAGGGTGCGCATTAAATTTTGGAGTTCGTCGACATAGGCGGTCGCTATCTTCGCAGCACGCTCAGGATCGTGATCGTCAACCTCGATGTCGATCAGTCCGTCTTTGCCGGCCACAATCCGGCTGTTTTTCTCGAGCCTTTCACGGGCTTTGAATTGGTATTCGACTTCGTAGATCTCACGCAAACTGAATTCGTTAACAATTGCATCGACGATGGCTCGACTCTTCAGCATGCCGATCCACTGATCTGACGGATTTTTAAGACCGGAGATGCCGCCAAGCGCACTTGCCATACCGCCCGCAGCGCCTAGTAGTGCCGTGAGTGCGCCACTTTGTTGTTGCTGCGGAGGTAGTAACTGGACGCTCGCGGTGTAGGTCGGTCGGACGAGATAACTCATTCCGAGTGCCGCGCAACCAACTAGCAGAGGGGCGACGACGAGGAGCAGTTTGCGTCGTGAGAGGATTAACAGGACATCGATGAGGGAAAGCTCCTCGCTGGCATTCATATCAGATATGACATTTCCAGTTTTTGTATCGGCGCCTGTCTGTTGTGTAATTTGACTCATGATGTACCCGCTTCTGCAGAGACTTGATCGCCGGCATTCAAGCCGAACTGACAAAAAATCCGGCTCCAATCCTTGCGCCTGCGTGTGAACGAATCCCAGAAGGTTTCACGATTGGTCTTGCCGGACACGACCAAGATGTCGCAGGACATCATTTCCACCTTCTCGATGCAGTTGAACGAGTCGCGGCAACTGGTGAGGAACATGGTGCCGTCGGCGCGCTCGGCGTGACGCCGTCTTCTAGCGTCAAACCCGGTACGGCGGGTGCAGAGTGTGGTTCGAGGGAGATGCATGGATCGCTGTTCTCGGCACAGGCCAAGGGTCAATGGGAGCGCGGTCGGTACGGTGGCGCTCAGTGTAAGACGGTCGATTTGCTCCCCGACCTGTGTCCCCAGATGGTTGTAACTGAATGCTGGGGGATCGCGATGTATTGCGGTTTCCAGCGGATTCAGTCTCAGCTACCCGCCCCGTTCACCAGCCAGGCCGCATGCTGGCCGTCCTCGATGGCGTACACCCCACGTGCGCTTTTCCACACCAGGGCCTTGTCGCGCAGGGCGTCCAGCGCGTACTGGATGGCCGAGTTGTCGATGCGGATCTCCTCGGCGCTGAGTTGGGCGCAGACGGCTCTGTAGCGTGTCAGGGTGGGGGTGCGAAAGGGGGCGTACAGGTCGCCGGTTTCCGCCATGGTCTGCAGCACGGCGGCTTGCAGCGGCGGCAGGCTGTTGACCTGGCGCATGAACTCGCGGCGCGCTTCCTCGAGCGCGGCGCGGGTCTGTTGCAGCAGCAGGGCGTCGGCGCGGCTGGCGTCGAGGTCGGGCACGAAGGCCAGTTCGTCGAGCACGCGGCGCAGTGTTTCCGGGCGATGGCCGCAGATGGCGAAGGCGTCGTGCAGGGCGCTCAGGCTGGGCAGGATTTCGCCGTCGAACTGCTGCAGCTCCCAGGCCAGGTAGGCGTCGTCGAGCAGGGGCATGTCGACCAGCGATGCGTTCAGGAAGGCCTGGTCTTTGCCATGCACCAGCAGCGCCAGCTTGTCGCGGTTGGAGCCGGTGGCCACGAGCCTGAAGCCATGGTGGGCCGAGCTGTTGATCTGGTCGCGCGCCGCCTTCAGGGCAAACAGGGCCGAGGCGCCCGCTTCGGTGGTGAGGGCATGCTGGGCCTCGTCGATCACCAGCACGATGAGCGCCTGGGTGGCGTCGGACAGCGCGCTCAGCCCCTCGGCCAGCGTGGTGCCGCGGCCGACGCCGACCTTCTGGATGTCGAGTTGCAGGCCGCCCACGGCGATCTTGTCGAGCCCGCCTTTGCGGGCCCATTGCAGCAACCGGCTTTCACGCGAGAGCAGGTGGCGCTGGATGGCGCTGCCGATGAGCTCGCCGGGGTCAGCGCTGCGGTCGGCCCACAGGTCGACATAGATCACCTCGGCGTGCTGGGCCTGCAGCGCAGGCACGAGGTCTTCGCGGATGAAGGTCGATTTGCCGGTGCGCCGCGGCGCAGCCAGAAACACCCCGGAGGCGCCCTTGGCCGACAGGATGCGGCGCACGTACACGTCGGCAAGGCTGGCGCGATGGAAGACCGACAGGTTGGAGTCCAAGGGCGTCGCGCTCGTTATGGAGGGGCTGGGGGCGTCAATTAGGGGGAATTATAGTTTTGTACAGTTTTGGCCGTTCAGGCGCAGCACTGTCTGCAGTGCGTGTGAGCGACGGTCAGGATCGGCTTGTCAAAAGTAAACTGACGCAATGCGCTTGACCGACGACCAGCGAAAGGCAATTGTCTCCATCACCGCCGACTTGGCAGGAGGCGATGCGCGTGTTCGCCTCTTCGGCTCGCGCGTGCACGACGATCTGCGCGGCGGCGACATCGATCTGCTGATCGAATGCCCGCGGCCCATCGAGCGCCCGGTGCGCTTGGCCACCCAGATCACGGCCCGCCTGCAACGCGCGCTGGGTGACCGGAAGATCGACGTGCTGGTGGTCGATCCGCAGACGCCGTTGGAGCCGGTTCACCACGCCGCTCGCGCGCAGGGCATTCTGCTGTGACCCAAGCGCCCGACCTGGCTGACCGGCTGCGTTTTTTGCTCGAAACCGTCGCCCTCGAAGCACAGCACCTGTGTGATACGGATCGGCGCCTGTTTGCCGAGCCTTTCACGGCCGAACGCGCCAGCCGGTTGAAAACCGATGCCTTGTTGTCCGAGCGTGCCGATGCTTTCGCGGCGCGCTTCGCACGGCTGCAAGACACGGCGGGCGACAAGTTGCTGCCCGCATTGTTGCGTCGACTGGCCGAGCCGGTCGGCAGCGTCTTCGACAACCTCGATCGCGCCGAGAAGCTGGGTCTGCTCTCGCAACCCAGCGACGAGTGGGTTGCCGCTCGTGCCTTGCGCAATCGCATGGTCCACGAGTACGTTCGTGATCCTTCGGCCTTGGCTGCGGCTCTGAACGAAGCGCATGCAGCCGTGCCGATGCTCACGGCCTTCGTGGCGGCGTGTCAGGCGTACGTCGCCGCTCGGAAACTGGTCTGAACGGCCTGCGCCCCATCGGCCGTTGCCTGCTTAATTCCGCAGCGTCTTGATCGCCGCCGCACTCAATCCGAACTGATAGAAGATCTGGCTCCAGTCCTTCAGCCCGCGCGTGAACGAGGCCCAGAAGGTTTCGCGGTTGGTCTTGCCAGGCACCACCAGGGTGTCGCCGGGCATCATTTCCACCTTCTCGATGTTGCTGAACCAGCCGCGGCGGCTGCTGTGGATCACGGTGCCGTCGGCGCGCACGACGAACAGGTTGTCGAAATCGGCATCGGCGTCCACGCCGGCGACGTCCAGGTAATCGCTGACCCTGCGGCCGGACCTCCACAGCAACGCGTTGTTGTTGGCCACGGCACCCACCGCGAACACGAAGGCGGGTTTGGCGGGGATGGTGACGCGGTCGCCGTCTTCGAGCTGCAGGCCGGGCAGGTCGGCGGTGCCGAACGCGGTGGTCGGCAACTCCAGCGAGATGCGGCCGCTGGCCTTCATGGTCTTGAGTTTCCTGAGCTGGGCCTTGGCGGCCTCGCCCTGGGCAATGCGCAGGGCCGCCGCACTTTGCGA
This sequence comes from Leptothrix cholodnii SP-6, assembly GCF_000019785.1. Lineage (NCBI taxonomy): Bacteria > Pseudomonadati > Pseudomonadota > Betaproteobacteria > Burkholderiales > Sphaerotilaceae > Leptothrix > Leptothrix cholodnii. The sequence goes on from NC_010524.1 coordinate 698,663, forward strand.
GTCGGTGGCCGACAGGCTGGCGGCGGTGCTCGCCGCTTCGCTGGCCAGCTGCGCCTCGAGCCGGGTCACGGCTTCGTCGAGTGCCAGTTGCTGCTGGCGGCGGGTTTCTTCACGCGCGAATTCGGTGCCGAAGACATACGCCTCGGTCGTGACGCCACCGACACGTTCGAGCAGCTGCGGCAGGGTTTCGCCGGCGCGGATCTGATAGATGCCGGGCGCGCGTACCTCGCCCTGCACGCGCACCAGGCGGGTCTGCGAGCTGACGGGGTTGCGGATGTCGGCGCGGCCGAAGATGGTGATCACGTCACCGGGCTGCAGCACCAGGTCGTGCGCCGGGTCCCGGTCGATCACGGCCTTGCCGAGGTTGAACGGGATCAGTTCCATCGCCACGCGGTCGGTGTTCAGGCGCTCGATGGCGGCGTATTCCCAGTTCGGCTCGTCGAGCAGGTTGCGCACGTCGCGTTCGAGCTTGGCGGCGCTGACGTCCCGGCTTTCGGTGAACTGCACCAGCTTGTTCTTGCGGACGTAGTAATCAGGCGTGATCAGCGCTTCGCGGTCGGGGATCAACTGGCTGATGCGCATGCCCGGCGTGAAGGGGTAGCGCAGCGGTGCGGCGACGTTGCCGCGCAGGGTCACGGCGTTGGCAAAACGCGGCGCCACGCCGAACAGGGTGAGGATGTCGCCATCGCGCAGGCGGGCTTGGCCGACGGCGCTGGCCAGTTCCACGGTCGACACCACCCGCGGCGCGCCGGGGTTGCTGCTGTCGATGCGTTCGAGCTGGGCGCTGGCGAGGTTGGTGGACGCGGTGGTGCCGCCGCCGTAGGCCAGCACGTCGGCGATGGTCTCGCCACCGGCTTTGAGTTCGTAGATGGCGGGGATGTCGAGCGAGCCGGTCACGGCCACGCGCGGGCCGGCGGGGTTGAACACGATCACGTCGCCGGGCAGCAGGCGGGCGTCGCTGGTCTTGCTGCCGCGCACCAGGAAGTCGTAGAGGTCGAGCTCGCTCACCACCTTGCCGTCGCGCTTGAGCTGCACGCGGCGCATGCTGCCGTTCGGGCCGGGGCCGCCGCTGGCAAACACCACGTTGACGAGGGTCGACAGGCTGCTGACGGTGTAGCTGCCGGGCTTGCGCGCCTGGCCGACCACGAACACCTGCACGCTGCGCAGCTGTCCCAGCGTGACGTTGAGGCTGAAGTTCTTGAACACGCGGCCGACCTGGCTGCGCAGATGGCCTTCGACTTCGCCGGCCTTCAGGCCCGCCACGCCGATCGAACCCACGCGCGGGATGTTGATCTGGCCGTTGCGGTCCAGGGTGGCGCGGTAGTCGACGTCGATGCTGCCCCAGGCGCGGATGTAGAGCTCGTCGCCGGGGCCGAGCACGTAGTCGACCGGCACCGGCACGCGGTCGACCGGTGCGAAGGTGCGCTCGGCTTCGTCGAAGTAGCGCTGGCCGAACACCGGCAGCTGCTGGCCGGTGGCGCTGTAGACGAAGCGCTGGAACTCGTTGGTGGCCAGCGGCACGCGCACGATGCCGGTGCCGGGGTCGGCGCGCACCTCCAGTTCGGCCGGGCGCGGTGCGTCGGGGCTGAGTTGGCCGCTGTTGTCGATGGTGGGCACGCTGGTCGCGCCGGGGGTGGCGCCGCTGCCCGCCGCACCCGCAGACCCGGCACCGACACCACCGCCGATGGCCGTGCCGCCGACGGCCGCCGGAGCCCCGCCGCTGATGCCTTGTGACCAGGCGGGCGGGCTTGTCGTGCACATCAAGGCGGAGACCAGTGCCAGCGACAGGTGGGAGCGAAACATGGGCATCGAGGGGGCTCGTGGAGAGTCGTGGAGAGGGTGTGACAGTCGAACCGGCGGGGTTCGGATGCGGCCGATTCGAGAGGTGCGCAGTGTAAGACCCGTGTTCTGCCGATCCGCATTTCCGGGGCTGTGGCAGGGGTGCGAGCCCGGATCGGCGTGCCGATGTGGTGAATTTTCGCGGTTCGGCGTGGCGGCCCTGTCAAGTCCCCCCGGGCACGAGGGGTGCAAAACCTGGATGGTGGCTGAACCTGCCGATTCCGGCGTCGCCGGGTGGCGATTCAGGCCACGGATCGGGTCGAGAGGCCCGGTGAATCGCTTTTGAAGACGGATCCGGCCGGCTGGGCGGGGCTGTCGGAGCCTGTTTGGGGCCGATTTCAGGCTGCAACGCAACCGACACCGTGGATCGGGCAAGCCCAAATCTGCAATCGCAGATCGAAACCTGAACGGTTGCTGAAGCGTCGTCGCCCTTCGACAACGTGGCTTTACGGCCTTAAGCAATGAACTGTGATGTTTTCACGGGCGTTAAGCAGCTTTTCCGGATCGGGCCCCATGTGGGTCGATTTGTTAATGGGATCTCATCCCATGACTTTTGCCCGATATGCGATTTTTTCATCTGTGGTTTTGTCGGGTAATGACAGAAATCAACTTGCAAAGCGCCTCTGTGGGTCTTCCGCCCAGGTGAATGTGGGTGATTGCCCCCAATCGAAAGCTGAACGGTAGAAAAGAGGGGGTGTTGATACCCATCAAGCACACTTGTATCGTTCAGTCAGAGCTCCTTAAGAACGCTTACGGGCTCCCCCGGTTTTGTTACAGACGGCGTGCGCGCTGGCTGCGGGTGAAGCTGCGCTTTCTTTCGGCGAGTCGATTTGGCGGGCTGTTGATCGGCCCGATTTTCCAGATGGCTTGATTGACCTTCGAGATACTAATAAAGGGGTTAACTGTGTCGGACTTGAACAAGATACCGTCCCAAGGGCCGGTGGCTGAAAGCCGGTGGATGAGGCGTGGTGCCTACATCCTGGGTGCGCTGGGTGCCGTGAGCCTGTCGGTGGCCGTGACGGCGCAGGTGGTGGGCGAGGTCGACATCTTTGGCGATCCGCCGCCGAACGATCCGTCGGCACTGATCGAGCCCGCGATCGGCGACCAGGCCAACGAGGATCTCAAGCTGCTCGAGCACAGCAACCATTCGTCCTACGAGGGCACGCCCAACGGCGAGAAGGCCGACGTGTACGTCGAGGCCGCCATCCAGCCCCTGCAGCAGACCAGCGAGAAGATCCCGACCGGCGGCAAGCCGAGCCCGGACTTCGGCGCCAAGCGCTACACCACGCCGCTGCTGATGTTCGAGGAGTTCGGCCCCGAGAAGCTCGACCCGAGCGTGCAGGCCGGCACCAACCCGCTGCCGCGTCCGAAGATCGGCCCCTTGCCGGCGCAGGATCCGCGCAGCGCAGCGCGCAGCGCCCCGGACGGCACCGAACTCGAAGCCTTCCTGGCGCAGCCGGGCATGTACCCGTTCCCGACCCACCAGTCCAACACGCTCGACGCCAACCCGTGGCGTGACGACGTGGCCGAGTTCCTGGGCCGCAGCGTCAACTCGCCGGCCGAGGGTCGTCCGCCCGGCGAGGGCTGGGCGCACCAGCGCTGGAACGAGATGTACCCGCAGGCGTTCTTCAAGACCGCCCAGGCCGGCTCGCGCGTGAACAACGGCTTCCGCGACCAGAAGCAGCTGCACAAGTACAAGGTCGGCGAGTTCGGCCCCGGCGGCCTGTATCACAAGCCCTTCCTGACCTCGAAGGCCAACGGCACGACCGCCGGCATCGACGTGCGCTTCCACCAGAACTTCCCGGTGCAGCACCAGAACTCGGTCTGGACCTTCGACGGCACGATGCCGCCCAAGCTGCTGATGGTGCGTTACGGCGAGCCGATCCTCATGCGCCACTACAACGCGCTGCCGATCGATCCCGCCGCCAACAAGGGCTTCGGTCTGCACACCATTTCCACCCACATGCACAACGGCCACAACCCGGCCGAGAGCGACGGCGTGGCGCAGGCGTTCTTCTTCCCGGGCCAGTTCTACGACTACCGCTGGCCGATCCAGCTGGCCGGCTACGACACCGTCAACACCGGTGCCACCGACCCGCGCGCCGGTTTCCCGTGCTCGCCTGGCGAGACGCTGTTCGTCAACGACGCCAGCCCCGGCAAGAAGGCCTGCCCGGCCAACGGCGTGATCAAGATCCGCGGCGACTGGCGCGAGACGATGAGCACGCAGTGGTTCCACGACCACATGCTCGATTTCACCGCCCAGAACGTCTACAAGGGCAACGCGGTGATGATGAACTACTACAGCGCGATCGATCGTGGCAACGAGAAGATCGACTGCCATTACACCGACCCGAACGCCAACGACCCGAGCAAGGTGCCGACCAAGGTCAACCTGTGCCTGCCCAGCGGCAGCGGCATGCCCTGGGGCAACCGCGACTACGACATCAACCTCGTGATCGCCGACAAGGCCTGGGGCCGTGACGGCCAGCTCTGGTTCAACGTCTTCAACAAGGACGGGTTCCTGGGCGACCGCATCCTGACCAACTTCGTCTACCACCCGTATCTGGACGTGCGGGCACGGCGCTACCGCTTCCGCATCCTGCCGGGTTCGGTGTCGCGTTATTTCGCGCTGGCGCTGGTGCATGAGCGCACCGACACCAAGGGCGAGATCAAGGCCACGGTGGGCGGCAAGAAGATCAGCTACGACCGCGTGCCGTTCCACATGGTCGCCAACGACGGCAACATCCTCGAGCACGCCGTGCCGTTCGATGGCACGGTCGACCTCGACGCCAACGGCGACAAGCTCGAGCACAAGGGCACGCTGCCGCAGATGGCGATCGCCGAGCGCTACGACATCGTCGTCGACTTCAAGAAGTTCAAGGCAGGCGACAAGCTCTACTTCGTCAACACGCAGGAACACGCCGACCCGGTCAAGACCAACCGGCGCATCCCGGTGGCCGACGTGCTGACCGGCAAGTACAAGCCGGCCGTGCTCGAGGACAAGGACGGCGACGGCGTGGCCGACCGCTGGACGGATGGCGACCCGGGTGTGGGCAAGTTCATGGAACTGCGCATCCAGTCGTGCAAGAACGCCGCCGGCAAGGCTGTCGCCTGTGTCGACACCAGCATGAACCCGGCCGACTACGTGGCCGGCAAGAAGAAGATGGTGCCGCTCAAGCTCAACCGCGACGACCCGGTCCACCACGCCAAGCTGCAGAATGCGACGCACCGCGAGTTCAAGTTCGGCCACAGCGGCGGTACCGACGAGCAGCCCTGGACCATCAAGACCGACGGCGGCCCGGGCTACAACGCCGACATGCGTCGCATCACGGCAGCGCCGCAGCTGTCGACCGGCCCGACCGCAGGGGGTTCGGTGCAGAACGAATCGCCGTACGAGGTCTGGTATCTGGAGCTGCAGGGCAGCTGGGATCACCCGGTGCACGTGCACTTCGAGGAAGGCATCATCCTGCGCCGCGACGGCAAGGCACCGCCCGAGTGGGAGAAGTGGGCTCGCAAGGACATCTACCGCATCGGCCCGGACCCGCATGCCGGCTCCAGCGTCGAGGTGGCGCTCCAGTTCCGCGAGTTCGCCGGCACCTTCGTCGAGCACTGCCATGCCACGCAGCACGAGGACAATGCCATGCTGATGCGCTGGGACCTCGAGCGCCCCGGCCAGACCCTGGCTATGCCCACCCCGATGCCGACCTGGGACGGCGTGCACTACACCGGCTCGGCCGCTCTGGCCACCTTCAAGTCGGGCGCCGGCACCGGCACGACCTACCAGCTCGGTCAGTGATCACGGTACCCTGATGCCCTGACCCTCGAGGCGGCGCGCAAGCGGCCGCCTCGTTTCCGTTTCTGCATCCTCACCGGAGTCGTCCATGCGCTCTTTCAGCCTCAGGCACTGGCCCTTGCTCGGTGGCATCGCGGTGGCTGCCGGGGTGGCGCTGGCCGCCTCGTTCTGGCTCCAGCCCCATGAAGCCGTTGCCGCCGCTTCCAACCAGACCGGCGGTGAAGTCTGGGGCGCCAACTACTTTCCGAACGTCGTCCTGACCGACCAGGACGGCAACAAGGTGCGGTTCTTCGACGACCTGGTCAAGGGCAGGATCGTCGCGATCAACACCTTCTTCACCAGCTGCTCGGCCAGCTGCGGGCTGGAGACCGCGCGCATGCGCGAGGTCCAGCAGCTGCTCGGCGACCGGGTCGGCAAGGATGTGTTCTTCTACTCGATCACGATCGACCCGCTGACCGACGGGCCGGCCGAGATGAAGGCCTATGCCAAGCGCTTCAACGTCGGTCCGGGCTGGCGTTTCCTGACCGGCAGCGTCAAGGACACCGAGCTGCTGCGCCGCAAGCTCGGTCTCTACGACGACAAGGACGCCGCCAATCCGAACAAGAACGATCACATGCTGCATTCGGTGATCGGCAACCAGGCCACCGGCCGCTGGATGCGGGCCTCGCCGTTCGAGAACCCGGTCGTCACCGCCACCCAGATCGGCACCTGGCTCAACAACTACAAGCTGCCGCCCTCGAAGGACACCGCCTACGCGCTGGCGCCGCAGCTGCTGCGCAACATCTCCGACGGCGAGAAGCTGTTCCGTACCCGCTGCGCCTCGTGCCACAGCGTGAACGCGGGCGACAAGTCGATGGCGGCGATGCAGAAGGTCGGGCCCGACCTGCAGGGCGTCGGCCAGCGCCGCCCGCGCGCCTGGCTGGAGCGCTGGCTCAAGGAGCCCGACGTGATGCTGGCCCAGAAGGATCCGATCGCCGTCGCGATCTACAACCAGTACAACAAGGTGGCCATGCCCAACCTGCGGCTCGACTCGAAGCAGATCGCGCAGCTGCTGGAATTCATCGACGAAGAAAGCGCCTTGCCGGCCGGCGAAAAGCGCATCAAGCAGTGAGCTCGGCCGGCAGCAGGCCGCGCAGGCTGTTGCACAGCACGATCCGTTCGGCCGACAGCAGCTCGGCGCGGCTGATCGGGCGCTCGGTGGCCCGGTCGATCGGCCCGGCTGCCTGGCCGTCCAGCACCGCGCCACGCAGCACGCCGGGCAGCAGCTGGCCGCGTGCCGGCGGCGTGAACCAGCGGCCCTGCAGGCGCACGAAGACGTTGCTGCGGGCGCCTTCGGTGAGCCGGTCGTCGGCATCGAAGAACAGCATGTCGAAGGCGCCGGCGGCTTCGGCCTGGCCGATCGCGGCGTCGTAATGGCTGCGCCGCGAGGTCTTGTGGCCGAGCAGCACGGCCTCGTCGGGTGGCACCGGTCGATCGGCGACGAGCACGCGCACCGACGGCCCGGTGGCGTCTGGCGATGACGCCAGCGGTGCCAGCGGCGCGGTGCGTACGCTGAGGCGGCCGTCGGCGGCGAGGTCGAGCCGCACCCGCTGCAGCGTCGCCGGCCCGCCAGTTGCGCCCAGGGCCTGCGCCAGCGTCGCCCGCGCCGCGGCTTCGTCCCACACGAACCCGAGTGCGCGCGCGCTGCGTGCCAGCCGCGCCAGGTGGGCTTCGAGCCGCAGCAGCCGCGGGCCTTCGGCGCGCAAGGTCTCGAACAGCGTGAAGCCGGGCTCGAGCGCGGTGGCGTAGCGGGCCTTGAGACGGCATTCCTCGGCTTCGTCGGCGGCCACCGAGTCGAGCACGATGCCGGCGCCCACCGCCAGCGTGGCCGCGCGCCGGCCGCCATCCTGCGCCGACAGCCGCGGGCCGAGCGTGACGGTGCGGATGGCGACGCTCAAGCAGAAATCGCCCACCGCGCGGCCCGGCTCGGCCCCATCGAGCCAGCCGATCGCGCCGGTGTAGAGGCCGCGCGGGCTGGCTTCGAGCCGCGCGATCAGTTCCATCGTGTGGTGCTTGGGCGCGCCGGTGATCGAGCCGCACGGGAACAGCGCGCGCAGCAGCGCGGGCAGGCCGGTGGCGGGTGGCAGCTCGGCGGTGACGGTGGACGTCATCTGCCAGACCGTCGGGTAGGCCTCGGTCTCGAACAGCCGCGGCACCCGGACCGAGCCGGTGCGGGCGACGCGGCCGAGGTCGTTGCGCAGCAGGTCGACGATCATGAGGTTCTCGGCGCGGTTCTTGACGTCGGCCTGCAGCCAGCGCGCGGCGGCCTGGTCGGCCGCGGGCTCGGCGGCGCGTGCGGCCGTGCCTTTCATCGGCCGGGCGGTCAGCCGGCCGCGCTGGTGCTGCAGGAACAGCTCCGGTGAACACGACAGCACCCAGCCTTCATCGGGCAGGTGCAGCAGCGCGCCGAACGGCACCGGCTGGCGTGCCCGCAGGCGCCGGTAGAGCGCCAGCGGGTCGCCCCAGGCCTGGCCGCGCATGCGGTAGGTGTGGTTGATCTGGTAGGTCTCGCCGGCGCGGATCCAGGCGTGGATCTGCTCGATGGCGGCGGCAAATGCGGGTTCGTCGACCTCGGCCTGCAGGGCGCTGAAACCGGCCGGACCGGGCCCGTCGCCGGCCGCGTCGTGATCGGCCAGCCAGCGGTCGACCGCCGCGCCGGCGAGCCGCTCGCAATTGCGAAAGATCAGCAGCCGCAAGGCGCTGGCATCGTGTGCTTCGAGGTGCTGGTGACCGGCACGCAGCAGCTTGGCGCCCCATTCGTAATCGGCCAGCAGCACCGCGTGATGGCCGGCGGCGAGGTCGGCCGAAGCGGCGGCGCAGACGGCGTCGAGCGTGGCCGGGTCGGTGCAGCGGTGTTCGTGCAGGTAGCCGCTGTAGAGCCGGCTGCAGGCTGCGGACGGGTTGGAGGGGCTCGACGTCGAGTCGTCGAGCAGCGCAAAAACGGCGTCCATCAGCGGCGGGCCTTCACGGGGGCGTCAGAGGTTCAGCAGCGCGGCCAGAAAGGCGGTGGCCACGCACAGGTGTGCGCTCGTCTGGGGGTTGAGGTCGCGGGTCTTGAGCATCTCGTCCCAGCGCGCCCATTCGGCCGGTTCGGGGGCGTGATGCGGGGCGGGCAGGCGCATGCGCCAGCCGCGCGCCTGCAGGTTGACGCTGAGGGCGCGCTCGGGGCCGTGCTGGCGCACCAGGTGCGAGTCGGGGCCGGTCGACAGCCAGCGCAGGAAGGTGCGCTGCATCGCGTGTTCGAGCGCGCTGTTGAGCGTGGGCAGGCCGCCGGCGCGGATCTGCGGCGACACCGGCACGGTGCCCATCGCGCTCAGGAACACCGGCAGGCCGAGCTCGAACATCTCGTGGTAGGCGTCGGTGTACTGCAGGGCGATGCGGTCGCGTGGCGCCGCCGATGCCATCGCGGCGCGCAGCGTCATGCCGGCCGGGCGGACCAGGCCGCGTTCGTCGGTGCGGCCCAGGCCGTCCGGATCGGCCTGCGCGATGGCACGAAAGGCGGCCACGGCGTCGTCGGCGTCGAGCCGGCCGAGCAGCATCTCGAGCCCGTGGCGCAGCCCGCTCGGGCCGTGTGTGTCGGCTCGCTGTTCGGCCGCGGCGGCCAGCGGCGCGCACAGCAGCACGATGCCCAGGTTGGGGCTGCAGCCGGTGGCCTCGCGGCCGGCCTGGATCGCGCCTTCGATGCGGGCGCCGATGCTGGCGCCGTGATTGGTGAGCGGGCCTGCCGCAGCGTTTGCGCTGTCGAGCAGCTGGCCCGGGCTGGGGCCGGTGCCGGGGGATGCGAGGCTGACGTTGCCGGGCTTGCGCACCGCGACGTCGAGTCCGCAAGCCCAGCGGAACGCCGACTGGATGCGCGCGCGGCGTCCGGTCGAAGGGTCGAGGGTCGAGGAGCTCATGACCCGTAGTGTGTCAGGCCTCGCGTTACATGTGCTTAGCAAGGGGCAGGCCGACTTTGTGTGCAGGGCTGCACGGTCTGCCCGGCGGGTGCGTCCGGCAGGCTCATGGCCTGAGCCAGTTGGGGCCCAATGGATCACCGCGTGAGCCACCGCGACCTCGTGGTTCGTGGCTTTTTCCGAGGGGTGTGGCCGAGCTTGAACAACGGTGCGTGCATTCGGGATTTTTGCGTACCCCGCGCACCCTCGTTCGCGGGGGCAACAGCCCCAAACCGGCTTCGGCCTCCATGGTGCGTGGCTACCATGAAAAAACTCGAAAACAGGCCTGCAAGTCGTGGCCTCGGATCGATCGGATCGACAGCGTCAACAACCACGGACGGACACCGGCATGAACACCTCGCGCCAGACTCAAACCGCTACCTCTAACGGGATTGGCAGCATGCTGTTCGGACGCAGGAAAAAGCGCGGCGACCCGCTGCAGGAACGCATCGACTGCCTGATCGGGCCGGGCACCACGATTGCCGGCGACCTGATCTTCACCGGCGGCCTGCGCATCGACGGCATGATCCAGGGCGACGTCACGGTCTCCGACATCAAGGCCGGCACGCTGGTGATCGGCGACGGCGGCTGCATCGAAGGCGACGTGCGGGTCTCGCACGTGATCGTCTACGGCGAGATCCGCGGCACGGTCTACGCCACCGGCCTGGTCGAGCTGCATCCGAATGCGCGCATCACCGGCGATGTCCATTACGACGCGATCGAGATGCGCGCCGGTGCCGAGATCGAAGGCCACCTCGTCAAGCAGTCGGCGGCCGGGGAAACGCAGTGACCGTGCAGGCCTGGGAGACCCATCCGGTGTTCTCGCATGTGCGCAGCGGCAGCCTCGAGCCGCTCGAGCATGGTGATGCCCGCGAGCAGTGGCGTCACCTGAGCGCGCTGGTCGCACGCGATGGCCACGACCTCGAATCGCATGCGCGGCGCGTCCTGCTGGCGTTCCGTCCGCCGCTGACGGACCTGGCGTTCGGCGCGCTGGTCGACCTGTTCCTCGCGCTCGGCGAGCGTGGCCGCGGCCTGCGCCGGCGCCTGCTCGAGACGGGCGAGGGCTGGCTGGAGGCCGACGAGGCCCATTTCCTGCGCATGCACCTCGAGCCGGGCCTGACCCGGGCCACCGCGCTGCCCGCCGCGCCGGGTTCGGTGTTCCACAACGCCCTGGTCGGCGTGGCGCAGATGGTGGCGCACCAGCGTCACGCCGTCGCGCAGATGTCGCCGCATGCGCAGGCGGTGTCGCTGCTCGAGGACGGCGACCTGGCCGGCGCCTCGCAACTGCTCGAGGACGCCTTGCTGGCCGATCCGTCCGATGCCGAGGTCAGTCATGAACTGCTGGGCATCTACCGCCACAGCCGCAACGACGCCGCGCGTGCCGCGATGGCCGAGCGCCTGCAGGCCAGCCACGGGCGTCTGCCCGACGGCTGGGCCTGAGCGCAGACCCCCTCATCCCGCTTCACCCGAACCGAGCCCAGACCCCGTGGATCTCTCCAAGCCGCCAACCCGCCTGAAGGTGGTGCTGCTCTCGCTGCCACCCCGCACCCAGGCCGTGCTGGACTATTTTTTCTCCAGCACCGGCCGCAGCAGCTTTTCGCCGACCTCGGCCGACGTCGCTGACGCTGCCATCTTCGACCTCGACACGCTCGAGTCGCGCAACCACTGGGATGCCTTCTACGGGCAGACCGGGCGGCCCGGCATCGCGATGTCGATCCAGCCTCAACAGGTGACCGGCGCGGTCTGGGTGCGCAAGCCCATCACGCCGGCCGCCCTGCTGCACGCCGCCGCCGAACTGCATGCCGGCCGCTGGGCCCGTGCCGAAGCGCCGCCGGCCGCTGCAGCGGCGCCGGTTGCCGTCGCGCCGATCGTGCCCGCACCTGCACCCGCCGCACCCGCACCGGTCGTCACCGCACCGGCACCGGCACCGGTCATGGCCGTGCCGGCACCGGTGCTCGCGGTGGCGGCGCCCGTGCAGCCCGCGGCCGTGCCTGCGCCTGTTTCCGCCCCGCTGCCCGTGGCCGAGGCGCCGGCTGTCGTGGCGCCGCAGCCTGAAGCGCCTGCGGTCGTCCCCGCACCGGTTGCTCCGGCGCCGGTGGTCTCTGCGCCGGTGGTGCCGGTCGTGAGCGCCGCGGTGGTCGAGGCACCGACTGCGCCGGCGCCCGTGTTGACGGCGCCCCGTGTCAGCCCGTCGCCCGCCCCCGGCCCGGTCGCCGCGCCGGTGGCCGAGCCGGTCGCGGCACCGACGCCGCGGGGGATCGCCGCGGCAGCGCCGGCCGTGCCGGCACCGGAGCCGCGCGTAGCCAGGCCGCCCGTCGCGGCGCCGACCGTTGCGCCGCGCGCGCCGGTCAGCACGCCTGCCGTCGCGCCGGTCCCCGCCCCGGCTCCGGCGGCGGGAATCACCGGGCTGTTCAAGCGGCTGATCGGCGTGGCCCTCGGCAAGACCGAGCCGGCGCCGGTGGCGGCCAGTCCGGCGCCGTCGACGCCGCGAGCCGAACCGGCCGCGCCGCCGGCCGTGGTGCTCGGTGTCGCCGAGCCTGCGGCGGTGCCGCCCAATCACGGCACCGACGCCGCCGATGGCGCCGCACCGCGTGCCGGCTGGCACGAGGTGCCGGTCAGCGAGGCGGCATCCGGCGCTGCGTCGAATCCGGCCGCGCCGCCGCGCACGGCGCTTCAGCCGGGCGCGCAGAAGGCGCCGGTCGCCGGCGGCAAGAACGGCCGCAAGCGCGGTCGCAAGGGTTCGACACGCTGGGTCGAGGCCGGCGGGGCGTCGTCGTCCTCGGCGTCGTCCGCTCAGGCCGATGCCGATGGCGACGACGATCTGGACGATGACGAACTCGTCACGCCGGCGCAACCGGTGGCGGCTGCAGAGGCTGTTGCGGCCGCGGTGGTCGAGGCCGCGCCGCAGCCGGTCGTGCCCCGGCCCGAGGTGGCGGTGGCGCCGATCGACACCGCGCAGGCCGCCGCCGCGTCGCACGAGGTGGCCGACGATGCCGCGCCGCTGCGGTCGTCGGGCTGGGGCCCCAGCGCCGCGGACCACGATCCGGCCGACGAGGCGCTGCTGTGCGGCACGCGCGAGGACTGGCCCGAGCAGCGCCTGGCCAGCGACGCGGCGCTGCGCTACGACCCGGCGTTGACGGTGGTCGGCGCGATCACCGAGGCCTATCTGGTGGGTGGCAAGTGGCGGGTGCCGACGCACTTCGACTGCAGCGCCGGCCGCATCACGGTCGACAGCACCCGCAACCGCGTGCACATGAACTTCGACGCCGGCCTGCTGCCCGCGCTGTGGGCCAGCACGCTCGACAAGCGCCTGAAGACCAACACGCTGAACCGCCAGGAGCATGCCGACCTGATGGAGCGCACCGGCGACGCCTCGGCCTGGCAGCCGCTCGACCGCGTGCTGTGGCGCGCCGGCATGGAGACCGCGGGCGGTCGCCTGCCGCTGGGGGTCGACGTGCGCAGCACGGTCTACCTGAAGCACTGGCCCAACCTGACGCGCCTGCAGCGCACGCCGCATGCCCTGCGCATCGCCGCGCTGTGGGCCGTGCGGGGCGCCAGCCTGCTCGAGACCACCGAACTGCTGCACATCCCGCAGCGCCATGTGTTCGCGTTCTACAACGCGGCGCTGGCGATGGACCTGATCACGGCGGACGGCAGCCAGATCCGGCGCTCACAACGCAAATCGCAACGCAACCGCGGACTGCTCACGCGTCTGTTCGGCTGGCTGCACAAATAAACAGAAGGCGACAAGGGCCCCCCACACACCATGGCTCATACAGACCACAAAATCATCTTCACCGGCCCGGTCGGCGCCGGCAAGACCACCGCCATCGCCTCGATCAGCGACATCGAACCGATCCGCACCGATGAACATGCGTCCGACATGACGCAGCGTCGCAAGTCCAACACCACCGTGGCGATGGACTACGGGATGATCCGGCTCGGCCCCAAGGAGAAGGTCCACCTGTACGGCACGCCCGGCCAGGAGCGCTTCGACTTCATGTGGGAGATCCTGACCAAGGGTGGCATCGGCCTGGTGCTGCTGCTCGACAACACCCGACCGGCGCCGTTCGAGGACATGAAGTTCTACGTCAACGCGTTCCAGGAGTTCATCGAGAGCACGCGCCTGGTGATCGGCGTGACGCAGATGGACACCAACGCCACGCCGACGATCGACGACTACGTGCGCCAGATGAAGGACCTCGACATCAGCGCCGCGGTCTTCGAAGTGGACGCCCGCCGTCGCGACGACGTGTCGTCGCTGATCCAGGCGCTGCTGCTGTCGATCGACCCGGTGATCTGAGCCGCGCGCCGCACTGCCGCCCGACGCGTTTTCCCCCAGCCTGCGACACCGCGAGACCCGCGCGACCATGGATCAATACACCCTCACCGGCGACTACTTCCTGCACCCCACGCCGGCTGGCGCCTACTACGCGGCCAGCCGGCCCGAGCGGGATCCGGCGCGCATCTTCCTGCAGCGCCTGATGCGCGAGCAGCAGACGCCGCGCCTGTCCACCGCGCTGGTGCAGGACTGGATGAGCCTGGGCGAGCAGGACGCGCTCGAGTTCATCTACCGTCTGCAGTCGTCGGGCTTCATCCAGGGCCTGCCGGTGCAGGTGGAGGTGCCGCCCGATCGCATCGAGGCGCTGCTGCCGCCGATCCTGAGCCAGATCTCTGACGAAGGCCGGGCGATCCTGGCCGAGAAGCGCGGTCTCTACCTCGCGACCGCCGGCTTCGCGCACGAGCAGTCCGAGGAGCTGGCCGCGCTGGGCGCCGACCTGGCCAACGTGCAGGAGCGCCACGCCAAGCTGCTGCACGGCAACATGCGCCTGCGCAGTGACGGCTGGGGGCTGGTCAATGCCAGCGGCTATTGCGACATCGGCTTCTGGCCGCTCTACCTCGGCAACGAATATTTCATCCTGGTGGTCGGCGGCATGCCGCGTTTCAACCAGGAAGCGTTCACCACGCTGATCTGGACCCTGGGTGTGCGCTACGGCGGCGCCGCCTGACGTCTCGCGACGCCCTTCATCCGCCCACCCGTTTTTCCCCATTCCCCCAAAGGACGACCGCCATGCGCGCTGAACTGCTGAACTCCATCCTGAGCGAACTCAACGGCTCCACCGCCGACATCGAGGCCTCGGCCGTGCTCTCGAACGACGGCCTGATGATGGCCTCGATGCTGCCCTCGGGCATGGACGAAGACCGCGTCGGCGCCATGAGCGCGGCCATGCTGTCGCTGGGCGACCGCACCTCGCGCGAACTCGCGCGTGGCGAACTCGAGCAGGTGCTGGTCAAGGGCCACAAGGGTTACGTGCTGATGACGCACGCCGGCGGCGACGCCGTGCTGACCGCGCTGTGCAAGCCCAACGCCCGCCTGGGCCTGATCTTCCTGGACGTCAAGCGCGCCGCCGACTCGATCAGCAAGGTGATCTGAGGCCACGACCGAAAGAGATCCGAACATGACCGACATGGACGAGGCCAATCTCGTGCCCGGTTCGCGCCGCGAACATTTCCTGCGCTATCACGACGGCCGCGAGCGCCGCCTGCTGGTGGTCGACCAGGAGGTGCCGTATCCGGATGGCATGCTGATCGTCTCGCGCACCGACCCGGCCGGCATCATCACGCATGCGAACCAGGCGTTCATCGACATGTCCGGCTACACCCGCGACGAATTGATCGGCCAGCCGCACGCGATCCTGCGCCACCCCGACATGCCGTCGGCGGCGTTCCGCGACCTCTGGGACACCGTCAGCCGCGGTGCCAAGTGGCAGGGCTACGTCAAGAACCTGCGCAAGGACGGCATGCACTACTGGGTGTTCGCCACCGCGATCCCGAACGTGCGCGACGGCCGCGTGGTGGGCTACACCTCGGTGCGCCGCAAGCCCTCGCGCACCAAGATCGATGAATGCCAGGCGCTCTATGCGCGCCTGCGCGCTGAAGAGATGTCGACATGACGCTGCAACTGACCGTCAGCCCTGACTTTTCGCCCGACTACATCGCCGGCTGGTACGTCTTCAACACCTGGCTGCAGCGGCGCCTGGGCACGCGCATCCACCTCGAGCTGTACGACGACTTCGTCAGCCAGCGCCAGGCGATCGCCGAAGACCGCGTCGACGTCATCTACGCCAATCCGCACGACGCCGCGATGCTGGTGCGCGAGAAGGGCTACACCGCGCTGGCCGCGCCGCGCAACAAGCCCGACGAGGTGGTGCTGGCGGTGCAGGCCGACGCCGCGGCCCAGCGCGTCGAGGACCTGCAGCCCGGCCTGAAGATCGCCGTCACGCGCGATCCGGACGTCAACCTGATCGGCATGATCCTGCTCGAACCGGCCGACCTGCACCGCGACAACACCGTGACCGCGCAGCTGTCGAGCTACGTGCTGGTGGCCAAGCAGCTGCTGACCGGGCGGGCCGATTGCGGCTTCTTCCTGAAGGACGCCTACGACGGCCTCAGCGCGCCGATCCGGCGCCAGATGCGCCCGCTCGTCACCAGCCAGATCAGCGTGGTGCACCACGTGCTGCTGGCCAGCCCGCGCTGCGCCGAACTGCACGCCCCGCTGCGTGACCTGCTGCTGACGATGGACGGCGAGGCCGACACGCGCCGCATCCTCGAAGGACTGGGGTTGACCGGCTGGGAGAGCCAGGACCCGGAGTCCACCGAGTTCATGATCGACCTGATGGACACCCTGATGGTGTGAGGCTGCGGCCTCGCACAGCCCCTACTGGTCGCCAACGGCCCACGGACATGATCGCACCCCTTCCGCGTCGTCTCATCACCCTGGCCCTGGCCGCCTTGCCCTGGCTGCCGGTGGCGCACGCCCAGGCGCCCGAGGTGGCTGCAGCAGCGTCGGTTTCGGCGTCCGCACCGGGCCCGCGCCTGACGATTCCGCGCGACACGCTCTGGAACATCGCGGCCACGCTGGTGCCGGGGCGTGAGCCGTCGCGGCCGCAGGTGATGGTGGCGATCCTGCGCGCCAACCCGGACGCCTTCCTGCACGGCAACATGCACCGCCTGCGGCAGGGCGTGTCGCTGCTCATCCCGCCGCTCGAGGCGATGCGTGCCGAGCCCGCGGCCAAGGCCGCGGCACTGGTGGATGCGCATCTGGCGGCGGCGAGCGCACTGCTGCCGGGAGCGGTGCCCGCGCTGGAGCCCCTGCCGGGCGCTGCCGCGGTGCAGGCGCGGCCGGCTGTTCCTGCCCCTCCGGTCCCTCCGATCGCGCCCCCGATCGCCCCTGCCGTTCCCGCCGTGCCGGTCGCCAAGGCCGCTTCGGCAGCAGCGCCTGCCGCGTCGGTGCCGGCCGTGCAGCCTGTCCCGCCCGCTGCGTCCGCGGTGCGCCCGGTTCCGCCGGTGGCGGTCGTGGCGTCGGCGCCGGCCGCGGCCTCGATGCCGGCAGCCACGGTGCCCGCGCCGTCGCCGGCGTCGGCGCCCGAACCGATCCGCGCAACCCCACCCGCCGCTGCCAGCGCGCCTGTGCCGATGGCCGCTGCGCAGCAGCCGCTGCCGACCCGCTGGCTGCCCTACGCGATGCTGGTGGTGCTGGTGGGCACGGCGGTCGTTCTGTGGATACGGCGCCGGCCGGTGAAGAAGGAGGACGCGCTGCCGTCGTCCTTCGTCGACGAGCAGGGCGTGCAGCGGCGTCGGCGCCCGAAGGTGCTGGATGTGTCGCAGGCCGCGGCCGACATGGCGCGCGTGGTCGAGACCCTGCAGCCTGCCGTCCGGCTCGTCAGCGGCGGTGCGGCGGCGCCGGTGTCCGGTGACCCGGCCGACCCGCGTGCGCAAGCAGCCCTCAAGCTCGACCTGGCGCGTGCCTGCATGGAAGTGGGCCGCAAGGAGTCGGCCCGTGCCCTGCTGCTGGCCGTGAGCCAGGAGGGCAGCCTCGACCAGCAGGCCGACGCGGCTGAGCTGATGGCGCGTCTGGCCTGACGCGACCCGGCCGTCGGCCGGCCTGCGTCAGAGGAACTGCTTGGGCGAGTAGCTGCGTGCCGCAGGCACCAGCTCGGCCTGCTTGACGGCGCGTGTCAGCACCTGGTCGGCATCGACCGGGCCCAGGGTCTCGCACAGCGCCACGTACAGCACGTGGACCAGTTCGGACAGGCCCTTCGGAGCGAGGTCGATGTGCCAGGTCGCGTCGGCGCCACGCTGCCAGGCTTCGCGCACCGCGGCACGCACCTGCGCGCTCAGCCGGGCGCCGTCCAGCGTGGCGATGGCGCTGGCGCGCAGGTCGTCCATCTCGGCGCCGTGCAGCTGGCGGATGTCGGCCAGCACGGCCTGCATCAACGATCCGAACACCAGCACATGCGCCGGCAGGTCCGGAGTCGCGGCGGTGGGCGGTGCCATCGGCACGGCCTGCGCTGGCTCCGGCTGCCGCACGGTTTCGGCTGTGGCCAGCGCCGCTGCGGCAGGCGCCCAGGCCGTGGGTGACGCGACCACCGGCTGGGCCGTCGCCGGGGCCGGCCAGGCGGCCGGCGCCGGGCCTCGTGACAAGCCCGGCGCGGCGGCCGATGCCGGGCGCAGGGCCTGCATCGCCGGCCAGGGGTCGAGCGGCAGCTCGTCGTCGGGCAGGTGCAGGGCGCGGTAGAAACCTTCGTACAGCCGCTTGCAGGTGCGCGGGTCGAGCCCGTGGCGCTGCGCCACGCGGTCGACGGCGGCGATGATGTCGCGCGCCGTGTCGCCCCGCAGCGAGTCGTGCAGCAGCCAGAGCGTGTCCATCAGCGCGTCTTCGCTCAGCACCGGCGTGAAGACGGCCAGCGCGGCGCAGCGTCGTTTGGTGCTCGGATCAAGCATCACGTGCCTCCATGCGCAACTGCGCCGGTGAGTCCTGGAACTCAGGGTACGCGATCTCGTGGTGCTCGGTGTAGTCGAGGCCCCGCTGTTCGTTGAGCGTCGGCGCGCGCAGGCCGGCGAAGCGGTCGATCAGCTTGAAGCAGGCGTAGGCCATCGGGAAGGCCCAGGCGAACGCGATGAAGGCGCCCAGCGCCTGCACCAGGACGCGCTGGCCGTTGAACATGTCGCCCTGATAGAACAGGCCGGTGGCGATCAGGCCCCAGACGCCGCCGATGCCGTGCACGGCGATCGCATCGACCGCGTCGTCAATGCGCCAGCTGCGGATCTTTTCCGCGCCCCAGGTGCACAGCGCGCCGCCGATCATGCCGACCAGCGTGGCCGTCAGCGGGTTGAGCGTGGCCGCGCCGCCGGTGATCGCCACCAGGCCGCACAAGCTGCCGTTGACCGAGGCGCTCATCAGCACCGGGCGGCCGGTGAGCTTCATGAACGCCAGCGCGCCGATGCCGCCGGCGCAGGCGCCGAGGTAGGTGTTGAGCAGGACCGTGCCGAGGTTGGCGCTCTCCAGGCCGCTGATGCTGCCGCCGTTGAAGCCGAACCAGCCCAGCCACAGCACGAAGCCGCCGAGCGCGACCATCGGCAGGTTGTGGCCGGGGATCTCGCGCACCTCGCCCTTCTTGCTGAAGCGACCCAGGCGCGGCCCGAGCACCATCACGCCGGCCAGCGCGCACCAGGCGCCGATCGAGTGCACCGCGCCGTCACCGGCGAAGTCGACGAAGCCCAGTTGCTTGAGCCAGCCGTCGGCGTTCCAGGACCAGTGCGCGTAGACCGGATAGATCAGCAGCGACATCAGGACGGCAAAGAACAGGTAGGCGCCGTAGCGCATGCGCTCGGCCACCGCGCCCGAGACGATCGTCACGGCGGTGGTGGCGAACATCATCTGGTAGAGCAGGCTCATGGCCTGGGTGGCCGGCAGTTCCATCGGCGCGTAACCCGCGCCGCCGAACAGGCCGCCCACGCTCGGACCGAACGCCACGCCGTAGCCCACCAGCCAGAACCCGACACCGATGAAGCAGGTGCCGAGGTAGATCTTCATGATCACGTTGACCGAGTTCTTGGCGCGCGCCAGGCCACCTTCGACCAAGGCAAATCCAGCCTGCATGAAAAACACCAAAGCGGTGCATATCCCGACCCAGGCGAGGTTGATCAGTTCGTTCATCGAAAGTCCATCAGAGCAGTTGAGGGCCGGCCGTCGATATTTTTCGATGTGCGTCTAGGCACAACACTGGCCGGTACCAAGGTCTGATGAAGGTAGGGGGAGCGCCGCGCAGCGTCAATCCGGCCGCTGTTGCCGGACCCCCTGGAGCGGGGGTGTGGCTGACAGGGGCACGTCAACAAAACACGGATCTGCCGATCGGCGCCTGGCGTCGCGGTCGCGCCGGGTCGTGAGCCCGATGTCGCGGCTTTGACCTCGCAGCGCACGCTGGCCGGCGAGGAGCCGCGTTCGACCAGACTGTGGGTAATCCTCTATTGGTGCGTTTGATTGCACCAATATGGTTCACCCAATGCGGTGAACCGCTTCCGGTGGCTCAGGCGGTGACCCACCCGGCCCCGGGTCTTCAGGCGGGAAACACGCCCGTGGAGAGGTAGCGATCGCCGCGGTCGCAGACGACGAACACGATGGTGGCGTTCTCGACCGTGCGGGCGATCTGCAGCGCGACCCAGCAGGCGCCGGCGGCCGAGATGCCGGCGAACAGGCCTTCTTCGCGCGCCATGCGGCGCGCCATGTCTTCGGCGTCGGCCTGGCTGACCAGCACCAGATCGTCGACGCCGCTGGGGTCGTAGATCTTGGGCAGATAGGCCTCGGGCCACTTGCGGATGCCGGGAATGCGCGAGCCTTCGGCCGGTTGTGCGCCGACGATGCGGATCGCCCGGTTCTTTTCCTTCAGGAAGCGCGACACGCCGGTGATGGTGCCGGTGGTGCCCATCGCGCTGACGAAGTGGGTGATCCGGCCGGCGGTGTCGTCCCAGATCTCGGGACCGGTGGTCTCGTAGTGGATGCGCGGGTTGTCGGCGTTGGCGAACTGGTCGAGCACCACGCCCTTGCCCTCGCGCTGCATCTGCTCGGACAGGTCGCGCGCGTATTCCATGCCGCCGGCCTTGGGCGTGAGGATCAGTTCGGCGCCGAAGGCCTTCATGGTCTGGGCGCGTTCGATCGACAGGTCCTCCGGCATGATCAGCACCATCCGGTAGCCCTTGATGGCCGCGGCCATCGCCAGCGCGATGCCGGTGTTGCCCGAGGTGGCCTCGATCAGCGTGTCGCCGGGCTTGATGTCGCCGCGCTCCTCGGCGCGCCGGATCATGCTGATGGCGGGCCGGTCCTTCACGGAACCGGCCGGGTTGTTGCCCTCGAGCTTGCCCAGGATGACGTTGCCGCGTGCGGCCATGTCGGCGCCGGGCAGGCGTTGCAGTCGCACCAGTGGCGTGTGGCCAATGACGTCTTCGATGGTCTGATACTCGCTCATGACACCTCCTGCAGGAATTGTCGCAGCAAGCCTGGGCACGCGCGCCGCGCCGCAGGGCGCTCGGCAATGGCTTCCTCACGGTGCATGCCATAATCGCCGCCGCTGCCAGACAGCGCCCATCCTGCCGGAGTGGCGAAATCGGTAGACGCAGGGGACTCAAAATCCCCCGCCGCAAGGCGTGCCGGTTCGAGTCCGGCCTCCGGCACCAAAGTCCAGGCACCGCCTTCTGCATCCACCGCGGGTGCCGCGCGTTGCTCACGACGATCTTCTGCTCCCCCACATGCCCCAGCTTCCTCCCGTCACCAAGGCGCTGATGCTGATCTGCACAGCGATGTTCTGTGTCCAGCTGCTGTTCGGGTCGTGGCTGGAGGGCCTGTTCGCGTTGTGGCCGCTCGGCAGCGGGCTGTTCATGCCCTGGCAGCCGCTGACCCATGCCTTCCTGCATGGCGACCCGCTGCACCTGTTCTTCAACATGTTCGGCCTGTGGATGTTCGGCTCCGAGATCGAGATGATCTGGGGCCGCAAGCGCTACTGGCATTTCCTGCTCGCCAGTGCCGTGGCCGGTGCGGTGGCGCAGATGCTGGTGTCGCTGCTCGGCATTCCGATGGGGCCGACCGTCGGTGCTTCGGGTGCGCTGTACGGCCTGCTGCTGGCCTTCGGGATGATGTTTCCCGAGCGCATCATCATGCCGCTGTTCCCGCCGATCCCGATGAAGGCGAAGATCTTCGTCGTGGTGTTCGGCGGCATCGCGCTGCTGTCGGGCATCTTCAGCCCGACCGGGGGTGTCGCCCACTTCGCCCACCTCGGCGGCATGCTCGGCGGCTGGCTGATGATCCGCTACTGGCGCGGTCAGGCGCCGTTCCCCTCGCGCCGCCGGCGCTGACCCGAATACCCCCTCGCCTGCAGGGGGTTGACGAGAAGTCCATGCTGGGCCTTCAGACCTTCGCAGGGATGTGCCATGAGGCTGTACTTCTCCTTCGGGCCGATGTTGCGGTTCTTGCGTGTGCTGCATCAGTGGCAATGGTCGTGGCCTGTCGTCTGGCCATGGCTGGCCGTGGTGGTGCTGTCGCTGGTTTCGGCGGTGTGGACGCCCGCCTCGGCCGCTTCGCTGGGCATCGGTGTCGACCGCGGCGCCGATGACCGCGAGGCCATCGGCCGCGCGCTGCAGCGTGCCAGCGATGCCTCGATCGGACTGGTCGTCCGCGCCGTCGAAGGCGCTTCATCGGCCGAGACGCTGGGTGACGTCCGCAAGGGTTCGGGCGTGGTCATCAGCGCCGACGGCGTCGTGCTGACCATCGGCTACCTGATCCTCGAGGCCGAACAGATCGACCTGGTGCTCGACGACGGCCGCCTGGTGCCGGCGCGCGCGCTGGCCTACGACCTTGCCACCGGCTTCGGACTGGTGCAGGCGCTGGTGCCGCTGCCGGTTCCGTCGGTGCCGCTGGGCGATTCGGCCCAGGTCGGCGCCGACGAGACGCTGATGTTCGTCAGCGGCGGTCAGGGTGGCGCGGTGAGCCCGGCGCGTCTGCTGGCGCGCAGCCGGTTTGCCGGCTATTGGGAATACCTGATCGACGGCGCCCTGTTCACGGCCCCGGCGCGGCGCGATCACAGCGGTGCGGGCCTGTACAACCGCCGCGGCGAACTGGTCGGCATCGGTTCGCTGGCGCTGCCCGATGCCCGTGCCAGCGTGCGTCAACCGGGCGCCTGGCTGCATCCGGTCGATGACGAGGTGGGCCGGATCCCCGGCAACATGTTCGTGCCGATCGATCTGCTCAAGCCGATCCTGGGTGAATTGCGCAGCCAGGGCCGTTCCCAGGCCAGCCGCCGGGCGTGGCTGGGGCTGAACTGCAGCGAGGCCGATGGCCGCGTCACGGTGTTGCGGGTCAGTCGCGACAGCCCGGCGCAGGCGGCCGGCCTGGAGCCGGGCGACCGCATCCTGCGGCTCGACGGCGTGGCGATCGACGACCTGGCGGGCTTCTACCAGCACCTCTGGGAGGACGGCGACCCCGAGCGCGAGATCCACCTCGAGATCACGCGCGCCGGCCAGCCGCGCGATCTGCTGCTGCGTGCCGTCGATCGGTCCGTCACGCTCAAGCGCGCCCGCGGCATCTGAGGTCCGCGTCCGAGGCGGCGTCAGACCAGCAGGCCGGTCCGGACGTGCGGGTGCCGCAGGTGCACCCGCAGTTCGTTGAGCAGGCGGGCGTTGTCCAGGCGCCTGGATTCGCTCATGAAGCTCAGCAGCATCGGGCCGAGTTCCCGCTGCGCGTCGGTGCGGCTGATGCGGCGCGGGCGTGGCAGTCCGCACAGGTCGGCCGCGAGGTCGAAGTAGTCGCCCATCCGCAGGTCGCTCGTGTCGCTGGCGTGATAGGCCCGCAGCGGCCGGCCGCGCATCAGCGCAGCCAGGCAGATGCGCGCCAGGTCGTCGGCGTGGATGTGGTTGGTGTAGACGTCGTCCTCGCTGCGCAGCACCGGCGTGCCACGCTGCAGGCGCTCGCGCGGATGGCCGCCGGGGCGGTCGCCGGCGTAGATGCCGGGGATGCGCAGGATGCTGGCTGCCACACCCTGGCGGCGCGCCCAGCGGCGGATCTGCTGTTCGGCGTCGACCCGGCGACGTGCCCGCGCAGTGGCCGGCGCGGTCGGCCGGGTTTCATCGAAACGCGCGCCCGCGGCATCGCCGTAGACCCCGCTGGTGCTGGCGTAGACCAGTCGTCGAACGTTCCCGCCCATCGCCCAGGCGTGCAGCAGGGCACGGGTGCGGGTGTCGTGCTCGCCCGCGCCGGGTGGCGGGGCCAGGTGCAGCACCCAGCCCGACAGCGCAGACAGCCGGCGCAGGCTGGCGGCGTCATCGAGGTCGCCGAGCAGCGGTGTGACGCCGAGCGCGCGCAGCGCCGGCAGGCGCTCGGCTTGCGAGGTGAGGGCGCGCACCCGCAGGCGGCCGCCGAGGGCGCGCACCACGCGCTGGCCGACGTCGCCGCAGCCGATGATCAGCAGGCGCGACCGCCTGAACGGCCGGGGTGGTGTCGCGGCCGGGGCGCGGGCGGCGTCCAGCTTGGTCCGCGATCGACGGGCTGCGGCGCGCTGGCGCCGGGTTGCAAGGGTCATGTGGGGATGCGGTCGATGCCGCCCGAGCGCGGCGAGGGCACAATTCCGGCTGTTTTGCCTGGAGAGGGCGAGAGGATAACGAGATGAATCTGAGCGTGACCGTACAACCGGCCGGACGCAGCTTCGAGGTGATGCGTGACGAGACGATGCTGGGGGCGGCGATCCGTCAGGGCGTCGGCCTGCCTTATGGCTGCAAGGATGGCGCCTGCAGTTCCTGCAAGAGTCGCCTGATCGAGGGCCGCGTGATCCACGGCGCCCACCAGCTCAAGGCGCTGAGCGTGGCCGAAGAGGAGGCCGGTTTCATCCTGACCTGCTGCGCCACGCCGCAGACCGATTGCGTGATCGAGCAGCGCCAGGTCGCGGCGGCGGGCCAGTTCTCGATCCTGAAGATGCCGGTGCGGGTGTCATCGATCGAGCGGCCGGCGCCCGACGTGGCCTTGCTGCGGCTTCAGCTGCCGGCCAATCAGGCTTTCCGGTATCACGCCGGGCAGTACGTCGAGTTCATCTTGCGCGACGGCGTGCGGCGCAGCTATTCGATGGCCAATGCGCCCGAGCTGGTGCAGGGCAGCATCGAACTGCACATCCGCCACATGCCGGGCGGGCGCTTCACCGACCATGTCTTCGGGGCGATGAAGGAAAAGGAGATCCTGCGCATCGAAGGGCCGTACGGCAGCTTCTTCCTGCGCGAGGACAGCGACAAGCCGATCGTGCTGCTGGCGTCGGGCACCGGTTTCGCGCCGATCAAGGCGCTGATCGAACACATGCGCGCACGCGGCATCGTGCGGCCGACCCGGCTCTATTGGGGTTGCCGCAGCCGCGCCGACCTCTATCTGCACAACTGGGCCGAACAGGCTGCCGGCGAGTTGCCTTGGCTGAGCTACGAGCCGGTGCTGTCGCAGCCGCGTGCCGACGATGGCTGGTGCGGTCGGACCGGACTGGTGCATCACGCGGTGCTGGCGGATCTGCCGGACCTGCGCGGTCATCAGGTCTATGCCTGCGGCGCGCCGATCATGGTCGAGTCGGCCCGTTGCGATTTCGTGGCCCAGGCCGGCCTGCCCGACGAGGAGTTCTACGCCGACGCCTTCACCAGCGAAGCCGACAAGCACGTCAGCTGAACACGAGTGGCCCAGACGCAAGAAGGGCCCGCAATGCGGGCCCTTCGAGGCGTCCACCCGGAATATCTGTCAGGCCGCGACAGCCAAGGCTTTGACCTTGGCAGACAGGCGGCTCTTCAGACGGCTGGCCTTGTTCTTGTGGAAGATGCCCTTGTCGGCGATCGAGTCGATCACGCTTTGGGCAGACTTGAAGGTGTCGCTGGCTTTGGCCTTGTCGCCAGTGGCAACGGCCTTCAGCACACCCTTGACGGCGGTGCGGAACTTCGAGCGCAGCGCGGTGTTGGCGGCGTTGAGCTTGACGTCCTGGCGGGCGCGCTTGCGGCCCGACGCAATGCGAACCGTCTTTTTCTTGGCTTTGGAAGCGGTGGCCATAGTGTCTTAAGTCCGGGTGGGAAGCCCGAAAGTATAGCACTGCTCAACCCGGTACTCAAACACTTCAAGTCGGGGCCCGACGGCGACCGGCCCGGATCCGATCCCGGGCACCGGATAATCGACGGTTTTTGCTGTCGGGCCCATGGCCCCGAGCCATGAACCTGCTGCGCGCCGCCTCACTTGTTTCTGCCTGGACGCTGGCATCGCGTATCACCGGGCTGGTGCGCGAGCAGCTGATCGCCGCGGCCTTCGGCGCCAGCAGCGCGACCGACGCCTACCAGGTCGCCTTCCGCATCCCCAACCTGCTGCGCCGGCTGTTTGCCGAGGGTGCGTTCTCGCAGGCTTTCGTGCCGATCCTGGCCGCCAGCCGCGCCAGGCAGGGCGACGAAGCCACCTCGCGCCTGATCGACGCCGTCGCCACCGTGCTGCTGTGGGTGCTGCTGCTGGTCTGCCTGCTGGGCGTGCTGGGCGCGCCGGTGCTGGTGTGGCTGATGGCGTCGGGCCTGCCCGAGCAGGGCCAGGCCGACGCCGTCACGATGACGCGCTGGATGTTCCCGTACATCGGTTGCATGTCGCTGGTGGCGCTGTCGGCCGGCATCCTCAACACCTGGAGGCGTTTTGCCGTGCCGGCCGCCACGCCGGTGCTGCTGAACCTGAGCGTGATTGGCGCGGCCTGGTGGCTGGCGCCGGTGTTCGAGCGCCAGGGCTGGCCGCCGATCCGATCGCTGGCGGTGGGCGTGATGATCGGCGGCCTGCTGCAGCTGGCGCTGCAGGTGCCGGCGCTGCTGCGCATCGGCGTGTTCCCGCGGGTGGGCCTGACGCCTGCGCGTTTTCGTGCGGCCTGGGCGCACGATGGCGTGCACCACATCCTGCGGCAGATGGCGCCGGCGCTGCTGGGCGTGTCGGTGGCGCAGCTGTCGCTGCTGATCAATACGCAGATCGCCTCGCATCTGCAACCCGGCTCGGTCTCGTGGCTGACCTATGCCGATCGCCTGATGGAGTTCCCGACCGCGCTGCTCGGTGTCGCGCTCGGCGTGGTGCTGCTGCCGCAGCTGTCGGCGGCGCAGGCCTCGGGCGAGTCCGAACGCTATTCGGCGCTGCTCGACTGGGGCCTGCGCCTGGTGGTGCTGCTGGCGCTGCCGTGCGCGGTGGCCTTGCTGGTGTTTCCGCAGCCGCTGGTGGCGGTGCTGTATCACTACGGCCAGTTCAAGCCGACCGACGTGAACCAGACCGTGATCGCGCTGATGGGCTACGGCGCCGGGTTGCTCGGGCTGGTGGCGATCAAGGTGCTGGCGCCGGGTTTCTACGCGCGCCAGGACATCCGCACGCCGGTGCGCATCGCCATCACCGTGCTGGTGCTGACGCAGCTGATGAACCTGGCGCTGGTGCCGCTGCTCGGGCATGCCGGGCTGGCCCTGTCGATCGGGCTGGCCGCGCTGGTCAATGCCACCTGGCTGCTGATCGGGCTGCGCCGGCGCGGCAGCTATCGGCCGTCGGCCGAGTGGCGGGGTTTCCTGCTGCGCATCGGCCTGGCCTGCGGCGTGATGGGTGTCGGCCTGGCCTGGGCCGCCCGCGCCATCGACTGGATCGGGCTCGGTGCATCGCCGGGTCTGCGGGTGCTGTGGCTGGCCGGCGTGCTGGTGGCCGCGGCGCTGGCCTACTTCGGATCGCTGCTGCTGGCGGGGGTTCAGTTGCGCCAGTTCGCGCGTCGACATTGAGGCTCTCGATACACTGGCACGATGCTCTGGACCGCGCCCACCCCGCTCGACTACTTCGCCTCGCTGGTCGCCGATGACGACCACTTCGCGTTGACCGAAGCGGCCGTCGCCCTGGCGCAGGACGACCACCCCGAGCTCGACACCCAGTCCGTGCTGGCCACCCTCGACGCCCACGCGCAGGCCGTGCGGCAGCGCTTCGAGACGCCCGCCGGCGAGCTGCACAAGCTGCGCAAGCTGCACCACTACCTGTATGTCGACCTCGCGCTGGCGGGCAACGTCAACGACTTCTACAGCCCGGCCAACAGCCACCTGCACGAGGTGCTGCGCACCCGCCGCGGCATCCCGATCTCGCTGGCGGTGATCTACCTCGAGCTGGCTGGCCAGCTCGGCCTCGAGGCCCACGGGCTGTCGTTCCCGGGGCACTTCCTGATCAAGCTGCGGCTGCCGCTGGGCGATGCGGTGATCGATCCGCTCAACGGCACCTCGCTGTCGCGCCAGGAGCTCGAAGACCGGCTCGAGCCCTATCTGCGGCGCGGCCGCGACTGGGGCGTCGAAGGGGCGGGCGCGCCGGCCGACCTGCTGGCGCCGTTCCTGGTGCCGGCCAGCCCGCGCGAGATCATCTCGCGCATGCTGCGCAACCTCGAGGCCGTGCACCGCAGCAACGACGACCTGCCGCGCATGCTGCAGGTCCAGCAGCGCCTGGTGGTGCTGCAGCCCGACGAGTGGGATTGGCGCCGCGACCGTGGCCTGACGCTGGCCAAGCTCGGCCAGACCGAGGCTGCGATCGCCGACCTGGCGCTCTATCTGCGCCACGCCCGCACCCTCGATGACCGCGCCCGTGTCGCTGCCCAGCTGGAGGCCTTGCGCGAGGCCGGTCCACCGCGTTGGCATTGAAACGGCGTGCGCAACCTGAACCGATGCGGGATTTCCTAGAATCCCGTTCTTTTGTCGCGCATCCATGACCCTCACGCTTGCACAACGCTTTGCCCTGGCCTGGGTGGCCCTGGCGGCGCTGTTGCTGGCCGTGCTGTGGCTGCTGGCGCCCGTGCTGACGCCGTTCGTGACCGCCGCCGTGCTGGCCTACGCGCTCGAGCCGGCGGTCGAGCGGCTGGTCCGCCTGCGTGTGCCGCGCCTGCTGGCGGTGGTGCTGGTGGTGCTGGCGGCGATCATGGTGGCCCTGAGCGTGCTGCTGCTGATCGTGCCGATCCTGTCGCAGGAGCTGCCGTTGCTGCGTGAGCAGATCCCCGTGCTGGCCGCGCGCCTGAACGACACCGTGGTGCCGTGGCTGCGCGGCTACGGCATCCGCGTGAGCCTCGACATCGGCAGCATCAAGACGTTCGTCGTCAAGTACCTCAGCGCCAACGTCGACGACTGGCTGGCCACGGTCGTCAGCTCGGCGCGCATCGGCGGCAGCTTCGTGCTGGCGCTGATCGGCAACGCCGTGCTGGTGCCGGTGGTGCTGTTCTACCTGCTGGCCGACTGGTCGCACCTGATCGAGCGGCTGCGCAGTCTGGTGCCGCAGCGCCACGCCGCGGCGATCCACGGCTTCATGAGCGAGTGCGACGAGGTGCTGGGTCAGTACCTGCGCGGCCAGCTGCTGGTGATGCTGGTGCTGGCGATCTACTACACCGTCGCGCTGTCGCTGGCCGGCTTCGACCTGGCCTTGCCGGTGGGCGTGTTCACCGGCCTGGGCATCTTCGTGCCCTACCTCGGCTTCGGCCTCGGCGCGCTGCTCGCCACGCTGGCCGGGGCCTTGCAGTTCGCCAGCGTCTACGGCCTGCTGGCGGTGCTGCTGATCTACGGGGTCGGCCAGCTGATCGAGAGCTTCTACCTCACGCCCCGCCTGGTGGGCGAGCGCATCGGCCTGCACCCGATCGCGGTGATCTTCGCGCTGCTCGCCTTCGGCCACCTGTTCGGCTTCGTCGGCGTGCTGATCGCCCTGCCGGCCGGTGCGCTCGCGCTGGTGGCCTTGCGGCGCCTGCGCAGCGCCTACCTCGACAGCCCGCTGTTCCTGCGCTGACCCATCGTGACCGACCCAAACCTCCTTCCGATGCGTCAGGTGCCGCTGGCCCTGGGCCCCGAGCCCAACTGGCGGCTCGACACCTTCCTGCCCGGCGCCAACGCCCAGTGGCAGCAGGTTTGCGCCGCGCTGGCCCAGCCGCAGCCGGCCACGCCGCTCTACCTCTGGGGCCCGCCGGGCAGCGGCAAGACCCACCTGCTGCGCGCCGCCGCCGCGCTGGCGCAGGAGCGCAGCCAGCTGGTCGTCGCGCTCGACTGCAGCGGCGTGCCGCCCTGGGAATTCGACGACCACACCGGCCTGCTGCTGCTCGACGACTGCGACCGCTACGACACCCGGCGCCAGCAGGCCGCGTTCGCGCTGTTCGTGCAGGCCACCACGCTGGGCGTGCCGGTGCTCGCCGCCGGGCGCCTGCCGCCGGTCGACCTGCCGATCCGCGACGACCTGCGCACCCGTCTCGGCTGGGGCCTGGTCTACCAGCTGGTGCCGCCCGGCGAGGATCACGTGCGCGCCCTGATGCGCCGCGAGGCCGATCGCCGTGGCATCGTGCTGTCCGACGACGTGATCGACTACCTGCTCAAGCGCTGCGCCCGCGACCTCAGCCACCTGATGCGCCTGCTCGACCGGCTCGACCAGCAGGCGCTCGCTACCAAACGTGCCGTCACGCTGCCGCTGGTGCGCAAGGTGCTCGCAGAATCCGAATCCACATGACCTCAGAACCCCGCCACCTCTGTCTTTTCGACCTCGACGGCACGTTGATCCCGATCGATTCCGACCACGCCTTCGGCGAGTTCATGGTCTCGATCGGCTGGGCCGACGCCGACGAGTTCCGCCGCCGCAACGATGTCTTCTACGCCGACTACCAGGCCGGCACGCTCGACCTGACCGCCTACATCGAGTTCGCCACCGGCGTCTGGCGCAACCGGCCGCTGGCCGAGGCCGAGCAGGCGCGCGAGCGCTTCATGGCCGAGGTGATCGGCGCCCAGCTGCATCCGGCCGCCTTCGAGCTGGTGCGCGAGCACCAGGCGCGTGGCGATCTGGTGGCCATCGTCACCGCCACCAACGAGTTCGTGACCACGCCGATCGCCGCCGCGCTGGGTGTCGAGCACCTGCTGGCGGTGCAGCTCGAACGCACCGCCGACGCGGCCTGGACCGGCCGCATCCGTGGTACACCCACTTTCCGCGAGGGCAAGGTCGCGCGCGTGCACGACTGGCTGGCCGGCCTGGGGCACCAGATCGGCGATTTCTCCGGCATCAGCGTCTACAGCGACTCTCCCAACGACCTGCCCCTGATGGAACTTGCCACCGAGCCGGTGGCCACCAACCCGAGTCCCGCACTCGAAGCCACCGCGGTCGAACGCGGCTGGCGCATCCTGCGGCTGTTCCCATGATCAAGAACTTCATCAACAAGCTGCTGCGCAAGTCCGACAAACCCGCCGAGCCGGCCGAGGGGCGACGTGTCGAGGTGCCCGTCTCCGAGCACGGCATCGATCCCGGCCTGGTCGACGACCGCGCGGTCAAGGTCGTCACCACCTTGCAGGACGCCGGTTTCGAGGCCTACATCGTCGGCGGCGCGGTGCGCGACCTGCTGCTCGGGCACCGGCCCAAGGATTTCGACGTCGCCACCAACGCGACGCCCGAGCAGGTCAAGAGCCACTTCCGGCGCGCCTTCATCATCGGCCGGCGCTTTCGCATCGTGCACGTGGTGCACGGTCGCGGGCGCGAGCACGAGGTGATCGAGGTCTCGACCTTCCGCGCCAAGCCCGACGCCAGCGCGGCCGAGCAGGTCAGCGGCAACGAGAAGACCTCGAAGGCCGCGCTGCAGGGCAAGAGCCACGTCGTCGACGCCGAGGGCCGGGTGCTGCGCGACAACGTCTGGGGCCCGCAGATCGACGATGCGGCGCGGCGCGACTTCACCGTCAACGCGCTGTATTACGACCCGCGCGGCCAGATCGTGGTCGACTATCACAACGGCATCGCCGACGCCAAGAAGCGCGTGCTGCGCATGATCGGCGAGCCCGAGGCGCGTTACCGCGAAGACCCGGTGCGCATCATCCGGGTGGTGCGGTTCGCCGCCAAGCTGGGTTTCGAGATCGAGCCGGCCACACGCGCACCGATCATCCGCATGGCCGACCTGCTGGCCAACGTGCCGGCCAGCCGGCTGTTCGACGAGATGATCAAGCTGCTGCAGACCGGCCACTCGCTGGCCAGCCTCGAAGAGCTGCGCAAGCAGGGCCTGCACCGTGGCGTGTTTCCGATCCTCGACGCGGTGCTCGACGACGCGCACCGCCACGACGGGCGCGAGAAGTTCATCCAGATGGCGCTGGCCGACACCGACCGGCGCGTCAACGAAGGCAAGCCGGTGGCGCCGAGCTTCATGCTCGCCTGCATGCTGTGGCACGACGTGATCCGGCGCCGCGACGACCTGCGCCACAAGGGCGAGCCGCCGATGCAGGCGCTGCAGCTGGCGATCGACAGCGTGTTCGACGCCCGCATCGGCGACATCTCCGGGCGCGGCAAGCTGGCCGCCGACATGCGCGAGATCTGGATGATGCAGCCGCGTTTCGAGCGCCGCACGCCGTCGGGCGCACAGACGCTGATCGAGCAGCCGCGCTTTCGCGCCGGCTTCGATTTCCTGCGTCTGCGCGCCGATGCCGGCGAGGTCGAGGATGCGCTGGCCGGCTGGTGGGAAGACTATTCGCTGGCCGACGACACCGAACGCGAAGACCTGCTCGAGCAGGCCCGCCTCGACGATCAGGCCCGCCGCCAGGGCGGCGCGCCCGCGCCGGCGGCCGCCAAGAAGCGCCGCCGCCGTCGCAAGCCGGCCGCTGCGGCAGGCGAGGGTGGCAGTGCCGAGCCGGGCAGCGGGGCCGATGCCGGTTGAGCCCGCCGAGGTGGCGCCGATGCATCGGCTCTACATCGGCCTGGGCGCCAATCTCGGCGACAGCCGTGCCACGCTGGAAGCCGCTTGCGCAGAGCTGGCGGTGTTGCCCGATTGCCGCTGGGTGGCGCGCTCGGGCTGCTACCGCAGTGCACCGGTCGACACCAGCGGGCCGGATTTTCTCAACGCCGTGGTGGCGCTCGACTGCCACCTCGATCGCATCGACGGGCCGCTGCGGGTGCTGCGCGCGCTGCAGGCGATCGAGCTCGGCCACGGCCGCGAGCGGCCTTTCCGCTACGCGCCGCGCACCCTCGATCTCGACCTGCTGCTCTACGGCGACGTGGTGCTCGACAGCCCCGAGCTGACCGTGCCGCATCCGCGTCTGCACCTGCGGGCGTTCGTGCTGCGGCCCCTGCTCGAACTGGCGCCTGACCTGCTGCTGCCCGGCATCGGCCCGGCCCGCAACTGCCTGCCGGCCGTGCTCGATCAGGCGATCGAACGCCTGGCCTGAGCGCAGGCCGACGCTCGCGGCGCCGATTTGCCGCCGCTCGGGCGCAGAAAGTTCCCGCTGATCGAGCGGCTACACTCGCGCGGTTCAAAAATGGTGACAGTTTCGTGACTTTGATGTGACGAATTTGTCATGCCCGCGGTGTTCGCCGCACGGGCTCGTACCCCCTTTCTGGAGTCTCCATGCTGTTCGGCAAGCTGCTGCCGCGCGACGGTAATTTCTTCGAGATGTTCAACGCGCATGGCCAGGCCATCGTCTCGGGTGCCCGCGCCTTCCAGGCCATGATCCAGAACTACAACGATCCGATCCTGCGCGAGAAATACGCCGCCGAGGTCGACGGTGCCGAACACGCGGCCGACAAGATCACCGCCGAGGTCAACCGGCTGCTGCACAAGACCTTCATCACGCCGATCGACCGCGAGCAGATCCACACGCTGATCAACTCGATGGACGACATCCTCGACCTGCTGCAGGACACCAGCGAAACGCTGTCGCTCTACGACGTGCGTGTCATCACCGAAGAAGTCGTGCGTCTGGGCGACATCTCGGCCAAGTGCTGCGAACGCGTCGCGCATGCGGTGTCGCTGCTGTCGCAGCTGTCCAAGAGCAGCGTGGCCGAGGCCACCATCAAGACCTGCGAGGAGATCGATCGCCTCGAGTCGGATGCCGACCGGGTGATGCGCTCGGCGATGTCCAAGCTGTTTCGCGAGCAGCCCGACATCCGCGAGCTGATCAAGCTCAAGGCGATCTACGAGCAACTCGAATCGATCTCCGACAAGTGCGAGGACGTCGCCAACGTGATCGAGGGCATCGTCCTCGAGAACTCCTGAGCCGCGTCGTCCCATGGATGCTGTCCAGGTGGGGTTCTGGGTCATCGTGATGCTGGTGCTGCTGGCGGTCGCGTTCGACTTCATGAACGGCTTTCACGATGCCGCCAACTCGATCGCCACGGTGGTTTCCACCGGCGTGCTCAAGCCGCAGCAGGCGGTGCTGTTCGCGGCGTTCTTCAATGTGGTGGCGATCGGGATCTTCCAGCTCAAGGTCGCCGCCACGGTCGGCAAGGGCATCGCCGAGCCGGGGGTGATCGATCACCACGTGGTGTTCGGCGCGCTGATCGGCGCGATCGTCTGGAACGTCATCACGTGGTGGTACGGCATCCCGTCGAGCTCGTCGCACGCGCTGATCGGCGGCATCGTCGGCTCGGTGGTGGCGAAGGCCGGCGCCACGGCGCTGATCGGCGCGGGCATCTGGAAGACGGTGATCTTCATCTTCGTGTCGCCGGCGCTCGGCTTCGTGCTCGGCTCGCTGCTGATGGTGGCGGTGGCGTGGATCTGCCGGGACACCTCGCCGCTGCGGGTCGATCGATGGTTCCGGCGGCTGCAGCTGGTGTCGGCGGGGCTGTACAGCCTGGGCCACGGCGGCAACGATGCGCAGAAGACGATCGGCATCATCTGGATGCTGCTGATCGCCTCGGGTTATGCCTCGGTCAACGACAAGATGCCGCCCAACTGGGTGATCTGGATCTGCTACCTGGCCATCGGTGCGGGCACCATGTTCGGCGGCTGGCGCATCGTCAAGACCATGGGCCAGCGCATCACCAAGCTCAAGCCGGTGGGCGGCTTCTGTGCCGAGACCGGCGGCGCGATCACGCTGTTCATCGCCACGGCGCTGGGTGTGCCGGTGTCGACCACCCACACCATCACCGGCGCGATCGTCGGCGTCGGCTCGACCCAGCGCGCATCGGCCGTGCGCTGGGGCGTGGCGGGCAACATCGTCTGGGCCTGGATCTTCACGATCCCGGCGTCGGCCGCGGTGGCCGCCGCCGCCTACATGGTCAGCATCAGGCTGTTCTGATGACGTCCGCGGCGTGCGCGCGCGGTGCCACGCAGGCACTGGCGGTCGCCTCGAGCTGCAACTCGAAGTAGCGCTGCAGGCCGAAGCTGATCACCGAGATCAGCACCGCCGCGCCCACGAACAGCGCCACGATGACGCCGAACACCACCGGCCAGCCGGCCGGCGCGCAGGGTTCGGCGTCGCGGTTGTGACGCTCGTTCCAGCGCTCGTCGGGCATCAGGCCGTAGATCAGCGCGGCGAGCATGCCGGCGGCGATCGACAGTCCGCCGAACGGCATCAGCAGCCACGCCAGGCGGTCGTCCTGGCCGAGCGCCTGGACCCGCTGGATGCCCATCACGCCGAGAAACGTCGGCAGCGGATGCAGCCAGCCCCACGGGTCGCGCAGGCCGTGCAGATAGAAGCGGTGCAGCCCCAGGCTGCCGAACAGCACGGCCAGCCAGGTCGCCAGCGTCTTCGATCGGGTCGCGCTCATGCGGCGACTCCGGCAGCGGCCGGTCCGTAGTCCTGCGGGCTGCCCTGGTTGCCGAGGCCCAGGCTGCGTTGCATGATCACCACGTCGAGCCAGCGATCGAACTTCCAGCCCGCCGCGCGCATCACGCCCACTTCGGCGAACCCGCAGCGCCGATGCACGCCGATCGAGCCGGCATTGGCCGAGTCGCCGATCACCGCGAACATCTGCCGCGCACCGATCGCCGTGCAGCGCGCCAGCAGTTCGGCCAGCAGCAGCGTGCCGAGCCCCTGGCCCTGTGCTGCGGGGGCGAGATAGACCGAGTCCTCGAGCGCGAAACGGAACGCCGGGCGCGGGCGGAAGTGATTGGCGTAGGCATACCCCAGCACCTGGTCGCCGCGCTGCGCCACCAGCCAGGGCAGCCCCTTGGACAGCACGTCGTCGCGACGGTGCGCCATCTCGGCTTGCGAGGGCGCCTCGAGCTCGAAGGTGCCGGTGCCGTGTTCGACGTTCCAGGCGTAGATGTCGGTGATGGCCGGCAGGTCGGCAGCGACGCCGGGCCGGATCAGAAAGGAGGCCATGTGCGAGGGTGGGTTTGCATGAGGTGATGACGAGTTTATAATCTTGCGTTTTCCGATGACGGCTGACCGGCTCACGCCACGCAGCATGTATCTGACGGGGTCGGGAGCCGTGGTAGCCGCTGAACGCAGGATGATCCTGTGCCGGCGTTACCCCTTTCTGATCTGCTGACCCGTGTGTCTCCTGGTCGAGTAGATCACCCCATGCCAGTGATCAAGGAAACATCATGGTCGTGATTCGACTCTCCCGCGGCGGCTCCAAGCGGCGCCCGTTCTACAACATCGTCGCTGCCAACAGCGCCAACCGCCGTGACGGCCGCTTCCTCGAGCGAGTGGGTTTCTACAACCCGGTCGCTTCGGGTGGTGAAGAAGCCCTGCGCATCGCCTTCGACCGCGTCGAGCATTGGGTCAGCCACGGCGCCCAGCTGTCGCCGACCGCTGCCCGTCTGGTCAAGCAGGCGCAAGCCAAGGTCGCTCCGGCTGCCTGAAGCCTGACCGCGCACCCGATACCTTGAGCCCCGCAACCTTCACCCTGATCCGTGTCCATGGCAGCTGCTGACGAGTCGAGCTGGCCGGCCGACGTGGTGGAGGTCGCCAAGGTGATCGACGCCTGGGGCGTCAAGGGCTGGTTCCGTGTCCACCCCTACGCAGCCGATGCGCAGGCGGTGTTCACGTCCAGGCGCTGGTATCTGCAGGGGCCTGACAACCGGCCGCGTCCCAAGGACGCGCCGGCCTTGCCCCGGCTGCTGCACGTCACCGAGGTCAAGGAGCACGGCGACGGCATCGTCGCCTGCGCGCCCGAGGTGGCCGACCGCAGCGCTGCCGAGGCACTCAAGGGTGCCCGCATCTTCGTTTCACGAGCCAGTTTTCCGACCGTCGGCGACGGCGAGTACTATTGGATCGACCTGATCGGCCTGTCGGTCGTCAACCGCGACGGCGAGTCGCTCGGCACGGTCACCGATCTCATCGACACCGGCCCGCACAGCGTGTTGCGCCTCGGCTACCCGAGCGTCGACGACAAGGGCGCGCCGGTCGAAGGCGAGCGGCTGATTCCGTTTGTCGCGGCCTACATCGATTCGGTGCAGCTGGACCAGAAGCGCATCGTCGCCGACTGGGGCCTTGACTACTGAGCTGTCCGGGCTCGCTGCCCGGCCGTCGATGCCATGCGCTTCGATGTCCTGACCCTTTTTCCCGAGCTGTTCGAGCCTTTCCTGCACGCGGGAGTGACTCGGCGTGCCTTCGAGAGCGGGCAGGTCGACGTCAAGCTGTGGCAGCTGCGCGATTTCGCCGAAGACAATTACAAGCGGGTCGACGATCGGCCCTATGGCGGCGGACCGGGCATGGTGATGCTGGTCGAGCCGCTCGAGCGTGCCTTGCGTGCCGTTCGTGCCCAGGCCGGTGATGCGGCCCCGCTGATCCACTTCACGCCGGCCGGTGCGCCGATGACGCAGAAGCGCGTGCGCGAACTCGCCGCGGGGCCGGGTGCGGTGCTGCTGTGCGGGCGCTACGAAGGCATCGACCAGCGCTTCATCTCGCGTCATGTCGACGAAGAGATCAGCCTCGGCGACTTCGTGCTGTCGGGCGGAGAGCTGCCGGCGCTGGCCTTGCTCGATGCGGTGACGCGCCTGCAGCCGGGTGTGCTCAACGATGCCGCGTCGCACCAGCAGGACAGCTTCTCGGACGGTCTGCTCGATTGCCCGCACTACAGCCGCCCCGAGCGGCTGGGTGAGGCCGCCGCCGATGCGGTGCCGGCGGTGCTGCTGTCGGGCCATCACGCCCGCGTGGCCAGCTGGCGGCGCGAGCAGCAACTGCGCATCACGGCCCTGCGCAGGCCCGACCTGATCGATGCCGCACGTGCCGCTGGCGCTCTCAGTCCCGCCGACGAGCGCTTGCTGGCTTCATTGCAGTTATAATCAAAGGCTTTGATCCTCTGCCGAGGCAGCGCGTTGCGCTTGAAAAACACGTCGGCACGATCGCTTGGAGTAGCAAATGGATCTGATCCAACAACTTGAGCAAGAAGAAATTGCTCGCCTGAACAAGGTCATCCCCGTCTTCGCCCCCGGCGACACGGTGATCGTCAGCGTCAACGTGGTCGAAGGCACGCGCAAGCGTCTGCAGGCTTACGAGGGTGTCGTGATTGCCAAGCGCAACCGCGGCCTCAACAGCAGCTTCATCGTGCGCAAGATCTCGAGCGGCGAAGGCGTCGAGCGGACCTTCCAGCTCTACAGCCCGCTGATCGCCTCGATCGAAGTCAAGCGCCGCGGTGACGTGCGCCGTGCCAAGCTCTACTACCTGCGCCAGCGCAGCGGCAAGTCGGCACGCATCAAGGAAAAGCTGTCCTGATCGCGGTTTCCCGCGTTTCATGCCCGCTTTGACAAGGCCGCCTTCGGGCGGCTTTGTCGTTTTCGCCCTAAGCTCGAGCAGATGTCTGCCGCCACACCGTTGATCCTTGATCCCCGCGCCATCCCCGTGATCGGGGTCGACGAACACCTGCCGGCTGTGCCGCCGACGGCCCTCGGCGAAGCCGCTGTGCGCGCGCGGTTTGCGCGCAGCGATGCCTGGACGCCGATGTTTTCAGGCGATGGCCAGCGCCTCGGCGTCCAGGGGCGGCCGCCGGCCGCTGCTGCCGTCCTGGTGCCGCTGGTGCTGCGCCCCGACGGGCTGCACGTCCTGCTGACACGTCGCACCGATCACCTGCGCGATCATGCGGGGCAGATCAGCTTTCCCGGCGGACGCGCCGAACCGGGCGAGGACGACCCGGCCCAGACCGCCTTGCGCGAGGCCGAGGAAGAAGTCGGCCTGCCGCGCGAGCAGGTCGAGGTGATCGGCCGGATGCCGGCCTACACCACCATCACCTCGTTCGTGGTCACGCCGGTGGTGGCGCTGGTGCACCCACCCCTGGTGCTGCAACTCGATCCGTTCGAGGTGGCCGAGGCCTTCGAGGTGCCGCTGTCGTTCCTGATGACACCGGCCTTCCACCGCCGCCACCGGTTCGACAGCGATGGCCAGCAGCGCCATTTCCTGTCGATGCCCTGGCAGGGGCGCGGCGGCGACGGCGAACTGCGCGAGTACTTCATCTGGGGCGCCACGGCCGCGATGCTGCGCAATCTCTACCATTTCCTGTCGGCCTGAGCGTGTGCGCCCGAACCGCGCACCCGGGCGGGTTGCCGGGTGTGGCCGGTATCATTGTCGGATGAGCTTTTTCGCGGTCTTGCTGGCCCTCGTCATCGAACAGTTGCGGCCCCTGCCGCAGGGCAATCCGGTCCATGAAGGGCTGATTGCCTGGTCGCGCTGGACCGGCTTCAACTTCGATGCCGGCCGTGAGCACCACGCCTGGGTGGTCTGGACCGTGACGGTCTTCGTGCCGGCGTTGCTGGTCGGGCTGGTGCACTGGGCGCTCGACAGCTACAGCAGCATCCTGTCGCTGGCCTGGGATCTGGTCGTGCTCTACATGACGCTCGGCTTTCGCCAGTTCAGCCACTACTTCACCGACATCCGGGATGCTCTCGAGCAGGGCCAGGAGGAGCGCGCCCGTGAATTGCTGCGTGCCTGGCGCAACCTCGACGCCAGCGAACTGCCACGCACCGAACTGCTGCGCCATGTGATCGAGCACGCGCTGCTGGCGGCGCACCGCCATGTGTTCGGCGTGTTCTTCTGGTTCGTGCTGGGCTCGGCGCTCGGGCTCGGGCCGGTCGGTGCCGTGATCTACCGGATGGCCGAGTTCTGTGCCCGTTACTGGGCCTACAAGAGCCGCACGCTGAGCGCGCCGACCAACGAGCGCCTGATGCTGCGTGCGCAGCAGGCCTTCGCCCTGATCGACCACGTTCCGGCGCGTCTGACGGCGGCAGGGTTTGCGGTGGTCGGCAATTTCGAGGAGGCGGTCGACTGCTGGCGCCACCATGCGGGGTTGTGGAAGCACTCCAACGACGGCATCCTGCTGGCGTCGGCAGCCGGCGCGGTCGGTCTGGCGCTCGGCGGCACCCATGCGCCCGAACTGATGCCCAACCGCAGCCGCGGTTTCGATGCCGGCGCCTTGCCCGACGAGGCCGGCGCCGAAGGCAGCACGCCCGGCGCTGCGCCGCAGCTGGCGCACCTGCGCGCGGTGGTCGGTCTGGTCTGGCGCTCGGTGGTGCTGTGGATGCTGCTGCTGGCGCTGCTGTCGCTGGCCAACCTGCTCGCCTGACGCCGGTGCGCCCGGCGGTGACGCTGGCTCAGGTCGGCTCGCGCGCCGCGTCCTTCAGGATCGCCAGGATGTCGGAGCGGAACTCGCGCTGGTAGAGGATGTAGATCACGCCCGCGCTGCCCAGCGCGAAGGCCAGCGGCGACATGAACCACAGCATCGCCGCAAAGCTCAGGTAGACCGCCCGCAGGCCGTCGTTGAAGGTCTCGGCGGCCAGCGCGACGATGCGCCCGGCGTGGCGCGAAAAGCTCTCGCTGAGCGCCGGCTGCTGCTGGTAGGTGTGGTGGTCGGGGGCGGCCGCGATCAG
Source organism: Leptothrix cholodnii SP-6 (assembly GCF_000019785.1). Lineage (NCBI taxonomy): Bacteria > Pseudomonadati > Pseudomonadota > Betaproteobacteria > Burkholderiales > Sphaerotilaceae > Leptothrix > Leptothrix cholodnii. Next base: position 738,652 of record NC_010524.1, read on the forward strand.
CAGCGCGGCAAAGCTGTACTGCCGCATCGACCACGTGAAGCGGAAGAACGCGTTCACGAAGATGCCCACCAGCAGCAGCAGCTTGAGGTCGAAGATCAGCGCCGAGGTGCGTGCCGCGAACGGCAGCTCACGCACCAGCTCGCTGGTCTTCTCGGTCGCGCCGAGCGCGGCGATCAGGCCGCCGATGATGAAGATCGTCGTCGAGGCAAAGAACGACGGGCTGGTCGACAGGTTCTGCAGCACCACGCCGTCGATCATGCGGTTCTCGCGCAGCGTGGTCTGCGTCATCCAGCGGTTGCGAAACTGGTTGGATGTCGCGATCAGCGAACCTTCGACGCTGGCGCGGCGCCGCGCAAAGCTCACATAGCCGATCCAGCAGGTGAAAAACCAGCCGAGCGCCAGCCAGTCGGCCAGTGGCAGGAGGGTGATGACGCGCAGTGTCCAGTCCATCCGGACACTGTATCAAGCGCGTCTCAGGGCGCCAGATCGAACACCAGCACCTCGGCGGCGTCGCCCTGGCCGAGCGTCAGGGCCGTCTCGCGGTCCAGCGCCAGCGCATCGCCGGCCTGCAGCACATGGCCGTTGACGTTCAAGGTGCCGCGCGCCAGGAAGACGTAGGCCTTGCGAGCGGGCGGCAGCGCCAGTTCGGCCCGCTCGTCGCCGTCGAACAGGCCGACCCACAGGCGCGCGTCGGCATGCAGCGTGACGGCATCGCCGACGTCCGCCGAGCCCTCGGGCGCGGCCACCAGGCGCAGCCGGCCGCGTTTGTCTTCGGCCGCAAACTGACGCTGCTCGTAGCCCGGCGCCAGGCCGGCGCGGCTGGGCAGCAGCCAGATCTGCAGGAAATGCGTGGTGGCGTCGGGTGCGTGGTTGAACTCGCTGTGGCGCACGCCGGTGCCGGCGGTCATGCGCTGCACCTCGCCCGGGCGGATCGCCTCGCCATTGCCGATGCTGTCGCGGTGCGCGAGTTCGCCTTCGAGCACGTAGCTGACGATCTCCATGTCGCGGTGGCCGTGGGTGCCGAAACCGGTGCCGGGGGCGATGCGGTCTTCGTTGATGACCCGCAGGTTGCCCCAGCCCATGCGCGCCGGGTCGTGGTAGTCGGCGAACGAAAAACTGTGGAAGCTCTTGAGCCAGCCGTGGTCGGCCTGGCCGCGGTGAGCCGACTTGTGTAGCGTGATCATCGTGGGGTCTCCTGTGGTGGGGGGATGATGCGCTGCGATCCCCCCGCCAGGCCTGAGCCGGCCTGATGGCATCATTCAAAGCACTTGAAAGGCCCTCGCGGCCCACTGCCATGACCCCACGCCGCCACGCCCTCACGCCCGAAGCCCTGGAGATGATGGACACCATCGCGCGCACCGGCAGCTTCGCCGCGGCCGCGCGCGAACTGGGCAAGGTGCCGTCGGCGCTGACCTACAGCGTGCGCCAGCTCGAGGAGGCGCTCGACGCGCTGCTGTTCGACCGCCGCTCGCGCCAGGCCCAGCTCACGCCGGCCGGCGACGAGCTGCTGCGCGAGGGCCGCCGCCTGCTGCAGCAGATCGACACGGTGGCCAACCGGGTGCAGCGTGTGGCCAACGGCTGGGAGACCGAGCTGGCGATCGCGGTCGACAACATCGTGGCGCCGGCCGCGCTGTTCGACCTGATCGACGCCTTCTTCACGCTGCCCAGCGGCGTGGGTGACGACACCGTCGCGACCGGCCAGACCGCCTCCGGCCACCGCGGCCCGCCGACCCGCCTGAAGCTGCTCGACGAAGTCATGGCCGGCACTTGGGAGGCGCTCGTCACCGGCCAGGCCGACCTGGCGATCGGCGTGACGCTGCCCGGTGCGGCCTTCGAGGACATCCAGACCGCGGTGCTGGGCCCGCTGCGCATGGTGATGGCGGTGGCGCCGCACCACCCGCTGGCGCGCGAGGCGGCGCCGCTGTGTTCGGACACCATCGCCCGCCACCGCATCGTCGCCATCGCCGACAGCGCCAAGCGCCACGATCCGATCACCGTGGGCGTGCAGGCCGGCCAGGACGTGCTGACCGTGCCGTCCGTGGCCGCCAAGCTCGAGGCCCAGCTGCGCGGCCTGGGTTGTGGCCGCCTGCCCGAAAACCTGGTGCGCCGCCACGCCGAAGCCGGCCGTCTGGTGGTGCTCGAGACCGAAGAGCCGCCGCGCGAGATCGAGCTGCACTACGCCTGGCGGCGCAGCGCGGCGCAGGGGCGGGCGCTCGGCTGGTGGTTGTCGCAGCTCGAAAGCGTCACCACGCGGCGTGCGCTGATGGAGCAGCACGCCGGCCTGCTGCTCTGAGCCGGCGATGGCCGAGGTCGTGACCGGGCGCTTCGCGCCTTCGCCCACCGGTGCGCTGCATGCCGGCTCGATGGTCGCGGCGCTGGCTTCGTGGCTGGATGTGCGCGCGCAAGGAGGTGTCTGGCTGGTGCGCATGGAGGACGTCGACACGCCGCGCTGCGTGCCCGGTGCCGCCGAGCAGATCCTGTCCCAGCTCGCCGCCTGCGGATTGAACAGCGACCGGCCGCCGATGTGGCAATCGAGCCGCGGCGCGGCCTACGGCGCGGCGCTGGCGCAGCTGGTCGAGGCCGGACTCGCCTACCCGTGTGCGTGCACGCGCAAGCAGATCGAGCAGGACGCGCTCGCCGCCGGCCATCTGCATCTGCGTCAGGCCGAACGGGTCTACCCCGGCACCTGTCGACCCGAGCGCGGCGGGCTGGCCGGGCGTGCCGCGCGGGCCTGGCGGCTGCACACGGCGCGCGCAGGGGGCAGCGCGGCGGTGTCATGGTCGGATCGCCGACTCGGCCGGCGATCGCAGGGGGTCGAAGCGGCGGTCGGTGACTTCGTCCTGCGCCGCGCCGACGGGCTGTGGGCGTATCAGCTCGCGGTGGTGGTCGACGATGCGGCACAGGGCATCACCGACGTCGTGCGTGGCGAAGACCTGGCCGACAACACCGCGCGCCAGATCCTGCTGCAACGTGCGCTCGGCCTGCCCATGCCGCGTTACCTGCACACGCCGCTGGTGCTGGCAGCCGACGGCCAGAAGCTGTCCAAGCAGAACGGCGCCGTGCCGGTGGCCATGGACGACCCCGCCGGCGTGCTGCGCGCTGCCGCCGCCGTGCTGGGCCTGACGCTCGATGCGGGCCGGCCGGTGGGCGAGACGTTGGCCCAGGCCGTCGCGCTCTGGCGGGCCGGCTGGCTCGCTCGGTGAGTGGCCGCGCCGCCCGGATCGGCGCTGTGACGGTGGCATCATCGCGGCCTCGCCGGCGGCCGGATTGCGATCCGCCGCCGACCCGCAGCGGCGCAAGGACAGGCGCCCCCACCCGATCGAAAGGCTCTCCACCATGACCATGATCACCACCGAAAGTGGCCTGCAATATGAAGACACCGTGGCTGGCAGCGGCGCCACGGCGACTGCCGGCAAGCAGGTCAGCGTGCACTACACCGGCTGGCTGTACGACCCGGCCCAGGCCAACGGCCGCGGCCGCAAGTTCGACTCCAGCAAGGACCGCGGCCAGCCGTTCCGCTTCAACCTCGGCGCCGGCATGGTGATCGGTGGCTGGGACGAAGGCGTGCAAGGCATGCAGGTCGGCGGCACGCGCGTGCTGCTGATCCCGCCCCAGCTCGGCTACGGCGCACGCGGCGCCGGCGGCGTGATCCCGCCGAACGCGACGCTGGTGTTCGAGGTCGACTTCCTCGGCTGATGCAGTGCCCGCCTGGTGCGGGCCGCAGACAGAAAAAAGCCCGCTGAACTTGCGTTCAGCGGGCTTTCTCTTTTGGCGGAGAGGGTGGGATTCGAACCCACGGTACCTTGCGGTACGCCTGATTTCGAGTCAGGTACAATCGACCACTCTGCCACCTCTCCTTAACCGGGTAGCCCGCTAGTATAACCAGTCAGGCGCGCAATTCAAGCAGTCCGCCGAGATAAGGACGCAAAATTTCCGGCACCGTGATGCTGCCGTCGGCGTTCTGGTAGTTCTCGAGCACCGCCACCAGCGTGCGGCCCACCGCCAGGCCGGAGCCGTTGAGCGTGTGCACGAACTCGTTCTTGCCCTGCGCGTTCTTGAAGCGCGTCTGCATGCGCCGGGCCTGGAAGGCCTCGCAGTTGCTGCAGGAGCTGATCTCGCGGTAGGTGGCTTGCGCCGGCACCCACACTTCCAGGTCATAGGTCTTGGCCGAGCCGAAACCCATGTCGCCGGTCGACAGCAGCAGCACGCGGTACGGCAGGCCGAGCTTCTGCAGCACCGCTTCGGCGTGGCCGACCATCGATTCGAGCGCGGCGTCGCTCTGCTCGGGCGTGGTGATCTGCACCATCTCGACCTTGTCGAACTGGTGCTGGCGGATCAGGCCGCGGGTGTCGCGCCCGGCCGAGCCGGCTTCGGAGCGGAAACATGGGCTGTGCGCGGTCAGCTTGATCGGCAGCTGGTCGGCCGCCAGCACCTGCTCGCGCACGCTGTTGGTGAGCGAGATCTCGGAGGTCGAGATCAGGTACTGCTCGGGCTGGGTTTCGTCGCCGCCGCGCGAGACCCAGAACATGTCTTCCTTGAACTTGGGCAGCTGGCCGGTGCCTTCGAGCACTTCGCGGTTGACGATGTAGGGCGTGTAGCACTCGGTGTAGCCGTGTTCCTGCGTCTGCACGTCGAGCATGAACTGGGCGAGCGCGCGGTGCAGCCGCGCCGCCGGGCCCTTCAGGAAGCTGAAGCGCGCGCCCGAGAGCTTGGCGCTGGTCTCGAAATCGAGGCCCAGCGGTGCGCCGAGGTCGACGTGATCGCGCACCGTGAAATCGAATTCGCGCGGGCTGCCCCAGCGCCGCACCTCGAGGTTGGCGGTTTCATCCGCGCCCACCGGCACGTCGGCCTGCGGCAGGTTGGGCACGTGCATCAGCATCAGGCCGAGTTCGCCCTGGATCTGCTCGAGCCGCTCGGCGCCGGCCTTGAGCGTGTCGCCGATGCCACCGACCTCGTCCATCACCGGCGCCACGTCGCCGCCCTTGGCCTTCAGGTGGCCGATCTGCTTGGACAGCTGGTTGCGCCGCGCCTGCAGGTCCTCGGTGCTGCTCTGCAACGTCCGGCGCTCGGCTTCGAGCGCGCGGAAACGCTCGGCGTCGAGAAACGGCTGCGGGTTCTTGCGGGCGGACAGGCGCGCCAGCACGGCGTCGAGGTCTTTGCGCAGCAGGGTGATGTCGATCATGGAAATCCTTCGATGCGGCCTGCGCGCGCTCGCGCTCAGGCCGGTGTAACGGTGGGGCAGGACGGGCGTTGAAACGCGGGCGCAGCGACCAGGGTCACGATCGCGAGGCCGCCGAGGCGGCCATCGACTTGTCGCCCAGGCCCATCGGCAGCGGAAACTCGATCGTCTCCTCGACGCCGGGCATCTTGCGCACGCTGACCGCGCCGAAGCTGCGCAGCCGCTCGATCACCTGCTGGACCAGCAGCTCGGGTGCCGACGCGCCGGCGGTCAGGCCGACCCGCGCACGGCCGTCGAACCAGGCGCCTTGCAGCTCGTCGGCGTTGTCGACCATGTAGGCCGGCGTGCCGCGGCGCTCGGCCACTTCGCGCAGCCGGTTGCTGTTGGAGCTGGTGGGGCTGCCGACCACGATCAGCACGTCGACCTCGGCCGACAGCAGCTTGACCGCGTCCTGGCGGTTCTGCGTGGCGTAGCAGATGTCCTGCTGCTTGGGTTCGCGCACCTGCGGAAAGCGCGCCTTCACCGCGGCCAGGATCTCGGCGGCGTCGTCGACGCTGAGCGTGGTCTGGGTGACGACCGCCAGCCGGCTCGGGTCGGCCAGCTGCACCTGCGCGACGTCGGCGACGTCCTCGACCAGGTGGATGCCGCTGTCGAGCTGGCCCATCGTGCCCTCGACCTCGGGGTGTCCCTTGTGGCCGATCATGATGAACTCGTAGCCCTCGCGGCGCATCTTGGCCACCTCGACGTGCACCTTGGTGACCAGCGGGCAGGTGGCGTCGAAGATCTGGAAGCCGCGCTCGGTGGCTTCGGCGCGCACCGCCTGGCTGACGCCGTGGGCGCTGAACACCAGCGTGGCGCCGGGTGGCACCTCGGCCAGGTCCTCGATGAAGATCGCGCCCTTGGCCTTCAGGTCGTTGACGACGTAGGTGTTGTGCACGATCTCGTGGCGCACGTAGATCGGCGCGCCGAAGCGGGTCAGGGCGCGCTCAACGATCTCGATCGCACGGTCGACCCCCGCGCAGAAGCCGCGCGGCTGGGCCAGCAGCACTTCCTGCGGCGCGGCGCCATCGGCGGCGGCCATCACAGCACCCCGATCAGCTGCACCTCGAAGGTCACGGGCTGTCCGGCCAGCGGGTGGTTGAAGTCGAACAGCGCCCAGTCCTCCTCGATGGGCCCGAGCTCGCGCAGCACGCCGGCGTAGGAGCCCTGGCCGTCGGGGGTCGGGAACTGCACCACGTCGCCGACGTGGTATTGCTCGTCCGGATCGCCGAACTCGCGCAGCAGCGCGAGCTTGACGCGCTGCATCATCTGCGGGCTGCGCGGGCCGAAGGCCTCGCCGGCGGCCAGCGTGAAGGTGCTGCGGGTGCCTTCCTCGAGGCCCAGCAGCTGCGCCTCGATGGCGGGCGCCAGCTCGCCGGTGCCCAGCGAGAGCGTCGCGGGCTTGTCGGCGAAGGTGTTGACGATGTCGGCGCCGTCGGGGCCGGACAGACGGTAATGCAGGGTCAGAAAAGAACCCGGTTGGACCTGAGGCACGCGGTGATCCTGTGTTCGGTAGACTGGCCGCGATTTTAGTTGCGCCGCAGCGGCGCGCAGCCCGGATGCCCGACATGAAGGACTTGCCAGCGGCCATGCGCCCGCGCGAAAAACTCCTGGCCCTGGGGCCGGCAGCCCTGGCCGACGCCGAACTGCTGGCGCTGCTGTTGCGCACCGGCCTCAAGGGCACGGGGGTGTTGCAGCTCGCCGGCCAGTTGCTGGCGCAGTTCGGCGGCATCGGCGGGCTGCTGCAGGCCGACCCGGCCGGCCTGAAGACCGTCAAGGGACTGGGCCCGGCCAAACGCTCCGAACTGCAGGCCGTGCTCGAACTGGCGCGCCGCGCGATCGTCTCGCAGCTGGCGCAGCGGCCGGTCTTCGACAGCCCGCAGGCGGTGCGCGACTACCTGCGCCTGCAGCTCGGCCGGCTCGATCACGAGGTGTTCGCGGTGCTGTTCCTGGACGCCCAGCATCGCCTGATCGCCTACGAGCCGCTGTTTCGCGGCACGCTGACGCAGACCAGCGTCTACCCGCGCGAGGTGCTCAAGCGCGCGCTGGCGCTCAACGCGGCGGCGCTGATCCTGGCGCACAACCACCCGTCGGGCGTGGCCGAGCCGTCGCGCGCCGACGAGTTCCTGACCCAGAGCCTGAAGACCGCGCTGGCGCTGATCGACGTGCGGGTGCTCGACCATTTCGTGGTCGGCCGCGAGAGCGTGGTGTCGTTTGCCGAGCGGGGGCTGCTGTGAGCGCCGACTCGCCACGCCGCCGAGCCGTGCGGCCGCAAGGCCGCCACGGCTGGGCCGATCTCGACCAGATCGGTCGCCAGTTGCGCGAGCAGCGCATCGCCGCCGAGCAGGCCGCCGCGCGCGAACGCGCCGAAGCGGCGGCGCGCCAGCGCGAGAAGGAGCTGTTCGTGCGCAGCATCGGCGCGGTCATCCCCATGCCGCCGAGCGACCGCGCCGACATGGCCCGGCCACGCCCCGCGCCGCTGCCGCTGCAGCGCGAGCTCGACGACGTGATGGTGCTGCGCTCGTCGCTGTCGGACGACTTCGACGCCGAATCGCTGCTCGAGACCGACGATCAGCTGTCCTACCGGCGCGTGGGGCTCGGGCCCGACGTGCTGAAGAAGCTGCGGCTGGGGCGCTGGTCGGTGCAGGGCCAGATCGACCTGCACGGCTACACCCGCGATCACGCCCGCGAGGCGCTGGCGGCGTTTCTGGCCGACGCCGGCAAACGTGGCTGGCGCTGCGTGCGGGTGGTGCACGGCAAGGGGCTGGGATCGCCGGGCCGCCAGCCGGTGCTCAAGGGCAAGGTACGCAGCTGGCTGGTGCAGCGACAGGAGGTGCTGGCCTTCACGCAGGCGCGCGGGCCCGATGGCGGCGCCGGGGCGCTGATCGTGCTGCTCGACAGCGCGCCGCGGCGCGCGCGCCAGCGGCCGCAAGCGGGCGTCTGACGCTCGGTCAGCGGCCCGCTGCCGACGCGCTCACTTGTTGCGCATCCAGTCGGCGGTGTTGAAGAAGCTCTCGTTCAGGCGCTCGATCAGCTGCGGGTGGATCGCCAGTTCCTGCATCGCCTGGTGCATGCACGCGAGCCACTGGTCGCGCTCGCGGATGCCGATCGCGAACGGCAGGTGGCGCGCGCGCAGCCGCGGGTGGCCGAAACGCGCCACGTAGTGCTGGGGGCCGCCGAGCCAGCCGCACAGGAACCAGTTCAGCTTGTCGCGCGCCTGTTCGAGCGTGTCGCCGTGCGCGGCGCGCAATTCGCGGTAGGCCGGCTCCAGGTCCATCAGGTCGTAGAAGCGGTCGACCAGGGCGCGCACGCCGGCTTCGCCGCCGACGAGGTCGAAGGCCGTGGCGGCGGCGGTTTCGGTGGTGGGCGTGGTGTCGCCGGGATCGGTGTCAGACATGGGCATGGCAGGGCAATGAACGATCGGGCGCACTGTAGTCCAGTGCGCCCGATCGACGTTTCAACGCTGGATCGTCGCGGGCAGCTTGCCGGCCAGGTTGACCAGTGCCAGCGCGGCGCTCGAGCCGGGATAGCTCAGCATCAGCAGCTGGCGGCGCTGCACGGCCTGGCGCACCGACGGGTCGCTCGGGATCTCGCCGACGTAGTTGATCCTGACCGTGCCACCTTCGGGCAACTGCACGAACCGCTCGATCACCGTCTGCAGCTGCTGTGCGACGCCGCGGCCTTCGCCCAGGCGCTGGGTCTGGTTGACGGCCACATGCATGTGCGAGCGGCCCTGCTGCGTGGCCAGCACCTTGATGGTGGCGTAGGCGTCGGCCAGCGCGGTCGGCTCCGGGGTGGCGATCACCAGCACCTCGTCGGCCAGCGAGACCGCGTAGAGCACGACGTCGGAGATGCCGGCGCCGGTGTCGAGCAGCACCCGGTCGTAGCGCGGGCGCACGCTCTGCAGCACCGAGGCGAGCTGATCGCGCACCTCGGGCGTCAGGCGCGAGTATTCGACCAGGCCCGAGCCGGCCAGCAGCACGTGGAAGCCGCCCGGTGCTTCGATGATGGCGTTCTCGAGCGGCACCTTGCCGGTGAACACGTCGTGCAGCGTGGCCCGCGGCTGCAGGTTGAGCACGACGTCGAGGTTGGCCAGGCCGAGGTCGGCGTCGACCACCAGCACCCGCTCGCCGCGGCGTGCCAGCGCGGCGGCCAGGTTGGCCGACACCATGGTCTTGCCGACACCCCCCTTGCCGCTGGTCACGGCCATGATGCGGGCCATCGGGCCGGCCGGAGGTGCGGCGCCGGGCGGGCTGGTCTTGGACGGGGGGGCGGTCATGGCGCGGACTCGTTGTCTTGCGGCAGGAGGGGCGGCGCTGCGCCAAACAGCATGCCCCGCTCTTCTGCACTCACTTCGGATATCGGGGGGGATTCAAGACAGGTGCGGTTGCGGCCCTCGGACTTGGCGCGGTAGAGCTGCTGGTCGGCCCGTTCGAGCCACAGCGGACCTGACGAGCGCACCCACTGCGGTGCAAAGGCGCCGCCCACGCTGGTGGTCACCGTGACGATCTGGCCCGGCGCGATGGCGATGCGCAGGGCCTCGATGTTGCGTCGCACGCGCTCGGCCACCGTGTGGCCGAAAGCGGCCGGGCAGCTCGGCAGCACCGCGGCAAACTCTTCGCCGCCGATGCGCGCCACGCTGTCCATCGGCCGCACGCTGTCTTCCAGGGCGGCGCCGACGGCCTGGATCACCAGGTCGCCGACGGCATGGCCGTGGGTGTCGTTGATGTGCTTGAAGTGGTCGATGTCGAGCATCAGCAGCATCGCCGGTTCGCCCGAGCGCGCGACGCGGTCGATCTCCTGCTCGAGCGCCGCCTCGAACTGGCGGCGATTGGGCAGGCCGGTGAGCGGGTCGCGGCTGGAGAGCGTGCACAGGCCATCGATGAGGCTTTGCAGCCAGGCGGGCGACCCGGCGGCGGCCGACTCGGGGAATGAATGACCTGCACGGTCGAGCATGCGCAGCGCGAGATCGAGCTGCAACGAGCCCGCTTGAACCGGTGTGTGGATCGGCCCGTCATGTCCGGCCGCAGGGGTGACGGCCGGGCCATGCAGGCTGAAATATCCGTGGGGCGAGGTGTCTTTTGACACGGCGCGAAGCGGCTCCGTCAGGGTGACGCGGCCTGCCCGACGGCAGGAGCGGAGGGCGGCCCGGCCGAAAATGCAAAAGCCGGGCACCGTTGCGGACAAGTCTACTTGAGCGGCCCGGGCGCCTCCCGGACGAATAGGGCGGCGTTTGTCGTGCATCTCGCGGCTCGGGATTTCTTCAGCGCCGACACACTGTTTCCGATAACGGGACAGAGAGCCGGCGCATCTTGCGTCGGCGCACCTCGGTGCCGAGCAAGCAGACTCCCATGGCCCATCCGATGCCCGACGCGTCCAGCGAGACCCCGCCGCGAGAATTCAGTTTCGACGACCGCGACTTCCAGCGCGTGCGCGAACTCATCCACCAGCGCGCGGGCATCAGCCTGCACGACCAGAAGCAGGCGATGGTCTACAGCCGCCTGTCGCGCCGCCTGCGCGACACCGGCCACCGCTCGTTCGGCAGCTATCTGCAATGGCTGGAGTCGGGCCACGGCGAGGGCAGCGACGGCGAGTGGCAGCAGTTCGTCAACTGCCTGACGACCAACCTGACCTCGTTCTTCCGCGAGGAACACCACTTCCCGGTGCTGCACGAAACCCTGCGCGGCCTGGGCGGCAGCCAGCCGGTGCGGATCTGGTGCAGCGCCGCCTCCACCGGCGAGGAGCCCTATTCGCTGGCGATGTGCGCGATCGAGGCGCTGGGGGCCAACACGACGGCCCGGATCATGGCCAGCGACATCGACACCCAGGTGCTGGCGACCGCGCAGCGCGGCGTCTACAGCGCCGACGCCCGCGGCCTGAGCCCCGAGCGCCTGAAGCGCCATTTCATGCGCGGCACCGGCGCCAACGCCGGCCAGATCCGGGTGCGCCCCGAGCTGCAGCGCCTGATCGAGTTCCGGCCGTTCAACCTGATGAGCGCCCACTGGTCGCTGGGCGAGCCGTTCGACATCGTGTTCTGCCGCAACGTGATGATCTATTTCGATGCGCCCACGCAGCGCCGCGTGCTCGAGCGCATGCATTCGGTGATGCGCCCGCGCGGCCACCTGTTTGTCGGGCACTCCGAAAACTTCACCGACTCTCGCGACCTGTTCCTGCTGCGCGGCAAGACGGTCTACCAGCGCGTCTGAGCGGGCCTGCCCGACCCCCGCGCATCCGAACAGCCACAGGATCTCCCGATGTCGATCTCGACCGCTCCCAAGACCTCGCCGCCGCGCAGCAGCCGCATCGACAAGCTGCGCGCGCAGCCGCGCAAGCCCGGCGAGGCCTCGTTCTTCTTCTACGACGCCTTTTTCAAGGCCGACGCCGTCAAGGTGCTGCCGGGCGAATATTTCGTCGACAACGAGGACACGCTGATCCTGACCACGCTGGGCTCGTGCATCGCCGCCTGCCTGTGGGACCGGGTGGCGCGGGTGGGCGGCATGAACCACTTCATGCTGCCCGACGTCGGCAGCGGTGCGATCGACGGCGGCCGCTATGGCTCGTACGCGATGGAACTGCTCATCAACGAACTGCAGAAACGCGGCGCCAACCGGTCCACGCTGGAGGCCAAGGTGTTCGGCGGCGGCGCCGTGATCGGCGGCATGAGCAGCCTCAACGTCGGCGAGCGCAACACCCAGTTCGTGCTCGACTACCTGCGCACCGAGCGCATCCCGGTGGTCTCGAAGGACGTGCTGGAGATCTATCCGCGCAAGGTCTGCTTCTTCCCGGCCAGCGGCAAGGCGATGGTCAAGCGCCTGGCGCCGACCAACACCGACGCGGTGGCCGCGCTCGACCGCGATGCGGCGCAGAAGGCGCGCAGCAGCAGCAGCGTCGGCGGCAGCGTCGACCTGTTCTGACGCGCCCGTCCGCCCCGACTCGAACAATCAAGACAAGGAAACCGTGATGCCCAAGACCCGCGTGGTGGTGGTCGACGATTCGGCGCTGGTGCGCAGCCTGCTGGCCGAGATCATCAATCGCCAGAGCGACATGGAGTGCATCGGCGCGGCCAGCGACCCGATCGCCGCGCGCGAGATGATCCGCAGCCTCGACCCGGACGTGATCACGCTCGACGTCGAGATGCCGCGCATGGACGGCATCGACTTCCTCGCCAAGCTGATGCGCCTGCGACCGATGCCGGTGGTGATGGTCTCGACGCTGACCGAGCGAGGCGCCGAAGTGACCTTGCGTGCGCTCGAATTCGGCGCGATCGACTTCGTCGCCAAGCCCAAGATCGGCGTCGCCAACGGCCTGCGTCTGCTGGCGCAGGAAATCACCGAGAAGGTGCGCATCGCCGCCGGTGCGCGGGTCACCAAGCTGGCGCCGGCACCGGCCCATGCGCCCCCGCGTGCGCCATCGCACGGCCACGCTGCACACGGGTCGCAGGGGCCTTCCGGCGCATCGTCTGCGCCAGAGACCGCGCCGCCGACCGGCCCCGTGCCGAGCCCGTTGGGGCGGCTGTCGACCGAAAAGCTGATCTTCATCGGCGCCTCCACCGGCGGCACCGAAGCCACCCGCGAGGTGCTGTGCGGCCTGCCCGCCGACGCGCCGGCGATCCTGATCACGCAGCACATGCCACCCGGCTTCACCACCAGCTACGCGGCACGGCTCAACAACCTGTGCCGCATCGCGGTGAAGGAGGCCGCGGATGGCGAGCGCATCCTGCCCGGCCATGCCTATCTGGCGCCGGGCGGATTTCACCTGTCGGTGGAGCGCTCGGGCGCCAACTACATCGCCCGGGTGCGCGACGGCGATCCGGTCAACCGGCATCGGCCGAGCGTCGAGGTGCTGTTCCAGTCGGCTGCGCGGGTGGCCGGGCGCAACGCGATCGGCGTCATGCTGACCGGCATGGGTGCCGACGGTGCCCGCGCGATGAAGGAAATGCGCGACGCCGGTGCCTACAACGTCGCGCAGGACGAGGCCAGCTGCGTCGTCTTCGGCATGCCGCGCGAGGCGATTGCGGCCGGCGCCTGCCAGGAGGTGCTGCCGGTCAAGCGCATTGCCCAGCACTTGATCGAACATCTGCGCAGCACCGCCGGTGCGGCCTTGAGCCGGGTCTGAACCGCAATTCAGCGCGCCCTGGCTCAGGCCAGGAACAGCTCCTGCAAGTCGTTCAGGAAGTCGAAACCGCGCGCGCTGGGCCGCATCTGCGCAAAGTCGCGCGTGATCAGGCCGCGCTGCTCGGCCTGCTGGAGCGCCGCTTCGATGCTCGACAGCGGCAGCCCCGTGCGCTCGCGGAACAGCTCGAGCGCAAAACCCTCGCGCAGGCGCAGCGCGTTGAGCATGAACTCGAAGGGCAGGGCCTTGCGGCCGACTTCTTCTTCGTTCGACACGGCCTGACCGGCCAGCGCCTGCGTCATGTAGGCCGCCGGCTCGCGCCAGCGCACCTGGCGCAGCACGCGGTGCGGAAAGCTCAGCTTGCTGTGCGCACCGGCGCCGATGCCCAGGTAGTCGCCGAACTGCCAGTAGTTGAGGTTGTGCGCGCAGCGGTGGCCCGGCTTGGCGAAGGCCGACACCTCGTAGCGTTCGAGCCCTGTGGCGCCGGTCAGGTCGACGATCTGGTCGAGCATCTCGGAGGCCGCGTCGTCGTCGGGCGTCACCGGTGGGCGCACCGCGAACAGCGTGTTGGGCTCGATCGTCAGGTGATAGACCGACAGGTGCGGTGGCTGCAGCGCCAGCGCGGTGCGCAGGTCCTCGCCGGCCTGCGCCAGGCTCTGGCCCGGCAGCGCGTACATCAGGTCGAGGTTGAAGGTGTCGAAGGCGTCGGCGGCTTCTTCGGCGGCGGCCAGCGCCTGGCCGCGGTCGTGCACCCGGCCGAGCGCGCGCAGGTGATCGTCGTTGAAGCTCTGCACGCCGATCGACAGCCGGTTCACGCCCGCGCCGCGGAAGGCCCGGAAACGCTCGCGCTCGAAGGTGCCGGGGTTGGCTTCGAGCGTGATCTCGCAGTCGGGCATCAGCGGCAGCAGCGCGCGCACGTCGCTCAGCAGGCGGTTGATGCCTTCGGGCGAAAACAGGCTCGGTGTGCCCCCGCCGATGAAGATCGACAGGATCTGCCGGCCCCAGATCAGCGGCAGCGCGGCTTCGAGGTCGGCGCGCAAGGCGTCGAGGTAACGCGCTTCGGGTATGCCGCCGCGGGCCTGTCCGGCGCCGGGCCGCCCCAAGCCGGACGCTCCCCCTCGGGGTGACGATGCCGCAGGCGTCTCGGGGGCCCATTCATGCGAGTTGAAGTCGCAGTACGGGCACTTGCGCAGGCACCACGGCAGGTGGATGTAGAGCGACAGCGGTGGCGGTGCGCCCAGTTGCAGCGTGCCGGGGCGCAGGTAGCGGTCGGCCACCGAGGCGTTCAGCGCCGCGGTGTCGGGTGCCGATGCTGATACCGGCGCGTTGGCGATCCGGATCACGGCGCTGTGGCCCGTCGGGGCTGCGTCCGGCAGGTCGGGCTGGGTCGGGCGGTTCATCGCAAGCTCAGGCGAGGTGCCAGGCGCTGCGCATCAGCGCGACCATCTGCTCGGCGGCCAGCGCGCGATGGCTGTGGCGGTTCTTGGTCTCGGCGTCGAGTTGCGCGACGGTCGCGTCCAGCGCCGGGATCGACAGCAGCGGGTCGTAGCCGAAGCCGCCGCTGCCGCGCAATCCGGTCAGCAGTTCGCCTTCCCAGCGGCCCAGCGCGACCAGCGGTTCGGGATCGTCGGCCGAGCGGATCGCCACCAGCGTGCAGACGAAGCGGGCGCGCCGGTTGGCCTGGCCGTCCAGCGCGCTCAGCAGGCGCCGGTTGTTGGCGGCGTCCTGCCGTTCGCGCAGCGCCTCGCGCGCCAGTCCGTCGATGTCGGCCGGATCGAGCGTGGCGTAATGCGCCGACTGCACGCCCGGCTGGCCGCCGAGCGCGTCGACACACAGGCCCGAGTCGTCGGCGATCGCCGGCAGGCCGCTCGCCGCCGCGGCGTGGCGGGCTTTCGCGAGCGCGTTCTCGATGAAGGTGTGGTGCGGCTCCTCGGCCTCGGCGATGCCCAGGCTGCCTTGCGTGACCAGTTCGACACCGGCCGGCGCCAGCAGCGTGCCCAGCTCCTTGAGCTTCTTGGCGTTGTTGGAGGCGAGCACGAGCCGCATCGTCAGACTCCCAGCGCGGCCTTCTGCGCCGCCACCAGCTCGGCGATGCCGGCGCTGCCGAGCGCCAGCAGCTGGTCCATCTCGGCGCGGCTGAAGGCGACACCTTCGGCCGTGCCTTGAACTTCGACGAAGCCGCCCGCGCCGGTCATGACGATGTTCATGTCGGTGTCGCAGGCCGAGTCCTCGACGTATTCGAGGTCGAGCAGCGCCACGCCGTCGAGGATGCCGACCGACACCGCGGCGACGAAGTCGCGGATCGGGCTGCGCTTGAGCTTGCCCTGCGCGATCAGGCCCTGCACCGCGTCGTGCGCAGCCACGAAGGCGCCGGTGATCGACGCGGTGCGCGTGCCGCCGTCGGCCTGCAGCACGTCGCAGTCGATCAGGATGCTGCGCTCGCCCAAAGCGGCGAGGTCGAACACGCAGCGCAGCGAGCGGCCGATCAGGCGCTGGATCTCCTGCGTGCGCCCGCTCTGCTTGCCCTTGGCGGCTTCACGCGCGCTGCGGGTGTGGGTGGCACGCGGCAGCATGCCGTATTCGGCCGTGACCCAGCCCTCGCCGCTGCCCTTCTTGTGCGGCGGCACCTTTTCTTCGACCGAGGCGGTGCACAGCACCTGGGTGTCGCCGAACTCGATCAGCACCGAGCCCTCGGCGTGTTTGGTGTAGCTGCGGGTGATGCGCACCGGGCGCAGGGCGTCGGCGGCGCGGCCGAGGGGGCGGGTGGAACTCATGCGGATGATCTCGGTGCAAGGTGCCAGCTCGTCGGTTGAGCCGGCAAGGAAGGATTCGGACGGTTCGAGGCGGCGCAATGCGCTCGGTTGCGTGGCAACCGGGCGCCATCATGAACGTTTCAGCCGCGTTTCTGGGCGCTGCGCTTGATGGCCTCGTTGATCTCGCGGATCGAGCGTTCGATCTCGGCGTCGTCGAGCAGGTCGTCGGGGTTGCCGGCACCGACGCCGGCCTGGATGGTCGAGGCGAACACGTCGCTGCCGAGGTCGTCGGTCTCGATGCCGGTGCCGGGTTCCTCGTCTTCGGCCGACTCCCATTCGACCGCGATGACGGTGACGTTGTCGCTCTTCTCGCCGGCGATGCGCAGCGCCAGCTCGACCAGATCGGGCACCGCGTCGGTGATCGGACTGGTGGCCAGATGCTCGGTGATGGTGTCGTCGTCGACGCTGCCCCACAGGCCGTCGGAGCACAGCAGCAGCTTGTCGCCGGGCTGCAGCGTGAGTGGCCCGACGGTGTCGATCACCGGCTTGCCCGGGCTGCCCAGGCAGGTGAACAGCACGTTGCGGTTGACGCGTTCGCCGATCGGCACCACGCCGGCGAGCGTTTCCTGCAGTTCGGAATAGGAGTGGTCACGCGTGCGCGCCAGCAGCTTGCCGCCACGCACCAGGTACAGCCGCGAGTCGCCGCAGTGCGCCCAGTAGGCTTCGCGGCCTTGCAGCACGCAGGCGATGATGGTGGTGCGCGGGGTGTCGAGCAGGGCGCGCTCGGTGGCGTAGCGGATCAGCTGGTGGTGGCCGGCGATGATGCCTTCGTTGAGAAAGCGCCGCGGATCCTTCAGGATCGGCTTGGCCTCGCGCTGGAACATCACGCCCAGTGTCTGCAGCGACAGCTGCGAGGCGACCTCGCCCTCGGGATGGCCGCCCATGCCGTCGGCCAGTGCAAACAGCCCGGAGTCACGGGTGTAGCAATAGCCCATGCGGTCTTCATTTTTCTCACGGCCGCCGCGACGGCTGATCTGGTAAACCGAAAAGCGCATGGATGGGGATTCTCAGTGCAGGCCGGCTCGGTCCTGATCGGCGATTCAGGCCTTGGCGCCGGTCTTGATGTTCTCGAGCTGCAGCTTCAGGCGTTCGCTGAAGCTGAGCTTGGTGTAACGCCGCTCGGTCTCGCGCGACAGTTCCTTTTGCAGCGCAAACACGCTTTGCGGCCGCGACAGCGGATCGAGCGACATGCACCACTCGGTGACCTCGATCAGGTTGTCCGAGTAGACATTGCGCAGCCGCGACAGCGACAGGCTGAGGCGGTCCTTCTCGATGCGCTGCGGCGCGTCGTTGGGCGGATAGCCCTGCATGCAGGCGTAGATGCAGGCGCCGATGGCGTAGATGTCGGTCCAGGGGCCGAGCGTGCCGTCGCGCCGGTACATCTCGGGCGCGGCGAAGCCGGGCGTGTACATCGGCCGGATGAAGTTGCCTTCCTTGCTCAGCACTTCGCGTGCGGCGCCGAAGTCGAGCATCACGGCCTTGTTGTCGCTGGTGATGAAGATGTTGGCCGGCTTGATGTCGAGGTGCAGCATCTTGTGCTGGTGCACGATGCGCAAGCCGCGCAGGATCTCGTCGAACAGCGAGCGGATGGTGCTTTCGCGGAACACCTTGTCGCGCTTGAGATCGCGTGCGGTGACGATGAAATCCTGCAGCGTGTCGCCCTGCAGGTAGTTCATCACCATGTAGACGGTCTCGTTCTCGCGGAAGAAGTTCAGCACCGAGACGACGCTGGGGTGCGAGATCTGCGCCAGCGAGCGGCCTTCCTCGAAGAAGCTTTTCAGGCCGAGGCGATACAGCGGCTGCTTCTCGGGCTTGACGCGCGGAATCAGCTCCCCCGTCGAGCGCTCGGCGAGCGATGACGGTAGGTATTCCTTGAGGGCGACCAGTCTGCGCTCGGCGTCTTCGGCGAGGTAGACCACGCCAAAACCTCCCGCCGCCAGTTTGCGTATGACTTGGTAGCCACCTACCACGGTGCCAGGGGGCAGCGGAGCAGGTTTGGGCTTTGACATAATTGTGTTTTGCTCAGCGAAATCCGCGATGGCAGTTTACAGCATGACCGGCTACGCGAGCGCTACCGTGAGCTCGCTGCAGGTGGCCCCACAACAGGTGCAGGCAGCGGCGGTGAACGTCGAACTGCGCTCCGTCAACAGCCGCTTTCTCGACCTCGTGCTGCGTTTGCCAGACGAATACCGCGCGCTCGAACCGGCCTTGCGCGAGGTGGTGAGCGCGGCCTTCAAGCGCGGCAAGATCGAGTTGCGTGTCTCCAACGAACGCGGTGCCGATGCCACGCAGTTGCCGCCCCAGGTCGAGCAGCTGCAGCAGCTGTCACAGATCCAGCGCCTCGTGCAGGACAGCCTGCCGAAGGCAGCGCCGTTGAGCGTCTACGAGGCGCTGCAGTGGTGCCGGACCTCGGCGCCGCCCGTGGTGCTGGATGAGACGGTGCTCGCCGCGGCGCGGCAGTCGGTCGAGCGGCTGCGCGAGGCGCGCGGCCGCGAAGGCGACAGGCTGGTGTCGATCCTGATGGAGCGCGTCGAGCGCCTGCGCGCCCTGGCCTTGCAGGCGGCACCGGTGCTGCCGCAGGTGGTGGCTCGCCAGCAGCAGCGCTTCCTCGAGCGCTGGAACGAAGCCTTGGTGAGCGCCGGCGCGAACAGCGCCGCGACGCCCCAGGCCTTGGCCGAGCGCGCGATGGCCGAGGCGGCAGCGTTTGCCTTGCGCATCGACGTGGCCGAGGAGTTGTCGCGACTCGGCGCACACCTCGACGAGATCACTCGCCTGTTGCGGGCCGGCGGCGAGGTCGGCAAGCGGCTGGATTTCCTGATCCAGGAGCTGCATCGCGAAGCGAACACGCTCGGCTCGAAATCCGCGGCACTCGAGCTGACGCAGATCTCGGTCGAGATGAAGGTGGCCATCGAGCAGCTGCGTGAGCAGGTGCAGAACATCGAGTGATGTTTCAGGGGATCCCGGACGGTCCCTGAAAGCTCGATAACCTGTTGTTCCGTAAGGTACTTTCTGTTTTGTTGTGGGGTTTTCGGGTTGACGGCGCTCTTGGCGTGCCCACCCGACAAAAACCTCTACAGCTTCATAGCAGCAAAGGGACATGAACGAGCAGCATCGAACCATCAAGGACCGCGCCCTCCGGGCCTGATCCAGTGATGCTGCCCACGGAGCATTTCCACGACTTGAAGAAGCCGGCACCACAGCAGCCCGCCGAGCCGGCTGAGGAACCGCCGGCAGTCACCCCCCCTGCGCGCAAAGCGGTCCGCATTGCGGCGCACGTGCTGATCCGAACAGCGCTTCGCGGATGGCGAGGCGAACGTCATGATGTCGTGGGCAGCACCGTCCCGATGCAGGCACCCAATCCGATGCGCACAGCCCCGGGCGCCTCGCACCAGCCGCGCAAGGTCACGCTGTCGCCATCGACCAGGTAGGTTCGGGATTCACCGCCCGCAAGGGTCAGTGGCTGCTGGCCGCCCACCGTCAGCTCGATCAGCGCCCCGGCCTCCTGAAGCGTCGGGCCTGAAAGAGTGCCACTGCCGAACAGATCGCCCGGTCGCAGGTTGCAGCCGTTCATCGTGTGGTGGGTCACCAACTGCGCGGGGGTCCAGTAGGCATGACGGTAGCTCGTCGAGGTGAGACACTGGGGACTCAGGCCGCGCTCGCGCATGAGTCGGGACTGCAGGTCGACCTCCAGCCGGATGTCCAGCGCGCCCTCGGCCCGGTTGGCCGGGGAATCGAGGTAGGGGAGCGGATCCGGGTCACCGGCCGGCCGCACGAACGGCACCCTGAAGGGCGCGAGGGCCTCGAACGTCACGATCCAGGGAGAAAGGGTCGTGGCGAAATTCTTCGACAGGAAGGGGCCGAGCGGCTGGTATTCCCAGCCCTGGACGTCCCGCGACGACCAGTCGTTGAGCAGGCACAGCCCGAACACCTGCGATTCGGCCTCATCCATCGACACGGGCCGGCCCGTCGCGTTTCCCGGCCCGATGAAGATGCCCAGTTCCAGCTCGTAATCGAGTCGCTCACAAGGCCCGACCACAGGCGACGGCGCACCGGGTCGCATCATCTGGCCGATCGGCCGCGGGAAGGACAGGCCCGACACGCCGATGCTTGAAGACCGCCCGTGATAGCCGATCGGCACCCACTTGTAGTTGGGCAGCAGCGGCTGGTCCGGTCGGAACTGCCTGCCGATGTTGGTGGCGTGATGGACCGAGGTGTAGAAGTCCGTGTAGTCGCCGATCCGGGCCGGGACGGCAAACTCCGCCGCGGCCTGGGGAACCAGGCAGGCTTCCACCAGGCCCCTGGACGCCGACTGCATGCGCAGCGCCTTCGAAAGCGCCAGGCGTAGCGCAGACCAGGCTGTCGGGCCGAGCGCCATCAAGCCATTCAAAGAATCGCTGGCTGCCGCCTGCAAGGCCACGCTGGCGTCGCCTGTGAAAGGGCGCTCGGCGGCCAGCGCTGCCAGGTCCACGATCTGGTCACCGATGGCCACGCCGCCTCGGAACGGCTCGTCGGTGCCGTCACGCCGGAACACCGCGAACGGCAGGTTCTGGATCGGGAAATCCGTGTCGTGCGCATTCGCGCTGTCGATCCAGCTGCGCAACGAGGGCGCGTGCGTTTCGTTCAGGTGGGCCATGGCTTGGGAAGAAGTGGGGCCCGTGACCTTACTGCAAGGCGTCGAGGCGGTACAGGCGTGCGGCGTTGGTGGACAGGATCGCCGTGTGCTGGCCAGGCGGTGTCCATTCCTGGAAGAGCCGCAGCAGTGCGTCGGTCTGGGGCCGGGTGCCCGCCGGCTTGGTGTGTGGCCAGTCCGAGCCCC
The DNA here is from genome assembly GCF_000019785.1 of Leptothrix cholodnii SP-6. Lineage (NCBI taxonomy): Bacteria > Pseudomonadati > Pseudomonadota > Betaproteobacteria > Burkholderiales > Sphaerotilaceae > Leptothrix > Leptothrix cholodnii. The sequence goes on from NC_010524.1 coordinate 759,611, forward strand.
ACAGCAGGCGCTCGGGTCTGGCTGCCAGCAGGACCTCATGGATCGCACGCACATCGTCGTACCCGGGCGCGGCGTCCGAGATGTTGGCGATGCCCGACAGCTTGACCCAGACGGGACCGCCCGTCATCAGATCCGCCAGGGCCTGGATGCCCGGGTGTCGGGCGCCCAGCAGCGCCGGGGTACGCCCCATGTGGTCGACGCATCGAACCTTGCCACGCCGGCCTCGGCCAGCGTGGGGACGTCGGGCATCAACGGCGAACGTCTGGCCGTCGTCACTGCCAGCGGCCGCAGCCTGCCGCCCTGCACCAGCGGCAGCACCGACGAGAGCTGGTCGAAGTGGATGTCGACGTGACCGCCCGCCAGGTCGGTATTGGCCGGCGCACTGCCCTTGTAGGGCACATGCACGAAGCGCGTGCCGGTCGCGTCCTGGAACAGTTCGCCGACGATGTGGTTGCCACTGCCACTGCCGCTGCCGGCCGAAGCCATCGTCATCGCGCCATTCCGGGCGCGTGCCATCGTCAACAGCTCCTGCACCGACTTCACCGGGGACGATGGGCCGACCACCAGCACCATCGGCACGCTGGCGATCAGGCCCACCGGCGTGAAGTCCTTGATCGAGTCATACGGCAGCTTCGGGTACAGCGACGGCGCCGCGAGGTGGTTCACGGGCGAGGCCATGCCGATCGTGTAGCCGTCGGGAGCCGACTTCGCTACCGCATCGAGCCCCAGCGTGCCGCCGGCACCGGACTTGTTCTCGATGATCACGGGTTGCCCCAGTTCCTTGGACAGTTCGGGCCCAAGGATGCGTGCGTTGAGATCGACGTTGCCGCCGGGCGGGAACGGCACGATCAGCTTGATCGGCTTGTCCGGATAGACGCCCTGGGCGTGGATGCCCATCGGCTGCGTCAGAGCCCCGAAGACAAGGGCGAGCGCCAGCAGGCGTCGGGTGGTGTTCGACATGACTGGCTCACTCCGTCTTGAGGTTGAGCTCCCGCGCGATGCGGGTGTTGGCATCGATTTCGCGGGCGATCTGCGCGACGAAGGGTTCGCCGCAGACGCCTTGCGGCTCCAGACCGGCGCCGGCCAGGCGTTCGCGCACCGCCGGCGAACGGGCGAAGTCGTTGGCTTCGCGCGTCAGCACGCGCAGGGCCTCCACCGGCGTTCCGGCCGGGGCGAGCAGGCCGTACCAGGTGTCGATGACGAAGCCCTTGATGCCGACCTCCTCGAAGGTGGGCACCTGCGGCAACAGCGCCGAGCGCTGCCGCGATGCGACCGCCAGCGCCGTCAGCTTGCCGGACTTGATGTGCGGCAGGACCGACCCCACGGTGGCAAACGAGAGATCGACCTGGCCGCCGATCAGATCCGTCACGGCGGGCGCTGCGCCCTTGTAAGGCACGTGGATCATCGAGAGGCCGGCCAGCTTGCGGAACTGTTCGGTGGCCAGATGCGGCGAACTGCCTTGCCCGGGCGTGGCGTAGGTCGCCGTGTCCGGCCTGGCCTTGACCCGATCGAGGAACTCGCCCACCGTCTTGACCGGCATCGAGGGGCCGACGACCAGCACCGTCGCGCTGCTGGCCAGCGTGCAGACCGGCACGAAGGACTTGGCCGCATCGAACTTGATGCGCCCGGTGTACAGCGCCGGGATCATCGTGTGGTTGGTGGCGGCGGCGAGCAGCGTGAGGCCATCGGGCTTGGCCGCGGCGACCGCTTCGGTGGCGAGCACGGCATTGGCGCCGGGCTTGTTCTCGACGATGACGGTCTGCGACAGCGACTTGGCCGCCTGGTCGGCAAAGACCCGCGCGACCAGATCCGAGGGGCCGCCGGCCGCGAAGCCGACCACGAGCTTGACCGGCTGCTGCGGGTAGGGCGGTGAGGTTTGCGCCGCAGCGGCCGTTGCAGCGACGATCGCGCCAATTGCCGACAGGGTGGGTTTTCCGAGCATGGCCATGTCTCTCGATCAGAAGTTGTGCCGCAGGCCGAGTTCGATCGCCTTCGACGTGCCGCCACCAGCCATTCCGCTGGTGCCGCCACTGATGGTTCGCGTGCCCGCTCCGCTGTTGGCGATGCGTGCCCAGGTCGTGTAGAGCGCCGTGCGCTTGCTCAGCGAACGGACATAACCCAGGCCGACTTGAACCGCATCATTCGCATCCACCACGGCCGCTCCGACACGCCCGGACAGGTCTGCCCGCTGCACTGAAAGACGGATCTCACCCGCGCCCACAGGCACCCAGGCGCCAAGCAGCTGGTTGGTCTGCTTGGCATCGGCCTGCTTGATGTGCCGGACCACGGCGCTGAGCCGCACGACTCCGAAGTTGTAGATACCACCGACGGATGAATCGGTCAGGGCGCCGGCCACGGTCAGATCGTTCCGAGTGCGCGTATGGGCCAATCCGACGCTGAGCGGTCCGCCACTCCAACCCAGGCGGAAACCTTTCACGTTGTTGGCGCCGCTCGCTGCGGAGGTGTCGCCAGCCTTGGTGAGCATCACCGATCCTTCAACGCCACCGAGATTCTTGGGGAGCAGCCATTGAACCTCGCTGTTGGCCCGAACCGTCGTGTTCGGGTTGGTGCCGAATGAATTGCGCAACGGCCCGACCGGCGTGGTCGACACCAGGTTGCCGGCACTGGCCGCCCCGACGTGACCGAAGGGGTCATAACGGCTCCAGTTCGTGTAGGTCGGGATGAAATCCCGGCCCAGGCGCCATTCGCCGAAACGGCTGTCGGCCAGGCTGACCGTCGCCCGCCGATCCCAGAATTGAGTCGCTGTCGTGGCCGTGCCATTGGCCACATTCAGACCATGCTCCAGATGAAAGCCCGCAGACAGGCCACCACCGATGTCTTCGGTCCCCTGAACCGCCAGACGGCTCGTGGCATTCGACCCGCTGACCAGGGTGGTCAGTGCGGGCAGGCCGCTGTTGCTGACGTTTCGCAGCCCGGCATCCAGGACGCCGGACACTGAAACACTGCTTTGGGCATGGGCGCCGTGACTCAGTCCCAGCGAAGCAAGGCCCAACACGATGACGATCTTTTCCATGTTGCGAAGTCTCCAGATCTAGATTGAATTGCCAGGACGAAACCCGTCGTGGCTGGCTGCCGTCTTCTCTTTGACGAATGACCGCCTGGCCACGAGGCCAGGTTCTGGGGGGACGTTTCTCGTGAGGGACGTCCTGCGTGGTCAGCGGGCCGCCCGATGGAGGGTCAGTCCGGGCGTGTCCAGCGCCACCCGCAGCACCGATCCGGTGACGGATTCGGTGGCATGCAGCGTCTTGCGATCAGGCCCGCCGAAGGCGATGTTGGTCAGCGAACTGCCGGCGCAACTGCGCAGGACCCGCTCAGGTTCGGCGCGATGGTTCAGCACCCAGGCCAGACCCAGCCCCGGATTGGCGACGATCACGCGACCGGCCTCGTCGACCGCCAGGCCGTCCGGCCCGCTCGGTCCGTACGAGGTGAAGAACGCGCTCACCTTGGACACGCTGCCGTCGTCCAGCAGCGGCACGCGCCAGACCTGGTTGCCGCGCGTGACGGCCAGGTAGAGCACACGCTCGTCGGGCGACAGTGCCACGCCGTTGGGACTGGGCACGTTGGCCAGCAGCAGGTCGAGCCGGCCATCGGGGCGCAGCCGGTACAGGCGGCCGGTCGGGTCGTGCAGGCCGGTCTGCCCCTGGTCGGTGAAGTAGACGTTGCCGTGGCTGTCGAAGACCAGGTCGTTGACGCCCTTGAAGCGCTCGCTGTTGCGACGGTCGAGGTAGGGGCGCACCTCGCCGGTGATCACGTCGCAGGCCATCAGGCCGTTGCGGTAGTCGGTGACGAGCAGTTCGCGGTCGTTCAGGAACTTCATGCCGTTGGGCTCGCCCGCCCACTCGGCCACCTGCTCCCACTCGCCCGCGGGGTCGATGCGGAAGATGCGCCCGAAAGGGATGTCGCTCACGTACAGATGGCCTGCCGCATCGAACACCGGACCTTCCAGGAAACAATCGGTGGGCTGGCCGCCGCGGTTTGCATCGGCCCAGTCCGAGCGCACACCGGTGCGGCGAAAGCGCTCGGGCAGGCGCGTGAAGACCGCCATGTCGTGGATCCGGGGTGCTTGCAGCAGGAACATCAGCGGCCTCCGTCGATGCCGGTCACTGGCGCTCGAAGGCGGTGTTGGCCGCCACCTTGCCCCAGTACGCCGTGCGCTCGTGCAGATCCCTGGCGAAGGTCGCCGCGTCCCAGTAGCCCGGCTCGGAGGCGATGCCTTCGGAGAAGGCCTTCATGTCCGCCGAGGCCATCGCGGTGGCGATTTCCCTCTGCAGTCGGTCGGTCACGGCCTGCGGTGTGCCCTTGGGTGCCCACAGGCCGGTGAAGTTGATGAGGCCGAAGTTCTTGATGCCGGCCTCCGCAAAGGTCGGCACCTCGGGCAACGCGGCCAACCGCTTGGCGCCGCTGACTGCCAGCAGGCGCGCCTTGCCGCCCTTGACGTTGCCCATCACGCCCGGTGTCGAGGCGACCTGGAAGTCGATGGTGCCCGACAGCATCGCCATGGTGGCCTCGCCCGCGCCCTTGTACGGCACGTGCATGAAGTTGACGCCGGCGGCAATGCCCAGCGCTTCGCTGACGAAGTGCGGCGTCGTGCCGGCGCCGCCGGTGCCGTAGGTCACCTTGTTGGCCTCGGCCTCGGCCTTGGCCGCGCCGATCAGGTCGGCCAGCGTGCGGTACTTCGAGTCCCCCTTGACGACCACGCCCATCGGCGCGAAGACGAAGGCGCTGACCGGCACCAGGTCATGCTCGTGGTCGAACGGCAGCTTCTTGAAGATGTGCGGCAGCAGCGCAAAGGTCGTGTCGTTGGCGGCCAGCGTGTAGCCGTCGGCCGGTGCATGCACCACGGACGACAGGCCGATCGTGCCGGTGGCGCCAGCCTTGTTCTCGACGAAGAAGGTCTGGCCGGTCTGCTCCTGGAGCTTGGCGGCGATCTTGCGCGTCACGACATCGACCGCCCCACCCGGTGCATAGGGCACGACGATCTTGACGGGCTTGGCGGGCCAGGCCTGGGCCTGGGCGAGCGCAGAAACGGTGAGGGCGGCCGCAGCCAGGGCGATGCGAATTCGGGTCTTCATGGGTGTCTCCGGGGGGCGTTGATTTCGTTGTTGTCGGTTGTCTGTTGCGGGGTTCAGACCGTGGCGATCGGCGTGGCCGGCGAGCCCACCGCACCGGGCAGCCGCAGGGGCGGCGCGGTCAGCAGGAACCGATGGCGGTGCTCGGATCGCAGCCAGCCGGCCAACTCGGTCAGGTACCAGAGTTCGCCCAGGTGGATGCCGCTCTTGAACAGGCAGTGCGCGTGCAGCGGCAGCCGCGCCTGCCGCAGCGGGCGCAACTGCAAGACCTTGGGCACCACCAGTTCGACGGCAGGGTTGTCGGCGACCAGGCAGGCCAGGCGTACATCGACGATCCAGTTCAGCAGCCTGGCATCCCAGCCGTCGAGGCCGCTGCCGGTCTCGTGCAGCCGCGCGACGTCCGGCGAGCGGTTCATCGCCAGCAGCGTGTCGGCGAACCCGGTGTGCAGGCACACCATGTCGCCCGCCTCGACCTCGATGCCGTCGGCCTCCAGGATGCGCATCAGCGTGTCGTAGCCGACCGCCTGGCGACGTCGGCCGAGGTGATGCGCGAGGTCGATCAGCACGCCACGGCCCTGCACGCCGTGCTCGGCCAGGCGCTCGATGCCGAGCGCCTTCGCCGCAGGCTGCGGGTAGCGTGCATGCGGTTCACCGGCCGCACGGTCCTCGGTGGCCGCGATGATGTCTTCGCCGGCGCGGAAGCCGTTGTAGAAGACCGCCTCGTCGACGCCGTCGCCATCGGCGTCGAAGCGGCTGCCGACGTGGGCCAGGCTGTCCCACTGCGTGGAGTACTGCAGGCTCATCAGCACCAGGTCGTCGTTGACGACATCGGTGAGATCCGGATCCTCGCCGGCGTAGGACCAGCAGAAGCCCTGCTGGCCCGCGCTCTTGCCGTCACGCGTCACGGCATAACGGCGCGGCGCGATGCGGCGCGGGTTCATCGCCTGGCCGCCGGGCACGTCCAGCGGCAGGCTCAGACAGAAGGTGCGACCGTGCCGCACTTCGGCGATGCCCTGCAGCACCTTCTGCGGCGTGACGAGGTTCATTCGCCCGAGGTGGTCGTCCGGACCGAACTCGCCCCAGTGGCTGCCAGGTGGTGCCTGAACCCAGCGCTGCGTCATGGCGCTCAGCCCTGCAGCACGGCCAGTGCGTTCTTCGCCGCGGCCACGCCCATCTTGACGTAGGCATCGGCGGTGACGCCGCCGATGTGCGGACTCAGCGTGATGCGCGCTTCGCCGTGGAAGGGATGCGGCGCCGTCATCGGTTCGGCGGCGAAGCTGTCCAACCCCGCGCTGCCCACCTGCCCGCTGCGGATGGCCGCCAGCAGCGCTGGCTCGTCGATCAGGCCGCCACGTGCGGTGTTGACGACGATCACGCCCTTCTTGCAGGCGCCCAGCGTCTGCGCATTCAGCAGCTTCGCGTTTTCGGGCGTCAGCGGGCAGTGCAGCGAGATCACGTCCGACTCGCGCCAGATCGTCGCCAGCTCGGCGCGTTCGATGTAGTCCGGCAGCTCCTTGGCAAAAGGGTCGAAGCCGAGCACGCGCATGCCCATCGCGTCGGCCATGCGCGCGAAGCGTTGGCCGATCGCACCGAGTCCGATCAAACCGACCGTGCGGCCTTCGAGTTCGACGCTCTTGTGGGTTGCCTTGTCCCAGTGGCCCTGACGCATGCGGGCATCGAGCGTGACCACCGACTTGGCGCAGGCCATCAACAGCGCCAGCGCATGCTCGGCGACGGCCGCCGCGTTGGCGCCGGCCGCCGCGACAACCTGGATGCCACGCGCAGCGGCGGCGCTCTTGTCGATCGTGTCGGTGCCGCTGCCGTGCTTGGAGATCACCTTCAGGCTTGGCGCGGCGTCCATCGCGGCGGCGCCCACCTTGCTGTAGCGCACGATGATCGCCACCGGGTCGTGCTGCCGGCACAGCGCGACGATGTGATCCTCGGTCGGCGTCTTGCCGGCATAGACGACCTCGTGGTCGTGCAGCAGCGCCAGCGCCGCGGCGGCGAGATCGCTGCCCGTGACGAGGAAGGTTGGCTTGATCGCGCTCACAGCGTTTCGCCTTCCTTGATCACGCCGGCAGCGCGCAGCGCAGCGTCCAGCCAGCCCGGGCGCAGGGCCTTGCGGCTGCGGATGTCGGCGATGCGCCTGGTTTCGGCAGCGACCTTCTCGGCTGCGAGCGGCAGCATGGCGGCGGCCTTGTCGCGCTCGATCACCGTCACGCCGTCGGCATCGCCGACGACCAGATCGCCCGGGTTGACGCTGACACCGCCGATCGAGATGGGATGATTGAGTCGCCCCGCGATGCTCTTGGTCGGGCCGTTCGGATTCAGGCCTGCGGCATACATCGGAAAGCCGAGTTCGCGGATCGCCTCGCTGTCGCGCACCGCGCCATCGATGACCACGCCGACGATGCCCAGCGCCACGCACTGCTGCGACATGATCTCGCCCATCAGCGCGCTGCTCAGGTCGCCCTTGCCGTCGATCACCAGCACGTCACCGGCTTGGGCGACCGCCATGGCGGCGTGGATCATCAGGTTGTCGCCCGGACGCACCTCGACCGTGATGGCCGGACCCGCAAAGCGCATCGACGGCGCCAGCGGCGCGATGCGGCCGCTCAAGGCACCGCGCCGGCCGGCGACGTCGGCGAGGATCGACGAGGGGTACTGGGCGGCTGCGGCGACGGTGGCGGCATCCACGCGCTCGATGCTGCGGATCACGTCGGGCAATGCGGCGGCTTGACTCATGAGAATCTCCTGGAAAGGTCGGGGGAGGTACGTGCGGCGAACGCGCAGGCGTCGCGTGATGTGCGCGCGATGGCGCGTCAGTCGAGGCGAGCGCCGGATTCCTTGACGGTCCTGCCCCAGCGCACGATGTCGTCGCGGATCAGGTCGGCAAACTGCTCGGCCGAGCCGCCCATCGGGTCGGCGCCTTCGTCACCGAGGCGCTTGCGCAGGTCGGGTTGCTGCAGCGCCTTATTGAACTCGGCATTGAGCCGGGTCACGATGTCCTTGGGCGTTCCGGCAGGCGCGAGAAAACCGAACCAGGTGACGGCATCGAAGCCCTTGTAGCCACTCTCGCCGACGGTCGGGGTCTGCGGCAGGTCATCGACGCGCTTGGCCGACGTGACAGCCAGCGGGCGCAGTTTCCCCGTGCGGATCTGGGCCAGCACCGAAGGCACCGACGAGACATAGAGCTGCACCTGGCCACCGATCACGTCGTTCAGTGCCTGGTTGGCGCCCTTGTAGGGCACGTGCTGGAACGTGATGCCCGCCGTCTTCTGGAATTGTTCGCCCGTGAGGTGGGCGACCGTGCCATTGCCGGGCGATGCGAAGTTCACTTCGCCGGGCTTGGCCTTGGCGGCTGCCACGAGGTCCGGCAGCGTCTTGAACACGGACTGCGCCGGCACGACGATGACCAGCGGCGCGCTCGCCACCAGCCCGATCGGTGCCAGATCCTTCTGCGGGTTGTACGGCAGCTTGGCGTAGAGCGTGGGGTTGATGGCCAGGTTGCTGGTCTGACCCAGCACCAAGGTGTGGCCGTCTGCGGGGGACTTCGCGACCGCATCGACACCCAGGTTGCCGCCGGCACCGGGCTTGTTGTCGATGACGAAGGTCCAGCCGGTCGCCGCGGCGACCTTCTGCGTCACCTCACGCGCGATGATGTCGGTGCCGCCGCCCGGCGGGAACGGCACCACGACGCGGATTGCCTTGTTCGGAAACGCCTGCGCCAGGGCGCCGGTGCTGAGGGTCGTGGCGGCGAACGTGGCCGTGATGGCCAGCAGCGCGCGTCGTGTCGATTGCATGGATGTCTCCGTCTGGACGGGCTGGCTGCGGACTGCAGGATCCCGTGTTGTGTGACTGAAGTATTGGCGTCACGACAGATACGGTCCAATCGATAGTTTCTTGAGATTCATAAACGGAGCTTTTGCAATGGACCTGCGTGACCTGCGCTACTTCGAGACCATCGCCGAGCTGGAACACATCGGGCGCGCGACCGAACGCCTGCATCGCACGCAGCCCGCGCTGACCAGCAGCGTGCGGCGTCTGGAGGAGGCGGTCGGCGCCCCCTTGTTCGAGAAGGCGGGACGGGGGATCCGGCTCACGCAAGCGGGCAAGGTCTTGCTCAAGTGGGCGCAGCGTGTGCGCTTCGATGTCGAGGATGCCCGCCGGGAGATCGGCGACATCGACCGTGGCCTGTCAGGCCACATCCGCATCGGCATCGTGCCGACCGCCGCCCAGTTCATCCTGCCGCCGGCCGCGCGGCAGCTGATGTCGGTGGCACCCGAGGTGACCCTGAGAACGGTCGTCGGCCTGATCGACACGCTCAAGCCCTTGCTGCACGCCGGTGAACTCGACTTGATGGTCGCCACCGAAAGTCCCCCGGAGGCCGGGTTCACGTCGCAGCGCCTGGCCGAGGACCCCATCGTCGTGGCCGCCAGTGCGACGCATCCGATCTTCGCCAACCCGCCGACCTTGCGTGATCTGACGAAGTTTCGATGGGTTCTGCAGCCCCCAGGCGCACCCACGCGCGACTGGCTCGATCACACCTTCGATCGAAAACGCCTGCCGCGACCGCAAGTCCAGGTCGAGAGCACGATGTTGTTGATGCTGCCCGCGCTGATCGCCGAAACGGGACTCCTGAGCTTCATCTCGCGCCATCATCTCGGACCGTTCGAGAGCCGGTCGCCGCTCAAGGAAGTGCCGTTGAAGGAAACGACCATGCATCGGCGCCTGGTCGTGACCTACCGCGAGACCCGCTATCTGTTGCCCGCGGCCCGGTTGTTGATCTCGTTTCTGGGTGAGGCCGGCCACGGGGCCGGAGAATGAGGCCGTGTCTCGAAGGACAGGCGGTGAGCCTTGGGCCACTGAGCGTGCAGACGCGCCGAGAGCCGTGCAACCCATTGCGTCGCGTCCTCGGCGTCAGTCCAGAGCGAAGCCGATGCGCTGGCTGCCCGTCCCCAATGCCTGCACGAGCCCATCCACCGGGGTGACGCGCCCGATTCGCGTGTAGCTGTAGCTCGACGGAAAGGTCTTGTAGAACACCACCAAGGTGTCGCTGCCGTAAAGCATCACGTCACCGGTTCGGATCGTTCCCGGCCGTTGCGCGTGGGTCGGCAAGCTGTGCGGCAAGCGCACGTGCTTCTCGTTGTCGTTCAGGTCGGGCATGTCGAGCGTCAGCGGGAGCATCTGCGCAAACGCCCGCGCGGTCGGGTTGTTCTCCAGTGTCACGGCAAAGCGGTGCGTGCCGCCGATGGTCATCCACATGTGGGTCTTCTCCTGGGACGCCATGGCAGCTTGTGTGTGGCGGAGGTCGTCTGCGGCCAGGCTGCCGACGGTGCCCGTCGCGAGCGCGGCCGCCAAGCCGAGCCCCGCCGCATGGCGCCAGCGCCGGCCACCGAGATCGAACGATGTGCGCAAGGCGGTCCCCTTCATGGCGTTCGTTTCGATGCCAGTTGTCGGTCCAGCGCCCGGCCCGCGCGCTGCGTCCAGGCGCGGCATGTCGCCCACCGCTTGCGTTCAGACATGGCCTGCCCCAGCCGGCTTCAGGTTCGTCTCGAAGAAGGCAGCCATCCTGTCGAACGGGATCACGTCCAGACGGTCATACAGATCGACGTGGTTGGCGCCGGGGATGATCAGCAGTTCCTTGGGCTGCGCCGCGGCCGCGAAGGCGGCTTCGCTGAAGTAGCGCGAGTGGGCCTTCTCGCCGTGGATGAGCAGCAGGGGCCGCGGCGCGATCTCGGCGATGGAGGTCATCAGCGGCGCATTCATGAACGACAGCGGCGTGGTGACCGTCCACGAGCTGTTCGAGTTGATCGCCCTCGGATGGAAGCCGCGCCGGCGCGACTTGTAGTAGCCCGCGTACTCCACCACGAAGGGCGGCTCGCCGCCTTTGAGCTCGAGGGACACCGGGCCGACCGCGGGGCTGCCCTTCTCCGCATCGACCCAGCGCTGGCGGCTCAGCTGCTCCAGCGCCTGCGCGCGCTGCGCGGGGGTCACGCTGTCGTTGTAGCCCTTGGACATGACGCGCGACATGTCGTACATGGTGCTTGCCACCACCGCCTTGACACGCTTGTCCACCGCCACCGCGTTGAGCGCGATGCCGCCCCAGCCGCAGATGCCGACCACGCCGATGCGCTCGCGGTCCACCAGCGGCTGCAGCCCGAGGAAGTCCACCGCGGCGCTGACGTCCTCGGTGTTGATGTCGGGCGAGGCGACGTTGCGCGGCTGCCCGCCGCTTTCGCCGGTGAAAGAGGGATCGAAGGCGACCGTGGCGAAGCCTCGCTCGGCCAGCGTCTGCGCATACAGCCCCGAGGACTGCTCCTTCACCGCGCCGAAGGGGCCGCACACCGCGAGCGCGGCCAGCTTGCGCCCGCCGGCGTTCTTCGGCACGTAGAGGTCGGCGGCCAGCGTGATGCCGTAGCGGTTCTTGAACGTCACCTTGTGGTGATCGACCTTGGGGCTCTTGGGGAAGGTCTTGTCCCAGACGATGGTCAGCGGCATGGCAGGCTTTGCGGTTGAAGGGGTGGCGGGGTTCGCCAAGACCTCCCGGGAGGTGACGAGCGCTGCGGCCACGGCCGCGGCGGAACCTTGAAGAAAGCGCTTGCGAGACAGGGATGTGCTCATGGGGGTGGCTCCGAAGGATCCAATGCCTTGCGCCCACCGGACGGCGGGCTGGCGAAGCGCCTTGGATGCGTGGCACCAATGTTCCGATCCGCAGCCGCCGAGCGGTAGACCGTTGCTGCAGAGTTCTTGCCTGATCCTCCAGAGGCCCGGACTGTGGCGTCGGATTCAGCTACCGTACAAGCCCGTCGGCGAATGGGTCAATTCCATGCAGAGCTCACCCGAAAGAGACCGTCGCAGCCGCATCGCAACGCTGCAGACTGACATCGCAGGCGTCATCGAACGACACACACGCGGCCTGGCGGACTGCGCGACGCCCATGGCCGAACTCGGCCTCTTCCGGCGCGAGGCGCCGGCCCGTCCCGCGGTCTGCATGGTGCAGCCCAGCATCGTGATGGTGGCCCAGGGCACCAAGCGCCTGCTGGTCGGCGGTGAGGGCTACGTCTACGACGCCGAGCGGTTCCTGGTCACATCGCTGGACCTGCCGGCCAACTCGGAGGTCATCGCTGCATCGGTGCCCAAGCCCTGCGTCGGCCTGGTGCTCAGGCTGGACGTCCGACTGCTCGCCGAACTGATCGCGCGGGAACCCGAGGCACCGCCGCGCGAACGTTCGCTGCAGGGCAGCGTCGGTGTCGGCGGGGTCACGGCGGCGATGCTGGAGCCGATCGCGCGCCTGCTGGCGCTGCTCGACGAACCGGCGGCCATCCCCGTGCTCGCCCCCTTGATCCAGCGGGAGATCCACTACCGGCTGCTGGCCACCGACCAGGCGCCCCGTTTGCGACAGATCGTGTCCGTCGGCAGCCAGAGCCACCGCGTCGCGCGGGCGATCGACTGGCTGAAGATGCACTACGTCGAGCCCCTTCGGGTCGAGGACCTGGCAGCCCGGGCCCAGATGAGCGTGTCGGGCCTGCACCACCACTTCAAGCAGCTCACCGGCTTGAGTCCGCTGCAGTTCCAGAAGTGGTTGCGGCTGAACGAAGCGCGACGGCTGATGCTGAGCGATGGCGCGGAAGCCGCGACCGCTGCTTTCAGCGTCGGCTACGAGAGCCCGTCGCAGTTCAGCCGTGAATACGCCAGGCTGTTCGGCGCGCCACCACGGCGGGACGTCGAGGCGCTGCGGCCAGGCCGTGGCGCGCAGATGTCGGGACCGGCGGCGCCAGGACGCCATCGCCGATCGATGGCCGCAGCCGGTGCAGCAGGGTAGCGCGCGCCGCGGTCCGTTGGGTGCAAGAGCTGTCGCGCCAGTCTGAAGTGGCGCATCGTGCCGGCTGTCATGGGCATTCTTCTTCGTTCTCGTCAGCTACAGCTCCCGGGCGCGGACTTCTCCAGGAACAGCAACCTGAAGTCTCTGCATGCGTCACCTTCAGCCTGGTGCGCGCGGTGGTGGGCGATGCGTTCGGCGATGACGTGCGCGTCGCGCGCCACGCCCGAGAAACGGCCCGAGCCCCAGGTGTGCAGCCACGGCCGGCCGATGAAATACAGGCCCGGCACGCGGGTCACGCCGCGCTCGTGCACCGGGTGCCCGCGGCCGGTGAACACCGGCGCGTCGAGCTGATGCCCGAACCGGCCAGCGACAGCGTCTCGCGCTCCTGCGCGGGCGCCCACACCGGCTCGTACACGCCGCCCGCGGGCGCATCGAGGCCCTTCTCGGCGATGGGTCTGTCGATGGCGGCATTGATGCCGTTGTAGATGCGGTCGGCCTGGTCGAGCGTGGCGCCCAGCTGCGGCGCAAACCGCAGGCTGGCGCCGCCCGCGACCACCAGCCGGGCGTCGGCCCAGGCGGCCTCGCTGCGGCGCAAGCGGGCGAAGGCGTGCAGCAGGCGCGGCGTGTTCTTGCGCTGCTCCACGCCGCCCACCAGCAGGCAGACCGGCCCGGTGTGGGCAGGCAGCCCCAGCGCCGCCACCCGCCCCGCCTCGGCCAGGCGTGGCAGCAGGTCGAGGTCGGCACGCAGACGCTCGGCCGGGGCCTCGGTCGACGCGTTCCAGAACGGATACGGGTCCTGCCACTGGCCACGCAGATCGACCGCCACCAGCAACGGGTCACCCGGCTGCGCCGCGAAGCTGCTGATGAGCTGCGCTACAGCGTCCCGCTGATCGAGGACGACGCCTACGGCATGCTCACGCGCGAAGACTGCGGGCGTGCGTTGCCGGCGGTGGTGGACGCCCTGCCCACGTGGCCGTCAACGGCCCGCCGCCATCTCGCAGGCCAGCTCGCCCAGCGTGCGCAAGGCCGCGTCCACGCGCGGGTCGTCCGGGTGGCCCACATTGAGCCGCAGGTGGTGCGCAAAGCGCGCATCGGCCGAGAACAGCACGCCCGGTGCGGTGCTGATCGACAGCGCCATCGCGCGCCGGTGCAGCGTGACGCCATCGACGGCCTCGGGCAGGTCGAGCCACAGGAAGTAGCCGCCGCTGGGCCGCGTCACGCGCGTGCCGGCGGGGAAGTGCCGCTCGATCAGCCGCAGCGCCCGCCGCTGCTGTGCGGCCAGCGCTGCCCGCAGCTGGCGCAGGTGCCGGTCGTAGACGCCCTGGCCGAGGTAGTCGGCCAAGGCCATCTGCGGCGGCAACGCGGTCGCCAGCGAGCTCATCATCTTGAGCCGCTGCACCTGGGCGGTGTAGCGCCCGGCGGCGGCCCAGCCGACTCGGTAGCCCGGCGCCAGGCATTTGGAGAACGACGCGCAATGCAGCACGCCACCGTCGCGGTCGAAGGCCTTGGCGGGCAGGGGACGGCGCGCACCGGCGTGCAATTCGCCGTACACGTCGTCCTCGATCAGTGGCACGCGGTGACGTGCCAGCAGTTCGACCAGCGCCTGCTTGCGCGCGGCGGGCATCAGCGCACCGAGCGGGTTCTGGAAGCTGGGCATGAACCAGCAGGCGGCCACCGGCTGCGCGGCCAGCAGGGCTTCCAGCGCGGCCAGATCGACCCCCTCTTGCGGATCGGTGCGCACCTCCACCGCCTGCAGGTGCAGGCGTTCCAGCGCATGCAGCGCGGCATAGAAGGTGGGCGACTCGACCACCACCACGTCACCCGGCTGCGTGACGGCCTGCAGGCACAGGTTGAGCGCCTCCATCGCGCCGTTGGTGATGACGAGTTCGTCGTCGGCGAGCGCCACGCCGTGCAGCGCGTAACGGCGTCGCAGGGCCTGGCGCAGTCCGTCGTCGCCCGACAGCAGCGCGCCGGTGATCTGCGCCGGCCCGAGCTTGCGCATGGTGCGTGCGCCGCTGCGCGCCAGCGCCTCGAACGGAAACAGGTGCGCCGCCGGAAACGCCGAACCCAGCGGCACCACGCCGGGCCGGGAGGTCGAACCCAGCAGGTCGAACACCAGGGCGCTGACGGCCACCGGCTGCGCGGTCGACGAGGCGGGTGCGGCTCGCGGTGGCGCCCGCAGGGCCCGCCGCGGCGTGCACACGAAGTAGCCCGAGCGCGGCCGTGCCTCGATCAGGCCCTCGGCCTCCAGCTGTCCGTAGGCATGGAACACGGTGGCCGGGCTGAGGCCGCGTTCGCGACAGGTCTCGCGCACCGAGGGCAGGCGATCGCCCGGGCGCAGCACGCCGGACCGCATGGCCTCGCCGAGGTCATCGGCGAGCTGCTGGTAGCGCGGCAAGGCGGTGGGGTTGTCCATGGTGAGCATCTGATGCTATCGAATATCGATGGATCTGAATCTACCGGATCAGATGCGGGCCTCGGATGATGCCGCCATGCACAGCCAGACCGCCTTTTCGCACCCGGTGCCGCCCACGTCCGTTCCCGCTGCGTCGATCCGCAGCCCGGACGCCTTTCAACGCGTGATCGACAGCTGCCTGCTGCGCTGCGCGGTGCCGCCGGAGCTGGGGGGGCTCGGTGGCCCGATCAGCGCGCTGCACGACGGCGCGCAGCGTCTGGCCGCAGACTGCCCGGCGGCGGCCTGGGTGCTGTGGGCGCAGCGGCTGGCGATCGAGGCGCTGGTGCAGTCGCGCAATGCCGGTCTGCGCGACTTCATCCTGC
This sequence comes from Leptothrix cholodnii SP-6, assembly GCF_000019785.1. Taxonomy (NCBI): domain Bacteria; kingdom Pseudomonadati; phylum Pseudomonadota; class Betaproteobacteria; order Burkholderiales; family Sphaerotilaceae; genus Leptothrix; species Leptothrix cholodnii. The sequence goes on from NC_010524.1 coordinate 775,304, forward strand.
CCGATCTGCTCGCCGGCGAGCGCGCCGGCACCTTGCCGCTCAGCCTGGGCCGCAACCCCGTGCAAGCGATCGACACGGGCCGCGGCTGGCGGCTGCACGGCCGCCTCGTGTGTGCATCCAACTGGCAGTGGGTCGGCCATTCGGTGGCCGTGCCGGTGCAGTTCGGGGCCGATCCGGCGGGCGTCGCCTGGGTCTGGCTGCGCGGTGAAGAAGACGGCCTGGACATCGCGCCGCCGACCCATGCCGACGCACGGCCCGGCAGCCAAACGGCCGAGCTCACGCTGCGCGGCGTGTACTTCCGTGAGGACGAATGGCTGGCCGGCGCCGAACTCGCCGCGCTGATCGACCCGATCGACCAGGCCCTGCGGCCTACCTTGCGCGATCGCTGAACACCGACGACATCTCGCCCCGCTTTTCCATTGAACATGGCGCCCTGACCGGGCGCTGCACCATGTCCGCCTCGCCCCGCAAGATCATTCCGCTGGTTCCCCTGAACCCGCTCGGCCCGCCCGAACAGAAGATCCAGGCCCGTGCCGTCACCGGCCGCCACGCGCGCTGGCGCTGGGCGATGGTGTGGCTCACGCAGGCGTTCTTCTACGGCCTGCCGTGGCTGAACTTCAACCAGCGCCAGGCGGTGCTGTTCGACGTGGCGGGCGGGCGCTTCTACCTGTTCGGCGCGGTGCTCTATCCGCAGGACCTGATCTACCTGACCGCGCTGCTGGTGCTGTGCGCGCTGCTGCTGTTCGCGGCCACGGCGCTGGCCGGGCGCGTGTGGTGCGGCTTCGCCTGCCCGCAGACGGTCTACACGCAGATCTTCCAGTGGCTGGAGCTGCGCATCGAAGGCGATCGGCTGGCCCGCATGCGTCTGGACGCGCAAGCCTGGGACGCCGGGAAGCTGCGCCTGCGCACGGGCAAGCACCTGGCCTGGGCGGCCGTCAGCCTGTGGACGGGCTTGACCTTCGTGGGCTGGTTCACGCCGATCCGCGACCTGTCGACGGGCCTGCTGACCGCAAGCGGCATCGGTCCGTGGGAGGTCTTCTGGGTGCTGTTCTACAGCCTTGCCACCTACGGCAACGCCGGCTACCTGCGCGAGAAGGTGTGCCAGCACATGTGCCCCTACGGCCGCTTCCAGGGCTCGATGCTCGACCGCGACACCCTCATCGTCGGCTACGACAGCGCCCGGGGTGAACCGCGCGGTGCACGCGCGCGTGGCAGCGACGCCCAGGCGCTCAAGCTCGGCAGCTGCGTGGACTGCACGATCTGCGTGCAGGTCTGCCCGGTCGGCATCGACATCCGCGAGGGACTGCAAGCCCCCTGCATCAGCTGCGGCCTGTGCATCGACGCCTGCGACACCGTGATGGACAAGCTGCAGGCGCCACGCGGGCTGATCCGGTTTGCCTCGCAGCGTGAACTGGCGGGTGAGGCCGCGGCGGTGGGCTGGCGTGCGCAGTGGCGGCGCCCGCGCGTGCGGATCTACGCGGCACTGCTGCTGGGCGTGAGTGCTGCGCTGATGCTGGGCTTTGCCTCGCGCCCGACCTTGCGGGTCGATGCGATCCGCGACCGCGGCGTGCTTGCACGCCAGGGCGAAGACGGCCGCATCACCAATGTCTACCGACTGCAGGTGATGAACGCCAGCGAGCGGGCTCGGCGCATCGAGGTGCGGGTGGACGGGACGCCGGGCTTGCAGGTGGATACGCAGGTCGGCCGCACCCTGCTTGCTGCGCAGGCCCTGACCCTGCCGGTCACCCTCAGCTTGCCGCCCGCGCAGGCCGTGTCGCTGGCGGGGCGGATCGTGCCGATCCGGCTGCGGGTGGTGGACCTGGATCATGCGGCGCAGGAATTCGCCGCGGCCGACTCGACTTTCGTGATACCGCATTGAGCCACCCGTGATCGGCCGGTGCGCACCCGTTCGGGCATCTGCTGGCCAAACGCCGCCGGGTACGCAGGCCTGGTCCTGGCCATGGTGGCCTCGTTGTCGTCGCAGGGCAAGGTGTGCGTGAAAGCGGGGCAACTTCACAAGCTACAGTCACGGGACTGCTGTCGCTTGCGACCAGCGCCTTCTGAGCAGCGCTGCGAGACAGAGACCATCTGATGCAACGGCAGGTACTTGGCCCTGGACTCGAAGTTCAGGTGCGGAACATCGAATGAAGATCATGGAATTTCCCGGCAATCTCTATGTCGTCGCAGCGCCTTCCGGGGCGGGCAAATCGAGCCTGGTCAAGGCCCTGCTGGAACTGGATGCGCGCCTGATGGTGTCGGTCTCGCACACCACGCGCAAGCCGCGTGGCCAGGAGCAGGACGGCCGCGAATACTGGTTCATCCCGGAGCCGGCGTTCCGCGCCATGATCGCGCACGGCGACTTTTTCGAGTGGGCCGAGGTGCACGGCAACCTGTACGGCACCTCCCGCGCAGCGATCGAGGCCCGCCTGAAGGCGGGCGAGGATGTGGTGCTGGAGATCGACTTCCAGGGCGCTCTGCAGATCAAGCAGCTGTTCCCGATGGCGGTGCTGATCTTCATCCTGCCGCCGTCGTGGAGCGAGCTTCGTCAGCGTCTGCTGCGGCGCGGCGAGGATGCCGGCGAGGTGATCGAGCAGCGCATGGTCAACGCCCGTCACGAGGTGGCGCAGGCGCGGCATTTCGACTACATCGTCGTCAACGCGCTGTTCGAGACGGCGTTGTTCGACCTCAAGACCATCGTGCACGCACAACGGTTAAAATACGCGGCTCAGCGCCGCAGCCGCCCGGCTGTGTTCGACGCGCTGCAACTGTCCTGATGTCTCGCAATGCGCCCGCCGGGTGTGGTTGTCGACATCTTCTTGAGAGTGCCCATGGCCCGCATCACCGTTGAAGACTGTCTGCAGAAGATCCCCAACCGCTTCCAACTCGTGCTCGCGGCCACCTACCGTGCCCGCATGCTGAGCCAGGGCCACGCGCCCAAGGTCGAGACCAAGAACAAGCCTGGCGTGACGGCGCTGCGCGAAATCGCTGCCGGTGCGGTCGGCATCGAGATGCTGCGCAAGGTCCCGGGCTGAGCGGGTTTTCCTGCCGATATCGCCCCGGATGCCCGGTCTGCCGCTGCTCGCGCCGTACCGGGCTTGCCCTCGCGCAAGGCCCCTGCACGCCCTGCTGCCGGCTTGCACGCTAGAGTGAGTGCATGGTGTCCCGAGCTGCCGATGTCCTGCGTCGAATGTTTTTCCCGCCCTGGGTCGGGCGAGGGGCGGGTCGTCCCGCCGCGGGCGGAGAGGGGCCGGGTGCCCCGCCCAATGCGCCCAGGCGCGACCCGGTTCCGGGGGCGCACGGCGCCAGCGCCGCCTCTTTTGCGGCCCTGACGGGCAAGCTCGACTACCTGGACGAATCCGACGTCCGGCGGGTGCGTGACGCCTACCGCTTCGCCGACGAGGCCCACCTGGGCCAATACCGCGCCAGCGGTGAGCCCTACATCACCCATCCGATCGCGGTGGCCGGCCTGTGTGCCGACTGGAAGCTCGACGCCCAGGCCATCATGGCCGCGTTGATGCACGACGCGATGGAGGACTGCGGCATCACCAAGGTGCAGCTGGTCGAGCGCTTCGGCGCCGCCACCGCCGATCTGGTCGATGGCCTGACCAAGCTCGACAAGCTGCAGTTCTCGACCCGCGAGGAGTCGCAGGCCGAGTCCTTCCGCAAGATGCTGCTGGCGATGGCGCGTGATGTGCGCGTCATCCTGATCAAGCTCGCCGATCGCCTGCACAACATGCGGACGATGGAGGCGATGGCGGCCAACAAGCGCGGTCGCATCGCCCGCGAAACGCTCGAGATCTACGCGCCGATCGCGCACCGACTGGGGTTGAACCAGACCTATCGCGAGCTGCAGGAGCTGTCGTTCCGCTTCCTGCAGCCGTGGCGGCATGCCGCGCTGTTCAAGGCGGTGCAGCGCGCACGCGGCAATCGGCGCGATGTCGTCGAGCGGGTGCAGGCCGAGGTCGAGGCCGCGCTGTCGCAGGCGGCGCTGCCGGCACAGGTCTACGGGCGCGAGAAGACGATCCACTCGATCTACAGCAAGATGCGCGAGAAGCACCTGAGCTTCGCGCAGGTGAGCGACATCTTCGGCTTCCGCCTGGTGGTGACGACCTTGCCCGAGTGCTACCTGGCGCTGGGCGTGCTGCACCAGCTCTACAAGCCGGTGCCGGGCCGCTTCAAGGACTACATCGCCATCCCCAAGGCGAACGGCTACCAGAGCCTGCACACCACGGTGGTCAGCCCGGTGGGCACGGCGGTCGAGTTCCAGATCCGCACCGCCGCCATGCATGCGGTGGCCGAAGCCGGCATTGCCGCGCACTGGATGTACAAGACCCAGGCCAACGGCCCCGACGCGCCCGACGCGCAGCACCTGGGCAATATGTGGCTGCAGTCGCTGATCGACATCCAGAGCGAGACCCGCGATTCGGCCGAGTTTCTGGAGCACGTCAAGATCGACCTGTTCCCCGAGTCGGTCTACGTGTTCACGCCCAAGAGCCGGATCCTGGCGCTGCCGCGTGGCGCCACGGCGGTCGACTTCGCCTATGCGATCCACTCGCGGGTGGGCGATCACTGCGTGGCCGCGCGGGTCAACGGCGAGCCGGTGGCGCTGCGCACCGAACTGCGGTCGGGCGACGTGGTCGAGATCGTCACCGCGCCGTCGGCGCGGCCCAATCCGGCCTGGCTGAACTTCGTGCGCACCGGGCGGGCGCGTTCGAAGATCCGCCACTACCTCAAGAACATGGAAGCCGACGAGTCCTACGAACTCGGCTTCAAGCTGCTGGCCCAGGCGATGCGCGCCGAAGGCCTGCAGATGCCCGCCAGCGACGAGGACGCCACCGAAGCCGACAACGCGCTGTGGCAGGCCCTGGTGCGCTGGAGCGGCAACCGCCACCGGCGTGAACTGCTGGTCGACATCGGTCTGGGTCGCAAGATCGCCACCATCGTCGCCAAGCGGCTGGCCCGTCAGATGGCCGAGGACGGCCGGCGCCCCGATGCGCTCACGCTCAGCATGGGCCGCTACGCCACCGACAGCGACGCGCCGGCGCAAGGCACGGTGGTGATCGACGGCAGCGAGAACGCCACCGTGCAGCTGGCCACCTGCTGCCGGCCGATCCCGGGTGACGACATCGTCGGCTACCTGGGTCGCGGCGAAGGGCTGACCGTGCACACGGCCGATTGTTCGGTCGGCAAGCGCCTGTTCGAGCGCGACAGCGAACGCTGGCTGGCGGTCGAATGGTCGGAGCAGCCGCTGCGCCAGTTCCAGACCGCCGTGGCGGTGCTGGTGCTCAACGGCAAGGGCGTGCTCGGCGAGATCGCGCAGGCGGTCAGCCAGGCCGAGGCCGACATCGCCCACATCGAGATGGACCCGGTGCAGAGCGGCCAGACCTGCGAGCTGCGCCTGCTGCTGGCCGTGCGTGACCGCCAGCACCTCGCCGACGTGCTGCGCGTGGTGCGCCGGTCGCCGTCGGTCGAGCGGGTGGCGCGCATCAAGGGTTGAGCGGCGCCGGGTAGCTCACCTCGAGCACCTCGAGCCGCTCCAGGCCGCCGGGCGTCATCAGCTGCACCTCGTCGCCTTCGCGGGCCTTGATCAGCGCGCGCGCGATCGGCGACACCCAGCTCACTTCACCCTTCAGGCTGTCCGACTCGTCGATGCCCTTGATCGTGACCGTGCGCTCGTCGCCGCGCGAGTTGGCGTAGGTGACGGTGGCGCCGAAGAAGACCTGGTCGCTGCCATGGTGCAGCGACGGGTCGGCCACCTCGGCGATGTCGAGGCGCTTGGTCAGGAAACGGATGCGCCGATCGATCTCGCGCAGGCGCTTCTTGCCGTAGATGTAGTCGCCGTTCTCGGAGCGGTCGCCGTTCTTGGCGGCCCATGAAACCGCCTCGACCACCCGTGGGCGTTCCACATCCAGCAGGGTCATCAACTCCGCGCGCAGGCTCGACCAGCCCTGCGGCGTCATGTAGTTGCGTGCGCCAGCGGGCAGCGGGGGCAGGGCGCCGAGCGGGTCGTCGTCGTCTTCGTCGCCTGCGGATTCGCGGGTGAAAGCCTTGCTCATCGGGATACCGGTCAGCCCAACAGCGTTGTTGGCACGTTGAAGGAGGGGGGCAGGAGTTTCACTTCGGAACTGCAGATTTCGTGCTTCGGTTGTGGAACTTGTCACATTTTGTAAACTAGGGTCTTCAGTCCGGGGGGCTGGCTGCCGAAGACACAACAAGTCGCACAACTGAAACAAACACCGGAGGACTGCGATCTTGACTCAGCCGAGCTTGCCTGCCACCTCAACGAGGGCCCCCTATATGTCTCGACCCCATTTTGCTCCCGACCCCCTGGATCCCCTGCTCACGACCCGTGAAGCGGCGATGCGGCTGGGTGTCTCCCTGCGCACGGTCCAGCTCTGGGTAGAGGCCGGAACGCTGCCGGCCGGGCGCACGCCCGGCGGTCATCGCCGCATCCGGCTGTCCGCTGTCGAAGCCCTGGCGCAACGCAGCGGCCTGCGCGCCGCGGCCCAGTCCTCGCAGTCCCTGCAGCCGGTCATCACGCCGCTGGACGTCCTGCTGGTGGCCGCCAGCGTCGACCAGCTGCAGGTCTGGCAGGAGGCGCTGATGCCCTTGAACGGCGTGATCGCTGTCAGAGGTGCAAACAACGGTTACACCGGCTTACTTCAGTTGGGACGAAAAACGCCAGACCTGCTGATCACCGATCTCGCCATGCCTGATATCGACGGCTACGCGATGTTGTTGACCCTGGCCGGCCTGCACGACTACTCCGCCTTGCGTGTCCTGGCCATCACGGCACACACGCCGCAGCAGATTGCCGAACGGGGCGGCTTGCCCGAGCGCGTGCGGGTGCTGCATCAGCCGGTGCCGGCGATCGCGGTGCGCACCTGGGTCGAGGGCGAACTGGCTCGGCTCGGCCGCACCCCTCACCCCGCCCTGCTGGGCTGATGGCGCTCGCCCGGCGGGTTCGCCGAGCGGGCCGTGTCGCCGCCGATGTCCCTGTGGGACGGCTTTGCGCTGCAGCCGAGATACCCTTGCGGCAGACCTTTGCGCAGGAAAACCGAACATGACTCACCGCATCCTCATCGTCGAAGACCAGGTGGACATCCGGAAACTGATCCGGATGACCCTGGAGTTCGGCGATTTCGAAATCCATGAAGCGCCCGATGGCGAGAGCGGGCTGGCCCTGGCGCAAAGCGTGCGCCCGCACCTGATGCTGCTCGACGTGATGATGCCGGGCCTGCTCGACGGCTATCAGGTGTGCCGGCGCATCAAGCAGGATCCCGAGCTGCGCGGCATCCAGATCATCATGCTGACCGCACGTGGCCAGACCGCCGATGTCAGTGCCGGCGAGCAGTCCGGGGCGGACGCCTACCTGGTCAAGCCCTTCAGCCCGCTCGAACTGATCGACCGGGTCGAGGCGATGGTGTCGCAGCCGGCCGGTTCCTGAACGAGACACGCTTCTTTACGCCCGCTGCAACAATCGGCGAAGGCGCACGGGCATCATCGGCGGATCGAAACGGAGGGTGATCCGGGTGGCCGGACATGGCGATGACGACTCGTGTACTGCTGATCGACGACGATGCGCGCCTGACCCACATGGTGCGCGACTACCTGCAGGCGGCCGGCCACGTCGTCAGCGTCGCCGGGGATCTGGCGGGCGGCCGTGGGCTGCTGCAGCGCGAGAGCTTCGACGCGCTCATCCTCGACCTGATGCTGCCCGACGGCGACGGCCTCGACCTGACCCGCGAACTGCGCGCCGACAGCCGCTGGCGCAGCCTGCCGCTGCTGATGCTGACCGCGCGCGGCGAGCCGCTCGACCGCATCGTCGGTCTCGAACTCGGCGCCGACGACTACCTGCCCAAACCCTTCGAGCCGCGCGAGCTGCTGGCGCGTCTGAAGGCCCTGCTGCGCCGTGCCAGCGTGCAGGCGGACGACACCACGCTGCGCTTCGGCCGGCTCGAGGTCGATGCCAACGCGCGCCAGGTGCGCATCGACGGCGCCGTCTGCGAGCTGACGGGCTACCAGTTCGACATCCTGCTGGTGCTGGCCCAGAGCCCCGGCCGGGTGCTCACGCGCGACCAGATCATGGACGCGCTCAAGGGCCATCCGATGGATGCGTTCGACCGCAGCATCGACGTCCACATCTCGCGCATCCGCGCCGCCATCGAGGTCGATCCCAAGACGCCGCGGCGCATCCTGACGGTGCGTGGCGCGGGCTACGTGTTCGCCCGCAAGCAGGACGCCGAAGCGGCCTGATCGATCCCCTCGACCGGTCCACCGGTCGGCCGGCCATGCCCATCCGCAATCTCTATCTCAGCATCTACCTCACGGTGGTGGCCGTGCTGCTGGCGTTCGCGCTGGTGGCCGGGCTGCTGGTGCGCAGCCATGTGGGCGGCGAGCGCGAGCGCATCGAGTCGGGCATCAACCGGCGCACGCTGGCGCTGGGCGAGCTGCTGGCCAACAGCCTGCCCGAAGCCGGCACGCCGCTGGCCGAGCAGGCCGCCGCGGTGCAGGACTGGGAGCAGCGCATGCGGGTGCCGCTGGCGCTCGACGACAGCGCCGGCCGGCGCATCGCCGCCTCGCCCGTCTTCGAGCGTTTGCAGGATGACGGCGAAACGACGGTGCGGATTCCGCTCAGCGACGGCCGCACGCTGTGGCTGGCACGCCCGCCGCGGCGGTCGGACGGTTTCGGCCGTCCGCCGCGACCGATCCTCGACGAGGCCGCCTTGCTGCTGACATTGCTGGCGGCGCTGTTCGTCGCGGTGGCGGCGGGCTCCTACCCGGTGGTGCGGCGACTCACGCGGCGGCTCGAGGCGCTCAAGCAGGGCGTGCAGACCTTCGGCGGCGGCGATCTGGCGCATCGGCTGGCGGTCGACGGCAACGACGAGGTGGCGGCGGTGGCACGCAGCTTCAACCAGGCGGCCCAGCGCATCGACGACCTGGTGCGGGCCAACCGCTCGCTGCTGGCCAACGCCAGCCACGAGCTGCGCTCGCCGCTGGCGCGGCTGAAGATGGCGGTCGAGATGATCGAGGGCGCGGCACCGGATCGACGCGCCGACCTCAAGCGCGAGATCGATCGGGACATCCGCGAGCTCGACGCCCTGGTCGAGGAGGTGCTGCTCGCCAGTCGGCTCGACGCCCAGAGCGAGCTGCAGCGCGAGGCGGTCGACCTGCTCGGCCTGCTGGCCGAGGAGGGTGCACGCGTGGGGGCGCTGGTCGACGGCGCACCGCTGCGCGCCCTGGCCGATGAGCGCCTGCTGCACCGGGCGATGCGCAATCTGCTCGAGAACGCCCGGCGCTACGGCGGCGGCGAGATCGAGGCGGACGTGCAGCTCGACGCCACCGGCGCCGTGGCGATGCGGGTCCGTGACCGGGGCCCGGGTGTGCCCGAGGCGCATCGCGAGCGTGTCTTCGAGCCGTTTTTCCGCCTGCCCGGCCACGCCGAATATGCCGGTGGCGTCGGCTTGGGGCTGTCGCTGGTGCGCCAGATCGCCGCGCGCCACGGCGGCACGGTGCGCTGCGAAGCGCGCGAGGGCGGTGGCAGCTGCTTCGTGTTGACGCTGCCGGCCGACGTGGTCGTCAGGTGAGGCTGCCCGGATCCGGGTGGTCGATGCCTCGGCTCAGCTGGGCCCGTTCGGCGTAGCGATTGAAGCGCCAGGCCGTGCCCTCTTGCGTGATGCGGTGCCAGACGTGGCGCTTTTCGGCCGGGCTGAAGGTCGTCCAGTGCTGCACTTCATCGAAGCTGCGGCCGCACCCCTTGCAGACGGCGTCGCCCTGGGTGGTCGAGCAGATCGCGATGCAGGGCGCATCGGGCGTGCTGTCGTACCAAGCCAGCCAGGCCGTGCGGGCGGCCGGCGGGATGCTGCGCTCGTCGCACTCGTGGTCGCGGTGGTAGACGAGCAGGGCGTAGACCTCGGCCAGCGCGCGCAACTCGGCGCACAGGCTGACGCCGTCGGGCGAAGGCGATCGCTGGCGCCACCAGTTGATGGCCGCCTCGATGTCGGTGATGTGGATGCCGGCCATGTCGGGCGGGCCGCAGCGTCGGGTGCCCGCGGCCGTCCGTCGTTCAGCGGCCGAGCAGGCCGCCGAGGCCTTGTTGCAGCAGGCCCGACAGGTCGGTGCCTGCGCCGCTCGGCAACTGGCCGTCCGGTGTCAGTGCGTCCACCACCTTGGGCAGCAGCGACGCGATCTGGCCGGCCGCCTGTTGCGGGTCGACGCCGACCGACTGGGCAAAACGCCCGATGGTCTCGTGGTCGAACACCTGGCCGATCTGCTCGGCCGTGACCGGCAGGTTCGGCCCGGTCGAAACCCAGGAGGCCACCACCTCGCTCAAGCCGCTTTCCTGGAACTTCTGCACCAGCCCGGCCAGGCCAGCCGCGCCGCCTTCGCCACCACCGAGCAGGCCTGACAGGCCATCCATCAGGTTGCCGGACGATCCGCCCGACTGGCCCAGCACCTGGCCGAGTGCGCCGCCGGCAGCTTGCGTGGCTGCGCCCAGCATCGAATCAAACAGACCCATTGCGTGTTTCCTTCGTGTTGGTGACACCGCGGCGGGTGTCGTTTTCGGAGTGTAGGGCGCAGGGCCGTTCAGTACGCGAGTCCCATGGCCAGGCGCACGTCCTTCATGGTCTGGCGCGCCACCAGGCGGGCGCGTTCGGTGCCGGCCTCGACCAGCCAGTGGACCTTCTTCGGTTCGTCCAGGTAGGCGGCGGCGCGTTCGCGCCACGGCGCCTGCTCGGCGATCACGGCGTCGATCACCGGCTGCTTGCAGTCCAGGCAGCCGATGCCGGCGCTGGTGCAGCCCTGGACGACCCAGTCCTTGACCTCGGGCGTCGAATAGACCTGATGGAACTGCCAGACCGGGCAGCGCTCCGGGTCGCCCGGATCGGTGCGGCGGCCGCGCTGCGGGTCGGTCTTCATGCCGCGGATCTTGCGGGTGACTTCGGCCGGCTCCTCGCGCATGGCGATGGTGTTGCCGTAGCTCTTGCTCATCTTGGCGCCGTCCAGGCCGGGCAGCTTGGCGGTCTCGGTCAGCAGCACCTGCGGCTCGGGCAGCACGGTCTTGCCGCTGCCCTTGAGGTGGCCGAGCAGCAGCTCGGTCTCGTCCTCGGTCCAGTCGGCGACGTTGGCGGCGGCCTTGCGCACGATCGCCTCGCCTTTGGCGATCGCCTCGGCCGAGCCGGTCTCGCCGTAGGCCTTGCGCTGCTTCTCGTAGTAGCGCGCGTCGTCCTTGCCCAGGCGCACGATGGCCGCGGCGATCTTCTGCTCGAAGCCGGGGATGCGGCCGTACAGGTGGTTGAAGCGGCGCGCCACCTCGCGCGTGATCTCGACGTGCGGCGCCTGGTCTTCACCGACCGGCACGTAGGCGGCCTTGTAGATCAGGATGTCGGCCGCCTGCAGCAGCGGGTAGCCGAGGAAGCCGTAGGTCGCGAGGTCGCGGTCCTTCAACTTCTCCATCTGGTCCTTGTAGGTCGGCATGCGCTCCAGCCAGGCCAGCGGCGTGCCCATCGCCAGCAGCGTGAACAGCTCGGCGTGTTCGGGCAGGCGGCTCTGGATGAAGAGCGTGGCGCGCTCGGGGTCGACGCCGGCGGCGAGCCAGTCGATCACCATGTCGTAGACGTTGCGCTCGATGACCTCGCGGTCTTCATAGTGCGTGGTCAGCGCGTGCCAGTCGGCCACGAAGTAGAAGCAGTCGTAGTCGTCCTGCAGGCGCACCCAGTTCTTGAGGGCGCCGTGATAGTGACCGAGGTGCAGGGCGCCGGTGGGGCGCATGCCGGAGAGGACGCGTGATTTCATGGGGCGCTGGCCGGTTGCGAGCTGTCGAGGGGATGCTTTTGATTGTAGGCAGCCGGCCGGGCCGGCCTCGCTACACTCGCCCACCCATGAAACGCATCGTGATCCTGATCTCCGGCGGCGGCTCGAACATGAAGGCCATCCATCAGGCCTGCATGGCCGAGGGCTGGCCGGCGCGCGTGGTGGCGGTGCTGAGCAACCGGGCCGAGTCCGGCGGGATCGCGTGGGCGCGCGAGCAGGGCATCGAGACGGCCGTGCTCGACCACCGCGGCCATCCCGATCGCACCAGCTTCGACACCGCGCTGGCGGCCGAGATCGATCGCCATGCGCCCGATCTGGTGGTGCTCGCCGGCTTCATGCGCATCCTGACGCCGGCGTTCGTCTCGCATTACGCCGGGCGGCTGCTCAATGTGCATCCGTCGCTGCTGCCGGCGTTCACCGGCCTGCACACCCACCAGCGCGCCATCGACGCCGGCTGCAAGCTCGCCGGCGCCACGGTGCATTTCGTGACCGCCGAGCTCGACCACGGGCCGATCGTCGCCCAGGCGGCGGTTCCGGTGCTGGCCGGCGATGACGCGGCCTCGCTGGCGGCGCGCGTGCTGGTCCAGGAGCACCGCATCTACCCGCAGGCGGTGGCCTGGTTCGTGCGCGACGAACTGCGACTCGACAACGGTCGCGTGACCCACACCGCTGGAGCGCCGCAGTGGCGCATGAGCTGACCCATCGGCCGAGCGCAAGCCGCCAAGGAATCCTGAATGACCCCCAAAGCCCTGTTCGCGCTGTGTGACGAACTCCTGCACGAAGTGCTGCGCTTCACCCAGCCGGCCGATGCCGTGGTGTCGGCGTTCTTCCGCCGCCAGCGCGCGCTCGGTGTGCGCGAGCGCCACACGCTGGCCGAGACGGTCTATGCCGTGGTGCGTGAGCGGCTGCGCTATCAGTACCTGGCCAAGTCCGGCACCGGCTCGCTCGAGCGCCGGCTGATCCTGCTGGCCTGGCAGGGCAGCGACAGCTACATGCACGCGGTCGCCACGCCCGACGAGCTCAAGTGGGTCGCCACGGTCAAGCTGCTCAGCCTGGCCAAGCAGCCCGACAACCTGCGCCACAACCTGCCCGAATGGCTGGCCGAGGCACTCAAGCAGGAGCTGGGCGACCAGTTCTGGCCGCTGGCCGAGAGCCTGATGAAGCCGGCCGGCCTCGACCTGCGCGCCAACCTGCTGAAGTCGCGCCGCGACGAGGTTCGGGCGACGCTGGCCGAAGAAGGCATCGCGACCGAGCCGACGCCGTTTTCGCCCTGGGGCCTGCGCACCACCGGCAAGCCGACGCTCAACCGCACCGAGACCTTCACCCGCGGCGAGGTCGAGGTGCAGGACGAGGGCAGCCAGCTGCTCGCCCTGCTGACCGAAGCGCGGCGTGGCGAGATGGTGGTCGACTTCTGCGCCGGCGCCGGCGGCAAGACGCTGGCGCTGGGCGCGATGATGCGCAACACCGGCCGGCTGTACGCCTTCGACGTCTCGGCCCACCGGCTCGCGGCGCTCAAGCCGCGGCTGGCGCGCAGCGGGCTGTCGAACGTCTACCCGGCCGGCATCGCGCACGAACGCGACGACCGCATCAAGCGCCTGGGCGGCAAGATCGACCGGGTGCTGGTCGATGCGCCGTGTTCGGGCCTGGGCACGCTGCGCCGCAATCCCGATCTGAAGTGGCGTCAGAGCCCGCAGTCGGTGGCCGAACTGGTGGCCAAGCAGACGGCCATCCTGGCCAGCGCCAGCCGCCTGCTCAAGCCGGGCGGCCGGCTGGTCTACGCCACCTGCAGCCTGCTGAAGGCCGAGAACGAAGAGATCGCGGCGGCGTTCAGTGCGGCCCATCCGGATTTCGAGCCGCTCGACGCTGCCGAGGTGCTGGCGCGCCAGAACGTGCCCGACGCCGCCACGCTGACGAGCAACGGCTACCTGCGCCTGTGGCCGCACCAGCACGCCACGGACGGCTTCTTCGCAGCCGTCTGGCAGCGTCGCTGAACCCCGTCGCAGCGCCTTCGGGGCGTCGCGAGGCCCGGGCCGCTGCGGTCGGGAATGCCCCTGATCGAGCGGGGCTTCGGGTGTGGGTGCTCAGGAGGCCCCCACTACAATGCCGCGCCGGCTATCGATAAGCTGGTCGTCTGCCGCCGGTTTGCGGCAGCCTTGTAGCTACCGCGCCTTGCGCATTGAAGGTTGTCGATGACCGAACTTTCCTCGATCTGGTATTCGCTGATCAACTGGCTGTCCGACGGCCTGTTGGGTTTGGGCGGATGGCAGATCCTCGTGGTGACCCTGGTGTTCACGCACCTGACGATTGCGGCCGTCACCATCTACCTGCACCGCAGCCAGGCGCATCGCTCGCTCGACCTGCACGCGATTCCCTCGCATTTCTTCCGCTTCTGGCTCTGGATGACCACCGGCATGGTCACCAAGGAGTGGGTCGCCATCCACCGCAAGCACCACGCCAAGTGCGAGACCGTCGACGACCCGCACAGCCCGGTCGCACACGGCATCAAGACCGTGCTGCTGACCGGCAGCGAGCTCTATCGCGCCGAAGCGAAGAACCGGGAAACCCTCGCCAAGTACGGCCACGGCGCACCGAACGACTGGATCGAGCGCAACGTCTACACCCGCCACAGCGCGATGGGCGTGGCGCTGATGCTGATCATCAACGTGCTGCTGTTCGGCGCGATCGGTGTCACGGTCTGGGCGGTGCAGATGATCTGGATCCCGATCACGGCGGCCGGCATCATCAACGGCATCGGTCACTTCTGGGGCTATCGCAACTTCGAGGCGGTCGACGCGTCGACCAACGTGTCGCCCTGGGGCCTGATCATCGGCGGCGAAGAGCTGCACAACAACCACCACACCTACCCGACCTCGGCCAAGCTGTCGGTCAAGCCCTACGAGTTCGACATCGGCTGGGCCTACATCCGCGCGCTGGAGATGGTCGGCCTGGCCAAGGTGCGCAAGACGCCGCCGCAGCTCAAGCTGGGCGTGGTCAAGGCCGTGGCCGACAACCAGACGCTCGAGGCGCTGATCGCCAACCGCTACGAAGTGATGGCGAAGTACGCCGGCGGCCTCAAGCAGGCGTGTGCCGACGAGCTCGATCGCCTGCGCGCGCAGGGCAAGCAGAACACCGAAGGCTGGTCGAACATGCGCCTGGCCAAGCGCTGGCTGCACCGTGATGCAGAGAAGATTCCTGCGGCCGTCAAGGCGCAGGTCGCCAGTGCCTGCGGGCAGAGCGCCGACCTGTCCCAGCTGGTGACGATGCGCGAAGAGCTGCGTCAGCTGTGGACACGTACCAACGTTTCGGCTGAACAGCTGGTCGCCGATCTGCAGGCCTGGTGCCACCGCGCCGAGAACAGCGGCATTGCCGCCTTGCAGGATTTCGCCCGCACGCTGCGTGCCGCGCGCGCCTGACACGCTGCTTTCACGGCTGCCGCGAGCCGTGCATGTCCGTCACTCGGGTGGGCGACGTACAACAATCAACCCGGAATCGTGGATTGAACGCGGATTCTGATTGGGCTAGTCTGCCAACCGTTCTGCCGCAACGCGGCATCGAGTCGAGGTAGAAGCTGGCGCAGCTTGGACGCGACGGCCGGGCTGCTCACCAGCAACACCCAGCCGTTGTCGTCGGTCGGGCCGGGTCTGACTGACGCCAACAATCCAGAAGGGATCAACGGACGGATCACGTTCATGCGTGCATGGGCGTCGGCCAGTTTCTGCTGCAGATGCAGCAGCGGCTGACAGTGGTCCAGCGCTTGCCTGAGCGGCAATGCATCCGGAACAAGTGCACGGCGATCCGCTTTCATATCAGGAGTGTAGTGACGATGGATATTTTGATCACCCATGGCGGGCTCGCGCGTACGCGCTCTTTCCATGTCGGCCCCCTGCAGTTGGGCGTGATCGTGGCGACGTTCGTCCTGGCGATGATGATGATGTCGGGCACCATCTACCACTTCATCTTCCTCAAGGCCGCCCGCGAAGGCTGGCCGGTGGTCAGTCACCTGACGGGGCTGGTGGTGCGTGATGAAACCGAGCAGCGTGACCGGTTCCTGCGCGAGAACCTCGACGCGATGGCGCAGAAGGTCGGCGAAATGCAGGCCAAGGTCGTCAAGCTCGAGGCGATGGGCGAGCGTGTTGCCGGCCTGGCGGGCATCAAGCCCGAGGAGCTGCGGGTTGTGGAGACGCTCGGCGAGAAGCCCCTGGGGGGCGGCGAAGCCGCCACGGTCGAAGGTGGTCGTGGCGGGCCCTATGTGCCGGTGTCGTCGCCCTCGATGGTGCAGCTCAACTCGGTGGTCGACGCGCTCGAGCTTCAGGCCGCGCGCAGCGGCGACGTGTTCACCCTGACCGAATCGCGACTGCTCGAGCGCCGGCTCGAGATGATGATGGTGCCCAGCGCGCCGCCGGTCCGCGGCCCGATCGGTTCGGGCTTCGGCTTCCGCCTCGATCCGTTCACGCGGCATGCCGCGCTGCACACCGGTCTTGATTTTCCGGCCCCGCAGGGAACGCCGATCCACGCTGCGGCAGGTGGCGTCGTGCTCAATGCCGAATCCCAGGGCGCTTATGGCCAGGCCGTCGAGATCGACCACGGCAATGGCCTGGTCACCCGTTATGCCCACACATCGAAGTTCCATGTCCGCCCCGGTGAAGTGGTGCGGCGTGGCCAGTTGATCGCCAATGTCGGCAACACCGGGCGCTCGACCGGGGCGCACCTGCATTTCGAGGTGCTGCTCAACGGCGTGCAGCAGAATCCGGCGCGCTTCCTGGCGCGTGGCGAGGACCTGTCCCTGAAGGAACAGACCGCAGAAGCGTCGCCCGAGCGCCGCTCCGGCAAGCGCAAGACCCGGTGATAAACTGATTTGTCCTGTGGAAGTGCCTGGGTCGCCGTCTCGGATGGCCCGTTCACGCGAGCGTTTGACGCCAAACATTCGGGTGTGGTCCTGATCGGCCGCCGACGTGCGCCATCGGGGTCGCGCTTTCACCCCTGCTCATAACCGGCCCTGGCGGGACTGTCCCGTGCCAGGGCCTTGACGTGTGTCCCGTCCATGTTGCCCAAGCTCTTGACCTCGATTTTCGGCAGCCGCAATGAGCGTCTGCTCAAGCAATACCGGCGGGTGGTGGAGCGCATCAACGCGCTCGAAGTGCAGTTCGAGACCCTCGGCGACGACGAGTTGCGCGGCAAGACCGCCGAGTTCCGCCAGCGCATCGCCGCCGGCACCACGCTCGACGACCTGCTGCCCGAGGCCTACGCGGTGGTGCGCGAAGGTGGCAAGCGCGCCCTCAAGATGCGCCACTTCGACGTCCAGCTGATCGGCGGCATGACCCTGCACAACGGCAAGATCGCCGAGATGCGCACCGGCGAAGGCAAGACGCTGATGGCGACGCTGCCGGTTTATCTGAATGCGCTGACCGGCAAGGGCGTGCACGTGGTCACCGTCAACGACTACCTGGCCCGCCGCGACGCCGAGTGGATGGCCCGGCTCTACAACTTCCTCGGCATGACGGTGGGCATCAACCTGCCCAACATGAGCCGCGAGGAAAAGCAGGCCGCCTACGCCGCTGACATCACTTACGGCACCAACAACGAATACGGCTTCGATTACCTGCGCGACAACATGGTCTACGAGGTGGTCGACCGGGTGCAGCGCCCGCTCAACTACGCCATCGTCGACGAGGTCGACTCGATCCTGATCGACGAGGCCCGCACGCCGCTCATCATCAGCGGCCAGGCCGAGGACCAGACCGACCTCTACCTGCGCATCAACGCTGTCATTCCGCAACTCGCCAAGCAGATCGGCGAAGCCGATCCGCGTACCGGCGAGGGCGTGATCCAGGCCGGCGACTTCACCGCCGACGAGAAGACCCACCAGGTCTTCCTGACCGAGGACGGCCACGAGAAGGCCGAGTCGCTGCTGGCGCAGGCCGGCCTGCTGGCCGAAGGCGCGTCGCTCTACGATGCCGCCAACATCACGCTGGTGCACCACCTGTACGCCTCGCTGCGCGCGCACCACCTGTTCCACCGCGACCAGCATTACGTGGTGCAGAACGGCGAGGTCATCATCGTCGACGAGTTCACCGGCCGGCTGATGAGCGGGCGGCGCTGGAGCGACGGCCTGCACCAGGCGGTCGAGGCCAAGGAAGGCGTGAACATCCAGGCCGAGAACCAGACGCTGGCCTCGATCACCTTCCAGAACTACTTCCGCATGTACGCCAAGCTCGGCGGCATGACCGGCACGGCCGACACCGAGGCCTACGAGTTCCAGGAGATCTACGGCCTCGAGACCGTGGTGATCCCGCCCAACCGCCCGACCATCCGCCGCGACGAACTCGACCTGGTCTACAAGACCGACCGCGAGAAGTACGACGCCGTCACCGCCGACATCCGCGAGTGCTACGAGCGTGGCCAGCCGGTGCTGGTGGGCACGACCTCGATCGAGAACTCCGAGCGCGTTTCCGAGCTGCTGAACAAGGCCGGGCTGCCGCACCAGGTGCTCAACGCCAAGCAGCATGCCCGCGAGGCCGAGATCATCGCCCAGGCCGGACGGCCGAAGATGGTGACGATCGCCACCAACATGGCCGGCCGCGGCACCGACATCGTGCTGGGCGGCAACGTCGAGAAGCAGGTGCAGCTGCTGGAGGCCGACGCGTCGGTGCCCGAGGTCGACAAGGCCGCGCGCATCCAGACGCTCAAGGACGAGTGGCAGGGCCTGCACGAGCAGGTCGTGGCGCTGGGCGGCCTGCGCATCATCGCCACCGAACGCCACGAGAGCCGCCGCATCGACAACCAGCTGCGCGGCCGCGCCGGCCGCCAGGGCGACCCGGGCAGCTCGCGCTTCTACCTGTCGCTGGAGGATTCGCTGATGCGCATCTTCGCCGGCGACCGCGTCAAGGCGATCATGGAGCGCCTGAAGATGCCCGACGGCGAGGCGATCGAGGCCGGCATCGTCACGCGCAGCATCGAGAGCGCGCAGCGCAAGGTCGAGGCGCGCAACTTCGACGTGCGCAAGCAGCTGCTCGAATACGACGATGTCAGCAACGACCAGCGCAAGGTCATCTACTCGCAGCGCAACGAGATCCTCGAGCAGACCGACGTCGACGCCCAGATCGCCCACCTGCGCCGCGGCGCGATGACCGACGTCGTGCGCACCTACGTGCCGGCCGAGAGCGTCGAGGAACAGTGGGAACTCGCCACGCTCGAATCGACGCTGCGCGACGAATGGCAGCTCGACGTGCCGCTGCGGGCGGTGGTCGACAAGAGCGACGCGATGTCCGACGAGGACGTCGTCGAGCGCGTGGTCACCGCCGCCAACGATGCCTTCGACGCCAAGCTGGCGCAGGTCGGCCGCGAGCAGTTCGCCAGCTTCGAACGCATGATCCTGCTGCAGTCGATCGACACCCACTGGCGCGAGCACCTGGCCGCGCTCGACTACCTGCGCCAGGGCATCCACCTGCGCGGCTACGCGCAGAAGAACCCGAAGCAGGAATACAAGCGCGAGGCCTTCGAGCTCTTCAGCCAGCTGCTCGACCGCGTCAAGCTCGACGTCACGCGGGTGCTGATGACCGTGCGCATCCAGAGCCGCGAAGAGGCCGCCCAGGCCGCCGAGGCGATCGAGGTGCGTGCCGAGCAGATCAGCAACGTGACCTACACGCACCCGAACGAGGACGGCAGCGTCTCGCAGGATGCGGCGGCGGCATCGGCGGCCGAAGGCCTGCCGCTGCAGCAGGGCCTGCGTGTCGGCCGCAACGACCCGTGCCCTTGCGGCAGCGGCAAGAAATACAAGCAGTGCCACGGCAAGCTGGCTTGAGCCGGCCCGAGCCGCGCCTGACTTGCCCTCCCCACGTTCCACCATCTCCCGACGAGGTCTGCCATGCCCGTGAACCTGCGCGCTCCCCTGCCTGAAGAACTGCACCCGGTGGCCGGCGTCAAGCTCGGCATCACGATGGCCGGCGTGCGCAAGGCGAATCGCCGCGACCTGACCGTGGTCACGCTGGTGCCCGGCTCCAGCGTGGCGGGGGTGTTCACCACCAACCGCTTCTGCGCCGCGCCGGTGCAGATCTGCCGCGAGCACCTCGCCGCCGGCCCGGCCAAGCGCGCCATCGTCATCAACACCGGCAACGCCAACGCCGGCACCGGCGAAGACGGCCTGGTGCGCGCGCGCTCGGTCTGCGTCGCGCTGGCGCAGCAGCTCAACCTCGCGCCCGAGGAAGTGCTGCCGTTCTCGACCGGCGTGATCATGGAGACGCTGCCCGCCGACCGCATCCAGGCCGGCCTGCCCGCCGCGATCGCCGACGCCCGCGAGGACCACTGGGCGCAGGCCGCCGAAGCCATCATGACCACCGACACGCTGCCCAAGGCCGCGTCGCGCCAGGTGCAGATCGGCGGCAAGACCGTCACCGTGACCGGCATCAGCAAGGGCGCCGGCATGATCCGGCCCAACATGGCGACCATGCTCGGCTTCGTCGCCACCGACGCGGTGATCGAGCCGCGCCTGCTGCAGGAACTGGTGCGCGAAGCCGCCGACCGCAGCTTCAACCGCATCACGATCGACGGCGACACGTCGACCAACGACAGCTTCCTGCTGATCGCCACCCACCAGGCCGGCCACGCGCCGATCACGCAGCTCGAATCGCCCGAAGGCGCGGCATTGCGCTCCGCGGTGATCGCGGTGTCGCAGCAGCTCGCGCAGGCGATCGTGCGCGACGGCGAGGGTGCGACCAAGTTCATCACCATCCGCGTCGAGGGCGGCCGCCACAAGGAAGAGTGCCGCCAGGTGGCCTACGCGATCGCGCATTCGCCGCTGGTCAAGACCGCGTTCTTCGCCAGCGACCCGAACCTGGGCCGCATCCTGGCCGCGGTCGGTTACGCCGGCATCGACGACCTGGACCAGAACCTGATCGACCTGTTCCTCGACGACGTGCACGTGGCGCGCAACGGTGGCCGCCACCCCGACTACCGCGAGGAAGACGGCTCGCGCGTGATGAAGCAGGCCGAGATCACCGTGCGGGTGGACCTGCACCGCGGCAACCGCCGCGCCACGGTCTGGACCTGCGACCTGTCGCACGACTACGTCACCATCAACGCCGACTACCGCAGCTGAGCCACGGCGGTGCCGATCCCGTCCGCGCCCTGAACAACGCCCCGCCGAGCGGGGCGTTGTCGTTTGCGGGCCTCAGTCGGTGATCAGCTTGCCGCTTTGTAGCAGGTGCTGGATCACCTGCTGCTGATCGCCGCCGGCAGCGCCAATCAGGTCGACGCCGGTGAACTCGATCACCTGATCGACCGGCCCGGTCGCGCCCTGCGATCGCACCTCGAGGAGGGTCGACTGGCCGCTGCTGTCGAGCTTGAAGTCGAGGAAGTCCGCCAGGTTGCCGACGTCGTTGCCGAAGTGCTGCTCGCCGAGCAGCAGGTCGCGCAGGTCGAGCAGGTCGCCGCCGTTGGCGGGTGTGCCGACGTCGAAGTCCGCGATGCGGTCCCGTGCCGGGCTGGCGGCGCTGCCGGCGTCCGCCAGGTGCCACCGGAGCACATCGGCGCCCAGGCCGCCGGCCAGCACGTCGTCGCCGCTGCCGCCGCGCAGCAGGTCGGCGCCGGCGCCGCCGGCGAGGGTGTCGTCGCCATCGAGGCCGTAGAGCCGGTCGCTGCCCGTGCTGCCGTCCAGGGCATGGCCGCCGCTCGTGCTGTCGGTCGTGACCGTGGTCTGCGCCTCGGCGGCCAGCACGTCGACCGTCAGCAGGCTGCCGACATTCGCCTGCGCGGTGGCGCCGGCGCTGTCGGTGGCCGTCAGCGTGGTGGCCGACAGCAGCTTGGCGTTGACCGCATCGCCGAGCAGGCCGCCGCTGTTCTCGAGGTGCACGCTGGCCAGGAACTCGTTGATCAGCGGGTTGCTCAGCGTGCCGCCGTCGGCTGCGGTGATGGTCAGCGTCGACTCGTTGCTGCACAGCAGGCCGCCGAGCGTGCCGAGCAAGCCGCCGGTTTGCGCTGGCGTGGTGTTCTCGAGCACCTGCAGGCCCAGTTCGGCGGCCAGCCGCACGTCATAGGCGAAGTGGTGGGTGGTGGTGACGAGGCTCGTCAGCTTGCCGAGCAGGCCGCTGTCGTAATGCAGCTCGACCTGCTTCAGGTCGCCGTCGACATCGTGGGCGCCGAAGGCCTGCTGGCGGCCGAAGTCGAGGATGTCGAGCACGTTGGCATCGATCAGGCCCAGCAGGCCGCCCCCGCCGCTGGCGCGCACGGTCGGTGCGTCGTTGCTGCCGTGGATCGTGATCGTCACGGTCTGCGCGGTGCCGTCGGCGCTGTGCACGACGAAGCGGTCGGTCAGCGTCTGGCCCGGGGCGAGCGCGTCGACCTTCGGGTGGCCGTTGTCGAGCGTGTACGTCCAGCGGCCGCTGGCGTCGATGCCGTACTGGCCCAGGCCGAGGGTGCTGGCGCCGCTGCCGACCGGCTGGAACCGGGCCTGCGCGGGCCCGTCGCCGTCGTGCACGCTGAGCTGGCCGTGCGTGCTGCTGGCTGACGAACGGCTGCTGTCATGGTCGCGGTCGCAACCGTTGCTGGCGGTGAGGCTGCCCGCTTCGGTCACGTCGCCGTGGTCGACGCCGCCGATCACGGCCGCCTGGTCCGGCGGCCGCACCACGTCGAGCCCGAGCGTGCCGTCGGCGGTGTCGCCATCGCCGTCGATCAGCGTGAACCGCACGTCGGTGCGACCCGCCTCGGCGCCCGGGCTGAAGGTGTAGGCGCCGCTGTCGAGCTGCACCGCCAGGCTGCCGCCGTGCGCCAGCGCCACGCTCAGCACGCCGGTCTGCGCGTCATGGCTGCCGGCGTTCGTTCCGGTGCCCGCCTGCACGCCGACGCTGCCCGGTGGCCCGGGGTGGTAGGTGTAGGTCACGCCGTCGATCGTGATCGACGCGATGCGCGCCCCGTCGGCGCCGCCGCCGGCGATCAGCTGGCCGCTGACCGGCGCCTGCACCGGGGTGCTCAGCACTGCGTCGAGCTGGTTGAAGTCGCTCACCCGCAGCGCGTCGGTGTCGTGCCCGCTGCTGCCGTCGTAGGCGATGCCGTCCATGCTGGCCTGCGTCGTGCTGTCACCCAGGCCGATCGCGCGGCTGTCGATCGCCTGGCTGGTGACGAAGGACTCCCACTGCCGCTGCTCGGCGCTGTCGATCCCGTGGCCGCGGTTGGGCTCGCCGTCCGACAGGAAGTAGCTGACGTTCTGCGCGCCCGCCAGTCTGCCGGCGCTCAGGAAGGCGCTCTGCGCTGCCGCCAGCGCCGAGTCGTAGTGCGTGCCGCCGTCGGCCTGCAGACTGGCGAGCAGCTGCCGGGCCGTGGCCACGTCGGTCCAGACCTCGCCGATGGCCTGCGCGGTCGACGAGAACGTCACCAGCCGCACGGCCACATCGCCCATCGCCTCGTGGCGGTCGAGCAGCTGGCCGATCGCCTCGATCGCGCTGGCCAGCCGGGTCGCGCCGGCCACGCCGTCGGCGGTGTCCATGCTGCCCGACACGTCGAGGCTGATCAGCAGGTTGGTGCGCGCCGCCGTGGCACTGACGCTGTCGTTGCGGGCCAGCGGCGCGTCGTCGTCGATCTGCAGTTCGATCGTCGCGTCGCGGCCGTGCACGCCGTCGCTCAGGTGCACGCCCACGCCGAGCGAGAGTCGATCTTCGCCGGCCGCGCCGTGGTCGAGCGGGCGCGACAGCGTCACCTCGTAGGCGCCGCCGGCGTCGATGCTGACGCGCAGCGCCTCGGCGCCGTCGGCCGTGCCGACGTGGCCGACCAGCGTGGTGCTGCCGTCGCCGGTCCAGACGATCGCCTGCCCGCCCGAACTCAGCGCGTCCGGCGGGGCACTCAGCGTCACGCTCAGCTGTGCGCTGTCGGCGTCGCTGAAGCTCAGCTGGCCGCTGAAGCTGCGCGCGTCGGTGCTGTCGTCACCGGGGTGTGCGCCGACGTCATCGGCCTGGCCGCCGGCCAGGCCTTCTTCGGACACCTGCGCGCTCAGCTGGCCGCCGATCACGGGCAAGGCGCCGTCGATGATCTGCGTGCCGACCGAGCCTGCGCCCGACGCGATCACCACGTTCTCGAAGCCGCCGCCCGAGGTGCCGGCGATCGAGACGATCACCGACTCGGTGCCCTCGACCGCGTGGTCGTTCAGTGCCGACAGCGCCACGGTGGCCGAGGTCGAGCCGGCCTTGATCGTGATCTCCACGACCGCGCCCACGTAGTCGGCGCCGTCGGTGGCCGTGCCGGCGTAGCTCAGCCGCACGGTCATGTCGGTGGCGGCGGCCTTGTCGAGCGTGACCGTGTAGTCCGCCGTCACATGACCCTCGATCACCGTGCCCGGCCCCGAGATCGACAGCGTCGCGGTGTCCTCCGGGCCCGGCGCGGTGCCTGGGCCCGGACCTGGCGGGCCGGACGGCACGACGTCGTCCATCAGCATCGTCGTCACCGAGCCCGCGCTCGACGAGATCGCCACGTTCGCGAAGCCGCCGCCGTTCGAGCCGGCGATCGACACGACGAGGGTTTCCGTGCCTTCCGCGTAGGCGTCGTCGATCGTGCTCAGATCGAACGTCGCCGCACGAGCTCCCGCCTGGATGGTGACCGAAACGAACTGGTGCGCGTAGTCGACGCCACCGGTCGCCGACCCGGAAAACGCCAGCCAGACCGTCATGTCGGTGGCCGCCGGCGTGTCGAGCGTCACCGTGTAGCCCGACGCCAGCTCGCCCTCGACCACCGAGCCCGGCCCGGAAATCGACAGGATCGCCGCTTCCGCCGGAGCGGGCGAAGGCGGCGGCTCGGGCGCCGGGGACGGCGCAGGTGCCGGTTCTGGCGCCGTTGGGATGGGAGCTGGAGCTGGAGCTGGAGCGGGCTCTGCGGGAGGCTCTGGAGCGGGTGCCGGCACTGGAGCCGGTGCTGGCGCTGGAGCCGGTGCTGGCGCTGGAGCTGGAGTGGGCACTGGCGCGGGGGCCGGGGTGGGCGCAGGAGCGGGCTCTGCGGGAGGCTCTGGAGCTGGAGCTGGTGCCGGGCTGGGTTCAGGTGCCGGAGCCACGGTGCCGTCGACGATCTGCGTGGTGACGGCGTTGGCGGTGCCGTCGATGGTGATCGGGCCGGTGCCGCCGCTGACGGAGGCGAGGCTGACGGTGATGGTTTCGCTGCCTTCGACGGCCGCGTCAGCCATCACCGGCAGCTGGAAGCTCGCGCTGCTGGCGCCGGCGGGGATCGTGACGACGAGCACGGGCTGGAAGTCGGCGCCGCTGGTGGCGCTGCCGGCGTAGGCGAGCGTGACGGTGGTGTCGGCCTGCGCCGGCTGGCTCAGCGTGACGGTGTAGTCGGATGAGACCTGGCCTTCGATCACCGAGCCCGGGCCGCTGATACGGACCCGGGTTGCTGCCGCCTCGCCGGTGCCGCCGATGTGGGGCTGGGCGGTCGACGTGTCGGCCGCGGTCGGGTCGGGATCGGCTGCCGGCGCCTGGGCCGCCGGGGCGGTCGTCGCGAACGGGCCGGCATCGCCGTGCGCCATCGCCAGGTCGTAGAGGTACTGCTGCGGCGTGACCACCTCGACGATGCGCTCGACCCGCTCTGCCGCCTGCAGGCCGCCGCTGTCGCTGCCGCCCGCGAGGCCGGCGCCGGGCGCGTCGAACACCAGTTCGGCGCTGTTGTCCGCGTCCGAGGCGGGCGTGGCGGTGGGGGGCGGTGTCTCGTCGGGCGGTGGCAGTCGCACCGAGAGCTGGCGGCCGACGGTGATTTCGACGATGCCGTCCTGCGTCGTCAGGATGACGTCGCCGCTGCGCACGATGTCGCCGGGCTGCAGGGCGTGCAGCTCGCCGTCGGCGTTGCGGCGCACGGCCGCGCCCCAGACGTTGGACACCGTGCCCGCGGGCAGGCGTGCCGGGGCGTAGGCGGCCTGCAATCGGGCGCCGGCCAGCTGGTGGTCGGGGCTGGGGGGAGGGGTGACTGTTTGCTGGACAGCAGGAGCGTCGGACATGGATGCCTCTCGGCGCGGGGTGGCGCAGTGAAGGCATCGACAGGGGCAGACCGCCGTGCGCGATCTGTCGGCAGGAAAGGGCCCGGTGTCGATGCCGGTGCGCTTCCTATCGACAGCAGGCGGTCACTACTTGAATCGGCGCGGCGGCGTCAGCGCAGCGGCGTGAAACGCGGCGCGATGGCCGCGTGGATGCGGCCCTGGGCGTCTTGCCGGAAGGTGCCGCGGGCCTGGTTGTGCGGGTGGGTGACGGCTTCGTGCAGGTCGAGCACCGGCGCGTAGCAGGCGTCGCTGCCTTCGAGCCGCGCGTCCCAGTGCGCGCGCGGCTGGCTGGCGAACAGGGCGGTCAGCCGCGCCTTCAGCGCCGGCCAGGTGCGCAGGTCGTACTGGCTGTCCGGGGCGACGTCGTCGAGCCCCAGGCGCTTGAGGGCCTCGACGTAGAAGGCCGGCTCTAGCGGCGCCAGCGTCAGGTGGCGGCCGTCGGCGCAGCGGTAGACGTCGTAGAACGGCGAGTCGTGGAAGGGGCTGTCGGCCACCGGCCCGGCCAGCTGGCCGCCGCCGTGGATCCACAGCGCCAGCGTGCCGAGCATCGCCACCACGTCGACGATGGCCGCATCGACCACGCAGCCCTGGCCGCTCTGGCGCGCCGCCATCACCGCGCTGACGAGGCCCAGCGCCAGGCCGAGCGCGCCGCCGGCGTCGCCGACCAGGGTGGGGGGCACGATCGGCGGTTCATGCGGCGTGTTGCCGCCGCGCCGCGCCGCCAGCGACAGCATGCCGCTGAGCGCGACGTAGTTCAGATCGTGGCCGACCACCTGCGCCAGCGGCCCGGTCTGGCCCCAGCCGGTCATGCGGCCGTAGACCAGCCGCGGGTTGCGCTCGGCGCAGTCGGCCGGGCCCAGGCCCAGGCGCTCCATCACGCCGGGCCGGTTGCCTTCGATCAGCGCGTCGGCTTGGGCGACGAGGTCGAGCGCGGCGGCGCGGTCGGCCGCGCGCTTGAGGTCGAGCGTGACGATCTGCTTGCCGTCGAGCAGCCGATTGCCGCCGGCGCCGCCGAGCTGCTCGGCCATCGCATTGCCACCCGGGCGGCGGATCACCGTGACCTGCGCGCCCAGGCCGGCCAGCACCCAGCCGGCCAGCGGGCCGGGGCCGAGGCCCTCGAATTCGACGATGCGGACGGAATGAAGCGGGTGGTTCAGGGGCTGGGTTGGCGCTTGGGTCATGGGTGGGTGCTGTTGTGGAGGTGGTCGACCGCGTCGCTGATCAGGCCGTCGAGCCCCCAGGCGAACAGCTGGTGCGCGCGGCGGGCGTCGTTGACGGTGTAGACCAGCACGCGCAGGCCTTCGGCGTGGCGGCGGGCGATCAGGTCGGGGCCGTCGATCAGGCTGTGCTCGAGCACCACGGCGACGCAGCCCAGGCGTTGCGCGCGGGCCCAGCAATCGGTGTCGAGCGCTTCGAGCAGCAGCGCGCGTGGCAGCTCGGGCGCGGCGTCGCGCGCGGCTTCGATCGCGGCGGGCTCGAAGCTGCTGAGCAGCGGCCAGGCGCTGCGCCCGGCTCGCACCGCATCGCCCCACAGCCGCTGAGCGGCGCGGGCCACGGCGGCGCCCGTCTCGCGCGCGAGGTCGGGCGAGGGCTTGATCTCGATGTTGAGCGCGTGGCCGTTGGCCAGGCAGTGGCGCGCCACCGCCTCCAGGCGCGGCAGCGGCTCGCCGGCGTAGTCCGGGCTGTGCCAGCTGCCGGCATCGAGCCGCGACAGCGCCGCCCAGCTCTGGTCACCGCCCAGGCCGTGGCCGTCGGTGGTGCGATCGAGCGTGTCGTCGTGCAGCAGGAACAGCTCGCCGTCGGCGCTGAGCTTGACGTCGCATTCGTAGCCGGACCAGCCGAACTGGGCGCCCAGGCGCAAGGCGGCCAGCGTGTTTTCGGGCGCCAGCTTGCCGGCGCCGCGGTGGGCGATCCAGCGCGGGTAGGGCCAGGGGGTGTGGAGGTCTGTCATGACAGGGCTCGGGTTGAGGGTCGGATCTTGCCGCCTTGCGTGCGCCAAAGGCCTGATCCTCAGGGAAAACCTGCCCTGCGGTACCATTCTCGGCCCCGCCTGAGCCCTGCCGAAACGTGAAGCACGGCCTCGCGCCCTCTGCTTTTTCGCACGCCTCGCGCACGCGGCCCCCATGAACGCACCGCTCATCCTGTCGCCCCTGAACCTGCCTGAAGGCATCGTGCACGCCGAGGCTGCCGACACGCCGCGCCTGCGCGAGATCCCGTACAACTACACATCGTTCTCCGACCGCGAGATCGTGCTGCGCCTGCTCGGCGCACGCGCGTGGGAGCTGCTGCTGCAACTGCGCGCCGAGCGCCGCACCGGCCGCTCGGCACGCATGCTCTACGAGGTGCTGGGCGACATCTGGGTGGTGCAGCGCAACCCCTATCTCGAAGACGACCTGATCGACAACCCGAAGCGCCGGCAGATGCTGGTCGACGCGCTGCATCACCGCCTGAGCGAGATCGAGAAACGCCGCAAGCCGCAGGAAGACGGCGTGCGCGACGCGGCGGTCGGCGAGCTGCTGGTGGCGGCGAGCGCGGCGGTCGAGCGCTTCTCGGCGCGCTTCCGGGCGGTCTACGACCTGCGTGCGCGCACCCGCCGCGTGCTGGGCCGCCACACCGCCAAGGACAACCTCAAGTTCGACGGCCTCTCCCGCGTCTCGCACGTGACCGACGCCACCGACTGGCGCGTCGAGTACCCGTTCGTGGTGCTGACGCCCGACACCGAGGCCGAGATGGCCGCGCTGGTGGCCGGCTGCGTCGAGCTGGGGCTGACGATCATCCCGCGTGGCGGTGGCACCGGCTACACCGGCGGCGCCGTGCCGCTGACCTGGAAGAGCGCGGTCATCAACACCGAGAAGCTCGAAGCGATGACCGAGGTCGAGTGGGTCGACCTGCCCGGCCTCGACCGCAAGGTGGCAACGATCTGGACCGGCGCCGGCGTGGTCACGCAGCGGGTGGCGGACGCAGCCGAGCGCGGCGGCCACGTCTTCGCGGTCGACCCGACCTCGGCCGAAGCGAGCTGCATCGGCGGCAACATCGCGATGAACGCGGGTGGCAAGAAGGCCGTGCTGTGGGGCACCGCGCTGGACAACCTGGCGAGCTGGCGCATGGTCACGCCCGAGGCCAAGTGGCTGGAGGTGACGCGCCTGAACCACAACCTGGGCAAGATCCACGACGTCGAGACCGCCAGCTTCGAGCTGAAGTATTTCGACGCCAGCGGCAAGACGCTCGAGCGCACCGAGCGGCTCGACATCCCCGGGCGCATCTTCCGCAAGGAAGGGCTGGGCAAGGACGTCACCGACAAGTTCCTCGCCGGCCTGCCGGGCATCCAGAAGGAAGGCTGCGACGGCCTGATCACCAGCGCGCGCTGGGTGGTGCACAAGATGCCGGCGCATGTGCGCACGGTCTGCCTGGAGTTTTTCGGCAATCCGAAGGACTGCGTGCCGTCGATCGTCGACATCAAGGACTTCATGTTCGCCGAGATGAAGCGCCCCGGTGGCGCGATCCTGGCGGGCCTGGAGCATCTGGACGACCGCTACCTGAAGGCGGTCGGCTACGCGACCAAGAGCAAACGCGGCGGCCTGCCGAAGATGGTGCTGGTCGGCGACATCGTCGGCGACGACGAGAACGCGGTGGCGCGGGCCACCAGCGAGGTCATCCGCCTGGCCAACGGCCGCTCGGGTGAAGGCTTCGTGGCGGTGAGCGCCGACGCGCGCAAGAAGTTCTGGCTCGACCGCAAGCGCACCGCGGCCATCAGCAAGCACACCAACGCGTTCAAGGTGAACGAGGACGTGGTGATCCCGCTCGAACGCATGGGCGAGTACACGCTGGGCATCGAGCGCATCAACATCGAGCTGAGCCTGCGCAACAAGCTGGCGCTGGTCGACAAGCTCGAAGCCCTGTTCGCCACCGGCTCGCTGCCGCTGGGCAAGACCGACGACGCCAACGACATCCCCAGCGCCGAGCTGCTCGAAGACCGCGTGCAGCAGGCGATCGCGCTGCTGCGCGAGGTGCGTGCGCTGTGGCTGGGCTGGCTCGACGGGCTGGATCTGGCGCAGACCGACGAGGTGAGCGCCGGGCGCAGCTTCTTCGACCAGCTGCAGGATCACGGGCTGCGCGCATCGTGGAAGCTGCAGATCCTGAAACCCCTGCAGAACCTGTTCGCGGGCGACGCGTTCCTGCCGATCCTGGCCGAGTGCAAGCGCATCCACAAGGAGGTGCTGCGCGGGCGCGTCTGGGTGGCGCTGCACATGCATGCCGGCGACGGCAACGTGCACACCAACATCCCCGTCAACTCCGACAACTACGAGATGCTGCAGACCGCGCACGGCGCGGTGGCTCGCATCATGACGCTGGCGCGCAGCCTCGATGGCGTGATCTCGGGCGAACACGGCATCGGCATCACCAAGCTGGAGTTCCTGACCGACGCCGAGATGGCCAATTTCGCGGCCTACAAGGCGCGGGTCGACCCCGAAGGTCGCTTCAACAAGGGCAAGCTGCTGCGCGCGAAGGATCGCACCGCGGCGATCGGCGACGACACGCTGTCGGCCGACCTGTCCGACGCGTACACGCCGAGCTTCGGCCTGATGGGGCACGAGTCGTTGATCATGCAGCGCAGCGACATCGGCGAGATCGCCAACAGCGTCAAGGACTGCCTGCGCTGCGGCAAGTGCAAGCCGGTGTGCGCCACGCACGTGCCGCGCGCCAACCTGCTGTACAGCCCGCGCAACAAGATCCTCGCCACCTCGCTGCTGATCGAGGCTTTCCTGTACGAGGAGCAGACCCGCCGGGGCATCAGCATCCGGCACTGGGAAGAGTTCGAGGACGTGGCCGAGCACTGCACGGTCTGCCACAAGTGCCTGAGCCCGTGCCCGGTCAAGATCGACTTCGGCGACGTCTCGATGAACATGCGCAACCTGCTGCGCAAGATGGGGCAGAAGAGCTTCCGGCCTGGCAAGTCGGCGGCGATGCTGATGCTCAACGCCACCAGTCCCGAGACCATCAAGCTGATGCGCGCGGCGATGGTCGGCGTGGGCTTCAAGGCGCAACGCTTCGCGGTCGACCTGTTCAAGGTGATGGGGCGCAAGCAGACCAGCGCGCCGCCGGCCTCGGTGGGCACGGCCCCGATCAAGGAGCAGGTGATCCACTTCATCAACAAGAAGCTGCCCGGTGGCCTGCCGAAGAAGACCGCGCGAGCGCTGCTCGACATCGAGGACAAGAACTACGTCCCGATCATCCGCGACCCGAAATCGACCACGGCCGAGACCGAGGCGGTGTTCTATTTCCCGGGTTGCGGCTCGGAGCGGCTGTTCAGCCAGGTCGGCCTGGCGACACAGGCGATGCTGTGGCATGCCGGCGTGCAGACGGTGCTGCCGCCGGGCTATCTGTGCTGCGGTTATCCGCAGCGCGGCAGCGGCCAGTTCGACAAGGCCGAGAAGATGATCACCGACAACCGGGTGCTGTTCCACCGGGTGGCCAACACGCTGAACTACCTCGACATCAAGACGGTGGTGGTCAGCTGCGGCACCTGCTACGACCAGTTGCAGGGTTACGAGTTCGACAAGATCTTCCCGGGCTGCCGCATCATCGACATCCACGAGTACCTGCTGGAAAAGGGCATCAAGCTCGAAGGCCCGGGCAACTACCTGTTCCACGACCCCTGCCACAGCCCGATGAAGCTGCAGGAGCCGATGAAGACGGTCAAGGCGCTGGTGGGCGAAGGCGTCATCAAGAGCGAACGCTGCTGCGGCGAGAGCGGCACGCTGGGTGTGAGCCGGCCGGACATCTCGACCCAGATCCGCTTCCGCAAGGAAGAGGAGGTCCGCAAGGGCGAGGCCGCGCTGCGTGCCGCCGGTCACCAGGGCGACGTCAAGATGCTGACCTCGTGCCCGAGCTGCCTGCAGGGCTTGAGCCGCTACGAGGGCGACCTCGACAACGGCCTGCTCGAGGCCGACTACATCGTGGTCGAGATGGCGCGCAAGATCCTGGGCGAGAACTGGATGCCCGATTATGTGCAGCGCGCCAACGCGGGCGGCATCGAGCGCGTGCTGGTCTGACGGCACTCAGGCTGCGGCGCCCTGCGCCAGCCACGGCAAGGCGGGCAGGTCGTCCGGATCGGCGGCGGCGCTGTCCGCTGTCCGGTCTGTGCCGATCGATGCGTCCTGCAGGGTGCACATCGTGTGCAGCATCAGGGCGTCGCGGAACGCGGCCAGGTCCAGCACCTCGATGCGGGTCGGGCGTACCAGCAGTTTTTCCAGCTGCTCTGCGGCTGCTGAGGTGCCCCAGCTCAGCGTGATCGCCTGCCAGGTCCGTGCGTGCTCATCGAGGGCGCGCCCTTCCTCGGCCTGTTCGATCGACGGCACCTGCACGTTGTAGATCGCCTCGATCTCGGCGCTGACCCGCTCGTGGTTCCAGGGTTGGTGCAGCAGCCGGTAGAGGTCGAGCAGTCGCAGCAGGATGCCGGCACTCTTGCCGACTCGGCTTTGCAAGGCGTTTTCGAGCACGGCGACGCTGGCGCCGTGATAGCCGCCCGTCGTCATCGCATCGACCTTGGCGAGCAGTTCGGTGTGGCTGATCTCGTCGAGCGCGGGCTGGCCGAAGTCGGCCTGTGACCAGCGCGACGGCGGGTTGTCCGCAGGCTCGTCCCAGGCGATCGTCTCGGCTGGGTCGGCGGTGTCGGCCGGTGGTGGCTCGGCCGCAGGTGTCGACGTGGGCGTCGGAACGGGGGCCGGAAGGGCCTCGATCGGTGCCGCCGGATGGGCGCTGCTGGCGGGTGGCGCGACGGGCAGCGGCCGCGCTGCGGGCGTGTCCGGGTGAGCCGATGTCGGGGCCGGTCTCACGACTGCAACCGGCGCATCGATGCGCGTGAAGCGGCGCAGCCGGACTTCTCGGATCACGCGCCACAGCATGGCGGCCGTCGCCAGGCCCGCGGCCAGCGCAGCCAGGCCGCCCCAGAGTTGCCAGGTGTCTCGCTCCGCGCGTTCGAGCCGGGCGCTCATGCTGGCCAGTGCGGCGCGCGACTGGCGGAGGTCTTCGCGAACGGCCTGCATGTCCTGTTGCCAGAGTTGCACGAAGGCGTCCGTGAGCGGACTGGCGCTCTGTGGCGCCACCGTGGTGCGGGCGGCACGGTCGATCACCGCATGGGGTGATGCACCCGGTTCCTGCAACAAGGGCTTGATCGACCGCGAGGGCTCGGTCACGGCCATGACGGCCAGTTCATGGCCCGGATCCTGGTTCACCGCGGCGGCGGCTTTCGGGGACTGCGGGGCCGGTGGGATCGGCGCTTCCGAGTGTCTGGCGGGCCGTTTCGCCGACGCCGCTTTCTGCGCTTTCTGCGCTTTCTGTGTTTTCGGCGTCTTCGGTGCTGGCTGTGCAGGTGGCGGGGGCTCGGCCAGCAGCGTGAACTCGCGGATGAACGACGCGCCGCAGAGCAGGGCCACCTTGATGCGCAGGACCGGCTCTTCGATCGCCTGGGCGCTCGTCAGCGTCACCCAGGTGTGGCCTTCGCCGGCGCGCGCCGAACTGAACCAGCGCAGCGGCAGCGCGGGGGTTGCCGCATCGCCCTGCCGCAGGTCGGCCTGCAGGCAGTCGCGGCCCAGGGCGGCCGGTCCGGATTCGAAATCACGCACCCGCAAGGTCAGGCGAAGCGGCGAGCCCACGGTGGCGCGTGCCGCGCTGGTGTCGATGGTCTGGGCCGGTGCGGCAACGGGCATGCCGAGCACCGCGACGGCCCAACCTGCTGCGATGGCGAGGATCCTGATGGACGGCATGTCGCTCCCCGATGTGTGCGTGTCCAGACGCCATTGGGTCGCAGCGCGCGGCCCTTGTCCACGCCGGCGAGGTGTGTCACACCTTTGGGGGATACGAACGACACCCGGAAAAGACAAAACCCGCCGGGATCGGGTCCGGGCGGGTTTCGTGTCAGGAGCCGGGCTGGATCAGCGCAGCTTCACTTCCTTGTACAGCACATGCTTGCGCACCTTCGGGTCGAATTTCATGAATTCGAGCTTCTCGGGCGTGGTCTTCTTGTTCTTGTTGGTCGTGTAGAAATGACCGGTGCCCGCTGTGGACTCCAGCTTGATCTTCTCGCGTCCGCCTTTGCTTGCCATGATGTTCTACCTCAGGTTCAGAGTTCGCCGCGCGCACGCAGGTCGGCCACGACTTGCTCGATGCCGACCTTGTCGATCAGGCGCAGAGCGGCATTGCTGATGCGCAGACGCACCCAGCGGTTCTCGGTTTCGAGCCAGAAGCGACGGTAGTGCAGGTTCGGCAGAAAACGACGCTTGGTTTTGTTGTTGGCGTGGGAAACATTGTTCCCGACCATCGGGCCTTTACCCGTGACTTGACAGACGCGTGCCATGACGCTTCTCCAGACTGATGAATCGATACGGTGAACAGCGCAAGCCATGCCGCATGGCGCAAATCCGGACAACGAGTGCTGTGCGGATCTGCACTTATGAACAGTGAACCGGTTCAGGAACCGGGCCGCTGTCTGGCTTGATGGTCACCCCTCCGCCGTCGGTCGCTGCTGCTGTTGTGTCGGCAGCAGTTCATTTGAACGGCGGGTCTCATGACGGCAAAACGAAGATTATAGCCAGATCCGACCCGGCATCTTCGGGATCAGCCTGCCGCGCCACCTTGCTCGAGGAAGCGCTGGGCGTCGAGAGCGGCCATGCAGCCGGTGCCGGCGCTGGTGATCGCCTGGCGGTAGACGTGATCCTGCACGTCGCCGGCGGCGAACACGCCGGGCACGCTGGTCATCGTCGCGAAGCCGTTCAGGCCGGTGCGGGTGACGATGTAGCCGTCCTTCATCTCCAGCTGGCCCTTGAAGATGTCGGTGTTGGGCTGATGGCCGATGGCGATGAAGCAGCCCTTGACGGCCAGTTCGGTGGTGCTGTCGTCGGTGGTGCTCTTCAGGCGCACGCCGGTCACGCCGGTGCTGTCGCCGAGCACTTCGTCGAGGGTCTGGAACAGGTGCAGTTCCATCTTGCCGGCGGCGACCTTCTCGTTGAGCTTGTCGATCAGGATCGCCTCGGCGCGGAACTTGTCGCGGCGGTGGATCAGGTGCACCTTGCTGGCGATGTTCGACAGGTAGAGCGCTTCCTCGACCGCCGTGTTGCCGCCGCCGACCACGCAGACCACGTCACCGCGATAGAAAAAGCCGTCGCAGGTGGCGCAGCCGCTGACGCCGCGGCCCATGAAGGCTTCCTCGGACGGCAGGCCGAGGTACTTGGCGCTGGCGCCGGTGGCGATCACGAGCGCATCGCAGCTGTAGGTGCCCGAGTCGCCCTTGAGCCTGAACGGCCGCTGTACGAGATCGACCTCGTTGATGTGGTCGAACACCATTTTCGTGTTGAAACGTTCGGCGTGCTTCTGGAAGCGCTGCATCAGTTCCGGGCCCTGCACGCCGGCGACATCGGCGGGCCAGTTGTCGACCTCGGTGGTCGTCATCAGCTGGCCGCCCTGGGCCATGCCGGTGACCAGCATGGGCTGCAGATTGGCGCGTGCCGCGTAGATCGCCGCGGTGTATCCGGCCGGGCCGGAACCGAGAATCAGGACTTGGGCGTGTTGGTGTGTTGAGCTCATGGTGTCGGAGATGAGGGCAGGTTTGCGGGATTCAAACCGGTGCGCGGATCGGGGCACAAGCGGCTGCGCGGAGTTTCACTTCGGGTCGGGCGCGCTACTCAAATTCGTAACGCATCGGTTAGAGTGAGCGACGCATCACACTTGTCGTGAAAAAATCCGGTGCGTTTTCCGTGTTCAGCGAGCAGTTGGCTGCACACGGAAGCCCGGATGCTGTAGCCGGACCGAGGGATTGTATGGACGGTCAGGTTTGCAGTTGGAGTGTGATTACTCAATGACGACGATAGAACCAACTCAAGCAGGAGTGCCTTGATGGCAATGCTCTCGAACCTCGACTTGATCCGGCGCGTGCCGCTGTTTTCAATGCTCACCAATGAGCAGGCACAGACGATCGCGGACGGCGTGGTCAAACGCCGCTATCGCCGCGGCGAAATCATCGTTGAACAAGGCCGCAAGTCGGATGCCTTGTTCATCTTGCTCAGCGGCCGCGCACGGGTCATCACGTCGGACTCGCGTGGTCGCGAAGTGATCCTGGCGGTGCTGGAGGCCGGCGACTACCTCGGCGAGATGAGCCTGATCGACAACGAGCCGCATTCGGCCACCGTGCGCGCCGAGGTGCAGACCGATGTGCTGGTGCTGGCACGCAGCGAGTTCGGGGCCTGTCTGCCCGAGAACTCCAGCCTGTCGTACGCGATCCTGCGCGGCCTGGTCGGCCGCCTGCGCAACGCCGACCGCCAGATCGAGTCGCTCGCGCTGCTCGACGTCTACGGCCGGGTCGCGCGTGCGCTGCTCGACATGGCGCAGGACGAAGAAGGCCAGCGCATGATCCGCAGCAAGGTCTCGCGCCAGGATCTGGCCAAGGTGGTCGGCGCCTCGCGCGAGATGGTCAGCCGCGTCATGAAGGACCTCGAGGAGCGCGGCCTGATCGAGACCCAGGAAAACGGCTGGGTCGTCCTGACCGACCGCCTGACGACGCAGTAAGCGTCGCATCGCGCCGACGCGCAACCCGCCCGCCTGGCCTCGGCCGCGGGGTCCGGGCCCGACTCGTCGGCGCCGCATTCAGCCCCGGCGCGATCGTCCACAATCACGTGCATGACGTATCCGCTCGGTTCGCTGCGCTCGGCGGCTTCCGCTGAAGCTGCCGGCGCCCCCACTCCCCCGTTGCCTGCCCGACCGGTTCCGCGCTGGAAGCTGCAGATCGGCATCGCCCTGGGCGCGACGATCTGGCTGCTGTGGCTGATGGCCCTGCTCAGCCACCACCCTGGTGACTGGGCGTTCTCGACCTCCGGCGATGGCGAGCCGCTGCGCAACCGCGTGGGCGCGCTCGGCGCGTGGTGGTCCGACCTGTCCTACGTGACGCTGGGCCTGTCGGTCTGGTGGTGCCTGCTGTTCATGCTGCGTGGCTGGCTGGCGCTGGTGGCGCAGTCGTTGCGCCTGGACAGCCCGTCCGACCCGGAGGGCGCCATGGTCTGGCGGCCGCAGTGGCTGGCCTGGCTCGGTCTGCTGCTGCTGCTGATGGCCAGCTGTGCACTCGAGTGGACCCGCCTCTACCGGTTCGAGGCCGGCCTTGCGGGCTCCCACGCGGGCGGCATGCTGGGCGCCACGCTGGGGCCGGTGAGCATGAAGTGGCTCGGGTTCGCGGGCAGCGGTGTCGCCTGGATCGTCGTGCTGCTGATCGGGCTGTCGTGGGCGTTCCGCTTCTCGTGGGTGGTGATGGCCGAGCGCATCGGCGCCGCCGTCGAAGGCCTGCGCGAGCGCCGCGTCGAGCGCCTCGAGCGCGCCGAGGACGAGCGCATCGGCCAGCGCGCCCAGCGCGAACGCGAACGCGGGGTCGAGGTCGAGCGGGTGGCCGAGGCCGAGCGCCACATCGCCGAGCATCAGCTGCCGGTGCTGGTCGAGCTGCCGACGCTGACCGAGACCGCGCTCGCACCGGGCCTGCCCGCCGCACCGGCGATGCCGGCGGCGCCTGCCGTGACGGAGCGCCAGAAACCGCTGTTCGTCGAGCTCGAGAACACCCGGCTGCCGCAGGTCGACCTGCTCGATGCGGCACCCGCGACCCGGGTCGAGACCGTCACGCCCGAGTCGATCGAGATGACCAGCCGGCTGATCGAGAAGAAGCTCAAGGACTTCGGCGTCGAGGTGCGGGTGGTGATGGCCCAGCCCGGCCCGGTGATCACGCGCTACGAGATCGAGCCGGCGGTGGGCGTGAAGGGCTCGCAGGTCGTCAACCTGGCCAAGGACCTGGCGCGCTCGCTGAGCCTGGTGTCGATCCGCGTGGTCGAGATCATCCCCGGCAAGACGACGATGGCGCTCGAACTGCCCAACGCGCGGCGCCTGACGATCCGCCTGGCCGAGATCCTCGGCTCGCAGGTCTACGACGACGCCACCTCGCAGCTCACGATCGGCCTGGGCAAGGACATCGTCGGCGCACCGGTCGTCGCCGACCTGGCCAAGATGCCGCACGTGCTGGTGGCCGGCACCACCGGTTCGGGCAAGTCGGTGGGCATCAACGCGATGATCCTGAGCCTGCTCTACAAGGCCGAGGCGCGCGACGTGCGGCTGATCCTGATCGACCCGAAGATGCTCGAGATGAGCGTCTACGAAGGCATCCCGCACCTGCTGGCTCCCGTCGTCACCGACATGAAGCAGGCCGGCAACGCGCTCAACTGGTGCGTGGCCGAGATGGAGCGGCGCTACAAGCTGCTCAGCAAGATGGGCGTGCGCAACCTCGCCGGCTACAACAAGAAGATCGCCGAGGCCACCGCGCACGGCGAGCTGATCCCGAACCCCTTCAGCCTGACGCCCGAGGCCCCCGAGCCGCTCGACCGCCTGCCGCAGATCGTGGTCGTGATCGACGAGCTGGCCGACCTGATGATGGTGGTCGGCAAGAAGATCGAGGAGCTGATCGCGCGCCTGGCGCAGAAGGCGCGTGCCTCGGGCATCCACCTGATCCTGGCGACGCAGCGGCCCAGC
This sequence comes from Leptothrix cholodnii SP-6, assembly GCF_000019785.1. Lineage (NCBI taxonomy): Bacteria > Pseudomonadati > Pseudomonadota > Betaproteobacteria > Burkholderiales > Sphaerotilaceae > Leptothrix > Leptothrix cholodnii. Next base: position 813,672 of record NC_010524.1, read on the forward strand.
GTGGACGTCATCACCGGCCTGATCAAGGCCAACATCCCGACGCGGATCTCGTTCCAGGTCAGCAGCAAGATCGACAGCCGCACCATCCTCGACCAGATGGGCGCCGAGGCGCTGCTCGGCCAGGGCGACATGCTGTATCTGTCGCCCGGCACCGGCCTGCCGGTGCGCGTGCACGGCGCCTTCGTCAGCGACGACGAGGTGCACCGCGTCGTCAGCTACCTCAAGACCCAGGGCGAGCCCAACTACATCGAAGGCATCCTCGAAGGCGGCGTGCTCGACGGCGAAGGTGGCGATGGCGCCGAAGGCGGAGCCGGCGCCGCCGGCGGCGAGGCCGACCCGATGTACGACCAGGCCGTGGCCGTGGTGCTGCAGCATCGTCGGGCCTCGATCTCGCTGGTGCAGCGCCACCTGCGCATCGGCTACAACCGTGCCGCGCGCCTGCTCGAGCAGATGGAGCAGTCCGGCCTGGTCTCGAGCATGGCCACCAACGGCAACCGCGACATCCTCGTGCCGCCACGCCCCACCGAATGAACCCACCCATGCCAGGCCCTCGTTTCCTCATGTCCTCCGCACGCCGCCGTGCGCTCGGTTTTTCGTTTCAGGCGCTGCTGCTGTGCGCGGCCGGCTGGCATGGCGCGGCGCAGGCCGACGGCGTGTCGGCCCTGCGCGACTTCGTGCAGAACGTGCAGTCCGGTCGTGCCACCTTCAACCAGACCGTCACATCGCCCGACGGCGCGAAGAAAAAGACCTCCACCGGCAGCTTCGAGTTCCTGCGCCCGAACCGCTTCCGCTTCGACTACACCAAGCCCTACGAGCAGCAGATCGTGGCCGACGGCGTGAAGGTCTGGCTGCATGACGTCGACCTGAACCAGGTCACCGTGCGGCCGTTCGACCAGGCGCTCGGCAGCACGCCGGCGGCGCTGCTGGCCGGTGCGTCGATCGAACGCGATTTCACGCTCGCCAACCTGCCCGAAGAGGCCGGCCTGCAATGGGTGCAGGCGCTGCCCAAGGCCCGCGAGGGCAGCATCCGCAGCCTGCGCGTGGCGTTTCGCGGCAAGGATCTGGCGGCGTTCGAGATCACCGATGCCTTCGGCCAGCGCTCGCGGCTGGACTTCAACCGCTTCGAGGGCAACGCGGCCGTGCCCGCTGCACGTTTCAAGTTCGTCGCGCCGGCCGGGGCCGATGTGCTGCAGCAGTGATGACGCCGATGGCTGCGGCTGATCCGCGCCGGCCCTGATCGCGTGGCCCCGTGAGCGACCTGTTCGACGCCCACCCCGCGCCGCCGCAGCCGGCCGGCGCAGCGGCCGCGCGCCCGGCCTACGCGCCGCTGGCCGAGCGCCTGCGTCCGCGCACGCTCGACGAGGTGATCGGCCAGTACGACCTGCTCGACGCCGGCAAGCCGCTGCGGGTGGCGTTCGAATCGCGCCAGCCGCATTCGATGATCCTGTGGGGCCCGCCGGGTGTGGGCAAGACCACGCTGGCGCGGCTGATGGCCGATGCCTTCGACGCCCAGTTCGTGCAGATCTCGGCGGTGCTGGGTGGCGTCAAGGAGATCCGCGAGGCGGTCGAGCAGGCGCGGGTGGCGCAGGCACAGGGGCGGCGCTGCATCGTCTTCGTCGACGAGGTGCACCGCTTCAACAAGTCGCAGCAGGACGCGTTTCTGCCGCATGTCGAGTCGGGCCTGTTCACCTTCATCGGCGCGACCACCGAGAACCCGTCGTTCGAGGTCAACTCGGCGCTGCTCTCGCGTGCCACCGTGCACGTGCTGCAGCCGATCGGCGAGGACGACCTGCGCCTGCTGCTCGAGCGCGCCTGCGCCACGCTGGCCGCGCTGGCGCCGCAGGCGAGCGCCGTGACGCGGCTGATCGCCTATGCCGATGGCGACGCGCGGCGCCTGCTCAACACCTACGAAAACGTCGTGCAGATGGTCGGCCCCGGCGCGGTGATCGACGAGGCCGTGCTCGAGCGCTGCCTGGGCGCCCAGCTGCGCCGCTACGACAAGGGCGGCGAGCAGTTCTACGACACCATCTCGGCGCTGCACAAGTCGGTGCGCGGCAGCGATCCGGATGCGGCGCTGTACTGGTTCGTGCGCATGCTCGATGGCGGCGTCGATGCGCGCTACATCGTGCGCCGGCTGGTCCGCATGGCCAGCGAGGACATCGGCCTGGCCGACCCGCGTGCGCTGCGCCTGTGCCTCGACGCCGCCGAGACCTACGAGCGACTGGGCTCGCCCGAGGGCGAACTGGCGCTGGCCGAGGCGGTGGTCTACCTGGCGGTGGCGCCCAAGTCGAACGCGGTCTACACGGCGTACAAGGCCGCCCGCGCCTTCGTGCAGAAGGACGGCACCCGCGCGGTGCCCCTGCACCTGCGCAATGCGCCGACCGCGCTGATGAAGCAGCTCGACTACGGCCGCGACTACCGCTACGCCCACGACGAGGCCGATGCCTATGCGGCCGGCGAGCGCTACTTCCCGGATGCGCTCGATCCGCCGCCGCGTTTTTACGAGCCGGCGCCGCGCGGGCTCGAGATCAAGATCGGCGACAAGCTGGCGCAATTGCGCGAGCGCGACGCGCAGGCGAAGAAAGCTCGCTGAAGCCCGTTTCTGACCGAACGCAAACGAGGCACATCTGAGGAAAGTACGAATCTTTCTCAGGTAGGGGCGAGCCTAGAATCCGCGGCGCTCGATGACGGCTGCGTGACCCATGTGTTGCATGGGTTGCGTCTGCCCGACCCAAGAGCAGCGACGCGGCGTGCCGACACATTGGCACGGGCGTTGCGTCAGACGGCGGAGGCCATGAGCCCACCCGCATCTCGAAAAGGGCGGGGCCCCAAGCGCCGCGACACAGGAGACTTCTGGATGGATACCTTCGTACAACAGATCATCAACGGTCTGGTGCTGGGCAGCATGTATGCGCTCGTGGCACTGGGCTACACGATGGTCTACGGCATCATCAGCCTGATCAACTTCGCCCACGGCGAGGTCCTGATGGTCGGCGCCATGGTCAGCTGGACCGTCGCCACCGCGTTTCAGGATGCCGGCATCGCCGCGCCCGGCTGGGTGATCCTGCTGATCTCGATGGTGGCCGCCATCATCGTCTGCTCGGCGCTCAACTACACGATCGAGAAGGTCGCCTACCGGCCGCTGCGCAATGCGCCGCGGCTGGCGCCGCTGATCACCGCGATGGGCATGAGCCTGCTGCTGCAGACGCTGGCGATGATCATCTGGAAGCCCAACCCCAAACCCTATCCGCAGCTGATCCCGGCCGAGATCTTCTTCCTGTGGGAAGACGGCCCGGTCATCACGCTGACGCAGGTGCTGATCCTGGTCACCACCGCCGTCGTGCTCGCCGGCCTGCTGTACCTGGTCAACAAGACCAAGCTCGGCCGCGCCATGCGCGCCACCGCCGAGAACCCGCGCGTGGCCGGCCTGATGGGCGTGCGCCCCGACCACATCATCAGCGCCACCTTCATCATCGGCGCGGCGCTCGCCGCCATCGCCGGCATCATGTGGGCGGCCAACTACGGCACGCTGCAGCACAGCATGGGCTTCATGCCGGGCCTGAAGGCCTTCACCGCCGCGGTGTTCGGCGGCATCGGCAACCTGACCGGCGCGATGGTCGGCGGCGTGCTGCTGGGCCTGATCGAGGCGATCGGCGCGGGCTACCTCGGCGACCTCACCGGCGGCCTGTTCGGCAGCCACTACGTCGAGATCTTCGCCTTCCTGGTGCTGATCCTGGTGCTCACGCTGCGCCCGAGCGGCCTGATGGGCGAACGTGTGGCCGATCGCGCCTGAGCCCGGAGACCCCGACATGAATCCGAAGAACCGACTGATCGTCATCCTGCTGGCCGCCATCGCGCTGGTCGCGCTGCCGCTGTTCGCGGCCCAGTTCGGCCAGGGCTGGGTGCGCATCATGGCGCTGGCGCTGCTGTACGTGCTGCTGGCGCTGGGCCTGAACATCGTGGTGGGCTACGCCGGCCTGCTCGACCTGGGCTATGTGGCCTTCTACGCGCTGGGCGCCTACATGTACGCGCTGGTGGCGTCGCCGCACCTGAGCCTCAACTTCGAATCGGTGCGTGCGGCCTTCCCGACCGGCATGCATTACCCGATCTGGCTCGTGATCCCCGCGGCGGCCTGCGTCGCCGCGGTGGCCGGCATGGTGCTGGGTGCGCCGACGCTCAAGCTGCGCGGCGACTACCTGGCGATCGTCACGCTGGGTTTCGGCGAAATCATCCGCGTGTTCATGAACAACCTCGAGCACCCGGTCAACATCACCAACGGGCCGCGCGGCATCAGCCAGATCGACTCGATGAACCTGTTCGGCTTCAGCTTCGGCAAGCCCTACGACCTGTTCGGTTTCGTCATCCCGTCGGTGGCGCTGTACTACTACCTGTTCCTGGTGCTGGTGGTGGGCAGCGTGGTGATCTGCCACAACCTCGAGAACTCGCGCATCGGCCGTGCCTGGATGGCGATCCGCGAGGACGAGACCGCCGCCAAGGCGATGGGCCTGAACACCCGCAACCTCAAGCTGCTGGCGTTCGGCATGGGCGCCACCTTCGGCGGTGTGTCGGGCTCGATGTTCGCGGCCTTCCAGGGCTTCATCTCGCCCGAGTCGTTCACGCTGATGGAGTCGGTGATGATCGTCGCGATGGTCGTGCTGGGTGGCATCGGCCACATCCCCGGCGTGATCCTGGGTGCGCTGCTGCTGGCGGCCCTGCCCGAGGTGCTGCGCTACGTGGCCGGCGACGTGCAGTCGATGACCGGCGGGCGGCTCGACGCCGCCATCCTGCGCCAGCTGCTGATCGCCTCGGCCATGATCGTGATCATGCTGTTGCGCCCGCGCGGCCTGTGGCCTTCGCCCGAGCATGGCAAGGCGGCCCCCGTGGCCGTGAAATGAGGAGCGCGACATGACTGACACCGTTCTCGAAGTCAAAGGCGTTTCCAAGCGCTTCGGCGGCCTGCAGGCCCTCAGCGACGTGGGCATCACGATCCGCAAGGGTCAGGTCTACGGTCTGATCGGCCCCAACGGCGCCGGCAAGACCACCTTCTTCAACGTCATCACCGGCCTCTACACGCCCGACGGCGGCAGCTTCGAACTCGGCGGCGCGCCCTACAAGCCGACCGCGGTGCACCAGGTGGCGGCGGCGGGCATCGCCCGCACCTTCCAGAACATCCGGCTGTTCCCCGAGATGACGGCGCTGGAGAACGTCATGGTCGGCCGCCACGTGCGCACGTCGTCGGGGCTGATCGGCGCGATCTTCCGCACCGCCGGCTTCAAGGCCGAAGAGGCCGCGATCGCGCAGCGCGCGCAGGAGCTGCTCGACTACGTCGGCATCGGCAAGTACGCCGACTTCAAGTCGCGCACGCTCAGCTACGGCGACCAGCGCCGGCTCGAGATCGCACGCGCACTCGCCACCGACCCGAAGCTGATCGCGCTCGACGAGCCCGCCGCCGGCATGAACGCGACCGAGAAGGTCGTGCTGCGCGAGCTGATCGACCGCATCCGCCGCGATGGCCGCACGATCCTGATCATCGAGCACGACGTCAAGCTGATCATGGGCCTGTGCGACCGCGTGACGGTGCTCGACTACGGCAAGCAGATCGCCGAAGGCACGCCGGCCGAGGTGCAGCGCAACGACAAGGTGATCGAGGCCTACCTGGGCGCCGGTCACAAAGCCCATTGAAAGCAGAGCAGACCATGGCAGAACAAGACAAGCAGGTGCTGCTGCGCATCAGTGGCCTGAAGGTCGCGTACGGTGGCATCCAGGCCGTCAAGGGCGTGACCCTGGAGGTTCGTGAGGGCGAGCTGGTGAGCCTGATCGGTGCCAACGGCGCCGGCAAGACCACCACGCTCAAGGCCGTCACCGGCATCCAGCCGATCGCCGATGGCGACGTGCAATACCTCGGCAAGAGCCTCAAGGGGCAGGGCGCCTGGGACCTGGCCAAGCAGGGCCTGGTGATGATCCCGGAAGGCCGCGGTACCTTCACGCGCATGACCATCACCGAGAACCTGCAGATGGGCGCCTACACGCGCAACGACCGCGAAATCGATGACGACATCGAGAAGGTGTTCGGCATCTTCCCGCGCCTGAAGGAGCGCCGCGCGCAGCTGGCCGGCACGATGTCGGGCGGCGAGCAGCAGATGCTGGCGATGGGCCGCGCCCTGATGGCGCGCCCCAAGGTGCTGCTGCTCGACGAGCCGTCGATGGGCCTGTCGCCGATCATGGTCGACAAGATCTTCGAGGTCGTCGCCGACATCCACAAGCAGGGCGTGACGATGCTGCTGGTCGAACAGAACGCCAGCCGGGCGCTGGCGATCGCCGACCGCGGCTACGTGATGGAGTCGGGCGAGGTGACGATGACCGGCAACGGTCGGGCGCTGCTGGATGACCCGAAGGTGCGGGCGGCGTATCTGGGCGAGTGACGAGCGAGTCACTCGCCGCAGTGACATGCGCTGAACGAAAAAACGCCGACTCGAGAGTCGGCGTTTTGCTTGGCGTGAGCGCTTCGGCGCCCGGTCAGCCAGTATTGCGCAGTCCCGCCGCCACGCCATTGATCGAGATGTGGATGCCGCGCTGCAGCCGCTCGTTGGCCGGGTCGCCTTCCTTGCGCTGGCGATAACGCCGCATCAGCTCGACCTGCAGGTGGTTCAGCGGGTCGAGGTAGGGCAGGCGGTGTTCGATCGAACGCGCCAGGCTCGGGTTGCTGGCCAGGCGGTTCTTCTCGCCGGTGATCTGGGTCAGCGCCTGATCGGTCAGCGCCCATTCGGCCTCGATCGCCGCGAAGATCTTCTTGCCGAGCTTCTTGTCCTCGCTCAGGTCGACATAACGCGCGGCGATGCGCAGGTCGGTCTTGGCCAGCACCATGTCCAGATTCGACATCAGCGTGCGGAAGAACGGCCACTGCTTGAACATGCGCTGCAGCAGCGTCAGCCGGCTCTTGCGCTTGTCTTCGCCCTGGGCGCTCAGGAAGGCCTCGATCGCCGAGCCGAAGCCGCACCAGCCCGGCAGCGCCACGCGGCACTGGCCCCAGCTGAAGCCCCAGGGGATCGCCCGCAGGTCCTCGATCGCGCGGGTGGCCTTGCGCGAGGCCGGGCGCGAGCCGATGTTGAGCTCGGCGATCTCGCGGATCGGCGTGGTGCTGAAGAAGTAGTCGGTGAAACCGTCGGTCTCGTAGACCAGCTTGCGGTAGGCCGCCATGCTGGCGTCGGAGATCTCGGCCGCCGCCGCGAGAAAGCCCTTCGGCGCGCTCTGCGTCGGGTGCAGCAGCGTCGCTTCGAGCGTGGCCGCGACCAGCGTCTCGAGGTTGCGCAGGCCGATCTCGGGGTGTGAATACTTGGACGCGATCACCTCGCCCTGTTCGGTCAGGCGGATCTGGCCGTTCACGGTGCCCGGCGGCTGCGCCAGGATGGCCTGGTAGCTCGGGCCGCCGCCGCGGCCGACGGTGCCGCCGCGGCCGTGGAACAGCCGCAGCGTGATGCCGTCGCTGCGGCCCAGGGCCTCGAACAGCTCGACCAGCGCCAGCTCGGCGTCGTAGAGCTCCCAGTTGCTGGTGAAGAAGCCGCCGTCCTTGTTGCTGTCGCTGTAGCCCAGCATGATGTCCTGCTCGCCACCCGAGCGCACGATCATCTGCTTGATGCCGGGCAGGGCGTAGAAGGCACGCATGATCGGCGCGGCATTGCGCAGGTCGCCGATGGTCTCGAACAGCGGCACCACGATCAGCGCGTTGGTCGCGTCGGCGTCGAGCGCGCCGACCAGCAGGCCGGCTTCCTTCTGCAGCAGCAGCACCTCGAGCAGGTCGGACACATCCTCGGTGTGCGAGATGATGTAGTGGCGGATCGCCGCGCGGCCGTACTGCGCCAGCATCGTGCGCGCGGTCTCGAAGATCGCCAGTTCGCCGACGGTGTGCTCCGAATACTCGGCGCCGATCACGCGCAGCGGCCGGGTCTCGTTGAGCAGGCGCATCAGCAGTTCGCGGCGTGCGCCCTCGTCGAGCGCGCTGTAGTCGGCCTCGACGCGTGCGCAGGCCAGCAGCTCGGCCACCACCGCTTCGTGCTTGTCGGAGCTCTGGCGCAGGTCGACCGTGGCGAGGTGGAAACCGAACACCTGCACCGCCCGCATCAGCGGCGCCAGGCGCGGCGCAATCAGCGCCTGCGCGTGGTGGAACTTCAGCGAGGTCTCGATCACCTGCAGGTCGGCCAGCAGCTGGCCGGCGTCGGTGTACGGGTTCTGCGGCGGCACGGCGTGGCGCAGCGCTTCGGTGCCGGTGAAGGCGTGCAGGGTCGCGGCCAGGCGCGCGTACATGCCGATCAGCACGCGCCGGTAGGGCTCGTCCTCGCGGTGCGAGCTCTGGTCCGGTGACGCCGCGGCCAGCGCCTGCATCTCGGGCGTGACGGGTGCGAGCATCTGCGACATCGACAGCTCGGCGCCGAGCGCGTGCACCTCGGTCAGGTAGTGGCGCAGCACGGTCTCGCTCTGGCGCGACAGCGCGAGCTTGAGGGTGTCGGCGGTCACGAACGGATTGCCGTCGCGGTCGCCGCCGATCCAGTTGCCCATGCGGAAGAAGTTGCCGATGTCGTGGCCCGGCAGCGCCTGCTCGACCGCGCGGTACATGCGCGGGATCTGGCGCAGGAAGGTGCTGCGGTAGTAGCTCAGCGCGTTCTCGATCTCGTCGGCCACCGTGAGCTTGGTGTAGCGCAGCATGCGCGTCTGCCACAGCTGCGTGACGCGGGCGCGCAGCAGCGCCTCGTTGTCGGCGCGCTGGCCGGCGGTGTGCAGGTCGTCGCGCTCGCCGATCAGCTCGGCCACGGCGCGCTCGGCGTCGAGGATGCTCTTGCGCTGCACCTCGGTCGGGTGCGCGGTCAGCACCGGCGAGATGTAGGCGTGGGCCAGGGACTTGGCGATGTCGGCGGCGCGGATGTCGGCTTCGGCCAGGCGGTCGAAGGTCATCGCCAGCGAGCCTTCCTGCAGGTTGCCGGCGCGCTCGTGGACCTGCCGACGGCGCACGTGGTGGCGGTCTTCGGCGATGTTGGCCAGGTGCGAGAAGTAGCTGAAGGCGCGGATCACGCTGACGGTCTGGTCGACCGTCAGGTTCTTGAGCAGCCGGTCGAAGGTCTTGCCGGCGTTGGCGTCCTGCTTGAAGCGGTAGGCCACCGAGAGCTGGCGCACCCGCTCGATCAGGTCGAAGGCGTCCTGGCCTTCCTGCTCGCGGATCACGTCGCCGAGGATGCGACCGAGCAGACGGATGTCGTCCATCAGCGGCCGGTTCTTCTCGGCCGCGTCGTCGCTGCGGCGTTGCGGGGTTTCAGGGCTGCGGCGTGCGGCGGACTTCTTGGCGGCAGGGCTGCGGGGGCGGGAGGCGGCGCTCGGCATTGAAACCTCTATGTGGTGAGATCGGTAACAAAGTTACGGGCGCGATGGTATCACTGGCCCTTCGCGGAACTCAGCAAGATCAAGGCCACGATCGGCGCCTCGCTCGCCGGCACTCGCGCATGCGGGACAATGCGGGCATGAGCACCTTGCCCCAGCCCTGCATCATCGCCACCCGCGAAAGCCGCCTCGCCCTCTGGCAGGCCGAACATGTCCGTGACCTGCTGCAACGCCGCCACGGCGCGGTGGTCGAGCTGCTCGGCATGACGACCCGCGGCGACCAGATCCTCGACCGCGCCCTGTCCAAGGTCGGCGGCAAGGGGCTGTTCGTCAAGGAGCTGGAAGTCGCGCTCGAAGAAGACCGCGCCCAGCTCGCCGTGCATTCGCTCAAGGACGTGCCGATGGAGCTGCCCGAGGGTTTCGTGCTGGCCGCCGTGCTGGAGCGCGAAGACCCGCGCGATGCCTGGGTCTCGAACCACTACGACGACGTCGCCAGCCTGCCGCAGGGCGCGCGCGTCGGCACCTCGAGCCTGCGCCGCATCGTGCAGCTGAAGGCGGTGCGCCCCGACCTCGAGATCCACGCGCTGCGCGGCAACCTCGACACCCGGCTGCGCAAGCTCGACGAAGGCCTGTACGACGGCATCGTGCTGGCCGCGGCCGGGCTCAAGCGGCTCGGCCTGGCGCAGCGCATCCGTAGCGTCATCGATCCGGCCGTGATGCTGCCGGCCGCCGGCCAGGGCGCGCTCGGCATCGAGGTGCGCGCCGATGCGTCGGCGTTGCGCGAGGCGCTGGCCGCCATGACCGACGCACCGACCTGGCTCGCGGTGCATGCCGAACGGGCGGTCTCGCGTGCACTGGGCGGCAGCTGCAGCATGCCGCTGGCGGCGTTCGCGCAGTGGCAGGGCGCGCAGCTTCATCTCGAGGCGCGTCTCGGCCATCCGGAAGACGCCAGCGTGGCGCTGATCGTGGCGAGCGCCGAGGCTGCCGTCACCGACACCGCCGGCGCCGAGGCGCTCGGCCTGGCGGTGGTGGCGCGTCTGCGTGCCGGCGGTGGCGAGGCCTTGCTGGCGGCGCTGCCGGTGGCGTCCTGATCCACAGGCTCACGACATGAGCCACCCTGGCGCGGCGCCGTTGCGGCAGCTGCTCGTCACCCGTCCGCAGCCGCAGGCCGACGAATGGGTCGAGCGCCTGCGCGGCCTGGGCCAGCCGGCCTGCGCCGCGCCGCTGATGGTGATCGAGCCGGTGGCCGCGTTTGCCGCCGCGGTGCAGGCCGCCTGGCAGCGCCTGGCCGACTGCCGGATGGTGATGTTCGTCAGCCCGAACGCGGTGCTGCAGTTCTTCGCCCAGCGCCCTGCCGGCCTGCCGTGGCCGACCGACACGCTCGCGGCTGCGACCGGGCCGGGCACCGTCGCGGCGCTGCAGTCGAAAGGTGTGGCTGCGGCGCAGATCGTCGCCCCGGCCGCCGACGCCGATCAGTTCGACGCCGAGACGCTCTGGCTGCAGCGCCTCGAATCGCAGACCTGGGCCGGCCGACAGGTGCTGATCGTGCGCGGCGAGGACGGCCGCGACTGGCTCGCCAGCACGCTGCGCCACCACGGTGCCCAGGTCGATCTGCTGGCCGCCTACCGACGCACCGCGCCGGCTTGGTCGGGTGAATTGCTCGACCTGCTGCAGCGGGTGCGGCAGCGGCCGCAGGATTACGCCTGGCTGTTCAGCAGTTCGCAGGCGATCGGGCATCTGGCGGCGTTCATGCAGACCGCACCGCAGGCCTGGCGCGCCTTGCATGACGTGCCAGCGGTGGCCACCCACCTGCGCATCGCGCAGACCGCGACATCGCTCGGCTGGCGCACGGTGCTGCCGCTGACACCCGATGCGGCACTGATTGCCGCGTCGATGCAGACGCTCGATTGAGCGGCCTTGCTGCGCCGTCCGCCCCGGCCCGGATGTGCACTCCGGCACGAAGGGCCGTCTATACAATGGCTGCGCGGCTTTTCAGTCCCGGCCCACCCCCACCGTGAACCAAGACACCACTCCTGCAGGCGACGCAGCGCCACCCCCCGTCGCAGCACCCGACTTGCCGCCTCCACCACCCGCGCCTGCCATGGCAAGCACCGCTGCAGCAGGCGCTCGCGCGCCGGCCATGCTGGTGATGGCGCTGGTGGCGGTGGTCCTGGCCGCAACGGCGGTCTGGATGACCTGGGACACCCGCACCCAGCTGCACAGCCTCGAACAGGAACTGGTGCGGCGCCAGCAGGGCAGCGCCGACCAGTCTGCCGAAGCCCTCGTGCTCGCCAGGCAGGCGCAGGAAGTCTCGCGCGACAGCGCCGCCAAGGCGGCCCTGCTCGAAGCCCGGCTGGCCGAGGTCGCCCTGCAGCGCGGCCAGCTCGACGACCTGATCCAGTCGCTGTCGCGCTCGCGTGACGAAAATGTCGTCGCCGACATCGAAGCAGCCATCCGCGTCGCCATGCAGCAGAGCGCCCTGACCGGCAGCGCCGAGCCGCTGGTGGTTGCCCTGCGTTCGGCCGACGACCGCCTGGCGCGCATCAACCAGCCGCGCCTGGAGCGCCTGCGTCGCGCCATCGCGAGCGATCTCGACCGGGTGCGCTCCGTCGGCGTGCCCGACATCGGCGCGCTGCTGATCAAGATCGACGAGGTGGTGCGGCTGGCCGACGAGCTGCCGCTGGTGTCCGAGGCGGCCATCACCGGGCGCCACGCGGGCGAGGCGCGGGCCATCCCGGCGGGCACGGCGTCGGCGCCCGTCGCAAGTGCCACCGTGCCACGCAAGGGCAGCGCAGCCAGCGCACAGGCCGCATCCGCCGGTGCCTCGTCGCCGGTCTGGATGCTGGCCTGGTCGCGTCCGTTCGACGAGATCTGGAGCGAGTTGCGCAGCCTCCTGCGTGTCACGCGCATCGAGCGTCCCGAGGCCATGCTGATCGCGCCCGAGCAGGGTTTCCTGCTGCGCGAGAACCTCAAGCTGCGCCTGCTCAACGCCCGGCTGTCGGTGCTGTCGCGCCAGCTCGATGCCGCCAGTGCCGACCTGCAGAGCGCCCAGCAGGCGATCAACCGCTACTTCGACGCCAGTTCGCGCAAGACCCAGGTGGCCGTCGAACTGCTGCGCCAGATCGCCCAGCAGAGCCGTCTGATCGGTGTACCCAAGCCCGACGAAACCCTGGTGGCCACGGCCGCCGCGGTGGCCGGGCGCTGAGGAGTGTTCGGCATGCGTTGGGTCGTCTGGCTGTTGCTGCTGTCCGTCGTCGCCGTGCTGGCGGCGAGCACCCTGGGTGCGAACGACGGCGTGGTATCGATCTACTGGTCGCCCTGGCGCGTCGACCTGTCCCTGAACTTCTTCGTGCTGCTGCTGCTGGCCAGCGGCGCGGCGGTCTACATCGCCGTCGGTTCGATCAACCGCCTCGTCGGCCTGCCCGAGCGGGCTCGCCTGTGGCGCCTGCAGCGGCGTGAACGGGCCGCCCAGATGGCGCTGCGCGAGTCGCTGGGCCTGCTGTTCTCGGGCCGCTACAGCCGCGCCCACAAGGCCGCCCAGCGCGCCCTCGAGATCCGTGCGCTGACCACCGAACTCACCGCCGATGTCGAGTTCGGCGCGCTCGCCCACCTGCTTGCCGCCAGCAGCCTGCATCGCCTGCAGGACCGCACGCGGCGCGACGAACAGCTCGGCCGCGCGCTCGGCATGCTCGGTGCGCCGGCCCTGCCGACGCCGGTGGCCGAAGGTGCGCGCCTGCTGGCCACGGAATGGGCGATCGACGACCGCGATCCCGACCGCGCTTTCGAGCAGCTCGCCCAGCTGCCGGCCGGCGTGGCGCGCCGCACCCAGGCCCTGCGCCTGCGCCTGCAGGCCGCGCGCCTGTCACGCCAGCCGCTCGAGGCCCTCAAGACCGCGCGCCTGCTGGCCAAGCACCAGGGCTTTGCCCCGGTGGCGGCACACGGCATCCTGCGCTCGCTGGCCATCGAGGTGCTCGACACCGCCCGTGACGCCGATCAGCTGCGCCGCATCTGGCTGCAGCTCGATCCGGCCGACCGGCGCGATCCGGTCGTCACCGCGCGCGCGGCCAGCCTGGCGGCCGAACTCGATGCGGTGACCGATGGCCGTGGCTGGCTGCGCCCGCACTGGGAGCACATCCACCAGCTCGGCGAACGCGAGCGTGCCGCCGTGTTGCGGGCCTTTGTCGATGTGTTGCCCGGCCTGCCGGCCGACTGGCTGCCGCTGCTCGAAGATGCCGTGGCGGCCCAGCCGCAGGATGCACCGCTCGCCTACGCTGCTGGCCGCGCGATGGCCGAACGTCAGCTCTGGGGCCGCGCGCGCCGCCTGCTGGAGGTGGCTGCCTCCAACGCTTCGGCCGAACTCGGCCTGCGTCAGGACGCCTGGCGCTGGCTTGGCCAGATCGCCGATCAGGAGGGCGACGAAGACCAGGCACAACGTTGTTATCGAAAAGCTGCGAATGCCACTTGATTGTTTGAAAACAGACATGCTATAGTAGCGTTCTGCTTTGACAGCAACGCGGCTGTAGCTCAGCTGGATAGAGTACTTGGCTACGAACCAAGGGGTCGTGGGTTCGATTCCTGCCAGCCGCACCATATAAATCAACGGGTTAGCCTTCACAAGAGGCTAACCCGTTTGGCTTTGTGGGCTCGGAATGCCGATTTCTGGCAACTCTCTGGCAAATTGGCAAACGCTTGCCGCTCAGATGGCAACTCCGCTGCCAGTACGTCCTGATTACGATCACGCCGTCGCGCGCTCGGCCTCGCCTGATACAGGTGCTGTTGGCGCCGACCGAAAACTGGCGTCCGGTCAAGACTGGGTGCGGTCGGTCAGGTTCGGCAGTTGAACGGCGGCCGAGACCGTAAGCGTTCATACGCCGGTCACTGCGGTCTATGACCGCTGCACCTTTCTGACCGGTCGCTCGTGCAATGCCGCCAGCGTGAGGGCCCTCGAACGACTCCTCCTGCCCGGGACGACCAGTCGGACCCGACCCCTATGCACATGACTCGACTATGCACAGGGGCCTCAAGATTGCAGGAGCCGGGCCCTGCAGCGACGAGGCATTCAGCCCGGCGTGTTCTGCGCATAGTTACAGTGTTTGCAGGAACCGCAGCAGCGAGTCCGGCGCCTTGTAGCGGCCCATCTTGGTGTCTGGCGCCTCCAGCCGAGCGAGCGCCTTCTCCTTCATCGCCAGGTCGGCCTCGACATATCGGTGGGTCGTTGTCGTGCTCTCGTGGCCGAGCCACAGGGCGATCACGTTGAACGGCACGCCCGACTGCAACAGATGCATGGCGCTCGTGTGTCTGAGCGTGTGCGGCGAGACGCGCTTGGTGGCCAGGCTGGGCTGCTCCGCCGTGGCGCGGGTCACCGCAAGGCTCAAGCGCTGCGTGACGTTCGATCTGCACATGGCCTGCCCATCTCGGTTCGGCAGCAAGGCAGCCTCGCCACGCAACACCGGATTCAACCGAAGCCAGGCGCGTATCTCAACCACCGTGGATTTCCACAGCGGGATCGATCGCAACTTGCGGCCCTTGCCGTGCAGGTGCACGCAGGCGCCACCGTCCAGAATGACATCAACGACGCGCACGCCGATCATCTCGGAGACCCGCGCGCCGGTGTTGTAGAGCATGGCCAGCAGCAGGTGGTCTCGCTGCGACGACCAGTTCTCGCCCGGTTGCCCGAGCACTGCCAGCATCTCTGGGCGTGTCAGGAAGCCCAGCATCGGCCGCTCGAAGCGCTTCATCGGCACCGCCAGCGCTCGCTCGATGTCGTGCAGCGCAGTGACATCACGCCGAGCTGCGAACTTCAAGAACGCTCGCAGCGCCGTGAGCCGCAAGTTGCGACTGCGAACCGTGTTCTTGCGTCCCTGCTCCAGATGGTCGAGGAATGCCAGGATCAGTTCGGGTCGTATGTCGGCAAGCTGCATCGCCGTCGGCGCCTTGCCCAGCTTGTGGCTGGCGAAGCCCAGGAACAATGACAGCGCGTCTCGGTAGCAAGCCACCGTGCGCGGACTGACCGCCCGCTGCGCAACCAGGTACTCGGTGAAGAACTGCTGGACCAGCGCCGGGAATGACGGCGGCGGCGGAGTGGGTGGCTTATTCATCGCCTGCCCCCGCTTGTGACATGTACGCTTCGAACCGCCCTGCGGCCAGCGCCATCAGTTCCGGCACCGCCGAGAGGTACCAGTAGGTGTTGGTCACCATCGCATGCCCGATGTATGTCGACAACGAGAGCATGGCCTGGTCGATATCCACGCCCTGGGCGTACCACTGCACGATGCGTCGAACGACGAAGGTGTGCCTCAGATCATGGATGCGTGCGGCGTGGTGCGATCCGCGATTGGGCCAACCCAATTGCCGGCGCAACTCACCGAAGACGCGATGCACCTGGCGGTCGCCCAGAGGCCGGCCATGCAGTCGACCCCGGCTGCCGACGAAGAACGCGGTGTCGTCGCCGTAAGACTCGCCCGCCAAGTCGCGCCGCAGGCGATATTGACGCAACGCCTCAAGGGTGCTGGGATGCACCGGCACTTGGCGCGACTTGCCGAACTTGGTCAGCTGGATGCTCAGCATGCCGGTCTTGAGATCGACGTCAGCGTTCTTCAGCGACAGCGCTTCGCTGATCCGCAGGCCGGTCGAGGCGATCAGCCCGAACAGCGTCTCGAAGACGACACCACGAAGGCTGGACGCCGGTCCAAGCCGCCTGGCGCTGGTCAGCAGGTCAATGATCTCTTGCTCGCTGTAGATGTGGGGCGCCTTGCGCTCCGGCATGCGCCCGAAGACCGTGTCATCGGGAACTTCGGTGTCGGGCTCGAACTGCTGCAGCCAGCGCACAAACGTGCGCAGCCTCTTCAGGCGTCGCGCCCACGTGACCGGGTCCGTGCTGCCATGGCTGTCGCGCCGTGCCCAGTCGGTCATCACCTCGACCGTCAATGGTCCGCAATGCCCAATCTCATGAAGATGGCGGGCAAAGCTGCGCAAGGTGCAAGCCTCTACGCGCGCTGAGAACCCCAGACCATGGCGCTCGACCAAGAAGCGCTCGACACGCGACTTGAAGGGCATGGCGGCGGCACTCATGACGCACTCCCAGGCCACGGCAGCGCCACCGCAGCAAGACTGCGGCTGTCCAACTTGGCGTAGATCATCGTGGTGTTCAGCGACCGGTGGCGCAGCACGTCGGCCACTTCCTTCAATGTCGACCCGCTGGCGAGCAAGCGGTTAGCCATCGTGTGACGCAGCAGGTGCGAACGGGTGTACGGCAGTCCGGCGCGCGCGTAGGCCTGGCGGATGGTGATGCGGATGAGGTCCGCGCCGATGGGCGCGTCGCGCGGGGCCACATTGCGCACGAAGATGGCGCGGTTGGTTGTCTTGGGGCGCTCCAGTTCCAGGTACCGGGCGATGGCCTCGCCGGTGGCCACAGGCAGCGGCAGGATGTCGACACGGCGGCCCTTGGTGTGGCGCAGCGTGATCGTGCCGGCATGCCAGTCGATGTCGTCCAGGCTGAGCTGGGCGACTTCAATGCTGCGAAGCCCGAGATCGAGGGCGCAGCGCACGATGGCGCACGCCCGCCGCATGGCACGGCAGGGGTTGTTGAGCGAGCCGACCAACTGGGCGACTTCTTCGTCGGTCAACTTCTTGGGCAGCGAAGACAGGGCCCAGTTGGCTGGGTAGGCCAGCGCGCCGATCAACCCGTGGACCAGATCTCCCAGCGAGGCGCGGTAGCGGAAGTAGCCGCGCAGCGATGACACGACAGACCCCGCGCCGGCAGGCTTGCTGTGCAGCGCGGCCTGCTCGGCAAAGAAGCGCCGAACGTGCTCGGGCGTGATGGCCTTGATATCGACGGCGTGGCCACCGAAGCGCTCCGCCAGCAGCCGCCCAACGATCCTCAGCACCATGGTCCGGCTCTTCGGTGCGAGCCCACGCACGTGATTCATGTGATCGTCGTAGCGACGCAATTCCTCATCCACGGGCGTCGTGCTGACTGGTGGCTGTGCAATGGCACCTTGCGCGCGAAGCACGGCGAGCAGGTGCCCAAGCGCCGCGCTGTGATCGGCCCGGTCGTGCCGCGTGTGTCCAGTGCAAGCGCAACTCGGCAGGTGGTCGTCAAGGAAGATGGCGACCGAGACTTCGTCGATCCTGGCCAGCGGCAGCCGCCGGGTGCAGACCCAGCGCGCAAAGTGCGTCACCTCAGCGATGTAGCTGGAAACGGTGTGCGCGGCGTACCTGCGCTCGGTCAGGTGATGCTTGAACGCGACGGCGTGAGGCCCGATGGGACTGGCGGCGAGCCAATCGACCTCGATGACGCGCGAGTGCTGAGCGGTATCCATGGTGATCTCCAGAAGTGGGATCACCAGTGCGCTCCGACGCCGAAACTATGTCCAGTTCGGCGAGTGACCCCGCCGCCGCATGCCGCGCCGATGCGGCCTCCACGTAATCAGGGCCGCGTCACCTGTGCATAGTCGAGACATGTGCATAGGGGTCGCTATGGAGAGCTCTGCATAGCGACCCTGAGCGGTCGTTCAGCACGTCGAACTTGCCGTATCAGAGCGGTCGTCAGGTACGACGTGGCAGGCGCACCAGTGGGCTTGATCGCTGTAATATGAAGCGTCCTAGGATGGAACGTGAAGGTGGTCAGAGCCACATTTGTTAGAGGTCGGCGGCAAGGGCGCCGACCACGGGCTCCTGTGGCTATGCTTTGACTTCACCTGACCCGATGGTCAAAGGCAGTCGCTACTCTTGCCGAGGTTCACTAGTTTGACCGTTCAGCGCTGACAGCGTCGCCCGCGCGGAACCCCGACTCCTGCTCCTAATTCCAACGCATGCCGATTCTACTAACGCCGATCGTCCATAAGTCTCTGCTACATGGATACACCTGGGCGGTAACGGACGAGCAGCTTCTGGCGGAACTCATCGCCCGCGTAGCGCTCGGGCAGGCACGCCACGTGAACAAGATACTGCTCAATATTGGAACCGCCCTTCCGGTCCCAGTCGATGACGCTTGGGCTGCTGCGGCGAAGATGCTGACGGTTCCCGTAGGCACAGAGCCCTGGCATCGGGACGGGTGGATGTTTCAGGTCATGTCTTGGCTGTCGGCGCACAAGGCGGGATCAAAATCGCTGATCAACACTCCGCAAATGATCTTTGCGCAAAAGGGTTTCGACGGGATTCAACTGGATTTCGATCCAGTAGGTGCCATAAGTGCCGTGGTCATATTTGAAGACAAGGCAACCGACAATCCTCGCAAAACGATTCGCGACGAGGTGTGGCCGGAATTCGAGGAATACGAAAGCGGGGGTGACGCCAATGTGTTGGTGGCTGAAGTCACTGGGCTGCTGGAGAAGCGGCAAGGCATCGATGTGGACGACGTGGTTCGCCGGGTAATTTGGAAGGATGCACGCCATTTCAGAGTCAGCATCACCGTGGGCAAACTCCATGCGACAAACGCAGGCCGTGGGCGCCTCTTCAAGGACTACGACACGAAGGTCCAAGGCAACGTCAAGCGCAGGCGTGGCGAGACGTTTTATGTTGATGATCTGCGCAGCTGGATGGACAGCATTGCGAGCAAGGTCTTGGCACACATCGCAGCGTTGAAAGCAGCACATGTTTGACGCCGACACCTCTGCCCTGATTTCAAGTGCGCCCGAACTCGAGGGTTTGGACCTTCCCGGCTTGCCCGAGCAACTGACGGACGCCTATACGTCGATCGTGACGGCGCGTGTGCGCCTGCGAGAACTCGCAGTCGGCAAGGCCCTGCCCGCCGACATCGACGCACTTGCTACGCAAATGCGAAGGATTGCGTTCACGAACGAAGCCTTTGTCTCTGCGCTTCCGAACAGAGAAAACCGGGCATCAGCCGCGTTTGTCGCCGGCGCCGCTCATCACGTTTCGCTGATGGCCGCCCGGTTGGGGCGAACCGAGCAGCCAGAAACGAGATTGACTCTCGACTCGATCGCCCCTGAGGTCTCCGCCACCTTGCTCTTCATGGTTGCGGAAGCGACGGCTGACTCCGCCGAAATGGCGAAAACGATTGTCATTCCGAGCGGCAACATCATTGAAGGTCGTCTCCTCAACGCAATCGTCAATCTGTCAAAGGGGGAACTGATCAACGTATCCAACCTTGATTTGCCGAGCGTCGACTTGCTTCGGGCTGACGACACAGGCGATCGAGGCGTTGCAGGGCTTCTGTATCTTCTTCTTCGGGGGGTGCGACAGCTTGCGCGGGAGCTACTTGGCACCCCACAAACCGACGACACGCTCGGCAGTGCAGCGTCTGTGTTCCGACGCATCAAGGATCTGTGCGTCGAACGGATGGAAATCGCCGGGGAGTCGACCGCCCAGGGCGATTGCATGAAGCAAACGCCCTGGTCGACCGCCGCCTTCAGCGCATTCCCCGGACCACATCATCTAGCGTCTCTTCTGATGTCTGTTGCGGACAACCTGGCTCCTGCTGCGGTCGTCAACGTCACTCCCCCCGGGGGAGTCGACGGGCCGCGATGGGCAACCATGATGCGAAAGATTGCAAAGCGCAGACCTTATCTGTGGCGCAATCACCGGACGGCCGTCGACTCGGGTTATCTTGAGACTGGCACTTCCTCCGCGGTGAGTTTCCCAACAGGTGCGGGCAAATCGACCCTTTCGGAGTTGAAGATCGCGGCGATGCTGTTGCAAGGAAAGAAGGTCATCTTTTTGGCCCCGACTTTGGCTTTGGTCGAGCAAACCGCTAGCGCGCTGAAGGTGACGTTTCCCGAAGCGACTGTCCAACAAGAACGGGGAGAAAACTTCGACTTTGAGGATTTCGTAGGGGACCTTCCATCGGTCTCGGTCATGACGACTGAGAGATGCCTTGCGCTTCTTGGGTATGAATCTGAAGCTTTCTCGGACGTTGGCCTACTTGTGTTCGACGAGTGCCATTTGTTGCATGCAGCTGCTATTGAAGCCAGTCACCGCGCGGTCGACGCCATGCTCTGCGTCCTCAACTTCGTGACCATCGTGCCAACGGCCGATCTTCTGTTGCTGTCCGCGATGATGAAAAACACGGGCGAGATTGCCGCCTGGATCGCCTCGATGACGGGAAGGCCCTGCCTGGCGCTTGACCTGACGTGGAAGCCTACCCGCCAGGTTCGAGGGTGCGTGGTGTACGAGGCAGACCACATCGAAACACTGAACGCAAGGCTCGGTACGGCTCGTGCCACCGCGAAGACAAAAGGAGTGCCTACCGCTGTTGCCAAAACGCTGACCGCGCAGCCCCTGGGTCTGTTCTCACTGAGGCAGACTTGGCTCTCGAAGTCTAGAGCACATTACCGGCTGCTACCCCTGCTGGAGGAAAAATTGGCCCTGGGAACCGGCAAGTCTCCCAGCGGAAAGATCTGGTACCTGACGCCCAATGGAAACAAGCTGGCCAGCGCTCTCGCCGTGGCAACAGCAAGTCAGAATCTAAAGACGCTGGTCTTCGTTCAAACCATTCCGTTGGCGAACGCGGCGACGAAAGCGGTCAATGGTGGCGCGATCGCCACCGAGATAACACTGACAAGCGCGGAGAGAGCGCTGCTCACCGAAGCCATCGAAGAGCTCGGGGACGTGTCGCATTCCTATGTTTCGACGAATGATGCAGGGCGAGTTGAGGCTGCAGGCGTTTGTCATCACAGCCTCCTTCTGCATGCCGAGCGCCAGCTCCACGAATCTTTGTTCAGGCGCTCAGACGGCGTTAAGGTCATGGTTGCAACATCGACGCTTGCGCAAGGGATGAACCTACCCAGCGAGGTTGTCATCATCGGCGGCGATAGCCGCTTCGATCGTGAGGCCAACAAGGTTCAACGGCTGGAGGCGCATGAGCTCCTGAATGCAGCTGGACGAGCCGGTCGTGCAGGTGAGTCGTCCTACGGATTCGTGCTGGTGGTTCCGAGCAAAGTAGTGCACTTTCGGGACGGAAAGAACGAGATAGGCAAGCACTGGGCGGATCTGCAAACCATATTCGCGCAAAGCGATCAGTGCGTTGCGATTGACGACCCAATGACGGCGCTTCTCGACCAGTTGGAACTCTCGAAGGAGGACCAGTCGGCGTCGCTCAGGTATCTCCTCAGCCGCCTGCCGGTTGGAGAAGATGGAGACAAGGACAGCGCAGCAAGAGCTCTTCTGCAGAAGTCCTTCGCAGCCTACCGAAAAAGGGCGGCAAATGATCTCGCATGGATCGACAGCCGCGTGAGTGCGGCGCTCGCCGCACGAAAGGTCGAAGGTGCCCCGACCAACCCAACCTGGGTCGATCGACTTGCAGCTGCCACGGGGGTGTCGGCCGAGTTAATCTCGCAGTTCGGCCAGGCCGTGAGCGACCTACAGCTTCCCAACGCTGGGTCCGTGGAGCAATGGCGAGACTCCTTTCTGGAATGGCTGAAAGCCGTGCCGCAATTCGTTCCTTACCTCATTCGCCCATCGACGCTCGATGCCGTGCTCGGCAAGCCGTATAAGGCACTGACCACTGACGCAGAGAGAGGTCGGTACATCCTTGACTATGCTACGGAGCCCCTGAAACGCTGGATGGCTGGTTCGATCATTGCAGAGATCGAACTGACGCTCGGAACGAACGCTGCCAAGCTCTGCAAGTGTGACTTGGCGCGAGACTTCGTACTGCGAATCGTCCCGGAACTCGCCTTCGTTTTCGGCCTGCCACTGCAGGTGGTGCGCGCGATCAAGAAAGGCACGGAGCAAGAGAAGGCGCTTCCAGGCCTTGGGCTCTCTACGCTCAGCGGCTGTGTCCGCGGAGGTTTCGATGTCGCCGAGAAGCTCGCCCTCCGTCAAGCGCTCAACGTACGATCTTCGCGAACAGCAGTGCATAAAAGATATGCGAGCTTGCATGCAGCCATCTCTCCCGCAACTAGTGCAGAGGACTTTGGGATGGCTGTCGGACGGCTCAGGAACGCACTTTCAACATCTCGTTGAGAGGTCTCATTGCCTTTCGTTGCGGTATTCGCCGTGGCGCTAGTACATCAACACGCAAGTGTCGAAACATAGTGACGACCAAGTTTTTGATCAGCGTCTTGACGAGTGACCTTCCATTCGATGGTTCGCACGTCGGCGTTTCGGGCCTCTTGCCAGGCATCCACCTCGGACTGCAACAACTCCCGACTGGCGATCCGTCGATCCAGGCACTGCCGGCTGAGAATGCCGATTTCGATTTCCGCCATGTTCAGCCAACTCGCATGCTTGGGCGTGTAGTGGAATTGGACTCGACGCAGGAGCTTGGCCGCCGCGCGCTTGCCCATGACATCGTCGAACGACTTGCGGAAGTGGGTGTTGAGGTTGTCCAGCACCAAGTGAACGCGGCGTGCCTTGGCATAGGCATTGGTCAGCAGATCTCTAACAAAGGCAACGAAGTCGATCTTGCCCCGCTGCGCTGTGACCTCGACGATTCGGCGGCCCGCCTTGGGCTCGACGGCCACGAACAGGTTGGTCGTGCCGTTGCGTACGTACTCGTAGTCCTGCTTGGTCGGGCTGTGTTCGACCATCGGCAGTGGTTGACGACTGTGAGCGATGAGCTGCAAGCTCTTCTCGTCGATGCAGATGACCGGTTCAGACAAGCGCAGTGGCCGTGCATACAGTTCGAGCAGGGCGTACATCCGCTGGCGGTATTCGTCGGTCAACGCGCCAATGCACCACATCAGCCTGCGCCAGGGCTTGAGGTCGTTTTTTTGAGCATGCGCCGCACGGTTTCTCGACTCACGTTGCCCAGGCCTTGCTCCTGGCGTGCGGCACGTTCGAGTTCCACCAGTGTCCAGCGCTGGCGTCCCTCTGGCGGGGCCGTGCACGCCAGCGCTGTAACCCGAGCTTGGGCATCGGTGTCGTACTGGGGTGGTCGCCCTGATCGTGCAACGTCGAACAAGGCCAGATCGACTCCACCCTGCAAATACGCAGCACGAGTGCGCCACACAGCGGTACGCCCAATCCCGAGCACAGCCATGATCTGTGCCTCCGGCACGCCTTGATCCAGACTGGCCAAGACATGGGCTCGATTCACTTCGCGCGTTTGATGCAGTCCCTTCGTTCGGATGCTGCTGATCACCGCGCGATCCTCTTCGGACAAATGCAGTTCCGTCTGGCGCATGACTACACCTCCAGGCCCCTTCATGGGCGACAGAAGAAGTGTATTCATGTTCCGTTACTTGCGCGTCGATGTACTAGTTTCGAATGCGGTCATCTAGAACACAAGGGTGCGCGTCCTGACCGACCCGGTCACACTTTATGTCTTGACAACACGGGTCACCGAACTGATGCATAGATATGCATAGAACCGTGTGCGGCGCAGAATAGCTACGTGTTGATTCTTGCCGGATGACCGAAACCGACTTTTGAGTCTTGGAAGATGGCGCAAGCGTCTCGCATGGCCCGACCTCAAGGCTGCCGGTCGGGGGTGTCCGCCACTGGCCGGGACCGAGCTTCCCTGAGGGTCACCGCAAGCTGACTTTCGCCGCGCTGGCTCGGTCGGCCAAAGTCAGCTTCGTGGCGCGATTGCGAATTGGAAGTCTCGGCCAAGAGCGGTCTCCTATTGAC
The DNA here is from genome assembly GCF_000019785.1 of Leptothrix cholodnii SP-6. NCBI lineage: Bacteria > Pseudomonadati > Pseudomonadota > Betaproteobacteria > Burkholderiales > Sphaerotilaceae > Leptothrix > Leptothrix cholodnii. The sequence goes on from NC_010524.1 coordinate 837,573, forward strand.
TGGCGCCAATGTCCGGTGAAGGCTGAAACCGGCCGCCGGCCCGGCGCCGTCGCTGGTGTCTCAACGACCGCAATGCGTCCGAGACCGTAAGTTCACGGTCCGGCGGCGACCGACCGGAGACGCTGCTTATGGAAAGCTCTCCATAAGCAGTGTTATGCACAGTCCTTGGTTATGCACAGTTGGCCCGGCAGCGCGGCGTCGCCGCCCTCGCAAGAGGACGGCTGTCGCGTCTTTGAACTGCACGTAATTACAAGGTCTTGAGGAACTTCAACAGATCGTCGTCTGCCCGGAACCGATGTGGGATGACGTTGGGATCCTGAAGCCTGGCCAGCGCCTTTTCCTTCATGGCGAGATCGGCCTCGACGTATTGGTGCGTCGTCGCCGGACTCTCGTGCCCGAGCCACAGGGCGATCACGCTGATGTCCACGCCCGACTGCAGAAGGTGCATAGCCGTCGAGTGCCGCAGGCAGTGCGGAGAGATCGTTCTCCCGGCCAAGCTCGGCGTCGTGAGCGCCGCGGCCTTGACGGCCAACGCCAGGCGCTGCGTCACGTTGGATCGCGTCATCGCTTGTCCGCTGCGGTTGGGCAGCAGGGCCGACGTCGGAGTCAGTTCCGGGTTGAACCTCAGCCAGGCGCGGATCACCTTGACCGTCGATCGCCAGAGCGGCACCGACCGCTGCTTGCGACCCTTGCCATGCAGATGCACGCAGGCCGCCGGGGCTAGCACGACGTCGCCCACCTTCACGCCGATCACCTCCGACACGCGGGCACCAGTGTTGTACAGCAGGGCCAGCAACAGCTTGTCTCGCTGGCTCACCCAATCCGCTCCCGGCGCGCCGATCACGGCCAGCATCTCCTCGCGTGTTAGGAACTCGAACATCGGCCGCTCGAAGCGCTTCATTGGCACGCCCAGCGCATGCTCGACGACCTGAAGTGCCGTCACGTCTCGGCGAGCCGCGAACTTCAGGAACGAGCGCAGCGCGGCCAGTCGCGCATTGCGGCTGCGGACGGTGTTGTGCCGATCGCGTTCCAGATGATCGAGGAAGTCCAGGATCAGCGCGGGCGTCAGGTCGGCGAGCGACAGCGTCGTGGGCGTCTTGTGCAGTCGCGCCTGGGCGAAGTCCAGGAACAGGACGAACGCGTCCCGGTAGGCCGCAACGGTCTGCGGGCTCAACGCGCGCTGCTGCGTCAGGTGTTCGGCGAAGAAGGACTGGACCAGCGTCGCGAAGCTCGGCGGGGCCGGCTTGCGGTGGTCAGCGCTACTCATCGTCGCTCTCCGCGATATCGGCGAAGCGTTCGAATCGAGCCCCGGCCAGCGCCATCAACTCCGGCACGCCGCTCAGGTACCAGTAGGTGCTGGAGATGTTGATGTGGCCCATGTACGTGGACAGGGCCAGCATGCGTTGGTCGAGGTTCGCTCCCTGCTGGTGCCACAGGATCATCCGCCTCACGGCGAAGCTGTGGCGCAGGTCATGCACCCGGGGTCGGCCATGGCCGCCGCGGTCGATCCAGCCCAACTGCTCGCGAAGCTGGCAGAACATCCGATGCACCTGCCGGTCTCCCAACGGCTTGCCGCGGCGCACGCCGCGCGAGCCGACGAAGAAAGTCATCTGTGGCCTCGGTTGCACGTGCTGGCGGCGCAGGGCTCGGTAGGCGGCCAGCGGGCCAATCACGCTGGGGTGCAGTGGCACCATGCGCGACTTGCCAAACTTGGTCTGCTGGATGGTCAGGACACGGCCCTCCAGATCCGCATCCGAGTCGGCCAGGTTGATCGCTTCGGAGACTCGAAGTCCGGCCGATGCGATCAGGCCGAACAGCGTCGCGTAGGTGGCGGCACGAAGGCCATCCGAAGGACCGAGTCGGCGAGCCGCGACGATTAGCGCAGCGATCTCGGCTTCGCTGTAGATATGCGGCGCCACGCGGCGCGGGATCGGGCCGAAGCTGGAGTCGTCCGGCACTTCGACGGTCGGATCGAACTGCTGCAGCCAACGCATGAAGGGGCGCAGCGTTGCCAGTCGGCGCGCTGCGGTGTCGACATTGGCCTGGCCGTCCACGAGATACCGGGGCTGCACTTGGCGCGCCCACCGGACCATCACGTCCACCGTCAACGCGCCGCGCTGATCCTCGCTGGCCATGAAGCGGGTGAAATGGCGCACGGCGAGATCGGAAGAGCACGGCTTGAACCCGAGGCGCCGGCGTTCAGCCAGGTATTGCTCGACCTTGGCGGTGAGGTCGATGCTCGCCGACGACGCGGCGCTCATGATGCGCTCCCAGGCCAAGGCAGAGCGACCTCGGCAAGCAGTTGCAGGTCGAGCTTGGCATAGATCAGCGAGGTGTCCAGCGATCGATGCCGAAGCACATCGGCAACCTCCTTGATCGAACTGCCGCTGTTGACCAGGCGACAGGCCAGCGTGTGGCGCAACGAGTGGCAACTGCGTGAGATGCCGGCACCTCGCAGGGCGCGCCCGATTGCTTGGCTCACTGTGTCGACGCCGATGGGTCTGTCATGTGGTGCCACCCGACGGACGAACAGCGACGGCAGCGTGGTTGCAGGCCGCTCGTGCCTCATGTACTCCGACAGCGCTTGCCCGGTGACCGCCGGCAGCGGCAGCACATCCTGGCGCTGGGACTTCGTTCTCTTCAGGGTCACCGTGCCGGCGCGCCAGTCGAAGTCGGTGATCTCAAGCTTGGCGATCTCGCCCACGCGCAGTCCGAGATCCAAGGCCAGGCGCACCATGGCCAGCAGCCGCAGCGGGGCCCGCTTGGCTTGTGCGCAATGCGCTTCGAGCCGCTGGACTTCCTCGGCCGTCAGCGCACGCGGCAACGACGCCTGGCTCCATCGCACCGGCGAAGAGATGGCGCCGAGCAGGCCATTCACTGCGTCACCGCAGGTCCCTCGGTATCGGAAGTAGGCGCGCAGCGCCGCCGTGACCGCGCTGGCATGCGACGCGCTGCTGACCCGCGTGAGCTCGGTTGCCATGAAGCCGCGAACGTCTTCCGGCTGCAACGCGCCGATGGCGATGGCCTTGCCCGCGACTTTGCATTGCAACAGCAGACTGATGCACGCGAGCCGATCCCCTCGGGTGCCAATCGCCAGCCCCCGGGCGTCGCGCATATGGACGTTGTAGCGGGTCAGTTCCTCCGCCACGGGACCGCTCGGCCCAGGCAACTCCACGATGACATGCTGCTCCCGCAGCAAGGCCAGCAAATGCCCGAGACTGGCGCTCACGTCGCCGCGTGTGCGCAGCGCTGCGGGATGGCAGTCGCAGCGCGGCAGATGCGAATCCAGGAACTGCCCGACGAGGGCCTCGTCGATCTGCTCGGCCGACAGCTGGCACTTCGTCATCCAGTGGGCAAAGTGCGACCAGCCACGCAAGGCCGCCACTGAGCTGCCTTCGGCATACCGACCTCGCTCCAGCAACGCCTGGAATGCATCAACGAACGAGGACAGCGGGCCGTCGAGCAGCCAAGCCCTGGCCAACGGGTGCATTGAGTGGATCAAGTCCATGGCGATCTCCAGTTGTGAGATCGCCATCCATGCGCCGGCCGCGAACTTATGTCCAGTTCAACGGCACCTCTCCTGGCAGCCCGCCCAGGAAGATCGCGGCCTGCGGCCGAATCAAGCCCCGGAACTGTGTCATGGTCTAATTTTCCCGGACACCTCGATAGGTGGAATCCACCTGGACGAGGAACATGAGCAAGAGAGAACGAAGGACATTCAACGCGGAATTCAAGCTGCAAGTGGTGCAGATGATTCGCGAGCAGGGCTTGAGCGTGGGCGACGTCTGCCGCGACATGAAGCTCGGCGAGACGGCCGTGCGGCGATGGCTGGCGCAAGCCGATGAAGAGGCTGCAGGCCGCCCCGGCATTGGCAAACCGCTCACCGCCGAGCAGCAACGCATCCGCCAGCTTGAGGCCGAGAACAAGCAACTGCGCGGCGACGTCGACATCTTAAAAAAAGCATCGGCCTTCTTTGCCCGCGAGCTTCGATGAGCTACCAGTTCGTCGAGCAACTGCACAAGAAGGCCGTCACCGTCGAGCGTCTATGCCGCGTGCTGGGCGTCAGCCGTTCGGGCTACTACGGTGCCCGTCAGCGCGCCAAGCTCGCGCCCAAGGCCTGCTTGGTCAGCACGCAATTGAAGGCCGAGTTCGCCGCCAGCGGCCGCGTCTATGGCAGCCGTCGCCTGTGCGCAGTGCTGCGCGCTCGGGGGCTGGGCATCGGGCGCCACCGGGTGCGACGTTTGATGCGCGAGAACAGGTTGCGGGCCCTGTGGCGACGCAAGTTCATGCACACCACCGACAGCGGTCATGCGCTGCCCGTCTCTGACAACCTGCTGGCACGGCGCTTCAATCCGAGCCGCCCCAACCAGGCCTGGGTGAGCGACATCACCTACATCCGCACGCGCAGCGGCTGGCTGTACCTGGCCGTGGTGCTGGACCTGTACGCCCGCAAGGTCGTGGGCTGGGCGATGGCGCCGACGATGCATGCCGAGTTGGTGTGCGCAGCGCTGCAACTGGCCATTGCGCAGCGCCAACCCGCGCCAGGGCTGATTGTTCATTCCGACCGAGGCAGCCAGTACGCCAGCGCGTTGCATCAGGCGCTGCTGGCGCGCCACGGCCTGGTCGGCAGCATGAGCCGCAAGGGCAACTGCTGGGACAACGCGGTGATGGAACGCTTCTTCCTGAGCCTCAAGACCGAGCGGGTCTGGCAGCGCGACTACGCCAACCATGCCGAGGCCATGACCGACATCGCCGACTACATCGTGGGCTTCTACAACAGCGTGCGGCTGCACTCCAAACTGGGCAACCTGCCACCCAATGCCTTCGAGCAGCAATCGGCAATCAAACAACCTATCGTGGTGTCCGAAAAAACTTGACCAGCACACTGTTCATAACTGCGTGCTGTGCATAACGCTGCACAGCAGCCCGTTCCCCTTCCTCCCTCCGGCTCCCCCTCGCTCCGCTCGGTCGGGCTGTTGCGCTGCGCGTCGAGCCTCCGGTCCATGACCAGAGTCTCGCCCCTGTCGGGCTTCCATCCCTGACGCGATCCGTCCAGGCCGGCGGTGCCGGCGGCATGTCGAACGCGGCCCGTTCCCGTGCCCGGGGACACGCGGGCCCGAACGCAAAGAGAGCCTGAGCGTCTGCGCCGCCCAGGCCGGCCCGCTGGCCGAACAGCCGGTCGGTGCGCTTCGCTTGCCTCGCGGCTGATCGACCTCCCCAGTCACCCGCCACGCCCGATGCCGGGCCGCGCGAACTCCAGCCCCAACAGCCGATCCGGCTCACGCCGGCTCGACCGCCGCGCCAGTCGCGCCCGTGCGGTCGCTTGGTGGCACGTCGGCCGCAGGGACGCCGTCGTTCGGGTCCTGGCGGGCGGCTCCGCCGTGTCCCAGGCCACGCTGCGCCGCCCGCTGATGGTGGCAGCCCTGCGCCAGACCGGCCCACCGCGCTCCCCCCACAAGCCCCCGTCCTGTGGGCGAGGGGGACTTGTGGGGGGATCTTTCAGCGGTGGGCCAGGAGACTGGCGCACCGCGTCGGCTGCTGGGGCCCTGCCCACCCCCCGCCCGCCCGTGGGCGGGAGCGAGGAAGGTCCAAGCGAGAGGATCGGTTTCCAGGGCAGCCCGGATCGGGCCCCGGCCGACGTCTCGTGCAAGGAGAAGGGTCATGGCCCACGTCCACGTCACCCAGCGTCACGCCCACCTGGCCGGCGCCGTCAAGCTCGACACCGTCAACGGCCGCGAAGGCCCGATCGCCCGCGCGGTGCTCACCGCCATCAGCAACAACCGCCGCGGCACTGGCGACAGCCGCAACGAAGAAGCCACCGCGATCCAGTGGACGCTGTGGGGCGCCCAGGCCGAGAACGCCGCGCGCTACCTCGGCAAGGGCTCGCACGTCAACATCATCGGTCGGGTGCGCAACCACCGCTACGAGAAGGACGGTGAGACCATGCACACGATGGCCTTCACGGCCGACGAGATCGACTACCTCGACAGCCGCGCCGAGGCCGAGGCCCGCCGCGAGCGCGAAGGCAGCCCGGACGAGACCGAAGCGCGCACGCCAGCCACCGCCGCCAGCGCCCACCCGAGCCGCGCCCCGCGCGCCGCGCACAAGCCCCGCAGCGACCGCCAGCCTGCCCAGGCCGCCGCCTGACCCCCTGACACCAGCCCGACCGGGTCGGATCCACACCGGCCCGGTCCCTGCACCGCACACCGAAGGAATCACCATGTTCACGACCACCGCCGTCCACACCCACGCCCACACCCCGCAGCTCGCGACCCGCTTTGCCCGCAATACCCGTGTTCATCGCAGTGACACGCCGCTCGACGACGAGCAGATGCGCCACGCCGCGCCGTCGATCTTTGCCGAAGGCAAGCACGCCAGCCGCTCCGAGCGCTACACCTACATCCCGACCATCGACGTGCTGCGCGGCCTCAGGCGCGAAGGCTTCGAGCCCTTCATGGTCGCGCAGAGCCAGAGCCGCATCGAAGGCAAGACCGCGTACACCAAGCACCTGATCCGCATGCGCCACGCCGGCCAGGTCCAGGCCCGGGGTCGAGACACGGAGGCCCACGAGATCATCCTGATCAACAGCCACGACGGCGCCAGCGCCTACCAGATGCTCGCGGGTGTCTTCCGCTTCGTCTGCTGCAACGGCCTGGTGGTCGGCCAGACTGCGCACGACATCCGCATCCCGCACAAGGGCAACGTCCAGCACGACGTGATCGAGGGCGCCTACCGCGTGCTCGACGAGTTCGGTGCCGTCAGCGAGTCCACCACCGCCATGAAGGCGCTCACGCTCGACGGTGACGAGGAACAGGCCTTCGCCACCGCCGCCTTGGCGCTGCGTTTCGGCGAGCGCGTCGATGGGCAGAGCCCGGCGCCCGTCACCGCCGAACAGCTCACGCGGCCGCGCCGCATCGAGGACATCGGGTCCAGCTTGTGGAGCACCTTCCAGCGCGTGCAGGAGAACGCGCTGAGAGGCGGCCTGCCCGGCCGCAGTGCCCAGGGCCGCCGCATCGAGACCCGGCCGGTCGGCAGCATCGACCGCAGTGTCAGCATCAACCGCGCGTTGTGGATCCTGGCCGAGGAGATGCGCAAGCTGAAGGCCTGATCGATACCCCCGGCGATGGATCGGCCCCCAGATTCATCGCGCACAAGGACGCGCGTCGGCTCAACGATGGAGCCGGCGCGCGTTCGTCGTTTGTGGGCGCAGGGCAGGGTGCCAAAACGGCTCGCCGGCCGCGCGGCGGCCGGCTCGCGAGGCCCGGCAGCGACCCGTCGAGGGCCAGCCGCCGGCCAGCCTCCGTGCCCTGCATCCGACTCGACTTCGGGCACGCGTTCAGCGCCGGGTCGGTTCATCCTGCTGGCCCGGTTTCATCCCCTGAAGCTGGAGAGCTCCCATGAAGACCGTGGTCCTGTGCAACCAGAAGGGCGGTGTCGGCAAGAGCGCCGTCGCGACCCTGCTCGCCCACCACCTGGCCCAGCGTGGCCGACGCGTCCTGGCGATCGACCTCGATCACCAGGGCAACTTCACGCGACCCCTGCGCGCCAGCGGCCGGGCCGAACCCTCGGCCTGCACCGCCGATGCGCTGCTGACCGGCCCGGTGCCGCCGATGCCCCTGAGTCCTTTCGTGGTCGTGCCGGCCGATCGGGCGCTGCTGAACCTGGAACGTCAGCCCGACCAGCACACGCCGTTCGCGCGACGCTTTCGCAGCTTCCTGGCCAGCGTCGACGCGGCCTTCGACGTCTGCGTGGTCGACACCCACCCCAACCCGGACATCCGCGTCATTGCCGCACTGGTCTCGGCCGACTTCGCGCTGTCGCCGATCCAGCTCAACCAGGAGGCGCTCGATGGCGTCACCGGCCTGCTCAACCACGAGCGGGTGGGCTTGCGCAAGATCAAGGCGGTGCTCAACCCCAAGCTGACCCTGCTCGGCCTGCTGCCGACGCTGGTCGAGCCCACGCCCTTCCAGAAGGCCAATTTCCAGCAGGTGGTGATGTGCTACCACCCGCTGATGATCCGCGTCGGCGAGCGGCCGGGTGACTTCGCGGCCATCCCCAAGCGCTCGTGCATCGCCGAGGCCCAGGCGGCTGGCGAGGTGCTGTGGGAAATGAAGAAGACCGCCGCGCGCGACGCCTGGCGCGAGATCGAGCCCAGCCTGAGCCGCATCGCCGACCTGTTGGATGGCACCGATCGCGGCATCACTCCACACGCTCAGGAGGCGAGCCATGGCCCTGCAGCTTGAGGACCTGGTGGCGCTCGATGCACCGACGGCCGACGCCAGCGGCACGCCGCTGATGCTGGCGCTCGACGCCATCGACGAGGATCCGGAACAGCCACGCCGGGAATTCGACGAGTCCTCGTTGCAGGCGCTCGCCGACACGATTCGCGAGCGGGGCGTGCGCCAGCCGATCTCGGTGCGGCCGCACCCGGCTCAGCCGGGGCGATGGCTGCTGAACTTCGGGGCCCGGCGACTGCGCGCAGCACGCATGGCCGGGCATGCGCAGATTCCCGTCTTCGTCGATACCACGGCCGACCGCTACGACCAGGTGATCGAGAACGAGCAGCGCGAGGGCCTGCGGCCGCTCGAACTGGCGTTGTTCGTGCAGAAGCGCTTGGCACTCGGCGAGAGCCAGGCAGAGATCGCGCGCAAGCTGGGCAAGAGCCGGCAGTGGGTGTCGTTGGTGACCGCGATGATCGATCCGCCGGACTGGCTGATGCAGGCCTACCGGGAGGGCCGGTGTCGGGGGCTCAAGGAACTGCACGAATTGCGCAAGCTCCACGAGGGCCACCCGCAGCAGGTCGAGGCCTGGCAAAAGGATCAATCGGACATCACGCGCAGCAGCGTGCAGGCGTTGCGGGCAGACCTGGCCGTTGTCGCAGCAGACCCGCCGCCGATCGCTGTCGTCGTCACGACATCTCCAGAGCCATCAACTCCACGTGGTCTCAGTGCATCCGTCCAGGCCGTCACGACGACACCGACCCAGGCGGTGATCCAGCCCGACCCGATGCCCGTACAGAGCCGCGGACCGTTGAAGCTGCAGGTCGAGATGAATGAGCAGCGCTGCGAGCTGCTGGTGACGCTGCCGCCGGCTCAACTGGGACACGTCTACGTGAAGCGGCTCGATGGCGGTGAGGTCGTGCTGGCGCCGGCAGGGGCCCTGAAGCTGCTGGGGTTCATGTCTGACTGATGCGCGACGTCATCGAGGATGGGGCGCCGTTCGTGGCGCCCCTTTTTGATTGGCGCAGCGGGTGTGTCGTCAAACGGTTTGACAACGACGCGAGGTCAGCGAGCCGTGGCGACCCTTCGAGGGGCATGCGTCTGGCTTGCTGTCGATGAATCTGCCCCCGAAGTCATCGCTCCGAAGGACTCGAATCGAGTCCAGACTTCATGCAGAGGTGAGTGCAGAGATAGGCGCACTGGCGCCAGTTGTCGGACAGGGCCGACCTGCTCACCGAAAGTCTGGAGGTTCGGACATGGCCACATCCTCACGCGATCGGATCAGCGTGGATCTGCAAGGGCTCAAGGCCGCGCTGCTGGCGCGGGCCGAGGCGATGCACGTGTCGCCGTCGGAGGTCGTGCGGCAGGTGCTGTCGGAAGCGCTGCAGGCTCAGCCGTTGAGCCATCGAGAGTCGACGGGACGGCGTACACGCCGGTCCGTCACCGGCACGCAGCGTCTGTCCCTGCGCATGGACCACATGCATGTGCTGGCCCTGAACGACGCCGCACGGCGCTCCGGACTCAGCCTTGGCGAACACGTGGCCGGCTTGCTCGATGGCATCGCCGCATTGGGCGGGGAGGGCGATCGTGTTGGCAGCCTGACCGCCCTCGTCGCCTCGAACGCGGAGTTGTCGACCCTGAGCCGCGACATCCGCCATCTGACCCGTTTACTGGGGCGTGGTGAGGTGCAGGCGGCCCGGGTCTATCGCGAGCGGCTCGACAGCGTCGGCGACGAGGTGCGCGCTCACCTGCGGTTGGCATCGCAGGCATTGGCCGATCTGCGTCCACAGCGGGCGGCTGGCGGATCGGTCCGCTCGATTCGTTCGTGAACGACAGGAGCAGGGCATGACATTGCCTTCGAACATCGACGGCGTCCTCGTGCTGTGGGGCGACCGGCTCTTCTATCCCGGCAACCGGATCGTGCGCGGCGCAACGCCGAAGCTGTCGGCCGAGGCCCCCCGGCAGCGGGCGCGCGAGATACGGGCACGCATCGAGGCGACCGTGGTCCGACGCGCACCACAGGTGATGGTCAAGGTGACCGGCGGGGGGCGGGGCATGCGTGCGATCGCAGCGCACTTGCGCTACATCAGCAAGAACGGCCGGCTCGACATCGAGGACGAACTCGGGGATGTCCAGCGCGGCCAAGGGGCGCTGCACGACCGGGTCGACGACTGGCGCTACGGCGGCTCGTACATCGCAGACGAGGCGCCGCCGGGCCAGCGGCGCGAGGCCTTCAACATCATGCTGTCGATGCCGCGAGGCACCGACCCGCTGGCCGTGCAGCGCGCGGCCAGGGCCTTCGCGAAGGAGGAGCTCGGCGACCACAAGTACGTGATGGTGCTGCATGACCATCAGGCCAATCCCCATGTGCACGTTAGCGTGCGGGCGGAGTCGAGACACGGCAAGCGGTTGAACCCGCGCAAGGCGGACTTGGCGCGCTGGCGCGAGACTTTCGCCGAGAAACTGCGCGAGCTGGGCATCGATGCCGAGGCCAGCCGGCAGGCGACGCGGGGGAGCATGCGGACATCGGAGGCGCTGTGGCGCATCAAGGCACGAGAGGACGGCCGGCTGCATTCCGACAGTCGTCGGAGCGTCAAGTCGAGTCCGCGTGGCACGCGGGCCGAAGCGACCGAAGCCTGGATGCAGGTGGGCCGAGCCCTGGCCATGTCGGCCGACCCGACCGACCGCGACTTGGCGCGATCGATCACCGCGTTCATCCGCGAGATGCCGGCACGCCCACACGCCGAGCCGAGCCGCACGTCCGAGGTCAAGCCCGTGTCCAGGGCCATCGACATCGAACGTCTCCGGTGACCCGATGCTTGGGTGCACAACGACGTCACCCGGATCGGCCACAAGAGTGGTCGTCCCGGCGCAGGGCCATCAACACCTTTGTGGGCCTGGATGGGTGCATTGGGTGTGACGCGGCACACCGGCATCGTCAGCCCCGCACGCGTCAACCACCTCGTCGTGGAGTTGGCCCGCAGCCGGGCGCTCCACCTTGGCCACGGCAACCCCCGCCTCCAAGGCTGCGGCGACGCCCTTTCCCCTAAGGTGCCGTGTCACACGGCCAGAACATCAACGTCTCGCTGGCGTCGAGGTCACCCAGCGCGCGGCACCCCGTTGCCAATGTCTCCCGGTCCACGCCCAGGAACGCCAGTGGGTAGTGCAGCCGGTTGTCGATCTTCACCGCGAAGACTTCGCCCCTGTCTTCTGCCGGAGCAAGGTACTGACGCGTCAGTTCACAGTCCTGCGCGAGTCGTTCTCCGGGCACGACGAGGCTGTCCTTGACCCCGTGCACTCGTGCCGTCTCGCCAAGCGCGACGGCACCGGCCTTGCCGTCGGAAACCAGCGCCTGTGCGAAGGGCGAGGAAGACGACTTGGCAGGTGCCGCGGGGGTGGGGCGAACGCCTCGCGTTCCCGGTGCCCGCCGTCCTTGCATCACGCCGGCCAAGTGCGCGTCCTGAACGCCTCGACGAGGAAGTCGATCAGCATGTGCACCTTGGGTGTCACGTGCTTGCGCGTCGGGTAGACGGCGTAGACGTCCAGCTCCATCGAACGGAACTGCGGCAGCACCTCGACCAACGCGCCCGACATCAGCTCGGCGCCCACCAGAAATGTCGGCTGCAGCACGATGCCGCCGTGCGCCAGGGCGATGCTGCGGCAGGTGTCGCCGCTGTTGCTGCGCAGGCGTGGCGTGGCGTGATCTTCACCGTCACCGGCCCCTGCGGCCCGTCGAAGGCCCAGTTCTCGCCCAGCGACAGCAGGCTGTAGGCCATCACCGTGTGCGCGGCCAGCTCCGACGGATGGCTCGGTGTGCCGTGCCGGCGCAGGTAGTCGGGCGAGGCACACAGCACCAGCCGCGTCGACGTGAGCTTGCGGCTGACCAGCGACGAGGCCGGCAGCCGCGCGATGCGCACCGCGAGGTCGTAGCCCTCGTCGACCAGGTCGGCCACGCGGTCCGACAAGGTCACGTCGAGCGTCACCTTGGGATGCTGCGCCATGAACGCGGCCCACAGCGGCGCCAGGTGCAGCAGGCCGAAACTCACCGGCACGTTGACCTTGAGCTGCCCGACCGCCTCGCCGGCGTGCGACGTGATCTCGGCCTCGGCCTCCTCGAAGCCGGCGAGCAGCTCGCGGGCGCGGGCCAGGAAGACCTCGCCCTCCACGGTCAGCGACAGCCGGCGGGTGGTGCGGTTCATCAGCCGCACGCCCAGGTGCGATTCCAGATCGCCGACATGGCGCGAGATGGCCGCCTTCGACACCCCGAGGGCCTCGGCACCCGCGACGAAGCTGCCGGCGTCGATCACGGCCACGAAGGCCTGCAGGGCTTGGTATCGGTCCATGGCGGCAATTGTCTCGAATGACGAGACAGTTCATCTCATGAGGGGCAGTTTATCGATCGAAACGATGCTTCTAAAGTTCATCCATCGCAGCCATCCCGCTGCATCAACTGAAGGAAACGTCATGAAGATCACCGTTCTCGGCGCCGGCAACATGGGCTCAGCATTCGTCCAGCAACTCACCCGCGCCGGTCACCAAGTCAGCGTCACGGCGCGTGATGGCGCCAAGGCGGCGGCCGTCGCCGCGAAGTTTCCCGGCGCGATGGCCGTGCCGACCGCCGGCGCTGCAGTCGGTGCCGATGCAGTCGTGCTGGCCACCGGCTACGGCGACGCCGTGGCGGCGCTCACGTCGCTGGGCGATCTGACGGGCAAGGTCATCATCGACATCACCAACCCGCTGACGGCCGACTACATGGGCCTGACGATCGGCCACGACACCTCGGCCGCCGAGCAGATTGCCGCAGCCGTGCCGGGCGCACAGGTCGTCAAGGGCTTCAACACCGTGTTCGCGCAGGTGCTCACCGAAGGGCCGGACTTCGGCAACGGCCGCAAGGCCAGCGTCTTCGTCGCCAGCGACAGTGCACAGGCCAAGCAGACCGCGGCCGCCATCGCCGAGAGCCTCGGCTTCGAGGTCGTCGATGCCGGCGGCCTGAAGAACGCGCGCTACCTGGAGCCGCTGGCCGGCCTGAACATCTACCTCGGCTACGGCGCCGGGCTGGGCACGGCGATTGCGCCGACCTGGCTGCGCAAGGCCTGAATCGACCCGGACTGCGTCTTCCTGGATCCTCTCCATGAGCCAGACCGCCATCCGGGCCAACTGACATCTCCACGGAGTCCGACATGCAAGAGGCCCTGATCCTCCATCGCCCCGCCACGGCGGCCACTCAGCTGGTCCTGCTCTTTCACGGCGTGGGTTCCAGCCCCGAGAATCTGGGCCCCCTGGGCCAGGCCTTGGCGGTGCATCGGCCGCAGGCCTGCATCGTCAGCGTGCGCTCTCCCGATGCATCTGACTTCGGCTCGGGCTGGCAGTGGTTCTCGGTGCAGGGCGTGACCGAGGCCAACCGCCCGGACCGCGTCGCCGCGACGATGTCGCGCTTCGTCGCCACGGTGCAGCACTGGCAGCAGGAGACCGGCTTGAGCGCGGCCGCCACGACGTTGCTGGGCTTCTCGCAGGGCGCGATCATGGCGCTGGAGTCCACCCAACAACCGACGCCGCTCGCCGCGCGCATCGTGGCGATCGCCGGCCGCTACGCCCAGCCGCCGCGGGTCGCGCCTGCGTCCACGCAGGTTCACCTGATGCACGGTGACGCTGACCCCGTGATGCCCGTGCGCTTGAGCGTCGACGCGCTGGCGCAGTTGCAGGGGCTGGGTGCCCAGGCCACGCTCGACCGCTTCCCCGGCCTCGGTCATGGCATCGACACCCGCGTGCTGGACAAGATCGTCGAGCGGCTTCGCGATTAGGGCCTGTCTGACGGACAGATCACCCGATCTCGACGAAGAAGGACGCGAGAAGGATGCCTTGGCGTTCCAGGTCGTCAGACGCCGAGGTATTGGTGGACGATGTCGGGCTGCGCCCGCAGGGCATCGGAGTCCCCATGCCACACGACACGGCCCTTCTCGAGCACATAGTGCCGGTCCGCCAGGCCGAGCAATCGCCTCACGTTCTTGTCGATGACGATCTGGGCCAGGCCCGTGCGTTTCAGCTCGGCCAGCGTGCGCCAGATTTCCTCCCGGATCACTGGGGCCAGGCCTTCGGTTGCCTCGTCGAGAACCAGCAGTCGGGGATTGGTCATCAAGGCCCGGCCGATGGCGAGCATCTGCTGCTCTCCGCCCGAGAGTTGCCAGCCGAGGTTGTTTCGACGCTCCTTCAGCCTGGGCCAGAAGGTGTAGACCCGATCGAGCGTCCAGGCGTTCGTACCACTGTCTGAACGAGAGGGCCTTGCAGTGGCAATCAGGTTTTCCTCGACCGTGAGGTCGGTGAAGATTTGACGCCCCTCCGGTACCAGCGCGAGCCCTCTGCGAGCGATTCGATGAGAAGGCTGTCCGATGGTCTGCAGTCCGTCGACTTCAATCGCCCCGCCGGTGGCGGGCAGCATGCCGAACAGGCACTTGATGGTGGTCGAGCGACCCATGCCATTGCGACCCAGCAGCGTGATGACTTGTCCAGGAAAGACATCGAACGACACGTCGAAGAGCACTTGCGCGCGGCCATAACTGGCCTGCAAGCCACGCACGCAGAGGTAGGGTTGATTCATGGTTGGGCCTTCAGTCGGCTTCTTCGCCGAGATAGACGGCGCGAACCTCGGGATGTGCACGGATCTCGGCAGGCGTGCCGGTGAACAGCACGCGGCCGTAGACCAGCACGGTGATTCGATCGGCCAGTGAGAAGACCGCATCCATGTCGTGCTCGACCAGCAGGATCGTGTACCGGCGCTTCAGGCTGTGCAGCAAGGCGATGACGGCAGCCGATTCCTGCACGCTCATGCCGGCCATCGGTTCGTCGAGCAGCAGGAACTTCGGCTGCGCTGCGAGTGCCATCGCCAGTTCAAGCTGGCGTCGCTGACCATAGGCCAGCTCTCCCGCAGGGATGTCGGCCTGCGCGGTCAGACCCGCCGCGGCGATCGCCTCGTCAGCAGCCGAGCGAACCGCCGCATCGGCGAGCATCGGCCGCCAGAATCGCCAGGCGTTTCGCTTGGCGCCCAGGGTTGCGAGCGTCGCGTTCTCGCGCACCGAGAACTCGTCGAAGATCGACGTGATCTGGTACGAACGCAGCAGGCCGGCGCGGGCCCGCTGAGCGACCGACAGGGCGCCGATGTCGTGTCCGTCGAGGCGGATGCGCCCTTCGCTGGGCTGGAGTTCGCCGCTCAACTGGTTGATCAGCGTCGTCTTGCCGGCGCCATTCGGGCCGATCACCGCGTGGAGTTCACCGGGACGGATGTCGAGCGACACATGATCCGTCACCAGCAGCGCCCCGAAGCGCTTGACCAATCCTTCTGTCTGCAGCGCCACCATCACGCACCTCCATCGGCAATGACAGGTGCCGCCGACTCGGCGTGTCCTGCGGTCGAACGCTTCCAATTGCCGAGGCTCTCCAGCAGGCCGACAGCGCCGCGCCGCCCGACCAGCGCCATCAGCACGATCAGTGGACCGAAGATTGCCATCCAGTGTTCGGTGAGACCCTTGAGCACCTCTTCCAGGCCGAGGAAGAGCAAGGCACCGACCAGCGGACCGAACACCGTTCCGATGCCACCCAGCACCACCATCACGATCAGCTCGCCGGAGACGGTCCAGGCCATCGAACTGGGCGATGCATACGCGTTCAGGTTGGCGAGCAGCAGACCCGCCACACCACTGATGGCGCCGGAGATGATGAAGGCAACCAGCTGCAGCTTCTGCGCCTGCAGTCCGATCGCGTTGATGCGCCGCGCGTTCTGGCGTGCGCCCCGAAGGGCCATGCCGAACGGCGCCGATCGAAGGCGTGCCATCCACCATGTGACCATGGCGAGAACGGCCCATGCCGCGGCGTACAGCACGTGTGACGAGCCGAGGTTCACCGAGCCGAACGCGCTGGTGGTCGAGACGGCAAGTCCATCGTCCCCACCGTACTGCTTGAGGCTAACGAGCAGGAAGTAGCCCATCTGTGCAAATGCGAGCGTGATCATGATGAAAGCCATTCCGGATGTCCGCAGACTGATCGCACCGATCACCAGTGCCCCCACGCTGCAGACCACCAGACACAGTGCCAGGTGCACCCACCCGCTTTCAATGCCGTGGAAGGCCGGCAACGCGACGGCGTAGCTGCCCAGGCCGAGAAAGAGCGCGTGCCCGAAGCTGACGAGCCCGCCGTAGCCCAGCGCCAGGTTGAGCGCCGTCGCGGCGATGGCGTAGATGACGATGCGCGCGAAGAACGAGGTCCAGAAGGGTTGTTCCAGCGCACTGGCGATGAACGGCACGGTCGCGAGGCCGATGAAGAGCAGCAGCGGGATCGCCGTGGCCGGACGAGTCAGGTTGAGTGTCATGTGCGACTCCTGTCAGCTGCGACGGGCGGGAAAGAGACCCTGAGGGCGCAGTGCGAGGACCAGCGCCATCAGCAGGTAGATGCTCATCGAGGCCAGTGCCGGGCCGGCCGCGTCGGCGATCGAGCGTTCGGCGACCTGCCGCAGCAGCAGGGGCAGGAACACCCGTCCGAGCGTATCCACCAGGCCGACGATGAGTGCGGCGTAAAGCGCGCCGCTGACAGAACCGATGCCGCCGATCACGATCACCACCAGCGTGGTGATCAGTACCGGTTCGCCCATGCCCGATTGCACCGACAGCACGGGACCGGCCATCGCCCCTGCCAGGCCGGCGAGCATGGCGCCCACACCGAAGAGCATGGCATTGAGCAGGCCGATGTTCACGCCGAGGGCACCGACCAGTTGCGGGTTCTGAGCGCCAGCGCGGATCAGCATGCCGATGCGCGTCTTGTTGATGAGCAGATGTGAGCCCACCGCGACCAGCAATCCGGTGAAGATGATGGCGAAGCGATAGGACGGGTAGCTGAACCCGACGATATCGACCGTCCCGCTCAGCACCTCCGGCACCTGGACAAACAGGGGTTGTGGTCCCCACACCATCCGCACCATCTCGTTGAAGAACATCACGAGTCCGAAGGTCGCGAGCACATGGTCGAGGTGATCTCGCCGATACAGGCGCGAGACGATCGACACCTCCAGCACCAGGCCGATCAGCAAGGCTGTGCCCATGGCCGCCAGAATCGCCAGCACGAAGGAGCCCGTGGCGTCATAGGCAATCGCTGCCGCATAGGCGCCCAGCATGTACAGAGAGCCATGGGCCAGGTTCACGAAGCTCATGATCCCGAACACCAGCGTCAGGCCCGCCGCCAGCAGGAACAGCAGGACGCCGTACTGCAGGCCGTTGAGCAGCTGAGCCAACAGCAGCGTTGCACTCATCTCGATCCCCTCAGGGCAGCGTGCACTGCGTGGCGTACGGATCGGCGTGAGCCGCCAGCGGCGTGCCGATCAGCCTGGTGGCGAGCTTGCCGCCGGTGCGCGTGGTCTCGAAAGCGTAGTAGTCCTGGATCGGCATGTTGTTCTTGCCGAAGCGGAACGGACCCCGCACGGACTTGAACTCGGCTCCGGCGGCCTTCACCGCCGCGGCGAGCTTCTTGCTGTCGCCACCGGCCTTGCGCAACGCGACATCCAGCAGCGTGGCCGCATCGAAACCGGTCGCGGCATACAGACTGGGCGTGCGTTTGTACTTGCTCTCGAAGGCAGCCACGAACTTGCGGTTCTCGGCTGTGTCGAGGGCTGCGTCATACATCGCGCCACTGATCGTCCCGACTGCTGCCTCGCGCAGTGACGGCAGTGTCGTGCCGTCGACCGTGAAGACGGAGTACAGCGGCACCTTGCCGGTCATGCCGGCCTGGCCCATCTGCTTCACGAAGTTGATGCCCATGCCGCCCGGGTAGAAGACGAACACGGCGTCGGGCTTGGCGGCCTGAAGCTGCGCCAGCTCGGCCGAATAGTCGGGCTGGTTGACCTGCGTGTAGACCTCGTCGACGACCTCTCCCTTGTAGAACCGCTTGAATCCGGCCAGCATGTCCTTGCCGGCCTGGTAGTTCGGCGCCATCAGGTAGATGCGCTTGATGCCTCGATCCTGGGCGAACTTGCCCATCGATTCGGCCGCACCATCGTTCTGCCAGGCCAGAGAAAACACATTGGCCTTGCACTGGGCGCCGGCAAGAGGCGACGGCCCGGCATTGGTGGTGATGGCGACCACGCCCGACTCGGCCAGCCGCGGCAGGCTGGCCATCAGCACGTTCGAGAACGACAGCCCGACGATCGCGTCGACCTTGTCCTTGTCGATCAGCTTGCGCACGATCTGCTGGCCGATTTCAGGCTTGAGCTGATCGTCCTCCTTCAGCACGGTGGTCGGTTGACCGCCGAGTTTGCCGCCGAACTGTTCGACAGCGAGCATGAAGCCGTCGATCTGGTCCTGGCCGACGAGCGCCTGCGGTCCGGACAATGGGGCCATGAAGCCGATGGTTGCCGCGTTTGCAGCCGCCATGAAGGCGGTGCAGGCGGTGGCAATCACGGCACAGCGAGCAGTGCGAAAAGTCATCTCTGTCTCCTTGTACGGGCGAACGAATCCCCGGTGCCGTCTGGATCGGCACCGGATGGAAAGAGTCGGGGGAATTCAGTCGAGCTGCAGGTACACGCGCTGACCCTCGATCTTCACGGGGTAGCTGCGCAATGCATCGGTCACCGGTGCACAGGTCGGCTTGCCATCACGCACGTCGAACTTGCCCTGGTGCAGCGGGCACTCGATCTCGTGGCCTTCGAGGAAGCCGTCGCACAGGCGCGCCTGCCCGTGCGTGCAGATGTTGTCGGTGGCGTAGACCTCGTCACCCACGGTGTAGACCGCGATGTCGCGGCCGGCGACGACGACGCCGATGACGTCGTCGGCAGGCAGATCATCGGCCGACAGTGCGTCGACCCAGTTGGTGTTGCTCATCGTCGGCCTCAGATGGGATAGATGATCGAATTGGGGATCATCTCGGTGTCGTAGATGCATACACGTGATGCGAACTTCAATCCGGCCTGGGTGCGCACCACCGTGTCCAGGTAGCGGCCGACGTTGAACACGGTCGAGGGCTCCGACAGCTTGGTGCGGAACACCGCGTAGTTCGACTCGCAGCTGATGCGGCCTTCGGCCACGCTGCGGATCACCGGCAGGCCGACCACGTGGCGCTGGTAATAGGGATCGTGGAACAGCGTCTCCCGGATGCCGTAGATGCGGTCTTTCAGCATGCCCTTGCTGCTGAACGACAGCGTGGCCAGCGGGAAGCCGCGCTCGTGGTTCTCGCGCGGCTGCAGTCGGTAGATGCAGTCGTCGGCGAAGAACTCGGGCCACAGGTCCCAGTTGCCGGAATCGACCGCGCTGGCGTAGTCGGCGTGCAGCTGGGTCAATGCGAGCCAGTCTTCGAAGGGGATGTTCGTGCTCATGGCTCAGGCCTCCATCACGTCGCGCCAGTAGCGGTACATGCCGCGGATCAGCGTCTCGGTCACCATGTGTTCGGTGTTCTCGACCGTGTGCCCGCCCAGTTCGGCGACGGCGCGGTGGAAGGGCTTGCTCTCGAAGGCCTGCTGCGAGAACTCGATCACCTCGCCGTCGTCGGCCGAGACGAAGCCGGCCGGGCCGAACAGGTTGGCCTGGGTCAGCCGGCGCTGCGTCATCTCTTCGCTGTCGTCCTCGAAGCCGAAATGCGTCCAGACGAAGTCGAAGCTGCCGTGGCCGTCGGGCTGGATGTGGCGGGTGCTGACGCTGTTGACCTGCTGCTGCAGGATCACGCTCGGGAAGATCGTCGTCATCACCGCCGTCGGCCCGCCCCACCAGGGCTCGGGCACGATGTCGATGAAGCTCGGGTCGTTGAGCTTCATCTCTTCCTTGAAGCTCGACACCTGCGTCACCTGCCCGGCCTTGCCGCCCTGGCCGCGCGTCGAGATCATCGCCGCATGGCGGTGCTTGTCGTCCATCCTCAGTTGCGACTTGTTGTCGGCGCGCCAGAGGCCGAAGGTGACGAACCAGGTGTGCAGCAGGCCCGGGTGATACGGGTCCTTGATGTTCTCCTGCATCAGCTTCCAGTTGCCCGGGATGCGCTGGCGGTTGTAGCCCAGGATCTTGAGCTTGCGGCCGTTGAAGAGGCGATCGAAGTAGCCGAGGATGGTCGGGCCGAGGTAGTCCTCCAGAGACTCGACCTCATGGTCGAAGGACGCGAACACGACCCCGCCGCGGCTGGCGACCTTCAGCTTGGTCAAGCCGTGATCGGTGGTCTTGAAATCTGCCGGCATGCCGCCGTGCACCTGGCCGTCCTGCTTGACGCCGCGGCGAAACGGCACGCCCTGCAGATCGCCCTTGAGCGTGTAGTTCCACTGGTGATACGGGCAGACGAATTCCTTGCTGTTGCCGTGACGCTCGCGGCAGAAGCGCATGCCGCGGTGCGCGCAGACGTTCTCGACCACGTTGATCGCGCCGTCGGCATCGCGCACCAGGATCACCGAACGTTCGCCGATCACCGTGCGCTTGTAGTCGCCCGGATTCGGCACCTCGGCCTCCAGGCCGACGTAGCACCAATGGCTGTTGTAGAAGAAGCGTTCGAGCTCCTTCTTGTAGATCTCGTCGCTGGTGTAAGCCACGAATGGGATGCGGTGCGTGCCGTCGCCCTCCCAGTGCGCCTCGGTCGGAAAGACCGTCGATGTCTCGCTCATGCTTGTCTCCGTTTTAGATGGAAAGGTCGATCAGGCGTCGACCCGGACTTCGATCTCGCCCATGCCGGCAATGCCGCCGCGCAGGGTGTCCCCGGCCACGACCGCATTCACGCCCTCGGGCGTCCCGGTCATGATGATGTCGCCCGGCTCGAGTGCCTCGTACTCCGACAGGTAGGCGATGCATTCGGCCACCGACCAGATCAGCTTGTCGATGTCGGACGACTGTCGTGGCTGGCCGTTGACGGTCAAGGTGATCGCGGCTGAGCTCGGATGCCCGATGTCCTGGGCGCGGTGCAACGCCCCGATCGGTGCCGATTTGGTAAAGGACTTGCCGAACTCCCACGGCCGGCCCTTGTCGCGCGCTTCGAGCTGCAGGTCACGCCGGGTCATGTCCAGGCCTACGGCATAACCGTAGACATGCTCGAGCGCTGTGGCGATGCCGATGTCCCGGCCGCCCTTGCCGATCGCAATCACCAGTTCGATCTCGTGGTGGTAGTTCCGGGTCTTGGGCGGGTACGGCACGCTGGCAGGGCGCGCCGCATCGACCGCAGCCGCTGCCGGCTTCATGAAGAAGAACGGCGGGTCGCGATCCGGATCCTTGCCCATTTCTCGGGCATGGGCGGCGTAGTTGCGGCCGACGCAGAAGATCCGGTTCACCGGAAAGCGCTCGTCGCGCCCGGCGACGGTCAGTGTGTAGAGCGGAGGAGCCTCGACGGCGAGCTGCATGATCGATCCTTCAGTCGTGAGAGTCACAGGCGCTGTTCGCGCCACAAGCCGAGTGCCTGTTGCACCGGGCGGTCAGAGAAACTGAACAGCAATGCATCCCGGTCGGCACGCAGTTGCAGCGTGTGCCATGAGGGCACGACGAAGACGTCGTTTTCCTGGAAGCGCCAGGTCTGGTCGCCTACCTTCGCCTCACCGCCTCCTTCCAGGCACACGTGAACAGTGCCGTCGGTGCAGCGGTAGGGGCGGGTCTCGAACCCCGCTGGCAACCATTGCGCGAATGCGCCGATCGTCGGCATCGGCGAAGCGCCGGTTGCCGGATTCACGTACCGCAGCTTGAAACCTTGGTGGGAGTCCGGTGTCCCCTTCGCGATCCCCCGCAGCGAAGAGCGCGTGCGATCGAAGGGGTAGACGAAGACGCGGGTCGGATCGGCCGGCTTGGGCTGGTAGTCCATCGGGACCATGTTGGAACCGTAGCGGGCCAGCGCATCCCCTTCAGGCCTCAGAGTCTGCTGAGACGACTGCTCGCTCTTTTCGGCGAAGCCGGCATCGAGGAATCGGACGGTGGGAATGTCGAGACCGTCGAGCCACACGACCGGCTGGTCGCCCAGGTTGCCGTGGTCGTGCCAGGTCCAGGCTGGCGTGATGATGAAATCACCTCGGCGCATGGTCGTGCGCTCGCCGTCGACGGCTGTGTATGCCCCTTCACCGTCCAGCACCAGGCGCAGGGCCGACTGAGTGTGCCGATGCGCCGGGGCCACCTCGCCGGGCATGATCAACTGCAGGCCGGCATAGAGCGACTGCGTGATGCACGACTGGCCGCGCAGCGCCGGGTTTTCCAGTATCAGGACCCGGCGCTCGGCCTCTTCGGCCGTGATCAGGCGGCCGGCCTCCATCACCTGATCACGCAATTCGGCGTAGCGCCACAGCGCCGCCTGTGCGGGTGAATGCGGCTGGGGCGGTACCAGCGCACCGAGTACCTCCCACAGAGGCGTCATGTTGCGGTTGCCGATGCGCTCGTAGTAGGCGGTGCGCGCGCGTAGCGCGTCGTCAGTCAGGGTTGCGGCGTGCATGAAGATGCTCCTCAGGTGCCTTGGGTGTAGAACGCGTCGGCGTAGACGTGCTCGGGGGCGATGCCCTTGCGCCTGGCCACCAGCATCGTCGACTCCACCATCGGCGGCGAGCCGCACAGGTAAGCGCGCCAATCGGTGAGGTCGCCGAGGTCCTGCTCGATCGCTTCGGTGACCAGGCCGCAGCGCTGGGTGGCCGGGTCGCCGCCGGAGCTCACCACCACGTGGACCTTCAGCGCCGGATGCGCCTGCGCCAGATGCGCCAGCCAGTCCAGCCCGTAGACGTCACGCGGCGACCGCACGCCGAAGTACAAGTGGATCGGATTGCGCATGCCGTCGGAGATGGCGCCGCGAAGGATCGACAGGATCGGCGCAAGCCCGGTGCCGCCGGCGACGCACAGCATCGGCCCCTCGTGCTTGCGGCGCAGGTAGGCCGAGCCGAGCGGGCCGCTGACCCGCACCGGATCGCCGAGCTTCAGATCATTGGCGATGTAGCCGGTGACCCGGCCATCGGGCACGAGTCGCACGTGGAATTCGAACTCGCCGTCATCGCATACGCCCGCCATCGAATAGGGCCGCACGTGTTCGGGCGTGAACTGCAACTGCACGTACTGGCCGGGCGAAAACGCCACCGGCTTGGCCGGCTTGAGCCGCAGGCGCTTGATGTCGTGCGTCAGGTCCTTGATCGAGGTCACCGTCGCTTTGACGATGCGTGCGGGGTGGACGACGATCTCGTCGGGCTCCTGGATCTCGATGGTGCACGGTTCGGTGATGTAGGTGCGGCAAGCGAGCACGTAGCCCTCGTCACCATCGAGCGGGCGTTGCTGCTCGCGCGCGCCGTCGAGCACCTCGCCGTCCAGGATCTTGCACCGGCAGGTGCCGCAGCGCCCGGCCATGCACGAGTACGACATCGGCACCTGCGCGGCCTGCAGGGCCTCGAGCAGATTGGCGCCCGGTTCGACCTGGATGACGCGGTTCAAGGGTTGGATCAGGACTTCCATGGGCAGACCACATGCGGTCGAATTCGGATGAGCGAATGGTGGCCGCCTCTAATGAATCAGCCAATAGAATGGATTGAATGTTCAACATCACAGGCAGTGATGAAGAGGGGTGGTCATGGAGCTCAGCGAGATCGATCTGAACCAGCTGGTGCTGTTCCAGCAGTTGATGGTCGAGCGCCGCGTCTCGAAGGTGGCCGAGAACCTGGGGCTGACGCAGCCGGCTGTCAGCAACACGCTGGCCAAGTTGCGGCGCCTGTTCGGCGACGACCTGTTCCTGCGCACGCCCTCCGGCATGGTGCCCACGCCGTTTGCCGAGCAGCTCGCGGAACCCGTGGGCTACGCCCTGGCGATGATCCACAGCGGCCTGAACCAGCAGGTCCGTTTCGATCCTGCCAGCGTCAAGCGTTCAGTGACGATCGGCATGACCGACATCGGCGAGATCGTCTTCCTGCCCAAGCTGGTGGAGCGGCTCAGCCGCGAAGCGCCGGGCATCACGCTCAACACCGTGCGCAACACGGCGGTCAACCTGCGTGACGACATGGAGTCCGGCAAAGTCGATCTGGCCATCGGGCTGCTGCCGCAGTTGAAGGCCGGGTTCTTCCAGCGGCGGCTGTTCCGGCAGCGGTATGTCTGCCTGTTCCGTCGCGGGCATGCGGTCGACAAGAAGAAGCTGAGCCTGGCCGACTTCCGCGCCGCGGAACACCTGGTGGTGGTGTCGGCGGGCACCGGCCACGGCAAGGTCGACGAACTGCTGCAGCGCGCCGGCGTCGAGCGGGTCGTGCGGCTCACGGTGCCGCACTTCGTCGGCGTCGGCCACATCCTGCAGGGCACCGACCTGGTCGCCACGGTGCCCGAGCGGCTGGCGCAGCGGCTGGCCGATCCGTTCGGCCTGGCCTGGCTGCCACACCCGGTCAAGCTGCCCGAGGTCGCGATCAACGTCTTCTGGCATGCCAAGGTGCACCGCTCGCCGGCCAACCAGTGGCTGCGCAGCCTGGTCTTCGACCTCTTCACGGACGGCAGCAGCGAGCCCGAGGCCACAGCCTGATTCCGGGCCGCTCGATGCGCGGCACATTGCGCGGCACATCACGCCGCGTGATGGCGCACATTCGTTGCACCCCATAGCCGACAGCCGCGCTCTGGGGGACCATCGGCCCGACCGAGGTACCTTGTCGATGACGCAACTCCCGACCCTCCCGTTCTATTCAACGCAGGCCGAGCGTGTCGAGAGGGCACGTCGACGTTATTTCGACGAAGGCCTGCCACCGTCAGGCATCGTCAGTGATGCCGTCTTCCAGTCGTGGGCGCGATGCCAGCGGCTGCATGCCCAGCCGTCTGCCAAGGTGGTGTTCCAGCCGGTGACGGCGAGTCGCACCCATCTGGCCCTGCAGAGAAACCGGGCCCTGCACGAGGCCTGGCTGGAAGAACTGCCGCAACTGCGGGCCATTCTGGGGACGACCTCTTGCGCCGCGATGCTGACCGACGCCACCGGCGTGATGATCGGCGCCAGCTGCGCCGGCCGCGCGCACGAGCAGCTGATGCCGGTGGCCACGCGCATCGGGGTCAACCTGTCCGAAGAGGCCGTCGGCACCACGGCGCCGGGTGTCGTGGCGCGCACCGGTCAGCCGGTCTGCGTGCAGGGCGCTGAACACTTCTTCGACGGTGTCCGGGCGATGCACTGCGCGGCCGCGCCCATCCGCGATGTGCAAGGGCGCCTCGCGGGTGTGCTCGACATCTCCAGCGAATCGATTCCCTTCAGCTTCGACGTCGCCTCGGTGGTCGGCCTGTATGCCGGCGCGATCGAAAACCGCCTGCTGATCGCGCAGGCCGGCGAGCACCTGATCCTGCGGCTGCAGGTGGCACCGTCGCTGCTGGATTCGCCCATGGCGGGGCTGATCGGCATCGACACCGCGGGGCGACTGGTCTGGCGCAACGCGGTGGCGTCGCGCCTGCTGGGCCTGCCCCCGGCGCAGCAGCACGACGTCTGCGCGTCGGTCGAGACCGCGCTCGGCGCGCGCATCTCGGAGCTGGCCTCGCTGCCCCGATCGGAAGCGGCGGCCCTCAAGCTGCCCAACGGGCTGATGGTCTGGGCCCGCTCCGAAATGAGGGCGCCCGACGGTCATCGCCAGGTGGTTCCGGCCTTCCCCATGGCCCCACCGATTACGCCGGTTTCGGAGCCCGCCATCGAGCCGGTCCCGGCCGAAGCAGAAGCGGCGGCCGATCCGTCACCGTCCAAGGCCATGGCGCGGGCAGAAGGCTTGACCACGTTGCGCGACTCGGACCGCGACCTCGTCGCCCGTGCGCTGGCGGATTGCGGCGGCAATGTCTCCAAGGCGGCCAAGAAGCTGGGGGTTTCGCGCGGTCTGATCTATCGGCGACTGCAAGGCCAGGCGCGCTCGTCGACCGCCATCGGCGCGCCGAGTGTTCTCAATCGGAACAACTCGGACGCCCTGGGATAACCCGATGTATCGGTGACTGGACCGGTCCTCGTACCGTTCGCCGCGATGTTGTCCCGGGCCCTGACCGAGAGACGACAGGAGACAAGCCCATCCGCCCACTCGCAGGTAGAACGCACGATGTACACGAATTCCAGCGCCCGACACGCGCCCGATCCCGACACCCTCCTGGAGCGCCTCGAGCACGCCCTGATCGCCGGTCGCCTCAACCGGCGCGGCTTCATCAAGGCGGTCACCGCTGCCGGTCTGGTCAGCACCGGCCTGCCGGCGCTGGCCGACGAACTCGACGCCATCCGCGCCAACCAGAACGAGCGCGCCGCAGCGCTGCTGCCGGCCTACGACTACGTCGTCATCGGCACCGGCAGCGCCGGCTCCGCCCTGGTGGGCCGCCTGGCCGCCCAGCGCAACGCCAGCATCCTGGTGATCGAGGCCGGCGACTGGGACACTGCGCCGTCGGTGCTAGACCCCGGTGTCTGGTTCACTAACCTCGGCTCCGAGCGCGATTGGCAGGACGTGGCGATCCCGTCTGCCGGCACCAACAACCGTGCCATTCCCGAGCACATGGGCAAGGTCGTCGGCGGCGGCAGCAGCATCAACGCGACGATCTGGGCGCGCCCCTTCAAGAGCGACCTCGAGCACTGGGCGCAGGTGAGCGGTGACGCCGCCTGGGGCTATGAACATGGTCTGTCGATCTATCGCCGCATGGAGAACTGGCAGGGCAAGCCGGACGCGCGCTATCGCGGCCAGGGCGGCCCGGTGTGGTGCCAGCCCGCACACAACCCGCATCCCGCAGCGACCGCGATGCTGGCCGCCTGCCGCAGCCTCGGCCTGCCGGTGCTCGACGACCAGAACGGCGCACGCGAGGAAGGCGCCGGCGGCTTCGCGCTGATGAACCAGATCATCCGCGACGGCCGCCGCCAGAGCATCGCGCGGTCCTACCTGTATCCCGTGCTGGCGCAGAAGAACGTCACGCTGCTGGTCAAGACTCATGTCGATCGGCTGACCTTCTCGGGCACCCGCGCCACCGGCGTCGAGATCAGCCTCGCAGGGGCAACGCGCCGCATCGAGGCGAAGTCCGAGGTGATCGTCTGCTCGGGCGGCATCAACACGCCCAAGCTGCTGATGCTCAGCGGCATCGGCAACGAGGCCGACCTGCGTGCCCACGGCATCAAGACCCTGGTGAACGCACCCGAGGTCGGCCAGAACTTCCAGGATCACCTGCTGCACGGCGGCTGCATCTGGGAGCCGAAAGAACACATTCCCCACCGCAACAGCGCGGCCAACGCGGCGGGTTTCATCAAGAGCGATGCCCGCCTGGCCACGCCCGACCTCAACCTGGTACAGATCGAATTGCCCTATGCCAGCGATGTCGTCGGCAAGCAGTATTCGCCGCCGAACACCAGCTGGGCCCTGTGCGCCGGCCTGGTGGCGCCGAAGAGCCGCGGCGCGATCAAGCTGCGCTCGGCCAACCCGACGGATCGGCCGATCGTCGACGCACGTTTCCTGAGCCATCCCGACGACGTCAAGGCGCTGGCCCACGGCATCGAGGTCTGCCGCGAGATCGGCAACTCCGCCGCGATGCGCGACTTCGTCAAGCGTGAAGTCGCCCCGGGCCAGAAGCTCACCGGCCAGCCGATGGAAGACTTCGTGCGCAACGGCGCCACGACCTATTTCCACCAGGCCGGCACCTGCCGCATGGGCCGCGACGCCCAGGCCGTGGTCGACGCCCAGCTGCGCGTGAACGGCGTGCAGAACCTGCGCATTGCCGACAGCTCGATCATGCCGCGCATCCCCGGCGTGGCCACGATGGCCACCTGCGCGCTCATCGGTGAGCGCATGGCTCAAATCCTGGGCAAGAGTGCCTGACAGCGCCACCCGCACCCATCACACACAAGGCAAACGACATGGACACCCAACTTCTGATCGACAACCTGGCGCGCAGCGCCAAGGACGGCGCCACCTTCGAACGCCGCCACCCCACCAGCGGCAGCGTCGTGACCACGGCCGCAGCCGGCAGCGTCGACGACGCGATCGCGGCGGTCGACTCGGCGAGCACCGCCTACAAGAGCTGGCGGCGCTCGGCGCCCAGCGAGCGCCGTCGCATCCTGCTCAAGGCCGCCGATGCGCTCGAAGCACGCACGCCGGCATTCATCGAAGCCATGGCGGCGGAGGTCGGTGCCTCCGCGCTGTGGGCCGGCTTCAACGTCTACCTGGCGGCCAACCTGTTCCGCGAGGCGGCTTCATTGGCCACGCAGATCCAGGGCGAGACCATCCCGACCGACAAGCCCGGTGCGCTGTCGATGACGGTGCGCCAGCCGGTCGGCGTGGTGCTCAGCATCGTGCCGTGGAACGGCCCGGTGGTGCTGGCCGCACGTGCCATCGCCTATCCGATCGTCTGTGGCAACACGGTCGTGTTCCGTGCCTCGGAATCGAGCCCGAAGACCCACATGCTGGTCGCCGAGGCACTGGTCGAGGCCGGCCTGCCCGCCGGCGTGCTGAACGTGCTGACCAACGCGCCGCAGGACGCGCCCGAGGTCATCGACGCGCTGATCGCACACAAGGCGGTGCGCCGCATCAACTTCACCGGCTCGACGCGGGTCGGCCGCATCATTGCCCAGAAGGCGGCGACGCATCTCAAGCGCTGCCTGCTCGAACTCGGCGGCAAGTCGCCGCTGGTGGTGCTCGACGACGCCAACGTCGACGAGGCGGTCAAGGCCGCCGTGTTCGGCTCGTTCCTGTACCAGGGGCAGATCTGCATGTCGACCGAGCGCATCGTGGTCGACGAATCGATCGCGGACGAGTTCGTCGCCAAGTTCGCCGCCCGTGCCCGCGAGCTGCCCTGTGGCGACCCGATCAAGGAGCCGGGCTGCGTGATCGGCCCGATGATCGTCAAGGAGTCGGGTGCCCGCCTGAACGCGATGATCGACGACGCCCTCGGCAAGGGCGCCCAGCTCGCCTGCGGCGGCTACGCCGACGGCGCGCGCATGCCCGCGACCATCGTCGACCATGTCAAGCCGGGCATGAAGATCTACGACGAGGAGACCTTCGGCCCGATCACCACGGTGGTCCGCGTGCAAGGCGTCGACCAAGCGATCGCGACGGCCAACGACACCCCCTACGGACTGTCGTCGGGCGTGTTCGGCCGCGATGTCACGCGTGCGCTGGCGGTGGCGATGGAGCTCGAATACGGCTCGGTGCACGTCAACGGCGCCACCGTGCAGAACGAGGCCCAGGCTCCGTACGGCGGCACCAAGGACAGCGGTTACGGCCGCTTCGACGGCCGCGCGGTGATCGACGAGTTCACCGAACTGAAGTGGCTGACGATCGAGCCCTCGGTCCAGCAGTACCCGGTCTGATCGAGACCTGACCCGTGCATGGCGGCATCACCACCCGTCCATGCACACCACCGGGCGCAGAGTGCCCTGGGCGAAGTTCACCAGCCTGGGGCTCTGGCGATCGAGTCCCTGACGACGATGTTGCACGCGAGGGTCTTGACGGCCCGCCGACAACGGCCTTCGAGCGCGTCGATGACCTGCAGGGCAGCCGCCTCGCCCATGTCCTCGGCCGGCAGGCCGGCGGTGGTGAGGGCCGGCGTGATCTTGCGGGCCAGGCCGAAGTTGTCGAAACCGGCGATCGACAGGCCGTCGGGCAGGGAGATCTTCAGCCGGTTGGCCGCCGCGATCACGCCCGCGGCGATGTCGTCGGTCAGGCACTGCACGGCGGTCGGACGATCCGGGCGCGAGAGCACCTGCAGCCCCATCTCGTAGCCATCGTCGAAGAAGGCGTTGCAGTCGTGTACCGCATGTTCGATGCGGCCGCGATCGGGATGACTGGCAATCGCTTCGAGGAAGCCGGCCTGGCGTTCCAGCGTCGCGCGGTGCCTTGTCGTGCCGCCGATGAAGGCGATGCGCCGATGCCCGAGCTCAATCATCTTGCCGGTCAGCGTGCGTGTCGCGCTGCGCTCGTCGGCGACCACGGCGAGATCCGCATGGGTCGGATCGAACGCGCTGATGGCCGAGAAGGCCAGGTCGTGTTCCTTGAGCGTCTTGAGCAGGTCGAGGTACTCGGACGCCGGTGCCGGCACGATGTAGCCGCCCACTTGTCGCGCAAGCACCTTGCGGACCAGCAGGTTCACGTCGTGGACATCGCGCGTCTCGATGATGTTGACCGCGAAGTCGTGTGACTTGCAGACGTTCAGCGCACCGATGAGCAGCGCGTATTCGTACTCGTAGCCGTGGCGGAACTCGCGGAAGTCGTTCGCATCCGGGATCACGATGCCGATCGTGCGGGAGTAGGCGCCCGACAGGTTGCGTGCCGAGGACAGCGGCTCGTATTCCAGCTCGCTGATGACCTTCAGGACAAGAGCTCGGGTTTCCGGCGCGATCTTTCCCTGGTTGCGCATGACGCGCGAGACCGTCATCGCCGAGACGCCGGCCTTCTCCGCGACGTCCTTGATCGTGACCTTGCTGTGAGGGCTGTTTTCTTGCATGGAAAGGCGTGTGCTTGGCGCCCGCCGGCGGGCGCCGGACAGACGAAGTGCGCGAGCATAGACGGTCTGCCGGACCGCCTTGCCGTCGTCGCGCCCCCGCGCGTTCAGCGCACCTTGCGGATCGGAATGATCGTGACCGCGCCGAGCACGGCGTACACCGCAGCGGCCGTGAAGAGCACGCTGTAGTCCGGCGTGGTCTGTCCACCGGCGAACAGGAACAGCGGGGCAATGGCGGGTGCCAGTGTCTGCGGCAGGGTTCCCGCCACGTTCATGACGCCGAGATCCTTGGCCGCGTTGTTCTTCGCGTCCGGCAGGACTTCGGTGACCAGCGCGACGTCCACCGCGAAGTACACGCCGAAGGACAGGCTCATGACGCAGGCGCCCAGCAGGAAGGCGTCGTAGTTCGTCGCCCGGGCGATGATCAGCAGGCCGACACCGTAGAGCACCGCCGAGGTCCAGATGAAGATCTTGCGCCGGCCGATGATGTCCGACAGCCAGCCGGACAGGAAACTGCTCGCGATCTGGATGGCCGAGGCGATCAGGTTGACCTTCACCATGATGCCGGGCACTTCAGCGGCGCTGTAGCCCAGGCGGTCCATCAGGAAAAACACCTGATAACCCAGGAAAGTCGCCAACGCGAAGAAGAAGAACAGGCGGCTCAGGAAAGCCCAGGTGAAGTCGGGAAAGGCCATCGGGTTGAACGCGAAATCCCGCAGCATCTGGCCCAGGCTGAAGGGCGCGACGGTTGCCGGATCGGTGACCTTGTCGGTATAGGACATGCACAGCATCGCGATCGTCACCAGCAGGATGGCCGGCGCGAGCAGGAACATCAGCTGCGCATGGCCCTGCGCCGCGTTGACGAGGGCGAAGCCGGAAATGATGCCCGCTGGCACGCACATGCCGATCGCGCCGCTGACCATGCCGCGCTGACCTTCGGGGATCTGGTCGGGCAGCAGGGCCATCAGGGCGGCGGCCACGGCGTTCATGCCGAGCTGAGTCAGGCACCAGCCGACGATCATCGTGTTGACCCCGCCGATGGAGATCAGCCACAGGCCGAAGAAGCCGATCAGGCCGCCGGCGACCATCCAGGACTTGCGCCGGCCGAATCGGGTCACGGTGCGATCGCTGAAATAGCCGGCGACCGGGTTGGCGAAGATCGCCACGATCGCGCCGATGCCCAGCAGCAGGCCCAGGGTGCTTTCCTTGTTCTGCGGCGCGATCTCGGCGACCCGCAGCGCGATGGTCATCATCGGCGGCGTCAGCAGGGCCATCGTCAGGGCCCAGTAGGCCAGCACGATGGTGAAGATCAGCGCCCAGGAGGCATGAGGCGAGCTGGCGTGGGCGGGCGAGGTGAGGGTCGTCATGGATGTCTTTCAGAAGTGCGCGTCAGCCAGGCCGCAGAACGCGTCGACCGGACTCTTGCCCGTGAAACGGCTGCGTCCCAGCAACTTGTCGACGACGGCCCGCTGGATGTCGGGCGTCGGCGTGTAGGCGTTGATCAGGCAGGGAACCCGCGGCGCGTCGTACAGGTAGTACGGATGCCCGAAGGAGATGAAGACGGTGGGCGTGTCCCACCAGAGCCGTGACATGCCGGGCATCGTGCCGCCGTGCAGCCGGGCCCAGTCGATGAAGAGCCTCGACTTCATGAGCTGCGATTCCTGCGCGAACACGTAGAGGATCAGGTCGTGTGCCTTGCAGATGCTCAGGTCGTCGGTCTGCGGGTCGAAGACATGGACCTCGAAACCTTCGGCCGCGAGAAGCCGATCCAGCTGGATGCGGAACGATTCATCGCCGCCCAGCGGATGGACGTTTTCCTCCTTGAACATCAGGATCTTGCGGACCTTGTGGTCCAGCGGCACGATGCCGTGCACGTCCTTGACGAGGGTGGGCGACAGGTCCGACAGACGCGCCATCACCGCCTTGTGGGCCGGCGAGCCGATCAGGCCGGCGTCGACTGGCGCTGCGGCCTCGGCACGGTGCAGGTTCATGCGGGCCTTGAGTCCCAGCACGCGCGCCAGTGCCGCGTCGATGCGCTGCTGGCTGAGCGCGCCGCTGCCGGCGGCTTCCAGCAAGGTCTCGATGTCGGTGTCGACCGACGGCGAGAACAGGATCATGTCGCAGCCGTTCTCGATCACCTCGGGCAACCATTGCCGGCGGCTGCCCCAGCTTTCGAGGCCGCCCATCAGCGTGGCGTCGGAGACGATCAGACCGTTGAACTGCAGCTGCTCGCGCAGCAGCGTCTGGTTCAGGTGCCGCGAGATCGAGGCCGGTCGATAGAGCTCGATCGACGACAGACCGGCGCGACGCAGATAGTCCGGAAACGCGATGTGCGCCGACATGACCGACAGCACGCCCGCGTCGATGGCGCGGGCATACAACTGCCCGAACACCGCCGTCCATTCCTCGACCGTCATCGGGTTGATGGTCGTGACGAGGTGCTGGTCCCGGTCGTCGAAACCCTCGCCGGGCCAGTGCTTGGCGGTGGTGGCGATGCCGTGGTCCTGGAAGACCTGGATGTGCAGTCCGGCCAACTGCGCGATCAGGTCCGGATTGCTGCCGTAGGAGCGGGTTCCGACGATCGCGCTCTGGAATTTCTGGTTGACGTCCAGGACCGGCGAGAAGGTCCAGTTCACGCCCAGCGAGGCGAGTTCCGCCGACAGCATCCGCAGAGCCTCGCCATAGGTATCCAGGCAGGCGGCGGCGGCACAGCCGAGCTGATTCGGGAACGTGGTCGTCAAGTGCCCGCTGGTGACGCCGCCTTCGAGGTCGGCCGATACCAGCGGACGGATGCGCGAGGCCTTGCGTGCCGCGTCGATGACGCTGCGACAGGCATCGGGATCCGAGAAATTGATGACGGTGACCGCGCCGAGCTGGTGCCGCTCGACCAGCTCGATCGCCTCTTCGTCACCGGGCAGGATCTGGAGGTTGATCAGCTGCCCGATCTTCTCTCGCAGCGTCAGGCCGTCGATGGTGTTGCAGACCCACTCGACCTGTTCCTCGTCCAGATCGAATGGCGCCTGGCGCAGGATGTCTTTCATATTGTTTGGTTCGATCACCAGGTGGGCGGACGAGGACGGGGCCTGGCGAACCAGGCCCCGTCCGGCGTGCGTCAGAAGCGGAACGTGGCGCGGGCGCCCAGCGTGCGCGGCTCGCTCATGTAGCCGTAGTTCGCACCGAAGAACGCCACCGAGCCCATCAGCTGCGACTTGTTCTCGATGTTGCGCACGTAGAACTGGACGTCCATGGAATCGTCCTCGGCGGCCCAGGTCAGCGAAGCGCTCGACTTCGTGTACGCCTTCTGCGTGAACTGGGTCGGAGCGACAGCAACGTCACCGGTATCGGTCGTCACGTAGGACGCCGAGTACTTGGTGCCCAGGTAGCCGGTCAGGCGTGCGCCCGATTCGAGGTTCCAGTTGTGCGTGTATCCGACGTTCAGCGTGACCGTGGGCGTCTTGTCGAGCTTCTTGCCCGCATAGTCGGTGCCGTTCGGCGTGGTGTAGTTCTTGTACTTCGCCTCGAGCAGTCCCAGGGCGGTGTCGATCCGGCCCGCGCTGCTCACTCGGTAGCGCGCGGAGACCTCGACGCCGTCCACAGTCGCCTTGCCGGTGTTGGTCGTCTTGCTCTGTCCGTTGACGATGCCCGACTTCTGCATGTCGCTGTAGTCGTAATGGAAGACCGATGACGTGAGTTGCAGGGCGTTGTCGAAGAACTTGCCATTGAGACCCGCTTCATAGGCGGTGATCTTCTCCGGCGCGTAGATCAGGCTGGGATCGGCGCGGGTATCGCCGTCGTTGAAGCCGCCCGACTTGAAACCGGTCGAGATGCTGGTGTAGAGCATCTTCGTGGCCGAGATGTCGAGTTCATAGCCCAGCTTGTAGGTTGAGCTGCGCCACGAGGCATCGCCAAAGAGGGGCGTCGCCGCGTTGCCCGGCGTCGCCGTGTTGTAGTCGACGCCGCTGAACGACAGCACCTGCTGGCTGTTGCGGGATTTTTCGTCGGCCGTGTGGCGGGCGCCGACGATCACGCGGGAGGTATCGTTCAGGCTGTAGGTCGCTTGGCCGAACAACGCCTTGGAATCGTTCTGGATCAGGTAATCCTGGAACTGCAGGCCGGGATAACAGGCAGCAAAACCACCGCACTGGTCAGGACCGAACGGGGCCGGTCCGGGGGCGGGGCCGAAGAGGTAGAACGGTGCGTTGCCGTCGAGCTGGCCGTCCTTGCCGGTTTCCTTGTACTGGAAGTAGCCGGCCACCCACTGCAGGGGTGAGGCGGTGTCGTTCGAGGACAGTCGGATCTCGTGCGAATTCTGTTCGAAAGTGAACTTGGTCAGCAGGATCAGCGGTCCGGTTGCGTAGTCTTCCTTGTTCTTGGTGTTGCGCTGGCCGTAGATGTAGGTCAGGTTGGCAAAACCAAGGTCGGATTTCAGCTCGGTCTTGAAACCGCTGGCCTTGTCGTTGAACTTGCCCTGGATCAGGACGCCCGTATCAACCAGCTTGTCGGGAATGCCGGCGGTCAGGTTGTAATAGTTCGGGCCGGTGGTCTTGTTGGTGCTCTGGTCGTACGAGACATTCAGACTGGTCTGCGGCGAGATTTTCAGCAAACCCTGCAGTCGGAACGAATCGGTGTGGACGCTGTCCTGGTTTTGGGTGAAACCGTTGGTGGCGGTCTTCGTTTCAGAATAACCATCCCGGCGGTTGGTCGAAAATGCCGCGCGCAGTGCCAGCGAATCATTGACCGGCAGGTTATAGGCACCGTCGACACGTTTCTGGCCGAGATTACCCACGTCGACCGAGACGAAACCTTCGCGCTTGTTGGTCGGGGCCTTGGTGATGACGTTGACGACGCCGGCATTGGCGTTGCGGCCATACAGCGTGCCCTGTGGGCCGCGCAGAACCTCGACGCGTTCGATGTCGAAGAACGCGGAACCCGCGCCCGACATTCTTCCCAGATAGATGCCGTCGATGTGAAAGGCCGCAGCCGGCTCGCCCAGGGCGGTGGTGTTGGTGTTCTCGATGCCGCGGATGTTGACCACCACGCTGCTGTTGCCGGCCTGGCTGATCTGCGTGTTGGGCATCAGGTCCGTCAGCGCCTTGGCGTCGGTCACGCCCTTTTCACGGATGTCGTCGGAACTCACCGCCGAAAGGGATGCGCCAACCTTCAGTGCAGATTGGGTGACCTTGTTGGCGGTCACCACGACTTCGGCATCCTGGGTCGAGGCATCGGTATTCTGGGCATTCGCGACAAAAGACGCCTGGGCCGCCAGAGCACCCAGCACCGCGACCACCAACGGTCGCTTCTGGAAAATCATCATCGTTGTCTCCATATGGGTCAGAAATTATTCATGACATGTCACGTCAACCAATATGTTAACGATAACATGTGATTATGCTAGGACACCCAAAAGGTCCTGGCATTGGTGTTATCCCGGGCGCGGCAGAATGTTTTGTGGCCGTTTTGCACGGCCTCGGGAAAACGAGCGGATAATTACCCTGAAGTGGCAAAAAAGAACTTTTCCAGCAACGGGTTGAAAATCTCGGCCTGCTCGATCTGCGGGGCATGTCCACATTCATCGAAAATCTCCAGGGTGGCGCCCGCGATGCGTTCCTTGAAGACCTCGGCGTGGCTCACTGGCAGGAACAGATCCTGGCGACCCCAGACGATCAGGGTCCGGCAGCGGATGGCCCGGGTCTTTCTCTCCAGGGATTCGAGGTCGGCCTTGCGGAAACCCCAGATGTTCATCATGGCCAGGACCGTCTGGCGGTGGCTGCGCTGGGCTTGCGGCGATTGCGCATCAGCGAACTTCTGTCGCACGCGATCCTCGGTGAGTTTCCCGGAATCGTGGAACGCGGCCTGCCAGCCTTGCCGGAACTCCTCGTAGGTCGGCTTGCGCATGAATCGCCAGAGCAGTGGCAAGGTGCTGATCCGCATGGGCTTGGGGGCCTCGCGACCCGCGCCCGCCGAATCGACCAGCGTCAGCGTCTTGATGCGATGCGCGGCCAGGTCGGTCAGTTCGATGGCGACCTTGCCGCCAAACGAGTTGCCCGCGACGTGAAAGCCATCGATGTGCAGCCCGTCCATCAAGGCGAGCAGTTGCCGGGCCTGGCTGCGCGCGGTGTAGTCGAAGTCCGTCGGCTTGTCGCTGCTGCCGAATCCGACCAGGTCGACCGCGATGACCGTCATCCGGCGAGCCAATGGCTCGATGTTCTCGGACCATTCCAGCGACGAGCAGCCCAGCCCGTGGATCAGCAGAAGGGTCTCGTCGCCGCGGCCGGCCTTCACGTAGCGCAAGGTGCAGCGGCCGGTCCTGAATTCGTTCATAGTTGGGGCGAAGCTCATGGTTCAGATTCCGGAATCGAGCCAGGCCACATACAGCGACAGCCATTGGTCGGAGGTCGTGCCTTGCTGCCGATTGCCGAAACCGTGGCCGCCCGCCTTGAACAGATGGAATTCAAGCGGTCGACCGGCGTCTTGCCATGTCTGCAGCAGCCCGAATCCGCTGCGTGAGAACAAGGGGTCATCATTGGCCATCACCGAAAACAGCGGCGGCAGGTGCGACGTGGTCAGCCGGGGATCGTCCAGGCTGAAATAGATCAGTCCTGCCGAAGCCAGGGCCGGGCGGTACTCGAACCGGTCCAGTGCATCGATGCAGACCTTGGCGCCCGCGGAGAAACCGACGACGTGGACCTTGCCGGTGGACGGTGCCTCGTGCGCGCGGATCCAGTCGACCGCGGCGATCAGGTCATCGACGGCGGGGCCGGTCTCCAGATGGGCCTCGGCCTTGCCGAAGCCGCGCGACATCTTGTCCTGATAGAAGGCCTGGCACTCCTGCGCGAACCCTTCGGCATCCGGTCGGGTCGGCTGGACGCGGTACTTCAGGACATAGGCCCGATAGCCCAGGCTCGCGAGGTGGCGGGCCACGTCAAACCCTTCATGTGCCATGGCCAGCACCAGCATGCCGCCGCCCGGCGCCACGATCACCGCCTCACCGCGCGCGGCCACGCCAGCGGGGGGATGGAAGGCGATCAAGGTGGCTTGCCGGACATTGCGGACGACCCGGTCGCCACCGAATTCGGTCCACTGGTCGACGGGTGCGTCGGGCACGTTGCCCAGTCGCACTTCATCGATCGCGGGATAGGGGTTGTCCACGTTGGTGGCGGTGAAGTCCATGGGTGTTCCGGGCGGTGGGTCGTGCGGTTCAGTTCGGCGTGGTCCACAGACCGCCGAGCTCGCGTGCGGTGCTTCCGGGCTTGATCGACGCCAGGGCTTCGCGGGCCTCCTGGGGCCGGCCCGACAGGGCGAGTGACACGACCAGGTGCAGGCGCAACTCGTCTTCCCGGCGCAGACCGGTGCCCTGCAAGGCCTGCCGGTACAGCGGCACGGCGGCGGCATGGTCGCCCTTCGAGTGGAGGATCTCGGCCAGCTCGGCCCGCTGTGGTGCCGAGGTCGCGGCTTCGAGCGCCTTGATCTGCGCCGCGTCCTCGGCCACCTTGTTCTGGACCGTCTGGCGCAGCTTGTCGAGGGTCAGCCGATCGGCTGCCGAGACGAAGGCCCGGGCCGCCTCACCGGCATCGAGCGCGCGTGCGGCCTCCAGCGGATAGCCGGCCTTCAGCGCAAGCTGCGCGTGCTGGACATGGGCCTCGGCGCCGCTCAGCAGCTGGCGGTGTGCCATCAGCCGGACGACGTCGAGTTCATGGCGCGGGTCGAAGGCGGGCTGTTCCCTTAACTGCGCCAGCAGTTCGCGCCAGTAGTCCTTGTTGGCCGGTGCGCTGATCACCAGACGCTTGAGCGCGTCGTAATAACCGGCGTTGTTGCCGAGCGATTGTTGCGCCACGGCCAGGGCGGTGGCCTCGGGTTCCGACAGCGTGACGTTTCGATCGTCGGCCAGCAGGGGCTTGAGGTAATCGACGATGTCTGCGTGCCGCTTCTGGGCGGACAGCGCTTGCAGGTAGAGCGCGCGCGTGCCGGCCTTGCGGCCACCCTGGTCGAGGTAGAGGCGGGTGGTGCGTGTCAGACCGGCCAGATCGCCCTGGGCGCGCTGCAGGCCGATGAGGATTTCCTGGAACGTCAGCCGTTCGGCCGCCGGCACGGACGCATCGACCGACAGGTAGCCGAGCGCCTCGATGGCGCTGGCGTTGTCCTTGGCATGAAGTGCGGCGGTCGCTGCGACACGCTCGACCGTGGCGCGTTCGAGCTCGCTGAGGTTGGCAATGTTGCGCGCCGCTGCAGCCTGCGCCAGCGCGCCCGACGGATTGCCTGACTTGATCAGCTCCTGGGCCGCCTGCAGGGGCTTGGCCACTTCGGCGCGCAGTGCAACCTGCGCATGCGTCGGCAATGTGGTCCACAGGACGGCCGCGACGGCGACCGCCTGGATGAGTGCACGCGCGTGATTCATGCGAATGGCTCAGTTGGCGAATTGCTCGGTGCCGACGATGCCCAACTTGTTCAGGCCGTTGCGCTGGGCCGAAGCGAGCACGGTGGCGACTGCCTCGTACTTGGCCTTGCCCTTGGAGCGGATGTGAAGCTCGGGCTGCGGCTGCATCCGCGCCGACTCGGACAGCTTCAATTCGAGCGCGTTGCGGTCGGGCAGTGGTTCGCCGTTCCAGGAGATCACGCTCGATTCGTCGACGTCGATGCGCACGACGAAGGGTTCCACCGTCTTGGGCGCATTCGTGGGCAATGGAATGTCGAGGTTGACGGCGTGCAGCTGCGCCGGAATCGTGATGATCAGCATGATCAACAGCACGAGCATGACGTCGATGAGCGGCGTCGTGTTCATGTCTGCGATCACTTCTAGCTCACCGCTCTGGTGACTGCCGATGTTCATGGCCATGTGCGTGCCTTCAGCTCGGTTCGGTGATGAAACTGACCTTGACGATGCCGGTGCGCTGTATCGCGTACATCACGCGTCCGACCGACTCGAAGTCGCTCTTGAGGTCGCCGCGGATCTGGACTTCGGGTTGCGGTTTCATGGCCGCAAACTTCTTCATCCGTTCCTGCAACTCGTTGCCGTTCTTGATCGGCGTGTCGTACAGGAAGATCCGGCCCTGGCTGTCGACCGACACGATCACGTTTTCCGGCTTGGTTTCCCGGATCGTGTTGCGTTCCTTCGGCAGGTCGACCTTCACCGACGTCGTCACGACGG
This sequence comes from Leptothrix cholodnii SP-6, assembly GCF_000019785.1. Classification (NCBI taxonomy): domain Bacteria; kingdom Pseudomonadati; phylum Pseudomonadota; class Betaproteobacteria; order Burkholderiales; family Sphaerotilaceae; genus Leptothrix; species Leptothrix cholodnii. Next base: position 877,280 of record NC_010524.1, read on the forward strand.
GAATGGTGATCAGGAAGATGATCAGGAGGACCAGCATGACGTCGACCAGCGGCGTCGTGTTGATCGTGCCTATCATCTCGTCGTCGGCTTCGCCGATGTTCATGGCCATCTTGTGTTCCCCAGCAGTCCAGCGCATCCGGACGCCGCTCGTGCGGCATCCGACCGAGGTTTGATCACTTCTTCGCCTGACCCAACAAGACGGCGTGCAGGTCGGAGCCGAAGGCGTTGACCTCTTCCATGACGGCCTTGTTGCGACGCACCAGCCAGTTGTAGCCCAGCACCGCCGGCACGGCGACGGCCAAGCCGATGGCGGTCATGATCAGCGACTCGCCGACGGGGCCGGCCACCTTGTCGATCGACGCCTGACCGGACATGCCGATCTTCACCAGCGCGTGGTAGATGCCCCAGACCGTGCCGAACAGGCCGACGAAGGGGGCCGTCGAGCCGACGGTCGCGAGCACGGCCAGACCGTCCTGCATCCGGCTCTGGACATTGTTGATGGCCCGCTGGAGGCTCATCGTCACCCATTCATTGAAGTCGACCGCGCCGAGAAGACCGGTGTGCTTGGAGGCGCCATCTAGCCCCTTCTCAGCGATGTATCGGAAGGCGCTGCCGGCGGCGAGTTTGTCCTTCCCGATTTCGACCGTATCGGCCTCCCAAAAGTTGCTCCGGGCGGCGGCGGCCTGCTTGTTGAGTTTCGATTGTTCGACCAGCTTGGTGAATATCACATACCAGGAGGCCATGCTCATGACCACCAGGATCAGCAGGGTTGTCTTGGCTACGAAATCACCTTGGGCCCAGAGCGCGCTGAGGCCGTAGGGGTTTTCTTCGGAAACTGCCACGGCGGCGCCGGTGGCGGCGCTGGCTGCGTTGATGGCGGTTTCCTGGGCAGTTGCGGCGATGCTGGTCAGGCCGGCGCAGGCGAGCGCCAGCCAGTTTCTGGCGGCCGAGCCGATGTTATTGATGGTCATGATGTGTAGCTCCATTCGAGATTGAACGAAATTATTCGGATATTTTCGACGAGACAGGTCGGCGCGCCATGACGCGCCGGAACGGCTTATTCGAGTCGCCAGGTGTATTTCATGTTTGCCCAACCCTGTTCGGGTTTGCCGTCGACGGTGGCAGACTTGAAGGTGCAGCGAGACAGACCTGATCTGGCCGCTTCATCGAGCCGCTTGAATCCGGAACTCTTCTCGACCTCGGCCTGGATGACCTTGCCGTCGACGCCGACCAGGAATCGCAAACTCACGGTGCCTTCTTCCTCGAGACGGCGCGAGGCGCTCGGATATTCCGGCTTCTCGCAACCCGACGCGTTCACCACGGCAGGCGTGCGTACCGGTTCAGCCGGCGGAGGGGCCGGCGGCGGCGGCGGGGCGGGCGGAGGTGGCGGGGCCGGCGGCGGCTCGACCTTCGGCGGCGCGCTCGTGACCGCGGCAATCGCGTTGGCAGCCGGTGCCTGCGTCACCTGGACCTCGACCGGTGGAACATAGGCCGGTGGTGGCGGCGGAGGTGGCGCATTCTTCGGCGGCGGTGGTGGCGGCGGCGGCGGGGGTATGTCCGGTTTTGCCTCCTCAAGCATGACGGCTTCCACCGGGCCCTTGATCTTCTTGACAAAAGCCCTGGCCAATCCCGAATTGATCGCCCAGAGCAGGGCGACATGCAATACCACCACCAGTCCAAGACCGATCAGGTGCTTGGTCGGCTTTCTTTGCCGGCTGGCGTAGTCTTCCATACGAACTTTCAACGTTCAGATAATGAAATAGCGTCAGACATCAACATGCTTTCATGGTTGCTGTCGTCTGAATGTTATCGATAACATTTTGATGTTAGGGGCTCCCGTGGTGACTGAAAACGGTGTTAACCCTAAGGGTTGACGAGAGAGAATCCGGGCGTAGGCGGGACTATGAGCGACAGACCCTGAGAGATTTTTCAATCTGGGTGCAATAGAACGACCGTTCGAATCAGTGAGATATCCAGGCGATCACCGGAACGCGATCGACGCTCGGCCAGAAAAAGGCGACAGATAACCCGGCGGCCCGTTGTGGGGCCGTCAACGTGTCGTCGTCGGATGGCTCGGTCTCGATGCCGCTGTGCGTCTTATCCGCAGAAAGTGCTCTACGCCGGCAGCGGGCCGGTGACGGCGGCGAGCAGCTACGGCTGCCAGTAGGCAGGCGCCGGTCGCGCAGGTTGCGAGTGGAGCAGCGCCAGGAACGCCATCGTTCAGCGCCCGGCGCCCTTGGCCGAGCGCCGCTGGACGCTCTCGCGCTCGGTGGCATTCAGTCCGCTGGACGACACCATGCCGCCCACCCGCTTGGACAGGTTGCGAGCCGCCGCGCCGAGTGCGTCGGTCACTTCGGGAATCGACTTGCGCTGGGTCTGGTCCATGCGTTCGGCGTAGGGCACCGTCAGCGCGGCGATGGCGCGGCCCTGGGTGTCCAGGATCGGGAAGCTCACCGCCCACAGCCCGCGCACCTGCACGCTGGGGATCGACTCGAAGCCTGCGACCCGGATCTTGTCCAGGATGCTCTCGATCTGCAGGTCGGCCTGTTCGGGACGTCGTTGCAGCGATTCCTCGATGCGCAGCTTGCGCGTCTCCTCATCCTGGAATGCGAGCAGCACGCGCCCGGAGGCCGAGATCAGCACGTCGAGCTCCGCACCCGCACGCACCGCAAAGCCCATGCCGCTGGGCGTGTCGACCTTGCACAGCACCACCTGCTTGCCTTGGCCGTACACGGTCAGGTGGCAAGACTGGTCGAGTTCGCTGGCCAGCCGCTGCATGACCGGCGCGGCCTCGAACAGCAGGCGATGAGTCGGCGGGTTGACATGGGACAGCTCGAACAGCTTGGTCGTGATGCCGTAGTTGTTCTCGTCGACCAGGGTGACGTAGTTCCGATTCACCAAGCAGGCCATCATCCGGTAAATCTCGCCCACGCTGCGGCCTAGCACCTGCGCAATGTCCTTCTGCGACATCGGGTGCTCGCTGCGGCACAGGGTCTCGAGGATGTCCAGGCCCTTCTCCAGCGCGGGCGCCGAGTAGGCCCGGCTTTCGGCATCCACCACGGGCGTCGTTTCGTTCAAGTCCAAGTTCATCTCAACGCTCCAACCGAGCTGCCACCCGCCGACGATGGCGGGCACTTCGCTACGGGTGAATTATGTTGGGGCACGACGGGCTCAGGCCGGCAGCCCGCCGTCGATCATGAAGGTCGCCCCCGTGACGTAGGACGCTTCGTCCGAGGCGAGCCAGAGCATCGGATAGGCCAGCTCTGCGGGCTCGGCCCACCGCTTCATGACGCATGGGGGAACCAGTTCCTCGACGGCCGCGGCGCCGAGCCGCTTGACGTGGAAGGGCGTGCGCGTGAAGCCCGGGCAGATCGCGTTGGCGCGCACGCCATGCGCGCCTTCCTCGAAGGCGAGCGTGCGCGTCAGAGCCAGCACGCCGGCCTTGGTGGCGTCGTAGGCGCCCATGCCCTTGCGGCCGTACACGGCATAGGTCGACGAGGTGTTGACGATGCTGCCGCGGCCCGACTTGCGCAGGTGGGGCAGGGCTGCCCGCGTCATCGAGACGAAGCTGAGCAAGTTGACGCGGATGATCGCGTCCCACGCCTCCCACGGCGCATCGGCCACGGCCTCGTAGCGCCGGATGCCGACGTTGTTCACCAGGACGTCCACCGCGCCCAGGCGCGCGACCACCTCGCCGATCACGCGGTCGGCTTCGGCCTCCACGCCCAGGTCTGCCACGAAGCCGTGAACCTCCGCGCCGGGGATGGCTTGCCGTATGTCATGCACGGCGCTCATGACCGCGTCTTCGCTCTGATCAACCAGGGCCACGCGTGCGCCCTCCGCACAGAAGATCCTTCCGGCGGCCGAACCGATGCCCCCGCCACCGCCCGTGATGACAGCGACTTTTCCTGCCAGTCTCGTACCCATGAATGTCTCCTTGTGGTGATGCCGTTGTGGCTTGGTCAGAAGGTGTTCCGATGTCGTTTCGCGGGATCTGAAGCGCGGCGGATGCCTGCCCGTTGCGGGCCCGCAATGCGCATCTCAGCCGCCCGCAGCGGGTGGCGTGGGCGGGGCGGGAACGAGCGCCGCCCCCGTCGAGAGCAGCGTCTCGATCTGGTCGGCCGCATAGCCCAGCTCGCCGAGCACGGCGAGCGTGTCCAGGCCACGGGGCCGGGCCGGCTCACCCAGCGGCGGGTAGGCCTCGTCGAAGCGGACCGTGGAGCGGATGGCGGCCGTCCGGCCCTCGGTCGGGTGCGCCTCGTAGCGGATCAGCCCCACCGCTTGCAGGTGGGGATCGCGCGGAAGCGTCTCCAGCGTGTGGCAATGCTGGGCGGCGATGTCCGCCGCACGCAGGATCTCCAGCCATTCGGCGGTGGTTCGATTCGGCAGCGGTGCGCCGCGGATCTCGAACCACTGGGCCACGTTGCGGGCTCGTGCTGCAACGGTCGCGAAGCGGGCGTCGTCGAGCAGGTGCTGGCGGTCGGTGGCGATCAGGAGGGCCCGGACTTGCGGGTCGGTGTTGACCGTGAAGGCGATCCAGCCGTCCGCAGTCTTGACCGGCTTGTTGTGCGGGTTCAGCAGCCGCAGGTCGCCCGGCGGGCCGACCGGCGGATCGAAGCTGTGCTGCGCAAGGTGCTCCTGCAGGACGAAGGCGGCCATCGTCTCGAACATCGGGATCTCGATGGCGCATCCTTGGCCGTTCGCCTGTCGCTGCAGAACGGCCGCGAGAACCGCTCCTGCCGCGATCTCGCCAGACACGTGGTCGCAGACCAGCATCGGGACATACCGCGGCTCGCCGTCGCGGGCGATCGTCAGTCCGGCCATCCCGGCGGCGGCCTGCACCACGCTGTCGTACGTCGGCTGGCCGGCGTAGGGGCCGTCGGTGCCGTAGCCAGTGATCAGGCAGTAGATCTTGTCGGGGTGGCGTGCTCGGACGGTGGCCGAGTCGATGCCCAGGCGTTCCAGCGCCTGCGGGCGCATGTTGGCGACGATCACGTCGGCCGATGCAATCAGGCGATCCAGCGCCTGCCGGGCGTCGGCCTTCTTCAGGTCGAGGCAGATGTTGCGCTTGCCGCGGTTGAAATGCAGGTAGGTGCCGGAGTGCTGCCCGGTCGGCGACAGGCCGCCGAGCCCGCGCATCAGGTCGCCCTCCGGGCTTTCCAGCTTCACGATCTCGGCGCCGTATTGGCTCAGACGCCAGGTACAGACCGGGCCGACCACGACACTGGTCAGATCGAGGACGCGAACGCCCTTCAACGGTTCGAAGGCCATCAGACTTTCACCTCCAGTTCGACGGCCAGCCGATGCTGATCGTCATGGGCCTTCAGGAGCCACCGCCCGTCAACCGGGTCGGCGCTCAGCGTGACGGGTCGATGGCAGTAGAGCGGCGCGACATGGCGTGCCGACAGGGAGACCGGTGTCACGCCCAGGTCCTGGCGCAGGAACTCCGTGAGCAGCAGCGTCGACAGCCCGCCGTTGACCACCAGGTCCGGGAAGCCTTCGACCTGGCGCGCGTGCTCGCGGTCGACGTGGATGCGGTGCGAGTTGAAGCCCAGGGCCGAGTACTGGAACAGCAGCGTGTCGTCGGGCACGACCGTCTTCATGTGTGTCGCCTGGATCGGCGCGGCCGGCGCCACTGCCGGCGATGGTGCGCCGCTGCCCGCCGCGCGGGCAGGCAGCAGCAGATAGGTCTGTGTCTCGACGATCGCCGGCTCCGGTTGCGCGTCGATGCGCAACTCATGGACCAGCGTCACCACCGCCATCGGCCCGGACGCCGTCGTCTTGTTCACGATGCTGCGCACGGCGCTGCTGCGCATCACGCGTGCGCCGATCGGGATGTCCTGGTGGAACGAGACCGTGCGGCCGCCCAGCATCAGCCGGGGCAGGCCCAGGTCCGGCATGGGCACGCCCAGCCCCGGAAAACCGTCGCTGCGCAGGCTCGATCGCCGCGTGTCGGCCGCCAGGAGCATGAAGTGCCAGCCCCGTGGCAGGGCCTGCCCAAGCGACAGGTCGTCGGGCTCCAGGTCGAGCATGGCGGCGACCCGGCGCACGGTGGCCAACGAGCAGGCTTCCTCCCGCACCACGGGGGACGTGACGCCGGTGATGTCGGGGTTGGACTGCGCCTCGGCAATGAGTTCGCTTTTGCTCATAGGTAAATCCTTTGTTGCACCAATGAAGTCTATTCCGCCAGATCGTCACATGGAATAGCAAAAATGACCTCTACTGGTTTTCACTGGTGCATTCTTTATTTCACGTATGCATCATTCGCATCGTCACTTCCAGTCAATGAGTCTCTGCACCGTCCCCTGTGTGCATCGCTGTCGCCGTTACTTGACCCACGGCCACCCTTTGCTCTCGTCACCTTCCTTCACCCACCAAGGATCAGCATGAACTTCAAGTTTCATCACATGAATCTCTGCACGGACAACTTGCCCAGGCTGACCAAGTTCTACAAGACCTTGTTCGAGCTCGGCACGATCAGCGACAAGGAGCACACGGTCGTGAGCGGGGTTCGGCAGGATCGCGCCTACACCGGCAATGTCGACTTCCTGACCGACGGTGCCATCGAGTTCCATTGGGCCGAACGCGACCTCGACACCGGCTTCAAGATGAAGCAGTTCGTCAATCCGATGGGCCACGGTCACTTCTGCTTCCGCACCGATGACATCAAGGGATTCATGCGCAAGTGCGATCAGCTGGGCATCCGCTATTCGGACTACGGCTGCTGGGCCATTCCCGGCTGGTATCAGGTCTTTCTGCAGGACCCGGATGGCCAGGTGATCGAAGTGCACCAGCCCGGCGTGTTCTGAACACGCGTCAACGACACAAGAGGAGACAAGCCATGCAAGATTCCCAGACCACTCACGCGAACGCGGCGCCAGCCGATGGAAGCCGCCGACGTGATGTCCTCAAGAAGCTGGCGGCCGTGGCTGCAAGCACGCTCGCTCCGGGCGCGGTACTCGCCCAGGCCGCCGGCAAGTTCCACCTGAAGATTGCCATCTCGCTCCCCGAGAGTCACCCGACCAGCGCGGCGCTGAAGGCCGCCTGCGCCGATATCCTGAAGGAGAGCGGCGGGCGCCTGACGATCGACGTCTATCCCAACGGCCAGCTCGGCAGCGACACCGACACGGTCTCGCAGGTGCGCTCCGGTGCGATCGATTTCGTCTGCACCGCCGGCACGATCTGGGGCAACCTGGTGCCGGTCACCTCGATCAACACGATCGCGTTCGCCTTCCCCGACTACGCGACGGTCTGGAAGGCGATGGACGGCGACCTCGGCGCCCACATCCGCACTGCGTTCGACAAGATCAACCTCGTGCCGGTGGGCAAGGTGTTCGACCACGGTTTCCGCCAGACCACGACGGCGTCCAAGCCCATCGTCGAGCCGAAGGATCTGGTCGGCATGAAGATCCGGGTGCCGGCCAGCCAGATCCTGACATCCTTGTTCAAGGGCCTGGACGCCTCACCGGCCACCGTGCCGATCGGCGAGCTCTACACCGCCCTGCAGACCAAGGTCGTGGACGGCCAGGAAAATTCGCTGCCGACCATCGACGCGAGCAAGCTCTACGAGGTGCAGAAGTACTGCTCGTACACCTCGCACATGTGGGACTGCTTCACCCTGGTCGGCAACAAGCGCATCTGGAACGCGATGCCCGAGGACCTGCGGGCACTGGCCACGCGCAACTTCGACGCCCACGCGCTCAAGCAGCGCGCGGCTCACGATGCGCTGACGGTCTCGCTGGAGACCAAACTCAAGGGCTTGGGCATGCAGTTCAACAAGGTCGACGTCAGGCCCTTCCGCCAGGTGCTGGCGAAGTCCGGCTTCTACGTCGAGTGGCAGAAGAAGTTCGGCCCGGAAGCCTGGGCCCTGCTCGAGAAGTACAGCGGCAAGTTGGTCTGATCTTCCACACGCCACCCAGCACGCCGCCATGTCGCACGCCCTCTCCAGTACCCCGGTCGATCCCGACGAGACCGCGGCCCCGCCGCCTGGCGTGGCGGCGTTCAACCGTGCGCTTGCCCGCTGGATCGCGCCGATCGAACTTGTCACTGCGCTGCTGATGGCGGCCATCGTCGCGATGCTGTTTGGCGGCGTGGTGGCCCGCTACGCATTCGGGCGACCGATCACCTGGATCGACGAGATCGTCTCGTTCGCGTTCATCTGGGTGGCGATGCTGGGCGCCGTGCTGGCCATGCATCGCAACGAGCACCTTCGCCTGTCGATGTTCGTGGACCGGATGTCACCTCGGCTGAGGGAGTATGTACACGCCTTCGCCCTGGTCGCGATGGCCACGTTCCTGATGGGACTGATCGGACCGGCCATCGAGCATGTGGAGGTCGAGTGGATCGTGGAAACGCCGGCACTCGGCATTCCGGGTGGCTTGCGTGTGGCGGCGATTGCCGTCGGACTCGTGCTGATGCTGGCCGTCGTCGCCATCTACTCGGTCCGCACGGTCCCCAAGGCAGCGCTCGCGACGGCCATCCTGGGGGTCGGTGCCTTCGTCGGCCTGTGCCTTTGGTTGTCGCCGCAGTTCATGCAACTGGGCCTGTTCAACATCGTCATTTTCCTGACCGGCGTGGTCGCGCTGTGCCTGTTCGCCGGGGTACCCATCGCCTTCTGCTTCGGCTGCGGCGTGATGAGCTTCCTCGCTTTCTCCAGCAACGTGCCGCTGATCGTCATCGTCGGGCGCATCGACGAGGGCATGGCCAACATGGTGCTCGTCTCGGTGCCGATCTTCGTGCTGCTGGGCTGCGTGCTCGATGCCACCGGCATGGGCAAGGCAATCGTCGATCTGCTGGCGTCGCTGATCGGACACGTCAAGGCCGGCATGTCCTACGTGCTGCTGGGTTCGCTGTTCATCGTCTCGGGCATCTCGGGTTCCAAGGTCTCCGACATGGCGACCGTCGCTCCGGCGCTGTTCCCGGAGATGCGCCGGCGCGGCAACAAGCAACCCGAGATGGTGGCGCTGCTCGCCACAGGTGCGGCGATGGCCGACACCGTGCCGCCGAGCATCGTGCTGATCGTGCTCGGCTCGGTCGCTGGCGTGTCGATCGCCGGCCTGTTCGAGAGCGGCTTCGTCGTCGCGATGGTGCTGCTGCTGTCGCTGCTCCTGCTGGCGCGCTGGAAGGCCCGTCACGAAGACACCAGCAGCGTGCGCCGCCCGCCGCTGAAGGCGATCGGCAAACTGGCGCTGGTGGCCGCTCCCGCGCTGGTCTTGCCCTTCCTGATCCGCAGTGCAGTGGGCGGGGGCATCGCGACCGCTACCGAGGTGTCGACGATCGCGGTCCTCTACGCGATGCTGATCGGCCAGGTGCTCTACGGCGGGCTGGGCTGGAAGCGCGTCTATTCGATGCTGGTCGAGACGGCCGCGCTCAGTGGCGCGATTCTCCTGATCCTCGGCACGGCGTCCGCCATGGCCTGGGCCATCACCCAGAGCGGCTTGGTCCAGCAGATGTCGCAGGTGCTCACCACCTTGCCCGGCGGCTGGATCGCCTTCATGGGCGTCACGGTCCTGGTCTTCCTGGTGCTCGGTTGCCTGCTCGAAGGCCTGCCCGCCGTGCTGCTGCTCGCGCCGATCATGTTCCCGATCGCCAAGAAGCTCGGCATCCACGAGATCCACTACTCCATGGTGATCGTCTGCGCCATGAACGTGGGTTTGATGATGCCGCCGATCGGCGTCGGCTTCTATGTCGCCTGCCGCATCGGCGACGCCAAGCCCGACGACGCCATGGTCGCGATCTGGCCCTACATCGCAGCGCTGCTGGGTGGTGTGATCGTGATCGCGATGTTCCCCTGGTTCTCCACCTTCATGCTCTGACAGTGCGCCCCATCTACCCGAGAGTGCCATGAACCTCTTCATCACCGGCGCCGGCGGCTACATCGGCGGCTCCCTCTCGACCGCCTTGCTGGCCGCCGGCCACCACGTGCGGGGCCTGACGCGCGACGCGGAGACCGCCCGGCGACTGGCCGCATCCGGCATCGAGCCCGTGATGGGCTCGATGGACGATGCCGTTCTGCTCGCCCGCGAGGCCGCGGGCGCCGACGGCGTGATCAACACGGCCAGCGCCGACCATCCGGCTGCGGTGCAGGCCTTCATCGCAGGGCTGGCCGGATCGGGCAAGCCGCTCCTGCACACCAGCGGCTCCAGCGTGATCGGCGACGACGCACGCGGCGCACGCCTGTCGGCGCAAGTGTTCGACGAGGACACGCCTCTGGCCGTGCATCCGATGAAGCAGGCGCGTCGCGACATCGACCTCATGGTGCTCGGGGCGGCGGAGCGGGGCGTGCGTTCGGCGGTGATCTGTCCCAGCAACATCTACGGCGTCGGCCGGGGACTCAAGCGCGACAGCGTGCAGATTCCATTTCTTGCCACGAACGCCCGCCAGCAAGGCGTGGTGCAGATCGTCGGCGCGGGTCTGAACGTCTGGTCGAACGTGCACATCGATGACGTCGTCGACCTCTACCTGCTGGCGCTCGAGAAGTCACCAGCCGGCGCCTTCTACTTTGCCGAGAACGGCGAGGCCTCCTTCGGCGACATCGGTGCGGCCATCGCTCGGCGGCTCGGACTGCCGGGCATCGAATCCCTGCCGGCCGAACTGGCCGCCCAGCGCTGGGGTGAGGCGCGGGCCTGGTTCTCGCTCGGCAGCAACAGCCGCGTGCGTTCGGCGCGTGCCCGCCGCGAGCTTGGCTGGGTGCCTCGCCATGCCTCGGTGATCGACTGGATCGAGCGCGAGATGCCGCTCGCTGAACCCACTTCCCCATCTTCTTGAACGAGGCGCAAATGCTATTGAAGGACAAGGTGTGCGTGATTGCAGGTGCAGCCTCGCTGCGCAGCATCGGCTACGCCACGGCTGAACTGTTTGTCGAACACGGTGCGAAGGTCGTGGTCACCGATCTCATGATGGACGAGCAGGTGCTCGCCGGCATCCGGTCGTCGATCGAGAGCCAGCTCAAGCGCCCTGTGGAGATCCACGGGTTGCGCTGTGACGTCAGCAAGGCCGATGACTGCGATCAACTGGTCCGCCAGGTGCTCGATCTGCACGGCACCATCGACTGCCTCGTCAACTCGGCAGGCATCGTCAAGTCGACCCCGCTGCTGGACATCGGCGCCCAGGAGCTGGACCTGATGTTCGACGTCAACCTCAAGGGCGCCTTCTTCCTGTGCCAGAGCGTGCTGCGGGTGTTCGTCGAACGCCGCGCGGGCACCATCGTCAACGTCGCATCGCTCGCGGCGCAGCGCGGTGGCGGACTTGTCGGCGGCCCTCACTACGCGGCATCCAAGGGCGGCATGCTGAGCCTGACGAGAAGCATCGCGCGCGAGTTCGGCCCTATGGGCATTCGCGCCAATGCCATCTGCCCCGCGATGATCGACACGCCCATGCTCGACGGCCTGCCGGCGGATCGGCTGAGCGGCATCATCGACGCGATCCCCCTGAAGCGCACCGGCACACGGCGGGAAGCGGCCGGCGCCTGTCTCTTCCTGGCCTGCGAGCTGTCCGGCTTCGTCACCGGTGCCACCCTCGACGTCAATGGCGGTACCCACATCCATTGAACGCGGTTCACTCGCCGACCACGCTTGAACACGAGGGCCTCATGAGCAAGCAAGCGCATTTCCTTCCATTCGCCTCCTTGCCCGAGATCGCGCGTGGCAACGGCATCGTCAACTACCTCATCGCGAGCAAGAAGGTGGGGGCACGCGCCATGCACACCGGCATCACGATGCTGCCGGTGGGTGTGCCGGCACCGAGACATTCCCACAACGCCGAAGAGCAGGTCACCGTTCTGGAAGGCCGGGTGAAGATCGTGCTGGAAGACCGCGAGCAAGTCTGCAGCCGCTTCGATTCCACCTTCATCTCGGCCGGTGTCGTACACGAACTCGTCAACGTGGGCGATGCGCCGGCCTACGTGCTGGTGGTCTACGGTTCGCCGGACGTGGACCGCACCTTCGCGGCAACCGGCGAGACCGTCGCCATTGGCTCGGACGGCGATCGATTCGTCCGCTGAGCTTCATCTCACCTTCCATGCAGGGACGCACCATGATTCTCGAGATCGCCGATATCCGCATCCAGCCTGGCCGCCAGGCCGACTTCGAACGCGCCGTGAAGCAGGGCTTCGACGTGGTCTTCCCGCAGGCCAAGGGCTTCCTCGGGCATGAGGTCCGACATGGCATCGAATCGCCGGAGCGCTACGTGCTGCTGCTGCACTGGGCCACGCTCGAGGACCACACGGTCGCCTTCCGGGGTTCGCCCTTGTATGCCCAATGGCGCGGCTTGGTAGGCGAATTCTTCGCGCAGCCACCGCTGGTCGAGCACTTCGACCTGATCGGCCGGTCCGGCGCGCCTGATGGAACTGCACGATGAGCGCAGGCCAGATCCCCGCCGGTCATGAACCGGTCCAGTCCTTCGCCGATTGCCACACCGGTATCGTGCAGGTGCTCAATGGCCTCGGAGAACTGCCGGCCTTGCTCGCATCGGCGCATAAGGCGCAGGCTGTCGCGGGCCAGGTCGATACATTTTTCCAGCAAGTCATCGTCCTGCACCACCGCGAAGAGGAAGATGATCTCTTTCCGGCGGTGCTTGCCAGCGCGACGGCCGGGGAGGAGCGGGACGAGGTCGAGCGACTGATCGCACGGCTGACCTCCGAGCATCGTCAACTGGAGGCCAGTTTCCACCGACTCCTGCCTGCCATCGAGATGATCCGCCACGGTGCCCTGGCTCCGCTCGATCGTGCTGATGTGGCCGGCCTGGTGCGCGAGTACCTGGCTCATGCGAGTTTCGAGGAGGCGATCTTCCTGCCCAAGGCACACGCCATCCTGGGCCGCAACAGCGACCACATGGCGGCGCTGGGCCTGTCGCTGCACATCCGGCATGCGTCCGAGGATGTGCGGCGTCGCTTCGGGAGCGTCTGACGCCAGCACGGCTTTTCGAGCCACGCATTCAATCCAATCGGCCCTTCGCCGCGTAGGCGACGAGTTGGTCGACCACATAGCGCACGCGAGGGCTCAAATGCCGTTGCCGGGGCCATACGGCATGCACTTCCACACCCACAGCCGAGTGCGCCGGCAAGATCGACCTCAGAGACCCATCCGCGAGCGGTTCACGTACCAGCGAGATCGGCAACTGCACGATCCCGAGCCCTCCGATCGCAGCATCCATCATCGCCTCGCCATCGCTCAAACGATGCGTGGCGGGCGGCGTGAATCGCTCCACCGCGCCGCCGTCGCTGACGAACCAGACGAGTGGGGGGCCCTTCAAGCTACCCACGATGCAACGATGCGCACGGACGTCGGCCAGTGTCATGGGTTCGCCGTGCATCCGCAGGTATTCGGGTGAAGCGCAGATCACGCGCTCCTGTGTCACGAGACGACGTGCAACCAGATCACTGCTGTCCGTCAGCGCGCCGAAGCGTATCGCCAGGTCGACATCTTCTTGAAGCAGATCACTCGTGGCGTCCGTGAAGGTCAAGGTCAGGCTCAAGTCCGGATGAGGTCGAGTGATCTCGATCAGCACAGGCAGCAGCACGCGCCTTCCGAAGGCCACCGGCATGTCGATGTGCAATCGTCCGCTCAAGATCTGGTTGCGCGACGACAGTGCGGCCTGGGCTGCGGCCACTTCCTCGATGGCCGCGGTGCACGCCGACAGATACGCCTCGCCATCCGCAGTGAGCCGCATGAGACGGGTCGTGCGGTGGAACAACTTGAAACCCAGTCGTTCTTCCAGGCGAGCAACTGTCTTGCCGACAGCCGACTTCGTCAGGCCCAGTCGCTCTGCCGCATCGGTGAACGTACGGGAGCGTGCTGCCGCCACGAAAACGGCCACCCCGGCAAGAGGATCGCGATCCATCGATGTATCCATTCACTCTACACAGAGTGTATAAATCGGCTAATTATCTCTCTATGTTCCCCATTAGGATCAAGTTTCCACAGCCGGAAGGGCATCACGCTGATGCTGATCTCCGGCTTCAACCATTGAAAAGGAGCACGAGATGCCTGTCGTTCGAGTGAGTTGGTTTGAAGGCAAGGACCATGCGCAAAAGGAGAAGGTTGCCGCGGAGATCACCGATAGCATCGTTCGTCACACGGCGACCGACCCCAACTACATCTACGTGATCTTCGAGGATGTGAAGGCGTCGGACTGGGCCGGTGCCGGCAAACTCTTCGGGAAGAGCCCGGAGGCTGGCGAAGGCTGACCCTGAAACGGCGGTCAGACGGACGCCGGACCTTGCCGGAACTGCTGGATGTCCGGTTGGTGAACCCACGATTGAGCGGATTCACACCACAAGGACATCGTGGGCTTGACCCACGATGTGTCCTTCAATGTTCCCGCTTTCAGCCAGATCAGGCCAGGACGTGAGACCACGTCCGAAAAAATGGGGGAGCCGCAGTTTGGACAGAAATGGCGATAGACCGCCTGCCCACTGCTCCCCCTATCGGCAAATACCTGGGTCTGACCCGTCTCGAACTTCAAGGAACCTTTGGGTATCCCGACATTGACCGAGAAAGCCCCGCCCGACTGCTTCTGGCAATGCGTGCAATTGCACAGCGCAACCACCAGGGGCTCGGCCATCGAGGCGTATTGAACTTGGCCGCAGAGACAACTGCCTTCAATTTTTGCCATGGCTGAAAGAACCTGCGTCGGATGGCGTGTTGACGTGGGTCGACCCGTTTGGTCATACCCTCTCGATGATCAGCGCGATGCCCTGCCCGACGCCGATGCACATCGTGCACAGCGCGTAGCGGCCCTGGATGCGGTGCAGCTGATTGATCGCCGTGGTCACCAGCCGCGCGCCGCTCGCGCCCAGCGGATGGCCCAGCGCGATCGCGCCGCCGTTCGGGTTGACGCGCGCATCGTCATCGGCCAGGCCGAGGTCGCGCAGCACTGCCAGGCCTTGTGCAGCGAAGGCCTCGTTCAGTTCGATCACGTCCATCTGAGCCAGCGTCAGGCCGGTCAGTGCCAGCACGCGGCGCGTGGCCGGCGACGGGCCGAAGCCCATGATGCGCGGCGCCACACCGGCGGTGGCCATGCCGACCACGCGGGCGCGTGGCGTCAGGCCGTTCATCGCCGCGACGGTCTCGCTGGCCAGCAGCAGCGCGCAGGCGCCGTCGTTGACGCCGGACGCATTGCCGGCCGTCACCGTGCCGTCCGGGCGCACGACGCCCTTCAACTTGGCGAGCGACTCGATCGAGGTCTCGCGCGGGTGTTCGTCCTTCGACACGACGACCGGATCGCCCTTCTTCTGCGCGATCGTCACCGGCGTGATCTCGGCGTCGAAGTAGCCCGACTTCTGCGCCGCCACCGCCTTCAGCTGCGAGGCCAGCGCCATGCGGTCCTGCGAGGCGCGGTCGATGCCGAAATCGGTGGCGACGTTCTCGGCCGTCTCGGGCATCGAGTCGACGCCGTATTGCGCCTTCATGAGCTTGTTGACGAAGCGCCAGCCGATCGTGGTGTCGTAGACCGCGTTGCTGCGGCTGAACGCGCTCTCGGCCTTGGGCATCACGAACGGTGCGCGGCTCATGCTCTCGACGCCGCCGGCGATCATCAGGCCGGCCTCGCCGGCCTTGATGGCGCGGGCGGCCGTGCCCACGGCATCCATGCCCGAGCCGCACAGGCGGTTGATGGTCGAGCCCGGCACGTCCAGCGGCAGGCCGGCCAGCAGCGCGGACATGCGCGCGACGTTGCGGTTGTCCTCGCCGGCCTGATTCGCGCAGCCGTAGAGCACGTCGGTGACCTGGGCCCAGTCGACGCCGGGGTTGCGCGCCATCAGCGCGGCGATCGGGATGGCACCGAGGTCGTCGGCTCGCACCGATGACAGCGCGCCGCCGTAGCGGCCGAAGGGGGTGCGGATGGCGTCGCAGATGTAGGCGTGGGTCATGGGATCAATGCTTGGTATCGAGTTGAAGCAGTGCTGCCCCGGTTAGCGCCTGGAGCGCGTCGAGTTCGACACCCGGCGCAAGGTCGATCACGACGAGTCCTTGGGCGGTGACATCGAGCACCGCGAGGTCGGTGTAGATCCGGCTGACGCAGCCCACGCCGGTCAGCGGGTAGGTGCAGGCGGCAACGATCTTGGCCTCGCCCGACTTGGTGGTGTGCTCCATCATCACGAAGGTCTTCTTGGCGCCGACGGCCAGATCCATGGCGCCGCCGACGGCCGGAATCGCGTCCGCTGCGCCGGTGTGCCAGTTGGCGAGGTCGCCCGTGGCGGACACCTGGAAGGCACCGAGCACGCAGATGTCGAGGTGGCCGCCGCGCATCATCGCGAAGCTGTCGGCATGGTGGAAGAAGCAGCCGCCGGGCAGCAGCGTGACCGGCTGCTTGCCGGCGTTGATCAGGTCGTAGTCCTCCTCGCCTTCGGCCGGCGCGGGGCCCATGCCGATGACGCCGTTCTCGCTGTGCATCATCACTTCGCGGTCGGCCGGCAGGTGGTTGGCCACCCGCGTGGGCAGGCCGATGCCGAGGTTGACGACCGCGCCGTCGGGGATGTCGCGTGCCACGCGCAGCGCCATCTCGTCGCGGTTCCAGCGCTTGGGGGTTGTGCTCATGTGATGCTCCTCACGCGGCGGTCTTGAAACCGCCGGCAGTGGTGATGGCCCGCTCAATCTGAACCACCCGCTGCACGTAGAGGCCAGGGGTGACGATGCTTTCGGGGTCGAGGCTGCCGAGTTCGACGAACTCGTGCACGCTGGCGATCGTGGTGCTAGCCGCTGCGGCCATGATCGGCCCGAAGTTGCGCGCGGTCATCCGGTAGGTCAGGTTGCCCCAGCGGTCGCCGCGCTCGGCCTTGATCAGCGCGACGTCGGCGTGGATGGGTTGCTCCAGCACGTAGCCGCGGCCGTCGATGACGCGGGTCTCCTTGCCCTCAGCCAGCAGCGTGCCGTAGCCCGTGGCGGTGAAGAAGCCGGCGATGCCGGCGCCCGCGGCGCGGATGCGTTCGGCCAGGTTGCCCTGCGGCACCAGCTCCAGCTCGATGCGGCCTTCGCGGTACAGGCGGTCGAAGTGCCACGAATCGGCCTGGCGCGGAAAGCTGCAGATGATCTTGCGCACCCGCCCGGTCGCCAACAAGGCGGCCAGACCGGTGTCACCGTTGCCGGCGTTGTTGTTGACGATCGTCAGGTCACGCGCGCCTTGTTCGATCAATGCGTCGATCAGCTCGTTGGGCAGCCCGGCCGTGCCGAAGCCACCGATCATCACCGTGGCGCCGTCACGCAGGTCGGCCAGCGCCGCCTGCGTCGAGGGATACAGCTTGTCGATCATGCTCAGGCCTCCCGCTTGGCGGGGTTGAGCACGAAGTCGTAGTTCAAGGTGTAGTACGGCCGATCGAGCGCGGTGCCGTCGGGCGCGGTTCCGGCCTCGTGCCGGACCCAGTCGGAGATCAGTGTCGAGCGCACGCCGAAGACCGCATCGGAGTCGAGGTAGCGGTCCTGATCCCGGAAGACATGCGTGATCAGGCGCTCATGGCCCGGTGCGCTCAGCATGAAATGCAGGTGCGCCGGCCGCCAGGGATGCCGGCCCAGCGCGTCGAGCATCTTGCCGACCGGGCCGTCGTGCGGGATCGGATAGGGCTGCGCCAGGATCGAGCGGAAGTGGTAGCCGCCCTGCGCATCGGTACGGATGCGTCCGCGGGCCCGGTGCGTGTGCGGCTGATCCGTGGTCGGCGGTTTCTGCACGTCGTAGAAGCCGTCCTCGTCCGATTGCCAGACGTCCATCAGCACGCCGGCCAGCGGCTGGCCGTCGATGCCGGTGACACGGCCGCTGACGAAACACGGCTCGCCGCGCGCGCCGTTCGAGATGTCGGCGCCGAGCGGATAGTCGGGGGCGTTCTCGACGAAGAACGGTCCGAACACGGTGGCCTCGGTGCAGCCAGTGGGCTTGACGTTGTTCTGCGCGGTCACCAGCGTCGACAGGCCCAGCACGTCGGACAACAGGATGAATTCCTGGCGGACATCGTCGGTGATGTGGCCGACCGCGGTCAGGAACTGGATCGCCTGGAACCACTCCGCCTCGGTCAGCTTGACCTCGCGGGCGAAGGAATGCAGGTGCTGGACCAGGCTGGTCATGACCGTGCGCAGGCGCGCATCACGGCATTGATCCATGGCGGCCAGTACCGCCTGGGTGATGGTGTCTTCGTTGATGTTGCGCACGGGTCTTGTCTCCTGTTGGTGTGCTGAGCTCGCAAGAGCCGTCACCTTAAGCCGACAGCGAGTGGAAAGAAATGCGCTGTGGTGAAATCAGTTTTCCGATAAATGGATGAATCAATCATGGATCGTTGGTCGCAGATCGAGTTCTTCGTTCAGGTGGCCGAACTCGGCAGCCTGTCGCGTGCCGCCGAGAAGCTCGACATGTCGAACGCTGCGGCCAGCCGCACCCTGGTGGCCCTGGAGGAGCGGCTGGGCGCGCGACTGGTCGAGCGCACCACCCGGCGGTTGTGGCTCACCGAGGCGGGCCAGGCGTTCCACCGGCGGTGCGTCGCCATGCTGGCCGAGATGGCCGAGGCCGAGGCCGCCGTGCTCGAAACCACCTTGCAGCCGACCGGCCTGCTGCGCGTCACCAGTTCGGTGTCCTTCGCGATGCTGCACATCGCGCCTGGACTGCCCGAGTTCAGCCGCCGCTATCCGAAGCTGAACGTGCAGATCGTCGCGGCCAACCGCTACCCCGACTTCATCGAGGCCGGCATCGACGTGGCGATCCGCACCCGCGAGGTCGAGGGCGACTCGGGCATCACCGTGCGACGGCTCGCGCACACCCGACGCGTGCTGGCCGGCGCGCCCGGCTACTTCGCCGTTCACGGCACGCCCAGGACGCCCGACGACCTCAAGCAGCACCGCCTGCTGGTCTACAACCTGGCCAAGGATCCGAACGTGCTGCACTTCAGCCGTGGCGACGAGCGCTGCGACACCTCGATCACCAGCATGCTGGACTCCAACGAGGGCCAGGTGATCTGCTCGGCCGGGCTTGCGGGTCTGGGCATCGTGATCCAGCCGCTCTACATCATTCACGACGAGATCGTGGCCGGGCGGCTGGTGCCGGTGCTGACCGACTGGGAGCTGCCGCCGCTGACCATCAACCTGGCCTACCAGAGCCGGCGTCACCAGCCGGCCAAGATCCGGGTGTTCAACGATTTCCTGGTCGAGCGCTTCGAAGCGCTCGAACTTGAAAAGAAATGGGCCGCGCCGCTGCGCTGAGTCACACGATCGATGTCGAGGGGCCAGCTTCACAGCTGGTGGAAACCCCCATGATTCTTCCGTTTATCGGCAAAGACATTTCCCGCTCCGTCATTTTTTGCCGCGCCGCGTGAATCTACAGTTCATCCATTGCAGGAAAGCAGAGGGTCACTTCGGGATCGCTGCCCATACATAGGTGAACGGATGATCAAGCACATCGTCATGTGGAAGGTACGCGGAGAGACGGCAGACGAGCGTCTGGCGAGCGCCGAGTTCGTCAAGACCCGTTTCGAAGGTCTGGTCGGCCGCATTCCGGGCCTGCTGCGGATGGAGATCGGTCTGGACTTCAGTCGCGTCGACTATGCCTGCGACATGGTGCTCTACAGCGAATTCGACAGCGTCGCGTCCCTGGAAGGGTATGGCGCCCATCCCGAGCATCTGCGCGTACGCCAGGAACTCGGCGATGTGCGCATCGCCCGGTTCCAGGTCGACTACATCCCTGGGGTTGCGTGACCATGCAGACGACACATGATTTCATCTTCACGGCACAGCCGGCCCGGGTGGTGTTCGCTCGTGGCAGCCTGAGCCGCTTGCCGCAAGAGGTCGAGGCCCTGGGCGCGCACCGGGTGCTGGTGCTGTGCACGCCGCAGCAGCGCGACCAGGCCGAGGCGGCCGCCAAGTTGCTGGGCGCCCTGAGCGTCGGGGTCTACGACGGCGCGCAGATGCATGTGCCGATCGAAGGGGCCCGGCAGGCGCGTGAACATGCCCGTGCGGTCGGTGCCGACTGCGCGGTGGCGATCGGCGGCGGCTCGACGATCGGCCTGGGCAAGGCCATCGCACTGGAATCGTCGCTGCCCATCATCGCTGTACCGACCACCTATGCCGGCTCGGAGATGACGCCGATCTACGGCATCACCGAAGCAGGCCTGAAGAAGACCGGCCGCGATGCCCGCGTGCTGCCGCGCACCGTGCTGTACGACCCGGACCTGTCGGTGGGGCTGCCGGTCGGGATGTCGGTCACCAGCGGCATCAACGCGATCGCCCATGCGGCCGAAGGCCTCTACGCCCGCGACGGCAACCCCGTGATGTCGCTGATGGCCGAGGAGGGCATCCGTGCCCTGGCGATCGGCCTGCGGGGTGTCGTCCGCAGTCCGTCGGACCTGGCCGCTCGCGGCGATTGCCTCTACGGCGCCTGGTTGTGCGGCACGGTGCTGGGTCATGTCGGCATGGCGCTGCACCACAAGCTGTGCCACACGCTGGGCGGCAGCTTCAACCTGCCGCATGCCGAGACACACACCATCGTGCTGCCTCACGCGCTCGCCTACAACGCGTCCGCGGCACCCATCGCAATGATGCGGATCGCTCATGCATTGAAAGTGCCGAGTGCAGCTTCCGGGGTCTACGACCTGGCCAAGCAACTCGGTGCACCCATGGCGCTGCGCGACATCGGCATGCCCGAGTCCGAACTCGACCGCGCGGTGGACATCGCGCTGGCCAACCCGTACTGGAACCCCCGGCCGATCGAAGCCCAGGCCATCCGCGAGCTGCTGCGCAATGCCTGGGAAGGTCGGCGCCCCCGAGACTGATCCAACATGCCGTTACCTGCGATCTGCCAACAAATCGAACCCTGAATGCACCTGACAGGAGACAAGCCATGACCACCCACACCGCACGCAAGCCACTCGGCAACGACACCACCTTGGGCGTGGCGTGCCTGGGCATCACCCACCCGCACACCTCCGGTCGGGTCCGGGCCCTGCAGCGCCTGCCCAACGCCCGCATGCTCGGCGCCGCCGACGACAGCCCGCTGCTGCAGCCCTTCTGCGACGCGCTCGGCCTGACGCCGCGGACCAAGCAGGAGATCCTCGACGATCCCGACGTGCACGTGGTCTACGTGCACTCCAAGAGCTACGCAATGGCCGATCTGTCCATTGAAGCACTCGAAGCCGGCAAGGCCGTGCTGTGCGAAAAGCCGGCCGGCCGCAATGCGGCCGATGTACGCCGCATCGTCGACGCGGTCGAGCGCACCGGCGGCATCCTGCAGGTCGGCTACTGCTGGCGCTACTCGCCGTCGGTCGACAAGATGCAGGAAGTGCTCAAGAGCGGGCGCCTGGGCAAGGTGCTGCAGGTGCGCGCGCACGGCGGCTGCTCGCACGACGAGGCCGACACCAATCACATGAAGCAGCCCGGCGACATCGGCGGGGCGATGTTCGTCATCTCCTGCCACCTGTTCGACCGCGTGATCCACCACTTCGGCATGCCGCGTTCGGTCAACGCCCGCATCACCAAGTTCCCCGGCGCGATGGGCCCGACCTCGCGTGAGGACGCGGCCGGCGCGGTGCTGAACTACGACGACAAGATCGTCGTGGTCGACTTCTTCTCGTGGGACTCGCTGCCCTGGCTCGAAGCGTGGGACATCACAGCCTACGGCACGGCCGGGATGATGAGTTCACGCCCGTCGCCGTCGAGCTACAAGATCTTCGACAACGGCACGGTCGACGGCCACCGCGAAGGCTGGACCGAGTGGAGCGAGACCGGCTTCCCGATCAACTGGGCGTCGAAGAAGACGGTCTATTCGCCCGAGCTGGCCGAGATCGGCAACCCGGTCTTCTTCGACCGTGAACTGAGCCACTTCAGCAAGTCGGTGCGCGAAGGCGCGCCGGTGGTCATCCCCGCGACGCAGGCACTCAACATCAGCACGCTGATCGAGGCCCTGTTCGCTTCTTCTGCACAAGCAGGTTCCGAGGTTTTCCTGTGAGCAATCAAAAAGTTGAGCTGCTGGCCGCGTACTGGACGCTGGCCGGTGATGTCTATCCCGGTGCCCCCACCGAGGTCAGCCCCTACAGCCTGGAAGATCGCGCCGCCGCGGCGGCCCAGGTCGGCTACACCGGCATGGGCCTGGTGCACGCCGATCTGATGGCCAACCGCGACCGCCTGGGCTGGGCCGGCGTGCGCCAGGTGCTGGCCGACAACGGCATCCGCCACATCGACGTCGAGTTCCTGGGCGACTGGTTCTGCGACGCGGCCGACCCGCGCCGCAAGGCCTCCGACCAGATGCGCCGCGAACTGTTCGAAGCGGCGGCCGAACTCGGTGCGCGCAACTTCAAGGTCTCGCCCGAGCTGTTCTCCGAGCAAGCGCCCGACATTGCCCACCTGCGCGACGAGTTCGCCCTGCTGTGCGAGCAGGCGCGCCCGGTCGGCACCAACGTCATCATGGAAATGATGCCGTTCACCAACGTCAACAAGATCGACACCGCGATGGCCATCATCGCCGGTGCCGACCAGCCTAACGGCGGCATCCTGCTCGACATCTGGCACGTCGCGCGCGGCGGCATGAGCTACGACGAGATCGCCAAGATCCCGGCGCGCTTCCTCAAGGGCGTCGAGCTCGACGACGCCGATCCGCAGATCGTCGGCACGCTGTTCGAGGACACCCGCTTCAGCCGCCGCCTGTGCGGCGAGGGCTGCTTCAACGTGCCCGCGTTCATCGATGCGGTCTTGGCGGCCGGCTTCGATGCGCCTTATTACGGCGTCGAGATCATCTCGAAGAGCTTCCGACTGCAGCCGCTGGACGTGATGGCGCGCAGTTCCTACGAGTCGGCGATGCGCCAGTTCGCGCACCGCTCGGCCTGAAACCCCACAAGGAGACATCCATGATTCGAGTCGCTGTTCTGGGCGCCGGCCGCATTGGCCAGATCCACGCCGCTAATGTTGCCGCCAACCCGCTCGCCAAGCTGGTCGCCGTGGTCGATCCGATCGACGCATCGGCCCGCAAGCTGGCCGACAAGCTCGGCTGTGAAGCGTCGACCGATGCCGAAGCCACCATTGCCCGCGCCGACATCGACGCGGTCGTCATCGGCACGCCGTCGGACACGCACGCCTACCTGATGCTGCTGGCCGCCCGCGCCGGCAAGGCCGTGCTGTGCGAGAAGCCGGTCGACAACGACCTGGCCAAGGCCGACGCCGCCGTGGCCGAACTGAAGGAACTGGGCGCCAAGGTCATGATGGCCTTCAACCGCCGCTTCGACCCCAGCAACATCGAGCTGCGCCGTGCCATCGACGCCGGCGACATCGGCGAGGTGCGCCAGGTCATCATCTCCAGCCGCGACCCCGGCCTGCCCCCGCGCGACTACGTGGCGCACTCGGGCGGCATCTTCCGCGACATGGCCATCCACGACTTCGACATGGCGCGCTTCCTGTTGGGCGAAGAGCCGGTCGAGGTCTACGCCAAGGCCAGCCGCGTGGTCGATCCGGCGCTGATGGAAGAGTTCGACGACTACGACACCCTGATGGTCATCATGCAGACCGCCTCGGGCAAGCAGTGCCACATCAACTGCTGCCGCGAAGCGAGCTACGGCTACGACCAGCGCTTCGAGATCCTCGGCGCCAAGGGCATGCTGATGAACGACAACCTGCGGCCCAGCACCGTGCGCCGCTACAACGCCCACGAAACCGAAGCGCTGCCGCCGCTGCTGAACTTCTTCCTGCAGCGCTACACCGACGCCTACCGCAACGAGCTCGACGCCTTCCTGAAGGCGCTCGACGCCGGCACCGCCATGCCCACCAGCCCGTGGGATGGCCGTCAGGCGCTGCGCCTGGCCGAGGCCGCGATCGAGTCGGTCAAGACCGGCCGCGCCGTGGCCGTCTAAGCCACTTCCCGCTCCCTTCCGCTTCTCTTTCCCTTCCAAACCCCGGGGGCCGGCCCGGGGTTCAGGTCGACTCGTGCCTGCTCCGTCCAAGTGCGCACCCCATACCTCTGGAGACAACCATGAAACAGCACATCCTTGGCGCCCTCGCCGCATCGATCCTCGCCAGCACGGCCACCTCGGCCATGGCCGAAGACAAGGTCTTCTTCCTGCTGCCCAACGCCACCACCATCCGCTTCGAAAGCCGCGACGCACCCTTCTTCATCGACGCGCTGAAGAAGAAGGCCCCGCAGGCCAAGGTGATCGTGCAGAACGCCCAGGGCGATCCGTCGCGCCAGCAGCGCCTGGTCGAAGATGCGATCTCACAGGGCGCCAAGGTGATCGTCTACACGTCGGCCGACGCCAACCTGTCGGCGGGCAGCCTGGCTGCCGCCGCTGCCGCCAAGGTGCCGGTCGTGCTGTACGACCACGACGCCGTCGGCGGCAAGGCCGATGCCCACGTGGTGTTCGATTCGCTGTCGGTGGGCCAGGCCCAGGGCAAGCGTGCGGCCGAGCTGATCAGCAAGATCAACAAGCCGGTCGTCAAGGTGGCGCGCATCAAGGGCAACCAGGGCGAATACGGCACCGGCCAGTACGAAGCCGGCCAGAACGAGTTCCTGAAGCCGCTGATCGCGTCGGGCAAGGTCAAGGTGGTCTGCGAGCAGTACACCGAGAACTGGGACCCGGTGAAGGCCCAGTCGTTTGCCGAAGACTGCCTGACCCGCAACAAGGGTGATGTCGACGTCTTCCTCGGCATGAACGACGGCACCACCGGCGGCTCGGTCGCGGCCCTGATCAGCCAGGGCTACAAGCCCGGCCAGAAGCTGGTGACCGGCGGCCAGGACGCCACGGTCGAGGCGCTGCGCTACATCGCCATGGGCTGGCAGGACAACTCGGTCCTGAAAGACCTGAAGGTCGAGGCCACCTACGCCGCCGACGTCGTTGCCTCGCTGCTGGGCGGCAAGGGTGTGCCCAAGAACCTGATCAACGGCAAGGTGAACAACAAGTTCATGGACGTGCCGGCGGTCTTCCTGCCGGTGAGCAACATCACCGCCGCCAACCTGTCCGACGTGGTCAAGGCCGGTGTCTGGACCTGGCCGCAGATCTGCCAGGGCATCCAGAACACGCCGGTCTGCCAGGCCAACAAGTAAGACCTGGGCGAGCAGCCCAAGGGGTGGCAGTCTCGCCGCCCCAATTTTTTCCGAGAGGTCCATCATGACTGAGAAGATTGCAGACTCCGCCGGCGCCGGCTCTGCCAAAGGCAGCAAGGGCACGCCGCTGATTTCAATGCGGAACATCACGAAGTCGTTCGGCTCCGTCAGGGCGCTGCGTGGCGCATCGGTCGAGGTTCACGCGGGCGAAGTGGTCGCCCTGGTCGGTGACAACGGCGCGGGCAAGTCGACTTTCGTCAAGGTCATGGCGGGCGTGCACGGGTTCGATACGGGCGACTACGAGATCGACGGCAAACCCGCCAAGATCAACAGCCCGTCGGATGCGACCGGCTACGGCATCCAGACGGTCTACCAGGACCTGTCCCTCTGCAACAACCTCGATGCGGTGCAGAACCTGTTCCTGGGGCGCGAGCTGACCGGGTCCGGTTGGTTCGGCCGGCGCATCAATCGTGCCGAATGCGAAATCCGGGCGCGCGAGGTCATGACCCGCATGCGACTGGGAAACCTCTCCCTGAGCCGCCCGGTGGGCGCGATGTCGGGTGGGCAACGGCAGAACATCGCCATCGCCCGGTCGATCCTGTGGACCCCCAAGCTGCTGATCCTCGACGAGCCGACCGCGGCGCTGAGTCACTCGGCCGCCGAGCAGGTGTCCAAGCTGATCCGCACGCTGGCCGACGAAGGCCTGGGGATCGTGGTGGTCAGCCACGACATCCACCACTTCGTCGTCAAGTCCACCGACCGCATCGAAGTCATGCGACTCGGTGCCAACACGGCCAGCTTCAAGTCCAGTGAAGTCACTGGCGAGCAAGTCGTGAACGCCATGGTCGGCGGCAACGAGAGCGTGAATCTGGCGGGCTGAGGCTCGTGCAATCCAAGGAGATACAAATGGCACAAGTTCTGTCTGCCCCGATCGATTCCGGCACCTTCCCGCCGCCGCCCAAGCGCCGTACCTTCGGCGAACTCCTGGCCACCGATCTGCGCGCATTGCCCGTGGTCATCGGCCTCGTCGCGCTGTGGATCTTCTTCGCGATCCAGAGCGACGTCTTCCTGTCGCCCCAGAACCTGTCCAACCTGCTGCTGCAGAGCACGGTGGTCGGCATCATGGCCCTGGGCCTGATGTTCGTGCTGCTGGTCAAGGAAATCGACCTGTCGGTGGCCGCCATCAACGGCGTCACCGCCGTGCTGATGGCCAAGCTGATCGTCGAGTTCGGCTTCTCGCCGTGGACCGCGGTGGCAGCGGCCGTCGCAGCCGGCGCCGTGATCGGCTGCCTGTCGGCGCGCTGGATGACCTATGTCGGCGTGCCGTCGTTCGTCGTCACACTCGGCCTGGGCCTGGCGCTCAATGGCGCTCAACTGCTGCTGCTGCCGCCGACGGCGCGTTATGGCCTGATGGGTTCGGGCATCGAGCAGATCGCGCAGACCCGCATCGAAGGCGTCTGGGCCTGGGCCCTGCTGGTCGCCGGACTGCTGATCTACGTCGGCATCACCGTCTCGAATGCCTGGCGGCGCCGACGCGTCGGCCTGCCGGTGTCGATGCTGTCGGGACTGGTTGCTCCGCTGCTGGGCGGAACCCTGCTGGGTGTGGGCGTCATCGCCGTGCTCAACGCGCACCAGGGCGTGCCCCTGCTGGTGCTGATCTTCGCGGCGATGCTGGGCCTGGGCGGCTACGTGCTCAAGGAGACCCAGTTCGGTCTCTACCTCTACGCGGTCGGCAACAACGACGAAGCGGCCCGCCGCACCGGCGTCAATGTCGGCCGGATCAAGATGGCGGCCTTCGGGATTGCCGGTGCCGTGGCAGCGATCGCCGGTGTGCTGGCTGCTTCACGCACCCTGGGCGTGGGCGTGTTCTCGGGTGGTGGCATCGGCGGCGGCACGCTGCTGCTGGAGTCGATCGCTGCGGCCGTGATCGGTGGTGTCAGCCTGTTCGGCGGGCGCGGCTCGGTGCATGCTGCGCTGCTGGGCGCGCTGGTCATCGGCACGGTCCAGAACGGCCTGAACCTGATGGGCGTGGAAAACGAGATCCGCTTGATCGTCACCGGCATGCTGCTGGTGCTGGCGGTCTCGATCGACAAGCTGATCGAGAAGGCCACGGGGCAACAGGCCTTCTGACGTCCCCCTGGGCCTGAGCTCAGACGCGCTCGACGATCAGCGCGATGCCTTGGCCGACGCCGATGCACATCGTGCACAGCGCGTAGCGCCCGCCGATGCGGTGCAGCTGGTTGATCGCCGTGGTCACCAGCCGCGCGCCGCTGGCGCCCAGCGGATGGCCGAGCGCGATCGCGCCGCCGTTCGGATTGACGCGTGCATCGTCGTCGGCCAGGCCGAGGTCACGCAGCACCGCCAGGCCTTGCGCGGCGAAGGCTTCGTTCAACTCGATGACGTCCATCTGGTCGAGCCGCAGGCCGGTCAGCGCCAGCACCTTGCGGGTGGCCGGTGCCGGGCCGAAACCCATGATGCGCGGGGCTACGCCGGCGGTGGCCATGCCGACCACGCGGGCGCGTGGCGTCAGGCCGTTCAACGCCGCGGCGGTGTCGCTGGCCAGCAGCAGCGCGCAGGCGCCGTCGTTGACGCCGCTGGCGTTGCCGGCTGTCACGCTGCCGTCGGGGCGCACGACGCCCTTGAGCTTGGCGAGCGATTCGAGGCTGGTCTCGCGTGGGTGTTCGTCCTTGGAGACGACGATCGGATCGCCCTTCTTCTGCGGAATCGTCACCGGGCAGATCTCGGCGTCGAAGAACCCGGACTTCTGCGCCGCCACCGCTTTCAACTGCGAGGCCAGCGCCATGCGGTCCTGCGAGGCGCGGTCGATGCCGAAATCGGTCGCCACGTTCTCGGCCGTCTCGGGCATCGAGTCGACGCCGTATTGCGCCTTCATCAGCTTGTTGACGAAGCGCCAGCCGATGGTGGTGTCGTAGACCGCGTTGCTGCGGCTGAAGGCCGATTCGGCCTTGGGCATCACGAACGGCGCGCGGCTCATGCTCTCGACGCCGCCGGCGATCATCAGCCCCGCCTCGCCGGCCTTGATGGCGCGTGCGGCCGAGCCGATCGCGTCCATGCCCGAGCCGCACAGGCGATTGATGGTCGAACCCGGCACGTCCAGCGGCAGGCCGGCCAGCAGCGCGGACATGCGCGCGACGTTGCGGTTGTCCTCGCCGGCCTGATTCGCGCAGCCGTAGAGCACGTCGGTGATCTGGGCCCAGTCGACGCCGGGGTTGCGCGCCATCAGCGCGGCGATCGGGATCGCGCCGAGGTCGTCGGCGCGCACCGACGACAGCGCGCCGCCGTAGCGGCCGAAGGGGGTGCGGATGGCGTCGCAGATGTAGGCGTGGGTCATGTCGGGGAAAGGGTCCGTCGTGTGGCAGGGTGGCGCACCGCGGGTGCGCCGGTCGGTTCAGTCCAGCAGTCGCGCCAGCATCGTGTCATCGGCCAGGCGCATGCCGTGGCCGCCGGCCTCGACGAGGCAGCGCAGGTCGGCGCCCAGGCGCTCGCGGTCCTGCTGTCGAGCCCAGAACACGGGGCCGCCCTGCCAGCGCGGGAAGCCGTAGCCCTGCACCAGCACGACGTCGATGTCGCTCGGCCGGGTCGCCACGCCATCGGCGTACAGGCAGGCCGCCTCGTTGACCATCGCGAGCAGGGCGCGGCGCTGGATCTCTTGCGGGGCCAGCGTGCGGCGCTGGATGCCGCGTGCGGCGCTCGCCTGCACGATCAGGTCATGCACGGTGTCGTCAGTCGTCTGCGCGCGTTTGCCATCGGCGTAGCGGTAATAGCCCGCGCCGCTTTTCTGGCCGAGCCGGCCCTGTTCGCAGAGCTGTTCGAGCACCGGCACATGGCGCTCGCGTGGATCGCGCGTGGCCGCCTGTGCGCGGCGCATGCGCCAGGCAATGTCGAGGCCCGACAGGTCGGCGACCGCGAAAGGGCCCATCGCGAAGCCGAAGTCCGTCAGGGCCTGATCGACCTCTTCGGGCCAGGCGCCGTCTTCGAGCATGAACTCGCATTGCCGCCGGTAGGCGTTGTAGATGCGGTTGCCGATGAAGCCGAAGGCGTTGCCGCACAGCACCGGCACCTTGCGCAGCGTGCGGCCGAGTGTCATCGCGGTGGCCATGGCGTCCGGGCTCGTGTGTGCGCCACGGATCACCTCCAGCAGCTTCATGACCTGGGCCGGGCTGAAGAAGTGCAGACCCAGCACGTCCTGCGGGCGTGATGTGACAGCGGCGATCGCGTCGATGTCGAGGTAGGACGTGTTGGTGGCCAGCACGGCGCCCGGGCGCGCGACGGCATCGAGGCGGCGGAAGACATCCTGCTTGACCGACAGTTCCTCGAACACAGCCTCGATCACGACATCGGCGCGTGCCAGCGCCTGCCAGTCGCAGGTGCCGGTCAGCCGGGCCTGCGCCGCGTCGGCAACTGCCGCGCCGAGCTTGCCAGCGGCGACACGGCCGGCGTAGTGGTCGGCGATACGCTGGCGTCCGCGCGCGAGCGCGGTTTCATCCTGTTCGAGCAGGATCACGTCGAGCGTGGCATCAAGAGCGCAGATCGCGATGCCGGCCCCCATCGTGCCAGCACCGATCACCGCCACGGTGGCCACCTTGCGCGGCTCGACCTGCAGTGTGTCGGGCAGGCGATGGCTGTCGCGTTCGGCCTTGAACTGGTAGCGCAGCGCCTGCGCCTCGGTCGTGCCGATCAGGCCGAGAAAGCGCGCGCGTTCCAGCGCCAGGCCCGCGTCGATCGGGCCTGCCGACGCGCCGATGGCATCGAGCAGGGCGCCGTAGGCCGGCTGCAGGCGTTGCCGCGCGTTGAGGCGTTGCCGGGCCAGCGACACCTTCGTGGCGACGTATTCGGCATCGAGGTTCAGCCGGTCGGCGTGCGGCCAGGGTGCGCCG
Source organism: Leptothrix cholodnii SP-6 (assembly GCF_000019785.1). Classification (NCBI taxonomy): domain Bacteria; kingdom Pseudomonadati; phylum Pseudomonadota; class Betaproteobacteria; order Burkholderiales; family Sphaerotilaceae; genus Leptothrix; species Leptothrix cholodnii. Next base: position 907,168 of record NC_010524.1, read on the forward strand.
GCATCTGCCAACTGGCGGGCCACATCGGCGGCCGCTTCGATCAGGCCGTCGTCGACGACCCGGTCGAACAGGCTGGTGCTGGCGAGCTGTGCCGCAGCCATCGGCGCGCCACCCTGCATCAGCGTCAGCGCGAGGTCGATGCCGGCCAGGCGCGGCAGGCGCTGGGTGCCGCCCGAGCCCGGGATCAGGCCCAGCGTGATCTCCGGCAGGCCGACCCGGGCCTGGCCGAGCGCGACGCGGGCATGGCAGGCCAGGGCCAGCTCCAGCCCACCGCCCAGCGCCACGCCGTCGAGCGCGGCGACGACGGGTTTGGTGCAGATGCGGATGCGTTCGAGCACGCTGCGCAAGATCGGCTCGGCCATCTGTCGCGGCGTGCCGAACTCGCTCACATCAGCGCCGGCCGAGAAGGCGCGGGGGCTGCCGGTGAGCACGATGGCGCGCACGGCGGGGTCGACCTCGGCAACCTCGATCGCTGCGACGATGCGCGAGCGCAGCACGTGGCCGAGGCTGTTGAGCGGTGGGTTGTCGAGGGTGATGACGGTGACGCCGCCCTCTGCGTGATCCTGGAATTTCATGTCGGGGATGCTCAAGATGGCGCTGGCTTCAGATGATGGATCTTGCCTTCAGGCCGTCGAGATCGGCGTCCGTCTGCGACGCCAGTTCCTTCAGGACTTCGGCGGTGTGCTCGCCCAGCAGCGGCGGCGCACGTCGATAGCTCACCGGCGTGGCCGAGAGCTTGAGCGCGCTGGCCGGCACGCTGACCTGGCCGGCGGTCGGATGTGGCATGTCCAGCCGCATCTGCCGCGCGATGACCTGCGGATCGGCGAAGACGTCGGCCAGATCGTTGATCGGCCCGCACGGCACGCCGACCTCTTCGAGCGTCGCGATCCAGGCATCGCGGGAGCGCGTCAACATCATGGGTTCCAGCAATGCCACCAGTTGCTCGCGATGGCGCACCCGCGCAGGGTTGGTGGCGAAGCGCGGGTCGGTGGCCAGTTCGGGGCGCTGGCCCGCGTCGACGAGCTTGCCGAACTGGTGGTCGTTGCCGCAGGCCACGATGACCCAGCCGTCGGCCACCTTGAACACCTGGTACGGGACGATGTTGGGATGGGCGTTGCCCCAGCGCACGGGCGCCCGGTCGGTGGCGAGGTAGTTGCTCGCCATGTTCGCCATCAGCGACACCTGAACGTCGAGCAAGCCGATGTCGAGGTATTGACCTTCGCCGGTGCGGTCGCGGTGACGCAGGGCCGCCAGGATCGCGATCACGGCATGGGCGCCGGTGGCCAGGTCGGCAATCGCGACGCCGGCCTTCTGCGGCCCGCCACCGGGCGCGCCGTCGCGTTCGCCGGTCACGCTCATGAAGCCGCCCATGCCCTGCACGATGAAGTCGTAGCCGGGGCGCGGTGCGTAAGGCCCTGTCTGGCCGAAGCCGGTGATCGAGCAGTAGACGAGGCCCGGATGCAGGGCGCTCAGGCTGTCGTAATCCAGCCCGTAGCGTGCCATGTCGCCGACCTTGTAGTTCTCGACCAGCACGTCGCACTGCGGCACCAGGCGCCGGATCAGCGCTTGCCCCGCCTCGCTCGCGATGTCGAGTGTGACCGAGCGCTTGTTTCGGTTCACGGCGAGGAAGTAGGCGGCTTCGTGCGTGTCGTGGCCGGCTTCGTCCTTCGCATAGGGCGGGCCCCAGTGACGGGTGTCGTCGCCGGCGCCGGGGCGCTCGATCTTGATGACGTCCGCGCCCAGGTCGGCCAGGGTCTGCGTGCACCAGGGGCCGGCGAGCACGCGGGTGAGGTCGAGGATGCGCAGCCCGCCGAGCGCGCCGCCTGGGGTCGATGCGGGGGAGTTCGACATGTCGGTTCAGGCCTGTCGCATCAGGTGCTTGCCGATGATGAGCTGCTGGATCTGGCTGGTGCCTTCGTACAGGCGCAGCAGGCGCACGTCGCGGTAGAAGCGCTCGACCTTGTACTCGTTGATGTAGCCCGCGCCGCCGTGGATCTGCACGCCGCGATCGGCCACCCGGCCGACCATCTCGGTCGTGAAGAGCTTGGTGCACGAGGCCTGCATGCCGACGTCCGGGTCGGTGCGACCGGCGGCTCGTTCGTCGTAGCGGCGCGCGGTGGCCTGGACCATCGCCCAGCCTGCCAGCAGTTCCGCCTGGCTGTCGGCCAGCATGGCCTGGATCAGCTGGAAGTCGCCGATGCGCTGGCCGAACTGGCGGCGCTGCTGCGCATAGGCGATGCTCTCCTGCAGGATGCGCTGCGCCATGCCGCAGGCCAGGGCAGACACGTGCAGCCGGCCGCGATCGAGCACCTTCATCGCGGTCTTGAAGCCCCGGCCCGGCACGCCGCCGATGATGTTGGCGGCCGGCACCCGCACGTTGTCGAGGTTGACGTCGCAGGTCTTGGTGCCGCGCTGGCCCATCTTCTTGTCGGGCTTGCCCAGGCTCAGGCCCGCGGCATCGGCCGGCACGATGAAGGCCGAGATGCCGGCGGTGCCCGGCCCGTCGGTGCGCGCCATCAGCGTGAAGGCGCCCGCGCGGGTTGCGTTGGTGATGTAGCGCTTGGTGCCGTCGAGCAGGTAGTCGTCGCCGTCGATGACTCCGCGGGTCTTGAGCGCACCGGCGTCGGATCCGGCGTCGGGCTCGGTGAGCGCGAACGAGACGATCAGGTCGCCGCTGGCGATGCGCGGCAGGTAGGTCTCCTTCTGCGCGGCCGTGCCATCCATCAGGATGCCCTGCGAGCCGATGCCGATGTTGGTGCCCACGACGGAGCGGAACGCCAGCGCGGTCTGGCCCAGCTCGTAGGCGACTTCGCATTCCTGTGCCATCGACAAGCCGATGCCGCCATATTCCTCCGGGATGGAGATGCCGAAGAGGCCCAGCTCCTTCATGTCGGCAATGATGTCGGCGGGTACCTCGTCGTGCTCCTCGACATGGTTCTCGGCCGGCACCAGCCGATCGCGGATGAAGCGTTGAACGCTGTCCTTGAGCAGGGTGAACGTCTGTTCGTCCAATGACATCGATGCATTCCTTCAGAAAACGGTGAGGCTAGCGCAGCTGCAGCAGATAGGCCTGCAGATCGAGCAGCAGCCGGTCGTCGATCGGCGCGGGATACAGGCGTGGCATCGAGCCGCGCGGTGATTTGAGCTGCCGGGTGATCTCGTCAGCCGACAGCCGGGTGGCAAGGCCCTGCATCGGCGGGCCCAGACCACCCTCGCCGCGCGGGCCGTGGCAGACCGCGCAGTTGCGCTGATAGGCGCGCCGACCCTTGGCCAGGTCGGGCTCGCCAGCGATGGCCGGCACCGCACCTGTGGCGGCGGCCGCATCGCTGTCCTGCGCCCGGGCCGGGCTGCCAAGGCCGATCGCCGCCAACAGGCCAACGGCGATCAGATGGGGGTGAAACAAGCCGCTCACTGCCCGCTCACAAGCCGAAGACCACCAGGCTCGGATTGCCGTCGCCACCGAAGGTCAGGCGCGAGATGTTGCCCGTGGTGATGGCGACGAACTGGCTGCCCTTCTGCGAGTAGGTGATGATGCCGCCGCCGAGCGCGCCGTCCATCTTCTTGCTCATCAGCACCTTGCCCGAGGCGCTGTCCAGCGCCAGGAAGGTGCCGCCGGTGTCGCCGGCAAAGGTCACGCCGCCGGCGGTGGGCGTCACGGCCGCGACCACCGGGGCCTCGGTGTGGTGCTTCCACTTCACCGCGCCCGTGTCGGCATCGACCGCGGTGACCCAGCCGCTGGCCTTGTCGCCGGGCACCGGCGTGGTCTTGCCGCCGAAGCGCAACTGGCCGCGCACGTAGTCGGGGCCGGTCTTGGTGGAGATGAAGCACCAGTCGACCGCACCGACGGTCAGCTGATGCTGGGCCACGTCGTAGGCCGGGCCGTTCCATTCGACGCCGCCGATGTTGCCGGGGCAGTGCTTCGAGCCGGCCGTGGTGGGCGCCTTGTCCTGCTTGAACTGCGTCGTCACGGCGGTCTTGAAGATGCGCTTGCGCGTCAGGCGATCCACACCGTGGATGTAGCCATCCTTGCCGGCGACGGCGACCAGGTCGCGATAACCCTTCTTCGACTGGTACAGCACGGCGGCCGATGCGAGGTCGTAATCCCAGGGGTCGTTCTTGACCGCCTGATACCACCACTTGATGCCGCCGGTGCGGGCGTCCAGCACCACCAGCGAGTTGGTGAAGAGGTTGTCACCCGGGCGGGTGTCGGGCAAAAAGTCCTGTGCCGGATTGCCGACGCTGACGAACAGCTCGCCGTCGCGCACGTCGAGCGAAAACGCACCCCAGACGCCGCCGCCGCCGATCAGCGCGGAGGACTTGTTCTTCCAGGTCTCGGCGCCGACGTCGTTGCCGCGCGGGATGGTGTTGAAGCGCCACAGCTCGCGGCCGGTCTTGGCGTCGATGGCGAGCACGCGTCCGCGCATGCCCCAGTCGCTGCCGGCCACGCCCATGTAGACCACGCCCTGCCAGGCCAGCGGCGCGGCCGACGCAAATTCGCCGTAGCTGGTGTCGGTGATCTGGTGGTCCCAGACCTGCGCGCCGGTCTTGGCGTCGAGCGCGATCAGGTGGCCGTCGGGCGTGCCGCGGATGATCATGCCGTCGGCGTAGGTGGCGCCGCGGTTGACCACGAACGGCATGTGTGCAACCGGCTTGCGCGTGTTCTTCCAGACCTGCTTGCAGCTGGTCGGATCGATCGCAAAGGTGTCGAGCGCGGTCGTGATGTAGATCGTGCCATCGACCAGGATCGGGCCGCTCTGCAGCGAGCCGCCGTCGGACAGCTCGATGCGGCAGATCTCCTTGAGCTTGTCGACGTTCTTGGTGTCGATCTGCTTGAGCGTCGAGTAGCGCTGGCCGGCGTAGTCCTGGTTGTAGGACGGCCAGGCGGTGTCGTTCTGCTCCGGGTCTTCGGCCAGGCCGTTGGCCGCATGTACGGCCGTCAGCGGGCTGGCGCCCAGCACGGTGGCTAGGGCAGCCAGGCGCAGGGCATTCAACTTGAATGGGTTCATGTGCTTTCTCATGTGTCGTCAGGGCGCCGGCTGGCGCGACAGGTGCTGGATGTAGGCCACCAGCTCCCAGATCTGTTCGGACGAAAACGTGCTGCCCCAGGGCGGCATGATGTCGATGCCACGGCGTCCTTCGGTGATGGTCCTGAAGGCGTCTTCGGGTGTCAGCTGCGTGTTGCCCTTGAAGGCCGGTGCGCGGCCACCGGCCCCCTCCGAACCGTGGCAGTAGGCCGCGCAGGTGCTGCCGAAGCGGCGCTTGCCGGCGTCGATGCGCGACGGTTCGCCGAGATCGAAGGGCGCGGCGGCCTGGGCCGCCTGCGCCACCGTTCCCAGTGCCATCAGGCTCAGCAGCGCGCCGGTCCGCAATGACCTGTTTCGCATCGTTCAGTCCACCGAAAAGACCATCAGCGCCGAGCCGCCGGGCAGGTCGCGGATCTGCGGGAAGGCACCGGTCAGGAAGCCCGGTGCGTGCGAGCCCAGGCCGGTCGGGATGGCGATGTACTGCTTGCCGTTGACCGAGTAGCTGATCGGGCCGCCACGTGCACCGGAGCCGGCGTTGAAGCGCCACAGCTCCCGGCCGTTGTCGGCGTCAAAGGCGTAGAGCACGCCGCGCATGTCACCCGTGATGACCAGGCCGCCGCCGGTGGCCAGCACCGAGCTCAGCGGTGGCATCTCGAAGCGTACCTTCCAGGCCTGCTTGCCCGTGATCGGATCGAAAGCCCCGAGCCAGCCGTCGGCCTTCTTGCCGGGCGGGTCGGTCAGGCGGATGTCTGACAGGCCCAGCGTCAGCGAGCTGATGCCCATCACCGGCTCCTGCTTGGCGCTGGTCACGTGGTTGCAGACCTCCATGCCGTGCGAGTACCAGAGCTTGGTGCCGGGGTTGTAGGCGCCGTGGTTCCAGCTGCGGGCGCCGAGCAGGTTCGGGCAATGCAGCTTGGTCTTGCCGGTTTCCGGGTAGTTGGGCTCGATCGGCAGACCGGTCTTCGGATCGACGCCCTTGGCCCAGTTCATGTTCTCGGTGTACTGCCACGCGTTCAACATCGAACCGTTGTCCTTGTCCATCACGTAGACAAAGCCGTTCTTGTTGAGGTGGACGAGCGCCGACTTGCCGTCGGTGCTGGGAACGAGCAGAGACTCGTACGCGGCATCGAAGTCCCAGGTGTCGTTGGGCACCTCCTGTCGGTGCCACTTGACCTTGCCGGACTTGGCATCGAGCGCCAGCACCGTCGCGGTGTAGAGGTTGTCGCCCATGCGATCGTCGCGGTTGAAGTCGGGCGATGCGTTGCTGGTGCCGATGTAGATCGTGTCGGAAGTCGGGTCGTAGGTGCCCGGCAGCCAGGCCGAGCCGCCGCCGCGCTTGCGGCTGTCGCCGGGCCAGCTCTTGGGGTCGTCGCGCGGGATCTCGAAGGTCCAGGTGCGCTCGCCGGTGTCGGCGTTGACGGCGTAGATCTTGCCGATGATCGGCTGGTCGCCACCGGTGGTGCCGCCGAACAGGGTGTTGCCCGCGAGCTGGGGCGGCGACGAGAACAGGGCGCCGCCTTCGGCGCGCATGTTGGTGAGCTGGGTGCTCCACAGCTCCTTGCCGGTCTTCTGGTCCAGCGCGATGAAGCGGCCGTCGAGCGAGCCGATGTAGACCTTGCCGCGGCCCACGGTCACGCCGCGGCTGGCCGAGCCGTAAAAGACCTCGCGCACGACCGGATCGAGCTTGGGCGTGTAGCGCCACAGCACCGCGCCGGTCGCCGCGTTCAGCGCGAAGACGTTGTTGTCGGCGGCGATCGAATACATCACGCCGTCGATCACGATCGGCGTGGCCTGCAGGCCATGCGTGACCGCGCCGGGCTGATGGATCCAGGCCACGTGCATGCGCTTGACGTTGGCCTTGTTGATCTGGTCGAGCGGGCTGAAGCGCCAGGCGTTGTAGCTGCGGTGGTATTGCGGCCAGTTGGTCGGATCGTCGTAGCCCGGGCCGGTGGCGGCCGAGACCATCGTGCCGATCGTCGTGACGGCCAATGCCGCCATCACGCCGATCGCACGGGCGAACTTCATTTTTCGTACTTGCATGACACGTGTCTCCTGCTGGACGGCTCACGCGCGTCCATTAGTGTTGTGTCAGGGTCACGTCGATTCCGACGTGCCCTGTTCTTCGGCTTTTCTTCTGTCTCGGGGCGTGTCAGCGGCCCAGTGCCTCACGCACCTTGGGCATCACTTCGCGCGCCAGCAGCGTCATGCTTTCCCATTCGCGAGCGCGGTTGGCACCCGAGCCGTCCATCGATGCCATCAGCAGCGCGCCGAACGGGCCGGTGCGCTCGCGGAATGACAGCAGCTTCTCGGTCACGGTCTTGGGTGAGCCGTAGATCACCATGCTGTCGATCAGCTGCTCGACCGTGACCTCGGCGTCGGGCTGCTTCGGATCGGCCTTCATCACCGCGGTGTAGTTGACCGCCAGCAGCACCTTCCACAGGTACTCGAAGTAGTAGTAGTTGCTACCCGACGGATCCATCACGCGGTCACGCGCTTCCGAGTCGCTGCGTGCGATCACGATGTTGCGAGCCACGCGCCAGTTGTCGCCGTTGGCCTTGCGGCCGGCGAGTTCACAGCCTTCCTGATATTTCTTCCAGTGGCTGGCGATCACATACTCGGGGCAGAAGTTCGCACTCATCGGGCTCCAGCCTCGCTGGCCGGCGGTCTTGACGCTGTCGGAGAACGGCGACATCGCCGTCATCATGATCGGCGGGTGCGGCAGCTGGAACGGCTTGGGGATGAAGCCCACGCCCAGCTCCGGCATCACGGTCTGCGACAGCTTGATGTTCCAGTGTTTGCCCTCGATGTTGTAGGGCGGGTCCTGACGCCACATCTGCAGAATGGTGTCGATCGACTCCATCATGCGGTCGGTGCGGTAGGCGCCGTCGAGCACATTGAACAGTTCCATGTCGCTGGCCAGGCCGCCTGGGCCGATGCCGAACATCAGGCGTCCGCGGCTCATGTGGTCGAACTGCGCCACTTCGGCGGCAACCACCGCCGGATGGTGATTGGGCAGGGCGATGACGCCGGTGCCGAATCGGATGTTCTTGGTGCGATGGAGCAACGCCGCCATGAACATCAGCGGGGCCGCGATCGGTTCCGTCGTGCACGACATGTGTTCGCCGAACCAGACCTCGTCGAAGCCCAGTTCATCTGCGTGGATCACCTTGTCGGCGTCCTCCTCGTAGGTCTCCGCCGCAGGACGGGTGGGCGGGTGCAGCGGCATGCCGAACAGGCCAAGTTTCATGGTCAGTCTCCTCTTGGGGGTGGATGCGCCTGCTGGCGCGGGTGAAGGAAGCGAAGAGTGAAAGGACGGGCGCCGCTCAGATGGGCGAGACGAGTCGGGCGCGTTGGCCAGCCAGCCAGACGAGAGGCTGCGGCGCGGTGGTGCCGGTCGAGGATTCGGCCGACGCGCAGCGCACGTTCACGACGCGACCGACGAACAGCGTGTGGGTGCCGTAGTCCATGAACTGGTCGACCTCGCACTCGATCGCGGCGGGTGCGCCATCGAGCCAGGGCAGCGGGCCGTCGGCGGGCGACCAGGCGTCGCGCCAGTCATCGGAGCGGAAGCGCTGATCGCGCAGTGCGGTCTGCGAAAACGGCTTGAGCAGCAGGTGCTGGTCGTCGGCCAGCAGGTTGATGCAATAGCGACCCGAGCGCTGCAGCACCGGGTGCAGACCAGCGTCGCGGTTGACCGCCACCAGCATCGACGGCGGATCCATCGACACCGGGATCACGGCCGACGCCGCCATGCCGTGCGGCTGGCCGTCCTGATCGCGGCTGGTGATGATGGCCACCGAACTCGCGAGGCGGCGCATCGCTTCTTTCAGGTTGGCGGACAGGCTGAGCTGTCTCTCTTCCAGGGCTGGCATGGCACTCATCTCTGATGTCTCCTTGAATGCCCCGATCTCTGACCGGATGGACGATCGGGCATCTCTGTCTGACACAGTGCCAATACCGTGCCATGCGAGGAAAACAAGCAGAATCAAATACTTGCCGCAGGCAGTGGTGTCGCATCTCCGATGGGTTGCGACACTCGACTGTCGCAAGGGCTGAGCCTGCAACACTGACCGTCCACCAAGGTCGCGCAGTTCACGTGTTGCGGCCCGATGCGAGCCTCCCGGAAATGAACGTGCATCAAGCTTCAGCGCGGGTTCTCACCATGGCCAGGCCTAGGTATCTGCCCTTAGATTCAGGTGCTTATCGTGGGAGAGCCGAGAGTGGCAAACGACAGTCACGCGCATTTCGTCATGGCCGCACTGGAAGGCAAGCGGCCGATCCAGATGCCCAACGTCAATGCGGGTCTGCTTGCATCGTGGATGCGCAGCGTCACCGAACATGGACTGGAACCGGATCGGATCCAGGAGCCCGATGTCCTCACGCACGCCGAGCTGCTCGAGCGACGTGCGCCGATCGAGGAGATGAGCGCATTCTCGTCGCCCGAGATCGATCGGCTCTATCAGCACCTGAGCGACCACGCCCAGGTGGTCATGCTGTCCGATGCTCAGGGTGTCGTGATCCACTTCCGCAGCAACTCGACGGTGGTCGACACCTGTTCGGCTCTGCGGGTGCTGCCGGGCTCGATCTGGAGCGAGGACAAGCAGGGCACGACGGGCGTCGGGCTGTGCCTGCGCGAGCAGAAGCCACTGTCGATCGTGATGGCCGAACACTTCGCGACCAAGCTGGCCGGCCTGAGTTGCACCGTCGCGCCGATCTTCGGCGCTGAAGGCCGCCTTGTCGGCGTGCTGAACGTGACGGCCATGCGCAGCACCGACCACGCCTTGCAAGGTGTCGTGCGCGAGATGGTCGCGAACTCCGCCCGGCGCATCGAGAACGTGTTCTTCGACCGCCGTCATGCGCGTGCGCGCATCCTGCGTCTGTCACGTCACGATGACTTCTGCGACGCGGCTGCCGAGGCCCGGCTGGCGCTCGACGACAACGGTCGCATCATCGATGCGACGCCGCCCGCTCTGCGCCTGCTGACGGGCAGCACCCTGAACGACAGGCCTGACGTCCTGATCGGCCGCAAGCTGAGTTCGATCGTCGATGTCGGCAACGTCGAACGTCTGTTGCAGGAAGCTGCGCCGACGATCAACGGCAAGCAGGGCTGCATCCACGTCCGCGTCACCGAGCCGCCACGCCGAGCGGCGTCGAGGGCCCCGCAGATCGACATGCTCTCTCGTGCTTCACGACTCGCCGCCAGCACCTTGAGCACTTCGGGAACACGGGCCTCGGTGGCTCCTACCCTCGAAGAGATTGTTGGCAGCGACACCGCCATGCTGGACCGCCTGCGCATCGCGCAACGCTTGCACGCGCGATGTCTGCCGCTGCTGCTGCAAGGTGAGAGCGGCTGCGGCAAGACGCAATTGGCACGCGCACTGCACGAGGACGGCCCACATCGCAGCGGTGGTTTTGTCGCCATCAATTGCGCGGCCATCCCGCAGGAACTGATCGAGAGCGAGTTGTTCGGACACCGGTCCGGCGCCTTCACGGGTGCGGCCAAGCAGGGCGCGCCAGGACGACTGCTCGGCGCCAACGATGGCACGCTGTTCCTCGACGAGATCGGCGACATGCCGCTGGGCCTGCAGGGGCGGCTGCTGCAGGTGTTGTCGGAGGGCGAATTCGTCCCGGTCGGTGCGACGCAGCCGGTCAAGGTCCGGTTCGCCCTGATCTCGGCCACCTTGCGCGACCTGAAGTCGCTGGTGCAGGAAGGCCGCTTCCGTGAAGACCTCTATTACCGCCTGAGCGGGGCCACGCTGGCCCTGCCGCCGCTGCGCGAGCGGACCGACCTGGGGCAGCTGATCGAGCGCGCCTTCGCGCGGGCGGCGCTGGAGGCCGGCATCGAGGAAAGCCGGCTGTCGCAGGCCGCGCGCGATGTGCTGCTGCGGCACCGCTGGCCGGGCAACATCCGGGAACTGCAGCATGTCGCCAAATTCACGGCGGCCATCAACGACAGCGAGGTGATCGGCCTCGATGCCCTGCCAGCTTCACTGATCGAGCAGGCCGATGCGCGCCATCCTGCCGGCCAGACACGGCCGGCGGCTACCCGCACGGTGTCAGATGCCGAGTCGCTGCTCGACCTGATGGAGCAGTCGCACTGGAATGTCTCGGCCGCTGCGGCACGGCTGGGCATTTCTCGGGCCACGCTGCACCGGCGGCTCAACGAATTCGACGTGCACCGTCCGCGCAAGCCGCACTGAGCGGCCGGCGACTGTCGCAGGCGCTGTCCGCTGCGACACCCCGGTGTCGCAAATGGCCGCGGCACAGCCCGCCACTCGGCTGCAAGTGCTTGATTTTTCTCGCCATCGCCATTGGCACGACATTGGCTATCTCCTGGGTCAGAAGGCCGCGACAGGCCGGATCAACCCAGGAGACAGGCAATGACCTTGCATCGAATCGAAGACGCGCTCGCCGCGCTGGCACGTGGCGAGATGGTGGTGGTGGTCGATGACGAAGACCGCGAGAACGAAGGCGATCTCATCCTCGCCGCAGAACACGCGACACCCGCATCCATCGCCTTCATGGTTCGCCACACCAGCGGCATGCTCTGCGTGGGCTTGCCCGGTGAGCGCCTGGATCACCTCGAACTGCCGCTCATGGTGGAGCGCAACACCGACTCGATGCGCACGGCCTACACCGTCACCGTCGACTACCGGCACGGCACCACGACGGGCATCTCCGCGGCTGATCGTGCCACCACCATCCGCGCGCTGGTCGACCCTTCGGTCGAGCCGTCGGACTTCAACCGGCCCGGCCACGTGTTCCCGCTGCGTGCCGCACCGGGCGGCGTGCTGCACCGCACCGGTCACACCGAAGCTTCGGTCGACCTGACCCGGCTGGCGGGCCTGCGCCCCGGCGGCGTGCTGGCCGAGGTGGTCAACGACGACGGCACGATGGCACGCCGCCCGCAGCTCGAAGCCTTTGCCCGCGAGCACGACCTCGTGATGGTCTCGATCGCCGACCTGGTCGCCTACCGTCGCCAGCGCATCAAGGTGCGCTGCGAATCCGAGGCGCGCCTGCCGACCCGGCATGGCATGTTCAAGGCCTGCGTCTACCGCTCGCAAGGCGGCGAGCACGAACACCTGGCCATGGTCATGGGCGACCTCGCGGGCGCCGAGAACGTGCTCGTCCGTGTCCATTCGGAGTGCCTCACGGGCGACACCTTCGGCTCGCTGCGCTGCGATTGCCAGCAGCAGCTCGAGGCCTCGCTGGCCGCCGTCGGCCGAGCCGGAAGCGGCGTCGTGCTCTACCTGCGCGGCCATGAGGGACGCGGTATCGGCCTGACCCACAAGCTGCGCGCCTATGCTCTGCAGGACGAGGGCCTCGACACCGTCGAGGCCAACCTCGAACTGGGCCTGTCGGTCGATGCGCGCGACTACAGCGTCGGCGCCCTGATCCTGCAGGACATCGGGATCACGAGCATCCGCCTGCTGAGCAACAACCCGGCGAAGTACCGAGGCATCGCGGAATTCGGTCTGCAGATCAGCGAACGCGTGCCGCTGCACACGCCCCCGACCGCCGAGAACGAAGCCTACCTGCGGACCAAGCAACGGCGGATGGGCCACACGCTCGGACTGCCGGCCGAGGCCACATCGTGATGACCTCGATGAACACGATGCAAACGACGACCAGGACCTGCCCGTGAGCGACCACGACATCCAGCACTTCATCCTCGGCCAATGGCGTGACGGCGCCGCCGGGCGCTCGCTGCCGGTACTCGATCCGGCCGATGGGCAGATCATCGGCCGGGTCGCCCGCGCCGAACGCTCCGACCTCGACGACGCGGTCGCCGCCGCGCAGTCCGGCTTCGACACCTGGCGCAACATGACCGCGCTCGAACGAGCCCGGATCATGCGCAAGGCGGCCTCGCTGCTGCGCGAGCGGGCCGAGCATGTCGCCTCGCTGATGACGCGCGAGCAGGGCAAGCCCCTCGCCGAGGCGCGGGCCGAGACGGCTGCCGCGGCCGACATCATCGACTGGTTCGCTGACGAAGGCATGCGTGTCTACGGCCGCCTGGTTCCGTCGCGCCACAACCTGGCGATCCGCCAGATGGTCGTCAAGGACCCGGTCGGACCGGTGGCCGCGTTCACGCCGTGGAACTTCCCGATCAACCAGGTGGTGCGCAAGGTGAGCGCCGGCCTCGCGGCGGGATGCTCGATGCTCGTGAAGGGCCCCGAAGAGACGCCGGCCAGTCCGGCCGCATTAATCCGCGCGTTTGCCGACGCGGGCCTGCCGCCGGGCGTGCTGGGCCTCGTCTACGGCGACCCGGCGGAGATCTCCAGCTACCTGATCGCGCATCCGGTGATCCGCAAGATCACCTTCACCGGCTCGACTGCCATCGGTAAGCAGTTGGCTGCCCTGGCCGGCCAGCACATGAAGCGCACGACGATGGAACTGGGTGGTCACGCGCCGGTGATCGTCTGTGACGACGCCGATCTCGAACTCGCGGTGAAGACCTCCGTGACGAGCAAGTTCCGCAATGCCGGACAGGTCTGCATCTCGCCGACACGATTTCTGGTCCACCGTCGCATCGCCGAAGAATTCGCGGTCGAGTTCGCACGGCGGACCCATGATCTGCGCGTCGGCAACGGCCTGGCGGAAGGCACGCAGATGGGCCCGCTGGCCAACGCCCGTCGCGTTGCCGCGATGGACGACCTGACCCGCGATGCGGTGTCACGGGGTGCGCGGTTGCTGGCCGGTGGCGAGCGCATCGGCCAGGCCGGTAACTTCTGGCGTCCGACCGTGCTGGCCGACGTCCCGCTCGATGCCCGCGCACTGAACGAGGAACCCTTCGGTCCGATGGCACTGGTGCGCCCCTTCGATACGCTGGAAGAGGCCATCACCGAGGCCAATCGGCTGCCCTATGGCCTGGCCGGTTATGCCTTCACGCGCGGCCTGAAGAACGCCGACCTGCTGACGCGACACGTCGAGGTCGGCATGCTGTGGGTCAACATGGGCGCACTGGCATCGGCCGAGATGCCCTTCGGCGGCATCAAGGAATCGGGCCATGGCACGGAGGGTGGCAGCGAGGCACTCGAGGCCTATCTGAACACGCGGTCCGTGGCGATCATGAATGCCTGAGCCGGTCGATTCCGCTCTCCCCATCGTTCAAACCGAACTCACGACATCAGCATGAAAGCACTTGTCCCCGTCAAGCGGGTGGTCGACTACAACGTCAAGGTGCGCGTCAAGAGCGACGGCACCGGCGTGGACCTCGCCAACGTCAAGATGAGCATGAACCCGTTCGACGAGATCGCCATCGAAGAGGCGGTGCGCTTGAAGGAGAAGGGCGTGCTCACCGAAGTGATCGCCGTCTCCTGCGGGCTCACGCAGTGCCAGGAGACTCTGCGTACCGCGCTGGCCATCGGCGCCGATCGCGCCATCCTGGTCGAGACCGATGCAGAGTTGCAGCCACTGGCCGTGGCCAAGCTGCTCAAGGCGTTGGTCGAGCGCGAGCAGCCGGGCCTGATCATCCTCGGCAAACAGGCGATCGACGACGATTGCAACCAGACCGGCCAGATGCTGGCGGCGCTGGCCAAGCTGCCGCAAGCCACCTTCGCCTCGAAGGTCGAGGTCGCCGACGGCAAGGCCACGGTCACGCGCGAGATCGACGGTGGCCTGGAGACGTTGAGCCTGACGCTGCCGGCGGTCATCACGACCGACCTGCGGTTGAACGAGCCGCGTTATGTCACGTTGCCCAACATCATGAAGGCCAAGAAGAAGCCGCTGGACAAGGTCACGCCGGCCGACCTGGGCGTGGACGTGACGCCGCGCCTGAGGACTCTGAGTGTGGCCGAACCAGCCGGTCGCAAGGCCGGCATCAAGGTGGCCGACGTGGCCGCGCTGGTCGACAAGCTGAAGAACGAAGCCAAGGTGATCTGAACATGACCGTCCTCGTCATTGCCGAACACGACAACACGACCTTGAAACCCGCGACTCTCAACGTCGTCAGTGCGGGCACGAAGCTGGGCGATGTGCACATCCTCGTCGCCGGCCACGATGCGGCTGCCGTGGCTCGGCAGGCGAGCCAGGTGGCTGGCGTCACGAAGGTGATCCACGCCGACGGCGCGAGCCTCGCGCAGGGCCTGGCGGAGACGTTGGCGCCGCAGGTCGTGGGCCTGGCCGGTGGCTACAGCCACCTGCTGTTCCCCTCGACCGCAGGCGGCAAGAACACCGCGCCGCGCGTGGCTGGGCTGCTCGATGTTGCGCAGATCAGCGACATCACGGCCGTCGTGAACGCCGACACCTTCGAGCGCCCGATCTACGCCGGCAATGCGATCGCGACGGTGCAAAGTACCGACGCAGTCAAGGTGATCACGGTGCGTGGTACGGCCTTCGATGCCGCCGCCGCGACCGGAGGCAGCGCCGCGATCGAGTCGGTCGCGCCGGTTGTCGACGCCGGTGGCAGTCGCTATCAAGGCAGTGAGATCGCCAGGAGCGACCGGCCCGAGCTGACTGCGGCCAAGGTCATCGTCTCGGGTGGCCGGGCGCTGGGCAGCAGCGACAAGTTCAATGAAGTGCTGACGCCGCTGGCCGACAAGCTCGGTGCCGCGCTGGGGGCGAGCCGCGCCGCCGTCGATGCGGGCTATGCCCCCAACGACTGGCAGGTCGGCCAGACCGGCAAGATCGTCGCGCCGCAACTCTACATCGCAGCCGGCATCAGCGGCGCGATCCAGCACCTGGCCGGCATGAAGGACGCCAAGGTGATCGTCGCGATCAACAAGGATCCGGAGGCACCGATCTTCAGCGTGGCCGACTATGGGCTGGAGGCGGATCTGTTCGCGGCCGTGCCCGAGCTGACGGGGGCGATCTGATCGCGCTTGCGTGATGTGCAGTCTGTGAACTGAACGGATCGGCGCTGCCGTTCGACGAGTCGAGGTGGACCATGCCAGGCATTCTGACGATCGAGGAACTGCGCCAGGAGCTGGCGCAACGTGCGTCCGTCAGCGTGCTCGAGACGCTGGATGTCGAGACCGGCGCACGGACCGTCCTGAAAGAATTCGACGTGGTGATCGAGGCACCGAACTGGACCCGTGACGGCCGCCGCCTGATCTTCAACAGCCTGGGCGGCATGTTTGCCTACGAGTTGTCGAGCGGCGAGGTGACGCGCATCGACACCGGCTTTGCCGTGGACTGCAACAACGACCACGTGCTGTCGCCCGATGGCGCCCGACTGGCCATCAGCCACTTCGCCCACGAGGACGTCTCGTCGCGCATCTACATCGTGCCCTTGGGCGGCGGCGTCCCGGTGCGTGTGACCGACCTGGGCCCCAACTACCTGCACGGCTGGTCACCCGATGGTCAGCGCCTGGCTTATTGCGCCGAGCGTGACGGCCAGTACGACGTCTACACCATCCCGGTCCACGGTGGACCCGAGACGCGGCTCACGGATACCCCGGGCCTGGACGACGGTCCGGAATATTCGCCCGACGGCCGGCACATCTGGTTCAACTCCACCCGCAGCGGTCTGATGCAGGTCTGGCGCATGGACATCCATGGCCGGAACCAGACGCATGTCATCAAGGACGACGCCAACTGCTGGTTCCCGCATGTCTCGCCCGACGGCCAGCGGGTCGTCTACGTGGCCTACGACAAGGACAACGTGGCGCCCGGTGACCATCCGCCCGATAAGCCGGTGGAGATCCGCCTCGTGTCGGCCGAAGGCGGCAAGCCCCGGACGATCGCGCAGCTGTTCGGCGGACAGGGCACCCTGAACGTCAATTCATGGGCGCCTGACAATCGCCATATCGCGTTCGTGTCGTATCGACCGGCGTGAAGGATGTGCTCGGCCTATGGAAGAAATCTGACTATTCGACGCCTGCGCCCTTCGATTTGCATTCCGAGACGACCTCGTGGCAGATCGGAACCTATCGAACGGGGTGCGCGCGTTCTCGGGGCCGTTGTGCCTCTGGCGTCGCCACCGACACGGGCCTCTGCACGGATGCTGAGCGGTCGTAGATCTTGACGACCGGTGCTTTGCCGCTTCGCAGGCGTTGTGCCAGATTCTCTGACACTGCCGTCATGACGGCCTCACGCTTCTTGTCCGGGACTCCCTTCGCGATCAGCATCGCGTCAATGGCCGCCAGCACAGCCTTCCGTCCTCCACCGCCGCGACCCGAAGGTTTTTCGTTCACGGCTGAGTCGACCCCTGGCGCCGCTTCGATGCGATTCACCTGTCGAGCTTCCCGCTCCCGGCGCAGCACCTCGAGGTCGGCCGGATTCGGCTCATAGCCCATGGCCTTGATACCCCGCACTGACGCTTCGAGCCACACCATGCGCTTGAAGTCCTCATGACCCGAGACTCGCAAGGCAGACCATTTGCGAGTCTGGGCGACGTCCACCATCGACCGCGCCACCGACGGGCTGTTGGTCTCCGTGGCCAGGCGGAAGGTCGATTCGGTGAAGGCCACCCGTGACGAGTCGCCGCGGAACCGGTACTCGGTCCGGCCGATCGAGACATCGCCGAGGTTCACGGGTGCCCGCTTGATGATGTAGCGCTCCTGCAGGGCGGTTTCCAGCTGCGCGAGTCTTGTTGCGCGCTCGGCTTCGGCGATTGACCGGGCGTTGACCTTGGTATCGTCCCGACTTGGTTTCACCGTTGTCGCCTGCTCTGTGCGAGATGGCTCGGACACCGTGGCTGTTTCGCGAGCTGCTGCACCGTCTTGCTCGGACGCCTTGGTCTGCGACATGACGGGTCGACGTTGCCACTCGCCGCCGTTCTGCTCCACGAACGACCGCTGCCCGTTCGCATCGATGGCAACGAATCGTTGAGCGCCCAGCTGCTCGGCCTTGCTGACCATCTCGTCCAGCGTGCGGGCGTTGTAGGTCACTTCCGCGAAGGGATCCCTCAGCTCGAAGCGCTCGCTTGTTTCGATCCTTGGCGATGGGGTCTTGACCTTGTCCGCCGCCGCTCGCTGGGTCGGCTCCACGGTGCCGCCAGAGACGGGTGTGCTTCGATCAAGGGGCACAGATGTGTCGTCCATGCAGGTCTCCGTGAGAGTCAGGAAGATGCCGAGACAGGGTCAAGGCTGACCGGTGGTCAATGCAGGAGCCACAGTCGGCAGTGCCGCATACACCTCGATCTCGACCCGCCGGTTGCGTGCCTGCCCGTCGGGCGTGCCGTTGTCAGCCGCATGGTCCCCGGTGGGCTGCCAGGTGGTGCGGATCCGGTTCGGGTCCAGCCCGGCGGCCACCAGATGGGACTTCACGGCTTGCGCCCGTTCGCGCGCGATGCGCCCCTCGGCGGCCACGTCCTGGGTGCCGTCGGTGCGACCGCGCAGCACCACCAGCGGCGCGGTGCGGGCCTGGTCCAGCACCGCGCGCAAGAACGTCGGCGCCAGATTCACGCGGCTGCTGCCGTAGTCGAACTGCACCGTGTAAATGCTGTTCGCCAAAGGCTGCATGACCTCGCGGATGGAGGTTGGAGACGCGATCGCGACAGATGCGGGACTGGACGGCTTGATCAGCTCGATGGCCTGCTGCAACGCCACCATCCGGTCGGCGGTGGCCATCGCGAAGTCCGCGCGGCGCGCGGATTCGGCGGCATCGATGCGGGTGTTGGCCAGCTCGGATCGGCAGCTCTGCAGGTCGACCACCCAGGCCGAGTTGGCCGGGCGCCGGGTCGTTTCATTGACGGCCGGCGGCTTGGGCGGCGCATCGCACGCGCCGAGCAGCAGCGCTGCGGCCAGGGACAGGGCGAGGGTCGGGACACGCATGGTCACCTCCTGGGTGGTTCAGGCATCGGGTGTAGGGGCCGCTTCTCGGGCGACGTCGTTCGAGATCAGGACGCCTTCCTCGTCGGCCGCGGCTTCGACGGTGCCGCCGCTGGGCTGAGCTTCTTTTTCCGAGAAGAAGTCCAGGCAGGCGTCGGCCATCTGCTGTGCCGACAGCTCCGTGAAGTGGTCCGGCAACTGGTTGATGTCGTGGGCCAACCGCTCGATGGACACCGTCTCGTCCGGCGCCAGGTCCCCCTCGACCAAGCGCCAGCGTTGCTGCACACGCGCCAGGTGCAGGTCCATGTCCAGCGCCGGCACCTCGGGCGGCGGCAGCAGCCGGCTGGTGAACGCCGGGTCGCGGTGGTAGCGGATCTTCTCGCCCAGGACGGGCTTGCAGTTCTCGGCGATCACTACCAGGCGCTCGCTGCCGAGTTCCTTGAACTCCTGAGGCAGCAACAGCGCACGGCGCTGCTCGCTCTCGTTGACGCTGACCGATCGACTGCCATTCGGCCCCAACGACCGGCTGTGCCCACGCGAGGTGCCCCGCTCGGTGAAGTGCCCCAGCATCGCGCTGTACTCGTCGGCGTCACGCTGCTCGCGTGGCGCGAACAGGATCTGCAGCCCGTGATTGGTCGCGAAGGTGCGGGCCTCCTTGTCGCCGTAGACCGCGTCCAGCTGCGACATCGCCTGCACCACCGTCAGCAGCCTCAGGTTGTAGCCCGCGAGGAAGGCCGCCGACATCGTGATCACTCCGACCCGGCCCATGGTCGTGAACTCGTCGTTGACCAGCAGGCACTGCACCGTCAGGCTGGGGTCGTGCTCGGGTAGCTGCTGGGTGTTGAGGCTGACCAGCTGCGAGAAGAACAGGTTGAGCAGCGGGCGCGCGCTCGTCAGCCGGTTCGGCGGGATGTGCACGTAGATCGACAGGCGCTGGCGCCGCACGTCCTCGAACCGGAAGTCGTCGGCGCTGGTCGTCGCATCGACCACCGCGTCCGCGAAGATCGTCAGCGGTGCGTTGAAGGTCGCGACGATGCTGGACAGCGTGTTCTCCGAGTTCGACAGCAGGCGCTGCAGCGCGTCGATGCACTCGTCGGACAGGGCGGGGCCCAGTTCCTTGCTGTCGATCCGCCGGCCCCGGATCTGGTCGGCCAGGTGGTCGCGTAGTGCACGGCCCTTGCCCGAGGACTGCCGCAGCAGCTCTCCGATCGTGCGAGGCAAGGCAGGGGTCTCCAGCAACAGCAGGCCCAGCCCGAGGAAGAGGTTGCGCGCCTGGTCGTTGAAGAAGGCTTCCGACGAGGTGCCGCTGCCGTCGTTGGGATAGAACACCTGGCCGATCGCGAGCAGGTCGCCGACCCGGTGCATCGGGCTCGTGCGCACCGCCGTCAGCGGATTCCAGCGGTGGCTGCGGGCCTGGTCGTCGAAGGGCGCGAAGGCATAGACCCGCTGGCCGCTCTTCGCCCGGAAGCCCGCCGTGACCGCGTGGTTCTCGCCCTTGATGTCCAGCACCACCACCGAGTCGGGCCAGTTCAGCAGGTTGGGGATCACCACCCCGACGCCCTTGCCGCTGCGGGTCGGGGCCGACAGCATCACCGAGAGCTGGCCGCTCAGGCTGATGAACTGCCCCCGGTGCCGGCCGATCAGGATGCCGGGCCGGCCATCGGTCGAACCCCCCAGCAGGCCGGCACGCGTGATCTCGGCCGTGGTCGCGAAGCGGGCATCGCCGTGCAGCCGACGGCGTGGTTGCGCCGCCACCAGCAGCGCACCGGGCAGCACCAACAGCAGGCCGATGCCCGAGGCCGTCATCGAGGCCAACAAGCGCTTGCGCTGCGCCGGGTCCGGGCTGTAGACCGCCCAGTAGGTCCACAGGCTGGTCAACTCGACCCGGCGTGGATCGACCTTGTTCAGCAGCAGGAACAGGGCGGCCGAGAGGTAGATCGCCGCGACCGACAGCACCACGAATGCGGCCAGTCCGAACCCGATCCCTGCCGCTCGGCGCGGGGTCAGCCAGGCAGGCCAATGACCAGCAGGAATCCAGGCGTGGACGTTGCTCATGACGGGCTGCCTGCACGGTGCGCCTGTGCCGACCGCTGTGCGCGTGGCGTGTACGCGATCTCCGAGATGAAGCGCCCGTGCTCGTCGCGATCGAACTGCACGATCACGTCGACCACCATCGCCAGCAGCGACTTGATCTCGTCCATGCGCAGCCCGCCGCCGGCGCCGCACTCGCGGATCATCAGCGACATCTGCTCCAGCGCCAGGGCGCAGCTGCCCGCGTGCAGGCTGGTGATGCTGCCCGGGTGGCCCGAGGCGGCCAGCCGCACGAAATGGAAACACTCGTCGCCGCGCACCTCGGCCAGGAAGATCCGATCCGGCTTCATGCGCAGGCAGGCTTCGAGCAGCGACTTGGCCGTCACGCGTGCCGTGCCCTGCGCGTCCTTGCTGTAGAACAGGTGCACGACGTTGGGGTGGTGCGGCAGCGTCAGCTCGGCGGTGTCCTGGATCGTGATCAGGCGCTCGTGCCGGGGCACCTCCTCGACCAGGCCTTTCATGAAGGTGGTCTTGCCCGAGCCGGTCCGACCGCTGACGACGATGGTCTGGTGCTGGCGCACCGCCAGGCGCAGGAAGTCGGCGTAGCGGCCGGCGTCCTTCAGGGCCACCAGATTGCGTTCGAAGGGCTCGAACGCCGGCCCATCGCGGTCTTGCAGCCGCGTCGCATCGGCGGTGCGCTCGAACAGGCCCTCGTGCTCGAAGTCGTCCAGCCGCTTGACCAACTGCGAGGGTTTGCGCACCGTGATCGACACGGTGCCGCGGGGCACGGCCGGCGGGATCACGAACTGGATGCGCTCGCCGCTGGGCAGCGTGGCCGACAGCAGCGGGCGTTCCTGGTTGATCTGCTGGTCGCAGAAGGTGGCCACCGCGGTGGCCAGCGACAGGCAGCGCTCCTGGGTCATCTCGGGTGCGGCGACCGCCTGCCAGCCGCTCACCGACTCGATCTGCAGTTCGCCGGGCTGGTTCAGGCAGACCTCCAGCACGCCGGGTCGGTCGAGGTGCTCGCGCAGCGGCCGCAGGAACTCCACCACCGAGGTGGCGTCGCCGGACCAGGCCTGCGCGTCCGACCCATCGACCAAGAGGTCCGTGTTCATCGGGGTTCTCATGACCAGGTGCTCCTGATGCATCAGCGCGCGGCGTCGCCCGAGACCGGTCGCAGCTCGTAGACCGACGAGAAGTCGACGTCGCGCCCGACGTAGATGCCGACTACGCCGCCCTGGTTCTGGTAGATCAGCGGTGGGATGTTGATCGTGCTCTCCAGCACCTTCTCGGCCAGCTTGCTGGTCTGCGCGGTGGTCGAGGGCAGTACGACGGTATTGCCGCCATTGCCGCCGTTGCCCGCACCGTCGCCGGACTGCTGCTGGATCACCAGCTTGACCGAGTCGTCGATCAGCGACAGCAGCATCGCCGCACCGAGGCGTTCGCTCCAGCGGTTGTCGACGTGGCCGTCGATGCCGGACTCGCCCAGCGGGCCGGTGCCGGGCGACTCGATGTCCACCGTCACGCCCAGCGGCGTGCGGATGCGGGTCCACAGCACGGGGATGCGCACCGTGCCCGGCTTGACCGACGCGATGCGGTACTCGCCGTCCAGGTGCGAGCCGCGTTCGATCAGCAGCACCCGGCCGTTGTCGCTGTAGACGTTGCGCTGGACCTGGCAACCGACCAGACCCGAGTTCGCGCTGATGACCCGGGTCTTGAGGGCACAGGTGAAGGCCGTGCCCTTGGGCAGCGTTAGGCTGCGGTCGCCCAGCATCGTGGCGCTGACGCGGGGTGTGGCCGAGCCCTGTAACTGGCCGCCGAACAAGCCACCGGACGCCGGGCTGCTGCTGGTCGATCCCGGCGCGTTGATCGGGGCCGGTCGGTTCGGCGGCATCGTGGCGGCGGGCTCCTCGTTGCGCGACGTGGCCGCGATGGCTGTCCGGCTCAGCGTGTCCATCAGGCCCTGAAGCTGCGACTGGTAGGCCTGCAGGTTGCGCTGTGTGGCCGCGAGCGGGTCGGCCTTGCCGTCGGGTTCTGAGGGAGTTGTCGTCGCCGGCGCTGCGGTCGCCACGGCGCCGGGACGACTGGAGGCCAGCAGCACAGGCGCGTCTTCCGGCGGCGGCAGTTTCGTGGCGGGCGAGCTGCCGGATGCCGGAGTCGTGCGCCGCACGCCGATGGGCTCGGCTCGATCGTCAGCGGTGGTCGTGATGGCGGGGATGCGCGGACCGGAGGCCAATGGGGCGGCTGAACTCGTGGCACTCGCCGCGCCGGGCCCTGGTGGCAGACCGGTCAGGTCGAGCTGGCGTGGCGCGCTCACCGTCGCAGCGGGGCGGTCGCGATTGGGCTTGGCCTCTTTGCGCTCCTCCAGCTTGCCGGTCGAGAACGAGCGTTGCAACGCCATCGCCGACACCACCGCGATCGATAGCACCAGCATCGCGAGCGCGATCTGGCCCTTGCGTGAACGCTGGGCCCGCGCCTGCGCGGCGACGTCGGGGATGCCGGCTTCGCCGGGCAGGGGTTCGATCTGGTTCGGATGTCCTGGGCCTGGAGCCGGTGCCATGCTTGCTTCGACGCGGGTGCGTTCTGCAGGGGCTTCGTCGTCCGATGTCTTCGTGGGCTCAGTCATGTCCAGTTCCTCCACGTTTGCGGTTCGAGCGGTTCGGGGTGCCTTCAGCCTTCAACGCACGAGACACGCCGGGCACCGTGGTGCCGCTGCCGGATGACGGGCTGTCGAGGTCGAAGCCCTCGTTCCAGAGCCCGACCACGGCCGAGCCCGCGCGCAGCACGAAGCGCCGAGCGACCCGGTCGATGACCATCAGGTCGCCTTCCATGCGGGTGTTGACCAGCGCTTCGCTGCCATCGCCCAGCACCTGGAAGGCGGCCGGCACCTCGCGCTGACCGGGGAACTTCAGGTAGGTGAAGCGCCCGTCGTCGAACACCAGCGTCGGCACGATGTCCTGCGCGTGCTCGCCCTCGGCCAGCGTGTAGTCGGTGTTGCGCACCTGCGGCTGGGCCTGCAGGCGGGCGAGCACGAGCTCCTCGGGCGCCGGCAGCGGTGGCAGGTCCGGCAAGGCCGGCAGCGCGGGGATCTCCGCCACCGAGGGCCTGGGCGGCGGTGCCGCCTTCACCGACAACCGGTAGACCGGCGCTCTCGCATCACCCGGCCCCAGCACGACGAACTCGAATGCATGCGTGCGCCGGGTCGTCAGCACGGCCAGGTTGTTGGGCGCCGAGGCGCTGCTGCGGGCCTTCACGAAGAAGCTGCGCCCGCCGGCTTGGGCGACCACGCACCAGGCCGATTCCGGCCGGGTGCAGTCACCGCCCAGGCCGGCAGCGACCTCGGTGATGGCCTCGTCGGCATCGAGCTGCACATGGGTCACGACCCCGCGCCGCACCGGCACGGTGACGACGGCCTGCGGGTCGTAGATAACCTCGCGCAGGCGCGGATCACTGGGTGCGGGTTCGGTGGCCTGCGCATCCGATGCCGACGCGGACAGGGCCGCCAGCAGGGCGAAGGCCCACGCCACACCGACCCACCATGACCCGGGATGAAGTCGCTGTCTCATGGCTTGGCTCCCGATGCGGCGGTGTTGATCTCGGGGTCGGACCGGTAGGCGGTCACGACGAAACCGAAGGGGTTCTCCAGGCGGTCGGCTTCCTTGCTCAGCGCCTGGGGCTGGTACTGGAAGACGACGCTGGCGACGTGGCGGGTCACGACCTCGGCCAGGTTGCGGTCGGTCTGCCGCACGGCCTTGTCGTAGGTGACGGTGGCGTCACCGCGGTTGCCCTTGCGGCCGGTCGGCGAGAGCCGCACGCCGACGATGCGGATGCGCCAGTCCTCGCTGGCGCCGAGCTTCTTCTGCAGTGCCGCGTCGCCTTCGAACAGCCGCGCGTAGTCCCCGAACACCGGCTGCGCCGCCATGCGCGCAACCTGGTCGAAGTCGCGCTGCAGGAACATCCAGCTGTAGCCCTCGCGGGCCCGCACGAAGGCGGCGAGGTTGTGCTTGTCCAGCGCCTCCATCGTCGGAATGGTCTCGACGTCCAGGCGCTGCTGGATCGTAGTCTCGCCGGTGACGCGGTCGACCACGATGGGGATCTCGACGATGCGGCGCAGCGGCCCCTGCACGAACACCGCTGTGATGCCGGTCAGCGCGAGCAGGCCGGCCGCGACGGCCACCTGCCAGGCGCGGCGTTCGGAGCGTTCGAGCAGCTGGGCGCGGTCGATCTCCCAGGTCTGATTGCCTTGGTAAGCGAGGTCTTCGATGGGCGGCGGTGGTGGTGGCTGTGCTGGCAGTGAGGATGGGGCCGATGGCGCCGAGTGCGCCGGTTCCGATTCGACCGCGTCGACCGGATCGCGCGCCAGATCCGACTGACGCAGGGCCTGCCAGTCGCTGTCGAAGAAGTCGTCCCTGACGTCATTCGTGGTCCGAGTCATGGCGTCCTACCGGCATCAGGGCAGGAAGTCCGAGACCTTGCCCGTGCGTCCCAGCATCTCGTACTGATGTTCCCGGTCGCGGGCCCGGGCGATGCGCTCCTCGCTGTCGGCCATGCCCTGCAGCATCTGCAGCTGCGACATCTCGTGAGACAGCAGCGCGTTCTCGGCGCCGATGCGAGCCTGGACCTCCTGCACCGACTTCTGGTCGGTGGTCGCGTTGACCTGGCCCATCAGGGCCTGGATCTGCGAGAGTCGGCCGGCGGCCGACTGCATCGCGTCCTGCAGCAGGCCCTTGTGCTGATAGGGCTGTGACAAGGTGGTCTGGCAGCGCGCCTTGGCGTCGCCGCCCAGGTCCAGGCAGTTGTAGACCATGCCGGCGTCGCGCAGCGACTTGGCGGTGCGGCTGAGCGCGGCATAGCCCGACAGGTCGATCGCGTTGAGCTGGGTGTAGACCTCGGCCGGCACGTAGTTGCCCAGCAGCGGGTTGTCGAAGATGGCACCGAGGCTGCGAATCCCGTTGATGCTGTTGAGCTGGCTCTGCAGCTGCATGATCTGCTGGACCTGGTTGCCGATCGCGGTGATGTCGTTGACCACCTGCTGGACGGTCTGGACCAGGTTGGCGACGTCGATCACCGGGATGCCCTGGGCCTGGCTGGGGGTGACCCCGAAGGCGCCGAGGGCACCCAGTGCGGCGGCAACGATCTGGCGACGGATCTGGCAATGAAAGCGCATGACGATCTCCTGGTCTGGCCGACGGGAGGCGATGAACAGGCGTGACAGGTCCGGCGGCAGCCCGTCCTGCCGCCCGCACGTCGAGGAATTCAGGTGCGTCCGCGCAGCGCGGCGAGGCGGTAGGCGGGACGGCTGGTGGTCGCTGCCTGGGTCATGGCCGATCCCACGGCGCGGCCCAGGGCGAAGGGAATGCCCGTGCCAGCGCGCACGACACCGCCAGCGACGGTCCCGCCGGCCCCCCGGGACGATCCAGCACGCAGGCCCGCGACCATCAGGGTGTTCTGGATCATCTGGATGCCCTGCTGGACGGCGGCGCCACCGGTCAGGGCCGAGGCCAGGCTGGGGGCCTGGAAGCACAGGATGGCCATCAGGATCATCAGCACGCAGTAGCGCATGGCCTCGCCCAGCACGTTGAAGGTGCCGCCGAGGAAGCCGCCGCCATCCTGGATGGCCTTGAAGATCGCGGTGCCGATGGCGATGCTCAGGCCCAGCGCGAAGAAGGCGAACCAGGTCAGCACGACCGCGTTGAGCAGCATCGACAGCCAGCTGTCGAAGAAGCGCGCGGTGGGTCGCCAGGCCAAGCAGAGGATGAACAGCGGGCCCACCGCGATCACGAAGGTCAGGAGGACCTTGGCCAGCGTGACGACGAACAAGCCGATGACCAGGAAGATGACCGAGCCGGTCGAGAAGACCCCGGCGGCCACCAGCAGGTCGAGCCGGAACGGGCTGGCCTCCTTCATCAGGTCGCCGGCCTGGTCGCTGGCGGCGTCGTTGAAGTGGTCCAGCAGCGTGTACGGCGTGGTCAGCGTCGCCGGGTCGACGCCAGCGGGCAGGAAGGTCGATGCCACCCCCATCGCCAGCGCATTGGCGCTGTCGGCCACATGGGTGATGTAGACGCCCGACTGCAGCGCGAAGGCCAGCACCAGGCCGATCTTGAAGACCTTCCACAGGAAGGTCGTGATCGACTCCGACACCTCGTGGCGCAGCACCGCCCAGCCGTAGAGCATGACCCACAGCGTCATCGCCGACAGCGCGACCGGCGTGAGTGCGGCCATCAGCGCGGTGATCACGTCGATCACGTAGCTGTTGAGGATGGCGTCGAAACGGGAACCGACCCAGCTGTACATGGCAAGCCTCCTACTGGACGGCGTCGAACGGCAGGTTGGCCGGTGGCCTGGCGAACACCGGCACGCAGCGGCTGGCAAGGTCCGGGTACTGGCACTGCAGCCAGACGCCACGTGCCTTGACGACCCACAGGCGCGACCGCTTTGTGACGCCGTAGGTCGATGCCCGGCAGGTGCCGGGACGGGCCTGTACCTCGGTGCACTCCATCAGGCCCGGGGCGGTCTCGACCATGTGCCACGGCCCCGGGTGGCAGCCGACGTCCGCGCGGCAGAGCGGTCGAGCCGGGCCGGTCGAGGGCATCGGTGGGGTGTCGACCTGGCGTGTGCCATTGGCAAGGACAAGCACGGCCTCGTTGCCGGGCACGGCCTGGGCGGACACCGCCGAGGCGATCACGAGCGCAAGGCCGACCGCCATCGATGACTTCGGCTTCATGACTGACTCCCGGCCGCACGCGCCTTGCGCGCCCGCACGGCGCGCTGCAGCAGCGGAATCCAGGCCTTCGGATCGTGGCTGACCTGGCTGCGCAGCTCGTCGAGCAGCGCGACGTTGTCGGTGGTGGCCGACAGCACGGTGATGAAGTCTTCCAGCCCCGACAGGTCCAGCTCGCAGATCGCGCTGGTGGCTCCCTGCTTGACCAGGAAGCGCCGGCCACCCTGGGCACTCAGGCTGCGCACCGTCTCGTACTCTGCCTCGCTGAGCCCGAAGCCGTCGACGTACTCGTCGTGCACCGCCTCCGGGTTGGCCAGGAAGATCTTGGTGACGCTCTGCTCGATCATGGTCCGACCGATCGGGTGGCGCAGCACGTCCGACGGGCTCTGGGTGTCGAAGATGCCCAGCCCGTTCTGCTTGCGGATGGTCTTCTGCTTCTGCTTGGCGAAGTCGCTGAAGACCGCGTGGTCCAGCGCCTTCCAGAACTCCGAGATCACGTAGATCAGGCGCTCGCCGTTCACCCACTCGTCCATCATCTGCAGCAGCACCATCATCACCGGCGTGCGCACCTCGGGCAGGTCCAGGAACTCGGTGGTGTCGAAGCCCACCACGCGGGTGGCCGACAGCAGTCCGAGCTGATCCGGCGCCTGATCGAACACCCAGCCCAGCGCGCCGCCATCGCACCAGCGCCCCAGGCGCTCGTACAAGCTGTTCTCGCCGGTCTTGGGCAGGTTCTGGCGCACGGTCGAGAAGCGCCGCAGGTGGGCCGGCATCATCGCCACCGCCCGCACCGCATCGGCGATGGCACGCTCGTCGGACGGCAGCAGCGGCAGGGCCGTGGTGGCCACGCAGGTGCGGATCAGCTGCTCCCAGAACTGCAGCCGCTCGGGCGTCGGCTCGCGCTGCAGCGGGTTGCAGCCGGTGGGCCGGCCGGCCTCGAAGGCCAGGTACTCGCCGCCGAGCGCGCGCACCGCGATCTCGCAGCCACGGTCCAGGTCGAACAGCACCAGCCGGGGCGCGGGCTGCCACTTGCGCGTCAGCACCAGCAGGAACATCTCCAGCGTGGTCTTGCCGACGCCGGTCGAGCCGATGATGAGGGTGTTGCCCGGCAGCTTCTTGTCGGCCGAATCCTCGCCCTCCGGGCTGCTGTGCAGGTTCAGGTAGAAGGGCTGGCCAGACGGCGTTCGCAGCAGGGCCAGGGCCTCGCCCCAGGGGTTGCCGTCGCGCTTGCCACGCGGGAAGTTGTGGCCACAGGCCAGCGCCGCGAAGGCGCGCGAGGACAGCTTGGCATCGCGTGGACGCCACGACCAGTTGCCCGGCATCTGCGCGAACCAGGCCGCGTCGGCGACCAGGTCGACCGGGGCCATCTGCAGGCTCGACGCCTCGCCGACCGCGCCGATGGCCTGTGACGCGCGCCGGCCGGCGTCGGCCACGTCGTCGCCGAACACCACCAGGCTGTAGTGGTACTCACCCATGCAGAACTGGCCGTCGCCGAGTTCGTTGAGCGCCACGTCCATCTCGGCGACCTGGCTGCTGACCACGTCGTCGCTGGCGATCAGCTGGTCGCGCTGCAGCTCCAAGGCCCGCATCGCGTCCCTGCGCGGCAGGATCGAGAAGCTCTGCGTCTCGATGAACTCGCTGGCCTCGTAGAGCAGGGTGTCGAGGATGCCGGGCTCGACCGCGTCGGCGTATTCCTTGATGTCGACCAGCGCGGCATACCGACGCTGATCGCCGTGGCGCAGCTCCAGCTTGTCGCCACCGAAGCTCAGGCGGGTGGTGGGCAGCACGCGGTACAGCGGCCCTGTCCTGGCCGGGATCGGGCGCGAGCGGCCGTTGACCAGGTAGGACAGGAACTCGGCCACCTCGGACCAGCGCTGGTCGCGGTCTTCGCGCACACCCAGCAGCTGCGGTCCGAAGCCGCGCAGCACGCGGTCGACCAGCGCGCTGCGTTCTTCCATCACCCGCAGGGCCTCGGCCTGAGCCTCGGCAATCGCCTGGCGGGAACGGTGCTTCGACTGCAGCGCCCGGCTGATGCGCGACACGTTCGGCCGATAGACCAGCGTCAGGTAGAGCTCGTTGCTCATCATCGGCTGGCTGGCCAGCCGGCGTTGGTAAGCCTGCGACAGCTCGCGCGCAAAACCCGGCTCGCGCGGATCTGTGAGCGCATCGTGGGTGCGCCGATGCAGCCGGTGCGTCCAGACCGCCCACTGGCCGCCGGCCAGGCTGCGCAGCAGGCTGCACAGGGCCTCATGGCGTTCGGCGATCAGGTGCTCGTCGGCGCACTCGAAGGGCACGCCGTCCAGGCGCCAGACCCGCAGGTAATCGCCGCCGCGCGAGATGACGTCGTGCGGGCTGACCAGCGAAGAGAAGGGCACGAAGCGCGCGAGCGGGTTCTCGCGATGAGCCTGGGCCCAGTAGTGGGGCTGCAGCGCCATCTGGCCTGACAGGTCGGCTGTGCCGACCTTCCCGACCTTCCTAGACATGCCAAGCATCGCGTGCTCCTGCGTAAAGGGTGGGTGAGTAGCTGCGCGCGCACCAGAACGCGTGGTTGCGGTCGTGCAGCTTGAGCTTGGTGGCGATCGCCATCTGGCGGAAACGCTGCTCATCCCGGGCGGTGACCCAGCTCATCCACAGCAAGGCCGGCACGAGGGCCAGCAGGACGGCCAGCGACAACCACCAGCTCAGCAGCGTGCCGCCCCAGACGATCAGCAGCATCCCGCCACCGAACAGCACGACCAGCGGCACCAGCGGGATGCCCAGCTTCATCGCCGGGCGGGTCGCGCCCTTGTAGATCGCCTCGGCCAGCATGGCGGTCACCGAGGGTGGTCAGGCCACGATGAAGCTGGCGAAGGCCGCCGCGCCACCGATCAGCGTGCCGCCGATCAGCACGTTGGCGACATCGGTCAGGCGCGCGCCCTGGAAGATCATCTTGAAGCCGGCCCAGATGATCGCGATTGTCACGACCGCCACCGAGACCGTGACCAGGATGGCGTTGACGTTGGTGACCGTGGTGTTGATCTTGTCGAAGCCCTGGGCCTGCGCAAGCACCGGGCCGAGGGCCAGGGCGAGCGCGAAGAGTGGCAGGGCAGGACGGCGGACATCGAGGTGCGAGAGCATGGTGGATCTCCTTTCGGTGACTCAGGGGCGGTGGCGAACAGGGAGGGGAATGGCCGATGGCATGCGGCGTGCGGCGTCGAGCACCCGCTGCACATAGCCGTGCCGGAAGCCAGTCTCGAAATTGCCGCTGTAGTAGCAGGACAGGGCCTGCCGCAGCCGGTGCTGGTCGCGTGCCGGGCCGGTGCTGCCAAGCACCGTCGATCGCGCGTAGCAGTCGCCCAGGATCGTCTGCATAGCCCGCAGGTTGGTGCAAGGTTCGAAGGCATCTTCCAGGCGCAGGCCCATGCGGCGCACGTTGCGCACGTTGATCTGGGCCAGCCCGACACTGAAGTTCCAGCCCTGGGCCTGCAGCGAGCGGGCCGTGACCAGTGCCTCCTGGCGGTAGCGAGGCTGGCGCACCAGCACCCCGCCGACCACGCCGATCGCATGCGGATTGAGGCTGCTCTCGACCGTGGCCAGTGCATGGGTGGTGCGGCTGTCTACCTGGGGCGCACAAGCCATTGCGAGGGCCAGGAAGGGGCTGGCGTCCATCTTGATGTCCTCGTTCAAGGTATCGAGGGCGCGACCGGCACGGAAGCCTGCGCACCGGTCCAGGCCTGGTACTCGTCGTCGTAGCGCGTGTCCCAGCTGCCCATTTGTGCCTTGGCCGCCGGGCTGAACTCGGTGACTGTGTCACCGGCCATGTTCCACCAGGTCCTGGCAAACGCGGCGCCTTCGACCACGACCGAGATCGCACCTGTGTAGTCGCAGGTGTAGGACGAGCCGGTGTCGGTCTCGACCAGGCGGGTGTACTGCGGCGGGCAGTTGGTCGGCGCCGCAGCCCAGTTGTGCTGGGCCGAGTTGCCTGCACCGCTCATCGCGCAGGTCGGGAAGGCGCGGCCGCGCGCGAGGTCGCGCAGCACCTGCCGGATCGGTGGCACGCACTGCGGCACCTTGCGCCAGTTGGGGGCAGCGAAGCACAGCAGCACCTGGCAGCCATCGACGGCATGCGCCGGTGCGGGTGCGCCGGCCATCGCGGCGACGGCGAGACACGGCAGGGCGAAGGCACGCCACAGTGCGTGTGCCGGCATGCGGCGGGCGATGGATGCAGAACGATGGGTCGTCATGGTGATCCTCTCCAAGGTTGATCCGGGCCATCGGACGTCGGGACTGGTGGTCGGCGCCCGTGGATTCACTCTAGGCACGCAAGGCTCGCTTGTGCGCGATGACTTTGGGTACAGATTCATCGCTCGACGGGAGGCGGGGCCCTTGATGCGCCCGAAGACGACCCGGTCGAGACGCCCGTGTTGATCGGCTCTATCTGCATCGGGCCCAGGGCCCGGCGGCTGTTGAATGACGGCAGGATCAGACCGCAGTCCACCAGCAGGCGGGCAGCTTGGCGCCGGTTGAGCACCCCCAACTTGGCGTGCAGGCGTTGGAAGCGGGAGTCGATTGACGCGGGGCTCACGTGCAGTTCAGATGCGATGCGTTTGCTGCTGTGGCCGGCGCATTGGTGCCGCACCAGCGACAGCTCGGTTGGCGTCAGCTGGGCCGCCTCGACCAATTCGCGGCGGATACGGGCGCTCCACCACTCGTGCAGTTCCGCCGCCAGCGCGCGGGCAAGGATCCGGTGACCCGCCGAATCACGTCGCTCGAAGTGGTCCACCGTCTCCGAGCCCAGGCACAGCAGGCTGGTGCGTGCCTGGCTCAGGCCTGAATGCGCCGGGACCAGCAGGGTCGAGACAAAGCCCCCTTCGTGGATCAATGCAACAACCTGGCGGTGCTCGGTCGCGACCACGTCGAGGGCACTGGCGGCCGTCGGCTCGGAGTGGTGGGTGGCGTAGACCAGCCAGGGGTCGTGGTTCTGGCATCCCGCCGCGAGGTAGCGCCGGCACCAGCGGGCATCGCAGGCCAGCATGAATCGGCAGATCACGAGGTCATGGTCATCGCGCACGAAGGTGACGAAGTAGGCCTGGTCCGCGTCGAGTAGGCCGATGCAGGCCTGCATCAGCGCCTGGATGCGCGCCGGTGACTCGGCGTTGCGGATCCGCTCGATGAGCTCGGTGGCGCGACCGATCGAATCAACGCAAGGCAGTTCGCTCGCAAGGCCCTGGCTCGGGGTCCCAGCGTTCCAGGCCGGTGCGCTGGAGCCGCTCGTGCAGCAGGGGGTGCTCGAACAGGACGGGGTCCTCGTCGCACCATCGCAGGAACTCGTCCCGTTCGGCAAACAACAGGGACTGGATGGTTCGCACGCCGTGGGTCGGGCACTCGTCTCGTTCGACATACAGGCCTCCGGGTGTGCCTTGGAGGAGGAACTGGATCGTGCCCTTGTGGCCGTGGGCTTGCAGCACCGGGCCCGACAACGGATCCCGGCTGCACCCCAGGCTGGCCACTGCCAACCGGTCTGCAGCCTTGCGCACGGTGCGGCTCATGGCTGAGCCTCCGGGAAGAGTCTGGGCCGCTGCGAACCCGCTCTCGACAGGATGCCCGATGGCATCGGTGTTCGCTCGCAAGGCAGGGCTTCGTCGACACGGTGCATGGCAACTCCCGGGTCGGTGTCGAGCCGTGGCTCGACGCGCAATGGCATCGAAGGGTCAGTACATGCCGAACGCGAGAACCAGCATGACGTCAGGTGTGCTCATGCGGCTCTGGTCAACAGGCCTTGTGCATCAAGGCGAGGATTTCTCGATCGGCTTGGGGTGAGCGTAGACAGGCTCGCATCCCGTCGTCAACGTGACGGGCGAGGTGAGGCTCATTTCTGCAGGAGGGTCAGTTGCGCTAAACAGTGTTTGGCGATGGCTCATGGACTGAGCCTGTCGCGATCCGCTGCAGCACCGCAAGAGCCTGCTGGGCCTGGGCCACCGGCACGAGGATGTGGTCGTGGTGGTAGGCCGCGATGGCGTTGCACGGGATGCCGGCGGCGGCCAGTTTCGAAGCGACCGTCGCCAGTAGGCCGATGGCTTCGAGCGAGGAGTGGACGGTCAGCGTGATGAGCCGGGCCTCGAACACGAATGGCACCCGCGCGGACTCGGCCTGCGTTCGTTCGACGATGGCCGTCAGTCCCTCGGCTTCCCGGAAGGTGCACAGCGGCTGCAGGCCGTCCGGCAGGCGGTGGTCTGCGAAGCTGCAGTAGACGTAGTGGTCTGCATGCAGCTTGGGCGCCAAGTGGCGCACCAGTCGCTCGAGGTCGCATTCGCCGCTCATCGTGGGGTGTCCTGTGGTGCGTGTCGTGCTGTCGTCTGACTTTCGCATTTCGAGCAAGGTTACCTGCATTCGCCGGTCGATCCAAGGTCTTGTGCGCCGCGATGGTGGCGGGATTCCTGACCCTTGACACTCCCCCGGATCGAGCAGGTTTAGGCCAAATGGCCCGACGGCAAAATTCCTAAACACTGTCGAGCGTCGCGCGTTGGCTGATACCTTGCAAGCCACCGTGACACCGCTTGGCACCGTCATGCACGACGAGCCATTGGTGCCCTCATCGCTGCTGCCTGCCGACTGGGAAGGAGACTTCGATGGCCACGCCTTCGGACATCACCTCGGACCTGGCTGCGCTGCGCGCGCAGTTGCACGAGAGCGGCTCGCCCCATCGGGCGCTGCTGCAACTCGACCCGTGGCGCTCGATCATCGACCTCCTGATCGATCTGGCCCTCGTCGGGTCCTCGGTGGTTGTGGTCATCGAATGGGGGCTCGGATGGGCCCCTCTGGCGATCCTGCTGTTGGGCAACCGGCAGCGCGCCTTGGGCAACCTCCTGCACGATGCCGGGCATCGCAACCTGTGCTCACGCCGATGGGTCAATGACGGGATCGCGCGCTGGCTGCTTGCCCCGTTGCTGTTTGCGAGCCTGAGCCTCTACCGGACGACGCACTTCCGGCATCACCAGTGGCTGGGTCGGGCCGATGCGGATCCGGACTTCCTGGTGCCCCCGGCGGCGATGCCGAAGCACTGGCTCTCGCGCTTCCTGGCATGCGCGGGCAGTGGCTCTGCGTGGCGGGGCTCCTTGTGGGGGCATCTGGTCCACGCGGAGGTTTCCGGAGCCGGTCGCTCGTACATCGTGGTCTGGTGGGCGGTGGCACTCGGTCTCATGGTCCTGGCGGCCGGTGCATCCTTCACGGCGCACTTCGTCGGCCTGTGGCTGGTGGCTCGGGCGACGACGTTCCACCTGATCACGACCTTTCGCGAGATGTGCGACCACCACGGACTGGTGCCGGGTGGGGTGTTCTCGTTCACGCGTGATGTGGCCTGCCATGGGCTGCTGCGGGCCTGCATCCATCCCCGCAACAACGGCTACCACCTGACTCACCACCTGCTGCCGGCCGTTCCCTACTACCGCTTGCCGCAGGCGCATCGGCTGCTGAATCGGTTGCCCATCGTGCATGCCCGAGGGCAGGTGTGCGATGCCTACTTCACCGGCCCGCGTGCGGTGGTTCACGCCTGGCAATCGGACACGAATCGATGAGCACACGCACGCTGGGCGGCCTGCAGGTCGCGACACTGCTGGTGTCGGCCAGCTACGGCATCGGCTTCCTGTTCGGGTCCGGTGAACTGGCGCTGTCGCACGGCATGGCCGGAGGCCTCTATGGCGTGGCCACAGCCGCCGGCATGCTCATCCTGGCCCTGCTTGCCAGGTCGCTGTGGTCACTGGGGGTGCCGATCTGGGACGTACTCGGGCAGGCCTACGGGCCGACGGTGATGAAGGGCATCGCGTTGCTGTCGGTGGTCTGGATGGCCGGTGTGCTGGCGGCGCAGATCCAGGGCGGCATCGCGGTCGCGCGGCTGATCAGACTGGACACGACCGTCGCACAGGTTGTGGTTCTTCTGCTGATCTTCGGTGCCGCGCGGCTCGATCTGGGCCTGGCGGCCCGGTTGTTCGCGAGTTGCCTGCTCCTCAGCGGGGTGGTGCTTGTCTGGGCACTGGTCCGCGCCGATGGTCTTGCGCTGTACCTGCACGCCTTGCCGGCCTTTGCATCTGATCTGCCGTCGTATGGCGTGGCCCGCCTGATCGCGGTGACGCTGGGCGTCGGGCTGATGGCCGTCGCCGGCAGCGACTACCACCAGTTCGTCCAGGCTGCACGCGATTCCACGTCGGCGAGCCGGGGCTGTGTGCTGGCGGCGGTGTTGCTGGTCGGCCTGGCCTTGCTGCCGCCAGCGGTGGTCGTGGCGATGGTCGGTGCTGTGCCGGCGCTCGGACCTGGCGAAGGGCAGCAGGTCGTGCCGCGACTGCTGGCGCGGGCGGCGCGGTCGTTGGGGTCAGGAGCGGAGACGATTCTTCTTGCCGCGCTGTCTACGGCAGCACTTGGCTCTGGGGCCGCGATCCTTCGTGCCATGTCGAGCGCCCTTGCGTCAGCGCTGCCACGGCGGCGCGGCACCTCGGTGCTGGCCCTGTTTCTGGGCGCAGTCATTGCCGGGCGAGGGCAGGCCATCGTCGACACCATGGTGTCGGTCAACATGGTCTACCTCGCGAGCGTGGCGGTCTGTGCAGGTGCCGTTTTCATCGGCAAGCCGCTGGCCCCAAGTCGTGCGCTGGCGACGATGGGCGCGGGCTTTGCCGCGTCGGCTTCGATCTACGCGGCGTCCTGGTGTGGCCTCGAATTCGGGGACGCCGATCTGGTGTCGCTGTCCGGAGGACTGGTCGGATCGGCGCTGGCTGCCGCGTCCTGGTCTCGGTCGTCTTCGACACGAGGGTCGAAGCTGCGGGCTGACTGATCGAGGTCGGTAATGCCACCGGGTGCCGGAGCCTGCTTCAGATGGGCTCGCGCGACCTCGACGATGCGCTAGGTGATGTCGTGGGCGAGCGTCGGCTCGAGCTCCCAGTGATGCCAGTAGAGCGCTACGTTGACCGCATGCTCCGGTGCCAGATCCTGCAGTTTCCCGTCAGCGATCAACGGCTCGCACTGCGCGTTGGGCACCAGCCCGTAGCCGGCACCGATGGTGATGGCGTCCAGCAGCGCTGCGGGTGAGGGCAGGTAGTGCTTCGCGTAGCGGTCGATCGCGAAACCGAACACGCTCGTGAGGAATCCATGGTGCAGCGAGTCCTTGCGGTTGAACAGCACCGCGGTGGCCATCAGCACGCCAGGGACGGTGATGCCGTTCGGGAAATGATCGGCCACGAAGGCCGGTGTTGCGCAGCACCGGTAGGTCATCGCTCCCAGAGGTTCCGCCAGGAAGCCGACCGCCGGTCGCTCGTCGGTCGAGATGCAACCGATCACCTCGCCGCGCGAGAGTCGGGATGCGGTGTGGTCCTGGTCGTCGCTGATCACTTCGATGGCGGTCTGGCGATTGAGCAGGATTTGCTGCAGCACCCGCGGGAACCAGGTGGCCAGCGAATCGGCATTGACTGCGATCGCCAATGCCACTGGGGCATGAGGCCGAGCTGTGGGCATCAGTTCATTCAAGGCGGCGCCTTCCATCATGCGCATGGCCTTGACGTGTCGCAGCAGGATCTCGCCGGCGGATGTGGGCGACACCGGTCGTTCGCGCACCAGCAGGACGGTCGCCAGCGATTCCTCCAGGGCCTTGATTCGCTGTGACACCGCGCCTCGGGTGATGTTGAGCTTCAACGCGGCTCGCTCGAAGCTCTGTTCCTCTGCCACGGTCGCAAAGGTTTCCAACTGGTCACGATCGAGCATCAATCTGGTTTCCTCGCCTGCCCTTCGGTAACTGGGGGTGGTTACCGCATTCGATTCAGAGGTATCGGGTCAATCTTCGTTGACCGCCTATCGCAGAGTCAGTGTCAGTTACGTTCGCGAGTTACGATTGGATGCAGCAAATCCACTGCGGCGACACGGTTGGATTTATCAATTTCTCGTTACATTGCGACCAAGCACGGACCGACGGCCTTGCCGCAGAATTGCCTAGATGCATAGTCGATGAATTTTGCTGTATTCATCAATTCATTCACTTCAGGTGTGAGTGCTGCTGCCATTGCCGTCGCATCGATTCTGCGTCGACGATGCCGCGCGTTGTTCGTCACATACTGTTTCCATGCGTGTTCTATTGCGCATTCGAGAATGGTTTACTGGTGATGGTGCACATCGGTCTATGCCTGTGGCGCTTTCGACTGCCTGGATGGAGAACGGACCATGTGGCTTCTAATATCTCGTCGGGTGCGCTCGGAGATG
Source organism: Leptothrix cholodnii SP-6 (assembly GCF_000019785.1). Taxonomy (NCBI): domain Bacteria; kingdom Pseudomonadati; phylum Pseudomonadota; class Betaproteobacteria; order Burkholderiales; family Sphaerotilaceae; genus Leptothrix; species Leptothrix cholodnii. The sequence goes on from NC_010524.1 coordinate 944,871, forward strand.
CCGTATTGGCCCGGCCGACGCTTGCTCGCGGCCATTGATGCGTTGGTCTGGCCCGCCGTCTGGTTGGTGGTGCTGATGCGTGTCGAGGTGCCGATGGGCGTGACGCGGTCCGTCTTCATGGCCGTGCTCGCCATGTGTGCCGTGTCGCGACTGTGGCGTGCTACGTTCGACAATTCGGACTACACCTTCACCACCTGGCGCTGGGGCAAGGTTCTGGGTGGACTGCTTCTGGTCAGCTGGTTCATCCAATTGACATTGGCCCGCACCTGACAGGCTGAGCTGACTTCTCGATTCAATGAGAGGCCGGCGGTCGTTCAGCACTCCACCGGTCGAGGTCGGCACGACGCCACGCGATCGCACGACTCGAGAGTCGCACCGGCGTCGGAAACTTGGCTTCGGCCATGAGGCGGTAGATTGTCGAACGGCCGAGACCAGTGAGCTTTGTGACGGCACCGATGCGCAGGAACACGGCGAATTCCGTGGCCTGAGCAATCGTCATCGAATTGGTGGCACCTCGCATGATGCGTCTCCAGTGCGTCGGGATGGATCGATTCTGTCGGTGAACACGACTGTATTGCGCGATGAATCGAGGGGCGGCCTCAAATCTGAAGTGCAACACCTTGCCTCCGGTAAGGTGCCCAGATGCAAGACAGATCGACGTACAGACAACTTCAACCCGAAGAGCGCATGACGCTGGCGAGCATGAAACAGCAGGGGTGCAGCATTCGCGCCATGGCGCGTGCGCTGGGGCGGCCGGCGAGCACGGTCAGTCGCGAACTGCGCCGCAACGTCAGCACTGCGGGCGGGTATGCGAGTGTGCCCGCGCAATCGATGCGCACCGCGCGCCGCCAGGCCAGTCGACCGATGGCCAAACTCGATCCGCGCAGTGTGATGTGGAGCGTCGTGCAGATCCTGCTGGGCTGGAAGTGGTCGCCCCAGCAGATCGCCGCTACGCTCGAGCGCGTGTTCCCCCAAGAGCCCGAACGTCGCGTGTCCCACGAAACCATCTACACGGCCATCTACGCGCAACCCCGCGGTGAGTTGCGTCGCCAACTCATCGCCTGCCTGCGCCAGGGCCACAGTACACGCCTGCCACGCACGCGGGGCCAGGATCGGCGCGGCCAGATCCCCGAGATGGTGAGCATCCACGTGCGTCCGCCTGAGGTCGAGGATCGACTCCTGCCCGGTCACTGGGAGGGCGACCTCATCAAGGGCGCGGGCAATCAGTCCTCGGTGGGCGTGCTCGTAGAGCGCACCAGCCGTCTGGTCTTGCTGGCCAAGATGGACGATGCGACGGCCGCTTCAGCGCTGGCGGGCTTTGCTGCCAAGCTCAATTCGATCACCGCGCCGATGCGCCAGAGTCTGACCTACGACCAGGGCCGGGAGATGAGCCGCCACCAGGCGTTGGCCGCCGCGACCGGCGTGAAGGTCTACTTCTGTGATCCGCACAGCCCCTGGCAGCGCGGCACCTGCGAGAACACCAACGGGCTGCTGCGCCAGTACCTGCCCAAGGGCACCGATCTGTCGGTCCATACGCAGGATGCGCTTGATGCCATTGCTGACAGCCTCAACAACCGGCCCCGCGCGACGCACAACTTCCATTCGCCCCTGGAGGTATTCGCAGCCGTGTTGAAAAAGCTCGATCAACCCGATTCTTCTATTCATTGACCCGGGTGTTGCACTTGGGACTTGAAACCGCCAGGTACTGATCTGTTGGGAGGCACCGGTGAGCGGCACCCGGCTCGATTCCGCGATGGCAGAGTCTGGGACGTCGGGTAGCACCGACGAAGATCTGTACGACCTGATCGCCGAGCACTACGAGCAGGCGATTCGGGTGCTCGCCAAGGCCTGAACGTTGTCACATAAAGTGCGTCAGAGCCAGTTTTCGGTCTGCGCCAACACGTGAGGTGCTGCTGGCGTGTCATCAGGAGCTTGACGTCAGTTCTTCAGACCATCCCCGGCTGCGCCCGGGATTGACCGCTGGCGAATCCATCGCCAAGGCCGCGCGAGCAAAACGACACAAGAAATCTATCGGACGTCAGTTGGCGCACCGAACGCGTTCCCACCCTTCGAACAAGCGCAGAAGCTCCGAATACATCGCTTCATAACGAGATTCCCAGTCCTTGTGAGGAAAGACCACGCTGGTGGCGCGCTGGACCGAATCTCGACGTCCTGGGTCGGATGCGGTCAAGGCGATGAGGGCAGCGCCCAGCGCCGTGAGCTCCGCTTCGTCTATCGTGTGCAGGGCCTCGCCCAGCACGCTGGCTCGGAGTTGGAGCAATGCTTTCGAGCGAGCCCAACCGCCGACGGCGTACAGGCGATTGCCTTCTGGCCCGACCGATCGTGCGCAAGCAAGCGTGCGGCGGGCGTAGAAGCAACTTGCCTCCAGTACCGTGCGCGTGTCCAGTTCCGGAGGGAACGCCTCGCCTGCTGGAGCCATGCCGAGAGCTCGTTCCAACGAACGAAGGATCGCCGAGATGGAGCCGGGGTGACCTGGAGCTTCCTGCGATGCGAGAAATTCCTTGAGTGCCACGCCCTGGTCCCGGGCGCGCAGGGGTTCGAGGGCGGCGCTGAACTCGAAAACGCCCAGGCAGGCGATGCCGGGGTTGCCCAGCGCTGGAACGGAGAAGGCGACGTAGGGATCTGTGCGCGGCTCGATGGCCACTGCCTCGCCGTAGACGAGGTTGGCGGTTCCGAGCGAATCGACCCAGGCGTCGGGGTCGATCCGGCGCACCACAGAGGCGGCTATCGGGTGATCGTGTCCGCCGCTCACGACCCGGGTGGACGTCGAGGCCGCACCGCTGTCGAGCAGGGGGCCTCGGACCACGTTGCCGATGACAGTGCCGGCCGGGACGACCGGAGGCAGTGCGGGTGCCCCAGTCATTTCGAGATGGCTTGGCAGCCAGCAGCGCTCGAACACGTCGTAGCAGCCGGTCCGGGCCGCCAGCGTCATGCTCATGAACGGCGACCGTGTCCACCAGGCCAGCGGGTAGTCGGTGAGTGCGATCCAGGTGGCGGCCCTTGTCATCACCTCTGGTCGATGTTGGCGCAGCCAGTGCCACTTGGCCGCCGTGCGGGTGCCGTCCAACGGCACGCCGGCCCGGACCTGCTGGTCCAGGTGACTGCGCAGCCAGCGGGCGTCGTCCTCGGCCCGACGGTCGAACCAAGGCAGGGCCAGATCGAGCGGCTGCAGGTCCGCACCGACCGGCAGGCCGTCCTCGCCGACGCCGGTCGAGGAGATCGCCGCGATGGGATCGGTGCTTCCCGTCGCACGCCAGCCCTCGATGATCAGCTGCTCGATCGTGCGGACGAGGCTGCCGGCATCGGTCGATGGTCGGCCGTCCTGCTCGACTCGCGGCACCGGGATGCTGCGACTCCAGCGCGTGCGCGCCTCGTCGTCGATCAGCAGGACCTTGACGTTGGTCGATCCGATGTCGATCCCGCAAGTCAGGCGTAGGCTCATCAGGTGGTCCTGGATCTGCGTGTCAGTCGAAGCGCAACTGGGTCTTGATGGCGGTACCGCCGGCCATCGCCTGCACCGCCGTCTTGAAGTCCCAGACGGAGTAGGTGTCGCCGATGAGCTTGGCAGCCTGGCCTGCCACGTCGTGCATCAGGTCGACGGCTGCCGGGAACTGGTTGGCCAGCGAGTTCGACCCGACGATGCGCAGCTCATGGTCGTAGATGGTGAAGGGCAGCACGTCCACCTTGGTCGCCACCTCGTGCACGCCGACCTGCACCAGAAGCCCGGTCTTGCGGATGTGACGCAGCGCCTGGCGCAGCGCCGGGATCGCACCGGCGGCTTCGAAGATGACCTCGAAGCGTTCGCCATCGCCGAGCTGGCCAGGGGTCAGAGCCCGGTCGACGCCGACGGACAGGGCCATGGCGTGCTTGCCCGGATTCGGATCGACCACTGTGATCTCCGCCGCGCCGAAGTGGCGGCAGATGATGGTGATCAGCAGGCCCATCGTGCCAGCCCCGAGGACCAGGATGCGCCGATCCTTGACGCCGTTTGCGCCACCAGCCGATTCGACCGCATGCAGCGCGCAGGCCAGCGGCTCGATCAGCGCCGCCTCGCCGTGGCCGATGCTCTCGCGGACCTGGAAGGCGTTCTTCGCCGGGACTGCCACCAGTTCGGCCGCCGCGCCGGCGCAGCCCACGCCGATCGGCGTCAGGGCGTTGCAGAGGTGCGGCTTGTTCTCCAGGCACCATTCGCAGTGGCCGCAGGACACGTTCGGGTTGACCGCGACGAAGTCGCCTTCCTTCAGGCCGGTCACGTCCTTGCCGACCGAGACGACATGGCCGGCGAACTCGTGGCCGGGCGTCACCGGGTATTGCGTGCCCGGAAAGCCGTGCTGGCAGATGTGCAGGTCGGTGCCGCAGATGCCGCAGGCGACCGGCCGCAGGATCACGTGGCCGCTGTCGAGGCGGGGTTCGGAGACGTCGACCACCTCGATGAGCCGGTCGAGACCGATACGCACTGCACGCATGCTTGTTCCTTTGTTGGGTGTGAGGACCCCGCGAGGGCGGGGCCCGGTCAGGCGCGATCTTCGGTTCAGTCCTGGAACTGGTACTGGCGTGTGATGGCCGCGACCTCGGCCAGCACCTGCTCACCGGCCGCACGCTCGCGCTGCCAGATGTTGCGGCCGACGATGACGCCGCGGGCGCCCGAGCGGATGGTCTGCGCGACCGCGTCGACGGTGTCCGACGGCGTGCCGGCGAGCGGGCCGCCGGCGATGACCAGCGGCACCTTCAGTTCCGCGACCAGGCGCCTGGTGCGCTCCTCGCCGGGGAAGGCGATCTTGATGATGTGCGCGCCCAGGTCGTAGGCGATGCGGGCGATCTTTTCCTCGGCGACGATGACTTCGTCGCTGCGAGGTGCGCCGATCAGCACCGGCTCCAGCACCAGCGGGATGCCCCAGTTCTCGCACTCTCGCACGACGGCGCCGACGCGGTTGCACATGGCCACGCGTTCCTCGTTGGACATGTTCCAGGGAAACAGCATCTTGACCGCGTCGACACCCAGGCGGACCGCGTCTTCCACGGTCGTGATCAGGCCGTGCGAGCCCTTGCCGTCCTGCTCGCGGTAGTCGTAGTAGGTGTCGATCGTCAGGACCCGCGTCAGGTGCGGGTGGGCGGCGAAGTAGCGCTCGGTCTGGCGCACCTGGCCGGGCGTCATCATGAAGCCGGTGACATCGTTCTCGCCCCAGGCGGTGATGGGTGCCGACGGGGTCTCCAGGCCATCGATGCGGTCGAAGATCAGGCCGTGGTCGACCGGCATGATGATGGCCACGCGGCTGCTGGGGAGGACGCGGCGAAGACGGTATTCCATCGACATCTGGGATTCCTTCTGGGGAGTGAAGCGGCCGGTTCCCCTGGAAACGGCTGCGAGGGTTGGTGGATCTTGATTCGTACGCCTTGTACGTACAAGATGTACATGATCCTAGGGGATGGATCGTGGAGCAGGCACCCGCACAAACCCTAGTGCACTTTTCAGGGGCCGACCAGACACCTCCGAACGTTGCGGAGAGGCTGGGCGAAACAGATGGAGTCCACCGCTTGCCAGTACTGTACGTACACTCGTCGCCTGTCTTCCGCACCAACAGCTGGCTGCCATGAACGAAACGACGCAGGGTCTGGGATCCATCGACCGCACGTCCGAGGTGCCTTACTACCTTCAACTCGCGCGCTTGCTGGAACAGTCGATCGACGCCGGCAGCTACGGGCCGGGCGATCGCCTGCCCGGCGAGACCGAGCTCTGTACCGACTACGGGCTGGCGCGCTCGACCGTGCGCGAGACGTTGCGCCATCTGCTGGACCAAGGGCGCATTAAGCTGGTGCCACGTCGGGGTGCGTTCGTGGCCGAGCGTATCGATCCGGGATGGCGGCTGCAGGGGACACAAGGATTCTTCGAGGTGGAGGTCGACCAGCACCACAGTGTCGAGACGCGGGTGCTGGAGGCGACACGCTGCGTTCTGCCCGACGCGGCCGCCGCCGCGCTGGAACTGCCACCGGCCTCGGCGGGCTTCAAGCTCGCTCGCGTGCGCAGCCTGGACGGCAAGCTGGCGCTCTATTCGATCAACTACCTGCTTCCCGAGGTCGAGGCCGTCCTGCGTGCCAGCGAGGTGATCACGGGTGTCGGCTCGCTGAACCGGACGCTGCAGTCGGCGGGATATGCGACCGTCCGCGCACGCCGGACGGTGGAGGCCGTGGCGGCGGACGAGGTCCTCGCAACGCTCCTCGGTGTCCAGACCGGTCACCCCCTGCTGCTGGTGACGTCTGTTTCCTGGGACCGCGACAACAAGCCACTCGACTTCTACACGTCGTGGTTGCGCAACGACATCGTCAAGGTGACGGTCGAGGCTCAGGCAGCCTGAGCCTTCCAGCGGACCGCTGCTCCCCAGGACAGCGACAGGTATGACCCGAGGCAGGGAAAGCCCTTGTACCTGTTGTACGTACATAGCGTACGCTGCGTACCTGTGCAGTGACCTTGCTGCAGCGTTTCCTGACCGGAGACGCCCCCCCTGCGAAAGGCAAGAGATGTCCATCGATACCCACCTGCGGCACACGCTGCTCAGTCACCGCGTCGCGATCGACGTGTCGACCGAGCAGGCCCTGATCCTCGGCTGCCTCGGCGGCTACGAGGCAGTTGCCGCTGAGCGGCTTTCGCGACCGACTCGAGCCGAACCGTTTGCCGACTGACTGAACCGGGCGCGCCGATTTCCATCGCTGAATCCCAGCCTCGCGTCATCGAGGCAGGGAGCGGTGCGTCCATTTCATTCGGTCATACCCGACAGTGTCACGCCTCCTGAAACCAGCGCGTGTCCCTGAGAGCCACATCTGGATCGGCTCGAAAGTGATCCAGGCCCCCTGACCGTTCATCCACCACCAGAGGAATGAAGGAGATATCGCTCATGAAGAACAAACTCGCAATCATCTCGGCTGCAGCCTTGCTTTCGATCGGCGGCGCCCAGGCTGCGACGACCCTGACCATCGCGACGGTGAACAACCCGGACATGGTGGTCATGCAGAAGTACTCGGCGCAGTACGAGAAGGAAACCGGCGTGCAGCTCAAGTGGCTGGTGCTGGACGAGAACACGCTGCGTCAGCGTGTCACGACCGACATCGCCACCAAGGGTGGCCAGTTCGACATCATCACCATCGGCCTGTATGAAACCCCGATCTGGGGCAAGCAGGGCTGGCTGCAGCCGTTCGACAAGTTCTCGCCGAAGTACGACGCCGATGACATCCTGCCAAGTGTTCGCGACGCGCTCTCGTACAAGGGAAAGATGTACTCGGTGCCCTTCTACGCCGAGAGCTCGATGACCTTCTATCGCAAGGATCTGTTCGAAGCGGCCGGCCTGAAGATGCCGGAGAACCCGACCTGGACCCAGATCGGTGAATTCGCCAAGAAGCTCGACAACAAGCAGGCGGGCGTGCACGGCATCTGCATCCGCGGCCTTCCCGGCTGGGGCGAGAACATGGCGCTGCTCGGCCTCGTGGGCAACGTTTTCGGTGGCACGCAGTTCAACATGAACTGGACCTCGGCCGTCAACAGCAAGGCCTGGAACAACGCCATCAGCTTCTACGTTGACCTGGCGAACAAGTACGGCCCGCCCGGCGTCGTCGGCAACGGCTTCAACGAGAACCTGAACCTGCTCGCAGAAGGCAAATGCGCGATGTGGAACGACGCCACCGTCGCCGCCGGCCTGCTGTTCGACCCGAAGCGCTCCAAGGTGTCCGACAAGCTGGGCTTCGCCCAGAACCCGGTCGAGACGTGGAACAAGGGCGGCGCCTGGCTGTGGGCGTGGTCGCTCGGCATTCCCGCGTCTTCGAAGAACGGCGACGAAGCGCGCAAGTTCATCGAGTGGGCAACATCGAAGGAATACATCAACATGATCGGCGAGAAGGAGGGTTGGGTGACCATTCCGCCGGGAACGCGCAAGTCGACCTATGAGAACCCGAACTACCTCAAGGCCGCACCGTTTGCACTGCCCACGCTGAAGGCCATACAGAGCGCCAGCCTGGTCGACAACACGGCCGTGCCGAAGCCTTATGTCGGCATCAACTTCGCGATCATTCCGGAGATGCAGGCGGTGAACAACTACCTGGGCCAGCAGATCGCCGGAGCTTTGACGGGCAAGTCGACCGTGAAGGCGGCGCTCGACGCCGCCGCGGCCAACTCCGACAAGGTCATGAAGAAGGCCGGCTACATCAAGTAAACCAGGCCATCACCCGGGTCGGTCCATCACCGGCCCGGGGCTGCCTCAACTCAAATGGGACACGCGATGTCAGCATCGGTCGTCAATCACTCAAGTATCCGGAACAAGAACCGAGGGATGAAGCGCTGGCCACTGCTGCTGCCGTCGGTCAGCGTATTGCTGGTCTGGATGATCGTCCCGCTGGTGATGACCATCTGGTATTCGCTGCAGAACTACAACCTCCAGTCCCCGCCCGCGCAATTTGGCGGGCTGTCGAACTTCGAGTATCTGTTCACCGACCCGGACATCCCGATCGTCGTGTGGAACACCTTGCTGCTGATCTTCGGGCCGCTTCTCATCACCGTGTGCCTCGGCATGGCCTTCGCTGTGCTCTACGACGGGCCGTTTCCCGGGCGCAGCATCGCGCGGTTGCTTGTGATCACGCCTTTCTTCGTCATGCCGACGGTTGCCGCGCTGGTGTGGAAGAACCTCTTCTTCCATCCGGTCTGGGGCCTGCTTGCATGGGTGGAAAAACTCTTCGGCATGCAACCGATCGACTGGTTCTCCAGCCATCCGATGGTGGCCGTCATCATCATCGTGTCGTGGATCTGGACCCCGTTCGCGACGCTGATTCTGCTGACCGCCATGCAGTCGCTCGACCGTGAACAGATCGAGGCTGCGCGCCTGGACGGCGCCAAGGCCGTCTCGCGCTTCATCCACGTGGTGTTCCCGCATCTGAAGCGACCGATCTCGGTGCTGGTGATGCTGGAGACGATCTTCTTCCTGTCCACCTACGCCGAGATCTACGTCACGACGATGGGCGGGCCGGGGACTGCCACGACCAACATGCCGTTCTACATCTTCTCGCGCGCACTGCAAGGATTCGACGTGGGTCTCGCCTCGGCGGCGGGCCTGTTCGCGATCCTGATCGCCAACGTGGTCGCGTACTTCTTCATCAAGCGGATCTCGGAGCACCTATGAAGCCCGGTTCAACGCGCGAAAAGCGCGATCCCCTGCGGACCGTCCTCGGCTGGCTCGTCGGCATCGTCATGTCCTTCCCGGTGTTCTGGATGGCGCTGGCAGCGTTCAAGACGGAACAGGATGCAGCCGCCATCCCGCCGAAGTTCCTCTTCGAGCCCACGCTCGAGAACTTCGTTGCGATGAGCGAGCGGGTGAACTACTTTCACCATGCTTGGAACAGCATCGTGGTGTCGTTCTCGTCCACGCTGATCGCGATCGCGCTGGCCGCGCCGGCGGCTTACGTGATGGCATTCCACGCCAACAAGCTCACCCGCACGCTGATGCTGTGGATGCTGTCAATCCGCTTCATGCCCGCGGTGGGTGCACTGATTCCGATCTATCTCATCCTGGTCGCGCTCGACCTGATCGACACCCGGCTCGCGCTGGTAGTGATCACCTGCCTCAGCAATCTGCCACTGATCGTGTGGATGCTGTACTCCTATTTCAAGGAGGTGCCTGCCGAAATCCTCGAGGCGGCGCGCATGGATGGTGCCCGGCCGCTGCGGCAGCTGTGGTACCTGCTGATTCCTCTGACCTTGCCGGGTATCGCCTCGACCGGCCTTCTCGGCATGATCCTGGCGTGGAACGAGGCCTTCTGGAGCATCAACATCACGGCAACCAATTCCGGAACATTGGCACTTGCCATCGCATCGTTCGCCAACTCCGAAGGTCAGTTCTGGGCGAAGTTGTCGGCAGCCTCGCTGGCCTCCATCGCGCCGATCCTGATCTTCGGCTGGATCACGCAAAAACAACTCGTTCGCGGACTCACCTTCGGTGCAGTGAAATAAAAGTTTCGGAGAAAGTCAATGACTGCGCTTGCCCTGAAGAATATCTACAAGCAATACGGAGATGTGGTGGCCATGAAGGGCATCAATCTCCAGGTTCAACCCGAGGAATTCATCGTCCTCGTCGGCCCCTCCGGTTGTGGCAAGTCCACTCTGCTGCGGATGATTGCCGGGCTCGAGGACATCACCTCGGGTGAGTTGTACATCGACAACGAGTTGATGAACGACGTCGAGGCCGATTCGCGCGGCCTGGCCATGGTGTTCCAGAGTTATGCGCTCTATCCGCACATGACCGTGGCGGACAACATGGGCTTCGCGCTGAAGATGGCCAAGGTGTCCAAGGACGAGCGCCACCAGAAGGTTCTTGCGGCGGCCAAGATCCTGCAACTCGAGCACTTGCTCGAAAGAACCCCGAAACAGTTGTCAGGTGGTCAGCGCCAACGCGTCGCGATCGGCCGCGCCATCGTGCGTCACCCGAAGATCTTCCTGTTCGACGAGCCGCTCTCGAATCTGGACGCCTCGCTGCGCGTGCAGATGCGCATCGAACTGGCCGAACTGCACCGCAAGCTCAAGGCCACGATGGTCTACGTGACCCACGACCAGACCGAGGCGATGACGCTGGCCGACCGCATCGTCGTGCTGCGCGACGGTGTCATCGAGCAGGTGGGCACGCCGCTGGAACTGTACAACCGGCCCACCAACACCTTCGTCGCCGGCTTCATCGGCTCGCCGAAGATGAACCTCATCCCGGCCCAGGTGGTCGAGCGCGGCGAGACCGGTGCCCGCGTGCGCATCGGCGAGGCCACGATGCTTGCGCTGCCGGCCCATGCCGGCCTGACCCAGGGCCGCAGCCTCACGCTGGGCGTGCGTCCCGAGCGCTTCGTGCTCGATCCAGCCGGCCCGATCGCAGGTGCGGTCGCGGTGGTGGAGCACCTCGGCGGCGAGACCCTCTGCTACGTCGACATCGGCGCCGCCACGCGCCTGACGGTCAAGCTGGAGGCCCAGGCCTCGCTCCGTGCAGGCGACACGGTGCGGCTCGGCCTGGAGGCTGGCGGGGCACTGCTGTTCGACGCCGACGGCAAGGCCCTGGCCTGAGCGTGGCACCCACCCCTGCGGAGCAAACCATGTCCCAGTCCCAGTTCATCAACGCCCGCGAAGACATCGTCGTCGAGGCGATCGAAGGTCTCGTGCGCATCTCGGGTGGCCGGCTGGCCCGGCTCGACGGCTTCCCGGACATCAAGGTCGTGGTCCGTTCGGACTGGGACCGCAGTCGCGTCGCGCTGGTCTCCGGTGGTGGCTCAGGCCATGAGCCTGCCCACGCCGGCTTCGTTGGCCGAGGCATGCTGACGGCCGCGGTCTGCGGCGAGGTCTTCGCCTCGCCGTCGGTCGACGCGGTGCTGGCGGGCATCCTGGCCGTCACCGGCGAGGCCGGCTGCCTGCTCATCGTCAAGAACTACACCGGCGACCGGCTCAACTTCGGCCTGGCCGCCGAGCGTGCCCGTGTGCTGGGCAAGCGGGTCAGCTTGGTCGTGGTCGACGACGACATCGCGCTGCCCGAGTTGCCGCAGGCCCGCGGCCTGGCCGGCACGCTGTTCGTGCACAAGATCGCCGGTGCGCTCGCCGAGCAGGGCGCCGACCTGGCCAGCGTGACCGAGGCGGCGCAGCGCGTCATCGCGGGCACGGTCAGCATCGGCATGTCGCTGGACACCTGCCGCGTGCCGGGTTCGGAGAAGGAGGAGCGCATCCCCGCCGGCAAGGCCGAACTGGGGCTAGGCCTCCACGGCGAACCCGGCGTCGAGCAGGTCGAGCATGTCCATGCGCGCGGCGCGATCGAAGCCATGCTGGCCCGACTGCTGCCGCATGTGCAGGCCGGCCCGCAGATCCTGCTGCTGAACAACCTCGGCGGCACCTCGGCGCTGGAGATGGCCGTGCTGGCCCACGAGATCACCCGTTCCGAGCTGGGTCATCGGGTGAGCCACCTGGTCGGTCCGGCGGCGCTGATGACCTCGCTGGACATGCGCGGCTTCTCGCTGTCGCTGCTGCCGGCTTGCGCTGCTGACCTGCAGGCGCTGGCCCGGCCGGTCGATGTCATGGCCTGGCCCGGCGTGTCGGCGGTCGTGCCGGGTCGCACGGTCCCGATGCCCGAGGGCCTGCAGCTGCCGGTGCCGACCCCTTCGGAGAACGGCGCGGTGCGGGCCGTGATCGACCAGGTCTGTGACGCTCTGGTCCGTGCGACGTCCGATCTCAACGCGCTGGACGCGAAGTCCGGCGATGGCGATACCGGCTCGACGCTGGGCGGCGCCGCGCGGCGGATCGCCGCCGACATCGACCGTCTGCCGCTGGACGACCTGCCGGCCCTGCTGGGCAGCATCGGCATGACGCTGTCGCAGGTGATGGGCGGCTCCTCGGGCGTGCTGCTGGCGATCTTCTTCGCAGCGGCTGGCGATGCCGCCCGGCAGGGCGCCGGCCTGCAGAAGTCGCTCCAGGCCGGTCTGGCACGCCTGCAGCAGATCGGTGGAGCCCGTCTGGGCGACCGCACGATGGTCGATGCGCTGGCCCCGGCCTTGGCGGTGCTGGGCTCTGGCGTCGATGTCGCGGCGGTTGCAGCGAGACAAGGGGCCGCAGCGACCGCTGCGATGAGCCGGGCCCGGTCGGGTCGAGCGAGCTATGTCAGCGCCGATCGTCTGGTCGGTCACGTCGACCCGGGTGCCGAAGCGGTGGCCCGTGTTTTCGAGGCCCTGGTTCCTCGTTCGTTTGGACTCTGACGAGTTCCCGTCGCTGGACATGGGTAGATCATGAACGTCATCCTCCACCTCGGCCTGGGCTCCTTCCACCGCGCCCACCAGGCCGTCTATCTGCAGGCACTGCACGAGCGCGGCGACATGCGCTGGGTGCTGGCCGGCGGCCACATTCGCCCGGACATGGCGGAGACCATTGCGGCACTGCAGGCCAGCGGCGGGGCCTACACGCTGGAGACCATCTCGCCGCAGGGCGAGCACGCATACCAGCGAATCACATCGATCCAGCGGGTCATCGGCTACACGCCCGACCTGGCCGGGCTGTTGGCAGCGGGCGCGGACCCGGCCACGAAGATCATATCGTTCACGGTGACGGAGGCGGGCTACTACCTCGACGCGAAGAACCAGCTGGATCTGGCCACCTTCGCCGATCTGCGTGCCGACCTCGACGCGCTGCGCAGCGGAGCACCGGCCGACAGATCGCGCGCCTGGACCATCTACGGCGCGCTGACCGCCGTGCTGCGCGCCCGCAAGGACGCGGGCGCCGGCCCGGTCACGTTGATGAACTGCGACAACCTGCGCCACAACGGCGAGCGCTCGCGCAGCGGCCTGCTGCAGTACATCGCGCAACTCGGTGACGGCGAACTCGCGGTCTGGGTCGAGTCCCACACGACCAGCCCGAACGCGATGGTCGATCGCATCACGCCACGGCCGACACCGGCGGTGCGCGAACGCGTGTTCGCTGCCACCGGCATCGACGACCCGGCCGCGCTGATGGGCGAGAGCTTCATCCAATGGGTCATCGAGGATCACTTCATTGCCGGTCGCCCGACCTGGGAAAACGTCGGCGGCGAGATGGTGCAGTCGGTGCAGGCCTACGAAGAAGCCAAGATCCGCCTGCTCAACGCGCCGCACAGCTGCATCGCCTGGGCGGGTACGCTGGTTGGCTACACCTACATCCACGAGGGCACGCTGGACCCGGTGATCCACCAGTTCGCCTACGACTACGTCACCGACGACGTGATCCCGGTGCTCAGTCCGAGCCCACTGGACCTCGCCACCTACCGTGACGTGGTGCTCGACCGCTTCGCCAACACCGCGATTGCCGATACCAATCAACGCGTCGCGATGGACGGCTTCAGCAAGATTCCCGGCTTCATCGCGCCGACGTTCCGCGAGCGCCTTGCGCGCAATGAGTCCATCGACAGCGTGGCGATGCTGCCGGCGCTGTTCCTCGCCTATCTGCAGGTATGGCACCGCGGCGGCATCGCCTACACCTACCAGGACCAGGCGATGGACCCCGCTGTGGCGCACGCCATCTGCGACGCGGTCGATCCGGTCGCGGCCTTCTGCGCCGACCTGCCGCTGTGGGGAAATCTGGCCGGCGATGCGCGGCTGGTCGATGCCGTGCGGGCAGCCAGCGCCAGGGTCGAACGCTTCATCCACGCCACGCGGCGTTGAGCGAGCAGGGCCCGTGGGCGCGCGTTCGGTGGCAGGAAGGGCATCCGTCATGCCACAGCCCCGATGCTCGGTGAACCAGATTCCGCCTGCGCTGGCCAAGGGCGATGGCTGCGACACCCTCAGCGGGCTGATCCATTGTTTCTCGCACGGTTTCCCGACTCCCTTGGCACGTTGGCATCACCATGACGTGCACGAGCTGCACATCATCACCAGCACGTCCGGCCAAGCCTTCGTGGGGGACTGGATCGGCCCATTTCACGCCGGGCATGTCGTGCTGGTCGGCCCACGTCTGCCGCACAACTGGGTGTCGATGGACGTGCCCGTTGGCGGTGTTGTCGAACGCGACCTCGTCATTCAGTTCGATCAGGCTCCGCTGTTGCGTGCATCGGCCACCATCCCCGAGCTGGCTGACCTGAGCCCTCTGTTGGAACGGGCCAGCAACGGCATCGAGTTCTTCGGCATGTCCGATCGCGCGGTCGCGCACTGGCGCCGCACGCAGGCAAGCCAGGGACTTCGGCGCTGGGTGGCTTTCTGCGAGTTCATGGCTGATCTGGCCACCTGTACCCATCACCGCGTGCTGTCGAGCATGCCGATGCAGGGTGGCGATGCGGCCGATATCCTCCCCCAGCTCGAGGCGCTCATCCTGGCGCAGCCGACCACGCTGCTACGGCCGATCTCGGTTGCGGCATGCGCGGTCGAGCTGGGCATGAGCGCGAGCCGGTTCAGCCGTTGCTTCCGCCGTGCCACTGGCAATACCTTCACCGACTTCGTCAACCGGGTGCGGATCCACAGGGCCGGCCAACTGCTGGCGGAGTCGGACCGACGCATCGTGGACATCTCTGGTGAGGTCGGCTTCCAGAATGTCGCCAATTTCAATCGACGCTTCCTGGAGATCCAGGGCATGACGCCGAGCGAATTCCGCAGGCGTTCGCTTGATCGTGGCGTTCTGGGCCGGTGACGAGGCATGCCTGCATCTTCGGCCTCCCAGCCCGCGTCGTGCCGCTCCATCGATCGGGCCTCGTCGGAGCCGTTCTATCTCCAGTTGGCCGAGCAGTTGGGTGATGCCATTCGTCGTTGTGTCCTGAAACCCGGCGACGGCATGCCATCCGAGAGTGCGCTCTGCCGCGATTGGACATTGTCGAGAGCGACGGTGCGGCAGGCCCTCAGGACCCTGGAAGAGCGCGGCACCATCCGGCTCGTCCCCCGGCGCGGGGCGTTCGTGGCGCCGATCCGGGAGACCGACTGGGTCCTGCCTACGTCAGTCCGCTGCGGTTCGAACAATACTGACTTACCGATCAACCTCGGTAAGCCAGCGCGTAGTCCGGCTATGGGATACGGAATCCAGGGGCGAGGTCAGGTTCAATGTCCTGCGTTGCGTCGGTCGGGTTCGTCGTCTGCTTCGGCTTCGGGCCAAAGGGTCGGAAAGTAGAAGCGCAACGCATGCAGGGGCAGGCCGAAGCGCACCGGACCCTGGGGGGTTTCGCTGGTCAGCAGGCCGCGGTCGAGCAGGGCTTTCAGCATTGAGCCTGCCGTGCGCTCGGCCAGACCGGTCATGGCCTTGAACTCTCCGCGAGCCAGGGCGATGTCGGTGACGAACAGGTAGTGCAGCGGCCGCAGTGCGGCCATGCGCACGCCCGATCGCAGGGTGTGTTCCTCATAGGCCAAGCAGGCGGCCACGCGCCGCTCCAGGTCACCGAGTTTCAGCATTCCAGCCATGAATGCGACCTGGTCCTGGCACACCGAGAGCACGTAGCCGATCCAGTCGACCAGTGCACGCTGGCTCAGGTTCCCGCGTCCGTCGAGGTCGCCGCGGCGCGCTTCATCGGCGGCGGCCAGCAGCGCGTAGTAGCGGTCGGTGCTGCGCGCGAAGCCACGCAGGGGCGACCACAGCCCCCCGGTGTAGCCCAGCGCGCTCAGCATGGTGTGGGTGTGCAGTCGCATCACGCGGCCATTGCCATCGACGAAGGGATGGATCCAGCCGAGTCGATGGTGCGCGGCGGCCAGAGCCACCAACGCCGCTTCACCGCGGCGCGTGTTGGCGTAGACGTCGGCCCAGCGTTGCAGAAACTTGGGCAGCGCCGTGAACGCCGGCGCGATGTGCTGACCGACGCTGACGTCGCGTGTGCGCAGCGCCCCGGGAATGATCTCGTCGGCGTTGCCCGCGTTCAGGTCTTCGGGCGTCAGGCGGCCGAACAGTTCATGGTGCAGGTCAGCGATCGCCTGCGCGCTGTAGAGGCGCAGCGCCCCTTCGATGCCGACATAGCGCGCCTCCAGCGCCACCTCGGCTTCGATGTGCGCCACCGCGAGTCTCTGCCGGGTCGCCAGTTCGCGATTGGCGGAGAAGTCCCGCCTCAGCGCCTGCTCGATCTCGAACGGTTTTGTGTGTTGACCCTCGATACGGTTCGAGTGGTACGAATTCATGCTTCGCAGCAATGCACGCAGCCCCGCTGGCACGGGCGTGCCAGCCAACTGCAGCGCCGCACGACCCAGATCGTGTGCCTGGGCCAACAGCGGTTGTTGAGCCACATCGGACGGCATCAGGGGCTCGAACTGGTGAACCGAGTCGTACAGCGCAACCATGATTGCCAACGTAAGGTGTGATCCAACTGTTTGTCAGGCCAACATTTTCTTCTGTTTTTGGACGACTGTTGGCCAACATTTTTTCGCAGCCGGGTTCAGTATCAGCGACTCGCTGATCTCGTTCTTGAAGCGATAGGGCTTCCCTCCCTCTGCCAACGTGGCAAAGTTCTGGAGAGCGAAGGCATCGGTCGCTGGCCAGGTCCGACCGCAGGACCTGGGTCCATGTGCCTATGGCCGCTGGATCACTCAGACATTGGATTGGCAGTGGGCGAGCGAGGTGCGTCATTGACGAGAACTGCCAGTCGTTTCCCCAATGCATCGAACGCCCGGGCCTGATCGGCCTCGCGCCGGTCTTGGATGTAGACCCGTGCCATGCGGTCGCTCTGAATGTGGTTCAGGCACTCGTTGATCGTGTCCGACCCGAAGTTCAGCCGGGCCATCACGGTTGCCGCCGAGCGCCTCAGGTCGTGCGCCGTCCACTTGCCCCCCGGCAGCATCAGTGACGTGGTGGCCTTGGTGCGGTTGCTCATGCGCGCCTCGGGCTCGCGCTGGCGGTCGCTCAGTTGCTTGCCGAACGACTTCACACAGACCGGCTGGCTGTTGTTCGTAGCCGGAAACACCCAAGGGGACAACTCTCCGCTGGTCGAGGTCGTCAATACCTCGCGCAGTTCGTACAGCGTCTCAAGTTGCGCCAGGGCGAAGTCGCTCAAGTGAATGGTGTGATCGCGCTGATTCTTGGTGTCCGGCAAGTACCAGTTGCGGGCAATCACATCGATAACACCGACCTTTACCCTCTCGGGATCGCCGAAAGCTTGGTATGTTGCCAACTGCTGTTTGACGCGCTCAATCTTCTTGGCGTCGCCGTCCTCGACCGCCTTCGCTAGCTTTTTCTGCGCTGCGGTCACCGCCTTGGCGTCGCAAAGTGCTTGCAGTGCATCCAGGCGGGTCTTGCGGGCTTTCGGGTCAGCGGGCAGGGCGTCTGCCCACACCGCGCCCATGAGCTCGCCCACACGCACGCCTGTGGCTAGTGTCAGCCAGATGGCGGTCGAGCTTCGCTGGTGCATCCGAGCACAAGCGATTCCTGCTACCAGGAGCTTGATCTCGTCGTTGGACAGCACCCGGTCACGCTCCACGCTCGCGCCGCCGACTTTGCTTTTCTTGACGGTGGCGAGCGGGTTGCCAGCGATCAACTCGCGCTCCAGGGCGAAGTCGAGCATCTGCTTGAGGTCGGCCAGCAGCACATTGGCTGTGCGCATCTTGCCGGCCGATTTCTGAGCGTCCAGCAGCGACAGCAGATCTGCTTTGCGCACGTCCTCCGCTGCCATCTCGCCGATGGCCGGGAACACATGCCGGGTGAACTGTTCCAGCACGTATTGCCCGCCATCGACGCGGCCGGTGCGCTTGCCATCGGCCCGGACGCGCGGCTGCAGGTCGGCCGCCCGCCAGTCCTCGAACAGGCGCCGCACGGTCAGCCGGCGAGCTTGGGCGAGTGTTGCGGCCTGGGCGGCTTGCTCGCGTTGGCGCTGTTCGTCGGCGATGCGCTGGCGGTCAAGCGCTTGGGCTTCTGCATGGGCCATCCTTGCCTGTTCTGCCGTCAGCACCGGATCGATACCGTCGGCCACCTTGGCTCGCAGCACGGCCGCGCGAGTGGTCGCTTCTTCCAGCGAGGCATCGGGGAACCCGACCACGCCACGTTCGTCATCCGCCCAAAGCTGGGCGCGTACCTGCTTGCCCGTGACAGGTGATGCGTACCGGTAGACCCAGAACGCGCCACCCTCGGTCTTGCGCAGGTACAGCCCTTTGGCGGCCCGGAACTCGTCACCCGCCGCCGCTTTCTTGACCCAGCCCAGCACCTCCCGATGCGTGGTGCCAATGTTGTGCTTCGCTTTGGTCTTGGTGTCCACGATCGCTCCTTGACCTTGAATTGCCATCTGGCAATTCCCTGGCAATTCGGATGAGGCTTTCAGTGTACTTTCTGGGACGCTGTCAGACAATGAATGAAGTTAAGTTGTTGATTTTTATGAAATCACATTTTCGGTCTGGATGACTTTGGATGCCGAAAAATCATGCTTTGCTTGTCTACGAACCAAGGGGTAGTGGGTTCGATTCCTGCCAGCCGCACCATTTAAATCAACGGGTTAGCTTCCACAAGGAGCTAGCCCGTTTGGCTTTGTGGGCCCGCCACGGCTGTTGCCCCACGCGGGGCTGCGATGGGTTTTGTGGCTTGCCGCGCCGTGCTTGCGCATGGTCAACGCATTGCGCCGTCTGCGATCTAGATTCAGGCCACTGACCGTTGCCTCGGGCGACGGCGTTCCATGCGAGGAGCGTCTGCCATGAAGAACTGGCTGCTGATCGCCAATGCCGCGCGAGCCCGCGTGCTCGAACAAGGCCCCGGCAGCTGCACCCATGTGGCCGACTACACCGTCCTGCGCGACGACGAGGTGATCGAGCGCCTGCGCTCGCCGTGATCCACGACCGCCGCTGTCGTCGCGTGCAATCAGTCCGGGGATGCCATGCAGCCATCGATCGAATGCGAGCACGTGCGCATCGGCCCGCGGGGGCTGCGGGGTGAGCTTGCGCTGGTCCCGCACGCGCTGGGCGGGGTGGTGTTCGCGCACGGCAGCGGCAGCAGCCGCCTGAGCCCGCGCAATCGGCTGGTGGCCGACCTGCTGCATGCGCATCGGCTCGATACCCTGCTGTTCGATCTGCTCACCGAAGACGAGGCCGGCGACCGCCTCAAGGTGTTCGACGTCGGCCTGCTCGCCAGCCGCCTGGGCGGTGCGCTCGACTGGCTGCTGGAACGCGCCGAGTTCAGGCGCCTGCGGGTCGGCCTGTTCGGCGCCAGCACCGGTGCGGCGGCGGTGCTGCGCTTGGCGGCCGAGCATCCGGGGCAGGTGGGTGCGGTGGTGTCGCGCGGCGGCCGTCCCGATCTGGCGGGCGGCTACCTCGTCGGCGTGCAGGCGCCGACCCTGTTGATCGTCGGTGGCCTGGATACCGACGTGATCGAGCTCAATCGCCGCGCCATGCGCCTGCTGCGCTGCAACAAGCGGCTCGAGATCGTGCCCGGCGCTGGCCATCTGTTCGAGCAGCCGGGCACGCTCGATGCCGTCGCGCAGCTCGCCGGCGGCTGGTTCGCCGCCCATCTGTCGACCGGACGCTCACGATGAGCCCCCGTTTTGCCGATCGCGCCGAGGCCGCCCGGTTGCTGGCGCGGGAAGTGGCCGCCCGCATGCTGCCGGCGCCGGTCGTGGTGCTGGCGCTGCCGCGCAAGATCGGCGCGCCGTGGCAGCCCGAGCTGGCGATCGCCGCGGTGGTGGACGGGGCCGCGCCCGACATCGTCTTCAACGACGAGGTGATGGCGTGCAGCCGGATCGACCCCGACTACATCGAGGCCCAGGTGCTGGCGCAGCTGCACGAGATCCACCGGCGTCGCGGCCTCTATCTGCAGGGTCGCCCGGCGGTGCCGCTGAAGGGGGCGACGGTGGTGGTGGTCGACGACGGCATCGCCACCGGCACCACGCTGCGGGTGGCGCTCAAGGCGTTGCGGCGCCAGGCGCCGGCCCGCCTGGTGCTGGCGGTGCCGGTGGCGCCGCACGACGTGCTCCAGAGCCTGCGCGGCGAAGTCGACGAGGTGGTCTGCCTGGCCGAACCCGATCCCTTCGTCGCCATCGGCTGCCACTACCGCGACTTCCATCAGGTCGGCGACGCCGAGGTGATCGCCGCACTCGATGCGGCCCATGCCGCGCTGGCGCGCCCGCAGGCCGACGACTGAAGCCGGTCGGTCGCCGTCAGGGCCGATGCTCGGCCAGATCGAGCCCCGGCTCGTCGTCGCGCTGAGCCAGGCCGTGCGCCATGCCGTAGCGGATCAGCGCGGCCATGGTGGGCAGCTGCAGCTTCTCCTGGATGCGGCTCTTGTGCGTGCTGACGGTCTTGACCGACAGGTGCAGCGCCTCGGCGATGTCGGTGATCCGCTCGCCGGCGACGATGCGGCGCAGCACCTCGAGCTCGCGGTCCGACAGCTGTGCGTGACCCGGCGCGGTGGTCGCGCCGTTGAGCTGCAGCACCACCCGCTCGGCCAGGCTGGCGGTGACGTAGGCGCCGCCGGTGGCGACCTTGCGCACGGCGTTGACCAGCTCGGCCGATGCGCCGTCCTTGGTCACGTAGCCGTTGGCACCGGCCTTGAACGCCCGCATGGCGTACTGCTCCTCGGCATGCATGCTCAGCACCAGCACGCGCACCCGCGGGAATTCGGTGCGGATGCGCTTGATCAGGTCCAGCCCGTTCATGCCCGGCATCGACAGGTCGACGATCGCCAGATCGATCGGCTGGTGGCGCATCACCTCGAGCGCCTGGAAGCCGCTGCTGGCCTCGGCCACCACCCAGCCCGCGCCGGTGGCTTCGAGGATGCGCTGCAGCCCTTCGCGCACGATCACGTGGTCGTCGACGATCAGGATGTGCAGATCGTGCAGCGGGTTCGGGCTGGCCTGGGTCGTCATGACGGTTCCCCGCGTTCGGCGGCCACCGTGTCATCCGGGCCGGCTTCGGCACGGGTCTCGTCGGCCGGTGTCAGCGGCAGGTGCACGACCACGCAGCCGCCCTGGCCGGGCACCGTGACCAGCGCAAAACGGCCGCCGAGCATGCGGGTGCGCTCGCGCATGCCCAGCAGGCCGTAGGAGCCCTCGCGCTGCAGCGCGCGGGCCGGAAAGCCGATGCCGTCGTCCTGCACCGTCAGCACCAGGGCGTCGCCCTTCTGCTTCAGGCAGATCTCGACGCGGCTGGCCTTGGCGTGGCGCGCCACATTGGTGAGCGCCTCCTGCACCATGCGGTAGACGGCGATGGCGACCCGCTCGTCGACCTGCGAGTCGTCTTCGGTGAGCTGCACCTCGATCTCGATGCCCAGGCGCCGCGAGGCATCGGTCGCCAGCCACTCGATGGCGGCGTTCAGGCCCAGGTCGTCGAGCATCAGCGGGCGCAGGTCGCCGGCGATGCGGCGCACCGAGGCCACCGTCTCGTCGAGCATCGTCAGCATGCCGGCGAGATGTTTGTCGGTGTCCTTCAGGCCGTTGGCCGCGGCGAGGCCCGACAGATCCATCTTGAGCGCGGTCAGCCGCTGGCCGAGTTCGTCGTGCAACTCGCGGGCGATGCGCCGCCGTTCGGCTTCGCGGGCCTCGACCACGCTGGCCGACAGCTGCCGCAGCGCATGGCGCGAGCGCTCGAGTTCGATGGCCTCGTCGCGGCGTTGCGTGACGTCGGCCACCACCATCTGCACGGTGGTGCGGCCGTGGTCGGGCAGGGCGGCCAGGGCGATCTCGATCTCGCGCCGGCTGCCGTCGGCGCGCGCGATGGTGCCGCGCACGACCTCGGCATCGTTGTCGCCGGCGAGCACGCGCGCCATCTGCTGGCGCAGGTGCGCATGGGCGCGGGGCTCCAGCATCTCGTAGACCGATCGGCCGATCAGCGGCTGGTCGGCATCGCAGCCGAACAGGCGCGCCGCGGCACGGTTGGCGAACACCACCCGGTCGGCATCGGCGATCCAGAGCGCGATCGGGGCCAGTTCGAGCACGGCGCGCAGGCGCTTCTGCAGCGTCTCGAGCGCGTCCTTGAGTTCGCGTTCCAGGCTGAGGTCGCGCAGCAGCGCGGCAAAGTAGCGGCGCGCTCGGCCGTCGGCCCCGAAATCGACCCGCGACAGCGCGATCTCGACCGGGAAGGTCTCGCCGTCGGCACGCACGGCCGTGATGCGGCGGCGGTTTGCCATCTGGCATTCGAGCACGCCGGACGAAGCGAACTCGTGCACGTGCGCCGCGTGCGCCGAGCGCGAGGCGGCCGGGATGAAGCGCGCCAGCGAGGAACCGAGCGCCTGCTCGGCGGTGCAGCCGAACATCTCCTGCGCCGCCGGGTTCAGCGCGACGACGACCTGCTGTTCGTCGATCACCACGATCGCCTCGTGCGAGGCACGGATGATGCCGCCCAGCGGCACGCTGAAGAGGTCGAACGATTGATCCTGCGGCGATACGGCATTCATCGAGGCTCCCACCGGCACGCTGCCATGGCAGGCCCCCGATCTGGCGCCGGGCTCAGTCCTGCGATGCCGGCATTGCGCCTGCTGTGCGGGGTGGTCGGCGCCGCAGCGTGCGCTACCGGATACCCCGCCCGGTGATGGTAGGTCGAGTGCGGTGGCACCGGATAGTGGGCATCGCTTCGTGAGGTCCGTCACAGAAGCGCCAGCTTGATTCAGATCAATCGGCCTGTTGTCAGCCAGTCGCCAGGCGCTTGCGTGCAGCGGTCGATTTTTCGGCAATTTCAGTTCGAGCGCCCGTTCTGATACTTGGCATCGGCCTTGTCGTCATCGACATCGCTGGCGAGTGAAAAGCTGCGGCTGGCCACGCGGCGTTCGGAATAGTCCGAATCGGACGCGCTCCTTTCCTAACGCGCCTGTGTCATGAGTCCCACAGCCGATCGCCGGTGACGCTGATTGCGACGGGGTGCCTCACCGACGAAAGTACATCCCGCGGACGAGGGATCCGCACCGACACGAGCAAAAGGAGATGGCTGTGGTTTCATTGCTGAACGTGCCCGATGAGCACCCCGCGGTTCGCGACGCCTGGTTCGTGCGGCGCTGCACGGTGACACCGGCGTCGGCACCGGGGCCGCTGTCGGATCTGCTGCGTCTGCTGGGCGTGCAGCCGTCCGAGACGGCGGGCGAGCTCGATTTCCTGATCCCGCTGTGGCGGGTGCGCAGCGGTGCCACGCTGCTGCACGAGGGCGCGCCGGCCGAGTGTGTGCACGTCGTGCGCTCGGGCACCTTCAAGAGCCTGAAGACCTCGGAGGACGGCTACGAGCAGGTGCTCGGCTTTGCCGGACCGGGCGAGGTGCTGGGCTTCGAGGCGCTGTGCCGCGGCCAGCAGCCGATGAGCGCGGTGGCGCTCGAGGACTCCACCGTCTACGCCTTGCCGGTGCGCTCGCTCGACGGCTGGCGGCAGGGGTCGCCGGCGCTCGATCACGCGCTGCAGTTCGCCCTCAGCCGCCAGCTGGCGCGCGTCGGCGAGATCACCGAGATGATGGCCGCGGTGGCGGCCGAGGTGCGGCTGGCGCGCTTTCTGGTGTGGCTGTCGGCGCACATGCTCGAGTGCGGCCAGTCGCCGCGCCGGCTGCGCCTGCGCATGAGCCGGCGCGACATCGCCAGCCTGCTCGGCGTGGCCCACGAGACGGTCAGCCGCTCGTTCGGCTCGCTGGTCGAATGGGGCTATCTGCGGGTCGACAACCGCGAGGTCGAGATCCTCGACCTCGACGGCCTGAAGGCCTTCAAGCGCAGCACGCGCGGTTTTGCCGATCAGGTCTCGCGCCGCCACGGTGCCGGCACGGCGGCCAGCCCACCGGCGCGCCACGCGCCTGTCGGCGTGGCGGCCTGACTCGAAAAGAGATCCCGACGGCCCGGCGGCCCGGCGTTCTAGGCGGGGGTGTCTTCGTCGACGCTGCCGGCCCGTTCCCGGTCCACCAGCGATTCGGCCATGAGCCAGTCGTCGAAATCGTGGCCATCGCCGCAGCCGCGCTGCTCGTACAAGGCATAGGCCGCCTGGCGGATCCGCTCGGCACGGTCGGTGACCGCGGCGGGAAGGCCGTCTTCGGCGATCGCGTCGAGGGCCTGGGGCGGTGTGGATGCCGCGACCTGGGCGGCGCGCACGGTCGGCCGGGTGTTCGCGCTGGGGGGTGTCCGCATGCGGTGTCTCCTGCTGCTTGCCATCGGATCCGGGGCGGCTCATGGCGTGAGCCCGGCCCGGCGACAAGGCTAGATCCTCGCGGTGCCGGCCTGCTTGAGCCTGCTCAACGGGCCGTGGCCGCGCGCGCTCGTCAGCGCTTGGGTGCAGGATCGGGCAGCAGGCAGGCTTCGGTGACCTGCAGTTCGTTGTCGCGGGCGAAGTTCATGACGAAATCCCAGGCCATCGGCTCGATGTCGCGCAGGGCTTCGTTGACGACCACGCACTTGGTCTTGCCGATCACCATCGGCACGCAATACGGCGAGTAGCCGATCGCCGCGCCGATGCCGCCTACCGAGCCGCTCGGCCGGAAGCACGACATCGCGCCGGCCAGCCGTTCGGCCCAGTCGCTGGGCCGGAAAGTGCGGCCGTCGCGGGTCAGGCCCTGGATGAAGATTTCTCGCGGTTTGTTGGTCGTGCTCACTGCGCAATTCCCTGGCGGCAGCACGCTGACCGCGCCTTCTGGGCTCTATTGTGCTGCACTGCAGCAGGGTGCTGTGGCCGCACGGGTACAGCACGGCGGAGGTTCTGGGCCGGTTCGGGCCCGGCGGCGCAAGTGTCGCGCCCTTGCCTTGTCACTTGCCTACAATCGATCGGCGCTCTCCGAAACGAGCGCTTTTTCGTTTCTTTTTTCTGTTTGCCAGGCTGGAGATGCCCTCATGACCGCCGCCCCGACGTCCCTCGAACCGCATGTGATGAAGACCTACGGTCGCCTGCCGATCGCCATGTCGCACGGCCGAGGCTGCCGAGTCTGGGACACCGAAGGCCGCGAATACCTCGATGGCCTGGGCGGCATCGCCGTCAACACGCTGGGCCACGCGCACCCCAAGCTGGTGCCGGCGCTGCAGGAGCAGGTCGGCCGGCTGATGCACTGCTCGAACTACTACCACGTGCCCTTGCAAGAGGCGCTGGCGGCCAAGCTGGTCGATCTGTCCGGCCTGACCAACGCCTTCTTCTGCAGCACCGGGCTGGAGGCCAACGAGGCCGCGCTCAAGCTGGCGCGCAAGTTCGGCCACGACAAGGGCATCGAGCGCCCGGAAATCATCGTCTACGAGCGCGCCTTCCACGGCCGCTCGATCGCCACGCTGTCGGCCACCGGCAACCCCAAGGTGCAGGCCGGTTTCGGCCCGCTGGTCGAGGGCTTCGTGCGGGTGCCGCTGAACGATCTGGCGGCGGTCGAGGAAGTGGCGCGCACCAACCCGAACGTGGTGGCGGTGTTCCTGGAAACGATTCAAGGCGAGGGCGGCATCAACGCCTCGCGCTGGGACTACCTGCAGAGCCTGCGCCGCCTGTGCGACCAGCAGGACTGGCTGCTGATGCTCGACGAGGTGCAGTGCGGCATCGGCCGCACCGGCAAGTGGTTCGCGCACCAGTGGGCCGGCATCGTGCCCGACGTCATGCCGCTGGCCAAGGGCCTCGGCTCGGGCGTGCCGATCGGCGCGGTGGTCTGCGGGCCGAAGGCGGCGCAGATCTTCCAGCCCGGCAACCACGGCACCACCTTCGGCGGCAATCCGCTGTCGATGCGTGCGGGCGTCGAGACGCTGCGCATCATGGAAGACGAAGGCCTGCTGCAGAACGCCGCGCGTGTCGGCGGCATGCTGCGCGCCAGCCTGGAGCGCGAGCTCGCCGACGTGGCCGGCGTGGTCGAGATCCGTGGCGCCGGCCTGATGCTGGGCATCGAACTCGACCGCCCGTGCGGCGAGATCCTGACGCTGGCGATGCAGGCCGGCCTGCTGCTGAGCGTGACGGCCGACCGCGTCATCCGCCTGGTGCCGCCGCTGATCCTGAGCGAGGCCGAGGCGGGCGAGATCGTCGCCATCCTGTGCCCGCTGATCAAGAACTTCCTCGCCACGAGCCAGCCGTCATGAAACCCGGGATGAGCCTGATGAAGCACTACCTGCAGTTCAAGGACCTGCGTGCCGAGGAGTACGCCTACCTGTTCGAGCGCGCCCGCAACATCAAGACGCGCTTCAAGAACTACGAGAAGTACACGCCGCTGGTCGACCGCACGCTGGCGATGATCTTCGAGAAGGCCAGCACCCGCACCCGCGTGAGCTTCGAGGCCGGCATGTACCAGATGGGCGGCTCGGTGGTGCACCTGACCACCGGCGACAGCCAGCTCGGCCGCAGCGAGCCGGTGGAGGACTCGGCGCGTGTCATCAGCCGGATGGTCGACATCGTCATGATCCGCACCTACGAGCAGACCAAGATCGAGCAGTTCGCGGCCCACTCGCGGGTGCCGGTCATCAACGGGCTGACCAACGAGTTCCACCCGTGCCAGATCCTGGCCGACCTCTACACCTGGCTCGAACACCGCGGCACGCTCAGCGCGGCGGGCGTCGACCTGTCGTGCCTGAAGGGCCGCGTGGTGGCGTGGGTCGGCGACGGCAACAACATGGCCAACACCTGGCTGCAGGCGGCCGAGATCCTCGGTTTCACGGTGCACGTCAGCACGCCGGGCGGCTACGAGGTCGACCCGGTCGTGGCCGGCATCGCCAGCAGCGACTGCTACAAGGTCTTCGACGACCCGCGCGAAGCCTGCCGCGGCGCCGACCTGGTCACCACCGACGTCTGGACCAGCATGGGCTACGAGGCCGAGAACGAGGCACGCAAGAAGGCCTTCGCGCTCTGGTGCGTCGACGCCGCCATGATGGCCGCGGCCAAGCCCGACGCGCTGTTCATGCACTGCCTGCCGGCGCACCGCGGCGAGGAAGTGACCGCCGACGTCATCGACGGCCCGCAGAGCGTGGTCTGGGACGAGGCCGAGAACCGCATGCACGTGCAGAAGGCGCTGATGGAGTACCTGCTGCTCGGGCGCATCGGCTGAACATCCACCCACCGACCCACCACGACGGAACCCCCCTCATGCGCCGCATCGCCCACACCCTCGCTCTTACGCTGCTCACCGCGCTGGTGGGCTGTGCCGCCGGCAACATCCCGCCCGACTTCTCGTTCGGCGACAAGCCGGCGGTCGGTGTCATCGTGGCGTCGGTGGCGCAGAACGAGTCGGCCAATCCCGGCGCGCGCACCCAGATCTACTTCGACACCCACGGCCGTCCCGGCATGAACCGGCTGCAGTCGTCGGGCGAGTCGCTCGACGAGGCGACGGAGCCCCTGCCCAGGCTGGCGGGCGGTGGCCAGTTGGTCGTGCTGAAGGTGCCGGCCGGCCGCCACACGCTCGACGCCTGGCAGATGCGCGACGGCGTCGGCGGCTGGGTGCAGCCGGCCGGCGTGCTCAAGCCGCTGGCGTTCACGGTGGTGGCCGGCGAGGTGCGCTACATCGGCAGCCTCGAGGGCACGCTGGCGATGCGCAAGAACGCGCTGGGCCTGCGGGTGGTCGACAGCGCCGCGGTCGAGATCAAGGACCAGCGCGCCCGCGACATCGCCGCCTTCGAGGCCGCCTATCCGCAGTTCAAGGGCCAGGTCGTGATCGACCTGCTGCCCACCGGGCCGTGGGCCGCGGCCGAGGGCCTGGAGTTCGCCGACGGCCCGGGCGCTCCGGTGCTGCCGGCCGCGCGCCGCTGAGGGCGCAGGCGCCCGGCCAGCCGGGCGCCGACGCTTCAGCGATCGCGCGGCACCTGCTCGTCGGAGGCCGCGAAGATCCACGCCATCGCGATGCCGGCGCTCCAGTTGTTCCGGCTGCGCACCAGCGGGCTGTCGGCGAACACGGCGCCGCCGACGTGGTCGTAACGCAGGAAGCTGCCGACCCAATGGCGCTCGTAGTGGCGTGACAGCCCCGCCAGCGCCTGCCAGCCGGCGTAGCCGCCGCGCGCCTGGTAGGCCGGGCGCTGCAGGGTCGGGCTCGACACCGCATCGGCCGCGCTGACGCCGTAGTAGTGCGTGTGCAGGTCGCGCGAGCCCCACATCGGCCCGACCTGCAGACCCAGCCGCCACGGCGTGCCGGTCGGCAGCGCCAGGTCGAGGTTGGGCGAGAACACCGTGCCGATGCTGCGCGGCGAGCCCTGCACCGTGATGGCCGCGCGCAGCGGCAGATCCAGGTTCAGCCGGGCGCCGCCGCGGCCAGTCCACAGCGTGGTGCGCAGCTTGGGGCCGATCTCGACCGTGGCGGGCAGGTCGGCCATGCCGGCGCGCACCCCGCCGAGGTCGGCGCGCGCGGGCGGGCCGGCGTTGAGGCTGATGTCGAACTCGACCCGTTCGGTGTCGAGCAGCACGGCGCGTGCGCCGTCGCGGCCGGCACGCAGGTATTTGCCGCGGTAGATGATGTAGGGCACCGGCAGCAGGTAGCGGCCGTAGGTGTCGGAGCCGCGGTAGTCGGGCAGGCGCAACGCGCCGGCGCCGAGGCCGAACTCCCACAGCGGCCGGGTCGACGCCACGGCCGCCGCCGCGGGGGGGGCTTTCGCGTCGACGGTGTCGATCGATGCGCTCGCCTGCGCGAGGGCCGGCGCGCCGGCGCAGGCCAGCAGCAGTGCGGTCAGCGCGCTTGCGGCGTGGACCAGGGGCTTGAGTGGGTTCATGGCTGTCGGATGGGCTCGGCGGTCGGCCGCGAAGGCGGGAGGTTAGCGGCTCGCGGCCGCGCGCGCGCCTGCGGCCGAGGCTGCGCGCTGACTTGTCCCGATATCGGCGCGTGTCGGGCTGTGTTCTCATCCCGGCCGAGCGCATCCGGCGCATCTCGAACCACGACCCCATCATGAAGCTGGCCCTGATCACCGACATCCACGCCAACCGCGAGGCCTTCGAGGCCTGCCTCGAACAGGCCCACCTGCACGGCGCCGACCGCATCGCCCTGCTGGGCGACTTCGTCGGTTACGGCGCCGATCCGGGCTGGGTCGTGACACGGGTGCAGGACCTGGTGTCGCAAGGCGCCATCGCCGTGCGTGGCAACCACGACGAGGCGGTGGTGCAGGGCCCCGGTCCGAACCTGATCGAGGAAGCGCGGCGCGCCATTGCCTGGACCCGCGAGCAGCTCAGCCCCGAGCAGCTCACCTTCCTGTCGGCGCTGCCGTACCGGGTCGAGGACAGCGGTTGCCTGTTCGTGCACGCCAACGCGCATGCGCCGTCGGGCTGGGAATACATCCTCGGGCGCACCGAGGCGGTCCGCAGCATGCATGCCACTGACTGCCGCCACACCTTCTGCGGCCACGTGCACCAGCCGATGCTCTATCACATGTCGAGCACCGGCAAGATCGCCGACTTCACGCCGGTGCCCGGCGTGGCGGTGCCGGTGCCGGCGCACCGCCAGTGGCTGGCGATCCCGGGCTCGGCCGGCCAGCCGCGCGACGGCAACCCGGCGGCCTGCTGGGCGATGTTCGACGACGCCCGCCACACGCTGACCTTCCACCGCGTGCCGTACGACCTCGAGACCACCAGCGCCAAGATCGTCGCCGCCGGCCTGCCGCGTTCGCTGGCCGACCGACTGCACGAAGGCTACTGAGGGCCGTCGCGATGGACGAGCGTGACCTGTCCCAGCAGCCGCTGCGCGGCGGCGAGGTGATCGACGGCTTCGAGCTGATGGAGCGCCTGCACCAGGGCGGCATGGCCAACCTGTGGAGCGTGCGCCACCCCGATCACGCCGGACCGATGCTGATGAAGGTGCCGCGCATCAAGGGCGGCGAGGACCCGGCGTCGATCGTCGGTTTCGAGGTCGAGCAGATGATCCTGCCCACGCTCAAGGGCGTGCACGTGCCGCGCTTCATCGCACGCGGCGACTTCATCACGCGGCCCTACATCGTGATGGAGCACCTGCCCGGCGAGTCGCTGCGGCCGCGTCTGGACGTGGCACCGATCCTGATCGACGAGGTGGCGCGCATCGGCGCGCGGGTCGCCACGGCGCTGCACGACCTGCACCGCCAGCACGTGATCCACCTCGACATCAAGCCGAGCAACATCCTGTTCAGGCCCAGCGGCGAGGCGGTGCTGGTCGACTTCGGCCTGTCGCGCCACGACCAGCTGCCCGACCTGCTCGACGAGGAGTTCAACCTGCCGATGGGCACCGGGCCGTACATGTCGCCCGAGCAGGTGCAGTTCGTGCGCAGCGAGCCGCGCAGCGACCTGTTCGCGCTGGGCGTGATGCTCTATCACCTGACCACCGGCGCGCGCCCGTTCGGCGCGCCGACCAGCGTGCGCGGTCTGCGCGAGCGGCTCTACAAGGAGCCGGTGCCGCCGATGGTGCTGCGCCCCGACTGCCCGCCGTGGCTGCAGGAGGTGATCCTGCGCTGCCTCGAGATCCACGCCGACAAGCGCCACCCGAGCGCGGCGCACCTGGCGCAGGACCTGGCCAACCCGAGCCAGGTCACGCTCACCGAACGCTCGCGCAAGAGCCGCACCGGCGGGCGCATGCAGCACTTCAAGCGCTGGCTGAACGCGGTCGGTGCCGAGCCGGGCGAGCGCCCGACGGTGGCCGAGCAGCTCAAGCGCGCGCCGATCGTGCTGGCGGCGGTGGACGTCAGCGGCGCCACCGACGAGCTGCTCGACCTGATGCGCGAGACCGTGCGTCGCATCGTGCTGACCGAGCAGGGCGCTCGGCTGGCCTGCGTCAGCGTCATGAAGACCAACCGCATCGGCATGGACGAGCTGACCGACCGCGACGGCAACAGCGTGCATGTCAAGCAGCTGGTCGGCCTCAAGCACTGGGCCCGGCCGCTGTCGCAGGCGCTCGGGCTGGCCGACGGGCGGCTGACCTTCCATGTGCTCGAAGCGCCCGACACGGCCGGCGCGATCCTCGATTTCGCGCGCCGCACGCAGGTCGACCATGTCGTGATGGGCGCGCGTGGCAACTCGGCGCTGCGGCGCTACCTGGGCAGCGTGTCGTCGGAGGTGGTGGCGCAGGCCGAATGCACCGTCACGGTGGTGCGGGTGCCGGGCGAATCGGCCGCAGAAGGCTGAGCCCGCAAGAAGAACGGCGCCACGCGGGCGCCGTTGTCGTCATCGCCCGGGCGGGCTGGACGGGCTGAGCGGCCTCAACCCTGCGGCGGCGTCAGCAGCGGGATGCTGCCCTGCGAGTCGGCACCGAGCAGGCCGGTGCGGCTGTAGACGCCCAGCTTGGCGCGGGTGTCGCTGATGTCGAGGTTGCGCATCGTCAGCTGGCCGATGCGGTCGGCCGGCGTGAAGGCGGCGTCTTCGACCTTCTCCATCGACAGGCGCTCGGGCGCGTAGGTCAGGTTGGGGCTGACGGTGTCCATGATCGAGTAGTCGTTGCCGCGGCGCAGTTCCAGCGTCACCTCGCCGGTGATGGCACGCGCCACCCAGCGCTGCGCGGTCTCGCGCAGCATCAGGCACTGCGGGTCGAACCAGCGGCCCTGGTACAGCAGGCGGCCGAGCTTCATGCCGTTCATGCGGTACTGCTCGATGGTGTCCTCGTTGTGGATGCCGGTCACCAGGCGCTCGTAGGCGATGTGCAGCAGCGCCATGCCCGGGGCCTCGTAGATGCCGCGGCTCTTGGCCTCGATGATGCGGTTCTCGATCTGGTCGCACATGCCCAGGCCGTGGCGGCCGCCGATCTTGTTGGCCTCCATGAACAGGTCGACGCTGCTGGCGAACTGCTGGCCGTTCAGCGCCACCGGCACGCCGTCCTCGAAGCGCACGCTCACCGTCTCGGTCTTGACCGCCACATCGTCGCGCCAGAAGGCCACGCCCATGATGGGCTTGACGATGTTCATGCCGGCGTTGAGGAACTCCAGGTCCTTGGCCTCGTGGGTCGCGCCGAGCATGTTGCTGTCGGTGCTGTAGGCCTTCTCGACCGACATCTTGTAGTCGAAGCCGTGGGCGATCAGGTACTCGCTCATCTCCTTGCGACCGCCCAGCTCGTCGATGAAGGTCTGGTCGAGCCAGGGCTTGTAGATCTTCAGCGCCGGGTTGGCGAGCAGGCCGTAGCGGTAGAAGCGCTCGATGTCGTTGCCCTTGTAGGTGCTGCCGTCGCCCCAGATGTTGACGCCGTCGTCGCGCATCGCCACCACCAGCGCGGTGCCGGTCACGGCACGGCCGAGCGGCGTGGTGTTGAAGTAGGTCGCGCCGCCGCTCTTGATGTGGAAGGCGCCGCACTGGATGGCGGCGATGCCCTCGGCCACCAGCTGCGCGCGGCAGTCGATCAGGCGGGCGATGTCGGCGCCGTAGGCCAGCGCCTTGCGCGGGATGTCGTCGTAGTCGCTCTCGTCGGGCTGGCCGAGGTTGGCGGTGTAGGCGCAGGGCACGGCGCCCTTGGCGCGCATCCAGTGCACGGCCGCGCTGGTGTCCAGGCCGCCGGAGAAGGCGATGCCGACACGGACGCCGGCGGGAAGGTTCTGAAGAATGGTCGCGGACACGGCGTGGGCTTTCGGCTGAGGCTCGGGGTGGGCGCTCGCCGGTGCCGTCGGTGCGGCCGGCAAGCGGCGGATCGGTGTATGGATAATCGATCATTTTAGGCGGGCCGTCCGGCATCCCCGGGTGCTGCCGCTGCCGCTTCCTTCATCCCCTTCCTGGAGCTCTTCCGTGACCGACTCGATCGCCGCCACCATCAACACCCGCGCCAACGTCTACTTCGACGGCAAGTGCGTCTCGCACGGCATCACGCTGGCCGACGGCACCAAGAAGAGCGTCGGCGTGATCCTGCCGGCCACGCTGACCTTCAACACCGGCGCGCCGGAGGTGATGGAAACCGTCGCCGGCAGCTGCAGCATCAAGCTCGCCGGCAGCGACAGCTGGCAAAGCTACGGCCCGGGCGAGCGCTTCGACGTGCCGGGCCAATCGAGCTTCGAGATCAAGGTCGAGGGCGAGCCGTACCACTATATCTGTCACTTCGGCTGACATTCGGGCGGCCCGGGCGGCTCAAGAACAGGTACCGTCGTGCCGAAACCAGCGAGGTCGCGCCGCTGTCCGGCGCGGTCCGTCGGGGCCCCGGTTTGAAGGGGGCCCGGTTCGTGCCACTGTCCTTCCTCCCAAGGAGCCCTTCGATGCTCGTCCGCCGCCTCTTTCTTGCCTGCGCCGCCGCGCTGGCCCTGCTGCCCGCCGCGCATGCGCTCGACAAGCCTGCGGGCAAGGTCGTGCTGACCGTCACCGGCAAGGTCACCCAGACCAATGCGCCGGCCAAGGCCGAGTTCGACATGGCGATGCTGGCGGCGCTGCCGCAGCACAGCTTCACCACCCTGACGCCCTGGTACAAGGAGCCGCGCAAGTTCACCGGTCCGCTGCTGCGGGACGTGCTGGCCGCCGCCGGCGCCAACGGCAAGGTGATCAAGGCCGTGGCCCTGAACGACTACAAGGCCGAGCTGCCGGTCGAAGACACCCAGAAATACGCCGTGGTGCTGGCGCGCCTGATGGACGACAAGCCGATGCCGGTGCGCGACAAGGGCCCGCTGTTCATCATCTACCCCTTCGACACCGACGAGACGCTGCGCTCCGAGCGCTACTACAACCGCTCCGCCTGGCAGCTCAAGATCCTCGAGATCGAGTGAAGCCTGCGGTCGTGGACAGCCCGTCGGCCGATCTGCCGCTGTCGTCGACGCCATCCGGGGTCGGGCGCACGGCCGGCCTGGGCCGCTGGCTGTCGCTGCTGGCGCTGGTGCTGCTCGGCGTCTTCGCGGGCGTCGGCTGGGTGCAGTGGCAGTCGATCTCGCTGCTCAACGCGACCGTGCAATACCAGGGCGACAACCTGGTCTGGAGCTTCTACCAGCTCGAAAGCGAATACGAGAAGGTGCGCCTGGCCGCGCGCGAGCTCGACCACGAGACCACCCCCGAGGCGGTGGCCGCGCTGCAGGCCCGCTACGAGGTGTTCGTCAGCCGCATCAGCCTGGTCGAGCCCGAGCGCACCGAGTCGCTGTCGGTGCTGCTGCCGGCCCAGCGCGACGTGATCGCCCGTGTGCACGCCTTCGTCGAACGCACCGACCAGCTCATCGGCCCGGACGCGACGCCGCCGATGGACCCCGGCTTCTGGCGCCAGTTCGCCGACGGCATGGCGCCGCTGTCGGTCGAGATCCACGAGCTGGCCCTGCAGGCCAACCGCGACATCGCCGACCAGGTGGCGCTGCGCAACGAGGCGGTGCGGCGGCAGAACGGCATCGCGATCGGGCTGACGATCTTCCAGTCGCTGCTGACGCTGCTGTTCGCGGTGGTGGTGGTGCGCCAGGTGCGGGCCCTGCAGCAGCGCCGCACCCACCTCGAGGCGCTGGCCGCCAACCTGCAGGAGGCGCGCATCGAGGCCGAGCAGGCCAGCCGCGCCAAGAGCGCCTTCCTGGCCAACATGAGCCACGAGCTGCGCACGCCGTTCAACGGCCTGCTGGGCATGCTGTCGCTGCTGCAGCGCTCGCCGCTCGATGCCCGCCAGGCCGACTACCTGCAGACCGCGCGCGAATCCGGCGAGCACCTGCTGGCCATCCTCAACGACGTGCTCGACATCTCCAAGCTCGAGTCGGGCCGGCTCGAGATCACGCCCGAGCGGACCTCGCTGATCCGCGTGCTCGGCGACGTGCGCTCGGTGATGAGCCCGCAGGCGCAGGCCAAGCACCTGCGCTGGAGCGTCACGGTGGCCGACGACGTGCCGGTGTGGATCCGTGCCGATGCCAAGCGGCTCAAGCAGGTGCTGTTCAACCTGGTCGGCAACGCCTTGAAGTTCACCGAGAACGGCGAGGTCAGCGTGCACGTCGATTGCGTGCCGGCACCGGCCACGGCGAGCGCGGCGCCCGGCGCGGCCGAGGCCGTGCCGGCCGCGACCGCATGGCTGCGCTTCGCGGTCACCGACACCGGCATCGGCATGGATGCGCTGACGCTGGCGCGGCTGTTCCAGCGTTTCAGCCAGGGCGACGAAACCATCAACCGCCGCTTCGGCGGCACCGGCCTGGGTCTGGAGATCTCGCGCACGCTGGCGCGCCGCATGGGCGGCGACATCACCGTGCGCAGCGAAGCCGGCCGTGGCAGCGTCTTCACCGTGCTGCTGCCGTTCGAGCGCATCGATGCGCCGCCGGCCGAGGACACCGCCCCGGTCGTGCGGCCGGTGCCGGGCGGCGTCACCCCGGCGGCCGACGGCCAGTCGGCCGACCCCGCCGGTGGCGCGCCGCTGCGGGTGCTCGTGACCGACGACCACCCCGTCAACCGCAAGTTCATGCAGGCGCTGCTGCAGCAGCTCGGCCATCAGGTGCACCTGCGCGAGAACGGTGCCGAGGCGCTCGAAGCGCTGCATGAGCACACCTTCGACCTGATCCTGATGGACGTGCACATGCCCGTGATGGACGGGCTGGCCGCCACCCGCGCCATCCGTGCGCTCGACGGCGCGGCCGCGCAGGTCAAGATCGTGGCGCTCACCGCCGATGCCTTCAGCGAATCGCGCCAGCGTGTCATCGACGCCGGCATGGACGATTTCCTGGCCAAGCCGGTGCAGATGCAGGACGTCGAGGAGATGCTGCGCCGCAACTTCGGCGCGCGTGCGGTCTTCGAGCCGGCGGTGCCGCCGGCCGACTGGGCGCCACCGCCCGAGCCCGCCGTGGTCGTCGCGCCGTCGCAGCCCGCTGTCGCGACCCTGGCGCCCGAGGTGTCCGCGCCACCCGCACCGCGGCGCCGCTTCAAGCGTGGCGACGCCTCGCGCGTGCTCGATCTCGAGGCCATCGGCGAAGTCTGCCTGGCGGTCTCGATGGTGGGCTACGGCTCGCTGCTGAGCGGCTTCCTGGCCGACGAGTCGCGCACCATCGCCGAGCTGATCGAGGTGCTCGAAAGCCATGACGTCGCCCGGTTCAAGGCGGCCGCCCACAAGCTCAAGGGTGCCGCGGCCAACCTGGGCCTGCGCCTGCTGTCGGCCACCGCGCGAGAGATCGAGCAGGCCGAGGCCGAACCGGACGAAGCCCGCAGCCGCGACTACGCGCTGCGCCTGGCCGAGGAGCTGGACCTGACCCGCGCGCTGTGCACGCGGCTAGGCCTGTTAGCCGGCTGACGGATCGCGGCCCGGCTCGTCGGCTTCATCGGGCGCCCGCGCCACCTCCCAGCGCACCAGCACGTCGCGCCGGAAGATCAGCACCAGATCGTTGCCGGCGGCGTCGCTCCACAGCCATTCGTCGCGGTTGTTGCGCTTGATGCCCAGGCTGCCGGTGATCGGCAGCACCTCGAGCATCGTCATGCCGGGTTCGAGGCGCGACTGCGTCATCACCACGCTGTCGATCTGCCCGACGGGCCGTTGGGCCGCGTTGTGCATCACGCGGGTGGCGCGGTTGAACTGCAGGATCAGCCAGAAGGCGATCAGCGTCAGCGCCAGCGCCAGGCCGGGCCAGCCGTAGGTCCACCACCCCACCACCACGGCCGAGCCGACCAGCAGGCCGTTGATCGGGGTCTTGAAACGTCCATTCATGTGTGGATCTTAGAGCCGGCCGGTGCCCCGGCCGATGCGGGGAGCTGCGTACGGGCCGGCGCCGTCCGACCGGGCTCAGCCGGGCTCAGGTCAGCGAGCGGGTCAGCGAGATCGCCTCCTCGATGCGCTCGACCGCATGCACCGTCAGGCCCTCGATCGGCTTCTTCGGCGCGTTCGCCTTGGGCACCACCGCGACCGAAAAGCCGAGCTTGGCCGCCTCTTTCAGCCGCTCCTGGCCGCGCGGCGCGGGCCGCACCTCGCCGGCCAGACCGACCTCGCCGAAGGCGATGAATCCGCGCGGCAGGGCCCGCCCGCGCAGCGAGCTCTGGATCGCCAGCAGCACCGCCAGGTCGGCCGCCGGCTCGCTGATGCGCACGCCGCCGACCGCGTTGACGAACACGTCCTGATCCGCGCAGGCCACGCCGGCATGGCGGTGCAGCACCGCCAGCAGCATCGCCAGCCGGTCGCGATCCAGGCCGACGCTCAGCCGGCGCGGGCTCGGGCCGCCGTTGTCGACCAGCGCCTGGATCTCGACCAGCATCGGCCGCGTGCCTTCGAGCGTCACCAGCACGCAGGCGCCCGGCACCGGCTCGCCGTGGGTCGACAGGAAGATCGCGCTCGGGTTGGCCACGCCCTTGAGGCCACGTTCGGTCATCGCGAACACGCCGATCTCGTTGACCGCGCCGAAGCGGTTCTTGATCGCGCGCACCAGGCGGAAGCTGCTGTGCGTGTCGCCCTCGAAATACAGCACCGTGTCGACGATGTGTTCGAGCACGCGCGGGCCGGCGATGGCGCCTTCCTTGGTCACGTGGCCGACCAGCACGACGGTGCAGCCGCTCGCCTTGGCGCTGCGCGTGAGGTGCGAGGCGCACTCGCGCACCTGCGACACCGAGCCGGGCGCGGCGCTGAGCTGGTCGGAGTAGAGCGTCTGGATCGAGTCGATGACGCAGAAGGCCGGCTGCTCGGCCTCGAGCGTGGCGAGGATCTTCTCGAGCCCGATCTCGGCCAGCACGCGCAGGTTTTTCCCGCTCAGGCCGAGCCGGTGGGCGCGCAGCGCGAGCTGGGCGGCGGACTCCTCGCCGGTCACGTACAGCACCTTCATCTGCGCCGACAGCGCCTCGGCCGCCTGCAGCAGCAGCGTGCTCTTGCCGATGCCGGGGTCGCCGCCGATCAGCACCACGCCACCTTCGACGATGCCACCGCCGAGCACGCGGTCGAGTTCTTCCAGCCCGGTGGGCGTGCGCGAGACCTCGGCCGCCTGGATGTCGCCCAGCGTGGCGACGGGCTGGCTGCGCGTCAGGCCCTGGAAGCGGTTCTTGGCGGTGCCGGCGGCCGGCTCGGCGACACCTTCTTCGAGCGTGTTCCAGGCGTTGCAGTGCGGGCATTTGCCCAGCCACTTGGCGCTGGTGCCGCCGCATTCGCGGCAGGTGTAGATCGTCTTGTTGTCGCGTGCCATCGGGCGATTGTGGAACACCCGGTCGCGGCAGCACCCGGCCGCCCGGCGTGCTACAACCCGCGTCTGTCCGGAGAAACCCATGGATCTGTCTGTCTGGCTCGCCTTCTTTGCCGCCTCCTGGGCCATCAGCCTGTCGCCCGGTGCGGGCGCGATCGCGGCGATGAGCGCGGGGCTCAACCACGGCTTTGCGCGCGGCTACTTCACCACCTTCGGGCTGGTGCTGGGCATCTGGACGCAGGTGCTGGTGGTCGGGCTCGGGCTGGGCGCGCTGATCGCCACCTCGAGCCACGCCTTCACCGCCGTCAAGTGGCTGGGCGTGTTCTACCTGATCTATCTGGGCGTCAAGCAGTGGCGCGCCCCGGCCGTGCCGATGGTGGCAGCCGACGCCCCGGGCCGCACCGAAACCCGTCGCGCGATGGTGCTGCGCGGCTGGCTGGTCAACACCTCGAACCCGAAGGGCACGGTGTTCCTGCTGGCGGTGGTGCCGCAGTTCCTCGACATGCACCAGGCGCTCGGGCCGCAGTACCTGGTGATCGCCGCGACGCTCGGTTTCACCGACCTGGTGGTGATGGCCGGCTACACCGTGCTGGCGGCGCGGCTGCTGCGGCTGCTGCGCACGCCACGCCAGATCACCTGGCTGAACCGCGGTTTCGGCTCGCTGTTCGTGACCGTCGGGCTGCTGCTGGCGACCTTCAAGCGCGCCGCCTGAGGCCGCGCGCGCCGTGCGGCTTCAGTCGGCGTCGCGGCCGACCCGTCCGCGCAGCGCCTTGACCTGGCCGCGCAGGTTCTTGCCCGCCAGCCGGCGCCGCTGCGAGCCGGCGGTGGCGCGGGTGGGCTTGCGCAGCGTCGGTACGCTGGCGGCCTGATCGATCATCGTCTGCAGCCGCGCCAGCGCGTGTTCGCGGTTGGCCTCGAGGCTGCGGCTTTCCTGCGCCTTGATCACCACCACGCCGTCGCGCGTGATGCGGTGGTCGGGCAGGGCGAGCAGGCGCTCCTTGACCTCGTCGGGCAGGCTCGAAGCGTGGATGTCGTAACGCAGGTGCACCGCGTTCGACACCTTGTTCACGTTCTGCCCGCCGGCACCCTGTGCGCGGATCGCCGTGCAGTGCACTTCGCCGGGCAGCACCTGCAGCGGCTTCATGGCGGGGGCCCGGCTTCAGCGCGGCTCGAGGTCTTGCACATGGGTGGGCACGCGCTGGGCCAGCGCGCACATCAGTTCGTAGCCGATCGTGCCGGCGGCCTGCGCCACCGCGTCGATCGGCAGCAGGCTGCCGTGCGGGCCGTGGCCCCAGAGCGTGACTTCGCTGCCGACGCCGGCCGCCGGCAGCTCGCTCAGGTCGACCGCCAGCATGTCCATCGAGACGCGGCCGACGGTGTGCGTGCGCAAGCCGTCGACCAGCACCGGCGTGGCGTTGCCGGTGTCACCGGGCGCGTGGCGCGGGTAGCCGTCGGCATAACCGCAGGCGACGATGCCGATGCGCATCGGCTGCTGCGCCACGAACCGGCTGCCGTAGCCGACGCTGTCGCCGGCCTGCAGTTGCTGGGTGGCGATCAGGCGGCTGCGCAGCGTCATGGCCGGGCGCAGGTTCCAGTGCCCGATGTCGTGCTGCGGGTGGTCGGGCGAGCTGCCGTAGCTCAGGATGCCGCTGCGCACCCAGTCGGCGCGCACCTCGGCGCGTTCGCAGTGGCGCAGGATCGCCGCGCTGTTGCTCAGGCTGCGTTCGCCCGGCAGGTCGTGCGTGGCCTCGACGAAACGCGCCACCTGGGCAGCGATGCCGTCGGCGCCCGGGCGCGGCGAGTCGGCGTCCGAGAAGTGCGTCATCAGCGAGATCTCGTCGACCTGCGGCAGCGCGTTCAGCCGCACCCAGGCGCTGCGCAAGGCCTGCGGCGTGAAGCCGAGCCGGTTCATGCCGCTGTTCATCTTCAGGAACACGCGGTGCGGCTGGTGGGTCTTGTGCGCGGCCAGCCAGCCGATCTGGTCGTCGTGGTGCACCACGTGCCACAGGTTCAGGCGCGAGCACAGTTCGAGGTCGCGCGCCTCGAAACAGCCTTCGAGCAGCAGCACCGGGCCGCGCCAGCCGAGGTTGCGCACGCGCTGGGCCTCGTCGAGATCGAGCATCGCCAGGCCGTCGGCACCGAGCAGCGCGGGCCAGACGCGCTCGATGCCATGCCCGTAGGCATTGGCCTTGATGACGGCCCACAGCTTGGCGTCACCGGCGTGTCGGCGCGCCTGCAGCAGGTTGTGGGCGAGGGCATCCGGGTGGATCAGGGCTTCGATCGGGCGCGGCATGGCGGTGATTCTGCCAGCCGGTCCGGGCCGGTCCGGCGCACCGGATGCTCGCTTGCGGACACTTCGGGGTGAGTGCTTGCGCCACTGGCGGCGCGCGAACGGCATGCTATAACCCCGCCGCGTCCATCGTGGCCATCAATGAAATCAGGCGCTGGTGCGAGGCATCGGACTCTCAAGTTACCCAGGTTTGCCCCACTTTGCGCCGGATGAAAAAAAGGCTTTCACACGATCATGTCAGCGCAGTTCTGCAGCTCGCTGGCAGACAACGCGCTCTTCGTCGCTGCCGTCGAACTGCTTCGCACATCGGGCGCCGGCGAATGGCAGCGTGCCGCGCTGGTGCCGATGTTCGCGCTGTTCTACGTGGTGCTGGCGCCCTTCGTCGGCGCCTTTGCCGACGCCGTGCCCAAGGGCAAGGTGATGTTCGTCTCGAACACCATCAAGGTGGTCGGCTGCCTGATGATGCTGTTGGGCACCCATCCGCTGGCGGCCTACGCGATCGTCGGGCTCGGTGCCGCGGCCTATTCGCCGGCCAAGTACGGCATCCTGACCGAGCTGCTGCCGCCCTCGCAGCTGGTCAAGGCCAACGGCTGGATCGAGGGCCTGACGATCGGCTCGATCATCCTGGGCGTGCTGCTCGGTGGCCAGCTGGTCGGGCCGCACGTCTCGCCGTGGTTGCTGGGGCTGGACTTCCCGTTCATCGACACCGGCATCGACACCGCGCCGGAGGCGGCGATCCTGTCGCTCGTCAGCCTGTACATCGCCGCGGCGATCTTCAACCTGTTCATCCCGCGCACCGACACCGAGCTGCAGGAGCTGCCGACCCACCCGCTGGCGCTGGTGCGAGATTTCTCCGAGTGCAACGCGCGCCTGTGGAACGACAAGCTCGGCCAGATCTCGCTGGCGACGACCACGCTGTTCTGGGGCGTGTCGGGCAACCTGCGCTACATCGTGCTGGCCTGGGCGGCGGCGGCGCTGAGCTATTCGACCACCGAGGCGTCGGCGCTGGTGGGCGTGGTCGCGATCGGCACCGCGGTGGGCGCGGTGGTGGCGTCGGTGGCGATGCGGCTCGACCAGGCCACGCGGGTCATCCCGCTGGGCGTCGCGATGGGCGTGCTGGTGGTGTTCATGAACTTCATCGGCAACGTCTGGGTGGCGGTGCCGTTCCTGATCGTGCTCGGCGGGCTGGGCGGTTTCCTGGTGGTGCCGATGAATGCGCTGCTGCAGCACCGCGGCCACAACCTGATGGGCGCCGGCCGTTCGATCGCGGTGCAGAACTTCAACGAGCAGGCCTGCATCCTGGCGCTGGGCGCCTTCTACACCGGCCTGACCCGCGTGGGCCTGTCGGCGTTCGGCGCGATCACGATCTTCGGCCTGCTGGTGGCGTCGACGATGTGGCTGATCGCGCGCTGGCACGACCGCAACGTGCAGCAGCATGCCGACGAGGTCGAGCGCCTGCTCGGTCTGGCGCGCAGCGACGGCCACTGAGCGCGGCCGGGCATGTCGTCGAGTCGCCTTCTGCCGGGCAGCGGCCTGGCCGTGCTGGCGCTGCTGTTCAATGCGCTGACCTGGGGCCTGTCATGGTGGCCGTTTCGCGAGCTGCAGGCGGCCGGCCTGCATTCGCTGTGGAGCACGGTGCTGATCTACGGCGCCGCCGCGCTGGTGGTCGGCCTGTGGCGGCCGCGGGCCTGGGGCCAGCTGGCGCGATCGCCGGCGCTGTGGCTGATCATGCTGGCGTCGGGCTGCACCAACCTCGGCTTCAACTGGGGCGTGACGGTGGGCGATGTCGCCCGGGTCGTGCTGCTGTTCTATCTGACGCCGCTGTGGACGCTGCTGCTGGCGCGCTGGCTGCTCGGTGAACACGCCGATGCGGCCGTCTGGCTGCGGGTGGCGATGGCGCTGGGCGGCGCGGTGCTGGTGCTGACCTCGTCCCATGCCGCCGAGTCGGCCGACGGCGCGGCACGGGCCGTCTCGATGCCCTTGCTGGCCGACGTGCTGGCGATCGGCGGCGGCTTCTTCTTCGCGCTCAACAACGTGATGCTGCGCCGCGCCGCCCATCACCCCGACGAGGGGCGGGCGCTGGCGATGTTCGTCGGCGGCACGCTGGTGTCTCTGCTGGTCGCCACGCTGGGTGCGGCGGACGTCGGCGTCATGGCGCTCAGCCGGATCGA
Source organism: Leptothrix cholodnii SP-6 (assembly GCF_000019785.1). Lineage (NCBI taxonomy): Bacteria > Pseudomonadati > Pseudomonadota > Betaproteobacteria > Burkholderiales > Sphaerotilaceae > Leptothrix > Leptothrix cholodnii. The sequence goes on from NC_010524.1 coordinate 987,583, forward strand.
CTGGCCGCCGATGCCCGCGGCGAGCTGGGTGCTGCCGGCGCTCGGCCTGGCGGTGGCTTTCCTGTTCGCCAACCTGGCGCTGCAATACGGCGCCACCCGCCTGCCGGCCAATGTCACCTCGGTCGTGATGCCCAGCGAGATCCTGTTCGCGGCGGTCTCGGCCGCCTGGTGGGCTGGCGAGGTGATGACGCCGATGCTGCTGGTCGGCGGGGCGCTGATCCTGGGCGCCACGCTGCTCGCGGCCTGGCAGCACGCCTGACGGGCGGTATCGCCGCCGTCAGTGCTGGATCGGCGCGGTCGGCTCGAACACCCGCTCGAAGGTGCGGTCGTGCTGGGCCAGCACCCGCAGCAACTCGGCCTCGTCGAGCGGCGTGGTCAGGTAGGCGTCGCAGCCTGCAAACGTGGCGCGGATGCGGTCGATCGCGCCGGCCCGGTGCGCCAGCGCCACGATCACCGGTGCGAGCCCCGTCAGCGTGGGCCGGCGCTTGATGCGCCGGCAGGCCTGGAAGCCGTCGATGCCGTCCTGGCCGAGGCCGAGGAAGACGAAGCCGTAACACTGCTCGTCGCACATGCGCACCGCCTCGTCGGTGCTGCGCGCCAGCGTCACGCCGTAGCCGTAGCGGCTCAGCAGGTCGTGCAGCACGCGCCGCTCGGCCGGGCTGGCGCTGACGACCAGCACCTCGTCGAGGCGTGATTCGCCCTCGATCAGCACCGAGTTGCTGTAGACGCTGCTGTTGTGGAAGTCGCCGACCCGCTGGTGGGCGTCGACATCCTGCTGGCGGGCCCGCCCGCTCGGGCGCGCCGGGCGGCGCTGTGCCATCGCGTTGAGCGCGCGCATGACCTGGATGGCGTCGATCGGGCGCGCCAGGTGGGCCGCCGCGCTCATCGGTGCGGCCGCGCCGCCGATGAAGATGGCGTCGCGCACCCGGCCGGCGCGGCCGACCGCCAGCACCGCCTCGGGCTGGTCGGCGTCGGCCACCACCAGGTCGCTGTCGTGCAGGTTGGGGATGACCTCGTAACCCCGGTCGTGGGCGCCGGCCAGTCGGAAGTAGCTCTCGAGCGTGCTGCGCTCGAAGCTCGAGAAACCGACGAAGACCACCCGGTGGGCGGAGTGCATAAAGAGCCCCAGAAACGATTGTTACAGACGGAAACCCCGTGGATTCTTTGGGCGGCCCTGCTCGACGTCAAGGTCAACGGTGACCGTGTCGTGTCGAGCACCCGCATCCGGGTGGCTTGGGCCTCGATGGCGCCGCGCGGTTGCGCCGTTTATCAGATTGAGATGGGCGCTGCGGCCCTCCTGTGCGCCGCCGATAATCCGGTCCCCCCAAATGCCCCTGCCGCTGCCGCACAGGCGGTGCGGCGCACCGGAGTCTGTCCATGTTCGAACACGTCGATGCCTATGCCGGCGACCCCATCCTGACGCTCAACGAGAACTTCCAGAAGGACACTCGCGCGGGCAAGATCAACCTGTCGATCGGCATCTACTTCGACGACGCCGGCCGCCTGCCGGTGATGCAGGCGGTGCGCGAGGCCGAGACGCAGATGCTGCAGGCGATCGGCCCCAAGCCCTATCTGCCGATGGTGGGCGCGGGCAACTACCGCGAGCAGGTCCAGCACCTGCTGTTCGGCGCCGACCACGAAGCCGTGCGCAGCGGCCGCATCGCCACCATCCAGACGCTCGGCGGCTCGGGTGGCCTGAAGGTGGGCGGCGACTTCCTCAAGAAGTATTTCCCGGGCTCGGCGGTCTGGGTCAGCGATCCGACCTGGGACAACCACCGCGCCATGTTCGAGGGCGCCGGCTTCGCGGTGCACACCTATCCGTACTACGACCCGGCCACCGGCGGCCTGCGTTTCGACGCCATGCTCGAGACGCTGCGCGGCCTGCCGCGCCACAGCATCGTGCTGCTGCACGCCTGCTGCCACAACCCGACCGGTGTCGACCTGAGCCCGGCGCAGTGGCGAACGCTGATCCCCCTGCTGGCCGAGCGCGAGCTGCTGCCCTACGTCGACATCGCCTACCAGGGCTTCGGTGACGGCGTGGTCGAGGATGCCTTCGCGGTGCGCGCGCTGGCCGACGCCGGCATCGCGTTCTTCGTCGCCAACAGCTTCTCGAAGAGCTTCTCGCTCTACGGCGAACGCGTCGGCGGGCTCAGCGTGGTCTGCCCGACCGCGGCCGAGGCCGGCCTGGTGCTCGGCCAGCTGCAGACCGCCGTGCGCAAGAACTACTCCAGCCCGCCCACGCACGGCTCGCAGATCGTCGCGCGCGTGCTCGGCACGCCGGCTCTGCACCAGACCTGGAACGACGAGCTCAGCGCGATGCGCCAGCGCATCAAGGCGATGCGCGAGCGCCTGCACGCGGTGCTGAGCGCCAAGCTGCCCGGGCGTGACTTCGGCTATTTCCTGAGCCAGCGCGGCATGTTCAGCTACACCGGCCTGAGCGCCGAGCAGGTCGACGAACTGCGCGAGGTGCACGCCGTGTACCTGGTGCGCTCGGGGCGCATGTGCGTGGCCGGCCTGAACTCGGGCAACGTCGAGGCCACGGCGACGGCGATCGCCGCGGTGCTCGCCCGCTGAGTCCGCAGCCAGCGCTCGCAAGGCAGACGGCGGGGACGGCCGTTCAGGTGTCGGTGGCCGCCGCCTCCGGGGCGGTGCCGGCACCGAATTCCTGGCTCACGGCCTGATCGATCAGGGCGTGCAGCCAGCGGTGCGACGGCTCGCGTTCGCGCCGGCGGTGCCACAGCATCTCGACCTGCACCCGGCCCATGTCCATCGGCAGGCGTCGCGTCACCAGTTCGCGCCGGTAGCCGGTGGATTCGATGAATGACGCCGGCAGCACCGTCAGCAGGTCCGAGCGTGTCACCACCCGCCCGGCAGTGAAGAACTGGTTGACGGTCAGCACGATGCGCCGCTGGCGGCCGAGCGCGTTCAGCGCCTCGTCGACAAAACCGTGCGCCCGGCCCGAGAAGCTCACCAGCAGGTGGTGGGCGTCGCAGAAGGTGTCGAGCGTCAGCGGCACCTTGGCCAGCGGGTGGCCGCGCCGCATCACGCAGACGTATTCGGTGTCGTAGAGCAGCTGGTGGCGCAGCAGTGCCTGGCTGCCCTCGGCCACCAGCGCCGTCACCGCGGCCGGAAAGTAGCCGATCGCGACATCGGCCTCGCCCTGTTCGATCAGGCGGTGGGGGTCGCGTGTGGTCAGCGGCAGCAGCCGCAGGTTGGCGAGCGCCCGGGCCTGCTCGATCGCTGCCACCAAGGCCGGCACGATGATCGCCGCGGTGGCGTCGGCCATCGCCAGCCGGAAGGTGGCCGCCTGCTCGCGCGGCAGGAACTCGCCCGGCGCGAGCGCCTGTTCGAGCAGACCGAGCGCTTCGCGCACCCGCGGCCACAGTGCCTCGCCCTCGGCGGTGGGGCGCATGCCGTGCGCGGTGCGCACCAGCAGCTCGGCACCGGCGGCCGCGCGCAGGCGACGCAAGGCGTGGCTCACCGCCGGCTGCGTCAGCGCAAGGGTCTGCGCCGCACGGGTCAGGCTGCCTTCGGTCATGACCGCATCAAACACGCGCAGCAGGTTCAGGTCCAGGGTACGGAAGTTCACGGGGCTCGTCTCATGAACAGGATGAATAGCACTACTGAGCAGAATTCAGTAGACCGACATAGGTGTAAACCCTAAAGTTCGGTCATGGAGAAAACATTTCTCCGCTTTTGGGAAGTGGGACATGAGCACCTTTGTTGCACCGAACCTCGCCGGCCTGCCGGTTCCTGGCGGCCTGCGGTTCCAGGTGGGTCGCGCTTTGCACGCCGTCTGGCGTGGCATGGAGCGCGTCGGCCAGGCGCGTGCCGCCGCCGAGCTGCAGCGCCTGGCTGACGAGCGTCGCGGCATCGACGCCGAACGTGCGGCCTGGTTTGCCGGGTTGGCCGCCGATTGCCGCCGCAACGCGAAGCAGGCCTGAGCGTCAGGCCGCGACCTTCGTTTCGATTTCAGGAGTCCATGATGACCTCGATGACCTTTCAAGCCGCCAGCCCGTTTTTCATGCGTCCGCCGCGTGGCGCGCGCTGGGCCGCTGCCGCCTTCCTGCGCCTGATCGACGCGTTCGATTTCAGCCGGAAATCCGGCGCAGTCCAGCGCGACAGCCGTGCGGAAGAGGCCGAGTCGGTGCGGGAGATGGCGCGCAGCATCGAAGCCTCCGATCCGGGTTTTGCTGCCGACCTCTACGCGGCGGCGAACCGCCACGAAACCCAGGGCTGAGTTCAGCCGTGCGAGATCGCCACGGTCTTGAGCGTCGAGTAGGTGTAGAGCGCTTCCAGCCCCTGCTCGTGGCCATGACCTGACGAGCCGAAGCCGCCCAGCGGCCGTTCGATGCCGGCGCCCGGTCCGCCATCGTTGACATGCACCTGGCCGCACCGCAGGGCCCGCGCCAGCCGAAGCTGCCGTCCGCCATCGCGGGTCCAGATGCTTGCGCGCTGTCCGCCGAAGGTGCCGTTGCCGATGGCGAGTGCCTGGGCCTCGTCCTCGAAAGGCACCAGCACCTGCACCGGGCCGTGGATCTCTTCCTGCACCAGCCGGTGATCGGGGTGCACGGGCGAGAGCAGCGAGGGGCAGACGTAGTGCCCGCCGGCCGTGCCACGGCCACGCTCGATGCGGCCCTGGGCGACGATGTTGAGGCCGCTCTCCCGGGCGAACGCCAGATAGCCCTCGATCTGGTCGCGCCGGTGCTCCGAGATGACCGGCCCGAGGTCGAGATCGGCCAGGGCCGGGCCGACCCGCAGCGCGCGGTAGCGCTGCGCCATGCGGTCGAGCACGTCGACGTAGACCGATTGCTGAACCAGCACGCGCGAGGCGGTCCAGCCGCACTGGCCGGCGTTGTGGATGCCCGCGTTGACCAGCGCCGGCACGGCGAGATCGAGGTCGGCATCGGCGAACAGGAGTTGCGGGCTCTTGCCGTCCAGCATCAGCGACACCGGTTTCGACTGCTGGGCTGCGCTGACCTGAACCTGCCGCCCGACGGTCGGCGAGCCGGCAAACGACACGTGCTGCACGCCGGGGTGGGCCACCAACGCCGCGCCCGCTTCGCTGCCCAGACCCGGTACCACGTTCAGCGCGCCAGCCGGCAGACCCGCCTCGTGCGCGATGTGGGCAAACGCGAGCGCGCTCAGGCAGGCCTGCTCGGCGGGTTTGACGATGCAGGCGTTGCCCATCGCCAGTGCGGCACCCACCGAGCGGCCGAGCATCGGCAGGCTGTCGCTCGAGGGCAGCAGATGGCCGACCACGCCGATCGGTTCGCGCAAGGTGAAGGTGGTGCAGCCTGGTGCCGAGGCCATCGTCCGGCCGCTGATCTTGTCGGCCGCGCCGGCGTGGAACTCCAGGCTGCGCGCCAGTGCCAGCGCGTCGGTGCGGGCCTGCGTGAGCGGCTTGCCGGTGTCGAGTGCCTCGAGGCGGGCCAGTTCGTCGATGCGTTCATGGACCAGCGCGCCGATGCGCTGAAGGCAGCGGCCGCGTTCGGCTGCGCTGGCCTGTGCCCAGGCATCGGGCTCGTCGGCCCGCAGCGCGCGCCGTGCGGCCTGGACGGCCGCATCGATGTCGCTGGCGCCGCCGCGTGCGATCCGGCCCAGTTCACTGCCGTCGGACGGATTGAACAGGGCCAGGGTCTGCGTGCTGTGCCCCGCTTGCCACTGACCGTCGACGTAGATCAGGCTGGGATCGAATGGCAGTTCTCGCGCCGGTGCTGGAGCCACGACTTCCTCCTCATGCTTGCCGCCGCGAGGCCGGGCGCCCTGCTGCCCGACTCGGCGACCGCCGGTTCGCGGCGATCATAGGGCCGGCCTCGGCGGCAAGTCGGGCGGGCGGCGGCGGGCATGTATCCGATTGCAGCCGGCCCGGGTTCAGCGCTTGAGCGAGTCCCGGATCTCGCGCAGCAGCACGATGTCTTCGGCCGGCGGGGGCGGCTCGGCCGGTGCGGGCGCCGGTGCCGGGGCGCTCTGCAGTCGGTTGATCTGCTTGATCATCATGAAGATGATGAACGCCAGGATCATGAAATTGATCGCCACGGTGATGAAGCTGCCGTAGGCCAGCACCGCGCCAGCCTTCTTGGCCTCGACCAGCGTGGTGGCGGTCTGGCCGGCCAGCGGGATGAAGTAGTTGCTGAAGTCCAGCCCGCCGAAGATCTTGCTGACGATCGGCATGATGACGTCGCCGACCAGCGATTCGACGATCTTGCCGAACGCGCCACCGATGATCACGCCGACGGCCAGGTCGACCACGTTGCCCTTGACGGCAAACGCCTTGAATTCGCTCAACACACTCATGGCTGATCCCTCTTCTTCTGTGAACCGACACGGTGCCGGCCCTCGCTCGTGAAGTATTCACGTGGGTCGGATCGTGTCAATCCTGGGTGGCGCTGTTGTTTTTGAGCCAGCGCAGGGGGTGGGTCGTCATGCCTGCGGGTACGCGCTGTCAGGGAAAGCCGGATGCCGTGGACTAGAATCCCGGGTTGCCCCCATCACAGACCGGATCTTCTTTCCCTGAGGAATCACATGAGTGACCAGCAAGTCGACCAAGCCAAACGGACGTGGCTGATTGCGTCGAGCTGCGCAGGCGCCATCGGTGGCGTTGCAGCCGCGGTGCCTTTCGTCAGTACCTTCGCGCCCTCCGAGCGCGCCAAGGCAGCCGGTGCGGCGGTCGAAGTCGACATCAGCGCCATCAAGCCGGGCGAAAAGCTCACCGCCGAATGGCGCGGCAAGCCCGTCTGGATCGTGCGTCGCACGCCCGAGCAGCTGGCCGCCCTCAAGGGTCTCGACAGCCAGATGGCCGACCCCGGCAACGCGCGCACGGCCTATCCCGTGCCCGAGTACGCCAAGAACGAACACCGTTCGATCAAGCCCGAGTTCCTCGTCGTCGTGGGCATCTGCTCGCACCTCGGTTGCTCGCCGTCGGACAAGTTCCAGGCCGGCCCGCAGCCCTCGCTGCCCGACGACTGGCAAGGCGGGTTCCTGTGCCCCTGCCATGGCTCGACCTTCGACCTCGCCGGGCGTGTCTACAAGAACAAGCCTGCGCCGGACAACCTCGAGGTGCCGCCGCACATGTATCTGTCGGACACCAAGTTGCTCATTGGCGAAGACAAGAAGGCTTGAAAAGGATCCGAGGTCAACATGGCTGAATTCAAAGAAGCGCCCGCCGACGCAACGGCGGCCGTCAAGCTGATGACATGGGTGGACAACCGGTTTCCGGCCACCAAGCTCTACAAGGAGCACCTGTCCGAGTACTACGCGCCGAAGAACTTCAACTTCTGGTATTTCTTCGGCTCGCTGGCGCTGCTGGTGCTGGTGATCCAGATCGTCACCGGCATCTTCCTGGTGATGCACTACAAGCCCGACGCCAACCTAGCGTTCGCTTCGGTCGAGTACATCATGCGCGATGTGCCGTGGGGCTGGCTGATCCGCTACATGCACTCGACCGGCGCCTCGGCGTTCTTCGTCGTGGTCTACCTGCACATGTTCCGCGGCATGATCTACGGCTCGTATCGCAAGCCGCGCGAACTGGTCTGGGTGTTCGGTTGCCTGATCTTCCTGTGCCTGATGGCCGAAGCCTTCATGGGCTATCTGCTGCCCTGGGGCCAGATGTCCTACTGGGGCGCGCAGGTGATCGTCAACCTGTTCGCTGCCGTGCCCTTCGTCGGTGAAGACCTCGCGCTGCTGATCCGTGGCGACTTCGTCGTCGGCGATGCCACCCTGAACCGCTTCTTCAGCTTCCACGTCATCGCCGTGCCGCTGGTGCTGCTGGGCCTGGTGGTCGCGCACATCATCGCGCTGCACGAAGTGGGTTCGAACAACCCCGACGGCGTCGAGATCAAGGCCAAGAAGGATCCCAAGACCGGTCATCCGCTTGACGGCATTCCTTTCCACCCGTACTACAGCGTGCATGACCTCGTCGGCGTGACCGTCTTCCTGATGGTGTTCACCGCGGTCGTCTTCTTCGCGCCCGAGTTCGGTGGCTACTTCCTCGAGTACAACAACTTCATCCCGGCCGATCCGTTCAAGACGCCGGCGCACATCGCTCCGGTCTGGTACTTCACGCCGTTCTATTCGATGCTGCGTGCCACCACCGACACCATGATCAACGTCCTGAGCGTGATCATCGCGGCAGCGGCCGTGCTGGGCGTGCTCAAGGGTGGTCTGTCGGGCAAGGGCAAGCTGATCGCCCTGGTCGGCGCCGTGGTCGCGATCGGCCTGCTGAAGATCTTCGATGCCAAGTTCTGGGGTGTCGTGGTGATGGGCGGTGCGGTCATCATCCTGTTCTTCCTGCCTTGGCTGGACAAGAGCCCGGTGAAGTCGATCCGTTATCGCCCGACGTGGAACCTGTACCTCTACGCGGTGTTCGTGGTCTTCTTCCTGGTGCTGGGCTACCTCGGCATCCAGCCGCCTTCGGACATCGGCACGCTGGTTGCCCAGGTCGGCACGCTGTTCTACTTCGGCTTCTTCCTGCTGATGCCCTGGTGGACTCAGCTCGGCACGTTCAAGCCCGTGCCCGATCGTGTGACCTTCGCGGCCCACTGAGCCAGGACCACGGAGCAACAACATCATGAAAAAGCGTTTCGCCTCCCTGATTGCCGGGCTTGCTGCCTGTTTCGTGCTGGCCGTGCCGGTGGCCCAAGCGGCGTCCGGTGGCATGCCTCTGGACCGGTTCCCGGAAGAGAAGCTGCAGGACACCGCTGCCCTCCAGCGTGGTGCCAAGCTGTTCGTCAACTACTGCCTCAACTGCCACTCGGCCGCCTTCATGCGCTACAACCGCATGCAGGACATCGGTCTGACCGTCGAGCAGATCAAGACCAACCTGATGTTCGCCACCGACAAGGTCGGCGACACCATGAAGGTCTCGCTCGATCCCCGGCAGGCCAAGGACTGGTTCGGCGCCACGCCGCCCGACCTGACCGTTGTGGCGCGCTCGCGTGCCGGCCTGGGTGGTTCGGGCGCAGATTATCTGTACACCTACCTGCGCACCTACTACCGCGACGACACCAAGGCGACCGGCTGGAACAACCTGGTGTTCCCCAGCGTGGGCATGCCTCACGCCCTGTGGGAGCTGCAGGGTGAACGTCGCGCGGTCTACGAAGAGCACGCCGATGCGCACGACGCCAGCAAGGTGACGCACGTGTTCAAGGGTTTCGAGCAGATCAAGCCCGGCCAGATGACTGCTGCCGAATACGACAGCGCAGTCGGTGATCTGGTTGCCTACCTGCAATGGATGGGTGAGCCTGCACAGGGCTACCGGGTCAAGCTCGGTGCCTGGGTGCTCCTGTTCCTGTCGATCTTCACGCTGTTCGCCTGGCGCTTGAACGCGGCGTACTGGAAAGACGTGAAGTGATGCCCTGACATCGACCGACCCGGACGGGTCGGCTGTCAGCGCGCAGGGGTGGCTTGGCCACCGCTGCGCGATTTTCTTTTTTCTGAACCGCACTGCAAGGAGCGACCCCAGCCATGATGGTGCTTTATTCCGGCACGACCTGCCCGTACTCGCATCGCTGCCGCTTCGTCCTGTTCGAAAAGGGCATGGACTTCGAGATCCGCGACGTCGATCTCTACGCCAAGCCCGAGGACATCGCGCTGATGAATCCGTACAACGAGGTGCCGATCCTCGTCGAGCGGGAACTGATTCTGTATGAATCGCACATCATCAACGAGTACATCGACGAGCGTTTCCCGCATCCGCAACTGATGCCCGGCGACCCGGTGGCACGTGCTCGCGTGCGCCTGTTCCTCTTCAACTTCGAGAAGGAACTGTTCACGCACGTCAACCTGCTCGAAGGCCGTGGCGGCGTGAAGGGCAACGACAAGCAGCTCGAGAAAGCCCGTTCGCAGATCCGCGATCGCCTGACGCAGCTCGCACCGATCTTCCAGAAGAACCGCTACATGCTGGGCGACGACTTCTCGATGCTCGACGTCGCGATCGCGCCGCTGCTGTGGCGCCTCGACTACTACGGCATCGACCTCTCGAAGAACGCGGCGCCGCTGCTCAAGTACGCTGAACGCATCTTCTCGCGTCCGGCCTACATCGAGGCACTGACGCCGTCCGAGAAGGTGATGCGCAAGTAAAGGCGAAGTCCAGATGCCCACCCCCGTCGCGCCCGATGCCCAGGGCACCTCGACCCGGCCCTATCTGATCCGTGCCTTGCACGACTGGTGTACCGACAACGGCTTCACGCCGTACTTGGCGGTCTACGTCGACGCCAGCGTGCAGGTGCCGATGGAGTACGTGAAGAACCACGAGATCGTGCTGAACGTCGGTTTCGACGCCACCAGCGGGCTTCGCCTGGGCAACGAGTTTGTCGAGTTCAAGGCGCGCTTCGGCGGGGTCGCGCGCGAGATCGTCGTGCCCATCGACCATGTGATCGCGATCTACGCGCGTGAAAACGGTCAGGGCATGGCGTTTCCGGTGCCGACCGATGCATCGCAAGCCGGGGCTTCCGCCGGTGCCGGCACCGAGATGTCGCCCGGCTCGACCACCGTGCCGACGGTGACCGGCCTGCGCCTGGCGAGCGCCCCGGTTGGCGACTCGCCGTCGCCGACGGTGGAACCATCGCCGGCGCCGGTCGCCGACGACCACGAGCCCACGCCGCCGCCATCGACGGGTGGCAGCCGCCCGTCTCTCAAGCGGGTGAAGTGACGCGGCGTTGCGTCGCTGCGCTCGCTCTACAATCCCGCTTCGTTTTCGATCGTGCCTCTGACGTGCCGGCTTAGCTCAGCTGGTAGAGCACCCGCCTTGTAAGCGGAAGGTCGTCCGTTCGATTCGGACAGCCGGCACCACAGCCGTCCTGGCACGGACATCCGCCTTTCCACCGTCCGTGCAGGCGCTCGCCGCGATCGGGTCTGCGCGAGCCGTCTTCGGCGCCGACTTGCGCCGCACCCCTGCGTGTGACCGACGCATCGACGGCGCTGCCGCAGGACTCGCATCATGGACCGATTCCACCTCTATCTCGACAGCGCCGATCTGGGCGAGTTGCGGCGCTGTCTGCCGCATCCGGTCGTGCATGGCGTGACCACCAATCCGACCTTGCTGCGGCGCGCGGGTGTCCGGCGGGCCGGGTTGCCGGACCTGCTCGGCGAGATGCTCGCGATGGGCGCCCGCCAGGTTCAGGCGCAGGTCCAGAGCCAGGATGCGCCGGGCATGCTCGACGACGCCCATGACCTGCTGCGGCACTTCGCGCCCGGGCAGCTGGTGATCAAGATCCCGGCCACGCGCGAAGGCCTGCGCGCAGGCGCGCAACTGGTGGCACGCGGCGTGCCGGTCACCTACACCGCCGTCTATGCGCTGGAGCAGGTGCACTTTGCGGCCCAGCTCGGTGCCAGCTATGCCGCGCCGTACCTCGGGCGACTCGACGACTCAGGCGTCGACGGCCTCGCCCTGATCGCCCGGATGCAGGCCTTGCTGCAGTCCTGCGGCGGCGCGACGCGGCTGCTGGTGGCCAGCGTCCGCGACCGCGAGGCCTACCTGAACCTGCTGCGACTGGGCGTGGGCGCCATCACCATCCCGCCCCGGCTGCTGGGCGAGCTGCTCGACCATCCCGCCACCCTGCAGGCCGAGCAGGCGTTCCTCGCCGACGCTCAGGCCTCGGACTGATCCCTTGCATCGCTGGCTCTGGTTGCTCGCCGGTGCCCTGAGCCTGCTGCTCGGGGTGATCGGCATCGTCGTGCCCCTGTTGCCGACGACCCCTTTCGTGCTGCTCGCCGCAGCGTGTTTCTCGCGTGGCAGCGCGCGCTGGGAGCGCTGGCTGCTCGCGCATCGACAGTTCGGTCCGATCGTGCGCGATTGGCGTGAACACCGTGCCGTGCCGCTGCGCGCCAAGCAGTTCGCGACCGTGATGATGGTGTTCGGCAGCGCCTTTGCCGCCTGGCGCCTGCCGATGCTGAACTGGCTGCCGGCTCTGTGCTGCAGCATCGTGGCGCTCTGGTTGTGGCGCCTGCCGACACGACAGGCTGCCGCCTCGATCGCACCGGTGTCCGAATGGCGCGCAATGGACCGTCAGTCCGGTGCCGGTGGGGCCGGATCGTCCCACTCCGGAAACAGCGACAGCGACTGACCCTGCGCACCGGCTTCGACGGGGGCGGGGGCTGCCTTGCGCTGTGCCGCCGCGGTGGGGCGCCGGATCGGTGCGGGCTCGGGCATCGGCGCGCGCGCGGTGGCCGTCGGCGGGGTGTCGATGCCGACCGCGTGGCTCAGGTTGCCCACCCGCACGCCCAGCAGGCGCAGGCGCCGGCTGAGGTTGATGCGCTTCAGGCATTGCCCGGCCGCGGCACGGATCAGCTGCCCGTCGGCCGTCGGCAGCGCCACCGTGTGATCGCGCGTGACGGTGCGGAAATCGTCGAACCGCAGCTTGATGCCGATGGTGCGCCCGACGTAACCCTTGCGTCGCAGGTCGTCGCCGACGCGCTCGCACAGGTCGGTGAAGATCCGGCCGAGCAGGGCGCGATCGGTGCGCGGATGCAGGTCGCGCTCGAAGGTGGTCTCGCGGCTCATCGACACCGGCTCGCTTTCGGTCACCACCGGGCGGTCGTCCTGGCCGTGAGCGGCGGCCAGCAGCCACTCGCCGTGATGAGCGCCGAAGTGATCGCTCAGCCACGCCGGGCTCTGGCGCGCCAGCTCGCCGATGGTGTGCACGCCCAGGGATTCGAGCCGAGCACTGGCCTTCGGGCCGACGCCGTGGATGCGCCGCACCGGCAGCGGCCAGATCCGGCTGGCGACGTCTTCGGCCATCACCACCGTCAGGCCATCGGGCTTGTCGAGATCGCTGCAGATCTTGGCCAGCAGCTTGTTGGGCGCCAGACCGACCGAGCAGCTCAGACCGGTGGCACGCCGCACGTTGTTCTTGAGCTCCTGCGCCAGCGCACGCGCGCCGCCGAGCGGGTCGTGGCCGACCGCCTCGCGCGCGCCGGGCACGTCGCTCAGGTCGATGTAGATCTCGTCGATGCCCCGGTCCTCGATGGCCGGCGCCAGTTCGGCCACGGCGGCCTTGAACAGGCGCGAGAGCCGCCGGTACTCGTCGAAATCGGCCGGCAGCAGGATCGCCTGCGGCGCCAGCGCCGCCGATCGCATCAGGCCCATGCCCGAGTGCACGCCGAGCGCCCGCGCCTCGTAGGTCGAGGTGGTGACGACACCGCGGCCGGTGTAATCGCGCAGCCGCGGCCAGTCGTCGCCCGCAGCAGGCGACGCACGCCGCCCGCCCACCACCACCGGCAAGCCGCGCAGTTCAGGCCGGCGCAGCAGTTCGACCGAGGCGTAGAACGCGTCCATGTCGAGGTGGGCGATCAGGCGTGGGGGCAGCGCGTCGGCCATGCGCGATTGTGTTTCATTCAGCTTGTGGGGCCACGATCGGGTCTGCCGCTTGTGGTGTCCTGAAAAAGATGGGATGATTTCCCACATGAAAGGCAGAAACGCCTGCTGCGAGCGCCAAACCCGTCCGACCCAGGAGAGACTCATGTCCGCACCGATCCCCCATTCGCGCCGCGCGCGACTCGTTCAACTCAGCCTGGCCGCACTGGCCGTGGCCGCGATCGCTGCCTGCGGCGGGGGCGGCGGGGTCGGGGCGGGGGGCACGGGCATCACCTCGGGCACGGTCAACGGCTTCGGTTCGGTGATCGTCGGCGGCGTGCGCTACGACGACAGCAGCGCCTCGATCAGCCGTGAAGATGCCAACGACGACGGCAAGCTGCGCCTGGGCATGTCGGTCGACGTGAGCGTGGACGACAGCTGTGGTCTGGCCGCCACGTCCTGCGTGGCACGCGGATTCGAGATCCGCAGCGATCTGGCCGGCGAAATCACGGCTGACGCGCTCGACCCTGTCTCTGGCAACGGCACGATCACCGTGATGGGCCAGGACATCGCGGTGACGGCGAGCACCTTCATCCACCGCTCCTCGGGTGTCGCCTCGGGCCTCGGTCTCGACGCGGGTCAGATCGTCAAGGTGCACGGCCGCCGGGCGGCAGCCAGCGGTGTGACCGACTGGGTGGCGACCTACATCGAGATCAAGGCGGCCAGCGATGCTGGCCTCGGCACGCTGAACAGCAGCTTCCAGTTCCGCTTGGCGGGCACGCTCACGGGTACGACCGGCAACTACCAGATCGGTGGCGAGCCGGTGGACCTGGCGGGCCTCACCGTGCCGACCGGCACGAACCCCTTTGTACGGGTGCGGATCACGCCAGCGGCAGATCGTCCGGTGGGCGGCTGGGACGTCGTCGAGATCAAGTCGCAGCGCAGCCGAGCGCTCGATCAGCGTGGCCGCTCGCGTGTCGAGGTCCAGGGTTATGTCGAGTCGGCCACCGTCGGTGCTACCAGCACGGTGCTGGTGATCAACGGCGTCGACGTGATCGTCGCAGACAGCCCCGCCGTCGAGTTCGATGACGGCGCCACCTACGACGGACTGGCGACCACCACGAGCGTCGTCGAGGTCAAGGGCTCGATCAACGACGCCGGTCAACTGGTGGCAACCAAGGTCGAACTCAGCGACGAGGCCGAGCGCGAGTTCCACGTGCGGCCCAACGAGGTATCGGCCGTCACGGCGACGACGTTCACGGTGTCCAAGGCCAACACCGATCCGTTGGTCGTCGAATTCGATGCCGGCGACTTCGACCGTGCCACGGCTGCGGACATCGGCAACAGCATCCTGGAGATCAAGGGCAACATCGACCGCACCACGGGCCGCCTGATCGCCACGCGCATCAAGCGCGACGACTGAGTTTCTCCCCGGTTGCGGTCTCGCTCGTTCCGGTCCTTCGGGGCCGGCAGGCAGAACCGTTTCGAGTGCCGGCAAGCCCCCCGAGCTGGCCTCACACCCCCACGCTTTGTCGTGGGGTTTTTTTTGCCTGCGCCACCCGGGCCCGCTGCCTAGAATGAAGCCATGATTTCCCGCGAACCCACCCTCGAACGCCTGGTCACAGCCCGTCAACTGCTGCTGGAGCCCTTCGGTCTGACCGATGCCAGCCTCACGCAGGCGCTCAACACGGTCGCGGCCCACAAGGTCGACGATGCCGACCTCTACTTCCAGTACACCCGCAGCGAGGGCTGGAGCCTGGAAGAGGGCATCGTCAAGAGCGGCAGCTTCAGCATCGACCAGGGCGTGGGCGTGCGTGCCGTGGTGGGCGAGAAGACGGCGTTTGCCTATTCGGACGACATCTCCGAGGCCGCCTTGCTCGATGCCGCACGCACCGTGCGCACCATCGCCTCGGCCGGCCTGAGCCGGCGCGTCAAGCTGGATGTGCCGCAGCAGGTGGCCGGCAGTCGCACGCTCTACGCCAACATGGACCCGATTGCCACGCTCGACAGCGCGCAGAAGGTGGCGCTGCTGGAGCGGGTCGAGAAACTCGCCCGCGCCAAGGACCCGCGCGTGGTGCAGGTGATGGCCGGTCTGGCCGCCGAGTACGACGTGGTGCTGGTGGCACGCGCCGACGGCACGCTGGCCGCCGACGTGCGCCCGCTGGTGCGCCTGTCGGTCACGGTGATCGCCGAGCAGAACGGCCGCCGCGAGGTCGGTTCGTCGGGTGGCGGCGGGCGCTTCGGCTTCGGCTATTTCCAGGACGACGTGATGTCGCGCTACGTCGACCTGGCGGTGCACGCCGCGCTCACCAACCTCGAGAGCCGCCCCGCGCCGGCCGGCGAGATGACGGTGGTGCTGGGTTCGGGCTGGCCCGGCATCCTGCTGCACGAGGCGGTCGGCCACGGGCTGGAAGGCGACTTCAACCGCAAGGGTTCGAGCACCTTCTCCGGCCGCATCGGCCAGCGCGTGGCAGCCAAGGGCGTGACGGTGCTCGACGACGGCACCATCGCCGATCGCCGCGGCTCGCTCAACGTCGACGACGAGGGCCACGCCACGCAGCGCAACGTGCTGATCGAGGACGGCATCCTCAAGGGCTACATCCAGGACTCGCTCAACGCCCGCCTGATGAAGACCGCGCCCACCGGCAACGGCCGGCGCGAGAGCTACGCCCATGTGCCGATGCCGCGCATGACCAACACCTACATGCTGGCCGGCGACAAGACGCCCGAGGAGATCATCGCCAGCATCGACCGCGGCCTCTACGCCAGCAACTTCGGCGGCGGCCAGGTCGACATCACGAGCGGCAAGTTCGTGTTCTCGGCCAGCGAAGCGTATTGGGTCGAGAAGGGCAAGATCCTCTACCCGGTCAAGGGCGCGACGCTGATCGGCAACGGCCCCGAGGCGATGATGCGGGTGTCGATGATCGGCAACGACATGGCGCTCGACCCGGGCGTGGGTACCTGCGGCAAGGACGGCCAGAGCGTGCCGGTGGGCGTGGGCCAGCCGACGCTGCGCATCGACGGCATCACCGTCGGCGGCACGGCCTGAGTGCGGCACGGGCGCCACAGCATCGGGGCACCCCCGATGGCATCGTCAGGGCGCCGTGCTAGATTCCAGCTCATGTCTCGTTTTGCGTTCTTCTTTTCGTACTTTTGGTTCTCGCACCGCACCGGCGGAGGAGAGGCCTGAGCGTACGCAAGACAGCACGCCAGACACCTTCAAAGACCGCCGGATGCCCCGGCGGTTTTTTTTTGCCTCGTCGATTCGTTCTTTCCGTTTTCAACTGACCTGGACCCGCACATGAACGCCAAGCACAGCCCCCACGCCGCCGATCATTGGCCTGCACCCGTGGACAAGACCTCGCAGACCGATGACGAAAGGATTGTTGACGTGGTGCCATTGCCTCCCCCCGAACACCTGATCCGCTTCTTCCCGATCAGCGGAACGCCGGTCGAGACCCTGATCGGCCAGACCCGCCACACCATCCGCGAGATCCTGCATGGCCGCGACGACCGCCTGCTGGTGATCATCGGCCCGTGCTCGATCCACGACCCCGCCGCCGCGCTCGAATACGCCCGCCGCCTGCTGCCGTTGCGCCAGAAATACGCCGGCACGCTGGAGGTGGTGATGCGCGTGTACTTCGAGAAACCGCGCACCACGGTCGGCTGGAAGGGCCTGATCAACGACCCGTACCTCGATGAGAGCTACCGCATCGACGAGGGCCTGCGCATCGCGCGTCAGCTGCTGCTCGACATCAACCGCCTGGGCATGCCCGCCGGCAGCGAGTTCCTCGACACCATCAGCCCGCAGTACATCGGCGATCTGATCGCCTGGGGCGCGATCGGCGCGCGCACCACCGAGAGCCAGGTGCACCGCGAACTGGCCTCGGGCCTGTCGGCGCCGATCGGCTTCAAGAACGGCACCGACGGCAACATCAAGATCGCCACCGATGCGATCCAGGCTGCCGCCGGCGCGCACCATTTCCTGTCGGTGCACAAGAACGGCCAGGTGTCGATCGTCGAGACCCGCGGCAACAAGGATTGCCACGTCATCCTGCGCGGTGGCAAGGCGCCCAACTACGACGCCGAGAGTGTCGCCGCCGCCTGCAAGGACCTGGCGGCGGCCAAGCTCGAGCAGCGTCTGATGGTCGACTGCAGCCACGCCAACAGCAGCAAGCAGCACCAGCGCCAGATCGACGTGGCCCGCGACATCGCCGCGCAGATGGCCGGCGGCAGCCGCTCGATCTTCGGCGTGATGGTCGAGAGCCACCTGGTGGCCGGCGCGCAGAAGTTCAGCCCCGGCAAGGACGATCCGCGCAACCTGGCCTTCGGCCAGAGCATCACCGACGCCTGCATCGGCTGGGACGACTCGGAGCAGGTACTGGAAATCCTGCATCAGGCGGTTCAGGCGCGCCGCGGCTGAGGCGCTACGATGACCGACGGCCCATCTGCGGGCCGTCTCGTTTGGAGGAAATCAAATGCCGTATGTGAACGTGGTCTGGGGGCCTGAGCTCGAGCAGTCGATCGTGGTCGACAGCGCGATGCCGCAAGCCGATGCGCGGGCCTGGCTCGACGCCCAGTATCTGGCGCTCGACTGCCAGCCCCTGCGCGCCTCGGGCAAGGTGCTGGTGGCCGACAAGCTGCTGTCGATCGCCGACACCGGCGGCCAGAAGCAGTTTGCCGACGCCGCCTGGGCGCAGTCGTTTGCGCAGGCGGCGACCGGTTCGACCGGCCGCGATCACGTCAGCATCGACATTGCCGGCCTGACCGTGCGGTTCTGAACCGGATCGGTGCGCCGTGCGCGGCGCCCGTTTCGATCAGCCTTGCGCGCGCTCGAGCCGCTCGCTGTGCCAGTAGACGTCGTCGCCGCCCAGGCCGTCGAGGTTGGCACGGTTGAGCACGCGGGCCAGCACGAACAGCAGGTCCGACAGGCGATTCAGGTAGTGGCGCGGCGCTTCGTTGATGGCCTCGGCCGCCGCCAGCGCCACCACCGCCCGTTCGGCCCGGCGCGCGATCGTGCGGGCCACGTGCGCCAGTGCCGCGCTGCGGGTGCCGGCCGGCAGGATGAATTCCTGCAGGCGCGGCAGTTGCGCGTTGTAGTGCGCCAGCGCCTCGTCCAGGCGCAGCACGGCCTCGGTCTTGAGCAGCGTGTAGCCGGGGATCGAGAGCTCGCCACCGAGGTTGAAGAGCTCGTGCTGGATCACCACCAGCAGCTCGCGCACGTCGGCGGGCAGCGGTTCGGCCAGCAGCACGCCGAGCTGCGAATTGAGTTCGTCGACGTCGCCCATGGCCTGCACGCGCAGGTGATCCTTGGGCACGCGTTGTCCGTCGCCCAGGCCGGTGGTGCCGTCGTCGCCGGTGCGGGTGCTGATTTGTGTGAGTCGATGTGCCATGGCGCGATCGTAGCGCCGGCACAATGCCGGTTTTGGAGACCCTGACCATGACCCCAGCCGCCGACCTGAACGACGCCGAGATCGGTGAACTCGACGATCTGCTTGCCGCCATCCCCGAACCGCTGGAGGCGCTCGATGTCGTGATGCTCGACGGCTACCTGTGCGGCGTGCTCGCACAGCCGATGGCGCTGCCGCCCGAACAATGGCTGCCACCGGCGTTCGACTGGAACCTCGCCGTCGACGAGGACGGCTCGGTCAGCGGCCAGGTGCTCGGCCCCGACACCGTCGGCTGGCACTCAGCCAAGCACGAGCGGCTGGTGAGCCTGGTGATGCGCCGCCATGCCGCGCTGAACCAGTCGCTGGTGGCCGACGGCTGGTTCGACCCGCTCGTGATGCAGCCCACCGACGACGATGGCAATCCGCTGAAGGGTCGCGAGGCGATGACGGCGGCACTCGCGCCCTGGGTGATCGGTTTCGAGCACGCGCTCAACAACTTCCCGGCGCTGCAGGACATGGCGGCGCCCGAACTGCCCGATCTGCTGGCCTGCCTGTGGCGTCACCTGCCGGAGCAGACCGAAGACGAAAAGGCCTACACCAAGGCGCTCGACGACGAGCATCCGTTGAAGTCGCTGGATGCGGCGATCGAGGACCTGGTCGCCAACGTGGTCGAGATCGCCGACCTCGGCCGCGGTCAGATGCTGAAGGTCGAAACCGTGCGGCGCACCGAGCCGAAGGTCGGTCGCAACGATCCGTGCCCTTGCGGCAGCGGGCGCAAGTTCAAGCAGTGCCACGGCCGCAGCGAAAGTGCCTGAGCGGACGGGTTGATGTGGGCATCGCCGGGTGCCGCATCGGCTTGATGATCATCAAGGCCGACGGCGGTCTCGATGTCACACTGAAACCCGTCGAACGAGTTGGAGACCTGAAATGAAAATCCTGGTTGCTGTCGATGGCAGCGAATACACCCGCCGCATGGTCGCCTATTGGGCTGCCCATGATGAATGGCTGGGGCCGGCGCACGAGTACACCGTGCTGACCGTGGTGCCGACCATTCCGCCTCGTGCTGCGGCCGTGCTCGATCGGGAACTGCTGCAAGGCTATTACGCCGATGAGGGCGAAAAGGTTTTCAAGCCGCTGCGCACGTTTCTCGATGCCCAGCGCATCAGCGCGACTTTCCTCAGCAAGACCGGTCATGTGGCCGATGCCATCGCCAAGACCGCCGACGAGGGGCATTTCGATCTGGTCATGATGGGCTCGCACGGCCACAACCAGCTGGGCAATCTGGTGATGGGCTCGGTGGCGACGCGCGTCATTGCGGCTTGCAAGACGCCTGTTCTGCTGATTCGCTGATGCGATGTGCGGTGGAGCCGTTGCGGCTTCTGCGCAGAATGTTCGGCAAAGCGGCCGTGATCGGCGGTTCGCCAGGAGCCCGCGGGATGCGGGTCTCCGATGCCTTCCGTGTCAGCGGATCGGCGTGACAGCCTCTCGGGCGACAGCCTTGCCGGGCTTGGTCTTGGCCTTGCGTCCCGGTTTTGATGCCGGCGCTTCGATCTGGTCGGATGCCGCCTGATTGGTGAGGCTCATCTCGAGGCCGAAAGCGGTGCCGTAGTCGGCAAAATCCTGCGGATGCTTGCGCACTGCCGGACGCTTGCCTGCCTTGACGGGTTTGGCCTTGCGGCCGAAAAAGCCGAGCCAGCGTGACCATGAAAAAAGTGTGCTCATTCTGGTTTCTCCCTGGCCGTTTTCAGGCCTTTCACTGAACGCCGGTTGCATGCGCAGGCCGGGCCGCAGAGTCCGAATCACGCGGGTCGAGGACCGGCTCGACCTGATTCAACGCTGTAACTGGCTTGCGTATGCAGAAGCGATGATTCTGTAACCGGAAACCCCGTGGCTCTCGCAGTCAAGTGTAGCGATTGGTTTCCAAGCTCGATCAGGGCATAACCCCTCTCGTCACTGCGCCCGTGCAGGATGTCCGGGTTGCTGCTTCGTATCAGCGACATCCAGCTTTCCGGGATGCCGCGGGTCGTGAGCGAGGTGGTGACGAACTCGCTGGCCACCACCGCGGAACGTTCGTCGTTGGGCCTGACACGCAGGTTGGCCGCCACATGCCGGTGCACGTCGCCGCCGAGTGCGACGACGTCCTGCACGCCGCTGTCGACCAGGTGCTGCAGCAGCCGTGCGCGCGATGACGCATAGCCGTCCCAGCCGTCGGTGTGCACCAGTTGCCGGCCCAGCGTCTCGAGCCCAGAGGCGCTCATCTGCGTGGCCTGGCCGATCAGTTTCCAGCGCCGCTGGCTGTGTGCGAGCCCTCGGTGCAGCCAGTTTTCCTGCGCGGGGCCGAGCATCGTTCGGTGCCGGTCTGCCAGTTCGTCGCAATGCCAGCGCAGATGCCCGCCCGATTCGTCCGCCGCGTTGCAGGCTTGCACGCTGCGGTGCTGGCGGCCGTCGAGCGTCCACAGCTCGGCCAGTCGGCCCCACGTGTAGCGGTCGTGCATGCGCATGCCCCGTTCGCCCGGGAACTGATCGAGCGCGAGCGGCAGGTGCTCGAAGTAGGCCTGGTAGGCCGCCGCGCGGATGCTCACGAACTCGGCCGCCGACAACTCGCCGGTACCCAGCGCGGCGGCATAGTCGTTGCGCACCTCGTGGTCGTCCCAGGCCAGGATCCACGGGTGCGCCGCATGGGCCGCCTGCAGGTCGTGGTCGAGTTTGTAGGTGGCGTGGCGGGCCCGAAACTGGTCCAGCGTTTCAGGCGCAGGCCCTTCATGCGGCCTGCGCAGAAAGCTCGGGTTGCTGGAGTCGTAGACATAGTCGCCCACGAACAGCACCAGATCGAGGTCGCTGGCCGCGATCTCGCGGTGCACCGTGAAGCGGCCTTGTTCGTAGTGCTGGCACGACGCCAGCGCCAGGCGCAGCCGCGCCGGCTGGCTGTCGGCCGGTGGTGCGGTGCGTGTGCGTCCGATCGGGCTCACCGCGTTGCCGGTGATGAAACGGTAGTGGAAGACCCGCCCCGGCGGCAGCCGATCCACCTGGACCCGCACGCTGTGCGCCAGGCTCGGCAACGCCACCACCTCACCGGTGCGCACCGGCTGGGTGAAGGCCTCGTCGTGCGCCATTTCCCACCGCAGCGGGAGCGGCAGCGGGTCCATGCCGCCGCCATCGGCATGCGGTTCGGGGGCGAGCCGGGTCCACAGCACGACGCTGTCGGGCCGCGGCTGGCCGCTCGCGATCCCGAGCGTGAACGGATAGCGATCGAATCGGGGAGGGGTCGAAGGCAGCCGCATCTGCGACGGGCTTTCGGACGACCGAAGGCGTCCCGCCGCGAGCAGCAGCGCGGTGCCCGATAGGCGGCGGACCGCATCGCGACGAGAGATCAGCATGGCGGCGCGATCATAAAAGCATCGGCTCGAGCCCCCGTGCGCCGCTGGCCAGGGCCGCGCCAATGCGGTCGAGCAGCGATGCGCGGCCGCCGCTGGCACTGTCGATGCCGGCGTCGCCGAGCAGCTTCCACTGATGCCAGTGCAGCGCGATGTCGATCGTCACGTGCGGGTGCAGCACCTGCAGTTCGCCGCGCTCGACCTGCCGGCTGACGAGCGGCCAGGCGGCCACGCCGATGCCCCAGCCCAGCGCCACCGCCCGCACATACGCTTCGGCCGACGGCACGAAGCGCTGCTGCAGGCGGGGCGCGGGCAGGCCGAAGGCGCGCGCCACCCATTGCGCCTGCACGTCGTCCTTGCGGTTGAACACCACGAACGGCAGCTGCGCAAAGTTGCCGCGGTGCAGCCCTGCGGTGCCGAGCTGCCCTCCGACGAACGCCGGGCTGGCCACCGCCACGTAGCGCATCACGCACAGCGGTGTCACGCGGCAACCGCGCAGCGCCTCGCTGACCGTCGAGACACAGCCGAGCACCCGACCCTCGCGCAGCCATTCGTGGGTGAAGTCCTGGTCGTCGACCACCAGTTCGAGCGACACGCCCGAATCGACCAGCACCTGCAGCGCCGGCAGCACCCAGGTCGCCAGGCTGTCGGCGTTGACGGCGATCGGCACGCGCTCGTGGGTGTGGCCTCGCTCACCCAGCTCGCGGCTGACGTCGGCGTGCAGGGCCTGCATCTGGCGCGCGTAGCGCAACAGGATCTGTCCCGATCCGGTCAGCCGCAGCGGCCGTGAACGCACCACCAGCGGCTGGCCGACCTGTGTCTCGAGCGCCCGCAGGCGTTGCGAGACCGCGCTCTGCGTGATCGACAGCCGGCGGGCCGCGCGCTCGAAGCCTCCTTCGTCAACCAGGGCGGCCAGGCATTCGAGGGCTGCGGGATCGAGGATGTCCATCAGGCTTGCTTATCAATATTGAAAGATATTAATCCTGCTTTTCAAGCGAGCGACCGTCTTGCACCATCCGCCGCAATGGCTTCCGACGTGAATCGTCACGCATGTCGCGTGTCGGTGTCGCCTGCGGCGGCGTCGGAAAACTTGCAGGAGCGCAGCATGCGTGTGGTGGTTTTGGGGGCCGGCATCATCGGCGTCAGCACGGCCTGGCATTTGATGGAACAGGGCCACGAGGTCACGCTGGTCGATCGCCAGGCCGATGCCGCGATGGAAACCAGCTTCGCCAACGGTGCGCAGATCTCGGTGAGCTTCTGCGAGCCGTGGGCCAATGCCGCTGCACCGTTCAAGGTGGCCAAGTGGCTGCTGCGCGACGACTCGCCGCTGCTGTTCCGGCCCCGGCTCGATCCGCACCAGTGGCGCTGGGGGCTGTCGTTCCTGGGGCAGTGCAGCGATGCGGCGTTCGAGCGCAACGTGCGCCAGCTGGTGGCGCTGGGCCGCTACAGCCACCAGTCGCTCAAGACGCTGGTGGCCGCCACGGGCATCGAATACCACCGCCTGGAGCGCGGCATCCTGCATTTCTTCTCCAGCCAGGCCGACATGGATGCCGGCGCCGAGGCGGCTCGACTGATGCGCGAGTTCGGTGTCGATCGACGCATCCTCGACCGTGCCGAGGTTCTGGCGGTCGAGCCGGCACTGGCCTCATGCGCCGATCGCCTGGTGGGCGGGACCTACACGCCCAGCGACGAATCGGGCGATGCCTGCGTCTTCACCCAGGCGCTGGCACGCCGTTGTGCCGAGCGAGGGCTGGTGACCCATTTCCGGCACGATGTGCATAGCCTGGACGTGCGTGGCGGTCGGGTGCACGGCGTGGTCGTGCGCAGCCAGCACGACGCACGGCGCATCACGGTGGCGGCTGATTCGGTCGTGGTGGCGCTCGGCTCGTTCACGGCACCGCTGCTGCGCCAGGTGGGGGTGAACCTGAACATCTATCCGGCCAAGGGGTACTCCGCCACGTTCAAGCTCCGGCATCCCGAGCGCGCCAGCACCGTCAGCATGATCGACGATGCCCGCAAGATCGCGATCTCGCGCCTGGGGGACACCATCCGGGTGGCCGGTACTGCCGAACTGGCCGGCTATGACGCGTCTCTCGAGGGCGCCACCGCGCGTGTCCGCTGCGAGGCGTTGCGACGGCGCTACGAAGAGCTGTTTCCCGGCGTGGCGGACACGACGGAGCCCAACTTCTGGGCCGGTCTGCGCCCCAGCACGCCGACCAACATCCCCTACATCGGTCAGACGCCGATCGCAGGGCTCTGGGTCAATGCGGGCCACGGCACGCTCGGGTGGACGCACGGTGCCGGGTCTGGCCGGGCGCTGGCCGAACTGATCAGCGGAGGCCAGCCCGAACTGGATTTCGGCTTCTACGGAGTCCGGCGTTCAGCGGCGGGTTGGCGGATCGCGGCAGCCTGAGATCAATTGAAAGTGGCCGTGTCAACCCCGCATTCTGTGATATTCGTGAATTATTCCCGCCGCAGCCTCACCTTCGTGGGGATGTTTAGTCTGGACAAGTCCACTTAAAGTACCAGCTAATAGCTGTCACACGGCATCACGAGTCCAGTCGCCAGAGTCTGCGTCCTGTCCCAACAAAAATATCGACAGACAGTGCGCAGACCGGACGTCCGGTACCAATGATGTTCATTTTTTGAACATCCATCAGCCCACCGCAAGGTGGGCTTTTTTTTGCCAAGTTGTTGATTGAATTGAGTTTTATGGGTCGCGCGGCCTGGCTGCGCGAGCTGTCCACGTCGCTTGTGAGCCGACATGCTGCGCATCGACGTTCTGAGGCTGTGCTCGCAGCCCGTGGACACTGGGCCGTTTTCGCGTGTCGTCGGGCTTGATGCCGCGGGTCGTCACCTCACCAGGGATCAGGTCGCGAGCCATGCAGGAACGTTCTTGATGCGGGAGCCCGGATCGGATGGTTCCTGCAGAAGTTGCTGCATGAATGCGTGGAAGTCGGCGCACTTCGGTGCATGTCAATGCACGGAAAAAAGGCCCAAGGTGTTGATTTCCTTGAGCCTTTTGGACTTCCTCGGTCCTCTTCGGACCCTTGTATGGTGGAGCCGGGGGAGGCGAATGCACCAATTTCCCCGCCATCGCGCCCAGCGCCGCCCTCTGTGGCGAGCCTTCTGCCGGTGTCCCGATTGGGACACCGCATTGTGATGCGACGCCGGCCGCCCGTGTTGCCAATGTTCGGTTCCTGGCTACGGACGCCGGTTCAATTCCTGATTGAAGAGACAGCTCGGGGTCCGAGCAATAGGCGATCCACACAAGAAGGTTGGGTGACATCACTGCTCAAAGGGGATGGATGGATCGTTGCAATATGGATATTGGAGCGTTGCCGCTGGCCCTTCGATTCGTTCAAGAACGCGGCAGAGGCGTTTAGGACTAACTCCCACGATTCCAAATGGTGGTGCGCGGCTCTCAACCTTTCGTTGCATTAGCATATGGACGGAGGCACTCGCGTTGCGACCATTTTCCCCAGCAAAGTAGATTGCCCATGCCAACTCAAGGAGCCTGTCTCTAGCGCCCAGTGGAATAGCTGCATTCGCGGGAAATTGCCCAACCATTGCGTTGATCATCTCAACGATCCGAGGAATGGCCTCGGGATAACCAACTGCGGCAGCGACTTGCGCGGCGCCGGTTCCAAGTGATGTTTCGCTCGACATCTGCCGCACCGCCACATCTTGAAACGCAGCGGCACTCTTCCCGAAGGTGGCGAGAGTGGATCGAGCCATTGGGCGAATATCCGTGCGCAGAAAAAGTTCAGAGTATTGCGTTGACTCATTGAAGGCCGTTTTGCCGACTTGCTCGACAACAATTTTATTCGGCATAGGTATTTTTTCTGCCAATTGAAGCTGGTACTCAACTAATCGCCCGCCGCCAAAGCCCTGCCGCTCTTTGATTAACGAGCCAACCTTCTCCATTATTGAGTCGGGAGTGCAGACAAAAATACTCGACCCTGCCAGTCTGCGGGTTAGACCGTACCCTAATGTCTTTTGAGCGCCAATTGTCAGCGAGTTTTGAATGGGTCCGTGGTCCAGTGCAATTGCTTCTACAGCCGTCTCGATAATCTTTAGCTCGTGCTCCGATGGAGTCTCGCAGTTTGTCATTAGGGTCCACGGCTGGGCAAGACTCAACTCGGCGGACGATTGCTGCCCACACGCAGTCAGGAAGACACAAAACGCAATGACTAGTAGTGGCTGGAACATTCAGGTGATTCTATTTTCAAACGTAGATCGAATCCATGCATACCAATTCAACGCAATTTCATTGCGCTCTCTGTTGGCAATACGTGGATTCATGACGCGCCATGATAGATCCGGCCGCCGACGATGAGAGCAGTTTTGTCATCCACATTCTTGGGGATGGTCTCGCCGATTGCGGTCGCGATAACTCATGGGGTTGCCGCGTGCAGTGTCGGTGCACTACTTGCGGTCAGTGCTGCGTCGTGAGCGCGAATGCGGGACAAGACTAGTTTTTTACGGGTGTACTTCAGGCAGACCGGCTACAGACCGTCAAAAAGGCCCGGAAAAGATATATCAGACCAGTCTAAACGCACTACAATTAGCACATCACTTAAAACAGACCGTGAGTCCTGAAATGTTCATCCGCGCTTACCTCAGAGCCTCGACCGAAGACCAGAACGCCGACCGCGCCCGCGCCGACCTTGAGAAGTTCGCTGCCGATCATGGCGTGAAGATCGTCGCCCTCTACAGAGAGAACGAATCGGGCGCAAAGCTCGACCGGCCGAAACTCTTCGACCTCATCAACGACGCGCACCCCGGTGACGTGCTGCTGATTGAACAGGTCGACCGCCTGACGCGCCTCAACGCCACTGACCGGGAAAAGCTGTTCAAGGCGCTGGACGACAAAGGCATTCTCGTGGTGTCGCTCGACCTGCCGTTGTCGCATCAGGCGCTCAAGCAAGACACGGCAATGGACGAAACCACCCGCGACATACTGAAGGCGATGAACCGGATGATGTTGCAGATGTTTGCCGCGTTCTCCCGCAAGGATTACGAAGATCGCCGCCGTCGTCAGGCTCAAGGAATCGCCACGAACAAGGACAAATTCAAGGGCCGTCCCGAAGACACCAAAACGAATGACCACGTGCGTGACCTGCTGCTGACCGGGAAATTCTCATGGACGTACATCGAAGAGCATGCGAAGGTCAGCCGCTCCACGATTGCCAAGGTTGCAAAACGCATCAACGAAGGCGCTTAGCACGGAATTTGACAAATCCTATATCCCCCGTGACACTGTGGTTTTAACACAAACATGGGGACATCGAATGTCAAACCATCAGAACGTCACTGCTGTACTCAGCACGGAAACCAAGACGCTCATTACTGACCTGAGCGTCATCACCAGCGCCACGCCTAGCAAGCTGGCGCGCTTCATTCTCGAATCGTGCAACGACGATTTGCGCGCCGTGTGCGAAGAATTGGGCAAGTACGGCGAAGGCAGTCCGCAGCACCGGGCATTCAACAAAGCGTTGAACCAAACCAAATATGCCCAGCTTAAGCAACTCTACCCGCTGCAAGACGCCTATCAGGCCGAAATTGCCCGGCTCAACCAGGAAGCGGCCGAACTCGTGGCCGAACTGGAGGTTTGAAATCATGGTGCCCGCTATCGACATGGTGCGAGTGGTCGACTCGGAATTCATCACCCAGACCATCGGCGAGTCCGATCTTGAATTCAGCATCGGCATGAACGATGACATGATTCTGCACACCGGCACCCGCTTCGGCCACCAGATCGTGATTGTCGAAGTTGCCCGCCCTGGCGCTCAGGGGCTGGTGGTGCTGCCCGCTGGATTTGACGACTGATATGGACTTTGCTGATTTCAAATTCGGCGCGTGCGTGGACTGGGTAGAAGTGCGTTTCGACGTGCCCGACCCGGCCACCCGCAGGGATATTGAGAAGAAGTTCGGCACGGGCTCGCATGCGAAACCGCTAGACGCAAACGAAGAAGGCTATGCGCATGCGTTCATCGTCCGGATTCAAGACCCTGCACGGTGGGCTGACGTACGGCAGAAGCTCGATTCTGTTCGTGCCCGCTCGGTCGCGGCAACCGGCATTGAGATTGCCTTTGACGCCTACGCACGCAACCCAGAAGCCGGAGCGGCAAAGCTGCCCGAACTCTGTGCCCACATGCTCAAAGGGTCCAGAACCCCATACATAGACGCTCGGTTCATGAAGGGCGGCAAGGGAACAACACGGACGTTTCCAAGAGATTTTGCCGGCTCGATCAAGCTGTTTTCAGAAGATTATCTGCTTTATCTCGGCAAGCTGGATTCCAGTCATACTCAGCGGATTTACTTTAAAACTACCGATAAAAATGGAAAGATCAAACTGCCGATAAAATCACAGCGGGCTAGATTTGAAAATACTTATCTCGGAGTATCTTTGAATGGAGTCATGTCGGGCTCTCTGCGCGAGATAATCGGTGATACTGATTTCTCTTTTCGAGAGGTCGAGTATATAGACGACAAGGCCATGCTAAATCAGATACTTCGCGATTCGCCCAGAATTAATGCAAGCGGCAGGCGTAGAACTGAAGTTGGCTACCGAGAGCATCCTCTCAACACGAAGGCTGACAGTGCGTTGAACGATCGTGCGCGCGATGCCTTGCGCCGGCTGGCGAAGTCATGGGCGGCACAAGACCCATTGCAGAAATCCGGGTTTTCTGACTTTGGACCTGTGGCGCTAAGCCATTGATTTGCAAGAGATTTTCAGCAAATCGGCTGGCGCTGAAAATGACTTTAATATAACCACATGTACCCACATCACACGCGAAGAGTGCCCAACCTGGGCGCTCTCGCCCCTGCCGGGGCTCACTCACTCGCAGCCTAAATCTGATACTGTCAGTTATTACTGATATACAGATAGGGGATAGAGGGGAAATAAAATGGATAGTATTATCATAACTCCAAACAAGGAATAATAATGAAGGTACTATCTCTCCAAGAAGTAGCTGATTTTCTTGAAACAGCAGAAATCACAGAAACCCTCAACAGAGGTCAAGCCGTCGTCCACATCGGCAAGACCGATGCGGGACACCGGTTCGTGCTGATCAACGACATGCAGGGCAACTCTTGCGTCAGCCTATACCTCTAGAACGCTCTAAAACAGCCCTACAAGCCACGATCAAGGATCAACCAAGGGCAGGGTAGCACAGAAGCAAACAGAGCCCTCAAGGGGCTCTTTTTCGTTCATGGGCTCAACTGACTGAAAGTGCGCCATGACATGCGGGAATCTTCATTTCAGGACACCCCCTGAATAGGGGTGAAGAGACAGATACTGCGATTTCTACAATCTGGGGGAACGGGGCTCACACCGATTAACTCACCACTGAGAATGGCACGCACATCTATCAAGAAACTTTCAACGCTGACCGAGAAAACTCCGGGCCGTCTATATACCCGCACAGAAGTGAAGGTCTTAGAAAAACCTCGAATGTGTCAGGGTGAGCGTGAGTAATTTATTTATCAAGGCAAACCTTAAGATTGTACTTCGGCAGGTTTTCGTTTTGCTTTGATAACTGGTTTCTTTTTCTCTGCCGCTTCCGGTTTGGCTTTTGTAAACGTCACTGCCTCAATTTCTGGAATTACTGCCCGAACAGATTCAGGCAGAGTGAATATCTCCACAACCCGCAGAACGTCTTTTGCATCTCGATCAGTCCAGTACGAATCACCCGTGACCGTGCCGGTTTCATGTCCGACGATGTGAGCGATCTTATGTAAAACAACATCGGCATTCATCAACTGAGAAATTAGGCCAGAACGAAACGAATGGAAAACCTTCGATTGCGTTTCAACGATCCCGCAGGCTTTGCGATATTTTCCGAACCATTTGCTGACCGCTTGCCCGTGCCCATCCCGGCCCGGCTTGAGTTCATCAAACAGATTCACGCCACCCGCAGCACGTTGAGATTCAACCCAGCGCAGCAAACCCAGTCGGATCAACTCCGGGTGAATCGGCACGCGACGCCGGGCATTCTTGTTTTTCTTCCGCAGTCCTTCGCCTTCTTCATCGGCGATGCTGATGACATCAACGCCTTCGACCTGGAAGAAGTCCACGAGTCGCAACTGACACAATTCGTTCAACCGTGCGCCCGTGAACAACCCCAGAAGCATGACCCAGTAGTAGTGCGGATGCAGAAACGACCGGTTTTGCCAGTCCTTGCGCCCAAACAGCGCCAGCAACTCGGATTCTGTGAACGGAATTCGCTTCGTGGTTTCGACTTCTGCGATCTGTAACCCGGCAGCGGGGTTTGATTTCAGTTCGTAGTGTGTGACCGCCCACTTAAAAAACCCAGAAATTCGGGTCATGTGGTCATTCACGGTTCCTTCACTCAGCACCTCGAATCCTTCGATGTCGGGCGAGGTCAGTTCTAGAAAGTTCTTGCCCTTGAGTGCCGCCATCTTGTTTGCGTTCGAGGGCAGGCGTTGCAGTCGCTGGAAAAAGTCTCGACAAGCAGGGCGCTTGATCGAGTGGATAGGTATGTCACCAAGAAACTCGGTCAAGTTGCGAAACGTCACCACCCAGCGATCACGCGTTTTCTCGGTCCACTTTTTGCCCGCTTGGGCTTCATCAATGAATTCATCGATCGCCACCGACAGCAGGACACCCGCAGGGGCACTTCCTAAAACTATCGTGCCGACCATCTCCGGCACGTGATCGACGTCATGACGGCTCGCACGGCGTCATCGCATGCCGAATTCGAAGATCAGTTCTACCCGGCGGCCTGTCTTTCAGCCCTTCGCGCCCCTCGCGAAGGGCTTTTCTGCCCTCACACCGGCCTCGCAGACGCACCCGTGCTCTTGACCAGCCACACCAGCCTGCGCGCGTTGTAGGCCGCGCACTGCAGCGTGATGGCCAGCGCATTGCGCGCCAGCGTCATCGCCCGCACGCACTTGCCGCCCTGCTGGGCCAGGCTGGCGAAGACGTGCTCGACGCGCGAGCGGGTCCGGTTGATCGTGCGATTGCGCTGCTTCAGTCGGGTCTTGGCGGTCTGCCCCGGCCTGGCCCGCCGCGCGATGCCGTCGACCAGGCCCTGCTGCGCCAGCACCTGCCGGTTGGCCTGGCTGTCGTAGCCGCGGTCGGCCAGCAGGCGATCGCGCGTGTTGGCCGACTGCAGCACGTGGGGGAGCTGCTGGCCGTCGTCGGCATTGGCCGCCGTGATCTTCAGGGTGCGGATGAGCTTGTAGCGCGCATCCGCGTTGGCGTGCAGCTTGTAGCCGTAGTAGCTCTTGCCGTGCTTCTGCGTCCAGCGTGCGTCGCCATCGGTGTGCGCCATGCGCTTCTTGCTCCAGCCTTCGGGCGTCTCGCCCTTGTTGAGCGCCTCGCGCTCGGCGGTGTTGGCCTGGGTGATGGGTGCGGCCACGATGCTGGCGTCGACGATCTGCCCGCCGCGCGGGATGAACCCGTGCTGCTGCAACTGCTGACTCAGCGTCTCGAAGATCGCCCGTCCGCCCAGCCCGCCCTGGGCCAGGCGCTGCCGAAAGCTCCACAGCGTGCGGGCGTCGGGGATGTTCAAGGCGCCGTCGAGCCGGCAGAAGCGCTGGAAGCTCAGCCGGTCGAGCACCTGGTGCTCGCACTGCTCGTCCGACAGGTTGTAGAGCCCTTGCAGGAAGACCATGCGCACCAGCACCTCGCTCGGGTACGGCGGGCGGCCACCCTTCTTGCGGTCGGCGCGCGGACACGCCGCATCGACCGCCGCGGCCATCGCCGTGAAGTCCACCAGCGCGTCGATCGCCGCCAGCGTCTGCACGTAGCCCTCGAGCTTGGCCTTGCGCTGGCGCGCCAGGAACAGGTCGTCCACCGCTTCCTCCTCAGGGAAGAAGCTCGAGGGCTTGATGCGCGGCGTGATCATGGCTGCGCATCTTGCCGGCTCAGGCTGCGGGCGAACAGGGAGGTTTCGAGAAGTGCCCGCAGGCACCGCAGGGGCTGGCGCTGGTGGTGCCGCAACCTTGCTGCGCTCAAGCAGCAGAAGTTGGATTGCCTTGTCGCGCTTGCGGATGCCGTCTTCAAGGGCTGCAGTCTTGGCCGCCGCTGCCGCTGCTTTCTTTGCTGCCTTCAGCTCTTCCATCTGGCGCTCGAACGCTGCATCTTGGTCGGCCCGTTCGTCGGCCTCGATCACCTGCGCCTTGCGCTCTTTCACCAGACGCAAGATTGCAAGCGTCTCTTTGCTCAACTCGCTCAAGGGGTGCCCCGATCGTGTGTGGTGAAGAACCAACAACACCGCCATGCGCAGGGGCAACGCGTTCGCTTGCGCTTCCCGCTTGCTGGCCGTGCCCAGCGATCGCAGCAGTTCTGACGCGCCGACCGCTTGCCGAACATCAGCAGGCACGACCCAGCGCCAGCACCACACACCGCAGCGATTGCGCCGCAGACCTTCACCGTAAGACATGAAAAAGCGCCCTGTGACCAACTGGATTGGGAAATCCAATTGGGACACCGGGCGCCCTGTGCGGCATCGCCGAAACGAAAAACCGCTTATAAATCAACCACTTACGAGAGTGATTGACATGTGCTGGTGGAGCCGGGGGGAATTGAACCCCCGTCCGCAAGCCATCCTCAGGTAGTTCTACATGCGTAGTTCTCTGATTTGAATCTCACGTCGCTGACGGGCAGGAACACCCTTCAGGCAACGCCAGTCACTAGATCTCGTACCCGACTGAGTGACCCCATCGGATACCAGCCAATGTAGATTACCTCTCAGCCCTTGCGGGCCCGGCCCATCGGCCAACCGTTGAGAGGCTCACCGGTGTTAAGCGGCGAGGGCGTACGTAGAGTCGTTCGCAGTTACTTTGTTTCCAGTGGTTTTACGAGCGAACTGGTGCTCGGCATGCCCTACTCCAATTCCGTACCCACGTCGAAACCAGGTCGGCCCCAGAGATGCGTAGTTTAGGCCATCGCGGCCAGTTTCAAGAGCTCGGCGGGTGTGTCGATCAAATGATCGGCGCCCCAGTCGGCGATCGCCTCGCCCAGGCCGAGGTAGCCCCAGGCCGCTGCCACCGTGACCATGCCGGCGGCACGGCCAGCCTGAACGTCGCGCAGGTCGTCGCCGACGTAGGCGCAAGCCGATGGTTCGACCCGGAGTTGGCGGGCCGCCTCGAGCAGTGGATCGGGGTGCGGTTTGGCGCGCGCCGCCGTGTCGCCACAGATCAGAACGCGGCTGCGATGGGCGAGTCCGACCGCTTCAACCACCGGTTGCGCAAAGCGGCTGTGCTTGTTGGTGACGATGCCCCAGGCGATGCCCAGCGTGTCGAGGCGGTCGAGCACCGGCCGCATGTCGGTGAACACCTGCGTCAGGCGGGTCATGCGGGCCTCGTAGAGCGCGAGATATTCGTCCCGGATCGACTCGAAGTGCACGTCGTCGGGGCCGATGCCCAGCGCAACGCCCACCATGCCACGCGCGCCGGTGCCGGTCAGGGGCCGGTAGTCCGACAAGGGCAGGGCGGACAGGCCGCGCGTTGCCCGCAGTTCATTGGCGGCCTCGCCCAGGTCGGGGGCGCTGTCGATCAGGGTTCCGTCGAGGTCGAACAGCACCGCCCGCCAGGTGCCGCCGCTCACGCCGTTTCCTTCCGGCATGCCACCAGGTAGTTGACGCTGGTGTCGGCGCTGAGCCAGTAGCGGCGCGTCAGCGGGTTGTATTCCATGCCGCGGGTGTGGCGCAGATCGAGGCCGGTGTCGCGACACCAGCGCAGCAGTTCGCTCGGGCGGATGAACTTGGCGTATTCGTGGGTGCCGGCCGGCAGCATCTTGAGCACGTACTCGGCGCCGACGATCGCGAGCAGGAACGACTTCGGATTGCGGTTGATGGTCGACAGGAACACCCAGCCGCCGGGTTTGACGAGCTGCGAACAGGCCTGGACGATCGACGCCGGATCGGGCACGTGCTCGACCATCTCCATGCAGGTGACCACGTCGTAGCGGGCGGGCTGCTCGGCCGCCAGCGCCTCGGCCGCGATCTCGCGGTACTCGACGCGGGTCTGGCCGGACTCGAGCGCATGCAACTGGGCGACCTTGAGCGAGCGCTCGGCCAGATCGATGCCCAGCACCTGTGCGCCGCGCTGAGCCATGGCTTCGCTCAGGATGCCGCCGCCGCAGCCGACGTCGAGCACCTTCAGGCCATCGAGCTTGCCGACGGTCTGTTCGATCCAGTTCAGGCGCAGCGGGTTGATCTGGTGCAGGGGGCGGAATTCGCTCTCGGGGTCCCACCACTTGTGGGCGAGCTCGCTGAACTTGGCAAGCTCCTTCGGATCGGCGTTTTGCATGGCGCTATCGTAAATGCAGGCGAAAAAAAACCCCGCCGAAGCGGGGCTCTGGTACGAGCAGGGCTGGCCTGCTCAAGTACCTCACTTCTTGATGGTGCGCGTGCCGACCACTTCGATTTCGACGCGGCGGTTCTTGGCCTTGCCTTCCTTGGTGCCGTTGTCGGCGACAGGCTGCTTCTCGCCCTTGCCTTCGGTGTACACGCGGTTCTGCTCGACGCCCTTGCTGACCAGATACTTCTTCACGGCTTCGGCGCGGTTGACGCCCAGCTTCTGGTTGTAGGCATCCGAGCCGTCGGAATCGGTGTGACCGACGGCGATGATGACTTCGAGGTTGATGTCCTTGACCTTGCTGACCAGATCGTCGAGCTTGGATGCGGCATCGGGCTTGAGCACGAACTTGCCGGTGTCGAAGAATGCGTCGGCTGCGAAGGTGACCTTTTCGCTGACGGGCGCGGCAGGTGCTGCAGGCGCCGGAACGGGTGCCGGAGCAGGCACGGGAACCGGGACGACAGCCGGCGCGGGCGCGGGTGCCGGCGCAGGAGCGGGGGCCGGTGCGGGTGCGGGCGCCGGTGCCGGAGCAGCCGCCACCGGAGCCGGAGCAGGTGCCGGCGGCGGGGGGACGCCGTCGCAACCTTGCACGCCGGAGCCGGGCGTGAAGAAGCCGTTGCGCCAGCACAGTTCGCTGGTGCCATTCTTCCAGGCGCCGACGCTGCTGCCGGTATTGCCGTTGTCGACCTTGCCCGTGCCCATAGAGCCGCAAGCTGCGAGTGCCGCCGTTGCGAACAGCAGTGCGACCTTGTTGAGTTTGTTCATGGTTCTCCTCTCGATTGACCGCAACCAGCGGGGAAAGCGGGGTGAAATTGCAGTCTTCGCCGGGGGCGACTGACCGTTGCAAATCGTCAAAACATTGTGCCATAGGGCCTATGCGCCACCAAAGATTGGCCAACTGCCGGCAAATCACCGTTTGGTCTGTCGCTGACTGACAACATCGGCGCCACCTTAGAATGCAAGGTTGACGCGAGCGCAGGTGCGCCAGCAGGCCGGCGCGAGGGCAATCCTTGCGCAAGGGCGGGGTGCTGCGCTCGTGCTGGCCAGCCTGAGATCGCATGACGCAATTCGCCAAAGAAACCCTGCCCATCAGCCTCGAAGAGGAGATGCGCCGTTCCTACCTCGATTACGCAATGAGCGTGATCGTCGGACGTGCCCTGCCTGATGCGCGTGACGGACTGAAGCCGGTGCATCGCCGCGTGCTGTTCGCGATGCACGAGTTGAGCAACGACTGGAACCGGCCTTACAAGAAGTCGGCCCGCATCGTCGGCGACGTGATCGGTAAGTACCACCCGCACGGCGATACCGCGGTCTACGACACCATCGTGCGCATGGCGCAGGATTTTTCGCTGCGGCACATGCTGGTCGACGGCCAGGGCAACTTCGGCTCGGTCGACGGCGACAACGCCGCGGCGATGCGCTACACCGAAATCCGCCTGGCCAAGATCGCCCACGAGATGCTGGCCGATCTGGACAAGGAAACCGTCGACTTCGGTCCCAACTACGACGGTTCCGAAAAGGAGCCGCTGGTGCTGCCCAGCCGCCTGCCCAACCTGCTGGTGAACGGCTCGACCGGCATCGCGGTGGGCATGGCCACCAACATCCCGCCGCACAACCTCAACGAAGTCGTCGATGCCTGCCTGCATCTGATGAAGAACCCCGAGGCGTCGATCGAGGAGCTGATGGAGATCATCCCGGCGCCCGACTTCCCGACCGCCGGCATCATCTACGGCATCAACGGCGTGCGCGAGGGCTACCGCACCGGCCGCGGCAAGGTGGTGATGCGCGCCAAGGTGCACTTCGAGGACATCGACCGCGGCCAGCGCCAGTCGATCATCGTCGACGAGCTGCCCTACCAGGTCAACAAGAAGACGCTCCAGGAGCGCATGGCCGAGCTGGTGCACGAGAAGAAGATCGAAGGCATCAGCCACATCCAGGACGAGTCCGACAAGTCGGGCATGCGGCTGGTGATCGAGCTCAAGCGCGGCGAGGTGCCCGAGGTCGTGCTCAACAACCTCTACAAGCAGACCCAGCTGCAGGACACCTTCGGCATCAACATGGTGGCGCTGATCGACGGTCAGCCCAAGCTGTGCAACCTCAAGCAGCTGCTCGAGATCTTCCTCGAGCACCGCCGCGAGGTCGTCACCCGCCGCACCGTGTTCGAGCTGCGCAAGGCGCGCGACCGCGGCCACGTGCTCGAAGGCCTGGCGGTGGCGCTGGCCAACATCGACGAGTTCATCGAGACCATCAAGAACTCGCCCACGCCGCCGGTGGCCAAGCTGGCGCTGATGAGCAAGAGCTGGGATTCGTCGGTGGTGCGCGAGATGCTCACCCGCGCCGAGGGCGACACGCCGGGCGGGCGCGCCGCCTTCCGCCCCGAGGGCCTGGCGCCGCAGTTCGGCATGCAGGCCGACGGGCTGTACCGCCTGTCCGACGACCAGGCCGGCGAGATCCTGCAGATGCGCCTGCAGCGCCTGACCGGGCTGGAGCAGGACAAGATCGTCGGCGAGTACAAGGACGTGATGGCGCAGATCGCCGACCTGCTCGACATCCTGGCCAAGCCGGCGCGGGTCACGGTCATCATCGGCGACGAACTGACGGCCGTGCGCCAGGAGTTCGGCCAGAGCAAGATCGGCGTGCGCCGCTCGGTGGTCGAGCACAACGTGCAGGAGCTCGGCACCGAGGACCTGATCACGCCGACCGACATGGTGGTCACGTTGAGCCACACCGGCTACATCAAGAGCCAGCCGCTGGCCGAATACCGCGCGCAGAAGCGCGGCGGGCGCGGCAAGCAGGCCACCGCGACCAAGGACGACGACTGGGTCGACGAGCTCTTCATCGCCAACACCCACGACTGGATGCTGTGCTTCAGCAATCGCGGCCGGGTCTACTGGCTGAAGGTCTGGGAGGTGCCGCAAGGCGGGCGCAACTCGCGCGGCAAGCCGATCGTCAACATGTTCCCGCTGCAGCCCGACGAGAAGATCAACGTCGTGCTGCCGCTGACCGGCGCCAACCGCAGCTTCCCGGCCGATCACTACATCTTCATGTGCACCGCGCGCGGCACGGTCAAGAAGACCGCGCTCGACGACTTCAGCAACCCGCGCAAGGCCGGCATCATCGCGGTCGACCTCGACGAAGGCGACTTCCTGATCGGCGCGGCGCTGACCGACGGCCAGCATGACGTGATGCTGTTCTCCGACGGCGGCAAGGCGGTGCGTTTCGATGAAGAAGACGTGCGCCCGCTGGGCCGCCAGGCGCGTGGCGTGCGCGGCATGGCGCTCGACGAAGGCCAGAGCGTGATCGCGATGCTGGTGGCCGAGGACGAGACGCAGAGCGTGCTGACCGCCACCGAAAACGGCTACGGCAAGCGCACCAGCATCCTCGAGTACACGCGCCACGGCCGCGGTACCAAGGGGATGATCGCGATCCAGCAGACCGAGCGCAACGGCAAGGTGGTGGCGGCAACGTTGGTGCGGCCCAACGACGAGATCATGCTGATCACCGATCGCGGTGTGCTGGTCCGCACACGCGTTGCTGAAATTCGCGAATTGGGACGCGCCACCCAGGGCGTGACGCTGATCGCGCTCGATGAAGGTGCCAAGCTGTCGGGTTTGCAGCGCATCGTCGAAAACGATGCCAACGAGTCGATCGCCGATCCCGGCGTCGACGCCAACCCCGAAGCCGATGCCGGAGTCCCCGGCGAGGAGAGCACCTGATGTTGATGCGTACGCGCGCCCTGCTGGCCGCCCCGTTGCTGGTTCTGAGTCTGGCCACGGCCCATGCGGCCGATTCGCCGGCGGCCAAGAAAGCCCTGGTCCAGAAGGTTCTGCAGATGCAGCAACCGGGCATCGACGGCATCGCCCGCACCCTGGCCGAACAGCCGGTGGCGCCGATGATGCAGCAGGTCGCCGGCCTGCTGCGCACCCGGGTGCCCGAGGACAAGCGCGAGGCGCTGTCCAAGGAAATCCAGGGCGACTTCAAGAAGTACATCGACGCCACCGTGCCGCTGCTGCGTGACCGCGCCAAGGCGCTGGCGCCGACCACCATCGGTGCCGTGCTCGAGCAGAAGTTCAGCGAAGACGAGCTCAAGCAGCTGGTGACCTGGCTCGAGTCGCCGCTGGCGCGCAAGTACCAGACCGCGTTCCCCGAGTTCCAGCGCTCGCTGACCGAGAAGCTCGTGGCCGAGACCCGTCCGATGGTCGAGCCCAACCTGCGCGAGCTCAACGAATCCATCACCCGGCGCCTGGCGGCCCATGCGGGTGCGCCCGCTGCTGCCGGCGCGTCCAAACCCTGAGCATGACGGCGCTGTCTGCTTCCCATTGCCTGTCGGCCGGCTTCTGGCGGCTGACCGGCTGGCGGGCTGCGCCGATCCGCTCGCAGACAGCACCGATGACCCATGTCTGATTCCAACCCGTCTCCCGCGCCTGTCGCCGCTGTCGATCCGGCCTTGCTGGCCTTGCGCACGCAGATCGACGCGCTCGACCGCGAGCTGCTGGCGATGCTCAACCGCCGTGCCGGCCTGGCCCAGCAGGTGGGCGAGATCAAGAAGCACGAGGGTTCGGTGGTGTTCCGCCCCGAGCGCGAGGCGCAGGTGATCGACGGGCTCAAGGCCGTCAATCCGGGCCCGCTCAAGAGCGAGAGCGTGGCGCCGATCTGGCGCGAGATCATGAGCGCCTGCCGCTCGCTCGAGACGCCGACCCGGGTGGCCTATCTCGGCCCGGCCGGCACGTTCAGCGAGCAGGCCGCGCTCGGTTTCTTCGGCAGCTCGATCGTGCGGGTGCCGTGCGGCAGCATCGACGAGGTGTTCCGCGCCACCACCGCCGGCGCGGCCGATTTCGGCGTGGTGCCGGTCGAGAATTCGACCGAAGGCGTGGTGGCGCGTTCGCTCGACCTGTTCCTGACCACGCCGCTGTTCATCATCGGCGAGACCAGCCTGTTCGTGCGCCACAACCTGCTGCGCAAGCAGGACACGCTGGCCGGCATCAGCGCGGTGTGCGCGCATCCGCAGGCGCTGGCGCAGTGCCACGGCTGGCTGAGCTACCACCTGCCCGACGTCGAGCGCCGGCCGGTGTCGAGCAACGCCGAAGGCGCCCGCCTGGCCGGCCTCGATCCGAGCCTGGCGGCGATCGCCAGCGAGCGCGCGGCCAGCGAATGGGGCCTGCACGTGGTGTCGCCGGCGATCCAGGACGACGCCAACAACCGCACCCGCTTCGCCATCGTCACGCACCCGGAGCGCCATCCGGCGCCGCAGGCCTCGGGCCACGACTGCACCAGCCTGGTCGTGTCGGTCATCAACCGCCCGGGCGCCGTGCACGACATCCTCGTGCCGCTGAAGGTGCACGGCGTGTCGATGAGCCGCTTCGAGTCGCGCCCGGCGCGCTCGGACCAGTGGGAGTACTACTTCTACATCGACGTGCAGGGTCATCCCGAGACGCCGGCCGTGGCCACCGCGCTGAAGGAACTGCGCAGCGTGTGCGCCTACTTCAAGGTGCTGGGCACCTATCCGATCGACGTGCACTGAATCCGTCCAAGAAAGCGCAGGCATGGCGATGTTCAAACAACTGGGCGTGATCGGCTGCGGCCTGATGGGGGGCAGTTTTGCGCTCGCCCTCAAGCGTGCGGGCCTGGTGCAGCGGGTGGTGGGCTACAGCAAGTCGCCGTCGACGGTGGAGCGCGCCAAGCGCATGGGCGTGGTCGACATCGGCGCCGAATCGGCGCTGCTGGCGGTTTCGGGCTCCGACATCGTGCTGATCTCGGTGCCGGTGGCGGCCAGCGAAGCCACCTTCAAGGCGATCCGCCACGGCGTCGAGCCGGGTGTGCTGGTGATGGACGTCGGCAGCACCAAGCGCGAGGTGGTCGATGCGGCGCGCCGCGTGCTCAAGGAACGCCTCACGAGCTTCGTGCCGGCGCACCCGATCGCCGGCAAGGAAGTCGCCGGAGTCGATCACGCCGATTCGCAGCTCTACCAGGGCAAGCAGGTCATCCTGACGCCGCTGGCGCAGACCGATCCGGTGCTGGTCCAGAAGGCCACCGACGTGTGGGCGGCGATCGGCTGCCAGGTGCTGCGCATGACGCCCGAGAACCACGACACCGCGTTCGCCGCCGTCAGCCACCTGCCGCACATGCTGGCGTTCGCGTATTTCAACGCGGTGATGTCGCAACCGGCCGGGCGCGAGTTCCTGTCGCTCGCCGGCCCCGGTTTCCGCGATTTCACGCGCATCTCGGCCAGCGATCCGACGGTCTGGCGCGACATCCTGCTGAGCAACCGCGAAGAGGTCATCAAGCAGTCGCAGCGCCTGCGTCACGCGCTCGATGCCTTCGAGCACGTGATGCGCTCGGGCAACCAGGAGGCGCTCGAGGACCTCATCCGCACCGCCTCCGACGGCCGTGCCGGCTGGCAGATGAATGCCCGACCCGGCCCGCCGCGCTGAAACCTCCTTTCCCGGTCCGCATGTATCCGATTCCCTATCTCGACCTGCCGCCGCTCGGCGCGGCTGCCGGCACCGTGCGCCTGCCCGGCTCCAAGAGCATCTCCAACCGCCTGCTGCTGCTCGCCGGCCTGAGCGCGGGCGTGACGACGCTGGTCGATCTGCTCGATTCCGACGACACCCGCGTCATGCTCGACGCCTTGCGCGGCCTGGGCTGCCGCATCGAGCAGCAGGGCCGCCACACCCGCATCACCGGCGTGGCCGGCAAGCCGGCGGTGCTGGAGGCGGATTTCTTCCTCGGCAACGCCGGCACCGCGATGCGGCCGCTGACTGCCGCGCTGGCCGTCATCAGCACCCAGAACGGTGGCCGCT
Source organism: Leptothrix cholodnii SP-6 (assembly GCF_000019785.1). Classification (NCBI taxonomy): domain Bacteria; kingdom Pseudomonadati; phylum Pseudomonadota; class Betaproteobacteria; order Burkholderiales; family Sphaerotilaceae; genus Leptothrix; species Leptothrix cholodnii. The sequence goes on from NC_010524.1 coordinate 1,028,777, forward strand.
ACACGCTCAGCGGCGTGCCGCGCATGCACGAGCGGCCGATCGGCGACCTGGTCGACGCCCTGCGCGCGCTGGGCGTGGCGGTCGAGTGCCTGGGCAACGAGGGTTATCCGCCGCTGCGCCTGGCCGGCGGCAGCCTGCTGCTCGACGCGCCGGTGCGTGTGCGCGGCGACGTCTCCAGCCAGTTCCTGACCGCCCTGCTGCTGGCGCTGCCGCTGGCCGCGGGACCACGAGCCCCCACGCTCGGCACCGACGGGTCCTCGCTGCCCCCCGAGGGGGCGTCGCCGCCTTGGGGCGGCCCGGCGGCGGGCCGCGACGTGGTGATCGAGGTGATCGGCGAGCTGATCTCCAAGCCCTACATCGAGATCACGCTGAACCTGCTGGCGCGCTTCGGCATCGCGGTGCGGCGCGAGGGCTGGCAGCGCTTCACGATTCCCGCCGGCAGCGCCTACGTCACGCCCGGCGAGGTGCACGTCGAGGCCGATGCCTCGTCGGCCTCGTATTTCATCGCGCTCGGCGCGCTGGCCGGCGTGGATGCGCCGGTGCGCATCGAGGGCGTGGGCGCGGCATCGATCCAGGGTGACATCCGCTTCGTCGAGGCCGCCCAGGCGATGGGCGCGCGGGTGATGGCCGAGCCCAACGCGCTCGAGGTGCGCCGCGGCGCCTGGCCATTGAAGGCCATCGAGCTCGACTGCAACCACATCCCCGACGCCGCGATGACGCTGGCCGTGATGGCGCTCTACGCCGACGGCCCGAGCACGCTCACCAACATCGCCAGCTGGCGCGTGAAGGAGACCGACCGCATCGCCGCGATGGCCACCGAGCTGCGCAAGCTCGGCGCGCAGGTGGAGGAGGGGGCCGACCACATCCGCGTCTGGCCGCTGGCGCAGTTCAAGCCCGCCGCCATCCACACCTACGACGACCACCGCATGGCGATGTGCCTGTCGCTGGCGGCGTTTCACACGCTCAAGGGCGCGGCGCCGGTGCCGGTGCGCATCCTCGACCCGAAGTGCGTGGCCAAGACCTACCCGGACTATTTCGAGACCCTGTTCGGCGTGGTCGCGGCCGACGCCGCGCAGATCCCGGTCATCACGATCGACGGCCCGACCGCCTCTGGCAAGGGCACGCTGGCCGCGGGCGTGGCGCAGGCGCTGGGTTACCACACGCTCGACTCGGGCTCGCTCTACCGCGTCACCGCACTCGCCGCGCGGCGCGCCCAGGTGGCGGCCGACGACGAGGCCGGTCTGGCCGCGGTCGCGCGTGGCCTGCACCTGCAGTTCGAGGGCACCAACGTGATCCTCGACGGCGTCGACGTGACCGAGCGCCTGCGTGACGAGGCGGTCGGCGCGATGGCCTCGCAGATCTCGGTCTGGCCGCAGGTGCGCGCCGCGCTGTTCGACCTGCAATGCGGCTTCCGCCAGCTGCCGGGCCTGGTGGCCGATGGTCGCGACATGGGGACGGTGATCTTTCCGCAGGCCGGGCTCAAGGTCTTCCTCACCGCGACGCCTGCGGCGCGCGCCGAGCGGCGGCATAAGCAATTGATTTCCAAGGGAATTCCTGCTAGCCTCGACAGTCTTCGCGCCGACTTGGAAGCGCGTGATGCGCGCGACAAGAATCGCAGCACCGCGCCACTCAAGCCAGCGCAAGACGCGCTTTTGCTCGACAACTCCCTGCTCGGCATCGAGGCTTCGGTGCAGCAGGTGATTGCCTGGTGGAACGCGCGTTTGCCGTTTGACGGCTCGGCTGGCTGCTGAGCTTCGAGCGGCGCCCTGGGTCCGGCACCTTCCCGCCTGTGCGTCCTGCACGCCGAGGTGCCGGTTCAGCAACCTAACCCGCCACGGAAGTGGTCCCAGTCGTCGGCCCGCCCGACGCAGAAAGCCAATCAATGTCCCAAGCAGCATTTGCCTCAGAAGGCATGGAATCCTTTGCCGCGATGTTCGAAGAGTCGCTGCAGCGCTCTGACATGCGCGCCGGCGAGGTCATCTCGGCTGAAGTCGTGCGCGTCGAACACAGCTTCGTCGTCGTCAACGCCGGCCTGAAGTCCGAGGCCTATGTGCCTCTCGAAGAATTCAAGAACGACAAGGGCGAGCTCGAAGTCCAGGTCGGCGATTTCGTTTCCGTCGCCATCGACGCGATCGAAAACGGGTACGGCGACACCATCCTGTCGCGCGACAAGGCCAAGCGCCTGGCTTCGTGGCTGTCGCTCGAGAACTCGCTGGAATCGGGCGAGTTCGTCACCGGCACCGTGTCGGGCAAGGTCAAGGGCGGCCTGACCGTGCTGGTCAACGGCATCCGCGCCTTCCTGCCGGGTTCGCTGCTCGACACGCGTCCGGTCAAGGACATGAGCCCGTACGAGGGCAAGACCATGGAGTTCAAGGTCATCAAGCTCGACCGCAAGCGCAACAACGTCGTGCTGTCGCGCCGTGCCGTGGTTGAAGCTTCGATGGGCGAAGAGCGCGCCAAGCTGCTCGAGACGCTGCGCGAAGGTGCCTTCGTCAACGGCGTGGTCAAGAACATCACCGAATACGGTGCGTTCGTGGATCTGGGCGGCATCGACGGCCTGCTGCACATCACCGACATGGCATGGCGCCGCGTGCGTCACCCGAGCGAAGTGGTGACGGTCGGTCAGGAACTGACCGCCAAGGTCCTGAAGTTCGACGCCGAGAAGAACCGCGTCTCGCTGGGCCTCAAGCAGATGGGCGACGACCCGTGGATCGGCGTCTCGCGCCGCTACCCGTCGGGCACCCGCATCTTCGGCAAGGTCACCAACATCGCCGACTACGGTGCATTCGTCGAGATCGAACCGGGCATCGAAGGCCTGGTGCACGTCTCCGAAATGGACTGGACCAACAAGAACGTGGCTCCGTCGAAGATCGTCGCCCTGGGTGACGAAGTCGAAGTCATGGTGCTCGAGATCGACGAGGACAAGCGCCGCATCTCGCTGGGCATGAAGCAGTGCAAGCAGAACCCGTGGGACGAGTTCGCGCAGAACTTCAAGCGCGGCGACCGCGTCAAGGGCCCCGTCAAGTCGATCACCGACTTCGGCGTGTTCGTCGGTCTGGCTGCCGGCATCGACGGCCTGGTGCACCTGTCCGACCTGAGCTGGAACGAGACCGGCGAAGCGGCCGTGCGCAACTTCAAGAAGGGCCAGGACGTCGAGGCGATCGTCCTGGGCATCGACGTCGAGCGCGAGCGCATCTCGCTGGGCATCAAGCAGCTCGACACCGACCCGTTCACCAACTACACCACGCTCAACGACCGTGGCGCGACGGTGACCGGCAAGGTCAAGACGGTGGACGCCCGTGGCGCTGAAATCCAGCTCAACGAAGAAGTCACCGGCTACCTGCGCGCTTCCGAAATCGCCCGCGAGCGTGTCGAAGACGCCCGCAACGTGCTCAAGGAAGGCGACGAAGTCACGACCATGATCATCAACGTCGACCGCAAGCTGCGTTCGATCCAGTTGTCGATCAAGGCCAAGGACAGCGTCGAGCAGCAGGAAGCCATGCAGCGCCTGTCGGCCGACAACCGCGAAACGGTCGGCAATGCCGGTACCACCAGCCTGGGCGCCCTGCTCAAGGCCAAGCTGGACCAAGGCAACAACTGATCGATAGCCGATCTCGCGCATGACCCGCTCCGACCTTGTCGCCTTGCTGGCTGAACGTTTCAGCCAGCTGACCCATCGCGATGCCGAGTTCGCCGTCAAGACGATGCTCGACGCGATGAGCGACGCACTGGCGCGCGGTCACCGCATCGAGATCCGCGGATTCGGCAGCTTTGCGATCAACCGCCGCCCGCCGCGGGTGGGGCGCAATCCCCGCTCCGGCGAGCAGGTGGTGATCCCCGAAAAGCTGGTCCCCCACTTCAAGCCGGGCAAGGCCCTGCGCGAAGCGGTCGACCAGCGTCAGGACGACGCGCAGGAGGTGCTGGACGTGCGTCCGGCCCGCCTGCAATCGGTCGACTGAGCGCCTCGCATCCCCGCCCCTGTCGAGTGTTCCGGCCCGCCGGCTCATGGATTGAGCTGTCGGGCCGGTTGCGTTTGTGCTCCAGGCGTGGCCGCGTGGGTCGTCGCACGGACGACCAGGGGTGCAGCACTAGAATCCCCGAGTTATGCGCATCATTCACTGGATCTTCCGCGCAGCGGTGTTCTTCGTGTTGTTCGCCTTCGCGCTGAACAACCAGCATGCCGTCGACCTGAACTGGTTCTTTGGCGTGTCGACCCATGCGCCGATGGTGCTGGTGGTGCTCGCCGCGTTCGCGGCCGGCTGCGTGGTCGGCGTCCTGGCGATGCTGCCCGGCTGGTGGCGCCAGCACCGTCGTACCCGTGCCCTCGAGGCCGCCGTGCCGCGATCGGCTGTCCCGCAACCTGCGACCCCCGCAGGCCAGCCCTCCGAGGCAGAACTGCCACATCCCCCCCGCGATGGACTTTGACCTGCAATGGCTGCTGCTGGGCCTGCCGGTGGCGTTCGCGCTCGGCTGGCTGGGCTCGCGCCTCGACCTGCGCCACCTCAGGCGCGAAACCGAATCCTCGCCGCGGGCCTATTTCAAGGGCCTGAACCTGCTGCTCAATGAACAGCAGGACAAGGCCATCGATGCCTTCATCGAGGCGGTGCAGCAAGACCCGGGCAGCACCGACCTGCACTTCGCGCTCGGCAACCTGTTCCGTCGCCGCGGTGAATACGAACGCGCCGTGCGGGTCCACCAGCACCTGCTGGCACGCGCCGATCTGCCCACCAGCGAGCGCGACCGCGCCCAGCATGCCCTCGCCCAGGATTACCTGAAAGCCGGCCTGTTCGACCGTGCCGAGGCGGCCTACAAGGCGCTCGAAGGGACGGCCTTCGCCACCGATGCGCGGCTGGCGTTGCTGACCTTGCACGAGTCCGCGCGGGACTGGAAATCGGCCATCGAAGTGGCCCGCGGGCTCGAGGCCACCGCTGCCGGCAGCTTTGCCCAGCGCATCGCCCACTACTGGTGCGAGCTGTGTCTGGAGGCCGATGCGGCGGGTGACGGCGCCGCCGCCGACGCCGCGCTGACCAAGGCGCGCGAAGTGGCCCCGCAGTCGGCACGGCCGCTGATCCTGTCGGGCCAGCGCCTGGCGCGTGCGGGCCGGCACACCGAGGCCCTGGGCCTGTGGACCGCGCTGTCGACCGTGCACCCGGAAGCCTTTTCAGTCATCGCCGGTGACTATGCCGCCAGCGCCCAGGTCTGCCAGCGTGCCGACGAGGCGCTGGTCCGGCTCAAGGCCCTGCATCTGGCGGCGCCCTCTGCCGACCTGCTGCTGGCTGCGCTGAGCCTGGAGTCCGACGCCGCGGCGCGGCGCCGGATGCTGGTGCAGCACCTCAAGGAAAATCAGAGCCTGAGCGCCGCACTCAAGCTGTTGCAGGACCCGGCCGCCGCGCCGGACGACGATGGCGGCGAAAGCCTGGCCATGCAGCAGGCCGTCGGCAAGGCCTTGCGCCCCTTGCGCCGCTACCACTGCGCGGCTTGCGGTTTCGAGGCACAGAACTACTTCTGGCAATGCCCCGGCTGCCACGGCTGGGACACCTATCCGCCGCGTCGACTCGAGGACATGTAGTCGGCGCGTCGGCCGGCGCCGGGCGCGCTGCGCTCAGGCTTCGACGTGTGGCAAGGCGGCGCGAAAGGCCGCCAGCACGTCGGCCCGGCTCGGCACCTGCCCCTTGCCGCCCAGGCTGCGCACGAAGCCCGCGCCCGTCACACCGGCCAGACCGGGTTCGTGGTCGCAGTAGATGCCCACGGTCGGCCGGTCGAATGCCGCGGCCAGATGCGTGAAACCGGTGTCCAGCCCGACCACCAGCCGCGCGCCGGCGAGCACCGCCGCGCTGTCGCCCACGCTCAGGAACGGCGGCACCACCGCGCCGCTGTCACCCGCGATGCGCCGGGCCAATGCCTGTTCCTGCGGGCTGCCCCACAGGATGACCGGCGTCCAGCCCTGGGCTTGCACCTGCGCGAGCACGGCTTGCCAGTCCGCTTCGGGCCAGAGCTTCTCCGGCCGGCTGGCGCAAGGGATCAGCACGGCATGGGGCGACGGCGGCTGCCAGGTCGGTGTCGGCGCCCGCAGCCCGAAATCCGGTGCGCCGGACGGCAGCGCATAAGCCAGGTGCGCGGCGGCCAGCCGGCGGCTGCGGTCGACCGCATGCAGCGATCGCGACACGGCGGCGCGCCGCTGGTAGAACAGCGCCGCCAGCGGTTCACGGATGCTCTTGCGGTCATAACCGGCGCGCGGGCCGTTCGCCTGCACCGCCCACAGCACGCTCTTGAGCAGGCCCTGGAAGTCGATCACCAGGTCATAGGTTTCGGCCTGCAGGTCGGCGCGCAGTTGCCGGATGGCCGCGCGGGTGGCCGGGTTGCGCAACGACTTGCGCCACTTGCGCCAGGCAATCGGCAGCACCCGCCGCACGGCAGGATGCAGCGCGGCGATCGCCGCGAACGGCGCCTCCACCAGCCAGTCGATCACGGCGCCGGGATGCGCGCGGGCGATGTCGGTGATCGCCGGCAGCGTGTGCACCACGTCGCCCATCGAGGTCGTCTTGACGACCAGGATGCGCAGCGGCCGCTCAGCAACCTCAGCCACGCGCGGCCAGCCGCTCGGCCACCAGGGCGGGGTTGAAGCGCGCGTCGTTGTACATCTTGAACTGGCGGTAGACCTTGAAGCAGGCGCGGCCGGCCACGCACTCGGCCAGCAGGCCGTCGAGGCAAGTCGACAGGTCGACGCGCTGCAGCAGCAGGCGGTCGAGCTTGATCTGGCTGCTGGCGCGGTGTGCATCGTCGACATCGGTGCGCTGCGTCTGCTTGCGCATCGCGTCGATCTTGAGCGCCATGATCGACATCCGATCGACCATGCTGCCGGCGGTCTCGCTGTTCAGCCGTGCGGTGGCGGGCGCGGTGCTCAGCGGTGCGTCGCTGCTGGCCGAGGCCGGATCGACCAGGCCGAGCGCGATCAGCAGGATCTCGTCGACCCGCTCGGTGGCGTCGTTGCGCGCCTGGTTGTAGCCGTCGATCGCACGCTTGTTCTTGGCGATCTCCGCGTCGCTCACCGTGGTGCGCCGGGCCAGATCCTCCTCGGCCCACAGCAGGCAGTTGTTGCGGTGGTTGGTGGCGATCCAGTGCCAGAGCGGCTCGGCAGGGATGAGGTCGACGCTCGCGGGCCAACCTGGATTGGCCAGCAGGTTGTCGTGCAGGTCGGTCACCGCGCGTGCGGTCAGAACGGGAGTGCTCATGGGGCTGGAGCCAGCACGAAGGCCGGCTGGGGGCGGATCGAGAAGCGCGAATTATCGCCGCGCGTCCTGCAGGCCGAGGGCCTTTGCCCAGTCGGCAGCAATCTGTGCCAGCTCGTAGGCGTTCCGAGTCAAGGCTTGCGCGGCGCTCAGATCCGATTCCCGTCGAGATCGGTCGTGTAGATAGTCGCCCAAGCCGTGGGGCCAGTCATCGAGGACCGTGCAGCCACGGAAGTCCTCGTAACTCGGGATCGCGTCGGCAATCACGTTCAACCCGTGCAGACCGGCCGTGAGAACCCGGTTCGCGGTCTTGCACTGCGTGAACGGATTGGACTGGATCGGAATGATGGCTGCGCTGTGCAGCCGCAAGGCGGTGGAGAAGGTGGATTGCGACCAAGGCAGATAGGCGGTCGGCAGACGCCAGCCGTGCAGCAAGCTCCGATAGGCCGTCTCGCTGTTGCTGACGACGGTCAGCGACAGCGGCGCCTCGGCGGCTGCCCGTTCAAGGCTGCTGCGAACCGTCAACAGATCTGCCATGCCACCGTCCACACCTGCACTGCCGTGATTGCCGAACCAGATCAGCCGACGGGCCGGATCGACCCGGGCCTGTGCGAGCCAGCGGCGCAACCGGTGCAGGCGGATTTCGGCTCGAGGTTCGCGCAGGCGTGCCAGCCACGACAAGTCATCGGGCGGTTCTGCCGCGTCGGCAACGACGGCGATGTCTGCCTTCGGCGCCTCTTGTCGGACGACCTGAGCAAGCGATCGAGAGCAGACGATGACCTGATCGACGCGCTGGCAGGCATTTCGGAGGCGATCGGCGCGCTGCTGCAGTGTTCCGTCGGGATCGGCGGAAAAGAAGAAGTGGTTGTCGCAAAGATCGAGAATCAGGCGGGTGCCCGATCGGCTTCGGTACTGCGTCGCCTGTTCGAGCGTCCTGGCGTCGTAGCGCTTGGAGAGCACCAGGGTGTCGGGCACAGGCCCGCCGGGCCGGTGCAGACCGACATCATGGCCCTGATCGCGCAGGGCCTCGACGATCTGAGCACACCGCAGGCGATAGCTGGCAATGCGCGTATCGGTGGTGTGTGGCCACCATTCGATGCGACTCAAGCCTTGGCCTCACGATCCTGCGTGCGCTTGGGCCGAGCCCAGAACTCCATGCGGCCGCTCTGGTGCGTGACGCCCAGGGTCCACGCCAGCCAGCGTCGCAATCTGCGTGCACCACGCGCCTCCTTCAGCCAGAGAAGACATTTTTTTGCGGTCGGCCGATTCCGGCCCGCCAGCCACCACTCCAGGCTGATGAGAAGGTTGCGTTCGTTCGGTTGCCACCGGGTCTGGACGAGTTCCCATCCGGCTGTGTCCAGGACTTGCCTGAGCGTGGCCGGGGTGTAGTGATAGAGGTGCGACGGCAGTTGCAGTGCGTACCAGAGTTCACCAAACAGCCTGCGGTCCAAGGCATTCGCGTCAGGGACCACGCCCACCAGATATCCGTCCGGTTTGAGCCATCGACGAATCTTCACCAGCGCCTGAACCGGGTCATGAAGGTGTTCCAGCACCATCCATGCGGTGGCGACATCCGCCGTTCGCTCAGGGTCGCGGGCCGTCTCGACGCTCGCGGTCTGAACATGGATCCCCATTTCACGAGCGCTTTGAGCTGCCGCATCCGAGTATTCGATGCCCTCGACAGACCATCCTTGCGCGCGCATCTCCTTGAGATAGGCCCCCGAAGCACAGCCGATCTCCAGCATGTGGCCGGGCTCGATCGGTGGCAGTCGCCGGACATCGCGACCCAGCAACCTGGCGATCTTGTCCTTGAACCGGTGACGCCACTTCCTGACCTTGGGCTTGGACACTGCATCCACCGCGCGGTGTGGGGCGTAGTCAGCTGGGTAGTACGCGCCGATCGTCTGCGGTGTCGGGCGCGGATCTGTCCGCATCAAGCCGCAGTGCTGGCAGCGCACCACCGTGAATCGGCCCGGGATGCCGTGAATCCTGTCCTGCCCGACGAGCACGGATTGGTCGGCCGGTTCGCATCCGTTCGGGCATGGCCTGCTTTCCAGGCTCACACCTGCGGGGTAGTTCGGCTCGGGTGATGTCATCAAGTCCTCATTGGCTGCGGTTGTCCCGTCATCCGCACGCGATGGCGCATCAGCTGCAGACCGCGCGATTATCGATCGAAGCATCCATGAACAACCCGTTTGCGCCAAGTCGCGTCCGGTGTCGAGAAGCGGGGTAAAGTCTTGGATCAGGTTCGGGTGCAGCAGATCTGGCCCACGGTCATTGACTCAGGAGTTAGGCGAGTGATCAGATTATTTGTCGGTTTCGATCCGCGGGAGGCCGTGGCCTACCACACGTTCTGCCAGAGCGTTCTGGAGTCGGCGTCGGTTCCTGTGGCCTTCACTCCGTTGGTGCTGCAGTCATTGCCGCGATACAAAGAAACACACAACGATGGCAGCAATACCTTTATCTATTCGAGGTTCCTGACCCCGCATCTGTGCGAATTCGAAGGTTGGGCGATTTTTGCGGACGGCGACATGGTCTGCCGATCGGACATTGCCGAACTGTGGAACTTGCGTGACGAGAGCAAGGCCGTACAGGTCGTGCAGCACAGTTACCAGACCAAGGCCACGACCAAGTATCTCGGTAACAAGAACCAGAATTACCCGCGCAAGAACTGGTCGAGCGTGGTGCTCTGGAATTGCGGTCATGCCAAGCATCGAATGCTGACACCCGAGTTCGTGATGGGCCAGACGGGCGCATTCCTGCATCGCTTCAGTTGGCTGGGCGATGCCGACATCGGAGCGCTGCCCGTCGAATGGAATTGGCTGACGACCGAATACGAAGACAATGCCGACGCCAAGTTGCTGCACTACACATTGGGAACGCCCTGTTTCAAGGATTATGTCGATGCCGACATGGCCGAGGAATGGCACGCCGCCCGTGCGCGATCTCAGGACGGAATGAATGTCTAGCCCGCCGCATCGAACTACTCTGGGCGAACGGCCGGCATGCTCGATGTCCTGATCTGTACCAATCTGGTCAATTACACCGTGGCAGTGCACGGTGTACATGCCGGGCAGGATCGACCGGCAATCGTGCTCCACGAGCCATGGCGGTTTTCGACACGGCACCTGAAGCGGGTCTGGCATCTGCCGATCAATATCTGGACTCTGCGTCTGTTGCGTGCTCTCGTGAAGACGGGCGTCGTGCATACCCTGTACCTGCCGCACGATCGATTCAATCGGCGTGTGGTCTGGAGCCGCGATCATGCTCGACGACTGGCGTATCTGGATGATGGCCTGGATACCCATCGTCGAATGCCGCGCAATTTTGATCTGCCGATTCAACCTGGCCGACTCGCTTATCACACGTTTGCCGAGTTCAAGGATCTGCCGGCGTGGCTCGATGGTTTCAACATTGAGCGCGGCACTCGACTGAATGATCTGGTCGCCATGTCTGATCGACCCGTGCTGCCCCTGAGCGGGATTGCGCACGTGTTTGTCGAGTCGCCGGGCTTGCAGGTCGGAGACATCATCGAGCGCCTTCACCTGCCTCATCCGGCGGTGTTGGTGGTTCGTCACCCTGTGCCTGAGAAGCGTGGGCACCTGCCGGCGCAATGCCGCGTGGTGGAGGGCAGTCAATACAACCTCGAGGCCAGTCTTCTGGCGGCAGGCGGTTTGTGTTTCTATTTCGGCGAGACGCTCGCGCTGATGTTTGCGGCACATGCAGGTGCCGCACGGCGCAATCGGATTCACGCTCAGTTGTCGGCCGAGCAGAGGAAAAACCTCACCGGTCTGGCCTGGGTTCAATCCGCCCCCGATGCGACAGGCCTGATGGTCTTGGCCGGTTGACCCGGCCGCACATGCCTTGCCGATCGGACAGCACCTGTGCGCCGACGCGACGACTACGGGCGGTTGAACAGACGCGCCCACGCCATCTGCACGTGCAGCCGCAGCGTGCGTCGATCCCGCATGCCCAGGCGCTTGCGCTTGCCAAGTATCTCGGCCGCCGTGTCGAGTCGATTCGATGCAATCAGGCTGCGGCACAGGTCGTGGGCATCCAGTCCGCGTCCGAATGAATCGGGCAGGTCGCAGATCAGTCGATGCAGCGCGGCTGGTGCCAGCACCTGGTGCATGTTGAACAACCCGTGAAACCCGAACGTCGGCCCGTCAGGCGCCAGTCGTTCGTAGGCAAAACGGGCCGCCAGTCCGGGTTCGGCAAAGCGGATGCCGTGGTCGCGCATCAGACGCTCGCGGTTGTCGTGGCAGATGCAGATGTCCTCGGGGTGGCGGATCACCATCGCCGGGTCGTGCATCGCGCGCAGCAATTTCTTCGATCGCAGCGAGAAGCCGCCGTTGCCCACGCTGCGCTCGGGCGGCTCGCCGCGCAGGGGGGCGCCGATGTAGTCGCAATCGAGGAACTCGGGCTGCCATCGTGTGGCGTCGAGCACGTAGCCATCCCACTGCACGACCAGCACGTGGCGGGTGCCGATGTGCGCATCCAGCCCCTGCAGCATGAACTGCGAGTAGGCCGCCACCGAGTCGATTTCCAGCGGCACGGCGGTGATGTCCGGCGGCATGCGCGCCAGCCAGTCGGGACTGGTGAAAAGCAGGGCGCGGGCAAAGCGCACCTGCGACATGCAGTGCTGCATGGCCGCCAGGGCGAGCGCGGGCGTGCGGGTGTCCACGCAGGCGAGGGTGACGTCGGGCAGGTGCAGCATCGGTCGCCTCAGCGGGCCAGCAGGCGGCAATACAGGGCGATGTGCGCGTCCGCGCAGCGCTGCCACGAGAAGCCGCGGGCATGGGCGGCGATGGCCGCGGCGCGTCCGGGTTGCCGATCGGCCGCCAGCCCGGCCTCGACGACCGAGCGCATCTGCGCACCGTCGAAGCGGTCGAAATAGTGCGCCACGTCGCCGCCCACCTCGGGCAGCGAGGTCAGCCGCGACAGGAACACCGGCTTGCCGAAGTGCATCGCCTCGATCGGCGGCAAGCCGAAACCCTCGGCCAGCGACGGGAACAGGAAACCGGTGCAGTGCGCATACAGCCAGGCCTTCTGCGCCTCGCTGATGTCGAGCCGGATGACGACGTTGCCGAGCGCACGGGCCGCAACCTGCTGCTGCACTTCGGTGCTGTACGGACTGGTCGCGCCGGCCAGCACGATGCGCTGTTCGGGCCAGGCGGCGGCCAGGTCGAGCAGCGCGGCGATGTTCTTGGTCGGCGCCATGCGGCTGATGTGCAGCAGGAAGGGCCGATCGGCCAGGCCGTCGAGCGGCTGTTGCGGCGAGCGCGTCAGGTCGGTGGCGCCGTTGTGGATGACCTGCGGCGCGGTGCGCAGCGGGCCCAGTTCGCGTTCGATGTCGCCGGCCACATGGTGGGTGATCGCGATCGTGGCGTCGGCGTGCGCCAGCCGGTCACGCATGCGCTCGCGGTAGCGCGCCAGCTTGGTGCCGCTCTTGGTGTGCAGGAAGTTCAGGTCGTGCACGGTCTCGATGCGGCGCTGCGTGCCCAGCGGTGCGCGCAGCCGGTTGTGCTGGTGGAAGGTGTGCCACAGCGCAAAGCGCTGCGTGCGCAGGTGCAGCCAGCGCTGCGTGGTGTGGGTGTCGAGGTAGCCGACCGCATCGCCGAATTCGCCGTGGTACGCACGCGGCAGGTGGACGTGGAAGCGGATGCCGTGCTCCTCGCGCAGCCGTGGGGCCTGCTGCGCCAGCGCGAGCGTGAGCTGGCGCGAGAACTCGCCCAGCCCGTCATGCCAATGGCGGATGCGGCCCAGCCCCAGGCCGATGTGCTGCAGCGTCGTCACCGCGGGGTCAGGCTGCGAGCCGGTCGTCGACGCGGGAGAGCACTTCGTCGACCGTCGGCCAGTCGGGCCAGCGGCGCACCACCGTCACGGTCGGCCCCCAGGGCGCCCATTGCTCCGGCTTGGTCGGCCCGAGCACGCTCAGCACCGGCGCGCCGACGGCGGCGGCCAGGTGCGCCGGCCCGGTGTCGTTGGACACCACCAGCGCCGCGCGCCGCAGCAGGCCGCCGTAGACACCCAGCTTGACGCCGGGCAGCAGTTTCACGCCCGGATGCTGCTCGGAGATGATGCGATCCTCGTCCGGCCCGGGGCAGGCGATCACCTGGTGGCCGCGCTGCAGCAGCGCCTGGGTGAACGCGGGGAAGGCCGGCCAGGTCTTGTCCTGCTTCTCGAACTGGCCACCGGCGAACGGGCAGATCACGACGAAGCCGGGGCGCAGGCCGTGGCCGGCGAGCAGCGCATCGGCCTGCTGCTGGTCGGCCGGCAGGGTCTTCAGATCGATCGTGGCTGGCGGTAGTGCGTCGATGTGCAGGAAGCGGCAGGCCAGTTCCCAGTAGCTGGTGAGCGCGTGGCCGCCGTAGGTGATCGGCTCGCTGCGCGCAAGCAGGATGCCGCGCGCCTCCTGCGCATAACCGACCGCCCGCAGGCCGGCCAGCCGCATCTCGAGCGCGCCGGAGAACGAGGTCGGCAGCACCAGCGCGTTTTCGCGGCGGTCGAAACCGCTGTCGATCGCCCGGGCCTGGCGGCGCAGCTCGCGCAGCTGCTGCACACGCTCGCGCAAGGTGGCCGGGCGGCTGTGGGTGGGCCAGCCGTGGCCGGCCAGCAGCGCCTTGGCCCAGCCCTTGCCGACCAGCTGGGGGGCGTATCCGTGGGATTGCAGCAGTTGCAGCGCGGGTACGCCGAGGATCACGTCGCCCACCCAATTGCGCAGACGAATGATCAGAGGACGTGAATTCATCGGCCAACTTTACCATTTGACCCTTGCGGCTCCGGGGTGGCGCGGGGGTGTTCCCCGGCCTGCACACGAGGCCCTCACCACACTCTGGCCGGCCTGTCACTCGCCCCAACGGGTGCCCCCATCGGTGTGACCCTTCAGAGGGATGTCCGCCGGCGCGCGCCCGACTATCTTTGATCGCGTGGCATCCGTCGGGTGCCGCGGGTTCCGCAAACCGCTTGCGGGCGTCGGGCGGCCGGACAGCTCATGAGACAGCTGCCGCGTCGCTGCCATTCGGGGGTACTGTCATGTTCAAGCTCGTGCTGTCGTTTTTCCTGGCCTTGTGCGCCGCGGCGACTTTTGCCGCCGCCGATGTCAACAAGGCCAATCAGGCCGAACTCGAGGCGGTCAAGGGCATCGGGCCGGCGATGTCGGGCAAGATCCTCGACGAGCGCAAGAAGTCGGATTTCAAGAGCTGGGACGACTTCATCGGCCGCGTCAAGGGTGTCGGGCCGGGCAATGCGGCCCGGTTTTCGGAAGCCGGCCTGACCGTCAACGGATCGGCATTCGCCGCGGCAGCCACGGCGGCCAAGCCGGGTGTCGTGGCCAAGGCCGACAAGGCCGTCAAGGACAAGTAGGCCGGCACTGCGGCCAGACGGCCAGGCGGGCGGCGCTCAGGCCGACGCCAGCTGGCGTGCAGTGTTCTGGCCGAGTGCGCTGCGCCAGCCGAAGAAGTCGATCACGTCCTGACGGCGGGCCTGGGTGTCGGCCACGCCCAGCGCCATCAGGGCCTTCGTGTAGTCCGATTCGAACAGCAGATAGCTGGCCAGGGCACCGCCGCGTGCCATGACGCCCTGGCCGCTGACGCCCACCGCACGCAAGAGCGTGCGCACGGCCACCGGCAAGGCGTCGATGTGCTGGGCGGCCAGGTCGTCGAGGCGCTGGCTGGGCGAGATCACCAGCGCCTCGATCGGCCGCAGCGGTGTGCGTGCCCGCGCTTCGGGCGACAGCAGTCGCAGCGTGGCGTTGATGCGCTGCAGCCGTTCGATGTCGACCGCCAGCGCGTCCAGGAAGATGTTCGACAGTGCATGGCCGGCAATCTGCGCCACGCTCGGGTAGCCGTTGCTCTCGGTGCGGCGCCCGGGCGGTTCGTGCATGCGGCCCGCGCCGATGATCAGCACCCGCTCGGCCCCCAGGTGCACGGCCGGCGAGATCGGCGCAGCCTGTCGCATCGAGCCGTCGCCGAACCACTCGGTGTCGTCGACCAGCGGCAGGTTGACGGCCGGGAAGACGAACGGAATCGCCGCCGACGCCAGCAGGTGCTGGGTGCTGAGCGTGGCGCGCACGGCGATGCGCTGCGAGCGGGTCCAGGGTGGCAGGTCGTCCTCGCATTCGTAGAAGGTGACGTGCTGGCCGCTGCTGTAGCTCGATGCCGTGACGGCCAGCGCCCGCAGATGGCCTTGCGCCATCAGCATCGGCAGGCGCTCGAACTGCACCAGCCGGTGCAGCAGCGCCTGCAGCGGACTGTTGTCGAGCAGGGATTTCGGCTTGATGCGCCGCCAGCGGTTGACGGCCCAGCCGATCGACATCATCGTCAGCCACGGCGCGCCGGTGCGGATCATCGACAGCGAATCGGCCCGGTAGACCTGCGCCGCATGCATGTGCCGCCAGACGTCGGCGATTTCCAGCACGGCCCCCTGGAAATGGTCGGCTTGGCAGGCCAGCGCAGCGGCGTTGATCGCGCCTGCCGAGGTGCCGGTGATGACCTGAAACGGATTGACGTCGGCTGCGCCGCAGTCGCGGGCGATGCGGGCAATCGACTTCAGGACACCGACCTGATAGGCCGCCCGTGCGCCGCCGCCTGTCAGCAGCAGCCCGACCGTGCCGCTTGCGGCAGCGGGTGCATCCGAATCGATGGTGCGAGGTGGCAGGGCTGCACTCATGCGTGCAGTCTAGCCATCTCACCCTGCTTGAACCATGGCCTTGGATCGGCGCCGAAGCGGCGGTTTTCAGTCGTGGCCGCGTCCGTGGCCGTGGCCGCGGCCATTGTCATTGCCGTGACCACGCTCGCGCCAGTCGTCACGGCCGTCACGTCGGTCATCGCGGCGATCGTCACGTCGGTCATCCCGGCGGTCATCTCGCCAATCGTCACGGCGGTTGTCTCGCCGGTCGTCGCGGCCGTGGTCACGGCCATGTCGCACGTGCTTGTCGTACCACGTGTGCTGGACGAAGTAGACCGGCACGCCGCAGGCGTCGTAACGCGAACAGTGGCGACGCCAGTTGCGCCGATGCTCGTAGGGCACCCACAGGTAGACCGGATCCTGCCGAACCACCACCGTGCGCGGTGGCGGCATCACGATCACCGGTTGCTGCACCACCACCTGGGGTTGGGGGAAACGACCGATGTCGACTCGACCGAACACGCCGGGTTGGCTGATCTCGATCGAGACTCCCACATCCGGGCCGGCCTTACTGGCCGCTGCGGCACTGAACATCACCACCGCGAGAGCGGACCTGATCCATCGTTTCATCGTTTGACTCCAAAGGCCCGATCGGCCTCGCACTGACAACGGTGCAGTGTCAGGGCGGGATGACGTGTAGGGGTATCAGCGTGTATCTGCCCTTGACGCCAGGCCTCGGGCCGCTGCATGCGTCTTTTTGCATTTCGGGCTTCAGGCCTGTTCTTCGCTGTAGACCAGCCGGGCCTTGCCCTGGCTGCCCACCTGCCAGAGCTTGAGCGCCTCGTCGCTGGGATAGAAGCGCGCGGCTTCGCCGAGATCGACCTCGCCGCAGGCGGATTCCCGCTCGACCACCAGCCGGATCGGCACGCCCTGCACCAGCTCGCCGTGTTCGGTGCTGATGCTCCTGGCCGGAAAGTCGCGCAGCACCTGATCCACCGGCGGCAGGTTGTCGGTGGCCGGCACGCGCAGGTAGCGGCCGTGGCGGCAGCGGGCGGTGGGCAGGTCGAGGATCTGGATCACGTTGAAACGCACGCCGCCGCTGAAACGGTCGGGCTGCGCCTTGCCTTGCAGGATCAGCAGCTCGTCATCCTTGAGCAGCGCGGCGTTGGCGTTGAGCAGTTCCTCGGCCACCACCGCCTCGATCGCGGCGGTCTTGTCGTCGAGCTTGAAGATCGCCACCTTGCCGCGGTGGCCGTTGACGATGCGCAGGTCGGTGACGATGCCCGCCAGCGTCTGCGGATCGCGGCTGTCGGACAGGTCCTCGATGCGGCGCTTGGCGAACTGGCGCACCTCGGCCGCCACCTGGTCGAACAGGTGGCCGGACAGGAAATAGCCGATCGCGATCTTCTCGTGCGACAGCCGCTGCTTGACGTCCCAGGTCTCGGCGGCCACGTAGTCGGGCTCGCGGGTCGAGCTGCCGTGGTCGTCGCCGCCACCGAAGTCGAACAGCCCGCTCTGATCGGCGTGGGCGGCCTGGGTGCCGGCGTATTCGAGCGCCAGGCCGACGCTGGCCAGCAGCTCGGCGCGGCCGTCGAGGCCCTTGGGGTGCAGCTTGTCGAAGGCGCCGGCCTTGACCAGCGCCTCGATCACGCGCTTGTTGATGCTCTTGCGGTCGACCCGGGCACAAAAATCGAAGATCGAGCGGAACGGCCCGCCCTCGTTGCGCGCGGCGATGATGGCCTCGATCGCGCCCTGGCCGGTGCCCTTGATCGCGCCCAGCCCGTAGCGGATCAGCTTGTTGCCGGCCTTGCCCGGTGCGGGCTCGAAGCGGTAGACGCCCACGTTGACATCCGGCGACTCGAACTGCACGCCGAACTTCAGCGCATCCTGACGCAGCACCCGCAGCTTGTCGGTGTCGTCGAGCTCGATCGTCATGTTGGCCGCGAAGAACTCGGCCGTGTGGTGCACCTTGATCCAGGCCGTGTGATACGCCAGCAGCGAGTAGGCGGCGGCGTGCGACTTGTTGAAGCCGTAGCCCGCGAACTTCTCCATCAGGTCGAAGATCTCGTCGGCCTTGTCCTGGCTGATGTTGTTGCCCGCCGCACCCTTGCGGAAGATGGCGCGGTGCTCGGCCATCTCCTCGGCCTTCTTCTTGCCCATCGCCCGGCGCAGCATGTCGGCGCCGCCCAGGCTGTAGCCGCCCAGCACCTGGGCGGTCTGCATCACCTGCTCCTGGTAGACCATGATCCCGTAGGTCTCCGACAGCACCCATTCGACCATCGGGTGCGGATACTCCACCGGCTCCTTGCCGTGCTTGCGCGCGACGAAGCTCGGGATCAGGTCCATCGGGCCGGGGCGATAGAGCGCGTTCAAGGCGATCAGGTCTTCCAGCCGGCTCGGCTTTGCGTCCTTCAGCATGCGCTGCATGCCGCCCGATTCGAACTGGAACACCGCCTCGGTCAGCCCATCCGAAAACAGCTTGTAGACCGCCGCGTCGTCGAGCGGGATGGTCTCGAAGGCGAAATCCTTGCGGTTCTCGTGGCGCGCGACGATGAATTCCTTGGCCAGCTCCAGGATCGTCAGCGTCGCCAGGCCCAGGAAGTCGAACTTGACCAGGCCGATCGCCTCGACGTCGTCCTTGTCGTACTGGCTGACCGCCGAATCGCTGCCGGGCTGCTGGTAGAGCGGGCAGAAGTCGGTGATCTTGCCCGGCGCGATCAGCACGCCGCCGGCGTGCATGCCGATGTTGCGCACCATGCCCTCGACGCGCATCGCCAGGCTCAGCAGCTCGGCGACTTCTTCTTCGTTCTTCTCGCGCTCTTCCAGTTCGGGTGCTTCGAGGCGGGCGTAGATCACGCCGCCGTCGCGGTCCTCGGCCTTCTCGGGCACACGCGCCAGCGTCACGCTCTTGCCCGGCGGCGCGGGGATCAGCTTGGCGATCGAGTCGACGTGGCCGTAGCCCATGCCCAGCACGCGGCCGATGTCGCGCAGCGCCGCCTTGGCCGCCATCGTGCCGAAGGTGGCGATCTGGCTCACGGCCGGGCGGCCGTAACGATCTTTCACGTAGTCGATCACGCGGTCGCGGTTGCCCTGGCAGAAGTCGATGTCGAAGTCGGGCATCGACACCCGCTCGGGGTTCAGGAAACGCTCGAACAGCAGGTTGTAGTGCAGCGGGTCGAGGTCGGTGATCGACAGCACGTAGGCCACCAGCGAGCCCGCGCCCGAACCCCGGCCCGGCCCGACCGGGCAGCCGTTGGCCTTGGCCCAGCGGATGAAGTCCGACACGATCAGGAAGTAGCCCGGAAAGCCCATCTTCAGGATGGTGGTCAGCTCGAATTCGAGCCGCTCCAGATAGCGCGCCCGCTCGGCGTCGCGTTTTTCCGGTTTCGGATACAGCAGCGCCAGCCGCTCCTCCAGCCCCTCGTACGACAGCTGGCGGAAGTAGTCCTCCATCGGCATCGACGAGCCGTCGGCCAGCGTCGGCGTCGGAAAGTTCGGCAGCTGCGGCTTGCCCAGCACCAGCCGCAGGCTGCAGCGGCGGGCGATCTCCAGCGTGTTGGCCAGCGCGGTGGGCACGTCGGCAAACAGCGCCTCCATCTCGGCCTGGGTCTTGAAATGCTGGTCGCGGCCAAAGCGCCGCGGGCGCTTCGGGTTGGCGATGGTCTCGCCCTCGGCCACGCACACGCGCGCCTCGTGGGCGTCGAAATCATCGGGCGCCAGATACTGGATCGGGTGCGTGGCCACCACCGGCAGCTGCAGCTGCGCGGCCAGCGGCACGGTGGCGAGCACCAGCGCATCGTGGCCGGGCAGGCCGGCGCGCTGCACCTCCAGATAGAAACGGCGCGGGAAGATCGCCGCCAGCTTGCGCGCCAGCTCGGCCGCTCGCACCGTGTCGCCCTGCGCCAGCGACTGGCCGACGCAGCCCATCAGCCCGCCCGACAGCGCGATCAGGCCGCCGTTGAGTTCGTCCAGCCACTCCCACTTCACCCACGCCTGGTTGCGCTGCACGTTCTGCACCCAGGCGCGCGACAGGATCTCGCACAGGTTCAGATAACCGGGCTCGTTCTGCACCAGCAGCAGCAGCCGTGTGGCGGGGCGCACCTCGCCGGCGGCGCCGATGCCTTCGGGTTCGAGCCAGATGTCGGCGCCGATGATCGGCTTGACGCCCCGCTTGTTCGCTTCCTTGTAGAACTTGATCGCGCCGAACAGGTTGGCCAGGTCGGTGATCGCCAGCGCCGGCTGGCCATCCTTGGCCGCGGTCTTGACGATCTCGTCGATCCGCAAGGTGCCGTCGACGACGGAGTATTCGGTGTGGGTGCGCAGGTGGACAAAACTCATCGCCAGATTGTAGGGAGGGCGTTTTCGGGCTTTGACGCAGGTCTTTTTACAATCGCCGGCGTGAAACCGCCCATCCTCAACCTCTCGTCCTACAAGTTCGTCACCCTGGCCGACGCCGCCACGCTGCGTGCGCAGATCCAGGGCCAGGCCAACGCCTGCCGCCTCAAGGGCACCGTGCTGCTGGCCGAGGAGGGCATCAACCTCTTCGTCGCCGGGCCCGAGGCCGGCGCGCGGGCCTTCATCGACTACCTGCGTTTCGATCCGCGCTTGGCCGATCTGGCGCCCAAGGAAAGCTGGAGCGAGGCGGTGCCGTTCAAGCGCATGAACGTCAAGCTCAAGCGCGAGATCATCCGCATGAACGAGCCGGCGATCCGCCCCGAAGCCGGCCGCGCACCCAGCGTGGCGCCGCAGGTGCTGGCGCGCTGGCTGGCGCAGGGCCACGACGACGCCGGCCGGCCGGTCGTGACGCTCGACACCCGCAACGCCTTCGAGGTCGACCACGGCACCTTCGAGGGCGCGATCGACTGGCGCATCGGCAAGTTCAGCGAGTTTCCGGCCGCCGTGCAGGCGCACCGCGCGCAGCTCGAAGGCAAGACGGTGGTGAGCTTCTGCACCGGCGGCATCCGCTGCGAGAAGGCCGGCATCTACCTGCAGGCGCAGGGGCTCGACAACGTCTACCAGCTCGAAGGCGGCATCCTCAAGTATTTCGAGCTGACCG
This sequence comes from Leptothrix cholodnii SP-6, assembly GCF_000019785.1. NCBI lineage: Bacteria > Pseudomonadati > Pseudomonadota > Betaproteobacteria > Burkholderiales > Sphaerotilaceae > Leptothrix > Leptothrix cholodnii. The sequence goes on from NC_010524.1 coordinate 1,049,690, forward strand.
ACGGCGCGCCGGGCTGGCGCGGCAGCTGTTTCGTGTTCGACGAGCGCGAGGCGCTGGGCGCGCAGCTGGTGCCGACACGCACCTGAGCGCCTGAACCGGAGCTTGCGGCTCGGCGCCGCAACAGACCGCCGGCGCCGACCGCGATCGGCACGCCATCCGACTGCGGGCATAAAATGAAGTGCAGCTAAACCATCTGCAAAAAGATTAGAGGAACTAAATGATGTTGGACCTCCAAGCCTTGCGCGCACTGGCCGCGGTCCTGCGGGAAGGCAGCTTCGAACGCGCCGCCCGGCAGATGCATGTCACGCCGTCGGCGGTGTCGCAGCGCATCCGCGCGCTCGAAGAGCGCCTGGGCTGCGTGCTGCTGGTGCGCACCTCGCCCGTCACCGCCACCGAAGAAGGCGCGCGGCTCTATTTGCATTTTTTGCAGATCGAGGTGCTCGAGGCCGATCTGGCGCGCGATCTGCAGCCGCTCGGTGATGCCGCCTCGCGGCGTGGTCGCAGCATCCGGGTGGCGGTCAACGCCGACAGCCTGGCGACCTGGGTGATCCCGGCGCTGGCCGATTTCCATGCCCGCAGCGGCGACACGGTGGCGCTGCACGTCGACGATCAGGACCACACCCGCGAGTGGCTGCGCTCGGGCACGGTGTTCGCCGCGGTGACGGCGGCGTCGGAGCCGGTGGCCGGCTGCAGGGTCGACCCGCTCGGCTCGATGCGCTACTGCGCCGCCGCCAGCCCCGAGTTCGCGAAACGCTATTTCGAAGCGCGCGATCTGCAGGCCGCATTCAGCGAGGCGCCGATGCTGGTCTTCAATCAGAAGGATCAGCTCCAGCACCGGTTCCTGAACGAGCTGCTGGGGGATGCCGATCCGCACCCGCCGGTCTGGTGGCTGCCGTCGACGCATGCGTTTCTCGACGCCGCCCGCGCCGGCCTGGGCTGGGGCCTGCACCCGCTGCCGCTGGTGGCCGACGATCTGGCCAGCGGCCGGCTGGTCGACCTGAGCCCCGGCCACAGCCTGGACGTGCCGCTGTTCTGGCAGAGCTGGCGGCTCGACTCCGAAACCGTGCACACGCTGCGCAGCTGCATGCTGCGCGCGGCCGAGGGCGCCTTGCTGCAGTGAGTCAGCCGCGGCGGTCGAGCTCGGCGCCGAGTTCCTGGTAGATCCGGTAGCGGTTGGCGGCGATCTCGCCGCGCTCGAGCGCGGCCAGCACGCCGCAGTCGGGCTCGTGGGTGTGGCTGCAGTTGGCGAAACGGCAGTGGCCGAGGTGGGCACGCAGGTCGGGCATCCAGTGCGCCAGATCCGGCCGCTGGATGTGCTGGATGCCGAACTCCTGGAATCCCGGCGAGTCGATCAGCGCGCCCTCGCGCCCGCCGTCGAGCCAGTACCAGCGCGTGTGCGTGGTGGTGTGACGTCCGGAGTTGAGCGCGGTCGAGATCTCGGCGGTGGCCGCCTGGGCCTGCGGCACCAGCAGGTTGACGAGCGTGCTCTTGCCGGTGCCCGACGGCCCCAGCACCAGCGTCGAACCTTTGGCCAGACGCGGCGTCAGCATCGCCAGCGCCGCATCGCGGTGGCTGCGCAGCGGGTCGGCGTCCGCGCTCTTCAGACCGGCCTCGCTGCGCGCCTTCAGCGCCACCTCGAGCACCTCGTAACCCATCGCCCGGTACGGCGCCAGGCGCTCGCGCGCCAGGCTGGCCGCCGGCTCCAGGTCGACCTTGTTGAGCAGGATCAGGACCTCGATGCGCGCCTCCTCGGCGGCGATCAGGGCGCGGCTGAGCTGGCTTTCGCTGAACACCGGCTCGGCGGCGACCAGCACCAGCAGGCGATCCAGGTTGGCGGCAAACGACTTGGTCTTCCACTCGTCCTGGCGGTAGAGCAGGTTGCGGCGCGGCTCCATGGCCTCGATCACGCCGGCGTCGCCGCGGCTGTCGGTCACCTGCCAGCGCACCCGATCGCCCACCACCACCTGGCTTTTCTTGCCGCGCGGCTGGCAGATCACCTCGCGGCCTTCGGGCGTCATCACCACGTAGTGGCGCCCATGTCCGGCCACGATCAGGCCGATGTCGAGTTCTGCGTGTTGGGTCATCGAGGCGTCAGTGGCCGGGCAGGGCGGCGAGCCGCTCGCTGGCCGGCGGGTGCGAGTAGTGCACGCGCACGTAGATCGGATCGGGCGTGAGCGTGCTGGCGTTGTCTTCGTAGAGCTTGAGCAGCGCGCCCGACAGGTCTTGCGCGCGGGTCTGGGCGCAGGCGTAGGCGTCGGCCTCGAACTCGTGGCGGCGCGACAGCGCCGCCGTCAGCGGCGTGACGAAGAAGCTGAACACCGGGCCGACCATCATCAGCAGCACCAGCGCCAGGCCGTGGTTGGGCGCCAGGATGTCGGGTGTCACGCCCAGGCCGACGTAGAACGCCGGCTGGCCCATCAGCCAGCCCAGCAGCGCCAGGCTGAACAGCCACACCGCCATCACGGTGGCGATGCGCTTGGGCACGTGGCGGTGGTGGAAGTGGCCGAGCTCGTGCGCCAGCACCGCCTCGATCTCCTCGGGCGACAGGCGCTTGAGCAGGGTGTCGAAGAACACCACCCGCTTGCTCGCGCCGAAGCCGGTGAAGTAGGCGTTGGCGTGCGCCGAGCGCTTGCTGCCGTCCATCACGTACAGGCCCTGGGCCTTGAAGCCGCAGCGCTGCATCAGCGCCTGCACGCGCTGCACCATCGCGGTGTCGGCGAGCGGCTCGAACTTGTTGAACAGTGGCGCGATCACCGTCGGGTAGAGCACCTGCATCAGCAGCGTGAAGGCCGCCAGCAGCGCAAACGCCCACAGCCACCAGAGGCTGCCGGCGCTGGCCATCAGCCACAGCAGCGCCGCCACCAGCGGCAGCGTGATGACCAGGCCCACCGTGCCGCTGACCAGCAGGTCGCGCAGCCACAGGCCGGGCGTCATGCGGTTGAAGCCGAAGCGCTGCTCGATGCGGAAGGTGCGCCACAGGTCGAACGGCAGGTCGAGCGCCGCGCCGATCAGCGTGACGCCCAGCAGCAGGCCGAGCTGATAGGCCATGTCGCCCCAGGCCGGCCGGACCGTGTCGAGCATCCAGGCGTTGAGGGTGTCGAGCCCGCCCAGCAGCGTCCAGCCGACCAGCGCCGCGGCGCTCCAGGCGGTGGTCAGCAGCTCGAAACGCTGGCGCGCGATGGTGTAGTCGGCGGCCTTCTGGTGCGATGACAGGCTCACCACGCCGACGAACGCCGGCGGCACCGCGCCGCGATGCTGCGCCACGTGGCGGATCTGGCGGCTGATCAGCCAAAGGCGCAGACCCAGCATCAGCACCAGGGCGACGGCAAAGAGGATCGTCAGGAATGCAGAACTCATCGAATCATTCTCGCCCATGGTCACGGCCCGGGCGGGCCGGGTGCCCGCAAGAGCCCATGGGAGAATCGCGCCCCGCCCTGGAGGAACCGATGACCGAGCCCGTGCAACTGCCCCGCAATGACCTGAACCTGATCTGGATCGACATGGAGATGACCGGTCTCGACCCGATGACCGATCGGGTGATCGAGATCGCGGTGGTCGTCACCGACGCCCAGCTGACCGTGCGCGTCGAAGGCCCGGTGATCGCGGTGCACCAGAGCGACGAGGTGCTCGACCGCATGGACGCCTGGAACCGTGGCACCCACGGCAAGAGCGGCCTGACCGAGCGCGTCAAGGCCTCGACCATCGGCGAGGATCAGGCGCAGGATCAGATGATCGAGTTCCTGAAGCAGTACGTCAGCAAGAAGACCTCGCCGATGTGCGGCAACAGCATCTGCCAGGACCGCCGCTTCATGGCCAACTACATGCCCCGGCTGGAAGAGTTCTTCCACTACCGCAACCTCGACGTGTCGACGCTCAAGGAGCTGGCGCGGCGCTGGAAGCCGGAGATCATGGACGGCTTCAAGAAGCACCAGAAGCACACCGCGCTGGCCGACATCCACGAGTCGATCGACGAGCTGCTGTACTACCGCCAGCATCTGCTGACGGTCTGAATCCCGAGGGCTGGCCTCAGCCGCGGTGCGAGGCGGCCACCTTCTTCAGCAGCTCCATCAGCATCGCGCGCTCGGCGGGGCTGAGCACGTCGTCGAGGCTCATCTCGATCAGCCGCGCGGTGTCGCTGCCCTGCCGGGCCAGCTCGGCACCGGCGTCGGTCAGCAGCACGTGCTGCGAGCGGCCGTCGGTGTCGCTGCGCACGCGGTTGATCAGGCCGCGCTCCTGCAGGCGGTCGAGCAGGATGGTGAGCTTGGGCGCGGTCAGTACCAGCGTCTGCGCCAGCTGCTTGGGCGTGACCTGCTCGTTGGCCTGCAGCAGCAGCAGCAGCGAATATTCGACCGGCCGCAGGTCGAGCGGATCGCCGACGTGCCGCATGAACAGGGCGTGGGTGGTGATCTGCGCGCGCACCACCTGGTAACCGACGATCTCGCCCAAGACGCCCTCGTCCAGTCCGTGGCGGGAGGATGAATTCTTTTTCGACATGCCCGTCAGGCTAACACCCAGGGCAGCGGCCGCTGCCACTGGCGCAGCCGCATCCAGCGTCCGGCTTGATCGTCCATCAGCCAGGTGAGGCCAAAGCGCGACAGCTCGCGCTTGCGCTGCGCCGCGCGTGGGTCGGGGTGGCGCTCGGCGCAGCGCGCCATGCGCGCCCAGGCCCAGGCCAGCAGCGCGTGGCCGAGGCCGTGCAGCGCGTCGTCGGCGACCGCCAGCACGGCCTGCGCGTCGTGGGCGCGGGCGGCGTGCAGGTCGATGCCGGCCAGGCGGATCGCGGCGATCTGCTCGCGCAAGGCGGCGGCCTCGATCGCCAGATCCGCGCGCGCCTCGCAGGCGGCTGCCTCGGCTTCCATCTCGTCGAGCAGCGCCTCGATGCGCCGCGGCGTGTCGAGCCACTTGCGCATCACCAGGTCGATCGCCTGGATCTGATTCGTGCCCTCGTAGATCATCGCGATGCGGCTGTCGCGCACCTGCTGCTCGATGCCGTATTCGTGCACGTAGCCGTAACCGCCGAACACGCCCAGCGCATCGTCGGCGCCGCGGTGGCCGAGATCGGTCAGAAACGCCTTGGCGACCGGCGTCAGCAGCGCCACCAGATCGGCGGCGCGCGCGCGCTGCGCGGGCTCGGGGTGCTGTTCGGATTCATCGAGCAGCAGGCCGATCCAGCCGGCCAGCACGCGCGCGCCTTCGGTCTGCGCCTGCAGCGTCAGCAGGATGCGGCGCATGGCCGGGTGCCAGACGATCGGGTCCGGCCCGCCGCTCGCTCCACCGGATGGCATGGCATCGGCCGGCCGGCCGGGTGCGCGCAACTGCACGCGTTCCTGCGCGTAGGCCAGCGCCTTCTGCGTCGCGCCTTCGAGGTGCGCCAGCCCCTGCATCGCCACGTGCAGCCGGGCCGAATTCATCATCAGGAACATCGCCGCGAGCCCCGTGCCCGGCTCGCCGAGCAGCCAGCCGGTGGCGCGCTCGAAGCGCATCTGGCTGGTCGAGCTGCCGTGGATGCCCATCTTGTGTTCGATGCCGTCGCACCAGGCCGCGTTGCGCGTGCCGTCGGGCAGGAACTTGGGTACCAGGATCAGGCTCAGGCCCTTGGTGCCGGCCGGTGCATCGGGCAGGCGGGCCAGCACCAGGTGCACGATGTTGGCGGTCATGTCCTGATCGCCGCCGGAGATGAAGATCTTGTTGCCGCTCACCGCCACGCGCGAGCCGCTGGTCAGCGTGCCGTCGAGCGGCTCGGCCTTGCTGCGGATCAGGCCCAGGTCGCTGCCGGCCTGCGGCTCGGTCAGGTTCATCGTCGCCAGCCACTCGCCGCTGACCACTTTCGACAGATAACGCTCGCGCAGCTCGGGTGTCGCGGTCGCCTTGATCGCCTCGTAGGCGCCGTGCAGCAGGCCGGGGTACATCGTCCAGGCGTGGTTGGCGGCGATGAGCATCTCGAACAGCGCCGCATTCAGCAGCTGCGGCAGGCCCTGGCCGCCGACCGCCGGGTCACACGCCAGCGCCGGCCAGCCGCCGTCGACAAACGCTTGCCAGGCGGCCGGATAACCGTCGGGCGTGCGCACCGTGCCGCCGTCGTCGGGGCTCCAGCGGCAACCTTGCCGATCGCCCGGGCCGTTCAGCGGCGCGATCACCTCGGCGGCGAAGCGCCCGCCTTGTGCCAGCACCTCGGCCGCGGTCTCGGCATCCAGATCGGCAAACGCCGGCTGCGCGCGCCACGAGGCTGGTGCATCAAGCACCTGTTCGATCACGAAACGCCAGTCTTCGAGCGGGGGGGTGTAGGTCGTCATGGTGAACTTCCGGGTGACGGGGTCTGCATGCGGCGGCCCGTGCCGACCCGTGTCCGCACGCCGTCCGGCGTGATGGAACGTGATGGAACGCGGCGCTCAGGCCGCGGCTTTTTTCTGCGCGCCGAGGTAGGTTTCGATCACCCGCGCGTCGACCGCCAGCTCGCTGGCCGGCCCTTCGAGCGCGATCGAGCCGGTTTCGAGCACGTAGCCGTAATCGGCCACCTCGAGCGCGGCGCGGGCGTTCTGCTCGATCAGCAGGATGCTGACGCCGGTCGAGCGCAGCGTGGAGATGATGCGGAAGATCTCGCGCACGATCAGCGGCGCCAGCCCCAGGCTGGGTTCGTCGAGCATCAGCAGCTTGGGCCGGCTCATCAGCGCGCGGCCGACCGCCAGCATCTGCCGCTCGCCGCCCGACAGCGTGCCCGACAGTTGCAGGCGGCGCTCCTTCATGCGCGGGAACAGCGTGTAGACCTCGTCGAGCGTGTCGCGCCACTGGGCGTTGCGCAGCCGCATCTGGCGGAAGCCGCCGAGCACCAGGTTGTCCTCGACCGTCATGCTCGAGAACAGCTCGCGCTTTTCGGGCACCAGCGCCAGGCCCATCATCACGCGCTCTTCGAGCGTGGTGTTGGCGAGGCTCTGGCCGTCGAACATCAGCTGGCCGCGTGCCGGCAGCACGCCCATCAGCGCGTTCAGCGTGGTCGACTTGCCGGCGCCATTGGGGCCGATCACGGTGACGACCTGGCCTTTGGCGAGGCGCAGATTCAGGCCCGACAGCACCTCGGCGCGGCCGTAGCCGGCGTGCAGGTCTTTGACGGACAGCAGATCTTGTGGCGTGTTCATCAGTGTTCCGTCCCGAGGTAAGCGGCGCGCACTTGCGGGCTCTCTTGAACCTCCAGCGGCGTGCCTTCGACCAGCTTGGTGCCGAACTCCATCACCACGATGCGGTCGGTCAGGTTCATCACGAAGTCCATGTCGTGTTCGACCAGCAGGATGCTCATGCCTTCGGCCTTGAGCTGCTTGAGCACCTCGGCCAGCGCCTGCTTTTCCTTGTGGCGCAGGCCGGCGGCGGGCTCGTCCAGCAGCAGCAGCGCCGGGTCGGTGCACAGCGCGCGGGCGATCTCCATCAGCCGCGCCGGGCCCAGTGCCAGGTTGCCGGCCAGCTCGTGCATCTGCGCGCCCATGCCGATGCGCTGCAGCTGGCGTTCGGCCTCGGCGAACAGGCCGCGTTCTTCGTCGCGGTCGAGCCGCAGCATCGCCGCCAGCACGCCCTTCTTGCTGCGCAGGTAGCCGCCGAGCGCGACGTTCTCCAGCACCGTCATGTCGGGCAGCATCTTGACGTGCTGGAAGGTGCGCGACATGCCGCGCCGGGCGATCTCGCGCGAGCTGTGCCCGCCGACCTTCTGGCCGCGGAACAGCACCTCGCCGCGGGTCAGCCCCAGCACGCCGGTGATCAGGTTGAAGGTGGTCGACTTGCCGGCGCCGTTGGGCCCGATCAGGCCCATGATCTCGCCGGCCCGGATCGAGAAGCTGACGTCGTTGACCGCCACCAGCCCGCCGAACTGCTTGCGCACCGCCTGCACGTCGAGCAGCAGCTCGCCAGGTTGGGGCTTGTCGCGCTCGGGCAGCGGGGCGGCGCCATCCCAGTCGCGCACGCGTTGGCTCGACGGCAGCCAGCGTGCGCCGAGCCGCTCGATGAAGGGCCACAGGCCTTGCGGCGCGTACTTCAGCACCACCACCAGCACGATGCCGAAGACGATGATCTCGTAGTTGCCGCTGCCGCCGATCAGCCGGGGCAGCAGCACCTGCAGCTGGTCTTCGAGCAGCTTGACCACCGCCGCGCCGGTGAAGGCGCCCCAGACGTTGCCGATGCCGCCCAGCACCGCCATGAACAGGTACTCGATGCCCTTGCTGAGCGCAAACGGCGACGGGTTGACGGTGCGCTGCAGGTGCGCAAAGAGCCAGCCCGAGAGGGAGGCCAGGATCGCCGCCAGCACGAACGCCAGCACCTTGTAGCGGTAGGTCGAGATGCCCATCGCCTCGGCCATCGTCACGCCGCCCTTGAGCGCACGGATGGCGCGGCCGCTGCGCGAATCGAGCAGACGGATCACCGCCACCGCGCTGAGCAGCGCGACGATCCAGATCAGGTAGAAGTAGCTGCGCCCCGAGGCCAGGCTGAAGCCGAACAGGCTCATCGCCGGCACGCCCAGGATGCCGTCGTACTTGCCGAGGAACTCCATGTTCGACATCGAGTAGTACAGCGACAGCGCCCAGGCGATCGTCGCCAGCGGCAGGTAGTGGCCCGACATGCGCAGGGTGATCGCGGCCAGCACCAGCGCGGTGATCACCGTGATGCCGACACCGATGAACACCGTCAGCCACGGCGACATCGCCCACTGCGTGGTGAGGTAGGCGGTGGTGTAGGCGCCCAGGCCGACAAACGCCGCCTGGCCGAACGAGGTCAGCCCCGACACGCCGGTCAGCAGCACCAGGCCGAGCGAGACGATGGCGTACAGGCCGATGTAGTTGAGCTGGGTGATCCAGAACTCGGGCACCGGCAGCTGCGGCAGCAATGCCGTCAGGACCACCAGTGCGATGAACAGGCGCGAGCGGGTCATCAACATCTCACTCTTCCTCGGTGTGCGGATCGCGCAGGCTGCGCCACAACAGCACCGGCAGGATCGAGGTGAACACGATCACCTCCTTGAAGGAACTGGCCCAGAACGAGCCGAAGGACTCGAGCACGCCCACCCCGAGCGCGCCGACCATCGCCAGCGGATAGCTCGACAGCCCGGCAAACACCGCGGCGACGAAGCCTTTGAGGCCGATCAGGAAACCGCTGTCGTAGAAGATCGTGGTGGTCGGTCCGATCAGCAGGCCCGACAGCGCGCCGATGAAGGCCGCCATCGTGAAGCTGAGCCGGCCCGCGCCGGTGGTCTTGATGCCCATCAGCCGCGCGCCCAGGCGATTCACCGCGGTGGCGCGCAGCGCCTTGCCGTACAGCGAGCGCTCGAAGAACAGCCACAGCATCACGATCAGCGCGCCCGAGGCCAGGAAGATGATCAGCGTCTGGCCGCTCAGCATCAGCGGGCCGGCGGCGAAACGCTCGTCCCAGAAGCTCGGGTTGCGGAAACCCTCGGCGCCGAAGAACAGCAGACCCAGGCCGGTCAGCGCGAAGTGCACGCCCACCGACACGATCAGCAGCACCAGCACGGTGGCATCGGCCAGCGATTCATAGGCCAGCCGATACAGCAGCGAGCCCATCGGCGTGACGATCGCCAGCGTCAGCAGCGCCTGCAGCAGCAGCGGCAGCTGCTGCGGCGCCGCCCAGCCCGCCAGCAGCGAGATCGCTACCGGATAGGCCAGCGTGGCCAGCACCGCGCCGGCCAGCTTGGCCGCCGGCAGGCGGCGGCGCAGGCCGTGGAACAGCTCGGTCGCCGCAGCCAGCCCCGCCATGATCAGCAGAAGCCAGACCGTGCCGGGCACCTGGCCCATCTGCAGCATGGCGAGCGTGAGCGCGCCGAAGGCCACGAACTCGCCCTGCGGGATGAAGATCACCCGTGTCACGGCGAACAGCAGCACCGTGGCCATCGCCAGCAGCGCGTAGATCGCGCCGTTGGTGAAACCATCGAGTGCCAGGATGCTGGCGATCGAGAAGTCCATGGTGTTATTCGACCTTCCAGTCGCCGTTGACCACCTTCAGGATCACGCCGGTCTCGGTCGTGAAGCCCCAGTGGTTGTCCTTCGTGTAGTTCAGCACGCCGTGCGCGACGACCGTGCGGCCCATCGTCTCGGTGGCTTCCTTCAGCGCGGCGCGGAATTCCTTGGTGCCCGGCTTGGCCTTCTTGAGCGCCATCGGCACGATCTTCTCCAGCACCACGGCGGCGTCATACGCGTGGCCGGCGAACTGGTTGCGCGAGCCGGCGCCGTAGGCCTTCTCGTACTTCTGCACGAACTCGAGCGCGATCTTCTTGGACGGATGGGCGTCGCTCAGCTGCTCGGCCACCACCGCCGGGCCTGAGACCACGAACGCGCCTTCGACGTCCTTGCCGCCGATGCGCATCAGGTCGCGGGTGGCGGCGGCGTGGGTCTGGTAGATCTTGCCCTTGAAGCCGCGTTCGACGATCGCCTTGTGCGGCATCGCCGCGCCCGAGCCGGAGGCCACGATCAGCATCGCGTCCGGGTTGGCCGAAACCAGCTTGAGCGCCTGGCCGGTCACGGCGGTGTCGCTGCGGGCGAAGCGCTCGGTGGCGACGATCTTGATCGGCAGCCCCATCGCGGTGGCTTCGGCCTGGAAGTCCTTCAGCCAGCTCTCGCCGTAGGCGTCGGTGTAGCCGAGGAAGCCGACCGTCTTCACGCCCAGCTTGCTCATGTGCTTGAGCATGGCGTGCGACATCACGGCGTTGGATTGCGGCAGGCGGAAGGCCCAGCCGTCCTTGCCGGCCTGCAGCACCGCGGGCGACAGCATGAAGTGCGGCGTGCCCGATTCGGCCACCGTGTCGGCCATCGCCAGCGCCGCCGGCGTGGCCACCGAGCCGACCACCAGGTCGACCTTGTCGTCGCTGACGAAGCGCTTGGCGTTCTGCACCGCCTTGGTCGGGTCGGTTGCGTCGTCGAGCACGACGACGTTGAGCTTCTCGCCGCCGATGTGGGTCGGCCAGAGCTTGACGCCGTTGTTGGCCGGGATGCCCAGGCCGCTGGCCGGGCCGGTCAGCGGCAGGCTCACGCCGATGGTGATGTCGGCCAGCGCGGCGGTGCCGCTCAGGGTCAGCAGCGCGGCGGCGGCGATCTGTTTGAACACGGTTTTCATCTTGTCTCCTCGGGTGGCGGCAATGTGCCGGTGAAAGGCCAGGGTGGCTATTGGTGTATTTCCGACCGATCGGTCGAATTTGTTGCGTTGGCTCAACATGCGCGGCCGCTTGCCGTGGCTGACGAGCCGGTGATCGGGCATCAGCGCGGCGCCAGGCGCAGTGCGCCGTCGAGCCGGATCACCTCGCCGTTGAGGTGGCCGTTGATCACCACGTGGGCAGCCAGCGCCGCAAATTCTTCCGGGTGGCCGAGCCGCTTCGGGAACGGGATCGAGGCCGCCAGCGACTGCTGCACCGCCTCGGGCAGTTCCTTCATCAGCGGCGTGGCGAACAGCCCCGGCGCCAGCGTGACCACGCGCACGCCCCACTGCGCCAGGTCACGCGCCAGCGGCAGCGTCAGGCTGACCACGCCGCCCTTGGACGCCGCGTAGGCCTCCTGGCCGACCTGGCCGTCGTAGGCCGCGACCGAAGCGGTGTTGACCATCACGCCGCGTTCGCCGTCGGCGAGCGGTTCGAGGCCGACCATGCGTGCGGCGGCGAGCCGGATCATGTTGTAGGTGCCGATCAGGTTGACGCGCACCACGCGCTCGAAGTCTTCGAGCGGCGCCGGGCTGCCGTCGCGGCCGACGATGCGCTTGGCCCCGCCGATGCCGGCGATGTTCATCAGGATGCGTGCCGGGCCGTGGGCGGCTTGCGCTGCATCGAGCGCGGCGGTGACGCTGGCGCTGTCGGTGATGTCGCAGCGCATCGCCACGCCACCGATCTCGGCCGCGACGGCTTGCGCGCCGGCCTCGTTGACGTCGAGCACCGCCACGCGGGCGCCCAGCCGTGCCAGTTCACGCGCCACCGCGGCGCCGAGCCCCGATCCGCCGCCGGTCACGAGTGCGGCTTGTCCCTGAATCTGCATGGTGTCTGTCCTCAGTTCTTGTTGGGCAGGATCACGAACGGGTCGCTCTCGCGGCCTTCGTAGAGCGCGTCGACCAGCGCGGCGCGGTGTTGCAGCACCGCGCGCTGGTTGATCGAGCCCTTGTCGGTGATTTCGCCCTTGTCGATCGACGGCGGCTCGGCCAGCACGTGCAGGCGGGCGACGCGGTTGGCGCTGCCGGTGCCGGCGCGCCACAGCTTGTCGGCCAGCGCCTGGAAGAACGCGCGCACCGTCGGGTGGTGCAGCACCTCGGGCGCGGGCGTGCTGGCGGGCAGGCCGGCCAGGCGGCGGCATTCGTCCAGGCGCGGGATCAGCAGCAGGCCGAGTTCGTCGCGGTTCAGGCCGGTGACGACGGCGTCCTGCACGCACGGATCACCGGCGGCGACCACGCGGCCACGCAGCGGGCCGACGCTGACGAAGGTGCCGGTCGAGAGCTTGAAGTCCTCGGCGATGCGACCGTCGAACACCAGGCCGCGGTTCGGGTGTGCCTCGTCGACGAACTTGACCGCGTCGCCGGTGCAGTAGAAACCTTCGGCGTCGAAGGCCTCGGCGGTCTGCTCGGGCGCGCGCCAGTAGCCGGGCATGACGTGCGGGCCGCGGAAGCGGACCTCGACCTTGTCCCACGGCCCGTCGCCGGTGGGCACCAGCTTGACCTCGCAGCCGGGTGCCGGCAGGCCGATCTGGCCCGATCGCACGTCGGTGCCGAGCGCGAACACGCAGGCCGGCGCGGTTTCGGTCATGCCCAGGCTGGTGATCATGCGCACGCGCTCGCCCACCGTGGCCTGGCCGTGTGCTTCGAGCTTGTCCCAGATCGCCTGCGACAGGCCGGCGCCGGCGTACATGAACAGGTTGACGCGCTCGAACAGGCGCTCGCGCAGGGCGGCATCGCTGTCCATCGCGGTGGCGATTTCCTCGTAGCCCTTGGGCACGTTGAAGTAGACGGTGGGCGAGATCTCGCGCAGGTTGCGCAGGGTTTCGGCGATGCCGGCGGGCGTCGGCTTGCCCTCGTCGATGTAGAGCGTGCCGCCGTTGTAGAGCGCGATGCCGACGTTGTGGTTGCCGCCGAAGGTGTGGTTCCACGGCAGCCAGTCGACCAGCACCGGCGGCTGCTCGGCCAGGAAGGCCAGGCACTGGCGGATCATCTGCTGGTTGGCGCAGAGCATCCGGTGCGTGTTGATCACGCCCTTGGGCTGCTTGGTCGAGCCGGAGGTGAACAGGAACTTGGCGATGGTGTCGGGGCCGACGGCATCGTGTGCCGCCGCACCGCTGGCGCCGGGCGTCGTTTCGAGCAGGGTCGTGAAGGGCGTGACGGCGCGGCCGTCGAGCGTGCCTTCGGTCAGCACCACCTCGACATCGGTGCCGACGCAGGCGGCGATGGCGCGGCCATACGCCGGCCCGCTGGCGAACACCAGACCGGGTTTCAGCGTGTCGAGGATGTGGCGCAGCTTGCCGAAATCCTGCGAGACCAGCGAGTACGCGGCCGAGATCGGCGCGTAGGCGATGCCGGCCCACATCGCACCGAGCGCCAGGCTCATGTGTTCGAGGTCGTTGTCCGACAGGATCACCACCGGCCGCTCGGCGCTCAGGCCGCGATCGGTCAGCGCCTGGCCGACCGACTGCGCGCGCTGCAGCATCTCGCGGTAGCTGACGCGCTGCCAGTCGCCGCGGCTGCCGTCGGCGAGACGCTCGCGGCGGGCGACGAAGGTGCGGTCGGGCGCCTGCTCGGCCCACTGCACCAGTGCGTCGGTGATGCGCTCGGGAAACCAGCGCAAGGCTTCGGTCGAGCGCAGCACGCGGCTGCCGTCCGGGCGCACTTCGAGCGTGGCTTCGAGAGCACCGCCGACCTGGGTCGGCCTGTAGATCGCTTCACTCATGACTTCACCACCTTGCCGGCGCGTTTTTCGAGGAAGGCGCGCAGGCGGTCCTGCGCGTCGGGGGTGCTTTCGGCCACCGCGGCCATCAGCGATTCGGTGAACAGGCCGTCGCTCATCGACTGGTCGGCGATGCGCGGCAGCGCGTGCATCACGGCGTAGTTCGACAGCGGCGCGTTGGTGGCGATGCGCTGGGCCAGCGCGATGGCGCGGTCGACCGAGGTGCCTTGCGGCACCAGGTACTGCGCCAGGCCCGCGGCCACGCCCTCGGCGGCGTCGTAGACGCGGCCGGTCAGCATCAGGTCGGTCATGCGCGCCACGCCCATCAGGCGCGGGATGCGCACCGAGCCGCCGCCGCCCACGAAGATGCCGCGCTGGCCTTCGGGCAGCGCGAAGTAGGTGCTTTCGTCGGCCACCCGCACGTGGCAGGCCGACGCCAGCTCCAGCCCGCCGCCGACCACCGCGCCGTGCAGCGCGGCCACCACCGGCACTTGGCCGAACTGGATCAGGTCGAAGGCGGCGTGCCACATGCGCGAATGCTTGACGCCCGAGCCGATGTCGCGCTCGACCAGCTCCGACAGGTCGAGGCCGGCGCAGAAGTGCTCGCCCGCGCCGCTGATCACCGCCGCGGCCACGCCGTCGGGCAGGTTGACGAAGGCGGTGTGCAGTTGCTGGATCAGCGTGTCCGACAGCGCGTTGCGCTTGGCCGGGCGGTTGATGCAGATGTGCAGCACCTTGCCGTTGCAGCTGATCTGCAGCAGATCGAGCGCGGCCAGCAGGCCGGTGACGGGGGCGAACGGGGCGTTGGAGGGCTGGGTCATGTGCGTGATCGGCTGGGCTTATTTAGTTGCGAAATATAAGTAAATCGTGGCCCGCATCGATCCATGTAAACCCGGATATTTGTGTAATAACGAGTCGTGATTGAGGGTTAACCCTGGATCGAGGCTGCTTATTTACTTTCAAAATGCAATCATCTTGAAGGGCCCCATCATGAACACCGACGACCTCATCGCGATCGACACCCACACCCACCTCGAGGTGTCGTGCCGCAACCCCTTCGACGCCTACGGCGAGGAGTACGACCGCGCCGCCGACAAGTACTTCCGCTCCAGCCGCCGGCCGACGATGCAGGAGACCATCGACTTCTACCGCGAGAAGAAGATCGGCTTCGTCAACTTCACCGTCGACGCCGAGTCGCAGATGGGCCGCCAGCGCATCAGCAACGAGGAGATCGCCGACGCCGCGATGGCCAATCCGGACATCATGATTGCCTTCGGCAGCATCGACCCGCACAAAGGCAAGATGGGCGGGCGCGAGGCGCGCCGGCTGGTCGAGAGCCACGGCGTCAAGGGTTTCAAGTTCCACCCCACGGTGCAGGGGTTCGAGCCGGCCGACAAGATGGCCTGGCCGATCTACGAGGTGATCAACGAGCACAAGCTGCCGGCGATCTTCCACAGCGGCCACTCGGGCATCGGCTCGGGCATGCGTTGCGGCGGCGGCCTGCGGCTGCAGAACAGCAATCCGATGCTGCTCGAAGACGTGGCGATCGCCTTCCCCGACATGCAGATCGTCATCGCCCACCCGAGCTGGCCGTGGCAGGACGAGGCGCTGTCGCTGGCGATGCACAAGCCCAACATCTGGATCGACCTGTCGGGCTGGAGCCCGAAGTACTTCCCGCAGCAGCTGGTGCAGTACGCCAACACCTTGTTGCGCGACCGCATCCTGTTCGGCAGCGACTACCCGCTGATCACGCCCGACCGCTGGATGAAGGACTTCACCGAGGCCGGCTTCAAGCCCGAGGTGCAGCCGCTGATCCTCAAGGAAAACGCCAAGCGGCTGCTGCGGCTGGCCTGAGCCAGGCCTGAACACGCAGCGCTCCGCGCTGGAGCAGGGTTGACCGCACGAGCGTGCGCTGCTCGGGGTTGACCCGCGGCCGCAGCCGGTTTCAAGGCGCTGTCGAGGGCGCTGAGCGTGTCTCGGGGCCGGGCATGTGCATTGCGTTGTGGCAGGTCACCGGGGCGATGTCGCCCCCACAACGGAGCCTCCGATGACCCTTGTTCGCCCCGCCCTGATGGGCCTGTTCGCCGCCGCCTGCCTGACCACCGGTGCAGCCCAGGCCGCCGACGGCCTGACGGTCTACAACCAGAACTGCGCGATGTGCCACGTGCCCGGCCTGGCCAACGCGCCCAAGTTCGGCGACAAGGAGGCCTGGACGCCTCGCGTCAAGACCGGCCGCGACGCCTTGCTGCAGGCGGCGATCAAGGGCAAGGGCGCGATGCCGCCCAAGGGTGGCAACCCCAAGCTGAGCGACGACGAGATCGGCGCCGCGCTTGATCACATGCTGGTGGCGGTGAAGTAAGCGCCTTTCACGCGCCCATGAAAAAACGCGGCCTCGAAGCCGCGTTTTTTGTTTCCCAAGCTCGTTGACAACGCTGGCGTGCCGAGCGCCGGGCCGCCCCAAGCCGGCACGCACCCCCGCGGGGGGTGGTCACGCGTACCCGCGTGACCGGGGGCTGTCATCTACTGCTCGGCAAAGGCCCGCTCGATCACGAAGTCGCCCGGGGTGGTGGTGCTGCCTTCGGTGAAATGGCGCTCCTCGAGCATGTGCTTCAGGTCGCGCAGCATCGCCGGGCTGCCGCAGATCATGGCGCGGTCGCGCGCCGGGTCGAGTGCGGGCAGGCCGAAGTCGTTCCAGAGCCGG
This sequence comes from Leptothrix cholodnii SP-6, assembly GCF_000019785.1. Lineage (NCBI taxonomy): Bacteria > Pseudomonadati > Pseudomonadota > Betaproteobacteria > Burkholderiales > Sphaerotilaceae > Leptothrix > Leptothrix cholodnii. The sequence continues at coordinate 1,066,285 of NC_010524.1, forward strand.
CCGTCGTTGATCAGGTCGGTGATGCGGCCCTGGCGCTCGAAGGGCTCGCGCGTGACGGTCGGGCAGTACAGCAGCTTGCCGTTGACCAGCTCGCCGAGGAACTCGTGCTCGGGCAGCTCGCGCTTGATCAGGTCCTGGTAGGCCAGTTCGGCCACCTCGCGGCAGCCGTGCACCAGGATCACCTTCTCGAAGCGCTCGTAGGTGTCGGGGTCGCGGATGATGCTCAGGAACGGCGCCAGGCCGGTGCCGGTGCCGAACAGGTAGAGGTTCTTGCCGGGGTTGAGGTAGTCGATCAGCAGCGTGCCGGTGGGCTTGCGACCCACGATCACCTTGTCGCCCACCTTCAGGTGCTGCAGCCGCGAGGTCAGCGGGCCGTCGGGCACCTTGATGCTGAAGAACTCGAGCTCTTCTTCGTAGTTGGCGCTGGCCACGCTGTAGGCACGCAGCAGCGGCTTGCCGTTGACCGGCAGGCCGATCATCACGAAATGGCCGTTCGAGAACCGGAACGCCGGATCGCGGGTGGTCTTGAAGCTGAACAACCGGTCGGTCCAGTGGTGGACGGACGTGACGGTTTCTTCGTTGAATGGTTTCATCGCAGCGGGCGGTGACAGGGACGGGCGGGGCGCTGGCGGATTCGACGGGGCCCTGGAACCATCGCAGCCGCAGCCGGCTGAGCAGGACGGGCCTGCCTGACCGGTCGAGGGTCATCGATGCAACGGGCCGCCATGAAGATTCATGGCAGGGCCGACGATTGCACAACCCTAGAGGATACCCGCAGTCACGATCGCCGCTCAGAAACCCAGGCTGGCGAGCAGGTCGTCGACCTCGCTCTGGTCGCTGACCACGTCGGTGCGGCCTTCGGGGTTGACGACCGGGCCGTTGAGCACCGAGCTGTCGACCTTGTCGCGCTGGTCGGGCGGCACCACCTGCACCAGCAGCTTGACGAGGCTGTCTTCCAGGTCGATCGCCAGTGCGACCACCTTGGCGACCACCTGACCGGTGAGGTCATGGAAATCCTGCGCCAGCATGATGTCGGTCAGGTGCTGGTCGATGCGTGCGGTCGAGGCCTCGACGTCGTGCGCGAAGTTCAGCACCGCACCGCTGGCCACCGCCTTGACCGGGTCGGCCACCAGCGCGGCGGCCAGCGCCCGCGTGTCGGCCGAGATGCGCAGGTGCTCGCTCTTGGCGTGGTCGACCGAGTTCAGCACCTTGTTGGCGGCGTCGGAGGTCTTGTTGGCGATGTAGTTCAGGCGGCTGCGGGCGTCGGGCAGGCCCTCGGCGGCGGTCTGCAGCTTGGGCATCACGCCCAGCTGCTGCAGCGTGTCGTGCAGCAGGCGGGTGATCTCGCCGATCTGCTGGAACACCTCCGGCGACGTGACGACGCCTTCGGGGGGTGCAAACGCGGCAAAGTCTTCGATCTTCATGTTCGCTCTCCCTGAGGGTTCAGGCCGTCGCAGCCAGCTTCTGCATGATCTTGGTGACTTTTTCTTCCAGCGTGGCCTTGGTGAAGGGCTTGACGATGTAGCCGGCCGCGCCGCTCTGGGCGGCCAGCACGATGTCTTCCTTGCGCGCCTCGGCGGTCACCATCAGCACCGGCAGGTGCTTGAGGGTCTCGTCGGCCTTGACCGCCTTGAGCAGCTCGAAGCCGTTCATGACCGGCATGTTGATGTCGCTGACGACGAAGTCGAAGCGGCTGTTCTTGAGCATGTTGAGCGCGACGTGGCCGTCCTCGGCCTCCTCGACGTTGTTGCAGCCCATTTCCTTGAGCAGCCCGCGCACGATGCGGCGCATGGTCGAAAAATCGTCGACAACCAGAAATTTGAGGTCTGATGAAGTGGTCATGGTCGGTCCTTGGCGTAGCGGGTGAGGACGGTGTGAATGGCGGGGAGGCTGGGTGCAACAGCGCGATCGATGCCTGTTTATCGGTTCGCGTGCGGGGCACTTGAATGCGCGGCGGCGTCAGACCCGGTCGTTTCGCCGGTGGGCGCGGGGGCCTCCGGCTCGACGGGCGGGGCATCGCCCGACTGGAAGAACCGGTCCTGCGCCTCGCGTGTCATCACGATGATGCTGATTCGCCGGTTGATCGGGTTGAGCGGGTCCTGCTGGTCGAACGGCACGCTGGCCGCCAGGCCCTGCACGCGCAGCACCCGCGCGTCGTCGAGTCCGCCGGCGAGCAGTTCGCGGCGCGAGGCATTGGCGCGGTCGCTCGAGAGCTCCCAGTTGCTGTAGCCCGCGCCGCTGCCCATCGGCTTGGCGTCGGTGTGGCCCTCGAGCGTGAGCCGGTTCGGCACCTCGGTCAGCACCGAGCCGATGGCGCGCAGGATCTCGCGCATGTACGGTTTGACCTCGGAAGCGCCGCTGTCGAACATCGGCCGGTTCTGCTCGTCGACGATCTGGATGCGCAGGCCGTCGCGGGTCATGTCCAGGCGGATCTGGTTCTTGAACTCGGCCAGCTTGGGCGAGTTGGCCATCACGTCCTGCACCCGCTGGCGCAGGGTTTCGAGGCGCTCCTGCTCGGCCTTGCGCTGCGAGGTCTTGATGGCTTCGGCGTTGTAGGTCTTCTTGCTCGGCACTTCGCCGCGCTTGACCTGGCCGGAGGTCTGCGAGAGGTCGGTGCCGCCGCCCTTGATCACCGAGGTGGCGTCACCGGCGCCGGCGCCACCCGACATCGCCACCTTGAGCGGGCTCTGGAAGAAGTCCTGGATGCCCTTCTTGTCGCCCTCGGTGGTCGAGCCCAGCAGCCACATCAGCAGGAAGAACGCCATCATGGCCGTGACGAAGTCGGCGTAGGCGATCTTCCAGGCGCCACCGTGTGCCGAGTGGCCGCCCTTCTTGACCCGCTTGATGATGATGGGCTGGAGCTTTTTCGCGTCGCCGGCCATGGTGTGCGCCTCCTTATTTCTTCTTCACGTGCGCTTCGAGCTCGGCAAAGCTCGGGCGCTCGGTCGAATAGAGCACCTTGCGGCCGAACTCGATCGCGATCTGCGGCGCGTAGCCCTGCATGCTGGCCAGCAGCGTGGCCTTGATGCACTGCAGTTCCTTGCCGTCCTCGTCGATCTTCTGTTCGAGCAGGCCGGCCAGCGGCTCGGCAAAGCCGTAGGCCAGCAAGATGCCCAGGAAGGTCCCCACCAGCGCCGAGCCGATCATGCCGCCCAGCACCGCCGGCGGCTGGCCGACCGAGCCCATGGTGTTGACCACGCCCAGCACCGCCGCGACGATGCCGAAGGCCGGCAGCGCGCCGGCCAGCCGGGCGATCGCCGCGGCCGCGCTGTGCGCCTCGTGGTGGTGGGTCTCGAGCTCGCTGTCCATCAGCGATTCGATCTCGTGCGCGTTCAGGTTGCCCGACACCATCATGCGCAGGTAGTCGGTGATGAACTCGGTGACGTGGTGGTCGTTGCCGACCACCGGGAACTTCTGGAACAGCGGCGAGCTGTGCGGATCCTCGATGTCCTTCTCGATCGACATCAGGCCTTCCTTGCGCGACTTCTGCAGGATCTCGTAGATCAGCGCCAGCAGCTCCATCGCCCGTGCCTTCGAGTACTTCGAGCCCTTGAAGCACGCGCCCAGACCCTTCATCGTCGCCTTCAGCACCTTCATCTGGTTGTTGGCCACGAAGGCGCCGAGGGCGCCGCCGAAGATGGTGATCATTTCCCAGGGCAGGGCCTTCAGGATGACGCTGATGTTCCCGCCGTGAATGATGTACACGCCGAAGATGCATCCGATGGCGACGCCCCAGCCGATCAGGACAAACATGGTTCTGCTCTTTCCTATGCGGTGATGGCACGTGACCGGGTGGTGCGCGCCGCGTTCACCATGTTTTGCATATCGGTCATTTCGGGCTTGCACTTGAGGTGCGGTGCGGCCGCGAAAGGGCCTCTGTTCGATAGATCCACACGGGCAGATCGCGTCCTTCGCGCAGCACCGCGTGCGGTGTCCGACCGGGCACCTCGAACGCCAGGCTCACCAGCCAGCTGCCCGGCGCCAGTTCGGCCTGCGCCTTGGCCCAGGCGCGCGGCATGCTCTCGGGGCGCTGGAAGACGTAGACCAGCGCGTGCCCCGACCACGGCTGCGCCCACATGTCGCCCTGGCGGATGCGGGCCCAGCGGCAGCGCAGCGCCGTCGCGATCGACAGCGGCCAGCTCCATTCGATGCCGTGCAGCCGGGCGCGCGGGTACTGGTGCCGCAGCGACCGCAGGCCATGGCCGAGGCCGCAGCCGGCGTCGAGCACGCTGGCCTCGTCGACGGGCAGCGGGGCGGCCTGCGCCAGGCCGCTCAGCGCGTTCTGGGGGGTCGGGAAAACCGGCGCGTCGTGCCAGGCGCGCAGCGGGTAGGCCAGCGCTAGCAGCGCCAGCGGCAGCAGCCAGGCCCAGGCCGGCAGCCCGACCGCCGCGCCGCCGATCAGCGCCGACAGCGGAAACCCGCCGGCGAGCATCCACTGGCGCCAGCGGCTGGCGGCCAGCAGCGCGCCGGCTGCACCGAGCGCGCAAGCGAGCGCAAACGCCACCGCTGCGCCGGCACCCAGGTTCAGCAGCCAGCCGTGCAAGGCCCAGCAGGCCGCCCACAGCACGAGGGCCGCCATCGGCCAGTGCAGGCGCTGCGGCATCGGTTTCGATGCCGCGGTTGCGGGCGAGGCAGGATCGAGCGAGTGGCCGGACATGCCACGTTTATCCGTCCTTCCGGCCTCGGTCGGTGCGTGTTGCAACGCCGGCCGGACCGGCCTGTTCCGGGCTTAGCGTCTCGCCGTCGCCGTCGGCGGGTTGTCGCGTCAGATCAGCTCGAGCAGCTTTTCGTGATGGATCCGCACCCGCACGTCGGCCACGGCCACGGCGCCGGTGACGGCGCGGCCCGTGCGGGAGGTGTCGCGCAGGACCGGATCGGCCAGCGGCAGGCCGCTCGTGCCGACCAGCGCAGCCACCATCGGCTCGTTGGCCTTGCCGCCTCGTGCCAGCACCACGCCGATCTCGCCGGTCGCCAGTTGCACGTAGCTGCCCGGCGGATACATGCCCAGCGTCTTGAGCAGGGCCGACCCCAGCTCGTCGGGTCGCCCGTCGGGGCCGACGCAGGCGTCACGTGCCGCGGCCAGCGGCGACATCGGCGAGCGTGAGGCCCGCCGGCTGACCTTGGCGGTGAAGCGGTCGACCACGCCCAGCAGGCGGGCCAGCCGGCTCGACGAATCGAGCCGGGCGAGCGGCGTCTCGAGCAGGCTGCGGTCGTGGTGCAGGCGCACCACCTTCAACCACCGCGGGTCGCGCACGCCGATCGCCGCCAGTTCGGAGGCCGACCGGAGGGCGTGGCTCTGTATCTGCTCGCGCTGTTCGGGTGTGGGCGGTTCCTTCTGCGTCGCGAGCCGGTCCTGCAGGGCCGTCATCGACAGGTTCATCGTGATCGACGCCAGGCTGAGTGCCTGCACCTCGTCGTCGGTCCACTGCAAGGCGGTGGCCACCCGTGTGCAGATCACCGCGCAGAGTGCGGCGTGGTGGCTGCTGTAGTGGCGAGTCTGGTGCGCGGCGTGCTGGATCATCAGGAACAGCACTTCGTTCGGATGGCTCTCGGCCAGGCTGTTCGAGATCGTCACGGCGAGGTAGAGGCGTTCGAGCCAGCCGCTGTCGCGCTGGCCTTCGCGCAGCAGGGCAGTGACCTGCTGCATCTGGCTCTCCCAGCGCTCGATCAGCGAGATGTTGGTGTCCAGTGCGGACGCGCAGCGCTGCCTCGATGGGCTGTCGCCGCCGGCTCTGCCGAGCGATTCGCGTGTCAGGGCGGCGCCGCTGCCGGTGTCGCGCCAGCGCGCCACGGCGATCTGCTGCAGCGGCGCGTCGTCGAGCATCAGCGCCTGCACCGTCTGGTTGGCCCGCTCCAGCCAGCCTTGGGCCTCGCTGTCATCGGCAAACAGGGCCTTGCTGCGCAGCGTCTGCAGTTGCGCCTCGTGTTCGATCGCAGTGCCGCTGGCGAGCATCAGCATGCCGTTGGCGTCGTAGACCCGGAAGGGCAACGCTGCCCGCAGATGCAGGTGTCGGGGTGACAGTGAGATCAGGGCCATGGTTGTCGCGGTGTGCTGACCTGTCGTATCGGCACGTGCGGGCTCGCGCTTGAGGTGCGGGCCGGCAAAAGAAAACGGGCCTGTGAAGGCCCGTTGAAAGGCATCGCGAAGATGCCGAGGAGGAGATAACCAGAAGAAACCGGGAAACGGCCTGGACGATCCAGGTCAGTGAAGCTGCAGGCCGCCGCTGGCCTTGCCCTTGCCGGCCCGCGCCGGCGGGTTGCACAGGCCGCACACGTAGTGCTTGGCGATCTCGTGCGGGTGGGTCACGAAGTGGCCGCCGCACTTGGAGCAGGCGGTCATCGTGAGCATGCCGTTGTCGACGAACTTGACCAGCCGCCAGGCACGGGTCACCGACAACAGGGGCTCGAGACCCTGCGATTGCGTCTGCTCGAGGTAGAGCTGGTAGGCCTTGATGATGGTGTCGATCTCCTCCATCTCGGCGACCTTGTTCAGGTACTCGTGCGTGTTCAGGAACAGGCTGGCGTGGATGTTGGGCTGCCAGGTCATGAACCAGTCGGTCGAAAAGGGCAGCTGGCCCTTGCTCGGCGACTTGCCGGCGACTTCCTTGTACAGGCGCAGCAGGCGCTCGTAGGACAGGTCGGTCTCCGACTCCAGCACCTGCAGGCGTGCACCGAGCTTGATCAGCGTGATGGCACGCTCGATCTGCTTGGCTTCGGTCAGGATGCTCTTGGCTCGCATGGGGACTCTCCGTCGATGGGGTCCGGTGATTGTCCGTTGCCGTCGTCGAGGGTCAAGTGTTTCAGGCGGCTTCGTGATGGCGGCCGGCCATCAGGATGCTGGCGTGCAGGCGCGAGATGCCGTCGTTGGCGGCGCTCTTGCCGTGGTTGGTGAGCAGGCTCCAGACCAGATCGTCGTCGACGCGCATGCGGCACAGCAGCGTGTTGCCCGAAGCGATCTTCATCATCTGCGACGGCGACAGGGTGTCGAGGATCGTGGCGGTCTCTTCCGACACGCCGAGGCGGAACAGCGCCTGTTCGCGGTCAGCGCGGATCAGGCTCTGAGCGAGCATCAGGTAGGACAGGTTGGCTTCGCGGATTTCGGCAAGGATCTGTTCGGTGTTCATGGCGGGCTCCTGGCGGGGTGGGCTGCAGTTCAGCGATTCGTTTCAACTTGAGATGAAGTGTGAACCGTCGAACTGGCTCGCAACATCAGGTCACTTCTGCCGCTTGAGTCCTTCTTTTTCCATCCGATCTGTCAGGCAAATTCCTACACGGCATCAGCACGGATCGACCGCGGTGACGCCTCGCCCCGTTCTGCCGGGGCCAGTGCTGTCGGTGAATTCAGGCCAGCGCGGTGCTGCGCTGCTGTTGCTGCTGGAGCAGGTGGTGCGACTGCCGCGCCGCGATGGCGGCCAGTTCGGGGTGTTCGGTGCGGAAGCTGCGCGCGCAGTCCGCGTGCATCAGCCCGTCGAACAGGCTCAGCGATTCATGCTGCTCGCCCAGCGCGGCCAGGCTCATCGCGAGGGTGAACTGACTGGCGGCGTGCTGTGGCTCGAGCAGCAGCGCGCGGCGTGCCATCGGCACCGCCGTGGCGAGGTCGCCGCGCTGGAAGGCCAGCGCCGCGGTGTCGGCCAGGATCTCGACATCCTGTGGCGCGGCTTGCACCGCCTGTCGCAGCAAGGCCATCGCCCGGTCGGCATCGCCCGCGCTCAGCGCGCTGCGCGCCTGGTCACGCAAGGATTGCAGGCGAGCGGGCGCGGCCGCCTCGACCCGGCGCGCGTGGCGTGGCGCCGGTTCGCCTTCGGCTCGCGCCAGCAGGGCATCGATCGACGCGACCACGCGCGACAGGCTGGTGGCCATCGGCGTGATCGCCTCGGTCGGGCGCGCGAGTGCTTCGAGGCGCACATAGGGCAGGCCGAACAGGTGCAGCCAGCAGCGTTCGAGCACCCACGGGTAATGCGGGTCGGCCCGGCACAGCGTGGCGATCTGGTCGAGCTGCGGCGCGGCGTCGGCCAGCAGGGCGGCGATCGCCCGGCCGCGTACCGCGAACACGCCACCGTAGGCCATCAGGCCGATGTCGGCGTCGGCCGCGTCTTCGGCCAGGCGCGTCAGGCCGCAGAGTTCGTAGAAATGGGCCGCCAGGTTGGTGCCGTCCGGCAGGTCGTGCTGGCGGCGATGGTGTTCGGCGTGGCGCCAGGCCTGCTCGTCCATGAAATGCACCGAGCCCCAGGTGCACAGGCTGTAGCGCTCCGGGCGTACCGCCATCGCGCCGATCCAGTCGCGCGCGTCGCGCTCGGCCAGCCGATGGGGCGGGATGCCGCGGCCCTGCGCGGTGGTCGGGGCGCCGTGAATCGACAGCGGCTGCACGTCGCCCCAGCGGTGCGGCTTGCGCAGCAGTTCCAGGAAGGCCGGCGCGTGCACGAAGGGATTGCCGGGCGTGAAGACGGTGTGATCGTCCGCGCCGGTGGCGCCGACGGTCTTGAGGTGATGCAGATAACTGGCAGCGCTGGCGCCGCCGCCCTGCATCGGGACGACCTGCGTGCCTTCGGGCAGGCGGCCCGGATCGAGCGGTGCGCCGTGGTTGTAGACCCGCACGCTGCATCGGGCGGGCAGCTGATGCAGCCAGGCCAGGTCTTCGGTGTTGCGAGAGACGACGAGGTGGAGCATGGCGTGACAGGCTGGAAGCGTGAGATCCGTGGGGGCTGCATCGGCAGCCGATGACAGAACTTTAGAGGCGCTACTCCAGCCCGATCATCCGAACAGCGGCACAAAGTGCAACCGACTCGCAACGTTCATGACCGCCCGGATACAGACTCAGGTCGGCGCGTTGTCCAGGTCGACGGCGTCGCCGTCACCGTCGTCGTCCGGCAGACCGCCGAAATCGGCCTGCATCGTGCGGGCGGTCATGCGTTCGGCCAGCGAGGTGGTGGTCCTGGCCAGCCGCACGCGCATGAAGTGGGCGCCCTCCTGTCGGCACGGTTGCAGGCGCGCGTCCAGGTAGATCAGCTCGCGCAGCGCGAAGCGGTGCTCGAACCAGCCGAGATACCAGAACCAGTCGGTGTAATAGAGCCAGGAGTTCTCGTTGAGCGCGCGCACGTGGGTCGGGTCCTGCCACGCGGTGGGCGCGCGCTCGTAGGGCACCTCGATGTCCATCACGCCGCCGTCGGCCAGCAGGCGCAGGCAGTTGCCCATCAGGCGCGGCAGGTCGCTCACGTGTTCGAGCACGTTGTTGGCGTAGATGCGCGTCAGGCCGCCGGCATGCAGCTCGGTCGGGCCGGTCTGCGGGCTGTCGATGTGCAACGGCAGCGACAAGGGTTGAGCCAGGTCGAGCAGGGCGTCGGGCTGCGCGCTGGCGAGGATGTCGACGTTGAGCCAGCCCGGCTTGTAGTCCTTGCCCGAGCCGATGTGCAGGCGGGTCGGTCGCCAGGGCTCGCCCGCCATCTGCTGCTGGTGCACCTGCCGGTAGCCGGCGGCGAAGGCCAGCAGCTCGGCGTAGTCGCCGATCACGTCGTGCGTGGCAAAGGCCGCCAGCTGCTGCGCCGAGGCGGCGTGGAACTGCGGCGTGTCGAACTGCGTGCGCAAGAAGTCGTCGATGCGTTCGACGTCGAGCCAGTGCACGCTGTCCTCGAACTGCGCCGGCACCGCGCTGCCGGGGCCGCGCTCGGAGATCACCGGCGTGCCCAGCGACAGGCACTGGAACACCCGCGCCTGCTCGAAACGCGCGGTCGGATAGAAATGCAGGTTGAGCACAGCCTTGGCGCGCATCACCAGGGCGTCGCGTTCCGGGCCGTAGACGGGGCCGTCGAGCAGCGTGACGCTGCGGCCGCTGCGCTCGAGACGCTCGATCAGCGCGCGCCGGCGTTCGTTCATCGAGCCGAAGAACAGCAGGTCGATCGGTCGATCGGCCAGCGGCAGCACCTCGGCGGGCTGCAGATAGGGCGCGTGGGCGAAGCCGAAGATCGGCACGTCGTCGGCACGCGCCTGGTAGGCGGCGACGTTGTCGGCGTGGTAGTCGACCACCGCCGAGCCGGCCAGCAGCTGCAGGTAGGCGGGCTTGACGGCCGCGCCCTCGGCGCCGAGCTGCTCGAGGTTGACGAAGATGCAGCTGTGGCGCTGGCGCAGGCCGGCATCGAAACCGAGGTGCGCGCCGAACACGAAGTTGACCGCGTCGTGGCGCAGCCGGTTCTTGGCCAGCGTGACGCTGGCACCCATGCGGCGGAACTGGTGCCTGAAGAACCGCGCCTGGTCGATGAAACCGAGCGCATGGACATAGCCCGACGGCTGGACGATGCACAGGTGGACGTGGGGGAGTTGCATGCGGGGCGCTCGTGAAGGTGGGGCGTGGATGCCGGCTCAGCGCGCGGCCGGCTCGGCGGCGGCCAGCGGCACAGGGGGCAGGCCGGCGTCCTGGCGCGCGACCATGCGCTCGATCAGGGCCTGCCAGTCGGTGGCGAAACGGGCGCCGTCGAACAGCGTCGAGGCCTCGCTCGCACGGGCCAGACGGTCGCGCAGATCCTGGCGGGCGGCGTCGCTGCGGCTGAGTTCGATGGCGCGGTCGACGTAGGTCGCGAGGTCGTCGCAGATCAGCTCGTCCAGCCCCAGCGTGTGAACCAGGCTTGCGGCCACCCGTGCCGCGAAGTTGCGGCCCGTCAAGGTCAGCACCGGCACGCCCGCCCACAGCGCATCGCTGGTGGTGGTGTGACCGCTGCAGGGGAAGGTGTCGAGGATCAGGTCGGCCTGCGGCAGACGCGCGCGGTGGGATTCGATGTCGACGAACGGCGCAAAGACGACGCGCTGCGGGTCGACGCCGTGGCCGGCGGCCACCTCGCGCAGGCGCGCCTGGGTGTCGGCGTCGGGCACCAGCATCCACAGCAGCGCGCGCGGCTGCGCGGCCAGGATCCGGCACCAGGCGGCAAACACCTCGGGCGTGGTCTTGTACGACTGGTTGAAGCTCGCCAGCACCAGCGCATCGTCGGGCAGGCCGCAGCGCTGGCGGCTCCAGGCGACGGGGCGCGAGCGCTGGCCGTCGTTGGGCTGATAGCAGTGCGGCATCTGGGCGATCGCCTCGGTGAAGTCGCCCTGGTGCGCGAGCGGCGTGACGATCGGGTCGCCGATCAGGTAGTCGATGCCCGGCTCGCCGCTGGTGCCCGGGTAACCCAGCCACGCGACCTGCAGCGGCGCCGGGCGCTGCGCCATCACGTCCAGGCGGTGCCCGGCGGTGTAGCCCTTGAGGTCGAACAGCACGCCGATGCGGTCCTGCCGGATCTGCTCGACCAGCCGCTCGGTCGACCAGCCGCGCACTTCATGCACCCGGGTGGCGGTGGCCAGCACGCGGGCCCGGGTGGCCGAGCGGTCGTCGGGGCCGCCGCTGTAGAAATGCAGCTCGAAGCGGCTGCGGTCGATGTGTTCGAGCGCCTGCACCAGCAGGAAGCTGGTGGCATGGTGGTGGAAGTCGGACGAGATCAGCCCGAGCCGGATCCGGCCGTCAGCGCGTGGCACCGGCTGGGCGCTGCGCGGCACGGCGGCGGTGCGGCCGGTGGCGCCGGAGTTTTCGGCTGCCCAGCGCAGCAGGGCGGCGTCGTCGCTCAGGCCGAGCAGGCAGAAGGGGCTGAAATCCTGCAGCGGCGTGCCCGGTGGCAGTGCGCGCGCCGCGGTCACGGCCAGCTGCAGGCGCTGCAGGTCGTCGGGCAAGGCCGTCCAGTCGCAGGCCCAGGCGGCGTAGTGCGCCGCATACAGGGCGTTGGCGACGGCCAGCGGATCGGCATCGAGCCCCATGCGGAAACACACCGCCGCTTCGGCGTGGCGCTTGAGGGTGGCCAGGCTGTGCCCCAGCATCAGGCTGGCGCTGCGCCTGAGCATGACGACGTTGCCGTCATCGCGGCGCGCCGCGCTGTTGGCGAGCATCAGGGCCTGCAGGCAGGGCTGGACGGCATCGGCTGCGCGGCCCAGGTGGAACAGCGCCTGGCCACGAGCCAGGTGCCAGGCCGCGGGCAAATCGCTTGGCGCGACGGCGGCGGCATGTTCATCCAGTGCCGCGAGCACCTCCTGGTGGGCGCGCGTGGCGTGCAGGCCGTCGATCAGGAACTGGCAGTAGGCCCACTGCGCCGGGTCGAGCCGGGTGGCCCGGCGTGCGGCGTCGGTGCAGGCCTGGCGGGCGCCGAGCGCCTTTTCGCTGCGCGCCAGATTGATCCAGTAGAGCGCCTCGTCCGGGGCATCCTGCACGGCGCGGGTGAAGGCGGCGCGGGCGGCCTTGTGGCGCGCCTTGGCGTGGTGCTCGCAGCCCTCGCGCCAAGCCCGCTGCGCGCGCTGGCTGCGCGCCGCCACGGCACGCGGGTTCGGGCGGGGCGACTGTGCGGCGGCAGGAGCGGTCATGGCGGGCGATGGCGTGGCGGGCATCGCTTCACTGTATTCAAGTCGGGGCCTGCTGGAACCGATGAAATGGCCTGTGCCAGGGCGGCAGTTCGCGCCTGGGCGCCGCCTTGCGCGGCGCGTCGGCGGGGACGGTCTGCAAGATTTTTACGGGGCCCGGCCTAAAGTTTCCGGGCGCCGGGGCCGAAAACAAAATCAACGGGTCGCAGATCAGATCCGTGGTCCGGTAAGCCGGCTGATGCAGAAAACGACCTCCGGGTCAGAGGCTGCACCCAGGCTGACGAGCGCCGGACAACAGTCCAGACCGAAAGGTCTGGGGCAATCTCAACGGCGCTCAAGGCCGGGTTCACCAACGGTTCGCCGCAACCTTCTTAGGAGTTCAAAATGGCTTCCACGATCAATTCGAACATCATCTCGATGAATGCGCAGCGCAACCAGGCCGCTTCGCAAAGTTCGCTCTCCACCTCGATGCAACGCCTGTCGTCGGGCTTGCGTGTCAACAGCGCCAAGGACGATGCCGCCGGTCTGGCGATCGCCGAGCGCATGAACGCTCAGGTCAAGGGCATGAACGTGGCGGTGCGCAACTCCAACGACGCGATCTCGCTGACGCAGACCGCTGAAGGCGCGCTTGGCAAGGTGGCCGATTCGCTGCAGCGCATGCGTGAACTGGCGGTCCAGTCGGCCAACGCCACCAACAGCGACAGCGACCGCGACTCGCTCGACAAGGAGTTCGGCGAGCTGGCCAAGGAAATCCAGCGCGTGATGGGTGGCACCACCTTCAACGGCAAGGCGGTGCTCGGTGCCGATGCGGGTGACCAGGACTTCCAGGTCGGTGCCAACACCACCAGCGACGACACCATCACGATCACCACCGCCGACATGACCGCCGACGCCAGTCTGACGGCGGTCGCGGGCACCGACAACACCGGCGCCGGCCGCGCGGTGATCGACAGCACCACCAACGGCACGGTCGACACGGTGATCGACGACATCGACGCCGCGCTCGACAAGGTCAACTCCGAGCGCGCCACGATGGGTGCCTCGCAGTCGCGCTTCGACTCGGTGATCTCGAACCTGCAGGTGTCGGTGGAGAACCAGTCGGCGGCCCGCAGCCGCATCATGGACGCGGACTTCGCCTCGGAAACCGCCAACCTGAGCCGTGCGCAGATCCTGCAGCAGGCCGGCAACGCGATGATCGCGCAGGCCAACCAGCTGCCCCAGCAGGTGATGTCGCTGCTGCGCTGACCGACACCGCCCCGGGCCGGCCCGGGGTTGCGGATCCGGCCGCGACCGCGGCCCTCACGACGCCACCACGCGCAAGCGCTGGTGGCGTCGGCCGTTGCGGATCTCGACTTTGCCGGTCTCGGAACTGCCGCCGGTTTTGCCTCTTTCTCGGCGAATTGCCGGGGGGTGGTGCTGCCCACAATCGATCCCACAGAAGTTCACACGTGCTTCTGCCGCACCGGGCGGCGCCCGGCAACGTCACCCCAGTTGCTTGGGGCTGCATCGGCAACACGCCATTGCCGCCATCACGTGGGAATCATTCGGAGTGAATCAGCATGGCCCAGACGATCAACACCAACATGGCATCCCTGAATGCCCAGCGCAACCAGGCGGCCTCGCAGATGTCGCTGGCCACCTCGATGCAGCGCCTGTCTTCGGGCCTGCGTGTCAACAGTGCCAAGGATGACGCCGCCGGCCTGGCGATCGCCGAGCGCATGAACGCGCAGGTCAAGGGCATGAACGTCGCGGTGCGCAACGCCAACGACGGCATCTCGATGGCGCAGACCGCCGAAGGCGGCCTGGGCAAGGCCGCCGATGCCCTGCAGCGCATGCGGGAACTGTCGGTGCAGTCGGCCAACGCGACCAACAGCGACACCGACCGCGATTCGCTCGACAAGGAATTCGGCGAGCTGGCCAAGGAAGTGCAGCGCGTGCTGGGTGGCACCACCTTCAACGGCAAGAACATCCTCGGCGCGAACGCCGGGCAGATGGACTTCCAGGTCGGCGCCAACACCACCACCGACGACACGATCTCGATCACCACCACCGACATGACGACGTCGGCCACCATCACGGCGGTCGCCGGCACCGACAACACGGGCGCCGGCCGGGCCGTGATCGACAGCACCGCGGCGGCCACCATCGGCACGACCATCGACGCCATCGACGACGCACTCGACACGATCAACGCCGAGCGCGCCACGATGGGTGCCTCGCAGTCGCGCTTCGACTCGGTGATCTCGAACCTGCAGGTGTCGGTGGAGAACCAGTCGGCGGCCCGCAGCCGGATCATGGACGCGGACTTCGCCTCGGAAACCGCCAACCTGAGCCGCGCGCAGATCCTGCAGCAGGCCGGCAACGCGATGATCGCGCAGGCCAACCAGCTGCCCCAGCAGGTCATGAAGCTGCTGCAGGGCTGAACCCGGCCGCCGTGGCGGCGGCGGTGCTGCCCATCGGGCTTCCTCAAGTCGGCGCTGCGTGCGTCGATACATCAGTCGTCCGCTGTCGAAAGGCTCCGGGCGACTTTTTTCATCTTTACTTTGATGAGGGGCGAGCATCATGGCCAGCATCAGTTCCGCCGGGATCGGCAGCGGCCTGGACGTCAGTTCGATCGTCACGCAGCTCATGGCGGTGGAGAAATCCCCGCTGCAGCAGATGCAGACGGAGGCCAGCAAGATCCAGAGCAAGCTCAGCGCGTACGGCAAGGTCCAGAGTTACGTGTCGGCGCTGCGCGATGCGGCGCTCAATCTCACCAAGTCGGACACCTGGGGTTCCACCACCGCCAGCTCGGGCGACGCGAGCGTCTTCACCGCCACCACCGCATCCGGGGCCACGGCGGGCAACTACAGCCTGACCGTGCAGCAGATGGCCAGCGCGCAGACGGTGGCGTCGGCGGCCTGGCCGGCCTCGGTGTCGACCGTCGGCTCGGGCGTGCTGCGGCTCGAACTGGGCACCTGGGCGGCCGGGCAGACCGGCTTCACGCCCAAGAGCGGCACCTCCAGCGTCGACGTGACCGTGGCTGCCAGCGACACCCTGGCCGACGTGCGCGACAAGATCAACGCCGCCAAGTCGGGCGTGATGGCGTCGATCGTCAACGACACCTCGGGCTCGCGCCTGGTGCTGCGCTCGAGCGAGACCGGCGCCGAGAACGCGT
Source organism: Leptothrix cholodnii SP-6 (assembly GCF_000019785.1). Lineage (NCBI taxonomy): Bacteria > Pseudomonadati > Pseudomonadota > Betaproteobacteria > Burkholderiales > Sphaerotilaceae > Leptothrix > Leptothrix cholodnii. The sequence goes on from NC_010524.1 coordinate 1,081,811, forward strand.
TCCGCGTCACCGCCACCGATGACGACGGCAACAACACCGACGCCAGCGGCCTGTCCGCGCTGGCGTTCGACCCGTCCGCGGGCGCCAACGCGATGGTGCAGAGCCAGGCGGCGGTCAACGCCCGGGCCACCATCAACGGCCTGAGCGTCAGCTCGGCCAGCAACCTGCTGACCGACGTGGTCGACGGGGTCACGATCAAGCTCGGCAAGGTCAGCAGCACGCCGGTCGACCTGAGCGTGAGCAGCAACACCGAATCGGTCAAGACCGCCGTGACGGCCTTCGCCGACGCCTACAACAACCTGTCGAAGTACCTGGCCGAGCAGACCAAGTACAACGCCGCGGCCAAGTCCGGGGCGACGCTGCAGGGCGATTCGGGCACCAACGCCCTGCGTTCGGCGATGCGCAACATCATCGGCGGCACCAGCGGCGTCACGGGTGCGTTCAATCGCCTGGCCCAGGTCGGGCTCGACCCGCAGTCCGACGGCACGCTCAAGGTCGACAGCACCAAGCTCACCAGCTCGCTGGGCAAGCTGGCCGACCTGAAGGCGCTGTTCGCCAACAAGGACGCCGGCAACGAGGCCAACAACGGCTTTGCCGTCAGCCTGCAGAAGTGGGGTGACTCGCTGCTGAGCTTCGACGGCTCGCTGTCGACCCGCAGCAGCAGCCTGCAGCGGCAGATCGATGCCAACGCGAAGAAGCAGGAAGACTTCAACGAGCGCATGACCGGGGTCGAGGCCCGCATCCGCGCCCAGTACACAGCGCTGGACACGCAGATGGCCAAGCTCAACGGCCTGTCGACCTACATGACCCAGCAGATCACCAACATGAACAAGAGTTCGAGCTGAGATGTCCGGGCCGTGCAGAGCCGGATATGCAGGGCATACAGGCCCCGTTTCAGGGTCTGGCGCAGGTTTCAGGGGCTCAAGTAGCGATACCCGGCGTCGATAACTCAAACAAGCAGTTCACATCACCCCAACAGGATTCAGCCATGTTCAGCCAAGCGTCTTCTTACGGTCGTCCTCAGTTCTCGGCTCACCTCTACCACCAGGTCGGCGTGGAAACCGGTGTGAGTTCGGCCTCGCCGCACGCTTTGACGCTGATGCTCTACGACGGCTTCCTCAATGCCGTCAAGCAGGCCCGCCGCGCACTGGCCGAGGGCCGCACGGAAGACAAGGGCCGCCACGTCCGCCACGCTGGCCGCATCCTCGACGAGGGCCTGAAGGCGGCGCTGAACCTGAAGTTCGGGGGTGAACTGGCTCTCAATCTGCGCGACCTCTACGACTACACCCAGGTGCGCCTGATGCAGGGCCATGCCCGCAACGACGACGCGGCCCTGGCCGAAGCCCAGTCGCTGATCGAACCGCTGCGCGAAGGCTGGGCCGGTATAGCGGCACAGATGCCGCGCTGAGCGCAGAAAACACCGCCGTCCACGCCGGGTCTCTTGCTCCAAACGCAGCCTACCGCCATGTTGTCCACCATGAAAACCGCTTCTGCTCCCAACCAGGCCGTCAACCATGCCCTCCTGCAGTACTACGAGGCCATCGAGACCGCCAGCCATGAAATGCTGGAGGCCGCCCGCGCAGGCGACTGGGATCGTGTGGTCAAGCTCGAAGGCGCTTGCGCGGTGCTGATCTCGCAGCTCAAGCATGCCGCCACCGAGCGCCGGCTCGGCAGCGAGGAGGCGCAGCTCAAGGCCCGCATCATGCAGCGCATCCTGGTCAACGACGCCGAGATCCGCCACCTCGCCGAGCCCTGGCTCGAAGACCTCGACCAGATGATGGCCGGGCGGCCGCGCAACGTGCTGCACTGACACGGCGTCCTTGACTGCATCCTTCACTGACACCTCGGGCTTTCACGATGTCGACCCAACCGATGCCTCTGTCGCTCACCGACGCCAAGCCGGGCCAAGGTGAATACCGTGTGCGCGCCGGCAGCGAGATCCGCGCCCTGTTGCGCCGCTTCGCCGACGAGGAGCTGCCGATCACCCTGGCCACGCCCGATGGCGTGAGCTACACCACCTGTCTGTGGGCCGACGACCCCGAGCGTGCCGTGCTGGTGCTGTCGGCCGACGCCGCCGACGCGCGCGTGCAGCGCCTGATCGAGGCCGAGGAGGCGGTGGCGGTGGGTTATCTCGACAGCGTCAAGATCCAGTTCGACCTGAACGGCCTGATGCTGGTGCACGGCCGTGACGCGAGTGCCCTGCACGCCCAGTTCCCGCGCGAGATCTACCGCTTCCAGCGCCGCGACGGCTTTCGCGTGCGGCCGGTGGGCCATGCCTGCCCCGAGCTGCAGCTGCGCGTGTCCGGGCCGACCGACACCGAACTGACGCTGCGCGTGCTCGACCTGAGCCACGGCGGGCTGGCGCTGTTCCTGCCCGACGATCAGCCTGCGCTGCCGGTGGGCACCAGCGTGCGCGCGGCCCGCCTGGCGCTCGACCCGCTGACGCAGGTGCAGGTCGCGCTGCGGGTGGTGCACGTGGCGCCGCTCAAGGAGTCGGCACACGGCAGCCGGCTGGGCTGCGAGATCGAGGGCCTGTCGGGCGTGGCCTCGCGCACCTTGCAGCGCTACATCGACCAGACCCAGAAACGCCGTCGCCTCCTGGCGGTGTCCTGACCCGGGGGCAGGCGCCCGCCGAGCCGGGCACCGGGCTCAGACCTGCATGTTCATGATGTCGCTGTAGGCCTGGACCAGCTTGTTGCGCACCTGCAGGGTGGCCTGGAAGCCGATCTGCGCGCGCTGCATCGCCACCATGGTTTCCTCGAGGCTGACGGTGGGGTTGTCCAGCGCCACTTCGCGCTGCATGCCCTGGGCCTTCATCTGGGCCTGGCTGACGTTGTTGAGCGCCTGGCTGAAGACCTGCGAGAAACCCGCCTTTTCGACGCCGCCGCTGGCGGCCGGGCCCGCCGCGCCGCTCAGGCCGGCGGCCTGGGCGCTTTCGCGCACCCGCTGGGCAACCTGCGGCATGCCGGCCTTGGTGGCAGCCTGGGCGAAGTCGAAGGGTTTGAGCTTGATGTCCATGGCGCTTGTCGTGGCGCACGAACCATGACGCCACGTTGCCAATGTAGGCCGCCGGCGCGGCCGCGATGGGGGGAACTGAGGCCTTAAGCGTCGGCTGTTCGGTGCATGTGGCGAGGCCGGCTTGCGAATAATCGGTTGCGTGGCATGGCGCATTGCGCGCCCTGCCCGGATCGATCAAAGCTCGCCGCCGAACGGACATGGACAACGCCACCCTGCAGCCTCTGACACCGAACACGGTTGCCGCCGAGGCACCGGCACCCGGTTTCGCCGCCCGTCTCGCCGGCCTGCCCCTGGGCCGCAAGCTGGCGCTGGCCGGCGGCGTGCTGGCGCTGATCGGCCTGCTGGCGATGGCGGTGTTCTGGAACACCGGCAACAACGACAAGGTGCTGTTCGCCAATCTGTCGGACAAGGACGGCGGCGCCATCGTCGCCCAGCTGACCCAGATGAACGTGCCCTACAAGTTCACCGAAGGCGGCACGGCGATCCTGGTGCCGGCCGAGAAGGTGCACGACGTGCGCCTGAAGCTGGCCCAGGCCGGCCTGCCCAAGGGCTCGACGGTGGGTTTCGAACTGATGGACAACGCCCGCTTCGGCACCACCCAGTTCCAGGAACGCCTGAACTTCCAGCGCGGCCTCGAGGGCGAGCTGGTGCGCTCGATCACGGCGCTGTCGGCGGTTGAGGCGGCGCGTGTGCACCTGGCGCTGCCGAACCAGAACGGCTTCTTCCGCGACCAGCAGAAGCCCAGCGCCAGCGTGCTGCTGACGCTGCACCCGGGCCGCACGCTCGACCGCGCCCAGCTCGCCGGCATCGTGCACCTGGTGTCGGCCAGCGTGGCCGAGCTCAACCCGAAGGCGGTCAGCGTGCTCGACCAGAGCGGCAGCCTGCTGGCCGGCCCGCCCGAAGGCATGGCCGGCGCCGCCGGCGGCACCAACGGGCTCGACGCGCAGCAGCTGCAGTACGTCAACCAGATCGAAACCGTCTACACCAAGCGCATCCTCGACATCCTGGAACCCGTGCTCGGGCGCGACAACCTGCGCGCCCAGGTCAGTGCCGAGATCGATTTTTCGCAGACCGAATCGACCTCCGAAGAGTTCAAGCCCAACCAGGGCGACGCGCCGGCCGCCGTGCGCAGCGCCCAGTCGACCGAGCAGAGCAACCCCGGCGCGGCCATGCCCGCCGGCGTGCCGGGCGCGCAGAGCAACCAGCCGCCCACGCCGGCCACCGCGCCGATCAACGGCCAGGCCCAGCAGATGCAGGCCGCGCAAGGTGGCGTCGGCAGCAACGGCACGGCCCGGCGCGAGGCCGTCACCAACTACGAGGTCGACAAGACCGTGCGCGTGACACGCGCCGCCAGCGGCCAGGTCAAGCGCCTGTCGGCCGCGGTGGTGGTCAACAGCCGCAGCGTCACCGACAAGAAGGGCAATGTCCAGGTGGTGCCGCTGACGCCCGAAGAGCTCGACAAGCTGACCGCGCTGGTGCAGGAGACGGTCGGCTTCAGCAAGGACCGGGGCGACTCGGTCAAGGTGATCAACGCGCCGTTCAAGGTCGACAAGCCGGTCGAGGACACCACGCCGCTGTGGAAACAGCCCGAGGTGCAGGACATGGTGCGCACGCTCGCCCTGCCGCTGGGCCTGGCGCTGCTGGCGCTGATCATCGTGTTCGGCGCGATCCGTCCGGCGCTCAAGGCGGCGCAACCGCCCGAGCCGGTGCAGCTGGTGGATGCGGTGGTCGACGACGCGCAGGAGCTGCCCGCCCTCGAAGGCAGCGCCGAAGAGGCCGCGCACCTGGCCGCCGGTCACATGAACGCGCTGCCGGCGCCCGAGGACGACGCCCAGCGCCGCCTCGAGCAGGCCCGCAAGATGGCCAAGGACAACCCCGCGGCGGTGGCCAACATCGTGCGCGGCTGGGTCAGTGGCGCCGCGGCCTGAGGCCGCGAGCAGTAACCCGAGATGAACATGGACGACCAAGGCGTTGAAGACGCAGCCATCTTGCTGATGTCGCTGGGTGAAGAAGAGGCGGCCGAGGTGTTCAAGCACCTCACGCCCAAGGAAGTGCAGCGCCTGGGCGAGACCATCGCGCGCATGAAGACGGTCTCGCGCGAGCGTTTCGACAGCGTGCTCACGCGCTTCGAATCGCAGGCCAACACCCACAGCTCGCTGGTCAACGACACCGACGAATACGTCAAGAACGTGCTGCGCAAGGCGCTCGGCGAGGACAAGGCGAACCTGCTGATCGACCGCATCCTGCAGGGCAGCGACGTCACCGGCATCGAGAGCCTGAAGTGGATGGACTCGGCCGCGATCGCCGAGCTGCTGCGCCACGAGCACCCGCAGATCGTCGCCGCGATCCTGGTGCACCTGGAGTTCGACCAGGTCGCCGACGTGCTCAAGGGCCTGCCCGAGCGCATGCGCAACGAGGTGATGGTGCGCGTGGCCACGCTCGACGGCATCCAGCCGACCGCGCTGAAGGACCTCAACGAGGTGCTGTCGCGCGTGCTGGCCGGCGGCGACCGCATGCGCAAGGCCAACCTGGGCGGCGTCAAGAGCGCCGCCGAGATCATCAACATGATGGGTTCGGCGATCGAGACCTCGGTGCTCGACTACATCCGCGAGGCCGACAACGACCTGGCGCAGAAGATCCTCGACAACATGTTCACCTTCGACGACGTGGTGAAGATCGACGACAAGGGCATCCAGGCGATCCTGAAAGAGGTGCAGAGCGAGTCGCTCATCATCGCGCTCAAGGGCGCGACGCCCGAGATGCGCGACAAGGTGTTCAAGAACATGTCCAGCCGCGCCGCCGAGACGCTGAAGGAAGACCTCGAGTCGCGCGGCCCGGTGCGGGTGTCGGACGTCGAGAGCGAGCAGAAGGAGCTGCTGAAGATCGTCCGTCGCCTGGCCGACGAGGGGCAGATCGTGCTGGGAGGCGGCGGCGATGACCAGTTCCTCTAAGAAGCCCGACGCCCCGGCGCGCCCGGGCCTCTACAGCCGCTTCATCCCGCGCGAGGAACTGAGCGGCTTTGCCGCCTGGAAACCCGGCAGCTTCGGCGACGATCCGTCGCTCAGGCCGCAGGCCGAGCCCGATCCGGAACTGCTGCGGCGCGAGGCCGAGCTGGCCGCGCGACGCGAGGCGCAGCGCAAGCTCGACGAGCTGGCGCAGCTCGAATCGGACCGCATCGAGGCGCTGCGGCTGTCGCGCGAGGGCGGCTACCAGGACGGCTACCGCGACGGCCTGGAGGCGCTTGAGAACTTCAAGCAAAGCTTTGCCAGCCAGACCAGCACCCAGGTCGGTGCGATCGTCAAGCAGCTGCAAGGCCAGTTCGACGCGCTCGAGCAGGACCTGGCACAGCGCCTGGCCGGCATCGCGCTCGACCTGGCCCGCCAGGTGGTGCGCACCGAGCTGCGCATCCAGCCCGCGCTGGTGGTGGCGGTGGCGCAGGACGCGCTGTCGACGCTGCTGGTGTCGGCCCGTCACATCACGCTGCGCCTGAATCCGCAGGATCAGGCGCTGGTCGCCAGCGGCTGCGCCGAGCTGATCGCCGCCCGCCAGGTGCGGCTGGTGGCCGATGCCCAGATCGAGCCCGGTGGCTGCCGGGTCGAATCCGACATCGGCCTGATCGACGCCAGCGTCGCCACCCGCTGGCAACGCGCCGCGGCGGCGATGGGCCGCAACGACGTCTGGCAGGCGCAGGCCGAAGCGCCGGATGGAGAGTCGGCATGACCGAGTTGGCGGGGCGCTGGGTGCGCTACCTCGACGATCTGCAGAATTTCGCCAGCGCGCCGCAGCCGCTGGCCACCCACGGCACGCTGGTGCGGGTGTCGGGCCTGGTGCTCGAGGCCGCGGGCATCCGCATGCCGGTGGGCTCGCTGTGCGAGGTGCAGATGGCCGGCCAGCCGCCGGTGCCGGCCGAGGTGGTCGGCTTCGCCGGCGACCGGGCCTACCTGATGCCCACCGGCGAGGTGCAGGGCCTCGTCAGCGGCGCCACCGTGGTGCCGCTGGAGACGCCGGTGCAGGCGCCGGTGCTCGGCCGCACCGCCCACCCGTGGCGGCGCAACGAAGACCGTTCGCGCCACCTGCCGGTCGGCGACGGGCTGCTCGGCCGGGTGGTCGACGCCAACGGCGAGCCGATGGACCGGCTCGGCCCGCTGCAGGACGTGCACCCGCAGCCGCTGGCGCGCCGCCCGATCAACGCGATGGACCGCGATCCGGTGCGCACCCCGCTCGACACCGGCGTGCGCTCGATCAACGCCCTGCTGACGGTCGGCCGCGGCCAGCGCCTGGGCCTGTTCGCCGGCACCGGCGTGGGCAAGTCGGTGCTGCTGGGCATGATGGCGCGCTACACCGAGGCCGACGTGATCGTGGTCGGCCTGATCGGCGAACGCGGCCGCGAAGTCAAGGAGTTCATCGAGGACATCCTCGGCGAGGAAGGCCGCGCCCGCTCGGTGGTGGTGGCCGCGCCGGCCGATTCGCCGCCGCTGACACGCATGCAGGGCGCCACCTACGCCACCGCGATCGCCGAATACTTCCGCGACCAGGGCCGCCACGTGCTGCTGCTGATGGATTCGCTGACGCGTTTCGCGATGGCGCAGCGCGAGATCGCGCTGGCCATCGGCGAGCCGCCGGCGACCAAGGGCTACCCGCCGAGCTGCTTTGCCAAGCTGCCGCAGCTGGTCGAGCGCAGCGGCAACGGGCAGAAGGGCCAGGGCTCGATCACCGCGTTCTACACCGTGCTGAGCGAGGGCGACGACCAGCAGGACCCGATCGCCGACGCCGCCCGAGGCATCCTCGACGGCCACATCGTGCTGTCGCGCGAGCTGGCCGAGAGCGGCCACTACCCGGCGATCGACATCGAGAAATCGATCTCGCGCGTGATGACCAGCGTGGCCGCGCGCGAGCACATCGAGGCCGCGCGGCGCATGCGCCAGCTGCTGTCGCGTGTCAACAAGGCGCGTGACCTGATCCAGCTGGGCGCCTACGCACCCGGCCACGACGCCGAGCTCGACGCCGCCGTGCGTGCCCAGCCCGCCATCGTGGCGCTGCTGCAGCAGGACACCTGGAGCTGTGCGCCGCTGGCTGACAGCGTGGCGGCGCTGCGCAAGATCACCCGCGCCGCCTGAGCCGCATCCCACCGAACCGCCAGGACACCGGAGCCCCCATGACCCACCCGACGCTGCAACCGCTGTTCGTCCTGCTCGAACAGGCCGAAGGCCACCGTGACGAGGCGCTCGCGCGCCAGGCCAGGGCCGAGAAGGCGCTGGCCGCCGCGCAGGCCCAGCAGGCCCAGCTGCACGACTACCGCATCGAATACGAGAACCGCTGGGGCGCGCAGTTCCGCAAGGGCGTGACGATGACGCTGATGCAGTGTTATCAGGACTTCGTCGCCCGCCTGCACGGCGCGGTCGACCTGCAGGGCCAGCAGGTGCAGCGTCTGACGAATGAATTCGAGCGCATGCGCGGCGAGACCCTGGCCGCCGAGCTGCGCGTGGCGTCGGTCAAGAAGCTGATCGAGCGGCGCGAGACCACGATGGCGCGGCAAACCGAGCGGCGCGACCAGAAATCGCAGGACGAGATGGCTTCGCGGGCGGCCTGGCAGCGCCTGGCCGATCGCGGCCACGTCAGCCTGTCGCAGATGTAAGTCACCCAGGAGCCCGGCATGAACCGCGTCACTGCGTCTTCCCTCAGCGCCGAAACCGCCCGTGCCGATCGCATGGCCGGCGAGCGCCGTGGCCGCGACGACGCGCCGGCCGCCGGCACCGGGACGGGCGGATTTGCCGGCCTGCTGCGTGCCGCCGGTGTGCAGCCAGGCGCGCAGCCTGGCGCCGGCGAAGCGGCACGGGCGGCGCAGGCCAGCGCCCGGCGCACGAATCAGGCCCCGGATCCGCAGCGTGCTGCGCCGCCCGCGGCCACACCGGCCCCGCCGGCGCGCCCGCCCGGCAGCAGTGCCGAGGCGAAATCGGCCGAGACGCGCGCCCGCGCCGATCGCCCGCGTGCCCAGGGGGCCGGTGCGGGTGCGGATTCGGGTGCAACTGCAGGTGCCGACGACAGCCGCGAGACCGACGAAACCCGTGCCCGGGAAACGGCGCCGGAGGAATCCGCACCCGCTGAAGCGGCCCCCTCCGGTGGCGCCACGGTGTCGCACTGGATGATGCAGCTGGCGGCGCAGCGCCACGGCGGCATCGGCGCGGCGCTCGGGCGCGGTGCCGGGCTGTCGGCGGCCGGCGCCCAGGTGGCCGGTGGTGGCGACGCCACCGCGGCTGCGGCGGGCGGCGCTGCCGCGGGGCTCAATCTGCCGAGCTGGGCGCGCCCGGAAGACCCGGGCACGGGGGCCGGCACCGGCGTCTGGGCCGGTGGCGGCCAGATGCAGGGCGGGCGCCTCGGCGCGCACGACAACCCGGCCGCCGGCGCCCGATCGGCGGTGCCGCTCGAAGCGGGCGGCGCCGCGGCGACGCCTGACGCGGGCCCGTCCGCAGCGGTCGGCACCGACGCCGCGCCCGGATTCGCGAGCCAGCTCGCGGCGCTGGTGGGGGGGGCGCCGCCGCCTGCCGCCGCGGCCGGCCCGGCACCGGTCGGCGAGGCCTTCGTGCAGACGCCGGTCGGCGCGCCAGGCTTCGGCGACGAGGTGATGGTGAAGGTGGCGGCCTTCTCGCTCGAGGGCATCCAGGAGGCCCGTCTGGATCTGAATCCGGCCGAGCTGGGCCCGATCCAGGTGCGCATCGCGCTCGACGGCAACCAGGCGCGCATCGATTTCGGCGCCACCGCCGGCAGCACCCGCGAACTGCTCGAACAGGCGCTGCCGGCGCTTGCCCAGGCCTTGCAGGCCGACGGCCTGCAGCTGGCCGCCAGCAGCGTGGTCGGCGAGGTGTCCGACACCGACGCGGCCTTCGGCGGTGCCGGCAACGGCCGTGACGAGGCCGGCGCCGGGGCGGGCCAGGGCGACGCGGGAAGCGGTCGCCCGGGCGGCTGGGGTCAGCAATCGGAGTCCCGCGCGGCCCAGGCCGGGCGCGGCGTGCTGCCGGCGGGCTCGCCGTTGCAGCCCGGCCGAGGCGGCGACACGGCGCCGGGCTGGGGCGGACAGCGCCCTTCGGATGCCCCGTCCGGTCTGCGCGGGCTCGATCTCTACGCCTGATGCCGTGCCCGCCGGCGGTGCGGACTGCGGGTGATTGACGGGCTTTTTCGCGGCTTCGCAGATCGGGTGGATTCCGAATAATCGGATCCAGTGGCCGCCGATGTGCACCCCGTGCGCAGGTGGTCGACGAGACCGGGTCGTGGATCGCCCGCCTCGCTGCCTTTCTGGAGAACACCATGTCCGCAGCTGCCGCCCCCGCCGGCGACGCCCCTGCCAAAAAGGGCTCGAAAAAGCTGATCATCATCATCGCCGCGGTGGTTCTGCTGCTCGTGGTGGGGGGTGGTGCGGCGCTGTTCCTGATGAAGAAGAATGCCGCCGCGGAGGGCGACGAGGCCGACGCCGATGGCGCACACGCGCCGGCGGCCGCCCATGCGCCCGCCCCGAAGCCGCGCAAGCACGATTCGGCACACCCGCCCACCTACGTGGCGCTCGACCCGTTTGTCGTCAACCTGGCCGACCGCGACTCGGAGCGTTATGCGCAGATCGGCATGACGCTGGAAGTCGACGACCCGAAGTTCGCCGAAGAGATGAAGGGCTACATGCCCGCGATCCGCAACGCGGTGCTGATGATCCTGGCGCACAAGACCTCGACCGAACTGCTCGAGCGCGAAGGCAAGGAAAAGCTCGCCGAAGAGGTGATGCGCGAGGCGGTCCGGCCGATGGGCATCGAGATCGACGCCGACGAGCCCGACGACACCGGCGGCAAGAAGAAGCGCCGCCGCGCGCCGGTCTACAACCCGGTGCAGCAGGTGCATTTCTCGGCCTTCATCATTCAATGAGTCGGATTGACGCGCGAGCCTCAAGATGAACCAGCAGATCCTTTCGCAAGACGAAGTCGACGCACTGCTGCAGGGCATCACCGGCGAGAGCCAGAAGCTCGAGCAGGAGGACACGCCCAAGGGCGGCATCCGCGACTACGACCTGGCCAGCCAGGAGCGCATCGTGCGCGGGCGCATGCCCACGCTGGAGATCATCAACGAGCGCTTCTCGCGCAACATCCGCATCGGCCTGTTCAACTTCATCCGCAAGACGCCCGAAGTGAGCGTGGGCGGCATCAAGGTGCAGAAGTACAGCGCCTTCCTGCGCGAGACGGTGGTGCCGACCAACTTCAACATCGTCAGCGTGCGGCCGCTGCGCGGCAGCGGCATGATCGTGTGCGACCCGACGCTGGTGTTTTCGGTGATCGATGCGCTGTTCGGCGGCAGCGGCAAGTTCCACACCCGCATCGAGGGGCGCGATTTCTCGCCCACCGAGCAGCGCGTGATCTCGCGCATCGTCGAGGTCATCGCGACCGAATACAAGAAGGCCTGGCAGGGCATCTATCCGCTCGAGCTGGAATACCAGCGCTCGGAGATGCAGCCGCAGTTCGCCAACATCGCCGCACCGGGCGAGATCGTGGTCACGACCTCGTTCACGCTGGAGATCGGCGACGCCACCGGCACGATCCACTTCTGCATTCCCTACGCCACGCTGGAGCCGATCCGCGACGTGCTGTATTCGAGCACGCAGGGCGATTCGGCCGAGCCGGACCGGCGCTGGGTCAAGCTGATGACGCACCAGATCCAGGCCGCGCAGGTGCAGCTGGTGGCCGAGCTGGCGCATGCGCCGGCCACCGTCGAGCAGTTGCTCGCGCTCAAGGCGGGCGACTTCATCGAGCTCGACCTGATCAAGTCGATCGAGGTCAAGGTGGACGGCGTGCCGGTGATGGAAGCGCAATACGGAACCTCGAACGGCAAGTACGCCCTCAAGGTCGATCGCATGTTGACCAACCAGAACATGGGTTGGATAGGAGAAAGCAATGCCGGCTGACAACACCGCCGCGGACCTGACCTCGGAACAGGACGCGATGGCGGCCGAATGGGCCGCCGCTCTGGAAGAGCAGACCCAGCACCCCGGCGGCGCGATGGCCGAGGTGCTGCCGTCGCCCGACCACGGCGCGCCGGCCGCGTTCGCCAATTTCACCAGCAGCGCCGGCAGCGTCAACCAGCCGGGCAACGACATCAACCTGATCCTGGACATCCCGGTCCAGCTGACGGTCGAGCTGGGCCGCACGCGCATCCCGATCAAGAACATCCTGCAGCTGGCGCAGGGTTCGGTGGTCGAGCTCGACGCGCTGGCCGGCGAGCCGATGGACGTGCTGGTCAACGGCTACCTGATCGCCCAGGGCGAGGTGGTGGTGGTCAACGACAAGTTCGGCATCCGGTTGACCGACATCGTGACGCCGAGCGAGCGCATGCGCCGGCTGTCGCGCGGCAATTGAAGGTACGTGATGACGCCGTCCTGGATGTCCCTGTTGTGGTTCGCGCTGATCGTGGCGCTGATACCGGCCGCGCTGTGGCTGTTCAAGCGCTCGGGCATGGCCGGCGCGATGACGCGCTCGCAGGCGCTGGCGTTGCGCCAGGTCGGCTCGCTGGGCCTGGGGCCGCAGCAGCGCATCGTGGCGGTCGAGGTGGGCGAGGGCGAGGCCCGCCGCTGGCTGCTGCTGGGCGTGACGCCGCAGCAGATCAATGCGCTGCATGTGCTCGACCAGTGGCCGGGCACATCGGGCGAGCCGTCCGCCGGCCAGTCGGCCAAGGGCGGCTCAGGCGGCCGCGACGGCGGATTCGGCGCCGAACTGGCGCAGCGCCTGCGCGCGGGCCTGGGTGCGCCGGTGTCGACACCGTCGGGCAAGCCGACGGCAGACCGGACCTGATCATGAAGACTCGACACGACGCCGCCCGTTTCCTGCGCCGCAACGCGCACGCCGGGCTGATGCTGGGCTTGACGGTGATATCGGCCTGGCCTGCAGTAGCTTTAGCCCAGGGCGCACCGGCGGCCCTGCCGCTGATGGTCGGCCAGGGTGGCAGCGGCACGACGTTTTCGGTGCCGATCCAGACGCTGCTGTTCTTCACCGCGCTGTCGTTCCTGCCGGCGGTGCTGCTGATGATGACGGGCTTCACCCGCATCGTCATCGTGCTGGGCCTGCTGCGCCAGGCGCTGGGCACGCAGGCGGCGCCGCCGAACCAGGTGATCGTCGGGCTGTCGCTGTTCCTGACCTTCTTCGTGATGGCGCCGACGCTCGACCGCGTCTATGCCGATGCCTACAAGCCCTACGCGGCCAACCAGATCGGCTTCGAGGAAGCGATCGCGCGTGGCGAGGTGCCGATGCGCCAGTTCATGCTCAAGCAGACGCGGCAGTCGGACCTGGCGCTGTTCGCCCGGCTGGCCAAGCTCGATCCGGCGGTGAAGTCCGAGCAGGCGCCGCTGCGGGTGCTGGTGCCGGCGTTCGTGACCAGCGAGCTGAAGTCGGCGTTCCAGATCGGTTTCCTGATCTTCATCCCGTTCCTGGTGATCGACATGGTGGTGGCCAGCGTGCTGATGAGCCTGGGCATGATGATGTTGTCGCCGGTGCTGGTGGCGCTGCCGTTCAAGCTGATGCTTTTTGTGCTGGCCGACGGCTGGAACCTGTTGCTGGGTTCGCTGGCGGCGAGTTTTGCGGTCTGAGACGGGTCACGACACCCGGTTGATTGGAGTACGAATGGACGCGACCCAGGTTCTCACGCACGGCCAGGAAGGCCTCGGCATCTTGCTGATGGTGGCCGCGCCGATGCTGCTGACGGTGCTGCTGGTGGGGCTGACGGTGAGCATCTTCCAGGCGGCCACGCAGTTGCACGAATCGACGTTGTCGTTCGTGCCTAAGATGGTCGCTGCCGTCACGGTGATGGCGATCGCCGGGCCGTGGATGCTGTCGACGCTGGTCGAGTATCTGCAGCGCGTGCTGCAGTCCATCCCGGGCGCGGTGGGCTGAGCCGGTCGATCCATGATCGGGTTCGACGAAGCCCAGCTGCTGGAGTGGCTGACGCCGCTGCTGTGGCCGTTCCTGCGCACGCTGGCGCTGTTCAGCGCCGCGCCGGTGCTGTCGATGCGCATCGTGCCGGTGCGGCTCAAGGTGGGCCTGGCACTGCTGGTGGCCGTGAGCGCGCAGGCCAGTCTGCCGCCGATGCCGTCGCTGCCGCTCGACAGCCCGGGCGCGCTGATGATGGGGGCGCAGCAGGTGGTGATCGGCGTCACGCTGGGGTTCTCGGCCCGGGTGGTGTTTGCCGCCGTCGAGTTCGCCGGCGAGTTGATCGGGCTGCAGATGGGCCTGAACTTCGCCGGCTTCTTCGACCCCGCCACCGGCAGCCAGGGCACCGCAACGGCGCGCTTCTTCAGCACCATCGGCTCGCTGCTGTTCGTGGTGATGAACGGCCACCTGCTGCTGGTGATGGCGGTGGTGCACAGCTTCAATGCGTTTCCGGTCAGCGACCAGCCCTTGTCGGTGATCACGACGCTGCAGCCGCAGGTCTGGGGCGCCGAGATCTTCCGGCTCGGCCTTTGGATCGCGCTGCCGATCATCGCCATGCTGCTGTTCGTCAATCTGGTGCTGGGCGTGATCTCGCGGGTGGCGCAGCAGATCCAGATCTTCTCGGTGGGTTTCGGCATCACGGTGTCGGTCGGGCTGTTCGGCGTGCTGCTGACGCTGCCGATGCTGCAAGGCCCGCTGATGGCGGCGCTGGAGCGCATGCTGGCGCTGTTCCAGTGACGGCGCGGCCCGGTGGCCGCCGCCATGACCCGCGTCGATAATCCGGCGATGCAATGTCGTTCGATGTCCTGGGCCGCGATGGGGTTGACCGCCTGCCTGATGGTGGCGTGCAGCCCGACGCTCGATTGGCGCGATGTGCGCCTGGGCCCGGACACCCGGCTGCAGTTTCCCTGCAAGCCCGATCGGCTGGAGCGCAAGCTGCCGCTGCTCGAACGCGTGGCAGCGGCGCAGATGCTGGTCTGCGACGGTGGCGGGCTGACCTGGTCGGCCACGGTGTTCGACCTCGGCGATCCCACGCTGGCGCCTGCCGCGCTGCTTGAACTGCGTCAGCGCCTGCTCGCCAACATGCAGGGCACCGAAGAAGCCTCGGAGCACGTGGCGGTGCCCGGCATGACGGTGGGCACGCTGGCGCAGCGCAGCCGCATGCGCGGTGCGCGGCCCGACGGCAGCACGACGGTGGCGCAGGCGCTGTTCGTGGCGCGCGGCCCGCGGGTCTATCAGCTGGTCGTGATGGCACGCCCGGATGCGCCCGAGCAATGGTCGGCGCAAGCGGCTGAATTTCTCGATGCCTTGAGTTGGCGGAACTGATGCGGATGGTCTCGCCGGTCCTGCCGCCATAATTCGCCGCCATGGCCCGCCTGCTGATCCTTGCCCACGCACCGCTCGCGTCCGCGCTGAGGGCTGTCGCGGAGCACACGTTTCCCGAACTGGTGGAGCGGGTGTTTGCGCTCGATGTCGTTCCGCACGAGCCGCCGGAGCAGGTCGAGGCGCGCGCGCGCGAGTTCCTCGCGGCCGGCGCCGATGCGGATCCGGACGTGCTGGTGCTGACCGACGTGTTCGGCGCCACGCCGGCCAATGTCGCGCAACGCCTGGCCGACGGCAGCCGGATCCGCGTGCTGGCCGGCGTCAACGTGCCGATGCTCTGGCGTGCCCTCAACTACGCACGGCTGCCGCTCGACGAGCTGGTCAGCCGGGCCATGATCGGCGCCACGCAAGGCGTGCTGCCGGTGGCTTCGACCCGACCCCAGAACCAGGTGCTACAGACCAAATCCCATGATTCGCTCGACCATCAACATCAGCAATAAATTGGGTTTGCACGCGCGGGCCTCGGCCAAGCTCACCAAGCTGGTCGGCAGTTTCCCGTGCGAGGTGTTCCTCTCCCGCAGTGGCCGGCGTGTCAATGCCAAGAGCATCATGGGCGTCATGATGCTGGCCGCCGGAATCGGCAGCGAGATCGAGATCGAGGTCGACGGCGAGCGCGAGCAGGAAGCCATGACGGCCCTGCGCGCGCTGATCGACGACAAGTTCGGCGAAGGCGAATAGGTCTTCGCACCCCGCACGGCCGCGGCGTGAGCCCCGGCCTGTGGTTTCCGGATCAGGCTGTCGCGGCGCCCATGAAGTGGCGCTGGTAGCGGCTTGGCAGGTCGCACAGGCGCAGCATCATCGGCAGGTCGGCGGTGTTGAAGTCGGGATCCCAGGCCGGCGGGCCCAGCACCTTGGCGCCGCAGCGCAGGTAGCCCTTGATCAGGGCCGGCGTCTCGACCTGCAGGCGCTTGTTCAGTTCGTCGACCGGCAGGGGCAGCCGCGGCTGCACATGGTGTTCGATCGGTGCCAGGTGCGTCTGGCGCAGTTGCTCCCAGACGCTCGCCGCCACATGGCCGCCGTCGCGCATGCTGATGCTGGCGCAGCCGACCATGGTGTCGAGCTGGTTGCGCCGCATGAAGTCACCCAGTGCGGCCCACAGCGTCATGATCACGCCGCCGTTGCGGTGGTCCGCATGAACGCAGGAGCGGCCGAGTTCGGCCATCGTCGCGGTGTGATGGCGCAGGCGCGTGAAGTCGAATTCGGTCTCGCTGTACCAGCCACCCATGCGGCGCGCGGCGGTCGGCGTCATGACGCGGTAGGTGCCGATCACGTCGCCGGTGCTGCTGCGCACCAGCAGGTGCTCGCAGTGGGCGTCGAAGATGTCTCGGTCCAAGCCGGGCGGCGTGCCGGGGATGTTGTTGAGCCGCGCGCCCATTTCTCCGACGAACACCTGGTGGCGCAGGCGCTGGGCCTGTTCGACATGCTGCGGCGTGGTGGCCCATGCGGCGGTCATGGCAGCCTGGGGGACGGGCGCCGGCGCCGGGATGCTGTCCGGGACGATCGGCAGAACCGCTTGACGCGTTGGCATCAGCCGCCGAGGCGGCATCCGCAATTCGGCCAGCGCGAAGGTGGGTTGGGGCAGATCCCTCATGAATGACTCCATGTGTGCATGAAGTCATCGTCGTGGTCGGCCGTGACACGAACGTGTCGTTTCGGTGACCGCTTGACGACGCCGGCGAGGCCGGGTTTCTGGGGTCAGACCCGACCAGGGGCAGGCATGCGGACTGCTAGCATGAAAGCATGAGCCTGCAAGTATTCGGTTTGCCTGTTTCTCGGGGTGTAGCGATCGGGCGCGCGGTGCTGGTGGCGTCCAGCCGCATCGACGTGGCGCATTACTTCATCGATCCGGTTGACGTTCCGGCCGAGATATCGCGCCTGCGACTGGCGCGCAAGCAGGTCAGCGGCGAGCTCGAGGATCTCAAGCGCGACCTGCCCCCCAATGCGCAGACCGAGATCCTGGCGCTGCTCGATGTCCACCTGATGCTGTTGCACGACGAGGCACTTGCGGAGGCCACCTGTGCCTGGATCGTCGAGCGGCACTACAACGCCGAGTGGGCGATGGCCGCGCAGCTCGAAGTGGTCGCGCGCCAGTTCGACGAGATGGAGGACGAATACCTGCGCGAACGCAAGGCCGACCTCGAACAGGTGGCCGAACGCGTGCTGCGTGCACTGGGCGATCCGTCCAACGGTTCGGCAATCACCGAACGTGTGGGAGCACGCGACTTCGGCGGAGAAGATCCGCTCGTGCTGGTCGCCAACGACATCTCGCCGGCCGACATGCTGCAGTTCAAGGGCAGCGTGTTCACCGGGTTCATCACCGATGTCGGCGGCAAGAACTCGCACACGGCCATCGTCGCCAGAAGCCTCGATATCCCGGCGGTCGTGGGCGCCCGAGACGCCAGTCGGCTGATCCGTCAGGACGACTGGGTGATCATCGACGGCGATGCGGGCCTGGTGATCGTGGAGCCTTCGTCGATCGTGCTCGAGGAGTACCGCTTCCGTCAGCGCCAGATTCAGGTCGAGCGCGAGCGCCTGACCCGTTTGCGCCACAAGCCGGCGGTGACGCTGGACGGTGAACGGGTGGAACTGCTCGCCAACATCGAGTTGCCTGGCGACGGGGTGGCTGCGCTGGCCGGCGGTGCCGAGGGTGTCGGACTGTTCCGCAGCGAGTTCCTGTTCATGAACCGCGACGGGGCCTTGCCTGACGAGGAGGAGCAATATCAGGCCTATCGCGATGCGGTCACCATCATGCAGGGGCTGCCGGTCACGATACGAACGGTCGACATCGGCTCGGACAAGCCGCTCGATCGCATGTCGGTGCACGAGTTGCGGCACGAGCACACCTTGAATCCGGCGATGGGCCTGCGGGCGATCCGCTGGAGCTTGTCGGATCCGGCCATGTTCGAGGTGCAGCTGCGCGCCATCCTCCGTGCGGCCTCGCACGGGCCTGTCCGCCTTCTGGTGCCGATGCTGACTCACCTCAGCGAAATACGAGCCACCTTCGACGCGCTCCGGCGTGTGCGGGCTCAACTCATGCGCGAAAGCATTCCGCACGGATCGGTGGAAATCGGGGCCATGGTCGAGGTGCCCGCGGCGGCACTCACCATGCCGATCTTCCTGCGCTACTTCGACTTTGTCTCCATCGGCACAAACGATCTGATCCAGTACACGCTGGCGATCGATCGCGCCGAAGAGGCAGTGGCCCATCTCTACGACCCCTGGCATCCCGCGGTGCTCCGGTTGATTGCCGACACCATCAGTCAGGCTCACGCTGCAGGCAAGGGCATCTCTGTCTGTGGCGAGATGGCGGGCGACATCGAGTTCACCGAGTTGCTCCTTGGTCTGGGGTTGCGTTCTTTCAGCATGCACCCGGCGCAGATCCCTGCCATCAAGCAACGCATTCTTCGATCGGACAGCAAACGGTTGCGTGCTTATGCGGCAGCTGTGATGTCGTCGGACGAGCCCCGTTCCGTGGGAAAGGACGTTTCGGTTGCCGGAGCAAAGGTGGACGCTGGCGAACAGGTGCAAAAGACACCTCGAGAAGCTGCCTGAAGAATTTCTCCCCAGCCACTTGCGCGCCGATGAAGTTCCGGTGCATAATTGCGGTCTTCGCTGCTCACCACCTAGTTGGCTTGCAGCAAGACCGGCGGCGATGCCAAAATGATTCAGGTTCTGACCTGCGTCGTGTTGGCGATCAAACAGTCGGTTGGTGATGTTAAAAACTTCTTCGAAAGTTGTTGACGAAACCAAAAAGACGGTTGATAATCTCGCCTCTGCGCTGTTTGCAACAAGTTGCTGACAGCAAGCGCAAGAAGTGGTCTGCAAAGACGGCGGCTTGCGATGTTCTTTAAAAATATACAGCCGATAAGCGTGGGCGTTTGAAGGCGAGTGCCAAGGGTTCTGTAGGCAACTGCGGGCTCGAGGTCTTATGGACTTTAAACGCTCATGGATAGAGAAGTGAAGTTCACTTCGATTCCTTAGAGCAAATCAAGATCGAACTGAAGAGTTTGATCCTGGCTCAGATTGAACGCTGGCGGCATGCCTTACACATGCAAGTCGAACGGTAGAGGAGCAATCCTCGAGAGTGGCGAACGGGTGAGTAATGTATCGGAACGTGCCCAGTAGTGGGGGATAGCCCGGCGAAAGCCGGATTAATACCGCATGAGACCTGAGGGTGAAAGCGGGGGACTCGCAAGAGCCTCGCGCTACTGGAGCGGCCGATATCAGATTAGGTAGTTGGTGGGGTAAAAGCCTACCAAGCCTGCGATCTGTAGCTGGTCTGAGAGGACGACCAGCCACACTGGGACTGAGACACGGCCCAGACTCCTACGGGAGGCAGCAGTGGGGAATTTTGGACAATGGGCGAAAGCCTGATCCAGCCATGCCGCGTGCGGGAAGAAGGCCTTCGGGTTGTAAACCGCTTTTGTCAGGGAAGAAATCCTTTGAGTTAATACCTCGGAGGGATGACGGTACCTGAAGAATAAGCACCGGCTAACTACGTGCCAGCAGCCGCGGTAATACGTAGGGTGCAAGCGTTAATCGGAATTACTGGGCGTAAAGCGTGCGCAGGCGGTTGTGTAAGACAGATGTGAAATCCCCGGGCTCAACCTGGGAACTGCATTTGTGACTGCACAGCTAGAGTACGGTAGAGGGGGATGGAATTCCGCGTGTAGCAGTGAAATGCGTAGATATGCGGAGGAACACCGATGGCGAAGGCAATCCCCTGGACCTGTACTGACGCTCATGCACGAAAGCGTGGGGAGCAAACAGGATTAGATACCCTGGTAGTCCACGCCCTAAACGATGTCAACTGGTTGTTGGGAGGGTTTCTTCTCAGTAACGAAGCTAACGCGTGAAGTTGACCGCCTGGGGAGTACGGCCGCAAGGTTGAAACTCAAAGGAATTGACGGGGACCCGCACAAGCGGTGGATGATGTGGTTTAATTCGATGCAACGCGAAAAACCTTACCTACCCTTGACATGTCAAGAATCTTGCAGAGATGTGGGAGTGCTCGAAAGAGAACTTGAACACAGGTGCTGCATGGCCGTCGTCAGCTCGTGTCGTGAGATGTTGGGTTAAGTCCCGCAACGAGCGCAACCCTTGTCATTAGTTGCTACGAAAGGGCACTCTAATGAGACTGCCGGTGACAAACCGGAGGAAGGTGGGGATGACGTCAGGTCCTCATGGCCCTTATGGGTAGGGCTACACACGTCATACAATGGCCGGTACAGAGGGCTGCCAACCCGCGAGGGGGAGCCAATCCCAGAAAACCGGTCGTAGTCCGGATCGCAGTCTGCAACTCGACTGCGTGAAGTCGGAATCGCTAGTAATCGCGGATCAGCTTGCCGCGGTGAATACGTTCCCGGGTCTTGTACACACCGCCCGTCACACCATGGGAGCGGGTTCTGCCAGAAGTAGTTAGCCTAACCGCAAGGAGGGCGATTACCACGGCAGGGTTCGTGACTGGGGTGAAGTCGTAACAAGGTAGCCGTATCGGAAGGTGCGGCTGGATCACCTCCTTTCTGGAAACAAGCATTCAAATTCTTGCGCCCACACTTATCGGCTGTACAAACGACAGTGACAGAACAGAATTGGGGTCTGTAGCTCAGTCGGTTAGAGCACCGTCTTGATAAGGCGGGGGTCGTTGGTTCGAATCCAACCAGACCCACCACCAATCAGACACGGGGGATTAGCTCAGCTGGGAGAGCACCTGCTTTGCAAGCAGGGGGTCGTCGGTTCGATCCCGTCATCCTCCACCATCCATTCTGTTCTTGCTGTTCGATGCAAACCAAAGTCTCGCGATTGTCGGTCGTGATTTTGGTTTGCCATCGAAAGTTGGCTGTTGTTCTTTAAAAATTCGTAGAGTCGAATCAGATTCACTGGCGGAAAGCGTTCAGCGTGTAAAGTGCTGGGCGCACCGTGCCGTCAGTGATAATTGATTGCGTCACCAGACATCAATACCGTGGAGCAATCTGCGGGAGTTGAAAGTACGGCGAAAACGTAAATACTCAAAATTTGGTCCTGGCCTAGTCCGCTGGGATCGAATCATTCCTTGACGATGTCTGCGAGAGTGGATGTCAAAGTTATAGGGTCAAGTGAATAAGTGCATGTGGTGGATGCCTTGGCGATTACAGGCGATGAAGGACGTGATAGCCTGCGAAAAGCTTCGGGGAGCTGGCAAATTAGCTTTGATCCGGAGATATCCGAATGGGGAAACCCACCCGCAAGGGTATCGCATGCTCAATACATAGGCATGCGAGGCGAACCCGGCGAACTGAAACATCTCAGTAGCTGGAGGAAAAGACATCAACCGAGATTCCGAGAGTAGTGGCGAGCGAAATCGGAAGAGCCTGCACGTTTTAGCAGTCGACTTATCAGAACGGAATGGAAAGTCCGGCCACAGCGGGTGATAGCCCCGTATGGAAAAAGTTGACTGTGGAACTGGGCGTGCGACAAGTAGGGCGGGACACGTGAAATCCTGTCTGAAGATGGGGGGACCATCCTCCAAGGCTAAATACTCGTAATCGACCGATAGTGAACAAGTACCGTGAGGGAAAGGCGAAAAGAACCCCGGGAGGGGAGTGAAATAGATCCTGAAACCGCATGCATACAAAAAGTAGGAGCCTCGCAAGGGGTGACTGCGTACCTTTTGTATAATGGGTCAGCGACTTACATTCAGTGGCAAGCTTAACCGTGTAGGGAAGGCGTAGGGAAACCGAGTCCGAATAGGGCGATTGAGTCGCTGGGTGTAGACCCGAAACCAAGTGATCTATCCATGGCCAGGATGAAGGTGCGGTAACACGCACTGGAGGTCCGAACCGACTAGTGTTGCAAAACTAGCGGATGAGCTGTGGATAGGGGTGAAAGGCTAAACAAACTTGGAAATAGCTGGTTCTCTCCGAAAACTATTTAGGTAGTGCCTCAAGTATTACCGTCGGGGGTAGAGCACTGTTATGGCTAGGGGGTCATGGCGACTTACCAAACCATTGCAAACTCCGAATACCGACGAGTACAGCTTGGGAGACAGAGCACCGGGTGCTAACGTCCGGACTCAAGAGGGAAACAACCCAGACCGCCAGCTAAGGTCCCTAAGATTGGCTAAGTGGGAAACGAAGTGGGAAGGCTAAAACAGTCAGGATGTTGGCTTAGAAGCAGCCATCATTTAAAGAAAGCGTAATAGCTCACTGATCGAGTCGTCCTGCGCGGAAGATGTAACGGGGCTCAAGCCAGTCACCGAAGCTGCGGATTTGCAATTTATTGCAGATGGTAGGAGAGCGTTCTGTAAGCCTGTGAAGGGAGCTTGTGAAGGCTGCTGGAGGTATCAGAAGTGCGAATGCTGACATGAGTAGCGTTAAAGGGGGTGAAAAGCCCCCTCGCCGTAAGCGCAAGGTTTCCTACGCAACGTTCATCGGCGTAGGGTGAGTCGGCCCCTAAGGCGAGGCAGAGATGCGTAGCTGATGGGAAACAGGTCAATATTCCTGTACCGATGTGTAGTGCGATGTGGGGACGGAGAAGGTTAGCTCAGCCAACTGTTGGATATGTTGGTTCAAGCCTGTAGTCATGGCCCTTAGGCAAATCCGGGGGTCTTAGATGAGGGGTGATAAGGAGTCTGCTTGCAGACGAACTGAGTGATACCCTGCTTCCAGGAAAAGCCACTAAGCTCCAGCTACACACGACCGTACCGCAAACCGACACTGGTGCGCGAGATGAGTATTCTCAGGCGCTTGAGAGAACTCTGGAGAAGGAACTCGGCAAATTGACACCGTAACTTCGGAAGAAGGTGTGCCTTTAGTAGGTGAACCATTGACTTGGGGAGCCCAATGAGGTTGCAAAGAATCGGTGGCTGCAACTGTTTAATAAAAACACAGCACTCTGCAAAGACGAAAGTCGACGTATAGGGTGTGACGCCTGCCCGGTGCTGGAAGATTAAATGATGGGGTGCAAGCTCTTGACTGAAGTCCCAGTAAACGGCGGCCGTAACTATAACGGTCCTAAGGTAGCGAAATTCCTTGTCGGGTAAGTTCCGACCTGCACGAATGGCGTAATGATGGCCACACTGTCTCCTCCAGAGACTCAGCGAAGTTGAAATGTTTGTGATGATGCAATCTCCCCGCGGAAAGACGGAAAGACCCCATGAACCTTTACTGTAGCTTTACATTGGACTTTGAACAGATCTGTGTAGGATAGGTGGGAGGCTTTGAAACCTGGTCGCTAGATCAGGTGGAGCCAACGTTGAAATACCACCCTGGTGTGTTTGAGGTTCTAACCTTGTCCCGTTATCCGGGATGGGGACAGTGTATGGTGGGCAGTTTGACTGGGGCGGTCTCCTCCCAAAGTGTAACGGAGGAGTTCGAAGGTACGCTAAATACGGTCGGAAATCGTGTTGATAGTGCATTGGCATAAGCGTGCTTGACTGCGAGACTGACAAGTCGAGCAGGTACGAAAGTAGGACAAAGTGATCCGGTGGTTCTGTATGGAAGGGCCATCGCTCAACGGATAAAAGGTACTCTGGGGATAACAGGCTGATACCGCCCAAGAGTTCATATCGACGGCGGTGTTTGGCACCTCGATGTCGGCTCATCTCATCCTGGGGCTGTAGCCGGTCCCAAGGGTATGGCTGTTCGCCATTTAAAGAGGTACGTGAGCTGGGTTTAAAACGTCGTGAGACAGTTTGGTCCCTATCTTCCGTGGGCGCTGCAGATTTGAGGAAGCCTGCTCCTAGTACGAGAGGACCGGAGTGGACGCACCTCTGGTGTACCGGTTGTCACGCCAGTGGCATCGCCGGGTAGCTATGTGCGGAAGAGATAACCGCTGAAAGCATCTAAGCGGGAAACTCGTTTCAAGATGAGATCTGCCGGGGCCTTGAGCCCCCTGAAGAGTCGTTCTAGACCAGGACGTTGATAGGCTGGGTGTGGAAGCGCAGTAATGCGTTAAGCTAACCAGTACTAATTGCTCGTGAGGCTTGACCCTATAACTTTGAGATCACTAACCTGATCGTCAAAGATGGAGTAATACGTGAACCGTACTGCTCTGGCAACGCAATCAATTATCGATTCGACTCTATGAATTCGCCAATGACCCGAGGAATCTCATTCCGTCTGGTCTTGGCAGCCCGTTACGCCTGACGACCATAGCGAGGTGGTCCCACTCCTTCCCATCCCGAACAGGACAGTGAAACGCCTCAGCGCCGATGATAGTGCGCATTCGCGTGTGAAAGTAGGTCATCGTCAGGCTTCTATTAATCCAAGCCCCCTTCCTCTCGCGAGGTAGGGGGCTTGGTATTTTGGGCGGCAGAATTCGTCTTCAATTGGTGAGCGTCCAGCCACACCACCGTGAGCGTCTGGCGGCGCCATCTTGACGCGCTGTCTGATTGCTGGAAGATGTTCGGCCGTTGCCGGTCGCTGTGCTGCGGCCGGGCTGGGCGATCAGGCTGGTTGCCCGCGATGAGACAGCAGGTCTTCGATGCGCGAAGCTGGGTGGCGATGGATGCGCGCCAGCAAGTCGCGCAGGTAGGTCCAGGGATCGATTTTGTTGAGCTTGGCCGACGTACGTATTCACCCCCCGGTATTGCCCCCTCCCGTCAAGCCGGTGAAGTTCGGATGAGCGGCGGGGCCAAGCGCGGCAAAGTGGCGAGATGGATTCGCAACCCACGCCCGACGAGCCCGGCAACACCACCGTGCCCCCGAAGCCGCAGACGCTGGCGCAATGCCACGCGGTGATCGACGCGCTGGGCCTGCAGATCGCGCAGTTGCGTGAGCACATGAACGCGCTGCAGGAGCCCCCTCTGTCAGGATAGATGTCGCGTCGAGTGAGGCGACGATTGATAACCGCAGGGGGCAAGCAGAGGACGGGAATGCCAAGGTATTCGAAAGAGAAGAAGGAACACGCGCTGTCGCTGATGAGTGCGCCACACAACCTGGTGGTGGCGGAGGTGGCCAAGCGCACGGGGGTGACGGAGCCCACGCTTTACGCGTGGCGAAACCAGGCCCGTGGAGCGGGTCGAGCCGTGCCTGGAGACGGCAGCAACCCCGAAGACTGGAAGCCTGAGGACAAGTTCGCCGTCGTGGTCGAGACCCTGGGGCTGGCGCAGGCCGAGCTGGGCGAGTACTGCCGCAAGAAGGGGCTGCACGTCGAGCAGATCGCCCGCTGGCGGGGCGCGTGCCTGCAGGCCAATGCGGCCGGGGCCGAGCGGGTCAGCCCGGCGGCGCTGGCCGAGGAGCGCAAACGCAGCCGGGAGCTGGAGAAGGAGTTGCGCCGCAAGGAGCGCGCGCTGGCCGAAGCCGCTGCGCTGCTGATCCTGTCGCGAAAACTCGAGGCGTTCCAGAACAGAGACGAGGACGCATGACTGCGTTGCTGGAACGCCAGGGGCTCGTGGAGATGGTCAAGACCGCACAGGCCAGCGGCGCGCGCCTGCACAGCGCGTGCGCGGAGGTGGGCGTGTCGGTGCGCACGTACCAGCGCTGGATCGACGGTAAGTATTCACCCCCCGGTATTGCCCACACAGTGAACACCACGCTGCGCGCGCTCAGCGGACTGATGCCCAAGCGCACCGGAAGGTGAGTCAGGGTTGTCGGCGAGAGAGCGCCGAATGGCAGAGCAGCCTCAGCCGCTGGGCACCAGCGACGGCACGGCGATGCCGCCGAAGTGCGCCTGCAGGGCCTGGCGCAGGAAGTCCAGCGCATCGCGGCCTTGGCGACGGCAACTCTCGAGCACCGTGTAGCCCCGGGCGAGGAACTCCTCGCCGCGGCGCGAACGCGTCAGCCCCGAGATCTTGCGCTTGAGCACCAGCGTGCGCAGCGCCTGCTCGGCGGCGTTGTTGGTGGGCTCGACCCCGCTTTGACGCAGGAAGCCCCACAGCGCGGGCCACAGGTCCAGCAGATTGGCGCAGGTCGCGGCGCTGCGCTTGCACAGCGTCTGCGCCACCCCGGCCTCAATCGCCTGGCGGACGCGCCGCTGCAGCGGCGCGAACTCGGCTTCGCTGCGCCGACCCCGATCGCGCCAGCGGAACATCACGCACCCGAGCCCGAGCAGGCGCCGCCCGATCCGACCGGCTCGCCCAGCGCGCTCTCCCATGTGCGTATTTCGGATCAACGTGACCGCCCGTTTCGGCAACGTGACCGGTCATTTCGGCGATCGTGACCGGTCGAGGATCTCGGACCATCGTGACCGATGATTTCGGCATCGTGACCGCCCGTTTCGGCCATCGTGACCGACGCTGGACAGGCTTGTAAGAGCCGCCCTGGACAGGCGGCGGTGTTGCGTAGAACCCAACCCGTTTGGGCACCTATCGTCGTTGGCTTTGCCGACGAAGGAAGTGGATGCCCAAGCAACGAATGGATCTACGCATGATCAAGGACATCATCCGCCTGAAGTGGCTTGTCGCAGCTCTCGCACGAGCAGATCGCCAAGGCGCTCAACATCTCCAAGGGCGTCGTCTCGAAGTACGTCGGCCTGGCCAACAACGCCGGTCTGGACTGGGAGGCCGCACAGGCGCTCGACGAGCGCCAACTCACGGTCTTGCTGCTGCCACGCGCCGCGGCGGCCGGTCGCTTCGTCGAGCCCGACTGGGCCGCCGTGCACCGCGAGCTCGACCGCAAGGGCGTCACCCTGGTGCTGTTGTGGCAGGAGTACCGGGCCGCGCATGCCGAGTGCCGCACCTGGGGCTACACGCAGTTCTGCGCGCACTACAAGGACTTCGTCGCCCGCCTGAAGCGCTCGATGCGCCAGCACCGGCGCGCCGGCGAGAAGCTGTTCATCGACTTCGCGGGATCGACCATCGCGCTGGTGGACGGCAGTCGCGCGCAGGTCTTCGTGGCGGCGATGGCCGCGTCGAGCTGCGTGTTTGCCTGCGCCACGCTGGCGCAGCGCCTGGAGGACTGGATCGAAGGCATCGTGCGCGCGTTGGCCTTCTACGGCGGGGTGCCTCAGCTCATCGTGCCGGACAACCCGCGTGCGCTGATCGCCGAGCCCGACCGCTACGAGCCACGCGCCAACGCCACCGTGCAGGACCTGTGCCGCCACTACGGATGCTCGGTGCTGCCGGCGCGACCGCGTTCACCCAAGGACAAGGCCACGGCGGAGAGCGCCGTCCAGGTCGTGACCCGATGGGTGCTGGCGCGCCTGCGGCATCAGACGTTCGCGACGGTGGCCGAGGTCGATGCCGCGATCGCCGCGCTGTTGCCGTCGGTCAACGAGCGGCCCTTCCAGCGGCTCGCCGGCAGCCGCGCCAGCGTCTTCGCCGAGCTGGACGCGCCGGCCCTGATGCCGCTGCCGGCGCAGCGCTACGAGCTCGCGCGCTTCAAGACGGTCAAGGTCCACATCGACTACCACGTCGAGATCGAGGCCCACCGCTACTCCGTGCCGCACGCCCTGGTCGGACAAGCGCTGGAGGCACGTCTGACTCGGGCCTGCGTTGAGCTGCTGTTGCGCGGTCAGCGAGTGGCCAGCCACGCCCGCAACGAACGCCGCGGCGGCTACACCACCGTCGACGCCCACATGCCCGCGGCGCACCGCGCCCACAAGGAATGGACCCCCGATCGCCTCATCGAATGGGGCCAGCGCATCGGCGTCTCGACCGGCGAGGTCGTCACCCGGCAGCTGCAGCTGTTCAAGCATCCCGAGCACGGCTACCGCTCCTGTCTGGGCCTGCTGAGCCTGGCCAAGCGCTACGGCGCGGCTCGCCTGGAGGCGGCCTGCGAGCGCGCCCTGGTCCTGGGCACCGTCAAGTACCGCCACGTGCGCGATCTGCTGGCCAACAACCGCGATCGGCTCCAGAACCCCGATCAGTCCGACTGGGTCAGCCCGACGCACGCCAACGTGCGTGGCCCCGGCTACTACCAATGACGCCCACCACCCCAGACGATCTGACGGACCTCATCATGCTCAACAACGCCACCCTGGGCCATCTGCGCGCGCTCAAGCT
This sequence comes from Leptothrix cholodnii SP-6, assembly GCF_000019785.1. Lineage (NCBI taxonomy): Bacteria > Pseudomonadati > Pseudomonadota > Betaproteobacteria > Burkholderiales > Sphaerotilaceae > Leptothrix > Leptothrix cholodnii. The sequence goes on from NC_010524.1 coordinate 1,110,083, forward strand.
GCCCGGCTTCGCCGACGCCTTCGAGCAGCAACTCGTCCAGCCCGACATCCAGGGCCTGTCCTTCGAGGAGCGCCTGGCCCTGCTGGTCGACCGCGAGGTGCAGGCCCGCGACGACCGCAAGCGAGTCCGCTTGCTGCAGCGCGCCGCGCTCAAGTACACCACCGCCACGCTCGAAGACGCCCGCTTCGAGGGCGTGCGCGGCATGGACCGCGCCACGCTCATGAGCCTGGCCCTGTCGAGCTGGATCACGCAGGGTCAGACCATCACGCTCAGCGGTGCCACCGGTCTGGGCAAGACCTGGCTGGCCTGTGCGCTGGGTCAGTACGCCTGCCGCCAGGGCCACTCGGTGCAGTACCTGCGTGTGCCCCGGCTGGCCGAGGAGTTGCGCATCCTGCACGCCAGCGGCGAGTTCCGGCGCTGGCTGACCCAGTTGGCCAAGACCGACGTCGTGATCCTCGACGACTGGGCCACCGGCAGCATCGACGCGGCCACACGCGCCGACTTGCTGGAGATCATCGACGACCGCGCCAGCGTGCGCGCCACGATCATCACGCACCAGTTGCCCATCGAGCACTGGCACGGCTGGATCGGTGACCCGACCGTGGCCGACGCGATCCTGGATCGGCTGCTGCAGCGCTGCCGGCGCTTCGACCTGCAAGGGCAATCCCGCCGAACCCCGCGTGAGCCTCAGGACGGCGCCCCCCGGTCCGCCAAGACATCCAGAAAGGAGGCCTCGGCATGACCGCAAACTGACCACTCCAACCCTAAACTCCTACCCACGCAACACCGCCACCAAACCGGCGGTCACGATACCGAAACGGCCTCGGATCCACTCGCCTGGGCCGTCGGTCACGATGGCCGAAATGACCGGTCACGTTCGCCGAAATACGCACCCAGATCACCGGCGGGACAGATGGGATGGCTGGACGCTCACAGGGCAACTGCTGGGACAACGCGGTGATGTAGCACTTCTTCCTGAGCCTCAAGACCGAGCGCGTCTGGCAGCGCGACTACGCCAACCATGCCGAGGCCATGACGGACATCGCCGACTACATCGTGGGCTTCTACAACAGCGTGCGGCTGCACTCCAAACTGGGCAACCTGCCACCCAATGCCTTCGAGCAGCAATCGGCAATCAAACTACCTATCGCAGTGTCCGAAAAAACTTGACCATGACAACGCCTCATGACGGACACCACCGTGAGCTCACGCCCAAGAGGCGGGCAAATCAGGGGTCGATGTCCAGCGCCATCCGAGGGCGTTTAGTACACTTTTAGGACACTAGAAACGAAAACGCCACCCGAGGGTGGCGTAAATCGTTGATTTCATTACGAAATCCTGGTGGGCGGTGCAGGGTTCGAACCTGCGACCCCTGCCGTGTGAAGGCAGTGCTCTACCGCTGAGCTAACCGCCCGATTTTTGTGCTTGCTGTATTGACTTGCAGACACTTTGATCGGGTTTGTCGACCGTGTTGCGGCGACAAGAGTTAGATTATGCCATCACTTCAAACTTGAACGCTAGCCCCTATCGAGCGCCAAAGGGTTTTTCCGCCGCTGGATTTGTCGAGCCCGGACAACACCGCCTCGTGAGCGGCGATCTCTTCGTCTTCAGCGACCAGCACAGGCAGCACGAAAGCCGTCAGATCGACAGCGATCAGCGGTTGTTCGACTTGTTGTTCAGATTGCACCGGACTGTCGTCGATCACCAGCGAGTTCTGCCCGCGGGTCATCCGGATGTAGACCTCGGCCAGCAGGCCGGCGTCGAGCAAGGCGCCGTGCACCGTGCGGCTGGTGTTGTCGACTTCGAGTCGCCTGCACAAGGCGTCCAGCGAGTTGGCCTTGCCAGGAAACTGCTCGCGCGCCATCACCAGCGAGTCGGTGACCTTGTCGACCAGTTGCTTGAGCGGCGGGTGGCCGATGCGCTTGAGTTCGGCATCGAGGAAGCCGACGTCGAAGTTCGCGTTGTGGGCAATGATTTCCGCATCGCGCACGAAGTCGACGAACTCCTGCGCCACGGCGCTGAACAACGGTTTGTCCGCCAGGAACGCGTCCGTCAGGCCGTGGACACGCACGGCCTCTTCGTGGTTGGCACGCTGCGGGTTGAAATAGTGGTGCAGGTTGCGCCCGGTCAGGCGGCGGTTGACCATCTCCACGCAGCCCAGTTCGACGACACGGTCGCCGCTCTCATGGCTCAGGCCGGTGGTTTCGGTGTCGAGAAAGATCTGGCGCATGGCGGGCGACGACTCAGTGGTTTTCGCTGGCGTGGTTGATGGTGTAGCGCGGGATCTCGATCAGCAGGTCCTGCTGCGCCAGGATGGCCTGGCAGCTCAGGCGCGAGTTGGGCTCGAGGCCCCAGGCGCGGTCGAGCAGGTCTTCTTCGGTTTCGTCGATCTCCCCGAGCGACGCCAGCCCCTGGCGCACGATCACGTGGCAGGTGGTGCAGGCGCAGCTCATCTCGCAGGCGTGTTCGATCTTGATGCCGTTTTCGAGCAGGGCCTCGCAGACCGAGGTGCCGGGCGCAGCGGTGATCGAGGCGCCCTCGGGACAAAGGCTCTGATGGGGCAGGATTTTGATGATGGGCATGGCCACGGGCTGGGTTCAGATTTCGTCGAGACGGCGACCGGTCAGGGCTTGACGGATGCCGCGGTTCATTCGTTCGGCCGCAAACGATTCGGTGCCGTGGGCCAGCGCTTCGGTCGCGGCCTCGATGGCGCGTGTGTCGTCACCTTGGACGCTGGTGCGAATGTCTTGCACCAGACGCTGGATGTCGGCGTATTCGTCGGCGTCGAGCAGGTCGCCGTCGGCAGACAACGCCGCGTCGGTCGCCAGGGCCAGACGCTCGGCTTCGACGCGGGCCTCGTTCAGGGCGCGGCGGGTGATGTCGCCCTCGGCCTGGGCAAAACCGTCGCGCAGCATGCCGGCGACCTGGTCATCGGTCAGGCCGTAGCTGGGCTTGACGACGATGGCCGCTTCGACGCCCGAGATCTGCTCCTTGGCTGTCACCGACAGCAGCCCATCGGCATCGACCTGGAAGGTGACGCGGATGCGCGCCGCACCGGCCACCATCGGCGGAATGCCGCGCAGCTCGAAGCGCGCCAGCGAACGGCAGTCGGCCACCAGCTCGCGCTCGCCCTGGATGACGTGGACGGCAATCGCGGTCTGGCCGTCCTTGTAGGTGGTGAAATCCTGCGCCTTGGCGGTCGGGATGGTCGAGTTGCGTTCGATGATGCGCTCGACCAGGCCGCCCATGGTCTCGAGGCCGAGCGACAGCGGCGTGACATCGAGCAGCAGCAATTCGCCACCGCTGTCGTTGCCGGCCAGGGCGTTGGCCTGCACGGCTGCGCCGAGCGCAACCACCTCGTCCGGATTCAGGTTGATCAGCGGCTCGCGACCGCAGAACGCTGCCACCGCCGCGCGCACCGCCGGCATGCGGGTCGAGCCGCCCACCATCACCGTGCCCTGGACTTCGTCGGCGCGCACCTTGGCGTCGCGCAGCACGCGTTTCATCAGCGTGAGGGTGCGGGCGGTGAGGTCGGCGGTGGCGGCGTCGAAATCGCTGCGCTGGACGTCGAGCATCACGACGCCGGACGACAGGCTCAGTTCGACGCGGGTGCTGTCCGTCGAGGTGAGCTGCTCCTTGGCGTGGCGCGCCTGCGTCAGCACACCGCGCTTGTCGTGCGCGCTCAAGCCGTCGAGCGAGCCGAGGCCGGCGCGCTGCAGCAGCAGCGCGGCCAGGCGGGCGTCGTAGTCGTCGCCGCCGAGGGCCGAATCGCCGCCCACGGCCACCACCTCGAACACGCCCTTCGAGAGCCGCAGCAACGAGATGTCGAAAGTGCCACCACCCAGGTCGAACACCGCGTAAAGGCCTTCGACGGCGTTGTCCAGGCCGTAGGCGATGGCCGCGGCGGTGGGCTCGTTGAGCAGACGCAGCACGTTGATGCCGGCGAGCTGCGCCGCGTCCTTGGTGGCCTGGCGCTGGGCGTCGTCGAAATAGGCCGGCACCGTGACGACCGCGCCGAACAGATCGGCGTCGAAGCTGTCCTCGGCACGCTGGCGCAGGCTGGCAAGGATCTCGGCCGACACTTCCACCGGCGACTTGATGCCCGCGCGGGTCTCGATCGCCACCATGCCGGGCTGGTCGATGAAGTGATACGGCAGATGGTCGTGATCGGCGATGTCGGCCAGTGCGCGGCCCATGAAGCGCTTCACCGACACCAGCGTGTTGTGCGGATCCTCGGCCTGCGCGGCCAGCGCCTGCGCGCCGATCTGGCGTTTCTGGCCATCGAGATAACGCACGGCCGACGGCAGGATGACGCGGCCCTGCTCGTCGGGCAGGCATTCTGGAACGCCGTGGCGCACCGCGGCCACCAGCGAGTGCGTGGTGCCCAGGTCGATGCCGACCGCGATGCGGCGCTGGTGGGGGTCCGGCGTCTGGCCGGGCTCGGAGATCTGCAGGAGTGCCATGTGTGTGCGCTGTGATTGCTTCTATTGTCCCAGGGCGTCGAGACGTCGATCGACGTCGGCGACAAAGCGCGCAACGAACATGAGGGCTCGCACCTGCGCGGCCGCGGCCGGCCAGTCCTGTCGCTGGTCGATGACGGCGGCCAATTGCGCGATCAACTGGCGTTCGTGCGTGGCCACGTCATCGGCAAGCGCCTCGACCTGCTCGAGCGTGTGGGCGTCTTCGAGCTCTTCGCGCCAGCTCATCTGCTGCATCAGGAACGCCGCCGGCATCGCCGTGTTGTTCTCGGCCTGGACGGGCTCGCCATGCAGCTCGCACAGATACGCGGCCCGCGACAGCGGCTGCTTCAGGCGCCGATAGGCCTCGTTGACACGCACGGCCCATTGCATGGCCAGGCGCTGCGCGGCGACGCCTTCGGACGCGAACCGGTCCGGATGCACCTCGGCCTGCAGCGCCTTCCAGCGTTGGTCGAGCAGTTGCACGTCCAGCGCCTGACGCCGGGGCAGATCGAACAGGGTGAAATCGTCGTCGCTGAGCTTCATGGATCGGGTCGGCCGCAAGCGCAGCCAAGAAAAAAGCGCGGACTGAGCCGCGCCTGGCTGGTGTCGGACGTGCGCGTCAGACCCGGAAGGATTCGCCACAGCCGCAGCGGTCCTTCTCGCGCGGGTTGTGGAACTTGAAGCCCTCGTTGAGGCCTTCGCGCACGAAGTCGAGCTCGGTGCCGTCGATGTAGGGCAGGCTCTTCGGGTCGACCAGCACCTTCACGCCGTGGCCTTCGAACACGTGGTCATCGGGCGTGATCTCGTCGGCGTATTCGAGCTTGTAGGCCAGCCCGGAGCAGCCGGTGGTCTTGACGCCCAGGCGCACGCCCACGCCCTTGCCCCGACGGGCGATGTAGCGCGAAACGTGCTTGGCAGCGGCTTCGGTGAGGGTGACGGCCATGGTGGTCATGCGGGGTTCCAGCTATCGAATTCAGCCCTCACTGGGCGTGTTTGGCCTTGTAGTCGTCCACGGCGGCCTTGATCGCGTCTTCGGCAAGGATCGAGCAGTGGATCTTCACCGGCGGCAGCGCCAGTTCTTCGGCGATGTGGGTGTTCTTGATCGTTAGCGCCTCGTCGAGCGTCTTGCCCTTGACCCATTCGGTGACGAGCGACGACGATGCGATCGCCGAGCCGCAGCCGTAGGTCTTGAAGCGTGCATCGGCGATCTTGCCGGTGGCCGGATCGACCTTGATCTGCAGTTTCATCACGTCGCCGCAAGCGGGCGCGCCGACCATGCCGGTGCCGACCGATTCGTCGCCCTTTTCGAAGGCGCCGACGTTGCGCGGATGTTCGTAATGGTCAATGACCTTGTCGCTGTATGCCATGGTGTACTCCTGTGACCCTCTCTCTCAATGTGCCGACCACTGGATGGTGCTGAGGTCGACACCGTCCTTGTACATGTCCCACAGCGGCGACAACTCGCGCAGCTTGGCGACGCGGTCTTTGAGCGTCGACACCGCGTAGTCGATTTCCTCGACCGTCGTGAAACGACCGATCGTCATGCGCAGGCTGGAATGCGCCAGCTCGTCGCTGCGGCCCAGCGCCCGCAGCACATAGCTGGGCTCCAGGCTGGCCGAGGTGCAGGCCGATCCGGACGAGACCGCGATGCCCTTGACGCCCATGATCAGCGATTCACCTTCCACGAAGTTGAACGACGCGTTGACGTTGTGCGGCACGCGGCGCTCGAGGTCGCCGTTGATGAAGACCTGCTCGATGTCCGACAAGCCGGCCAGCAGACGCTGCTGCAGACCGCGGATGCGTTCGCGCTCGGCGCCCATCTCGGCTTGTGCGATCTGGAAGGCCGCGCCCATGCCGACGATCTGGTGCGTGGGCAGTGTGCCCGAGCGCATGCCGCGCTCATGGCCACCACCGTGCATCTGAGCCTCCAGCCGCACGCGCGGCTTGCGGCGCACGTAGAGCGCGCCGATGCCCTTGGGGCCGTAGGTCTTGTGCGAGGCCAGGCTCATCAGGTCGACCGGCAGGTGGGCCAGATCGATGTCGACCTTGCCGGTGGCCTGCGCCGCATCGACGTGGAAGATGATGCCGCGTTCGCGGCAGATCGAGCCGATCGCGGTGATGTCCTGGATCACGCCGATCTCGTTGTTGACGAGCAGCACCGAGACCAGGATCGTGTCGGGGCGCAGCGCGTCCTTGAAGCGATCGAGGTCGATCAGGCCGTTTTCCTGCACGTCGAGATAACTGGCGTCGAAGCCCTGGCGCTCGAGTTCGCGCACCGAGTCGAGCACGGCCTTGTGCTCGGTCTTGAACGTGATGATGTGCTTGCCGCGGCTCTTGTAGAACTGCGCCGCGCCCTTGAGCGCGAGGTTGATCGACTCGGTGGCACCCGAAGTCCAGACGATCTCGCGCGGGTCGGCGCCGACCAGAGCCGCGACCTGCGCACGCGCCTTCTCGACCGCCTCTTCTGCCTCCCAGCCCCAGGCGTGGCTGCGCGAGGCCGGGTTGCCGAAGTGCTCGCGCAACCAGGGCACCATCTGGTCCACGACGCGCGGATCCACCGGGGTGGTTGCGCCATAGTCCATATAGATCGGGAAGTGGGGTGTCATATCCATTTTGCTAAACCACATGCGTCACCAAGCACCGGGAGGCATCCCGGATGCCAAGTCGACAATTTCATCTCAGGTCACTTCGACAGCGCGATGCCGAGCGCGAACACCGAATTCGGTGCCGTGATCTTGATCGGCTTGACCACCGGCTGGGTCGAGATCGCACGCTTGATGGGCGCTTCTTCCACCGAGACGCCGCGCGAGAGCTGGTCCTGGACCAGGCTTCGCAGCGAGATGGAGTGCAGGTACTCCAGCATCTTGGCGTTCAGGCTGGTCCAAAGATCGTGGGTCATGCAGCGACCGGTGTCGTCGCCCATGCAGTTTTCGCCACCGCCGCAACCGGTCGAGTCGATCGCCTCGTCGACCGCCACGATGATGTCGGCCACCGTGATGTCTTCGGCCTTGCGGCCAAGCGAATAACCACCACCCGGCCCCCGCGTACTCTCGACCAGCTCATGGCGCCGAAGCTTGCCAAACAGCTGCTCGAGGTAGGACAGAGAAATCTGCTGTCGCGCACTGATCGCAGCCAAGGCCACAGGCCCCGTGTGCTCGCGCAAAGCCAGATCGATCATTGCAGTGACTGCAAATCGTCCCTTGGTCGTCAATCTCATTGCCATGTACTCCTGTGACTCGCGATCTCGGATGCGCTCGGTCAGCGCGCCCGGGGCAGCCAGTCGGGTTTGACCCTCGCCCTCTTTCCCGAGTGTTTTACTCGATTATAGCGAACAGCTTGCTTCTTTGCTCGTTCACCTGTTCGGGAAACCCGATGATGCACCCAGCTCGACGATCAAGCCATCGCATGCGGCCTCGATCAGGTCCAGCACCCACTCGAAGCCGGCGGCTGCGCCGTAGTAGGGGTCGGGGATCACGCGCGGCGCACGCGCCGGGGCGTAGCTCATCATCAGCCGGAGCTTGTGGCGGTGTTCGGGCGGACAGGTGCTCCGGAGGTTGGACAGGTTGTCCTCGTCCATCGCCAGGATCAGGTCGAAAGTCTCGTAGTCGGCCGACGTGACACGCCGCGCCCGCACCGACAGCAGGTCGTAGCCGCGCCGCGCCGCATGGGCGACGCTGCGCTCGTCGGGCGGCTGTGCGGCACTGTTCGAGGCGTGCGTGCCGGCCGAGTCGATCTCGATGCGATGGCTCAGCCCGGCCTGCTCGACGCGCTGGCGCAGCACCACCTCGGCGGTCGGCGAGCGGCAGACGTTGCCCATGCACACCATCAGGATGCGCGTGACCCCGCTCATGAGCCGCCCTTCGCCACCAGCGCGTCGATGTTGTCGCTGCCGGCCGCACCGAAGGCCTGCTCACGCAATTGCGCCAGCTGATCGCGGATGCGGGCGGCTTTCTCGAACTCGAGGTTGCGGGCATGTTCGAGCATCTGTTTCTCCAGTTGCTTGATGCGTTTGCCGAGGTCCTTTTCGGACAGCGCCTCGACTTCGGCCACGGAATGCATGATCGCCAGGTCGTCCTTGCCCGACTTCTCGCCGTAGACGCCGTCGATCAGCTCCTTGACGTGCTTGCGGATGCCGCGCGGCGTGATGCCGTGCAAGGTGTTGTGCTCGACCTGGCGGGCGCGGCGGCGCTCGGTTTCGCCGATCGCCTTGCGCATCGACTCGGTCATCTTGTCGGCATACAGGATGGCCTTGCCGTTGACGTTGCGCGCCGCGCGGCCGATGGTCTGAATCAGGCTGCGCTCGGCGCGCAGGAACCCTTCCTTGTCGGCATCGAGGATGGCCACCAGCGAGACCTCGGGAATGTCCAGCCCCTCGCGCAGCAGGTTGATGCCCACCAGCACGTCGAAGGTGCCCAGCCGCAGGTCGCGCAGGATCTCGACCCGCTCGACGGTGTCGATGTCCGAGTGCAGGTAACGCACCTTGACGCCGTTTTCGGCCATGTAGTCGGTCAGCTGCTCGGCCATGCGCTTGGTCAGCGTGGTGATCAGCACCCGTTCGTTGATCGCCACCCGCAGGCGGATCTCCTGCAGCACGTCGTCGACCTGGGAGCCGGCCGGCCGTACCTCGATGAGCGGATCGACCAGCCCGGTGGGGCGCACCAGCTGTTCGACCACCTGGCCGGCATGCTGCTTTTCATAGTCGGCCGGCGTGGCCGACACGAACACCACCTGGCGCATCTTGCGTTCGAATTCTTCGAAGCGCAGCGGCCGGTTGTCCATCGCGCTGGGCAGGCGGAAACCGTAGGCCACCAGCGTGGTCTTGCGCGCCCGGTCGCCGTTGTACATGCCGCCGAGCTGGCCGATCAGCACGTGGCTTTCGTCCAGAAACATCAGCGCATCGGACGGCAGGTAGTCGACCAGCGTCGACGGCGGCTCGCCCGGCGCGGCGCCCGAGAGGTGACGGCTGTAGTTCTCGATGCCCTTGCAGTGGCCGACCTCCTGCAGCATCTCGAGATCGAAGCGCGTGCGCTGCTCGACCCGCTGCGCCTCGACCAGCTTGCCGTCGGCGACGAATTCGGCCAGACGCTCGCGCAATTCGAGCTTGATGCCCTCGATGGCGGCGAGCACCCGTTCGCGCGGCGTCACGTAGTGGCTCGACGGATAGACCGTGAAGCGCGGCACCTTCTGGCGCACGCGGCCGGTCAGCGGGTCGAACAGCTGCAGCGACTCGACCTCGTCGTCGAACAGCTCCAGGCGGATCGCCAGCTCGGAGTGTTCGGCCGGAAAGATGTCGATCGTGTCGCCGCGCACGCGGAAGGTGCCGCGCGCGAACTCGGTGTCGTTGCGCGTGTACTGCATGCGGATCAGCTGCGCGATGACGTCGCGCTGGCCGATCGTGTCGCCCACGCGCACGATGAAACGCATCTGCGTGTAGTCCTCGGGCTTGCCGATGCCGTAGATCGCGCTGACGGTGGCCACGATGATCGTGTCGCGGCGCTCGAGCACGCTCTTGGTCGCCGACAGCCGCATCTGCTCGATGTGCTCGTTGATCGAGCTGTCCTTCTCGATGAACAGGTCGCGCTGAGGCATGTAGGCCTCGGGCTGGTAGTAGTCGTAGTAGCTGACGAAATATTCGACCGCGTTCTTCGGAAAGAACTCGCGGAACTCGGCGTACAGCTGTGCCGCCAGCGTCTTGTTGGGCGCAAAGATGATCGCCGGGCGGCCCATGCGGGCGATCACGTTGGCCATCGTGAAGGTCTTGCCCGAGCCGGTCACGCCCAGCAGCGTCTGGTAGGTCAGGCCGTCCTGGATGCCCGAAACCAGTCCCTCGATCGCCGTGGGCTGGTCGCCAGCCGGCGGATAGGGCTGGAACAGCTGGAAGGGGGAACCCTCGTAACTGACGAACTGACCCGCGGTCGCTGCCGCCGGCTCGATCACGGCCTCCTGAAGCTCACCCATCGTCCACATTCCTCGCCGCTAAAATTCTCGCAATCTGCCAGAGTAACTCAGGGTGGAGATCCTTTCCAACACACGCCCACAGGCCAAACCATGTCCCTCTTCTCTTCCATCGAGATGGCTCCCCGCGACCCGATCCTCGGGTTGAACGAACAATTCGCCACCGACCCCAATCCGGCCAAGGTCAACCTGGGTGTGGGCGTCTATTTCGACGAAGACGGCAAGCTGCCGCTGCTCAAGTGCGTCGTCGCGGCCGAGCGGCTGATGTTCGAGGCGCCCAAGGCGCGCGGCTACCTGCCCATCGACGGCATCGCCGCCTACGACAAGGCGGTGCAGGGTCTCGTTTTCGGTGCTGACAGCGCGGCGGTCAGCGGCGCGCGCGTCGCCACCGTGCAGGCCATCGGCGGCACCGGCGGCCTGAAGATCGGCGCCGACTTCCTCAAGCGCGTCAACCCGTCGGCCAAGGTGCTGATCTCCGACCCGAGCTGGGAAAACCACCGCGCGCTGTTCACCAACGCCGGCTTCGAGGTCGACAGCTACCCGTACTACGACGCCGACGCCAAGGGCATCAACTTCGCCGGCATGCTGGCCGCGCTCGAGGCAGCGCCGGCCGGCACCATCGTGCTGCTGCACGCCTGCTGCCACAACCCGACCGGCTACGACATCACCCCGGCGCAATGGCAGCAGGTGGTCGCCGTGATCCGGCAGCGTGACCTGGTCGCCTTCCTCGACATGGCCTACCAGGGCTTCGGCGACGGCATCGCCGAAGACGGCGCGGCCGTGCAGCAGTTCCTGGCCGCCGGCATCGACTTCTTCGTCTCGACCTCGTTCTCCAAGAGCTTCTCGCTCTACGGCGAGCGCGTCGGCGCGCTGTCGGTGGTGTGCGAGAGCAAGGACGAGGCCGCGCGCGTGCTGTCGCAGCTCAAGATCGTGATCCGCACCAACTACTCGAACCCGCCGATCCACGGTGCCCAGGTGGTGGCCAGCGTGCTCGGCACGCCCGAGTTGCGCGCGATGTGGGAGTCGGAGCTGGCCGGCATGCGCGTGCGCATCAAGGAAATGCGGGTCGCGCTGGTCGACAAGCTCAAGGCCGCCGGCGTCGAACGCGACCTGAGTTTCATCTCGCGCCAGAAGGGCATGTTCAGCTACTCGGGCCTGACCAAGGAGCAGATGGTGCGCCTGCGCAACGAGTTCGGCGTCTACGGCGTCGACTCGGGTCGCATCTGCGTGGCCGCGTTGAACAACAAGAACCTCGACTACGTGGTGAGCTCGATCGTCAAGGTGCTCTGAACCACGCGCCCGACCGGGTGTCGGGCGTTGCGGGTCTCAGTGCTCGACAACGGCGCCTGCGGGCGCCGTTGCCGTTTGTCCGTGGCTTGCGCGTTTCAGCGCGACACGTCCACCACCGTGCGGCCGCGCACCTCGCCGGCCAGCAGGCGCGGCGCGTAGGCGATCGCCTCGCTCAGGCCGATCTCGGTCGTCAGGCTCTGCAGTCGGGCGGGCGTGATGTGTTGGGCCAGCAGCGCCCAGGCCAGGGCACGCTGGTCGTTGGGCGTGAAGACGCTGTTGATGCCGTAGAGCGTGACGCCGCGCAGGATGAACGGCATCACGGTCGACGGGAAATCGCCGCCCTGCGCCAGGCCGCAGGCCGCCACGGCGCCGTGGAAGCGGGTCTGCGCGCAGGCGTTGGCCAGCGTGTGGCTGCCGACCGTGTCGACCACGCCGGCCCAGCGTTCGGCCTGCAGCGGCTTGCCGGGCTCGCCGAGCGGCTGGCGGTCGATCACCTCGGCGGCGCCGAGGTCGCGCAGGTAGTCGCTCTCCTGCGGGCGGCCGGTCGAGGCGACGACGCGGTAGCCCAGGCTCGCCAGCAGCGCGATCGCGATCGAGCCGACGCCGCCGGCCGAGCCGGTGACCAGCACCTCGTCGCCCGCCTGCAGGCCGTGCTTGCGCAAGGCCATCACGCACAGCGCGGCAGTGAAGCCGGCGGTGCCGAGCGCCATGGCGTCGCGGGTGCTGAGGCCCGGTGGCAGCGCGAGCAGCCAGTCGGCCTCGACGCGGGCGCGCTGGCCGAGGCCACCCCAATGTCTTTCGCCCAGTTCCCAGCCGGTGACGACGACGCGCTGGCCGGGCTGCCAGAGCGGGTCGCTGCTGGCGTGGACCACGCCGGCCAGGTCGATGCCGGGCACCAGCGGCCATTGCCGCACCACGGCGCCGCGGCCGGTGATGGCCAGCGCGTCCTTGAAGTTCAGGGTGGAGTACTCGACCTGCACCGTCACGGCGCGGTCGGGCAACTGGCTGTCGTCCAGATCCTGGAGCTGCGCCAGGGTGGACTTGTCTTGCGCTCGCTGGAGCAGGATGGCTTTGAACATCGGAGGTCTCCTCGGGATGCGCACAGGCGGCATGTCGGCCTGTGTCGGTGGGAAATGCATCCTACGTGGAGACCTGACCACCCGCTGGCAGCGGGTGTGTCGAGCCGGTGCTGCGTGTCAGCGCAGTTCGCGCGCCTGGCCTTCGACCACGCCGGCATCGCCGCCACGGGCGCTGAAACCGGTGTGCGCGGCGGTCGACCAGTGCTGGCGGCGCTGCATGTGCTGCAGCGGGCCCATGAAGACCTTCGGCCACTGCGGGCGCTGACCGCGCAGCAGGCACCACAGCGAGTAAGCCAGCGCCACCACCGCACCGGCAACCAGCAAGCTGCCCATGAAGACAGTGGCCGCGATGACGAGAACAGCGCGAAACAGAATACGCATGAAGGTCAACATCAGGGATCCGGACATGGTTTGAAGATTAGCGCAAAACGCGTCGATTCAAGGCCGCAGGGTTGAGGCCGATCATGCCGCCGCACCCCGCAAACGCATGGCCATGACGAGCTGATTTCGCATCGCCTTGAGCAGCGTCAGTTCGGCGTCGCCCACCTGCAGGCTGTTGGCATGGGCGCGGTCGCCGTAGATCAGGCCCAGCGGCTGCTGGCCGAGCGTCAGCGGCAGCAGCAGGAAGGTCGGTGCCTTGACCTGCTGATGAAACCAGCCCGGCAGGCTTCTCGCGATCAAGGCGTCGCTGGCGTCCGAGATCAGGGTGTCGGCGCCCTTGGTGCACAGCAGGCCGAACAGATCGCCCGGCGGGCGCATCGGCACACGGAACATCGGCGCCAGCTGCATGGCGCGGTCCCCGCTGCCCAGGCGCCCGCGCAGTTCGCCGCTGGCGCTGTCGCGCAGGCAGACCACCACCCGCTGCAGTTGCAGCGACTGCTGCAGCTGGGCCATCACGAACTGCAGCACCTCGCCCAGCGGCGCATCGGACATCGCCCGCTGGCTGATCGCCTCCAGCGCCACCGACAGGGCCGCGCCGACCGCCGCCGGCACCGGCGCACGCGGGCGCATCGGGGCCGGTGGCCTGACCGGCTGCGGCGACTGGGCCGGGCCGCCCGCGGCGGGCTTGACCGGGGCTGCAGCGCCGGGCCGGGCCGGCGTCTTCGACGCGGGAGCGGCACCGCCGACCTTGTTGTTCGCGCCGGCCTTGGCGATGCCGGGCACCGACATGCCGAGCATCACGGCCAGATCGGCCCATTGCTGGCGGGAGCGTTCGACGATCGGCGTCAGGTGCTCCACGTCCAGGCCGAGCGGGACGCCGTAAGCCTCGGTGAACCGGGCCAGGCAGGCTTCCAGCGCCTGCGGATCCTCGATCTCCAGCATCTGGCGGGCCAGGTGATTGGCGGCGGTGCAGGCCACCCGCAGCCGTTCGTCGTGGCCGACCGGCTGTTCCGGGTCGCGCGGTTCGAGCCGGCGCAGGGCCAGCTGCAGGTCTTCCGGCCAGCCCCACTGGCCGGCCACTTCGACGCCCAGGTCCTCGTAGCCCATGCCGAGCACGTCGCGCGAGGTCTTCTGCAGCGCCGCGTGGTCGCTGCCGTCGACCGGCGTGCCGGCTTCGGCGAGCTGGGCCTCGATCTGGGTGGCCTCGTCGCGGAAATGCATCCACGCCAGCATCGGGCCGAGGTTCTGGAACAGCGCGGCGAGGTAGGCGTTTTCCTGCAGCTTGTGGGTCGGGCAGAGCTCGCTGGCCAGCATCGCGGCCAGCAGCGCGCGGCGGAACTCGGCCCGCACGCGTTCGCCGTCCGGCCCCTTGGGCAGCTTGTCGAACAGCGTCAGCGAGGCCGCGAGCATGCCGATCGACTGGAAGCCCATCAGCGCCACCGCCCGCTTGATGCTGGTGATGCCACCACCGCCCACCGAGCTGTAGAAGGCGGTGTTGATCAGCCGCAGCAGCTTGTTGGTCAGTGCCACGTCGCCCAGCACCTCGTCGGTCAGCGCGCGCAGGTGGGCGGTCTCCGAGCGCGAGACCTTCTGGATGCTGCGGATCGAGTCCTTCAGCGACGGGAAATCGGCCGATTTCTGCATGCGCTGCAGCAGGCGCTGGAGCTGCGCCTCGCGCTCGGCCGCCTCGACGGCGGCGGCGTCGTGTTCGGCCTGGGCGCAGGCCGCGGCGTCCTGCGCGGCCTGTTCCTCGGCGCTGAGCGGCGCCGCGGCTTCGGTCGGGGCGGGATCGGCTGCGGGCGACGGGGCGGGGCTGGCGGTTGCGCTCATTGGGCCTGATTCTGCGCAGCCGCCCGCCTGTCGGAGCCGCGAACAGAGGCTCGAATCAGCCCCAGTCTTTGCCTCCCTCTTGCCTGCCGCCCGTCAGCGCCGCGGCTTCAGCCGCGCAGCGCGCGTGCGCACTCGGGCACCAGCGCCGGGCCGCGGTAGATCAGGCCGGTGTAGACCTGTACCAGGTCGGCCCCGGCGGCGCGTTTGCTGCGCGCGTCGGCGCCGCTGAGCACACCGCCCACACCGATGATCGGGTAGGCGCCACCCAGCTCGGCGCGCAGCTGGGCGATGACGCGGTTGCTCGCCGCCAGCACCGGCGCGCCCGACAGGCCGCCGGCCTCGTCGGCATGTGCCAGGCCGGCCACGGCGTCGCGCGCCAGCGTGGTGTTGGTGGCGATCACGCCGTCGATGCCGTTGTGGCGCAGCGTGGCGGCGATCACGCGCACCTGGGCCTCGTCGAGGTCGGGCGCGATCTTGACGAACATCGGCACGCTGCGGCCGTGTTCGGTGGCCAGCGCGAGGCGGCGTGTCTGCAGTGCGCCGAGCAGGGCGTCGAGCGCCGCGTCGCTCTGCAGCGCGCGCAGGTTCTTGGTGTTGGGGCTGGAGATGTTGACCGTCACGTAGTCGGCGTGCGGATAGACACCGGCCAGCGCGATCAGGTAGTCGTCGGCGGCGTTCTCGATCGGCGTGACCGCGTTCTTGCCGATGTTCAGGCCCAGCAGCCCGCCGTTGCGGCGAAACGAGGTGGCGCGCTGCACGTTGGCCAGGAAGCTCGCCAGGCCCTCGTTGTTGAAGCCCAGCCGGTTGATCAGCGCGTTCTTCTCGGGCAGGCGGAACATGCGCGGCTTCGGGTTGCCGGGCTGGCCCAGCGGCGTGACGGTGCCGACCTCGATGAAGCCGAAGCCCATCGCGCCCAGGCCGTCGATGCAGCGGCCGTTCTTGTCGAGCCCGGCGGCCAGGCCGATGCGGTTCGGGAAGCGCAGGCCGGCCACCGTCACCGGGTCGGCGATGCGGCTTTGCGACCACAGGCACTGCAGCGGCGTGTTCTGGAAACGCGCGATCGAGCCGAGGGTGAGTTCGTGTGCCGCTTCCGGATCCATGCCGAACAGGAAGGGGCGGGTGAGGGGGTAGGGGACTAGAGCCATAATTTTGGATTGTCCCGCAGCACGAACTTCCTCGACATGACTCAAGACGAACTCAAGGCCCTGGTGGGCCAGGCCGCCGTGGCCTACGTGCCCGATGGCAGCGTGGTCGGCGTGGGCACCGGCTCCACCGTCAACTGCTTCATCGACGCCCTGGCCGCCATCAAGGACCGCATCGCCGGCGCGGTATCGAGCTCGGTGCGCAGCACCGAACGGCTGCAGGCGCTGGGCATCCCGGTGCTCGACCTCTCGCAGGTCGAGCGCATCCCGGTCTACATCGACGGCGCCGACGAGATCGACCCGCGCGGCCACATGATCAAGGGCGGCGGCGCCGCACTCACGCGCGAGAAGATCGTCGCCGACCTGGCCGAGCGCTTCGTCTGCATCGCCGACGCCAGCAAGCGGGTCGACGTGATGGGGCGCTTTCCGCTGCCGGTCGAGGTGATCCCGATGGCGGCGGCGCAGGTGGCACGGCGCTTCGGTGCGGCCTACGGCGGCCTGGCCCGGGTGCGCGAGGGCGTGGTCACCGACAACGGCAACCTGATCCTCGACGTCACCGGCCTGCACATCGCCGACCCGCTGGCGATGGAGACCGAGGTCAACCAGTGGCCGGGCGTCGTCTGCGTGGGCATCTTCGCCCGCCACAAGGCCGCGGTCTGCCTGCTAGGCACGCCTGAAGGCGTGCGCACGCTCAACTTCTGAGTGCCCCCAAGGCCGCCGCTTGGCGGCGGCCGCCTGACGTCACCAGACGAAGCTGTAGCTCGCCATCAGCAGGGTGGATTTCAGGTCGGGCGAGACCGGCACCGTGGCCAGATAGCCCGGCGCGCCGGCCGGCTGCTTGAGCTTCTGCCGGTAGCTCTCCAGCCGCACGCTGAATTCACCGCCGGTGCCCACCGGCAGGCCGACCTTCAGGCCCACCGTCTGCGCGCTGAACGCCGCCAGCCGCTGGTCGGCCGATGCGTACGCCAGTCGCGCCTGGTGCGTGGTGCTGTCGTGATCGACGCCATCGACCAGCCAGCCGCGGTAGAACTCGGCCGCGCCCTGCTTGTAGAGCCGCAGATGCGGTTCGACGTAGATGCCGCCGCTGTACTGATGGCGCCATTTGCCGTCGACGGTGTTGGCGCGCACGCCCCAGTCGTCGCGGTAATGGCGCAAGGACAGCTCCAGCACCTCGGTGCCGAGGTGCAGCTTGTTGAGCCAGAACAGGCTGGTGCGGCTGCGCGTGTCGGGGCGGTTCTCGCTCAGGTACTGGTCGCCGCTCAACAGGCCGCTGCTGCCGTTGACCACCGACAGCAGCTTGTACGGATCGCTGTGATAGCCGGTGCTGCGGCCCAGGCCGAGGTTGAACTGCATCAGCCAGCGCCGGTTCATCACCTGCGTCAGGCCGAACAGCAGGTCGCCGATCTGGCGGTTCTGGTTGGCTTCGATGCGCGCGCGCGCCGAGTGAACGCCGAGGCCCAGCGGCGTGCCGCCGACCGCGTTGACGAGGTTGTATTCGCCCGCCAGGCCCACGCTCAGCGTGGTGTTCTTCTGGTTGAAATCCTGCGACAGCGAGGTGTTGAAGCCGAACGACTTGAAGTCGTATTCGGCCGACACGTTGGCGCCCACGCTCAGGCGCCGGTTCTCGCCCCACGGGCGGTCGTAGCTGACGTTGACGGCGCCGCGGGTGTCCTTGAAGCTGCTGTCGAGCGGCGCCTGGCCGGCCGGCACCGAGTAGCTGCCTTCACCCGACGGGCTGGTGAAGGTCTGCGCGGCGGGCTGTGGCGTGGCGCCGTTGGGCGAGGCGCCGGTCAGCGTGTCGAGCGTCAGACGCACCGCCAGCGTGCGGTCGTCGGCGTCGGTGCGGCGCATGCCGATCATCGGCTCGACCGCGCGCACGCGGTTGTCGCCCTCGGCGTACAGCAGCACGGCGCTGTCGATCTGCCACGGCACGGCGGCCGGCTTGGCGGGCTTGGCCGGCGTCGTCCCGGTGGCACTGGCCGGCTGGGGCACGTTCTGGGCCATCGCCGGATGGGCGGCGACACCCGCGAGCAGGCAGCCGGTGGCCGCCGCCAGCGCCAGGCGCAGCGCGCCGGTGCCGGTCGACGGTGGTGCCGAGGGAGGGGTGAGGGTGGGGTGGCCGGTCAGTTGCATCCGCAACCTCCGCCGCCGAAGCTGCGGCCGCCGGTGGCGGCCTCTTTGCTGAAGTAGGTGTGGTCGTCGGCGGCGCTGTCGAGCGCGACACCGCCGGGGGCCATCGACGGCTGCGCCAGCAGGTCGCGCTCCCAGGGCTGCACGCCGAGCTGGCTCAGGCTGCCGCAGCCTGACAGCGCGGCGCACAAGAGCGGCACGGCGCAAGCGGCGCGCACGATGCGGGCACGCCGGCTCGGCGAGTGGTCGGATGCGCCGGCATCGCTGCCGGGCACGGTTCGGGTGGGGGATCGGGTGAGGCGATGCATGATGGCAGTGCTGGGTCGACGCCAATGTCGACCATCCTGCCCCAGCATAGAGACCCGACCTGAAGCCTGGCTGTAGCGCAGCGTCGCGGCGCTGCAGCTCAGGTGTCGGGGTGTATCAGGCGTCTCGGTTGCCTGGTGTCTGATCCTGGTCGAGCGCGTCACCGAAATCGATGCAGCCGTGCACGCTCGCATGCAGCGAGGCGTAGAACGCGGCCGAGAACAGCATCGCCACCGGCACCGCGAGCAGCAAGGCCAGCTGCGGCAGCCCGAGCGCGCCCAGCAGCACGCCGAGCACGGCCGACAGCAGCAGATCGGCCAGCAGCCAGCTCAGACCGTAGACCACGAAGGAGCCGAGGTTGCGCAGGCTCGCCAGCGTACTGCCGAACAAGGCCTTGGCGACGCCCGCGCCTTCGCGGTGCACCAGCACCGGCGCGTGCCAGAACAGCAGCGCCACCGGCGTCAGCAGCGCCACGCGCAGGACCATGCCGCCGCGCAAGGCCTGCAAGGCGTCGGCAGTGGCCTGGTCGTCGGTGGCTGAATGCAGCCTCTCCCACAGGTCGCCCAGGCCGGGGTCGATCAGATCGGCCAGGCCGAGCGCCAGCATCACGGCCAGCGCATGGGCGCCACCGAGCATCAGCAAGGACTTGCGCTGCGGCGAGCGCAGCGGCTCGAACAGCAGTGCCGGCGACGGCCGGGCGTCGAGTTGCACCCGCTCGACAGTGTGGACCCAGCCGGCGGTCAGCGCCGGCAGCAGCACCGACACCAGCAGCGGGCCGATCCACGGCAGCATCAGCAGCAGGCCGAGGCCGAACACCATGATGCCCAGCAGCGCGGCCAGGCCGAGCGGTTGGCGCTGCACCAGGCGCAGGCCGCTGCGCATCCAGGCGACGCCGTCGAGGGCACGAGCCGAGCGGAGTTTCATCGCGGCCTCACTCGGCGCGCAGCCAGTGCCACGGGTTGTTCACCCGTTCGCGCAGCACGCGCTCGAAATGGCCCGGGTCGTGCGCCTTGAGCATGCTGGCCTCGCGCGGCAGGTGGTAGTCCCACAGCCGCGAGGTCCAGAAGCGCAAGGCGCCGGCGCGCAGCAGCGCCGGCAGCAGGCGGATCTCGTCGTGGCCGAGTTCGCGCTCGGCGTCGTAGGCGCTGACGAAGGCCTGGGCGCGGGCCTCGTCGAGGCGTCCGCTGTCGAGGTCGATGCACCAGTCGTTCAGGCACACCGCCAGGTCGAACAGCCAGGTGTCGACGCCGGCGAAGTAGAAGTCGAAGAAGCCGGTGAGCTTCTCGTGGCCGGGCAGGCCGTCGAACATCACGTTGTCGCGGAACAGGTCGGCGTGGATCGGGCCACGCGGCAGCGCCGCGAAGGCCGGGCTGTGCGCCAGATCCTGCTGGAAATGCAGCTCCGACTCGATCAGCGCGCGCTGTTCGGGTGTCAGGTAGGGCGCGACCACGGGAACCGTCTCCGTCCACCAGGCCAGGCCCCGCAGATTGGGCTGATGCAGCGCGAAATCGCGCGCCGCCAGGTGCATGCGCGCCAGCATCGCGCCGACCTGCTGGCAGTGCCAGACCGAGGGCGCGAGCTGATGGCCACCGGCCAGCTTGTCGACCACCGCGGCCGGCTTGCCGCACAGGCTGTGCAGGATCTCGCCGTTGATGTCGGCCTGCGGATCGGGCACCGGGATGTCGCGCTGCGCCAGGTGCTTCATCAGCTGCAGGTAGAACGGCAGCTGCTCGGCGCTCAGTCGTTCGAACAGCGTCAGCACCCACTCGTGCGCACCGTCGCCCGGATCGGTGGTCAGGAAGTAGTTGGTGTTCTCGATGCCCGAGCTGATGCCGCGCAGCTCGGTCACGGTACCCAGGCCCAGGCGCTCGGACAGCGCGGCGGCAGCGTCCGCGGACACTTCAGTGAAGACAGCCATCGTCAGCTCAGAATTTCAGTACCGACCAGACACGCTGGCCGGCGGTACCGCGGCTGTTGCTGTGGCTGTTGGAGAGGTCGCGGCCGCCGGTGGCGGGCATGATTTCGTAGGCCTTGCCACCGTTCTTGGGCTGCACCTGGATGCTGCGCACCTCGCCGCCGACGTGCAGCTCGTCGATGCGGCTGCCTTTTTCGTCGATCACCACGTGCTCGGCACGCGGTTCGGGCCAGGCGCCGGCCTGCGGCTGGGCGAGCACGGGAGGGGCCGGAACCGCCGTTTGGGCAGCCAGCGGAAGGGTCGCTGCGGCGAGCAGCAGGCCGACGAGGGCGGGGCGCGGTGACATGGGCCGGATTGTAGGTGCGGTGCAGCAAGCCCCCTTCCCTGACAATCGCCGCCATGAATCCAGACCGCGCCCGCCCCACCCTCCTGCTGGTCGACGGCTCCAGCTACCTCTACCGCGCCTACCACGCGATGCCCGACCTGCGCGGCCCCGACGGCCAGCCCACCGGTGCCATCCACGGCCTGGTGGCCATGCTCAAGCTGCTGCGCAGCCAGATCGGCGCCGAACACGCGGCCTGCGTCTTCGACGCCAAGGGCCCGACCTTCCGCGACGACTGGTACCCGCTCTACAAGGCCCAGCGCCCGCCGATGCCCGACGACCTGCGGCTGCAGATCGAGCCGATCCACGAGGTCGTCCGGCTGCTCGGCTGGCCGGTGCTCGAGGTGCCCGGCATCGAGGCCGACGACGTCATCGGCACGCTCGCCCAGCTGGCCGAAAAGTCCGGCCACCGGGTGGTGATCTCCACCGGCGACAAGGACCTGGCGCAGCTCGTCACCGAGCACGTCACGCTGATCAACACCATGAGCCGCGAGTCGCTCGACATCGAGGGCGTCAAGGCCAAGTTCGGCGTGCCGCCGGACCGCATCGTCGACTACCTGACGCTGATGGGCGACACGGTCGACAACGTGCCCGGCGTCGAGAAGGTCGGCCCCAAGACCGCCGCCAAGTGGATCGCCGAACACGGCTCGCTCGACGGCGTGGTGGCCGCCGCCGGCTCGATCAAGGGCGTGGCCGGCGAGAACCTGCGCCGCGCGCTCGACTGGCTGCCGACCGCGCGCAAGCTCGTCACCGTCAAGACCGACTGCGACCTGAGCGGCCACGTGCCCGCGTGGCCGGCGCTCGAGGCGCTGGCGCTGCGCGAGGTCGATCCCGACGGCCTGAGGGCGTTCTACATGCGCAACGGCTTCAGGACCTGGACCCGCGAGCTGGAGGCGCAGGCCCCGAGCGCCCCCGTCATCGCTTCTGCCGCAGCCCCCGCGCTCGACGACATGGCGCAGGCCTCGGGCAACGGCGATGCGCCGGCCCAGGCTCCGGCGCCGGCCGCCGATGGTGCGGCGGGTCGCTACGAAACCATCTTCACCACCGAGCAGCTCGATGCCTGGATCGCGCGACTGCAGGCCGCGCCGCTGGTGGCGATCGACACCGAGACCGACTCGCTCGACCCGATGCGTGCCCGCATCATCGGCATCAGCTTCGCGGTGCAACCGCTGGAGGCGGCCTACGTGCCGGTCGGCCACGACTACCCCGGCGCGCCCGACCAGCTGCCGCTCGACGAGGTGCTGGCGCGCCTGCGTCCCTGGCTCGAAGACGCCGGCACGCGCAAGGTCGGCCAGAACATCAAGTACGACAGCCACGTCTTCGCCAACCACGGCGTCACGGTGCGCGGCTACGCCCACGACACCATGCTCGAAAGCTACGTGCTCGAAGCCCACAAGCCGCACGGCCTGGCCAGCCTGGCCGACCGCCACCTCGGCCGCAGCGGCATCAACTACGAAGACCTGTGCGGCAAGGGCGCCGGCCAGATCCCGTTCAGCCACGTGGCGGTCGACCAGGCCAGCACCTACTCGGGCGAAGACAGCGAGATGACGCTGCAGGTGCACCAGACGCTGTGGCCGCAGCTCGAAGCCGAACCGCGCCTGCGCGAGCTCTACGAAACCATCGAGATGCCGAGCGCCGAGGTGCTGGTGCGCATCGAGCGCAACGGCGTGCTGATCGACGCGGGCGTGCTGGCGCGCCAGAGCCACCAGCTCGCGCAGCGCATGCACACGCTCGAACAGGAGGCCCATGCGATTGCCGGCCAGCCCTTCAACATGAGCAGCCCCAAGCAGATCGGCGAGATCCTGTTCACCAAGCTCGGCCTGCCGGTCAAGAAGAAGACCGCCAGCGGCGCGCCCAGCACCGACGAGGAAGTGCTGCAGGAACTCGCCGCCGACTACCCGCTGCCGGCGCGCATCCTCGAACACCGCAGCCTGGCCAAGCTCAAGGGCACCTACACCGACAAGCTGCCGCTGATGGTCAACCCGTCGACCGGCCGCGTGCACACCAATTACGCGCAAGCCGTGGCGATCACCGGGCGGCTGTCGAGCAACGATCCGAACCTGCAGAACATCCCCATCCGCACCGCCGAGGGCCGGCGCGTGCGCGAGGCCTTCGTCGCCGCGCCCGGCCACAAGCTGGTCAGCGCCGACTACTCGCAGATCGAGCTGCGGCTGATGGCGCACATCTCGGGCGACGCCAACCTGCTGAAGGCCTTCGCCGACGGCATGGACGTGCACCGCGCCACCGCCGCCGAGGTCTTCAACATCGCCGCCGCCGACGTCACCAGCGAGCAGCGCCGCTACGCCAAGACCATCAACTTCGGCCTGATCTACGGCATGGGCGCGTTCGGCCTGGCGGCCAGCCTGGGCATCGAGCAGAAGGCGGCGCGTGACTACATCGAGCGCTACTTCGCGCGTTACCCGGACGTCAAACGCTACATGGACGAGACCAAGGCCGGCGCGGCGCAGCTCGGTCATGTCGAGACGCTGTTCGGCCGCCGCATCGTGCTGCCCGAGATCAAGGGCGGCAACGGCCCGCGCAAGGCCGCCGCCGAACGCCAGGCCATCAACGCGCCGATGCAGGGCACCGCGGCCGACCTGATCAAGCTGGCGATGATCGCGGTGCAGAAGGCCATCGACGACGAAGGCCGCGCCAGCAAGATGATCATGCAGGTGCACGACGAACTGGTGCTCGAGGTGCCCGAGGCCGAACTCGGCTGGGCGCGTGAGGCGCTGCCGCGGCTGATGGCCGGCGTGGCGCAGCTCAAGGTGCCGCTGGTGGCCGAGGTGGGCGAAGGGGCCAATTGGGAGGAAGCCCATTGAAGCACGCATGGCGGCGCTGGCTGGCGCCCCCGGCCGTCGAGGGTGACGAGGACAAGCGCCGGCGTGCCGCCGTGGTCAACACCGTCGTGCTCGGCAGCATCGCCTTCATGCTGATCGTCCTGCTCGGCATGCTCCTGGGCGGCAAGGCCCCCCGGAGCGTCCTCTGGATGGATGTCGGGCTGCTGGCCGCCTATGTGCTGATGCACCGGCTGCTGCATCGCGGTCATGTCGGGCTGGCGGCGATGGGCCTGACACTGATCGGTTTCACCGGCCTGACCCTCATCAACATGCGCCTGGGCACCATCCGCACGCCCACGGCCTCGATCTACCTCTTCATCGTGCTGATGGCGGGAGCCGTCTTCCAGCTCCGTGGGCTGCTGACCGCAGCAGCCGCCAGTTCCCTGGCGGTGCTGGGCCTGATCCAGGCTGAAAACGCCGGCCTGCTGCCGCGTCCGGACTACTCGGTCGGACTGATGCAGTGGGTGACCTACACCGCCTTGTTCGGGCTGGCGTCGTTCCTGACCTACCAGGGCAACCAGGTCGTCCGCCGCGCGCTGGCGCGCGCCGAAGCCGAAATCGAGCAGCGCAAGCTCGTCGAGGCCGAACTGTCGCGCATCGCCATCACCGACGCGCTGACGGGCGTCTGGAACCGGCGTCATTTCGAGCAGACCATCGGCGCCGAGCGCGCCAAGGCGCAGCGCCATCACACGCCGCTGTCGCTGCTGTTGTTCGATGTCGATCATTTCAAGGCGCTCAACGACCAGTTCGGCCACCAGGCGGGCGACCAGGTGCTGACCGAGCTGGCACGGCTGGTCGGCCGGTCGCTGCGTGACGGCGACGTGCTGGCGCGCTGGGGCGGCGAGGAGTTCGCCGTCATCCTGCACCACTGCCCGGCGGCCGACGCGCTGCGGCTGGCCGAGAAGCTGCGCGGCCTGGTTGCCGGCCATGCCTTCGACCGCGTCGGCACGGTGACCGCCAGCTTCGGCGTGGCCGAACTGCAGCCGGACGAGACGCTCGACGCCTGGTTCCGGCGCGTCGACCTCGCGCTCTACGCGGCCAAGTCCGGCGGCCGCAATGCCGTGCGCCTGGGTGCGTGACACTTCATTGCCCGCTTCCTCTCTCGCTGCCCCGTTCCGCCATGCCGACCTCGCCCGCCCACCTCTCGCGCCTCGACCTCGAACTGCGCCGCCTGCTCGCCGAGCGGCCGGTGGCCGTGCTCGGCACGCTCGACGAACACGGCGCGCCGTTTGTCTCGATGGTGCCGTTTGCGGTCGAGCCGGCATCGGGTGCGCTGGTGCTGCATGTCAGCGCGCTCGCGGTCCACACCCGCCAGATGCAGGCCGAGCCACGTGTCTCGCTGCTGGTGATGGGTGCCGACGACTGGGCCGAATCGCCGCAGGCACTGCCACGCGTGACGATCGCGGCGCGCGCCGAATTCACGCCGCGTGACAGCGCGGCCGAACGCCCGCTGCGCGCCGCCTACCTGGCCCGCCACCCGCAGGCCGAGCTGATGACGCAGCTGCCCGACTTCACCTTCGTGCGTCTCGTGCCGATCTCTGCGCGCCATGTGGCGGGCTTCGGCGCGGCGCGTTCGGTGGCTCCCGACGATCTGGCTCGGGTGCTGGCGGGCATCGCCGCTGTGCCGCCGATGTAATCGCTCTCGGCCGACCCGGTCGATACTTTGCCGCCGTGATCGCAGTCCGGCGTCGTCGGGCTGCCTGCGTGCATCCACAACGAACGCGAGAGACAACCATGCGCAAAGTCATCTGGGGCGTACTCAGCACCGCCAAGATCGGTCTGACCAAGGTGCTGCCCGGCATGCTCAAGAGCGATCGGATCGAGCTGCGCGCGATCGCCTCGCGCTCGCTGCCGGCAGCCCGCGAGGCGGCAGACAAGCTCGGCATCCCGGTCGCCTACGGCAGCTACGACGAACTGCTGGCCGACCCCGCGATCGAGGCGATCTACAACCCGCTGCCCAACCACCTGCACGTGCCGATGACGCTGGCTGCCGCACGCGCCGGCAAGCACGTGCTGTGCGAAAAGCCGATCGCACTCGATGCCGACGAGGCCGCGCAGCTGCGCGAGGTGGCCGGCCAGGTGCACATCATGGAGGCCTTCATGGTGCGCTTCCATCCGCAGTGGCAACGTGCCCGCGAGCTGGTGCGCAGCGGCGCGATCGGCGAGCTCAAGGCGATCCAGGTGTGGTTCTCGTACTTCAATGCCGACCCGGCCAACATCCGCAACCAGCCCGACATCGGCGGCGGCGCGCTCTACGACATCGGCTGCTATCCGATCGTCGCCGGGCGCTGGTTCTTCGAGGCCGAGCCGCAGCGCGTGGTCGCGCTGGCCGACCGCGATCCGGCCTTCGGCACCGACCGCCTGTTTGGCGCGATGCTCGATTTCGGCGCCGGCCGGCAGCTCAATTTCAGCGTCTCGATGCAGTGCGTGCCGTATCAGCGCGTGCAGTTGATGGGCAGCACGGGCCGCATCGAGATCCAGATCCCGTTCAACGCGCCGCAGGGCGCGGCCACGCGCCTGCTGATCGACGACGGCAGCGCGCTCGACGGCGGGGGCCTCCGCATCGAAACCCTGCCCGAGAGCGACCAGTACCAGCTGCAGGGCGAGGCGTTTTCACGCGCGGTGCGCGGCGAGATCGCGCTGCCTTACGGCGTGGAGGACGCGGTGCAGAACATGCGGATCATCGATGCGCTGTATGCGAGCGAGCGCAGCGGCGCCTGGGTCGGTGTCGGGCCGGCGTGATCGACGGCGTGCCCTGTCCTGGGGCACAGGCATCAGACGATCTGCAGCGCCTTGAGTGGGGCGATGCCGTGTTCCGAGAAGCCGGCAGCCATGGCCTTGAGTTCGGCCAGGGTCGCCTGCGCAGACTCGATCGTCTTGCCGTCCTTGACCATTTGGTGACCGAGCGCTGTCCACTGTTCCGATGCAAATTGCGCCCACTCAGCCGGCTGCTTCAAGCCCTTGCTGCGCGCCAGCAGAAACAGCTGGATGTGCCACGGAACGCGGACACCGCCGCCGGTCACCGCGCTGGCGAGGCAGGTGATCGGCCGGTTGGAGCGGGCCAGTTGCAGGAGGTGTGCGTTGAGCCGGTCGCTGGTCTTGCGTGAGGCGGTGATGCTGCTGTCGTCCTGAGCCGGCGCCAGATGGTTTTCGTGCGTGAGCACGACGACCGCCTGGATGATCTTCGGCAGATCGACGCCCTGCGGCGCCAGCGCGGCCTCGATTGCTCCGATCGACTTTGGCTTGTGGTCGGCCAGCGCGGCCAGCAGCGGTCGATAGATCGCCTCGCTCAAGGCGGCGGTGCCGAGCCGGCCGCTGACCTTGAGCGGCACCCGCTCGGCCGGTGTCAGCAGCACCAGGCGCAACCTGCGCATGGCTTCGAGCTGCTCGATCGCCGACAGCCTGCGCGCACCCTTGACCCAGTAGTCGCGCCGGAACTGCTGGTTGACGATGAAGTCGAGCATCGACTCGCGGTAGTGCGCGTCGCCGATGCCGGCCAGCATCGCCATCTGCTCGGCGTTCAGATTGAGCGGATAGACCTGTTCGAGCAGCGTGGCCGAGCAGGCAAAACTCAGTTTGGCCGGCGCCAGATCCCGCACCACGTCGCTGAAGTACATCGGCTTCCAGTGGTCGTTGAAATACTCGTGCGCCACGTAGACCGGATCCTTCGTCTTCAGCTCCGCCAGCCACTCGGCGGCCTGGGGCGTGGCGCGCTTGTATTGCGAGGGCAGGCCGAGAAACTGTTCGGCGAACTCGAGCGCACCCTGCACCCGCTTGACGGTGCCTTCGCCCGGGCTGCGCATCGTGTGTGCGTGTTCCTTGATCAGTTGGCGCATCGGCGCGATGTGCGCCCAGCCGGGCAGGGTGTTGTAGCTGACGTAGACCACGCCGCCCGGCGCGAGCTTGCGGCGGATGAAATCGACGATCAGCGTGCGGTTGGTGTCGGACACCCAGCTCCAGATGCCGTGCAGCGCGATGAAGTCGAACGCCGGCAGATCGGGCCGTTCGAGCAGCTCGGCGAACGACTCCTCGGTCAGCTGGGCGTTGCTGCCGGCGGCCTGTGCCAGCTCCTGCGCATAGGCCGCCTGGGCCGGCGCGAAGTCGTTGCCGAACCAGCGTGTGGGCGAAGCTGCAGCGTGGATGTTGACGCTGATGCCGTGGCCGAAGGCCATCTCGAAAGCATTGCGCACCGCCGGAAAGGCGAGCCCGGCATTCAGGAAGGCGAGCTGCGCGCGCAGCGGGTTCAGCTCGCCGAAATAGCTGGCGGTGTAGTCGATGTCGGCCACATACCCTTCGCTCCAGACGCTCATGTGGCGTGCTCCCGATGAAACATGTGTAGATCCGTGCGATCCATCTTAGACGGCGTGTGGCGAGGTCGATGCAGACCGGAAAGCGAAAGGGCAATCCATCCGGATTGCCCCTGCACATGCTCACGGCGCCGGGATGTCGGCCGGGCGCCCGGCCGACGTCATTTCATCTTGCGGCGGCGACCGAGGTAGCCGATCGCCCCCAGGCCGGCCAGCATCATCGCGTAGGTCTCGGGTTCAGGGACCGGGGTGACATTAGTGCCGACGGCCGAGAAGGTGTCGACGCGGAAATCTCTGTTGGAGTTTGAATCGATCCTGAACGTGTAGGTGCCCGCTGCGAGGCCTGTTGCGTTGTAGGTGGCCAGATCTCCGGCCGGGCTCGGCGCCACGCCGTCGATGAACGATGGCGAGAACGTCAGCACAGACGAGCCGCCGGCGAGCGTCACCGCGTCGTCCAGCGAATCGAGCCAGGACACGGTCAGGCTGCCCAGCTTGTCCTTGTTGGAGCTGCCCGACCAGAACTTGATGGCGACGTCCGTTGCCGACGCGATCGAGAACGTGTAAGTCAGGAAGTCGTTGGCGTTGTTGAACAGCGCAAAGGAATCGCCGCCCTTGGTGAGGGTGTCGGTGGTGACCGCTGCGTCCTTGGTTCCGGTGGCGAACCCGGTGAGATCACTGAACTCGGAGGTAAACGAAAACGTATCGGCCTGCGCAGCCATTGAAGCCGTGGCGAGCAGTGCCGCACCGGTGGCGTGAATCAGCGTCTTCATGGATCTTCCCTCTACTACGGCACGAGGACCGGATGTGGTTGCCGTGCCACGACCTTGAAGCACGTGGCCGTAGTGTTAAGGGTCGGTTAAGTACCAACCATCCCGCGATCGCGGGGAGGGACTTGCGCAATGACCATCACTTGTGGATGGATTTTCGATTCGGGTTCGGTTTGATCAGCTTGCCAGCCCGTCATGCAGCGCCACGAACTCCTGCGTCAGCTTGTGCTTCGCATCCAGGTGGATCATCGGCAGCGCACGCTCGTGCGACTCCTTCATCTTCACCGACGACGACAGGTAGGGTTGCAGCACCGGCAGGCCTTCGGCGATCAGTTCGGCCACCACCTTCTGCGGCAGGCTGGCGCGCGGCTGGAACTGGTTGACGACGATGCCCTCGACCTGCAGCTCGCGGTTGTGGTCGGCCTGGATTTCCTTGACGTTGTCCATCAGCGCATACAGCGCGCGGCGCGAGAAGTCGTCGCAGTCGAACGGGATCAGGCAGCGCTGCGAGGCGATCAGCGCGCTGCGGGTGTAGAAATTCAGCGCCGGCGGGGTGTCGATGTAGATGCGGTCGTAATTGGCCGCCAGCGCGTCGAGCGCATCGCGCAGCTTGTAGATCTTGTAGCGCGACTCGAGCTTGCCGTGCAGCTCGTCGAGCGCCGGGCTCGAGGGCATCAGGTGCAGGTTCTCGAACGGCGTCTCGTAGATGAACTCGCCGGCGTTCTTCGGGTTGAAGGTGAAGCTCAGCGTCTGGTTGAAGAAATCGGCCACCGAGGTTTCGAGCCCGTCGGCGCCGTTGCCCAGCAGGTAGCGGGTGGTATTGCCTTGCGCGTCGAGGTCGAGCACGAGGGTGCGCAGGCCCTGGCTGGCGCTGATGGCGGCCAGGTTGGCCGTGATCGTGGACTTGCCCACGCCACCCTTCTGGTTGAAAACGACTCGGCGCATGGCGGATCCTTGAGGCTTGAATGGTCAGAAACGCCCGCAGGCGCCAAGCGCGATTGTGCCGGGTCTGCTGCAGTGCAGCATCTAGGGTGCAGGCTCTAAGGATCAGCGATCGTGACCGGGTGGCAGCAGCGCGCCCCGCCGCCACAGCGCCGGGAAGATCTTCACCCACAGCCCCGCCACCAGCAGCACGCCCACGCCGCCCAGCACCACCGAGCCGACCGGCCCGAGCAGCGCCGCGGTGGCGCCCGACTCGAACTCGCCTAGCTGGTTGCTCGCGCCGATGAACACCGAATTGACCGCGCTGACCCGGCCGCGCATCGCGTCGGGGGTTTCGAGCTGCACCAGGGTCTGTCGGATCACCACGCTGACCATGTCGACTGCGCCCGAGAGCGCGAGCGCGGCGATCGACAGCCACAGCGAGGTCGACAGCCCGAACACCAGCATGCAGACGCCGAAGATCGCCACCGAGCCGATCAGCCAGCGCCCGGCGTGCTGCATCGCCGGGCGGCTCGACAGCCAGGCCGACATCAGCAGCGCGCCCGCGGCGGGTGCGGCGCGCAGCAGGCCCAGGCCCCAGGGGCCGGTGTGCAGGATGTCTTTCGCGAACATCGGCAGCAGCGCGGTGGCTCCACCCAGCAGCACCGCGAACAGGTCGAGCGAGATCGCGCCCAGCAGCACCGGCTGGCCGCGCAGGTAGTGCACGCCCGCGAACACGCTGGCCCAGCTGCGGGCCTCGGTGGAGGCGACCGGGTCGGCGTGGCGGATGCCGATCGCCAGCCCGCTGCCGGTGATGAACAGCGCGCCGCACAGCGCGTAGACCACCGCCGCGCCGGCGGTGTAGAGCAGGCCGCCGATGGCCGGGCCGGCAATGATCGCCAGCTGCATGCCGCTCGAACTCACCGCCACCGCCCGCGCCAGCAGCGCGCCCGGCACGAGCAGCGCCGGCAGCGCCTGGCTGGCCGGCATCTGGAAGGCCTTGGCCACGCCCAGCGCCACCGACAGCAGCAGGATCAGCTCGCGGTTGATCCACAGATCGTGGCTGGCCAGCACCAGCATCAGCGCCACCAGCCCCTGCGCCAGCGTGGTGGCCTGCAGGATGCGCGCACGGTGCAGGCGGTCGGCCATGTGGCCGGCCGGCAGCGTCAGCAGCAGGGCCGGCAGAAACTGCGCCAGCCCGACCAGGCCGAGATCCCAGGCGCTGCCGGTCAGGTCGTACATCTGCCAGCCCAGCGCCACCATCATCATCTGGTTGGCGAGCTGGGTGGTCAGGCGCGTGAACCAGAACATCCGGTAGGGCCGGATGCGCAGCAGCGCGGCGAACGAGGTGTCGGCCGCTTCGGCCTCAGGGGTGGGGGCGGGTGTCGTCACCGTTTCGAGAATAGCGGCCTGTTGCCTCAGGACCGGAACAGCCGCGAGTACTGCGCCTCGTGCTGCGCCGACAGGATCGCCAGCATCGGCGTGTGCGCCTGGCGCTGCTCGTCGCCGAGTGCCAGGGCGCTGTCGATTGCCGCCGGCAATGCCTCGACCAGCACCGCCAGGATGCGCTGGCCGGCGCTCTGGCCCAGCGGCACGGTTTTCAGCGCGGCCTGCACCATGTTCTCGGCCCAGCCGAAGCCGTGCGCCAGCAGCGCCTCGCGCAGCGGCGAGCCGGTGCGCGCCAGCGCCAGCGCATGCGCCACCGGCCAGGTCGGCGCGGGCTTGAGCGCGGCGAGCTGGGCCAGCCGCGGGTCGACGGCAACGTCCGCATGGGCGGCCACATGCGCGGCATCCCGCGTGCGCAGCCATTCGAGCAGCGAGCGGCCCATCTGCTCGGTCTGCTGACGGAACTCGCTGCTCTCGCGCGTCACGCGCACCCAGCTGTTGAGGGCTTCGATGCGGTCGATGTCGACCGAGCCCGTCTCACTGTCACCGCGCCAGGCCGGGATCGCCTGCGCCACCACTGCCAGGTCGGCCCGCGCCAGCGCCAGGTGCAACTGGTCGACCAGCCAGGTGCGGGCCTGCGCCTCGGTGGTGACCAGGCCGGCGTCGACCGCCGATTCGAGCCCTTCGGAGTAGCTGAAGCCGCCCACCGGCAGCGCCGGCGAGGCCAGCCACATCAGCTGCAGCAGGGCGCTGGCGCTCAGGCCGGCATCGCTGGGTGCGGCCATCAGTGCTTGCCGTGATCGTGGCCGTGGTGGCCGCAACCGGGGCCGTGCACGTGCGGCTTGGCGGGCGCGGCGCTGACGGGGATCGACAGCGGCTTGCCGCGTGCGGCGGCCTGTGCCACGGTCTCGTGCGTGTGGTCCGAACCATGGGCGTGATCGTGATGATCGTGCGCGTGGTCGTGTGCGTGCGCGTGGTCATGACCGTGTTCATGCGCCGGCGCAGGCTTGTGCTCATGGCCGTGCGCGTGGCCGGCATTGGCGTAGGCGCCGGCTTCGGGCTCGAACGGGGCCTGTGCCTCGGTCACGATCAGGTGCATCTGGCGCAGCATGTCGGCCAGCACGTGGTCGGGTTCGAGCTGCAGCTGATCGGGCTGCAGTTCGAGCTGCACGTGGCGGTTGCCCAGGTGATAGGCGGCGCGCAGCAGGTCGAACGGCGAGCCGTGCTGGGTGCAGGCGCGCACCACCAGCACGGCCTGCGGCGCGGCGACGACGCGGATCAGGCTGCCGTCTTCGGCCACCAGCACGTCGCCACCGCGCACGGCGGTGCCGCGCGGCAGGAACACGCCGACGTGGCGGGCCTGGCTGTCGGTGGCGTCGAAACGGCTTTTCTGGCGGGTGTCCCAGTCGAGCTCGACGCTGGCGGCACGCTTGAGCAGCACCGCGGCCAGGCCGCGGCCTTGCGGGATCAGTTTGTTGACGGTCAGCATCGGGGCAACCTCAGGTGGGAATGCATCGGTTCGGCACGAGCGCCGGGGTGGGTGCGGATTGTCCACGAGCGCGCCGACACGCACGAGCGTGTGGCTGCGGCGTGACCCGGCGCCGCGGCGTCAGCGCAGCACCGGCGCGTCGGGCAGCTCGTTGACGTCGGCAGCGCCTTCGCCGCGCGGGAAATGCGTGGCCAGCAGGTGATCGACCGCCGCCACCGCCGCCTGCAGGCCGGCGTCGAACCGGCCGGCCTGAAAGGCGTCGTGCATCTGCGCCACGATGGCCTGCCACTGCGCCGCGCCGACCTGCCGGTCGAGGCCCCGATCGGCCACGATCTCGATCGCGCGGTCGGCCAGCAGCAGGTAGATCAGCACGCCGTTGTTGGCCTCGGTGTCCCAGACACCGAGTTCGCCGAACAGCTCGACGGCGCGCTCGCGGGCGCTGGCGTTGCGCCACAGGTCGGCCAGCGGCAGGCCGGCCTCGATGCAGACGCGGATCTCGCCGTGGTGGCGGCCTTCGCTGGCGCGCACCTGCGCCTGCACGTGGTCGATCGTGTCGCGGCCGAGGCGGCGCGGCACGTCGGCGGGGTCGCTCCAGAGGTGTCGAACGAAGCGCACGAGGCGCTGCCACGGGGTGCGTGCCATCACCAGCTCCCGGAGGCGCCGCCGCCGCCAAAATTGCCGCCGCCGCCCGAGCGGAAGCCGCCGCCGCCCCCGCCTCCACCCCAGCCACCACCGCCGCCGAGGCCGCCACCCGGGCCACCCCAGCCGCCGCGTCGACCGCGTCCGCCGGCCGACTGCAACGTGCTGAAGGCGCCGGCAAACAGCGCCACCAGCAGGCCGAGCAGCCCGGCCACCACCGCCAGCACCAGGCTGGTCGACAGGATCCAGGCGAGCGTGCCGACACCCCCGGCCGTCAGCACCGGGCCGAGCTTGCGGCCGAACAGGTCCGACAGCGTCTTGGCGATGATCGGCACGCCGACGAAGGCCAGCATCGCCAGCGACTCCCAGTCGATGCCGGCGTTGCCTTCGGCGCCACGCGGTTGCGGTGCCGGCAGTGCCTCGCCCTTGACCAGCGCGCGCAGCTGCTCGATGCCCTGGCCGATGCCGCCGGCGAAGTCGCCGCGCTTGAAGGCCGGCGTGAGCGCGCTGTCGATCACCCGCCTGGCCGCCAGGTCGGGGATCGCGCCTTCGAGCGTCTTGGCGACCTCGATGCGCATGCGCCGGTCGGCGCTGGCGACCACCAGCAGCAGGCCGTCGCCGATGTCGCGGCGGCCGATCTTCCAGCTGTCGGCCACGCGCTGGGCGTAGCTGGCGATGTCCTCGGGCTGCGTGGTGGCGACGATCAGCACCACCATCTGGGTGCCGAGCTCGGTCTCGATGGCCGTGAGCCGGGCCTCGATGGCGCTGCGCTGCTGCGGGTCGAGCAGCGCCGCCTGGTCGATCAGGTGGCCGGTCAGCGCGGGCACCGGCTGCACGTCCTGCGCGCGTGCGGGCGTGCTGTCGAGCGTCAGCCAGAGGCTCAGCAGCAGGGCCAGCCAGGTGGCGAGTCGGCCGGACCGATCGAACCGACGATGGGCCGTCATCGCAGCGTCCGGCTCACTTGGCGGGGGGGGCGGGCTTGTCGAAGCTGATCGTCGGCGGGGCCGAGATCTGCGCCTCGTTCTGCACCGTGAAACCGGGCTTGACGTCGTAGCTGAACATCATCGCCGTCAGGTTGGTCGGGAAGCTGCGCGCCAGCACGTTGTAGTCGGTCACCGTCTTGATGTATCGGTTGCGCGCCACGGTGATGCGGTTCTCGGTGCCTTCGAGCTGCACCCGCAGGTCCTGGAAACCCTGGTTGGCCTTCAGGTTGGGGTAGTTCTCGGTCACGACCAGCAGCCGGCTCAGCGCGCCCGACAGCTCACCCTGCGCGGCCTGGAATTTCTGGAACGCCGCCGGGTCGTTGATCAGCTCCGGGGTGGCCTGGATGCTGGTGGCCCTGGAGCGCGCCTCGATCACCCGGGTGAGCGTCTCCTGCTCGAAGTTGGCCTCGCCCTTGACGGTGGCGACCAGGTTGGGCACCAGGTCGGCGCGCCGCTGGTACTGGTTGAGCACCTCGGCCCAGCCGGCCTTGACCTGCTCGTCCAGGCGCTGGAATTCGTTGTAGCCGCAGCCGGTCAGGCTGGTGGCAAGCAGCAGCGCGAACAGGCTGCGGATCAGGCGTTGCGACATCGGTTCTCTCCCGTCTCGAGGGCCGCACGGATGGGCGCCCTCATGGCAAGTGAGGCGGTGTACCACAGCTTCAAGACGGTGCCCGGCGCCGCTGCGGGACAATGCCGGCCACACGAGACCGGCCGCATCAGGCGCGCCGGCTCATCCGCCTGGAGCCCCCATGAACTTGCCCGACGCCGCCGCCGTGCAGCAGGAACAGCTTGAAATCACCCTCGCCACCGCCACCGAGCTGTGCGAGTTGGGCCTGGGTTGCATGGTCGACATCCGCCAGGGTTTCGAGATCGAGCTCAAGGGCGCGATCCCCGGCACCACCCACATCCCGCTGTGCGAGGTCAAGCTGCTGCTCGGCCACGCGCTCAACGAGGACGAGCAGGACACGCTCGACGCCGGCACGCCCAGCGCGATCGACGTGCAGGCCTTCATCCGCATGGTCAACCAGATCCACCATGTGCGCGATTGCATCCTGCTGTGCGTGTGCAACAGCGGCCGGCGCAGCCTGGTGGCCGCGCGCATGCTGAGGTCGCTCGGCTACGCGCGGGCGTATTCGGTGCAGGGCGGCTTCCAGGCCTGGAAGGCCGTCAAAGCCCAGGCCGAAGCCCAGGCCCAAGGCGACGCGCAGCCGGATCAGAACAGGAAATAACGCTGCGCCATCGGCAGCACCTGGGCCGGTTCGCAGGTCAGCAGCTGGCCGTCGGCGCGCACGCTGTAGGTCTGCGCGTCGATCTCCATCACCGGCGTGGCGCCGTTGTGGATCATGTCGGCCTTCTTGACGCTGCGGATGCCACGCACCGCGGCGAGCCGCTTGTGCAGGCCGTAGCGCGTGCCCACGTCGTCGGCCAGTGCGGCCTGTGACAGGAAGGTCAGCGAGGTGCGCGCCAGCGCGCCGCCGAAACTGCCGAACATCGGCCGGTAGTGCACCGGCTGCGGCGTCGGGATGCTGGCGTTGGGGTCGCCCATCGCGGCCAGCGCGATGAAGCCGCCCTTGAGCACCAGGCTGGGCTTGACGCCGAAGAACGCCGGTTTCCAGAACACCAGGTCGGCCCACTTGCCGACCTCGATCGAGCCGACCTCGTGGCTCATGCCGTGAGCCAGCGCCGGGTTGATCGTGTACTTGGCGATGTAGCGCTTGATGCGTGCGTTGTCGTGGCGGTCGGTGTCACCCGGCAGCTTGCCGCGCTGCACCTTCATCTTGTGCGCCGTCTGCCAGGTGCGGATCACCACCTCGCCGACCCGGCCCATCGCCTGGCTGTCGCTGCTCATCATGCTGATGGCGCCCAGGTCGTGCAGGATGTCCTCGGCGGCAATCGTCTCGCGGCGGATGCGGCTTTCGGCAAAGGCCAGGTCCTCGGCGATGCCGGCGTCGAGGTGGTGGCACACCATCAGCATGTCGAGGTGTTCGTCGAGCGTGTTGACCGTGTACGGTCGCGTCGGGTTGGTCGACGACGGCAGCACGTTGGCCTCGCCGACCACCTTCATGATGTCGGGCGCGTGGCCGCCACCGGCGCCTTCGGTGTGGAAGGTGTGGATGGTGCGGCCCTTGAACGCGGCCACGGTGTCCTCGACGAAGCCCGATTCGTTGAGCGTGTCGGTGTGGATCGCGACCTGGATGTCGGTCTGCTCGGCCACGCTCAGGCAGCAGTCGATCGCCGCCGGCGTGGTGCCCCAGTCCTCGTGCAGCTTGAGCGCGATCGCGCCGGCGTCGACCTGCTGGCGCAGCGCCTCGGGCCGGCTGGCGTTGCCCTTGCCGAAGAAGCCCAGGTTCATCGGGAAGGCGTCGGCCGCCTGCAGCATGCGCGCGATGTTCTCGGGGCCGGGCGTGCAGGTGGTGGCGAAGGTGCCGGTGGCCGGGCCGGTGCCGCCGCCGAGCATGGTGGTCACGCCCGAGGCCAGCGCCTCGTCGATCTGCTGCGGGCAGATCCAGTGGATGTGGCTGTCGATGCCGCCGGCCGTGACGATCAGCCCCTCGGCTGCGATCACCTCGGTGCCCGGGCCGATGACGATGTCCACGCCGGGCTGGATGTCCGGGTTGCCGGCCTTGCCGATGGCGGCGATGCGGTTGCCACGCAGGCCGATGTCGGCCTTGACGATGCCCCAGTGGTCGACGATCAGCGCGTTGGTGATGACGCAGTCGACCGCGTCGGCGGCGCCCGGTCCGTTGACGCGCTGGCCCTGGCCCATGCCGTCGCGGATGGTCTTGCCGCCGCCGAACTTGACTTCTTCGCCGTAGCCGCCGGCGCGCAGCGTCAGATCGTCCTCGACCTCGAGGATCAGCTCGGTATCGGCCAGCCGCAGACGGTCGCCGATCGTGGGGCCGAACATCTCGGCATAGGCGCGGCGGGGGATCGTTGCCATTTATGTTGTCCCTCAATCATCCAAGCAACTGGCTCGACGAAGTCATCCAGCAATGTCCAGCAGCGGCAGGCGCTACGTGGGGGTGGGTCAAAGACGGCCTTGCACCAGGCCGCGGAAGCCCCAGACCTGGCGGTCGCCGGCCAGGTCGACCAGCTCGATCGTGCGCTGCTGGCCGGGCTCGAAACGCACCGCGGTGCCGCTGGCGATGTTGAGCCGCATGCCGCGAGCCGCAGCGCGGTCGAAGCTCAGGCCGGCGTTGGTCTCGGCAAAGTGGTAGTGCGAGCCGACCTGGATCGGCCGGTCGCTGGCGTTCTCGACCACCAGCGTGAGCGTGCGGCGACCGGAGTTGATGACCAGGTCGGCGCCGTCGGTGAGCAGTTCGCCGGGCGTCATCACTTCCTCCGTGCCAGCCAGATCGCACCCGCGAACACCGCCAGGAACAGGTAGAGGCTGGCATCACCCGAGTGCCAGTGGCTGATGCCGGGCAGGCCGTGGCCTTCATGGGCAGCGGCGGGCAGGGCCGACAGCAGGGTGGACAGGAGCAGGGCGCAGCGGGTGGCGGAACGGGTCATCAGGTGTCTCCGAAGTGGGGCGTCAGTTCACGAGGTGGTGCGGAACGGATTCTTCATGCAATGGGCTGGTGCACCGTGACCAACTTGGTGCCGTCGGGGAAGGTGGCCTCGATCTGGATGTCGGGGATCATCTCGGCCACGCCGTCCATCACCTCGTGGCGGGCCAGCACCCGCTTGCCGTCGCTCATCAGTTCGGCGACGGACTTGCCGTCGCGGGCGCCCTCCATGATGGCGGCGCTGATCAGCGCGACGGCTTCGGGGTAGTTGAGCTTGAGTCCGCGGGCCTTGCGGCGCTCGGCCAGCAGGGCGGCTGTGAAGATGAGGAGCTTGTCCTTCTCGCGGGGGGTGAGTTCCATGGGCAGGCGCTTGGGTTGGGCGGGTCACGCGAGTGTGACTCAGGCGCAAGCGGCGTGCCATAGGGGCGCCCGCAGGCGCACCGTCGCCGGCAACCGGTGTCAGAAACGCGCGACCAGCCCGGCGCTGACCAGCCCGTAGCGCTGCGAGAAGCGCGCCGCGGTCTGCGTGTTGTAGGCCAGCGGCAGCTCGCCCAGGAACTGGTGCTGCAGGTACTGGGCACGCAGCAGGGCGCTGAGGTGCTCGGTCAGGTCCAGGCGCAGCTCGCCGATCAGGATGTGGTTGCGCTGGTAGCCGGCCTCGCCGCGCTGGCGCAGCAGGGCGTCGATGTCGCGCCGCCAGGTCTGAGCGAACTCGTAGCCGATCGCCGCCGACCAGCCGCTGCGCTCGAGCCGCAGCGAGCCGCCGAGGTGGGCGAGGCGGGCGCGGTAGTTCGACTCGCGCAGCGCGTCGTACGGCAGCAGGGCGTTGGGCACGCTGAGGGTCAGCGCGTCGGTGCAGCTGCCGGCGGGCCGCGCCACCAGGCGTTCAGCGCCGAAGTCGAGCCCGTACGGGCAGCCGGCGACGCTGGCGCTGCCGGTCACGCCGCGGTTGCCGACGCGGCTGTGGCCCAGCCCGACGAACGCCGACGCGCTCAGGCCGGCGGCCGGCAAGGGCCTGCTGGCGATCAGGTCGAGCTGCAGCTGCCGATCGCGCGGCTGCAGGATCTGCAGCTCGCCGAGCTGCGAATCCAGGCTGCCGGCGACCAGCGGGCGACGGGTCGCGCGGGTCAGGCGGTGGGCCTGGTTGCCCCAGGCGCTGGCCCGCACGGCCCAGCGGGCGGCGTGCTCGTGTCGATCGGGTTGATCGAGCTGCCACTGCGCGGCGGTCTGCCAGGTGGTGAGCCGATGGGTGTCGCTGCGGTCTTCGATGGCGCGTTTCCAGAGCGCGAACTCGCCGCTCAGTCGGCCCTGGCGGGCCTGCAGGCGCAGGTGCTGGCCGGCGTAGTCGCCGATCGAGGTGCCGGCGTAGGCGCTCGACGCGCGCAGGCCCAGCACGTCGAGGCGCTCGTTGGCGAGATCGCGCGCCAGCTCGAACTGCCAGGCGATCCGGCCGGGCCGTTCGGTCGACAGCCGCACCGGCTCGGCGCTCAGCAGGGCGTCCAGCGGTGCGGCGGTGACGCCGGCGCAGGCCGGCAGCAGCGCGCACAACGCGGCGCGGCGCAATCCCGTGATCAGAACGTCACCCGGCCCAGCACCGCGGTGCCGGTGATGCGCTCGGCCGTGCGGCCGCTTCCGTCCGGCATCTTCACGCTGATCTTGCGCAGCCCGAAGCGCGAGCCGTCGGCATGGCGCAGATCGAGTTCGTTGACGACCAGCCGCACGTTGAACGTGCCGGTGGCGTCGAGCAGGTTGTCGAGCAGGGGGATCTGGTTCGGGTACTTGCCCTTCATGCGCGCGGCCAGCACCTGCAGGTCGAGTGCGACGCCGCTCTGGCTGCTGGTCAGCATGCTGCCGTCCAGATCTTCGAAGGCGACCCGGCCGGTGCCGATCTCGACGCCGCTCGATGAGCGGGCATAGAAATACAGCTCGGACTTGTCGGTGATGCTGGCGCTGACGATGCCGGTGACCTTGTCGCGCTTGAGCACCAGGCGGTCGATCAGCACCTGCAGCAGCCGGTCGCCGCCGCCGGCGACCTCCTCGACCTCCAGCGCCACCGCGATGCGCGAGCCGTTTTTCGGCAGCGCCAGCGTGCTGGCCTGCAGCGGCAGTTCCAGGCGCGTCAGGCTGCCCAGGCTGTGGCCGGTGAGGTCGATGCCGGCGCCGAACGCCGTCAGGTCGTAGCTGGTACGGCCGCCGGCCAGGCTGGGGCCGACCAGCGTGAAGCTGTCGTCGCTGGCGTAGACGTACTGGGCGCGGCCGATGTTGTCGTTGTCGCGGCAGCGGCCGCGGGCGATCTCGACCTCGTTGTCGTCGTCGAGGTTGGTGTCGGAAATGATGCCGTTGACCGCGCCGTTGTTGAAGTCGTCGCGGATGTCCGCATAGCTGTTCTTGCCCTTGATCGACTTGACCAGCAGCACCAGGCCTTCGCGCGCCAGGCGGGCGGCGTTGGCGCGGGCCGTGTCGGTCCAGGTGGCGGTGGGCACGCTGGCAAAACCGGCCGTGGCGGCGGCTTCGATCAGGTCGCCCAGGTCGAGGTCGCGTTCGAGGATCGAGCCGCTGGTGGTGTGCGCGTTCACGTAGCTGACGATCGCGCCCGCCGCCGCCTCGAACGCCACGGCCGGGTCGCCGCCGGCGGATTCGACGATCTCGGCGATCTCGTTGAGGATCTTGATCACCGCCGCGGCGGTCGGGCCGAGTCGGGTGTGCGTGGCCGGGTTGAAGGTGCTCGCATCGACGTTGTCGAGCCCGAGCTTGGCCAGCACGGTGCGGAACTGGGTCTCGCTCAAGCCGCTGGCGAGCTGCATGGTGGTGAAGGGCGACACCACCGGCGCGTGCGCGCGGGCCCGGAAATGGCCACGCGGCGCCTTCAGCGTGGTCTTGTCGTAGCCGGTGCCGGCCAGCGACACCACCGGCGCCTCGCAGGCCGGGCTGAAGGTGAAGGCGCCGCTGTCGTCGGTGCTGGCCTGCGCCTCACCGCTCTGCCATGTGCCGTTGCTGTTGCTGTCGCAGAACACGGTGGCGTCGACCACCAGGTCGTCGACCAGCACGCCGCTCGACGAGGAGGTCGAGCCCCCGCCGCAAGCGGTCAGGCCGAAGGCGATCAGGATGGCGGCAGACAGTGCACGCAGATTGGGCATGGATGAGGCTCCGTCAGAAGGTGTGGCCCGAGGCGGCCACGGCAGGTGGGGATGGTTGCCCGGCGATGCGCTGGCATCGCGGGCTGGAACGCCGGTCACTCTAGGTGCCGTCCCGACGCCGGCAAGGACTGAATATGTGCGGGATTCACTCCCTTGATCGCGGGCCTGTGAGCGCTGGTATCGGATACAAGCCCGATGTGACGTGTGTATCCGGACGGCATGCGGCCGGTCTGGTGGCCCGATGTCGGGGCGTCGTGCTCGCATCTGGGTCGATGTGCACTACGGTGGTGCCTTGATGATCTCGGGTTGGTGCGGCGGCGGCGCCGCGGCCCGACGGGCGGGTGGTGCGGTTCTTGTTACTCAGCACGGTCCACCATGTCTGCGTCCAACCCCTCCATGTCCCTGCCGCTGCCGGCCGCGCCCGATTCGAACGCGGCGCCCGAGCCCTTGTCGCCTGAAGCACCGGCGGCGCCGCAGCGTGTCATCAAGGTCCGGCGCGACTACAACAGCTGGGTCGCCAGCGAGACCAAGGAGGACTACGCCTTGCGTTTCGCGCCGCGCTCGTTCCGGCGCTGGAGCGAATGGCGGGTGGCCAACACGGCGCTCGGCGGCGCCTCGTCGTTCCTGGTGCTGGAGGCGGTGGGCGCCACGCTGCTGGTGCAGTACGGCTTCGTCAACGCCGCCTGGGCGATCCTGGCCACCGGGCTGGTGATCTTCCTGGCCGGGCTGCCGATCAGCTACTACGCCGCGCGCTACGGCCTCGACATGGACCTGCTGACACGCGGCGCCGGTTTCGGCTACATCGGCTCGACGCTGACCTCGCTGATCTACGCCAGCTTCACCTTCATCTTCTTCGCCCTTGAAGCGGCGGTGATGGCCTATGCGCTCGAACTCGCGTTCGACATCCCGCCCGCCTGGGGCTACCTGGCCTGCGCGCTGGTGGTGATCCCGCTGGTCACGCACGGCGTCACGCTGATCAGCCGGCTGCAGGTCTGGAGCCAGCCGCTGTGGCTGGTGATGCTGGTGCTGCCGTATGTCTACGTGTTCGACCGCAACCCCGGCGTGCTCGACGAACTGGTGACCTACGGCGGCGAGCACGGCATCACCGGCTTCGACGGGCTGGCCTTCGGCGCGGCCATGACGGTGGGCATCGCGCTCATCACGCAGATGGGCGAGCAGGCCGACTACCTGCGGTTCATGCCCGAACGCCGGCCGGGTCGGCGCGGGTCGTGGTGGCTGGGCACGCTGGTGGGGGGCTCGGGCTGGGTCATCCCGGGGGTGCTGAAGATGCTCGGCGGCGCGCTGCTGGCGTACCTGGCGATCAGCCACATGGTGCCGCTCGACCGCGCGGTCGACCCGAACCAGATGTACCTGGCGGCCTACGAGTACGTGTTCCCGAACTACGGCTGGGCGGTGGCGGCCACGGCGCTGTTCGTGGTGGTGTCGCAGCTCAAGATCAACGTCACCAACGCCTACGCCGGCTCGCTGGCCTGGAGCAACTTCTTCTCGCGGCTGGCGCACAGCCACCCGGGGCGGGTGGTGTGGATGCTGTTCAACATCCTGATCGCGCTGGTGCTGATGGAGCTCGACGTGTTCCAGGCGCTCGGCGGCGTGCTGGGCCTCTACAGCAACCTGGCGATCAGCTGGATCATGGCGGTGGTGGCCGATCTGGTGATCAACAAGCCGCTCGGCCTGTCGCCCAAGGGCATCGAGTTCCGGCGCGCCTATCTGTACGACATCAACCCGGTCGGCGTGGGTGCGATGGTGGCGGCGTCGCTGCTGTCGGTGGCGGCCTACCTCGGGCTGTTCGGCGCGATGGCGCAGGCCTGGTCGGCGCTGATCGCGCTGGTCACCGCCTTCATCGCCTCGCCGCTGATCGCCTGGGCCACCCGCGGGCGCTACTACCTGGCGCGCACGCCCGAGGTGCCGGTCGGGCAGGGCTGCGCGGGCGTCGTGATCCCGATCCGGCCTGTGGTCGAAGGCCCGGGCCGCTACGTCCGTCTGGGCCAGGGTCCGAGTGCTGACGGCGCGCTGCAGCTGGCGGTGTGCTGCATCTGCGAGCGCGAATACGAGTGCGACGACATGGCCGGCTGTCCGGCCTACGGCGGGCCGATCTGCTCGCTGTGCTGCACGCTCGACGCCCGCTGCAACGACCTGTGCAAGCCGCACGCGCGCCTGTCGGTGCAATGGAGCGCGGCCTTGCAGCGCCTGCTGCCGAGCCGCGTCTGGCCTTATCTGGACAAGGGCCTGGGCCATTTCGTGCTGCTGATGCTGGTCGTCACGCCGCTGATGGCGCTGATGTTCGGCGTGCTGTTCCACCAGGAGCTGCGCTCGCTCGCCGCGCGCGGCCTGCAGGAGGACGCCTTCCTGTGGCCGGTGCTGGCCGAGGGCCTCAAGTCCGGTTTCATCAAGGCCTACGCCACGCTGCTGCTGACCGCCGGCGTGGTCGCCTGGTGGCTGGTGCTGGCGCACAAGAGCCGGCTGGTGGCGCAGGAAGAATCGAACCGCCAGACCCAGGCGTTGAACGAGCAGGCGCAGGCGCTCAACGAGCAGGCGCTCGCACTCAAGCGCGAGATCGAATCGCACCGCCAGACCGACCTGCAGCTGCAGGAGGCCAAGCGCGTGGCCGACGCCGCCAACCAGGCCAAGAGCCGCTACATCACCAGCATCAGCCACGAGCTGCGCACGCCGCTGAACTCGATCCTCGGCTACGCGCAACTGCTCGAGGAAGACGACGCCATGCCGGCGCACCGCAAGCAGGCGGTCAGCGTGATCCGGCGCGGTGGCGACCACCTGCTGTCGCTGATCGAGGGCACGCTCGACCTGGCGCGCATCGAGAGCGGCAAGCTCGCGCTGGCGATCAAGCCGATGCGTTTTGCCGACGCGCTGCACGAGATGGCGCACCTGTTCGCGCTGCAGGCCGCCGCCAAGGGCATCGGCTTTCGCAGCGAGTTCGACCCCCACCTGCCCGAGGCGGTGCGCGCCGACGAGAAGCGGCTGCGCCAGATCCTCATCAACCTGCTGGGCAACGCGGTCAAGTTCACCGTCTCCGGCGACGTGATCCTGCGGGTGCAGTACGCCCGCGAGATCGCCCGCGTCGAGATCATCGATTCCGGCCCCGGCATGGACGCGGCCGAGCTCGAGCGGGTGTTCGAGCCCTTCGTGCGCGGCTCCTCGGCCGGCGCCACCGCGGGCGGCGGCACCGGCCTGGGCCTGACCATCAGCCGCATGCTGTGCGACCTGATGGGCGGCGAGATGACGGTGGAAAGCACGCCCGGCGTGGGCAGCACCTTCCGGCTCAAGCTCTTCCTGCCGGCGGTGCACGGCAGCCGCGCCGAGCACAAGATCAGCCCGCCCAACCGCAGCGGCTACGAAGGGCCGCGCCGGCGCATCCTGGTGGTCGACAA
Source organism: Leptothrix cholodnii SP-6 (assembly GCF_000019785.1). Classification (NCBI taxonomy): domain Bacteria; kingdom Pseudomonadati; phylum Pseudomonadota; class Betaproteobacteria; order Burkholderiales; family Sphaerotilaceae; genus Leptothrix; species Leptothrix cholodnii. The sequence continues at coordinate 1,154,338 of NC_010524.1, forward strand.
CGAGGAGGCCGACCGCGGCCTGCTGCTCAGCGTGCTCGAACCGCTGGGCTTCGAGCTGCTTCAGGCGGCCAGCGGCGAGGACTGCCTGGCGCTGCTGCAGGGCCTGCCCGAAGCAACCCGCCCCGACGCGATCTTCATGGACCTGGCGATGCCCGGCATCGACGGCTGGGAGACGCTGCGGCGCATCCGCGCGCTCGGCCTGAGCGAGGCCGGCGCGGCGATCGTGTCGGCCAATGCCTTCGATCAGGCGCTGGAAAACGACGTCGGCATCACGCCGGCCGATTTCTTCGTCAAGCCGGTGCGGGTGCCCGACCTGCTCGACTGGCTCGGCCAACGCCTGCGCCTCGCGTGGATCGAGGGCGCGCGCGCGCCGGTGCCGCCGTCCGCGCCGTCGGGCCCGCCGGGCGCCGCCGCGTGGGTGCTGCCGCCGGCGGCGCTGCTGCGCGAGCTCGACGAACTGGCCACGCTCGGCTACCAGCGCGGCATCCTGCGCAAGCTCGACGAGATCGAACGCGGCCATGCCGACTGCCGCGGCTTCGTCGACCACCTGCGCCAGCTGGCCCGGCAGTTCCAGCTTGATACCCTCGCGGCCCTGCTGCGCCGCGCCCTGGATGAACAGCCCCATGCTTGATCGCAACAACAACGACCTGGTGCTGATCGTCGACGACGTGCCCGACAACCTGGCGGTGCTGCACGATGCGCTCGACGAATCCGGCTACACCGTGCTGGTGGCCACCAACGGCGCCGATGCGATCGCGCGTGCATCGCAGGCGCAGCCGCACATCGTGCTGCTCGACGCGGTGATGCCGGGCATGGACGGCTTCGAGGTGGCGCGCCGGCTCAAGGCGCTGCCGGCCACGGCGCACATTCCGATCGTCTTCATGACCGGCCTGACCGAAACCGAACACGTGCTGGCCGCCTTCGCCGCCGGCGGCTGCGACTACGTCACCAAGCCGATCCGTGCCCGCGAGGTGCTGGCGCGCATCGCCGCCCACATGCACACCGCGCGCGAGCAGCAGCTGGCGCGCAACGCGCTCGACGCCTTCGGCCATGCCAGCCTGGTGGTGCGGCTGATCGACGGCCGCATCCTGTGGCAGACCGCGCTGGCGCGCCAGCTGCTGGCGCCCGCCGATGCCGAGCCGGGCTGGGAGAGCCGGCGCGCGCCCACGCCGGTGCTGGCCTGGCTGCAGCGCGAGACCACCCGCCTGGCGGCGCAGCCGGTGCCGTCGAACGCCCAGGCCGCGTCGGTCGAGCTCGACGTCGGCGGGCGCCAGCTGCGCTGCACGTTGCAGGAATCGACCGGCGACGGCGAGTGGCTGGTGGTGCTGCGCCAGGCCGACGACGCCGCCACGCTCGAGGCCCTGGTGCTGGCCTTCCGCCTGACCCCACGCGAGGCCGAGGTGCTGTACTGGCTGGCCAAGGGCAAGACCAACCGCGACATCGGCGAGATCCTCGGATCGAGCGCCGCCACGGTGAAGAAGCACCTCGAACACGTCTACGAGAAGCTGGGCGTCGAGACCCGCAACGCGGCGGCGGCGGTGGCGATCGGCAAGGTGGCGCAGCTGGGGCGATGAACGGCTACGCCATCTGGCGTATGTGAGATTTCACCGCCCGTGCCGACACTGGGTCATCCCGTTAGCGCCTTGCCTCAACGGTTTCATCTCAGCCCAGGAGTCACTCGCATGAAGTCTTCCCGTCGCACGTTTGCCCAACGCCTGACCGCCGTCACGCTCGGCGTGGCCGCCATCAGCCTGCCCCTGCTCGCCCAGGCCGCCGACACCATCAAGGTGGGCGTGCTGCACTCGCTGTCGGGCACGATGGCGATCTCGGAAACGGTGCTCAAGGACACCGTGCTGATGGCGATCGACGAGATCAACGCCAAGGGCGGTCTGCTCGGCAAGAAGCTCGAGCCGGTGGTGGTCGACCCCGCATCCAACTGGCCGCTGTTCGCCGAAAAGGCCAAGCAGCTGCTGACGCAGGACAAGGTCGCCGTGACCTTCGGCTGCTGGACCTCGGTGAGCCGCAAGTCGGTGCTGCCGGTCTATGAAGAATTGAACGGCATGCTGTTCTACCCCGTCCAATACGAGGGCGAAGAGCTCAGCAAGAACGTGTTCTACACCGGTGCTGCGCCGAATCAGCAAGCGATCCCCGCGGTCGAGTACCTGATGAGCAAGGACGGCGGCTCGGCCAAGCGCTTCGTGCTGCTGGGCACCGACTACGTCTACCCGCGCACCACCAACAAGATCCTGCGCGCCTTCCTGAAAGCCAAGGGCGTGAAGGAAGAAGACATCATCGAGGAGTACACCCCGTTCGGTCACTCCGACTACCAGTCGATCATCGCCAAGATCAAGAAGTTCGCTTCCGAAGGCAAGAAGACTGCCGTGGTGTCGACCATCAATGGCGACTCCAACGTGCCCTTCTACAAGGAACTCGGCAACCAGGGCCTGAAGGCGACCGACGTGCCGGTGGTGGCTTTCTCGGTGGGTGAAGAAGAGCTGCGTGGCGTGGACACCAAGCCGCTGGTGGGCCACCTGGCTGCATGGAACTACTTCATGAGCGTGAAGAACCCGGCCAACACCGAGTTCGTCAAGAAGTGGAGCGAGTACGCCAAGGCCAAGAAGATCCCCGGCCACATGGACAAGCCGCTGACCAACGACCCGATGGAAGCCACCTACATCGGCGTGCACATGTGGGCCCAGGCCGTCACCAAGGCCAAGAGCACCGACACCGACAAGGTGATCGCGGCGATGGCCGGCCAGACCTTCAAGGCGCCGGGTGGTTTCACCAGCACGATGGATAAGGAAAACCATCACCTGCACAAGCCCGTGTTCATCGGCGAAATCAAGGCCGACGGCCAGTTCAACGTGGTGTGGAAGACCCCGGGCCCGGTCGTGGCCGACCCGTGGAGCGACTACATCGCCGAGAACAAGGGCAAGAAGAACGTGCCGGAAAAGAAGTAAGTCGAACGGGCGGCGCACTCACCTGATGTGCCGCCCCTTCTTGGGCCTGCAATGGCTGCCGCGCGTGTGTGCGGTGGCGCGTCTCGTCCCAACCTCGGCCGGCCGGCATCGGTGCTCGCAACCGCTTGCCGCCGGCTTTCAGGGTTTCTCATGCTGATTCGATTCTTGATGGCCGTGGTGATGGCAGCCGGACTTCTGGCGCCCGCCCACGCATTCACTCCCGAACAGGCCCATGCGATTGCCGCCGGCGAGACCGACGACCGCATCCAGGCCCTGAACCAGGCCGCCGCCACCGGCGATGCCGCACTGGCCGCCTACGTGCAGGCGGTGCTCGACGATGCCGTCAAGGTGGCCGGTGGCAAGGCCTATCTGCAGCGCGACGGCAAGGTGCTGATCGCGGGCACCGACACCGAAGCCGCGCTGCCCGATGACGCCGAAGACGTCGTCAACAACAACCGCATGCGCGGTGCGCTCGAAGCGTCGCTCGGCACGCTCAAGCTGGTGTCGCCTGACGTGAACGTGCGCCGCGCCGCACTCACCGAACTGGCCAAGCAGCAGCTCGACGAAGCCCAGCTGCCGATGATCGACAAGGCCTGGGCGGCCGAGACCGACACGGCGCTGAAGTCGCAGCTCGAGAGCATGCGCGCCACCATCCTGATCACCTCCACCGACCAGGCCAAGCGCCTCGAAGCCGCGCAGCTGCTCGAAGGCAGCCGGCTCGCTTCGGTCAAGAGCCTGCTGCAGGAGCGCCTGGCCGCCGGCGGCGAAACCGATGGCGAAGTGCGTGCCGCGCTGATGAAGGCGCTGTCAGCGGTCGAAGGCCGGCTGGCCTGGGGCGAGCGCCTGGGCGTGCTGTTCACCGGCATCAGCCTGGGCTCGATCCTGCTGCTGGTGGCGCTCGGCCTGGCCATCACCTACGGCCTGATGGGCGTCATCAACATGGCGCACGGCGAGCTGATGATGATCGGCGCCTACGCCACCTGGCTGGTGCAGAACCTGTTCCGCCAGCACCTGCCGGGGCTGTTCGACTGGTACATCGCGTTCGCGATCCCCGCCTCGTTCCTGGCCGCCGCGCTGGTCGGCGCCGCGCTCGAACGCAGCGTGATCCGCTGGCTCTACGGCCGCCCGCTCGAGACCCTGCTGGCCACCTGGGGCATCAGCCTGGTGCTGATGCAGGGCGTGCGCAGCCTGTTCGGCGCGCAGAACGTGCAGGTCGAAAATCCGTCGTGGCTGTCGGGTGGCGTGGTCGCGCTCGACAACCTCACGCTGCCGTACAACCGGCTCGCCATCATCGCCTTCGCCTTCATGGTGCTGGCCGGCGTGGCGCTGCTGATCGCCCGCACCCGGCTCGGCCTGTTCGTGCGCGGCGTTACTCAAAACCGCCGCATGGCCGCCTGCATGGGCGTCAACACCGCGCGCATCGACACCTATGCGTTTTCGCTGGGCGCCGGCATCGCCGGGCTGGCGGGCTGCGCGCTCAGCCAGGTCGGCAACGTCGGGCCGGATCTCGGCCAGAGCTACATCGTCGACGCCTTCATGGTGGTCGTCACCGGCGGTGTCGGGCAGCTGGCCGGCACGGTCTACGCCGGCCTGGGGCTGGGCGTGTTGAACAAGTTTCTCGAGGGCTATTCGGGTGCGGTGCTGGCCAAGATCATGGTGCTGGTGTGCATCGTGGTCTTCATCCAGAAGCGCCCGCAAGGCATGTTTGCGATGAAGGGCCGGAGTGCTGAAGCATGAGCGCAGTCTTGAACAACCCGATGCTGATGCCGCGCAGCGGCTTGTTGCTGGGCCCGCGGGGCTGGGCCGGCGTGATGGCCGCGCTGGCCACCGTGCTGGTGCTGGTGCCGCTGCTCAACCTGGCGGTGCCCGATGGCCATCCGCTGCACTTCAGCGACTACTACGTGCAGCTCACCGGCAAGATCATGTGCTACGCGATCTGCGCGTTGGCGATGGACCTGATCTGGGGCTACACCGGCATCCTGTCGCTGGGCCACGGCCTGTTCTTCGCGCTCGGCGGCTACGGCATGGGCATGTACCTGATGCGCCAGATCGGGCTCGACGGCAACTACAAGAGCACGCTGCCCGACTTCATGGTCTTCCTCGACTGGAAGACGCTGCCCTGGCACTGGAGCTTCAGCGAGAGCTTCTTCGGCCAGATGCTGCTGGTGGTGCTGGTGCCCGGCCTGCTGGCGCTGGTGTTCGGCTTCTTCGCTTTCCGCTCGCGCATCAAGGGCGTGTACTTCTCGATCATCACGCAGGCGATGACGTTCGCGGCGATGCTGCTGTTCTTCCGCAATGAGACCGGCTTCGGCGGCAACAACGGCTTCACCGACTTCAAGCGCATCCTCGATATCCCGCTGGCCCAGCCGAGCACGCGCATGACGCTGTTCATGCTGACCGGCGTGGTGCTGGTCGGCTTCTTCCTGATGGCGCGTGCGATCGTCAACAGCAAGTACGGCCGCGTGCTCCAGGCGATCCGCGATGCCGAGAGCCGCGTCATGTTCACCGGCTACGACCCGCTGGCCTACAAGCTCAGCATCTGGACGCTGAGCGCCGTGATGTGCGCGGTGGCCGGCGCCTTGTACGTGCCGCAGGTCGGCATCATCAACCCGGGCGAGATGAGCCCGGCGGCATCGATCGAGATCGCGATCTGGGCCGCAGTCGGTGGCCGGGCCACGCTGATCGGGCCGATCCTCGGCGCCTTCTTCGTCAACGGCGCCAAGAGCTGGTTCACGCAGGTGTTCCCGGAGTTCTGGCTGTACTTCCTGGGCGCGCTGTTCATCGCGGTGACGCTGTTCCTGCCGCACGGCATTGTGGGCCTGTTCAAGAAGCGCAAGGAGGGCAAGGCATGACGCCCGACCTGATGGAAGACCGCGCGATCGCGCGCATCGAGCACGAGGCCAAGGTTGCCGCCACGCAGGGCAAGACTGAATCGGGTGGGCGCAGCGCTTCCTACGGCCGCCTGCTGCGCCACGGCCAGCCCGATTTCACGCACGGCGTGGCGCTGTACCTCGATGACATCACCGTCAGCTTCGACGGCTTCAAGGCCTTGAACAGCCTGAGCCTGGCGATCAACGTGGGCGAGCTGCGCTGCATCATCGGCCCCAACGGCGCCGGCAAGACGACCATGATGGACGTCATCACGGGCAAGACCCGGCCCGATGCGGGCAGGGCGTCGTTCGGCTCGACCATCGACCTGCTGCGCATGCGCGAGAACGAGATCGCGCAGATCGGCATCGGCCGCAAGTTCCAGAAGCCCACCGTGTACGAAGAACTGAGCGTGTTCGAGAACCTCGAACTCGCGCTCGCGGCCGACCGGCGCGCGCGCGCCAGTCTGTTCCATCGGCTGAGCGGCGAACAGCTCGACCGCATCGGCGAGATCATCACGCTGATCCACCTGAAGCAGGACGCGCAGCGCACCGCCGGCCTGCTGAGCCATGGCCAGAAGCAGTGGCTCGAGATCGGCATGCTGCTGATGCAGGACCCCAAGCTGCTGCTGCTCGACGAGCCGGTGGCGGGCATGACGGACGAAGAGACAGAGCGCACCGCCGAGCTGTTCCTGTCGCTCGAAGGGCAGCATTCATTGGTGGTGGTGGAGCACGACATGAAGTTCGTCGACCAGCTCACCGAAGGCCGCAAGAAGGTCACGGTGCTGCACGAAGGCAGCGTGCTGGCCGAGGGCCTGTTGTCTGAAGTGCAGGCCAATGAAAAGGTCGTCGAGGTCTACCTCGGCCGCTGAGGAAAGAAGATGCTCAAAGTCTCAGGCCTGAACCAGTATTACGGCGGATCGCACATCCTGCGCGGGCTGGAATTCGAAGCCAAGCTCGGTGAAGTCACCGTCGTGCTCGGCCGCAACGGCGTCGGCAAGACGACGCTGCTCAAGAGCCTGATGGGCGTGGTGCCGATCAAGGCCGGCAGCGTCCAGCTCGACGGTCAGGACATCTCGAAGGACACGCCCTACGAGCGCGTGCGCAAGGGCGTCGGCTACGTGCCGCAAGGGCGCGAGATCTTCGGCCGCCTGACGGTGGAAGACAACCTGCGCATGGGCCTGGCCTACAAGAGCGGCAGCACGCCGATCCCGGCCGAGCTGTTCGAGCTGTTCCCGGTGTTGAAGCAGATGATCAACCGGCGTGGCGGCGACCTGTCGGGCGGTCAGCAGCAGCAGCTGGCGATCGCGCGTGCGCTGGCCGCGGGGCCGAAGCTGCTGATCCTCGACGAGCCGACCGAGGGCATCCAGCCCAGCATCATCAAGGACATCGGCCGCGTGATCCGCATGCTGGCCGATCGCAAGACGATGGCGATCGTGCTGGTCGAGCAGTTCTACGACTTTGCTGCCGAGCTGGCCGATCAGTACCTGGTGATGGAACGCGGCGAGATCATCGCGCGCGGCCGCGGTCATCAGATGGAAGCCGATGGCGTACGCCAGCTGATGTCGATCTGATCGTGTGTCGGGGCGGGTGGCGCGTAGACTCGCGCCGCTATGTCGAACCCCCAAGATCTGATGGATTCCCCCGCCCCGAAACGCGTGCTCGTCATCGGCGCGGGCCCTGCCGGGCTGATGGCCGCCGAGGCGTTGGCCGAGGCCGGCGTGCAGGTCGATGTCTGCGATGCCATGCCGTCGGTGGGTCGCAAGTTCCTGCTCGCCGGCAAGGGCGGGCTGAACCTCACGCATGCCGAGAACGCCGAGTCGTTTCTCGGCCGCTATCGTGAACATGCGTCGGCGGTCGCGCCCTGGCTCGAAGCCTTCGGGCCGGCTGCCATCCGTGACTGGGCCGCCGGGCTGGGTGTGAGCACCTTCGTCGGCAGCTCTGGCAAGGTCTTTCCCGAAGGCATGAAAGCCGCACCCTTGCTGCGCGCCTGGCTGCGCCGCCTGCGCGCCCAGGGCGTGCGCCTGCACATGCGGCATCGCTGGACCGGCGGGCTGGCGGTTCGACTCGCACCACCCGACGGGCCTGATGCCACCGACGCCGTGCAGGGCTGGACGGTCGATTTCGAGACGCCGAAAGGGCCGGTGCAACGGCATGCCGACGCGGTGCTGCTGGCGCTGGGGGGTGGCAGCTGGGCCCGGCTCGGGTCCGATGGTGCGTGGGTGCCGTGGCTGCGCCAACGCGGCGTGGCCGTGGCAGCGTTGCAGCCCGCCAATTGCGGTTTCGACATCGGCTGGAGCGCGCATGTCGCCGAGCGTCACGCCGGCACGCCGTTGAAGAACGTCGTGCTGCGACTGGCCTCCGAAATGGCTGCGGAGGGTGGCACGACTGCACCACGATTCGAGCGCCTGGGCGAGGCCGTGATCACGGCCACCGGCATCGAAGGCAATCTCGTCTATGCCGCATCCGGCCTGTTGCGCGAGGCCATCGCGGCGCACGGCCATGTCGATGTCAGGCTCGATCTGCTGCCGCAGCGCAGTGAAGCCGACCTGGTCACCGCGCTGGCTCGCGGCCGTGGCAGCCGCTCGTGGCCGAACCATATGCGTGAACAGACCGGCCTTGCCGGCGCTCAGGCGGCGCTGCTGCGTGAAGGGCTCGATGCTGCCGCCTGGATGCGACTTCAGCACGATGCTGCGGCGCTGGCGCACCGCATCAAGGCCCTGCCGCTGCGACTGCTCGCGCCACGCCCGATCGACGAGGCGATCAGCACGGCGGGTGGCGTGGCACTGCCGCCCGAAGCCGCTGGCGTCGACGAGCGCCTGATGCTGAGTGCCCTGCCGGGCGTGTACTGCGCCGGCGAGATGCTCGGCTGGGATGCGCCGACGGGTGGCTATCTGCTCACCGCCTGTCTGGCGAGCGGTCGCTGGGCGGCGCGCTCGATGCTGGCGCGCTGGGGCCTGTCCGTGCCGGCCATTGCCGTGTCGAGCTGAAATGAAAAACGCCTCCCGAAGGAGGCGTTGCTGTCAGAGCGAGGGCTTCGGGCCGACGATCAGGCAGCGGATGCGACGGTCTTGCCCTGGCGGCGACGCGACATGAAGCCGATGGCGCCGAGGCCTGCGAGCAGCATGGCGTAGGTTTCGGGTTCGGGGACCGGGGCTGCGAAGCTCGTCACGCTGGTGTTGTCGATGACGGACCAACGCTCGTTGTTGACGCTGGAGAAGGCGTCGAAGGCGATGCGGTAGGTGTCGGTTGCCGACGTGGTGGTCAGGGTCGCCCCATAAATGGTCATGTCAGTGTCGGTGCCTTTGATCACTCCGCTTGCGCCACCCACCCACGACCAGCCTGCACCACTGTTGACCTGGAAGCCGTACTGAAGGATGTCCGCTGACGAACGAACCAGTTCCTGTGCTGCATTGGCGCTAGGGGTGTAGAACGAGTCCACGAGCAGGAACGAGAACACCAGGTCGGTGCCGCTTGCGAAGGATCCGAGGCCTTGACGCAGGAAGTCATCGCCCGAGTTGAATTGGACTGCTGTGTTCACAGCAGTGCCCGGGTTGAGATCAACGGCTGCAAGCCCGCCGTTGGACGCCCAGCCTGCCAGGAAGGTCTGGTTGGTGAAGTTGCGATTCGCCAGTTCTTCGGTCTGAGCCAATGCAGACGTGCCGACCACGGCCAGGGCTGCGGCCAAGAGGGTGGTGCGGAAAGAAGTGAGAAGTTTCATGCTGTCCCTATGTCGGTTGAGGTGCCGCGGGCTGTCGCGACGGTGGGTTCATGCATCCCTTGAAGCTGAAGCCGGCTTCAGGAAAGCGATGAATGAAGCTTAGGGACAGGGCGTCGTTGCGACCAGCACCGGACGGGTGGCGCAGCCCCCGTGTTCACAGGGGAATTGGCGGTGTTTGCGACGTTCACCCCCGCGATCACGGGGGTTGGAAGATGAAAGCGCGCAGTCCGGGACGGCTCGATCGAGCCGCGTCGCGACCGCATCACGCACGCACCGCTTCCCAGCGGGCGTCGGAGCGGGAGGAGGCTTACAGCTTTTCGGATTGAGTCTGGTGCTGCCGCCGCCGGCGGCCCATCACGCCGATCACGCCCAGGCCGGCCAGCAGCATGGCGGTCGTGTGGGGTTCAGGCACCGCCGTGACCGATCCCGCAGCCGTTGCGTCGATGCGGAACCGGAAGTTGTCCATCGCCAGATGGTCGTAGTCGTCGTTGTCGAAGGCGAAGGCGATCGCGTCGATCGGCGTTCCGGCTGCGACGCTCATGAAGCTGGCCGTCCCCTTGAACACCCTCTTGTCCTTCAGCGCAACCCCGTCGTAGACCACCTTGCCGTCGTTGTAGAGCATGAAGTGGAAGTCGCCGGTGCTGTCGACGCTGCGCCGGCTCCAGAAGTCCGCGCCGTCGAAGAAGAAGTCACCGTGGTCGCTGCGGGTGATCCGCGTGCTGCCCGCAAGGCTCGTCGCCAGGAACGTTTCGCCAGGCGCTCCGGCTGTGGTCATCGAGAACCACTGGCTGCCCCAGTCGAAACCCCCGTGTCCGGCAGGAACCGGCACACCCAAGGTGCTGGCACCGAGGCTGTCGAATGACAGCGTGGACGAAACGAGTTCGGCCTGCGCCGCAGTGGCACCGACACCGAGGGTGAATGCCAGGGCGATCGTCCGACCCACCTTGGCGCCGATCGACCGGGACGGCTCGCGACGGGCTGGACGCGGGATGCTCATGGAAACCTCACTCGGTGGAACGGGATCGACGCGTCAAATGACCCAGATCATTCTGCGAGATCCTGCCTGTTGACTGTTTTACAGCGGAATGAGGGCAGTGTAACCCCGTGTTTTGGGGGGTGTTTGATGAAATTTGGGATGTCTTCCCATTTATTAACCCTTCCTGAAGTCCCGGGTTCCTGCGCACGTGGCGTCGGTCCGGCCGGCTTCAGGTGCGCCAGATCCTCGGGACGCAGGGGTCGAGATGCCAGGCGATCGATCGCCAGGCCGCGCGGATCGCGCCGAGCAGGTGCATCGCCGGCTCGACCCGGGGTGCCAGCACGCGCAACACCACGGTATTGGCGTGAGGCGCACTGACGCCGGCGGTGGCGGCGAGCGCCGAGTCGCCGATCAGGGCGCGGGCGCTTTCGATCAGGGCGTCGCTCAGCCCCTTGGGCAGGGCGTCGCCGCCGGCCAGCCAGAAGGTGCCGAGCACGCGCTGGCCGGCCCATCCGAGCGGGCTGTCGAGCAATCGGGCATCGGCGGCGTCGATGCGGGCGCGCTCGAGCCAGATGCCGGGCAACTCGAGTTGTTGTAGATAGCTGCCCCGCTGCCAGGGCTTGCCGGCGGCGGGCAGGCCCAGCGCGAGCAGGTCCCAGCCCATCATCATGGCGCCGGGTGCGATCTCGAAGCGCAGGCTGTTTTCTGCGATGCAGGCGTCGTAGGCGATGGTTTCCAGAGGCAGCCATTCGAGCCGGCTGCCTTCGGCCAGTCGGGCGCGCACTTGCTGGCGGGCGACTTCCCCTGCGCTGCGGTAATAGCGCGTGGCGCCGGGTGTCGTGATCAGGGCGTGGCTGCCGGGGGCGAGATCCAGATCGACTTCGAGCGTGTCGCCGCCGACGATGCCGCCCGGTGGATGAACCAGCACGTGGTGGCAGATCGACGGTCCCTCGGGATAGAGCCGCTGCAGCACCCGCAAGGGGCCGTGGTGACGGTCATGTGCGACGGTGCGATCCTCGTTCGGATCATGTCGGTAATGGAGTTGCAGGTGGCCGTGCCAGCTCATCAGGAGTCAGAGTCGTCGCCTAGGAAGGCCGGCAGTGTAGGCGGGCCGACCGTTTGTGGATGCCGGCGGGGCGGTTGCCGCCCGGCAGTGCCTCGGCGTTGTGGACAAGATGACTTTTCCCTGCGGTTTTCCACAGCGCCGGAACCGCCGGACTCGAACTTGTCCACAGGCCGGAAAAGATGCTCGCGATTCCACAGGGAGGTGGGACAAGGTTGTGGACAGTGGCGGGACTCGACTCGCAAACCCGCGCCAATGCTCACTTTCCCCTGGATTGCTGCACGATGAGGCAGGGGGGTGGCAGACCCCTCGACCTGCCTCGCGAGGGTGTTTTGTCAAGGCCCTTGCAGCGAGAAATGCCAGCGGATGGGTCGGGGTCGAACGACTTGTCCACGTGCACTGTCCACAACCCTCATCGTGCACAACATGCGGACTTCGCGGTGTCCCTGACGCATCGATGACGATGTCTCGGGGCCTCGCGGTTCGGCGGTGCTGGGCGCCGACCACGACACGCGTCACGTGCCCGATGCAGCGCTGCCCCGCGTGATCGGAATCGCACAGGCGAAAAAAAACCGTCGCACAAGGCGACGGTTTCACGTGAGATGCAGAGCGCTCAGGGCGCTCGATGCATCACAGCGGGCGGATGTTCGCTGCTTGCAGACCCTTGGGGCCTTGCTTCGTTTCGAACTCGACGCGCTGGTTTTCCTGCAGGCTGCGGAAACCGCCACCGTTGCGGATTTCGCTGTGGTGAGCGAACAGGTCCTTGCCGCCGTCTTCCGGCGTGATGAAGCCGAAGCCCTTGCCGTCGTCAAACCACTTCACGATGCCAGTCTGGGTGGGAGTACTCATGGATGATGTTCCTTGTTGAGTGTTGAAAGATGAAAACACCCCGCCGATACGCACCAGCAGGAACAGAAACACTCAAGAAACGTCAAACCGGGAGATTTGGAACCTGGCCGGCCGAGCCGGCAAGCCAGCAAGGCGGTATAAGGAGCAAGACCTTGAAAAAACGGTCTTGGTATGTCTGTACGTTCAGTGTAGTCGGGAAACGGGCGAAAGCCCAGACATATTCATGGCCGCATGCACCGGCTCACCGCGTGAGCCAGAAATGCCGGTGCAGTTCGGCAATCTCGTCGTGCACCTCGGCCACCGGGCCCCAGATACGCACCGGCTTCTGGCCATGCACGAACACATCGCGGCACGGCAGGTTCAGGGTCGGGTTCTCGGGGTGAGATCCGGTCAGGCTCAGCAGATCGGCCTCGCTCATGCCGAAGACCAGCCGACCGATGTGAGCCCAGTACTGCGTGCCGGCACACATGCAGCACGGCTCGACGGTGGTGTAGAGCGTGCAGTCCCACAACTCGGCAGGACTGAAGCGCCGGGCGGCCTCGCGCGCCAGCACCGCTTCGGCGTGATTGACGCTGTCCAGATTGCCCTGGCTGAGCAGCACGGTCCGATGGTCTGCCGCAACCAGCAGTGCGCCGAAGGGGTGGTGGCCCGCGGCCAGCGCCGCGCGGGCGATCTGGTTGGCGCCACGCAGATGCAGGAGCATCTGCGCAGGCGTCGGGTCCGGATGACGAAACGTGCTCATGGTGCACCTGACCTCGTGTATGCCCAGGCGCCAGTATCAACCGTTGTGCGAGCCACGGTGAGCCCAGCCGGTGGTGCGCTTTTCCACCACCGAGAAGAACTCGTACATCAACATCGCCATCGCACCGACCACCACCAGGCCGGCAAACGCCAGGCCCATCTGCATGGAGCTGCCGGCGCTGATCAGCAGATAGCCGATGCCTTCGTTGGCGGCGGTCATCTCGCTGACGGTGGTGCCGACAAACGCCAGCGTGATCGCCACTTTCAGCGAGCCGTAGAAATACGGCAGCGACCGCGGCAGGCCGACCTTCATCAGCACATCCCAGCGCCTGGCGCCCAGCACCCGCAGCACGTCTTCGAGTTCGGGCTCGAGCGTGGCCAGGCCGGTGGCGATGTTGACCATGATCGGGAAGAAGCTGATCAGGAACGCCGTCAGGATCGCCGGCCCCGCGCCGATGCCGAACCACACCACCAGGATCGGCACGAACGCGGCTTTGGGCAGGGCGTTGAAGGCCGTCATCAGCGGGTAGACGGCGGTATAGGCCACACGCGAACTGCCGATCAGGAAACCCAGCAGCACCCCCACCACGATCGACAGACCGAAGCCCGCCATCGTCACCCAGAACGTGCGCCAGGCGTGGCCGGCCACCAGCGCGCTGTGTTCGACCAGCGCTGCGGCGATGTCGGCCGGGCTCGGGAAGATGAACGCCGAGACCTTGAATCCGGTGCACAGCATCTGCCAGACCAGCAACGTGAAGACCAGCAGGATCCACGGCGATGCCTGTTCGAGTCGGCGTTGTTTCATTGCGCGATCTCCACGCGGTTGGCGGGCTTGCGCATGGCGCCGATGTGGCCACGCAACTCGTGCACGATGGCGGTGAACTCGGGGCTGTAGGTCACCTCGAGGTCGCGCGGGCGCGGCAGGTCGATCTCGCGCCGCACCACGAAACGCCCCGGGCTCTTGCTCATCACGTACACCGTGTCGGCCAGGAAGACGCTTTCGCGCAGGTCGTGCGTGACCAGGATGACGTTGAACTTCTGCGCCGCCTGCAGGTCGCGCAGCGTGCACCACAGTTCCTCGCGCGTGAAGGCATCGAGCGCGCCGAAGGGCTCGTCGAGCAGCAGCATCCTGGGCTCGTGGATCAGCGCGCGGCAGATCGAGGCCCGCTGCTGCATGCCGCCGGACAGCTGCCACGGGAACTTGTCCTCGTAACCACCGAGCCCCACGCTCTGCAGCAGCCGGCGCGCCTTGTCCTCGTACTCGGCCTTCTTCTGCTTGAAGTTCGACCGATAGGGCTCGACGATCTCCAGCGGCAGCAGCACGTTCTCGAGCGTGGTGCGCCACGGCAGCAGGCTCGATGCCTGAAAGGCCATGCCGGTGATCTTCAGCGGCCCCTTCACTTCATGGCCACCGATGATCACCGTGCCCTTGCTCGGGCGCTTGAGACCGGTGGCCAGTTTCATGAAGGTCGACTTGCCGCAGCCCGACGGCCCGACGATGGCGATGAATTCACCCTCGTCGACCTTCAGGTTGATGTCCTCGACGGCGTACTGGCCCTGCGCCATCAACTCGTCGTTGTAGGCCAGCCAGACACCGTTGAAATCAACGAATGCACTCATGAGTGGCTCACTTCTTCACGGCGGGGAAGATCGCGCGCTCGGCCGCCGTGGGCAGGTAGGCGCCGTTCCACACGGCATCGGCCTTGACACGGTCCTTGGTCGCGAAGGCATCGGACACCTGGCTCGCCATCAGCGACAGGCGAGGGCCGTTGATCGCGCCGAAACCTTCGGCGCGTGCATCGGGTGTCAGCACGGTGGCGTCGAGTGCGAGCTGCAGGCGGCGCAGTTCGAGGTCGGCATTGATGATGCCGTCACGCTCCTTGACGATCGCCACCGAAGCCTTCGGATCCGCGATCACGTCCTTCATGCCCTTGGTGAAGGCGCGCAGAAAACCTTTGACGGCTTCGGGGTTCTTCTTGAGGAACTCCTCGCCCACGATGATGGCGTTGCCATAGAGCTTCACGCCGTATTGCGGGTACGGCAACACCACCACGTCTTCTGCCTTGACGCCACGCGATTCGAGGTTGAGCAGCGAAGTGAACGAGAAGCCGGTGATCGCATCGATGTCGCCGCGCACCAGCATGGTCTCGCGCAGCGGCGGGTCCATCGCGGTCCAGGTCACGTTGGTGACGCCGTTGGCCTTGGCGAAGATGGGCCAGGCCTTGCGGCCGGCATCGAATACCGGCGCGCCCATCTTCTTGCCGGCCAGGTCGGCGGGCTTCCTGATGCCGCTCTTCTTCAATGCCAGCACGGCGGCGGGCGTGTTGTTGTAGACCATCATCACCGCCACTGGCTTGTTCGGCGCGGTCGGGTTGTTGGCGTGAAACTCCATCAGCGCGGCCAGATCGGCAAAGCCCATGTCGTAGCTGCCCGACGCCACACGTGTCACGGTGCCGCCCGAGCCATTGCCGGCGTCCACCGTGACATTGAGCTTCTCGGCCTTGAAATAGCCCTTGTTCACCGGCAGCAGGAACAACGCCGCAGGGCCTTCGAAACGCCAATCGAGCTGGAACTTGATGGCCGATTCCTGTGCCTGCACGGGCAGGCTGAAGCTGCTCACGGTCAGGCCGGTGGCCAGCGCCAGAAGTGCACGCCGGGCGACATCGGCCCCTTTGAATTTCTGGCCGGAAACGATCTGAGTGAACGGGGTGGACATGCACGACTCCTGCTGAATGCCGATGGTGAATGCCGCGTCAAGGCGCGGCGATGGATCTCGGAGGATTCAGCAAGAAGTGTGCGCAGAACCGATGGCACCCGTGTCGTGCCGGCCGGAAAGAGGATGCACTGCTTTCGCGCAGACGCGACAAGGCCCCGACCCGCCATCGACGCGGGCCGGGGCCAGTGCCTCGGCATGGATTCAGGACATCAGTTCGCAGAGCGAGCGGGCCACCACCTTGGTGGCGCGGCGCAGGTCTTCGAGCACCAGATGCTCGTCGGCACGCTTGGCATTGCTCTCCAGAACAGTGCGTGGCCCCGCACCATAAATGACCGCCGGAATGCCCTCGGCGCAATACAGCCGGACGTCGGTGTAGAGGGGCGTTCCCGACGTCGGCAAAGGCTCGCCGAACACGACCTCGCCATGCTTCTGCAATGCCGTCACCAGCGGCGCGTTGCCGGGCAGGGGGCTCAGTGAATGAGCCAGAAGAAGGCGCTTGATGTCGACCGTGATACCCGGCAACGTGGCCGCCGCGTCGGCGATCACGCCGCGGATGGCTGCCTCGACTTCTGCCGCGTTCTCTTCGGGGATCATGCGGCGATCGAGCTTGAACATCACCTTGCCCGGCACGACATTGGTGTTGGTGCCGCCCTCGATGCGTCCCACGTTCAGATACGGGTGATTGATGCCGGGTACCTTCGACGTCACCGCCTGGTAGAGCGTGTTCTGGTGATAGAGCGCATTCAGGATCGCCACCGCGCCCTGCAATGCGTCGATGCCGGTGTGCGGAATGGCCGCGTGAGCCATCTTGCCGTGCACCGTCACCTCCATCTGCAGACAGCCGTTGTGGGCGGTGACCACCTCGTAGCTGAAGCCGGCGGCAATCAGCAGGTCGGGTTTCGTGAGCTTGTGCTGGAGCAGCCAGCCCGGGCCGAGCTCTCCGCCGAATTCCTCGTCGTAGGTGAAATGCAGCTCGACCGCGCCTTTCAGCGGCGCGCCCAGCGATTCGAGCGCACGCAGTGCAAAGATGAAGGTCGAGAAGTCGCTCTTGCTGACCGCACTGGCGCGGCCATAGAGCTTGCCGTCGACCACCTCGCCGCCATAGGGATCGTGTGTCCACCCGTCGCCCGGTGGCACGACGTCGCCGTGGGCATTGAGCGCGATGGTGCGCCCGCCGTCACCGAAACGCCGACGCACGATCAGGTTGGTGATCGACTGCAGGCCGTAGTCGCGCACGATCGCCTCGGGCACCGCGTGTTTCTCGACCGTGTAGCCATAGCCTTCGAGGATCTGCGCCGTGCGCTCGGCATGCGGCGCGTTGTTGCCGGGCGGGGTGTCGGTGGGCACCTGCACCAGGGCTTGCAGGCAGCGCACCTGCTCGTCGAAGTGGGCATCGATCCAGCTGTCGAGCTGATCGAAGACGGTGGCTGGGCTCATGCGGTGATCTCCTTGGCGAGCTGGTTCAGCAATAGCGAGAAGGCCTGGACACTCAGGTCGATGTCGTCGTTGGTGCTCGATTCGAGCGGGTTGTGGCTGATGCCGGCGTTCAGGCCGCGCACGAACAGCATGGCCTGCGGCATCACCTCGTGCAGCTTCATGGCGTCGTGGCCGGCGCCGCTGGGCATGCGGTGCAGTGGCAGCCCGAGTGCGGCGACGGCGGCCTCCCAGCGCGCTTGCCAGGCCGGTGCGCTCGGTGCGGCCGAGGCGCGCATCGTTTCTTCGAGCGTGTGGTTCAGGCCACGCCGCTCGCAGATGCGCGTCAGCTCGGACAGCGTGTCGGCGGCCAGTGCGTCGCGTGCGGCGTCGGTGGTGGCGCGCAGGTCGAGGCTGAACCGGCAGCGGCCCGGCACCACGTTGATCGAGCCGCCGGGCACGTTCAGCATGCCGATGGTGCCGACCAGATCGGGCACCGCCGCGGCACGGCGTTCGAGATAGACCGCCAGTTCGGCCACGGCCACCGCGGCGTCGCGGCGGCGGTCCATCGGCGTGGTGCCGGCGTGGCTGGCCATGCCGATCACTTCGCCGGTGTAGCGCACGCTGCCGTTGATCGAGCGCACGATGCCCAGCGGCAGGTCGAGCTCGTTGAGCACCGGCCCCTGTTCGATGTGGACCTCGATGAAACCGAGGTAATCCGCCGGGTTGCGGGCGAGCTTGGGGATGTCGTCGATGCACAGACCGGCGTGCTGCATGGCCGCGCGCATCGTGATGCCGTCGGCATCGGCCTGGTCGAGCCAGGCGTTGTCGAACTGGCCGATCACGGCGCCCGAGCCGAGGAACGTCGCCTTGTAGCGCTGGCCCTCTTCTTCGGCAAATCCGATCACCTCGATCCCGAAGGGCAACCGCTTGCCGGCGCGGTGCAGTTCGCGCACGCAGGCCATCGGCACGAAGATGCCGAGCCGGCCGTCGTACTTGCCGCCATTGCGCACGGTGTCGTAGTGGCTGCCGGTCAGCAGCCTTCGGGTCGTCGGATCGCTGCCGTGATAGATGCCGACCACATTGCCGACGGCGTCGATGGAGACCTCATCGAAGCCGCATTCATCGCGCATCCATTGCGACAGCTGCTGCGCGCAGGCGCGGTGGGCGTCGGTCAGGTAGGTGACGGTGAGCTGGCCTTGTTCGGCGTAGCCGGGGTCGCTGTGTGCGGCGAGTGCTTCGGCCCAGTCCCACACCTGATTGCCGAGCGTGGGCTCGACGCCGAACTTGTCGTTCAGGCGGATCTCGGCGATGCGGTGGATGTTGCGCAGCGCTTCGGCGCGTTCGTGGTCGACCGGGTTGTGCAGGCGGCGCTCGAAGGTGGTGATGATCTCGCTGCGAGGCAGGCCCAGGCCACGCGGGCCACGCACGGCCAGGATGAACGGGAAACCGAACTTCTCGTTGTAGGCGGCGTTGAGCTGCTGGATGCGGGCGAACTCCTGCGGCGTGCAGTCGGTGAGGCCGGCCTTGCCTTGTTCGTTGGTGGACTCGGCCGTGAGCGATTGGCTGACCATCGCCTTGCCTGCGAGTTCGGGGTGGGCGCGGATGAGCGTCAGTTGGGCTTGTGGGCCGGCTTCTCGCACCACGGTGGCCATGGCCTGCTTCAGCGCGGCGAGGGTGGTGAATGGGCGTTTGTGCCAGGTGGATTCGGCGATCCAGGGGGAGTGTTCGTAGATGCCGTCCAGCGCTTGCGTGAAGGCGCTTTGGGGGAGGGTGTTGAGATGGGCTGTGGTCAGCAATGGGGTCTCCTTGCCAAAGCAAAGGGCTTGAACATCCGATTTGACCGAGAGGGTCGAATGGGGGCCGGTTGTCGATCGGGTTATGACTGTCGGCAACAAGGCCACTGGGTGGCGCTCAACTCACTCCCACACGAAAGCCGACTGCGCATCGAACGGATGCACCCTCTGCCAATGCCGGGCGATGTCGATGCGGCGGGTCACCCAGACCCTGTCATGTGCCTGCACATGATCGAGAAACCGCTGCAAGGCCCGCATCCGACCCGGCCGCCCCAACAGACGGCAATGCATGCCGATGTTGAGCATCGCCGGCCGCTCGTCTCCTTCGGCGTAAAGGACGTCAAACGAATCGCGCAGATACTCGAAGAACTCGTCCCCATGGCTGAACCCCTGCGGCAACGCAAAGCGCATGTCATTGGTGTCCAGCGTGTAGGGAACGATCAACTGCGGCGCCAATGACCCGTCGCTCTTGCGCACGTTGAGCCAGAACGGCAGATCGTCGCCGTAATAGTCGCTGTCATAGGCGAAGCCGCCATGGTCGGCCACCAGCCGTCGCGTGTTCGGGCTGTCGCGCCCGGTGTACCAGCCCAGCGGCCGCTCGCCGATCAGGCGCTCGATGATCTCCATGCCGCGCGCCATGTGCTCGCGCTCTTCGGAGTCGGGCATGTTCTGGTAGTGGATCCAGCGCCAGCCGTGGCAGGCGATCTCGTGACCCAGTTCGACGAATGCGGCGGTCACTTCGGGGCAGCGCTCGAGTGCCATCGAGACACCGAACACGGTCAATGGCAGGCCGCGTTTCTCGAACTCGCGCAGCAGCCGCCACACGCCCACCCGCGCGCCGTATTCGTAGATGCCTTCCATGCTCAGGTGGCGCGCCGCAAAGGCGGGCGGATTGAACATCTCCGACAGGAACTGCTCGCTGCCGGCGTCGCCGTGCAGCACGCTGTTCTCGCCGCCTTCTTCGTAGTTCAGCACGAACTGCACGGCGATGCGCGCATGGCCGGGCCACTGTGCGTGCGGCACTTCGCGGCCGTAGCCGCGCAGGTCGCGCGGGTAGCGCGCAGCAGACAGGACGGGCGATGCGGCATTCGTGGCGGGCCGGCCGGCGCCGCTGTCGGGGGTGGCTGGGTTCATGCGCTTTTCTTGCGTTTGGCCGTGTTGGCGTTGGACAAAGGCGCCGCGCCGGCAGGCAGCAGGGCGCCGGCCAGATCGGGCACGCGGGGGTTCAGACGCAGGTTGCGTTCGACGTTGCCGAGGTGCTGCTCCATCAGCCGCACCGCCGCACGGGCGTCGCGGCGCTCGAGCGCATCGACGATCTCGACGTGTTCGCTCTGCGAGTGTTCGGCCGAGTGCGCGCTCTGGTACATCAGCGAGATCAGCGACGAGCGCGACAGCAGGTCGGCCAGCAGTTGCGCCAGCACCTCGTTGCCGAGCATGCGCGCCAGCAGCACGTGGAAATCGGCCAGCAGGCGCGTGCGGCCGGTCACGTCGGGGCGCACCACGGCGGCCGATTCATTGCGCAGGTGCTCGCGCAGGTCGGCCACCTGGGCATCGGTGATGACGGCGCAGAGCTGGCGCACCATCGAGGTCTCGAGCATGCTGCGCACCGCGAAAACCTGCTGCGCTTCCTCGACGCTGGGCTGCGCCACGTGCGCGCCGCGCGCCGGTTCGAGCGTGACGAGGTGGTCGCGGCTCAGCTGGTTGAGCGCCTGGCGCACCAGCGTGCGCGAGACCTGGAAGATGTCGGCGATCTGCTGCTCGGCGAGCTTGGTGCCGGGCATCAGCCGGCGCTCGACGATGGCGGTGGTGATCGATTCGACGATGCGGTCGGTGATGCTGTGGCCGACCGCGCTGCCGCCGTCCGCGAGGGCGGCGGCGGGCGGGTGGGTGGCGCGGCGGGTCGACGGCATGCGGGCTCGGTTTGGTTGACGTGTACGCCAAAGTGTATACACTTCAACGCATCCTGCAAGTTTTTTCGAGGCCATCCGATGGGACAACTGACCACTCACGTACTCGACACCGCGCACGGCTGCCCGGCCGCCGGCATGCACGTCGCCCTGTGGGCGATCGCGCCCGACGGCATGGCCACGCACTTGCAGAGCGTCACGCTCAATGACGACGGCCGGGTCGGCCGGCCGCTGCTCGAAGGTGCTGCGCTGATGGCCGGGCGCTACCGGCTGGTGTTCGGTGTCGGCGCCTACTTCACCGCCCGTGGCGTGGCGTTGCCGACGCCGGTTTTCCTCGACGAGGTGCCGCTCGACTTCGGCGTGTCCGACCCGTCGGCGCACTACCACGTGCCGTTGCTGGTCAGCCCCTGGAGCTACGGCACCTACCGTGGCAGCTGACACGTGGCCACACGGCACGGACATTGCTGCTGAATCGCCACCCTGACCGCTGCGATCCCGATGGAAACCTACCTGCTCGACTGGGCCAACCTGCTGCTGCGCTGGCTGCACGTCATCACCGCGATCGCCTGGATCGGCTCGTCGTTCTACTTCGTCTGGCTCGACAACAGCCTGGTGCCACCGGCCGATCCGGCCGCGCGTGACCGAGGCGTGGGCGGCGAGATCTGGTCGGTGCACGGCGGCGGGTTCTACAACGCCCAGAAATACCCGCTCGGCCCCAGCAAGATGCCCGCGCACCTGCACTGGTTCTACTGGGAGAGCTACAGCACCTGGCTGTCGGGTTTCGGCCTCTTCACGGTGCTCTATCTCTGGAACGCCGGCACCTTCCTGGTCGACAAGAGCCGCATGGACTGGTCGCCGCTGGCCGCCGGCAGCGCGGCCCTGGGCTTTCTGGTGGCGGGCTGGCTGGTCTACGACCTGATCTGTCGCGTCATCGGCCAGAAGAAGGCCGCCGACGGCACGCTGTCGACCGGCAACGACGGCCTGGTGCTGGGCCTGCTGTTCGTCTACACCGTGGCCGCCACCTGGCTGGCCTGCCAGCTGTTCGCCGGCCGCGCGGCCTTCCTGCTGATGGGCGCGATGCTCGCCACCATCATGAGCGCCAACGTGCTGTTCTGGATCATCCCCGGCCAGCGCACCGTGGTGGCCGACCTGACGGCCGGGCGGCCGATGCAGGCGATCTTCGGCCAGCGCGGCAAGCAGCGCAGCGTGCACAACACCTACTTCACGCTGCCGGTGCTGATCGCGATGCTGTCCAACCACTACGGCATGCTGTTCCAGCATCCGCAGAACTGGCTGGTGCTCAGCGCGCTGATGCTGGTGGGCGCGCTGGTGCGGCAGTTCTTCGTGGCGCGCCACAAGGGCCGGCAGCTGTGGCCGCTGGTGGCCGCGGCGCTGCTGATCCTGGCCGTGCTGATCGCCTGGCTGGCGCCGGCGAAGGTCGTCGAGGACGCGGCGGCCGCACCGGTGACGCTGGCGCAGGTGCAGCCCATCATCGAGCAGCGCTGCGTGCTGTGCCACAACGCCCAGCTGCCCAACAAGGGCGTGGCGCTGCACAGCGCCGAGCTGATCGAGCAGCACCGCCAGCAGATCTACCAGCAGGTCGTGCTGCAGAAGCTGATGCCGCTGAACAATGCCACCGGCATCACCGAGGCAGAGCGCACGCTGATCGGCCGCTGGGCCCAGGCCGACCACAAGCCCTGAGGCGCATCATGGCGCCTCCGGCGCCTTTCCCTCGCTCCTGATGCTCCACCTGCTCAATCTCCTGGCCGCCATCGCCCTGCTGGTGTGGGCGA
The DNA here is from genome assembly GCF_000019785.1 of Leptothrix cholodnii SP-6. Classification (NCBI taxonomy): domain Bacteria; kingdom Pseudomonadati; phylum Pseudomonadota; class Betaproteobacteria; order Burkholderiales; family Sphaerotilaceae; genus Leptothrix; species Leptothrix cholodnii. Next base: position 1,177,140 of record NC_010524.1, read on the forward strand.
CCCAGATCGTGCGCACCGGCGTGCTGCGCCTGTTCGGCGAAGACCTGCGCCGGATGCTCGCCGCCAGCATGGGCGCCTGGCCCAAGGCGATGCTGGCGGGCCTGGGCGTGACCTGCCTGGTGCAGTCGAGCACCGCCACCGCGCTGATCGTGTCGTCGTTCGTCGGTCGCGGCCTGGTGGCCACCGCGCCGGCGCTGGTGGTGATGCTGGGCGCCGATGTCGGCACCAGTGTGATGGCGCTGGTCTACTCGTTCGACCTGTCGTGGCTGTCGCCGCTGCTGATCTTCATGGGCGTGATCACCTACGTGTCGCGCGAGAAGACCAGCACCGGCCGGGTCGGCCAGATCTCGATCGGCCTGGGCCTGATCACGCTGGCGCTGCAGCTGATCGTCGCCAACACCGGGCCGCTGGTGCAGGCGCCGCTGGTGCGCACGCTGCTGGTCACGCTGCCCAACGACCTGCCGATGGAGCTGCTGGTCGGCGCCTTGCTTGCGATGGCCAGCTATTCGAGCCTGGCCGTCGTGCTGCTGGTGGCGACGCTGGCCGACCAGGGCCTGGTGCCGGTGCCGACCGCGCTGGGCCTGGTGCTGGGCGCCAACATCGGCCGCGCGGCGGTGTCGATGCTGTCGGTCTGGCGCTCCGATGTCGCCACCCGTCGGCTGCCGCTGGGCAACCTGCTGTTCAAGGGGCTGGCGGTGCTGCTGATCGCGCCGTTCCTGGGCCTGGTGCACGTCTGGCTGCAGGACGGCATCGGCGTGGTGCTGATGCAGGTGGTGCTGTTCAACCTGGCGTTCAACGCCGCGCAGGCGATCCTGTTCGTGCCCTTCACCGGCCTGCTGGCCGCTGCGCTGGAGCGCTGGCTGAAGGTGCCGCCCAGCACCGACGATCGCGCGCCGCGCCACCTCGACAAGCTCGCGCTCGGCACGCCGTCGATCGCGCTGAGCTGCGCCGCCCGCGAGGCGCTGCGCCAGGCCGATGCGGTCGAGACCATGCTGCGCGGCGTGCTGCCGGTGATCCGCAACAACGACCTCGATCTGGCCGCCCGGCTGCGCCAGATGGAAGAAGTGGTCGACGCGCTCTACACCGCCATCAAGCTCTACCTGACGCAGGTCTCGCGCACCGCCTTGTCCGAGCGCGAGAGCCAGCGCTGGACCGAGATCGTCTCGTTCACGATCAACATGGAGCAGATCGGCGACATCATCGAGCGCGTGCTGCAGGACGTCGAGGACAAGAAGATCCGCAAGCAGCGCAGCTTCTCGGACGCCGGCATGGCCGAGATCACGCACCTGCACGAGCGCCTGCTCGCCAATCTGCGGCTGGGCATGAGCGTGTTCCTCGACGGCCATGTGCGCGATGCGCAGAAGCTGCTCGAGGAGAAGGCGCGCTTTCGCGAGCTGGAGCACGAATACGCCTCCACCCACCTGAACCGGCTGCAGGACAACACCGCCGCCAGCATCGAGACCAGCTCGCTGCACCTCGACCTGATCAGCGAGCTCAAGCGCATCAACTCGCACATCTGCTCGATCGCCTACCCGATCCTCGAACCCGCCGGCGCGCTGACGCCGACGCGGCTGCGCGCCTCGCGCATGGGCGGGCTGGACGAAGAGGTGCGGGCGCACGCCCGCTGAACCGCCGGCTTCGGGCCTGCTTCAGCCCGCGTCAGACCTGCGCGACGCGCCGGTGATCGGCGTTGTCGAGCTGGAAGCTGCTGACCATCTGCGACAGCCGCCCGGCCTGTTCCGTCAGCGCTCCGGCGGCGGCTGCGGCCTGCTCGGCCATCGCGGCGTTCTGCTGCGCCACCGAATCGAGCTGGCGCACCGCGTCGCGGGTCTGGCCGATGCCGACCAGCTGCTCGCCGGCATCGTGCGAGATCGTCGTGATGATGCCCGAGACGCGCTCGACCGAACTCAGGATCTCCTGCGTCGTGCTGCCGGCGCGGTGCACCTGCTCGGAGCCGGTGGCGACCTTGTTCATCGAGTTCTGGATCAGCCCCTTGATCTCCTGTGCGGCCGTGGCGCTGCGCTGGGCCAGCGCGCGCACCTCGCCGGCCACCACCGCGAAGCCGCGGCCCTGCTCGCCGGCGCGGGCGGCCTCGACCGCCGCGTTGAGCGCGAGGATGTTGGTCTGGAACGAGATGCCGTCGATGATCGAGATGATGTCGGCGATCTTGCGCGAGGCCACGTCGACCTCGGCCATCGTCGCCACCGCCTGCGACACCGTCTGGCCGCCCTGGTTGGCGACCTGGTTGGCCGCCTGCGCGAGCTGGTTGGCCGATTGCGCCGAGCCGCTGGTCTGCTGCACCGAGTCGTTCAGCGTCTCGATGGTGTGCAGCGCCTGCTGCAGCGTGGCGGCGGCCTGTTCGGTGCGCCCGCTCAGGTTCTGGCTGCCGGCGGCGATCTCGGCGCTGGCCTGGTAGATCTGCGACGAGGCCTCGCGCACGCCGGCGGCCAGTTCGTGCAGGCGCACGCGCATGTCCTCCAGCGCCATCAGCACGGTGCCGATCTCGTCGCCGCGGTTGCAGGCGACCGGCCGTGAGAGGTCGTGGTCCGCCATCTGACGGGCTGCGGTCACGGCCAGGCTCAGGCCGCGCGAGACATCGCGCACCAGCCACAGCCCCAGCACGCCGGCCAGCGCCAGCGCCAGCAGCGCGCCGCCGATCAGCACGTTGCGCGCCGCGGCCGCCACGCTCGACGACGACTGCACGGTGGCCTGGTTGTGCGCGTCGTCCCAGGCACTGAGGTCGAGCACGGCCTTCGACCAGGCGGCCAGCCGCGCCTGTTCGCGCTCCTGCTCGGTGGCCATGCCGACCCGCACGCCGAAGGCCACCGCGCCGTCGCCCCGGCTGGCGTATTCCTCGCGCGATTTCGCGATGATGGTCTGCGCCTCCTGCGTGGCCCGGTCGACCTGATCGAGCAGGGCCACGGCCTCGGGCTGCTCGATCGCCTGCCGTGCGGCCGTGTTCAGCGCCTGGCAGTTCTGCGCGGTCGCGACCAGCGACTTGTAGAGTTCGGGCAGCGAGGACGGATCAGCGGCCGAGAACGAACCCAGCGTGCTGCCGTAGAGATTGGCGCAGCGCTCCATGTCGCGCACCGTCTGGCTGCGCTTGGCGCCGCCGCCGCTGACCTCCAGCAAGGTGGTGTTGAGCGACTCGATGCGCACCAGCGCCAGGCCGGTCAGGCCCAGCAGGATCAGCACGAACAGCCCGAAGCTGAGTCCGAGCTTGTGGGAGAGTTGGAGCCGGCTGCCAGCCCGTATCGGTGCTGCTTGATTCACGGAATGCCTTTCGTTGCGCGGACCTTCGGCGCTCTGCGCCGATCTGACTGGCGACTATGCGAGTTCCCTCGGCCGTCGATGCCTTGATGTGGCGCGGAAAAACGTCCTCATTCCGGCCCTCGTTGTCGCCGCCGGGTCCGCTGAGTCGGGCTGCCTGTTGCCGGCTCAGGCGGCGATCAGGGGACCGGCCGGCATTCCGGCACGGCCGTCGGGCTTCGCGCCGATGCCCGATCCGGCCGGGAAACGATGCTGCTTCAGCCAGGCGATGAACTCCATCGCCGGCAGCGGCCGGCTGTACAGATAACCCTGCGCCTGGTCGCAGCCGAAGCTGCGCAGGCGCTGGCTGACCGCCTCGGTCTCGATGCCCTCGGCCACCACGGCCAGGCCCATGTGGTGGGCCAGGTCGATGGTCGAGCGCACGATGGTCACGTCGGCCTCGTCGCGGTCGAGGCCGCTGACGAAGGAGCGATCGATCTTGAGCTCCTGCACCGGCAGCTTCTTCAGGTAGGCGAGCGACGAGTAGCCGGTGCCGAAGTCGTCGATCGACAGCCGCACGCCCATCTCGTTGAGCGCCTGCAGGCAGCGCAGCGCCTGCGCCGGGTCGTCCATGATGGCGCTCTCGGTCACTTCGAGGCATAGGCTGGCGGCGGCCACGCCGGCGCGCCGCAGGGCGTTGTCGACCAGGGCCGGGAAGTCGGGCTGGCCGAGGTCGCGGGTCGAGACGTTGATGTTGAGCGACAGCTGCCAGCCCAGCTGCTGCCAGCTCGCCAGCTGGTTCAGCGCGTGCTGCAGCACCCACAGCGTGATCGCCTTGATCGCGCCGGTCTGCTCGGCAAACGGGATGAAACGGTCCGGCGGCACGATGCCGCGCTGCGGGTGGCGCCAGCGGATCAGCACCTCGGCGGCGTCGCAGTGGCCGTCGGACAGCCGCAGCTTGGGCTGGTAGAGCAGGAAGAACTCGTGCTGATCGGCGGCGCGGCGCAGGTCGCTCAGCAGCGTCAGACCGTGTTCGACGTGGCGCTCCATCGCCGCCTCGAACACCAGCAGGCCGCGGTTGCCCTGCTTGGCCTCGTGCATGGCGATGTCCGCGCGTGCCATCAGCTGGGCTGCGCTCAGGCCGGCGTCGTCGGCGCAGGCGATGCCGATGCTGGCGCTGACGTCGACCCGCTGGCCCTGCACCGGCACGGGGCTCTCGAGCACCGACAGCAGGCGTCGGCCGAGCGCCGTCGCGGCGGCGTGGTCCTGGGTCGGCAGCAGCACCGCGAACTCGTCGCCGGCCAGCCGCGCCACGGTGTCGGTGGTGCGCATCAGCGCGTTGCGCAGGCGCTCGCCCACCTCCTTCAGGACCTGGTCGCCGAGGGTGTGGCCGAGCACGTCGTTGACCTGCTTGAAGCGGTCGAGGTCGAGCACCAGCACCGACAGCGCATTGCCCTGCCGGCGCGCGCTGGCCAGCGCCTGATCGAGGCGGTCGTTGAACAGCGTGCGGTTGGCCAGGCCGGTGAGGTCGTCGCGGTAGGCCAGCTCGGCGATGCGGGCCTCGCGGCGTGCCAGGTTCTGGCGCATGTCGTCCATCGCCTGCGTCAGCACGCCGACCTCGTCGCTGGCCGCCGGTGGCAGCGGCGTGTCGATGCGGCCGGCCGAGATGTGGCCGGCCAGCGTCACCGCCGAGCGCAACGGCTTGGCGATCGAATGCGTGATCAGTGCCGCCGATGCCAGCGCCACCAGCACCGCCAGCACGCCGACGAACCAGAGCCGGGCGCGCACCTGGCCGTGCAGATCGTGCAGGCTGGCGAGGTCGTCGCCGGCGCGTCTGGAGCTGTGCGCCACCAGCATGTCGAGCGCGGCCAGCATGCTGCGCAGCGCCGGCATGGTCTGCGACACCATCACCGGCCGCGCCAGTGCGGGGTCGAGCTCGACCAGCGAGACGGTCTCGTCGAAGGCTTCGACATAACGCGCGCGGTCCTGCAGCACCCGGGCGATCACCGGCTCGTTGCGGCCCAGCCCGGTCTCGGCCAGCAGGGCGTCGAAGGCCTCCTGCTGATCGCGCGCGGCCTGGTCGATCTGGGCGTAGACGGGCACGCGCAGCTCGCGCTGATCGAGCACGAACAGCGAATACAGCTGCTCGACACCCACGTGCGCGGCGGTCTGCGTGCGGTGCGCCAGCATCACCTGGTTGAGCGTGCCCTGCGTGATGCGGTGCACGGCGTCGTTCATCGTGGCGGTGTGGCCGAGCGCCTGCGCCAGCATCAGGCCCAGCAGCAGCAGCACCAGGCCGAAGGCGGCCACCAGGCGTGCGGCGATGGGCACGCGCCGGATCAGGAACACCACGTGGGCTGCAAACGAAGGCGTGTTCGGCATGGATCTGAGGCGCGGCGCAATCGGCACCGCACCACGGTTCAGGGTGGACGACGTCTGCTTATCGGCGCGCTCCGGCGCGACTGAAGCGGCCCGGTCCACCCGTGGCCGCGCGCCGCAACATCGTGTCCGAAAACGGCCAGCGCCGGCCAGGGTGCTGCGTATGATCGTTTGCATGCCGAGCCGATCCGCCCCCCTCGCCAGCACCGACGCGACCGCGCATGCCGCCTGTTATGCGGCGCTGGTGGCGCGCGATCGGCGCTTCGACGGGCGCTTCTTCGTCGGCGTCACCTCCACCGGCATCTACTGCCGGCCGGTCTGCGGCGTGCGCACGCCCAAGGCCGCGAACTGCCGTTTCTTCGACAACGCCGCCGCCGCCGAGGCGGGTGGATTCAGGCCCTGCCTGCGCTGCCGGCCGGAACTGGCGCCGGGGCTCGCGGGCATCGACATGCCCTCGCGCCTGGCCTGGGCTGCGGCCCAGCGCATCGAGGCCGGCGCGCTCGACGATGGCGGGCTGACCGGCCTGTCGGCGCGGCTGGGCATCACCGACCGCCACCTGCGCCGCATCTTCATGGCCGCCTTCGGCGTCACGCCGATCGACTACGCCCAGACCCAGCGGCTGCTGATCGCCAAGCGCCTGCTGGCCGACACCACGCTGCCGGTCACCGAGGTGGCGCTGGCGGCGGGCTTCGGCAGCCTGCGGCGCTTCAATCACCTGTTTCAAAGCCGCTACCGGCTCACGCCGGGTGAACTGCGGCGCGCCAGCGGCCCGGCTGCGCGCGAGGGCGGGCTGCACTTCGAGCTGGCGTTCCGCCCGCCGCTCGATTGGCCGCGGCTGCTGGCCTTCCTGGCGGCGCGCTGCGTGGCCGGTGTCGAGGCGGTGGCCGACGGCACCTATCGGCGCAGCGTGCGGCTGCACGCCGGCGGCAGCGAGCACACCGGCTGGCTGGCGCTCGGCCTGGCCGCGCACGGCGAGGCGATCGCGGTCGACGTCGCGCCCAGCCTCTTGCGCGTGCTGCCGGCGCTGCTGGCCGGCGTGCGCCGCCTGTGCGACCTGTCGTGCGACCCGCAGGCGGTGGCCGCGGTGCTCGGCCCGCTGGCTGCCGATGCGCCGGGTCTGCGCGTGCCGGGCGCGTTCGACGGCTTCGAGATGGCGGTGCGGGCCGTGCTCGGCCAGCAGGTCACGGTCAAGGCAGCGCACACGCTGGCCGGCCGAATGGCGGCCGCGTTCGGCGAGCCGCTGCGATCGGAGCAGTCGTTGGACGGCGTCGGCCTGCTGTTCCCGACGCCGCAGCGGCTGGCGTCGGCCGGCGCCGAGCAGATCGCCGCGCTGGGTATCGTGCGCAGCCGCGCCGATGCGTTGATCGCGCTGGCGCAGGCGGTGTCGAGCGGCGAGATCGATCTCGGCCCGGCCGCCGACGTGGCCCTGTGCACCGAGCGCCTGCAAGCCCTGCCGGGCATCGGCCGCTGGACCGCGCAGTACATTGCGCTGCGCGCGCTCGGCTGGCCCGACGCCTGGCCGAGCGGCGACGTCGCACTGATCAAGGCGCTCGGCGCCGCCGGCCCGCGCGAGGCCGATGCGCTGGCCGAAGCCTGGCGCCCCTGGCGCAGCTACGCCACCGTGCAACTCTGGCGCCGGCTCGCCGAAGCGGCCACCGCCCCGAAACCATGAGGTCCCCCATGAAACAGCCCCCGATCCGCTGGGCCGCCTATGCCAGCCCGCTCGGCGCGATGACGCTCGCCGCCACGCCCGCCGGCCTGTGCGGCGTCTGGTTCGACGGCCAGCAGCATTTCGACGGCCCGGCCGCCGACTGGCAGCACGACGCGGCCGATGCCACGCTGATCGAAACCGCCACGCAGCTGGACGACTGGTTCGCCGGCCGGCGCCAGGCCTTCGACCTGCCGCTCGATCCGCACGGCACCGAGTTCCAGCGCGCCGTCTGGTCGGCCCTGGTGCAGATCGGCTTCGGCCAGTCGCTGGCCTATGGCGACGTCGCGGCTGCACTCGGCCGGCCGACCGCCACGCGCGCGGTGGGTGCGGCGACCGGGCGCAATCCGATCTCGATCGTCGTGCCGTGTCATCGCCTGATCGGCCGCAGCGGCGCGCTGACGGGTTATGCCGGCGGGCTGGCGCGCAAGGTCGCGCTGCTGGCGTTCGAGGCCGGTGAACCCGGTTTGTGGCGCGACGCGCCATGAAGGGCCGCGACCTGTCCGACCTGCTGCTGCTGGCCGCGCTGTGGGGCGGCTCGTTCCTGTTCCTGCGGTATGCCGCGCCGGTGTTCGGCGCGGTGCCGCTCATCTGGTTGCGGGTGGCGATCGCCGCGGCCTGCCTGCTGCCGCTGCTGCTGTGGCACGGCCAGCTGGGCGTCCTGCGCGAGCGCGCCGGGCCGATCACCGTGATGGCGATCTTCAACTCGGCGCTGCCGTTCGTGCTGATCGCCTGGGCCACGCTGTCGGTCACCGCCGGCTTCGCGTCGATCGTCAACGCCACGGTGCCGATCTTCACCGCGCTGGTCGGCGCGGTCTGGCTGAAGGATCGGCTCGACGCCTCGCGCATCGTCGGGCTGGCGCTGGGTTTTGCCGGCGTGCTGCTGATGTCGGCCGACAAGGCCGACTTCAAGCCCGGCGGCAGCGGCTGGGCGGTGCTGTCGCTGCTGGGCGCTGCGCTCAGCTACGGCTTTGCGGCCAACTACACCAAGCGCCATCTGGGCGGCGTGCCCGCGCTGGCCAACGCCACCGGCTCGCAGCTGGCGTCGGCGCTGCTGCTGTTGCCGCTGGCGCCGCTCGACTGGCCGGCCGTGACGCCGGGCGTCGGGCCGTGGCTGGCGGCGATCGCCTTGGGCGTGGGCTGTTCGGCGCTGGCCTACCTGCTGTTCTTCCGGCTGATCGGCCGGGTCGGCGCCTCGCGCGCGGTCACGGTCACGTTCCTGGTGCCGGTGTTCGGCACGCTCTGGGGCGTGCTGTTTCTGGGCGAGGCAGTGACCCCCGGCATGGCCGGCGGCGGTCTGGTGATCCTGGCCGGCACCGCCCTGGCGACCGGCCTGCTGCGCCTGCCGGCGCTGCGACGCGCCGGTCGCTGACCGGGCGGCCGGACTCAGGGCGCCCGGCCTCGGAACTCAGGTCTGGGTGACATCACCCGCAGATGTGGGCGTGGCGGAACGCCCTGTGCGGGCCATTTCGCGCAGATCGGGGCCGGCCCGAAAACAGGAAAGGCGGTGCTGCTCGCGCAACACCGCCCGTTCCGGGTCAGGCCGCAGCCCGATCAGGTGTGATTGGCACCGTCGTCGGCGCCGCCCTTGGGCTGGCGGGCCTTGTTGCGGCGCAGTTCTTCGGTTGCGGCGTCGTCGGCGCCGCGGCCTTGGCGGTCGTCACCGGTCGCGTCATCGGCCCCACGGCCCTGGCGGACATGGCCCGGCGCGTCGTCGGCACCGCGGCCCTGGCGGATGTGGCCCGGGGCATCGTCGGTGCCACGGCCCTGGCGGTCATCACCGGCCGCGTCATCGGTCCCGCGGCCCTGGCGGACATGACCCGGCGCGTCGTCGGCACCGCGACCCTGGCGCACGTGGCCCGGTGCATCGTCGGTGCCGCGGCCGTGCCGCACATGCCCCGGCGCGTCGTCGGATCCACGACCCCGGCGGGTGTGCCCGGCCGAGTCGTCGCTGCCCGACGAACCTCCGGAAGACGAACTGCCGGACGACGAGCCGCCGGAAGACGACCCGCTGGAAGAACTGCTGCCGGAAGAACCGCTGCCGGACGACGAACCCGAGTTCGATGAGCCGCCGGAGGACTTGCCCGACGAGCCGCTCGAACCACCCGACGACTTGCCCGACGAGCCCGACGAGCTGCCGCCGTTCTTGGCCAGCAGCATCGGTTGCGGCGCGGCGGTGCCCTGCTGGTCGAGCGTGACCGTGGCGGTGACCGGCTCGATCGCCTTGAACGACGTCGGCAACCGGGCGGCAACGGCCGAGTGGCTCAGGAAGGACAGGCTGGCGAGGGCGATGGCGGTGGGAAGACGGCGGGTGGTGGTCATGGGGGATCTCCTGATTAATGGGAACGTTTCCCATGTCTGTAGTATAGGCAGGAACAACTCCGCGGTTAAGCGATCCACAAGCTTTTTCCCGCAAATGAACAGGCCCTGAACGCCGAGGGTTCGGCGTGTCAGGGCCTGGGGAGGGCAGGGGATCGGTGGCGCGGTTCAGGTCATCGGCAGGCGCGTGTTCACAGCGCGCCGGCGGTGTTGACGTAGACGGCGTAGAGCGAGTGGCTGCTGGCCATGAACAGGCGGTTGTTCTTGGCGCCGCCGAAGCACACGTTGGCGCAGCGTTCGGGCAGGTGGATGTGGCCGATGGCTTTGCCGGCGGGGTTGAACACGCGCACCCCGTCGAGCACCTCGCCCACCGACTGCGCCGAGCCGTTGCTGCCGTAGCCGCACCAGAGGTTGCCGTCGCGGTCGCAGGCCATGCCGTCGAGCGCGCCGTGGTCGGTGGCCTCGACGTGGCTGCGCTTGTTCGACAGGGCGCCGGCCGCATCCACGTCATAAGCCCAGATGCGGCGCGGGTTGGCGCGGCTCTCGATCACGTACAGCGTGCGTTCGTCGGGCGAAAAACACAGGCCGTTGGGCGCGTTCAGGTCGGTGATCACGGCGTCGAGCCGGCCGCTCGCGCCGTCGATGCGGTAGACCGCATGCGGCAGTTCCTGCGGCGCGGTTTCGCCCTCCCAGTCGCTCTCGATGCCGAAGCTCGGGTCGGTGAACCAGACGCTGCCGTCGCTGCGGCAGGTGATGTCGTTGGGCGAATTGAGGCGCTTGCCGTCGTATGTATCGGCCAGCACCGTGATGCGGCCGTCGTACTCGGTGCGGGTCACGCGCCGGGTCAGGTGCTCGCAGGTCAGCAAGCGGCCCTGGCGGTCGCGTGCGTGGCCGTTGGCGTTGTCGGCCGGCGCGCGGAACACGCTGAGCGCGCCCGAGCAGTCGTCCCAGCGCAGGATGCGGTTGTTCGGGATGTCGCTGACCAGCAGGTAGCGGCCATCGCCGAACCACACCGGCCCCTCGGCCCAGCGCAGGCCGCTGGCGAGCTGCTCGACGCCGCCGCTGAAGAGGCGATAGCGGGCGAAGCTCGGGTCGAGCAGTTCGATGGCCGGATCGGGATAACGCTGGCTGGGCGCGAAGGGGAGTTGCGGACCGGTGGTGTTCATGCTTCAAAGACCCAGGAAACGCGGCAGCCACAGCGACAGCCAGGGGATGTAGGTCACCATCAGCAGCACGATGAACAGCGCGACGAAGAACGGCATCATCGCCCGGGTGACCACGCCGATCTTGAGCTTGGCCACCGCTGCGCCGACGAACAGCACCGTGCCCACCGGCGGCGTGATCAGGCCGATGCCGAGGTTGACCATCATGATCATGCCGAAGTGCACCGGGTCGACACCCAGCATCTTGACCACCGGCAGCAGGATCGGCGTGAGGATCAGGATCAGCGGCGACATGTCCATCAGCGTGCCCAGCACCAGCAGCAGTATGTTGATCATGGCCAGGATCGCGTACTTGTTGTCCGACAGGCTGGTGAGGAAGGCGGTGACTCGCAGCGGGATCATCATCAGCGTCATCAGGTAGCCGAAGGCCGCCGCGAAGCCGATCAGGATCATCACGATCGTCACCGTCTTGACGGTGCGGTGCACCAGCTTGGGCAGGTCGCGCCACTTGTAGTCGCGGTAGATGAACATCGTGACGAAGAAGGCCCAGACCACCGCGATCGAAGCCGATTCGTTGGCCGTGAACACGCCCGACAGGATGCCGCCGAGGATGATGACCATCGTCATCAGGCCCCACATCGCGTCGATCGAGATCTTGATCGCCTGCTTGAGCGGGATCACCTCGCCCTTGGGGTAGCCGTGTTTCCTGGCCTTCATCAGGCACAGCACGGCCAGCGTCAGGCCCATCAGCAGGCCCGGCAGCACGCCGGCCATGAACAGCGCGGCGATCGACACCGAGCCGCCTGCGGCCAGCGAGTACAGCACGGCGTTGTGGCTGGGCGGGATCAGGATCGCCTGCACCGAGCCGCTGATGGTGACCGCGGTGGCGAAGTCGCGCGGGTAGCCCTTCTTCTCCATCTCGGGGATCAGCACCGTGCCGACCGAGGCGGTGTCGGCCACCGACGAGCCCGAGATCGCGCCGAAGAAGGTGCTGGCCAGGATGTTGACCAGCGACAACCCGCCGCGGATGAAACCCACCAGCACGCCGGCAAACGCCACCAGCCGGCGCGCCATGCCGCCCTCGGCCATGATGGCGCCGGCCAGCACGAAGAACGGGATCGCCAGCAGCGAGAACTTGTTGACCCCGGCGGCGATCTGGATCATCACCGCGTCGAGCGGGATGTCGATCCACAGCGCGCCGATCAGGGCGGCCAGGCCGAGCGAAAAGGCGATCGGCACGCCGATCATCATCAGCAGCACGAAGCTGCCGATCAGCACGAAAGCATCCATCAGCGGGCTCCCTCGGTGGTCGGTGTATCGGTGGCGTCGCTTGCGTCGCCTTCTTCGTAGCGCACCAGCGGGCGATGGTTCTGGGTGCCGTAGAACATGCGTTCGAGCACGAACAGGATGGTGACGGCCGCGCCGATCGGCAGCGACGCGTAGGTCACGCCCACCGGCAGCCAGGGCAGTTCGGCCAGCGACTGGCCCATCGTCTCCAGGCACAGCCGGGCGCCGTAGAAGGTGACGAACAGGCAGGCCAGCAGCATCAGCAGGTCGACCACCCGGGCCGAGAGCTTGCGCAGCGGCGCGGGCAGCACGTCGGTCAGCATCGTCACGGCGATGTGGGCGTTGGCGCGGTAGGCGGCGGCCGCGCCGATGAAGGTGAACACCATCATCAGCAGGATCGCGATCGGCTCGGGCCACTGCGAGCCGGTGCCCAGCACGTAGCGCGTGAACACGCCCCACGGGATGATCAGCGACATGAAGAAGATCGCGGCGCCGGCCAGCCAGATGCTGGCCAGGTAGAAGCGATCCATCAAACGGATGTAGAGCGGGTCCATGCGGAGGCGATCAGGTCAGGCGGTTCGAAAAAAGCCCGCCCGGCCGGGGCCGTGCGGGCTTGGACGCAGCGAGGCCGGCGTCTTACTTGACGGCCTCGATGCGCTTCATCAGGTCGGCGAAGTTGGCGCCGTACTTGGCGCGCACCGGTGCGGTGGCGTCGAAGAAGGGCTTGCTGTCCATCTCGATGAACTCGACGCCTTCGGCCTTGAGCTTGGTGGTGTAGTCGGCCACCGCCTTGTCCCACAGCGTGCGCTGCTCGAGCTGCGCTTCGCGGGCGGTCTTCTTGACCAGCGCCTGGTCGGCCGGACTGAGCTTGTCGAATGTCACCTTCGACATCACCAGGATCTCGGGAATGATCAGGTGGTTGGTCTGGGTGAAGTACTTGGCGCCGGCCTTGAAGTGGTTGGCGGTGTAGAGGCTGGGCGGGTTGTTCTCGGCGCCGTCGATCACGCCGGTCTGGATGGCGGTGAAGACCTCGCCGTAGCCCATCGCGATGCCGTTGCCGCCCATCGCGTTCATGGTGTCGACGAACAGCGGGTTGCCCATCATGCGGATCTTCTGGCCCTTCAGGTCGGCGGGGCTGCGCACCGGCTTCTTGGTGTAGAGGCTGCGCGAGCCGCCGTCCATCCAGGCCAGCGCGACCATCCGGGCCGGCGAGGCGCTGACCTTGTCGAGCAGTTCCTGGCCGATCGGGCCGTCGATCACCGCGCGCATGTGGGCGATGTTGCGGAACACGAAGGGCATGTTGAACACGTTCACCTCGGGCACCACCGGGCCGATCGGGCCCAGCGAGGTGCGCAGCAGCTGGATCGCGCCGAACTGGGTCTGCTCGATCATCTCCTTCTCGCCGCCGAGCACGCTGCCGGGGAACATCTGGAACTTGATGCGACCGCTGGTGGCGGCGTCGAGCTTCTTGCCCATGTTCTCGACCGCGACCACGGTCGGGTAGCCGGCCGGGTGCACGTCGGCGGCCTTCATGACGATGTTCTGGGCCGAGGTGGTCAGCGGGGCGAAACCGAGGGTGGCGGCAGCGGCGCAGGCGGCCAGCAGGGTGCGACGGAAGTTCATGGTGTTGTCTCCTGAAGTGGACGGGTGAGCGGGGCGGGGGCTGAAACGCGGAAAGTGGCGGGCGGGCGATCCGGCCGTCAGTCGAACGGGCCGGTGCGCACGAACGGGCCGCCCTGGTAGATCACGGCCGGGTCGCTCAGGTCGGGTTTCGGGTCGGCCGCTTCGACCTTGGCGCGAAAGCGCTCCGAGCTGTCCTGCGGCCGGTAGCCGACGTGGCGGGCGCTGGTGTTGTCCCACCAGGTGGTGGTGTTGTCGCCCATGCCGTAGATGACGCTGTGGCCGATCACCGGCGCGGTGAGTGCGGCCATCACCAGGCGCTCGAGGTCGTCGAAGCTCATCCAGGTGGCCAGCATGCGACGGTTCTTCGGCTCGGGGAAGGACGAGCCGATGCGCACGCTGACGGTCTCGATGCCGTAGCGGTCGAAGTAGAACTGCGCCAGGTTCTCGCCGAAGGCCTTGGACAGGCCGTAGAGGCCGTCGGGCCGCATCGGATCCTTCGGCGACACCACCTCGTCCTGCCGGTAGAAGCCGGTGACGTGGTTCGAGCTGGCGAACACGACGCGCTTGACGCCGTGCTTGCGCGCGGCTTCGTACAGGTTGTAGGTGCCGATGATGTTGGCCTGCAGGATCGGCTGCCAGGGCTGCTCGGTCGACACGCCGCCCAGGTGCACGACGGCGTCGACACCGGCCAGCAGCGCGTGCACGGCGGCGGCGTCCTCGAGCGGCGCGGGCATCAGCTCCTCACCGGCGGCAGCGGCGCCGAGATCGCTGATGTCCGACAGGCGCAGCACGTCGCAATAGGCCTTCAGGCGCGTGCGCAGCTCGCGGCCCAGGCCACCGGCGGCACCGGTCAGCAGCAGGCGGTCGAATCGCAGAGGGGTCGGATGGCTGGGCATGGTGATGAATCGCTTCGAAGAATGTCCGTCAGAGGCTGCGGTGCGGATACAGTGGGAACACGTATTGAGGTACGTTGTCAGTTGTCGTACAACGTGACCGATTCTCCGGCACGTTCGCCGACTCAATGCCTAGGGATTCCACCGAGACCGTATGAACACCCCCACAGCCGCAGCGCGTCGCAGACCGCGCACCCTGGCCCTTGAACTGGTCGATGCCCTCGGCGATCGCATCCGCGACGGCCGTCTCGCGCAAGGCGACAAGCTGCCCACCGAAGCGGCCATCATGGCCGAGTTCGCCGTCAGCCGGACGGTGGTGCGCGAGGCGATCTCCAAGCTGCAGGCCGCCGGCCTGGTCGAGACGCGGCACGGCATCGGCACCTTCGTGCTGGGGGTGGGCGAGGCGCCGGGTTTCCGCATCGCGCCCGAGCAGTACAACACCCTGCGCGACGTGATCGCGGTGCTCGAGCTGCGCATCGGCCTCGAGACCGAAGCCGCGGCGCTGGCCGCGCAGCGCCGCACCGAAGCCAACATCGTGCAGCTGCGCGCTGCGCTCGATGCGGTGGCGAAGGACTTCGAGGCCGGGCGCGATTCGGTCGCCGCCGACTTCCAGTTCCACCTCGAGATCGCCCGCGCGACCCAGAACAGCCACTACACCGAGCTGATGTCGACCCTCGGCAGCATGATCATCCCGCGCGCCCGACTGGTGCCCGAGGGCGAGCCGAGCGATGAGCACCGGCGCTACCTGCGCCGCGTCAACAGCGAGCACGAGAGCATCTTCGACGCCATCGTCGGCCAGGACGCCGACGCCGCCCGCGCGGCCATGCGCACCCACCTGGCCAACAGCCGCGAGCGGCGCCGGCGCGCCCAGGCCGACGCGCTGAGCTGAGGGCGGGCCCGGGCGAAAGCCCGGGTCTAGGTGATCTCACGTATCGCGGAGTGGGTCATATGTTGTACGATGACATACAACATAAGTCGTCGACCTGTTCCACCCCGCCCCACGGAGATCCCGCATGTCCCCCCAAGAGCTCAAGAACGTCCTGCAATCCGGCCTGCTGTCGTTCCCGCTGACCGACTTCGACCGCGAACTGAATTTCGCGCCCAAGCCCTATGCGGAACGCCTCAAGTGGCTGCAGCCCTACGGCGCCAGCGCGCTGTTCGCGGCCGGCGGCACGGGCGAGTTCTTCTCGCTGGAGCCGGGCGAATACAGCGACGTCATCAAGGTGGCGCTCGACACCTGCCGCGGCCGCACCCCGATCATTGCCGGCGCCGGTGGCGGCACCCGCGTCGCGATCCAGTACGCGCAGGAGGCCGAGCGCCTGGGTGCGCAGGGCGTGCTGCTGCTGCCGCACTACCTGACCGAAGCCAGCCAGGAAGGCCTGATCGCCCACGTGCAGGCGGTCTGCCGCAGCGTCAGGTTCGGCGTCACGGTCTACAACCGCGGCGCCTGCAAGCTCACGCCCGCCAGCCTGCTGGTGCTGGCCGAGACCTGCCCGAACCTGATCGGCTTCAAGGACGGCATCGGCGACATCGAGACCTTCGTGTCGATCCGCCAGACCCTGGGCGAGCGCTTCGCCTATCTCGGCGGCCTGCCCACGGCCGAGGTGTTTGCCGGCGCCTACAAGGCGATGGGCTGCCCGGTGTACTCGTCGGCGGTGTTCAATTTCATCCCCAAGACGGCGATGGAGTTCTACAACGCGCACGCGGCCGGTGACAGCGCCACCTGCGACCGCCTGATCCGCGATTTTTTCCTGCCCTACATCGCGCTGCGCAACAAGAACCACGGTTACGCGGTGTCGATCGTGAAGGCCGGTGCCACCCTGATCGGCCACGGCGCCGGCCCGGTGCGCCCGCCGCTGAGCGACCTGAAGCCGGCCGAGGTGGCCGAACTGGCGGCGCTGATGGCCAAGCTCGGGCCGCAGTAAGCCGCCCGCTCCCGCCCACTGCCCCATGCGCCCTCGCCAGGAGACCTTGCCCATGAGTTCCAACGCTACCCCCGTCGTCGTGGCCCTGCGTGTCGTGCCGGTGGCCGGCCGCGACAGCATGCTGCTCAACCTGAGCGGTGCGCACGCGCCGTACTTCACCCGCAACCTGCTGATCCTGACCGACAGCGCCGGCCGCACCGGCGTGGGCGAGGTGCCGGGCGGCGAGCCGATCCGGCGCACGCTCGAAGACGCCGCCGCGCTGGTGGTGGGCGCCAAGGTGGGCGACTGGCAGCGCGTGCTCAACGCCGTGCGCACGCAGTTCGCCGACCGCGATTCGGGCGGGCGCGGCCTGCAGACCTTCGACCTGCGCACCACGATCCACGCGGTCACCGCGGTCGAGTCGGCGCTGCTCGACCTGCTCGGCCAGCACCTCGAGGTGCCGGTGTGCGCGCTGCTCGGCGAAGGCCAGCAGCGCGACAGCGTGCCGATGCTCGGCTACCTGTTCTACATCGGCGACCGCAACAAGACCGATCTGCCGTACGACAGCGCGCCCGACGCTGCCGACCCCTGGCTGCGCCTGCGCCACGAGGAGGCGATGACACCCGACGCGGTGGTCGCACTGGCCGAAGCCGCGCAGGCGCGCTACGGTTTCCACGACTTCAAGCTCAAGGGCGGCGTGCTGCGCGGCGAGGAAGAGGTCGAGGCGATCCGCGCGCTGAAAGCGCGTTTCCCGCAGGCCCGCATCACGCTCGACCCCAACGGCGGCTGGTTGCTCAAGGACGCGACCCGCCTGATGCGCGACATGCACGGCGTGCTCGCCTACGCCGAAGACCCGTGCGGTGCCGAGGGCGGCTTCTCGGGCCGCGAGGTGATGGCCGAGTTCCGCCGCGCTACCGGCCTGCCGACCGCCACCAACATGGTCGCCACCGACTGGCGCCAGATGGTGCATTCGCTGAGCCTGCAGAGCGTCGACATCCCGCTCGCCGACCCGCATTTCTGGACCATGCAAGGTGCGGTGCGGGTGGCGCAGACCTGCCGCGATTTCGGCCTGACCTGGGGTTCGCACTCCAACAACCACTTCGACGTGTCGCTGGCGATGTTCACGCAGGCCGCGGCTGCTGCGCCGGGGCGTGTCACCGCGATCGACACCCACTGGATCTGGCAGGACGGCCAGAACCTGACGCAAAAACCGCTGCAGATCGTCGACGGCGAAGTGGCCGTGCCGACCGTGCCGGGCCTGGGCGTCGAGCTCGACATGGACGCGGTCGAGGCCGCGCACCAGCTCTACCTGCAGCACGGCCTGGGCTCGCGCGACGACGCCACGGCGATGCAGTACCTGATCCCGAACTGGACCTTCGACCCCAAGCGCCCGTGCCTGGTGCGCTGAGGCTTCGATCCACACCCCACACGAAAGAACGCTCCCCGATGTTCAAGAACCTGATAGCCGGCGAATGGGTCGAAGGCGCACGCGTCTCGCGCAACATCAACCCGTCGGACACGCGTGACGTGGTCGGCGAATACGCGCAGGCCGATGCCGCGCAGGCGCGCCAGGCGGTGGCCGCGGCCACGGCGGCTTTCCCGGCCTGGTCGCTGACCACGCCGCAGCAGCGCTTCGACGTGCTCGACGCCGCCGGCAGCGAGATCCTGGCGCGCCGCGCCGAACTGGGCGACCTGCTGGCGCGCGAAGAAGGCAAGACGCTGCCCGAGGCGATCGGCGAAGTCGTGCGTGCCGGCAACATCTTCAAGTTCTTCGCCGGCGAGGCGCTGCGCCTGTCGGGCGACAGCGTGCCGTCGGTGCGCCCGGGCGTGGGCGTCGAAGTCACGCGCGAGCCCGTCGGCGTGGTCGGCCTGATCACGCCGTGGAACTTCCCGATCGCCATTCCCGCCTGGAAGCTCGCGCCGGCGCTGGCCTTCGGCAACACGGTGGTGATGAAGCCGGCCGACCTGGTGCCGGGCTCGGCCTGGGCGCTGGCCGACATCCTGCACCGCGCCGGCCTGCCGGCGGGCGTGTTCAACCTGGTGATGGGGCGTGGCTCCGAAGTGGGCGCGGTGCTGCTCGACGACGCGCGTGTCAACGCGATCAGCTTCACCGGCTCGGTGGCGACGGGCCAGAAGGTGGCGGCGGCCTGCGTGGCGCGCATGGCCAAGTTCCAGCTCGAGATGGGCGGCAAGAACCCGTTCGTGGTGCTCGACGACGCCGACCTGGGCGTGGCCGTCAATGCCGCGATCAACAGCGGTTTCTTCTCGACCGGCCAGCGCTGCACGGCGTCGAGCCGGATCATCGTGACCGAAGGCATCCACGACCGCTTCGTGGCCGCGATGGTCGAGCGCATGAAGACGCTCAAGGTCGACGACGCCCGCAAGGCCGGCACCGACATCGGCCCGGTGGTCGACGAGAAGCAGCTCGCGCAGGACCTCGACTACATCGGCATCGGCCGTGCCGAAGGCGCCACGCTGGCCGCGGGCGGCGAGGCGATCGAGCGCAACACCGACGGCGCGCCGGGCTTCTACATGCGTCCGGCGCTGTTCACCGAAACGACGGCCGCGATGCGCATCAACACCGAAGAAGTGTTCGGCCCGGTGGTCAGCGTGATGCGCGCGAAGAACTACGACGAGGCGCTGGCGCTGGCCAACGACACGCCGTTCGGCCTGGCCTCGGGCATCGCCACCACCAGCCTGAAACACGCCACCCACTTCAAGCGCCACGCCCAGGCCGGCATGGTGATGGTCAACCTGCCGACCGCGGGTGTGGACTATCACGTGCCGTTCGGCGGCCGCAAGGGGTCGAGCCACGGCCCGCGCGAGCAGGGCCGTTACGCGGCCGAGTTCTACACCACCGTCAAGACCGCCTACACGCAGGCCTGATCCCAGCCCCCTCGATCCACCGGAGACACCCATGAACTTCCGACGCCTGACCCTGATCGCCCTGCTTGCCGCGGCCTTGCCCGTGGCGGCGCAGGAGTGGCCGAACAAGCCGCTGCGCATCGTCGTGCCCTACCCGCCGGGCGGCTCGTCGGACATCATCGCGCGCGCCATCAGCGGGCCGCTGGGTGACGCGCTCAAGCAGACCGTGATCGTCGAGAACAAGCCCGGCGCCAACGGCAACACCGGCACCGACTTCGTCGCCAAGGCCAACGACGGCCACACGCTGCTGCTGTGCGACGTGGGCGCGCTGGCGATCACCGCGTCGGTCTACGCCAAGCTGCCTTTCGATCCGTCGAAGGACCTGCGCGGCGTGGCCATGCTGGCCTATTCGCCGCACCTGCTGGTGGTGCACCCGTCGGTGCCGGCCAACAACCTGCAGGAACTGGTGGCGCTGTCGAAGAAGACGCCGCTCAACTTTGCCGTCACCGCCATCGGCAGCGCGCCGCACCTGGCCGGCGTGGCGGTCGAGAAGGCCACCGGCGCGCAGTGGCAGTACATCCCGTACAAGGGCGGCTCGCAGGCCATCGGCGACACGGTGGCCGGCCAGACGCAGGTGCTGATGAACGGCATGCTCGCCACCCTGCCGCACGTGCAGTCGGGCAAGCTGAAGGTGCTGGGGGTGTCCAAGTCGACGCGCGTGCCGCTGCTGGCGCAGGTGCCGACCATCGCCGAGCAGGGCGTGAAGGGCTTCGAGTCGGGCACCTGGCAAGGCCTGCTGGTGCCCGCGGGCATGCCGGCCGCGCAGGTCACGCGGCTCAATGCCGAGCTGACCCGCATCATCCGTTCGCCCGAGGTGCGCGAGCGCCTGGTGTCGCAGGGCGCCGAGGTCTACACCATGTCGCCGACCGAGTTCGGCAGCTTCTTCGAGCGCGAGCGCAAGAGCTGGGCGAAGGTCGTCGCCCAGGGCGGCGTCAAGATCGATTGAGCCGGGCCGCACCATGCGCACCCGCCTGATCAACGTCGGCCGCCTGCCGCCCGCCCTCGAAGCCCGCCTCGCGCAGAGCTACGACCTGAGCACGCTGGCCGACCAGGCCGACCCCGCCGCCTACCTGGCCGCGCACGGCGGCGAGTTCGAGGCGCTGGTGACGTCGGCCGCCACCGGCGTCGACGCCGCCATGCTCGCCGCCTTGCCGCGGCTGCGGGTGATCTCCAACTTCGGCGTCGGGCTGGACAAGGTCGACGTGGCCGCCGCCCACGCCCGCGGCATCGCCGTGGGCTACACGCCCGACGTGCTCAACGACTGCGTGGCCGACATCGCCTTCGGGCTGATGCTCGACGCCGCACGCGGCATGAGCGCGGCCGACCGTTTCGTGCGGCGCGGCGACTGGCTCCAGGGCCCGTTTCCGCTGGCGCGCAAGGTCAGCGGCGCGAGGCTGGGGCTGGTCGGCCTGGGCCGCATCGGCCGCACCATCGCGCAGCGTTCGACCGGTTTCGAGATGCCGGTGCGCTACCACTCGCGCCGGCCGGTCGACGGCGTGGCCTGGGTGCACGAGCCGTCGCTGCTGGAGCTGGCGCGCTGGG
Source organism: Leptothrix cholodnii SP-6 (assembly GCF_000019785.1). Lineage (NCBI taxonomy): Bacteria > Pseudomonadati > Pseudomonadota > Betaproteobacteria > Burkholderiales > Sphaerotilaceae > Leptothrix > Leptothrix cholodnii. Next base: position 1,198,132 of record NC_010524.1, read on the forward strand.
CCGACTTCCTGGTGGTCATCACCGCCGGCGGGCCGGCCACGCGCCACCTGGTCAACGCCGAGGTGCTCGACGCGCTGGGGCCGGACGGTTTCCTGATCAACGTGGCGCGCGGCTCGGTGATCGACGAGCCGGCGCTGGTGCAGGCGCTGGCCGACCGGCGCATCGCCGGCGCCGGGCTCGACGTGTTCGAGGACGAACCGCGTGTGCCGGCTGCCCTGATGGCGCTCGACAACGTCGTGCTGCTGCCCCACATTGCGAGTGCAACCCGCGAGACCCGCCAGGCCATGGCCGACCGGGTGTTCGACAACCTGCAGAGTTTCTTCGCCGAGGGACGCCTGGTCTCCGCGGCGCCCTCGGCCTGAAACCGACCTCGCACTGGAGACGCCCATGAGAGAGAACCGCCTGCGCACGCTGTGGCGCAACGACCAGGCCGCCGTCAACGGCTGGCTGGCCATCCCCGACAGCTTCTCTGCCGAGGTGATGGCGCATCAGGGCTGGGACACGCTGACCATCGACCTGCAGCACGGCGTGGTCGACTACCCGGCGATGGTGACGATGCTGCAGGCGATCTCCACCACCGCCACGGTGCCGATCGTGCGCGTGCCGTGGCTGGAGCCCGGCATCATCGGCAAGACGCTCGACGCCGGCGCCTACGGGATCATCTGCCCGATGGTCAACAGCCGCGAGGACGCGCAGAAGCTGGTGGCCTACAGCCACTACGCGCCGCGTGGCACCCGCAGCTTCGGCCCGGTGCGCGCCACGTTGTACGCCGGCGCCGACTACCCGCAGCACGCCAACGACACCATCGTCACCTTCGCCATGATCGAGACCGCGCAGGCGCTCGACAAGCTCGATTCGATCCTGTCGGTCGAGGGGTTGGACGCGATCTACATCGGGCCGTCGGACCTGTCGCTGTCGATGGGCTGCCGGCCGGTGTTCGACGACGTCGACCCGCCGGTGGCGCAGGCGATCGAGCACATCCTCGAACGCGCCACCGCGCACGGCCTGAAGGCCGGCATCCACAACGGCGTGCCCGAGGGCGCGCTGGCGCGGGTCGCCAAGGGCTTCCGCTTCGTCACAGTCAGCTCGGATGCGCGGCTGATGGCGGCGGGCTCGCAGCAGGTGCTGGCGCAGATGCGCGCTGCGCCGGCTGCCGTGGCGGGCACGGGCTCGGCCACTTACTGAAGCAAGACGAAATACGAAAGGAACTCCCATGAAACTCGGATTCATCGGCCTCGGCATCATGGGCGCGCCCATGGCGGGCCATCTGCTGGCCGCCGGCCATGAACTGTTCGTGCACACCCGCAGCGCGGTGCCGGCGGCGCTGGGCGCGGCCGGTGCGGTGGCCTGCGCCAGCGGCGCCGAAGTGGCGCAGCGCGCCGACGTGGTCTTCACGATGGTGCCCGACACCCCCGACGTGCAGAAGGTGCTGTTCGGCGAAAACGGCGTGGCCTCCGGTCTGAGCGCTGGGAAAACCGTCGTCGACATGAGCAGCATCTCGCCGATCGAGACCCAGGTCTTCGCCAGGCAGATCGCCGCGCTCGGCTGCGATTACGTCGACGCGCCGGTCAGCGGCGGCGAGGTCGGCGCCAAGGCCGCCAGCCTGACGATCATGGTGGGCGGCAGCGAGGCGGCGTTCGCGCGCATCCAGCCGCTGCTGGCGCTGATGGGCAAGAACATCACGCACGTGGGCGACGTCGGCGCGGGCCAGATCACCAAGGTGGCCAACCAGATCATCGTCGCGCTCAACATCGCCGCGGTCGGCGAGGCGCTGGTGTTCGCCAGCAAGGCCGGCGCCGATCCGGCCAAGGTGCGGCAGGCGCTGATGGGCGGATTCGCGTCCAGCCGCATCCTCGAGGTGCATGGCGAACGCATGATCAAGCGCACCTTCAACCCGGGTTTTCGCATCGGCCTGCACCAGAAGGACCTGAATCTGGCGCTGCAGGGCGCCAAGGCGCTGGGCGTGGCGCTGCCCAGCACCGCCAACGCGGCGCAGCTGATGCAGGTGTGCGCCGCGCAGGGCTGGGATCAGCTCGACCACTCGGCGCTGGTCAAGGCGCTGGAACTGATGGCCGCGCACGACGTGGCCGCGGCGCCCGACGCGGCTGCCTGAGCCCGGCGCCCGCCCGGCCTGCACGCAAGCCGCGTGGTCCGGGCGGCAAGACGGGCCACCTTCGGCCCGTTTATCGCGCCTTCGCGGCGTGCGGGGTTCTCTAGGATCAGGGTGTCGCGGTCGCTGTGCGCCGCGGCGGGTGGCATCGGCCATCCTGCTGATGACGAGGCCCACCATGTCCCAAATTTCCCTGCCGTCCCTGTCGCTGGTCCCCACGCCCGACGAGCTGCGTCGCGGCACCGGCGCGCTGCCCGTGCAGGCGCCCGGCAAGGCGTCGGCGTCGAAGAAATCCTTTGCCTGGCCGACTCCGCCGCTGGCCGCCTACCCGCTGCCGGTGCCCGCGCTCGAGCCCGAGCCGTGCGAGATCGAGGGCCGCACCGGCAACCTGATGGCCGGGCTGATGGTGTCGTTCGAGCCCGAAGAAGGCCTGGTGCGCGTGCAGGTGCCGCCCGAGCGGGTGCCGATGGCGCTGCGCTTCAACCAGATCCGCCGCCTCACGCTCAAGCGCAGCCTGGCACCGCTGAGCGCGGCGATGGTGGCCGACGCCGCCGGCGATCCGCCCGACCAGGTGCTGGCGCATCACCAGAGCCAGTCGTACACGGTGCAGCTGATGGGCGGCGCCAGCATGGCCGGGCGCACGGTCGGCCATGTCGAGATGCCGGTCGGCCTGTTCCTGTTCGCGCCGCTCGACGGGCTGGGCTCGGTGCAGCGCATCTTCGTGCCGCGGGTGGCGATCGAGCAGTTCCAGATCGGCGAGCGGCTCGGCCAGATGCTGATCGAGCAGCAGGCCACCACGCCCGAACAGCTCGAACAGGTGCTGCTGCAGCAGCAGACCCAGCGCCAGAAGAAGCTCGGCGAACAGCTGGTCGAGCGCCAGATCGTGACCCCCGAACAGCTGCTGACCGCGCTCGACAAGCAGGCCCGCATGCCGTCGGTGCGCCTGGGCGAGGCGCTGGTGGCGCTGGGCTATCTGACCGACAAGCAGCTGCAGGAAGCCCTGCAGCTGCAGCGCACCGACCGGGTCCAGCCGCTGGGCGAGCTGCTGGTCGAAAAAGGCCTGGTCGAAGGCGAGCAGCTGCGCATCGCGCTGGCCCGCAAGATGGGTTATCCGGTGGTCGATGTCGCCGGTTTCCCGGTCGACCCGGCCTTGATCCCGCTGCTGCCGGCACCGGCCGCCCGGCGCCTGCAGGTGTTGCCGCTGATGCGCCGCGGCGGCCGGCTGGTGGTAGCGATGCACGACGCCAGCCAGCAGTCGGTGATCGAGGAACTGCAGCGCCTAACGCAATCCCACATCGCCCCGACGCTGGCCGGCGGCACCGGCCTGGCGGAGGCGATCGAGCGCGCCTACAGCCAGGTGACGTCCGACCTGATCGAATACACGCCGGTCGACGACCTGCCGGCACGGCGCACGCCGATGCCGCCCGCGCATTTCCCGGCCGCCGCGCTGCGCCGGGCGGCGGGCCCGTCGGTGGATCTGCCGGTGGAGCTGCCCGTGACCGTCCCGACCCTGCCGCCACCGGCGCCTCCAGTCGTCGTGCAGGACACGCTGCGGCCCAACGAAGGCCCGATGTCGGTCGCCGACGCGGCCGACGCGGGTTTCCCGCTGATCTCGCTGGAGGCGATGGGTGTCGAGGTGACGGAGCTGACCGGCCTGGCCGGCCACGACGCGGCCGACCTGCCGCACCCGGTCGACCACACGCCGACCCAGCCGCTGGCCCATCCGTCGGACCCTCACGCGGCAGCCACCCACGAGCACGCCGAAGTCGACCTGCCGATCACCGTGCCGGCCGGCTGGCCGGTCGACGCCCCGACGGTCGATGTCACGCCGGCGCAGGCTCCGTCGATCGAGGCTCGCCACGCCGAACCCGCGCCCGTCGCTGCGCCGTCGCCCGGCAAGCCGGTGCCGCGCCACGAGCGCCAGGCCCAGGCCGCCGCCGCCGATGCCGAGGCGTCCAGCCGGGCCCGCAGCAGCGCCGATCGCCACGAGAGCCCGCTGCTGCAGACGCTGGCCAACCTGGTGCTCGATGCGCTGGGCCGCGGCGCCAGCAGCGTTCAGATCGAAACCCTCGGGCCCGACGACAAGCTGCAGGTGCGCCTGCGCCGCAACGGCCGGCTCGAGCCGCACACCGATCTGCCGGCGACCTACCGGGTGCCGCTGATCGCGCGCATCAAGGCCCTGTGCGAGCTCGACGTCAGCGAAACCCGCCGTCCGCAGGAGGGCCGGCTGGCGTTCGGCCGACTGGTGCCGCAGCACAAGATCGACCTGCGGGTGCACGTGCTGCCGACCCAGAACGGCCTCGAGGACGTCGTGATCGGCCTGCCGTCGCGCCTCAAGCCGATGGCGCTGGATGCGCTGGGCATGGCAGCGCCCGAGGTCGAGCGGCTGAAGGGCCTGCTCGACCGGCCGGCCGGCCTGATCCTGTGTGTCGGCCCGGCGCGATCGGGGCGCACCACCAGCCTGCACGCCAGCCTGGCACACCTGAACCGCCCCGAGCGGCGCATCTGGACGCTCGAGGACCGCATCGAGCTGACCCAGCCGGGCCTGCGCCAGATGCAGGTCCACCCCGACGAGGGGCAGACCTACGAATCCGGCCTGCGCACCCTGCTCAACACCGACGCCGACGTGCTGATGGTCGGCCACATCGGCGACGTCGGCACCGCCCGCGTGGCGGTCGACGCGGCGCTGCAGGGCCGGCTGGTGATCGGCGCGATGACCGGTCGCAACGCCTGCGACGCCGTGATGCGGCTGATGGACCAGGGCGTCACGCCGTGGGATCTGTCGGACGCGCTGCTGGGCGTGCACAGCCAGCGCCTGCTGCGCCGCATGTGCAGCGCCTGCCGCATGAGCCGCAGCGCCAAGGAGACCGAGATCGAGGAATGGGTGGAAGGCTATTTCCACGGCGCCGTGGTGGCCGATCCGCTGCCCGAACGCGAGGCGCTGCTGCGCAGCTGGCTCGAGCGTTTCGGCCGCGAAGGCCGGCTGCGCCGCTTCCAGAGCCCCGGTTGCGAGCGCTGCGGCCACACCGGCCAGCGCGGCCGGCTGGCGGTGCACGAGCTGCTGGTGGTGACGCGCGAGCTGCGCCGCCTGATCCGCGCCGGTGCGCCGGCCTGGAACCTGCAGCGCCAGGCCCAGAAGGACGGCATGCGCACGCTGCGCCAGGAGGCGGTCGAGAAGATGGTGGCCGGCCAGATCACGCTCGACGAGGTGCGCACGGTGCTCGACCTGTGATCAGCGCCCGCGCAGGAACAGCGTGTCGAGCTCGCGCAGCGTGACCTGACGCCAGGTCGGTCGGCCGTGGTTGCACAGGTCGGCGCGGTCGGTGGTTTCCATGTCGCGCAGCAGCGCGTTCATCTCTTCGAGTGTCAGGCGCCGGTTGGCGCGCACCGCGCCGTGGCAGGCCATCGTGGCCAGGATCTCGTCGTGCGCGCGCTGCACCAGCGTGCTGGCCTCGCCGGTGGCGCTCTGGCCGAGTTCGGCCAGCACCGAGCGCGCCAGCGCCACCGGGTCGGCATCACGCAGCGCGGCCGGGCGCGAACGCAGCGCCAGCACGCCGGCCGACAGCGGCGTCAGGTCGAGGCCCAGCTGCAGCAGCGTGGCCGCGTGCACCTCGGCGGTGGCGATCTCGGTCGGCGTGGCGGCGAAGGTGGCCGGGATCAGCATCGGCTGAGCCTCGATGCCCGGCGCGCCGTTTTCGTTGCCTTCAGCCGCGCCGCGTCGTGACGCCAGGCTCTGCTTGAGCCGCTCGTAGACGATGCGCTCGTGCGCCGCGTGCATGTCGACGATCACCAGCCCGCGGCGGTTTTCCGCCAGCACGTAGGCGCCGCCCAGTTGCGCCAGCGCGCGGCCGAGCGGCCACTCGTCTTGCGGATCGACGGCGGCGTGGTCGGTGCGCAGCGGGAAGGCCGTGGCCGGATCGCCGCTCGGCGCCGTTGAGTAGCCGGGTGAACCGGAGAAGCCCGGCGGCATCTCGCGCGCATGCAGTTGCGCCGCCTGCTGCAGCGCGAGGCTGCCTTGCACCGGGTAGGGCGCGCGCCAGGCGGTTGATGCAGTCGACGCGGTCGGGTTGCCGGTCCAGACGTCGGGGTTGCGATCGATCGGTGCGTTCGGCGGGGCCCCGGTCGGCTCGACGGCGGCCGGTCCGTCCGCCGGCGCAGCACCGGCCTCGTGCAGCCGCGGCAGCGCCAGCGCGGCCTCGACCGAGCGGCGCAGCGCCTGGTGCACCTCGCGCGAGTCGCGGAAACGCACCTCGCTCTTGGTCGGATGCACGTTGACGTCGACCCGCTCCGGCGGCACGTCGACGAACAGCACGTAGCTGGGCTGGCGGCTGCCGTGCAGCACGTCCTCGTAGGCCGAGCGCACGCCGTGGGCGACCAGCCGGTCGCGCACGTGGCGGCCGTTGACGTAGGCGTATTGCAGGTCGGCGCGGGCGCGGGCGGCCTCGGGCAGGCCGACGCGGCCGTAGACCTGCAGCGGGCCGGCCTGCGCCGTGACCTCGCGGCTGGCGGCGATGAACTCCTCGCCCAGCACGTCGCGCACACGCTGCTCGGGCGTGCCGGCGCGCCACTGTTCGAGCAGCCGGCCTTCGTGCCAGACCGCAAACGCCACCGCAGGCCGCGCCAGCGCGTGGCGGCGCACCGCTTCGAGGCAGTGCGCCAGCTCGGTGGCGTCGGTCTTCAAGAACTTGCGCCGCGCCGGCGTGGCGAAGAACAGCTCGCGCACCTCGACCGTGGTGCCGACCGAGCGCGCCGCCGGTGCCAGCTCGCCGCTGCGGGCGTCGATGCGCATCGCGTGCGCGCTGTCGGCGGTGCGGCTGGTGATGGCCAGTTCGGCCACCGCGCCCAGCGCCGCCAGCGCCTCGCCGCGGAAGCCCATCGTGCCGACCTGCTCCAGGTCGTGCAGGCTCGTGATCTTGCTGGTGGCGTGGCGCTTGAGGGCCAGCGGCAGTTCGTCGGCGGGGATGCCGGCGCCGTCGTCCTCGACCAGGATCGCGCGCACGCCGCCGGCGGCCAGTCGCAGCGTGATCTGGCGCGCGCCGGCGTCGAGCGCGTTGTCGAGCAGCTCGCGCACCACCGAGCCGGGGCGCTCGATCACCTCGCCGGCGGCGATCTGGCTGATCAGCTCGTCGGGCAGTTCGCGGATGGCGCGGCGCGTGGCGCCGGACGCGGTGGACGGGGGCAGGGTCATGGGCCGGGATTGTAGGAAGCGGCCTTCCGGGCCGCCCTCGCCCGGTCAGTGCTCAGCGGATGTAGCGCCCGCCGGGGCCGACCTGCACCATCTCGACGAAGCGCGAGCCGCCGATCTCGCCGCGGCTGAAGTCGATCTCCATGCCGCCCCAGTTCATCTGCAGCACCGTCAGCATGGCGCGCAGCTGGCTGCGGCCGAGCTCGCGGCCGCAGCGCCGCAGGGCCTCGATCAGCACCTGGGCGGTGATGAAACCCTCCAGGCTGGCGTAGCCGATCCTGACCTGCGCGGGCTCGCACAGGCGCCGGTACGACAGGATCTGCGGGTCGGTCTGGCTCCAGGGGTAGGGCACCACCTGCGCCACGGCCAGGCCGCTCGCGAGCTTGAGTGCGCCGGCGGCGAGGGTCTCTTCGCCGCCCATCGACATCGAGAAGAAGCCCGGATGGCGGTTCAGCGCGGCGGCCATCTCCATCATCTGGATCGACTGCGCCGCCGGCAGCGCCAGCACCAGCGCCTGCGGATCGAGCGCCATCAGCTTGCGGGTGGCCTCGTGCACGGTCGCGGGGTCGGGCGTGACGGCGGCTTGCGCCAGGGTCTTGATGCCCTCGCGCGCCAGCGCCGCACCCAGCAGCGAGGCCAGCGTCGCGCCGGCCGGATCGCCGGGCGTGACCACGGCCACCCGGGTCAGCCGGACGGTGGCGAGGTGGCGGGCCAGCGCCTCGGCCTCGCGCGCCTGGCTGGCGCGGACGTGGAAATGCCAGCCGCGCACCTGTTCGCGCTGTCGGTCGCCGATGCCCAGGCCGCCGATCGCGGGGGCGCGGGTGTCGGCCGGCATCTGCGCCAGCGTCGGGCCCTGCACCGGGCCGATCGGGCCGAGCCAGGCGACGAAACCGGGTTCGGTGGCCAGGCGCTGGGCCTTGATCGCCAGCATCTGGGCCGGCTGCTGATCGTCCACCGGCACCCAGCGCAGCTTGCGCCCGCCGATGCCGCCGCGCGCGTTGGCGCTGTCGAGCGCGAGCTGGATGCCGGCCTGGAAATCGCGCAGCGCCGGGCCGCGCGCGCCGCCCGGCGGGGCGAAGCGGCCCAGCAGGAGATCGCTTCCGGCCGCGACCACCCCCGTGGGCAGGCCCATGCCGATGCCGGCGGCAGTCAGGACCAGGGAACGGCGGCGCATCGTGGAGGGCAGGTCAGAGGGTTGCGGCAAGAGCCGGGCAGGAGGGCGGATTCAAGTGCGGCGCAGTGTGCCGGCCACATCGGGCCTTGTCATGAGCCCTAATTGATAAATGTGCCAAATTGTGACGGGCTGTGCACAGATGTGCTCCGGGATAATCCGTGCCATGGAATGGATAACCCTCTTGATCGACTTCGTGCTGCACGTCGACCAGCACCTCAACCAGTTCGTGACCGATCACGGCGCCTGGATCTATGTCTTGCTGTTCGCGATCATCTTCGTCGAGACCGGCCTGGTGGTGATGCCGTTCCTGCCGGGCGACTCGCTGCTGTTCGTGGTCGGCACGATGTGCGGCCTGGGCCTGCTGAGCCTGCCGCTGACCATCGCGCTGCTGCTGGTGGCGGCGATCCTGGGCGACCAGCTCAACTACAGCATCGGCCAGCGCCTGGGGCCGCGGGTGTTCCAGTGGGAGCAGTCGCGCTTCTTCAACAAGCGCGCCTTCCTGCAGGCGCACGCGTTCTACGAGCGCTACGGCGGCATCACGATCGTGCTGGCGCGCTTCATGCCGTTCATCCGCACCTTCGCGCCCTTCGTGGCCGGCGTGGCAGCGATGTCCCGGCTGCGTTTCGCGATGTACAACTGCATCGGCGCGCTGCTGTGGGTGGTGGGCATCACGGTCGCCGGCTACCTGTTCGGCAACGTGCCGTGGGTGAAGATGAACCTCGAGAAGATCATCTGGGCGCTGCTGATCGTGCCCGGCCTGCTGGCGATCTTCGGCGCCTGGCGCGCCCGCAAGCGCGAAAGCAGCCCGGTCGGCCAGACCTGAACCGGGCGCAGGTGGGCTGCCGCGTCAACGCGGCGCCGAGGCTGGCCCGGGCGCCGGTGCTGCCGGTACGGCAGGTGCCACGGCAGCAGCAGCCGGCAGCATGACGGCCGGCCCCGATCCCTTCACCAGCGACGGCACCGTTTCGCGCTGCCGCTCGCTCACCCGGCTGGCCAGCGGTGCGTTCTGGTAGCGGCTCAGGTAGCGGCAGTCGCTGGCCGGTTTCCAGCGCGGCGCGAGCTGCCGGCAGGTGTCGGCGACGTCGGCGGGCAGCGGCATCTTCTGCTGGTCGAGCCAGTCCGACAGCGCCGCCGCGGCGCTCAGCGCCTGCGCATCGGTGATGCCGTCGTGCGCATCGTCGTCGGTGTAGAGCTGCAGCAGGCGTCCGGCATTGCCGACCTCGGCCAGCACGCGGCGGAACTCGGTTTCGTATTCGACCGGCGCGATCGGGTCGCGCACGGCGTGCAGCGTCAGCACCGGCAGGTTCAGGCGCGTGGCCGGATCGGTGTCGTCGGCCAGGGCGGCGCGTGCCGCCGGGTCGGACACGTAGCGCGGCACCTGGCGGTTCAGCGCCTCGTCGTCGCCTGATCCGGTGTAGCGCACGCCCTCGTTGCCGAACGGATTCTTGCCCTTGAGCTTGCGCCAGACGATGTCCTGGAACTGCCAGGTGGCGTCGGCCAGCAGCGTCTGCACGGCGCTCTCGGGGATGCGGGTGACGCCGGTCAGCGTCTGCAGGGCCTGGCGCTGCGCGGCGCTGCGCTGGCCGGGCGGCTTCGACAGCCCCGTGCAGGCCTCGACCCGCTGCGCCAGTTCGGCTCGCGTCAGGCCGGCCTGGCCGCTGCCGGCCGGCGGCAGGCCCATCCACAGCGGGTAGACGGGCTCGTCGGGGCGCGGGTGGTTGTTGCAGACCGCCTGGTAGACCACGCGCAGGTCGAGCCAGCCGTCGTAGGCGCGGCCGGCGCCGACCAGCACGCCGTTGCTCAGCAGCAGCGCGTCATACGGCGGCCGGCCGGTGCCGGGGCGGCGCGGGTGCAGATCGGGCGTGGTGTAGCGCGCGGCCACGTGGGTGGCCACGCCTGCGCCCCAGCCGTGGCCGTGCAGCAGCGTGCGCTGCGGCGCGCCGAACTCCGCCACCCAGGCCTGGCGGGCGCGCTCGGTGTCGTCGACCGCAGCCTGCATCTCGAGCCCGCCCTGGCGGTACGACGAGCCCGCCCAGCCGTAGCCGGCCTGCAGCCAGACGGCCCAGCGCGACAGGTCCTGCCGGCTGCGCGCGGGGCCGGGCTCGGCCAGATCGGAGCCGTCGTGCGCGAACACGATCAGCTGGCCGTTCCACTGCGCCGGTTTCGCCAGCCAGACCGAGGCGCCGAGGTAGTCGCGCCCGGCCAGGCAGGTGCTGCCGGCGGGCAGCGCGGCCGGGCAGGGCTGAGACTGCGGCAGCTCGCCGCTCAGGCGCAACTGCGCCGAGCCGACGGCGGGCGCGCAGGCCAGGGCTGCCGCGAGCAGGGTCATGGCGGTCGGGGCGGATCGGGTGGCGCGTGTGTTCATGCTCCGAGCCTAACGGCCGCCGGCGTCAGAGCATGCGGTTGCGCGCCAGCGGCGGGTTGCGCGCGAAATAGCGCACGACGCCGGTGTAGAGCGCCTTGACCAGACGCGCCTGGTAGGCCGGGCTGCGCAACTGGCGTTCTTCCTCGGGATTGGTGATGAAGCCGGTCTCGACCAGGATCGACGGGATGTCGGGCGCCTTCAGCACCGCGAAGCCGGCCTGCTCGACATGGTTCTTGTGCAGCTTGCCGACCTGGCCGATGTGGCCCAGCACCTCGCGGCCGATGCGCAGGCTGTCCTTGATCTGCGCGCTGGTGCTCATGTCGAACAGCGCGCGCAGCACGTGGCGGTCGTTGGCCTTGACGTTGATGTTGATGCCGCCGATCGCGTCGGCGCGGTTCTCGCGCTGCGCCATCCAGCGTGCCGCGGCGCTGCTGGCGCTGCGCTCGGACAGCGCGAACACCGACGCACCACGCGCGCGCGGCAGCATGAAGGCGTCGGCGTGCACCGAGATGAACAGGTCGGCCTGCACCCGCTGCGCCTTGCGCACGCGGTCCTGCAGCGGCACGAAGAAGTCGGCGTCGCGCGTCAGCATCGCGCGCATGCCGGGGCGGGTGTTGATCAGGTCGTGCAGCTGCCTGGCGATCTGCAGCACGACGTCCTTCTCGCGCAGCCCGCTCGGCCCGATCGCGCCCGGGTCCTCGCCGCCGTGGCCGGGATCGATCGCCACGATCACCAGCCGGTTGATGCCGGCACGGCCCGGTGGCACGGCCGGCGGGCGCACCGGCGCGGCGGGTGCCGACGGCGGCGCCGATGCGGTCGCAGGAACCGGGGCTTGCGCCGGCCCGGGTGTCGGCGCCGAGGCCGGCGGCCAGGCGGGCCGGTCGGGCTCGACCGCCTCGGGCGTCCTGGCCACGGCCGGGCCGTCGCCGGGCTGACCCGGCAGCGCGGGCGGCGGCGTGGCGCCGGGCGAGTCGATGCGGCCGATGAATTCGCCCAGCGCGTCGTCGACGTCGGACGCGGCCTGCTCGGCCTCGTGGTTGGCCGCCTGGCTGGCGTTGCCGAGCGCCGTCTCGCGTTCGCGCACCAGCAGCAGCAGCGGATCGGGCGGCTTGCTCGGGCGCAGGTCGAACACCAGCCGGTGCCGGTACGGCGGGATCGGCGCCAGCGTGAACACCTGCGGCTCGCTCGGGCTCTTCAGGTCGAACACCATGCGCACCTTGCGCGGCTCGCTCTGGCCCAGCCGCACCTTCTCGATGTGCGGGTCGTGGTTGCCGACCTTGGCGACCAGGTCGCGCAGCTGCGGGCTGAGCTCGAGGTCGTCGATGTCGATCGCCAGCCGCGGCGGCTGGTCGATCGCGAAATGGCGCGTCACCAGCGCCTGGTCGGATTCGATCGTCACCCGCGTGTAGTCGGCCGCCGGCCAGACCCGCACCGCCACCAGGTTGGCGCCGCGCACCAGATCGGGCGCGCCGAGCATCAGCACCCAGGCGCCGGCCTGGCGGAACCAGCCGCGCCGATGCATGGCGGGCAGATCATCGGTGGGCGGGGTCGACAGAGGGGCCGGCAAGTGCCCGTGGCGCGTCGCGTCGTACTTCATGCGGGGCGTCCTTGGTGAGCGTGGGCGGTCAATCGGAGATCAGCTCGCGGCCGAGCGCGGTGCCGGGCTGCAGCTGCACCTGCCGGCCGGCGTCGAGTTGCGGCTCGATGATGATGCGCAGGTCGGCGGCGGGCAACAGGCCGGCCACCCGCTCGGGCCATTCCACCAGCTTGAGCCCGGGGCTGGCAAAGAGATCGCGCAGGCCGGCGTCCTCCCATTCGAGCGGATCGCCGAAACGGTAGAAGTCGAAGTGCCACGCCGCGCCGGCCTCGCCCGACTCACCGGCGGGCAGCTCGTAGGGCTCGACGATCGCGTAGCTCGGGCTCTTGATGCGCCCGCTCACGCCCAGCGCGCGCAGCAGGTGGCGCACCAGCGTGGTCTTGCCCGCACCCAGCGGGCCGTGCAGCTCGATGCAGGCGCGGCGCAGGCCGGGGTGGCGCGCCAGGCGGGCGGCGGTGGCGGCGCAGGCCGCCTCGTCGGGCCAGTGCAGGGACAGCGTTTCTAGAATCACCGGATGTCAGACCTTCCAATCGACGCGCCGGCCCTGCTCGAGCAACTGCAGGAATGGGCCCGGACGCTGGGATTTTCCCAGATCGGTGTGGCCGACGTCGATCTCGCCAGCGCCGAGCCCGGCCTGACGGCGTGGCTGGCCGCCGGATTCCACGGCGACATGCAGTACATGGCCGCCCACGGCCTCAAGCGCGCCCGCCCGGCCGAACTCATCCCCGGCACCGTGCGCGTCATCACCGCCCGCCTCGACTACCTGCCACGCGACACCCCGCCCGACTGGCGCGAGCACGAGCGGGCGCGCCAGCAAAGCCCCGGCGAGGCGGTGATCTCGATCTACGCCCGCGGTCGCGACTATCACAAGGTGCTGCGCCAGCGCCTGCAACGCCTGGCCGACCGGATCGCGCAGGCCGTCGGGCCGTTCGGCCACCGCGTGTTCTGCGACTCGGCGCCGGTGCTCGAGGTCGAACTCGCCAGCCGCAGCGCACTCGGCTGGCGCGGCAAGCACACGCTGCTGCTCGACCGCGCGGCGGGTTCGATGTTCTTTCTCGGCGAGATCTACGTCGACCTGGCCCTGCCGCCCACGCCGCCGGTCACGCCGCATTGCGGCCAATGCAGCGCCTGCATCGACGTCTGCCCGACCCGCGCCATCGTCGCGCCCTACCGGCTCGACGCGCGCCGTTGCATCAGCTACCTGACGATCGAGGACGACGGCCCGATCCCGATCGAACTGCGCGCGGCGATCGGCAACCGCATCTACGGCTGCGACGACTGCCAGCTGATCTGCCCCTGGAACAAGTACGCGCAGCGCAGCCCGCTGGCCGATTTCGACGCGCGTGCGCCGCTGGTCTCGGCCACGCTGCTGCAGCTGTGGGGCTGGGACGAGGCGGCCTTCCTGCGCCACACCGAAGGCAGCGCGATCCGCCGCATCGGCCATCGGCGCTGGCGGCGCAACCTGGCGGTGGCGCTGGGCAACGCCTGGCGCGAGACGGGTGATGCGGCCATCGCCGCCGCGCTGCAGTCGGCGCTGCCCGAGCCCGACGACATGCTCGCCGAGCACATCGGCTGGGCGCTGGCGCAGCGCGCGGCGTAGCCGCCCGGCTCAGCCCTGCGCGTCGATCAGGATGGCGCGGAAGTCGTTGACGTTGGTCAGCGTCGGCCCGGTCACCACCGCGTCGCCCAGCGCCTCGAAGAAGCCGTGGCCATCGTTTTCAGCCAGGCGATCGAGCGGCTTGACGCCCATCGCCCAGGCACGGGTCAGCGTGTGTGGCGTGAAGATCGCACCGGCGATCTCCTCCTGGCCGTCGACGCCGTCGGTGTCGCCCGCCAGCGCGTGGATGCGCGGGTGGCTGGCCAGCGTGATGCCCAGCGACAGCAGGCACTCGACGTTGCGCCCGCCGCGGCCCTGTCCGCGCACCGTCACCGTCGTCTCGCCGCCCGACAGCAGCACGCACGGCGCGGCGACCGGCTGGCCGCGCTGCGCCACCTGCAGCGCGATACCCGCGAGCACCTTGCCGACGTCGCGCGCCTCGCCTTCGAGCGCGTCGCCCAGGATGTAGGGCGTGTAGCCCGCTTCACGCGCCAGCGCCGCTGCTGCTTCGAGCGCCATCTGCGGCGTCGCGATCATGCGGGTCTCGATGCGCGCCAGGCGCTCGTCGCCCGGCTTGAGCGATTCACCGCGGCCGCTTTCCAGCACCTCGCGCACGGCATCGGGCAGCTCGATGCCGTAGCGGCGCACGATCGCCAGCGCATCGTCACACGTGGTCGGATCTGGCACCGTCGGGCCGGAGGCGATGTCGATCGGGTTGTCGCCCGGCACGTCCGACAGCAGCAGCGTCAGCACCCGAGCCGGATGGCAGGCCGCGGCCAGCCGCCCGCCCTTGATGGCCGACAGATGGCGGCGCACGCAGTTCATCTCGCTGATCGTGGCGCCCGATTTCAGCAGCGCGCGGTTGACGGCCTGCTTGTGATCGAGCGTCAGCCCCGGCAGCGGCAGCGGCAGCAGCGACGAACCGCCGCCCGAGATCAGGCACAGCACGAAGTCGTCGGCCGTCAGGCCCTGAACCAGTGCCAGCAGGCGCTCGGCGGCGGCCAGGCCGGCGGCGTCGGGCACCGGGTGGGCGGCCTCGACGATCTCGATGTGCTCGCACGGCACCGCGTAACCGTAGCGCGTGACCACCAGCCCGCCGAGCTGCGACTTCGGCCCGCGCCAATGCTGCTCGACCGCGCGCGCCATCGCCGCCGAGGCCTTGCCCGCGCCGATCACGATCAGCCGGCCGCTGCCGAGCGTGGCCGGATCGGGCAAGTGCGGCGGGATGCAGACGGCCGGCTGGGCCGACGCGATCGCCGCGTCGAACAGGCGGCGTAGCAACTGGGCTTGATGGGCCTGGGAGGAGGCGGGCTGGGGCATCTGGGCCTTTCGTGATCGTCGCCGATCGTCGGTCGTGAGTGTGGATCGGCCCTGTCCGTCAGCCGCTGGCATCAGCCGGGCTGCTGGCCGATCTCGAAGTGGGCCATTGTCTCCAAAGCCCGCACCATTGCCGAGTGGTCCCAGCCCTTGCCACCATGTGCGGCACATGAATTGAACAGCTCCTGCGCGGTGGCCGTGTTGGGCAGGCTGACACCGAGCGAGCGCGCGCTGGCCAGCGCCAGGTTGAGGTCCTTCTGATGCAGCTCGATGCGAAAGCCCGGCGCAAACGTGCGCTTGACCATGCGCTCGCCGTGCACCTCGAGGATCCGGCTCGACGCGAAGCCGCCCATCAGCGCCTGCCGCACCCGCGCCGGATCGGCGCCCGCCTTGGCCGCGAACAGCAGCGCCTCGGCCACCGCCTCGATGTTGAGCGCCACGATGATCTGATTCGCCACCTTGGCGGTCTGGCCGTCGCCATTGCCGCCCACGAGCGTGATGTTCTTGCCCATCAGCTCGAACAGCGGCCTGACGCGCTCGAACACCGCCTCGTCGCCACCCACCATGATCGACAGCGTGGCGTTCTTCGCGCCCACCTCGCCGCCGGAAACCGGCGCGTCGAGGTAGTCGCAGCCGAGTGCGTTGATCTTCTGGGCGAAGGTTTTGGTGTCGATCGGCGAGATGCTGCTCATGTCGACCACGGTCTTGCCGGCGGTCAATCCAGCCGCCACGCCGCCCTCGTCGAACAGCACCTTCTGCACGTCCGGCGTGTCGGGCACCATCGTGAAGATGATGTCGGCGCGCTGTGCCACTTCGCGCGCACTGGCGCAGGCGATCGCGGGGCTGTCGACGATCGCGGCCGGCAGCTTGCCGCGTGTGTGCACGAACAGCGTGTGGCCGGCGCGGATCAGGTGGCCGGCCATCGGCGCGCCCATGATGCCCAGGCCGATGAAACCGAGCTTGAGTGATTGCGAAGTCATCGTTTCAATCCTTGTCGTGTCGCGATGCACGTCATTGCGCCAGGCGCTGGCGCCAGC
This sequence comes from Leptothrix cholodnii SP-6, assembly GCF_000019785.1. Classification (NCBI taxonomy): domain Bacteria; kingdom Pseudomonadati; phylum Pseudomonadota; class Betaproteobacteria; order Burkholderiales; family Sphaerotilaceae; genus Leptothrix; species Leptothrix cholodnii. Next base: position 1,214,514 of record NC_010524.1, read on the forward strand.
CCAGCCCGTCCTCGGTCCGGCCGGCGGGTTTGTATTCGCAGCCGATCCAGCCGTCGTAGCCGATGCGGTCGATGTGGCCGAACAGGAAGGCGTAGTTGATCTCGCCGCTGCCGGGCTCGTTGCGGCCGGGGTTGTCGGCCAGCTGCATGTGGCCGATGCGCGGCAGCAGCCGCTGCATCGTCGCGGCCAGCTCGCCCTCGGTGCGCTGGGCGTGATAGATGTCGTACTGCAGCAGCAGGTTGTCGGCGCCCACTTCATCGAGGATCTCGATCGCCTGCTTCGTGCCGTTCAGATAGAAGCCCGGGATGTCGAAATGATTGATCGGCTCGATCAGCAGCCGCAAGTTCGCCTTCTTCAATTCGGCTGCCGCATGCCGAAGGTTCTCGACATAGGTGCGCCGATGCGTCGCCTCGTCGACACCGGCCAGGCGCTTGCCCGCCACGCAATGCAGTTGATGCACACCGAGCACGCGGGCGTATTCGACCGCCTGCGTGACCCCGGCGCGGAACTCTTCAATGCGATCCGGGTGGCAGGCAATGCCACGCTCGCCGCCGTCCCAATCGCCGGGTGGCAGGTTGAACAGCACCGGCTTCAGCCCGTTCTGATCGAGCTTCTGACGGATCTCGTGGGCGCTCCAGGCATAGGGAAACAGGAACTCCACCGCCTCGAACCCGGCCATCGCGGCACGTTCGAAACGATCGAGAAAAGGCACCTCGGTGAACAGCATCGAGAGGTTGGCGGCAAAACGGGGCATCAATGAACTCCTCTTCATTCCAGAAGGCCGGCCATCTCCAGGCCTTGTCGGCCTTCGGGGTGGCGGCAGTCGATCTCTTCGAACTCGTTGACCTTGTCGATCTCGGTGCCCATCGCGATGTTGGTGACCTTCTCGAGGATCACCTCCACCACCACCGGCACGCGGTATTGCTGCGCCATGGCCTGGGCCTCGATCAGCGCGGCCTCGATCTTCTCGGGGTCGGTCACGCGCAGCGACTTGCAGCCCAGGCCCTGCACGACGGCCTGGTGATCGACGCCGTAGCTCTGCAGCGCGGGGTCGTCGACGTTCTGATTCTCGAACGCCAGCTGCACGCAGTAGTCCATCTCGAAACCGCGTTGGCTCTGGCGGATCAGGCCGAGGTAGCTGTTGTTGACCAGCACCTGCACATAAGGCAGGCGGAACTGCGCGCCCACCGCCAGCTCCTCGATCAGGAACTGGAAATCGTAGTCGCCCGACAGCCCGACCACCGTGCGTGTCGGGTCGGCCGCCACCACACCGAGCGCGGCAGGGATGGTCCAGCCCAGCGGGCCGGCCTGGCCGCAGTTGATCCACTGGCGCGGCCCGTAGACATGCAGGAATTGCGCGCCGGCGATCTGTGACAGGCCGATGGTCGTGACGTAGATCGTGTCGCGCGGGAAGGCCTTGTTCATCTCCTCGTACACGCGCAGCGGCTTGATCGGCGTCTGCGTGTAGTGGGTCTTGCGGTGCATCAGCTGCTTGCGCTCGGCGCAGCGCTGGGCCCAGTCGCTGAAGTTGCGCAACTGGCTGGCGGCCTTGCGCTCACGCGCCACCTGCACGAAGAGTTCGAGTGCCGCTTTCGCATCGCTGACGATGCCGAAATCGGGCGTGAAGACGCGGCCGATCTGCGTGGGCTCGATGTCGACGTGCACGAAGGTGCGGCCCTTGCAATAGACCTCGGTGCTGCCGGTGTGGCGGTTCGCCCAGCGGTTGCCGATGCCGAGCACGAAGTCGCTCGCCAGCATCGTCGCGTTGCCGTAGCGGTGGCTGGTCTGCAGGCCGCACATCCCGGCCATCAGCGGGTGGTCGTCGGGGATCGCGCCCCAGCCCATCAGCGTCGGAATCACCGGCACGCCCGTCAGCTCGGCAAACTCGACCAGCAGCGCGGCCGCGTCGGCGTTGATGATGCCGCCGCCGGCCACGATCAGCGGCTTGTGCGCGGCGGCCAGCATGTCGAGCGCACGCTCGATCTGGCGGCGCGTGGCGGCGGGCTTGTAGACCGGCAGCGGCTCGTAGGTGTCGATGTCGAACTCGATCTCGGCCATCTGCACGTCGAACGGCAGGTCGATCAGCACGGGGCCCGGGCGGCCCGAGCGCATCAGGTGGAAGGCCTGCTGGAAGGCGCGCGGCACCAGCCCCGGCTCGCGCACCGTCACGCTCCATTTCGTGACCGGTTTGCTGATGCTCTCGATGTCGACGGCCTGGAAGTCTTCCTTGTAGAGCCGTGAGCGCGGCGCCTGGCCGGTGATGCACAGGATCGGGATGCTGTCGGCAATGGCCGAATACAGGCCGGTGATCATGTCGGTGCCGGCCGGCCCGGAGGTGCCGATGCACACGCCGATGTTGCCGGCCCTGGCGCGGGTGTAGCCCTCGGCCATGTGCGAGGCGCCTTCGACGTGGCGGGCCAGGATGTGCGCGATCGACTGCCGCTCGCGCATCGCCGCATACAGCGGGTTGATCGCCGCACCCGGCACGCCGAAGGCCTGGGAGATGCCTTCTTTCTCCATCACCAGCACGGCGGCCATTGCGGCCTTCATCTTTGCCATTGAGTGCTCCTTGTCTCGGTGCCCTCATGGTCGTGGCGATGGCGTTTGCAGAGAACCCCAGTGAGCGAATCTCAGCTATTCCAGGCCGGAATGGCGTGGGTGCAGGTTCTCGCGCGGATTGACGATCAATCGCGCTCGCGCCGCTTGCCTCCGCCGTTCTTGCGCGGCTCCTCGTCGGCGCTGCGGTGGCATTCGACGCAGTTGGAGAAGTTGCGGATCCCTTCTTCCTCATGTTCTTCACGCACGTTGGCCAGCGTGTGCTCGTGGCAGCCGTAGCAGGTGTAGCGGCTGTAGTCGCTGTTGACGTGGCAGGTCACGCACTTGGCGTTGTGGTCGTCGTCGAGCAGGAACAGCTTGTCGTGGTCGAAGGTGGCAGGCTTCCAGCGCTGCTGCTCGTGGCACTGGCCGCAGTTGCCCTGGATCTGGCGGTGCAGGCTGTCGGTCGGTGCCTTGTGACAGCCCTCGCAGCGGTTCAGCACGGCCTTGGCCAGCAGGGCGTGATCGAAGGTGGCGGGTGTCCAGCCACCGGTTTCGTGGCATTGCGCGCAGCCCACGCTCAGGTCGCGGTGCACGTTGTTCGTCGGCGCCTTGTGGCAGCTCTCGCAGCGCTCGCGCGAGGCCACCTGCAGCAGCGTGTGCGAGAACGGCTTGCGCGCCCGGTGGGTGAGCTTGGGGCCGGCGTGATCGGTGTGGCAGGCGATGCAATCCTTCTCGATCAGGTCCTGATGGAACGAGACCTTGACGGCCGGGGTGGCCATTGCAACGCCTTTTGTCGTGCGCAGGCCGATGTCCGGCACCGCGTGGCAGGCCACGCAACGTTGCGAGTCGGCACCGCGCAGCGGCGCATGGCAGGCAAAGCAGTCGCCGGCCACATCGGCATGACCGGCCACCAGCGCACCGGGCGCCACCATCAGATGCGGGTAGATGAAGACCAGCGCCAGCAGCGCCAGCAGGTTGATCGAGATGAGGGCCAGCAGCCAGCGGCGTGTCATTTCCAGCCCCAGAACAGGAACACCGCCACGATGTGCCCGAGTGCGAGCACGCCGAAGGCCAGCGTGATCGGGAAGTGCACCAGCCGCCACTTCTTGACCACGTCGAAGGTCAGGCTGTCCCAGTACATGCGGTCTTCGAGTTCGTCGGCCGACAGGCCTTGCTGGCGCAGCCGCTGGCGCGCCTCGTCGAGCCGGCGGCGTGAGCGTTCGAGCAGGTACTTGCCGGTCAGGCCGCTGCCGACGTTGACCAGCATCGCCACGATGGCCAGCCAGCCGAGGATGGCGTTGAAGTGGATGCCCGCGTGCACCAGGATCAGCAACGAGCCGAGCCAGGCCAGGTACTCATGCCTGCGTAACAACTGCATCGGCTGGCCGGAGCGGATCAGCTTGCGCTTGCGCAGCGAGTAGCGGAACGAGCCCAGGATCAGCAGCGTGCCCGCAATGCCCAGATAGCGCCCGATCCAGACCGCGTCCAACACGTGCAGCACGGCGTCGATCAACAGCGCCGCAACGACCAGCGCAACGAAGGCGAGGACGGAGGGAAGGACTTCTCGGCGCAGCAGTCTGGCTTGCATGGTGGGGTTCGTGGTCAGGCTTCGAGCACCAGGGCCGAGCCCGGTGTGCCGACGCACAGCAGGCAGTGGCCCGGTTTCACGTCATGGTCGGGCTGGCGCGCGTAACGCACCGAGCCCGACAGCAGTTTCGTCTCGCAACTGCCGCAGCCGCCGGAGCGGCAGCCCGCCTCGACAGCCAGGCCGTGGCGTTCGGCGAAGTCGAGCAGGCTGGCGTCCGCGCCATTCCACACCAGCGTGCGGCCACTGCGCTGAAATGCCACCTCGACCGGCTCGGCGAACTCGGCCTCGGCCTCTCGGGTCTGCGCGTCGCCGAGTCGCACCGAGGCAGGCCCGAAGGCCTCGAAGTGGATGTCCTGCCTGGGCACGCCCCACGTCACCAGCGCCGGCACCAGGCTCTCCATCAACGCCGGCGGTCCGCAGACGTAGAAGCCGTGGCGGCCGTGTGGCAGCGTGCGCCGCAGGAGCTCGACGTCGACGTGCCCGCGATGCTGATAGTCGCGCCCGGCCACGTCGTTCGGGCCCGGGCGGCTGTAGACCACGTGCAGATGCAGGCGTGCATGGTCCTGCGCCAGCTGTTCGAGCACGGCCTTGAAGGCGTGTTCGTCGCTGTTGCGCAGGCCGTAGAACAGGTGCACGTCGCGCTGCGGCTGTTCGGTCACGCACCAGCGCAGCATGCTCATCATCGGCGTGATGCCGATGCCACCGCCGATCAGCACCGCCGGCACGCTGGCATCGGCGTCGATGAAGAAATGACCCGACGGCGCCTTGACCTTGAGCACGTCACCGACTTGCACCCGCTCGTGGAAGTGATTCGACGACAGGCCCGGCGCCCACTCGGGGTGATCCGGCGGCGCGGCCACGCGTTTGATGGTGATGCGGTGGTGCGCCGGGTCGGGTGCGTCCGACAGCGAGTAGCAGCGGGTGATTGCGCGCGCATCGGCGCCGTTGTCAGGCACCTGCAGAGAAAAGGTCAGGAACTGGCCGGGCTTGAACGGTGCCAGTGGCCCACCGTCGACGGGCGCGAGGTAGAACGAACACTGGCTGTGCGCGCGGTCCTCGAACTCGCGCCGCGTGACGCGGAATTCGCGCCAGCGCGCGGCCGCCAATTGCGCCTCGGGCACGGTGGCATCGCCGGCACCTTGCGACGTCGTCGCTGGCTTGCGGCTGTGCCGCCAGACCGCGAAACCGATGCCCAGCGCCAACTGAAGCAGCAGTGCCGCGGTGATCCAGGCCAGTAGCAGCGGGGCGGTCATGAGGTCAGGGGTGGTGCGGTTGGATCGGCTCGCCACCGTGGCTGCCGATCGAGTCGATGCGGATCATTGTCAGGGCCGTCCCACCCGTGACATTGATGCGCATCAACCCTGGCCGGGCGCAGAGATCGGCCAGACCGCCATCCGAGCCCGTGCTAACCGATCGTTAACCTGCCGACGACTTGGCGTGCGGTCGCGTCAGGCGTTGACCAGCTCCGCCGCCAGCCGGTTGTGCCGCTCGATCAGCACCGGCAGTTCCAGCGTCGTGATGCGCCCGTCGCGCACCACCACGCGGCCGTTGACGATGCTGTGCTTCACGCGCGGCACGTGGCAGAAGAACAGCGCGGCCAGTGGGTCGTGGTGCGCACCGGCCAGGCCGATGTCGTCGAGCGGGATCGTCACGATGTCGGCGCTCATGCCCGGCGCGAGCGCGCCGATGTCGTCGCGGTTGAGCACCGCGGCGCCGCCCCGCGTGGCGATCTCGAGCACCTCGCGCGCGGTCAATGCACTCGGTCCCTTGACCGGGCCGTGCGCCACGCGTTGCAGCAGCAGCGCGAGCCGCGCCTCGCCGAGCATGTGGCCGCTGTCGTTGCTGGCCGAGCCGTCGACCGCGATCGACACCGGCACGCCCGCATCGCGCATGGCACGGATCGGCGCGATGCCCGAGGCGAGTCGCATGTTGGATCCCGGGCAGTGCGACACCCCCGTGCCGGTGCGCGCAAACAGGGCGATGCCGGCTTCGTCGAGCTTGACGCAGTGGGCGTGCCAGACGTCGCGGCCGACCCAGCCGAGCTGCTCGGCATATTCGGCCGGCGTGCAGTTGAACTTCTCACGCGTGTAGGCGATGTCGTTGTCGTTTTCGGCCAGGTGGGTGTGCAGCGAGACACCGTGTTCGCGCGCCAGCACCGCCGCATCGCGCATCAGCTCGCGGCTGACCGAAAACGGCGAGCACGGCGCCACCACGATGCGCTGCATCGCGTGGCGCGCCGGGTCGTGCCAGCGCTCGATCAGGCGCTGGGTCTCGCGCAGGATGGCGGGCTCGCTCTCGACCACGCCGTCGGGCGGCAGGCCGCCTTGCGACTGGCCCACGCTCATCGAGCCGCGTGCGGCGTGGAAACGCATGCCGATTTGCGCGGCGGCTTCGATGCTGTCGTCGAGCCGCACGCTGTTGGGGAAGATGTAGAGGTGGTCGCTGCTGGTGGTGCAGCCCGACAGCAGCAGCTCGGCCATCGCGGTCTGGGTCGACACGTGCACCATTTCGGGCGTCAGGTGCGACCAGATCGGGTAGAGCGTCTGCAGCCAGCCGAACAGCTCGCAATCCTGCGCTGGGCGGATCACGCGCGTGAGCGTCTGGTACATGTGGTGGTGCGTGTTCACCAGGCCGGGGATGACGACCTGATCGCGTGCGTCGATCACCTCGTCGGCGGTCTGCGGCAGTTCGGCGCTGGCGCCGACCGCCTCGATCACGCCGTCGCGGGCGAAGACGGCGCCGTCGGCGATCTCGCGCCGCTGGGCGTCCATCGTCACCAGCAGGCGCGCGTTGTGGATCAACAGTGTCGTCATGTGGACCTCCCGATCGACTCGAAACAGAAAACAAAAAAGGGCCGGACTGCTTGGGTGCAGGCCGGCCCAACTGACTTGAAATTCTTGCAGGTCAGTGCCCGCCTTCGGCCTGCATCGCGGCGTGGCGCGCTTGGGCTTCACTGCTGTCCTGATTGAGCGAGGCGCCATTGAAGAACATGTTGAGCAGCACCGCGCTGATCGTGGTCAGCAGGATGCCCGATTCCAGCAGCGGGTGCAGGCTGTGCGCCATGTGCTGGGTCCAGGCCGGCGCCACCAGCGGGATCATGCCGGCGCTGATCGACACCGCCACGATGTAGAGGTTGTTCTTGTTGGTCTTGTAGTCGACCCCCGCCAGGATGCGGATGCCGGTGGCCGCCACCATGCCGAACATCACCAGCCCGGCGCCGCCCAGCACGAACTGCGGCAGCGACTCGACCAGCGCGGCCATCTTCGGGATCAGCCCGAGCACGATCAGGATGATGCCGCCGGCCACGCAGACGAAGCGGCTGCGCACGCCGGTGACGCCGACCAGGCCGACGTTCTGCGAGAAGCTGGTGTACGGGAAGGTGTTGAAGATGCCGCCGATCAGCGTGCCCAGGCCGTCGGTGCGCAGGCCGGCGGTCAGGCTCTGTTGCGTCAGCTTGCGGCCGGTGAGATCACTCAGCGCGAGGAACATGCCGGTCGATTCGATGAAGGTGACGATCATCACCAGCACCATGGTGGCGATCAGCACCGGGTCGAAGGTGGGCATGCCGAACGAGAAGGGCAGCACCAGGTCGAACCAGTGCGCGCTCGCCACCTTGCCGAACGTCATCTTGCCGAGCGCGGCGGCGACGATGCCGCCGATCACGATGCCCAGCAGCACCGAGATGTTGGCGATGAAGCCGCGGCCGTACTTGGCGATCAGCATGATCGCGGCCAGCACGAACAGCGCGATGGCCAGGTTGTCGAGCGCGGCGTAGTTGGGGTTGGCGACCATCGGTGTCGGCCCGAACGGCAGCGCTGTGCCGGCCGCCTTGGCGTTGGCGACGGCCTGCAGGTGGGCCGGGTCGGGGATCTTGGCCATGAAGGCCGGCCCGCCCATCGCCCAGCCGATGCCCACGCGCATGAGGCTGACGCCGATCACCGCGATGATGGTGCCGGTGACGACCGGCGGAAAGAAGCGCAGCATGCGGCTCGCCAGCGGCGCGATGAAGATGCCGATCACGCCCGCGGCGATGATGGCGCCGAAGATCGCCCGCGCCCCGTCCAGGCCCGGCACCGCCTCGGCCATCGCCACCATCGGGCCGACTGCCGCAAACGTCACGCCCATCATCACCGGCAGGCGGATGCCGAACCACTGCGTCACGCCCAGCGACTGGATCAGCGTGACGATGCCGCAGCAGAACAGGTCGGCCGAGATCAGCAGCGCCACCTGCTCGGGGCTGAGCTTGAGCGCGCGGCCGACGATCAGCGGCACCGCGATGGCGCCGGCGTACATCACCAGCACGTGCTGGAAGCCGAGCGCGGCAAGGCGCGGGGTCGGGATCTTCTCGTCCACCGGGTGGACCGTGGTGTCACTCATGGCATCTTTCCTTCGGTTGCTGGCGGCGGTCGTTGACCTGCTCTGCGGCAGTGGACCGTGTTTCCCTGGGACTGGCCTTTGCACGATTCGTGCGAGGTTCGGTGCGGCGTGGTTGCGCGTCGGTCAATGCAAGGGCGCACCGGCGTCGAACCAGCGCCGGATCAGCGTGCGTTCGGCGTCGGTGATGCCGGTGGCGTTGTTCATCGGCATCAGCTTGAGCACCGCCGCCTGCTGGTAGAGCGCCTGGGCGTGGCGGCCGATCAGCGCGGGCGTGTGCAGCGCGATGCCCTTGCTGGCGAGCTGGGCGTTGTGGCACATCACGCAGCGCTGTTCGAGCACACCCTGCAGTTCGGCAAAACGCACCGGCGAGGCGGCGGCGCTGCGCGCCTCGGTGTTGGGCGACACCGACGACGGCGTGGGCGCCAGCCCGATCGCCAGGCCCAGCAGCGTCAGCGTGCCGACCGTGGCGTGCTGCCAGGGCGCACGCTGTCCCTGCACCAGCGCCTTGTGGCGGGCCACGAAGCTGTGCCGGATCAGTGCGCCCGCCAGCATCAGCAGCACCAGCACCAGCCAGTTCTGCTCGTCCGAATGGAGCCAGCCGTAGTGGTTGGACAGCATCGCCACCAGCACCGGCAGCGTGAAGTAGGTGTTGTGCACGCTGCGCTGCTTGGCGCGCTGGCCGTGCACCGGGTCGACCGCGACGCCGGCCTTCATCTGCGCGATCACCTTGCGCTGGCCGGGGATGATCCAGAAGAACACGTTGCCGCTCATCGTGGTGGCCAGCATCGCGCCCACCAGCAGGAAGGCCGCGCGGCCGGCGAACAGCTGGCAGGCCAGCCACGAGGCGAACACCACGAAGGCGAACACCCCGGCGCCGACGATCAGGTCGCCGTTCTTCCTCTGGCCGAAGGCGCGGCAGATGCCGTCGTAGACCAGCCAGAACGCCGCCAGGAAACCGAGCGCTGCCGTGATGGCCGCGGCGGGCGACCAGTCGAACACGCTCCTGTCGACCAGGAAGGTGCCGGCGTTGAACAGGTAGAGCACCGTGAACAGGCCGAAGCCCGTGAGCCAGGTGCTGTAGCTTTCCCAGTAGAACCAGTGCAGGTTCTCGGGCAGCGCCTTGGGCGCGACCAGGTACTTCTGCGGGTGGTAGAAACCGCCGCCGTGCACCGCCCACAGCTCGCCGCCGACGCCCTTGGCGCGCAGGTCCGGCGCGCTGGGCGGCGTCAGGCTGTTGTCGAGAAAGACGAAGTAGAACGACGAGCCGATCCAGGCGATCGCCGTGATCACGTGGGCCCAGCGCAGCAGCAGGTTGGCCCAGTCGAGCAGGTAGGTGGTGTCCATCGCATCCTCATGAAGGGCGGAAGGCGCGGCCGTTCGGGCTGCACCTTCCCCTCACCACAGCGGGCTCTGTGAGGAGTCAACATCGCGACCACACGGGCGCCGGCCGGATCGGCCGATGCCCGCGGGGCTCCGCGGCGACGTGACCAAAGTGTATACACAACGGTGTGCGATGCTGAATGCGGGATAACCCGGCGCGGCCCGACGCGGCCCGGCCCGACGCGGCGTCAAGGCCGCCTGTGCGCTGCGGGCCGGCTCAGCCGCCGAGCCCGCGGGTGGCGGCAAACGCCAGCATCGCCAGCGGCACGCTGAGCATGCCCAGCAGCGTCGATGCCGTCACCAGGCCGGCCACGTAGGGCCCGTCGCCGCCCATGCGCGCGGCCAGCACGTAGCAGCTCGACGCGGTGGGCAGCGCCGCGAACGCGACCAGCACCTGCGCCTGGCCATCGGGCAGCGCCAGCAGCAGGCCCAAGCCGAGCGCGACCGCCGGCAGCACCGCGTGGCGAATCGCCAGCAGCCCGGCGGCCAGGCCCGGCGCCTTCTGCAGGCCGCCGAACTGCAGGCCCGCGCCCACCGCCATCAGGCCCAGCGGCAGGGCGGCCGCGCCGATGCGGCTGAGCGTGATGTCGACCGTGGGCGGCAGCCGCAGCCCCGCCAGGTTGGCGATCAGCCCGGCCACGGTGGCGAGGATCAGCGGGTTGTGCAGCAGCTCGCGCAGCGTGTTCTGGCCGCCGTGGCGCGACAGCGACCAGACCGCACCCAGGTTGCACAGCGGCACGCACAGCGCGATCAGCAAGGCGATCCAGGCCACCGCCGGCGCGCCGCCCAGCCGCTCGGCCAGCGCCAGCGCGACGTAGGAATTGAAGCGGAACGCCACCTGCGCGCCCGAGGCCTGCAGGTGCGCATCGATGCCCGGCAGCCGGCGCAGCAGCGTCGCCAGCACGAAACCGGTGGCCACCACCAGCATGCCGCCGGCGCCCAGGCTGAGCGTGGCCATCGGTGCCAGCGGGCTCTTGACGATGGACGTGAACAGCAGCACCGGAAACAGCAGCCAGTACACCATGCGCTCGGTGCCCGACCACACGCTGCGGTCCAGGGCGGTGTAGCGGCAGACCAGGAAGCCGACGACGATCAGCAGGAAATCCGGCAGCAAGAGGAGGGCATGGCTCAGCATGGCGCCGAGCGTAGCCGAGCCGACGCCGCGCGCCCGGCGTGCGATGCCTGTGCCCGCCCGGGCGCGTCACGCACCCAGTTCGTCGAGCGCGTGTTCCCGCACGGTCAGGGGGCCGTCATGGCCGCGCACGGCCACCGCGGCGATGCCCGACTCGTCGCTCAGGTCGACGATGCAGTAGCTGGCCTGTTCGCCCTTGCCGGCCGAGCCGTAGCGGATCGTCTGGACCGGCAGGTCGGCGTCGACCTCGAACCGGTTCGGCGCCTCCGACAGCCCCGCGCCAGCGGCCTTGAGCACCGCCTCCTTGCGGGTCCAGATGCGCAGGAAGAGGTCGTCGCGCACGCCATGGATGCGGGTCTGCAGGACGTTGAACTCCTGGCGCGCGAAGTAGGCGCGGGCGAGCTGGTTGCGGTCGAGCACATGGTGGCGCTCCTCGAGGTCGACCCCCAGCTCCAGCCCCTCGATCACGCCCAGCAGGTAGCCCGATCGGCTGCGACTCAGGTTGAAGCCGATGCCCCCCTCGGTGTGGCTCAGGGCGGGCTTGCCGTTGCGTCCGGTCGATATCGGGATGGCGCGCGGCGGCCGCCCGGTGTAGTGCGCCAGCACGCGGCGCACGAACGCCCGGCCCATCACGAACTGGCGGCGCTCCTGCGGAAACAGCAGATCGGCAGCGCGGCGCACCTCGGCCTCGTCCAGCAAGGCCAGATCGGCGTTCAGCGACGCCTTGGCATCCAGACGCAGTCGCCAGACATCGAGCCGTGGGATCGTGCGGGCGGCAGCGCCGGCCGGCGGCAGGGGCCGACCGACCGCCTGCACCGGGCTGTCTTCGGTGCCGCATTCGGTGCTGTCACCGGGGTATCCGCTGAAGGGGTTCATGCCGTCGGGTCGCCTTTGATACCGGTGATGCCTGCACGCCGAGTTTCAGCGCTGGGCCGGCGGCGCGATTGAGCACCGTCAACGCCGCCTTGTCGGCGCGCCGCGCTAGCATCGGCGGCAGCCGACGCCGCACCGGCCGGTGGCCCTCCAACTCCTGCGGAGAATCGATCCATGCAAAGACGTCACCTGCTGCTGACCGCCCTCGTTGCCGCGCCCCTGGCCGGCCTGCCGCTGACGGCCGGTGCCCAGGCCTGGCCGACCCGGCCCATCAAGCTGGTGGTGCCGTTCGCACCCGGCGGCACCACCGACATCGTCGCCCGCACGGTGGCCGAGAAGATCGGCGCCTCGCTCGGCCAGACCGTGGTGGTCGAGAACAAGGCCGGTGGCGGCGGCATCATCGGCGCCGACGCGGTGGCCAAGTCGGCGCCCGACGGCTACACGCTGAGCATGGCCACGGTCTCGACCACCGCGGCCAACCCGGCCATCAATCCGAAGATCCCGTACAACACGATCACCGACTTCGTGCCGATCATCAACATCGCGGCCACGCCCAACGTGATCGCGGTGCACCCGAGCTTTCCGGCGCGCAACTACAAGGACTTCGTGGCCGTGCTCAAGAAGAGCCCCGGCCGCTACAGCTTCGCCAGCTCGGGCACCGGCACCATCCAGCACCTGCAGATGGAGCTGTTCAAGAGCCTGACCGGCGCCTTCGTGACCCACATCCCCTACCGCGGCGCGGGCCCGGCGCTCAACGACACGGTGGCCGGCCAGGTGCAGATGATGTTCGACAACCTGCCGTCCTCGCTGCCCTTCATCAAGGACAACCGGCTGATCCCGATCGTGGTCTCGGCGCCGCAGCGCCTGGCGGTGCTGCCCGACGTGCCGACCTTCAAGGAGGTCGGCCTGGAGCCGGTCAACCGCATGGCCTACTACGGCCTGCTCGCGCCCAAGGGCACGCCGCAGGCGGTGGTCGACAAGATCCACGCCGCCACCAAGGCTGCGCTCGAGGATGCCGATGTGCGCAAGCGCATCGAGGCCACCGGCTCGCTGATCGTGGGCAACACGCCCGAGCAGTTCGCCGCCCAGATCAAGGCCGAGTTCGAGGTCTACAAGAAGGTGGTCGTGCAGCAGAAGCTCGCGCTCGATTGAGCCCGGCCGCTCCGCGCCGGCCGGCCACGCCGGCGCCCGTCGAGGCTGCCGATCAGGCCGTGATCGACCGCTTCATGGACGCCCTCTGGCTCGAGGACGGCCTGTCGAAGAACACCCTCGCCGCCTACCGGCGCGACCTGCAGGGCCTGGCTGCGGCGCTGCCCGCGCAGCAGTCGGCCGGGCTGCTGCAGGCGAGCGAGGCGCACCTGCTGGGCGTCATCACCGCCCGCCACGCCCAGACCCGCGCCAGCACCGCGAACCGGCGGCTGACGGTGTTCAAGCGCTTCTACCGCTGGGCGCTGCGCGAGGCGCTGTGCAGCGCCGACCCCACCCTGCGCCTGAGCGCGGCGCGCCAGCCCAAGCGCCTGCCGGGCACGTTGAGCGAGGCCCAGGTCGAGGCGCTGCTGGCCGCGCCGGCGCTCGACACGCCGCTGGGCCTGCGCGACCGCGCGATGTTCGAGCTGATGTACGGCGCCGGCCTGCGCGTGAGCGAGCTGGTGTCGATCCGCACGCTGCAGCTGGCGCTGGTCGACCAGGTGCTGAAGGTGCTCGGCAAGGGGGCCAAGGAGCGCCTGGTGCCCTTTGGCGGCGAGGCCCGGCACTGGATCGAGCGCTACCTGACAGAAGCCCGCCCGGCGCTATTGGCCGGGCGCAAGTGCGACGCGCTGTTCGTGACCGTGCGCTGCGCCGGCATGACCCGCCAGATGGCCTGGAACCTGGTCAAGAAATACGCCCGCCAGGCCGGCATCACCGTGCCGCTGTCGCCGCACACGCTGCGCCACGCCTTCGCCACCCACCTGCTCAACCACGGCGCCGACCTGCGCGCCGTGCAGCTGCTGCTCGGCCACGCCGACATCTCGACCACGCAGATCTACACCCACGTGGCGCGCGAACGGCTCAAGCAGTTGCATGCCAGGCACCACCCGCGCGGGTGATGGTCAGTTGCCGCGCAGGTGCGCCGGCGCCTCGAGCCGCTTGGCCAGCGTCGACAGCGTCAGCGTCAGGATCAGGTAGATCAGCGAGATCGCCAGATACGGCTCCCAGTAGCGCGAGTACGCGCCCGCCACCGTGCGCGCGGCCAGCGCCAGCTCGGCCAGGCCGATGGCCGAGACCAGCGACGAATCCTTGATCAGCGTGACGCCCTCGTTGACCAGCGCCGGCACCATGCGCCGGAAGGCCTGCGGCAGCACCACGAACCGCATGCTCTGCGCGTGCGTGAAACCCAGGCTGTAGGCCGCCTGCGTCTGGCCGCGGTGGATGCTCTGGATGCCGGCGCGGAAGATCTCGCTGATGTAGGCGCCCGCGTTCAGGCTCAGCGCCAGGCAGCCCGAGAAGAACGCACCGTGCTCCTGGCGGAAGGTGCGCGCCGATTCGCCGGCCAGCAGCCAGCCGTGATCGGGGTGGATCAGCGCGGGCATCAAGGCAAAGTGCACCAGCAGGATCTGCACGAACAGCGGCGTGCCCCGGAAGAAGGTCACGTAGCCCACCGTGAAGCCGCGCAGCAGCTTCATGCCCAGCACGGCGGCGGCCGAGCGCGGCCGGGGTGCGTCGCGCGAGCTGCTGATCAGCCCGAACAGCACCCCCAGCGCCAGCCCGACACCGATCGCGACCAGCGTGAGCTTGATCGTCATCAGGATGCCCTCGACGAACAAGGGGCCGTAGCCGGCCAGGATTTCCCAACGCAGATCCACTGTGATGTCTCCAGATGCATGCCCGCGGCAAGCAGGGGGTGGCCCCGGCTTGCGCTGTCGTCGTGCTTACTTCGAAGCCGCGGCCTCGGCCGCTGCCGGCGCCGCACCGAAATACTGCGCGTAGATCTTGTCGTAGGTGCCGTCGGCCTTGATGTCGGCCAGGCCCTTGTTGATCTTCTCCAGCAGCTCGGCGTTGCCCTTCTTGACGGCGATGCCGTACTGCTCGGGCGCGAAGCTGGTGTTGTCGGCCACCGTCTTGAACTTGTCGGCCGGGTTGTTGGCCACGTAGTGGATCACCACGCCGTTGTCGGCCACCACCGCGTCGACGCCGCCCGATTGCAGCTCTTTCAGGGCCAGCGGGGTCGACTCGAACCGCTTGATGTTGGTGCTGTTCTTGCCCAGCAGCTTGGTCACCACCTCGTCGCCGGTGGTGCCGGTCTGCACGCCCACCTTGAGCTTCTTCAGGTCGGCGAACTTGGCCACCTTGGAGGTGTCCTTGACGGCGATCAGCTGCTGCGCATCGAAGTACGGCGCGCTGAAATCCATCGTCTGCTTGCGCTCCTCGGTGATCGTGATCGACGACACCAGCGCGTCGCGGTCACCCTGGCCGAGCGCGTTGAAGATGCCTTCCCACGGCGTGTTGACGAACTTGACCTCGATGCCGGCCTTGGCCGCGATGGCCGTGACCACGTCGATGTCGAAGCCGACGATCTCGCCCTTCTCGTTCTGCAGCTCGAACGGTGCGTAGGCGGCGTCGGTGCCCACCACGTAGACCTTGGCGGGCGGCGGCGGGGGCGCGGCTGCGGCCGAGGCAGCCGGCGCGGCGGCTTCTTCCTTCTTGCCGCAGGCGACGAGCACGAGGGCGGCGGCAACGAAGCCGGCGGTCTTCAGGAAACGACGCGTGGTCCAGCGGGTCATGGGCATCCTTGGTAAAGGTGTGGGGGTGGGGGGTGGGGGCAGTGGTGCCGCGGTAGGGGTACGCCGCCGCCGCATGCGGCAGACAACGAAACAGTGTAATTGCGCACGATCCCCGTGTGCCTTCAGCGCGGCGGTGCGACCGGCACGCCGCCCATGCGGCGCCACAGCCACGACACGCTGGGCGCGAACGGCGCGCGGCTGCCGGCCGATTCCGCGCGTGCCATCGGCAACCATGTGCCGGTGGCCTCGTCACGCCGGGCGATGGCAAAGCGGAACACGTAATGGGGCTGCTGGCCCATGCGCAGGTCGGAGAGCAGCAGCTGCCCGTCCGGATGCGCCTGCAAGGCCCAGAAGCCGTCGCTGAACCTGCGGATGCGCGTCAGTCCGTCATGGGCCTGCAACGCCTGCGCCAGCGGCCGGCCCTGGTCGAAGCGGTCGAATCGGATCGGCCCAGGTCCGTCCAGCAGCGAGTGGAAGCCCTCGTGGAACTGTCCGTTGCCCACCGACACCACCCGCCACAGCACCGAATTGAAGGGCGTCGGCGTGGCCAGCACCTGCTCGGCCGGCAGCCCCTGCGCCCGCAGCGAATCCCGCGCCTTCGCCAGCACGTGCTGCTGCACCGCGGCGCCCCAGCCGAGGTAGGCCAGGCCGAGCGACAGGCCCACGACGTTGGCCCGGCGGGCGCGTTCGGGCGAGGCCGCGCGCAGCGCCGCCACCACGCCCACCGCCCAGGGCACGGTGACCATCGGGTCGATGATGAACACGCTGCCCAGTCCCCAGGCCTGATTCGTGAACGGCAGCAGCACCTGGGTGCCGTAGATGGTGAGCAGGTCCAGCAGCGGATGGGTCACCAGCGCCAGCCAGAGCGCGGCCCACCAGCGCCGCCATCGATCGGTCTCGCCGTGCCAACGGGCCACGGCCAGTGCAAACGGCAGCGAAAACAGCGTGAGCCAGAAGAGCGCATGCGACTCGGCACGGTGCAGCACCATGTCGAGGATCGGATCGCCCTGGTCGATCAGCACGTCCAGATCGGGCAAGGTGCCCGCCAGGGCGCCCCAGGCCGCGGCCTTGGCGGGCCGCGCCGCGCGGCCCATCACCGCCATGCTCACCGAGGCACCCAGCACGAGTTGTGTCAATGAATCCATGCCCCGGATTAGATCGCGGGATCGCCCGCCTGCCGCGCCTGACCGGACGATCCTGCGCGGCAATCCCCCCGCTGCGCATGCGCAACCCGGCCTCGGGTTTGATCACCGGCGCGGCAATGTCCTGAAACAAGGGCTCGGGTTTGGCAAACAGGCGCTGCGTGCAAGGGCACATGGACCACGGAGTTGCCAAACACGAGCACGGTGTGCAGGCACACCGCAGCACGATGTGACTGCACATCGACCCCGGGTTTGATGAACTCGACCTCCCGTTTGGCAAACGGAGCATCGATGGGGGTCACACCGCGGGTCTTGTTGTATGCACATCGACCCCGGTGTGCCCTCGCACGCAGGTCTTGTTTGGCAAACGGAAGGTCATGTTGGTCAAACCCGGCGCTCAGCTTGCCCGACCGGCCAAGTCCATTGGCCTGCGCGCACCCCGTGTTGCATGCACGTCGTCGTGAAGTTGCCCAAACGGCAGGGCCTGTTCGACTGACGTCTGCGGTTGATTCTGAAGTGTCGAGGGGGGCAGGGGCAGGGCGGGGGGGGGGGCGGTTGGGGAAGATTGTTCGGTGTGCGGGGCAGTTGTGGGTGCAGTTGAGTCAGACTCATGGGCGGTTGAGCAGCGCAGCCGGCTACGTCGCGAAGTACATCGCAAAGTTTCAATCCACGCCCGCCAGTTTCCCGGCGAGCGACGCTGGCCGGCTGCCGGTGCACCGCGTGCGCGATCGGTTTCAATCCACGCCCGCCAGTTTCCCGGCGAGCGACACGGCGCCAAGGTCGACGCCGAGCACCTCTCGGTGGTTTCAATCCACGCCCGCCAGTTTCCCGGCGAGCGACGCCGTGCAGACCGACGAGGTCTTCACCCTGGCCAAGTTTCAATCCACGCCCGCCAGTTTCCCGGCGAGCGACGGTGCGTGGCTTCCCACAGCCAGGCGCCCAGTCTGTTTCAATCCACGCCCGCCAGTTTCCCGGCGAGCGACCCTTCGGCTCGTAGCCGAACTTTTCCTTGAACTTGTTTCAATCCACGCCCGCCAGTTTCCCGGCGAGCGACGGCCTGTGGCCCGGAGCCGGAGCCAGTGAGTACCTCGTTTCAATCCACGCCCGCCAGTTTCCCGGCGAGCGACGACCTGAAGGGCCTCGTCTCGCTCGGCTACGGCACGTTTCAATCCACGCCCGCCAGTTTCCCGGCGAGCGACTTGATCGTCTTGTGGCGCTCGATGATCGAGTGGTGTTTCAATCCACGCCCGCCAGTTTCCCGGCGAGCGACCTTCACGCCGTCTGCAATGGCCGAATCAGCCTGCAGTTTCAATCCACGCCCGCCAGTTTCCCGGCGAGCGACGATCGCCTTGATATTCGCAATCGACTGATCGAATGTTTCAATCCACGCCCGCCAGTTTCCCGGCGAGCGACGGATTGCAGCTTGTCGGGCGAGCCTTCGGCCGAGCTGTTTCAATCCACGCCCGCCAGTTTCCCGGCGAGCGACATGAGTCGCGCTATTCGCTATCTTCTGCAGACGTCGTTTCAATCCACGCCCGCCAGTTTCCCGGCGAGCGACGCCGCGTGATGCGCTACTCCACCGAGCAACTTCGTGTTTCAATCCACGCCCGCCAGTTTCCCGGCGAGCGACGGGCCTGCTCGACATGTACCGCGTGTACGCGCGCTGTTTCAATCCACGCCCGCCAGTTTCCCGGCGAGCGACGGCATGCAGATCACGATCACGATCGGCGGCGTCGGTTTCAATCCACGCCCGCCAGTTTCCCGGCGAGCGACCAGCGGCAGGCCTTCCTCGACCAGCTTGCTGGCGTTTCAATCCACGCCCGCCAGTTTCCCGGCGAGCGACCGCCTGGATGACGCAGGACGAGGTGCGAAGCATTGTTTCAATCCACGCCCGCCAGTTTCCCGGCGAGCGACGCCAGTCGAGGCGGCCGATGAGCAGGCAGCACAGGTTTCAATCCACGCCCGCCAGTTTCCCGGCGAGCGACGGACATGACGACCGACGAGCGCACGCACATTCGGATGTTTCAATCCACGCCCGCCAGTTTCCCGGCGAGCGACGACACGACGAGCGATAGGCGTGACCATGCCCAAGAGGTTTCAATCCACGCCCGCCAGTTTCCCGGCGAGCGACTTCTTGGCGCCGGTCATGTCGATCTCCTTGGCGATGTTTCAATCCACGCCCGCCAGTTTCCCGGCGAGCGACCTCAACGCCAGCAATGACAGTACCGACAACGGGAAGTTTCAATCCACGCCCGCCAGTTTCCCGGCGAGCGACCAGCACGAAGCCTCATACGGCCGCCCTCAGCCAAGTTTCAATCCACGCCCGCCAGTTTCCCGGCGAGCGACAAGCTCATCAGTGCCCAGTTGCTGCGCAAGCGATGTTTCAATCCACGCCCGCCAGTTTCCCGGCGAGCGACTCCTGGTTTCCGGCGGTACCGAATGCGTGACGATGTTTCAATCCACGCCCGCCAGTTTCCCGGCGAGCGACGCGATGGGCGGCGCGGGGTGTCCTGCGCCATTGCGTTTCAATCCACGCCCGCCAGTTTCCCGGCGAGCGACCCGCACCGGCGCCGGCCAGGTTGCCGTGGTTGGCGTGGTTTCAATCCACGCCCGCCAGTTTCCCGGCGAGCGACTGCCCAGCAAGCTCGGCATCAACCGGCTCGATACGTTTCAATCCACGCCCGCCAGTTTCCCGGCGAGCGACGACAGCGAGCCGGTCACCCAGGCTACCTGCGCATCGTTTCAATCCACGCCCGCCAGTTTCCCGGCGAGCGACGTTCTTGCTTCGGTCGTCCAGATGGCAATAACTGGTTTCAATCCACGCCCGCCAGTTTCCCGGCGAGCGACCTTGTACTGCCAACCCGGATCGCCTCGGCTGCATGTTTCAATCCACGCCCGCCAGTTTCCCGGCGAGCGACTTGCCCATCGCCACCGCCTCATCGATCACATGCGCGTTTCAATCCACGCCCGCCAGTTTCCCGGCGAGCGACCATGATGTGCGCGTGCCGCAGGACACTACAACTGGTTTCAATCCACGCCCGCCAGTTTCCCGGCGAGCGACGTTCTACAGCACCCGCCGCGTTGGCGGTGGTGCCGTGTTTCAATCCACGCCCGCCAGTTTCCCGGCGAGCGACATGCGCAGCTGCAGGTATGCGGCATCCTTGGCACGGTTTCAATCCACGCCCGCCAGTTTCCCGGCGAGCGACCCAAGACCATTGCGAGCACATCCTCGCAATGGTCGGTTTCAATCCACGCCCGCCAGTTTCCCGGCGAGCGACCCCGCGATCTGGCGATCGAGCAGATCAACGAGATGTTTCAATCCACGCCCGCCAGTTTCCCGGCGAGCGACCGGCTGTCAGGCCGGTCAGCACCGCGGGCAGCGTGTTTCAATCCACGCCCGCCAGTTTCCCGGCGAGCGACGCAGTGCTGTCGTGATAACCGAGACGGCAGCAGCAGTTTCAATCCACGCCCGCCAGTTTCCCGGCGAGCGACGTCCTCGGCTTCGGAGATCGGCTTGGTGATGTCGGTGTTTCAATCCACGCCCGCCAGTTTCCCGGCGAGCGACCCGGTGCTGGTGGCGCCCGTGCGCAACGCCGCCGGTTTCAATCCACGCCCGCCAGTTTCCCGGCGAGCGACAGCGTTTCACCGGCCGCCAGCGGGATCGTGATCGAGTTTCAATCCACGCCCGCCAGTTTCCCGGCGAGCGACACTGCTCAGTTGGGCGGGTTGAAGATTGAAAGGGTTTCAATCCACGCCCGCCAGTTTCCCGGCGAGCGACCCATCCATCTCCACCAATATGCGGAGGTGCTTGTTGTTTCAATCCACGCCCGCCAGTTTCCCGGCGAGCGACGACGGGGGCGTCGAGAACGGCGGTGGTCATGACGGGTTTCAATCCACGCCCGCCAGTTTCCCGGCGAGCGACTGGCGTTGTGGGGGTAGATGCCGTAGGGCGTCAGGTTTCAATCCACGCCCGCCAGTTTCCCGGCGAGCGACCCACGAGTCATGATGTTTTGCGCCCGAGCGGAGACGGTTTCAATCCACGCCCGCCAGTTTCCCGGCGAGCGACTAGCCGACCATTCGTGATCTGCCGCGAAAACGTCGGTTTCAATCCACGCCCGCCAGTTTCCCGGCGAGCGACAGCAGGCCGCAGGGCTTGGCGCCGGCGGTGACGCGGTTTCAATCCACGCCCGCCAGTTTCCCGGCGAGCGACAAAGGGGCGCTTGCGCAGGGGATTACCATGACAGGGTTTCAATCCACGCCCGCCAGTTTCCCGGCGAGCGACTCGATCACCTGCTGCGCCACCTCGGGCTGCACGGTGTTTCAATCCACGCCCGCCAGTTTCCCGGCGAGCGACCGGGGCCGGTGAACGCGATGCGGCCGGTGCGCTTGTTTCAATCCACGCCCGCCAGTTTCCCGGCGAGCGACCGTGCATCACGCTGGCCGAGGCCAAGCTGCATCTGTTTCAATCCACGCCCGCCAGTTTCCCGGCGAGCGACCCAGCCGCCCTTCTGATCCGTGAAGTTGTTGCCGGTGTTTCAATCCACGCCCGCCAGTTTCCCGGCGAGCGACCTGGCGCGGTTCGAGCGCATCAACTCCAAGGGCGAGTTTCAATCCACGCCCGCCAGTTTCCCGGCGAGCGACTTGCCGTAGGCCAGCGTCCAGCTGTTGTGCACCATGTTTCAATCCACGCCCGCCAGTTTCCCGGCGAGCGACGGCCGGTGGTGGTGGTCGAGGGCGAGAAGTGCGCCGTTTCAATCCACGCCCGCCAGTTTCCCGGCGAGCGACTTTCGGCGGCACGATCACGTATCGTGGTGGCCGCGTTTCAATCCACGCCCGCCAGTTTCCCGGCGAGCGACGGCCATGGGGGCTCCTATGTGGGGGTGAGGTCTTGGTTTCAATCCACGCCCGCCAGTTTCCCGGCGAGCGACGTGCTGGGCGGCATGCTGCCGAGGATCATTTCCGCGTTTCAATCCACGCCCGCCAGTTTCCCGGCGAGCGACGGGCTGTTCTTGCCGCTGCCGCTGTTGGTGATCATGTTTCAATCCACGCCCGCCAGTTTCCCGGCGAGCGACCGGTGCGTGGGCAGGTGGCGTAATCTGGGCTGGCGTTTCAATCCACGCCCGCCAGTTTCCCGGCGAGCGACTCCTTGGGGTTGGTCTCTGTGGCCGCTGGCTGGCTGTTTCAATCCACGCCCGCCAGTTTCCCGGCGAGCGACCCCTGCGCCGCGTGCAGAGCACGCTCGACTTGTCGTTTCAATCCACGCCCGCCAGTTTCCCGGCGAGCGACCTTGCATGACCTGCCGCCCTTCACCAAGGGCGAGGTTTCAATCCACGCCCGCCAGTTTCCCGGCGAGCGACCCAGTCACAGTGGCGCCTGAGGCGGCCAGGCGCAGTTTCAATCCACGCCCGCCAGTTTCCCGGCGAGCGACATCGCTACCCGCCTGGGGTGCCGCTGATGCAAACCGTTTCAATCCACGCCCGCCAGTTTCCCGGCGAGCGACGACGTTGGATCGCCGCTCAATCCAGCCGGCGGCAGTTTCAATCCACGCCCGCCAGTTTCCCGGCGAGCGACTCCGCGTGTCCAAGTCCTTGAAAACCTTGCCCAACTTGCGCGTTGCGCGCGAACCTGGACGGCGGTTCCTTGCGATTCAGAGCCATCAGCGATGACCGCTGCATGCTTTTCCTTGCGGGACAGGGACTTGCGGCTTGCGCGAACCCTGAGGTGGCCGGGGAGGTCACTCGGGGTTCGCGCGAAGACGATCATAGAACCAGCGGATCCTCGAAATCGGTGGCCTTGAACTTGCCATGTTCGCGTACCTCGCAGCCACGGGTGTCGGCCATGCGGTACAGGCGCAGGCAGTCGGTGTCGAGGTCGATCTCGTTGAGCAGGCGGCGCTCCAGGTCTTCCATCTGGGCCAGGTTCACCTGGCATTCGAAGACCGATTTCTGCACCCGCTGGCCGGTGCCTTCGCACACCCGCGCGACGCGGCGCAGGCGACGGCGGCCGGCGCGGTCTTCGGTGTTGACGTCGTAGCAGACGATCACGAGCATGGCCGTCTCCCTTCAGCGCATCGCAAATGGCACGTAACTCGGCGCCTCGCCGCGCACATGGCGCGCCAGCAACCGCGCCTGCACCAGCGGCACCAGTCCGAGCGGAACGCTTTCGGCCAGCAGCGGGTGTGTCAACTCCTCCTGCTTGCGCTCCTGATACGCCACCACCACCGCCTTGCGCGCATCGCCCTCCAGCAGTACGGCGCCGCCTTCACGCTCCACGAAGTCGTCTTCGTTGACCTGCGCGCGGTTTACCAGCGTGAGCGCCAGCCGGTCGGCGAACGGGCGAAACTCCTCCATCAGATCGAGCGCCAGCGCCGCGCGCCCCGGCCTCAGTGCATGCAGAAAGCCCATCTGCGGATCGAGCCCGGCGGCCTCGATGGCACTGCGGCAGTCGTTCATCCACATTGCATAGAAGAAGCTGAGCAGCGCGTTCATGCGGTCGCGCGGCGGGCGGCGGCTGCGGCCGTTCATCTGGAAATGATCGCGCCGGTCGGCACGTACCAGCAGGTTGAGCGCGGCAAAGTAGGTGCGCGCGGCCTCGCCCTCGATGCCGCGGAGGACGTCGAGATCGGCCGCCGCGGGCAGTGCGCGCAGGCTGGCCGCCAGGTCTTGTGCGGCGCGGGTGAGCTGGGCTTCTTCACCCGGATCCTTCGATTCACGGGCGCCGCGCAGCAGCACCTGGCGCTGGTTGCGCAGCTTGCCGGCCACGATGCAACGAGCCGCTTCGAGCGTGAACGCGGCGCTGTCGACCGCCTGGTGATGGGCGCGGCGCAACAGCACGTTGCCGCTGGTCTCGCCTTCCAGCCGCGCCTTGAAGCGGCCGTTGGCATCGAGCAGCACGAGGGCGATGCCGTCTTCGGCCAGCCGGTGCATCAGCTTGGCGCTCAGGCCGACGTGGCCGAAACACACCACCGCCTGCAGATGGTGCAGCGGCACGCGCAGGCGGGTTTCCTTGTCTTCGTCGACCACGCGCAGGGTGTCGTTGTCGAGCCGCAGGTAGCTGTCGGGCAGGGTGATGTAGAGGGTGTTGAGGAGTTGCATCAAAGCTCCGGGTCGAACAGTCGGGCGCGCACATCGACGCCGGTGTGCATCTGCCGCCAGGCTTCAGGCTGGCAGCGGTCGCGCAGCGAGCAGCCTTTGCAACGCCGCTCGTCGGTGGTGGGTGGCGGCAGCGTGCCGCCGGTCAACATGGTGCGGATGGCTGCCGCGGTGTCGGCCACCTGCTGGCGCAGTTCGGTGCTGATCGGCACCACCCGGCGGCGCTTGGAACTGGCGTAGAAGATCGCGCCCTCGGGTACCGGGTGACCGCTCATCGCCTCCAGGCACAACGCCTGGGCGGCCAATTGAAGATCGTCAGCCGCAGCGATGTCTGCGGCCTTGTGGCGCGAGCCGTGTTTGTATTCGACCGGATAGGGGCTGCCGTCGGGTTCGAACTCGACCACGTCGGTCTTGCCGATCAGGCCCAGGGTGTCGTGCCAGACCGGCAGCGCACGCTCCACCCGCAGGCCCTTGCGGATTTCCATGCCGGGTTGATCGACCTGCTTGTGCACGGCCTGGCCACGCAGCGTGTGCAGGTTGTCGTCGAAGGCTTGTTCGAGGTGGATCAGGCCGCATTGGCGTGGGCAGTAGGCCCAATGCTGCAGGGCCGAGAGAGGGAGGGGGTCGGGTTCTTCGGTCATGGTTTTTCTCGACGGAAGGTGCGCCTTAAACTGTGGCGAAAGTTGACCAGGAGTTGCCCATGCCCACGCCGCTGGATCTCGTCGAAGCCGAAGCGATGAAGCTGTCGCCCGAGGAGCGATCCTTGCTGGCCGAGCGCCTGCTGGTGAGCGCGCAATACGCGCCATCGCTGCATCCGGCGTGGGAGGCTGAAATCGACCGGCGGGTGGCCGCGATGGAGGCGGGGCGTTCCCGTTTCATGCCTGCTGAAGAAGCGATGGCCAAGCTGGCCGCGCACATCCAGAGCCGCCGTCCTGCTGCGACGTGACGGGCAGCATGATCGTCAGTCTCAGCGATGAAGCTTGGGCTGACGCCAGTCAGATAGCAGACTGGTACATCGATCAGGACGCCTGGCTGGCCGCGCTGGCACTGCAAGAAGAAATCGCGCATGCATTGGCCCGCATCGAATCGTCGCCCGGGCTGGGCACACCGGCTCGGGCCGGTACCCGCATCCTGCCGATCCATCGGTTTCCGGTCTCCTTGGTTTACCGCTGGACGGATGACACCGTGCGCGTGATCGCGGTGGTCGGCCAGCGGCAGCGACCTGGGTTTTGGGTGGGGCGGGTGTAGCCGCCCGCTTGGGCCGATCAGCAGCGACGCATCAAGGTCACGCCAGGCGCGGCTTGCATGCTGGCGCCTTCTGCAATCGGTTGACCATCGAATAGCACCCTGTAGGCGCCGAAGTCCCGCGCTGGCGTGCCTGGGGCATTGGGTGTCACCGTCAGTCGGTCGAACAGGCTGTGTGCGGAAGCATTGCCCAACTCGCTGTCGTGTTTGAACACGTACAGCCCACGGGTGGCCATCTGCCCGCGTGCGGCAGAGCGGTCGTGTTCGAACATGTCCTTCAGTGCCGTCATCACCAGTTCCAGATCGCCGTCGGAGAAGCCGGTCTGTCTGGCGAGGAAGGACGAGATGAAACCATGTGAACGATACAGGCCGTAGGGCACGGTGTGCTTGCGGCCCATGGTGCGGTTGTCGCCACCTTGTTTCTCGGCCTCGGCTTCGGTGGCGACGGCCATGCGGGTGATGGAATGTTCCAGCGCGACGATGGGCTCGATCGAGCGGGCAAAGGTCATCTGCACCGGGCCGCGCACCTGACCACAATTCACGCCAGTGGACATGACTGCACCGAAGGTCCGCACATCGAAGAAGTTGGCGCACATCCATTCGCGCGCTTTGTCCACGACGTCGCCGCCACCTTTGCGCTTCTTGTCCTCGCCTTTGAGCGAGTCACCCGCGCCGACGGCAACATAAGCGCGTTCGTGCGTCTTGTTCAGGATGGCTTTTTCCTTGATGTAGATCTCGTGCGGTGGCTGTTCTCCGTGGACGAGGCCCACGTAGTTACGCACCTTGCGCTTGAGCGCCACATCGGTCATCAAACCGTGTCCGGTCTCGGCGTCGAGCCTCGGCAGGTTGCCGGCGTCCGGGTCGCCATTGGGGTTGCCGTCCTTCACGTCGAAGAGCAGAACGAAGTCGTAGCGGTGGTTCAGTGACATGGTTTCCTCCTTGATGGTTCAGTGGTTCAGATCAGACTGGTTTGAACGGGGCGTTCGGTGGCTATCGCCGCCGCAGGCGCGTCGGTCTCATTCTTGGTGAAAAAAGACTGGCGCTGGTGGTAGTAACCCAGCGCGAAGCGGCCCTGATCGGGCAGCGTCAGATGCAACGGAAAGTCGGCGATGCCGTCCATGATCTCGCCGACCAGCTTTTCGAAGTTGGTCGCCCGGCCGCGGTTCGTGAGCTTGGCAAGGTGGTGGTTCTTCAGCCGCAGCAGCGTGGTGAACACCGCAACGGGTGTGCTCGAAGCCGCACCGTAGTAGCGATCGCGGATCGTGGCGTTCAGGCCTGGGCTGGCTTCCTCCTGGATCTTTTCCAGCGTGGCGAACAGGCGGCCGAGCCGATAGGCCGCGTTTGGGTTCTGTGCGTCGAGCATGGCGGTATAGACCTCCTCTGAAGTGGGCTGTTGGAATCGGATTGAACGGTTCAGGCAGGCCTTGATGGCCGCCGCGCGCAGGTAGGGCACCTCACGCTCGGCGCGGCAGCGCACCACGGCGGCGTTTAGCCAGGTTGTCGGGAAAGGCCCGCCGCTCAAGATGGCGCGCATGACCTCGCCGCCTAGGTTAGGCGGGACATTCTTGGCCTCCCGATTCAGAGCCACGGAACGCAATAGGTGGTACAGGGCTGGATGCGGTGGCTCGGTGGGCGCGTGGATCAGATCCAAGTCGTCAAACCATTCCTTGACTCGATGTGCAACATCCCGCAACGCAGCGGCTTGCCAGAACCGAACCACGACTCGTGCCGAGTTTGGTGCCAGGCCGAGTACGAAGAAGATTCGCCCCCCGGGGGCACCGTCAAATCGTCCTGACTCAATGGAAGCAAACAGCGCCCGGACCTGATTGGTGTGGGCGTTGGGGTCGTCCGGTATCTCATCGAACAAGGCTGCAAAGCTGTTTTCGACATCCTCGTCATCGGCCGACTGCGCCCAGAAGACGGTCGCCGTATCTCCTACCTTCAGGCGCTGACGCGAACCGGGCTGCAAGAGCCGATTGAGCGCCGTCGTGTATTTGAAGACTGCTGCCTCGCCGACCGGGAAGTTGAAGCCCTGTGACTTTCCGAATGACGAGTACGCCGGACTGACGCCATCATTCACCGCAGCCATCGGCGCCGGCTTTTCACACACGCCCGCGATCGGGAAATGCAGCGCTTTTATCGCAGCCAGTTCGCCTGTTACCAGGCATCGGGCGAGGTCCGTGCCGGCCGTCGCGGGGTCAGCAACAGGTCGCCGATCGACCACTGCGCGAACGGCATCCCGCTGGACGACTAGAACGTCGTCACCAGCCAGGCGGAACGTGAAGTTGCAACCTGGGACCTTGATGCATTCAGCCCACAGTGGATCGTGATGAACCCGTTCGCGCACATCACCGTGCAGAAAACTTGCGACTGCGCGCAGGCCCGGGTCGTCTACGCCGATGTCGATCAGCGCGTCGATGCGTTTGACGAAGTGCTCATGCTGTCGCTGTGCCGTAAGAACATCCGTAGCCTTGTCCGACTTGGCGTGTCCAAGCACGAAGCCGTAATGATCCCAGAGCAGGTTGGGCTTCTCGTACGCCTTGGTTCCTTGGCGGTTCTCCGACTTGGGGACGAGGCTTGCCTTGACTTCCGAACTCTTGGCACCGGTCCGCAAGGACGTGAGTTGTATGAACGTCCCATCGGCCCGGATCTCGATCACGTAGGGAATGCGCTTCCATTCCCAGCCCTCGGGCGCAAGGTCGCCTGCGCGGTCGTAGTAGCGCACCAGTTCCTGCAGGATCATGAACGTACCTCCGCGCGCGTCAGATCCACTACGCCGCGTTGCACCTGGGAGCGGAAGAACATCGGTCGCGGGTCGGACGGGCGGGTGAAGTCCATGTCGTAGAGCATCCAGCCGAAATCACCGTCGAGGCTGGAAAGCGGCTCCGGCTCTCCAGTCGGGTTCGTCACCAGCCGAAAGCGCGCGTCGAACTCGCGGCAACCGAGATAGGGCTGATTGACGCACTGGCCCTTGCTGGCACGACGACCGAACATGTCCGCGTATTTGGCCGGGTTGGTCAGTGCCTCGCCCTTGACCGACTCGATGCGTGCGTGCAATCGATAAGCCACGTCACGCAGGAAGAGGCCGGCGCGTTGCTGGCGCTCCTCCTCGACGTAAAGGCCCAAAACGGCCGAGCCGCCTTGCATGGCGTTCTGTACGTTGCGGGTCGACACCACCGCACCCACCTCATTGCGCCGCACGCTGATCCAGCGTACCGGCGCGAGGATCTCGATCTTCTCGACCACCCAGCGGATCTCTGGCTTCCACAGGATGGACTCGAACACCGCACGGGCGGCTGAGGGGGTGATGAAGTCGTAGGACACGCGTTCGACCTTCATCTCCGGGCGAGTGAAGCAGGCGTAGTCGCCGCGGACATCGAGACAAAAGCTCAGCATTGATGGGCCTCCCTGATGACGTTGAGATTCAAAACACAAAGGCAGCCGGGTCACCCGGAGCGCCGCCGACCTGGACGCCGAGCACCGGGTCGTAGAACACATCGGATTCGGTCTGCACGTAGAGACCGGGCACACCGGCCAGTTCGCTGATGTCGCCACAGGCCAGCAGGCGCTGCAGGGCATGGCGATAGATCGTCACGCCGTAACGCTGCAGCTTGCGCATCAGCCAGCGCTGCGGTCCGTCGCGTTCGAGCATCGCGATCAGCTGGTCGACGTTGTCGCGGCAGCGCGGGCTGCGGTAGCGCACGATGACCGTGGCGGCCTCTTCGTTGTCGATGAGGCGGAAGTTCTCGGCCGCGTCGCGAAAGCGCACCGGCAGCGTCCAGGCCTGGGTGTCCACTGTCAGACGCAGCGCATCGCAGACGTCGCCGATGTCCAGCGTGTTGGCATTGCCGTACAGGTGAGCGAAGTAACGCGAGACGCGGTCGAGTGCCAGCGGATCGGTGTCGCCGATGTCATCCCACACCAGCGCGCAGGTTTGTGCGGCTTGGCGCATCAAACCGGCTGGCGGCGCCTTGGGCGGCACGAAGACATGCACCTCGCCCATCGCAAGCCGGCCCTCGCGATTGCAGCGGCCGGCGGCCTGAGCGATCGAGTCGAGCCCGGCCAGCGCGCGATAGACCACCGGGAAATCGAGGTCGACACCTGCTTCCACCAATTGAGTGCTGACCACGCGCACCGGCTCGGCTGCATCGCCGCATGCCAGTGCCTCGCGTCGTATGACCAGTGCCGCCTTGATGTCGGCGATCACCTCGCTGCGGTGCTGGGCGCACATCAAGGCCGACAGGTGGTGCAGGCCGCGCGCGCCGGTGGGTAGCTCGCGTTTCAGGCGGTCATACAGATCTCGTGCGTCAGCCCGGCGGCTGACGATGGTGAGCACGGCGTCGTGTTGTTGCAGGGCCTGCGCCGTGGCGTCCCAGGGCTGAGGTGTTGTCAGGTCCGACGGCAGGTGCACACGCACGCGTTGCAAGGCTTTGTAGAGCCCGGCCTCGTCGTCGATGATGGCGCGCACCTCGCCGCTCTGGTAGCCGCGCAGGCCACGCCCGCCGAAGTGGCGTTGTTCGGTCAGCATCGGCTGGGTGGCGGTACACAGAACGACGGTCACGCCGTGGTCGCGGACGAGCAGACGCAGCACGTCGACCACCGGCTGCAGGTACTGCACCGGCAGTAGCTGGGCCTCGTCGATCACCAGCACGCTGTGCGCCAGGTTGTGCAGCTTGCGGCAGCGCGAGGTCTTGCGGGCGAACAGGCTCTCGAACAGTTGCACGCTGGTGGTGACGATCACCGGTGCGTCCCAGTTCTCGCAGGCGAGGCGCGAGCGCGAGGTTTCGTCGCGCTCGTCGGACTCGGCGTTGCTGTGGTGTTCGAGCACGACCTCGTCACCCAGCGGGGCGAACACCTCGCGGTAGACCTGTGCGGTCTGCTCGATGATGCTGGTGTACGGAATCACCATCACGACCCGACGCTTGCCGTGATGCACCGCGTGGGTGAGTGCGAAGGCCAGGCCCGCGAGCGTCTTTCCACCGCCTGTGGGTACGGTCAGGGTGAACGTGCCGGGTGCTTCGGCCGCCTTGGTTCTGCAGGCAGCCAACACCTCGGCACGGCGGCGGTTGACCAGCGTGTTGGCCAGGCCGGCGGCGACGAGCGTTTCGGCCTTGAGTTCCATGTAGGTGTCGAAGCAGGCCAGCAGCGCACACATCGGCAGCGTCTCAGCCTCGCGGGCCTGCGCTGTGGTCGGATTCATGAATGCCTCGGTATCTAGGAAGTCGGCATCGACCAGGGCCGAGAACAGCATGCGTACCCAGAGCGCGAACCGGCCGGGGATTTCTTCCGGCCCCTTGAACGGCAGGGGCAAGGTTTTGACCGCCGGTCGATCGATCGGGGGGCGCAATACGGCTTCGGGCGGCTGTGCGTCCAAGGCGCTGGTGAATTCTCGATGTGTGTCTGCGCCTGCCAAGCGTGGCTTGAGCCCGTCGTCCCAGTTGTCGAGCCCGGCGTGGTGCCCCGCGATCACGTATTGAAGGATCCGTGCAGCCACGCAGCCTTCGGCGCCGTGCTGCTTCGACAGATGTTCCAGCGCCCACAGCGCACCGGCAGCCGAGTGGCTCTTGTCGCTTCCTTGGGGCAGCTTGCCTTCGATGTGCGCATCAGCCGCCATGCGGATGTAGCGCTGGAAGCCGGGGCGGTACTTGCCCAGGTCATGCCACAGCCCGGCAAGGTAGGCCAGATCACTGCCTGGCTGCTGCATGAAACTTTTGCACGCCCGTTCGGCCACGGACTGCAGGTGATCGTGCAGCAAATGGCCCGAACCTTTTGATGCGGTCGACGGGCTGTGTGCCCAGAACTCCGACATGTTGGCTCCTCCCTGGAAGCTTGTTTTCAGAAAGGATAGGCGTGAGGTGGCTCACCACGCGCACCACCCGACCCGCGTTTTTGTAACGCCTGTGCGGTTTTTCCACTTTGCGCAGCCTTGACCTCCACGGCTTGCTCTTGCGCAACTGTTCACGAACCTGCCATGCCCGAGGCATGCATAGCCTGCTGAAACCCCACCCAAACCCTGTTCAGGTACAGACCCTGCTTCGCTCCACCAGGCGCCTTCGGCGCCCCGCGCCGGCTCATGCCGCTGCGTCAATGATGTCCTGGAGTCGACCCATGCTGCACCCGCAACGAGCGCCTGCGCACCTCATCGGCTTGCCTGATACACCCCCGGCCACGCCGGCCCGGCTGTCGGGCGAGGTCTTCGGCCGGTTGATCAATCTGTCGGGTCGGCGCCGCTTCACGTCGCAGCGGCTGGTGCTCTACGCCTTGCTGGCCGCGCAGGGGCGCGAGGGTGCGTTGCAGGTGTCGCGCGATGCGCTGGCGGCCTTCTGCGAGGCGCATCTGCTTCTGATCGACGGCCAGGGCTCATCGCTGCCGGGGGTCTTCTGCGACGAGTTGAGGCAGGCCTATTACGCCACCGGACCGCGTGGCGGGGACGGTGGCCACGACACGATCCAGGCCTTCATCGTGCTGGCCAGGCGGGTGCACGAGGCGATCGCTGCCGGCTCGGTCGGCGCGCCGGCGCTGCTCGATCAGCTGGTCGAGCGCGGCACGCCGCTGCTGGCGGTGCTCAACCAGATCACGCAGGTCTACGAAGACCTGGCGCGGCGCCAGGCCACGCAGGCACGCAAGCAGCTGGTCGACGTGATGGGCGAGATCGAGGCCATCTCGATGCAGGCGCGCATCGTGGCCTTCAATGCCCAGGTGGTGGCCGCGCACGCCGGCAAGGCGGGCAGCGAGTTCTCGGTGGTGGCCGGCGAGCTGTCGCGCATCACCGGCCGGATCGACGAGCTGGTGCGCGACGCGCTGCGCGGCTCGGCCGCGTGATGTGCGTCGGGCGCCGGGTTCACTGCACCGTGTGCGTGCCGCCCGCCTGCGCCAGCACCGGGCTGAACAGCTCGGCCACGTCGACCGGGTCGTAGCGGTACTGCAGGCCGCAGAACTCGCAGCCGACCTCGACCTGGCCGCGTTCGATCGCGACGCTGTCGACCTCGGCGCGGCCCAGGCTCACGAGCATGCGGCCGACCCGCTCGCGTGAGCAGGTGCAGGCAAACCGCGGCGCCTGCGGCTCGAAGCGGCGCAGGTCTTCTTCCCAGAACAGGCGGCGCAGCAGGGTGTCGACGTCGAGCGTCAGCAGTTCTTCCTGCTTGAGCGTGCCGGCCAGGATGGCGATGCGGTTGTAGTGCTCGTCAAGGCCGATGTCGTCCTCGTTGCGGCGCCCGCCCAGGTTGCCCTCGCCCTGCACCGGCAGGCGCTGGATCAGCAGGCCGGCGGCGACCTGGCCGTTGGCGGCCAGCACCAGCCGGGTGTCGAGCTGCTCGGACTGCAGCATGTAGTGCTCGAGCACCTCGCTGAGCTGGGTGAGCGGCTCTTTCTGGTCGCCGTGCAGCGGCACCACGCCTTGGTAGGGCTGCTGGCCGGCGTGGCGGTCCTTGGGATCGAGCGTGATGGCGCAGCGGCCCTGGCCGTTGACGTTGAGCAGCGCGGCGATGTCGGCGCCTTCGGGCACCTCGCCGATCACGCTGGCGGTGGCGCGCAGCGCGAGATCAGGCTGCGCCTCGGCCACCGCCAGCTTGACCGGGCCGTCGCCCTGCATCTGCAGGATCAGCGCGCCGTTGAACTTGATGTTGGCCTGCATCAGCGTGGCCGCCGCGCACATCTCGCCGAGCAGGCGCTGCACCGGCTCGGGGTAGCCGCCGGCGGACTGGCGGCGCTGCAGCATCTCGGTCCAGGCGCCGGTCAGGCGCACGATCATGCCGCGCACCGGCAGGCCTTCGAAGATGAACTTGTGCAGCTCGCCGCCGGCAAAGCGCGTGCTGTCGAGCTGCGGGTGGATCGGGTCTTTCGGATCGCTGGATCGGGCCATGGGTCAACCGACTTTCTTCAATTGCTGGGGGTAGCTGCGGCCGCGCGCGGCGTAGTAGCCGGCGCCGTGGGCCAGGCGTTCAGCCTGTTCGGGGCTGAGCGTGCGGACCACCTTGGCGGGGCTGCCCATGATCAGGCTGTGGTCGGGGTACTCCTTGCCCTCGGGCACCAGCGAGCCCGCGCCGACCAGGCAGCCGCGGCCGATGCGGGCGCGGTTGAGCACGATGGCGCCGATGCCGATCAGCGCGCCGTCGCCGATGTGGCAGCCGTGCAGCATGACGCCGTGGCCGACGGTCACGTCCTCGCCGATCACCAGCTCGATGCCTTCGTCGGTGTGCAGCACCGAGTTGTCCTGGATGTTGCTGCCGCGGCCGATGCGGATGTGGTCGGTGTCGCCGCGGATCACCACGCCGAACCAGACGCTGCTGTTCTCGCCCAGGTGCACCTTGCCGATCACGTCGGCGCTGTCGGCCACGTAGGCGGTGGGGTGGACCTCGGGGGTGTCGTCACCGAGCTGGTAGATGGCCATCGGGGCTCCTGCTGTGTTCTGTCAAGGCGGCATGTGGGGCGCCAAAGGCAAAATTGTAGGGATATGGAATTGCGAAATCTGGCGCTGGCCGCCCTGTGCCTCGATGAACCCGCCGCCAAGGTGGCGGCCGTGCGTGATCTGTGGGCGCGCGCCCAGGCTGCGGCGCCGCTCGGGCTGCCGGTCGACGAGGCCGTGCTGGGGCTCGACCCCCACGCCGAACTGGCCGAGCGCGACGGCCTGCCGGGCCGCCCGCAGCGCCCGCTGCTGGTGCCGCACGTGCGCATGGCGCAGCGCTCGCCCAACACGCTGATCGGCCGCGCGGCACTGCTGCATGCGATCGCTCACATCGAATTCAACGCCGTGAACCTGGCCCTCGACGCGGTCTGGCGTTTTGCCGGCCTGCCGGCCGACTACTACCTCGACTGGCTGCGCGTGGCCGCCGAGGAGGCCGAGCACCACACGCTGCTGGCCGATCACCTGCGCACGCTGGGCCACGCCTACGGTGACTTCGAGGCCCACGACGGCCTGTGGACGATGACGTACAAGACCCGTCACGACTTCATCGCCCGCATGGCGCTGGTGCCGCGCACGCTCGAAGCCCGCGGGCTCGACGCCACGCCGCCGATCCAGGCCAAGCTGGGCCGCGCCGGCGACCATGCCGCGGTGGCGATCCTCGACGTGATCCTGCGTGACGAGATCGGCCACGTCGCCATCGGCAACCGCTGGTACGGCTGGGCCTGCGCGCGCGCCGGGCTGGACCCGCTGGCGCATTACCCGCTGCTGGTGCGCCAGTACGAGGCGCCGCGGCTGCGCCCGCCGCTCAACCGCGCGGCGCGGCTGGCGGCGGGTTTCAGCGAGGCCGAGCTGGCCTATCTCGAACACCCGGATCTGGGCTGAAGCGCGATGACCGCCACGACCCCTCCCGCGCTCGACTCGGCCAGCCACATCGACGCCGATCGTTTCGGCCGCCCCGACGGCGGCTGGCGGCTGCGGCTCTACACCGTGATCTTCGAGTCCGACACCCGCGCCGGCCGGCTGTTCGACGTGGTGCTGATCTGGGCCATCCTGGCCAGCGTCGGGGTGGTCATGCTCGACAGCGTGGCCGCGCTCAACCAGCGCTGGGCGGCGTGGTTCACGGTGGCCGAATGGCTGTTCACGCTGCTGTTCATGGCCGAATACGCGGCCCGCCTGCTGTGCGTGAAACGCCCGCGCGCCTACGCGCTGAGCTTCTACGGCGTGGTCGACCTGCTGGCGATCCTGCCCACGCTGCTGGCGGTGCTGGTGCCCGATCTGCACCTGCTGATCGACGTGCGCATCCTGCGGCTGCTGCGCGTGATCCGCATCTTCAAGCTCTCGCACTACGCCGCCGAGGTGCGCTACCTGAGCACCGCGCTGCTGGCCAGCGGCCGCAAGATCGCGGTGTTCCTGGGTTTCGTGATCCTGGTGGTGATCGTGATGGGTACGCTGATGTACGTGGTCGAGGGCCCGGGCAACGGCTACACCAGCATCCCGGCGTCGATCTACTGGGCCATCACGACGATGACCACGGTGGGCTTCGGCGACATCACGCCCAAGACCGATCTGGGCCGTTTCATCGCTTCGCTGATGATGCTGGTGGGCTGGGGCGTGCTGGCGGTGCCGACCGGCATCGTCACGGCCGAGATGAGCGCGCAGCGGCGCGGCGGTGCAGCGCCGCCGCTTGCGCCCAGGGCCTGCCCGGCCTGCCACGCCGTCGATCACCAGAGCGATTCGGCGCATTGCCGCCATTGCGGCGCGCTGCTGCCCTGAAGCCGCCCGCGTCCTTCGACCTCAGAGCGGGTTCAGGAAGTAGCGCTTGAGCCCGGCCAGGATCATCTCGACCGCCACCGCGGTCAGCACCAGGCCCATCAGCTTCTCGATCGCCGAGACCATCGAGTCGCCCAGCAGCTTGCGGATGCGCTCGGCCAGCAGCAGCACCGTGGCGCAGATCGCCATCGCGGCGGTCAGCGCGCCGGCCCAGTCGAGCAGGCGGTCGGGCTGGCGCGAGGCCAGCAGCAGCACGGTGGCCATCGCCGACGGCCCGGCCAGCAGCGGCACCGCGAGCGGAAAGATGAAGGGCTCGCGCGGTTCACCGTCCTGGCTGTAGATCTCGCTGCCGCCGGAGAAGATCATGCGGATGGCGATGATGATCAGGATCACGCCGCCGGCGACTTCGAGCGAGCGTTCGGACAGCCGCATCAGCGTCAGGAAATGCTGGCCGCTGACCATGAACACCGCCAGCACGCTGAACGCGATCAGCGCCTCGCGCAGCGCCACCCGCGTGCGCCGTTCGGGCGCCACGCCCTTGAGCACCGAGATGAAGATGGGGATGCTGCCGAGCGGGTCGAGCACCAGCAGGAGCAGGAGGAGGGCGGAGGCGAAGCTGTGATCCATCCGCGCATTGTCGCGGCGTGCCGTGGCGCGGGTTCAGCGCGGGCGTGGCAACGAGTCGAACAGGCGGCGCTCGCAGTCGCCGTCGCCGCAGCGCCCGCACGGATGGCGCCAGCGGCCGGGCGGCTGCGGGCCGGCGCTGCGCTCGCGCCGATGGGCCCGCCAGGCGGCCAGGGCCGCGTCCAGGCGGGCTTCGGGTGGGCCCGACAGCACGCTGAAACCCTGGCCGCGCTGCAGCAGGGCCAGGCGCAGTTGCGCCTCCACGCCGTCGCCCGGCGTGGCCGAGCGCATCAGCAGGCACAGGCTGATCGGGCGGGGCGAGGCCAGCACCAGGGCGTTGTCGTCGCTGACCGTCACGCCCGGGTCGGACAGCGCCGCACGCAGGGCCGCGACCAGCCGATCCTGGCCGCTGCCCGGTGCGCCGACGACGGCGATCAGCGCGGTACGGGACGACGATGTGGACGAGGATGCGGGTGAATCGGGCGGAGTGGGGCGCATGGGGTTCCGGGGTCGGGCCGCAGTGTAGAGAGCGTGCAGCCGATGCGCGATGATCGCGCCAGCATTGCACGAGGGTCGCCCCATGTCCTACCTGATCGCCTTCTGGAACCTCGAGAACCTGTTCGCGCCCGAGGGCCACCCCGGCCGCGAGCCCTGGCTGGCCGCGGCGATGCGGCGCGATCTGGCCGGCTGGACGCAGGCGCTGTTCGACCGCAAGCTCGACCAGCTGGCGGCGGTGATCGTGCAGATGAAGGACGGCGCCGGCCCCGACCTGCTGGGCGTGTGCGAGGTCGAGAACGGCTACGCGCTGCAGGCCCTGGCCGACCGGCTCAACGCCCTGCTGCCGGCCCGGCGCTACGCGGTGGTGCACGTCGATTCGAGCCGCGACCAGCGGGGCATCGACACCGCCTTCATCCATGACAGCCTGACGCTGAGCGCCCAGCCCGGCGAGCTGTTCTCGCATTGGGTGATGCGCCGCACCGGCACGCGCGACATCACGCAGGCCACCTTCGTGACGCGCGCGGGCCATCAGCTGGTGGCGCTGGCCAACCACTGGCCGTCGCGTTCGGGCGAGCCGGGCGAGGGGCCGCAGCACTCGGCCGGGTTCCGCGCCACCGCCGGCGAGACGCTCGGCTACTGGCACGAGCGCATCCGCGACGCCAAAGGCGCCGGCGTGGCGGTGGTGGCGATGGGCGATTTCAACGACGACCCGTTCGACGCCTCGATCACCGATCACGCCTCGGCCACGCGCGAGCGCGGCGACATCCAGCGCACGCAGAGCGCGCGGTTCTTCAACCTGGCGTGGCGCTACCTGACGCAGGAGGCGGTGGACCGCCGCGGCAAGCCTCGCACGCTCGACGGCACGCTCTATTTCAACGGCGACGGCCATGTGTTCGACCAGATCCTGGTCTCGCGCGGGCTGCTCGGCGGCAGCGGGCCGTTGCGGGTGCGCGACGAGACGGCGCGCATCGAGGCCTGGCCGCCGATGGTCGACCACCGCGTCGGCGAGGGGCCGATCCGCTTCGGCCTGCCCAAGGGCAACGTGGCCGAGAACGTCGACATCGACGGATTCAGCGATCACTTCCCGGTGTCGGTGCGCATCGACGAGCTCTGACGCCGGGCGCCGCACGCGGCCCGATGAAAAACCTTCACGCCCGCCGTCAAGAACTCTCACGCCACGACGCCCGCGCTTGGCCAACATGCGCCCTCGGCCGGATTCCCGGCGAGGAGACATGGCATGCAAAGCCCCGCACCCTGCGACACGACGGGTGGATCGACCGGCAGCCTGACCGCGCTGGTCCAGGCCGACAACGCGACGGCTTCGTCACGCGAAACGAAACAGGCGCTACTGGCGCAGGAGCAGCTGCGCGCCGCCCGCCAGGCCGAGGTGCTCGCCGCCCTGCGCGGCGTGCTGCCCGCCAGCAGCCTGCTGAGCCGCAACGAGGACACCACGCCCTACGAATGCGACGGCCTGACCGCCTACCGCCAGCGCCCGATGCTGGTGGTGCTGCCCGAGACCGACGCCCAGGTGGCCGCGGTGCTGCGCACCTGTCACGCGCTGGGCGTGCCTGTGGTGGCGCGCGGCGCGGGCACGGGCCTGAGCGGCGGCGCGATGCCGCACGCGCTGGGCGTGACGATGTCGCTGGCGCGCTTGAACAAGATCGTCCAGCTCGACGCCGAAGCCGGTTTTGCGGTGGTGCAGTGCGGCGTGCGCAACCTCGCCATCAGCGAGGCCGCCGCGCCGCACGACCTGTATTACGCGCCCGACCCGAGCAGCCAGATCGCCTGCACCATCGGCGGCAACGTGGCCGAGAACTCCGGCGGCGTGCACTGCCTCAAGTACGGCCTGACGCTGCACAACGTGCTGCAGGTCAAGGGCTACACCGCAGCGGGTGAGCCGATCACCTTCGGCTCGCTGGCCTCCGACGCGCCCGGGCTCGACCTGCTGAGCGTGGTGGTCGGCAGCGAGGGCATGCTGGCGGTGGTCACCGAGGTGACGGTCAAGCTGATCCCCAAGCCGGCGCTGGCGCGCTGCATCATGGCCAGCTTCGCGAGCGTGGAGGCGGCCGGCGAGGCGGTGGCCGCGGTGATCGCCGCCGGCATCATTCCGGCCGGGCTGGAGCTGATGGACCAGCGCATGACCGCGGCGGTCGAGGACTACGTGCACGCCGGTTACGACCTCGACGCCGCCGCCATCCTGCTGTGCGAGAGCGACGGCACGCCCGAGGAGGTGGCCGAGGAGATCGAGCGCATGCGCGAGGTGCTGAGCGGCTGCGGCGCGACCCGGTTGGAGGTCAGCCGCGACGAGGCGCAGCGGCTGCGTTTCTGGAGCGGGCGCAAGAACGCCTTCCCGGCCAGCGGGCGCATCAGCCCCGACTACATGTGCATGGACTCCACCATCCCGCGCAAGCGCCTGGCCGAGATCCTGCGGGCGATCGAGGCGATGGAAGTGACCTACGGGCTGCGCTGCGCCAACGTCTTCCACGCCGGCGACGGCAACCTGCACCCGCTGATCATGTTCGACGCCAACGACCCCGACCAGCTGCACCGCTGCGAGCGGTTCGGCGCCGACATCCTCGAGACCAGCGTGCGCCTGGGGGGCACGGTGACCGGCGAGCATGGCGTGGGTGTCGAGAAGCTCAACTCGATGTGCGTGCAGTTCTCGCCGCTCGAATTGGCGCAGATGCTGGCGCTGAAATCGGCCTTCGACCCGGCCGGCGTGCTCAACCCCGGCAAGGCGGTGCCCGAGCTGCACCGCTGCGCCGAATACGGGCGCATGCACGTCAAGCGCGGCCTGTTGCCGTTTCCCGAACTGCCGAGGTTCTGAGCAAGCATGAACACGATCCGACAAGACGCCGCGCTGCAGTCGCTGCAAGAGACCGTGCGCGCGGCCATCGCCGACCGCGCGCCGCTGGAGATTGCCGGCGGCGGCAGCAAGGCCTTCCTGAATCCGCCGACCGATGCGACGCTGCGCCGGCTCGACGTGCGCCCACTCGCCGGCATCAGTGCCTACGAGCCCAGCGAGCTGGTCGTCACGGTGCGCGCCGGCACGCCGCTGGTCGAGCTGGAAGCGGCACTGGCCGAGTGCGGGCAGTGCCTGCCGTTCGAACCGCCGCGGTTCGCCGTGAATGGCCCGTCGGCCGGCACCGTGGGCGGCATGGTCGCCAGCGGCCTGGCCGGCCCGGCACGCGCCAGCGTGGGCAGCGTGCGCGACTACGTGCTCGGCGCCACCCTGCTCGACGGCCGTGCCGATCTGCTGAGCTTCGGCGGGCAGGTGATGAAGAACGTCGCCGGCTACGACGTCTCGCGGCTGCTGGCGGGCTCTTTCGGGGCGCTGGGCGTGATCTGCGAGGTCTCGCTCAAGGTGCTGCCGCGGCCGGTGGCGAGCACCACGCTGCGTTTCGAGATGGACGAGGCGCAGGCGCTCGCCAGCCTCAAGGCCTGGTGTCGCAAGCCGCTGCCGATCAGCGCCAGCGCCTGGAGCCGCGGCGTGCTGTGGCTGCGCCTGAGCGGCGCGCAGGCGGCGGTGGCGTCGGCGCAGCGCACGCTGGGTGGCGAGCCGATCGCGGACGACCTGGCGCAGCGTGGCTGGCTCGACGTGCGCGACCAGAACCACCCGTTGCTGGTCGACGTGCTGCCGCGCGGGCGGCGGCTGTGGCGCCTGTCGGTGCCGCCGCACACCGGCCGGCTGGCGCTGCCCGGCGCGGTCGGCGACAGCCTGGTCGAGTGGCACGGCGGCCAGCGCTGGGCCCTGAGCGATGCGCCGCCCGCGCTGGTGCACGCGCTGGCGGCCGAGGTCGGCGGCCATGCGCGCATCTGGCGCGGCGCCTTGGCCGGCGACGCCGTGCAGCCGGCGCTGTCCGAGTTGTCGGCGCCGCTGCACGCGGTGCACCAGCGCATCAAGGACGCCTTCGATCCCCTCCATCTTTTCAACCCCGGCCGGCTGGCTGCGGGGCTCTGAGCCAGGCACCGAGCGATGCAAACCGAACTCTCCCCCCGATACGCCGGCACGCCCGACGGCGACGCGGCGCAGGCGATCCTGCGCAAGTGCGTGCACTGCGGTTTCTGCACCGCCACCTGCCCGACCTACCAGCTGCTGGGCGACGAGCTCGACAGCCCGCGCGGGCGCATCTACCTGATCAAGCAGATGCTCGAAGGCCAGACGCCCACGCGCAGCACCCAGCAGCACCTCGACCGCTGCCTGACCTGCCGCAACTGCGAGAGCACCTGCCCGTCGGGCGTGCCCTACGGCGAGCTGGTCGAGATCGGCCGCCGGCTGGTCGACGCCGAGGTCGAGCGCCCGCTGGCCGAGAAGGCGCAGCGCTGGCTGCTCAAGGAAGGGCTGACGTCGCCGCTGTTCGCGCCGGCCCTGAAGCTCGGCCAGATCGTGCGCCCGCTGCTGCCGCAGGTGCTCAGGAACAAGGTGCCCGAAGCCGGCCCGCGCGACGCCCGCGGCTGGCCGCAGCGCAGCCACCCGCGCCGCATGCTGATGCTGGCCGGCTGCGTGCAGCCGACGATGGGCCCGGGCATCAACCCGGCCACCGCGCGGGTGCTCGACGCCGCCGGCATCCAGGCGGTGACCGCGCCCAAGGCCGGCTGCTGCGGCGCGATCCGCGATCACCTGGGCGACCACCCCGGCGGCCTGGCCGACATGCGCCGCAACATCGACGCCTGGTGGCCGCTGATCGAGCCCACCGACGGCTCGGCGCCGGTCGAGGCGCTGGTGATGAACGCCTCGGGCTGCGGCGCGACGGTCAAGGACTACGGACGCCACCTGGCCACCGATCCGGCCTACGCCACCCGCGCCGCGCGGGTCAGCGCCCTGACGCGCGATCTCAGCGAGCTGCTGCCCGAACTGGTGCCGCAGCTCAAGCCGCTGCTCAACGACGTGCCGCGCCACAAGCTGGCGCTGCACCCGCCGTGCACGCTGCAGCATGGCCAGAAGCTCAAGGGCGGCATCGAGGCCGGCCTGCGCGAGCTGGGTTTCGAGGTGCACCTGCCGGCGCAGGAGAGCCACCTGTGCTGCGGCTCGGCCGGCACCTACTCGGTGCTGCAGCCCGAGCTGTCGTATCAGCTGCGCGACCGCAAGCTCGGCCACCTGCAGGCGCAGTCGCCCGAGGTGATCGTGTCGGCCAACATCGGCTGCATCTCGCACCTGCAGAGCGGCTGCGCGACGCCGGTGCGGCACTGGGTCGAGGTGCTGGACGACGCCTTGCAGGCCGTGCCGGCGTGATCCGCCTGCGCCCATGAAAAAAGGCGCCGGTTCGCGGCGCCTTCTCGTGTGGCCGGGGCCTTGCGGCCGCTCAGCGGGGTCGGGTGTACTGCACCAGGATCTCGTCGGGACGGATCATGCCCAGCTCGCCGCGGGCCTTCTCCTCGATGGTTTCCTGGCCTTCGCGCAGGTCGCGAACTTCGGCGGCGAGGCGCTCGTTGCGCATGCG
Source organism: Leptothrix cholodnii SP-6 (assembly GCF_000019785.1). NCBI lineage: Bacteria > Pseudomonadati > Pseudomonadota > Betaproteobacteria > Burkholderiales > Sphaerotilaceae > Leptothrix > Leptothrix cholodnii. The sequence goes on from NC_010524.1 coordinate 1,256,378, forward strand.
CGCCTCGATGTTGCGTTCGCGCTGCTCCTCGACCTGGCGATCGAGTTCGATCACGCGTGGCACGCCGCTGTGGCCGAACCACAGCTCCAGGTGCACCAGCCCGAGCAGGACTGCCAGCACCAGGGTGATGCCACGCACGCCGAACACGGGCGATCAGCGCAGGTTGTAGAAGGCCGCGCGGCCCGGGTACACGGCCACGTCGCCGAGGTCTTCCTCGATGCGCAGCAGCTGGTTGTACTTGGCCATGCGGTCGCTGCGGCTCATCGAACCGGTCTTGATCTGGCCGGCGTTGGTGGCCACGGCGATGTCGGCGATGGTGCTGTCCTCGGTCTCGCCCGAACGGTGGCTGATGACGGCGGTGTAGCCCGCGCGCTTGGCCATCTCGATGGCGGCGAAGGTTTCGCTCAGCGTGCCGATCTGGTTGATCTTGATCAGGATCGAGTTGGCGATGCCCTTCTCGATGCCTTCCTTCAGGATCTTGGTGTTGGTCACGAACAGGTCGTCGCCGACGATCTGCACGTTCTTGCCCAGGCGGTCGGTCAGCAGCTTCCAGCCGTCCCAGTCGCCTTCGGCCATGCCGTCCTCGATCGAGATGATGGGGTACTTGTCGACCCAGGCGGCCATCATGTCGGTCCACTCCTGCGCGGTCAGCGACAGGCCTTCGCCTTCGAGGTGGTACTTGCCGTCCTTGTAGAACTCGCTGGCGGCGCAGTCCAGGCCCAGGGCGATCTGCTCGCCGGCGCGGTAGCCGGCCTTGTCGATCGCTTGCAGGATCAGCTGGATGGCGGCTTCATGGCTCTCGACGCTGGGGGCGAAACCGCCCTCGTCGCCCACCGCGGTGCTGATGCCCTTGTCGTGCAGGATCTTCTTGAGCGCGTGGAACACCTCGGCGCCCCAGCGCACGGCTTCGCGGAACGACGGCGCGCCCACGGGGATGATCATCATCTCCTGCAGGTCGAGGCTGTTGTTGGCGTGCGCGCCGCCGTTGATGACGTTCATCATCGGCACCGGCAGCTGCACTGCGCCCATGCCGCCGAAGTAGCGGTACAGCGGCAGGCCGGATTCTTCGGCCGCGGCACGCGCCACGGCCATCGACACGGCCAGCATCGCGTTGGCGCCCAGGCGGCCCTTGTTGTCGGTGCCGTCGAGGTCGATCAGGGTCTTGTCGAGGAAGCTCTGCTCGGCCGCGTCCAGGCCCAGCACGGCTTCGCTGATCTCGGTGTTGATGTTCTTGACGGCGTTGAGCACGCCCTTGCCGAGGTAGCGGCTCTTGTCGCCGTCGCGCAGCTCGATGGCTTCGCGCGAGCCGGTGGACGCGCCGCTGGGCACGGCCGCACGGCCCATGACGCCGCTTTCCAGCAGCACGTCGCATTCGACGGTGGGGTTGCCGCGGCTGTCCAGCACTTCGCGGCCGACGATGTCTACGATGGCACTCATGGGTCTACTCCGGTTTCTATCGATTGTTGGCGCGCGCATGGTGCACCAATGCGGTTACTGCGTCGCAACAGCGTGCGTCGACGCGACAGCTGCGCGCGCTACCTTGCACACCCTCAGCAGCTGAAATCGTTTTCCAGCAGGGGTCGGGTCTTGACGACGCGGTCGAGCGCCACCAGCTGTTCGAGCAGCGTCTTCATGTGTTTCAGGGGCACGGCGTTCGGGCCGTCGCTGAAGGCCTTGGCCGGATCGGGGTGGGTCTCCATGAAGAGGCCCGCCACGCCCACCGCCACGCCTGCACGCGCCAGCACCGGCACCATCTCGCGCGCACCGCCGCTGCTGCCGCCCAGGCCACCGGGCTTCTGCACCGAGTGGGTGACGTCGAACACCACCGGCGCGCCGGTGTTGCGCATCTCGGCCAGGCTGGTCATGTCGGCCACCAGGTTGTTGTAGCCGAAGCTGACGCCGCGCTCGCAGGCCAGGAAGCGGTCTTCCGACAGGCCGGCGTCACGCGCGGCGGCGCGGGCCTTGTCGATGACGTTCTTCATGTCCCAGGGCGCGAGGAACTGGCCCTTCTTGATGTTGACCGGCTTGCCCGACATCGCCACGGCGCGGATGAAGTCGGTCTGGCGGCACAGGAAGGCCGGCGTCTGCAGCACGTCGACCACGCTGGCGACCTCGGCCACCTGCGACTCGTCATGCACGTCGGTCAGCACCGGCAGGCCGGTCTGGCGGCGCACCTCGTCGAGGATCTTCAGGCCGGCTTCCAGCCCCAAGCCGCGGTTGGTCGTGCCCGACGAGCGGTTGGCCTTGTCGAACGAGCCCTTGTAGATCAGCGGGATGCCCAGGCCGGCGCAGGCCTCCTTGAGCAGGCCGGCCACGTCGAGCGACATCTGCAGCCCCTCGATCGAGCAGGTGCCGGCGATCAGGAAGAACGGCTGGTCGATGCCGACGTCGAATCCACACAGTTTCATGCGGCCTCCTTCTGCAAAGCGGCGTGGTGCTCGAGTGCCGCAGCGATGTAGCTCGAGAACAGCGGGTGTCCGTCCCACGGCGTGGACTTGAATTCGGGGTGGAACTGCACGCCCACGTACCACGGGTGCACGCTGCGCGGCAGCTCGACCATCTCGGTGAGCTTCTCGCGCTGCGTGATGGCCGAGATCACCAGACCGGCGTCCTGCAGGCGCTGCAGGTACTTCTGGTTGGCCTCGTAGCGGTGGCGGTGGCGTTCGGTGACGACGTCGCCGTAGATCTCGTGGGCCAGCGTGCCGGCCTTGACGTCGGAGCTCTGCGCGCCCAGGCGCATCGTGCCGCCGAGGTCGGAGTTGGCGTCGCGCTTCTGGATGCTGCCGTCGGCGTCCTGCCACTCGTCGATCAGGGCGATCACCGGGTGCGGGCCGTCGGGCTCGAACTCGGTCGAGTTGGCGCCGGCCAGGCCCGCCTTGTGGCGCGCGTATTCGATCGTGGCCACCTGCATGCCCAGGCAGATGCCCAGATACGGGATGCCGTGCTCGCGGGCGTATTGCGCCGCGACGATCTTGCCCTCGATGCCGCGCTTGCCGAAGCCGCCGGGCACCAGGATGGCGTCGAACTTCGACAGCTCGCCGGCGGTTTCGGGCGTCAGCGTCTCGGAGTCGACGTATTCGATGTTGACCTTGGCGTGGTGCTGGATGCCGGCGTGGCGCAGCGCCTCGTTGAGCGACTTGTAGCTGTCGCTCAGCTCGGTGTACTTGCCGGCCATCGCGATGGTGATCTCGCGGCGCGGGTGTTCCACTTCCTTGACCAGGCGGTCCCAGCGGCTCAGGTTGGCCGGCTTGGTGAGCAGCTGCAGCTTCATGCAGATCATCTCGTCCAGGCCCTGCTCGTGCAGCATGCGCGGCACCTTGTAGATGGTGTCGGCGTCCCACACCGAGATCACGCCGTGCAGCGCGACGTTGGTGAACAGCGAGATCTTCTCGCGCTCTTCGTCGGGGATCGGCCGGTCGGCGCGGCACAGCAGCACGTCGGGCTGGATGCCGATCTCGCGCATCTTCTGCACCGTGTGCTGGGTCGGCTTGGTTTTCAGTTCGCCGGCCGCGGCGATGAACGGCACGTAGGTCAGGTGCACGAACGCCGTGTTGGTCGGGCCCATCTTCAGGCTCAGCTGGCGCACCGCCTCGAGGAAGGGCAGCGACTCGATGTCGCCCACCGTGCCGCCGATCTCGACGATCGCCACATCCACCGGCTCGCCGACGCCGAACTTGGCGTCGTCACCGCTGTGGCTGCCGATGCCGGCGCCGCGCTTGACGAACTCCTGGATCTCGTTGGTGACGTGCGGGATCACCTGCACCGTCTTGCCGAGGTAGTCGCCGCGGCGCTCCTTCTCGAGCACGTTCTTGTAGATCTGGCCGCTGGTGAAGTTGTTCGAGCGCTTCATCCGGGTGGTGATGAAACGTTCGTAGTGGCCCAGGTCGAGATCGGTTTCGGCACCGTCTTCGGTGACGAAGACCTCGCCGTGCTGGAAGGGCGACATCGTGCCCGGATCCACGTTGAGGTAGGGGTCGAGCTTGATGAGGGTGACCTTCAGGCCGCGCGATTCGAGGATCGCAGCCAGCGAGGCCGCTGCGATGCCCTTGCCGAGCGAGGACACCACACCGCCGGTGACGAACACAAACTTGGTCATGTGAAGCGGCCCTCCCTTGGTGGCTCGCGCATCCGGCCGGGGTGGCGGGGGCGGCTGACAGGAGGGCCGTTGTGGTAAAGCGAGATTATAGAAGGCCGGCGTGTCGGAAACCGTCAGTCCATGGCTGCGTGCAGGCCTTCCGCAGGTCGGTCCGGTGCCCGGGGCCGGGCCGCCGGATCAGCCTTCGAGGTTGTCGATCAGCCGGGTGTTGCCCAGCCTGGCCGCACCGAGCGCGACCAGCGGCAGGCCCGCGGCGATCTCGTCGGCGCCGGGCGGCAGCAGGTCGGTGCGGCGGCGCACGCACAGGTAGTCGGGCAGCCAGCCTTGCGCGCGCAGCGCCGTGCAGGCCTGCGCTTCGAGCGTCTCCAGCGGGGCGCCACCGGCGCGCACCGCGCCCAGCAGGTCGCGCAGGGCGGCCGACAGCTGCAGCGCCTGCTCGCGTTCGGCCGCGCCGAGGTAGCCGTTGCGCGACGACAGCGCCAGGCCGTCGTGCGCGCGCAGCGTCTCGCCGCCGAGCACCTCGATCGGCAGCGCGAACTGCTCGACCATGCGGCGCAGCACCATCAGCTGCTGGTAGTCCTTCTTGCCGAACACGGCGACCTGCGGCTGCACGATCGAGAACAGCTTCATGACGACGGTGCACACGCCGGTGAAGAAGCCGGGCCGGAAATGGCCTTCGAGCAGCTCGGCCAGCGCCGGGTCGGGCTGCACCTTGAAGGTCTGCGGCTGCGGGTAGAGCTCGGCCTCGGCGGGCGCGAACACCAGGTCGCAGCCGGCCGGGGCCAGCAGCTCGGCATCGCGTGCCAGCGTGCGCGGGTAGCGGTCGAAATCCTCGTGCGGCGCGAACTGCAGGCGGTTGACGAAGATGCTCGCCACCACCGTGCCGGCGGCGCCGACACGTTCGCGGGCCTGACGCACCAGCGCCAGATGGCCCTCGTGCAGGTTGCCCATCGTGGGCACGAAGGCGATGGTGCCGGCGCTGCGGCGCACCGGCGCCAGGGCGGCGCGCAGGTCGGCGAGGGTGTGGACGATTTGCATGTCGGCGTGGGGCTCAGCTGGCGCTGGCGTAGGCGTGGGCCACGGGGTCGGGGAAGCTGGCGTCCTTGACGGCGGCCACGTAGGCGCGGATCGCGTCTTCGACCGACAGGTTCTGGCCCGCCTCGCTGTGCATGAAGTTGCGCACGAAGCGCGGCAGCTTGCCGCGTGTCAGGCCCAGCATGTCGTGCACCACCAGCACCTGGCCGGCGGTGGCCGGGCCGGCGCCGATGCCGATCGTCATCAGCTGCGGGTTGTCGGCCTGCACCGCCGCGGCTACCGCCGAGGGCATCAGTTCGAGCACCATCATCGCGGCGCCGGCCTGGGTCAGCTCGGTGGCCTGGCGGCGCAGTTCGGCGGCGCCTGCTTCGTCGCGGCCCTGGATGCGATAGCCGCCCAGCGCGTGCACGCTCTGCGGCGTCAGGCCGAGGTGGGCACAGACCGGCACGCCGCGTTCGACCAGGAAGCGCACCGTCTCGGCGGTCCAGCCGCCGCCTTCGAGCTTGATCATCTGTGCGCCGGCCTGCATCAGCGTGGCGGCGGCGGCCATCGCCTGCGACGGGCCCTGGTGGTAGCTCGCGAACGGCAGGTCGGCGACCAGCCAGGCCGCGCCGCCCTGCAGGCCGCGGGCGACGCAGCGGGTGTGATAGGCCATCTCGTCGAGCGTGACGGGCAGGGTGCTGGCGTGGCCCTGCACGACCATGCCGAGCGAGTCGCCGACCAGGATGGTGTCGACGCCGGCCTCGTCGGCCACGCGCGCCAGCGTGCTTTCGTAGGCCGTCAGCATGGCGATCTTCTCGCCGCGCTGCTGCATCGCACGCAGGGCGGGAAGGGTGAGTGGCTTGCGGTTGCGGGCCACCGGGGTCGGTTCAGCGTGACTGCTCAAGAGTTATCTCCGTCGACGTGGCCTGGGGTTCTGGCCTCTGGCGGGCCCTGGCGGGGGCGGATTCTAGCCAGCCCGTTGCATCGCAACATGGACCGGCCGGCCCGCTGTGTCGCGCTGCCGCCAGGGATCCGGGTTTGACCGGTGCCGCAGCCCGACTCACAGCGGACCTCTTGCATGCACCGGAACCGGGCGCGATCGTGCATCGAGATCGACATCTTGCGCCGCCTCAAGTCGGGGCGAAAGACTCCGAAACCAGTGTGCGGGCGGTTCGTCGTCTGCGGCTCGATCGAGTCGCAAGCGGTCGTTCCGTTCCGAGTTTGCCGCTGGCTGGAGCACCGTGCACGCGCCGTGGTCGCGCGCCGGTCCGGCCGGGTGTCACGTCGATACAGATAGACCGGGTCCTGCATGAACAACGATCTGAAAGCCATCCAGCGGGTCGCGCCGCAAGGGGTGAACGAGGCGAACCTGCAGCTTCGCTGCCTGCGGTTGCAGGATCTCGGGCCGGCCGAGATCGCCGCCTGGCGCGCGCTGGACGAACAGGCGCTGGAGCCCAATCCCTACCTGTCGCCGCAGTTCCTGCTGCCGGTGATGCGCCATCTCGACCCGAAAGGGCAGATCGTGCTGGCCGTGGTCGAGTCCGGCGACCCGCGGCGGCGGGAGCTGTGCGCGCTCGCGCCGTTGCTGTCGACCGAGGCCAGCCGCTACCTGCCGTTGACACACTGCCGCCTGCAGGCGTCGCTGCATTCCTTTCTCAACGGCGTGCTGGTGCGGCGCACGGATGCGCGGCGCCATCTCGAAGCCCTGGTCGATCAGGGGCGGCGCTACATGGGCCACGGCCTGGTGCTCGAGGCCTGCCGGGCCGACGGCCCGACCGACGCCCTGCTGCGGGAGATCGCCGCCGAGCGCGACATGCGCCGCGTCGAGGTCGAGGCCTATCTGCGCGCCGGCATGCGCCCGGCCGACATGGGCGAGGCCGACCTGGCCGCCCGCCTGCCGTCCAAGGCCAAGAAGCTGCGGTCCTGCATGAGGAAACTGGCGAAGTTCGGCGAGGTCGATTTCCGGGTGTGGCGCGGGGCAGCGATCACCGACGAGGTGATCGAACGCCACCTCGCCCTCGAGCACATGGGCTGGAAGGGTGACAACGGCAGCTCGTTGCGCTCGCATCGCGCGCATGAAGACTTCTTCCGCGAGATGGCGCGTGGTTTTGCGGCCGACAATCGGGCCCTGTTCGCCGAGCTGTCGGTCGGCGGGCGGGTGATCGCGTCGAGCAGCAACCTGATCGCCGGCAACGTCGGTGCCGCGTTCAAGATCGGCTTCGACCCCGAGTTCGCCGCGATGGGCCCGGGCATCGTCTGCGAACTCGAGCTGATGCGCTGCGCCCCGACCGTGCTGGCCGACGTCGACCATGTCGACAGCGGTTCGGTGGCCGGCTCCTACATCGAGGACCTGTGGCCGCTGCGGCGCCGGATGGCCGCGGTCTGCTACTCCACCTCGCCGGTGGGCAACTTGGCGCTGCTGGCGGTGAGCCAGCTGCGCAGCATCAAGCGGCTCCTGCGTGACCCGCTGGCGGCGCCTGAAGCCGACGACGCGGTCGCCACCGAGGTGCGGGTGCCGGCCGCGCGGGGTGTCCTGCTGGACTGAAACCGCCTTCTCGATCAGACCGTCGGACGGATCAGACGATCTTCTCGCTGGCGTGGCCGATCTTCTTCATCGGATCGAACCGCTCGGATTCCACCATCAGCGGGTGCGTGGCGTCGCCGCCGTCCCAGCGCGGATCGTCGATGCCCTCGAACACCTCGCGCAGGCGCTGGCCCCAGGTGTTGTGGATCATCTGGAAATACGGGTTCTTGTCGTCGATGCAGACCACCTGGTCGGCGCTCAGCGAGTCGGCGCGATAGACCAGCAGGTCCAGCGGCAGGCCGACGCTGAGATTGGATTTCAGGGTCGAATCCATCGACACCAGCGCGCACTTGGCGGCCTCGTCGAGCGGGGTGTGCGGTGTCAGCACGCGGTCGAGGATCGGCTTGCCGTACTTGCTCTCGCCGATCTGGAAGAAGCAGGTCTCGCGGGTCGCCTCGATGAAGTTGCCGGCCGAATAGACCAGGAACAGCCGCATCGCCTCGCCGCCGATCTGGCCGCCGAGGATGAAGCTGGCGACGAAGTCGATGCCGGCGGCGCGCAGCGACGGGCCGTCCTGGTCGTGGATGCGGCGCACCGCCGAGCCCAGCACGCGGGCGACGTCGAACATGCTCTTGGCGTTCCAGATCGAGATCGCCTCCTCGCCCTCGGCGCCGGGGATCTTCTCGACCTGCAGGATCTCGCGCACCGACTGCGAGATGCTCAGGTTGCCGGCCGACAGCAGGCACATGAAGCGGTCGCCGGGCTTCTCGTAGACGATCATCTTGCGGAAGGTGCTGATGGCATCGAGCCCGGCGTTGGTGCGCGAATCGGACAGGAAAACCAGGCCGGCGTTGAGCCGCAGGCCGATGCAGTAGGTCATGGTCGTGAAGGGGTGAAGGTGGATGGATCGGCCGCCGGCGCGATCGCCAGGGCCTTGAGTCGATAGAGTGCCGCCAGGGCCTCGCGCGGGCTCAGATTGTCGGGCTCGACGTCGGCCAGTGCATCGAGAACCGCTGCGTGCGCCGTGGCCTGCGGTGTCGAGACCGGCGTGAGCGCGATCGATATGGGTGCCGCGGCCTCGACCTCGGGACTGACATCGGGCCCGGCGAACAGGTCGATCTGCGCTTGGCCGGCACGCTGCTGGGCCTCCAGGCTGTCGAGCGCGTTGCGCGCCTGGCGCAGCACCGAGCCCGGCATGCCGGCCAGCCGCGCCACCTGCACGCCGTAGCTGCGGCTCGCCGGCCCGGCCTCGATCGCATGCAGGAAGACGATGTCGTCGCCGCTCTCTGCCGCCGACACGTGCATGTTGACGGCATGCCGGTGCCGGGCCGGGAACTCGGTCAGCTCGAAATAGTGCGTCGCGAACAGTGTGAAGCTCTTGTTGCGGTCGTGCAGGTGGCTGCCGATCGCGCCGGCCAGCGCCAGGCCGTCGAAGGTGCTGGTGCCGCGGCCGATCTCGTCCATCAGGACAAGTGAGTGCTCGCTCGCGCTGTGCAGGATGGCGCTGGCCTCGGTCATCTCGAGCATGAAGGTCGACTGCGCGTTGGCCAGGTCGTCGGCCGCGCCGATGCGGGTGTGGATGGCGTCGAGCGGGCCGAGCCGCGCGCGCGCCGCCGGCACGTACGAGCCGATCGCTGCCAGCAGCGCGATCACCGCCACCTGGCGCATGAAGGTGCTCTTGCCGCCCATGTTGGGGCCGGTCAGGATCACCATGCGGCGCGCCGAATCGAGCCGGCAGTCGTTGGCGATGAAGTTGCCGCCGCCGGTTTCCGCCAGCCGCGCCTCGACCACCGGGTGGCGGCCCTGTTCGATGTCCAGGCACGGGTGGTTGACGAACTCGGGCGCGCACCAGTCGAGCGTGGCGGCGCGTTCGGCAAAGGCGGCCAGCGCGTCGAGGCTGGCGAGTGCGCGGCCCAGCTCGGACAGCGCGTTCAGGTGCGGCTGCAGCGCGTCGAGCAGCTGCTCGTAGAGCCACTTCTCGCGTGCCAGCGAACGCTCCTGCGCCGACAGCGCCTTGTCCTCGAAGGCCTTCAGCTCGGGCGTGATGTAGCGCTCGGCGTTCTTGAGCGTCTGGCGGCGCCGGTAGTCGAGCGGCACCTTGTCGACCTGACCCTGCGTGACTTCGATGTAGAAGCCGTGCACCTTGTTGTATTGCACCCGCAGGTTGGCGATGCCGGTGCGCTCGCGTTCGCGCGCCTCCAGGTCGAGCAGGAAGGCGTCGCAGTTGGTGGCGATGGCGCGCAGCTCGTCCAGGTCGGCGTCGAAGCCGGCCGCGATCACCCCGCCGTCACGCAGCAGCACGGCCGGTTCTTCGGCCACGGCGCGCTGCAGCAGCTCGGCGATCGAGGCGTCGGGTGTGAGTGCGGCGTGCAGGTCGGCCAGCAGCGGCGCGCCGTTCGGCACCTGGCCGCGCAGCGTCGGCAGGTGGGCGAGGGTTTCGCGCAGGCCGGCCAGTTCACGTGGGCGCACCTGGCGCAGCGCGGTGCGGGCGGTGATGCGCTGCACGTCGCTGACGTGGCGCAGCGCCTCGCGCAGCGGCTCGGCGGCGCGGGCGTCGAGCAGCGCGGCGATCGCGGCGTGGCGCTCGCGTGCCACCGTGCGCTCGCGCAGCGGGTGCGTCAGCCAGTGGCGCAGCAGCCGGCTGCCCATGCCGGTGCGACAGGTGTCGAGCAGCGACAGCAGCGTCGGCGCCGTCTCGCCGCGCAGGGTCTCGATCAGCTCGAGGTTGCGGTGCGTGGCCGGCGGCAGCTCCAGCAGGTCGGTGGCGCGCTCGACCGTCAGGCTGTTGACGTGCGAGAGCGCACGGCCCTGGGTGTGCTCGGCAAAGCTCAGCAGCGCGGCAGCGGCGGCGTGCGCGGCGCTCAGATCCTGCGCGTTGAAGCCCGACAGGTGCGCCACCCGCAGCTGCTCGCGCAGCTTGCGCTCGCCCAGCGCGCTGTCGAACTGCCAGCCCGGCCGCGCGGTCAGCGGCGCGGCCAGCGCGCGCAGCGCGGCGGGCCGGCGCTGGCTGTCGATCTCGGCACTCACCAGCACCTCGGCCGGTGCCAGCCGCGCCAGCCAGGCGTCCAGTTCGCGCTCGCTGCATTCGCTCAGGCCGAGCTGGCCGCTGGCCAGCGCCAGCCACGCCAGACCATACAGCGGCGCACTCGCCGGGCCGGTCTGCGCGATCGCCAGCAGCCGGGTGTCCTCGCGCTCGGCCAGCAGCTCGGTGTCGGTGATCGTGCCGGGCGTGACCACCCGCACCACCTTGCGCTCGACCGGCCCCTTGCCGGCGCCGACCTCGCCCACCTGCTCGGCGATCGCCACCGCCTGGCCGCGCTTGATCAGCTTGGCGAGGTAGCTTTCGAGCGCCTGCACCGGCACGCCCGCCATCACCACCGGCTCGCCGTTGCTCTGGCCGCGCGTGGTCAGCGTGATGTCGAGCAGGCGGTGCGCCAGGCGGGCGTCGTCGAAGAACACCTCGTAGAAGTCGCCCATCCGGTAGAACACCAGCGTGTCCGGGAACTCGCGCTTGATCCGCAGGTACTGGGCCATCATCGGCGTGTGGCCGCTGAAGTCGTTGCTCCTGTCGGATTTCTCTTGATCCGACAACAACTTGGGTTCGTTCACGGTGGCAGGGGAGTGCAGCCGGCTGCGCTCGGGCTGGAGCGCTGCTGCGGCTGTTGTGTGATTGACGTGTAGCGAGGGACGCCGCTACCGCGCACCGGGAGGTGGGCTCCCATCCTGAAAATCATACTTGACGAGCCGAGGGTGGCCCCCGCAGGCGGGCGACGCGGGGGCGGTGTCCAGCAGATCGATCCCTGGCCGTGTTGCACCAGATTTGTGCGTAGGGGTTCGGGATCTGGGTGCAGGATCAGGGTTTGCCCTGATTCGGGGCGCGAGAGTCTCTACAATTCGACACATTCATCTTGTTCTCCCGACATCCCCATGACTGAAACCGTTTCATCGAACCTGGTCGTCACGGCCACCGTTCACGATGTTCTTCCCCGCCTCGGCTTGGCGTACCTGCGCGACGCGGGCGGTGCCATCTGGACCGTCACGCGCAGCACGCCCGGCACCGGTTTCGACGCGATCCGCATCGGCCAGTCGCTGAGCCTTCGCGTGGTCGATCACGGCGAGTTCTCGCTGGTTGGCCAATACGCCTGACACCCACGCCTGAACCGACTGTCGAGGCGGCGCCACTTGTCGTGAGTCAAGCGCGCGGCGCGTGCCGGTGCGACGATGCCGTTGCACTGCCGGAGCCGCCTTGCTGAATGCCCAATCGCTTGCACTCGATCCCGTCGTCGCCGGGCTCGCCTCGGCCCTGGCGGTCGGCCTGCTGATCGGCCTGGAGCGCGGCTGGAGCGAGCGGCTGCGGGCCGAGGGCAGCCGGGTCGCAGGCCTGCGCACCTTCGGCCTGATCGGCTTGTTCGGTGGTGTCAGCGCCACCTTGCGGGGCGAGTTCGGCGCTGCCGTGCTGGTGGCCGGGCTGATCGGCCTGGCCGTGCTCGGCGCCGTCTCGTACCGTGAATGGGTGCGCGCCAGCGGCAGCCTCAGCGCCACCAGCACCATCGCCGCGCTGCTGACCTACGTGCTCGGCGCGCTGGCCGCGTCGGGTGCGCCGGCGCTGGCGGTCGGCGTGGCGGTGGTCGCCGCGGTGCTGCTCAACCTCAAGCCCACGCTGCACCGCTGGCTGCGCCTGATCGAGCACCGCGAGCTGAGCGCCGCGCTGCAGATGCTGGTGCTGTCGGTGGTCGTGCTGCCGCTGCTGCCCGATCGCGGCTTCGGCCCCTACGAGGCCTTGAATCCCTACCGCATGTGGTGGGCGGTGGTGCTGGTGTCGGGGCTGTCGCTGGGCGGGGACATCGCCATGCGCTTCAGCGGGCCGCAGCGCGGCCTGATCTGGACCGGCCTGCTCGGCGGCCTGGCCTCGTCGACCGCGGCCACGCTGGCCTTGTCGCGCCGTGTGCGCCAGGCGCCCGCGCATGTCGATGCCGCGGTCGCCGGCACCCTGGCAGCCTGTGGCGTGATGTTCATCCGCATGACGGTGATCGTGCTGACGCTGCAGCCGGCGCTCGGCACGAGCCTGACCGCGCCGCTGCTGGTGCCCGGCGGGGTGCTGCTCGCGCTCAGCGTCCTGCAGTGGCGGCGGCGCGAGCCGGCGCCGCCGGGTGCCGTCGCCAGCCCTGAAACCCCCGCCGCCGACGAGCCCGCGCCGTTCGACCTCGGCGTGGCGCTCGGCTTCGGCGCCTTTCTCGGCCTGATGGCGGTGCTGACCCGACTGGTGCACGACCTGTACGGCGCGCTCGGCCTGTACGGGCTGGCGGCGCTGTCGGGGCTGGCCGATGTCGATGCGATCCTGATCTCGATCACCCGCATGCATGCCGGCGACGGCGTGGCGACCACCGCCATCGTGCTGGCCGTCGGCCTGGCCGTGGGCTCGAACATGCTGGCCAAGGCCGGCATCGCCTGGGTGGTCGGCGGCGCGGCGATGGGCCGGCGCGTGCTGGCCGGCTACGGCGTGGCCGCGCTCGCGGGCGTGCTGGCCGCCGCCAGCCTGTCGGGCTGATGCGCTGACCCGCTGATTGCGTCGATCAGGCGGCTGCGTCGGCCGAATCTTCGGCGCCGTCACCCGGGCCGCCGTTGCGGTCCTGGCCCTCCACGTCGACCCGCTCCATGTTCTCCAGCATCTTGAGCAGGTAGTGCAGCGTGTGCGTGATGTCGTTGATCGAGAAGTCCGCCAGGATCTGCTCGTAGTACGTGTGGATCTTGGGCAGCGCCTGCACCAGCCAGACGTGCCGCCCCGACTCGGTCATCGTGACCAGGCGCGAGCGGCGATCGCGCTCGTCGGGGGTGCTGACCAGGTGGCCGTCGCGCTCCATCCGGCTGATCAGCCCGGACAGGTTCTGCCGGCTCACCATCAGGTAGCGGGCCAGGTCGCCCACGCTCATGCCGCCCTCGGCCTGCGGGCGCGACAGCGCGCCCAGCACCGCCCACTGCTGCGTCGTCAGGCCTTCCGTCTCCACGGCGCGTGAGCCGGTTTTGTGCAACATGTTTGCACATTGATAGAGCCGAAAGAACAACCTGTTGGCGAGTTCCATCTTCGCTGCTGTGCCAGATTTACTAGGGTAATCCACGATATTTCCAGAGAAGACTGTTCTTGCAATCAAGAAGTCTGAGACCTAATATACGTAAACACATTGACGTATGTGTTCGGCGATTCGACGGACTGAAGCATACGTGAGCAACCTTCGCACTCGATGGAGAACCTGATGCAGAAATTCGACAACAAGACCGTCATCGTCACCGGTGGTGGTGGGGGCATCGGCGGCGCAACCTGCCGCCGTTTCGCGGCCGAGGGTGCCAAGGTCGCGGTGTTCGACCGCAACCTGGCCGCAGCCGAAGACGTCGCCGCCGGCATCCGTGCCGCCGGTGGCCAGGCCCAGGCCTACGCCGCCGACATCACCGACCGCGCCAGCGTCGATGCCGCCGTGGCCGCCACCGAGGCGCAGCTCGGCCCGATCGCCGTGCTGGTCAACAACGCCGGCTGGGACGTCTTCAAGCCCTTCGTCAAGACCGAGCCGGCCGAGTGGGACCGCCTGATCGCCATCAACCTGACCGGCGCGCTGCACATGCACCACGCGGTGCTGCCGGGCATGGTCGAGCGCAAGTACGGCCGCATCGTCAACATCGCCTCCGACGCGGCACGCGGCGGCTCGTCGGGCGAGGCGGTCTACGCGGCCTGCAAGGGCGGCCTGGTGGCGCTGTCCAAGACCCTGGCGCGCGAGCACGCCCGCCACGGCATCACCGTCAACGTGGTCTGCCCCGGCCCGACCGACACCGCCTTGCTGGCCGGTGTGGCCGAAGGTGCACGTGACCCGGCCAAGCTGATCGAGGCCTTCCGCAGCGCCATCCCGCTGGGCCGCCTGGGCCAGCCCGACGACCTGGCCAGCGCGATCGCCTTCTTCGGCAGCGACGACGCCTCGTTCATCACCGGCCAGGTGATCAGCGTCTCCGGCGGCCTGACGATGCACGGCTGAGCCGGCGTCGCTTCTTCTCCTCACCCGAATCAAGAGAGAACACCATGACGGTCGAATTCGAAGACATCCTGTACGAAGTCCGCAACACGGTTGCCTGGATCACGATCAATCGCCCCGAGAAGATGAACTCGTTTCGCGGCCAGACCTGCGACGAGATCATCAAGGCGCTGAACAAGGCCGGCTACGACAAGGGCGTCGGCGCCATCGTGCTGGCCGGCGCCGGCGACCGGGCCTTCTGCACCGGCGGCGACCAGTCGGCCCACAACGGCAACTACGACGGCCGCGGCACCATCGGCCTGCCGATGGAGGAACTGCACACCGCCATCCGCGACGTGCCCAAGCCGGTGATCGCACGGGTGCAGGGCTTCGCGATCGGCGGCGGCAACGTGCTGTGCACGATCTGCGACCTGACCATCGCCTCCGAGAAGGCCATCTTCGGCCAGGTCGGCCCGAAGATGGGCTCGGTCGATCCGGGCTACGGCACCGCCTTCCTGGCCCGCGTGGTCGGCGAGAAGAAGGCGCGCGAGATCTGGTACCTGAACCGCCGCTACAGCGGCGCCGAAGCCGTGGCCATGGGCCTGGCCAACATCTGCGTGCCGCACGACCAGCTCGACGCCGAAGTGCAGAAGTGGGGCGAGGAAATCGGCGAGCGCAGCCCCACCGCGATCGCCATCGCCAAGCGCAGCTTCAACGCCGACACCGCGCACCAGAGCGGCATCGCCGGCCTCGGCATGTACGCGCTCAAGCTGTATTACGACACCGAGGAATCGCGCGAGGGCGTCAATGCATTGAAGGACAAGCGCAAGCCTGACTTCCGCAAATTTGCCAAGTGAGCCTTCAGGAGAAGCCGCGATGAATCCGAACCCCTACATCGACGAAGACCTGCAAGCGCTGGCCGACACGGTGCGCCGCTTTGCGACCGAGCGCGTGGCGCCCGGTTTTCTGGAGCGTGACAAGACCCGCGTGCTCGACCGTGCGCTGCTGCGCGAGATGGGTGAGCTCGGCTTCATCTGCCCCGAACTGCCCGAAGAGTTCGGCGGGCTCGGCATGGGCTGCCTCGCCGCCGGCGTGATCCACGAGGAGATCGCCCGCGCCGACCTGAGCTTCTCCTACCTGAACCTGCTGGCGTCGCTGAACGGCCAGATCCTGTCCAAGTACGGCCACCCCGACGTGGTCGGTCCGTGGCTGAAGAAGCTGACCCGCGGCGAGGCGATCTGCGCCATCGCGCTGACCGAGCCGCGGGGTGGATCGGACGCCGCCAACCTGCGCCTGCGCATCGAACGGGGATCTGACGCTCAGGGCGACTTCTACGTCATCAACGGCGAGAAGACCTCGATCTCGGCGGCCGACCAGGCCGACATCACCGTCGTGTTCGGCCGCACCGGCACGCCCGAGTCCGGCGCCCACGGCGTCACCGCGCTGCTGGTGCCGATGGACAGCGCGGGTGTCACGACCAACCGCTTCGACTGCCACGGCCAGCGCGCCATCGGCCGCGGCTCGATCTTCTTCGAGAACGTGCGCGTGCCGGTCAGCCACCGGCTCGGCGACGAGAACAAGGGCTTCGTGCAGGTCATGCACGGCTTCGACTTCTCGCGCTCGCTGATCGGCCTGCAGTGCCTGTCGGTGGCGCGCGTAGCGCTGGAGGAAACCTGGGAATACATCACCCAGCGCCAGGCCTTCGGCCAGCCGCTGTCGGCCTTCCAGGGCGTGACGCATCCGCTTGCCGCATACGACACCGAGGTCGAAGGCGCGCGCCTGCTGTGCCTGCAAGGCCTGTGGCTGAAGGACCGCGGCCTGCCGCACACGGCCGAGGCCGGCATGGCCAAGTGGTGGGGCCCCAAGCTGGCTTATGACGTCATCCATCAATGCCTGCTGTGCTACGGCCACGGCGGCTACGACCGCGGCCTGATGGAGCAGCGCCTGCGCGACGTGCTGGGCTTCCAGATCGGCGACGGCACGGCGCAGATCATGAAAACCATCATCGCCCGCGTGCGCGCCGGCCGCCAGTTCGTGCCCGCCTGATCCGCCAGATTCCACTCGCAAAGAGGAGACAAGACCATGAACTTCGACACCGTCCTGCTGCCGCCGCGCCGCGCCGCCAGCGTGGCCGCAGGCCACTGGTTCGACCGCACCATCAACGACGACCTCGACGCCTGCGTGGCAGCCTGTCCCGACAAGGTCGCGCTGACGGCGGTGCAGGTCGAGTCCGGCGAGGTCCGGCGCTTCACCTACCGCGAACTGGCTGCGATGGCCGATCGCGTGGCGGTCGGTCTGTCGCGTCTGGGCGTGGGTCGCAACGACGTGGTGGCGATGCAGCTGCCCAACGGGTGGCAGTTCACCGTCGTCTACCTGGCCTGCTCGCGCATCGGCGCGGTGGTCAATCCGCTGATGCACATCTTCCGCGAGCGCGAGCTGACCTTCATGCTCGGGCACGGCGAGGCCAAGGTGCTGATCGTGCCCAAGACCTTCCGCGGTTTCGATCACGAGCGCATGGTCGACACCATCCGGCCCGACCTGCCGAAGCTGCAGCAGGTGGTGGTGGTCGGCGGCAGCGGCGCCAACAGCTTCGAGGCGCTGCTCTGCGGCCCGGCCTGGGAGAACGAGCCCGATGCGCACGAGGTCCTGACCCGCAGCCGCCCCGGCCCCGACGACGTCACCCAGCTGATCTACACCTCGGGCACCACCGGCGAGCCCAAGGGCGTGATGCACACCGCCAACACGGTGATGGCCAACATCATTCCGTACGCCGAGCGGCTGCACCTGGGCAGCGACGACGTGGTGCTGATGGCTTCGCCGATGGCGCACCAGACCGGCTTCATGTACGGCCTGATGATGCCCATCATGCTGCGCGCCAGCGCCGTGCTGCAGGACCTCTGGGACGCCCGGCGCGCCGTCGAGCTGATCCGCAGCGAGGGCGCCACCTTCACGATGGCTTCGACGCCGTTCCTGAGCGACCTGGCCAAGACCGTCGCCGAAACCGGCACCTCGGTGCCGACGCTGCGCACCTTCCTGTGTGCCGGCGCACCCATCCCCGGCGCACTGGTCGAGCAGGCGCGCAAGGTACTCGGGACAAAAATCGTGTCGGCCTGGGGCATGACCGAAAACGGCGCCGTCACGCTGATCAAGCTCGACGACGACGACCAACGCGCCTTCACCACCGACGGCTGCCCGCTGCCGGGCGTCGAGCTCAAGGTGGTCGATGCCGACGGTGCCGAACTGCCGGCCGGACAGGCGGGCAAGCTGCTGGTGCGCGCGGCATCGAACTTCGGCGGCTACCTGCACCGCCCGCAGTGGAACGGCACCGACGCCGACGGCTGGTTCGACACCGGCGACCTGGCGCGCATCGACGCGCAGGGCTACATCCGCATCAGCGGGCGCAGCAAGGACGTGATCATCCGCGGCGGCGAGAACATCCCGGTGGTCGAGGTCGAGGCGCTGCTGTACCGCCACCCCGCGGTGGCGCAGGTGGCGATCGTGGCCTACCCCGACGAGCGGCTCGGCGAGCGCGCCTGCGCGTTCATCACTACCAAGCCGGGCCAGAGCCTCGATTTCGCCGGCATGGTCGAGTTCCTGAAGGCCCAGAAGCTCGCCATCCAGTACATCCCCGAGCGCCTGGTGGTGCGGGACGCGTTGCCGTCCACGCCCTCCGGAAAGCTGCAGAAATTCAAGCTGCGCGAGATGGTGCGCGACGGCTCGATCTGACCCCCGACAACACCTGCTCCAGGAGACAAGACCATGAAGACTTCCCTTTCGTCGATGCCCCGCCGCCGTGCCCTGCAACTGGCCGCGGCGCTCGCCGCCGGCGTGGCTGCGGGCGGCCTGCAGGCGCAGACCGCCTGGCCGGCCAAGACCATCCGCATCGTGGTCGGCTTCGCCCCCGGCGGCACCACCGACGCGATGGCGCGCATCGTCGCGCAGTCGCTCACCGAGTCGCTCGGCCAGACCGTCATCATCGAGAACAAGCCCGGTGCCAGCGGCAACCTGGCCGCCGGCGAGGTGATCAAGGCCACGCCCGACGGCTACACCTTCCTGCTCGCACCGACCTCGGTCGAGACGGCGAACCCCTCGCTGTTCAAGTCGGCCATCCTGCCCTCGCGTGACCTGAGCCCGGTGATGAGCATCGGCCGCACGCAGATGTACCTGATCGTGCGCCCGACGCTGGAGGTCAAGGACGTCAAGCAGCTCATCGCCATGGCCAAGGACAAGCCGGGCCAACTGTCCTACGCCTCGTCGGGCACCGGCACGCCGCCGCAGCTGGCGGGCGAGCTGTTCAAGCAGAGCACCGGCACCTTCATCACCCACATCCCCTACCGCGGCGCCGCGCCGGCGCTGCAGGACGTGATGGCCAGCCAGGCCGACATGGCCTTCGACCCCGGCATTGCCTTTCCGCACATCAAGGCCGGCAAGGTCAAGCTGCTGGCGGTGGCCAGCGACAAGAAGTCGCCGTTTTTCCCCGACGTGCCGACCTACGCCGACCTGGGCATCACCAACGCCAGCCTCGACATCTGGTTCGGCCTCTGGGCGCCCAACAACATGCCGGCCGACATCACCGCGCGGCTCTCGCGCGAGCTGACCAAGGCCTTGGCCAACCCGGCGCTCAAGCAGCGTTTCGGCGACCTCGGCGCCGAGCCGGTGGCGCTCGATACCGCCGAATTCAAGAAGCTGCTGGTGCAGGAAGGCAAGACGCTGTCCACGCTGATCAAGGACCGCAAGATCGTCGTGGAATGAGCTTCTTCAGACCCCCAGTGAACCCGTGACGAGACGACGATGACCGAACACCCCATCCTCACCGAGACCGTCGGCCGCGTCGGCGTCATCACGCTGAACCGGCCCCGCCAGCTCAACGCGCTCAACGACGCCCTGATGGACGCGCTGGGTGCCGCGCTGCTGGCCTTCGATGCGGACGAGGCCATCGGCGTCATCGTCGTCACCGGCGGCCCCAAGGCCTTCGCGGCCGGCGCCGACATCGCCGCGATGGTCGACTGGACCTACATGGACGTCTACCGCAGCGAGTTCATCACCCGCAACTGGGAAACCATCCGCCGCGTGCGCAAGCCGGTGATCGCCGCGGTGGCCGGCTTCGCGATGGGCGGCGGCTGCGAGCTGGCGCTGTCGTGCGACATCGTGATCGCCGCCGAGAGCGCGAAGTTCGCGCTGCCCGAGATCAAGCTCGCGCTGCTGCCGGGTGCCGGTGGCACGCAGCGCCTGCCGCGCGCGATCGGCAAGGCCAAGGCGATGGACATGTGCCTGTCGGCCCGCACCCTCGATGCCACCGAGGCCGATCGCTACGGGCTGGTCTCGCGCGTGGTGCCCGACGAGCAGCTGATGGCCACCAGCCTGGCGCTCGCCACCACCATCGCCGGCTACTCGCTGCCGGCGCTGATGGCGCTGAAGGAGTCGGTCAACCGGGCCTGGGAGGGCTCGCTCGCCGAAGGCATAGCCTACGAGCGGCGCGAGCTGCACGCGCGCTTTGCTAGCGCCGACGCCCACGAAGGCATGCGCGCCTTCCTCGACAAGCGCAAGCCCGAATTCAAGCACCGCTGAGCCCCCGGCATTGCCGAGCTGACCCCCACCTTCACGGACGCATCATGGCCATCGACACCGAATCATTCGACCTGCTGCTCGCCAGCGTGCAGCGCTTCATCCGCGAACGCCTCGTGCCGGCCGAAAACGCCGTCGAGGAGCACGACGAGGTGCCGGCCGACATCATCGAGGACATGAAGGAGATGGGCCTGTTCGGCCTGACGGTGCCCGAGGAATACGGCGGCATCGGCCTGTCGGTGAGCCAGGAGGTGCTGGTCAACTACGAGCTGGGTCGCACCGCGGCGGCTTTCCGTTCGGTGTTCGGCACCAACATCGGCATCGGCTCGCAAGGCATCCTGATCGACGGCACGCCCGAGCAGAAGGCCGATTACCTGCCCCGGGTCGCCAGCGGCGAGCTGATCATGTCGTTTGCGCTGACCGAGCCCGACGCCGGCACCGACGCGGCCTCGCTCAAGACCCGCGCCGAGCTCGACGGTGACCACTACATCCTCAACGGCACCAAGCGCTTCATCACCAACGCGCCGCGCGCCGGCGCCTTCACGCTGATGGCGCGCACCGGCGGGCCGGGCGCGGGCGGCGTGTCGTCCTTCATCGTGCCGGCCGGCCTGCCGGGCCTCAAGCTCGGCAAGCCCGACAAGAAGATGGGCCAGCGCGGCACCAAGACCTGCGACGTGATCCTGGAGAACGTGCGCGTGCCGGCGGCCAACATCATCGGCGGCGTGCCGGGGCAGGGCTTCAAGACCGCGATGAAGGTGCTCGACCGCGGCCGCCTCAACATCTCGGCCGTGTCCTGCGGCCTGGCCTCGCGCATCATCGACGAGTCGCGCCGCTATGCGCGCGAGCGCAAGCAGTTCGGCAAGGCCATCGGCGAGTTCCAGCTGATCCAGGCCATGCTGGCCGACAGCCAGGCCGAGATGCTGGCCGGCTGGTCGCTGGTCAAGGACGTGGCCCTGCGCTTCGACGCCAAGCCGGCCCATGTGTCGGACCCGGACGTCTCGATGCGCGTGTCCTGTGCCAAGCTGTTCGCCACCGAGATGGTGGGCCGCGTGGCCGACCGCGGCGTGCAGATCCACGGTGGCGCCGGCTACATCAACGAATACCCGGTGGAACGTTTCTACCGCGATGCCCGCCTGCTGCGCCTGTACGAAGGCACGACGCAGGTCCAGCAGATCATCATCGGCCGCGAGCTGATCAGCCGCGACTGACCACGGAGCGCCGTTCATGACACCGCAGCAGTTGCTCGATCAACACGGCCCGCGCGAGGCGATGGACTACGACGTCGTGGTCGTCGGCGGCGGCCCGGCCGGCCTGGCCACGGCGATCCGGCTCAAGCAGCGGGCCGCCGCGGCCGGCGCCGAGCTGTCGGTGGTCGTGCTCGAAAAGGGCAGCGAGCCCGGCGCCCACACGTTGAGCGGCGCCGTGATGGACCCGCGTGCGCTGACCGAGCTGTTCCCCGACTGGCAGCAGCGCGGCGCGCCGCTGCATCAGCCAGTCAGCGCCGACGAGGTGCTGTTCCTGAGCGAGACCGGCGCGAAGAAGACACCCGCCTGGCTGGTGCCCGACTGCTTCCACAACCACGGCAACCACGTCATCAGCCTGGGCGCGTTGACGAAGTGGCTGGGCGAGCAGGCCGAGGCACTGGGCGTCGAGATCTTCCCCGGCTTCAGCGCCGCCGAGGTGCTGTACGACGAACGCGGCGCGGTGCGCGGCGTGGCCACCGGCAACGTCGGCATCGGCCGCGACGGCCAGCCGCACGACGGCTTCCAGCTCGGCATGGAGTTGACGGGCAAGTACACCGTGTTCGCCGAAGGCGCGCGCGGCCACCTCGGCCGGCAGCTGATCGAGCGCTTCCAGCTCGACGCCGGCCGCGATCCGCAGAGCTACGCGCTGGGCATCAAGGAACTGTGGGAGATCGATCCGGCGAAGGCGAAGCCCGGGCTGGTGGTGCACACCGCCGGCTGGCCGATGGCGAGCGACACCTATGGCGGCGGCTTTCTGTACCACCTCGAAGGCAACCGGGTCACGCTCGGCTTCGTCACCGGGCTGGACTACAAGAACCCGTGGCTGAGTCCGTTCGAGGAGATGCAGCGCTGGAAGACCCACCCGGCCATCCGCGCCCACCTCGAAGGCGGCAAGCGCATCGGCTACGGCGCCCGCGCCATCACCGCGGGCGGCCTGCTGAGCCTGCCCAAGCTGGTGTTCCCGGGCGGTGCGCTGGTCGGCTGCGAGGCTGGCACGCTGAACGCTGCGCGCATCAAGGGCAGCCACGCCGCGATCAAGACCGGCATGCTGGCCGCCGAAGCCGCGTTCGACGCGCTGCAGGCCGGCCGCGCCCACGACGAACTGGCGGCCTACCCGGCGGCGTTCGAGCAGAGCTGGCTGCATGCCGAGTTGAAGCAGTCGCGCAACTTCAAGCAGTGGTTCAAGAAGGGCAACACGGTCGGCGCGCTGATGACGGGCATCGAGCAGTGGCTGCTGCCCAAGCTGGGCGTGCAGAGCCCGCCGTGGACGATCCACCGCCAGCAGGCCGATCACCTGCATCTGCAGCCGGCTGCCGCGATGCCGCAGATCGCCTATCCCAAGCCCGACGGCCAACTCACCTTCGACCGGCTCAGCTCGGTGTTCATCAGCAACACCAACCACGAAGAGAACCAGCCCGCGCACCTGACGCTCAAGGACGCTGCCGTGCCGGTCAACCTCAACCTGGCCCGCTACGCCGGGCCGGAGAGCCGCTACTGCCCGGCCGGCGTCTACGAGTTCGTCAAGAATGACGACCAGACGGACCGGCTGCAGATCAACGCGCAGAACTGCGTGCACTGCAAGACTTGCGACATCAAGGACCCGACGCGCAACATCGTCTGGGTCACCCCCGAGGGCGGCGGCGGCCCGAACTACGCCGGCATGTAGTCCCGCCGATCCGTCCCGCCGCAACGCCTGACCACCCCCCATCACGACTCACCCGACCGGAGACCACCATGACTTCCACCGCACGCGCCAGCTTCCATTGGGACGACCCGCTGCTGCTCGACCTGCAGCTGACCGACGACGAACGCGCGGTGCGCGACGCCGCCCGCGCCTACAGCCAGGACCGCCTGCTGCCGCGTGTGCTCGACGCCTTCCGCAACGAGAGCACCGATCCGGCGATCTTCCGCGAAATGGGCGAGCTGGGCCTGCTCGGCGCCACCATCCCCGAGGCTTACGGCGGCGCCGGCCTGAACTACGTCTGCTACGGTCTGGTGGCGCGCGAGGTCGAACGCGTCGACTCGGGTTATCGCTCGATGATGAGCGTGCAGAGCTCGCTGGTGATGGTGCCGATCAACGAGTTCGGCAACGAAGCCACCAAGCAGAAATACCTGCCCAAGCTCGCGCGCGGCGAGTGGATCGGCTGCTTCGGCCTGACCGAGCCGAACCACGGATCCGACCCGGGCAGCATGATCACGCGGGCGAAGAAAGTACCCGGCGGCTACTCGTTGAGCGGCGCCAAGATGTGGATCACCAACTCGCCGATTGCCGACGTGTTCGTGGTCTGGGCGAAAGACGATGAAGGCGCCATCCGCGGCTTCGTGCTGGAGAAGGGCTGGAAAGGCCTGAGCGCACCCGCGATCCACGGCAAGGTCGGCCTGCGTGCCTCGATCACCGGCGAGATCGTGATGGACGAGGTCTTCTGCCCCGAAGAGAACGCCTTCCCCGACGTGCGCGGCCTCAAAGGCCCGTTCACCTGCCTGAACAGCGCCCGCTACGGCATCGCCTGGGGCGCACTCGGCGCGGCCGAAGACTGCTTCCAGCGCGCCCGCCAGTACACGATGGACCGCAAGCAGTTCGGCAAGCCGCTGGCGGCCAATCAGCTGATCCAGAAGAAGCTGGCCGACATGCTGACCGACATCAGCCTCGGCCTGCAAGGCTGCCTGCGGCTGGGCCGCATGAAGGACGAAGGCAGCGCGTCGGTCGAGGTCACCTCGATCATGAAGCGCAACAGCTGCGGCAAGGCGCTGGACATCGCCCGCGTGGCGCGCGACATGCTCGGCGGCAACGGCATCAGCGACGAGTTCGGCGTGGCGCGCCACCTGGTCAACCTCGAAGTGGTCAACACCTACGAGGGCACGCACGACGTGCATGCGCTGATCCTCGGCCGCGCCATCACCGGCCTCGCGGCCTTCTGATCGAGGAGCTGACATGAAGGCACTGGTTCCCGTCAAACGGGTGGTCGACTACAACGTCAAGGTTCGCGTCAAGAGCGACGGCACGGGCGTGGACATCGCCAACGTCAAGATGAGCATGAACCCGTTCGACGAGATCGCGATCGAAGAGGCGGTTCGGCTGAAGGAGAAAGGTGTCGTCACCGAGGTGATCGCCGTGTCCTGCGGCGTCACGCAGTGCCAGGAAACCCTGCGCACCGCGATGGCGATCGGCGCCGATCGCGGCATCCTGGTCGAGACCACCGAGGAACTGCAGCCGCTGGCCGTCGCCAAGCTGCTGAAGGCGCTGGTCGACCGCGAACAGCCCGGCCTGATCATCCTCGGCAAGCAGGCCATCGACGACGACAACAACCAGACCGGCCAGATGCTCGCCGCGCTCACCGACCTGCCGCAAGCGACGTTCGCCAGCAAGGTCGAAGTGATCGACGGCCGCGCGAATGTCACGCGTGAAATCGACGGTGGCCTGGAGACGATCTCCTTGAGCCTGCCCGCGGTCATCACCACCGACCTGCGCCTGAACGAGCCGCGTTACGTCACGCTGCCCAACATCATGAAGGCGAAGAAGAAGCCGCTGGAAATCATCAAGCCGGCCGACCTGGGTGTCGACGTGAGCCCGCGCCTGAAGACGCTCAAAGTGTCCGAGCCGCCCAAGCGCGGCGCCGGCATCAAGGTGCCCGATGTCGCGACCCTCGTGGCCAAACTCAAGAACGAAGCCAAGGTGATCTGAACATGACCGTCCTCGTCATTGCCGAACACGAACACGGCACCCTCAAGGGCGCCACGCTCAACACCGTCACCGCTGCCGCTCAACTCGGCGAGGTGCACGTGCTCGTCGCGGGTGCGAATTGCGCCGCTGCCGCGCAAGCGGCGAGCCAGATCGCCGGTGTCGCCAAGGTGCTGCACGCCGATGGCGCCAGCCTCGGCGAACAGCTCGCCGAGAACATCACCGCGCAGGTGATTGCGATCGCATCCGGCTACAGCCACATCCTGTTCGCCGCCACCGCACACGGCAAGAACGTCGCCCCGCGCGTGGCGGCCAAGCTCGACGTTGCGCAGATCAGCGAGATCACCAAGGTCATCAGCACCGACACCTACGAGCGCCCGATCTACGCCGGCAACGCCGTGGCCACGGTGCGCAGCAGCGACAAGACCCAGGTCATCACCGTGCGCACCACCGGCTTCGACGCCGCGGCACTCGGCGGCAATGCCCCGATCGAAACCATCGCAGCGGTGGCCGACAGCGGCAAGAGCGCCTTCGTCGGCAGCGAGATCGCCAAGAGCGATCGCCCCGAGCTGACCGCCGCCAAGATCATCGTCAGCGGTGGCCGCGCGATGGGATCGAGCGACAAGTTCAGCGAGGTGCTGACGCCACTGGCCGACAAGCTTGGCGCCGCACTCGGCGCCAGCCGTGCCGCCGTCGACGCGGGCTACGCACCGAACGACTGGCAGGTCGGCCAGACCGGCAAGATCGTGGCGCCGAGCCTGTACATCGCCTGCGGCATATCAGGCGCGATCCAGCATCTGGCGGGCATGAAGGACAGCAAGGTGATCGTGGCGATCAACAAGGACGCCGAGGCGCCGATCTTCAGCGTGGCCGACTACGGGCTGGAGGCGGATCTGTTCGTGGCCGTGCCGGAACTCGTGGGAGCACTCTGACCATGAAGACGCTGAAGATCACGCGCAGCGCCACCGGCGTGGCGCAGGTGACGATGGCTCGACCGGAGGTGTTCAACGCCTTCGACGAGCTGATGATTACCGAGCTGGATGCGGCCTTTGCACAACTGGGCGCCGACGACGCCGTGCGCGTGATCGTGCTGGCCGGCGAGGGCAAGGCCTTCTCGGCCGGCGCCGATCTGCAGTGGATGCAGCGCGCCAGCGAGGCCAGCATCGAGTGGAACCTCGCCGACGCGCGCCGTCTGGCGGCGATGCTGTGGCGCATCGACTCCTGCCCCAAGCCGACCATCGCGCGTGTGCACGGCATCGCGCTCGGCGGCGGCGTGGGGCTGACCTGCGCGTGCGACATCGCGGTGGCCAGCCAGAACGCCAGCTTCGCGGTCAGCGAGGCCAAGTTCGGCATCCTGCCCGCCACCATCGGCCCCTACGTGATCAACGCCGTGGGCAAGCGCCACGCCCGCCGCCTGGCGCTGACGACGCGCCGCATCGGTGCCGACGAGGCGCTCGGCATGGCGATGGTGCACCAGGTGGTCGCGCCCGATGCGCTCGATGCCGCGATCGACGAACAGGTGCAGGCGCTGTGCGCCAACGGCCCGCAGGCACTGGCGGAGATCAAGGCGCTGTTCGCGCAATTGTCCGAAGGACCGGTGACGCCCGAGGTGCGCGAACTGACCGCGTTGACCATCAGCCGCGTGCGCGGCACCGACGAGGCGCGCGAAGGTTTTGCGGCCTTTCTCGGCAAGCGGCCGGCCGCGTGGATCAAGGAATGAACGTGACACAACCCTGCACGGTGCTTGTCATTGGCGCCGGCATCATGGGCGCGGGCATCGCCCAGATCGCCGCCCAGGCCGGCCATCCGGTGCGCTTGTTCGACGCCCGCGAAGGTGCGGCCAGCGAGGCCAAGGCCAAGCTCTCGGCCAGCCTGGCGGCGCTGGTCGCCAAGGGCAAGCTGCAGGCCGACGCCGTGGCCGCGGCGCTCGATCGCATCGAGCCGATCGCCGAGTTGACGCAAGCCGCCGATGCCGGCCTCGTGGTCGAGGCGATCGTCGAAAAACTCGACGCCAAGCAGGCCTTGTTGCGGCAGGTCGAGGCGCTGGTGGGCGCCCGCTGCATCCTGGCGTCGAACACCTCGTCGATCTCGATCACCGCGATGGCGCGCGGCCTGCAGCGCCCCGAGCGGCTGGTCGGCATGCACTTCTTCAACCCGGTGGCGGTGATGAAGCTGGTCGAGGTGGTCAGCGGCCTGCACACCGCGCCGGCGGTGGCCGAGGCGGTCTTCCAGCTCGCCGCGGCCTGGGGCAAGACGCCGGTGCATGCACGCTCGACGCCGGGTTTCATCGTCAACCGCATTGCCCGGCCGTATTACGCCGAGGCGCTGGCCTTGCTGCACGAACGGGCGCTGACGCCTGCGGTGCTCGATGCCTGCCTGCGCGCGGTCGGTTTCCGCATGGGGCCGTGCGAGCTGATCGACCTGATCGGCCACGACACCAATCTCGCGGTCACCGAATCGGTCTATCAGGCCAACTTCGGCGACAAGCGCTACATGCCATCGCTGCTGCAGCGGGAGATGGTCGACGGCGGGCTATACGGCCGCAAGTCGGGCCGCGGTTTCTACGATTACAGCGGCGGCGCAGCCTCGGCACCAGCCGCCGATGCCCCCACACCCGATCTGGTGCCCGCCCGAAAGCTCGTGCTGCATGGCGCCGGCTGCGTGGCCGAACAATGGTCGCGGGCGCTGACACAAGCCGGTCTGGCCTTCGATCGCAGCACCACCAGCAGCTGGATTGGCCTCGAGATCGACGGCGCGCAACTGCGCCTCACCGATGGCCGCCCGGCCACGCAGTTGAGCGCGCAGACCGGCGTGCGCGACGTGGCGGTGTTCGACCTGTTCGTCGCCGGCTCGGCGCCCGCTGCGGCGCTGGCCTTCAGCGTCAGCGCCGGCGCGACACCCGTCTGGGCCGAGCAGGCCGCCGCCTGGCTGCGGCTGGCGCAGTTCGCGCCGCAGCGCATCGCCGACGCGCCGGGCCTGGTGGTCGCGCGCACGCTGGCGATGTTGATCAACGAAGCCGCCGATGCGGTGCAGCAGGGCGTCTGCACGGCCGAGGGCGCCGACACCGCGATGAAGCTCGGCGTCAACTACCCCGCGGGCCCGTTCGAGTGGCTGGCCGGCTGGAGCGCCGGCGCGGTGGTGCAGTTGATCGAGCAGCTCGATGCGAACTACCGAGGCGAGCGTTACCGCGTCAATGCAGCGCTGCGCCAGCAAGCCTGGAGCCACCCATGACCCGACACGCCTTCATCTGCGATGCCCAGCGCACGCCCTTCGGCCGCTACGGCGGTGCGCTCTCGTCGGTGCGCACCGATGATCTCGCCGCCATCCCGCTGCGCGCGCTGATGGCGCGCAACGCCGCTGTCGACTGGTCGGCGGTGGCCGACGTGCTGTACGGCTGCGCCAACCAGGCCGGCGAGGACAACCGCAACGTCGCCCGCATGGCCGCGCTGCTGGCCGGTCTGCCGGTCGACGTGCCCGGCGGCACGATCAACCGCCTGTGCGGCTCGGGCATGGACGCGGTGGGCACGGCGGCGCGGGCCATCCGCGCCGGCGAGGCCGAGCTGATGATCGCCGGTGGCGTCGAGAGCATGAGCCGCGCGCCGTTCGTGATGCCCAAGGCCGAGAGCGCCTTCAGCCGCAACAACGCGATCCACGACACCACCATCGGCTGGCGCTTCGTCAACAAGCTCATGAAGGCGCAGTACGGCGTCGACTCGATGCCCGAGACCGCCGAGAACGTGGCGCAGCAGTTCGGCATCGAGCGCGCCGCGCAGGACCGCATGGCGCTGGCCTCGCAGTTGAAGGCGGTCGCGGCGCAGCGCAGCGGTTTCTTCGACGCCGAGATCACACCGGTGTCGATCGCGCAGAAGAAAGGTGACCCGATCGTCGTCAACCAGGACGAACACCCGCGCGAGACCTCGCTCGAATCGCTCGCCAGGCTCAAGGGCGTGGTGCGGCCCGATGGCAGCGTGACGGCGGGCAATGCCAGCGGCGTCAACGACGGCGCCTGCGCCTTGCTGCTGGCCAGCGAAGCGGCTGCCACCAAGAACGGCCTCACCCCACGCGCCCGCGTGATCGGCATGGCCACCGCCGGTGTCGAGCCGCGCATCATGGGCATCGGCCCGGCGCCGGCCACCCGCAAGGTTCTGGCGCTGACCGGGCTGCGGCTCGACCAGCTCGATGTCATCGAGTTGAACGAGGCCTTCGCGGCTCAAGGCCTGGCGGTGCTGCGCGACCTCGGCCTGGCCGACGACGATGCACGCGTCAATCCGAACGGCGGCGCGATCGCGCTCGGCCACCCGCTGGGCGCGAGTGGCGCGCGGCTGGTGATGACGGCGGTGAACCAGCTGCACCGCATCCAGGGCCGCTACGCGCTGTGCACGATGTGCATCGGCGTCGGCCAGGGCATCGCGCTGATCGTCGAGCGGGTCTGAGCCGCCGGCCCGGCTGCGGCTGCCCTCACGGTTCCACCGTGGCCCGGCCCTTGGCCTCGGGTGTCAGCCGCAGCCGCGCGGCGTCGCGGAACTCGGTGGGCGTGCGGCCGATCTGCTTCTTGAAGAAGCGGCCGAAATAGGCCTCGTCGGCAAAACCGAGCACCGCCGCGATCTGCTTGATGCCGAGCGTCGAATAGACCAGCTCGCGCTTGGCCTCGTGCACCACGCGGGCGTTGAGCACGTCGAGGCTCGACATGCCCAGCGCATCACGGCACAGCCGCGACAACTGCCCCGCGCTCAGGCCCATCTCGGCGGCATAGAACTCGATCCCGAGGCGCTTGCGGAAGTGGGCGTCGACCAATGCGCGGAAGCGCTCCACCTGCGCCGCCTTGCGCGAACGGCCGTGGGTGTCCGGCCCTTCCTGCGACTGCAGCGTGGCGGAGATGCGCGCGATCTGCACGAACACCGCCATCAGCAGCGCCGAGCCGGCCGCCACCTCGCCGCTGCCGTGCACGCGGGCCTCGCGCTGGATCGCGTCGAACAGCGGCATCAGCGCATCGACGTGCCGCACCGCATCGCCGACGCTCAGCACCTGCGGCCGGCGGATGTGCGCCAGCAGGTCGGGCGCGCCCACGCTGGCGAGCGATTCGAGCGGGCTCTGCGCGGCGGTCACCACCGGCCCGTCGATGTCGTGCGTGAAGTGGAAACCGTGCACATGGCGCGCCGGCACCACGATCAGCGACTGCGGATGCACCTGCCAGTTCGTGCCGTCGATGAAGGCCTCGCCGCCGCCGTGGGTGACGTAGAGCAGCTGGATCAGGCCCTCGTGGAAATGCGGGTCGATCTCGAACTTGAAGAGCGACGAGCGCTCGTGAATCATCTCGAAATGGACCATGTCCAGCCAGGCCGGCTGGGCCTCTTCGCCATACAGCGCGTAGTTCGGGATGGAGGAGCTCATGCGGGTTTTCACGGGTGGGCGATGCACGAATTGTCCGGCTCACCGCTGCTTTTGTCGATTGAGGCAAGAGGCTGCCGTTTCTACAGTCCAGGCACTGACTAACGGAGACACGGCGCCGGTCGAGAGACCCGCCGATGTGATGCAAATGCCTGAATTGTCTGGCTCCAACTTTCCCCACTGGCTGGGCCTCGAAGGCCGCGTGTGCGTCGTCACCGGCGCGGCCAGCGGCATCGGCCGCGCGGTGGCCGAGTCGCTCGCCGCTGCGGGTTCGTGGGTCGCGCTGGTCGACCGCAACGGCGACGCGGTGCGGCAGGCCGCACACGAGATCGCCGAGTGCGGCGCCCGCGTGCTGGCGCTCGAATGCGACATCACCGATGAAGCAGCGGTGGCCGCTGCGGCGCAGCGCGTGCGCAGCGAACTCGGCCCGGTGGCCGGCCTGGTCAACAACGCCGGCCTGCTGCGCCCGGGCGCGCTCGAGGACGTCAGCGTCGCCGAATGGAATGCGGTGCTGGCGATCAACCTCACCGGCTACCTGCTGTGCGCGCGCGAGTTCGGCCGCGACATGCTGGCCGCCGGGCGCGGCAGCATCGTGCACATCGCCTCGGTGTCTGCGCTGCACCCGCAGACCCGCAGCGGCGCCTACAGCGCCAGCAAGGCCGGCGTGCTGCTGCTCAACAAGCAGATGGCCGCCGAGTGGGGCCCGCGTGGCGTGCGCAGCAATGCGATCTGCCCCGGAATGATCCGCACCGCGCTGTCGGCCCGGTTCTACGAAGAGCCCGGCTTCGAGGCCAAGCGTGCGGCCGTGACCGCCAGCCGGCGCGTCGGCGAGCCGGTCGACATCGCCGAGCCCGCGCTGTTCCTGCTCAGCGACCGCGCGGGCTACGTCAATGGCACCGAACTGGTGGTCGACGGCGGGCTCGACTGCATGTTGATGGACATGGTGCCGCGCCCCGGCTTCAACCACACCGCCGACGCGGCACAGAAGGAATCGAACCCATCATGAACAAGCTCGAATGTGACGTGATCGTCGTCGGCTCCGGCGCTGCGGGATTGGCCGCCGCGATCACCGCGCGCAAGCGTGGGCTCGACGTGGTCGTGCTGGAGAAGGAACCCGTGTTCGGTGGCACCACCGCGCTGTCCGGCGGCGTGTTGTGGATCCCGCTGAACACGCATGGCCGCAAGCAGAACCCGGCCGACACGCGTGAGGCGGTGCGGACCTACATGATGCGCGAGACCGGCACCTATTACGACGCAGCCGCGGTCGACGCCTTTCTCGACAACGGCCCGAAGATGGTCGAGTTCTTCGAGCGCGAGACGGCGATGAAGTTCGTGCCGACGCTCTACCCGGACTATCACCCGACGGTGGACGGTGGCGTCGACATCGGCCGCTCGATCCTGGCAGCCCCGTACGACATCCGCGGTCTCGGCCGCGACATGGCGCGCCTGAAGCCGCCGCTCAAGACCATCACCTTCATCGGCATGATGTTCAACTCGTCGAACGCCGATCTGAAGCATTTCTTCCAGGCGACGAAATCGCTGACCTCCTTTGTCTACGTGGCCAAACGGCTGGTCACGCACATCAAGGAGCTGGCGCTGTACCGGCGCGGCATCCAGGTCACGAGCGGCAATGCGCTGGCCGCGCGGCTGGCGCAATCGGCGCTGGACCTGGGCATCCCGATCCTGACCAGCAGCCCGGCCAAGGAGATCCTGATCGAGCGTGGCAAGGCCGTCGGCGTGCGCGTCGATGGTGAAGGCGGCGAGCGCCGCATCACCGCGCGTCATGGCGTGGTGCTGGCCTGCGGCGGCTTTCCGCACGACATCCAGCGCATTGCCAAGGCCTACCCGCACCTGGCGCGTGGCGGCGAACATCTGTCGCCCACGCCGACGAGCAACACCGGCGATGGCCTCAACATGGCCGAGGCGCAGGGCGCGGCGGTCGACATCCGCTTCAAGGACACCTCGGCCTGGATGCCGGTGTCGAAGGTGGTCTACGGCAACGGCGAGGTGGGCGTGTTCCCGCACCTGCTCGATCGCTACAAGCCCGGCATCATCGGCGTGCTGGCGAATGGCAAACGTTTCACCAATGAATCGGACTCGTATCACGACGTCGGCGCCGCGCTGATCCGCGCCTGCGAAGGTCAGAAGAACACCGCCATGTGGCTCGTGTGCGACAAGCCGACGCTGGCCAAGTACGGCCTCGGTTTCGTCAAGCCGGCGCCGATGCCGATCGGCAAATTTTTGCGCAACGGCTACCTGATCCAGGGCGACACGCTGGCCGAGCTGGCGAAGAACGCCGGCATCGATCCGGCCGGGCTCGAAGCCACGGTGCGCACCTACAACGTCGGCGCGGTCAAGGGTCAGGACCCGGCTTTCGGCCGCGGCACGACCTCGTTCAACCGCTACCTGGCCGATCCGCAGAACCAGCCCAACCCCTGCGTGGCGCCGGTGCAGAGCGGGCCGTTCTACGCGGTGAAGGTGATCATGGGCGACCTCGGCACCTTCGACGGCATCCGCACCAGCGTGGTCGGCGAGGTGCTCAAGCGCGACGGCTCGCCGATCGCCGGTCTCTACGCGGTGGGCAACGACCGCGCCAGCATCATGGGCGGCAACTACCCCGGCGCCGGCATCACGCACGGGCCGAACATGACCTTCGGCTACGTCACGGCCAACCACATCGCCGACCAGGCCGGGAGCCGGGCATGAGCGGGCTGGATGCACTCGGCGTGAGCGCCGGCAAGGTGCTGATCGACCACCGCATCTACACCATCGTGCTGCGCAAGATGCCCGAATTCATCGAGGTATTCGACCGCTTGGCAATGCCGATCCTGCTCGAGACGCTGGGCCATCCGCTGGGCTTCTGGACCAGCCTGGTCGGGCCGCAGAACCAGTTCGTGCACCTGTGGGGCTACGACAGCCTGGCCGACTACGAACAGCGTTGCCGGGCCCGCGACACGCACCCGGATTTCCCGAAATACCTGGCCGCGTCGGGCCACCTGATCACCGCGCAGGAGACGCGCCTGATCCGCCGCGCCGAGCTATCGAGCATGAAGGGGTTGGCATGACTATCGCCATCGTTACTGGTGCCGCCGACGGCATCGGCTGGGCCACCGCACAACGGTTTGCAGCCGGCGGTGCCCGCGTGGTGCTGGCTGACCTGCGTGGTGAGTCCGCCCGCGAGCGCGCTGCCGAGCTGGGCGCCGCCCACATCGGGCTGGCTTGCGACGTGACGTCCGAAGCATCGGTCATCTCGCTGGTCGAGCAGGTGCTGTCGCAATGCGGGCGCATCGACGTGCTGGTCAACAACGCCGGCATCGGCGACCAGGGCGGCGCCACGGTCGACCAGAGGCTCGATGCCTTCGACCGCGTGCTCGGCGTGCACCTGCGCGGCACCTTCCTGATGAGCCGCGAAGTGGCCCGCGTGATGCTGGCGCAGGCGCCGCTGGAGGGCCCGCACGGCTGCCGCGGCGCGATCGTCAACATCGCCTCGATCGTCGCATCGGCCGGCATTCCGGGCCGCAACGCCTACGGGGCGGCCAAGGCCGGCATCGTCGGCATGACGAAGGCGATGGCGGTCGAGTGGGGCCTGGCGGGTGTGCGCGTCAACGCGGTCGCGCCGGGTTATGTGCGCACCGCGCTGGTCGAGAAGTTGCAGGCCGAGGGCCTGCTCAACACCGACGCCATCCACGCCCGCACGCCGATGGGCCGCATGGGCGCGCCGGCCGAGATTGCCGAGGCGATCGCCTTCCTGGCCTCGCCGCAGGCCAGCTACATCACCGGCTCGGTGCTGCAGGTCGACGGCGGCTGGATCGCCCATGGCGGCGCGATTCCGTCGGTGCCGCCGGTGGTGGCGTCCTGAGCCCCGGTCCTGATTCCTGAGTACAACGAGGAGACAAACATGTTCATCCACATCTTCAACGGCCTGGTCTACGGCGCATTGCTGATCGTGATGTGTTCGGGGCTGGCGCTGATCTACGGCCTGCGCCGGGTCGTCAACTTCGCGCACGGCTCGCTCTACATGCTGGGCGCCTACATCGGCTTCTCGATTGCGCAGGCGAGCAACTTCTGGGTCGCGCTGGTCGCGGCCCCCGCGGTGATGGCGCTGTTGGGCGTGCTGCTGGATCGCTGGGGTTTCCGCCTGCTGCAGCACCGCGATCCGCTGTCGGTGGTGCTGGTCACCTTCGGCCTGCTGCTGGTGATCGAGGACTTCGTGCAGACCGTCTGGGGCAAGAGCAACCTGTCGGTGGTGACACCGTCGGCGCTGGCGTTCTCCGTCGACGTGTTCGGCACCGCGCTGCCGGCCTATCGCATCGCGGTGATCGGCGTCGGCGCGGCCGTGGCGATCGGCCTGACGCTGTGGCTGCGCTTCTCGCGTGCCGGCCTGTTCGTGCGCGCCGCCAGCACCGACCCGGTGACGACCGCGATGCAGGGCGTCAACACCGACGCGCTGAGCGCCTTCGTGGTCGGCCTCGGCACCGCGCTAGCCGGCCTGGCCGGGGTGGTGGCGGCGCCGTTCCTGTCGCTGTCGCCGTCGATGAGCAGCGACGTGATCATCGATTCCTTCGTGGTCGTGGTGGTCGGTGGCCTCGGCAGCCTGGCCGGCGCGTTCGTGGCGGCGATGGTGCTCGGCATGGTGCAGTCGCTCGGCGCCGTCTGGCTACCCGACACCTCGGTGCTGCTGCCCTTCCTGCTGATGGTGGCGATCCTGATCTGGAAGCCGGCCGGCTTTGCCGGCAGCCGCACCTGAGACGCAAAGACGAGAACTCAGATGACACACAACCGCTTGTTCCTTTCCACCGCCGCCGCACTGGCCATCGGCGCGGCCCTGGCGCTGGGCGTCAGCTCGGGCACGCTGCTGTCGCTGCTGACCCAGGCCACGATCTACGCCGTGTTCGCGCTCGGCGTCGGCCTGCTGCTGCGCCAGAACGGCATGGTCAGCTTCGGCCACGCGCTGTTCTTCGGCTCGTCGGGCTACATCGTCGCGATCCTGCTGCAGCTGAAGGCCGTGCCGGCCGAGGCCGCCATCGTGATCGCGGTGCTCGGGCTGAGCGCCTTCGCCTTCCTGATCGGACTGGTGATCGTGCGGGTGCCGGGTGTCGCATTCGGCATGCTCACACTCGCCGTCGGCCAGATGGCGTATCTCACGGCGTCGCGTTCACGCGGCCTGACTGGCGGCGCCGACGGCATGTCGGTCGAATGGCCGTCGACGCTGTTCGGCTTGCAGACCTCGCTGCTGTTCAGCCCCGCCGGCATGCTGATGCTGAGCTGGAGCGTGCTGGTGCTGACGCTGCTGGCCATCGCCCTGCTGCTGCGCACGCGCTTCGGCGCCATCACCGAAGCCGCGCGTGACAACGAGGAGCGCGCCCGCTTCATCGGCATCCGCACGCTGATGCCGCAGGCGGCGCTGTATGCGCTGTCGGCGGGCGTGACCTCGCTGGCCGGCGTGCTGGCGGCGCTCAACACCGGCTTCATCTCGCCCGAGAGCCTGCACTGGAGCCTGTCCGGCGTGGCGCTGATGATGGTGGTGGTCGGCGGCACCCGCGCGCTGTGGGGGCCGGCGCTCGGCGCGGCGGTGTATTTCCTGGCCAAGGACGTGCTCGGCGATCACGCCCAGCACTGGATGGCGATCTTCGGCACCGCGCTGATCGTGGTGATCGTGTTCGCGCCCGAAGGGCTGTCGGGCATCTTGATGCGCCTCGTCAGCAGCCGCGCCAAGGCTGCCGGCGGTGCCGCCCCCCAGACCCCCGTCGCGGTCCGCACCGCGCACTGAACCGGAGCCGATGAACATGGCTGAATACGTATTGCAGACCGAGGACGTCGCCATCCACTATGGCGGCGTCAAGGCGGTCGACGGCGTGGCGATGACGCTCGAACGCGGCCAGATCCGCGGCCTGATCGGCCCCAACGGGGCGGGCAAGTCGACCGTGATCGACGCCATCACCGGACGGCGCCGCCTGACCCGCGGCAAGGTGGTGCTGGGTGGCCAGGACGTGAGCGCGCTCGGCGTGGTCGAGCGCCGCCAGCGCGGCCTGTCGCGCTCGTTCCAGCGCACCAGCATCTTTGCGCAGATGCCGGTGCGCAAGCAGGTCGAGCTGGCCTCCTGGAAGATGGGCATGGCCGACCCCGGCGCCGATGCCGACGACGTGCTGCGCGAGCTGTCGCTGCACACGATGTCTGACGTGATTGCCGCCGATCTCGGCTACGGCGAGCAGCGCCGCCTCGACCTCGCCATCGCGCTGGTCGGCAGCCCCACCGTGCTGCTGCTCGACGAGCCGATGGCGGGGCTGTCGGTCAAGGAATCGCTCGACCTGGCGCAGCACCTGAAGGCGCTGACCTCGCGCCGCAACGTCTCGGTGCTGCTGGTCGAACACGACATGGACGTGGTGTTCGGCATCTCCGATGTCGTCACCGTGTTCGAACTCGGCCGCGTCATCGCGGCCGGCTCACCCGCCGAAGTGCGCAGCAATCCGCGTGTGCGCGAGGCTTATCTCGGGAGCGCGGCATGAAGACGCTTTTGGCACTCGACAAGGTCAACGCCTTCTACGGCGCCGCCCACATCCTGCACGGCCTGAGCCTGCACGTGAACGAGGGCGAACGGGTCGCGCTGATCGGCCGCAACGGCGTCGGCAAGACCACGGTGGTCAACACCATCCTCGGTCTGGCCAGCCTGCGCGGCGGCGACATTCGCCTGCGTGACTACGCGCTGACCAAGCCGCGCACCTACATCGCCGCGCAGCACGGCATCGTGGTGGTGCCGCAGGGTCGGCGCATCGTCGCCAACCTGACGGTCGAAGAGAACCTGCAGCTCGGTGCAGCGACCGGCCGCAAGGGCCACTGGACCGTGCCGCGCATCTACGAGCTGTTCCCGATCCTGCAGGAGCGCGCGCACACGCCGGGCACGGCGCTGTCGGGTGGCCAGCAGCAGATGCTGGCGGTCGGCCGCGCGCTGATGGCCAACCCGGCGCTGATCCTGCTCGACGAGCCCACCGAAGGACTGGCGCCGGTGATCGTCGACCAGCTCGGCCGCATCTTCAACCAGGTGGCCGCGCAGGGCACGGCGCTGCTGCTGATCGAACAGAACATGACGCTGGTGGCGCGCGTGGCCGAGCGCTTCTGCGCCATGGCCAAGGGCGCCGTGGTCGCCGAAGGCCGCGTGCACGAAGGCAGCCTCGACGAGCTGCACCGCCACGTGATGGTTTGACGTTTTTTTACCCGCCCCCAGAAGGAGACAACACCATGATGAAGACCCGCCTCAATCGCCGCGCACTCGCCGCACTCGCCCTCTGCACCGCGCTGCCGCTGGCCGCGATGGCGCAGGCCAAGGACCCGGTGCGCGTCGGCCTCGTCAGCTCGAAGTCGGGCGTGTTCGCCCAGCAGGGCGAAGAGGTGATCCGCGCGATCCAGTTCGCCATCGACGAGGCCAATGCCCGCGGCGGCGTCGACGGCCGCAAGGTCGAGGTGCAGATCGCCGACGACGAGGGCACGCCCGACGCCGGCCGCCGCGTCGCCGAGAAGCTGGCGCGCGACGGCTACAACCTGCTGATCGGCGCGATCCCGTCGAGCATCTCGCTGGCGCTGGCGCCCAATCTCGAGCGCTGGAATGCGGCCTATTTCGTGGTGGCCAGCAAGAGCGACAAGATCACCGGCGACACCTGCAAGGCGCGGGTCTTCCGCACCAATCACTCGGACGCAATGGACATCGCCATGATCGGCGAGTGGGCCAAGGGCTTCAAGGAGAAGACCTACGCCTCGCTGGCGGCCGACTACGTGTGGGGCCGCGACTCGGCCGAGTCGTTCGCCAGGTCGGTCAAGGCGCAGGGCAAGGAGGTCAAGCTGCAGCTCTACGCGCCGCTGGGAACGAAGGATTTCTCGCCCTTCATCGCGCAGCTGAAAGAAGCCAATGTCGACGCGATCTGGGTCGCCGAGACCGGCCGCGACGCGATCGCCTTCGTCAAGCAGGCGCAGGAGTTCGGCCTGATCCCGAAGACCCGGCTGATCGGCCACGCGCTGATCCAGAACTTCATGATCAACGCCACTGACAAGGCACTCGAAGGCACGCCCGGCACCACCGGCTACACGCCGGACCTGGACAACCCGCGCAACAAGGCTTTCGTCGCGAGCTGGAAGGCCAAGTTCAACCGCCTGCCGACCGACAACGAAGGCCAGGCCTACAACGGCGCGCAGGTGATGTTCGAAGGTGTCAAGAAGGCCGGCAGTGCCCAGCCGGCCGATGTGGCCAAGGCCCTGCCGGGCGCCACCATCGATTCGATCTACGGCCCGGTGACGATGCGTGCGGCCGACAACCAGCTGGTGCTGCCGAACTTCGTCGGCCGAGCCAAGATGGCCGATGGCCAACTGCGCCCGGTCATCGAGCAGACCTTCGCGCCCGCGCTGATGCCGGCCGCATCGCCGCTGTGCAAGATCTGATCGACCGCAGCTGAACCCGCAAGGCGAGGGTGGGGCGCACCCCCCTTCGCCTTGATGACTGGAACGACCGAATGACGACGCCCTCCGCACTGACCATCATCCGCGCCGAACACCAGGCCCTCGCGGCGATCCTGCACGCGCTGCGCCACACACTGTGCGACATCCGCGATCACGGCGCGAAGCCGAACTTCGAGGTGCTGCGCAGCCTGCTGTTCTACGTCGACGCCTACCCCGAGCGGCTGCATCACCCCAAGGAAACCGATCACCTGTTCAAGCGCCTGCGCGAGCGCAGCAGCCAGGCCGCCGAGGTGCTCGACCGGCTCGACCTCGACCACGCCAGCGGCGAGCAGGCGATCCTGCGGCTCGAACATCAGCTGCTCGAATACGAGATGCTCGGCGAGACCCGGCTGGCCGAGTTTGCCGCTGCGGTCGAGCTGTTCTGCGACCGCTACATGGCGCACATGCATCTGGAGGAACTGGAGATCCTGCCGCTGGCCCGGCATGTCCTGACCGAAGAGGACTGGCTTTCG
The DNA here is from genome assembly GCF_000019785.1 of Leptothrix cholodnii SP-6. Taxonomy (NCBI): domain Bacteria; kingdom Pseudomonadati; phylum Pseudomonadota; class Betaproteobacteria; order Burkholderiales; family Sphaerotilaceae; genus Leptothrix; species Leptothrix cholodnii. Next base: position 1,295,843 of record NC_010524.1, read on the forward strand.
ATCAACGCCGCCTTCGAGTCCAACCGCGACCCGCTGACCGGCCACAAGCCGGAGAAGGAATTCGAGGCGCTGTTCAGCCGCATCGTCAACCTGCTGCCGGCGCCGCTGGGGTTGGGTTCTGCAGCTTGAACTGACCGGTGCCTTGGGCCCTGTGCCTCTGACGGTCCGCTCATCTTTTCTTCATCTGCGCCATCTGTAATGCGTTCAGCCGATCGATGACGACCGGCTCAACACATGAAAGACACAGAACCATGAAGACCTTTGCTGCTGCTGCCGCCCTGACGTTGATCGCTTCTGCCGCGTTTGCCGGCCCCACCTGCAACGTGCCCGAAGACAAGTGGATGAAAGAGTCCGACTTCAAGAGCCGGCTCGAAGCCCAGGGCTACCAGATCAAGACCTTCAAGGTCAGCAAGGGACGTTGCTACGAGATCTATGGCTTCGACAAGGCGAACAAGAAGGTCGAGATCTATTTCGACCCGGCGACTGCCGCAGTGCTTGAAACCAAGTCCTGATCGCTGAATGGGCGCTGTGCCTTGCGCAGCGCCAATCTTGTTCTTCCACTTGCATGCCATCGCGATGACATCTACCCATCGGCCTGAACCCGTCCGGGTCTGGGATCTCTTCGTGCGCGTTTTCCACTGGTCCCTGGTGACGTGCATCCTTCTCAACTACTTTGTCGTCGACGATGGTGAAGACCTCCATCAGTGGCTGGGCTATGCCGCCGCTGCCTTGGTGGTGTCACGCATCGTCTGGGGTTTTGTCGGCACGCGGTATGCGCGGTTCAGCGACTTCTTTCCGACCTACCGCCGCATCCGTGATCACCTGAGCCGCTTGCGCTGCGGACAGGCCGACGGCCATGTCGGCCACAACCCGCTGGGTGCGTTGATGATGCTGGCGCTGATGGCGCTGGTGCTGTCGTTGGGACTCACCGGTTTTCTGCAGACCACGGATGCTTTCTGGGGAGATGAGCTGATGCAGGAAACCCATGAATGGCTGGGTTCCGCACTCATCGCGTCGGCCGGCCTGCACGCCGTGGCGGCCATCGTCATGGGACGTCTGGAGCGCGTGAATCTCGTGCGTGCGATGGTCACCGGCGTGAAGGTGATGCGCTGACCTGCGGCCTGTCTATCGGCTCGACAGCGCGCCCAGCCGATCGTCCTCGCGTCGGAAGTGCGACGCCGGCATCACCGCAATGTTCTCGGCCAGCCGCGGCACGAAGTCCATCTGGTCGAGCACGTCGCGCTGCAGATCGATGCCGGGCGCGATCTCGAACAGCTCCATGCCTTCGGGCGTCAGGCGGAAGTTCGCCCGCTCGGTCAGGTAGAGCGCCTGCTGGCCGCGCAGCAGCGCCTGCGGGCCGCTGAAGGTGACCTGGTCGACCTGCTGCACGAGCTTGCGCACCTCGCCGGGCTTGACCACGCACAGCGTGCCGTCGCCGGTTTCGAGCTGGACGCCCTTGGCCGCGAAGGTGCCGCAGAACACCACCTTGCGGGCGTTCTGGGCGATGTCGATGAAGCCGCCCGGGCCGACCGTCAGGCCGCCGAGTTTCGACACGTTGACGTTGCCCAACGCATCGAACTCGCCGAAGCCGAGGAAGGCGATGTCGAGCCCGCCGCCGGCGTAGAAGTCGAACTGTGTCGGCGCATCCAGCATCGCGCTGGCGTTGCGGGCGTAGCCGAACAGCACGCCGTCGAGCAGGCTGCCGCCGTAGGTGCCGTGTTCGATGGTCTGGTAGATGCGGTCGAGTTCGCCGCGCCGCGCCACCAGCTTGGCCACTGCATCGGGCACGCCGACGCCGTAGTTGACGACCGCGCCTTCGACCAGTTCGCAGGCCGCGCGCCGGGCCACCGCCTGGCGCTCGTTGAAGGGCTCGTCGCCAGGCGCTTCGAGTTCGAAGCGCTGCGGGCCGGTCAGTTCGCCGCTCAGGCTGGCGTCGAAGGGGATGTCGTAGCTGGTGCGCTGATCCGCGTCGACCACGATCGCATCGACCCAGGCGGCCGGGATGCGCACCTCGCGGGCCTTGAGCGCACCACGTGGCAGGCGCTCGCGCACCTGCACGATCACGCGGCCGCCACTGGTGCGCGCGGCCAATGCGATCGACGCGGCATCGAGATTGGCGGCCTCGTGTTCGAAGCTGATGTTGCCGTCCTCGTCGGCCGCCGAGGCGCGCACCAGCGCGACGTTGACCGCATACGGCTTGTAGCGCAGGTACTCGCGGCCATCGACCGTGACGACCTCGGCCAGGTCATCCTTGGCGCTCGCGTTCATGCGCCCGCCGCCGTGGCGCGGGTCGCAGACGGTGCCCAGGCCGACGTGCGTGAACAGCCCCGGCCGCGCGCCGCCGATCTCGCGCAGCAGCTGCGACGACACGCCACCGGGCAGGATGTAGGCCTCGATCTTCTCGTCCAGCGCGAGCTGCTGCATGCGTGGCGACCAGACCCAGTGGCCGCCGATCACCTTGCGCACCAGGCCCTCGTAGGCGAAGCAGTTCATGCCGCGCGACTGCTTGTCGCCGATGCCCAGCGCGTGCACGCACGTGAGATTGCGCGGCGTCTGGGTGGCCAGGAAGCGCCGCTCGACCGCCTGGAACAGGCAGGTCGCCTCCATCAGGCCGCCGCCGCCGCCCATCAGCGCCACGGTGTCGCCGTCATTGATCAACAGGGCCGCGTCATCGGCCGATACGAACTTGGATTTCATCGGTGTATGTCGAACAAGGCCGCGCCGCGCTTGAGCACGCTGCGGGCGATCACGGTGCGGTGGATCTCCGACGTGCCGTCGAAGATGCGATAGACACGGGCGTCGCGGTAATAACGTTCGATCGGCAGCTCCTTGCAGAAGCCCATGCCGCCGAACAGCTGCACGCCGCGATCGACCACGCGACCGAGCATCTCGGAGGCATGCACCTTGACCATCGCGATCCAGTCACGGGCATCGATGCCGGCGTCGATCATCGCGGCCGTGTGCAGCACCATCAGGCGCGAGGCGTTGATCTCCATCACGCTGTCGGCCAGCATCTGCTGGACCAGCTGGAAGTCGCCGATGCGCTGGCCGAACTGACGGCGCTCGTTGGCGTAGGCGGTCATCAGCTCCAGCACGTGGCAGGCCTTGCCGACCGCGCGTGCGCCGACCTGGCCCAGCCGCACGACGCCCAGCACGCCCATCGCCATCTTGAAGCCCTGGCCCTGCTCGCCGAGCATCGCCACCGGCTCCAGCGGCACGTTGTCGAAGAAGAGTTCGAGGTGCGGCGTGCCGCGCAGGCCCATCATCTTCTGGTCCTTGCCGACGGTGAAACCGGGCAGGCCCTTGTCGACCATGAAGAGGCTGATGTCCTTCTCGCCGGTGCGGGCCGAGACCAGAAAGAAGTCGCTCCACTCGCCGTCGCTGATGAAGTGCTTGCTGCCGTTGAGCACCCAACCCGAGTCGGTCTTCTTGGCGTGGGTCTTGATGCCCTGCGCATCCGAGCCCGCGCCCGACTCGGTGATCGCGATCGCGCAGGTGCGATCGCCACGCACGGTGGGTTTCAGCCAGCGCTCGACCTGCTCGCCCTGGCAGGCCAGCAGCGCCTCGTAGACGTTGCCGAAGGCGCGCCGGATCAGGATGTCGGTGGTGTGGCCGAACTGTTCCTCGCACAGCATGCGGTCGACCGTGTTCAGACCGCCACCGCCGAGCTCGTCGGCGATGTTCATCGCGTAGAGGCCGAGCGCCTTGGACTTCTCGTGGATCCGCTTGGCCTTCTCGGGGTCGAGCCGGCCGGTCTCCTCGACCTCGTCCTCGAGCGGCTTCAATTCGTCATGGATGAATCGACGCACCGTGTCGATCACCATCTTCTGTTCGTCGTTGAGCGCGAATGTCATCTTCGATCTCACTTCTTGCCCAGCGGCGGCAACGTCGCCACGACGACCTGGCGGCCGTCCTTCACTTCGACCAGGAAGCTCTCGCGGTCGAGATCGCCCTTGTCGTCGAAGCTCACGTCCATGATCACGCCGGGGTACTTGGCGGCCTTCACCTCCAGACCCTTCATCGCCTTGGCCACCGCCACGCGGTCGAGCTTGCCGGCCTTCTCGATCGCAGCCTTGAGCGTGTAGACGCCCATGTAGCTCTTGATGCCGTTGTGATCGGGGATGTACTTGTAGGCCTGATAGAACTTGGCCTTGAACTTGAGCATCTCGGGGTTGGGCGCATCGACCGTCAGGCCGACATGGCCGGTGACGCCGTTGGCCGCTTCGCCGGCCAGCTCGATCACCTTCTGGCTCACCAGCACGGTCTCGCCGATGATGGGCTTGCTCCAGCCCTGCTTGCGCAGTTCCTTGAGCGCGCGGGCCGATTCTTCTTCGGTCAGGTAGACGAACACCGCGTCGGCGTTGGCCTGCCTGGCCTTGATGACGGCGGCCGAGAAGTCGATCTGGCCCTGGTCGGTGGCCATTTCGCCGACGATCCTGGTCGGGCCGCCGTCGAGCAGCTTGGTGAGGGTGTCGCGCCCGCCCTTGCCGAAGTCGTTGTTCTGGTAGATCACCACCAGCGTCCGGGCCTTGGTGTTGATGTAGCGCGCCAGCTTGGGGAAGGAGCTCGACTGGCCGAAGGCGGTGCGGAAGACGTACGGGTTGCCCTGCTGCGTGATCGCCGCGGCCTCGCCGCCGGTGAAGTTGGGCACTTCGGCGCGGCGCGTCTCGGCCATGCTGACCATGATCGAGCCCGAATACACCGGGCCGAACACCGCGAACGCGCCGTCGTCGACCGCCTTGGCAGCCAGGCCCTTGGCGATGCCGGGCTGGGTCTGGGTGTCGGCGGTGGTGGTGACGATCTTCCGGCCCAGGATGCCGCCGGCCGCGTTGATCTCCTTGACCGCCAGCTCGACGCCGTCGCGGAAATAGGTGCCCGGGCTCGCGCCGCTGCCCGACAGCTCGACCACGTTGGCGATGCGGATGACCTCCTGCGCGTGGATCGGCGCCGCGAGCGCGGTCAGCAGGCCTGCGGCGGCGATGGCGAGGGTGTGGCGTCTGTTCATCGGAGTCTCCTGGAGGAATGGGGCCGGCGTGGGCTTTGCGTGACGGGTGTCGACAGCATAGTCAATTGTGGAACACAATTCAACTATTGGCATATGTTCCATCAGATGGCTTTCCCTACCCCGGTGTCCGTTCATGAAAGCGAGTCGTCCGTGAATCCACTCAGCCCCAAGATGCCCGTCGCGGTGATCGGCGCCGGCGCCATCGGCCGCATGCACATCGAGCGCCTGCTGCGCCACGCCGATGTCAGCCTGGCCGCTGTCGCCGATCCGACCGACGCCGCCCGCGCCCTGGCCGCCGAACTCGGCGTGCCGTGTTTTGCCGATCCGCGCGAGATGCTCGATCAGGTCCGGCTCGGCGGCGTGATCGTCGCCACGCCGAACTCGACGCACGCCGACATCGGCATCGCCTGCATCGAGCGCGGCCTGCCGGTGCTGATGGAAAAGCCGGTGGCCGACACGGTGGCCGATGCGCAGCGCCTGTGCGATCGGGCCGCAGCGGCGGGCGTGCCGCTGATGGTCGGCCACCAGCGCCGCCACAACCCGATCCTGCGCCGCGCCCGCGCACTGATCGCCGACGGTCTGCTCGGCCGGCCGGTGAGCGCCAACGTGATGGCGACCTGGCTCAAGCCCGACAGCTACTACCAGCTCGCCTGGCGCCGCCAGGCCGGCGGCGGGCCGGTGCTGATCAACCTGATCCACGACATCGACGTGCTGCGCTTCCTGCTCGGCGAGATCGAGTCGGTGCAGGCCGTCACGTCGAACGCGGTGCGCGGCTTCGAGGTGGAGGACAGCGCCGCCGTGCTGCTGCGTTTTGCCAGCGGCGCGCTCGGCACGCTGGTGGTTTCCGATGCCGCGGTGGCGCCGTGGAACTGGGATCTGGCCGCGGGCGAGGCGGCGCACTACGTGCAGCAGGCGGTCGATTCGCACTTCATCGCCGGCACCGAGGCCTCCCTGACCTTGCCGCGCCTGAACGTGTGGCGCTACCGCGGCGCGCGCGGCTGGCACGAGCCGCTGACGCAGGAGCGCAGCGCCGTGCACGCCGGTGATCCCTACATCGAGCAGTTGCGCCACTTCCGCGCCGTGGCCGAGGGCCGCGAGACGCCGCTGTGTTCGGGCCTCGACGGCCTGCGCACGCTGCAGGCGACGCTGGCGGTGCACGAAGCCGCGCGCAGCCAACGCCCGGTGAACCTGGCCGCCTGAGCCGGCGCCGCCCACATCCGCATCTGATCCGCATCCGACCCGAGACAACCGACCGAGACCCGACCATGAGCCGCATCTATTCGCTCGCCCAGTTGATGGCGCTGCCGTATTCGCCCGCCGAGATGATCCGTCTGGCCGCCGAGACCGGCTGCGCCGGCGCCGGCATCCGCATGCTGCCCACCGCGCCCGGCGGCCAGGCTTACCCGCTGATGGACGACGCGGTGATGCTGCGCGAGACGCTGGCGGCGATCGCCGACACCGGCGTCAAGGTGTTCGACCTCGAGGTGGTGCGCATCGGCGCGGCCTTCGACGTGCGCGATTTCCAGCGTTTCATCGAGATCGGCGCGCAGATCGGCGCGGCCCACATCCTGGTTGCCGGTGACGACCCCGACGAGGCGCGCCTGACGGCGTCCTACGCCGCCTTGTGCGACGCCGCGGCACCGTTCGGCCTGAGCGCCGACCTCGAATTCATGCCGTGGACCGCGGTGCCGAACCTGCGCAGCGCCAAGCGCATCGTCGGCGCGGCGGCGCGCCCCAACGGCGGCGTGCTGGTCGATGCGCTGCATTTCGCGCGCTCCGGCAGCCGGCTCGACGAGCTCGACGACATCCCGCGCGCCTGGCTGCATTACGCCCAGATCTGCGACGGCGCGGTGCCCGGCCCTGACACCGTCGAGGGCCTGATCCACGACGCCCGCTGCGAGCGGCTGTTGCCGGGCGAGGGCGGCATCGACCTGCGCGCGCTGTTCGCGCGGCTGCCGGCCGATCTGCCGGTCAGCATCGAGGTGCCGAGCGACAGCCGCGCGCCGCAGGTCGGTTATCCGGCCTGGGCTGCGCGTGCCAAGGCCGACACGCTGGCGGTGCTGGGAGAACGGGCATGACCGCGGTGCGTGCACTCGTGACCGGTGCGACCGGTGGCATCGGCCGGGCGATCTGCCTGGCGCTGGTCGAGCAGGCGCGGCGCGATGGCGCCGACATCCGCATCGCCGCGGCCGCCTCGCGCCCGGGGCCGGCGCTCGATGCGCTGGTGGCCGAGTTGACGGCGGCAGGGGCTGCGGCCACCGGTGTCTGCGGCGATCTCACCGATCCCGATTCATGCGCTGCGCTGGTGGCGCAGGCGGGCGAGTTCTGTGGCGGGCTGACGCTGCTGGTGTCGAACGCGGGCGCGTCGGGGCCGGGCCGGCTGGCCGACCTGTCGGTCGAGCAGTGGGACGCGACCTTTGCGCTCAACGTGCGTGCGACCTGGCTGCTGGCCCGCGCGGCACGGCCGCTGCTGGCCGGTGGAGGCAGCGTGGTGGCGATCGCGTCGATGTCGGGCCTGCACCCGCATCCGGGCTACGGCGCCTACTCGCCGGCCAAGGCCGCGTTGACGATGCTGTGCCGCCAGCTGGCGCAGGAGTGGGCCGACATGGGCATCCGCGTCAACACGGTCTGCCCCGGCATGATTCGCACGCCGCTGACCGAGGCGGTCTACCGGGATGAATCGGTCAAGGCGCAGCGCGAGGTGCTGGTGCCGCTGGCGCGCATCGGCCGGGCCGAGGACGTGGCCGCGGCGGTGGCCTACCTGGCGAGTGCCGGGGCGTCGTACGTGACGGGGCAGAACCTGGTGGTCGACGGCGGCGTGGCCGATCACATGCTGGCGCTGATCCCCGGCCGGCCGCAGAAAGCCGCTGCCACCTGAGGGGCTGCAGCGCGAGCGCCAGGACGGTGCGTCAGAACGGCGCGTCGTCGTGGCGCTTGGGGCCGCGCGGTGACGGGCGGCGCTCTTCTTCGGCCGGCGCGGGCAGGTCGGCCTTGCGGATGCGGGTCGGCTTGCGCACGGTCACGGTGGGCGCCACGGTGTCGACCGGGGTCGGGTCGAAGGCGGCGGCGAGCGCCTGGGCGGGCGTCATCGGGCGCTCGCTGGCGGTCGATGCGCGCTTGGGTTCGGCCCAGATTTCTTCGGCGCCGTCGTCGCCGGCGTCAACGGCGTCGATTTCATCGGCCTCGTCAGAGTCCTGCGCTTCGGCGGTTTCGGCAGCGCTGGCTGCGGCGCGCGAGGTCGGCGACAGCGAGCTGGTGGCGGAGATCGTGCCGGCAAAGCTGGCCGAGGTGGCGGCCGAGACCGGGGCCTTGCTGGCCTTGGGCGCCCGGGCGGTCTTGCCCGGAGCCGCCGCGCCTGCTGCCGCGCCGGTGTCGGCTTCGGCCTCGTCTTCCTTGATCACGCGGGTGTAGGGCGCCAGGATCTGCACCAGCTGGGCGTAGATGCGCGGGCTGCCGGTGACCAGTTCGCGCTGGTAGAGGTAGTCGGCTTCGCCGGTGAAGTTGCCGACCAGGCCGCCGGCCTCGGTGATGATCAGCGAGCCCGCGGCGATGTCCCAGGGGTTCAGTCCGGTCTCGAAGAAGCCGTCGTACCAGCCCGCGGCCACGTAGCACAGGTCGAGCGCGGCCGAGCCCGGGCGGCGCACGCCGGCGCAGGCCTGCATGACCTCCTCGAACATCTTCATGTAGCGCTTGAAGTTGTCACCCTTGCGGAACGGGAAGCCGGTGCCGATCAGGCACTCGAGCAGCCGCGTGCGCTTGGACACGCGCAGGCGCTTGTCGTTGAGGAAGGCGCCCTTGCCCTTGGTGGCGTAGAACAGGTCGTTGCGGTTGGGGTCGTAGACCACCGCCTGCTCGACCTTGCCCTTGTAGGCCAGCGCGATCGAGACCGCGTACTGCGGGAAGCCGTGGATGAAGTTGGTGGTGCCGTCGAGCGGATCGATGATCCAGACGTAGTCGCTGTGCTTGGCGCCATGCTCGCGGCCCGACTCCTCGGCCAGGATGGCGTGGCCCGGATAGGCCTGCAGGATGGTGTCGATGATGGCGTGCTCGGCCGCTTGGTCGACTTCGGTGACGAAGTCGTTGTGCCCCTTGCTGGTGACCGTCAGGCGGTCGAGATCCTGGCTGGCCCGGCTGATGATCGCCCCACCTGCACGAGCCGCCTTGACGGCAATGTTGAGCATGGGATGCAGATTGGTTTGCGACATGGCGAATCACTCGTGGGGCTGCCGCTCACGCGCAGGGCGTGATGGCGTTGGGGGGCTGGCGGGGGCAAAGAGCGCAGGGGCCGCAAGCTGCAGGCCCCTAAGATGAGGGCGAGATTCTATCCAAACCCGATTCCCGCTGTCCTGCCATGACCCCCGAAACCGATCCGACCCGCTTCATCCTGCTGCACACCAGCCATGCCGGCAACGTCGGTGCCACTGCCCGGGCGATGAAGGTGATGGGTTTTCGCGACCTGGTGCTGGTCGCGCCCCGTTTTGCCGACGTGCTCAGCCGCGAGGAGACCGTGGCGATGGCCAGCGGCGCGGCCGACATCCTGGTGCGCGCACGCATCGTCGCCACGCTGGACGAGGCGCTCGAGGGCATCCACGTGGCCTGCGCCACCGCGATGACGCCGCGCGATTTCGGCCCGCCCACCTCGACGCCGCGCGAGCATCTGCCGGCGTTGGCGGCCGGTGGCGAGCGGGTCGCGTTCGTGTTCGGCAGCGAGCGCTACGGCATGTCCAACGAGGAGGTCTACCGCTGCCAGATCTGCCTGTCGATCCCGACCCAGCCCGACTACGGCTCGCTCAACCTCGCGCAGGCGGTGCAGCTGATGGCCTACGAATGGCGCATGGCGCTGGGCGGCTACGACGTCAGCGCGCGCACGCCGGCGGTGCAGCGCGCCAGCCTCGACGAGGTGCAGGGCGCGCTGTCGCACTGGCAGGACACGCTGGTGGCGCTCGGTTTCCTCGATCCGGCAGCGCCGAAGAAACTCATGCCGCGCCTGCAGCAACTGCTCAACCGCGCGGCCCTGACACGCGAGGAGGTGCACATCCTGCGGGGCATTGCCCGTCTGGCTGCACGGGCTGCGGCCGCCGGCGATGTGCCGACGACACGCAAACCATGAGACAGGTTTCTCGCTCCCGCTCTCGGCGAGTGCCCGCACGGCCCGATTGCCTGCAGTGCCGGAAGCGAGCCCCTACACTGGACCGAGCTGTTTGAGGCGAGGCCACCATGTTCGAGCGACTCAGAGAAGACATCGATTGCATCCTGGCGCGCGATCCTGCCGCCAAGTCGCGGTTCGAGGTCGCCACCTGTTACCCGGGCCTGCACGCCTTGTGGATCCAGCGCTTCGCGCATGCCTGCTGGGTGCGCGGATTCAAGTGGCTGGGGCGCTTCGTCTCGCACATCGGCCGCTTCGCCACCGGCATCGAGATCCACCCCGGCGCCACTTTCGGCCGGCGCGTCTTCATCGACCACGGCATGGGCGTGGTGATCGGCGAGATGGCCGAGATCGGCGACGACTGCACCATCTACCAGGGCGTGACGCTGGGCGGCACCTCGCTGGTGAAGGGCGCCAAGCGTCATCCGACGCTCGAGAACGGCGTCATCGTCGGCGCCCACGCCTGCGTGCTGGGCGGCTTCACGGTGGGTGCGGGCGCGCGGGTCGGCTCGGGCGCGGTGGTCACCAAGCCGGTGCCGGCGGGCGCCACGGCGGTCGGCAACCCGGCCCGCATCATCCAGGCCACAGCCGACGCGCAGCGCGAGGAGGCCGCGGCCAAGATGGGTTTCTCCGCCTACGGTGTCACGCAGGGCGACGACCCGGTGGCGCAGGCGATGAAGGGCCTGATCGACAACGCCTCGGGCCACGAGCACCAGATCGCGCTGCTCTGGCAGGCGATCGAGAAGCTCTCCGGCCGGGCCCGCGAGCTGCCCGGCGACGAATGCGTGCCGCAGGACGCGCACACCACCGAGAACTTCGACGCCGACCGGCTCAGCCGACTCGTCAAGTAGCCGGGTTCCGGCGCGCCGGCCGCTGCGCCGACTTGGGCCGGAAGGCCTTGATCACCTCGTCGCGCGTTTCCAGGTACGGCCCGCCGATCAGGTCGATGCAATACGGCACCGCGGCGAAGATGCCGGGGCAGGGCGGCGTGGCATTGGGCAGACCCTCGAGCGTTTCGGCGATCGACTTCGGCTGGCCGGGCAGGTTCAGGATCAGCGCCTGGCTGCGCACCACCGCCACCTGGCGCGACAGGATCGCGGTCGGCACGAAACGCAGGCTGATCTGGCGCATCTGCTCGCCGAAACCCGGCATCACCTTGTGCGCCACCGCCAGCGTGGCCTCGGGCGTGACGTCGCGCAGCGCCGGGCCGGTGCCGCCGGTGGTCAGCACCAGGCTGCAGGCCTCGTCGTCGACCAGTTCGCGCAAGGCGGCGCTGATGCCGGCTTCTTCATCCGGGATCAGGCGTGTCACCCAGGTGATCGGGTTGAGCAGCGCGCGCGCCAGCCATTCCTGCAGCGCCGGCAGGCCCTTGTCGACGTAGACCCCGGCGCTGGCGCGGTCGCTGACCGAGACCAGGCCGATGCGCACCGGCTCGATGGGGTTGTCCTGGCTGGCGTCACTCATCCTCGTCTCCTTCGTCGCCCTCGGCTTCGGTGGCCGCGCGTTCGGCCGCCGCGAGCGTGCTGCGCACATGCTGGAACAGATCGCGGTAGGCCCGGCCCTTGCGCTCGGTCGGGCCGTCGTGCGGCAGCGCCACGTGGGCCTGCTCTTCCTTGCGGGCGTTGCGGATCAGCGCGCGCAGCGCCTGGCTGTCGGTCTGCGGGTGGGCGGCCAGCCATTCGGTCAGCGCGCCGTCGTCGCGCACCAGACGGTCGCGCCAGCGTTCGGCCTCGTGCAGCGCCAGCGTCTCGCGTGCGCCAGGCACGCGGAACGACGCCACCGCCTCGCGCAGCGGCTCCGGGTCGATCAATCGCATGATCTTGCCGACGTACTGCAACTGCCGGCGCTTGCCTTCGTGCGAGCGGGTGCGGCGCATCTCCTCGAGCGCATCGCGCAGCCGCTCGGGCATGTCGATCGCGGCCAGGCGCTGCGGCGGCAGCTCCAGCAGGTCGCGGCCGAGGGCCTGCAGATCGTGCGATTCCTTCTTCAGCCGGGTCTTGCTGGGGCGCTCGCCTTCGTCGCCGAACGCGTCCGCGTGGTCGCCGCTGTCGCCGTTGTCGCGGGGGTCGGGATGGCCCGACTCGGGGTCTGGAATGTCTTGGGGTCGCATGGTGAGTGGGGCGGCGCGCCCGGCCGTAAGGGCGGCGCGCCGGCCTGAAAGCTGCGCAGGGGTGCGACGGCTATGATACGAGCGACCCTTTCAAAGGCCCTTTTGCAGACCCGGGCGCAGCCCTGCCGAGCGGCCCTCAGGCCGCCTCCAGACGCACCGGGCAGCCACTTTCGCGGCCCCGTCCGCGAGCCACCCCGAGCGTCCATGACCACCCTCGACAGCGCCGCTTCTTCGTCCTCGTCCTCGTCCGCGTCGACGTCCAACACCACTTCGAGCCAGGGTTTCGCCTACAGCCGCGAGCAGTTCCAGCAACTGGTCGAAGACTCGCTGGCGCTGGCCCGCGAGCTCGGTGCCAGCGACGCCGGTGTCGAGGTCTCCGAAGGCGCCGGACTGTCGGTGTCGGTGCGCAAGGGCGAGATCGAGAACGTCGAGCGCAACCGCGACAAGGCGATCGGCGTGACGGTCTACATCGGCCAGCGCCGCGGCAACGCCAGCACCTCCGATTTCGCCCCCGCCGCCTTGCGCCAGACCGTGCAGGCGGCCTACGACATCGCCCGCTTCACCGCCGAGGACAGCGCCGCCGGCCTGCCCGACGCCGCCGACCTGGCGCTGGGTGACGCCGCGGTGCGTGACCTCGGGCTGTTCCATCCTTGGGCGATCGACGCCCAGACCGCCAGCGAGATCGCGCTGCGCTGCGAGGCCGCGGCGCTGTCGGTCGACAAGCGCATCACCAATTCCGAGGGCGCGGCGGTGTCGGCCCAGCAGTCGCACTTCTTTGCCGGCAACAGCCGTGGTTTCCGCGGCGGCTATTCGAGTTCGCGCCATTCGCTGTCGGTCTCGCCGATCGCCGGGCGCGGCCGCGACATGCAGCGCGACGCCTGGTACAGCTCGATGCGCGATGCGCTCGACCTGAGCTCGCCCGAATCGGTCGGCCGCTACGCCGCCGAGCGGGCGCTGTCGCGCCTGAAGTCGCGCAAGATCAAGACCTGCGAGGTGCCGGTGCTGTTCGAGGCGCCGGTGGCCGCCGGCCTGCTGGGTGCCTACGTCAACGGCACCAGCGGCGGCTCGCTCTACCGCAAGGCGAGCTTCCTGCAGGACAGCCTCGGCCAGGCGATCTTCCCGAGCCACATCGACGTGCGCGAGGATCCGCACATCCCCAAGGGCAAGGGCAGCGCGCCGTTCGACGACGAAGGCGTGCTGACGCGCGCGCGCACCGTGGTCGAGGCCGGCGTCACGCTCGGTTATTTCCTGTCGAGCTATTCGGCGCGCAAGCTCGGCATGCACACCACCGGCCACGCCGGCGGCTCGCAGAACCTGACGCTGACCAGCCGCCTGACGCGTCGCGGCGACGACCTGCCGGCGATGCTGCGCAAGCTGCACCGCGGCCTGTTCGTGGTCGAGCTGATGGGCCAGGGCGTCAACTACGTGACGGGCGACTACTCGCGTGGCGCGGCGGGTTTCTGGGTCGAGAACGGCGAGATCGCCTTCCCGGTCGAGGAGATCACCATCGCCGGCAATCTGCGCGACATGCTGGCCCGGATCGTCGCGGTCGGCGCCGACACCTACAACGCCGGCAGCAAGACGATGGGCTCGGTGCTGGTCGAGCGCATGACCATCGCCGGGCACTGAGCCGTTGCACTTTCACCTACGCAGTCTTGCGCAGGGGAAAGCACCCGGCCGGGTGGCCGATGGTGTTTTCTAGAATCATTCGATACGTTCCCCCCCCCGACAGGATCAGGAGTCTTTGCATGCAACGTCGTTCCTTCGTTCGCCAGGCCGGTATCGCCGGTGTTCTCGCCGCGGGTGCCGCACCGGCAATCGTCAATGCGCAAGCCAACATCCGCTGGCGCCTGGCGTCGAGCTTCCCGAAGTCGCTGGACACCATCTACGGCGCCGCCGACGAGTTCTCCAAGAAGGTGTCCGAGCTGTCGGGCGGCAAGTTCCAGATCTCGGTGCACAGCGGCGGTGAGCTGATGCCCGCGTTCGGCGTGGTCGACGGCGTCCAGAACGGCACGGTCGAGGTGGCGCACACGGTGCCCTATTACTTCTTCGGCAAGGACGAGACCTTCGCGCTCGGCGCTTGCGTGCCGTTCGGCCTCAACAGCCGTCAGATGACCGCCTGGATGCTCGAAGGCAACGGCCTGAAGCTGATGCGCGAGTTCTACGCGCAATACAACATGATCAACTTCCTGGGCGGCAACACCGGCGCCCAGATGGGCGGCTGGTTCCGCAAGCCGCTGACCTCGATGGCCGACATGAAGGGCCTGAAGTTCCGCATCGGCGGTTTCGCCGGCAAGGTGCTCGAGCGCCTGGGCGGCGTGCCGCAGAACATCCCCGGTGGCGAGATCTACCAGGCGCTCGAAAAGGGCACCATCGACGCGGCCGAATGGATCGGCCCCTATGACGACCAGAAGCTCGGCTTCAACAAGGTGGCGCCTCACTACGCCTATCCGGCCTGGTGGGAAGGCGGCCCGCAGATCGACTTCTTCATCAACCAGAAGGCCTACGGCGCACTGACGCCCGAGTACAAGGCCATCATCGAAGCCGCTTCGATGTACGCACACGTCGACATGCAGGCCAAGTACGACGGCAAGAACCCGGTAGCGCTCAAGCAGCTGGTGGCCGGCGGCAGCAAGCTGTTCCGCACGCCCAAGGACATCATGGACGCGGCCTTCAAGGAATCGCAGGCCCTGTACAGCGAGCTGTCGGCCAAGAACCCGAACTGGAAGAAGGTCTACACCGACTTCGCCAAGTTCCGCGCCGAGCAGAACCTGTGGTTCCGCTTTGCCGAAGCCGGCTTCGACGACTTCATGCAGCAGCAGAAGCTGTAATCGTTGCGCCACCGTCCGGGCTGCAGGCCCGGGCGGAGCCCGACCCGAGACCCCGTGCGGCCCGTTGACGGCTTCACGGGGTCATTTTTTTGCCTGCCTAGAATCGGTCGCATGAGTTCTTCCGCCGTGGCCCCGTTGCCGATTCCCGTCGCCCCGCGCCTGTGGCCGGGGCTGGCGTTCGCGCTGATCGGCTCGGTGGCGTTCTCGGGCAAGGCCATCATCGTCAAGCTGGCCTACCGGCACGGGGTCGACGCGATCACCTTGCTGATGCTGCGCATGCTGTTCGCGCTGCCGCTGTTCGTCGGCCTGGCGTGGTGGGCCGGGCGTGGCAAGCCGGCGCTGACGCGGCGTGACCGGCTGACCGTGCTGGGCCTGGGTTTCTCGGGCTACTACCTGGCGAGCTTTCTCGACTTTGCCGGCCTGGCCTACATCAGCGCCAGCCTCGAGCGCCTGATCCTGTATCTCAACCCGACGCTGGTGCTGCTGCTCGGGCTGGTGCTGTTGCGCCGCCCGATCGGTGCGCGTCAGCTGATCGCGCTGGCGGTCAGCTATGCCGGCGTGCTGGCGGTGTTCGGCCAGGAGCTCAAGCTGCAGGGCGACCACGTGATGCTGGGCACCGCGCTGGTGTTCGGCAGCGCGGTCAGTTATGCGGTCTACCTGCTCTACAGCGGCGAAGAGGTCAAGCGCCTGGGCGCCTTGCGGCTGACCGGGCTGGCGACCACGGTGGCCTGCCTGCTGTGCATCGGCCAGTTCGTGCTGCTGCGTCCGCTCGGCAGCCTGGCTGCGGTGGCGCCCGAGGTGCTGTGGCTGTCGCTGCTCAACGCCACCGCCTGCACCTTCGCGCCGGTGATCCTGGTGATGCTGGGCATCGAGCGGCTCGGTGCCGCGCTGGCGGCGCAGTGCGGCCTGGTCGGGCCGATGAGCACGATCCTGATGGGCATCGTGATCCTCGGCGAGCCGTTCACGCCGTGGCTCGCGGTGGGCACGCTGCTGGTGTTCACGGGTGTATGGCTGCTGGCGCGCTGGCGCTGAGCCGGGTTTTCGAATCGAAGGATGAACGGATCATGGATCTCGGCATTGCAGGCAGATGGGCGCTGGTGTGCGGCGCGAGCAAGGGCTTGGGCTTGGGTTGCGCGCAGGCGCTGGCCGCCGAAGGCGTCAACCTGGTGATCACCGCCCGCAACGAGGCCGCGCTGCAGCACAGCGCCGCCGAATTGCGCCAGCGCCACCCGGCCGCACTGCAGGTCCGCACGGTGGTGGGCGACATCACCACGCCCGAGGGCCGCGCCGATGCGCTGGCGGCCTGTCCGCAGGTCGACATCCTGGTCACCAACGCCGGCGGTCCGCCGACCGGCGATTTCCGCGACTGGGACCGCGAGGCCTGGCTGCGGGCGCTCGATGCCAACATGCTCACGCCGATCGAGCTGATGCGCGCCACCGTCGACGCGATGGCCGCGCGCGGCTACGGCCGCGTCATCAACATCACCTCGGCCGCGGTGAAGGCGCCGATCGACATCCTCGGCCTGTCCAACGGCGCGCGCAGCGGCCTGACCGGTTTCGTCGCCGGACTGGCGCGCCAGCCGCAGCTGGCGCAGAACGACGTCACGATCAACAACCTGATGCCGGGCGCTTTCGATACCGACCGGCTGCGCGCCACCTTCGACGGCGCCGCGGCCAAGACGGGGCGCACCGTCGAGGCCTTGCGCGGGGCTCGCGCGCAGGCCATCCCGGCACGGCGCTTCGGCCGGCCCGACGAGTTCGGCGCCTACTGCGCCTTCCTGTGCAGCCCGATGGCCGGCTACATCACCGGCCAGAACCTGCTGATCGACGGCGGCGCCTACCCCGGCACGTTCTGAACCGGGCCGGTGTCGCCCGGCGACGCGTCAGCGCCGCGACGACACCAGGATGCCGGCCACGATCAGCGCGAAGGCCGCGCCGTGGTAGAGGTGCGGCGCCTCGCCCAGCAGCGCGGTCGACATCAGGGCGGCGAACAGCGGCGTGAGGTTGGCAAACACGCCGGCGGTGGCCGGCCCGGCCAGCGCCACCGCGCGACCCCAGAAGCCGTAGGCGAGCAGCGACGGGCCGATCACGATGTAGGCGATCGCCACCCCGACCCACGGCGTCCATTGCGGCTGGCGCGGCGTCAGCACGGCCTCGAGCCCGGCGGCGCTGCCGGCCCACAGCAGGCCGAACAGCGTCTGCACGAGCAGGAACTCGGCCCAGTTCCAGGGCCGCGGGGCGCCCTGTGTTTGCGGCCCGCCCGGCACCATCGGGCGGGCCGATCCCTGCATCGACGGCGGCGGTCGCACCAGCAGCCAGCTGTAGCCGGCCCAGCTGGCCGAGGCCATCAGCATGTAGAGGTCGCCCTGCACGAAGTGCACGTCGGCCAGCGCGGCCGGGTTGCCGCGGCTGAGCACCGTGGCCACGCCGGCCAGCGACAGCGCCGCGCCCGCCACCTGCTGCCAGCGCGGGTGCTCGCGAAAGAACAGCACCCCGACCAGCAGCATCCACAGCGGCATGCTGGCGGCGATCAGCGTCACGTTGATCGGCGTCGAGGTGGTCAGCGCCAGGTACTGCAGCGCGTTGTAGGCGCCCACGCCGAGCAGGCCGATCAGGCCCAGATAGCGCCAGCGCGAGACCACCTCGCGGCGCTGCTGCGCGCTGGCGATGGCGCGCCAGCCCAGCACCAGCAGCACCAGCAGCACCACCGCCCAGCGCACCGCGTTGAGCAGCAGCGGCGGCACCAGCGGCACCGTCAGCCGCCCGACCACCGCGTTGCCGGCCCACAGCAGCGGCGGCACGGTGAGCAGCAGGATCAGTCGCGGGGTCAGGGTCATGGTGGCGCAGGGCAGACGAAAGGTCGGGCATCGTAGCCAAGCCGCGCGGCCTTTGCTGCGGTGCGTGCAACGCCGCCACGTTCTGCGCCGGCCATGGGCATCGCTTATGCTGATCGCCCGGTCGGGCCAGCCTTTGCGCCCGAGCAATCCAGGAGATGAACAGATGACACGTGCGATCCAGATCCAGCAGTTCGGCGGCCCCGAGGTGATGCAGCTGGTCGACCTGACGGTGGGCGAGCCCGGCCCGGGCGAGGTGCGCATCCGCCACCACGCCGCCGGGCTGAACTTCATCGACGTCTACCAGCGCACCGGCCTCTATCCGAACGCCCTGCCGCTGGCGCTGGGCATGGAAGGCGCGGGCATCGTCGAGATGGTGGGCGAGGGTGTCACCCACCTGCAGGAAGGCGACCGCGTCGCCTACGCCAGCCAGCCGCCCGGCAGCTACTGCGAGGCGCGCGTGATGCCGGCCAAGTGCGTGGTGCAACTGCCCGACGGCATCGATTTCGAGACCGGCGCGGCCATGATGCTCAAGGGCCTGACGGTGCAGTACCTGCTGCGCAGCACCCAGCCGCAGGGCGGGCTGAAGCCCGGCGACACGATCCTGTTCCACGCCGCCGCCGGCGGTGTCGGCCTGATCGCCTGCCAGTGGGCGCGCGCGATGGGCCTGAACCTGATCGGCACCGCCGGCAGCCCCGAGAAGTGCGCGCTCGCGCTCGAGATGGGCGCCAGCCACGCCATCAACTACCGAACCGAAGACTTCGTGGCCCGCGTCAAGGAGATCACCGGCGGACGCGGCGTCAAGGCGGTCTACGACTCGATCGGCCGCGACACCTTCGCGGGCTCGCTCGACTGTCTGGCGCCGTTCGGCCTGCTGGCCGTCTACGGCAACGCCTCGGGGCCGGTGGATGCGTTCAACCTCGGCCTGCTGGCCGCCAAGGGCTCGCTGTACGTGACGCGGCCCACGCTGTTCACCCACATCGCCACCCGCGAGCGCACCCAGGAGATGGCCGACGACCTGTTCGGCATGGTCGCCAGCGGCGCGGTCCGGATCCGCATCGACCAGCGTTACGCGCTGGCCGACGTGGCGCAGGCGCACCGTGATCTCGAAGCGCGCAAGACCACCGGTTGCAGCGTCCTGACGCTCTGAGGCCGGGGCCGGCCCGTCAAGTTCGTCCAGGACCTGCCGATGACAGGAGCGAGGGGGTGCCGCGTGTCTGATGCGCGGTGATCCGCCTCACCCACCGGCACAGGCCCATGATGAAGCGCACTCACAAGACCCTTCGAATCCCCATCGGCGCCTGCCTTCTGTCCTTGCTCTGCGCGAGCCTGCCGGCGCTCGGCAACGAGGCCAGCGCCGAACTCGCCGAACTGCCCCTCGATGCCCTGCTCGACATGCCGGTGACCGGTGCCTCGCGTTTCGTGCAGCGGCGCAGCCAGGCCGCCTCGGCGGTGACGGTGATCACGCGCGAGGAAATCCGCGCCTTCGGCTACCGCACCCTGAGCGAGGCGCTCGGCGGCGTGCGTGGCGTGACCGTGGCCACCGATCGCACCTACGACTACCTCGGCGTGCGCGGCTTCCTGGCCAGCGGCGACTTCAACACCCGGGTGCTGCTGCTGATCGATGGCAACCGCATCAACGACGGTCTCTACGACCAGGCCTTCATCGGCGGCGAGTTTCCGCTTGACCTGGAGGCGGTCGAGCGCATCGAGTTCGTGCCCGGCCAGGGCTCGGCGGTCTACGGCGCCAATGCGCTGTTCGGCGTCATCAACGTGATCACGCGCGAGTCGAGCCGCGACGGCAGCGGCCGGGCCTCGGTGGCGCTGGGCAGCGCCGGCGAGCGTACGCTGAAGGCGGCCCTGAACGCGCCGCTGCCCGGCGGCGGCCTGCAGCTGATGGCGTCGCGCCGGGTCAGCGCGGGCGAACCGTACTTCGATGCCGCGCAGGTGGGCGTCGGCGCCGGCGACGGCTGGTCGCGCGGCACCGACGGCGAGCAGCGCAGCGCCGCCTACCTGCGCTGGGACCGGGGCGGCCTGGCGCTCAGCGTGCTGCATGCCGAGCGGCTCAAGGGCACGCCGGCCACCGTCGGGCTGATCTACGGCGACCCGCGCAACAGCTACCGCGACAGCTACAGCCAGGTCAACCTCGAAAACGTCTGGACGCTCGACGCGGCGACCGCCGTGATCGCGCGGGCCTACCTCGGCCAATATCACTTCGTCGGCAACTACCTGCTGGACTACCCGCCGCCGACCCTCAACCGCGACGTCGGTGACGGCCACTGGCGGGGCCTGGAGGCGCGCATCACGTCGACGCGCGCAGACGGCCATCGGCTGGTGGCGGGTGTCGACGCGCAGGTCATGAACCGCCTCGCGCAAGGCAATTTCGACGTCGACCCGGCCGGCACGGTCTACCTCGACGACGCCCGCCGCGCCCGGCGCACGGCGATCTACCTCGAGGACCAGATGACGCTGTCGCCCACCTGGTCGCTGCACCTGGGCGCGCGCGCCGATCAGGTGTCGGGCATGGCCACGCAGCTCAATCCGCGGCTGGGCCTGATCCATCAGCCCGGCGCATCCTGGACCTTCAAGGCGATCCACGGCCGCGCCTTCCGGCCGCCCAATGTCTACGAGGCCCATTACGCCGTCGACACCCCGGCGGGTTACGTCGGCAATCCGGCGCTCGACGGCGAGCGGGTGCGCGGCGACGAGCTGATCGCCGAATGGCGGCCGCAGGCGGCGTGGCGGCTGTCGGGCTCGTACTACCGCAACCAGACCCGCCGGATGCTGCTGCTCGGCTACGACGCGGCCGCCGACCGCTACCGCTTCGACAACGCCGGCACGCAGGATCTGCGCGGTGCCGAGATCGAGCTCGAACACGCACGAGGCGCGGCGCGCTATCGCCTCAACTACAGCCTGAGCCGCCCGTCGCGCGCCGGTGCCGGCGCGGCCGAACTCGGTTATCCGCAGCACATGCTCAAGGGCAGCGCGATGCTGCCGCTGCCGCACGACTGGGTCGTCGGGCTCGAGTTCCAGGCGCAGAGCCGGCGCGGCGCGGCGCCCGGTGCGGCCCAGGCCCACCTGGCCCTGCACGGCCACTGGTCGGCGATCGGCGCCGATCTGGCGCTGGGTGCACGCAACCTTTTCGACCGTCAGCTGTTCGATCCCGGTGCCGACGCGCTCCGCCAGCCCGTGATCGCCGTGCCCGGTCGCCGCTGGCGGGTCGAAGCCAGCTGGCCGCTGGGCCGCTGAAGCCTGATCGTGAGCCTTGCCGTGCGCCTGCAACCCTGGTCCCGCCTGAGCCTGCGCTTGCGCCTGGGCCCGCTCGTGGCCGCGCTGCTGCTGGGCGTCGGTGCATGCCGGCCCGCGCTGGCGCTGGACGCCCATCCGCTCAAGGCCGCGGTGGTGTTCAACCTGCTGGGTTTCGTGCAATGGCCCGGCGAATCCGATCTGCCGCCGATGACGCCCCTGCGCCTGTGTGCCGAGCGCGGCGGCCCGCTGTGGCCCCATCTGCTGGCCTTGAACGACCGCGTCGTGCGGCAGTTCCGGCTCGTGCTGCGCGAGCTGCCGGGCGCCGACAACGGCCCGCCCTGCGACGTCCTGCTGGTCGAGCGCGAGGGCGGTGCGCGTCGCCTGCCGGCGCGCACCGGGCCGCCGTCGCCGGTGCTGCTGATCGGCGATGCCGAGGGCGGCGCCGAGCCGGGTGTCGTGATCGCGCTGCAGATGCGCGGCGACCGCGTGGCGTTCGACATCGACCTGGCCGCCGCGCGGCGCAGCAGCCTGCAGGTCAGCTCCAAGCTCCTGCGCCTGGCCCGCAGCGTGCGCGAATGAACGCCCACGCCGACTGCCACCTCTCACCGACGCCGCCACCGAACCTGGCTCCACCGATGCCCGTCCCATCGCCCAAGCTGCTGCCGTCGTCGACGCTCGACACCCGGACCAGCCTCGCCTCGCGCCTGACCCGCCTGGCGCTGATCGCCGCCGGGCTGGCGCTCGCGGTGGCCGGCGTGCTGCTCAACGTGGCGCTGTATTTCCAGGCCCGCGACACGCTGGTCGACGACACCGTCGCCCAGGCGCGCGTGATCGCCGTCAGCTCGACCGCCGCACTGGTGTTCGGCGATGCGGCGGCGGCGGCCGAAATCCTCGGCAGCCTGAGCAACGTGCGCTCGATCGACCGCGCCACGCTGTTCGACCGCACCGGCGCCGTGCTGTCGGAGCACCACCTGCACGGTCCGGTGGTGCATGCCCGGTCCGAGTCCATGCCGGTCCATGTGGCCGATTACCTGTTGCGTGACGACTGGCTCAGCGTGCTCGAGCCGGTCATCCACGGTGGCGCCGCGGTCGGTCAGGTGCGCGTCGAGGTGCCGATGCGCCCGCTCTACCTGAAGGCGGCGGCCACCGCCGGCGTCACCGCCTTGTGCGCGGCCGTCGCGCTGCTGCTGGCGTACCTGTTCGCCGTCGGCGTGCGGCGCGACGTGCGCCGCATCGAGCGGCGCATGCGCGACCTCGCCTATGTCGACACCGTCACCGGCCTGTTCAACCGTAACGCGGCGGGCGAGCACCTGGCCGAGTCCGTGCGCGCCGGGCAGGCCGGCGGCGAAGGCTTCTCGGTGGTGACGATCGACATCGACGACTTCAAGAAGATCAACGACACGCTCGGCCATGCCGCCGGTGACGCGCTGCTGTGCGAGGTGGCGCGGCGCCTGACCGGCGCGCTGTCGCCGAGCGCACGGGCCTACCGGTTCGGCGGCGACGAGTTCGTCATCGTCTGCCCCGACCCGAACGGTTTTCGCGACCCCGACTGTTATGGCCACCGGATCGGCGAGGCGCTCGGCGGTGCCTTCCTGCTCGACGGCCGCCTGCTGCACCTGGGCGGCAGCGTCGGCGTGGCGCGATTCCCGATCGACGGCAGCAGCGCCAGCGAGGTCCTGCGAGCCTCCGACCTGGCGATGTACCGCGCCAAGGCCAACGGCAAGAACCAGGTGGTGGTGTTCGACGCCCACCTGCGCGCGGCCTCCGAGCAGAGCCTGCGCATCGAGTCCGAGCTGTGGCTGGCGCTCGAGCGCGGCGAGCTGCGGCTGTTCTACCAGCCGATCGTCGAGCTCGCCAGCGGCCGCACCGTCGGCGCCGAGGCGCTGGTGCGCTGGCAGCACCCGCAGCGCGGCCTGCTCGGCCCGGCCGACTTCATCGACGTGGCCGAGAGCACCGGCCTGGTCGTGCCGCTGGGCGGCTGGGTGCTGGCCGAAGCCGCCCGTCAGCTGGCGCGCTGGGATGCCGACGGTCTGGCGCCGATGCAGATGGCGGTCAACGTGTCGGCCCGCCAGCTCGGCGGCGACGTGCTGCTGCAGCAGTACCGCAGCGCCGTCGATGCCGCCGGCTGTGCGCCGCAGCGCCTGGAGATCGAGCTCACCGAGCACACCCTGGTCGACAACGTCGACGTCAACCTGCGCCTGCTCAACCGGCTGCGCGACTGGGGCGTGTCGATCGCGATCGACGACTTCGGCACCGGGCTGTCGTCGCTGGCCTACCTGAAGCACCTGCCGGTCAACAAGCTCAAGATCGACCGCAGCTTCGTCGACGGCCTGCCGGGCGATGCGGGCGACCACGCCATCGTCAGCGCCGCGGTGTCGATGGCGCACGCGCTGGGCATGCAGGTGGTGGCCGAAGGGGTCGAGACGCGCGCGCAGGCCGACGTGCTGTGCGGCCTGCATGCCAGCCTGGCGCAGGGCTGGCTGTTCGGTCGGCCGGTCGACGCGCAGGCCTTTGCGCAGCGCCTGCGCGACCAGGACGCGGCGCAGTCGCCGCTGTCGATCTGCACCGCCGCCTAGGCGCGCGGCGCTCGATCAGTCAGGCCGCAGCGCGCCGCAGCGCCAGCATTGTTCGAACGGACCTTCGATCAGCTCGTCGCAGGCCGCGCACACCCAGCGCAGCATCGGCGGGTGTCGATACGCCTCCAGCAGCGCGCGCGCCTGCTCGACCTGCGCGGCGTCGTCGACCCACAGCTCGGGCTGGCTCTGGTCGGGCGGGATCTCGCCGGCGATGCTGCTGGCGAAGGCGCGCTGCACGTGGCAGCCGATGCCTGAGCCGGTCAGCATGTCGCACCACAGCGTGGCGAGCGCCAGGTTGGGGGCGGTGGTCAGGCGCTGCATCGGCGGGCCGTCAGTCGATGCGGGTCACCGCGGCGCGGTAGGCGTGCCAGCTGGCGTGGCCGAGCACCGGCCCGACCACCATCAGCCCGGCGAACCACGGCAGCATCGCCAGCGCCACCAGCGCCGTGATCAGCGCGCCCCAGAACAGCAGCACGCCGGTCTGCGTCAGCACCAGGCGCAGGCTGGTCAGGCCGGCGGTGATGGCGTCGACCTGGGCGTCGAGCATCATCGGGATGCTGACCACGCTGACCGAGAAGATGATCACCGCGAACGCCGAGCCGACCGCCATCCAGGCGATGATGAACTCGATGTTCTCGGGGTTGAACAGCGCCATCAGCGAGCCCTTGAAGTCGGGCATGCCGTCGAAGCTGAGCGCGAAGATCACCAGCGTCGAGCGGGCCCAGACCATCTCCAGCACCAGCAGCACGAAGCCGAAGATCGCCATCTGGCCGATGTGCTCGTCCCAGGCGGTGAGCGAGTCGCCCAGGTCGGGCCGTTCGCCGCGTTCGAGCCGCTGGCTGACCTGGTACATGCCCATGCACATGAACGGCCCGACCAGCAGGAAACCGCCCGACAGCGCCAGCGTCCAGGCCGGCGCGTGCTCGAACACCGTCATCAGCGCCCAGCCCATCGCCACGAAACACGCGCCGTAGAAGGTGCCGATGCCGGGGTGGCGCAGGTAGTCGCGCCAGCCCAGCATCAGCCAGCGCAGCGGGTCGCCCCAGCTCAGCGTGTTGAGCTCGTAGCGGCTGCGCGACGGCGGGCTGGCCGGCTGCGCGGGGGGCGTGCCGGCCGGGTCGCGGCCGGGCTCGGGCGGCTGCGCGGGATCGTCGATGCCCGCCATCAGGGTGGCGGTGCCGATCGAGTTTGCTGGGGTCATGCGGGTCTCTCCATCCGATGCCCGACACGGTAGGTCAGGCGCGCGGTGTTGACCAGCCGGCCATACCCGGGTTGACCGGGCGGGCGTTCAGCTGCGCCGCACGCGCCCGATCTCGTCGAGGATCAGCCCGATCGCGCCGGCCGTGATGGCGCAGTCGGCCACGTTGAAGGACGGGAAGTAGCCGCCCGGAAAGATCGGCGCGAGGAAGTCCCAATGGAACTGCAGGAAGTCGACCACGTAGCCGTGCCAGGCGCGGTCGATCACGTTGCCGATCGCACCGCCCAGCAGCATCGACACCGAGAAGGCGAACAGCTTCTGGCTGGCGTGCGATCGGAGCAGCCAGATGAACATGCCCGACGCGGCGATGCCCAGCGTGATGAAGAACCAGCGCTGCCAGCCCGCGGCGTCGGCCAGGAAGCTGAACGCCGCGCCGGTGTTGTGCACCCGCACCAGGTTGAAGTAGCCCGTCAGCGTGACGCTGTCGCCGTAGGCGAAGCGCGCGACGATCAGCACCTTGGTGAGCTGGTCGGCCACGATGACCAGCAGGGCCAGCATCAGCCAGGTCGTCAGGCTGATGGATGAACGGGACTTGGAGCGCATCGGTGTGGGTCTGTCGATCTGTCGATCTGTGGGCCGGTGTGGCGGGGGTTTCAGGGGACTTCGTGGCCTTCGGCCAGGGTCCAGAGCTCGAACCAGGTCTGGCGGTCGATGCGCACCTTGAAGGCGTCGTTGACGCGTTGGATGCGCTCGATCCGGTTGGTGCCGATCACCGGCAGGATGCCCGCCGGATGCGCCAGCAGCCAGGCCAGCGCCACCGCGTCGGTCATCACGCCGTGTTCGGCGGCGATGCGCTGCAGGGCGGGCTGCAGGCGCTGCACGGCCGGGCTGGCCGCGTCGCCCTGCGCCATCAGCGCGCCGCCACCCAGCGGCGACCAGGCCATCGGCCGCACGCGGTGCTGCTGCAGGAAGGCCAGCTGCCCGTCGGTGAAGGCGCTGCGCGCCAGCAGGCCCAGCTCGATCTGGTTGGTGACCAGCGGCGTGCGCATGCGCGACTGCAGCAGCTGCCAGTCGGCCGGGCTGAAGTTCGACACGCCCACCGCCGCCACCTTGCCACCTGCGACCAGCTGGTCGAGGCAGGCGCCGGTGGCACCCGCATCCATGAACGGATCGGGGCGGTGCAGCAGCAGCAGGTCGATGCGCTCGACGCCCAGGCGCTCCAGCGAGCGCTCCACCGACGCGCGGATGTGCGCCGGCGAGGTGTCGTAGTGCTTGACCCGCCGCTCGGGGAACTGGCCCGACAGCAGCAGGATGTCGCACTTGGTGATGACCTGGATCTGCGCGCGCAGATCCGGCCGGGCGCGCAGCGCGGCGCCGAACAGCGCCTCGCAGCGGTAGTCGCCGTAGATGTCGGCGTGGTCGAAGGTGCTGATGCCCTGGTCGAGACAGGCCTGGATCTTGGCGGCCACGTGCGCCGGGCTGGTGTCGGCATCGTCACCGATGCGCCAGGCGCCGTAGACCAGCCGGCTGAAGGCCGGCATGGAGGCATCCGGCGAGGGATGCAGCTGGACGCTCGGGCACTTCATGCTCAGGCCACCGTGCGCAGTTCGCCGTCGCCGTGCAGGTTGCTGACGCAGCGAGCGCAGATCGTCGGATGCGCCGCATCGCTGCCGACGTCGTCGCGGTAATGCCAGCAACGCTCGCACTTGACCGCCGTGCTCGGCGCGACCGTGATCGCCAGCTCGGCGCCGTCCTCGACCGTCACGGCCGAGGTGATGGTGACGAACTTCAGGTCGTCGCCCAGCGAGCGCAGCAGGGCCGCGTCTTCCGCGTTGGCCGTGATCGCCAGCGTGGCCTGCAGCGACGAGCCGACCTGGCCGGCGGTGCGCACGGTCTCGATCTCCTTGTTGGCAGCGTCGCGGATCGCGCGGATGCGCGCCCACTTGGCCAGCAGCGCGGCATCGGGAGCGTCGAAGGTCGAGAAGGTCTCGGTGAAGATCGAGCCGCTGCTCTGGCCGGCGGCAAAGATCGCCCACGCCTCTTCGGCCGTGAAGCTCAGGAACGGCGCCATCCAGCGCAGCATCGCGTGCGTGATCTGGTGCAGCGCGGTCTGCGCCGAGCGACGTGCCAGGCTCTTGGGCGCGCTGGTGTAGAGGCGGTCCTTGAGCACGTCGAGGTAGAACGCGCCCAGGTCCTCGGAGCAGAACACCTGCAGCTTCGACACCACCGGGTGGAACTCGTAGACCTCGAAGTGCGCCAGGATCTCGGCCTGCAGTTCGGCCGTGCGCGCCAGCGCGTAGCGGTCGATCTCCAGCAGCTGGTCGGCCGGCACCGTGTCAACCGCCGGATCGAAGTCCGAGCTGTTGGCCATCAGGAAACGCAACGTGTTGCGGATGCGTCGATACGCATCGACCACGCGGGCCAGGATCTTGTCGTCGATGTTGAGGTCGCCCGAGTAGTCGGTGCTGGCCACCCACAGGCGCACGATCTCGGCGCCGAGCTTGCTCGTGATGGTCTGCGGTTCGACCGTGTTGCCCAGGCTCTTGCTCATCTTGCGGCCCTGGCCGTCGGTGGCAAAACCGTGGGTCAGCAGGCCGCGGTAGGGCGCGCGGTCTTCGAGCGCGCAGGCCAGCAGCAGCGAGCTGTGGAACCAGCCGCGGTGCTGGTCGTGGCCTTCGAGGTAGAGGTCGGCCTCGGGGCCTTGATCGTGGAACGGCGCGCGGTCGTAGGCGTGGGCGTGGCTGCCACGCAGCACGTGGCGGAAGGTCGAGCCCGAGTCGAACCAGACCTCGAGGATGTCGGTGCTCTTGGTGTAGTGCACCGCGTCTTCTGCGCCCAGGATCTGCTCGGGTGTCACGCGGCTCCAGGCCTCGATGCCACCGGATTCGACGATGGCCGCGGCCTGGTCGAGGATGGCCATCGTGCGCGGGTGCAGCTCGCCCGAATCCTTGTGCAGGAAAAACGGCACCGGCACGCCCCACGAACGCTGGCGGCTGATGCACCAGTCGGGCCGGTTGGCGATCATGTCGCGCAGGCGGGTGCGGCCGTTTTCGGGGTAGAAGCTGGTCTGGTCGATGGCGTCGAGCGCGAGCTGGCGCAGCGTCTTCGGTGCCTTGTCGGTCGTGAAGACACCGTCGCCCTCGTCCATGCGCACGAACCACTGCGCGGCGGCGCGGTAGATCACCGGCGTCTTGTGGCGCCAGCAGTGCGGGTAGCTGTGGACGATGCCTTGCGTGGCCATCAGGCGGTCGCTCTGGCCCAGCACCTCGATGACCCGCTCGCAGGCCTTCCAGATGTGCTGGCCGCCGAAGAACGGCAGCTCGTCGGCGTAGACGCCGTTGCCGTGCACCGGATTGAGGATGTCGTCGACCTTCAGGCCGTGCGCGACGCAGCTGTTGAAGTCGTCCACGCCGTAGGCCGGTGCCGAGTGCACGATGCCGGTGCCGTCGCCGGCGGTGACGTAGTCGGCCAGGTACAGCGGGCTCTTGCGGCGGTAGCTGTACGCACCGCCTTCTTCGGCCGTCACCGTGTCGTGCAACGGGTGGCGGAACACCAGCCCCTTGAGCGCCGCGCCCGGGGCGGTGGCGATCACGCTGCCGTCGAGCTTGTAGCGCTCCAGGCACTTGGCGACCAGCTCCTCGGCCAGCAGCAGCACGCCGCGCGGCGTGTCGACCAGCGCGTAGGTCAGCTCGGGGTGGGCGTTCAGCGCCTGGTTGGCGGGGATGGTCCAGGCGGTGGTGGTCCAGATCACCGCGAAGGCTTTCTTGGCGCCATCGCCCGGCAGCTGCGACAGACCGAAGGCAGCAGCCAGCGCGGCGGCGTCATCGGCCTCGAAGGCGACGTCGAGCGTGTCGCTCTTCTTGTCGGCGTATTCGATCTCGAACTCGGCCAGCGACGAGCCGCAGTCGAAGCACCAGTACACCGGCTTCAAGCCGCGGTAGACGAAGCCACGTTCGATCACGCGCTTGAAGGCGCGGATCTCGCCGGCCTCGTTGGCGAAGTCCATCGTGCGATACGGGCGCTCCCAGTCGCCCAGCACGCCCAGGCGCTTGAAGTCCTCGCGCTGCTGGTTGATCTGTTCGGTGGCGTAGGCGCGGCTCTTGGCCTGCATGTCGTCGCGGCTCAACTTGCGGCCGTGCAGCTTCTCGATCGCGTTCTCGATCGGCAGGCCGTGGCAATCCCAGCCGGGGATGTACTGCGCGTCGAAGCCGGCCAGCTGCTTGGACTTGACGATCATGTCCTTGAGCACCTTGTTGAGCGCATGGCCGATGTGCAGGCGGCCGTTGGCATACGGCGGGCCGTCGTGCAGCACGAACAGCGGCGCGTCGCGACGCGCCACGCGCAGGCGCTGGTACAGGCCCCCGCTTGTTCCATCATCACCCGGTGCATTCCATTGTTCGACCCAGCCCGGCTCGCGCTTGGGCAGGTCGCCGCGCATCGGGAACGCCGTGTCGGGCATGTTCAGCGTGGCGCGGTAGGCGCCGCCGCCGCTGTCAGCACCCTCGGCAGCGGATTTGCCGGCCGGCTTGTCCTGGTTCTTGCGGGCAGGCTTGCCGGCGGTCTGGGCGTCGTTCGGATGATTCATCGCGGCTCGCGCCGCTTCGGGCGCGCTCACAGCAAAACAGAGGGGCGGCCCGGTCAGGCCGAAGAGGCAGCCGACGGCCGGCGTGGCCGTCGGGAGGCAGACGCACGACGCGTCAAATTCGATCGCGGGTGGTCTGCCGGCGTTCGGCGGCGTGGCCGGCCGCGGCGATGCGTTCGAAATAGGCGCGGGCGTTGGCGATGTCCTGGCCGATCGCGGCGGTCAGGGCATCCAGGCCGTCGTAACGGGCCTCGTCGCGCAGTTTGCAGAGCAGTTCCACGCGCGCAATTTTACCGTAGCCCCCTTCGGCGCCGAGTTGTGCCGGCCAGTCGAAGCAGAAGGTCTCGAGCAGCACCCGGCCGGCGTCTTCCACCGTGGGCCGCACGCCCAGGCTGGCGACACCTTCGAGCGGCTGCTCGGTCAGGCCCGAAACGCGCACCGCGTAGATGCCGTTGGCGGCGGGCTTGCCGTGGGTGAAGCGCACGTTCAGGGTCCGGAAACCGTCGGCCGCGCCGATCGTCGTTTCGCCCAGCGAGCGCCCGAGCTTGCGGCCGTGCACCACATGGCCGCTGATGCTGTACGGCCGGCCGAGCAGCTCGGCCACGCGCGCCATGTCGCCACCGGTCAGCGCCTCGCGCACCGCCGAGCTCGACACCCGCGTGCCGTGCACCTCGTAGCTCATCATGCGGGCGACGTCGAAACCGGCGGCACTGCCGGCCGCGTCGAGCATCGCGTAGTCCCCGGCACGCTTGGCGCCGAAGCAGAAGTCGTCGCCGACCAGCACGTAGCGCGCGCCCAGGCCCTGCACCAGCACCTCGTCGATGAAGGCCTGCGGCGACAGCGCCGCAAAACGCGCGTCGAAGCGCATCAGCACCACCTGGTCGACGCCGCAGCGTTCGAGCTCGCCGAGCTTGTCGCGCAGCGTCGCGATGCGGGCCGGCGCCAGGCCGGGCTTGCCGCTGACAGTGGCAAAAAAATCGCGCGGATGCGGCTCGAAGCTCAGCACGCAGCTCGGCAGCCCGCGATGCCGGGCCTCGTTCTGGAGCAGCGCCAGCATGGCCTGATGACCGCGGTGCACGCCGTCGAAATTGCCGATGGTGAGCGCGCACGCCGCGGCCAGGCCGGGATGGTGGTAACCGCGAAAGACTTGCATGGGCGCGGATTATCCGCGCCCCCGGGCGGTGGCCGCTTCAGGCCGGCGGCCAGCGCACCTGGCGGTCGGCGCGCGCCTTGCCGGCAGCGATCAGCCGCGCGTTGGGCTCGTCGGTGCCGGCGATCCAGGCCGCAGCCGCCTCGGCGCTGCGGCCGTGGTGCATGTGGCGCGCCAGCAGCCAGGCGCCGCGGGCGGCCTCGTCGGTGTCGATGTACCAGACCTCGTCGAGCAGGCCGCGCACCTGCGCCCACGGGCCGTCGTCGAGCAGCAGGTAGTTGCCTTCGGTGACGATCAGCGGCGTGTCGGCGAACACGGGAATCGCGTTCGCGATCGGCTCCTCGATCTCGCGCCGGAACTCGGGCGCGTAGACCGTCTCGTCGGCGCGCTGCTCACGCAGGCGCCGCAGCAGCGCCACGTAGCCGGCCGAATCGAAGGTGTCGGGCGCGCCCTTGCGGTGGGCGCGGCCGAGGCGCTCGAGCTCACGTTGTGCGAGGTGGTAGCCGTCCATGGGCACCACCTGGGCCTGGCCGGGCAGGGCGGCCAGGATCGCCGCCGACAGCGTCGACTTGCCCGCGCCCGGCGGCCCGACCAGGCCGATCAGGCGGCGCTGGCCGTCGGCGAGCAGGGTGGCGAGGGCGTGGCGCAGGTCGTCGGGCAGGGGCGGGTTCATGGCGCTAGTTTGCCCCGATGTCAGGCGAACACGCCGGCGCTGTCCTGCAGGCCGGCGCTCAGGTCGCCGAGGTGATGCAGCGTGTCGCCCAGCGTCAGCTCGATGCAGGTCAGGCGCTTGAAGTGGTGGCTGGCGATGCAGTCGTCGGTGACGCCGATGGCGCCGTGCAGCTGCACGCACTGCTGGCCGACGAAACGCGCCGAGCGGCCGATCTGCAGCTTGGCCATCGACACCGCGCGCCGGCGCACCGCCGGCTCGTCGGCCAGCCGCAGCGTGGCGAGCCAGCTCATCGAGCGGGCCAGTTCGAGCTGCATGCGGGCGTCGGCGATGCGGTGGCGCAGGGCCTGGAAGCGCGCGATCGGCACGCCGAACTGGTGACGCGTGTTCAGGTGGTCGGCGGTCAGCGCGAGCAGCGCCGCCATCACGCCGACCGCCTCGGCGCACAGTGCGGCGAGGCCCACGTCCACCGCCTGCTCGAGCGCCGCCCAGGCCGCGCCGGGGCCGGCCAGCAGCGTGGCGGGGGTGTCGTGCAGCTGCAGCTCGGCGGCGCGGGCGCCGTCCTGCAGGCCGTGGCCCCGGCACTGCAGGCCGCCGGCGCGGCGTTCGACCAGGAACAGCGCCAGGCCGTCGGGTGCATCGACCGCACCGTGCACACGCGCCGACACCAGCAGCGCGTCGGCCTGGTCGCCCGCGGGCACCAGGCTCTTGCCGCCGTCGAGCAGCCACTGCGTGCCGACCGGCGCGGCCCGGGTCTCGACAAGGGCCAGCCGGTGGCGCGCGCCGCGCTCCTGGTGCGCCGGCACCACCAGCGCGTCGCCCGCCGCGATCGCCGGCAGCCAGCGCGATTGCAGCTCGGCGGGCGCGGCGGCCAGCAGCGCGGGCACCATCAGCGCGGCCGGTGCGTAGGGTTCGAGCAGCAGGCCGCGGCCGAGCTCCTCCATCACCAGCATCGCCTCGACCGCGCCCCAGCCGAGCCCGCCGTGGGCCTCGGGCACCGCCAGCGCGGTCAGGCCCAGGCCGGCGAGTTCGCCCCAGGCCTCGGCGCTGAAACCGCCGGCGGCGGCAATGGCGCGGTGGCGCTCGAAGCCGTAGGCCTTGTCGACCCAGCGCCGCACCGCCTCGCGCAGCTGCTGCTGGTCGTCGCTGAGATCGAAGTCCATCGCGGCTCTCCTGTCAGCCCAGCACGGCCTGCGCGACGATGTTGCGCTGCACCTCGTTGCTGCCGCCGTAGATCGTGGTCTTGCGCTGGTTGAAATAGCGCGACGCCGGCGCCTCGGGCCCGCACGGCAGGCCTTGCGGCCCGGCGGCGAGCATCGTCAGCTCGGCCAGGTGCTGCTGGATCTCGCTGGCGCGGATCTTCAGCAGCGCGGCGATGTCGAGCCCCGGGCCGCCGCCGCGCTCGGCGCACAGGGCGCGCAGCACCATCATCTCGAGCGCGACGATGTCGACCTCGAGCAGCGCGATGCGGTCGCGCCATCGGCTGTCGTCCCACAGGCCTTCGAGCCGGGCGATGCGCTTGAGGTGCTCGAGCCCGCGCTTGGCGCGCGGCACGTCGGCGATGTGGGTGCGCTCGTGCGCGAGCAGGTACTTGGCGCAGGCCCAGCCCTGGTTCTCGGCGCCGATGCGCTGGTCGAGCGGCACCTGCACGTCGTCGAAGAACACCTCGTTGACCTCGGCCTCGCCGTCGAGCAGGCGGATCGGCCGCACCGTCACGCCGGGGCTTTTCAGGTCGATCAGCAGGAAGCTGATGCCGGCCTGCGGCTTGCTGCCGTGGCCGGTGCGCACCAGGCAGAAGATCCAGTCGGCGTGCTGGGCCAGCGTGGTCCAGGTCTTCTGGCCGTTGACGCGGTAGTGCTCGGCCGCGCCGCTGCCGGCACGTTCGGCGCGGGTGCGCAGGCTGGCCAGGTCGGAGCCGGCGCCGGGCTCGCTGTAGCCCTGGCACCACCAGACGTCGCCGCTGGCGATGCCGGGCAGGAAGCGCTGCTGCTGCGCGGGCGTGCCGAAGGCCATCAGCACCGGCGCCAGCATCACCGGGCCGAACGGCAGCACCGGCGGCGCGTCGGCGCGGGCGCATTCCTCGTCGAACAGGTGGCGCTGCACGGCGCTCCAGCCCGGCCCGCCGAACGCCACCGGCCAGCCCGCGCCCAGCCAGCCCTGCGCGCCGAGGATGCGCGCCCAGCGCTGCAGGTCGTCGCGCGTCAGGCGCTGGCCGGCGCGCACCCGGGCGCTGAGCTCGTCCGGCAGGTGGCTCGCCAGCCAGGCGCGGATGTCGGCCCGGAAGGCCCGCTCCTCGGCGCTGAAGTTCAGGTCCATGTCCGGTCTCCTGCACGGTGCCGCGGGCCGGACATCCGGGCGGCACGTCAGGATTTTTAGCACGCGCGTTCGCCTCGGGGCGACCCCGCCGACGCCGGAATTCATCAGCGCAGATGACGCCTGCGCCGGGCTCGGCGCTCAGTAGCGCCGCTCCAGCACCATCTGGTCGCCGTCGCGCTGCATCCGGAAGCGGTTCAGGAAGCTGTTGCCCAGCAGCACCACCGGCAGGTCCTGCTGGCTGACGACGGTGTCGACCTGGTGCAGCTCGACGTCGCCGATGCGCACCCGGTCGATGCTGATGCGCCAGGCCGGCGCGATGCCGTTGGCGGTCTGCATCGTGATGCGCTTGCCGCCACGCCACGGCAGGCCCAGGCGCTCGGCCTCGCGCTGCGACATCGAGATCGCGGTGGCGCCGGTGTCGACCAGGAAGCGCACCGACACACCGCCGATGCTGCCGTGCACCTGGAAGTGCCCGTCGCTGCTGGCGCCCAGCACGATGCGCTGGCCGCTGTCGCGCGGGTTGCCCGCCGGGCCGGATGCCACGGCCGGCGCCACGCCCACGCTGGCCGGCTGTGCGCCCATGCGCAGGGTCAGCCGCTGGCCCTGCACCACGACGGTGGCGCTCTCGCCGTCGAGCATCAGCAGCTTGACGCCCTGCGCCGTCTCGCCCAGCGCCATCGTGCGCGGCTGGCCGTCGATCAGCAGCAGCGCGCGCTGGCCCATGCGCCCGGCCAGGCTGACGCTCTGGGCCTGCGCCGGGGCGCCCGTCAGCAGCAGCGTGAGCAGTGCGCCGGCGGCGGCGCTGCGGGCGAGCGCGCTCAGATCGTGTGACATGGGAGCCCGGACCGGGCGACAGGCAGTTTCATGGTGGGCTTCGCGAACTCGTGAAGCCTCACGATAACCGAGCGCCGCCGGCCGGCGCCGCCGTGCGCTGCGTCAGTCGCGGAAGTTGTTGAAGCTCAGCGGGTAGTCGCTGATTTCCTTCTTGATCAGCGCCATCGCGGCCTGCAGGTCGTCGCGCTTGGCGCCGGTCACGCGCACGGTGTCGCCCTGGATGCTGGCCTGCACCTTCATCTTGCTGTCCTTGATCGCCTTGCTGATCTTCTTGGCCACGTCGGCCTCGATGCCGGCCTTGACCAGCACCTTCTGCTTGAGCTTGTCGTGGCTCATCTTCTCGGGCTTGGCCTCGCGGTCGAGGAAGCGGATGTCGACGCCGCGCTTGGCCATCTTGCCGATCAGGATGTCGGTGACGTTGCCCAGCTGCAGGTCGTTGTCGGCGAACAGCGTCAGCTCCTTGTCCTTCTGCTCGATGCGGGCGTCGCTGCCCTTGAAGTCGAAGCGGGTGGCGATTTCCTTGTTGGATTGGTCGATGGCGTTTTTCACCTCGACCAGATTGGGTTCAAGCACGGTGTCGAAGCTGGGCATGGTGTCGTTCTCGATCATTCGATGGGATGGGCGAAAATTCTGCCATGCACATCGAACACGGCGTCAGCCTGCAAAGTTTCAACACCTTCGGGCTGCCCGCCGTGGCGCAGACGCTGGTGCGCATCCGCGGCGAGGCCGATGTCCGGCGGCTGGTCGATCACCCCAGGCTCGGCCGCGCGCCCAAGTTCGTGCTGGGCGGGGGCAGCAACGTGGTGCTGACGCGCGACGTCGATGCGGTGGTGCTGAAGGTCGAGGTGCCGGGTCTGCGGGTGGTCGACACCCGCGCCGACGCCGTCATCGTCGAGGCCGGCGCCGGCGAGTCGTGGCACGGCCTGGTGGCCTGGACGATCGGGCAGGGCCTGGGCGGGCTCGAGAACCTGGCGCTGATTCCCGGCACGGTGGGCGCCGCGCCGGTGCAGAACATCGGCGCCTACGGGCTCGAACTGGCCGATCGCTTCGAGTCGCTCGACTATGTCGACCTGGTGAGCGGGCGGCTGCTCACGATCGATCGCGCCACCTGCCGCTTCGGCTACCGAGATTCGGTCTTCAAGCAGGCCCTGGCCGACAAGTGCGTGATCACCCGGGTGCGCCTGCGCCTGCCGCGGCCGTGGCGGCCGGTGCTCGACTACATCGACCTGCAGCGCCGCATGGCCGACAGCGGCATCGGCGATCCGGGCCCGCAGCAGATCTTCGACTGGGTGGTCGAGGTGCGGCGCGCCAAGCTGCCCGACCCGGCCGTGATCGGCAACGCCGGCAGCTTCTTCAAGAACCCGATCGTCACGCCCGAGCAGTGCCGCGACATCATCGGCCGCGACCCGCATCTGGTGCACTACCCGATGGACGACGGCAACTTCAAGCTTGCCGCCGGCTGGCTGATCGACGCCTGCGGCTGGAAGGGCAAGACGGTGGGCGGCGCCGGCGTCTACGAGAAGCAGGCGCTGGTGCTGGTCAACCGCGGCGGCGCCCGCGGCGCCGAGGTGATGACGCTGGCGCGCGCGATCCAGGAGAGCGTCTACGGCCGCTTCGGCATCCGGCTCGAACCCGAGCCGGTGGTGCTCTGAACGCGCTGGGGCGACGACCGGCGGCTCAGCGCCGCTCGACCAGCATCGGCACCAGCTGCAGCTGGGTGCGCAGCCGCTGGCTGGCGGCCAGCGCCTCGTCTCGGCTCGGGAAGGGCCCGGCCTGCAGCTTGTGCAAGGCGCTTTCGCGGAACTGCGCCAGCAGCGGCGCCAGCCACTCGGCATCGCTCGCCACCTTGCGCTGGAACTGCGCCGCGCCTTCCGAGGCCTTGAACGCGCCCAGCTGCAGCCACCAGCCGCGTGCGGCCTGCGTGCCGGCGCGTTCGGTGGGCAGGATCGAGGTCACGGGCGCAGGGGCCGGCAGGGCCCTGGCGGACGCCTGGGACGGGGATGCGGGTGCGACATGCGGACCGTCGGCGCGCGGGCGCTCGGCGGCGGCGGTGGCCTGCGGCGCATCCAGGCGATCGCCCCATTCCGGCTCGCGCGCCGGTGTGGTGGCGGTCGGGGCCGGACGGGTCGCCGACGTGTCCTCCGGGCTGGCCGGCGCGGCCATGGGCGCCTCGGCCTGGAGGGCCTGCGCCAGCGTCAGCGTGGCGCGCTGGCCGGCCGACGGTGGCTCGTCGGTCGACATCTCGCGTCGCCAGGTGCCGTTGCGGATCGCCTCGTGGGTGATGCGCTCGACCTCGACCTCCGTCACGCCGCCGAGGATGCCGAGCTTGAGCGCGGCGGTATACGACACGTCGACCACCCGGTCGCGCTTGAACGGCCCGCGGTCGTTGATGCGCACGATCACCTCGCGGCCGTTGGCCGGATTGCGGATGCGCGCGTAGCTGGGGATCGGGAAGGTGCGGTGCGCCCCGGTCATCGCGTACATGTTGTAGACCTCGCCGCTGGCGGTGCGCCGGCCGTGGAACTTGCGGCCGTACCACGAGGCCAGGCCGCGTTCGAGCACCGGCTCGTCGCGTGTCATCGGCGTGTACTGTCGGCCGAGCACGGCGTACGGCTTGTTGGGGCCGCCGACCCGCAGCGCCTCGACCTTGGGCTCGGCGTCGGGCACCTTGTGCAGGTCGGGCGGCGGGTTGGCCTCGGGGCCGTCGCGCTCGGTGATCGGGGCCGGGCGGCTGGCGCGTTCGGCGGGGCTTTCCACCTTGGGCGCGCTGCCGCAGGCGGTCAGCAGGGCGGCGACCAGGGCCGGCGCCGCCCATCGCCAGGCGGGCCCGGCCACCGCTGCAGGGCGGCGGTTCAGGCCCGCGGGATGGGCGGGGCGGGTCGGTGACGGGCAGGCTGGGTACGACATGGGCGCGCATGTTCGCCCAGTTCGATCACCCCGCCGCCGACCAGGTCGGGTAATCCGTGTAACCGGCGGCACCGCCGCCGTAGAGCTTGTCGCCCTGCAGCGGGTTCCACGGATGGCCGCCACGCAGGCGCAGGCCGAGGTCGGGGTTGGCGATGAACGGGCGGCCGAACGCCACCAGGTCGGCGCGGCCCTCGGCCACCGCGGCTTCGGCCATCGCGGCGCTGTAGCCGTTGTTGACCATCCACGGCGCGCCGATGCGACGGCGCAGCTCGGCGTAGTCGAACGCGGCGATATCGCGCGCGCCGCCGGTCTGGCCCTCGACCACGTGCACGTACATCAGGCCCAGCGGCGCGAGCCTGTCGCCCACGGCGTTGAACAGCGCCTGCGGGTCGCTGTCGGGTGCGGCGTCGTTCGAGGGGGTGACGGGGCTCAGGCGAACCGCCGTGCGCGCCGCGCCGATCTCGGCCACCACCGCGTCCATCACCTCGCCGAGCAGGCGGATGCGGTTGGCGATCGAGCCGCCGTAGGCGTCGGTGCGGTCGTTGATGCTGTCGCGCAGGAACTGTTCGAGCAGGTAGCCGTTGGCGGCATGGATCTCGACGCCGTCGAAGCCCGCCTCGATCGCGCAGCGGGCGGCGTGGCGGTAGTCGTTCACCAGGCCGGGCAGTTCGTCGGTGCGCAGCGCACGCGGCGCCGAGACGTCGGCGAAACCGCTGGCGATGTAGGTCTTGGAGACGGCAGCGCGGGCGGTCGACGACACCGGCACTTCGCCCTCGGGCAGCAGCGACACGTGCGAGATGCGGCCCACGTGCCAGAGCTGGATCACGATTCGCCCGCCTTGCGCGTGTACCGCGTCGGTCACGCGGCGCCAGGCGGCGATCTGCTCGGGGCTGTAGATGCCCGGGGTGTCGAGATAGCCCTGGCCCATCGGGCTGATCTGGCTGGCCTCGGTGATGATCAGCGCCGCACCGGTGGCCGGATTGGCGCGCTGGCGGTAGTAGTCGACCATCAGGTCGTTGGGGACGCGCCCGACCGCGCGGTTGCGCGTCAGCGGGGCCATGGCGAGGCGGCTCGACAGCGTGAGGTTGCCGATCTGGATGGGGGTGTGCAGGAGGTTCATGGCCGGCATGATCGCCGCACTTCCAGCAACCGCAGCGCCGACAAGGGCGCCGGATTTGTGCTGCATCAGCCCAGCTCGACCCAGACCGGCGCGTGATCGCT
Source organism: Leptothrix cholodnii SP-6 (assembly GCF_000019785.1). Taxonomy (NCBI): domain Bacteria; kingdom Pseudomonadati; phylum Pseudomonadota; class Betaproteobacteria; order Burkholderiales; family Sphaerotilaceae; genus Leptothrix; species Leptothrix cholodnii. Next base: position 1,334,472 of record NC_010524.1, read on the forward strand.
CGGCCGCTCGTTCTTGCGCGGCGCCTTGTCGATCTGGCAGGCCGTGACCCGCGCCTTCAGCGCCTCGCCGACCAGCACGTGGTCGATGCGCAGGCCTTGGTTCTTGCGGAAGGCGAGGTTGCGGTAATCCCACCAGCTCCAGCTCTTGGGCGGCTGCTCGAACAGCCGGAAGGCGTCGACCAGCCCCAGCCCGACCAGTGCCTGAAAGTGCGCGCGCTCCTCGGGCGTGCAGTGGATCTGGCCGGCCCAGGCGACCGGATCGTAGACATCGCGGTCTTCGGGCGCGATGTTGAAGTCGCCCATCAGCACCAGTTGCGTATGCGCCGCCAGCTCGGTCTGCAGCCAGGCTTCGAGCGCCGTCAGCCAGCCCATCTTGTAGACGAACTTCTCGCTGTCGGGCGCCTGGCCGTTGGGGAAATAACCGCCGATCACACGCACGCCGTCGACCGTGCCGGCGATCACGCGCGCCTGCGGGTCGTCGAGCGCGGGGATGTTGCGCACCACGTCGACCGCCGGCGTGCGGCTCAGCAGCGCCACGCCGTTGTAGGTCTTCTGGCCGTGCCAGACGGCGTGGTAACCCGCGGCCAGCAGTTCGGCAGCGGGGAACTTGTCGTCGGTGAGCTTGGTTTCCTGCAGCACGAGTGCGTCGGGCTGCGCGCTGACCAGCCAGTCGAGCAGCTGAGGCAGGCGCACCGACAGGGAGTTGACGTTCCAGGTGGCGAGTTTCAAGTGGATCCCGGGTGGCTGATGTCTGTCGCCACCATCCTACAAGGCGGCAGCCCCGGCGGGTCGGGCTCAGGCTGGCCGGGCTGGCCGATCAGGCGCGTCGTCGTCATCGCTGGACGGCGGCATCGGGTAGGCGTCGGCCACGTAGGCGGGCCCTTTCATCACGCGGACGATGAAGCAGCCCAGGCCGAGCGTCAGCACCCAGGTCCAGTTCAGCACGATGACGCCCAGCATCGCGAAGTCCCACTGCAGCAGCGCGCCGTCGGCTGCGCCGGATGCGGGCGTGGCCGGTGCCAGCAGGTGGTTCAGGCCGGCCAGCAGCAGGGGCAGCAGCGTGCCCCACAGCAGCACGGCCGGCAGGCGTCGCCAGATGCGGTGCTCCAGCCCGGGGGCCGATCGGGTGAAGCCGGGCAGGCGGTTGAAGGCGGTCATGGGGGCTTTCGTCGGCGTCTGATCGAAGTGTGATCCGTGCGGGCCGGGTCGTCAGAACAACCGACCTTGCCCGTCGTCGGCTGCGCGGGTGCGTCGGGTCGGCCGGTTGCCCGATGGCGGCAGGCCGCTCTTGCGCGAGCCGTGCTTGTGCTGGATGGCGCCGGCTTCGTCATGGGCCTCGGGTGTCTGGCGCAGGCCGTAGAGCCGCTGCTTGGCGGCAGCCACCGCAGCGCGTTCGTCGACGATCGGCGCCGGGTAGGCGGCGCTGCCGAACTCGGGCACCCAGCGGCGGACGTACTCGCCCTGTGGATCGTGATCGAGCGCCTGCTTGGCCGGCGAGTAGATGCGCAGCGTGTTGATGCCGGTGGTGCCGGACTGCATCTGCATCTGGCTCCAGTGGATGCCGGGCTCGAAGTCGAGAAACTGGCGAGCGAGGAACAGCCCCGGCTCGCGCCAGTGCAGCCACAGGTGATAGGCCGCGAAGCTGACCAGCATCGCCCGCATGCGGAAGTTCAGCCAGCCGGTGGCGCGCAGCTGGCGCATGCAGGCGTCGACCATCGGGAAGCCGGTGCGGCCTTCGCACCAGGCCTGCAGGCGCTCGCGGTCGGCGGTCTGCAGCGCGCTGCCGTCGCCGGGTCGCAGGCCGTCGGCGCTGCGCGCGAAGTTGCGCCACTCGATCGCCGGCTCGTCCTCCAGCTTCTGCATGAAGTGGCAGTGCCAGCGCAGGCGGCCGGCGAAGCCGCGCAGGCTGTAGGCCAGTTCGCGGTCGCTGGTGGCGCGCAAGGTGGCCTCGGTGGCCTGGTGCAGCATGCGCAACGACAGCGTGCCGAAGGCGAGGTGTTCCGACAACCGGCTGCAGCCGGCTTCTGCCGCGAGCGGACTCGACAGATGGCGCCGATAGCCGAGCGCGCGGCCGCCGAGGAAGCTCTGCAGCATCTGCTGCGCCGCCGCCTCGCCGGCCGGTGGCGTGTCGGGCGCGGTGGCCACGCCCAGCTCGCGCAGCGTGGGCAGGTCGGCCGGCAGCGTAGATGGTGCGAAGCCCGGTGCGGCGCGCCAGCCCGCCGGCACGCGCACGCACGGCGCGTCCATGCGCTGCTGCCAGCGGCCGGCCCAGCCGCGGCGGTCTTTCAGGCGGCGGATCACGCCGGTCTGTGGCCACTCGGTCCAGGCCACGCCGTGCGCACGGCACCAGCGCGCCACGGCCCGGTCGCGCGCGTAGCTCCAGCCCGGGCCGGTCTCTTCGTGGCTGAACAGCCGCGTACAGGCGAATTCGCGCCGCAGCGCCGCCAGCACCTCGACCGCCTCGCCCGTGCGCACCAGCAGCGGCAGGCCGCGTGCGGCCAGCGCGTCGCGCAGGGGTGCCAGGCACTTGAGCAGCCAGGTGACGTGTCGCGGGTGGCACTCGGGGCTGTCCAGCCAGGCGGGTTCGATGATGAACAGCGCCAGCGCGGCGTCGCAGCGTGCGGCCTCGGCCAGCGGCGCGTGGTCGGTCACGCGCAGGTCGCGCTTGAACCAGACGACAGCGCGGCTCATGCGCGTTCCGGGCCTCGGCCGCGCGGCCGTGTCAGTCGCGGCTGCACAGCAGCTCCTCGGCATGGTGCAGACCGCGCGTGGCGCGGGTCCACCACTGCGAGAAGCTCTCGCAGCGCCGCGCCACCGGCGGGAACAGCGTCGGTGCCGCGTCCAGCTGCGCCACGGGCCGGAGCCAGCGCGTGAGGTGCGGGTCGTCGACGCTGCGCACGCGCGCCGCGCCCGCCAGCGCGTTGGCCAGGCCGGCGGCGTCGACGAACCAGCGTTGCGCAGTCACCGCAGCCATCGCCGTGTCGACCCAGCGCCAGCGTGACTCGGGCCAGGGCCAGGCCTGGTGGTGTTCGCGCAGGTACACGCCGATCCGCACGGCACCGTCGGGCAGGTCGGCCGGCGGCGCACGCAGCGCCCACGGGTGCACCAGCCAGACCTCGCGCCCGCGCAGCCGCTCGGCGCAGGCGGCATCGGGCACGCGCAGCCCCAGGCCGGCGGGTGGTGCGGCGAGCAGCGGCGGCTCGGGCGTGGCGGCTGTCTCGGCCATCGGCGCACGGGAGGCCGGGCCGGGGGCGGCTGTCGGCGTGGCGCTGCGGGCGATGCGGTCCAGCGCCTCGTAGGACTGGTCGATCACGGTGCCGGCGCTGTGCCAGTGGGCGGGCGCGTAGCACGCCACGTTGTCGGCGTTGAAGAGATACGGCTTGTGGCTGCCGGTTCCGGCCACCCACTGCCAGCTGAGGTGGTTGCTGGCCAGATCGCCGTCGAGCAGGTGCGCCACCAGCCAGTCGGCGCCCGCGCGCCAGTGCACGTGACGCAGGTGCACCACGTAGCTGGCCAGCCACATGCGGGCGTGGTTGTGCAGCGTGCCGGTCGCGTAGAGCGTGCGCACCGCCTCGTCGATGACCGGCACGCCGGTGCGCGCCTGGCGGATGTCGGCCGGCAGCACCGGCGCGCAGGTTTCATCCGGGCGCGGGCCGGTGTGCAGCGACTGCAGGATGGCGTCGCCCGCGTGGCCCCAGGCATGGCGGAAGAACTCGCGCCAGCCCAGCTCGAACACCAGCTTGTGCCGCACCTCCAGCCGCTCGCGCTGCAGCACGCCGGCCAGCACCTCGGGCAGCGTGATCAGGCCGTGCGTCAGGTAGGGTGACAGGCCCGTCACCGCGCCGTCGAGGTGGTTGCGGGTGCGCGCGTAGGCGGCGGGCCGCACGCGGGCGATGCGCGCCAACGCCGCGCTGCGCGTCGGGGGCAGCGTGTCGGCCCAGGGCGCCGGGCTGTCTTCGAGTCGGTGGTCCAGCAGGTCGGACATGTTCAGCGCACCTCGCCGCGGCGGATCGCAGACGCGCGTTCTCGGATCGCCTGCTTCTGGCCGTCGTTCAGGCGCGCCACGTTCTTCACCTGCAGCGCCATGCGCGGATTGCCGGCCAGCGCGGCCTCGTGCTTCATCAGGAAGTCCCAGTACAGCGTGGTGAACGGGCAGGCCGCGTCGCCGCTGCGCTGCGCGGGGTCGTAGCGGCAGCCCTTGCAGTAGGGGCTCATGCGCTGGATGTACTTGCCGGTGGCCACGTAGGGCTTGCTGGCCATCAGGCCGCCGTCGGCGTACTGGCTCATGCCCAGCGTGTTGGGCAGCTCGACCCATTCGACCGCATCGACGTAGACCGCCAGATACCAGGCATGCACCTGCTGCGGCTGCACGCCGTACATCAGCGCGAACAGGCCGGTGACCATCAGGCGCTGGATGTGGTGGGCGTAGCCGTGCTGCAGCGTCTGCCCGATCGCATCGCGCAGGCAGGCCATGTCGGTGGCGCCGGTCCAGTACCAGGCCGGCAGGTCTTCCTGTGCGTCCAGCGTGTTGAGCTCGGCGTAGCCGGGCATTCGGGTCCAGTAGATGCCGCGCACGTACTCGCGCCAGCCCAGGATCTGGCGCACGAAACCTTCCACGCTGGCCAGCGGCGCCGCGCCCGCGCGGTAGGCGGCGACGGCCGCGTCGACCACCTCGCGCGGGTTCAGCAGCTTCAGGTTCAGTGCCGCCGACAGGTGCGCGTGATGCAGCCAGGGCTCGCCGGGCCACATCGCGTCCTGGTAGCGGCCGAACAGCGGCAGGCGCTCGGTGACGAAACGCTGCAGCGCGACGAGCGCCTGTTCGCGCGACACCGGCCAGGCGAAGTCGTCCAGCCGGCCGGGGTGGTCGGCCAAGCGCGCCTCGACCAGCGCGATCACCTCGCGTGTCATGGCATCGGGCTCGAACACCGCCCGCGGTGGCACGCTGCCCGGACCGGCGGCGCCAAACGCCTCGCGGTTGTCGGCGTCGAAGTTCCACTGGCCGCCTTCGGGCTGCTCGCCTTGCATCAGCACGCCGTGGCGCTTGCGCATTTCGCGATAGAAATATTCCATGCGCAGCGACTTGCGGCCGCGCGCATGCGCCGCGAACTCGCGCACGCTGCCATAGAAATGGCGGTCCTCGCGGATCTCCAGCGGCAGGCCGTGTGCCTGCGCCACATCCTTGATCGCCTGCAGCACGCGCCAGTCGCCCGGTGCAGTCATCACCAGCCGGGCCGGGCGCAGGCGCTCGATGTCGGCCTGCAGTTGCGCGGCCAGGCTGCCTTGGTTGGTCGGGTCGTCCAGCCGCATGGGGTGCAAGGGCCGGCCGGCGGCACGCAGCGCCTGCGCGAAGTGGCGCATCGCGGCCAGGAACATCACGCTGCGTGGCTTGCTCGACCACACATGGGTCGATTCCTCGGCCACCTCGGCCATCCAGACCGCGTCGTGTGCGGCGTCGAAACCGTCGAACGCGGCGGCTTCCAGGTCGAGCTGATCGCCCAGCACGAGAACGAGATTGCGCAACTCAGCCACGGGCAGCCCTGGCGCGCCGGCAGGCGTCGGAGCAGAACTTCACCTCGTCCCAGGTGCGGGCCCAGCGGCGGCGCCAGCTCATCGGCCGGCCGCAGGCCACGCAGGGCTTGCTGGGCAGGGCCGCCTTGTTGCCGCGGAATGCGGGGGTGGGTGGCGTCATCGGCAATGCGCTCGGGCAGCGGGGCTTGATCGGCCGTCGATGGTAGCCAGACAGGATTCAATGGCGATTCATCTTGATAGAGGTCATCAAGATCGCTGCGAGAATGCGATTCAAATCCGACTCAGCAAGGCTGATTCATTGACGACGTCGGGCGACCAGGCCGATGAGGGCCGACCGTCCGCGGTGGCCGGTGCCCTCGGCCACTTCGGCGTCGTACTCGCGCAGCGTGAGCAGGTCCATCTCCGCGAAGGCTTCGCGCAGCATGGCTTCGGTGTACAGGTGCGACGCCAGAGGCGGCCCGCCGGTCCGGTACACGAGCTGCCTGGGTGTGTAGCCCAGCAGCACCAGAACGCCGCCGGGCTTCAGGCTGGCCGCCATGTTCGCGAACAGGCGCGCGCGCAGCGCCGGGTCGGCGAACTGCACGAAGATCGCGGCCACGCCGTCGTAGGTGGCCTGCGGCCACGGGAAACCGTCGCAGTCGGCCACCGTGAAGTCGACTGCCACGCCCCGGCTGGCGGCGAGTCGGCGGGCCTTGGCCACGCCGATTTCGGCGATGTCGAAGGCGTCGACCTGCAGGCCTTGCCCGGCAAGCCAGACGCTGTTGCGCCCCTCGCCGTCGGCCACGCTCAGGATCCGCTGCCCGGCCCGCCAGTGGTGAGCCTGTTCGCGCAGCCACTCGTTGGGCTCGATGCCGAACAGGTAGTCGTCCTGGTCGAAGCGGCGGTTCCAGGTGCCCGCCGGATCCTCGAACGAAGGGGTTGGATTCTGTGACATCGATGGGCCGCGGAGGGTTAATTTATCTTCATATAATTGTATTCAGCTTGATTGATATGAGCCGCCCGGTTCACGCGACACGGCTCGGCGCCGACCCTGGCGTTCGTGAACGGCCCTTCTTTGAACTCGCTCATGCGCACCGATTCCCCGATCGTCGAACCGTCATCCCTTCGCCGTGTTTCCCGGCGTCGTCTTGCGTGGCTGGTCCTGGCCACGGCCGCGCTGGGCGTGGCGGGCTGTGGCGAGGCCGGCGCATCGGCCGACGCCGTCAGCCTGGACTTCGCACGCGCCGAGCACGAGAGCGGGCGCGCCGTCCTGATCGACATCCGCGAGCCCGACGAGCACGCCACCGGCGTGGCCGCAGGGGCGCGGTTGTTGCCGATGCGGCAACTGGGTCGGCGGTTGGCCGAGATACCGGCCGACCCCGCCCAGCCGGTGCTGCTGATCTGCAATACGCAGAACCGGTCGAGCGCGACGCTGCGTGCGCTGCGCGAGCGCGGCTACGGGCATGTGCGCTACGTGCAGGGCGGCATGAGCGAATGGGCCCGTCGCGGCTGGCCGATGGTCAGGCCGGCCGGCCGATCCGGCGACTGAGCCCGCAGGGCGGAATGCTGCGCATGACCGGGATCGCGATCTACCGCCAGGACGATCGCCATCCCCAGGCGCAGGCCTGCGCGGCCTGCGAGGTGCGCAGCTCGGCGCTGTTCGGTGCGCTCGACGATGCCGGCCTCGACCGCATCCACACCCACATCGCCAGCCTGACGTTCGATCCCGATGCCACCGTCTACGACCGCGGCACCGCGGGGCTCGCGGTCTACACCGTCCGTGCCGGGCTGGTCCGTTTCGAGCGCACCACCGAGCGCGGCGACCGGCGCATCGTCCGGCTGGCCGGTCGCGGCGACCTGATCGGCCAGGAGGCCCTGCTGCAGCGGCCCTATGCCGACGAGGCGGTGGCGTGCACGCCGGTGCAGCTGTGCCGTATCCCGCGCACGCTCATCGACGAGCTGGCGCGGGGCGAGGGCACGCTGCCCCGTGAACTGATGTTGCGATGGCAGGTGGCACTCGATGCCGCCGAGACCTGGGTCGCCGACCTGTCGACAGGTCCGGCGCGCCGGCGCCTGCTGCGCCTGCTGCTGCGGCTGTCCGAGCATGCCGACCCGGGCGGCCAGATCTGGATGCCGCGCCGCGAGGAGATCGGCGCCATGCTCGACATGACGGTGGAAACCGCCAGCCGCCTGATCAGCGCGTTGCGGCGCGAAGGCGTGCTCGAGCTGGCGCGCTCGCGCAGCCGCAGTGCCCGGCTGGATGCAGCCGCGTTGCAGAAGGCCTTGCGCGCCGAGGATTCGGCCTGAGCCCCGGCCCTGCGGTTCACGCTGGGTGTACGGTTGCGCGCCGGTCGACCGGCCGCTCACACAAGGATCCCGATGAAACTGGCCGTTGATGTGCATTTCGACGCCGAGGGCGCCGTCGCCGCCGCCGTCGCCTTCGACGAATGGGCTGCGCCCGAAGCGTCCCGGACGTACACCTCCCGCATCGCCCACGTCGACAAGGCGGTGCGCGGCGAGCTCGATCTTCGCGCGCTGCCGTGTCTGCTGCAGCTGCTGCGCGAGCATGCGCTCGAACCCGAGCTCGTCCTGATCGACGGATTCGTCCACCTCGACGCGCAGGAAACGCCCGGGCTGGGGCGCCACCTGTACCAGGCCCTCGGTGGCCGCACCGCCGTCATCGGCGTCTCGAAGACGGCTCGGCCGGGCCTGTCGGCGCAGTTCGAGGTGGCGCGCGAAGAAGAGGCCCGGCCGGTGATCGTGACCTGCGTCGGTGTCGACATCGGTGCCGCCAAGGCCCGGCTGCGCGCCATGCACGGCAAACGCCGCGTCCCGACGCTGCTCAAGCAGGTCGCTCGCATCGCCAAGGGCGCGGCGTCCTGAGCCCTGGCGTTGCCCGGTTGCGCCCTCGACGCGTTGCTCAAGCCTGGCGAGCGGGCGCCATCCGCATGCCGCGCCGGAAGGTCTCGGTGATCAGCATGCACGGGCCTTCGGGCGTGGTGATGCAGTAGCTGCGCGTGGCGCCGGCGTCAGGCAGCCCGACCACGCCCCACAGCCGTTCGCACAGCGCGGGCGGCGGGGCGTCGAAGAACGCGCGGCGCACCCACATGCGCGCCAGCAGGTGGCCGATCGGGGTCACGCCTTCCTCGAGCTCGCGCCGCACGTCGGCGGCCAGGCCGTCGAGCGCGATGTACGACAGGTTGTCCATCATCACCTCGCCGTGCGCGTGCAGGCAGGTGATGCGCTCGATGAAGCGCGATCCGGGCAGCCGCTCGCCGACCTCGGCCGGTACCCGTCCGACGATCTGCTGATCCAGCAGTTGCAGCGCGACGGCGCCGGCGGCAACCACCTCGCACAGCCGGGTGGCCGAGCCGTCCTGCGCCAGCAGCAGCTGCAGCTCGCGCTGCGCGAACGCGGCCACCGCCGGGCCATCGGCCGGGGTGTGGAAGGGTTGACGCAGCAGCGCCGGATGAGCAGTGGCAGACATGATCGAACGTCGGGTGAGTCGCCGCCGCGTGGCCCGGCCACGCGGCTGACCGGCCGCACTGTAGCGGCTGCCCGCGCCCGATTGCCACGTCCGTCCGACCACCTGCTGCCGAGGCCGGGAACAGAATACGCGCATGCACGATCACTCCGGACATGACCATCCCGCCCACGGCTTGAAGGCCTCCGACGCGCATGGACACCGGCATGCGCACGGGCACGCACACAGCCACGCGCCGGCCGACTTCAACACCGCCTTCGCGATCGGCATCGCGCTCAACATCGCCTTCGTCGCGATCGAGGCCTTCTACGGCTGGAAGATCAACTCGCTGGCGCTGCTGGCCGACGCCGGCCACAACCTGAGCGACGTCGCCGGCCTGGTGCTGGCCTGGGGCGGCGCGCTGGCCGGCCGGCTGCGGCCCGACGCGCGCCACACCTACGGCTGGAAGCGGGCTTCCATCCTGGCCGCGTTTGCCAACGCGCTGCTGCTGCTGGTGGCGATGGGGTCGCTGGCCTGGGAGGCGGCGCAGCGCCTGCAGTCGCCCGAGGCCACCGAGGGCTGGACCCTCATCGCGGTGGCCGGCGTGGGCATCGTCGTCAACGCCGCCACCGCTGCGCTGTTCATGCGCGGGCGCGAGGACGATCTCAACATCCGCGGCGCCTTCCTGCACATGGCCGCCGATGCGCTGGTGTCGCTGGGCGTGGTGATCGGCGGCGCGCTCTACCTGTGGCAGGGCTGGGCCTGGATCGACCCGGTGATGAGCCTGGCGATCGCCGCGGTGATCGTGCTGGGCACCTGGGGCCTGTTGCGCCAGTCGCTGCACCTGCTGTTCGACGGCGTGCCCGAGCACATCGACCTGCACGCGGTGCGCGAGCTGCTGCTGGGCCTGCCGGGCGTGAGCGAGGTCCACGACCTGCATGTCTGGGCGATGGGTACCTCGCAGAACGCGCTGACCGCGCACCTGGTGCTGACCGAGTCGAGCGGCGAGCCGGGCCAGGCGCCGGCCGCCGACCCGGTCCTCGTGCTGTGCCGGGCCGAACGGGCGCTGCACACGCACTTCGAGATCCGCCACGTCACGCTGCAGCTCGAGCCGCCGGCGTATGCACGGCAATGCCGGTTGCGAGGCGACGCCGGCTGCGCCTGAGCGCCGGCCGCTCCCGACCCGCCGTCGTCCCCCGAGGCGGGCCACTACCCGAGTCCGATCCCCGTGTCCACCGCGCCACGCAGCTGACTGCGTGAGCGTGGCTGTTTCGCTCTGATCTGAATCAAGGTATACAATATTCCAAGCATTGACGAGGTTGCTGTCGGCAACAGCGAATCTCCCTCGGGAGAGTTCAGTGTTTGCTCAAGAAGACGAATGACACGGTATACATTGTTCCAAAAATCAGTCCCAGGTTCCCGTTCCTCGCCCTGACTCACTCACCAACCGAAGCACGCCCTCATGAACTTCCGCACTGCCTTTGCCCTGACCCTCGGCGCTGTCGCGCTGCTGCCGCTGGCGGCTCACGCCCAGTCATCGTTCAACCTTTCCGGCCGGGTCGACCTGGGCCTGCGCCACGACTCGGCCATCGATGCCGCCACCGGCAGCAAGATCGGCACCCGGATGGCTTCGGGCACCAACAGCAACATCGCGCTGACGGGCACCGAAGACCTGGGCGGCGGCATGGCCGCCTTCTTCAACGTCGAGCATCGCTTCAACGCGAGCAACGGCGCGGTATCCGATCCGGCGTCGTTCTGGAACGAGATCTCGGTGGTCGGCCTGCGCGGCTCGATGGGCTCGGTGCAGCTCGGCCGCCAGGACGGCCCGATCTTCTACGGCCTGTCACCCGATGCGTTCTACGGCGACTACGTCGGTGGCCGCGGTGAACGCAAGGCCGGCGCCGACGACAAGTTCAACAACGGCGTGCTGTACATGAGCCCGACCGTCAACGGCCTGCAGCTGATCCTGGGTGCCACGGTCGACAAGGGCGCGCCGATCGGCGGCCTGCAGCCCGACCGCGCCCGTGCCGGCGCGCTGCGCTACTCGAACGGCGCCTTCACGGCGTCGACCGCATTGGCCAAGCGCTTCAACGGCGACACCGCCTACGGCGTGGGCAGCACCTACAACTTCGGTGTGGCGACGCTGCTGTTCGTGGCCGGTCGCAACGACGGCGAGGGCATCGTCGGCCTGTCCGACGGCAAGCGCACGACGCTCGACATCGGCACCATCGTGCCGGTCAGCGCCCAGGGTTCGGTGCGCGCCAAGTACAACACCGACAAGCGCGGCGCCTCGACCACCCGCAACCTCGGCCTGGGCTACCTGCACGACCTGAGCAAGCGCACCAACCTGTACGTGACCGGCAGCCAGACCAAGGTGACCGGCGCCAGCGCCACCGAGGCGATGGACATGGGCATCGTCCACCGCTTCTGATGTGCCGGCCCTGATCGCCCGGGTGTCGGGAGTCAGGGCTTTTTGCGATGGTGCACGCGTTCGTAGCCGATGGCATCACTGCCATCGGCTGCGTGCGTTTCGCGGGACAGCACCTCGAAGGCACTGCGGTCCCAGTGCGGGAAAAACACGTCGCCGTCGACCGCCCGGTCGATCTCGGTGAGGATGATCTCGTCGGCCAGCGGCAGCGCCAGCCGGTACAGCTCGCCGCCGCCGATGACGAACAGCGTGGGCACATCGCCCAGCTGATCGAGCGCCTGCGCCAGGCTGTGCACGACGGTGGCGCCCTCGGCGCGCCAGTCCGGATTGCGCGTCAGCACGAGGTTGTGGCGCCCGGGCAGCGGGCGGAACTTCGCCGGCAGCGAGTCCCAGTTGCGCCGGCCCATCAGCACCGGATGTCCCATCGTCGTGCGGCGGAAGAACTGCAGGTCTTCCGGCAGGCGCCAGGGCAGGTCGTTGTCACGGCCGATCACGCCGTTGCGCGCCACGGCGGCGATCAGCACGATGCGCGTCATACCGCCACCGGCGCCTTGATGGCCGGGTGGTGCTGGTAGTCGAGCACCTCGAAGTCGTCGCAGGCGTAGTCGAAGATCGATGCCGGCCGGCGCTTGATGTGCAGCGTCGGATACGCGAAGGGCGTGCGCGCCAGCTGGGTCTCGACCTGCGTGGTGTGGTTGTCGTAGAGGTGGCAGTCGCCGCCGGTCCAGATGAAGTCGCCCACGTCGAGGTCGCATTGCTGCGCCAGCATGTGGGTCAGCAGCGCGTAGCTGGCGATGTTGAACGGCACGCCCAGGAAGATGTCCGCGCTGCGCTGGTAGAGCTGGCAGCTGAGCTTGCCGCGGCCGCCTTCGTGCGTGGCCGGCGCGACGTAGAACTGGAACAGCGCGTGGCAGGGCATCAGCGCCATCTGCGGCAGCTCGGCCACGTTCCAGGCGCTGACGATGATGCGGCGCGAATCGGGGTTGCTGCGCAGCTGCTGCACCACCTCGGCGATCTGGTCGATGTGGCCGCCGTCGGCGGTCGGCCAGCTGCGCCATTGCACGCCGTAGACCGGCCCGAGATCACCGTCGTCACGCGCCCATTCGTCCCAGATGGTGCAGCCGCGCTCCTGCAGCCAGCGCACGTTGCGCTCGCCGCGCAAAAACCACAGCAGCTCCAGGATGATCGACTTCAGGTGCACCTTCTTGGTCGTCACCAGCGGGAAACCTTCGCTGAGATCGAAGCGCATCTGGTGGCCGAACAGGCTGCGCGTGCCGGTGCCGGTGCGGTCGCCCTTGGCCACGCCGGTGGTGTGCACCAGGCGCATCAGGTCTTCGAACTGGGAGCGCACGGGGCGCTGGAAACTCGCTTCGGTGGACATGGCCGGACAGCTGGTGCCGCGCGTTGCGGCTGCGCCGCGGAGCAGCGGATTCTAGGCGGGCCGCGATCGGCGTGCGTGTCCGGTCAGCCGAAGCGCAGCTTGGTGATCCACTGCTTGAGCAGCTGGCGCGCCGGTTCGCCGAGTTCGGCCCACTGCGCGCCCAGGCGCCACTCGTGCCCGCTCATCACCACGAACACCAGCTTGACGGTGCCGGGCACGGCCTGCAGCCGGGTCGGATCGTGCAGGTCGGGCACGCCCACGGTGATCTTCAGCCGGGCGTGTTCGGGCAGCGGCCTCTCGCAGCGCAGGCCCAGGCCGCTTTCGGAGATGTCGCGCACCTTCACCTCCACGAGCTGGCCGTTGCCCAGATCCAGGCGCGCCGGCCAGTTCACGGTGTAGCGGGGCTCCCGGCGGTTGTCGATGCTGCCTTGTGCAAGTGGGCCCGTGCTCATGATGACTCGCTGGGTTGTCCGTTGAACTGCATCGCGGCCAGCCGGGCGTAGATCCCGCCCTGGTCCACGAGCTGCGTGTGGGTGCCGGTTTCGACGATACAACCATCTTCGAGCACGATGATGCGGTCGGCGCGCTGCACCGTGGCCAGGCGGTGCGCGATCACGAGGGTGGTGCGGTGCGCCATCGCGGCCTCGAGGGCGGCCTGCACCACGCGCTCGCTCTCGGCGTCGAGCGCGCTGGTGGCCTCGTCGAGCAGCAGCAGCGGCGGGTTCTTCAGGATCGCGCGGGCGATGCTGATGCGCTGGCGCTGGCCGCCCGACAGCCGCACGCCGCGTTCGCCCAGGAAGGTCTGGTAGCCCTCGGGCAGCGCGCTGATGAACTCGTGCGCGTAAGCCGCCTTGGCGGCGGCCATCACCTCGGCATCGCTCGCGTCGGGGCGGCCGTAGCGGATGTTCTCGAGCGCGTTGGCCGAGAAGATCGTGCTGTCCTGCGGCACGATGCCGATGCGCGCGCGCAGGTCGTGCAGCGCCACCGCGTCGACCCGCACGCCGTCGATGCGGACGGCGCCGTGCTGGGCGTCGTAATAACGCAGCAGCAGCTGGAACACGGTGCTCTTGCCGGCGCCGCTGGCGCCCACCAGCGCGACGGTTTCGCCCGGCATGACGCTCAGGCTGAAGTCGCGCAGCGCCGCGTGCGCGGGCCGCGACGGGTAGTGGAACGTCACCTGGTCGAGCGCCACCGCCGAGCCGCCCCGCGTGGCCGGCAGCGCCAGCGGCTGCGCCGGCTCGGCCACCGGCGAGCGTGCGCCGAGCAGTTCCATCAGTCGCTCGGTGGCGCCGGCGGCACGCAGCAGGTCGCCGTAGACCTCGGACAGCACCGCCACGCTGCTGACCAGGATCACCACGTAGACCACCGTCTGGCCCAGGTGCCCGGCGCTGATGTCGCCGCGGATCACCGCCTGCGTGCCCTGGTACAGCCCCCACAGCAGCGCGCCGAAGGTGGCGCTGATGATGAAGGCCACCAGCATCGCGCGCACCCGGCTGCGCTTGCGGGCGGTCTCGAAGGCGTGTTCGGTGGTGACGTTGAAACGCCGTGCCTCGCGGTCTTCCTGCGTGTAGCTCTGCACCACGGGGATGGCGTTGAGCACCTCGGCGGCGATCGCGCTGGAGTCGGCCACGCGGTCCTGGCTGGCGCGGCTGAGCTTGCGCACGCGTCGGCCGAAATACAGCGACGGCAGCACCACCAGCACCAGCATGCCCAGCACCTGCGTCATCACGTAGGGGTTGGTGGCGACCAGCATGCCCAGCGCGCCGATGCCCATCACGCTGTTGCGCAGGCCCATGCTCAGGCTCGAGCCCACCACCGTCTGCACCAGCGTGGTGTCGGTGGTCAGGCGCGACAGCACCTCGCCGGTCTGGGTGGTCTCGAAGAAGGCCGGGCTCTGCCGCACCACGTGCGAGTAGACCGCGTTGCGCAGGTCGGCGGTGACCCGTTCGCCCAGCCAGCTGACCATGTAGAAACGCGCCGCCGAGAACAGCCCGAGCGCCGCGCCGACCGCGAACAGCGCCAGGAAATGGCCGCGCAGCGCCATCAGCCGCTCGCCCGGATCGGCTGCCACCAGGCCCTCGTCGATCAGCGTGCGCAGCGCCACCGGAAACACCAGCGTGGTGGCCGCGGCCATCACCAGGAACAGCCCGGCCAGGCCGATCTGCAGCCGGTACGGTTTCAGGAACGGCCCCAGCCCTGACAGCGAACGGGGACTCTGGGCACTGGCGCGATCGGAGAGCTTGGACTTGGACATGCGTGGCAGTGTAAGCAGCCGCGGCGCCGGAAAGGGATCGCGGCCGACGGGCTCGGCGCCCGGACCACGCGCCGGTCGTGCGGCGCTTTCATATACTGCGCGCCATGAGTTTGTGGCTGCGCATCATCCTGACCTGGCTGCTGGCACTGGCCGTGCCGCTGCAAGGCCATGCTGCGCAATCCAGGGTCATGTGCGGGCCCGATCACGGTGACGCCGGCTCCCATGGGTTCGCGGTGCAAGCCGTGCACGCGGCAGCCGAACCACATGCGGCGGCCGACCCACATGCGGCGGCCGATCCGCACGCGCATGCCGATCCGCTCGCGCAAGCCCATTCGCACGCGGCCCAGGCGGGCGATCACGATCCGGCCTCCCATGCCGATCACGCCAAGCAAGCCGAGCACGGCAAGTGCAGCGTCTGCGCGTCGTGCTGTGGTGCGCTGGCCCTGACCAGCGCCGTGCCGGTTTTCGAGGCCTCGCCCGCCCCCGCGCACTACCGCGCCGAGTCGCCGACGCCGAGCCCGGGCACCATCCCCGGCGGGCTCGAGCGTCCACCCAGGCGTCCGCTCGCCTGAGCGATCGCCAACGCCGCGTCGCCTGACCGGCGCGACCCGCGCATCGCCTCGAACGCCCCGACCCTGCGCCGCCCGAGCGGCCACGCAGGGCACTGCCACCGTTCATCTGCGAGGTTCCCATGCCTGCCATTCCGATTGCCGCGGTCGCGCTGACCGCTGCGACGCTGTTTCTTGCCGCGCCGCCCGCGCCGGCCCAGCCGGTCGCCGGCTCCACCGCTCCTGCTGCCGCCGCTGACGCCACCGTGGTCCGCGCCCCGGCCCGGCCCGATCCGCTCGACCCGCGTGCCGGCGTGCCGCCGCTGCGCCACCGCTCGTCACTGGCCGGTTACCGCGCATCGAAGGAGCCGGCACCCGTCGACTGGCGCGAGGCCAACGACACCACCGCCCGCGTCGGCGGCTGGCGTGCCTACGCCCGCGAAGCGCAGGCCAGCGACGCCGGTGCGCCGGCCGCCGCTTCGGCCCCGGTCACGAAGACGCCGCAGGACATGCCGGCCGGCGGGGGGCATCACCATGGCCATTGAGAAGCTGCCGATGCCCGCGATCCCGCCCCGCGACCGATCGCGACCGCCGTTGCTGGGCCTGGTCGCGCTGACCCTGGCGCTCGGCGGCTGCGCCGGCATCGGCTCGGCCGACGGCTTTTCAGCGGTCTCCGCCACCGCATCCGAACAGCTCGGCAAGGACCTGCGATGGGCCCGCTCCGAGGCCGATCTCGACGCCATCGAGCGTCGCGTCGCCGAGCTGCTGCGCGCGCCGCTGACGGCCGATTCGGCGGTGCAGATCGCGCTGCTCAACAACCGCGGTCTGCAGGCGAGCTTCCAGGCGCTGGGCATCGCCGACGCCGATCGGGTGCAGGCCAGCCGGCTGCCCAACCCCGGCTTCAGCTTCGGCCGCTCGCGCCGTGGCGACGAGCGCGAGATCGAGCGGTCGCTGTCGATCGACCTCGGCCACCTGCTGCTGATGCCGCTGGCGCGTCAGGCCGAATCGCGCCGCCACGCCGCCGTGCAGCGCAGCGTGTCGATGCAGATGCTCGGCCTGGCCGCCAGCACCCGCAAGGCGTACTACCACGCCATCGCCGCCGACCAGACCTGGCGCTACATGCAGCAGGTGCGCGCCAGCGCCGAGGCCGGTGCCGAACTGGCGAGCCGGCTGGCCCGGGTCGGCAACTGGACCGCGCTGCAGCAGGCGCGTGAACAGGGTTTCTACGCGACGGCGGCGCTCAACGAGGCGCGCGCCCAGCAGGGCCGCATCGCCAGCCGCGAACAGCTGATCCGCCTGCTCGGCCTGTGGGGCGAGCAGACGCAGTTCTCGCTGCCCGAGCGCCTGCCCGACCTGCCGCCCGAGCCCGTCGACCGGCCCGACATCGAACAGGTCGCGATGGCGCAGCGCCTGGACGTGCAGGCCGCCAAGCTGCAGGCCGAGGCCACCGCGAAGAACCTCGGCCTGAGCCGTGTCAGCCGCTTCATCAACGTGCTGGAGCTGGGTTACGCCCGCAACACGTCGAACGAAGCGCCGCGCCAGACCGGCTACGAGATCAGCTTCGAGATCCCGCTGTTCGACTGGAGCGGCTCGCGGGTCGCGAAGGCCGAGGCGATCTACATGCGCAGCGTGCACGAGGCCGCGCAGGTGGCGATCGAGGCGCGCTCCGAGGTGCGCCAGGCCTATGGCGCGTACCGCACGGCCTGGGACATCGCGCGCCACTACCGCGACGAAATCGTGCCCAACGCGCAGCGCATCTCCGAGCAGAACCTGCTGCGCTACAACGGCATGTTCATCGGCGTGTTCGAACTGCTGGCCGACGCCCGCGCGCAGGTGGCCAGCGTCAACGCCGCGATCGAGGCGCAGCGCGATTACTGGATCGCGCAGGCCGACCTCGAGATGGCCTTGATCGGCAAACCGGCCTTGTCCGCCGCCGCTGCGGCCACGGCGTCCGCCGGTGGCGACAGCCCCGCGCACTGAATTCAGGAGTTTCCCCAAATGGTTTCCCGACGCAATTTTCTCGGTCGTGCCGGCGCCGTGACGGCTGCCGTCAGCGCCGCCGCGGTCAGCCGTGTGGCGATGGCCGCGCTGCCCGAACCGGTCATCCAGACCAAACCCGACACCATGCCGCCGCTCGTGCCCGCGAGCGGGCGGCCCTACAACCCGGTGGTCACGCTCAACGGCTGGACGCTGCCCTGGCGCATGAACAACGGCGTCAAGGAGTTCCACCTCGTCGCCGAGCCCGTGGTGCGCGAGATGGCGCCCGGGATGCGCGCGCACCTGTGGGGCTACAACGGCCAGAGCCCTGGCCCGACGATCGAGGTGGTCGAAGGCGACCGCGTGCGCCTGTTCGTCACCAACAAGCTGCCCGAGCACACCAGCGTGCACTGGCACGGCCAGCGCCTGCCCAACGGCATGGACGGCGTTTCCGGCCTGACGCAGCCGAGCATCCAGCCGGGCAAGACGTTTGTCTACGAGTTCGTGGCGCGCCGGCCGGGCACCTTCATGTACCACCCGCATGCCGACGAGATGACGCAGATGGCGATGGGCATGATGGGTTTCTGGGTCACGCACCCGAAGGAGAAACACCCGCTGATCGACGAGGTCAATCGCGACTTCTGCTTCCTGCTCAATGCCTACGACATCGAGCCCGGCGCGGCCACGCCCAAGATCATGACGATGACCGAGTTCAACCTGTGGAGCTGGAACAGCCGCATCTTCCCCGGCATCGACTCGCTCAACGTGCGCCTGAACGACAAGGTGCGCATCCGCGTCGGCAACCTGACGATGACGAATCACCCGATCCACCTGCACGGCCACGAGTTCCAGGTGACCGGCACCGATGGCGGGCCGACGCCGAAAAGCACGCGCTGGCACGAGGTGACGACCGACATCGGCGTCGGCCAGATGCGCCAGATCGAGTTCGTCGCCGACGAAGAGGGCGACTGGGCCTTCCATTGCCACAAGAGCCACCACACCATGAACGCGATGGGCCACGACGTACCCACGCTGATCGGTGTCGACCACAGCGGGCTGGCCAAGAAGATCACCGACCTGATCCCCGACTACATGGTGATGGGCGAACGCGGCATGGCCGACATGGCCGAGATGGAGATGCCGCTGCCCGACAACACCGTCCCGATGATGACCGGCGAGGGGCCTTACGGCTCGGTCGAGATGGGCGG
Source organism: Leptothrix cholodnii SP-6 (assembly GCF_000019785.1). Lineage (NCBI taxonomy): Bacteria > Pseudomonadati > Pseudomonadota > Betaproteobacteria > Burkholderiales > Sphaerotilaceae > Leptothrix > Leptothrix cholodnii. Next base: position 1,353,239 of record NC_010524.1, read on the forward strand.
CATGTTCAGCGTGCTCAAGGTGCGGCGCGACCAGAAGCCCGGCGACTACGGCAATCCCGGCTGGTACAAGCCGCCGGCCGGCACGGTGGCATTCGAGTGGACCGGCTCGTTGCCCGACCCGGCGCGCTTTGCTGCCGAGGGTGGGCAATCGATGCCGCTCGCGCACAAGCCCGCGAAGGAAATCGAAGTGAGAGCACGCAAGCCCTCCGGCCATTCCGGCCACTGATTCGATGCACGAACTGAAAAGGAATCACATGACACGCAAACGTCGTTCGATCGCCGCCGCCTGGCTGGTCGGCCTGCTGGCTGCCGGCACGGTGCAGGCCCACGGCGAGAAGACCCATGCGCAGAAGGCCGAGCCGGTGCGCATGGAACAGAAGGACTGGGGCATCGCCGGCGACCCCAAAGCCGTGGTGCGCACCGTCGAGATCCGCATGAGCGACAAGATGCGTTTCACGCCCGATCGCATCGAGGTGCGCGAGGGCGAAACCATCCGCCTGGTGCACCGCAACGGCGGCAAGATCCTGCACGAGTTCGTGCTCGGCACGAAACAGGAGCTCGAAGCCCACGCCGCGCTGATGCTGAAGTTTCCGGACATGGAGCACGACGAGCCCTACATGGTGCACGTCGGCGCCGGCAAACGCGGCGAGATCGTCTGGCACTTCAATCGTGCCGGCGAGTTCGACTTTGCCTGCCTGATCCCCGGCCATTACCAGGCCGGCATGGTGGGCAAGATCGTGGTGACTGAACGAAAGGGGATCACGCAATGACGCTTCATTCAAATCGGATCGAGACGACCCGCGAGTCGGCCTCGCCCTTGTCCCGCCGCAGCCTGCTGATGGCCGCCGCGGTGATGGCCTTGCCGGCCTGGGCGGCCACCTCGGCCCAGCCCGGCACGGGTGTGGTCGAAGTCTGGAAGAGCCCGAGCTGCGGCTGCTGCAAGGACTGGGTGGCCCACCTCGAAAGCAACGGCTTCAAGGTCAAGGTCCACGACGAGGGCAACACCGACGCCCGCGTGCGGCTGGGCATGCCGATCCGGTACGGCTCGTGCCACACCGCGCGGGTCGACGGCTATGTGCTCGAAGGCCACGTGCCGGTGCGCGAGATCCGGCGGCTGCTCAAGGAGCGCCCGAAGGCCGTCGGCCTGGCCGTGCCGGCGATGCCGGTCGGCTCACCCGGCATGGACGGGCCCGAATACGGTGGCCGCAAGGATCCCTACGACGTGCTGCTGATCGCCAGGGACGGCGGCTCGTCGGTCTATCAGGCCTATCGCTGAGCGGCCAGGCCGTCGCTCACAGCACCTCGACCGCGCGCCCGATGAACTGGATCGGCCCGGTCGGCTTGCCGGTCGGCGATCCGGTGGGCGGCTCGAGAGTGAGCTCGAACAGCTGGTTGGCCTGCAGCGGCGGCAGCTTGTCGAGCCGGATCTGCAGCGGCTCGCCCGGGCGCACCAGCCCCAGCGAAACCGGGCCGCTCCAGCCGTCGGCCTTGGTCCAGAACTCGAGCGCCTTGTCGGCCGGCACGGCCGCGACGGCCAGCGGGATCAGGCGGATCTGGCGGTTCGTGCTGGCCTGCACCACCCAGCCGGGCGACTTGTCTTGCGGCGCCACCAGCACCACCAGGAACTGCGGCGCAGCCGGCGGCGCGCTGGTCTTCATCATCAGCACCAGCGCCAGTGCGGTGGCCAGCGCGTAGCCGGATCCGGTGAGCCAGCGCCAGGCCTGGATGCTGTTCCACCAGCGTGCGGCCAGACGGCCGTGCGCGGCCTTGGCCCCTGCCGGCCGGGCCTGCGGCCGAGCGCCCGATTGCGCATCCAGCGTGGCCTCGATGCGCTGCCATAGCGCCGCGGGCGGTGCCACCGGCTCGGCCAGGTGGGTGGCGGGCAGCAGCCGCGCCTGCCATTGCTCCACGGCCTCGCGCAGGGCCGGTTCGTGTGCGAGCCGGGCTTCGAGCGCACGCCGCTGCCGCAGCGCCAGGGTGCCGAGCACGTACTCGCCGGCGAGCAGGTCGAGGTCTTCGGACAGGCGGTCGAGCGACTTCATGCCATGCACTCCCGCAGCGCCAGCAGGCTGCGCCGGATCCAGGCCTTGACGGTGCCCAGCGGCGCGCCCAGGCGCTCGGCGATCTCGCCGTGCGAGCAGCCGTCGACGTAGGCGTGCAGCACGCAGTTGCGGCGCGGCGCATCGAGCGCGGCCAGGCAGGTGCGCAGGCGGCCCAGGCTGGCGTTGAGCTCGAAGGCTTCGGCGATGTCGCGGTGGGCGTCGAGCGCCAGTTCGGCTTCACGCGACTCGACCGCCGTGTCGTCGAGGTCGACATCGCGCGAGCTGGCGCGCACGGCGTCGAGCGCCAGGTTCCTGACCACGGTGTAGATCCAGCCCCGGCCACTGCCGCGTGCCGGGTCGAAGCTCGCGGCCCGCTGCCAGATGGCGACGCAGGCGTCGTGCACGATGTCCTCGGCCAGTTCGCGCCGTCGCACCACGCGCAGCGCGACCCCCAGCATGCGCGCCCCTTCCTGGTCGTAGAGGGCGCTCAACGCCTTGCGATCGCCCGCGGCGCAAGCCGCGAGGGCGGCTTCATAGTCGAATTCGGTGCGATCGGCATGCATGAGCATGAACCTGATCATAGGTCGAGCCCATGATCAGGCGAGCGCCGGTCGTCACATCGCGGTCCAGAAGATGTAGTCGGCCTGATAGCGCACGGTCTGCTTCTCGCCCTTGTTGGCCATCGTGCACGCACTGGCCGGTGCCACGCCGCCCTTGAGCGCGACACGCTGGATGTGGGTCACGCCGTTCATCGCGCCCATGCCCATCGCCGGGTTGGCCTTCACCAGCTGCAGCGGCAGATTGCCCGCACCGGCCGGCGCCACGGCCAGCTGGGTGGCGGTGACCTTGGAGCCGTCCATCGACTCCCAGGTGGCCGGCGGACCGAAGTACCTGCCGACCTGCTTGCCGCTGCGGTCCATCAGCTTGGCATCCGGGCCGACGAACACCCAGGCGGTCTGGCCGGCGGCGTCGGCCTTCTCGCGGCATTCGTAGGTGATGTCGCCGGCACCCACCGTCTCCATCGCGACCTTGTGGCCGGCGGGCACCTTGATGGTGTCGGGCAGGCTGTCCTGCGAGAAGGTCGATGCCATCGGTTTCATCGACGGCATCGGGTTCATCGAGCCGCAGGCGCTCAGCGTGGCGGCGGCGGCCGTGGCGATCAGGATGGAAAGGGGGCGGAAGTTCGAAGGCTGGGTCATGGCGATCCTCGTCGGGGTGGAGTCTTGAGCGCAGCGCGATGGGCTGCTGCTGTGCTCTACGCACGAGGGACGCGTTTGGATGCAGGGCCGGCAAAAAATAGTTTCGACCGGCCCGGATGCCTCAGTGCATCAGCGCCGCTTCGAGCAGGCTGCGCGTGTACGGATGCCTGGGCGCTGCGAACACCTGCGCGGTGGCGCCGCGCTCGACGATCTCGCCGTCCTTCATCACCAGCACCTGATGCGCCATCGCGCGGATCACCGCCAGGTCGTGGCTGATGAACAGGTAGCTCATGCCGAGCTCGCGCTGCAGCCGCAGCAGCAGCGCCAGCACCTGCTGCTGCACCGAGGCGTCGAGCGCCGAGGTCGGCTCGTCGAGCACCAGCAGTTCGGGGCGCAGGATCACCGCCCGCGCGATCGCGATGCGCTGGCGCTGGCCACCCGAGAACTCGTGCGGGTAGCGCTGCAGCATGTCGCCGGCACCGCGGTTGTGGGCATCGGCCGACTCCAGTCCGACCTCGCCCAGCATGGCGCGGATGCGCGCCTCGCGCTGCACGGCGCTCAGTTCGGGCATGTGCAGCGCCAGGCCCTCGCCGACGATCTGGCCGATCGTCAGACGCGGCGACAGCGCCGCGAACGGATCCTGGAACACCACCTGCATGCGCCGCCGCAGCGCGCGCAGGTCGGCACCTTCGGCCAGGTCGACACGCTGGTTGGCACGCTGATTGGTGTTGCTGCCCACCAGGTTGTGCAGCGTCACCTCGCCCCCGGCGAGCGCCTGCAGCGACAGCAGCGCCATGCCGAGCGTGGTCTTGCCCGAGCCCGATTCGCCGACCACGCCGAGCGTCTGGCCGCGTGGCAGCAGCAGCGAGGCGTCCTTCACCGCGACGAAATGGCGCTTCCTGAACCAGCCCTCGTTCTGCACGAACTCGACCTTGAGCGACTGCGCCTGCAGCAGCGGCGTGCTGCGCAGCTCGCGGTCCGGCGGCAGCGGCACCGGCCGGCTCGCCAGCAGCTTCTGCGTGTACGGGTGGCGTGGCCGCGCGAACACCCGCGCGGTGGCGCCGGCCTCGACGATGCGCCCGCGCTCCATCACCGCCACCCGGTCGCTGTAGCGGCCGACCAGATTGAGGTCGTGCGTGATGAACAGCAGCGCCATGCCCATCTCGCGCTGCAGCTCGTCGAGCAGGGCCAGGATCTGCGCCTGGATGGTGACGTCGAGCGCGGTGGTCGGCTCGTCGGCGATCAGCAGGCGCGGCTTGCAGGCCAGCGCCATCGCGATCATCACGCGCTGGCGTTGGCCGCCCGAGAGCTGGTGCGGGTAGCTGTCGATGCGGCGTTCGGGCTCGGGGATGCCGGTGCGCGCCAGCAGCTCGATGGCGCGCGCGCGGGCCTCGCGTGCGCTCAGGCCCTCGTGCAGTTCGAGCACCTCGCCGATCTGGTTGCCCACCGTGTAGAGCGGGTTCAGGGCCGTCATCGGCTCCTGGAAGATCATCGCGATGTCCTTGCCGCGGATGCCGCGCATCTGGCGCTCGCTGTGCGCCATCAGGTCGGCGCCGTCGAAGCGGATCGCGCCGCTGCTGGCCGCACCTTCGACCAGCCGCAGGATCGACATCGCGCTGATCGACTTGCCCGAACCCGACTCGCCGACCAGCGCGAACTTCTCACCCACGCCGATCTCGAACGAGACGTCGTCGACCACCCGGCTGTCGCCGAACGCGACGTGGAGGTGCTCGACCTGCAGCAGCGGCATTCCGATGACGGGCGTCATGACTTGCGGGTGTCGAAGGCGTCGCGCAGCGCGTCGCCGATGAAGGTGAGCAGCAGCATCGTCAGCACCAGCAGGAGAAAGGTCGGCACGATGATCCACCAGGCGTCGAGGTTGGCCTTGCCCTGCTGCAGCAGCTGGCCCAGCGACGGCATCGAGCTCGGCACGCCGAGGCCCAGGAAATCGAGCGAGGTCAGCGCCAGGATCGCCGCGCTCATGCGAAACGGCAGGAAGGTGATCACGGGCGTCAGCGAGTTGGGCAGCACGTGGCGCCAGATGATCTGGCGGTTGGACAGGCCCAGCGCACGCGCCGCCTTGACGAACTCGAGGTTGCGGTTGCGCAGGAACTCGGCGCGCACGTAGTCGGAGAGGCCCATCCAGCCCCACAGGCTCAGCAGGATCAGCAGCAACAGCAGCGAGGGCTCGAAGATCGACGCGAAGATGATCAGCAGGTAGAGCTCGGGCACCGCGCCCCAGATCTCCATCAGCCGCTGCGTGACCAGATCGACCCGGCCGCCGAAATAGCCTTGCAGCGCGCCGGCCGCCACGCCGAGCAGCGTGCCGACCACGGTCAGCGCCAGCGCGAACCAGATGCTGATGCGAAAGCCGTAGAGCAGCCGCGCCACCATGTCGCGGCCCTCGCTGTCGGTGCCCAGCCAGTTGCGCTCGCTCGGCGGCATCGGGCTGGGCAGCGGGTCGAAGTAGTTGATCGAGGTGGCCGAATGCGGGTTCAGCGTGAACAGCGCCCAGGCGTCGGGCTGCTTGAAACGCTCGACGATGAAGCTGTCCTTCCAGTCGGTCGGCGTGGCGAAATCGCCGCCGTAGGCGGTCTCGGGCGGGTTGTGCAGCATCGGCGCACTCAGCTCGCCCTTGAAGCTCACGAGCAGCGGCCGGTCGTTGCTGACCAGCTCGGCGGCGGTCGAAAACACCAGCATCACGATGAACAGCCACAGCGACACCAGCCCGATGCGGTTGCGCCTGAAGCGCGCCCAGGCGCGCTGGTTAGGGCCCCCGCCGCCGGGTACGGCGGACGACCCCCCGCGGGGGTGCAGGCCGGCTTGGGGCGGCCCGGCGCTCGGCCCGCCCGCGTCGTTCAGCGCTCGTTTGGCTGTCATTTGGCCGCCTTCGCGAACTGCACGCGCGGGTCGACCACCACGTACAGCAGGTCCGACACCAGCTTGACCACCAGCCCGATCAGCGTGAAGAGGTAGAGCGAGCCCAGCACGACGGGGTAGTCGCGCCGGATCACCGCCTCGTAGCCGAGCTGGCCCAGGCCGTCGAGCGAAAACAGGTTCTCGATCAGCACCGAGCCGGCGAAGAAGGCACCGACGAACGCCGCCGGAAAGCCCGTGATCAGCGGGATCAGCGCGTTGCGGAAGATGTGCTTGTAGAGCACGCGGTTGGCCGACAGGCCCTTGGCACGTGCCACCTTGACGTACTGCTTGCGCATCTCTTCCACGAAGGTGTTCTTGGTCAGCATCGTCATCACCGCGAAGCTGCCGATCACCATGCAGGTCAGCGGCAGCGCCAGGTGCCAGAAGTAGTCGGCGATGCGCGCCGGCCAGGTGAGATCGGCCCAGTTGTCGGACGTCAGCCCGCGCAGCGGAAACCAGTCGAGGTAGGTGCCGCCGGCGGTCAGCACGATCAGCAGCACGCCCAGCACGAAGCCCGGGATCGCGTAGCCGACCAGCACCAGCAGCGTGGTGGCGACGTCGAACCGTGAGCCGTCATGCACCGCCTTGGCCACGCCCAGCGGGATCGACACCAGGTACGAGATCAGGAAGCTCCACAGCCCCAGGCTGATCGACACCGGCAGCTTCTCGAGGATCAGCGTGCCGACGTCCTTGTTGAACATGAAGCTGCGGCCGAGGTCGAAACGCGCGAAGCGGCCGAGCATCTCGACATAGCGCACATGCGCGGGCTGGTCGAAGCCGTAGAGCTTCTTCAGCTCCTCGATCTGCTGCTTGTCGACATCGCGGCTGGCCTTGTAGCCGCCGCCTTCGCCGCCCTTTTGCGTCTGCCGCGCTTCGGCCATCAGCTGCTCGACCGGCCCGCCGGGCACGAACTGGATCACCACGAAGGTGATCGTCAGCGCACCCAGCAGCGTGGGGATCATCAGCAGGATGCGCTTGAGGATGTAGGCGAGCATGTGGGTTCGGCGATGGCGATGGGTTCAGGGCTGGCCGGCGTCGTGCTTCAGCAGCGCGGCGCTGTACTGCAGGAACTCGTCGAGGTGCGATGTGATCACGCTCACCGTGATCGGCAGCAGCAGGCGCTGGTAGTCGTGCACCGCGATGTTGCGAAAGCCCACCATCTTCTGCAACGCAGAGGCCAGTGTGGTGTCGATGCGTCCGGCCCGTGCAAGCAACTCGAACACGTCGCGCGCGCTCTGCGGCAGCCCCAGCCGGTCGCGCCGGATCAGATGCTGGCCCATGTCGAGCGCAGCCTCGCAGGCGCGCTGGATGTTCAGCACGGCGGCGTCCTGTCGTGTGAAGTCGGTAGCGAAGTGCGCGCCGGCAGCGGCGTACTCCTCGCGCACCCGCGCCACGCAGCGTTCGATCGTGGCGGCCTTGTTGAGCAGCACGTCGTCAGCCATGCACGCGGCCCTCGCGGGTGATGTCGGCCAGCAGCCCGGCACGCGCCTGATCGAGTTCGAGCTTCTCGCTCATCACGTAGCACTCGAACAGGCCGGCGTCGGGCTCCTGGGCCCAGAGCCTTTCGCCGGTGGTCAGCACCTGGTACTGCATCACCGTGCTGGCCGCACGAAGGTCCAGCAGATCGACATCGCAGCCGGCTTGCGCCGACAGGTCGGCGGCCAGCGACCACAGCGCCAGCGGGTCGGCATAACCGGGCACCAGCACGGCCAGGTCCAGATCGCTGTCGGCCCGCGCCGTTCCTTGCACGCGGCTGCCGAAAGCGTAGAAGGCCAGCGCGTCGGGGAACGCGTTGCGCAGCGCGGGCAGCAGCGCGTCGATCATGGTGTGACCGGGTCCTTGATCCACCACGTCCACAACGGCCACGGTGCATCGGAGTCGATCGAGAAATAGCCCGGCTGCACGGCCGGCAGGCCGAAGCGGTTCCAGTACGAGACGCGCTCCTTGTTGAGGTACAGCTCGGGGATCTGCCAGAAGTTCCACATCACGACGCGGTCGAGCGCGCGGCAGGCGGTGCGCAGCTGCTCGAGGGTCTTGGCGTCGGAGATGGCCTGGATCAGCGCGTCGACCGCCGGGCTCTTGACGCCGCGGAAGTTGTTGTTGCCCTTCTCGTCGGCCGAGGCGCTGCCGTAGATCGCCTTGAGGTCGGACGCGCCCGGCAGCGTGAAGTCGCCTTCGACGATCGTGACCAGATCGAAGTCGTAGTTCTCGAGCCGGCGCCGGTAGAGCGCGAAGTCGACCAGCCGCTCCTTCAGCGTGATGCCGAGCTTCTCGAGGTTCTTCTGGAAGTCGGTGTTGCGCCCGGGCTGGCTGGGTTCGAGGTATTCGATCTCGAAGGGCTCGCCGCGGGCATTGCGCAGCCGGCCGTCGTCGGCGATCTTCCAGCCGGCCTGGGCGAGCAGATCGCGCGCGCGCAGCAGGTTGGCGCGCAGCCGTTGCGAGTCACCGTTGATCGGCGCGACAAAGGCCGGGCCGAACACCCGCGGCGGCAGTTCGGCGCGGAACGGTTCCAGCAGCGCCAGCTCGGCGGGCGACGGCGAGCCCTGCGCCGCGAACTCGGAGTTGTTGAACACGCTGTTCGAGCGCGCGTACTGGCCATAGCGGTTCAGGCGCTCGAAGTCCCAGGCGTGCACGATGGCCTCGCGCACCCGCACGTCCTGGAAGATCGGCCGGCGCAGGTTGAAGTCGGTGGCCTGCAGGCCCTGGCCGTAGGCGGTCGGGAAGGCGTTCTTGACGATGCGGCCGTCGCGCCATTTCACGCCCTGGTGCTGTCGCACCCAGGCCCGCGCGCTGTACTCCTTCATCAGGTCGAACTCGCCGGCCTTGAAGGCCTCGGCCGCCACCGCCGGGTCCTGGTACATGCGGTAGACCACGCGTTCGAAGTTGAAGTGGCCGCGCCGCACGCCGAGCTCACGCGCCCAGTACCGGGGGTTGAAGCGGAACTCGATGCGCCGCGGCCGCTCGACCTTGTCGATCAGATACGGGCCGCTGGCGATCGGGTACTCGTCGATGATGGCGTCGAACTGCTTGCCGGCGCCCCATTTGCGAGAGAACACCGCCATGCCGCCGGCGGTGAACAGCGCGTCCATCTTGCGTTCGCGCAGGTCGAAGCGCACGGTGGTGGCGTCGAGCGCGACCACGTCGGCGATGTCGGACATCGCCGTGCGCACGCCCGGCGCGGCCTGCGGGCTGGTGAGCTGCCGGAAGCTGTGCACCACGTCGTCGGCGGTGACGGCGTCGCCGTTCGAGAAACGCGCCTGCGGGTGGATGCGGAAGGTGATGGCCGACAGGTCGGGCGCCACCGACATCTGCTGCGCCAGCAGGCCGTACATCGACTGCGGCTCGTCCATCGAGCGGGTGGCCAGGCTCTCGAACATGAACAGCCCGACACCCGCCGGTGCGCTGCCCTTGATCGTGAACGGGTTGAACTTGTCGAAGCTGCTGCGCCGGTCGGGGTTGCGCAGGAACAGCGTGCCGCGGCGCGGCGCGGTCGGGTTGACGTAGGCGAAGTTCGCAAAACCTTCGGCGTACCTGGGCGTGCCGAAGGCGGTATAGGCGTGCTGCCACGTGTCGAGCGGCGTGGCCGTGATCGACGAGCCGGCAATCGGCGACGGCGATGCCGCCGTGGGCTGCGCAGCCGGCGCGGTCGTCAACAGCAGACCGGTCAGCGTGGCAGCCAGCAGGCGCAACGCTCGGGCGCCGGGCGCGGCAGGGATCACGACGTTCGCGGGGCGCTGGAGGTGCATGTACCGTGGACTGGCTGAGGCACGCGGTGGTGCAGGGCGCTGAAGGGTGAAAACGATTGTAGACACCGCATCCGCCGTCAACGCCCCCCAGGTCGGGACTTGCCGCGCAGCGCGTGCGGCGGGTCAGGCCGGCGCCATGCCGTTGGCCAGCTTGGCTGCCGTCGCAGCCGGTGACACCATGAAATCGAGCATTGCCCGCACCGCCTCGGCCTGGTTCGAGCTGGCACACAGCCCGGCCGAGAACGTCGTGATGATCTGGATCGCGTCGGGCAGCGGGCCCAGCACCTCGATGCCCGGCAGGTGGATCAGCTCGCTCAGCTGCTGGAAGCCCAGCTCGACCTCGCCGCTGGCCACCAGCGAGCCCACCGGCACGCCCGGCGGGGCCTGCACGATGCGGTCCTTGATCTGCTCGGCGATGCCCCAGCGCTCGAACAGCTTGACCAGGTGCACGCCGCTCGGCCCGGTCGAATAGCTGACGGTGCGCGCGGCCAGCACGGCCTGCTTGACGGCTTCCTCGCAGCCGATGTCCGGCCGCGCCGCACCGGCCTTGACGGCGATCGACACGCCCGACTTGACCAGATCGACCCGGCTGCCCGCCACGATCTTGCCGGCCGCGATCAGCTGCTCGATCGCGTTGGCCGCCAGGATCACGACATCGAAGGCCTCGCCGGCCTGCACCCGCCTGGCGGCGTCGACACCGCCCACCGACTCGCAGGTGATCGGCTGCGGCGTGCCTTGCTGATACTGGGCGATGAGGTCGGCAAGAAGCTGCCGGGTCGCCATCGACGAAATGATGCGGATCTGCGCTGCCATGCGGCCACCTTCTGCAATGCGGGGATGAAACATGAGACGAACGCTCGGCGAGCGCCGGCGACATTGTCCCGGCAAAGACCGGGGTGCCGCCTCACGGCATCGCCAGCCGACCCGCATAACCCGTCATCTCGAGGTAACCCAGGCCGATGCGCCGGCCCTGCGCGTCGAGCAGCTCGCTCAGGCCTTCCCAGTAGACCGTGCCGGTGGAGGCGCGGCTGTCGAGCTCCTGGGCCTCGAACAGGGCGCGCACCCGATGCCGGCCGGCCGGCGTGTCGACCTGCCACAGCACCGGGTAGGTCGCGGCGGTGGCCGGGCTGGACCAGCGCTGCAGCGGCGTGAATCGCACCTCGTCGGGCTTGAAGCTGCGCGTCTCGGCGGTGCTGCCCGTGGCGCCGGTCGAGCCGGTAGGGCCGCGCAGCGAGCCGCCGGCCCACAGCGTGCTGCCGTCGGCGCGGCGCAGCCGGAAGGCGGTCAGCGCGCCGCCGTCGAACAGGTTGATGCCGATCCAGTCCCAGCCCACGGCGCTCGGGTCGAGCACCGAGTTGCTCCATTCGTGATCGAGCCAGGCGCGGCCCGCCAGATCGAGGCTGCGGCCGTCGATCTGCAGGCGTGCCGCCACGTCGAGCTGAGGCTGGCTGTAGTAGTGGCTGGCCTGGCCTGGCTGCGGGCCCTTGCGCGAGTAGCCGGCGTCGCCCTGCAGCAGCAGCGGCTGGGTGGTGGCGAGCTGCAGGGCGAGCTGCCAGGCCGGGCCGGCGTGGCTGCCGGCGAGCAGTTCGGCGCGGTAGATGCTCGATGTGCCCGCCGCCCCGGCCCGGCGCTGCAGCGGCCAGTCGCGCAGGCGCACGTCGGTGTCGCCCACTGCCGCCTGCGCCAGGCCGAAACCGGCGCGCGCCATGCGCTGGTCGTGGTGCTGGCGGCGCTGGCCGACGTCGCTCAGTGCGGCATGGGCGAACAGCAGCTGCGTGGCGGCGAAGGCGCTCGGGTGGCGCGCATCGACCTCGGTGCGCGAGCGGAAGAACGTCAGCTGGAAACCGTAGCGCGGCGCCTCGGCCGTGCCGAGCCAGCCGGTCACGTACCACCACTCGATGCGGGTGTCGGGGTGGGCGCCGAAGTCGGCCGGGAAGACCAGCGGCCGTGGTGCGACGCCGCGCGGTTCGAACGGCGTGGATGCGGTCGGCGCGGCGGCACCGGCCGCGCCGCTCCAGGCCAGCGCCGGCAGCGCGCCGAGCAGGCCGCGGCGCGACAGGCCGGCGCCGGGCCACGCATCGCCGGGCGGCGTGGGCGGTGTTCGTGTCGGGCCGTGACTGCGGGGTGGTGCCAAGTCCTGGCCTCCGGATGATTGCTGCGACCGGCGGATTCTCCGCGCAGCGTGCGGGCGTTCAGCCGAACAGCCGGATCGCCAGCCGTTCGAGCAGCGGCCGGGCGCGCCAGGCCGCCAGCGCCCGGTGGGCAAACTGGTGGCCGGCGGCGGTCAGGCGGTAGTAGCGCGCGCCGCTGAAGCCCTCGACATTGTTGAACTCGGCGATCAGGCCGTACGAGATCAGCGACGGAAACGACCACATCAGCCGCACGCCGTCGAGCACGCAGGCGTCGGATCCGTCGTCCAGCCGCACGATCACGTTGCCCCGCGACAGGGCCGCCAGGGCGTCGATGAACTCTCCGCGATTGGTCAGGATCGGCTTGGACATGGGGCGCGTGCGGCTTTCACCGGCATGGTGCCGGTCAGTCGGCGCCTGGCCGAACGGTGGGTCGCGTTAACTGCGACGCCGTCATGGTTTAGGCATCCGGGCAGCATCGGCAACCCGATTCCTGGAGACTGTCTTGAGCAAGCTGACCTTCGACGAGTTCAGGGCGACCGCATTGGCTCGAGGCTTCGACGACGTGCTCGAACGGCACTGGGAGCCGCTCACCGTGCTCGACACCCACGTGCATCCGTTTTCGCTCCAGGCGCTGGTGGTGAGCGGCGAACTGTGGCTCAGCGTCGGGGGCATCACCCGCCACCTGCGTGCCGGCGATCCGTTCGAACTGGACTTCGAGGTGCCGCACGCCGAACGCTACGGCCCCGAAGGCGCGACCTACTGGGTGGCCCGGCGCGTCAGCGTCGCCGCCCAGGCCGGCACGCCGCCGGCGGCCTGAGCGCTCACCAGTCCTCCTTGACCGCCAGCACCATCTCGCGCCCGGCGGCGGCGCGGCCCGACAGCCAGGCGGTGGCGACGCCCGCGGCCAGCACCGCGGCGGCCAGCGCGGCCAGGCGCGGCAGCGGCAGCGACAGGTCCATCGTCCAGTGAAAGCTCTGCGGGTTGACGACGTGCACCAGCACCACGCTCACGCCCACGCCCAGCAGCAGGCCGAGCACGGTGCCGACGGCGCTCCAGAGCGCGCCTTCGGCACACACCAGCGCCAGCACGCCCGAGCGCGGCAGCCCCAGATGCATCAGCGCGCCGAACTCGCGCCGCCGCGCCAGCACCTGGGCTGAAAAGCTCGCCGCGATGCCGGCCAGGCCGATGCCGATCGCCACCGCCTGCAGCCAGTAGGTGACCGCGAAACTGCGGTCGAAGATTGCCAGCGAGGTGGCGCGGATGGCCGCCGGCGTGGCGAACTCCAGCAGCGCCGGGTTGCCCGCCAGGCCGCGCAGCGCCTGCTGCACCGCGGCCGGGTCGGCGCCGGGCTGCAGCCACAGGCCGAGGTCGTTGACGCGCTCGTCGCCGGTGAGCGCGCGCCACTGCGAGCGCTCGATCGCGATCGCGCCCTGCTGGCGCGCGTAGTCGCGCCAGACGCCGCGCAGCCAGACGTCGGCGCGCCGGCCGTCGGGCAGCGGCAGCGTGATGCGCTGGCCGGGCCGGGCGCCGTAGAGCGCCATGTAGCCTTCGCTGGCGTAGACCACCGGCAGGTCGCGGTCGCTGGCCGGTGCGTCGACCAGCGCGCCCACCAGCGGCAGGCCGGTTGCCGGATCGGCGATCTCGCGGGCGATCAGCGTGACCGGCGCGCGCTGCGGATCGAGGTCGAGCGGCACCAGGCGCTGCGTCTGCAGCCGGGCCACGCCGGGCAGGGCCGCGGCGGCCTGCAGCAGCGCCGGTTCGAGGTAGACGCTGTCGGCCTGCGCGCTGCTGCTGGCGGTGCGCACGTAGAGGTCGGCCGGCAGCACCTGTTCGAGCCACTGGCTGACCGAGTCGCGAAAGCTCGCCACCATCACCGTCAGCGCCACGCTGAGCGCCAGGCTCGCCACCACGCCGGCCACCGCGATGGTGGCGACCTGGCGCTGGTCGCGGGCGCGCTCGACCGCCAGCAGCCAGATCGGCTGCAGCGGCGGCGCCAGCCGCGCCAGCACCGCCCCCACCAGCGCCGGCACGCAGACGATGCCACCCAGCAGCAGGCAGGCCACCGAGGCATAGGCCGCCAGCGGCAGGTCGCCGACCGGCGGCAGCAGCGCCAGCAGCGGTGCGGCCAGCAGCAGCAGCGGGCCGAGCCAGGGGCGCGGCGCGCCGACGTCGTCACCGCCCAGGCCCTTGAGGCTCTGCGCCGGCGCCAGCCGCTGGGCCTGGCGCGCCGGCAACCAGCCGCCGGCCAGCGCCGCGGCCATGCCCAGCGCCGCGTAGATCGCCGCCGCCGAGGCTGACCACTGCAGAGGCGGCGCGCTGCCGCCGAACAGGCCGCTGCCCAGATCGCCGCCCAGCACCTCGAGCGCCAGCAGCGCCAGGCCGGTGCCCAGCGCCACGCCGATCAGCGCGCCGATCAGGCCGATCGCCGCCGATTCGAGCAGCACCAGGCGCAGCCGGGCACGCGCGTCCATGCCCAGCACGCCCAGCAGCGCGAGCTGCGGCACCCGCTTGGCGACCGCCAGCGCCTGCACCGAAAACACCAGGAAGGCACCGGTGAACAGCGCCACCAGCGCCAGCACGGTCAGGTTGACGCGGTAGGCGCGCGACAGGTTCGAGATGCGCAGCGTCGACTCGCCCGGCGCGGCCAACCGCACGCCCGTCACGCCGGCGGCATCGAGCGCGCGCTGCAGGCCGTCGCGATCGGCGCCGGCGGCCAGCCGCAGGTCGATGCGGCTGAGTCGGCCGAGCCGGTCGAAATGCGACTGCGCGCCGGCGATGTCGATCACCGCCAGCGGCGGGCCGTCGGCGCTGACCGAGCCGGCCACGGTCAGCGTCAGCAGCCGGGCGCCGCCTTGCACGCGCAGTTGCCGCAGGCTGCCGGAACCCCGGTTGATGGGGTCGACCAGCGCCAGCGCCGCCGGGTTCAGGAACACCTGGTCCGGATCGAGCATCGCCAGCCGGTCGGTGCCGGGGTCGGCGCGCGGCCGCAGCGCGGGCGCGAGTGTCGCGGCCACCAGGGCGTCGAGGCCGAGCACGCGCAGCGATCGCTTGGCGCCTTGCGGGTCGATCGCGATGCTGTCGATCTCGATCACCGGGCTGGCCAGCGCCACCTGCGGCAGCGCGGCCACGGTTTCGTAGAGCGCCTCCGGCAGGCCCGCGCCGCTGGCCGGGCGCAGCTCGAAGTCCGGCTGGCCGTTGACCGAGCGCACCGCGCTGCCGAACTCGGCCAGCGCCGAGGCGTTGATCAGGTGCACCGCCAGCGCCAGCGCCACGCCGAGTGCGATCGCCAGCAGCGCCACCAGCAGCCGACCGGGGTGCTGGCGCCATTCGAGGCCGATCAGCCACAGGCTTTGCGCGCTGGCCCAGCCGCCGGTGCCGTTCATCGTGGGCGCGCCGCGGTTCAGTGGGGCACGCTGTAGTGGCTGGCGTTCATCAGGTCGACGCCGCAGCTCAGGTCCTGCGCCCAGTCGATGAACTCCTGCACGGCTGCGCCGGCCAGCGGCGCGCCGTGCTGCGGCACGATCATGCGGATCGGCAGCGTGCGCACCATCTGCGCCCACAGGCGCAGGATCTTCTGGCTGACCATGAAGCGGCGGTGGAAGGGTTCCATGCGCTCGATGTGGCCGGCCAGGTGCGTCACCGGCACGCGCGCGTTGCCGCCGATCGAGGCGCCCAGGTCGCCCGAGAACAGGATGCCGCTGGCCTCGTCCCAGAACTGGAAGTTGCCCTCGGCGTGCAGGAAATGCGCCGGCAGCGCCACCAGCTCGCCGCGGCCGATGCGGATGCGCATGCCGCGGTCGGGGATGCCGATGACACGGCCCTCGGTCTTGCCGGGCTTGCAGAAGTGCGGGATGAAGCGCTCCCAGATCGACGAGATGTAGACCGGCGCGGCGGTCGAGGTCATCCAGCGGTCGAGCGAGGCGATGATGTCGGGGTCGGCATGCGAGGCCAGGATGGCCGACAGGTGCTGCGGCGGGAAGTGCCGCATCATGCCCACGTACAGGTCGTTGTAGGCCAGGTTGCCGCCCGGATCGATGATCGCGCCGGTGTCGCCGTTGACGATCAGGAACTGGTTCGCCTGCACCGCTTCCGGATGACTCTGCTGCAGGTCGGAAAACATCAGGCGCAGGTTGCCGCCTTGATGGAACAGTTCAACGGGCATGACGGGTCTCTGGTATGGGCCGAGGTCAAGCCCGGGCGTGAAAAACGCACTGTGCGCGACCCGATCATGCCGCAGCTTGACCGACATCAAGCAAAGGCCGGCCGTTGTCTCAGACAGACGCGACGCCGTCGGCGCGCAGCCGCAGCACCCGGTCGGCGCGCGCCGCCGCCGCGGCCGAGTGGGTCACGATCAGGCAGCCGGCGCCGCTGTCGCGCGCCTGGGCGCACAGCAGGTCGAGCACCTGCGCGGCGGTGTCCGGATCGAGGTTGCCGGTGGGCTCGTCGGCCAGGATCAGCGCCGGCCGGTGCACCAGCGCGCGCGCGATCGCCACCCGCTGCAGCTGGCCGCCCGACAGCTCGCGCGGGCGCCGCTCGGCCAGCCCGGCCAGGCCGACCTCGGCCAGCATTGCGTCGACCCGGGCGTGGATCGCGGCCGGGTCGCGCAGGCCCTGCAGCAGCAACGGCAGCGCCACGTTGTGGCGCACGCTCAGGTGCGGCAGCACGTGGAAGGCCTGGAACACGAAGCCCAGCTGCTCGCGCCGCAGCGCCGCGGCCTGCGGCTCGGCGAGCGCGTCGATCGCCTGGCCGAGGATGCGCACCGAGCCGGCATCGGGCCGGTCCAGCCCGGCGATGCAGTTCAGCAGGCTCGATTTGCCGACACCCGATTCACCGAGCAGCGCCACCACCTCGCCGCGGCGCATGCGCAGCTCGACGGCGTGGAACACCGGCGTGCGGCCGTAGGCCTTGGCGAGGCCGCGGATGTGCAGCAGCTCGGCCGTGTGGTCGTCCGTGGTCGCCCTGTTCATCGCGCGTCCGCTTGCCAGGCGTCGGCGCGGCTCAGCACGCGCTCGACCAGGCCGGGCTCGTCGCAGGCCAGCACCTGGCGGCGCGGCATGCCGCGCAGCCAGGTGAGCTGGCGCTTGGCGAGCTGGCGGGTGGCGGCGCTGCAGCGTTCGAGCAGTTCGGCCGAGGGCCACAGGCCGTCGAGCATCTCCCAGGTCTGGCGGTAGCCGACGCAGCGCATCGACGGCAGATCCGGGTGCAGGTCGCCACGTGCGCGCAGGTGTTCGACCTCGTCGATCAGGCCGGCCGCGAGCATGGCCTCGAAGCGCTCGCCGATGCGCTGGTGCAGCCATGCGCGCGAGGTCGGCTCCAGCGACAGCATCAGCCCGCTGTGTGCCCAGGCCGACGACGCGCTGCGGCCGGTGTGCAGGCTCGACAGCGGCTGTCCGCTGATCTGCCAGACCTCGAGCGCGCGCTGGATGCGCTGCGCGTCGGCCGGCGCCAGGCGGGCGGCGGTGATCGGGTCGACCCGCGCCAGCTCGGCGTGCAGCGCCGGCCAGCCGAGCTCGCGTGCGCGCTGGTCGATCTGCGCGCGCACGCCGGCGTCGGCAGTCGGCAGCGGGTCGATGCCGTCGAGCCAGACCTTGAAATACAGCATCGTGCCGCCCACCAGCAGCGGCAGCGCGCCGCGGCCGTGGATCTCGCCGATCAGGCGTGCGGCGTCGGCGGCGAACTCGGCGGCCGAATAGGCGGCGGTCGGTTCGATCAGGTCGATCAGGTGGTGCGGCACCTCAGCCCGCTCGGCGGCGCTGGGCTTGGCGGTGCCGATGTCCATGCCGCGGTAGACCAGCGCCGAGTCGACGCTGATGATCTCGACCGGCGGCCCGCCGCGTTGGCGCCAATGGCGGGCGATCGCGAGCGCCGCGCCGGTCTTGCCGCTGGCGGTGGGGCCGGCGATCGCCAGCCAGGGCAGGGCGGGCGGCGCCACGGGGTTGCGCTCAGGCATGCGCCGGGGCGGCCAGGCCGTGGCTCTGCACGCGGGTCCAGGCGATCAGCGCGGTGGCGATCGAGGCCGCGGCCACGCCGAGTGCCAGCGGCAGGGCGCTGTCGTCCATCAGCTGGCCGAGCAGGTTGCCGACGCCGAACGCCACGCCCGCCAGCACGAAGCCGGCCAGCGCCGACGCCGTGCCCGCCTCGCGCGGAAAGAACGACACCGCGCCGGCCTGGCCGCAGCTCTGGTGCACGCCGTGCGCGAAGGCATAGGCGAGCTGCGGCAGCAGCACCGCCCAGACCGTCTGCACGCCCGCCAGCGCCAGCGCGGCCATGCCCAGCCCGCCGATCAGCGTGAACGGCGCCGCGCGCTTGACCGCGCCGATGCTGCCGTGGCGCACCAGCCAGCGCCGGCAGAACACCGTGCCGATCAGGTAGGCGACCGAGCTGGTGCTCAGCGCCAGCCCGTAGGCGGTCGCGCTCAGGCCCAGCACGCTCATGTAGACGAACGACGAGCCGGCCAGGAACATGAACAGCCCGGCGTAGGTGCCGGCGGTCAGCCCGGCCCAGGCACGGAACCCCGGGTGCGCCAGGATGCGCCGCCAGGCCGCCCCCAGCAGCGCCGGCTGCAGGGCCTGCGGGTTGCGCTGGCGGATGGTCTCGGGCACCACGCGCCAGACCCAGATCCAGATCAGCAGCGACAGCGCGCAGACCACCCCGAATGGCGCGCGCCAGCCCCAGGCCGCCGTCACCCAGCCACCCAGCAGCGGGCTGCTGATGGCGATGATGCCCAGCCCGCTCATGCCCAGCGACATCACGTGGGCGCCTTCGTGCGGCGGATACAGATCGCGCACCATCGCGCGGCCGACCACCACCGCCGCGGCCATCGCCGCGCCCTGCAGCACGCGGGCGGCGATCAGCAGGGTCATGGACTGCGCCAGCATGCCGGCCGCCGCAGCCAGCGTGTAGAGCGCCAGCCCGGCCAGCAGCACCGGCCGGCGGCCCACCCGGTCGGCCACCGGGCCCCACACCAGCTGGCCGAAACCGAAGGCGAGGATCAGCGCCGACATCGTCAGCTGCGCGGTCGAGACGCTGGTCGCGAACTCGCGTGTCAGCAGCGGCAGGCCGGGCAGGTATAGATCGGTGGTGGCCGGCTGCAGGCCGAACAGCAGCGCCAGCGTGATGGCGGCCAGCAGGGGCGAGAGCAGCGCGGCGCGCTCGCCGGGCGCTGCCGCGGGTGGGGAAGAAACGGACATCCGGGAAGCGTAGCAGGCGAGCGCTGGCCGGGCACCGCACGCGGGCCGCTTGCATCCTGTGACTTCGTTCACGCCGGCTGAGCTAGATTAGCGCTTGGCTGCTCGCAGCCACCTCATCCAAGAATCGCCTACGGAGCCCCCTCATGAACTCGTCCACCCGTCAGTCCCGCGCGGCGTCTGTCTCCCGTCTGTCCCGTGCCGGCCGCTGCCTGGCGCTGTCCCTGGCGCTCAGCGTCGGCTGGGTCGGCATGGCTTCGTCGGTGCAGGCCGGCATGATCGGCACCCAGGCGGTGGCCGAGGCCGGTGCCGCGCAGCAGCGCCTGCTCGATGCCTTCAACCGCGCCGACGTGCAGCAGGCGCTGGTGGCGCGTGGCGTCGACCCGGCGCAGGCGCAGCTGCGCATCGCCGCGCTCAGCGACGCCCAGGCCGAGGCCCTGCTGGCCGAGATCGACCAGGCCCCGGCCGGCGCCGACATCCTCGGCACCATCGTCTTCATCTTCGTGCTGCTGCTGGTGACCGACATCCTCGGCTTCACCAAGGTCTACCCCTTCACCCGCTCGATCCGCTGAACGATGGCCGCTCGTGCCACGTTGGCAGCGCTGCTGTTGGGCGCTGTCACCGGTCTGAGCGGCTGTGCCAGCTGGCTGCCGCCGCCGATGACGGCGGCGCTGCAGCAGGCCGCGCCGCGTGCCGGCCCGACCCGGGTCGAACTCGACACGGTGCCGTTCTTCCCGCTCACCGATGCCGCGCAGGCGCGCCACTGCGGCCCGCAGGCGCTGGCCAGCACGCTGGTCGCCGCCGGCCTGCCGGGCGATCCGCTGGCGCTGGCCGAGGCCACCTACCTGCCGGCTCGCGGCGGCAGCCTGCAGATCGAGATGCTCGCCGCCGCGCGGCGCTCGGGTGCGCTGGCCGTGACCCTGCCCGGCACGCTGCAGGCCCTGCTCGACGAGCTCGACGCCGGCCGCCCGGTGCTGGTGCTGCAGAACCTCGGCCTGGCCTGGGCGCCGCGCTGGCATTACGCGGTGCTGATCGGCCACGACCAGGCGGCGCGCGAGTTCATCCTGCGCAGCGGCAACGAGGCGCGCCAGCGCCTGCCGTGGGCCACCTTCGAATACACCTGGGCACGCGCCTCGCACTGGGCGGTGGCGGTGCTGCCGCCGGGGCAGCTGCCGGCCTCGGCGAGTTCGGCCCAGACGGTGCAGGCCGCGGTCGATTTCGAGCGGCTGGCCGCGCCGGCCGACGCGGTGCGGGTCTGGCGCAGCGTGCTGCAGCGCTGGCCCGATCAGCTGGTGGCCGCGCTCGGCCTGGGCAACAACCTGCACGCGCTCGGCCAGGACGACGAGGCCGCGCAGGTCTTCGAGGCCGCCACGCAGCGTCATCAAAGCGCCGTGCTCTGGAACAACCTGGCCCAGGTCGAGATCGGCCGCGCGCGCTGGCCGCAGGCGCAGGCGGCGCTCGATCAGGCCTTCAGGCGCGCCCGCGACGCCGAGCCGCGCTGGCTGGCCGAGGTGCAGTCCACCGCGGCGGCGCTGGCCGCGGCGCGACAGGCGGCCGGGTCGCGCTGAAGCGGGTTCAGCGGGTTCAGCGGGTTCAGCCGGTTCAGCGGGTGGCGCGCCGCCGCACCGCATCCAGGTAGGCGTGCGGATCGGGCGGCTGGCCGCTGCGCTGCGACTGCCACAGCATCTCGCCCAGGCAGTCCATCACCTCGTGGTGTGCCGGGTGCAGATCGCCACGTTTGGCGGCCAGCAGCTCGACCGCCTGGCGGATGCCACGTGGCTGGTCGATCGAACACTGCTCGCTGATCGACAGGTGCATCGACAGGTGCAGGAAGGGGTTGGTGCGGCCGTCGTCGACCGTGTAGACCGCCGCCAGCGCGCCGGCCAAGTCGCTCAGGTCGGCGTGGTATTCGGGGTGGCGGTCGATCCACTGCGCGGCCAGCGTCTCCATCGGGCTGAGCGGCTCGGCGGCGCAGTGCTTGCGCCAGGTCTCGCAGAAGAAAGTCCGGACGTCGTTCTGGCTGGGTGCAAACATCTGACAATTGTCTCAGCCTGAGCCGCCCGGCACCCGCCTTGTCGCGGGTGCCGGTTTTTTTGACTGCCGCCCGAACCCATGACCCACGCACTCGACACCCTCGCCCTGAACCAGCTGTTCACCGAAGCGCGCACCCACAACGCCTGGCGCGACGAGCCGGTGGCGCCTGAACTGCTGCGCCAGCTGCACGAGCTCGCCAAATGGGGGCCGACGGCGATGAACTGCTGCCCGCTGCGGGTCCGGTTCATCGTCGGCGCCGAGGCGCGTGCGCGCCTGCTGCCGCTGATGAGCGAGGGCAACCGCGCCAAGACTGCCGCCGCGCCGGTGATCGCCATCCTCGGCCGTGATGTCGATTTCCATCAGCACATGCCGACGCTCGCGCCGCACATGGCCGGCGCCCGCGAGCGGTTTGCCGATCAGCCGGCGCAGCGCGAGGCGATGTCGCAGCTCAACGGCGCACTGGAAGCGGGCTACTTCATCCTGGCCGCGCGCGCGCTCGGGCTCGACTGCGGGCCGATGGGCGGTTTCGACGCCGCGGCGGTCGATGCCGAGTTCTGGGCCGGCACGGCGGTGCGCTCGATGATCGTCTGCAACCTCGGCCACGGTGACCCGGCCGGCCTGCGCCCGCGTGCGCCGCGGCTCGATTTCGACACCGCCTGCGCCGTGCTGTGATGTCGCAGCTGATCACCGACCCGTGGTTCTACGCGGTCGCGTTGCCGTCGGTGCTGCTGCTGGGGCTGTCGAAGTCGGGTTTTGCCTCCGGGCTGGGTTCGCTGGCCACGCCGATGCTGGCGCTGGCGCTGCCGGTGCCGCAGGCCGCGGCCATCATGCTGCCGCTGCTGGCGGTGGCCGACGTGATGGCCTTGTGGACGCTGCGCCGCCATGCCGATCGTGCCGTGCTGTGGATGCTGCTGCCGGCCGGGCTGGTCGGCATCGTGATCGGCTGGCTCAGTTTCGGCCTGCTGCCCGGTCACATCGTGGCCGGCATCGTCGGCGTGGTGACGCTGGCCTTCCTGGCCTGGCAGCTGATCTGGCCGCCACGCGCCGACGCGCCGCTGCCGGGCCACCGCCAGACCGGCGCGCTGGCGCTGATGGCCGGCTACACCAGCTTCGTCGCCCACGGCGGCGGCCCGCCGGTGGCGATGGCGCTGCTGCCGCGGCGCATGGAGCCGCTGGCCTACGCCGGCACCTCGGCGGTGTTCTTCGCCAGCATCAACGCTGCCAAGTGGCTGCCTTATGCGGCGCTCGGCCTGCTCGACGGCCGCAACCTCTCGACCTCGGTGCTGCTGATGCCGCTGGCCGCCGGCGGCGTGCTGCTGGGCGTGTGGGCGGCCAAGCGCATCTCGTCGCGCTGGTTCTACCGGCTGGTGCAGGTGGGCATGCTGCTGACCGGCCTGAAGCTGCTGGCCGACGCGTTCTGGCCTGCGTGATCCGATGAGATTCCCAAGAAGAAGGATGTTCCGATGAGCGTCGACGTTCGATTCGAACCCCACGCCAGCCTGCCCGACGTGGCGCTGGTGACCCTGTCCAATCCGGCCAAGCTCAACGCCATGAGCGTGGCGATGTGGCAGCAGCTGCGCGGCCATTTCGACGGCCTGGCCGAGCGCGCGCCGCAGCTGCGCTGCGTGATCCTGCGCGGCGAGGGCGGCACCTTCGTGTCGGGCGGCGACATCGAGGAGTTCCCGGCCTTCCGTTTCGACGCCGCCCGGCTGCGCCACTTTCATGAAG
Source organism: Leptothrix cholodnii SP-6 (assembly GCF_000019785.1). Classification (NCBI taxonomy): domain Bacteria; kingdom Pseudomonadati; phylum Pseudomonadota; class Betaproteobacteria; order Burkholderiales; family Sphaerotilaceae; genus Leptothrix; species Leptothrix cholodnii. The sequence goes on from NC_010524.1 coordinate 1,376,226, forward strand.
AGATCGTCGGCCCGGCACTCGACGCGCTGTACCGCTGCGACGTGCCGCTGGTGGCGCAGATCGAGCGCGCCTGCGTCGGCGGCGGGCTCGAGATCGCCTGCCAGTGCGACATCCGCGTGGCCGGCGCGGGCAGCCGCTTCGGCGCGCCGATCGCGCGGCTGGGCTTTCCGATGGCGCCCGACGAGATGGCCGGCGTGGCGCGCGTCACCGGCCTGGCCAGCGCCGCCGAGATCCTGCTCGAAGCGCGCCTGCTCGATGCCGCCACCGCGCTGCAGCGCGGCCTGGTGCACCGCGTGGTGGCCGACGACGGCGTGGCCGCCGAGGCCGAGGCCACCGCCCGCCGCATCGCCGCCGGCGCGCCGCTGGCTGCGCGCCTGAACAAGCGCACGCTGCGGCTGATCTCGGCCCAGTTCCACTTCAGCGAAGCGCAGCGCGCCGAACTGGCCGCCTACGCCAGCAGCGCCGATCACCGCGAAGGCATCGCCGCCTTCATCGAAAAGCGCGCCCCGCGCTTCACCGGCGCCTGATTGCGCCACACCGCAATCCGCCCGCTCCGCCCGCTCCGCCCGCCTCGCATCCCCAAGCCCTGCCCGCCATGACTGCCAACGCCAATCTCTTTGCGGCCCTGCGCGCCGCCTTCCCCGCCGACCTCGACGCCACCGCGATCGAGACCGACAACGGCCTGCTCTACAGCTGGGGCGACCTCGAGCGCGCCACCGCCATGCTGGCCAACCTGCTCGGTTCGCTGGAGATCCCGGCCGGCAGCCGCATCGCCGTGCAGACCGAGAAGTCGGTCGAGGCGCTGATGCTCTACCTGGCCACGCTGCGGGCGGGTTTTGTCTACCTGCCGCTCAACACCGCCTACCAGGAGGGCGAGCTCGACTACTTCATCGGCAACGCCGAGCCGGCGGTGGTGGTGTGCGCCAGCCGGAGTTTTCCGTGGCTGAGCAAGCTGGCGTTCCGCAAGGGCGTGGCGCATGTCTTCACGCTCGACGACGACCGCAGCGGCAGCCTGCTCGACCGCGCCGCCTATTTCAGCGACCAGCACGTCGTCGCCCACAAGAACGCCGACGAGCTGGCCGCGATCCTCTACACCAGCGGCACCACCGGGCGCAGCAAGGGCGCGATGCTCAGCCACGGCAACCTGCTGAGCAACGCGCAGGTGTTGAAGAAGTATTGGGATTGGCAGCCTGGCGACGTGCTGATCCACGCGCTGCCGATCTTCCATGTGCACGGCCTGTTCGTCGCCAGCCACGGCGCGCTGCTCAACGGCAGCAAGATGCTGTGGCTCGCGAAGTTCGACCCCAAGGCCGTGGTCGAGCGCCTGCCGCGCGCCAGCGTCTTCATGGGCGTGCCCACGCTCTACGTGCGGCTGCTGCAGGAGCCGGTGCTCACGCGCGAAGCATGCGCTCACATGCGGCTGTTCATCTCGGGCTCGGCGCCGCTGCTGATCGAGACCTTCCGCGACTGGCAGACCCGCACCGGCCACACCATTCTCGAGCGTTACGGCATGAGCGAGACGGCGATGCTGACGTCCAACCCGTGTCGTGCCGAAGACGGCGACCGGCTCGGCGGCACCGTCGGCCCGGCGCTGCCGGGCGTGGGCGTGCGGGTGGTCGACGATGCCGGCGCGGCGCTGGCGGCGGGCGAGATCGGCAACGTGCAGGTGCGCGGGCCCAACGTCTTCGGCGGCTACTGGCGCATGCCCGAGAAGACCGCCGAGGAGTTCACGTCCGACGGCTGGTTCAGGACCGGCGACGTCGGCCGCTTCGACGGACTCGGCTACCTGACCATCGTCGGCCGCAGCAAGGACCTGATCATCAGCGGCGGCTACAACGTCTACCCCGCCGAGATCGAGGGCACGCTCAACGAGCTGCCCGGCGTGGCCGAATCGGCGGTGATCGGCGTGCCGCACCCGGACTTCGGCGAAGCGGTGGTGGCGGTGATCGTGGCCAAGGCCGGCGCGAGCCTCGACGCCGACGCGCTGGTGGCGCAGCTCAAGCGCCAGATCGCCAACTTCAAGGTGCCCAAGCGCGCCTTCGTGGTGGCCGACCTGCCGCGCAACGCGATGGGCAAGGTGCAGAAGAACCTGCTGCGCGAGCAGCACAAGGCGCTGTTCATGCCGTGAGTGGCGAGGGGTGTTCACGCGCCGTTCACGGATACCGTGTGACGTACAGGGGTTTGGCCGCGGTTATCGATGGATTGCGGCGCATCGACAACCACGACGATGGAGGGGTCAACTTTCATGTCCATCGCCAGGGAACCGTCCGATGCGCACCAACTTGCCTGTCACCCAGCGCGAATACGCGTTTCCCGCCGGTCAGACGCTGGTCTCGGTCACCGACCTCAAAGGGCGCATCACCTACGCCAACGCCGCCTTCATCGCGGTCAGCGGCTTCCGCCGCGAGGAACTGCTCGGCCAGCCGCACAACCTGGTGCGCCATCCGGACATGCCGGAAGAAGCCTTCCGCGACATGTGGCAGACCATCGGCTCGGGCGTGCCGTGGACCGGCCTGGTCAAGAACCGGCGCAAGGACGGCGATCACTACTGGGTGCAGGCCAACGCCACGCCGATGATGGACGGCGAGCGCATCACCGGTTTCCTGTCGGTGCGCACCCAGCCCTCGCGCCAGGAGATCGATGCCGCCGAGCGCCTGTATGCGCAGATGCGGGCCGAAGTCCAGGCCGGCCGCCTGGTGCATCGGCTGCAGCGTGGCACCGTGCGGCGCGCCGACCTGCGCGGCCGGCTGGGCCGCCTGCTCAGGCCCGGCCAGCGCGCCCAGGTGCTGGCGATCCAGACGGCTTGCGTTCTGGCCGCGGTCGCCGTCGGCGAGACCTTGCCGGTCTGGCAGGCGATGCTGCTGGCGACGGGCGTGGTCGGTGTGGCGACGTGGGCCATGCTGCAGCGCCTGTTCGGGCCCCTCGATGCGGTGCTGACCGATGCCCACCACCTGGCATCCGGTGACCTGGCGCACCGCGTCGGCACCGGCGCGCCGGGCATCGCCGGCGAGCTGCAGCAGGCGCTGATGCAGATGTCGGTCAACCTGCGCACCGTCGTGCACGACACCCGCACCGAGATCGAGAACCTGCACGTGACGGCCAGCGAGATCAGTGCCGGCAACCACGACCTGTCGGCGCGCACCGAATCCCAGGCCAGCAGCCTGGAGCAGACCGCGGCGTCGATGGAGCAGATCAACGGCACCGTGCAGCAGACCGCCAGCTCGGCCGTGCAGGGCGCGCGCAGCGCCCGGGAGACCGCCGACGTGGCGCGGCGCAGCCAGCAGGCGGTGACCGACGTGGCCGAGACGATGGGCCGCATCAGCGAGTCGTCGCGTCGCATCGCCGAGATCCTGCACGTGATCGAGGGCGTGGCGTTCCAGACCAACATCCTGGCGCTCAATGCCGCGGTCGAGGCCGCGCGCGCCGGTGAACACGGCCGCGGTTTCGCGGTGGTGGCCGCCGAGGTGCGCGAGCTGGCGCAGCGCACCGCCTCGTCGGCGCGCGAGATCAAGCAGCTGATCGGCGAGTCGGCCCAACGGGTCACGCTCGGCAGCACGCAGAGCGCCGCCGCGCAGCAGCGCATGGGCGAGGCCCTGCACGCGGTCGACGCGGTGCAGGCGACGCTCGAGACCATCAGCACCGCCACCTCCGAACAGCAGTCGGGCATCTCGCAGATCAACGAGGCGGTGGCGCACATGGACTCGATCACGCAGCAGAACGCCGCGATGGTCGAGCAGCTCGCGGCGGCGGCGCAGTCGCTGCAAGGCCAGGTGGCCGCGGTGAGCGAATCGATGCGGCTGTTCCGGCTGTCGTCGGGCGAGGCCACCGTCGCCGAGCGCGATGCGGTCGAGCTGCGGCGCGACGGCCGGGCCACACCGGCCAAACCGGCGGCAACGCCGGCCAACCGGCCGGCGCCTGCGCCGAAACGGGCTGCCGCTGCACCCGAGCCGCTCGCGGCGCAAGCTGCCGCAGGGGCCGACGACTGGACCAGTTTCTGAGCACATCAACACGGGCAAGACATGGCATCGACCCCAACCACGCAGGCGCCTGATCTCGGCGACTTCTTCAAGTCCGTCATCGATTCGACCACCGACGCGGTCATCACCAAGGACCTGCACGGCATCGTCACCAGCTGGAACCGCGCGGCCGAATCGATCTTCGGCTACAGCGCCGCCGAGATGATCGGCCAGCCGATGGTGAAGGTCTTCCCGGCCGACCGGCTGCAGGAGGAGCCGATGATCCTGGCGCGCATCGGCCGCGGCGAGCGGGTCGACCACTTCGAGACCGTGCGGGTGCGCAAGGACGGCAGCCTGGTCAACGTCTCGGCGACCATCTCGCCGCTGCACGACAGCGAGGGCCGCATCGTCGGCGCCTCCAAGATCGCGCGCGACATCACCGAGCGCATCCAGGCCGAGCGCACGATCTGGCTGCAGGCCAATCACGACACGCTGACCTCGCTGCCGAACCGCCGCCATTTCCAGGAGCGGCTGACCCTGGAGCTGGCGCGGGCCCGGCGCATGCAGCGCCACCTGGCGGTGATGTTCATCGACCTGGATCGGTTCAAGGACGTCAACGACACGCTGGGCCACCAGGCCGGCGACGACCTGCTGGTGCAGGCGGCGCAGCGCATCCGCGCGGCGGTGCGCGAGATCGACACGGTGGCCCGCATGGGCGGCGACGAGTTCACCATCCTGCTGCCCGATCTGGTGGCCGGCGACGAGGTCGAGCCGATCGCGCGGCGCGTCAACCTGTGCCTGTTCAAGCCCTTCACGCTGGACGGCCAGACGTCGGTGCAGATCTCCGGCAGCATCGGCGTGGCGCTGTTCCCGCAGGACGGCGAGACCGCCGACGTGCTGCTGATGCACGCCGATCAGGCGATGTACGAATCCAAGCGGCTCGGCCGCAACCAGGCCCGGCATTTCGCGAAGGCGCTGGAATCGAACATCCGCGACCGCATGCGCCTGACCCACGACCTGCGTCACGCCGTCGAACGCGGCGAGCTGTCGCTGAGCTTGCAGCCGCTGGTCGACCTGCGTGACGGCTCGGTGCGCCAGCACGAAGCGCTGCTGCGCTGGGTGCATCCGGTGTTCGGCGCCATCAGCCCGTCGGTCTTCATGCCGCTGGCCGAAGAGACCGGCGTCATCCGCGACATCGGCGACTGGGCGTTCGACACCGTCGCGCGCCAGGCGGCCGACCGCAGCCGCGCGGGCAGCCCGGTGATCCCGGTCAGCCTCGACGTGTCGCCGGTGCAGCTGCACGCGGGCCTCGGTTACTTCAGGCGCTGGCTCGACGAATGGGCGCGGCTCGAACTGCCCGCCGATGCGCTGGCGCTCGAAATCGCCGAAAGCGCGCTGGCCGAGCCGTCCGACGGCGTCGGCGAACTGCTGCAGCAGCTCGGTGCCGCGGGTGTGCCGCTGATCGTGGACCACTTCGGCGCCGGCGCGTCCTGCCTGTCGCGGCTGAACCGCCTCGACATCGGCATGCTCAAGCTCGACCCGAGCCTGCTGCGCGACCTGGGCGTCGACGGCAAGAGCACCCGGCTGTGCGAAGCGATGGTGCAGATGGCGCACACGCTCGGCCTGCAGGTGGTGGCCCAGGGTGTCGAGACACCGGCGCAGCGCGCGCTGCTGGCGCGCATGGGCTGCGACTTCGGCCAGGGCCATCTGTTCGCCGCGATCGAGCCGGGCCCCGGCGCCGAAGTGCCTGCGTGGCCGGCCGCGGCCTGACGGCGTTCAGGTTCAGTCCTGCCAGTTGCCGCGGCGCTGCTGTTCGCGCTCGGCGCGCTCCTGCGCGAACAGCTCCTCGAGCTGCTGGCTGCCCTGCTTGGCGATCGACATCAGCTGCTGGCGATCGGCCCGGTGCGGCCAGGTGCGCTCGATCAGCGCCAGGTTGAAGCGCCGGAAGCGGGCCGCCAGCTGCCAGGCGTGATGCGGCTCGTGGCCCATCGCCTCGAGCACGCTGCGGCCGCTGACCAGCGCCGACTCGAAGGTCTCGCGTTCGATGTGCGTGACGCCGCGCTCGCGCAGCGCGTAGTGGTGCTGCACGTTGCGCGCCCGCACCACCAACTGGGCCTGCGGAAAGTGCGCCTGAGCCAGGTCGACGATCTTCAGGCTCTGCGCGACGTCGTCGACCGCCACCACGATCACGCGTGCCTGCGCGGCGCCGGCCTTGCGCAGCAGGTCGAGCCGGGTGGCGTCGCCGTACCAGGTGCTGAAACCGAAGCGCCGCATCACCTCGACCTGCTCGGGGTCGTGGTCGAGCAGCGTGGCCTTCAGGCCGCTGGCGTAGAGCAGCCGGCCGACGATCTGGCCGTAGCGGCCGTAACCGCAGACGATGATCGGCGCCTCTTGCGGCTCGTCGAGCGCATGTTCGGTGCGGTGCGGACCGTCGGACATCGCGGCGTAGCGCGGCGCCAGCCAGCGGTCGAAGGCCACCAGCAGCAGCGGCGTAATCAGCATCGACAGCGCCACCGTGCCGACCAGCACCGAGCCGATCGCGTTGCTGAAGACCCCCGCGTCGGCAGCCTGCTGGAACACCACGAACGCGAACTCGCCGCCCTGCGCCAGCAGCAGCACCCAGACCGGCCGCTCGGCGCGCGTCAGGCCCATCGCCCGGCCGATCGCCGACAGCACCAGCACCTTGACCGCCAGGAAGCCCAGCAGCAGCGCCAGCACGAGCAGCGGCCGCGCCAGCAGCGCGGCGAAGTCGATGCTCATGCCCACTGCCATGAAGAACAGGCCGAGCAGCAGGCCCTTGAAGGGCTCGACGTCGGTCTCGAGCTCGCGCTTGTATTCGCTCTCGGCCAGCAGCACGCCGCCGAGAAACGCACCCAGCGCCATCGACAGCCCGACCGCCTGCATCAGCGCGGCGATGCCGACCACCAGGCCGAGCGCGGCGGCGGTGAAGACCTCCGGCGTGCGGCTGGTCGCCACCCAGCGCAGGCCGTGGCGCAGCAGCAATCGACCGCCCAGCACGATGGCGGCGATCACGCCCAGCGCCTTGCCGGCTTCGAGCCACGGATTGCCGGCCGCCGCCTGGCCGGTGCCCAGCAGCGGCAGCAGCGCCAGGATCGGGATCGCGGCGACGTCCTGGAACAGCAGGATCGAGAAACCCGCCTGGCCGCTGGCGGTGGGCAGCAGGTTGCGCTCGCCCATCACCTGCAAGGCCACCGCGGTCGACGACAGCGCCAGCCCGAGCGCGCCCACCACCGCCCAGCGCCAGGGCGCGCCAGCGAGCATCGCCACGCCGGCCAGCGCCGCCGCGCAGCCCAGCACCTGCACGCTGCCCCAGCCGAAGATCGGCCGGCGCATGGCCCAGAGCCGGTGCGGTTCGAGCTCGAGCCCGACCATGAACAGCATCAGCACCACGCCGAACTCGGCGACGTGCAAGGTGGTGTCGGGGTCGCTGATGAAGCCCAGCCCGGCCGGCCCGATCGCGATGCCGGCGACCAGGTAGCCGATGATCGCGCCCAGCCCGAGCCAGCGCGCCAGCGGCACCACCAGCACCGCGGCGCCGAAGAAGACCAGGCTGGTCAGCAGCCAGTTGCCGGCGGTCATGCGAGGGCCCGGTTCGGACGGTCTTGTGCCGGGGTGATGCAGGCCTCGCAGGCCGGCAGGTCGGCGAGTTCGGGCCAGTCGGGGTGGCTCAGGATGCGCTGGCCGAAGAGTGCGGCGTGGCTGTCGAGCTCGTCCGCCGACGCGACGTGGGCGCCGTGCAGCACCAGCGGCGGCAGGAACCGCAGCCCGCACAGCGCCGCGGTCTGTTCGTAGGGCGGCAGGAAGGCGTCGAAGAAATGGCGGTTGTAGCCCGACGGGTGATAGGCCTCCTGGCGAGCGCCGGTGGACGTCACCAGCCACAGGTCCTTGCCGGCCAGCGCCCGCCCGCCCGGGCCGTAGGCCCAGCCCAGGCTCAGGACCTCGTCGACCCACAGCTTCATCAGCGCCGGCATCGCGTACCACTGGATCGGGTGCACCCAGACGATCAGGTCGGCCGCCGCCGCCGCGGCCTGCTCGGCGCCCACGTCGATCGTGAAGTCGGGGTACAGCGCGTAGAGGTCGCGCACCTCGATGCCCGGCGCCGACCGGGCCGCAGCCTGGCCGCGCTGCTTGAGCCGCCGGTTGACCCGGGAGCGGCGCAGGTCGGGGTGGGCGACCAGCACCAGCACGTGCGGCCCGCTGGCGCCCCGAGGAGGGGCCATCGGAGCCTCGGACGACGGGTCGGGCGTGTGTTCTGGGGGGGTCTGGGTCACGGCGTGTCTGTCAGGTCGCGGCCGGTGTCGGCCCGTTAACATAGCTTAAACGGGCTTTCTTCACGCCCCATTCATGCCGGAGGAGACAGACGATGGCGATCTATGTGGTGGCCAATCCCAAGGGCGGGGTGGGCAAGTCGACGCTGGCGACCAATCTGGCCGGCTATCTGGCGCGTCGCCAGGCGCAGGCGCACGAGGCTGCCGCAAGCGCGGCGCCGGCGCTGCCCGAGGTGCTGCTGGCCGACGTCGATCGGCAGGAATCGGCCCGGCTGTGGTTGTCGCTGCGCCCGGCCGAGCTGCCGCCGATCGGGTGGTGGCCGGTCGAGCGCGAGCGCATCGGCAAGTGCCCCAAGGGCGCGCGCCATGCCGTCATCGACACGCCGGCCGGTCTGTCGGGCAAGCCGCTCGACGCGGTCATGAAGGTGGCCGACAAGGTGCTGGTGCCGCTGCAGGCGAGCGTGTTCGACATCTACGCCACGCGCGATTTCATCGCCGAGCTCAGGAGTCGCCGCAAGCACGCCGACGTGCAGATCGCCGTGATCGGCAACCGGGTGCGCGAGCACACCTTCGCGGCCGAGCAGCTCGAGCAGTTCCTGGCGCAGCTGGGCGAGCAGGTGCAGGTGCCGATGCTGGGCTGCCTTCGCGACACCCACAACTACGTGCACCTGGCCGCTCACGGCTCGACCCTGTGGGACGTGGCCACCAGCCGGGTGGCGCGCGACCTCGAGCAGTGGCAGGCCCTGCTGGATTGGGTCGATGCCGCATGAGCGTCGCTTGCCCGCACTCCCACTTTTGGGGGTGTCCGTGCCGGGGTGAACCGCCGATACGCTCGGGGTCACGACAAGGCAGCGGGAGCGCACGATGAAGGTCTTGATGATCGACGACCATCCGTTGATCCTGGCGGCGATGCAGAACGTCGTGCGCGGCCTCGGCGTTCACGTGCGCGTGACGGGTGTCGAGACCCCCGACGAGGCGCGCCAGAGGCTGGTGCCGCCGCACGATTTCGACCTGATCCTGCTCGACCTCCTGCTGGGCAGCGGCGACGACGGCTACGACTTCCTGATCGAGCTGCGCGCCAGCCATCCGGCGCTGCCGGTGGTGGTGATCTCGGCGTCGGAGCGCGCCGCCGACGTGATCCGCTGCATCGACGGCGGCGCGATGGGTTTCGTGCCCAAGCGCGCCAGCAACGAGATGCTGTTCGAGGCCCTGCACCTGGTCATGTCGGGCGGCATCTACGTGCCGCCGATGGCCCGTGGCCTGGGCGGGCCGAACCTGCCGTCGGTGCCCGACGCGCAGGTGTTTCCGGGCCTGCCGGCGCAGGGGCCGCTGTCGATCGCCGCCGCCGGGCCGCGCGACCGCCCGGACGGCGTCCACGCCGGCATGTCGATCGGGCCGTGGTCGTCGCGCGGCATGGCGCTGCCGCGGCCCGCCTCGCTCGATGCGCTCGGCCTGACGCCGCGCCAGGCGAAGGTGCTGATGCTGTTGATGGAAGGCAAGGCCAACAAGGTGATCGCCAAGGAACTGGGCCTGTCGGTCGAGACCGTCAAGGATCACGTCGCCGCCGTGCTGCGGTGCCTGGGCGTGCGTTCGCGCATGCAGGCGGTGATCGCGGTGCGCCACCTGCCGCAGCCGGGGCCGTCGGCGCATCAGCCGCAGCCGGGGCCGGCCGGGCCGCCTTCGTGAGCCGGGCCGGGGCCGGCCCGGCCTGGGCGGCGATCACGCTGCTGGCGTGCATCGGGCTGCTGGTCGCGCAGGCGTGGCCGCTGCGGCTGGCCCTGGCGGCGCTGATCGTGCTCGCGGCCACGGTGATGGCCGTGACCGTGCGCCGCCAGGCCGAGGCCCTGGCCCAGGCGCTGACGCTCAAGCGCTGCACCGAGGATCTGGCCGGCCAGCTGTCGCTCGAGAAGGCCGCCGCCGACCAGGCCCGGCGCGTCGCCGAGGCGGCCAACCGCGCCAAGACGCAGTTCTTCTCGGCCGCCAGCCACGATCTGCGCCAGCCGCTGCACGCGCTCGGGCTGTTTGCCGAAACGCTGCGCCGCAAGCAGGGCCGGACAGGCGCCGCCGCCGATGACGACGAGGTGGCGCAGCTGGTGCACGACATCGTCGAGTCGGTCGGCGCGCTCGAGGGGCTGTTCGACGAGCTGCTCGACCTCACCCACATCGACAGCGGCGGCGTCGACGTGCGGCCGCGCGCCTGCGCGATGGCCGAGATCTACATGCGCCTGCGGCTGCACTTCGAGCCGGTGGCGTTCGACAAGGGGCTGACGCTCGATTTCTTCGGCGGTCACCACGCGGTGCAGGCCGACCCGGTGCTGGTCGAGCGCATCCTGCGCAACCTGGTGTCCAACGCGATCCGCTACACCGAGGACGGCGGCGTGATCGTCGGCTGCCGCTCGCGGGGCGGGCAGCGCCTGGTGCAGGTCTGGGACAGCGGCATCGGCATCTCGGCCGAGGCGCTGCCGCGCATCTTCGACGAGTTCTACCAGGTCGGCGGCCGCCGCCCTCTGGAGCCGCATCACCGCAAGGGGATGGGGCTCGGGCTGGCGATCGTCAAGCGCCTGGCCGGCCTGATGGACGCGCCGCTGACGGTGTGCTCGAAGGTCGAGCGGGGCAGCGTGTTCTCGCTGACCCTGCCGGCCGCGGTCGCCGAGCCGATGCCGGGTGCGGTGGTGCTGGCGCACGAACTGCCGCAGGTGACGCTGCACGGCCGCCGGGTGGTGGTGGTCGAGGACGACGCCGCCGTGCTGACGAGCCTGCGCGGCCTGCTCGAGAGCTGGGGCGCGCAGGTCGTCGCGTTCGACCGCGCGCAGACGGCCTGCAGCTGGGCGCAGCAGCACCCCGGTTCGGCGCCCGACCTGCTGATCGTCGATCACGGCCTGCCCGAAGGATGCACCGGCACCGAGGTGATCGTGGCCCTGCGCGCGGTCTGGGGGCCGGGCCTGCCGGCGGTCATGGTCACCGGCCACACGCTGCACGACCACGAGACCGAAGCGGCTGCCGGCAACTACCACGTGCTGTTCAAGCCGCTGGCCCCGAACCGGCTGCGGGCGATGGTCTCGTTCAAGCTCGGCAGCCGCGCCGCCTGAGCCGCCGCGACGCCTCGCGACGCCTCGCGGTGCCCGTTGGCGCCGACCTGCCCGCATACAATGGCGGCCCCGAGCGAAGGCGATAAAACCATGTCGATGCACGACCGAGACGGAAAGATCTGGATGGATGGCGAGCTGGTGGAGTGGCGCGACGCCAAGATCCACGTGCTCAGCCACACGCTGCACTACGGCTGCGGCGCCTTCGAGGGCGTGCGCGCCTACAAGACGGCGCAAGGCCCGGCGATCTTCCGCCTGCGCGAGCACACCGAGCGGCTCTTCAACAGCGCCAAGATCCTGCGCATGAAGATCCCGTTCACGCTGGAACAGGTGATGGACGCGCAGAAGACCGTCGTGCGCGAGAACCAGCTCGAAAGCGGCTACATCCGCCCGCTGACCTGGATCGGCTCGCAGAAGCTCGGCGTCAGCCCGAAGGGCAACACCATCCACCTGATGGTCGCGGCCTGGACCTGGGGCGCCTACCTCGGCGAAGAAGGCCTCAAGCGCGGCATCCGCGTCAAGACCAGCAGCTACACCCGCCACCACGTCAACATCACGATGACGCAGGCCAAGGCGGTGAGCAACTACACCAACTCGATCCTGGCCAACATGGAAGTGACCGAAGAGGGCTACGACGAGGCGCTGCTGCTCGACGCATCCGGCTTCGTCAGCGAAGGCGCGGGCGAGAACATCTTCATCATCAAGAACGGCGTGGTCTACACGCCCGACCTGTCGGCCGGCGCGCTCAACGGCATCACCCGCAACACGATCTTCCACATTGCCAAGGATCTGGGCCTGGAGGTCGTGCAGAAGCGCATCACCCGCGACGAGGTCTACATCGCCGACGAGGCCTTCTTCACCGGCACCGCCGCCGAAGTGACGCCGATCCGCGAACTCGATCGCATCGAGATCGGCGCCGGCTCGCGCGGCCCGATCACCGAGAAGATCCAGGCGGCGTTCTTCGACATCGTCAACGGCCGCAACCCCCAGTACGCCGAATGGCTGGATCACGTTTGAAGGTTTGAAGGAAAGTCAGCGATGAGCAACGACAAGCAGGCAGTGGTCGAAGTCTTGGCCAAGGATTTGCAAGGCCCCGGCGTGGTGGCGTGCCCGAACCCGAAGATGGCCTTGTGGAGCGCCCATCCGAAGGTCTACATCGACGTGGCCGGCAGCGGTGAAGGCCGCTGCCCGTACTGCGGCACGGTCTACCGGCTCAAGGCCGGCGAGAAGGTCCACGCGCACTGAGCATCCCGACGCGGCCCTTGACGGGCCGCGCCGCATTTGGGCGCGGGCATTCGGCCCGGGGGGTTGCGGGCCGTCGCCGGCCGACCGGTCGATGGTGCAGGCCTTGCGTAAAATCGGCCGCCATGACGCTCAACAACGGCCAGTTCGTACTCACGCTCTCCTGCCCCGACACCAAGGGCATCGTCCACGCGGTTTCAGGCCTGCTCTACCAGGCCGGCTGCAACATCATCGACTCGCAGCAGTTCGGTGACGTGCTCGGCGAAGACGCCACCGGCCTGTTCTTCATGCGGGTGCACTTCGAGGCGCCGCCGCACCTGGGCGACGCGGCCATGCTGCAGAACCTGTTCAGCCACGTGCGCAGCCAGTTCGGCATGCAGGCACGCGTGCACAGCCTGGCGCGCAAGCCGCGCCTGCTGCTGATGGTCAGCAAGCACGGCCATTGCCTCAACGACCTGCTGTTCCGCTGGAAGAGCGGGCAGCTGCCGGTCGACATCCCGGCGATCGTCTCCAACCACCCCGACTTTGCCGACCTGGCCGCCAGCTACGGCATCGCGTTCCACCACCTGCCGCTCAAGGCCGGCGCCGACGCCCAGGCCAAGCGCGCGCAGGAGCGCGAGGTCGAGGCGCTGTTCGAGCGCGAGCAGGTCGACCTGGTGGTGCTGGCGCGCTACATGCAGATCCTGAGCGCCGAGTTCTGCGATTTCCTGGCCGGGCGCGCGATCAACATCCACCACAGCTTCCTGCCCAGCTTCAAGGGCGCCAAGCCGTATTACCAGGCGCACGAACGCGGCGTGAAGCTGATCGGCGCCACGGCGCACTACGTGACGGCCGATCTCGACGAGGGGCCGATCATCGAGCAGGACGTCGAGCGGGTCGATCACACCCACAGCCCCGAAGACTTCACCGCCGTGGGCCGCGATGTCGAGTCCGTCGTGCTCGCGCGCGCGGTGCGCTGGCACGTCGAGCACCGTGTCCTGCTCAATGGCCGCAAGACGGTCGTTTTCCGGTAGACCGCCCATGAATCGTCCCAAACCCCTCGAGGCCGTCCTGATGGCCACGCCCGATGACACCGAGGCGCAGTTCTACGAGAGCCTGCAGCGCGCCGATCTCGACCGGCTGATGGCGGTCTGGGCCGACGAGGAGGACGTCGCCTGCGTGCATCCGGGCGGCCCGCGCCTGGTGGGCACGCATGCCATCCGCACGGCCTTCGAGGAGCTCTTCGGCCAGGGCCACATCGACACCCGCCCGGCTCAGGTCCGCCGCATGACGCTGGGCAACACCGCCGTGCACCACGTGCTCGAGGAGGTGCGTGTCAACACCGCCGACGGCCCGCGCAGCGGCTATGTGCTGAGCACCAACGTCTACCTGAAGACGCCGCTGGGCTGGCGCATGATCGTCCACCACGCCAGCCCCGGCACGCCGCGCGAGCTGCAGGAGCTGACCGAGTCGACCACCACGCTGCACTGATGCGGGTCGACCGCCCCAGGCTGCAGGCCGCCGCCGATGCGGCGGGGCTGGCCGCAGCGCCGGCGTCGATGCCGGCAACACCCGCCGCGCCCTGGTGGCTGCCGGGCGGACAGAGCCAGACCATCTGGCCGGCGCTGTTCGCGCGCAGCCGGGCCGGCGAAGCGCTGCGCTTTCGTCGTGAACGCTGGTTCACGCCCGATGCCGATTTCATCGACGCCGACTGGCTGGTCGACGATCAGCCCGCGGGCCGCGCGGCCGACATCGGTGTCGTGCCGCACGATGAACCGCACCGGCCGCTGCTGGTGCTGTTCCACGGCCTGGAAGGCAGTTCGCGCAGCCACTATGCGCAGGCCTTTGCCGACTGGGCGCGCCGCAACGGCTGGGCGATGGTGCTGCCGCACTTCCGCGGCTGCTCCGGCGAGCTCAACCTGGCACCACGCGCCTACCACTCGGGCGACCACGTCGAGATCGGCTGGATGCTCGCGCAGGCCCGCCGCGCCCGCCGTGGCCCGGTGGTGGCCGTCGGCGTGTCGCTGGGCGGCAATGCCCTGCTGCGCTGGGCCGAGGAGGCCGGCCACAGCGCGGCGGCGGTGGTCTCGGCGGTGGCTGCGGTGTGCTCGCCGATCGACCTGGCCGCCAGCGGCGAGGCGATCGGACGGGGCCTGAACCGGCTGATCTACACGCCGATGTTCCTGCGCACGATGAAGCCCAAGGCGCTCGCCAAGCTGGCGCAGCATCCCGGCCTGTTCGACCGCGAACGCCTGCTCGCCGCGCGCACGCTGCGTGCGTTCGACAACGTCTTCACCGCCCCGCTGCACGGCTATCGCGACACCGACGACTACTGGCGGCGCGCCTCGGCCAAGCCGGCGCTCGACGACATCCGCATCCCTGCCCTGGTGCTCAATGCCCTCAACGACCCCTTCGTGCCCGCGGCCAGCCTGCCACGCACGATGCCGCCGGGCAGCGCGGTCACGCTCTGGCAGAGCGCCGACGGCGGGCATGTCGGCTTCGCCAGCGGCGCGTTTCCGGCGCAGGTGACCGATCTGCCCGATGCCGTGATGGCCTGGATGCAAGCCGGGTTGCCACGCCGACCTCCGGCTGCCGCGGCGGCGGTTGAGGCAAGATCGACGCATGGATGACATCGTCAAGGCGGCACTGAAGAAATGGCCCGCCGTGCCGGCCTGCCGCGGCTGGCTGGCCCTGGATGCGCGTGGCGACTGGTATCTGCGCGACGAGCAGGTCCAGGCACACGGGCCGTTTCCGCAGGCCAAGGGCAGCCGCATCGTGCACGACAAGCTGCGCCAGTTCATCGAACGCAACTACGAGTCCGATGCCGACGGCTGCTGGTACTTCCAGAACGGGCCGCAGCGTGTCTACGTCGAACTCGAACTGGCGCCGCTGGTGATGGGCGTGCAGCGCATCCCGGGCGGCTGGCAGGTGCAGTCGCACACCGGTGTGACGGCCCACGAACTGCGCGCGGTGCTGGTCGACGAGCAGGGGCGGCTCTACCTCCACACCGAACTCGGCCTTGGCCTGATGCGTTCGGCCGACATGGACGTGGCCGCCGATGCCGTGCTGGCGGGCGCCTGGTCGCCCCAGCCGGTCGACAGCCAGGCGCTGCCGCAGCACTACGGCTACTGCGTCAGTCCGCAGGCCCGTGCCGTGAACCGCAGCGGCCCTGCTGCCGGCTGAACCCGGCGCGCGCAGGCATGAAAAAGCCGACCCTCGGGTCGGCTTCGTGTGCAGGCCGGCGTGCGCAGGGCCGCCGGCTGCCGGTTCGGTTCAGGGTGCGCTGGCGGCTGCGGCAGGAGCCTTGGGCTCGTCGAGCTTGCCACCGCTGGCGTTGGCCATGTAGACCACGGCGCGGGCGATCTCGAGCTCGCTGAAATCGCCGCCGCCTTGAGCGCCCATCGCGCCCTTGCCCTTCAGCGCGGAGGTCAGCAGGGCCTCGAGGCCGGTGCCGATGCGCGGGCCCCAGGCGGCGTTGTCGCCGATCTTGGGTGCACCGGCCAGGCCGGCGGTGTGGCAGGCGGTGCATTGCGCCTTGAAGACTTCTTCGCCGCTCTTGAGCGGGCCGCCCTCGAGCTTGAGCGTCACGGCGCCGACCGGCTGGATGCGTGCGGCCGTGGCCTCGGCACCGAGTGCATCGACGCCGGCGCCGCTGCGCGGATCGACCGCCACCGACTTCACCAGCAGCACGATGGCAAAGATCGGCACGATGAATGCAAAGACCACCGCGGCGATCAGTTGCTTGGAGGTCTTGATCGGGCTTTCGTGCTCGTCGTGGGTGTGTTGAGCGTCGCTCATGGAGTCCTCTGATGGTGAATGCGCGGCGCAGGCTCGGTGCGCAAAACCGCGAGATTATAAGCGGCAGGATTGCTCGACTTGTGTTGCGTGCAGGCTGCGTCGCAACCCCTGCTAGAATGCGTGTCGCTGCGCCCGTAGCTCAGTGGATAGAGTATTGGCCTCCGAAGCCAAGGGCCGCTGGTTCGATCCCAGCCGGGCGCACCACCCGATACACGGCACCCCGCCGAAGCAAGACGCCAACCGAGAGGTTGGCGTTCTGCTTTCGGGCCCCGCAACGCCGATCCGGACGGCTCCCCCGGCATCGTGCCTGGAGCCGACGGCAAGCTGTGCAGGCACATGGCCGCCATGTGCAGGTACATCGCCGCCATGTGCAGGCACGAAGGCGTGATCGTCCTGTCGATGCCGCCGTTGCACCGGCACATGACCGGGTTGCAGCGGCACACCGGTCACTTGTGCGGACGCATCCGCGCGTCGTGCCGCCACATGCCGGCATGGCGCCCGTGCAAGCCGACCGTGTGCCTGCACAACCCAAACGCTTGCCACCGCATTGCGGCCATGTGCCCCGCAAAAATGGCGTCGTGCTTGCACAAGATGGCGTTGCGTGCGCGCAATGCGGGCACATCCGACCCCTTTGCAGCGTGAATAGTGGACGCGGCGTATCCACCTTCAGAGGGATCTGCAAATCGGGTTCTGTCTCGAATAATGAAATCTCCAAACCCCGGGAGATTTCATGCAACCCAAACTGATCCTCAACTTCGATCGACTCGGCGAGACCGACTTCCAGAGCAAGGTCGGGACGATCATCGCGGCGCTGACCGCCAACCCGAGCTTTCCCGAGCCGTGGCCGGCACCCGCGCCCAGCCTGTTGGCGCTGAACGAGGCCTACCAGAGCTACCGCAGCGCCTTCCACGCCTGCGTCTCGGGGGACACCTTCCGCATCAACCAGCGCAGGATGCTTCGCCACACGCTTACCGAGATTCTCAGGCGGCTGTCGGTCTATCTCGAATTTGTCGCCGAGGGTGATCGGATGGCGCTGGCCTCCACCGGCTTCGACCTGCGGCGCGACAGCAACCGCACCAGCGGCACCGAGCCGCTGCCGGCGCCCAAGGGCTTCAAGGTGCTGCACGGCGCATTCAGCGGCACCCTGGACATTCGCCTGGACAGCCTGCCCGGCGCTGCCAGCTTCGAGATCCAGATCGCCCAGGGCGATCCGACCCAGGAGGCCAACTGGAAACACGCCATGACCACCCGACCACGCGCGCGCATCACGCTGGGCGACCTGACCCCGCGGCAGGACTACTGGATCCGCATGCGAGGGGTGGGCGTCAACGGCAACGGGCGCTGGACCGATCCGGTGAACATGCTCGTGATCTGATCGACGTCATGGGGTGGTGGCCCGGGCGGGTGGTCCTTGCTGTGTGATGATTCTTCGACGACCCGCACAGGCCCCACGAACAGCCAATCGGCTTGGCCGCGTTGACACGCGACGCGCGTGCGCCGGCCAAGCCCAGGGAGTGACATGAACGACAAGAGCCGCCTCAGCGAGAGCGACATCTGCGACAAGTTCATCCGCCCAGCCATCGAGCGCGCAGGCTGGAACGGCATGGACCAGATCTACCGCGAGTACCCGCTGCGCGCCGGCCGCGTGGTGGTGCGCGGCCGCAAGGCCCGCCGCGACGCCTCGACGGTGCTGCGCGCCGACTACGCGCTGTTCTACAAGCTCAACATCCCGCTGGCAGTGGTCGAGGCCAAGGACGCCAGCCACGCAGTCGGCGCCGGCATGGCGCAGGCTATCAACTACGCCGCTTTGCTCGACGTGCCCTTCAGCTTTGCCAGCAACGGCGACGGCTTCATCTTCCGCGATGCCACGCTGGCCGATGGGGTGCTGGAGCGCTACCTGACGCTCGATCAGTTCCCGTCGCCGGCCGAACTGTGGGCCAAGTACTGCGCCTGGAAAGGCTGGACAGCCGAGGTGCGCAAGGTCGCCGAGTTCGACTACGCGCCAGCCAAGACACCGCGCTACTACCAGCTCAACGCCATCAACCGCACGGTCGAGGCGATTGCACAAGGGCGCCAGCGCGCGCTGCTGGTCATGGCCACCGGCACCGGCAAGACCTACACCGCCTTCCAGATCATCTGGCGGCTGTGGAAGAGCTGCGCCAAGAAACGCATCCTGTTCCTGGCCGACCGCAACATCCTGATCGACCAGACCATGGTCAACGATTTCCGCCCCTTCAAGGGCGCGATGGCCAAGCTGAGCCCCAATGCCAAGGGCGTCGAACGCGTCGATGCGCAGGGCCGGGTGGGTGTCGAGGACGTGACGCTGGCCGTCAACAGAACCACCAAGCAGGTCGACACGAGCTACGAGATCTACCTGTCGCTCTACCAGGCGGTCACCGGCACCAGCGACGAGAGCAACATCTACAAGCAGTTCTCGCCCGACTTCTTCGACCTCATCATCGTCGACGAATGCCACCGCGGCAGCGCCGCCGAAGACTCGTCGTGGCGCGAGATCCTCAGCTACTTCAGCAGCGCCACCCAGGTCGGCCTGACCGCCACGCCCAAGGAGACGCAGGACGTTTCCAACAGCGACTACTTCGGCGAGCCGATCTACACCTACAGCCTCAAGCAGGGCATCGAGGACGGCTACCTCGCGCCCTACAAGGTGGTGCGCATCGATCTCGACCGCGACACCTTCGGCTGGCGCCCGACCGAGGGCATGACCGACAAGCTCGGCAACCTGATCGAAGACCGCGTCTACACCGGCGCCGACATGAACCGCCGCCTGGTGCTGGAGCGCCGCGACGAGGTGGTGGCCGCCAAGATCACCGAGTATCTGAAGGCGACCGATCGCGAAGCCAAGACCATCGTCTTCTGCGAGGACATCGACCACGCCGCGCGCATGCGCCAGGCCCTGAGCAACGCCAATGCCGACATCTGCCAGACCCAGCCGCGCTACGTGGTGCAGATCACCGGCGACAACCCCGAAGGCAAACGCGAACTCGACAACTTCATCGACCCGGAGAAGACCTACCCGGTGATTGCCACCACGTCCAAGCTGATGAGCACCGGCGTCGATGCGCAGACCTGCAAGCTCATCGTGCTGGACCAGAACATCAAGTCGATGACGCTGTTCAAGCAGATCATCGGCCGCGGCACCCGACTGCGCGAAGACCTGGGCAAGACCTGGTTCACCATCCTCGACTTCAAGCGCGCCACCGAGCTGTTCGCCGACAAGGATTTCGACGGCGAGCCGGTGCAGGTCTACGAGCCCAAGGGTGACGAGCCTGTCGAACCGCCCGAGGTGGCGGATCCGGGCGATCCGGCGGGACAGCCCGATGCCGGTGAAGAAGGTGCAGGCGATCCGCCAACCGGAACCGATCCGCCGCTCGGCCCCTTCGGTGGCGGCGACGATGCGCCACCTCGCAAGTACGTCATCGGCGGCCAGGTCAACGTGCAGGTGGCTCGCGAGCGGGTGCAATACCTCAACGCCGACGGCAAGCTCGTCACCGAGAGCCTGCGCGACTACACCCGCATCAACCTCGCCAAGCGTTTCGACTCGCTCGACCAGTTCCTGCAGACCTGGAACAGCGCCGAGCGCAAGGCCGTGCTGATCGATGAACTGGAGCGCCAGGGCGTGTTCCTCGACGCGCTGGCCGACGAGGTGGGCAAGGACCTCGACCCCTTCGATCTGCTGCTGCACGTCGCCTACGATCAGCCGCCGCTGACACGCCGCGAGCGCGCCCGCCGCGTCAAGCAGCGCAACGTCTTCACCGACTACGGGCCGATGGCGCGCAAGGTGATCGACGCGCTGCTCGACAAGTACGCCGACGAAGGCATCGCCACCATCGAGGGCCAGTCGGTCTTCAACGTGCAGCCCTTCAACCAGTTCGGCAGCGCCACTGAAATCATCAAGAGCTTCGGCGGCCGGCCCCAATACCTGCAAGCCCTGAACATCCTGGAGCGCGAGCTTTACGCGCCCGCTCATTCCTGATCCCTGATTTCTCCTGAACCCGATCCCGCATGTCCAATCTCTCTGCTGTCATCAAATCCATTCAAGACGTCATGCGCCAGGACAGCGGCCTTGACGGCGACGCCCAGCGCATCTCGCAGCTCACCTGGCTGCTGTTCCTGAAGGTGTTCGACGCGCTCGAAGAAGAACTCGAACTGACCCGCGACGGCTACAAGAGCCCGATCCCCGAGCGCATGCGCTGGCGCAACTGGGCGGCCGACGCCGAGGGCATCACCGGCGATGCGCTGCTGAGCTTCGTCGACAACGAACTCTTCGTCACGCTCAAGGGCCTGAGCGCCGACCCGCTGCGCAACCCGCGCGGCTACGTGGTGCGCGGCGTGTTCGAGGACGCCTACAACTACATGAAGAGCGGCCAGCTGCTGCGCCAGGTGGTCAACAAGCTCAACGGCATCGACTTCAACCGCCAGAGCGAGCGGCACCAGTTCAACGACCTGTACGAGAAGATCCTCAAGGACCTGCAGAGCGCGGGCAATGCCGGCGAGTTCTACACGCCGCGCGCGGTCACGCAGTTCATGGTCGACATGGTGAACCCGCAGCTCGGTGAACGCGTGTTCGACCCGGCCACCGGCACCGGCGGCTTCCTGGTCTGCGCCATCGAGCACCTGCGCCGCCAGGTGCACAACACTGAGCAGGAGGCGCAACTGCAGAACAGCATCCTGGGCGTGGAGAAGAAGCAGCTGCCGCACATGCTGTGCGTCACCAACCTGATGCTGCACGGCATCGAGGTGCCCAGCCAGGTGCGCCACGACAACACGCTGGCCCGGCCGCTGCGCGACTACGGCGCGGCCGACCGGGTCGACGTGGTGCTGACCAATCCGCCGTTCGGTGGCATCGAGGAGCCGGGCATCGAACAAGGTTTTCCGGCCGACGTGCGCACCAAGGAAACCGCCGACCTGTTCCTGGTGCTGATCAAGCAGCTGCTCAAGCACAACGGCCGCGCCGCGCTGGTGCTGCCCGACGGCACGCTGTTCGGCGAAGGCGTGAAGACGCGCATCAAGGAGCAGCTGCTCGCCGAGTGCAAGCTGCACACCATCGTGCGCTTGCCCAACGGCGTGTTCGCGCCCTACACCGGCATCAAGACCAATCTGCTGTTCTTCACCAAGGGCGCGCCGACGCAGGCCATCTGGTACTACGAGCACCCCTATCCGGCCGGCGCCAAGAGCTACAACAAGACCCGGCCGATCCGCATCGAGGAGTTCGACGCCGAGAAGGCCTGGTGGGGCAGCGAGGCCGACGGCTTTGCCGCGCGGGTGGAAAACGAACGCGCCTGGAAGGTCGACATCGCAGTCATCAAGGCCGCCAACTTCAACCTCGACCAGAAGAACCCGCACGCGCCCGACGCGGTGAGCCACGACCCCGACCAGCTGCTGGCTGACTACACCCGGCTGCAGGCCGAGTCGCAGGGGCTACGCGACCAGCTCAAGGCCATCCTGGCGCAGTCGCTGGGGGCGCGGGCATGAGTGCGGTGCTGGAGGCGCGTGAACCGCGCGCGAGCTACCTGGCCGCGTTGCAGCCGCCCCTGGTGCGGCAGTTCGATCTGCTGGCCACTGCGCCCGGTGGCGTGGCGCGACTGCGCGAATTGATCCTGACGCTGGCGGTGCAGGGCAAGCTGGTGCCGCAGGATGCGAGCGACGAGCCGGCGAGTGTGCTGCTGCAGAAGATTCGGGCGGAGAAGAATCGGTTGATTGCGGCGAAGGAAATCAAGCGAGATAAGCCGCTGGCACCGATAAGCGATGAAGAAATATCGTTTGATGCCCCACGTGGGTGGGAATTGGTTCGTTTGGGCGACTTGGTGAATGCCAGTGAAGCGGGCTGGAGTCCAAGTTGTGCTGGTTCTCCACGCCGTGCCGGGCATTGGGGTGTATTGAAAGTCAGCGCAGTTTCTTGGGGGAAATTTGATCCCGAAGCCAACAAAGAATTGCCCGCTGATCTGCAGCCGAAACCAGAATACGAAGTGCGGTCCGGCGATTTTTTGCTATCTCGGGCCAACACGGAAGAACTTGTCGCGCGTTCAGTTGTCGTTGGTGCTGTCGATCCGCGTTTGATGCTCAGCGACAAGATCATTCGGCTGGACGTTGCAAATCCAATTCATCGCGGTTTCCTCAACTTTTGCAACAACGAAAAAAGTGCTCGTACCCATTACGCAGCTAATGCGTCAGGCACAAGCAGTTCGATGAAAAACGTTTCGCGCGAGGTTGTTCTGAATCTTCCAATCGCGTTGCCACCCCTCGCCGAACAATCCCGCATCGTCACCCGCGTCGAAGAACTGATGCGGCTGTGCGATGCGCTCGAAAGCCAACGCCAGCTCGAAACCGCGCAGCACGCCCAACTGCTGAACACCCTGCTGGGCACGCTGACCGACAGCGCCTCGCCCGACGAACTGGCCGCCAACTGGCAGCGCGTGAGCGATCACTTCGACCTGTTGCTCGACCGCCCCCAAGCCGTGGACGCGCTGGAGCAGACCATCCTGCAACTCGCCGTGCGCGGGCTGCTGGTGCCGCAAGACCCGACCGACGAGCCGGCGAGTGTGTTGCTGCAGAAGATTCGGGCGGAGAAGGATCGGTTGATTGCGGCGCGCAAGATCAAGCGGGACAAGGCGTTGCCTATTATTTCTGACAAAGATGGACTCGATGATCTGCCAGAAGGATGGGTCGTGGTTCGGCTGGGTGCAATTATGGAGCTTGTATCTGGTCAGCATCTTGGTCCCGCTGAGTATGCAGAGGGTCTTGACTCTGGGATTCCATATTTAACCGGCCCAGCTGAATTTGGTCCCCAATCGCCCAGCCCAACCAGATCAACTGTAGAGCGGCGCGCCATTGCGATTTGGGGGGATATTCTCATCACAGTTAAGGGTTCCGGCGTTGGAAAACTCAATGTGGTTGCGCATTCGGAGATTGCGATAAGCCGCCAATTGATGGCGGTTCGCTCGATTGGCGTGAATGATGCGTTCCTCTTTATTGTGCTCAAAACGCTTGAGATTAAGTTCCAGATGCAGTCAGTCGGCATAGCTATTCCTGGCATTGGTAGAGAGGATGTTTCTCACTCAATTCTTGGCCTACCACCCCTCGCTGAACAAGCCCGCATCGTCGCCCGCGTCACCCAACTCCGCAGCCACTGCGCCGACCTGCGCCAACGCCTGTCAGCCCGTCAGGCCATCCAAAGCCATCTGGCCGAGGCGCTGGTGGAGGTTTGAGTCATGCCCCTCATCAAGAACGCGTTATCCATCACCATCGCCATCGAAGCAGAAGGCGTCAACGAGCTGTGGCTCGACGATGCCGACAAGATGAGGTCCGACGACTTGCTCTCCGAGCTTTTGGCCCATATCGACAAGGCGCTCTGAGCATGGTCTACGAATCCCTGCCCAACCTGAAGCCAACATGCTCGGCGATGGCCTGGACCGGGAGCCATCTTTGAGCGGCGACCGCTACGTCTTTCATGTCGGCCCCGATGGCTCGGAGCCTGATGGCGGCGAAGATATTGAGGGCGCCCTCATTCTCCCAGCGGACTTTCCATATCCCGAATTGCTGGCGCTCGGCGATTTCATCGCGGCCGCCGATGTCTTGACCCCGGGTTACATACCACCGCCAGTGGGCCTGTGCCATCCGGATGGGTTCATCTACGAGAAGAACTTCGAAGACATTAAGACTGTCTTGCTGCCCGACCGGAACGTCGCGTCGCGCTTCGCGCAAATTGCAAAGGGCGCCCTCGTTGACGATGCTGTCCGACCAGTCGCCGCGCTGCTGGCGTTCTCACATTTCCTCGACATCGAGGTTGAGCCGTCCGTTGCCTTCCACGAGCTAGCCCACAAGCAAGGCAACGCGATAGCCAATGAAGAACTCGCATGGCTGCGGCAGGCCGACAACGCAAGTGCCCACGCAAAAATGGATGTGGCCCTCGGGCGCGTTGAGCGTCTCGTCGGCCTCGCGCAGCCTGCGTCTATTAGCGAGCTTGATCTCGCCTTCCCGCTGCGTCGCTGGCGACGTAACTACATCGTGACGTTGAAGATCGGCGAGCTTGAGCTGGCTGGCCTCCCGCACCTGGACCGCATATTGGCGCTCCTAGACTGGATGCATCGGGATTTCATCGTCGCCGGGCCAGCAGCCATGCTTGCGTGCATATATTTCGCTCCTAATTCGCCGCCGCGCAAGGGTCTGCTCAAACAATTGCAATCGGCCGACCGAGCTCGGGCCATCGAGGGGGCGAAGAACGCCGCATGGGACATTACCCACCTCAGCGATTTCGTACATCGCGTCAACGAGGCGGCCGACGGATCGACTCGATACCTCTTCGCAAGCCTGGACAGAACTCTGCACTACATCGCACGAAGTCTCTTTGACTTTGGGGCCGACGGCATCCGGCAGGACAACATCATCTGCGAACTCGGCAAGTGGTGGCCCCAAGAGCACGCTCGCGCCATCGCCGAGCGAATGGCTGACTTGTTTGAAAGCATCGACCAGCAGGAGCGAGTGGCGCGGCGCCCGCAAGCCGCTGGGTTCGTTGACAGCTTGATCCATAGCGGGGAGGCGGCGCTCCTGCAATGGTCTCCGACATCAGGCGCCGACAAGAAGCCCAACACCTCAAAAGAATCATGATCGCTCTACCATGAAAATCACCGAACTGACCCGCCGGGACATCATCGACTCCATTGCCTCGGAAACGGCCAGTTGGTCTGGGCGTCTCGAAGAACCCGAGTTTCTGGGGCGGCTGTTCGATCTTCAAAATCTGCCCTCGACTGACAGCCGCTTTCCGGACGCGGCGGGCGACATCTGGCAGCACCGCGTCAACAACTACGACTGGGATGCCGACTGGGTATTTCACGACAACCGCTTCAACCTGGCCCATGGGGACGACGATGCGTTTCTCCGGTTTCTCTGCGAGATGCTGCATCCTGTCGTCCGGCCCGACGCCACCGAGGCCGAGCGGCTGCGCCAGATGTTCAACCAGTTCCTTCGGGAGGATGGATTTGAGCTGGCCGAGCGCACACGCATCTCCGGCCGTCCCGTCTATGTCGGCCGCTTCATTGGCATCGGGCAGACGCCAGGCTTGGCGGCGGCCCGCGAGACGCTCGCGGGAACCGACCCTGGATATGTGAGCCAGCAAATCACGCGTATGGAATCCGCCGTCAGCAACGACCCCGGCCTGGCCATCGGTACTGCCAAAGAACTGGTCGAAACCTGCTGCAAGACGATCTTGATCGCGCGGGCTGTCGAATTCTCGAAGAGCGCGGACATTCCTGAGCTGGTGAAGCTGACCGCCAAAGAGCTGGACCTGACGCCAGCCGACATCCCGGAGCAGGCCAAAGCAAGCGAAACCATCAAGCGCCTGCTAAGCAACCTCGCCAGCATCACGCAAGGCGTCGCAGAGCTGCGCAACCACTACGGGACAGGGCACGGCAAGGCCGCCGGAGCCAAAGGCCTTCAGCCGCGCCACGCCAAGCTCGCTGTCGGCGCCGCTTCAACGCTGGCGGTCTTTCTGGCCGAGACCCACAACGAACGCGCACCCTAACGGCGCCAGGCCTGGACTGGACGCGGAGCCACCCGAATATCATTGAGAGCTGACCTTGCCCCTGGAATCCATATCCCATAGCCGAGTCACAGCCCGCCACGACACATGCTGACCATGAGCACCGCCGCGCCCGCACTGCCCCGCCGCAAGCTGCCCATCGGCATCCAGACCCTCGCCAAGCTGCGCGAGGAGGGCTGCTACTACGTGGACAAGAGCGGCCTGGTGATCGACCTGATCGAGTCCGGGTCGTACTACTTCCTGAGCCGGCCGCGCCGCTTCGGCAAGAGTCTGCTGGTCGATACCTTCAAGGAGCTGTTCGAGGGCAACCGCGCGTTGTTCGAGGGTCTGGCTCGGCTACCCCAACCGCGAAGTCGAGGTGAGCCTGAACCGCGTGCTGCTGCCCAGCTACGGTGTGCCCGAGCGCGTCGTGCTGCAGTCGCGGCTGTCGCTGCTCGATGCCCTGATCCAGATCGACCCCCTGGCCATCGAAACATCGCTGCGGGCGCTCTTTGCCGGCATTCCGAGCGACTGGTATCGCCGCAACCCGTTGGCCGGCTTCGAAGGTCACTACGCCAGCGTGTTCTACAGCCACCTCGCCGGGCTGGGGCTGGATCTGCGGGTCGAAGACGCCACCAACCACGGCCGCATCGACCTGACCGTGGTCTTGTCCGGACAGGTCTTCCTGTTCGAGTTCAAGGTGGTGACCGACGCGCCCGAGGGTCAGGTGCTGCGGCAGATCCACGAGAAGGGCTACGCCGAGAAGTACCTGGGCCAGGGATCGGACGTGCACCTGATCGGGGTCGAGTTCAGCAAGACGGCGCGCAATGTCGTCGGCTTCGAGGTCCGGACGGTCACGCAGTGATCCCGGTCACAGGCGGGTCCCGGCACGGGTCGAGGAACAACTGATCTCGACTCCGGGCCCGGTCGCTGCCTGAACCGGAAGTTCAGGCCAGCCCCAACGGCGGCCTCCTTCCCGGC
The DNA here is from genome assembly GCF_000019785.1 of Leptothrix cholodnii SP-6. Taxonomy (NCBI): domain Bacteria; kingdom Pseudomonadati; phylum Pseudomonadota; class Betaproteobacteria; order Burkholderiales; family Sphaerotilaceae; genus Leptothrix; species Leptothrix cholodnii. Next base: position 1,403,092 of record NC_010524.1, read on the forward strand.
CTGCCCGCATCGGGTCAGACTGCGCTCCACACACCCAGCCAGGAGATGCGAGATGAACCGATTGAACACCGTCCTCGTTGTCGGCGCGCTGGCCCTGTTGACGGCCTCGGTGTCAGCGCAAACCCCGTACCCGAGCAAGCCGATCCGGCTGATCGTGCCGATTGCCGCCGGCGGTCCGAGCGATGCCGCGGCCCGCGCACTGGCCAAGGGCTTGACTGCCGGGCTCGGCCAGGAGGTGCTGGTCGAGAACCGCCCGGGCGCCAACACCGGCCTCGGCGCGGGTGCCGTGCTGAACGCCCCTGCCGACGGCTACACCCTGCTGTTCGCGCTGGCTTCCAATGCCGGGCTGCCGCACCTGAGCAAGGCGTCGCCGTACAAGTCGCTCGCCGAGTTCTCGCCGGTGTCGACGATCGGCGGCAACACGCAATGCCTGGTGGTGCCCGCCAGCGTGCCGGCCCGGACGCTGGCCGAGTTCGTCGCGTTTGCCAAGGCCAGCGCGAAGCCGCTGATGCGCGGCGCCAACAACGTCTCGGAGGACATGGTGGCCGGCCAGATCACCGGCGCACTGGGCTTCACGCTCGAACGCGTGCCCTACAAGGGTGGCCCACAGATGCTGCCGGACTTGCTGGAGGGGCGCCTCCAGGCGGCGGTGCTGCCGGTCGGCTTCAGCGCCCCCCATGTGCGTTCAGGGCGGCTGGTGATGCTCGGCTGCAGCATGGGCGAACGCATCGCCGCGCTGCCGGCGGTGCCCACGCTCGCCGAGTCCGGCGTGGCCGCTGCCCCGCTGATCACGGCGCACTTCGTGCTCGGGCCGCCGCGACTGCCGGCGGAGATCGTCGAGCGCCTGGCTGCAGCGGTGCACCAGGCCGCGGCGACGGCCGAGTTCAAGCACGAGATGGAGCGCCTGCTGATCGTCGGCGCCGTACGCTCGCCGGCGCAGACCCGCGAGCTGATGGGGCAGGCCGAGGCCCAGTACGTGCAGTACGTCCGCGAGACCGGCGCCAGCATCGACTGAATCGAGGTGCTCAGCGATGGGTCAGCCAGCTCGACGCACGCCGGCCGCTGCCGTGGTGCCATGCCGGCCGGCCATCGACGCTGGACTGCCCTCTGGCACTCGTCAACTGCGCCAGTTCGGTGCAGCAGGTGACGACGAAATCTGCGAAGACGCGCAGGCGTTGGGTGCGCCGCAGTTCGGGCCTGAAGTAGATCGCCAGCGGCGGCGGATCCATCATTTCCCAGTCGAGCAGCACCGGCGCCAGGCGGCCGCTGGCCAGGGCGACTTGCACGGTGGCGGGCGCGGCGCGTATCACGCCACCGTCACCCAGGGCCAGTTCGACCAGGTTGTCGCGATGATTCGAATGGAGCCAGCCGCGCACGATCACCTGCTCGATGACCTCGCCCTGCTGGCCGGCCTGGCCCACTTGACCCACCTGGCCGACGTGACGATAGCGCCAGAGGTCCAGCAGCTTGCCGTAGGGATTGCGATAGCACAGGCAGTTGTGGCCGGCCAGCTCGCTCGGGTGGCGCGGGATGCCGTGGCGCTGCCAGTAGGCGGGCGTGGCCACGGTGACCTGCGGCATCACCGGCAGTTCGCGCCGCACCCGGTCGCCGGCCTCGAACCAGCCGTGCAGAACGAGGAGGTCGCAGTCGCGGGCGGCAGCCTCGTCCAGGTGCGTGATGGCGCGCAGGTCGAGCGTCAGATCCGGGTAGTTGTCGTGAAAGGCGTGCAGTGCCGGCACGATGCAGTGCTGCAGGAAGAAGGGCGTGCCGCCGACCACCAGCGTGCCCTGCGGGCGCTGGCGCGCCTGCCGTAGCCCGTCGTCGGCCGCTTGCAGTTGCGCCAGCAGCGGCGCGCAGGCTTCGGCGTATTGCAGGCCGTCGGCGGTGAGCGTGAGCCCGCGGCTGCCGCGCTGGAACAGCGTGGCGCCGAGCTGCGCCTCGAGCGCGCCCACCAGCTTGGCCACGGCCTGCAAGCTCACGCCCTGCTGGCGCGCCGCGGCCGAAAGACTGCCGGTCTGCGCGGCCGCGAGGAAATAGTGCAGCGCCTTGAGTTTGTCCATCTTCGAAGGAGTGTGACGTGAACACGCAGACATTGGCAACCGCGGAGCAACGCGCCGCCGCACGTCAACTGGTTGAACTGATCGGCGGCAACTGGGCCACCCAGGCCATCGGCGTGGCGGCACGGCTGGGTCTGGCCGACCACGTGGCGTCGGGCGTGACGCAGGTGGACGCGCTGGCCCGAGCCTGCGCCTGCGATGCGTCCGCCTTGCATCGACTGCTGCGCGGCCTGGCGGCGTTGGGCGTGCTGCGGCTCGACGACGACGACGACGGCGGCCGCTGCAGCCTGACCCCGACCGGCGAACTGCTGCGCCGTGATGCCGTGCTGGGCCTGAACGCGCACGCGCAGTGGTGGTCCCAGCAGGCCTGGGCGGTCTGGTCCGACCTGATGGGCAGTGTGCGCACCGGGCAGAGCACGCGCCAACGCGAGCGCGGCCAGAAGGGCTTCGATCACCTCGACGCTGATGCCGAGTCCGCACACCTGTTTCACCGCTCGATGGTGGAGTTGACGCGGCTGGTGGCGGTCGACCTGGCGCGCTCGCCGGCACTGCCGGACGCGGGTGTCGTCATCGACCTGGGGGGTGGCCACGGCGAGCTGCTGGCCGAGGTGTTGCGCGCCCGACCTGGTTTGCGCGGCGTGCTTTTCGACCTGGATCACGCGGTCGATGGCGCGCAGGCCCACCTGCGCGAAGCCGGCGTTGCCGAGCGTGTGACGGTGACATCGGGCGACTTCTTCGCGGCCTTGCCGCGGCCGGTGGACGTGGTCCTGCTCAAGAGCGTGCTGCACGACTGGAACGACGGCGATGCCGTGCGCATCCTGCAGCGCGCACGCGACGCGCTGGCTCCCGATGGCCGGGTGCTGGTGATCGAACGTCTCATGCCTGACCGGGTGGAAGACCTGCCGGCGCATCGCACGACCACGCGCAGCGACCTCAACATGCTGGTCGGCCTGGGCGGCCGCGAACGCACCGCCGAGGACTATGACGCCCTGCTGTCGTCGGCAGGGCTGTCGCGGCGGCGCACGCTGGCCGCGGCGGCGGCGTTCTCGGTGATCGAGGCGGTTGCTCAGGCCCCCGCCCGAAGGCAGGGGCCGCCTTGCATCAAGGTGTGACGGTCAGCTTGAAGGTGGCGTGACAGGTCACGCACTGCCGGGTCGTGAGGGCCAGGGGAGCCAGCACCGATTGCACGCTGGCGTCGGGCCGGGAGGCCTCGCGCGCGACGGCCATGAACTGCTGGTGGGTGGGTTTGGCCAGCGCGAACCATTCACCGGGCATCTTGTCGTGCACCGCCTTGCCCACGGCATCGTGTTTGCCGCCCTTGGGCCCCATGGTGGTGGCAATCGCGCTCACGGTGGCGAAATCCTGGGTGGACAAGGCCTCCTGGATGCCGTTGACGGCTTTCATGAAGTCGTTCATCTCGGTCATCAGGTGGGCGTGTTCCACGGCGCTGACGGAGATCGACTGGCGCTGGGTGACGCTGTAGCTCGACGCGTCGGGCAGGTTCGTCTGGGCGTTGAGCGGGGTCGCGCCCAGCAGCAGCAAGGACGTGGCAATCAGGCTGCCGGTGGCAACTCGCAGGGTTCGAATCATGGTGTTCTCGAAAAAATGGGATGCAGCGGGACGCACGGCCTGATGTCGGCCATGTGTCACTCGAATGTCGATCGGGGCCGCCGGCGCGGGGCCGGGCGGCTCAGGCGCTGCGTCGGGGGCGCGGCTCTGGCGGCGTGATGGCCAGGCTGTTCAGCCGGGGGGTGTCGGTGTCGGGGCTGGCTTGGCGCAGCGACAGCCTGATGGCCATGTGGCTGTGGCCGGGCAGCGAGGGTTGTGCGGCGGTCACGCAGTGCCCGATGCTGTCGCAGTCGACAGATGCGTGGCGTTGGTGGGCCACTCGCGATGGCCGGTCGGCTGCGTGATGCGGTGCTGTGGCGTGATGCGCGCCCGCCTCGCCATGCCGGTGCCCCTGCTGTTCGTGGTGCGCCATCTGGCTCAACAGATGCAGGGTCACGGCCGCACCCTGCAGGGTCAGCAGGGCACACAGCAACAAGCCCAGCAGTCGGGTCCAGATCAGGGTCACGGGTTTCAATGTGAAGCGCGCGGAGGGTCGCGCGGCGGGGCGACCCTGAATGTTAATGGCGCACGGCCCGGATCCTGTCTTTTCAGCGCCCGCAGCAGGCTGACGGCTCCGGACACCTACCGCTGGCGCAGCACATCCAGCTCCGTCACGGCCTCGGCCGCATGCCCCCACGATCGCCGGATGAAGGTCAGCACCGCCGCCACCTCGGCATCAGACAGCGCCTGCGGCGGCATCCCGTAAGGCTGCGGGTTGGCGGCCGTGGCCGGCGCGAAGCCGCCGTGCAGCACGCTCAGGATCAGGTTGACGGGCGTGGCCAGGTCGACCGCGGGATTGCCGGCCAGCGGCGGGTAGGCGCCCGGCGCGCCTTCGCCGCGGCTGCCGTGGCATTGCGCGCAGTGCTCGATGTAGAGCTTTTCGCCGCGCGCCATCTGGCCGGCCGGCGCGGGCTCGGCGTGCACCGGTGGCAGCGGTTGGCGCGGCAGGCTGCGCAGATAGACGGCCGTCGCCTGCAGGTCGGGCAGGGTCCAGTGCTGGGTGCTGTTGAACACCACCTCGGCCATCGGGCCGCTGGCCGTGCCCTGGGCGGACCGGCCGGTCTTGAGCAGGTCGATCACCTGCTGCGGGCCCGACTCGCCTTGTGCGGCCGGCCCGAGTGCGGGGGCGTACCAGGACTGCATCGGCATCGCGCCGCCGGCCAGGTCGAGGGCGTCCCGGCTGGCGCCCAGGCGGTTGCGCGGCGCGTGGCACGCGGCGCAGTGGCCGAGGCCGCGCACCAGGTAGGCGCCGCGGTTCCATTCGTCCGAACGGGTGGTGTCGGGGCTGAAGCGGGCGGGCTTGAAATAGAGCGCCCGCCACACCGCCAGCGCGGCCTGGGTGTCGAACGGGAAACGCAGCGTGTGCGCCCGGTTGGGCTGCACCACGGGCGGCAGGCTGCGCAGGAAGGCGAACAGCGCGTCGGCGTCGTCGCGGCGCACGAGGGTGAACTCGGTGTACGGAAAGGCCGGATTCAACCGCCGGCCGTCGCGCGATCGGCCGTTGTGCAGGGCGCGCCAGAAATCGTCGGCGCTCCAGCGGCCCAGGCCGGTGTCGGCATCGGGCGTCAGGTTGCCGGCGTAGACGGTGCCGAACGGCGTGGCGATGCCGTGCCCGCCCGCGTAGGGCGCGCTGCCGCGCGCGGTGTGGCAGCCGGCGCAGTTGCCCACGCGGGCCAGGTAGGCGCCGCGCGCGAGCTGGCCAGCGGGATCTTCGGTCGACGCGGGTGGCGCGCCGATCGCCTCGCCGTCGTCGTTCAGGTGACGCACGGCGGCCACCGTGAGGGCCGCGGCGATCAGCAGGATCGACGCCAGAAGGGTGCGCCAGCGCCGGCGCGGGTTGGAGCGGTCGGCCGCGCTCATGGCGACACGCTGCCGCAGCGCATCGGCAGCGCCTGCGGCAAGGCTTGCGCGGGGCGCGTGTCGGCCGGCAGCGGCTGGGCCGCCAGCCAGTCGGCCACGGCGACGATGTCCTGCTGCGGCAGACGCTGGGCCAGCGTCGCCATGCAGTCGGGTGAGCGGGCCTGGCGCGTGCCGTTGCGCCAGGCGCCGAACTGCGCGATCACGTAGTCGCGCGGCAGGCCGAGCAGCCCGGGAATGGCCGGTGCGACGCCCGTCAATTCGCGGCCGTGACAGCGCGTGCAGGCGGGCAGATCGCGTGTGGCGTCGCCCTGATCCATCAACTGGCGGCCCCGTGCCATCGACGCCGCGCTGCCCCGCGGTGCGGGCGGGGTGGCGACATGCGGCAGGTCCAGCGACGCGAAGTGCCCCGCCAGCGCCCCCAGGTAGTCGTCGCTCAGCGGCGCCAGCAGCCGGGCCATGCCCTCGTGCCGGCGCCGGCCGTCGCGGAAGTTCAGCAGCTGCTGGTGCAGATAGCCGGCCGGCTTGCCGGCGATGCGCGGCACATAGCCGTCCGGTGTGGCGCGGCCTTGCGGGCCGTGGCAGCCGGTGCAGGCCAGCGCACGCTGGGCCAGCGTGTCGGGCACGGTCAACGGATAGGCGGGCGGTTCGGCGGCCTGTGCAACGCTGGACGCGGCCAGCGCGGTCAGCCAGCGCAGGGCCGTTGGCAGTCGGATCATGGAATGAGAAGGCAGAGAACAGGAGAGGGTGGTGAAACCGGCCGCCGATGATGACGCAAGCCGATCGGATCGGTCAGGTGCAGATCGATGCAACTTCGATCGGATCAGCGGGGGCGCACAGCTGCGGGGATGCGCAAGGTCAAGGCGTGAACGGGCGGTCGCGCCCAGACTGGGCATCGACACCTTGATGGAAAGCGTATCGCTTCGATCGCATGTCCTACGCCCTGCAACTCGTCAACGGCGGCCTCGGCAACCTGGCGGCCTACTTGGCGGCGCACGTGCTGCTGTGTCTGCTGCCGGCGTTTTTCATCGCCGGGGCGATGGCGGCGCTGATCCCCAAGGCCAGCATCACGCGCTGGCTCGGCCGCAACACGCGCCGCCACGTGTCGTACCCGGCCGCGGCTGCGGCGGGCTCGCTGCTGGCGGTGTGCTCGTGCACGATCGTGCCGCTGTTCGCGGGCATCCACAAGAAGGGCGCCGGGCTGGGGCCGGCGATCACCTTCCTGTTCTTCGCGCCGGCCGGCAACATCCTGGCGCTGGCCTACACCGGCAGCATCCTGGGGGCCGAGTTCGCGTTCGCCCGCTTCCTGCTGTGCCTGCTCTTCGGCATCGGCATCGGCCTGCTGATGGCGCTGCTGTTCCGGCGCGACGATGCCAGCCACGACGCCCGGACCGACGCGCTGTTCGCCGACCAGGCCCGCATCGGCCCGGCCGCGGGCGGCGTGCTGCTGGCGCTGGTGGCGGTGCTGATCGCCGGCACCTTGAAGGTGGCGCCGCTCAACGCCACGCTCGCCACCTTGCACCTGCCGCTGTCGTGGGCCGAGCCCTGGCAGGCCACGCTGATGCGCTGGGTGCCGTTCGACGCCGCCCGCGGCGAGGAGGGCGTGAGCGTGCAGGGCTCGCTGCTGATCGTGCTGCTGGTGGGCATCGGCATCACGGCCTGGAAGGGACTGGAGAACATCGTCGAAGGGCCCAACCGCTGGACCTGGCTGGCGCTGGCGCTGGCCGGCACCACGCTGCTGGCGGCCGCGCTGCGGCTGGTGCCGGGCGCCGGCGGGCTGGCTGTCGTGCTGACCGGGCGCGTGTTCGCGGTCGCGCTGGCGCTGGCGGCGGTGCTGTACTTCGCCCGCCAGCTCGATGCCGACAACCGGCAGGCCTGGCTGTGGGAGTCGTGGCGCTTCGTCAAGCAGATCTTCCTGCTGCTGGTGATCGGCGTGTTCCTGGTCGGCGTGATCCGCCAGCTGATCGAGCCCGCGTGGATCCGCACGCTGGCCGGCCGCAACGACCTGCTGGCCAATGCGGTGGCGGTGGGGTTCGGCGTGTTCATGTACTTCCCGACCCTGGTCGAGGTGCCGGTGGCGCGCATGTTCCTGGACCTGGGCATGCACCGCGGCCCGCTGCTCGCCTACCTGATGGCCGACCCCGAACTGAGCCTGCAGAGCATGCTGATGGTCGCCGCCGTGATCGGCCGGCGCCAGACCGTCGCCTACGTCGGCCTGGTGGCGGTCTTCAGCATCTGCGCCGGGCTGCTCTACGGCGCCTGGGTCGACGGCCTGATTCCCCACCTGTGACTCCTCGAGATCGGAGAACCCTCATGCTGACAGTGAAGATCCTCGGTTCCGGCTGTGCCAACTGCCGCAAGCTCGAAGCCGTGGCGCGCGAGGCGGCCAGCGCGGCCGGCGTCGCCGCCGAGTTCGTCAAGGTGACGGACATGAAGGCCATCATGGCCTACGACCTGCTGTCCACGCCGGGCCTGGTCATCGACGACAAGCTGGTCAGCAGCGGCCGCATCCCGACCCAGGCCGAAGTGCGGCAGTGGCTGACGGCCTGATGCGGGTCGATGCGCCAGAATCCGCGGCCAGCCCGCGGTGCGGGCCATCGACACAAAGGACACGCCGTGATCGTGCTTCGCGGGCTCGCCCTGCTGCTGTTGTTCCAGGCCGCCGGCGAGGGGCTGACGCATGTCTTTTCTCTGCCGTTCCCGGGCCCGGTGGTCGGGCTGGTGCTGCTGCTGCCGGCACTGAACTGGGCGCCGGTGCGCGAGCCGGTGTCGGCCGCGGCCAACCTGCTGCTGGCCAACCTGTCGCTGCTGTTCATCCCGGTGGGCGTGGGTGTCATCACGCACCTGCAGCTGGTGTCGCAGTACGGCCTGCAGCTGGTCGCGGCGATCGTGGGCTCGACGGTCATCGGCCTGGCGGTGACGGCGCTGGTGCTCGACCGCCTGCTGCGTGGCGATGCGCAGCCGGGAGCGGGCGATGACTGATTTCGTGCAGCTGTGGGTCTACCTGTCGTCGACGCCGCTGTTCGGCCTGACCGCCACGCTGGTCGCCTACGTCGTGGCCAGCGCGCTGCACGAGCGCCTGGGCCGCCCGCCCTGGGCCAACCCGGTGCTGTGGTCGGTGATCTGCATCGGCGGCGTGCTGCTGGCCACCGGCACGCCGTACCCGACCTACTTTGCCGGCGCGCAGTTCGTGCACGTGCTGCTCGGCCCGGCGGTGGTGGCGCTGGCCTGGCCGCTGTGGCAGCGCCGCGTCGAGGTGCGCCGGCGCGGTGTCGCGCTGACGATGGCCGCGCTGGTCGGCGGTGTGGCCGCGGGTGGCAGCGCGGTGGCGCTGGCCTGGGCCTTCGACCTGCCGGTCGAGGTGCTGCGCTCGCTGTCCGCCAAATCGGTCACCGCGCCGGTGGCGATGGGCATCGCCGAGCGGGTCGGCGGCGTGCCGGCGCTGGCGGCGGTGTTCGCGGTGATCACCGGGCTGGTGGGCGCGCTGCTGGGTCGCACGGTGTTCGGGCTGCTGCGCGTCGACGCGTGGGCGGTGCGCGGTTTTGCGCTCGGCACCACCTCGCACGGCATCGGCGCGGCGCGGGCGCTGCAGGTGCATGCCGACGCCGGTGCCTATGCCGGCATCGCGCTGGGCCTGCAGGTGCTGCTGGCGGCGCTGCTGATCCCGCTGCTGTTTCGCTGGTTCGGCTGACGCTTCTCCGTATGATGGCCGCATGCTCTCGATGCACGGCGCCACCTCGGCCCTGATCGCCCGAAACGAATCCTGGGTCAGAAAGCAGGCCAGCGCCCTGGTGCGACGGCTGCCGTCCAACGTCGAGAAGGCCGATCTGATCCAGGTCGGGCTGATCGCGGTGGCGCAGTCCGCGCTGGGCTTCAAGTGGGAAGGCGACCCCGACAGCGAGGAGGCCAAGGAGGCCTTCGTGCGCTACGCCCGCATGCGCGTCAAGGGCGCCATGCTCGACGAGCTGCGCCAGATGGATCACCTCGGGCGGGCCCAGCGGCGCAAGTTCAAGGTGATCCAGATCGCCCGCGAACGCTGGCGCGCCCGCCACGGCAGCGACCCCGGCCTGGCCGAGCTCGCCGGCGTGTGCGGCATCGCCGTCGACGAGATCTCGATGCTCGACCAGGCCGCGCTGATGGCGCAGGCGCAGAGCCTGGACGACGACCCGGACCACGAGAACCGCGAACCGGCCCATGCGGCCACGCCGCGCGACGAGGTCGAGGCGCGGGTCGACACCGCCATCGTGATGCGCCGGCTCGAGAAGTTCTTCGCCACCTTGCCCGATCGCGAGCGCCAGGTCATCGACGCCTACCTCGGCATCGGCATGTCGCCGGTCGAGCTGGCCGGCGCGCTGCGGGTGTCGCCGTCGCGGGTGTCGCAGATCTTCAAGGCCGTGTGCCACCGCATCGCCCATCATTTCGGCCATGCCGACCAGCGTGCGCCGGGCCGCGTGGCCGCTGAGGTGGCCACGCCGTTCGACGAGCTGGTGGCCCTGCGCGAGGCCGAACTGGCGCGCGCGGCCGACGCTGCCGGCCCGTGGGGCTCGTTGATGGAGGATGCGCTGACGATGCCCGAGGAGCGCTTCGGCAACGGCAAGGCGGCCGGCGGCGACACCGGCAGCCATCCCGGCGGCCCTGAACCGCGGCTGGTGGTTCGCGGCAACACGCGCTGGGGCTGATCGGCGGCGTGCCCGCCCGCCCGGCCGTTCAGCGCAGGCCGCCGGGGCCGGCCGGGCGCAGCAGCCGGTTCGGCTGCACGTAGTCGACGTCGGCGCGCTGGCCGATGCGATCGCGCAGCGCTTGCGTCAGGCCGGCCATGTCGTAGCTCAACAGCGTGGCGCCGCCGGCATCGGCGTGCAGGCGCGGCCGCAGCAGCTCGCCCGTGGCCATGCGGGCGGCGATGGCCCGGGGCGAGGCTTGTGCGGCCAGCTCGATGCGCACCGAGGCCTGCTCGGGCGGCAGGCCCGGTGGCGGCGGCACCGGTGTCGCGCGGGTCACGCCGGGCTCACGCGCCGCACGTTGCGCCAGCGATCGCTGCAGCGCCTCGCGATCGATCGCCAGCAGCGCCTCGCGGCCGGACGTCACCTGCACCAGCGTCAGCGGCACGCCCAGTTCGCGCGACAGGCGCGTGGCCAGCGGCGCCGCCGATGCCAGCGGGCGCTGGCCGTTCAGCACGGCGGCCAGTGCGGCGCCGGGGTCGCTGCCGTCGCGGAACTTGACGATCAGGTCACCCGCCACGGTGGCTGCGGCCGTCTGCGCGGCCGCGGGTGAGGCGGGCAGCAGGGCCGACGGCAGTGCCAGGGCCGCCGGCAGCCACAGCGCCTGCGCCGTGGCCAGCGCCCGCACGAACGATCGTGATCCGTCTGCCAGCCGGTGGCGGGCCCGGCCGGGCCGATGGGTGGGGGTGTTCATGGTCAGCCTTCAACGCTGCAGCCGCCCGGCAGGTTGTCGGTGCGACGCGCCCAGCGCGCCCAGGCCAGGCCGTAGCCCAGCGTCAGCGCGACCAGCGCCGCCGGCGCGAGGCCGTCATGCACCAGCGGGAACAGCGCCGGCGCCTGCACGCCGACCCAGATCACGCCGACCAGCCGGCACTGGTTGAGCAGTGTCACCAGCACCAGCCCGAGCAGCATGCCGGCCAGCCTGGGCGCGGATCGGGCCGGGTGCAGGGCGATCGCCGCCAGCAGCAGCGCCGCGGGCAGCAGTGCGGTGCAGCTCTGGTGCACCTCGGTGACGAAACCCCCGGCGTGCATCACCAGCGAGCCTTCGCGCACCAGATGCACGCCGATGCCGTCGAGCCAGGCCAGCGCGACGTCGGCGGTGGCGGCATTGAGCGCGACGAGGTGCAGCGCCTCGGCCGGCTGTTCGAGCAGCAGGTGTAGCAGCAGATACAGCCCCAGCAGGGCGGCGGCGTGCCGGCCGCTCAGCCAGCGGTTCGGCGTCGCCATGCCAGCACGGCCCCGGCCAGCAGGCCAAGCGCCAGCACCAGGGGCTGCGGCAAGGCCGCGCTGCGCGCCGGCACGGTGATGGCCGTGCTGGCCTGGTTGCCATCGGTGCTGGCGGTGATGGTGGCGTTGCCCTGTGCCAGCGCGCTGACGGTGGCGGTCAGGCGGCCGTTGGCATCGGTCGTGCCTTCGGCCGGCATCACGCTGACCACGGCGGGGTTGTTCGAGCTCAAGGTCACGTTCTTGCCCGCCAGCGGCGCGCTGCCGGCCGTGACCGTGACCAGCAGCGCCGCGTTCTGGCCGATGGCGACGTTCATGGCGAGGGGCGCCAGCACCACCTCCGTCGGTGGGGGCGGCGGGGGCGGCGCGCCCGGTCCGAGGGCCGCGCGGGCGTTGAGCAGGCCGGCACCGCAGGGTTGCGGGCAGTCGGTGGCGCTGCGCGGCAGGGCCGAGGCTTTCAGCGCGTCACGCACCTGCACCGGGGTCAGTGCGGGCTGGTTGGCCAGCATCAGCGCGGCCACGCCGGCCACGTGCGGGCTGGCCATCGAGGTGCCGTTGTAGCGCGCGTAGCCGCCTTGCACCATCGACAGCACGCCGTCGTTCTGGCCGTCGCCGTTGTCGTCGCGGGCGGTGTCGCCGCCGGGCGCCAGGATGTCGATGCGCGCACCGTAGTTCGAATAACGCGTCACCAGCCGGCCGCGGAAATCGCTCGCCGCCACCGTGATCACGCCGTTGCAGCTGGCGGGCACGAAGCCGGCCGCGTCCGAGGCCTCGTTGCCCGCGGCCACCACCACCGTCACGCCGCGTGCCAGCGCGTCGTTGATGGCCGACTGCGTGGCCGGCGAGGCCGAACACGGCGTGCCGCCGCCCAGGCTCAGGTTGATCACCCGCGCCGGCGTCGGGTTGAGCGGCACGCCCGGCACCGGCAGGCCGGCGGCCCAGCGGATGCCGTCGTTGATGTCGACCATCGTGCCGCCGCACTTGCCGAGCACGCGCACCGCCTGCAGCTTGACGTTCCAGTTGACGCCGGCCAGGCCGACGCCGTTGTCGGTGTGGCCCACGCCGACCGTGCCGGCCACGTGGGTGCCGTGCCAGCTGTCGGGTTGCGCGGTGCTGCCGGCACCGCATTCGCCGGCGGCGCTGGCGTCACCGGGGTCGGTCGGGTCGCTGTCGCGCCCGTCGCCGTCGTTGGCGATGAAGGGATCGCCGATCATGTCGAAACCGGCCACCCGATTGGGCGAGCCGGTGATGTCGGGGTGCGCGCTCAGGATGCCGGTGTCGATCACCGCCACCACCACCGCGGCCGAGCCCTTGTTGCTGTCCCAGACCTGCGGCAGGTTGATGCCGCCGGGCGAGCGGCCGGCGCCGCTGCCGTTGTCGAAGTAGTGCCACTGCTGGGCGTAGCCCGGGTCGTTGGGCACCGCGCTGATCTGGAACAGGTAGTTGGGCTGCGCGTAGGCGACCTCGGGCCGCGCCGCCATCTGCTGCACCAGTTCGAGCGTGCGGTCGGTGACGGCGCCTGCGCCCATCGAGCGCGCTGCGGTGGGCGTGACGCGGTAGATGCGCTCGCCGCCCGAGGTCAGCGCCTGGGCCGGCTCGATCTGCAGCCGTGCCATCTCGCGCGCGGCCATCGGCGCGGCGCGCACGCCGGCTTTCAGCTTGACCACCACCTGGCCGGGCACGAAGGCCGGCGTGATGCGTTTCTCCAGCAGGCGCTGCACGTCCACGGGTGCCATCGCCACCACCGGCACGCCGGCGGGCTGCGGCGCACGCGCTGCCGTCGGGGCCGAAGCCGCCGGCGGCGTCACGGTGGGCTGGGGCTGGCAGCCCGGCAGCAGTGCCGCCGTGGCGGCGACGGCCGCCACGAGGGCAAGGGGACGGTTGATCATGCGGGGCTCCCTGTGGTCTGCAGTCGATCCGAAACTGCAAAAGACTATAGACCGCCGGCCCGCACCTCAGCTGAAGAACAGCCCGATCATGCCCAGCGTGAGCCCCGGGAAGAACAGCAACAGCAGCAGCCGCAGCATGTCCGACGCCAGGAAGGGCAGCACGCCCTTGTAGGTCTCGTGCATCGGCACATCCTTGGCGATGCTGTTGACGACGTAGACGTTCAGCCCTACCGGCGGCGCCGTCAGCCCGATGCCCACCGTCATCAGCACCAGGATGCCGAACCAGATCGCCTTGGGCTCGGCGGCCAGGCCGAACAGCTCCAGGCTCATCACGGCGGGGAAGATCACCGGGATGGTCAGCAGCATCATCGACAGCTCGTCCATCACGCAGCCCAGCAGGATGTAGAGCGCCAGGATGGCGCCCACGATCACCAGCGGCGCCACCGGCAGGTGGCCGACCCATTCGGCGATGCGCGCGGGCATCTGCGTGAGCGCCAGCGCCGAGTTCATCATGTCGGCGCCGAGGAAGATCATGAACACCATCGCCGAGGTCTCGGCGGTGCCCAGGAAGCTGCGGATGATGCCGGCTCGGTCGAGTTCGCGCCGCACCAGCGCGGCCAGGAAGGTGCCCACCGCGCCCACCGCGGCGGCTTCGGTCGGCGAGAAGATGCCGCCGTAGATGCCGCCGAACACGGTCACGAAGATCAGCGCGATCGGCCACACGCCCAGCAGCGCACGCCAGCGCGCGGCCCACGGCAGCGGCTCGCTGGGCGTGGCCAGTTCGGGCCGCCAGCGGCAGACCAGCGCGATCACCGCCAGGTAGCCGATCACCGCCAGCAGCGCCGGCAGCATCGCGGCGGCGAACAGCTTGCCGATGTTCTGCTCGGTCAGGATGGCGTAGACCACCAGCGGCACCGACGGTGGCACCAGGATGCCGAGCGTGCCGCCGCTGGCCAGCGCGGCGGTGGTGAGGCGGCCGTGGTAGCCGTGCGCCTTCATCTCCGGATAGGCCACCTGCGTGATGGTGGCCGAGGTGGCGACCGACGAGCCGCAGACCGCGCCGAAGGCCGCCGCCGACAGCACGGCCGCCATCGCCAGCCCGCCGCGGATGTGACCGACAAACGCCGCCGCCGCCTTGAACAGCGCCCGCGACAGCCCGCCCTGGGTGGCGAACTGGCCCATCAGAAGGAACAGCGGGATGACCGACAGGTCGTACACCGTCAGCCGCGCCACCGCGCTGCCCTTGAGCATGTTGAGCAGCGCCATGTCGTTGGTCAGCACCCAGTAGCCGAGCGCGCCGGGGATGAACATGGCCGCGGCGATCGGCACCCGCAGCGCCATCAGCACCAGCATGCCGGCGAACATCAGCAGGCCGATCTCACCTGGGTTCATGCCGCGCTCCCGTCCACATGCGCGTTCAGCCCGCGCAGCAGGCGCTGGGCCTGCCACAGCGCCACCAGCGCGGTCAGGCCGAGGCCGGGGGCCAGCATCAGGTAGCTCCAGCCCATCGGCAGGCCGAGGATCATGGTGGTCTCGCCGGCCTCGCTGACGGCGATGGCGCCGGCGGCCGTGCGCAGCGACAGCAGCGCGCACATCAGCGCCAGCAGCAGCGCGCCGATGCCGTCGAGCGCGCGCACGCCACGCTGCGGCAGGCGCTGGGTGAAGAAGTCGACCACGATGTTGGCACCGTGCAGCTGGCACCACGGCAGGCACAGCGAGATGCACAGCGCGATGCCGAACTGCGTCAGCTCCACATCACCCTGGATCGGCTGCGCAAACAGCGCCCGCCCGGCGATGCTGACCACGACCATCAGCGCCACGCCGCTGGCCACCGCGCCACCGGCGAGGGCAAAGAACCAGGCGATGTGCCTGAGAAGTCGGTGCATGGGGGCTCCGTCCGTGTTGATGGCCCACGAGACGACGCGCCCGGAGGGCGCGTCGAGACGGGCTCAGGCAGGGCCGCGGCTCAGGCCGCGGCCGGGTCTCACTTGCGGTACTTGACCAGCAGGTCGCGCGCGTCCTGCAGCATCTGCTTGCCGGGCATGCCCTTCTTGTCCATGTCGGACGTGAAGCTTTCGTACAGCGGCGCCGAGGCCTTGATCCAGTTGTCGAGCTCGGCCGCGGGGATCATCGTGAAGGTGTTGCCACGCTCCTGCGCCGCCTTGCGGCCGGCGGCCTGGCTGCCGTCCCAGATCTTGCCGATCGCCTGCGAGTAGGCGGCGCCGCTGTTGGCGTCGATCACCGCCTTGAGCTCGGGGCTCAGGGCGTCGTACTTGGCCTGGTTCATCGCGAACACGAACACCGCGCTGTAGAGCGCCGCGCGGCTCGGGTCGGTCTCGGAGTGGTACTTGACCATCTCGTGCAGCTTGAGCGAGGGCATCACCTCCCACGGCAGCAGGAAGCCGTCGATCGTGCCCTTGCTGACCGAGTCGACGATCGCCGGCAGCGGCATGCCCACCGGGGTGGCGCCCAGCGTCGACAGCAGCTTGTTGGTCTGGCGCGTGGGCGCGCGCATCTTCAGGCCCTTGAAGTCGGCCATCGTCTTGACCGGCTTGTCGCGGGTGTGGATGAAGCCCTCGTCGTGCACCCAGATCGCCAGGATCCTGGTGCCCGGGAACTCTTTCAGCGCGTACTTCTGCAGGTAGTCCCAGGCGGCGCGTGCGCCCACTTCGGCCGAGTTGGTCATGAACGGCAGCTCGAACACCTCGAGCGCCGGGAAACGCCCGGCCGTGTAGCCCGGCAGCGTGATGATGACGTCGGCCACGCCGTCCTTGACCTGGTCGACCAGCTGCGGCGGCGTGCCGCCCATGCTCATGGCCGGGAAGATCTGGCACTTCATCTTGTTGGCCGATTCCTTGGCGATCTTGTCGCACCAGGGCGTGATCACGTTCACCGAGGCCATCGCCTGCGGGTTCCAGATGTGGTGGAACTTGAGCGTGACTTCCTGTGCCAGGGCGGCGCCCGAGAGGGCCAGGCCGGCGGCGATCGCCAGGCCGGTGCGGAGCAGTGATTTCATGGGAGCGTCTCCGTTCTTGAATGTCGGGATGGTGGCCGGCCGCGGTGCGGCAGCCAAGCGTGGAAACACCAGCGACCGGCGATCGGCAACCCGCGCCGCGCCCGGCCTCACAGGTCGAGCACCAGCCGGGCCGATTTCGAGCGCGAGCAGCAGGGCAGGAACTGGTCGTTGGCGGCCTGTTCCTCGGGTGTGAGGTAGAGGTCACGGTGATCGGGCGTGCCTTCGAGCACGCGCGTCAGGCAGGTGCCGCAGACCCCTTGTTCGCACGAGGTCATCACCGCCACGCCGGCCTCGGCCAGCGCGTGCACGATGCTCTGCCCCGGCGGCACGATCACGATGCGGCCGCTGCTGGCGAGCTGCACCTCGAAGGCCGCATCGCCCGTCAGCGCCGCCACCGGCTCGGCGCCGAAGTATTCGTAATGGATCTGCGCGGCCGGCCAGCCGCGATCGCGCGCGCGGCCGAGCACCGCGTCCATGAAACCTTTCGGACCGCAGACGTAGACGTGCACACCGGCCTCGGGCTGGCCGAGCAGGGCGTCGAGATCGAGCCGCTGCGCCGCGTCGCCATCGTCGAAATGCCGCTGCACGCGGTCGGCGAAACGCGACGCGTCGATGCGGCCGACGAAGGCGGTGCGCTCGCGCGATCGCGTGCAGTGGTGCAGCTCGAAATCGGCGCCGATCACGGCCAGCCGCTCGGCCATGCACAGCAGCGGCGTGATGCCGATGCCGCCGGCCAGCAGCAGGCTGCGGCGCGCCTCATGGGCGAGCGGAAAATGATTCTTGGGTGCGCTGATCTGCAGCCGGTCACCCTCGTGCACCGCGTCGTGCAGCGCCACCGAACCGCCGCGCGAGGCGGCATCACGCAGCACGCCGATCAGGTAGCGGTGGCTCTCGCCGGGGTCGTTGCACAGCGAGTACTGGCGCACCACGCCGCCCGGCAGGTGCACGTCGACGTGCG
Organism: Leptothrix cholodnii SP-6; assembly: GCF_000019785.1. Lineage (NCBI taxonomy): Bacteria > Pseudomonadati > Pseudomonadota > Betaproteobacteria > Burkholderiales > Sphaerotilaceae > Leptothrix > Leptothrix cholodnii. Next base: position 1,420,419 of record NC_010524.1, read on the forward strand.
CGCCGGCCGAAAACGCCGGCAGCGCGCTGCCGTCGTCGGCCACCAGCTCGAAGGTGGCGATGTCGAGCGCCTCGACGGCCTTGCGCGCCACGCGCACGGTGAGCAGGCCGGGGCTCACCAGCTGCTCTCTGGCGCGCCCGATGGCGCACGTTCTTCGGCGATCTTGCGATCGATCACGCGCCGCGCCTGCACGCCGCCCGAGTCGATGTTGAGGGCCAGCAGCTTGCGATCGGGCCAGCGCGTCAGGTTGGCCTGCTGGCGCTCCAGCATCTCCCGGTCCTCGGCAAAGATGCGGCCCTGGCCGTCGCGGATCTGCGTCGTCAGCGACGGGTCGTGCGGCTTGAAGTGGCGCGCCATGCCCCAGAAATACCAGATCGAGCCGTCGGTCTCGGGCGTGATGAAGTCGACCACGATGCTCGACGCCTTGACCTCGGCGGGCGCCGCGTGGCCGCCGTGGCCGGCCAGCGCCACGCCGACCTCGATCAGCACGTGGCTGGGCGGCGTGAAGTGGCAGATCTGCCAGCGGTCGACCGGCTGGTCGTCGGGCAGGCCGTTCATGCGCAGCGCCATCTTCCAGAACGGCGGCGCCTCGATGCCGTTCATGAAGCGGCTGGTGATGACCTCGTCGCCGTCGACGCGGGTGCTGCACGGCACCTCGTCGATCTCCTTCTGGCCGATGCTGGTGGCGTGCACGTAGGTCTCGTGCGTCAGGTCCATCAGGTTGTCGATCATCAGCCGGTAGTCGCAGCCGATGTTGTAGAGCCCGCCGCCGTAGGCCCACTCGGGGTGGTCGGCCCAGGGCAGGGCGGGCAGCAGCGCGGCGTCGGCGCGGGCCGCGTCACCCGGCCAGACCCACACGAAGCCGTGGCGCTCGATCACCGGAAAGCTGCGGATCGCCGGGAAGCCGCGCACCCGCTGGCCCGGCATCGCGATGGTCTTGCCGTCGCAGCCCATCTCGAGGCCGTGGTAGCCGCACACCAGCCTGCCTTCGCAGACGCGGCCGAGCGACAGCGGCGCGCCGCGGTGCGGGCAGAAATCCTCCAGCGCGGCGACCGCACCGCTGCCGTCGCGGTAGAACACCAGCGGCTCGCCGCAGATCGTGCGGCCGAGCGGCTTGTCGGCGAACTCGTCGGGCGTGCAGGCCACGTACCAGGCGTTGCGGGCAAACATTGCGGGTGTCTCCGGATGCAATATTGGATCCAATGATGTCAATCTCGGCTCAACAATCAAGCGGGATTCCCCCATGTCGGAATTGAGAACGGATGTATTGGATCCAATCGAGCCGCCGGCCGGCCCGGATGCCGCCGATTCGATCAGCGTGCTGACGGCGCTGCGGCAGTTCATCGTCAAGGGCCGCTACGCCGCCGGCGAGCGGCTCACCGAGGTGGCGGTGGCGCAGGCGCTGGGGGTGTCGCGCACGCCGGTGCGGCTGGCGTTTCGCACGCTGGCGCAGGAGGGGCTGCTGCAGATGGCGGGCAAGCGCGGCTATCTGGTGCGCGCGTTCTCGGCGGTCGACGTGGCGCATGCGGTCGAGGTGCGCGGCGTGCTCGAAGGCCTGGCTGCGCGCCATCTGGCCGAACAGGGCATGAGCGCCGAGGTGCGCGCGCGCCTGCTCGACTGCCTGCGCGAAGGCGAGCAGGTGCTGCGTCCCGGCCACCTGAGCGACGACGCCATCGGCGCCTGGAGCCGGCTCAACGCGGCCTTCCACGGCACCCTCGTGCGGGCGCTGGGCAGCAGCGTGATCGCCGACGCGATCGCCCGCAACGACCACCTGCCGTTCGCTTCGGCCGACTCGATCGTCATCGACCGCGACGCGCTCGGCCGCGAGCTCGACAAGCTGCGCGTCGCCCAACTGCAGCACCGGCTGGTGTTCGACGCGCTGGAGCGGCGCGAATCGGCGCGCGTGGAGGCGCTGATGCGCGAGCACGCGCAGGTGGGCCTGCGCTACGGCGGCTTGCTCGGCAGCGCGATCCCGGCAGTTTGACGCGCAAGACGGGTGCTCGGGCAGGCCCGGCTGCTTGTTGCGGCGACGCATTCGTGCTGTGAATTTTCGTTTCCCGATTCCTGCGGCACTGCTAATCTGCACCGAACCGTTCATCGGCCGACTCGCTTGTCTTGCATGCCGTGGCGTCGATGCGGGGCCAAGGCAAGCAGTCGGTCCGATCCCGAACAAGAAGAAAAACGAGTGCCGCGCTTGTTGCGCAGCGCCTGCGAAGTTCCTCGACCTGCCGGAGTTGACCGTGAATCATCGAATCCACACCCCGAACCTTGCCGGCCTCGTCACGGCCGGTCTGTGTGCCCTGCTGCTGTCAGGCGCCGCACACGCCGCCGACGACGCCGCGGCCGCCGCCCTGGCCAAGAAGAGCGATTGCCTGAAGTGCCACTCGGTCGACAAGAAGAAGGACGGTCCGTCCTTCAAGGAAGTGGCCGGCAAGTACAAGGGCAAGGCCGATGCCGAAGCCAAGCTCCACACCCACCTGACCACCAATCCCAAGATCAAGATCGACGGCGTGGAAGAAGAACACGTGGCCTTGAAGACCAAGAACGAGGCCGAGATCCGCAACGTGGTGCAGTGGATCCTGTCGCGCTGACGCGCGCGTCGACAACTTCTTTCGAAAGCCTCGCATGGCCGACAGCCCGGGCGCATTGCGCCGCCTCTGGAATGCGCTGCGGCGCCCCAGCGCCACCTTCTCGGTGCTCACGCTCCTGTTGACCGGGTTCGCCTCGGGCATCGTCTTCTGGGGCGGCTTGAACACCGGCATGGAGGCCACCAACACGATGGCGTTCTGCATCTCGTGCCACGAGATGCAGAGCACGGTCTACGTCGAGTACAAGGAAACGATCCACTATTCGAATCGCAGCGGCGTGCGTGCCGTGTGCGCCGACTGCCACGTGCCCAAGGACTGGGTGCACAAGGTGGCCCGCAAGATCCAGGCGTCCGGCGAGGTCTACGGCAAGATCGTCGGCAGCATCGACACGCCCGAGAAGTTCGAGGCCAAGCGTGCCGAAATGGCGTCCCATGTCTGGAAGCGCATGAAGGAGACCGATTCTCTGGAATGCCGCAATTGCCACACCGCCACGGCCATGAGCCCGGACAAGCAGACCGACAAGGCCAAGGCCCGTCACGCCAAGGGCTTTGCCGAAGGCAAGACCTGCATCGACTGCCATTACGGCATTGCGCACAACGAGCCCGAAGGCCCGGGTCCGCAGGAACTGTTCGGCGCCAAGCAGTAGGACGGGCCCGTCAGGGCCTGGATGCTGCCGACGCGGCCGAGGCCGCTGCCACGGCGGCTTCGTTGGGGTTGATCACCCCTGGCGTGCTCGGGTCGGCCGGCGCTTCCTTGGGGGCACCGATGTGCTGCTCGACCTCGGGCAGCGTGTGCGCGATGCCCTTGTGGCAGTCGATGCAGGTCTGGCCCGCGGTGAACGCCACCTGGTGACGGGTGGCCGCGCGGCTGTTCTGCTCGGCGTAGTCCATGTAGGTGAAGTTGTGGCAGTTGCGGCACTCGCGGCTGTCGGTGCGCTTCATCCGGTCCCATTCATGCTGGGCCAGCACGGCACGCTTGGCGTTGAACTTCTCGGGCGTGTCGATGCTGCCCAGGATCTTGTGCAGCACCTCGTTGCTCGCCTGGATCTTGCGGTAGATCTTCGGGCCCCATTCCTTGGGCACGTGGCAATCCGGGCAGGTGGCGCGCACGCCGGTGCGGTTCTGGTAGTGGATGGTGTTGCGGTATTCGACGAACACGTTCTCCTTCATCTCGTGGCACGAGATGCAGAACTCCTCGCGGTTGGTGTATTCCATCGCGGTGTTGAAGCCGCCCCAGAACACGATGCCCGCGCCGAAGGCGCCGATCAGCATCAGCGTGCCCGGCAGCCAGAGCCATTTCCACAGCCGTGCGACGAGTCCGCCCTGCGCAGTCGATGAAGTCTTGTTGTTGTCAGCCATCGTGATCTCCTGGTCGCCGGGTCACTGCAGCCCACGGGCGCGCTGGAAGGTGTTGTCGATCAGCGGCCGGGCGTCGGTCTGCGGCACGTGGCACTGGGTGCAGAAGTAGCGGCGCGGGCTGATGTTGTCGAGTTCCTGTCCCTCGCGGGTGCGGAAGTGCGTGACGCTGACCTTGGTCGCACCGCTGACCTTGGTCTTCTGCCAGGCGTGGCAGTCCATGCACTTGTTGTAGTTCTTGGTGATCTGGTAGCCCGCCGTGGTGTGCGGGATCAGCGGCGGCTGCTGCACGAAATCGCGGTCGGCCGGGCCGTGGTCACGCTCCTGGCGCGCACCCTCGGGCGGGTTGTCCTGGTTGAGCGGCGTGCCGCCGCGCAGGCCCTGCAGCTTGACGGGGGCCGATGCGGGCGCGTCGGCTGCGCTGGCCAGGTCGGCACCCATCCACACCAGTCCGGCGGCCAGAACGAGCTTGGCCAGTTGTCGCGCCATTTGTGGCATCACGGTGTTCATCAGTCTCTCCGGGTATCTCGTCGGTGGGTGAAGGTAAAGACATCGGGGCCGCAGACATCGATGCAGCGGCCACAGTTGGTACAGGCCGGGTCGGCGATCACCGGGAGTGCGCCGCCCTTGCCCTTGAGGGCGATCGGGATCACCTGCGGCTCGGGGCAGACCGCATAGCAGTCGGCGCAGTCGTTGCACCGGCTGCTGTGGCGCGCGCTCACGCGCACCACGCTCTTGTGGCCGATCAGCGCGTAGGCGGCGCCGACCGGGCAGAGGCTGCCGCACCAGCCGCGCGGCGCCACCAGCAGGTCGAACAGGAACACCGCCGCGGTGATGCCCCAGGCCACGCTGCCGCCGAAGATCAGCGCGCGCTGCGTCATCGAGACCGGGTTGACCGTCTCCCACACCGCCATGCCGCTCGCCGCGCTGGCCAGCAGCACGGCGCCCAGCAGCCAGTGGCGCAGGTTGTTGCGCGGCGCGCGGCCGCTGCCGATGTTCAGGCGCCGGCGCAGCCACGCGGCGCTGTCGGTGACGATGTTGACCGGGCAGACCCACGAGCAGAACACCCGCCCGCCGACCAGCGCATAGAACGCGATCACGATCGCCGCGCCGATCAGCGCGCTGAGCTCGGGCAGGTGGCGCGTAGCCAGCACCTGCGCCAGCACGAAGGGGTCGGTGAGCGGCAGCACGTCGAGCGTCAGGCTCGACGCCAGGTTGCCCTTGACGATCCACACGCCCGCCATCGGACCGAGCAGGAACAGCGTGAAGATGCCCAGCTGGCTGGCGCGGCGCAGCAGGAGGAAACGGTGCGCCAGCCACCAGCCCTTCATGCGCACGGCTTCGCCGGCGCTCATCGCCGCACCTCGGGCGTGTTGAAGTGCGGCACGTCGGTCTGGTTCTGCGACTCCCAGCCCTTGCGGTAGTGGTGGCCGAGTTCACCGCGCGCGATCGCCACCGGCAGCACCTTGATCGCGGCCTGTTCGAGCACGCAGCTCTTCTCGCACTTGCCGCAGCCGGTGCAGGCCTCGGCGTGCACGGTGGGCAGCAGCATCGCGTGGCGGTCGCTGCGCGGGTTGTGGATGTTCTCGAGCGTGATCGCCTGGTCGATCACCGGGCAGACGCGGTAGCAGACGTCGCAGCGCAGGCCCAGGAAGTTCAGGCAGTTCTCCTGGTCGATCAGCACCGCCACGCCCATCTTCGCCTTCGTGATCTCGGTCAGCGCGGGGTCGAGCGCGCCGGTCGGGCAGGCCTTGACGCACGGGATGTCCTCGCACATCTCGCAGGGGATCTCGCGCGCCACGAAGTAGGGCGTGCCGATCGCCACGTCGCGCGCCAGGCCGTCGCCCCAGGCGCTGAGCTTGAGGTTGGCCGGCGGGCAGTCGCGCACGCACAGGCCGCAGCGGATGCAGGCGCCCAGGAACTGCGGCTCGTCGATCGCGCCGGGCGGGCGCAGCGCCTGCGCCGGGCGCGCCAGCGCAGGCCGTCCGGCCAGCGCCGCACCGCCCGCGATCAAGGCGGCGGTGGTGGCACTGGCGGCGCCTTGCAGCACCTCGCGACGGCTCAGTTTCACGATCGGTCTTTCAGCGGGTTCAGGCGCGCACGACCTTCACGGCGCATTTCTTGAAGTCGGTCTCTTTCGAGATCGGGCAGGTGGCGTCGAGCGTGAGCTTGTTGATCAGCTTGCCTTCGTCGAAGAAGGGCACGAACACCAGCCCGCGCGGCACCTTGTTGCGGCCCTTGGTCTCGACCGCCAGCAAGATCTCGCCGCGGCGCGATGCGATCTTGACCTTCATGCCGCGCTGCAGGCCCCGTGCCTTGGCGTCGTCGGGGTGCATGAACAGCTGCGCTTCGGGCACGGCGCGGTGCAGTTCGGGCACGCGCCGCGTCATCGTGCCGGTGTGCCAGTGCTCGAGCACGCGGCCGGTGCACAGCCAGAGGTCGTATTCCTTGTCCGGCGACTCGGCCGCCGGCTGGTAGGGCAGGGCGAAGATGTTCGCGCGGCCGTCCTTGTGGCCGTAGAACTTGACGCCCTCGCCCTTCTTCACGTACGGGTCGTAGCCCTCGCGGAAGCGCCACAGCGTCTCCTTGCCGTCCACCACCGGCCAGCGCAGGCCGCGCACCTCGTGATAGACGTCGAACGGTGCCAGGTCATGACCGTGGCCGCGGCCGAACTCGGCGTACTCCTCGAACAGGCCCTTCTGCACGTAGAAGCCGTAGGCCTTGGACTCGTCGTTGGTGTAGTCCTTGATGTACTTGGCGTTGACCTTGGTCAGGTCGGCCAGCGGGTACTTGTCGACCTTGCCGTTCCTGAACAGCACGTCGAACAGCGTCTTGCCCTTGACCGCGGGCTTCTTGGCGATCAGCTCGGCCGTCCAGACGTCCTCGATCTTGAAGCGCTTGCTGAACTCCATCATCTGCCACAGGTCGGAGCGGGCCTCGCCCGGCGCGCTGACCTGCTGGCGCCACACCTGGGTGCGGCGCTCGGCGTTGCCGAAGGCGCCTTCCTTCTCGACCCACATCGCTGCCGGCAGCACCAGGTCGGCGGCCATCGCGGAGGCGGTCGGGTAGGGGTCGCTGACGACGATGAAGGTCTTCGGGTTGCGCCAGCCCGGCAGGATCTCGCCGTTGATGTTCGGCCCGGCCTGCATGTTGTTGTTGGTCGTGACCCAGTAGCACTTGAGCTTGCCGTCCTTCAGCGCGCGGCTCTGTGCCACCGCGTGCAGGCCGATCTTGTCGGGGATCGTGCCCTCGGGCAGGCCCCAGATCTCCTCGGCGTGATGGCGGTGCTCGGGGTTGGTCACCACCATGTCGGCCGGCAGGCGGTGCGCGAAGGTGCCGACCTCGCGTGCGGTGCCGCAGGCGCTGGGCTGGCCGGTCAGCGAGAACGGGCCGTTGCCCGGCTGGCTGATCTTGCCGGTCAGCAGGTGGATGTTGTAGACCATGTTGTTGGCCCAGGTGCCACGCGTGTGCTGGTTGAAGCCCATCGTCCAGTACGACACCACCTTGACCTTCGGGTCGGCGTACAGCTCGGCCAGCGCCTTGAGCTGCTCGACCGTCACGCCGGAGATCTCGCTGACCTTCTCGGCGGTGTATTCGGAGACGAACTTGGCGTACTCGTCGAACGAGATCGGCGTGCTGTCGTTCGGGTTGCCCTTGGGCTTGCCGTCGGCGCCGGGGTAGCCGTTGGAGGTGGCGTCCTTCTCGAGCGCGTGCCCGGGGCGCAGGCCGTAGCCGATATCGGTGGCGCCCTTCTTGAAGTTGATGTTCTTCTTGACGAACTCGGTGTTGACCTTCTTGTTCGTGATGATGTAGTTGGCGATGTAGTTCAGGATCGCCAGGTCGGTCTGCGGCTTGAAGATCATGGCCTGGTCGGCCAGGTCGAAGCTGCGGTGTTCATAGGTCGACAGCACCGCCACCTTGACGTGCGGGTTGCTCAGGCGCCGGTCGGTGATGCGGCTCCACAGGATCGGGTGCATCTCGGCCATGTTGCTGCCCCACAGCACGAAGGCGTCGGACTGCTCGATGTCGTCGTAGCAGCCCATCGGCTCGTCGATGCCGAAGGTGCGCATGAAGCCGGTCACCGCGCTGGCCATGCAGTGGCGCGCGTTCGGGTCGAGGTTGTTGGAGCGGAAGCCCGCCTTCCACAGCTTGGCGGCGGCGTAGCCTTCCCAGACCGTCCACTGGCCCGAGCCGAACATGCCGATGCCGGTCGGGCCGTCGGTCTTGAGCGTCTCTTTCCACTTGGCTGCCATGATGTCGAAGGCCTCGTCCCAGCTCACCGGCACGAAGTCGCCTTCCTTGTCGTAGACGCCGTTCTTCTTGCGCAGCAGCGGGGTCTGCAGGCGGTCGCGGCCGTACATGATCTTGGACAGGAAGTAGCCCTTGATGCAGTTGAGGCCGCGGTTGACCGGCGCCTCGGGGTCGCCCTGCGTCGCCACGACCTTGCCTTCCTGCACGCCCACCATCACCGCGCAGCCGGTGCCGCAGAAGCGGCACGGCGCCTTGTCCCAGCGCACGGCCACGTCGGCGGCGGTCTTGGGCGCGGCGGTGCCGTTGGCGGCTTCGACCACGATCGGGATGCCTGCGGCAGCAGCGCTCGCGGCCAGGGCCTGGGCCTTCAGAAAGTCACGGCGATTCGATTGCATGATGGCGTCTCCGCCGCGTGGCACATGCGCACGCGGGCTGGGTGGGTGTGAGTCTGGGATCGGGTTCAGACGGTCAGCACGCATGCTGACCCACAGCGTCATTGCTGTCCTTGAACCAGTTCAAGTCGGCGCGCGGACCTGCGCGCCATCGGTTCGGATCGGATCAGGTCGGGCCGGCCGGCTGGCCGGCGATCTCGGCCAGGCTGCGACGCCAGGCCTTGAAGTCGACGCCTTCTGCCCCTGCGGGCGCGGGCGAATCGGGGCCGGAGTATTCGTAGACCAGCGATGTGTTGAGCACGTCGGGCCACAACGCGATCGCCGCCAGCTGTTCGGCAGCGGTCTTGACGAGGCCGTCGACTTCGCAGTCTTCGAGCACGATCACGAGCCGGCCATCGCCGGGGTTCAGCGCCAGATCGACACCCGCGCAGCCTTGCAACTGCTGCGCGACATCGGCGACGTTGCCGATGCGGGTGCGGATGATGGCGCCAAGGATGCTCATGTTCGTGATTTCGGTCAAGTTCGACAGGTTCGACTGTGTCAGCTGATCGCCCGGGTCGATTTGACGGGGATCAACAAACCACCGGTGCAGGTTATTCCCATCCGCCGTGGCATGCCATCCGGGTTGACGTCGGTGGGGTTGTTCGCGCCGGCCGCGCATTTGTCGCAAAGCCGCCAAATGCCTCGGCGGTGCGGTTGCCGTGCAAGGTGCGATCGCCTCTTGTCGAGGCAAGTGCTTGATGTGGCGGGGCTTTCCGGCCTGGCATCGAAGCTGCAACAGCTCGCTCGAACCGCCGGTTCGACCCGTTGCCCAGCCAGGAAACCCGCATGTCCGCATCCCTCAAAGCCAAGATCGCCGAAGTGTTCGACGAGCCCGGTTGCGACAAGAACCAGGCCAAGAGCGAGAAGGAACGCAAGAAGGGCTGCACCAAGCAGCTCACGCCCGGCGCCGCGGCGGGCGGCTGCGCCTTCGACGGCGCCAAGATCGCGCTGCAGCCGATCGTCGACGTGGCGCACCTGGTGCACGGCCCGATCGCCTGCGAGGGCAACAGCTGGGACAACCGCCACAGCGCGTCGTCGGGTGCGACCACCTACCGCACCGGCTTCACCACCGACATCAACGAACTCGACGTCATCTACGGCGCCGAGAAGCGCCTGTTCAAGGCCATCCGCGAGATCATCGAGAAGGTGAATCCGCCGGCGATCTTCGTCTACCAGACGTGTGTGACCGGCCTGATCGGCGACGACATCGAGGCGGTCTGCAAGCGCGCCACCGAGAAGTTCGGCAAGCCGGTGATCCCCGTCAACGCACCCGGTTTCGCCGGCCCGAAGAACCTGGGCAACAAGCTCGGCGCCGAGGCGCTGCTCGACCACGTGGTCGGCACCATCGAGCCCGAAGTCACCACGCCGTACGACATCAACATCATCGGCGAGTACAACCTGAGCGGCGAACTCTGGCAGGTCAAGCCGCTGCTCGACGCCTTGGGCGTGCGCATCCTCAGCTGCATCTCGGGCGATGGCCGCTACGCCGAGGTGGCCTCCGCGCACCGTGCCCGCGCCAACATGATGGTGTGCTCCAAGTCGATGATCAACATCGCCACCAAGATGGCGCAGCGCTGGGGCATCCCGTATTTCGAAGGCTCGTTCTACGGCATCAGCGACATGAGCACCACGCTGCGCGAGATCGCCCGGCTGCTGGTTCAGACCGGCGCACCGAGTGATCTGAAGGACCGCACCGAGGCGCTGATCGCGGTCGAGGAAGCGCGTGCCTTCGAGCGCATCCGCGCCTACAAGCAGCGGCTCGCGGGCAAGAAGGTGCTGCTGATCACCGGCGGCGTCAAGAGCTGGAGCGTGGTCTCGGCGCTGCAGGAAGCCGGCCTCGAAGTGGTCGGCACCAGCGTCAAGAAATCGACCCAGGAAGACAAGCGCAAGCTCAAGGACATCATGGGCGACGATGCCGACGCCCACATGATCGACGACATGACGCCGCGCCAGATGTACGCGATGCTGCGCGACGCGAAGGCCGACATCATGTTGAGCGGCGGCCGCAGCCAGTTCGTCGCGCTGAAGGCGCGCATGCCCTGGATGGACATCAACCAGGAACGCCACCACGCCTTTGCCGGCTACGAAGGCATGGTGACGATGATCGCGGAGATCGACAAGGCGCTCTTCAACCCGATGTGGGCGCAGGTGCGCACACCCGCGCCGTGGGAGGCGGTCGACCCGCTGCTGGTCGAGCAGGACGCCGCGCAGCTGGCGGCCGAGGCGGCACCGGCCTGAGCGTCACCGCAGGGGCTGCGGGCGGGCACACAGCGCGGCGAACACCGGCGCGTCGAGCGGCCTGGCGTAGCGGAAGCCTTGCACCAGGTCGCAGTGCTGCGCGACGAGGGCGCTTTCCTGGGCCGCGCTCTCGACGCCTTCGGCCACGACGGTGAGCCCGAGGCCATGGCCCAGGCCGATGATGGCGCGCGTCACGGCTGCGGCGGCCGCATCGTGCTCGATGTCGGCCATGAAGGATCGGTCGATCTTCAGCTTGCTGACCGGCAGGCGCCGCAGGTGGCCGAGCGAGGTCTGGCCGGTGCCGAAGTCGTCGATCGCCATCGAGACGCCGAGCGCGCGCAGCTGCCCGAGCCGCTGCAGATCCGACTCGGCATGGCGCGTGATGTAGGACTCGCTGATCTCGAGCTCCAGGTGGCACGCCGGCAGGCCGGTGCGCGCCAGCACCGAGCTCACCGTGTCGACCAGGTCGTTGCGCTGGATCTGCATGCCCGACAGGTTGACGGCGATCACGCCCGGATCCAGCCCGGCGTCGAGCCACTGGCGCGCCTGGCGACAGGCCTGTTCGAGCACCCAGGCGCCGATGGGCACGATCAGACCGCTGTCCTCGGCGATGGGGATGAAGGTGGCGGGCGAGACCGAGCCCAGCGCCGGATGCGTCCAGCGCAGCAGCGCCTCGGCGCCTGCGAGCCGTCCGTCGGGCAGGGCGAAGACCGGCTGGTATTGCAGGCTCAGCTGGTTGCGCTCGAGGGCCTGGCGCAGCTCCCGCTCCAGCCGCATGCGGTCTTTCGCGGCGTCGTTGAAACGCGGCTCGAAGAAGCGGAAGTCGCCACGGCCGGCCGCCTTGGCCTGGTACAGCGCGAGGTCGGCGTACTTGAACAGGCTGGTGATGTCCGACGCATGGTCGGGGAACAGGCTGATGCCCACGCTCGCGCCCACCGACAGGCGGTGTTCCTCGAGCTGGAACGGATCGCGGAACGCATCCAGGATGCGCCGCGCCGCCAGCTCCACGCCGGCGCTGGTCTCGACGTGCTCCAGCAGCACGATGAACTCGTCGCCGCCGAGCCGGGCGATGGTGTCGGAGTCGCGCAGCGTGCCCTGCAGGCGCTGGGCCACCGCACGCAGCAGGCCGTCGCCGACCGGGTGGCCCAGGCTGTCGTTGATGTGCTTGAAGCGGTCGAGGTCGAGGAACAGCACGGCCAGCCGCTTGCCGTCGCGCATGGCGCGCGCCAGTTCGTGCTGACAGCGGTCCATCAGCAGCGCCCGGTTGGGCAGGCCGGTCAGCACGTCGTAATAGGCCAGCTGGTGGATGCGCTGCGCCGAGGCCTTCTGTTCGGTGATGTCGTGGAAGATGCCGATGTAGTAGGCCACCGCGCCGGCCGGGTCGTGCACGGCGGCGATGCTTTCGCGCACCGAGATGATCCGGCCGTCCTTGCACTGGTTCATCAGCTCGCCGTCCCACTTTCCGCATGCCTGCAGCTCGGCCCACATCTCGCCATAGAAGCCCGGCGAGTGCAGGCCGGACTTCATCAGCCGCGGCGTGTCGCCGACCGCCTCTTCGGCGGTGTAGCCGGTGATGGCGGTGAAGGCCCGGTTGACCTTGCGGATGCGGCCGTTGGCATCGGCGATCAGGATGGCGTTGAGGCTGTTGTCGAACACGCTCGCAGCCAGTCGCATCTCGTCTTCGGCCTGGCGGCGTTCGGTGATGTCCTGCACGGTGCCGACGCTGCGCAGCGGCCGGCCGTCGTCGCCGTGGAAGGTGGTCGAGCGCAGGTGCACCCATTTCATCTTGCCGCCGGACGTGACGATGCGGAACTCGATGTCGCAGGGCCGGTGCTCGGCGCTCGCAGCGGCCTGCGCCGCGACCACCCGCGCCCGTTCGTCGGGATGAACGGCCGCGAGAAAGTCTGCCTGCGAGTACACCGATGCGCCGGCTGCATCGTGCGACGCGTGCGGCTGCGCGGTGATGTCGAAGATGCGGGCCATCTCGACCGACCAGGTCATCGCGCCGGTGTGTGGCACGAGATCCCAGCTGCCGACGCGGGCCACGTGTTCGGCCTGGTTGAAGCGCGCATCGCTGGCGCGCAGGTGCTGCTCCTGCCGCTTGAGCTCGGAGATGTCGGTGCCGCTGAGCACCGCGCCTTCCTCCTTGTTCTGGGCGCTGTAGAGCATCGCCGCCTCGACCAGGTGGTAGCGGTAGCTGCCGTCGCGCATCGCGAACTGGTGCTCGGCCCGGTAGCCGCCCTGGCGGCGCACGGTCTCGAACAGCACCGAATGGACCTGCCACGGCAGGTGCGGCAGCGCCGCCTCGAGGGCGGCGAGATCCTGCGGATGCAGCAGCAGGTCGACGCTGCTGCCCTCGGGCAGTGGCGCCAGATCGTTCTGGCAGTGGCGGTTGCGCTGTCGCAGCCGCCCTTGCGGATCGAGCGCGATGACGACACCGCCGACGGTGTCCATGACGCGCTGCGCGAAGGCCGAGAGCGCCTGCTCGCGGCCATGGGCGTCACGCAGCGCGTTGCGTTGCCGCTCCAGTTGGACGAACATCGATTCGGCCTGTTCGGAGCCTGCCAGCAGCTGGGATTCGAGCGCGGCGTTGGCCAGCCGCAGGGCCTCGATCTCCAGGCGCAGCGCGGCCGCCTCGTCGAGCGGCGCGCAGCGGGTCGCCGCGGTCGGCGCCGGCAGCGTGGGATGGAGCGAACCCATGGTCAGATGCAACAGGGACAGCGGTGCGGCGGGCGGCCTTCAGCAAGGCGCTGCATCGTCGCTCATCCAAAGCCGGATCTGCACCACGGCCGCATCGACGGCCTCGGCCACCGCCGGCGACAGGCTCATGCGGAACGGGCTCACGTCGGCCATCTCGGCGGTCAGGATGCGCAGCGCGGGCCGTGGCTCGCCGCTGGCCTGCAAGGCCCGCAGCACGAAGCCCAGGCCCATGCCGTGGCCGACGATCGACGCTTCGGTCGCCACCGCCGACACATCGAGTTCGCGCAGCCGGCCCGGCTGGCCGTGCGGCGCGGCGGCGTCGATGACGATGGCGGCCTCGCAGTCGAGCAGCAGCGACAGCGCGTCGAGCCCGCGCGTGCCGATCTGATGCAGTTCCCACGGCCGCGGCAAGGGCTGCGCGAGCAGACGCCGGCCCACGGCCGGGCCGAAGCCGTCGTCGCCGTGCAGCTCGTTGCCGAAGCAGAGCAGGTGTCGTCGCATGGGCTGTCTCACGCGCCAATCGTCAGCTGTCGGCCACTGTCGACGAAGTGCACCGTGCAGACCAGGCAGGGGTCGTGCGAGCGGATCAGGTGGCCGATCTCGATCGGGTCGTCGGGGTCCTGCACTTTCAGCCCCACCAGGCTCGACTCCCAGTGCCCCGGCACGCCGTCGCTGTCGCGCGGCGAGGCGTTCCAGGCCGTGGGCGTGACGATCTGGTACTTCTGGATCACGCCGTTTTCGATCCGCACCCAATGCCCCAGCGCGCCGCGTGCGGCCATCACCAGGCCGCAGCCCTGGCCGTCGACTTCGGTACCCGGCGCGGGCGGCACGAAATGCGGCTCGCCCAGATGCGCGCCCAGCTCGTCGAGCATGCGGCGTGCCTGGCGCAGTTCGAAGCCGATGCGCCGCACGCGCGAGAACTGGCGCAGCCAGGCGCCCGCGCCCTCGGTGGCGTGCAGGTCGCGCACCAGCGCGTCGCCGCCGATCAGCAGCTCGGCCAGCGGGCCGGTCTGCACCACGCGGCCGCCATAGCGCGGCGCCTTGGCCCAGCTGTAGCGGTCGCTGTCGGGCTGGTAGTCGGGCACCGTCTCGCCCTCGTAGGGATGGCGCCCGCCTTCGTAGGGCTTGAACCAGGAGTGGCGCACATGCTCGGTCACCAGCGAAGGGTCGAGCGGCTGGACCTGGCCGCTGTCGCTGTCGTAGAAGCCGCCTGGCAGCAGGTGCGCGTCATAAGGTGGACCCCAGCGCTGCGGGTCGCACCAAGCGCCGAACGAGATCATGTGCGGCGTGCCGATGCCCAGCCGGTGCATGCCCTGCGAACGCAGGAAGCGGGTGATCAGCCCGAGCGCGGCGTTGGCCGGGCCGGGGCGCTCCAGCCACTCGAACAGCGCATCGGCCGAGCCGAGCGCCATCCATTCGTCCAGGCCGGCGCCGATGATGCGCTGCTCGTACCAGCGCTGCAGCTGGTCGATGACCGAACGGCAGGCGATCAGCCGGCGGGTGTCCGGCGGCGTCACCACGCCGCCGGGCAGCATGTAGGACGAATGCGGCCACTGGCCGCCGAAGTGCGCGACGATCTCCAGCACGCGGCGTGTCATCGCCAGCGTCTCGCGGTAGATGTCGCCCTTGAACGGCTCGAAGGCCCGCATCATCGGCTCGAACAGCACATCGCCCGCGTAGCGCGGGTGGCACAGGTCGGGCGCGAAAAACAGGAAGGTCTGCCGCAGGTCGTTCTGCAGGCCTTCGGCGATCAGGCACAGGTTGCGGATGCGCGTCGCGTTGGGTGGCACCGGCGTGTTCCAGGCCTGTTCCAGCGCCAGCACGCCCGCATACAGATGCGCCGTGCCGCAGATGCCGCACACCCGCGGGGTGATCACCATCGCGTCGCGCGGCGTGCGCCCGAGCAGGATCTGCTCGAAGCCGCGGTACATCGTGCCGGCGGTGCGGGCCGCCACCACCACGCCGTCTTCGAGCGTCACCTGGATCGACAGGTCGCCCTCGACCCGGTTCAGGTCGACGTTCAGTTCGATGCGTGCCATGTGCGTGCTCCAGCTGTGGACGTCAAGGTTCCATCTTCTTGTTGCGCACCCGCGGCGGGGCGGCCGAACGCGCCAGGTTCTTGTAGGCCATGTAGCGCGGCCGCTCCACCCCCAGCGGCAGCCGGATCGGCACGTCGCCGATCTTCTCGGTGCTGAACAGGTCGCCGTCGTGCGGGAAGTTCGGCGAGGTGCAGCCGAAACACGGCACGCCTGCGCGGGTCTTGCTGCTCACGCCGTTCCAGAGGTCGGTGTTGCAGACCGCGCGTGTCAGCGGCCCCTGGCAACCGAGGTTGAAGAACATGCAGGCCTTGCCGCCGGGCGTGCTGTCCTCGATGTTGTACTCGTGGTATTCGTTGCGCGTGCAGCCCTGGTGCACCATGGTGCTGAAGTGCGAAACCGGGCGATGGATCGCGTCCAGCTCGAGCGGCAGGCCGGCCGCCAGCGCTGCCAGGGTCTGCGTCATCGCGTGCGGATGGGCCGGGCAGCCGGCCACGTTGATCACCGGCATGCCGCTGCGCGAGCGCCAGCCCGGCCCGAGCAGCCCGCCGGGCTGTTCGTGGTCGAACTGCAGGCCGGTGCAGTCCGACGGGTTCGGCGGCGCCGCGTGGATGCCGCCGTACGCGGCGCAGGTGCCCATCGCCACCACGGCGCCGGCCTTGGCGGCCAGGTCGCGCACGAGGTTCATCTTGGCGCCGCCGCGCCACGGGTCGTAGAGCCCGGTGCCACGCGGCCCGGTGATGATGCTGCCTTCGACGCACAGGATGTCGAGCGCCTGCTCGCCGGCCAGGATCTGGTCGATGACCCGGTCGAGCCGCCGGGCATGCCCGTTCGAAAGCGAGGGGTGCCACAGCAGCTCGATCGAATAGCTGTCGAGCAGCTGTTCGAGGCTGGGCGAGTCGGCGCTCAGGATGGCCAGCGAGTCGCCGCCACACGAGCCGGTCTGCAGCCAGAGAAGTGTCGCCATCGGGAGTCTCGGAAATGGGGGGGATCAGCCAATATCAGGCCATGGCTTCGGCCTTCGGCACGAATACTTGAACGGCATCCGCAAGAGCCGTCTGCCATCTTCGTCGATTTGATCTGTGTCACGGGTGCCCATGCTTTGCAGCCCACCGGTCCGAGTGGCTGTTTTGTGTCAAACCAGCCAAACAGTGCCATGTGTGCTTTCTTCCGTACTCCATGATGACCCCAAGTGCCTGTCAGACAAGGACTTTCTGATCTGGCATCGTTCGTGCGACGACTCCGGCAAGCCCCGCTTCCGAAAGTCCTGCAATGGCCCACGTCGTCGAATCGAAGAAGTCCTGCGCGGTCAACCCGCTCAAGATGAGCCAGCCGCTCGGTGCTGCCTACGCCTTCATGGGGCTGGCGAGCTGCATGCCGGTGATGCACGGCTCGCAGGGCTGCACCTCGTTCGGCCTGGTGCTGCTGGTGCGGCATTTCAAGGAGGCGATCCCGCTGCAGACCACCGCGATGAACGAGACCACCACCATCATGGGTGGCTACGACAACATCGAGCGCGCCTTGCTCAACATCCGCAGCCGCGCCAAGCCGCAGCTGATCGCGATCTGCTCGACGGGGCTGACCGAAACCAAGGGCGACGACGTCGAGGGCTACCTGACGCTGGCGCGCAAGAAGCACCCCGAGCTCGCCGACACCGCGATCGTCTACGTCAGCACGCCCGACTACGCCGGTGCGTTTCAAGATGGCTGGGCCAAGGCCGTGACGACGCTGGTGTCGCAACTGCCGCACACCGATCTGCCGCGCCTGCCGGACCGCATCAACGTGCTGCCGGGTTGCCACCTGACGCCGGGTGACATCGAGGAGTTGCGCGAGCTGATCGAGGCTTTCGGGCTGAAGCCGACTTTCGTGCCCGATGTGTCGGGCTCGCTCGACGGCCACATACCCGACGACTGGCTGGGCACCACGCTCGGCGGCACGTCGCTGACGGACATGCAGCAGCTCGGCGCCGCGGCCCACACGCTGGCGATCGGCGAGCAGATGCGCCCGGCCGCCGAGGCGCTGCAGAAGCGCTGCGGCGTGCCGTACACGCTGTTCGACCGGCTCACCGGCCTGACCGCCACCGACGCACTGATCCGGCATCTGACCACGCTGTCCGGCCGCCCCGTGCCCACGCGCATCAAGCGCCAGCGCAGCCAGCTGGTCGACGCGATGCTCGACGGCCATTTCCACTTCGGCAACGTCAAGATCGCGCTCGGTGCCGAGCCCGATCTGCTGTGGGCCATCGGCAGCTTTTTGACCGAGATGGGCGCCGGGCTGGCGGTGTGCGTGACCACGACCGCCTCGCCGCTGCTGGCACGTTTGCCGAGCAACGAGGTCATCGTCGGCGATCTCGAGGATTTCGAGATGGCCGCCAAGGCCGCCGGCTGCGACCTGCTGATGACGCACTCGCATGGCCGCCAGGCGGCCGAGCGGCTGGGCAAGCCGCTGTTTCGCCTGGGCATCCCGACCTTCGACCGCATCGGCAATTCGCACAAGTGCTACGTGGGCTATCGCGGCACGCGCAACTTCGTCTACGAGGTCGGCAACGTGCTGATGGATCACACCCCGCGCCACGGCCCCGACGCCTGGCCGCTCGGTGAACAGGCGCTGGCGGCGGCGCGTGGCGAGGCGGCGGTCAGCGTCTGATTTCAAGCTTCCAGCAACCACCCAGGAGCCCCCGATGAAAATCGCTTTTGCCACCCAGGACCAGCAGCGCGTCGACGCGCATTTCGGCTGGGCCAAACACCTGGCGGTCTACGAGATCGACGCCGACGGCTACAGCTTCGTGCAGGACTTCGGCTTCGGTGAAGACCTCGCCGAAGACGGCAACGAGGACAAGCTCGCGCCCAAGCTCGATGCCATCAGGGACTGCGCCATCGTCTACGTGGCCGCCATCGGCGGCTCGGCCGCGGCGCGCGTGGTGGCCACCAAGATCCACCCGGTCAAGGTGACGCAGCCCGAGCCGATCCTGGACATCCTCGACAAGCTGCAGGTCGTGCTCAAGGGTACGCCGCCGCCGTGGTTGCGCAAGGCCGTGATGAAGGGCCAGGAACCGGCCAACCGCTTTGAAGACGACGACGAACTCGCAAACGAACCCAAGGTGAAGTCATGACCGAAGCGACCGCAGTTGAAGCCCCCAGCGAAGAAGCGCTGCTCAAGGATCCGTTCATCGTGGAGCTGATCAAGCAGATCCGCGCCCAGGACACCCACGGCACCTGGGAAGGCAAGAGCGACGCCAAGCTGCTCGAGCCCTACATCCTCACCGCCGAACAGCGCCGCGCGCTGCCGATGATGGGCGACCCGGATCCCGACACGCTGTGGCGCCTGGACCTGTTCCACAACGCCATCGGCCTGTCGATCGAACGCGCCACCGGCTGCATGGTCAGCCCGATGATGAAGATGAGCCACGAGGGCTTCGGCCGCGCCGTGTTGACCGCGGGCCGGCTGATCGTCGTCAACCGCCATCTGCGCGACGTGCACCGCTTCGGCTACGCCAGCCTGGCCAAGCTCGCCGAGGCCGGCACCAGGCTGGTCAACGAAGGCGTGGGCATGGTCGAGAAGTACAAGGAAGTGGCCACCTACGGCTGAGGACGGAACGAGTAAAAACCATGGCTGACATCGACACCCTCAAGGCCGAGATCAAGAAACTCAACGCTCGCGCCACGCAGTCCAAGATGGACCTGCACGACCTGTCCGAAGACCTGCCGACGAACTGGGAAAAGATCTTGGACGTCGCCAGGACCGCCCACGACGCGCATGCCGCCCTGATGGCCGCGCGCAAGCAGCTGGCGGACGCAACCCCCGCGTGAGCGGGCCCGGGAGAGCACCATGAGCCACTTTTCCGTCACGCTGCCCAGCGGCGAAAGCTGGACCCCCACCTTCGTCCAGAACATCAACGAGGACACCTGCATCGGCTGCGGCCGCTGCTTCAAGGTCTGCCCGCGCGGGGTGCTCGAACTGGTCGGCCTGAACGACGAAGGCGAGCGCATCGCGGTGTCGTCCGACGAGGACGACGACGATGAAGAGTACGAGAAGAAGGTCATGACGATCGCGCACCAGGCGCTGTGCATCGGCTGCACCGCCTGCGCGAGGATCTGCCCGAAGAAGTGCTACACGCACGCTGCGGCCAACGCCTGAGGAGCACCGGCATGAACACGCTGACGCGCAAGGTCATCGGTCTGCGTTTGTCGGTGTCGCCCTCGGGCGTGCACGGCTCGTTGCCGGTGGGCGAGCGGCTGGCTCACTGGTCGGCCCTGATGGCGTGCGCTGCCGATGTCGACGCGCCCGAGGTCCAGGCATTGGCCGGCGTGCTGGCCACCGCGTTCGCCAGCCACGGCACGCACCAGCTGCCGCTCGCCGGCCTGGGCGCGGCCGCCACGCGCCGCCTGCTGGCGCGCTGGTTCCCGGGTGCCGAGCGGGTGCTGGGGCTGGAGTGGCAGGCGCTGGTCCAGGCCGCGGCGCGTGTCGAGCCGCGCTACGACGAGATCGAGGACCTGGTCGCGCTGCTGACCGACAGCGCCAGCGCCGCGGCCGGTTCGCGCGACGAGGCGCTCTGGCTGGCTCATGCCGTGAGCCAGGCCACGCTGGCCGACAACCACCTGTGGCAGGACCTGCACCTGCCCTCGCGGCGCGAGCTGAGCGCCTTGATGGCACGCTGGTTTCCGCAGCTCGCCGAGCGCAATCAACGCGACATGAAGTGGAAGAAGTTCCTCTACAAGCAGCTGTGCGACAAGGCCGAGCTGTCGATCTGCCGCGCGCCCAGTTGCAGCGTGTGCAGCGACTACGCCGTCTGTTTCGGGCCCGAGGACGCGGTGGCGGCCTGAAGGCCGCCCTGACGGCGACAATGCGGACTGTGACGACGAACCCTGCGAGTGACATGCGGCGCATCAACTGGATCACCGGCCTGGCGATGGCCATCGGGCTCGGCTGTTCGGCCGGCCTGGCGAACGCGGGCGAGGTGCAGGTGGCCGTGGCCGCCAACTTCGTCGGCCCGCTGGCGCAGATCGGCGCGGCGTTCACCGCGGCCACCGGCCACCAGCTGGTGGTGTCGTCCGGTGCCACCGGCCGGTTCTACAGCCAGATCAAGGCCGGCGCACCGTTCGAGGTGCTGATCGCTGCCGACGACGAAACGCCGAAGAAGCTGATCGCCGAGAACCTCGCCGTGGCCGGCAGCCAGTTCACCTACGCGATCGGCCAGCTGGTGCTGTGGAGCGCCCGGCCGGGGCTCGTCGATGCCCAGGGCCAGGTGCTGAGCAGCCAGGGCTTCGCGCATCTGGCGATCGCCAATCCCAAGCTCGCGCCCTACGGCGCAGCCGCCCTCGAAGTGCTGAGGGCGCGTGGTTTGCATGACGCGCTGGCGCCCCGGCTGGTGACGGCCGAGAGCATCGCGCAGGCCTATCAGTTCGTGTTCACCGGCAATGCCGATCTGGGTTTCGTGGCGCTGTCGCAGGTGCTGGTGCCCGGCAAGCCGGTGCCGGGCTCGCACTGGCGGGTACCGGCTTCGCTGCATGCGCCGATCCGCCAGGATGCGGTGCTGCTCAAGGCCGGCGACAAGAACCTGGCCGCCCGCGCACTGCTCGACTACCTGCGCAGCGCACCGGCCCGAGCCGTGATCGAGGCCTACGGCTACAGCCACTGAACGATGTTCTTCTCCGCATCCGACTGGCTCGCCATCCGCCTGACCGCCGAGCTGGCGGGGCTGACCACCGTCATCCTGTTGATCGTCGGAACGCCCGTCGCGTGGTGGCTGGCGCGCACGCCGTCGCGGCTCAAGCCGTTCTGGTCGGCGCTGGTGGCGATGCCGCTGGTGCTGCCGCCCACCGTGCTGGGTTTCTACCTGCTGCTGCTGCTGGGGCCGCAAGGCTGGGTCGGCCAGACCACCGAGGCACTCGGCCTGGGTCGTCTGCCCTTCAGTTTTGCGGGTCTGGTGGTCGCCTCGGTGCTGTATTCGCTGCCCTTTGTCGTGCAGCCGCTGCAGCAGGCCTTCGAGGCCATTCCGCAGCGCCTGCTCGAAGCCGCCGCCACCTTGCGCGCCAGCCCGTGGGATCGCTTCGTCACGATCGCCTTGCCACTCGCCCGACCCGGCTTCGTCACCGCCGCGGTGCTGGGCTTCGCGCACACGGTGGGCGAGTTCGGCGTGGTACTGATGATCGGCGGCAACATCCCCGGCAAGACCCGCGTGCTCAGCGTGGCGATCTACGACCACGTCGAGGCCACCGAGTTCGCCGACGCGCACCGCCTGGCTGCGGCGATGGTGGTGTTCGCGCTGGTGGTGCTGAGCACGCTGTACCTCGTCAATCGACCGGCACACCGGGACACTCACGATGGCGCGGCCCGCTGACGCCGCGGTGCCGGGCATCGAGCTGCGGCTCGCCATCGGTCGGCCCGGCTTCCGGCTCGATGTCGACCTGGCCTTGCCGGGGCGCGGCATCACCGCCTTGTTCGGGCCGTCGGGCTGCGGCAAGACCACGGTGCTGCGCGCGCTGGCCGGGCTGGAGCGGGCGCAGGGCCGGGTGGTGATCGCCGGCGAGGTCTGGCAGGACGACGCCACCGGTGTCTTCATGCCCACCCACCAGCGCCCGATCGGCTACGTGATCCAGGAGGCGGCGCTGTTTCCGCACCTCGACGTGCAGCGCAACCTGGTCTACGGCCGGCGCCGCATCGCCGCCGACCATCGCAAGATCGCGCTGGAGCAGGCGGTGGAGTTGCTCGGCATCGGCCACCTGCTGACGCGCAAGCCGGCCACGCTGTCGGGCGGTGAACGCCAGCGCGTGGCGATCGCCCGTGCCCTGCTCACCAGCCCGCGGCTGCTGCTGATGGACGAGCCGCTGGCCGCGCTCGACGCCTCACGCAAGGCCGAGATCCTGCCGTACCTGGAGCGGCTGCACGGCGAGCTGGCGATGCCGATCGTCTACGTCACGCATGCGATGGACGAGGTGGCGCGCCTGGCCGATCACCTGGTGCTGATGCGCGCCGGCAGCGTGCTGGCGGCGGGCCCCTTGTCCGAGCTGCTGGCTCGCACCGACCTGCCGCTGGCGCAGGCCGACGATGCCGGCGTCGTCATCGACGCGGTCGTCGCCGCGCACGATGCGCCCTATCACCTGACCCGGTTGCAGCTGCCCGCTGGCGGCCTGTGGATCGGCCTGGTCGACAAGCCGCCGGGCGCGCGTGTGCGAGCCCGCGTGCTGGCGCGCGACGTCAGCGTGGTGTGCGAGCCGCCGCAGGCCAGCAGCATCCTCAACGTGCTGCCGGTCACGCTCGAACACCTGCAGGCCGACGCGGGCACGGCCACCTTGCGGCTGCTGATCGGCCACATCGAGCCCGGCGCCGATGCCACCGGCGCCACCCGCCTGCTGGCCCGCATCACGCGCCGATCGAGCGAGGCGCTGCGCCTGCATCCGGGCGCGCACCTGTACGCGCAGATCAAGGGTGTGGCGTTGATGCGCTGAGTTCAGTGCAGATCGGTCGGGAGCACGGCGGGCGCCGCGTATTCGCGTCCGACCAGCGCCCTGGCGCGCAGGTAGGACAGGCGCACACGTTCAGTCATCGCATCGAGATCGACATGCCCCTGGGCATCACACGGGAAACTCACGGCCCGGCCAGTCTGGAACAGCGACTGGAAGCGGATCTCGAAGCCGGTCGAGCAGACGGTGACGGTCATGGAACTCATGATGGCCTCCTTGTAGCGAATCATGATCACCGGCGCGGTATGCGTCGTTTCAAGCCCTCGGTTCGGCTGAGCCGAGGCTCCTGTTTAACGCAGATTTGAAACCATTCGTTGACGCATGACAGCTGTCGTGTCCGGGTGGGTGAACATGAGCTGTTCGGATGATGTAGGCGTGGCTCGGAAGATGCAGGGCGCAGTCGCCTCGCGGGTGTCGGCCCCTGCGTCAGGGTTGCGACAAAACCGACAGCCTTGTCGACACCTTCACCACGCGGCCGGTGGCCCGTCCTGCCGCCTCTGAAATGCGCCAAGTGCCTGATCGCAGGCTGTTTTTCTGCACTGCAGCTCACGCTGAGAGCCATTGGCACGGTCCTTGAGATGCCTACGTCAAAGCCCCCTTTGACGGAGTCGAGCGATGGACCTGAAGCAGCCGGATGCCAAACCGATCTACCTGGACTACGCCGCGACCACGCCGGTCGATCCCCGGGTGGTGCACGCGATGCTGCCGTTCCTCTACGAGAACTTCGGCAACCCCGCCTCGCGCAGCCACGCCTACGGCTGGGCCGCCGAAGAGGCGGTCGAGATCGCCCGCGAACACGTCGCCCGCCTGATCGGCGCCGACCCGCGCGAGATCGTCTGGACCTCGGGTGCGACCGAATCGAACAACCTCGCCATCAAGGGCGCGGCGCAGTTCTACGCAGCCAAGGGCCGGCACCTGATCACCGTCAAGACCGAGCACAAGGCGGTGCTCGACACGATGCGTGAACTCGAGCGCAGCGGCTTCGAGGTCACCTACCTCGACGTGATGGAAGACGGACTGATCGACCTCGAGGTGCTGAAGGCGGCGATCCGCCCCGACACCCTCCTGGTCTCGGTCATGTACGTCAACAACGAGATCGGCGTGATCCAGGACATCCCGGCGATCGGCGCGCTGTGCCGCAATCGGGGCGTCCTGTTCCATGTGGATGCGGCGCAGGCCAGCGGCAAGGTGGCGATCGATCTCGCCACGCTGCCGATCGACCTGATGAGCCTGTCGGCGCACAAGACCTACGGCCCCAAGGGCGTCGGTGCGCTGTACGTTCGGCGCAAGCCGCGGGTGCGCATCGAGGCGCAGATCCACGGTGGCGGCCACGAACGCGGCATGCGCTCGGGCACGCTGCCCACGCACCAGATCGTCGGCATGGGCGAGGCCTACCGGCTGGCGCGTGACTTCATGGGTGCCGAGAACGAACGCATCCGCGGCCTGCGTGACCGCCTGCTGGCGGGCCTGCAGGCGATCCCCGAGGTGCGCATCAACGGCCACCTCGAGCAGCGCGTGCCGCACAACCTCAACATCAGCTTCACCTTCGTCGAAGGCGAGTCGCTGCTGATGGGCATGAAGGGCATCGCGGTGTCGTCCGGCTCGGCCTGCACCAGCGCCAGCCTGGAGCCCAGCTACGTGCTGCGTGCGCTCGGCCTGTCCGACGAGGTGGCGCACAGCTCGGTGCGTTTCTCGGTCGGCCGCTTCAGCAGCGAGCAGGACATCGACACCGCGATCGCCAAGGTCAAGCACACCGTCGAGCGCCTGCGCGACCTGAGCCCGCTGTGGGACATGCACTGCGCCGGCATCGACATCCGCACCGTGCAATGGGCTGAACACTGATCCCGATCCTTCTTTCCATTCACTGGCTCATGGCATGAGCCTGAGGAACCCCAAATGGCCTACAGCGACAAAGTCATCGAACACTACGAAAACCCGCGCAACGTCGGTGGCTTCACGGCCGAAGACGATGACGTCGGCACCGGCATGGTCGGCGCGCCGGCCTGCGGCGACGTGATGAAGCTGCAGATCAAGGTCAACCCGCTCACCGGGATGATCGAGGACGCCAAGTTCAAGACCTACGGCTGCGGCTCGGCGATCGCCTCGTCGTCGCTCGTGACCGAGTGGGTCAAGGGCAAGACGCTCGACCAGGCGCTGGCGATCAAGAACACGGCCATCGCCGAAGAGCTGGCGCTGCCGCCGGTGAAGATTCACTGCTCGATCCTGGCCGAAGACGCGATCAAGGCGGCGGTGGCCGACTACCGCCACCGCCACGACGCCCACATCGAGCAGCCCGCCTGCAGCCCGGCCAAGGCCGCGGCCTGAGCCTCTCCCGCATCGCTGTCAACGCAAATTTCCTGTTCAGGAGCCCGCACCATGTCCGCTTGCCAATCGCAACCCAACGCCGCCTCTTCCTGCTCGACCGGTGGCCTGCCGCCGTCGGCACCCTTCGTGCTGCCTGAAGGTGCCACGCCGCTGCGCATCAGCGACGCCGTGATCAGCAAGGTCGGCGCGATGATTGCCGAAGAGGGCGACCCCAATCTCAAGCTGCGCATCTTCGTGACCGGCGGCGGCTGCTCGGGTTTCCAGTACGGCTTCGCCTTCGACGAAGAGGCCAAGGCCGACGACACCTGCGTGGCCGCCGGCGGCATCAACGTGCTGGTCGATGCCTCGAGCATGCAGTACGTGATGGGCGCCGAGATCGACTACGAGGACAGCCTGGAAGGCTCGCGCTTCGTGATCCGCAATCCGAATGCCGCCAGCACCTGCGGCTGCGGCAGTTCGTTCTCGGTCTGACCGGGAGGCCGTCATGACTGTCACCGTCACCCCCAAGGCTGCGCGCCAGATCCGCAAGGCGCTCGATCAGCGCGGCAGCGGCTACGGCCTGCGCGTGGCTGTCAAGACCAGCGGCTGCTCGGGCTATGCCTACGCGCTCGAATTTGCCGATGCACCCGCGCCCGAAGACCTGAGCTTCGAGAGCGAAGGCGTGTTCGTGCTGGTCGACGCCAAGAGCCTGCCGATGGTCGACGGCACCCAGCTCGACTGGGTGCGCGACGGCTTGAACGAAGGCTTCCAGTTCAACAACCCGAACGCCTCGGCCACCTGCGGCTGTGGCGAGAGTTTCACGGTCTGACAACACACGGGGTATCGCATGGCACTGCTGCAAATCGCCGAACCCGGCCGCGCGGCGGCGCCGCACCAGCATCGGCTGGCG
Organism: Leptothrix cholodnii SP-6; assembly: GCF_000019785.1. Classification (NCBI taxonomy): domain Bacteria; kingdom Pseudomonadati; phylum Pseudomonadota; class Betaproteobacteria; order Burkholderiales; family Sphaerotilaceae; genus Leptothrix; species Leptothrix cholodnii. Next base: position 1,446,698 of record NC_010524.1, read on the forward strand.
GTCGGCATCGATCTGGGTACCACCAACTCGCTGGTGGCCACGCTGCGCAGCGGTCTGCCCACGGTGCTGGCCGACGAGGCCGGGCGTTGCCTGCTGCCGTCGGTGGTGCATTACGCCGCCGATGGCGAGGTGCTGGTGGGCGACGCCGCCTGCGCGCTGGCACTCGGCGATCCGCAGAACACCATCGCCTCGGCCAAGCGCCTGATCGGCCGCTCGCCGGTCGACATCGGCCCCGGCACCGTGCCTTATGCGCTCACGCCGATGGGGCCGAGCGCGGTGGGCGTGGCCACCCGAGCCGGCCTGAAGAGCCCGGTCGAGATCGGCGCCGAGGTGCTGCGCACGCTCAGGAGCCGCGCCGAGGCCTCGCTGGGTGGCGCGCTGGTGGGCGCGGTGATCACCGTGCCGGCCTACTTCGATGACGCCCAGCGCCAGGCCACCAAGGACGCCGCGCAGCGCGCCGGCATCACCGTGCTGCGCCTTCTCAACGAGCCCACCGCCGCCGCGGTGGCCTACGGCCTGGACACCGCCAACGAGGGCGTCTACGGCGTCTACGACCTCGGCGGCGGCACCTTCGACGTGTCGATCCTGCGGCTCGCGCGCGGCGTGTTCGAGGTGCTGTCGACCAACGGCGACGCGATGCTGGGCGGCGACGATTTCGACGCCTGTCTGGTGCGCTGGTTCTGCAACCAGGACCCGCTGTTCGAATGGAGCGAGCGCGATGCCGCCGCCCTGAACGCCGCGGCGCGCAGCGCCAAGGAGGCGATGAGCAGCCAGGCCGAAGTGACGATGCGTTGCCAGCGCCACGACGGTGCCACGCAGATCGCCCGGCTGACGCGCGAGGTCTTCGAGGCGCAGACGCAGGCGCTGGTGGCCCGCACGATCGCGCCGGTCAAGCGCGCGCTGCGCGACGCCGGGCTGAAGGCCGGCGAGGTCGACGGCATCGTGCTGGTCGGCGGTTCGACCCGCATGCTGCACGTGCGCCGCGCGGTGGCGGATTTTTTCGGCCGCGAGCCCTACACCAACATCGACCCCGACCAGGCCGTGGCGCTGGGTGCGGCGATCCAGGCCGATCAACTGGCCGGCAACCGCGCCGCCGGTGACAACGGCCTGCTGCTGCTCGACGTCAATCCGTTGTCGCTCGGGCTGGAGACGATGGGCGGCCTGGTCGAGAAGATCGTGCCGCGCAACACCACCGTGCCGACCGCCCGTGCGCAGGACTTCACCACCTTCAAGGACGGCCAGACCGCGATGGCCATCCACGTGGTGCAGGGCGAACGTGAACTGGTGAGCGAATGCCGCTCGCTGGCGCGCTTCACGCTGCGCGGCATTCCGCCGATGGTTGCGGGCGCGGCGCGCATCCGCGTCACCTTCCAGATCGATGCCGACGGCCTGCTGTCGGTGAGTGCGAGCGAGCAGGTCAGCGGCGTGCAGGCGCATGTCGAGGTCAAGCCGAGTTACGGCCTGGCCAGCGACACCGTGGCACACATGCTGCGCAGCGCGATCAGCAGCGCCGATGCCGATGCCGCCGCACGCATGCTGCGCGAGGCCGAGGTCGACGCGCGCCGGCTGCTCGATGCGGTCGATGCGGCCATCAGCGTCGACGAGGCGCTGCTGCGGCCCAAGGAGCAGTTCCAGATCCTGCGCGCGATGCAGGACGTGGCCGATCTGCTCGAAGAGTGCGCCGAAAACGAAGGCGGCACGCGGGAGCTGCAGAAGGACATGCGCGAGAACCTGCGCCGCGCCACCGAAGGCCTGAATGCGGCCACCACCGCGTTTGCCGGGCGCCGCATGGACGCCCGCGTGCGCAGCGCGCTGAGCGGGCGCACGCTCGATCAGATCGCCGTCTGATCTCCGATCGCCCCCACTGGAGCCGCACCGACATGTCCGCCGCAGAAACCTTCGCAAGCCCGGCCAAGCCGATCAAGCCGCCCACCACGGTCAAGCTGCTGCCTCACCCCGAGCTGTGCCCGCAAGGCCTCGCGTTCGAGGCCCGCGCCGGCCGCAAGCTGGTCGATGCGCTGCTCGAACACGGCGTGGCGATCGAACATGCCTGCGAGAAGGTCGGCGCCTGCGCCACCTGCCACGTGCATGTGCGCGCCGGTGGCGAACACCTCGAGCCGGCCGACGACGAAGAAGAGGACCAGCTCGACGCCGCCTGGGGCCTCGACGGCCAGTCGCGCCTGTCGTGCTGCGTCAAGGTTCGAGGCCCGGCGCTGGTGATCGAGTTGCCGCGTTACACCAAGAACCACGCACGCGAGAAGTGACGCACCGAGTCGCGTTGCGCAACCAGAAGACGGCCTGCGGGCCGTCTTCTGCTTGGTGGCGCCGGGCGGTCGGCCTGTCGAGAAACGAACAATCGATACAGCCCGCAGATGGCCTTGGCCGCACGCTGACGTTGGAAACAAAAGTCTTTGTTTTCAATGACTTGGCGTGTTCATGTGACATGGCACACGGCTTGCGAAAGACGGTGTGACAACCCCCGGAGCCTGCGATGTACGCCCCCACCCATTTGCCGTTCACCCTCAACGACACGACGTTGCGCGACGGCGAGCAGACCGCGGGCGTGGCCTTCACGGATCAGGAAAAGCTCGCCATCGCACGCGCCCTCGACCTGGCCGGCGTGCCCGAGATGGAGGTCGGCGCCGCGGCGATGGGCGAGGCCGAGATCGACCTGATCCGCGCCATCACGCAGTCGGGCCTGAAGGCGCGCACGATGGTGTGGGCGCGCATGTCCGAGCTCGACCTGCGGTCGGCCGCACGCTGTGGTGCGGATCTCGTGCATCTGGCCGTGCCGGTGTCGGACCTGCAGATCGAACGCAAGCTCGGCCGCGATCGCGGCTGGGTGCTGGGCATGGTGCAGCGCTGCGTCAGCGCCGCGCGCGATGCCGGCCTGACCCCGAGCGTCGGCCTCGAAGACGCCTCACGCGCCGACCGAGGCTTTCTGGCGCGAGTCGCCGACACGGCCCAGGCCGCGGGCGCGGTGCGCGTGCGCTATGCCGACACGCTCGGCATCCTCGATCCGTTCGGCACCTTCGATCGCATCGGCGAACTGCGTCGCAGCACCGATCTCGAGATCGAGATCCACGCCCACAACGACCTTGGCCTGGCCACGGCCAACACGCTGGCGGCCTTTCGCGCCGGCGCCACGCATGCGAGCACGACGGTCAACGGCCTGGGCGAGCGCGCCGGCAACGCCGCGCTCGAGGAGATCGTGATGGCGCTGCGCCACCTGCACGGTGTCGAGTCGGGCGTCGACAGCCGTGCGCTGCCGCACTTGTCCGCGCTGGTGGCCCAGGCCGCCGGGCGGCCGGTGGCTGCGGGCAAGTGCATCGTCGGCGACGCGGTGTTCTGGCACGAGTCGGGCATCCACGTCGACGGCCTGCTGAAGGACCGCCGCAACTACGAGAGCTTCGACCCCGCCGAGCTCGGCCGCAGCCATCGCTTCGTGCTGGGCAAGCACTCGGGCTCGGCCGGCGTGCGCGCCGCCTGCGAGCGCCTGGGCCTGCCGATGCCCGACGACACCGCCGCGCCGCGCCTGCTGGCGCGCATCCGCGCCCACGCGGTCGACACCAAACGCGAGCCCAGCGACGCCGAGTTGCGGGGCCTGTATTTCGACGTTCTGCCACGGGCCCGACTGGCGGCCTGATCACGCCCCCTGACCTCGATCAACCCTGCACGGAGCCAACGATGGACGACCTGACCACACGCCTCAAGGCCCTCTCGAGCGCCAACGAGTTTCTCGAATTCTTCGGCATCGCCTACGAGGAGCGGGTGGTGCACGTGAACCGCCTGCACATCCTCAAGCGCTTCTACCAGTACCTGCACCGCGCCGAGGGGCTGGCCGGGTTGGACGACGTCGAGATGTTCCGCCGCTACCGCGAACTGCTGGCGCAGGCCTACCAGGACTTCACCACTTCGACGGCGGTCAAGGAGAAGGTCTTCAAGGTCTTCCAGGACGCCGATGGCCAGGGCCATGTATCGGTCACCAGCCTGCGCGACAGCCTGGCCGAACGCCGCAAGAGCGCCGGTGGCCCCGAGCTGCGCGCGGCCTGAGCCCGACCCCACGACAAGACCCACCGATCCCTCAGGAGAACCCAGCATGCACATCGTCGTCTGCATCAAGCAGGTGCCCGATTCCGCCCAGATCCGCGTGCACCCGGTGACCAACACCATCATGCGCCAGGGCGTGCCGGCGATCGTCAACCCCTACGACCTGTTCGCGCTCGAAGAAGCGCTGCGGCTCAAGGACCAGTTCGGCGGCCGCGTCACGATGCTGTGCATGGGCCCGCCGCAGGCCGAGGACGCTTTGCGCAAGTGCATCAGCTTCGGCGCCACCGATGCCATCCTCGTCACCGACCGTGCCTTCGCCGGTGCCGACACGCTGGCCACCTCGTATGCGCTGGCCGCGGCGATCCGCAAGATCGGCCAGGAGCAGGCGGTCGACCTGATCTTCACCGGCAAGCAGACCATCGACGGCGACACGGCCCAGGTCGGCCCCGGCGTCGCCAAACGGCTGGGCCTGAACCTGCTGACCTACGTCAGCAAGATCAACGAGCTGGATCTGGACGGCCGCACCATCACCGTGGAGCGCCGCGCCGAGGGCGGCGTGCAGCGCCTGAAGACCACGCTGCCCAGCCTGATCACGATGCTCGAAGGTACCAACGAGATGCGCTTCGCCACCATGGACGACATGCTGCGCGCCGCGCGGGTGCCTTGCGCCAAGTGGAACAAGGACGACGCCGGCATCGAGGACGTCAGCAAGATCGGCCTGAAGGGCAGCCCCACCATCGTCAGCAAGGTGTTCGCGCCCAAGGCGCGCAAGGAACGCGCCGACATGCAGGAGGTGGGCGATGGCGCCAGCGTCAACGACGCGTGCCTGAACCTGCTGCAGAAGATCTTCACCACCCACCCGACGCTTGAACAAGAAACCGTCGAGCGCCTGAGCGCCTGAGCCCCGCCCCCATCCAGAGGAGAAGACACATGGCCGAATCCAACAAGCCTGCGATGGCCAACGCCGCCGCCGCAGGCGCCGCAAAGACAGCGGGCCGCAGTGGCCGGAGCACCGAACTGCCCGAGCACCTGAAGGTCTACAAGGGCGTGTGGGTGTTCATCGAACACGACCGTGGCCAGGTGCACAGCGTGAGCTGGGAGCTGATGGGCGAGGCCCGCAAGCTGGCCGACAAGCTGGGCGTGGAGGTGAGCGGCGTGCTGATGGGCGGCCCGGCCGACAAGCTCGAAGACTACGCCCGCGAAGCCTATGTCTACGGCGCCGATCACTGCTACGTCATGCGTGACCCGGCGCTGCAGGGCTATCGCAACGAGCCCTTCACCAAGGGCCTGACCGACCTGGTGAACAAGCACCAGCCCGAGATCATGCTGCTGGGCGCCACCACCATGGGCCGCGACCTGGCCGGCTCGGTGGCCACCACGCTGGGCACCGGCCTGACGGCCGACTGCACCGAGCTCAACATCGACGGCCGGGCTCTGGCCGCCACGCGCCCGACCTTCGGCGGCAGCCTGCTGTGCACGATCATGACGCTGGCCTACCGGCCGCAGATGGCCACGATGCGCCCGCGCACCGCGCCCATGCCCAGGCGCGACGAGAGCCGCAGCGGCAGCATCTCCACGATGGCGCTGGGCATGATCGAGACCGACATCGTCACCAAGCTGCTGGCGTTCATCCCCGACGCCAACCGCAACACGGTGAACCTGGCCTATGCCGACATCATCATCACGGCCGGCAAGGGCTTGAAGAACGCCGACAACTGCCGGCTGGTGTGGGACCTGGCCCGCGTGCTGGGCGCCGAGGTGGGCGCCACTCGCGCCGTCACCCAGGCCGGCTGGATGGACGCCGAGCGCCAGGTAGGCCAGACCGGCAAGACCGTGCGGCCCAAGCTCTACATCGCCGCGGGCGTCAGCGGTGCCATTCAGCACCGCGTGGGCATGGAGAGCAGCGACATCATCGTCGCGATCAACACCGACCCCCATGCACCGATCTTCGACTTCGCTCACCACGGCATCGTCGGCAACGCGATGCAGGTGCTGCCGGTGCTCACCGAGCAGTTCAGGTCCTACCTGGACAAGCGCATCCGCAAAGTAGCCTGATCTGAAGGAGCAACAACCATGGCAGAGAAATTCGATGCAATCGTGGTCGGCGCGGGCCCATCGGGCAACGCGGCCACCTACACGCTGGCGAAAGCCGGATTGAAGGTGCTGCAGATCGAGCGCGGCGAGTACCCGGGCTCGAAGAACGTGCAGGGCGCGATCCTCTACAGCGATGCGCTGGAGAAGATCATCCCCGACTTCCGCGACGATGCGCCGCTGGAGCGCCACATCATCGAGCAGCGCATGTGGCTGCTCGACGACAACAGCTTCGTCGGCACCCACTACCGCAGCGACGACTACAACAAGCCGCCGTACAACCGCTACACCATCATCCGCGCCCAGTTCGACAAGTGGTTCAGCTCCAAGGTGCGCGAAGCCGGCGCGCTGCTGATCTGCGAGACCACCGTCGAGCAGCTGCTGATGGACGACGACAAGGTGGTGGGCGTGCGCTGCGACCGCATGGGCGGCGACGTCTTTGCCGACGTGGTGATCCTGGCCGACGGCGTCAATTCGACGCTGGCACGCAAGGCCGGTTTCCACGGCGAGCTGTCGAGCAAGAACGTCGCGCTGGCGGTCAAGGAAATCCTCTTCATGCCCGAAGAGGTGATCCAGGCGCGCTTCAACATCGGTGAAGAAGAGGGCGTGGTGATCGAGCTGATGGGCTCGGTGACCGAGGGCATGGTCGGGACCGGTTTCCTCTACACCAACAAGGATTCGCTCACCATCGGCGTGGGCTGCATGTTGAGCGACTTCAAGAACAACCCGAACAAGACCACGCCCTACGCGCTGCTCGAAAAGCTCAAGGCGCACCCGTCGGTCGCGCCGCTGATCGCGGGCGGCGAGATGAAGGAATACTGCGCGCACCTGATCCCCGAAGGCGGCTTCAATGCGGTGCCCAAGATCTTCGGTGACGGCTGGATGATCGTGGGCGACTCGGGTGGCTTCGTCAATGCCGCGCATCGTGAAGGCTCGAACCTGGCAATGACCACCGGACGCATCGCGGCAGAGACGGTGATTGCCGCCAAGGCCGCCGGCAAGGCGATGACCGAGAAGACGCTCAAGGCCTACAAGGACACGCTCGACGAGAGCTTCGTCATGAAGGACCTGAAGAAGTACCGCCACATGCCCGACGTGCTCGAGAAGAGCCCGCAGTTCTTCACAACCTATCCGGGCCTCGTCAACCGCGCTGCCAAGACGATGTTCACGGTCGACGGCATCGACAAGATGACCAAGCAGCGCGAAGTGATGGGCAGCTTCAAGTCCGCCCGCAAGCTCACCGGCCTGGTGGGCGATGCCATCAAGATCTGGAGGGCCACGCGATGAGCACCGTTGTGAACGTGGAAGAGAAGCTCTTCCAGAACCGCTACAAGGTCGACCACGGTCGGCCGCACATCCAGATCAGGAAACCCGAGGTCTGTGCCAATGACTGCCAGAGCCAGCAGTGCACCTATGTGTGCCCCGCGGCCTGCTACAAGGCCGAAGGCAACGGCGCGGTGACGCTGATCACCGACGGCTGCCTCGAATGTGGCAGCTGCCGGGTGATCTGTACCGAGCACGCCAACGTGGCGTGGGAATACCCGCGCGGCGGCCACGGCATCCTCTTCAAGTTCGGCTGACATGGCGAGCCCCAGATGAAGCTCATCGCCGTGCACATCGCGGCCCGTGGCGCGACCTGACGAGGCTCGGTTGACCTGCATCAAGATCGATCGCGCCACTTGAATCACGCACCCTTGCCTGTCGCTCTACGGCCCGGTTATTGCACGACCTTGTGCGTCTGCTTCGCAGTCGCGGGCTCATGCCCACGAACGAGGCACGACGTGCACAGCGCGGCAGCGTGTTGTAACCACATGCTTTCAGAGCCTGAACAGGAAGGTGCGTGATGCTGAACCGGACGGTGATGAATGAACGGTCTCACGTCGAGCTGATCACGATCTACGAGATCTGCCGCATCCTCGGTGCCTCGCTCGACATCGGGCGCACGTTTCGCGCCTCGTTGAACGTGCTGGCTGCGCACCTCGGCCTGTCGCGCGTGATGATCGTGATGGCGCCCGATGACCGGGATGGCGAGGCACGGCTGCGTGTGCACAGCTCCGTCGGGCTGGATCAGGAGCAGGAGCGCCGCGGCCAGTGGCATTACGGCGAAGGCGTGATCGGCCACGTCTATGCCAGCGGCATGCCGGTGGTGGTGCCCGACGTGGCGCAGGCCGCGGAGTTCATCGATCGCACCGGGGCTTTCGGCGCACAGGCCGATCGCATGATGGCGTTCGTGGTGGTGCCGCTCAAGACCGACCGGGCCGTGGTCGGCGTGCTGGCGGCCCAGCGCGAGGTCAGCGGCGGTGTGCGTCTGTCGGACGATCAGCGCATCCTCACGATGGCCGCCACGCTGATGGCGCAGGCCGCGTCGTTGCACGGCGCGGTCACCGAGGAACACAAGCGCCTGCAGCTCGAGACCACCCGCCTGCAGAAGGCGCTGGCGCCCGAGCCGCGCGGGCGCTACACGCTCGACAACGTGGTCGGCGTGTCGCGTGGCATGCAGCAGGTCTTCAGCGAGGTGCACCAGGCCGCGCCCGCGCGTGCCACCGTGCTGCTGCGCGGCGAGAGCGGCACCGGCAAGGAGGCGATCGCGCGGGCGCTGCATTACCTGTCGCCACGCAAGGACGCACCGTTCATCAAGGTCAATTGCGCGGCATTGACCGAATCACTGCTCGAGAGCGAACTGTTCGGCCACGAGCGGGGCGCCTTCACCGGTGCGGCCGGTGACCGCAAGGGCCGCTTCGAGCAGGCGCACACCGGCACGCTGTTCCTCGACGAAGTGGGCGACATCTCGGCATCGTTCCAGGCCAAGCTGCTGCGGGTGCTGCAGGAGCGCGAGTTCGAGCGCGTGGGCGGCAACCGCGCGATCAAGGTCGACGTGCGGCTGATCTGCGCCACCAACCGCGACCTCGAGAAGATGGTCAAGCGTGGCGAGTACCGCGCCGACCTCTATTACCGCATCAACGTGGTGTCGATCTTCCTGCCGCCGCTGCGTGAGCGGCGCGACGACATCCCGGCCCTGGTGTCGCACTTCGTCGACCGCTTCAACAAGGAGAACCGCCGCAAGCTCAGGATCGCCGGTGACGCGATGGAGGTGCTGTCGCACTGCTACTGGCCGGGCAATGTGCGCGAACTCGAGAACTGCATCGAGCGCACCGCCACCATGGCCAATGGCGACCTGATCCGCGGCGTGTCGTTCCCGTGCCGCCACAACCGCTGCCTGACGCAGACGCTGCATCACCTCGAGAAGGACGACGCGGTCGCGCCGATCAGCATGCCGACGTCGCTGCACATCCCCGCACGGCTGCCGATCCGGGAGTCGCCGCGGCCGGTGCCCGGGTCGATCCCGGCTTCGGCGGCTGCCGCATCGGCGGACCCCGATGACGACTGGCTCGACGACGAGGCCGATGGCGGCGACGACGTGTTGCGCATCGGCCCGACCGAACACCTCACCGGTACACCGCGCCAGTTCGGCAACGAGCCACCGGATGGCGAGCGCGAGCGCCTGATCTGGGCCATGGAGCAATGTGCCTGGGTGCAGGCCAAGGCGGCGCGGCTGCTGCACGTGACGCCGCGCCAGCTCGGATATGCGCTGCGCAAGTACAACATCGAGGTGCACAAATTCTGAGTGGCGTGTCACCTGTTCCACGACAGGGCATCGACGCCTCACCACAGCAGAATCCATCCGGCGGTGGCTGCGCGACAGCCGTGATCTCTCTACGATGAGTCCGTGATTGGCGATCGAGAGGTCTGTGCCATGGACGCTTCCATTCTCGTGATCGAAGACGATGCGGCAGCCCGCGAGCTGCTGGCCGGCAACCTGCGCCATGCGGGCTACACGGTGTCGTGCGCGAGCGATCTGGGCGAAGCCAGGGCTCGCACGAAGGAGACGCGCCCGGATCTCGTCCTGCTCGACCGCATGGTCGCCGGTGGCCACGCGCTGTCCTATGCGCGCCAGCTGCGTGGCGACCAGCGTACCTCGGGCATCGCCATCATCGTCATCGGCGCCGATGCGCCGCAGGCGCACGACACGGTGGCTGCGCTGGAGAGCGGCGCCGACGATTGCGTGTGCAAGTCGGTTTCGGTCAGCGAGGTGCTGGCGCGCATCCGGGCCGTGATGCGCCGCAGCGCGCCGCAGTGTGGCGATCAGGCGCTGGAGATCTCCGGCCTGCGTTTCGATCCGGCCGCGCGGCGCGTCACGGCGCTCGGCCGCGACATCGAGCTGTGCGCCATCGAATACCGGCTGCTGCATTTCTTCATGACCCACCCCGACCGGATCCTGGGCCGCAGCCAGCTGCTCGACCAGGTCTGGGGCGACCATGTCTGCGTCGAGGAGCGTGCGGTCGACATCCATGTGCGGCGCCTGCGCCGGGCGCTCGAGCCGAGCGGGCATGCCGCGCTGATCGAGACCATCCGTGGCATGGGCTATCGATTCCGCCGCGAAGAGGTCACCGAGGTGGCGCAGCGTCGCCTGCTGCGTCCGGTGCCGATGCCCCATGCCGCCTACCTGGGCGTCGGCGACCGACGCCGGGCGCAGCGCCGCAGCACCCAATAGCGCAGCGCGCTGACGGGCGCTGCAGGAGACGTTCATGCCGCAGCCGCAGTCTGTCGAACGGGTTCCGGTCGAGCCCGAGGTGTCGCTGCAACCGCAGGACATCGAGGCCCTGGCCCTGAATCTGGACGCCTCGCTCAACGTGCACACACGCTCGCATTTCTTCACCTGGACCCAGGGTCTGCTGCAGGGGCTGATCCACCACGAGGCCCTGATCTGCGTGCTGCGCTGCCCTGAATCGGCGACCTGGCGGGTCGACAGTTTTTCGACCCGCGTGGCCGACAGCACGGTCTTCGCCGCGCCCCTGCTGCGCGACATCGCGCTGGTGCCCCGGCTGGTCGACGCCTGGAAGGGGGCGCATCACCTGCCGATCGTGCTGCCGGCGCGGCGCGACGGCGTGCTCGGGTCGGGCGCATGGGTGGCCGAACTCGAGCGCATCGCCGCGACCCGCCTGGCCGTGCATGGCTGCCACGACATCGACGGCGACGCGAACTGCCTGTTCCTGCTGGCCTGCCAGGGCGACAGCCCGGATCCGCGCGAACTGTGCCTGCTGCGGCTGGTCGTGCCTTTCCTGCGCGAGGCCTGGGTGCGCTCGCAGATGATCGGCGGCCGGCACGACGACCTGCCCGCACCGCACGGCCACGCCGTCATCACCGTGCGGGAGCAGGAGATCCTCAAGTGGATCTACCTCGGCAAGAGCAACAGCGAGATCGGACAGATCCTCGGCATCAGTGCGCTGACGGTGAAGAACCACGTCCAGAAGATGCTGCACAAGCTCAATGTGGTCAACCGGGCCCAGGCCGTCGGCCGCGCGATCGAGGCCCACCTGATCCAGATCTGACGTTCACGGCGATTCGGTCGTCCGGTTTCTCGAGCGCCGGTCCGAGCGCATGAACCACAGGCGCAGCGTGTTCATGCGCGCTTCGGGCGTGCCGTCGTTGAAGCGCCATTCGCACTCCTTCAGGTACAGCAGCAGGTGCTGCCGCGGCACGCCGTTGAAGCGCCGCAGCAGCCGCGCGCTCGACTGCCAGAACGCCCGGACGACCTTGCGCCGCGGCAGGTCGCCGGCCAGCGCGTCGCCCAGCTCGACCCGCATCCGTCCGTCGCGCATCTCGGCGGGCTCGGTGGGGGAGATGGTCTGGTCGAAGCACACGATGGCGTCGACCGCCGGCCCCGGCCATGGCGCGGTGGCCGGCTCGGCGATCGGCACGATGTGGACGCGGCCGTCGCGTTCGAGCAGTCCGGCCACCGGAACGATCCGCACGACCGGCGCATCACCGGCCTGCACCGGCGCCACCGGTCTGCCGTCCAGGGTCGGTGTTGCGCCGGGCTCGTCGCGCCAGCGCCCGTCGCGCTCGATGTGATGGGCGATCGTCTCGCGCAGGCGGTGGTAGTAGAGCCGTGCGGTGTTGCGGTTGACACCGACCGTCTCGGCCGCCGGCCGGGCCGGCGTGCCCGCCACGAAACACTCGAACAGGCGCTGGCTCTGCTCTTCGCTCATCCGCGATCGTTGCTTCCTCATGGGGTGTGAAGTTAGCCCGCCTGCGTGCACGCCGACGACACCCGGCGTAGTCCGAACTGCTCATGCCGGCGCACCGGCGCGTGCCTGTTGCGCCCGAGCCCGGTGCGTAGGCTCGGAGCGGTCGAATCGACACATGCAACCTCGAACTGCGAGATCGGAGCCGGTGTGGATCTCTACGTCATGCTCGCGGCGCTGCGCACGCGCCTGGTCCTTTTCGTGCTGGTGTTCGTCGCGACCGTCGCGGCGGCGGCGGTGGTGGCCGTGTCCTTGCCCAAGACCTACCGGGCCACCGCGTCGCTGCTGGTGGCCGAGTCGCTGCGCGGCAATGCCCTGCCCGAACGCGGCGCCTACCTGCAGACGCAGGCCGACATCATCAAGAGCGAAACCGTCGCCCGCCGGGTGGTCGCCGCGCTCAAGCTGGCCGACAGCCCGCAGGCTCGGCAGGCCCATGCACGCACGGCCAGCGACGGCTCGTTCGAGGACTGGCTGGCCACCCGCTGGCTGGCGGCGCCGCAGGTCGATCTGGCGCACAGCAGCGTCATCCGCATCGGCGTCGACGCGCCCAAGGCGAGCACGGCCGCCGAGACCGCCAATGCCTACGCCCAGGCCTATGTCGAGCTGGCCCGCGAACTGCGCACCGACAACACCGGGCGCGCCGAACGCCTGCTCGACACCCGGCTGACGACCCTGCGCAACGACCTGCGGCAGGCGCAGGACCGGCTGCTCGACCACCAGCGCCGCAACGGCATCGTCTCGTCCGACGCCCGCGCCGACCTGCGCGAGACGCGCCTGGCCGAGGTGTCCGCGCAGCTGTCGCGGGCGCGCGAACAGAACCTCGACCTCGCCAGCCGCCAGCAGCACGTGCGCCAGTTGCGCCAGCAGGGCAGCCCGCTGGACCGGCTCAACGAGGTCCAGACCGACTCGCAGGTGCAGCGCCTGAGCGCCGAGCTTGAGCAGGGCGAGGCCCGGCTGCAGGCGCTGTCGCAGCAGTACGGCACCGCCTACCCGCCCTACCAGAGCCAGCTGGCTGAAAACGCCCGCCGCCGTGCCGCGCTCGACGCCCAGATCAACAAGGTGCTGGCCGGCCTCGAGAACGCCGCCGCACAGGGCCGCTGGCGTGCCGCGGCGCTCGAGGCCGAACTGGCCGGCCAGCGCTCGCGGCTGCTGGCGGTCGGATCCGAACGCGGTGAACTGGCCACGCTGACGCACAACGTCGAGAGCGCCCAGCGCACCTACGACATGGCGGTGCAAGGCTTCATGGTCGACATGGTCGGCAACGAGCTCTACAACTCGCAGGTGTCGCTGCTCAGTCCGGCCTCGGTGCCGCTCGAACCGCATGCGCCCCGGATCGGGCTGCTGATGGCGGCAGCGGTCGTGGCCGGTGCGCTGCTGGGCCTGGCCACCGTCGTCATGCTGGAACTGCGCGATCGGCGGGTGCGTTCGGCGGTCGACCTGCGCCGGCTGACGGCCGACGATTCGGTGCCGCTGCTGGGCGTGACCAGCCGCTGGAGTCCGCCCAGGCAGGCACGAGCGGCGTCGCTCCAGCCGGCCTCGACGCTGACCTTTCAACCCCGCTGAGCCAACGCACCGAGGTCCGCCATGTCAGCCATGCCCGCCACGCCCCGATTGATGGCCGTCGAGTCCGGCCTGCAGGCCAGGCCGCACCCGGATCGCCGGCTCGGCGGCATCCTGGCCGCGCAAGGCAAGCTCGACCCCGCGGGCATCGAGCGCGTGCTCGAGCTGCAGCACCGCGAGGGCAGCCGTTTCGGCGCGGCGGCGCTGCATCTCAAGCTGATCACGGTCGAGGATCTGGTCCACGCCATCACGGCGCAATACGACCTGCCGCACCTGCGCCCCGACAACCGGCGCATCAGCCTCGAACTGGTCACGGCCTTCGAGCCCTTCCATGCCTGCGCCGAGCAGATGCGGGCCCTGCGCTCGCAGCTGCTGCAGCGCTGGCCGGCCGAAGACGGGCAGGCGCACAGCCTGGCCATCGTCAGCCCGGCCCGCGGCGACGGCCGCAGCTACCTGGCGGCGAACCTGGCGGTCGCGTTCGCGCAACTGGGCTGCCGCACCCTGCTGATCGACGCCGACCTGCGCTGGCCGCGCCAGCATCTGATCTTCGACGTGTCCGATCGCATCGGCCTGTCGACCGTGCTGAGCGCCCGCTCGGACGACCGCGCCGCCGTGACGGCGCTGCCCGCGTTCGGGCCGCTGCACCTGCTGCCGGCGGGCGACTGCCCGCCCAATCCGCTGGACCTGCTCTCGCGCGAGGCCTGGCCCGCCCTGCTGCAGGTGCTGCGGCCGGCCTTCGACGTGATCCTGATCGACACGCCGGCGGCCGAGTTCTGCGCCGATGCGCTGGGCGTGGCGCGCCGCGCCGGCCATGCCCTGGTCGTCGCCCGCAAGGACGGCACGCGCCTGAGCAGCACCACCGAGCTGATCAGCCAGCTGCACGACGAAGGCACGCGCGTGATGGGCACCGTCCTGAACGCCCCGTGAGGGCAGGCGGTCGCCTCGACCGCCTTCATATTTGCAAGCAACCGTTGCAAACGGCGTCTGCCTGCTTCAAAAAACATCCGTTTCCGGCGTCCGACCTGCAGCCCTTGCAGGTGCAAAGCGGCATTTGTCTGACTGTCTTTACAGCAGAAGTTGTTAACGCCGTGAAACATCGACGCCCCGGTCTATGCCAGACCCGGGGGGGCGTCGGAGCCTGACTCGCGCCGTCCCCGACCCGAGCCGATATCCCGGTACGCAACAGTTTGAAGCACCGCATCCGGCGATTGCTGGACTAATGCGATCACTTGCCGTGATCCGACCGGATCAATTTTTCAGACAAGTGAACAACACGGGATGCCCCGGCCAGGCATCGCCCCCGAGGGTTCCTTCGTAGAAAAACACTGCAACGCGTCACCGTTCGTGCCTCTCCGGGCCGGCCGGTCGGGCCCACTTTTGCCTCGAGTTTGTTTGACCATGCAAGTTGATTTTCAGCCGTACCGAAAAGCATTGCTTGTTTCGCTGATCGCCAGCACCTTTCTCGTCACGGCCTGTGGCGGTGGTGGTGGCGGTGGCCCCGATGACACCAGCGTGGCCTTGAACGGTGACGAGGCAGCCGCTGCCGACGGCGACACGCCCGACTCGAAAGCCGAGATCTCCGCGGCCGCGACCACCACGACCTCGACCTCGACCTGGAGCTTTCTCGCCAAGGAAGGCGCCTCGTTCACGGTCGGCACCGGGAAGACCGTCCGCTACGGCGCCGGAACCCAATGGATCCAGAAGACGGTGTCGGGCACGGCCGCCTGCACCAGCAACTTCTTCGGCTCCGACCCCGCGTTCGGCATCGTCAAGGAATGTCAGCTGCTGAACACCGTCACGTCGACCACCACCGCCGCGCAATCGATCTTCACGACGCAGACGCCGGTCACGACCAACATCACCGATGGTGTCGGCGTCAACTACGAGCTGGGCATGCGCTTCAAGGCCTTGGTGGCCGGCCAGATCAAGGGTGTGCGCTTCTACAAGTCCTCGAAGGAAACCGGCACCCACACCGGCAGGATCTGGTCTTCCACGGGGGCGCTGCTGGGCTCGGTCGTGTTCACGGCCGAGACCGCGTCCGGCTGGCAGACCGCCACCTTCGCCACCCCGATCAATGTCGTCGCGGGTGGCCTCTATGCCGTGACCGTCAACACCGGCGCCACCTACTACGTGGCGACGAGCAACGGCCTGGCCACGCAGATCGCCAACGGCTCCCTGAGCACGATCGTCGGCAGCAACGGCATCTTCGGCCCGGTCGGTGCCTACCCCACGCAGTCGTGGCAGGCCTCCAACTATTTCCGCGACGTGGTGTTCGTGCCGACGACGGCTGCACCGGCTCCGGCGCCAGTCCCCGCACCGGCTCCTGCGCCGGCTCCTGTACCCGCGCCAGCCCCTGCGCCGGCTCCTGCACCGGCGCCGGCCCCAGCGCCCGCACCGGCCCCAGCTCCCGCACCGGCACCGGCACCGGCGCCCACGCCGACTCAGGCGACGGCCACCCTGTCATGGGCGGCGAATCCTGAAGCGGCCGTGACGGGCTATCGCGTGTACTACGGAACGGCTTCCAGGACGTACTTCCAGGCCAAGGGCGCCGGCATCGCCATCGGCAAGGTGACCAGCCACACGCTCTATGCCCTGCAGTCGGGTTATCGATACTATTTCGCGGTGACCGCCGTCGACGCCGCCGGCAACGAGAGCCTCTACTCGAGCGAAGCCTCCAAGCTCATTCAGTAGTCGCTGGCGCCAGCGCCGTGCCGTTCAATTTCCGGAACACGTCACCATGAAGATCTTCACCCAGCTATTGGCCCTGGTCATCCTGTTTGCCGCCCAGTCGGCGATCGCCAAGAACAACTACGTCAGAGCCGGCGCCACCGGTGCCAACAACGGCAGCGACTGGACCAACGCCTACGCGTCGCTGCCGGCCACGCTGGTGCGCGGCGACACCTACTACATCGCCGACGGCAGCTACGCCGGCCGCACGTTCTCGACGCCGGTCAGCGGCACCACGCCCATCATCATCAAGAAGGCGACGCTGGCCGATCACGGCATCGCGACCGGCTGGAGCGATTCATATGGCGACGGTCAGGCCGCCTTCACCAGCGGACTGGTCTTCACCTCGTCGTACTGGACCCTCGACGGCCAGACCGGCGGTGGCGCCGTCAACAGCTGGGTGCAGAACTTCGGCTTCAAGATCACCGAGACCCGCGACGGCAACGCCGTCATCAAGATCGGCCAGGGGGTCACGGCCAACAACATCACGATCCGGCACGTCGATCTGCAGGGCAAGGGCAGCGTCAGCAACCTGGGTGGCTCGGCGTCGAACGACGGTCTGGCGATCTACGGCGCGTCGGACGTCACCCTGTCCCATTTCCGGATGGTCGGCATCGGCCGCTGCCCGTTCTTCGTCAGCCCGCGCAACCTGGTGGTCGAGCATGGCTGGGTCCAATCCTATTTCGGCTCGGCCGCCGTGCATTCCGAAGTGGCCAGCATCTGGGGGTTTGCCGGCGCCGTCGGTGACGTGACCTTCCGCCACAACCTGTTCACCGACATTCAAAGCACCGGCGGCATCATGTGGGACAACTCGTCCAACAACAGCGCCCGCCTGAATGTCTACGGCAACGTCTTCTACAAGCCTGCCGGTGCCAGCTGGGGCCGTGCCAACGGCGTGGTCGGCGGCTGGACGGGCGGTGGTGGCGAGCAGTTCCGCAATGCGTCGGTCTACAACAACTCCTTCATCAACGTCGACCAGGAAAGCCTGAGCACGCTGCCCAACGTCTATTCCGGCAACGTCGCCCACAACAACATCTTCTACAACAGCAGCAGCCCCAACTTCGCCAAGTTCGGCGCTCACAACCACAACCACTTCATCAATTCCGGCGGCAACCACTCGGAAGCCAACGGCACCAGCGCGGCCAGCGGCGATCCGTTCGTCAATGTCGCCGGACTGGACTTCCGCCTGAAGGCCGCCACGGCCGCAGGCCTGACCCTGGCAGCGCCCTTCAACGTGGATGCGCTGGGCAAGACCCGCGGTGCTGACGGCACCAGCGATCGCGGCGCCTTCGAGTTCGGTGGGGCGTCACTGTCGGCTCCGGCCAATCTGCAGGTCCAGTGAGCAGACCTTTCTCGGGTCGTCGACCCGCGCCAGCGGATGCGTGACCCGGCCCAGCGCCTTGTGGACGAGGGCCTTGAGGCGCCGCTCGTGCCGTTCACGGTCGAAGCGGGAAATGACGATGCACGAGGTGTGGATCGGCAGACAGTGGCGCCACTTCTTCTTGATGTGGTCATGACAGCGATAGAACTCGGCCGGCAGTTCGATCAGCTGGTTCGTGTTGTGCACGCAGAAGGCGGGAATGGCGTAGTTGGACAGGCCGGCGCTGCGCGCCTGCAGGCACAGGTCGGTGCCATAGAGGTGGAAATGCGGCAGCTCCGCATCGAACCTCAGCCCGGTCGATCTGCGGGTGATCAGCACGATCTCGTCGAGGGTTTCGACCGGTTCGGGCCCGTGGATGACGCGGCCGTGCAGGCCTCGCCCGGTCGTGTAGACCCGGCCCCAGCCACCGGGCGAACCCCCACGAACCCCGAAGCTGCCCAGCACGCCCCAGGCGATGCCCGCGTCATCGAGGCTACGGATCGCGCGTGACACGGCGTCGAACCAGTGCTCGGGCAGGTAGACGTCCTGATGGACGAACACCAGGATGTCGCTGCGAGCCTCGTCGATCGCGCGGTTGTAGGCCGCAGCGGCCGAGTTGAAGCCTTCCTTGAGCAACAGGTCGGGTTGGCGTCCGCCGGCGATGTCCGGTGACAGCAGCAGGTTGCGCGCCAAGACCGTCCGGTCATTGACCGCGGCGACGATCGTGCATCGATCCGGGCTCATGTCGGGCTGCACCTCATGCGCGCCGATAGCTGTTGCCGTTGACGTGCCGCAGGGTTCGCATGGCCTCGAATCCGCGCGCGCCGACACAGGCGAGGGTGAGGGCCTTGAGCGCCGAGAACAGGGTCGGATGGACCTGGACCGACGCGATCAGGGATCGGATCGAGGCCGTCGAATCACCGTTCAGCCGATGCTGCAAGGCGATGGCCACATGGGTGGCAGCGTATTCCCTTCGGACATAAAGCCGTTCCGGGCCGTTGAGCCGATGACAGCCGGCCAGATGCCGGTAGGTCTTCAGGATGTTTTCAAGGTATTCCAGCCTCGCGTGCACATACAGCTCTGAAAGCCCGCCGCCGTCGCCCAGGCGCTGCAGCTTGGTGCCGGCAAAACAGTTGACGAAGAAGGGCCCTTGCAGCGCGATCCGGCTCAACAGGTCGGTGTCTTCGCAGACCCGCATCGACACGTCGAAGCCACCTGCCGCGTCGATCGCCTGGCGGGCGATCAGCCACGCGGAGGGGAAGAACGCCGACTCCAGGACGTCGCACAGCGGCCGCGGTCTGAGGGGCTGACGGCGGAACTCGTCGACCAGGCCGCGTACCTCGAAGATCGAACGCTGCGCGCCGTTCTTCTCCTCCACGGTGCAGTCGAGCATGTGCGCGATGGCCTGCGGATGGGCCTGCATGTCCGCGCATTGGATCTTCAATCGATCGGGGTGCCATTCGTCGTCGGAGTCCAGGAAGGCGATCCAGTCGCCTTGTGCCAGACCCAGGCCGGTGTTCCGGGCTGCACTCACGCCGGCATTGGGCTGGAAGACCCATCTGACCCGACCCGCGTAGGCGCGCATGACCTGGTCGGTGCGGTCGGTCGAGCCGTCATCGACCACGATGATCTCGTGCGCAGGCAGGCTCTGCTGCAGGACGCTGTCGATGGCCAGGCCCAGGCAGAACGCCCGGTTGTAGGTCGGGATGACAACCGAAATTCTGGGTGTCGAGGTCATGGAGGATCCCCGGCGGCCTATCGGGCCTGTCGTGTCGAGAAGGTCTGCCTGAGCTGGTGTTTCAGCCGTCGGGTCGACTCGTGGGCCGACAGCGCGCGATTCATTCTGGACACCAGCGCGCGGATCGCATCCGTCCATCGCATGACCGGGTGCCGCGCGAAAAGCGTCCGGCTGCGCCACCCGTCGTACAGGCGGGCATTCAGGCTCAGGCTGTCGGCCTTCCAGGGCTTGAGGGCGGTGATGAAGTGCACGATGCCGGGCCGCTGCGAGGGCGCCAGGGCAGCGATGTCGGTGCTGCGATGACCCTGGAAATTCCAGTGCGCAGCCAGCGGCTTCCAGTGCCCGTCGCAGGCCACGTTGAGGGCATCCTGGTCGGCGAAGGGGGTCTGCGGGTGTGCGACCAGATGGTCGCGGGCCGCTGCCGATACCCGGCCGGCGCGCCAGCGCGCCAGGTCGATCAGCAGCACGCCGGCATTGAAGTAGTCGCACACGTCCGGCATGCCGGTCGGTGCCGGTGATGTCGACTTGAGTTCGGCATCGAGGCCATCGCGCACGGCGCCCAGGATGGCGCCGTCGAGTTCGGTCCGCATCAGCGGCAGCAGATCGCCCAGGACCAGGATGTCGGTGTCGAGATAGAGCACCCGCTCGAGTTCGGCCGGTAGCAGATCGGCCATCAGCAGCCTGGCAAAGGTCATCTTCGAGATGGCGGCCTGGGTTTCGAACGAGCTGAAATCCGTCAGGTCGACCGCGTGCCATCGGATCTGCGCAGCCCGCGCCGGCAGCGACCGTTCCACCCGCGCCCGGCCTGGCAGCGAGACATCGTCGACCAGCACGTGGCATTCGATCGGCCAGTGCGCGGCGTTGCTCTCGACGACCGAGCGCAGCGTGGTGGCCAGCGGCATCAGATAGGCCTCGTCGCAGGCCAGGACGATCGGGCAGAAGGCGCCGGCGTGGTGATTCGGTGCCATCGTGGTGACTCCGGCCTCAGTGGCGTATCCAGGCCGTGACCGCGCGGATGCGGGAAACGGCCGGCAGCAAGGCGCCCGACAGCCGCAGGCCGATCCGCCGCTTGCACGCCAGCGCACGCCAGGGCGCGCCGTGCTGCACGCCGGGCCACGCGCTGACCGCCAGATCGCACAGGCGCTGCGACAGCGCCATCCGGTTGTCGTTGAAGGCGCTGCTGGCCGCTTGCACCGCCTGGTGCGCGAGCTGTTGCAGCAGCGCCTGGTGCAGCCGGTCGGCCGAAGCCAGCACCGGCCGGCAGGTCTGCACGAAGGCGTCGACGGCCAGCCGGCGTTGCTGCAGGTCGGCCAGGCCCTCGTCCTGGGCATAACCGAGCGACATGTTGGCGCAGTGGCGGCGATAGACCGCCAGGTCGGCCTTGACGAATCCGACCGGCGCGTGGGCGGCCAGTCGCAGCCACAGTTCCAGGTCGCCGCTGTGGGGCAGGTCGGCGCGATAGCCGCCGAGCTGCTTGAGCAGGCGCGTGCGCACGATGGCCGTGGGCGTGGGCACCACGTTGTTGGCGCCGGCCTCGATGCACAGGCGCACGAAATCCTCACCGCTTATCACGATCGACGGCTCGCCGGCGGTGTCGACATCGACCCGGATCGAGCGCGTGCTGCCGTCGTCGTGCAGTTCGATCGCCTCGCCGAAACACAGGCCCACGTCGGGATGGGCCTGCATCAGCGCCAGGGCGCGATCGAGTGCGCCGGGCAGCAGGTGGTCGTCGGCCGACAGCAGCAGCATGTGCTCGGCGCGGATCCAGTCGATGCCCTCGTTGTAGGTGGCGATGTGCCCGCGGTTGACGGCATGGCGTCGATAGGTGATGCGTGCATCCTCGCGCGCCAGTGCCTCGCCGACCTCGGGCGTTTCGTCGGGCGATGCGTCATCGAGGATCAGGACACGCCAGTCGCAGGCACCTTGTGTCTGGACGCTGTGCACGCAGTCGCGCAGATAGCGCCCGTAGCGGTAGCAGGGAACGACGATGTCGATCGAGTTCATCGCAGGACACTCCTGGTTGGTGCATGCGCCGCCGTTGGCGCCGTGCGGATGCGCAGGGGGCGCACCGAGTTGACGTGCTGTCGGGCCGCCTGGGGGGCGAGCGAGCCGATGGCGGCCAGCGTCATGTAGAGAAACACGACCGATTGATCGAAGTAGGACACCCCCAGGAAGGCCGTGGCGTGCGTGAACAGCGCGGCTCCCAGGGCCCAGATCAGGAAGGGCGGCGCCGCGCCCGGTGTTTCGGCCTGCCGCAGGCTGCGACCGACGGTCGCGAAGGCCAGCACCAGCACGGCGATGAACGACAGCATCAGCGGCAGTCCGCCGTCCACGCCCATGCGGATGTAGTGGTTCGTGATGTCGGCGTGCTGGTCGCTCCAGGCCACGCCATAGGGCAGCCAGCTCCGGGTGTGATTCGTGCCGGCCAGCCACCATTGCGGCAGGTGGTCGATCGCCGCTTCGATCAGGGCCGCCCGGTGCCAGCTGGTGCTGCTGCCCGTCAGGTCGATGCGCGCGAGCAGGTAGTAGGCGGGCGCCTTCATGACGATGTCCAGCGCCACATAGGCCAGCACCACCAGCCAGCGCAGCAGGCGCAGGTGCTGGCGCCAGTGCCAGAACAGCAAGGCGCCCGTGGCGTAGATCGCGCCCAGGAACGGCCCGCTCGAACCGGACGCGAGCACCAGCGTCAGGGCGGCCACGGCGCCTGCGATGGCCGTCTTGCGGTGCGGTTTCCAGAGTGCCGCCATCAGGGGCAGCGTCGTTGCCCCGACGAAGCCGCAGAGGATCGAATGGGCAAACGGCCCCTGCGCCCGCACGGTCTGATCGCGGATCTCCGACAGCAGCGTGCTGCCACCGAACACGGCAAACGGATTGAGGCCGGTGCGCTTCTCGTAGGCGATGGCCACGGCCAGCGGCATCAGCACCCAGGCCGTGATGCGGCACAGGTCGAGCGCTTCGTCCCTCGACTGGCAGAAGACCCGGAACAGGAAATAGGTGAGGGCGCAGGTGTAGACCATGCCACTGCGATTGACCAGCGTGGCGACGACATCCTCGTGCAACAGGCTGGTCGCCAGCGCCGCGGCGCTCCAGACAAGCATCATCGTGTCGAGGCCGTTGATGTGATACGTCTGGGCTTCGCCTCTCATCATGACCCGCAGCACGCCGATGGCCAGCAGCAGACGCATGGCGTAGAAGTTGAACGGCCCCAGCGCCAGGCTCAGGTCGACCGGCAGATGGACGCCGCCCGCCAGCAGCGCCAGCGCGGCCCAGCGCCGTGGCAGCGCGATCAGGCCGATGGCCGCGATCAGCACGAAGGCGATGGCCAGGGCGTTCATGACAGGCTCGCCGCCGGCGCCTCTGCGTGCTGCAACAGGGCGTCGACGATCCGCTCGGCCGTGTGGCCGTCCCAGAACGTCGGGATCCGGCCACGTGAATGGCGGGCTTCCAGCAGCTCCGCCACATCCTGCTGCAGGCGATCGAGCCGGGTGAGCCGGTTGGTGCCGACCTCGATCGTGACCGGCCGCTCGGTATTGGGCCGCAGCGTCAGGCAGGGCGTGCCCAGGTAGGTGGACTCTTCCTGGATGCCGCCGGAGTCGGTCAGCACGAAGCGCGCGTTCTCGGTCATCCACAGCGAGTCGTGATAGCCGATCGGCTCGATCAGCCGGATCGCCGCCGCATCGGCCGGCGCGATCTCGAAGCGCGCGAGCATCGCCCGGGTGCGTGGATGGACCGGAAACACCACCGGCACGCGCTGCGCGATGACGTTGAGCGCCACCATGATCTGACGCAGGCTGGGCGCGTCGTCGACGTTGGACGGGCGGTGCAGCGTGACGTAGACGAAACCGCGCGGTTCGAGCTGCAGGCGTGCCGGCAGGGGCGAGGCGTGCGCCTGCGCGAGGTTCGCCACCAGGGCATCGATCATCACGTTGCCGACGAAGCGGATCTTCGCGGCCGGTACGCCCTCGCGCTGCAGATTGGCGTCGCCGTCGATCGACGGCGTGAGCAGCAGATCGGCCAGCGCATCGGTGACGATGCGGTTGATCTCCTCGGGCATGCTGCGGTCGAAGCTGCGCAAGCCGGCCTCGACATGCGCCACCTTGATGCCCAGCTTGGCGCACACCAGCGTGCAGGCCAGGGTCGAGTTGACGTCGCCGACCACGACCACCCAGTCGGGCCGGTCCTGCTCGCACACCGGCTCGAAAGCCGCCATCACGTTGGCCGTCTGCACCGCATGCGAGCCCGAGCCGACACCGAGGTTGATGTCCGGCGCGGGGATGCCGAGATCCTCGAAGAAGATGCTCGACATCGCCTTGTCGTAATGCTGGCCGGTGTGCACCAGCCGGTATTGCAGGCCGGGCGTGCCATCGAGCGCGCGTTTGCGCACCTCGTGGATGATCGGGGCGACCTTCATGAAGTTGGGCCGCGCGCCGGCCACGATCAGGAGTTTCATCGCGTGGTTCATGCTCGATCCCTCGCAGTGGCAGGGTGGCTCGGCGTCAGCCGAGTGCCGGACGCAGCCTTGCGGCGTCGCCAGCCGGTCTTGATCCGGTCGGTCAGGCCGGCGTGCTGCACCAGGCGCCGTGCCCCGGAGTCGAGCGCCAGCGACAGCTTGAGCAGCAGCATCATGGCCATGCCCCTGGCGGTCGGGGCGAACAGCCAGGCCGGTGTCTCGCGCCAGCTCCGGTCGCCGAAGCGCGCCTTGTACGGTGCGTCGCCGAGGCCGAAATCGAGCCGTCGCACGCCTTCTTGCGCCAGCGCGTCGGCCAGCCGGATGAACAGCAGGGTGCCGACCTTGAACTCGCGCAGATCCGGGTCGTAGCCGGTCTCGGACAGGTTGAAGACATCCGCATAGATCGAGCCGATCCAGAAGGCCCGCACCTGCGAGTCGATCTCCAGCAGCTGCACCCGCAATTGCCCGCGGCGCGCAAACAGCTCGTAGCGGCGCCGGTGGTCGTCGTCGTCGAAGAAGCCGACACCCAGCGCGCGCTGATAGGTGCGTGCAGCCAACGGCTCCAGGTGTGCGCACAGCGCGGCGATGTCGTCGACGGCGTTCATCCAGCGCCAGACCACCCGGCCCGGGAAAGCCGCCTCGAGGTCCTTCTGATGGCGGCGCATGTTGCTGCGGTGCTTGGCGCTGAGCTTGCTGTCGACCGAGCGGCCGTCGTCGGGCAGCCGCATCTCGTGGTGGGTTGCCCACCTCGGCGCCTTCACGCTCAGCCTTGTGTCGCGCTCGATCTGCAGCGCCTGCCACAGCGGCGAGTGTTCCGGCAGATGATGAAAGGCCACCGCATCGGCCACACCGCTGCGCAACAGCGATCGCAGGTAGCCGATGACCTCGCCGGCGGCTGCGTCGTCGAGCTTGCCGAGCAAGCCCTGATGGATCACGACCAGCACCCGCGCGGGCATGCGCACCGGCTGCAGATAGCCGATCGACGGCGCGAAGGGGTTGCACTCGATGCGCCCGAGCAGCAGCGCATCGGGGCCGCTGTCGCGGTTGTTTTCGCTGTCCTGCTCGATCACGATCACGCACGGCGATTCGACTTCCGTGCGGTGCCGGCACACCAGCTCGAACTGCGCCAGATCGTTGTTGACGTGGTCCTGCCATTGCTGCCAGCGCGCGCGCACCGGCGCCAGTTCCTGCAGTGTCCGGATCGCCCTGATGCGCATGCCGTCGCCCTTGCTCTGCCGGGCCCGCTCAGGCACAGCCGCGCCAGATGGCCATCTGCGGCGCGCTCGGCGGATGCCCGTGTCGTTCGAGGAAACCGCTCGTGTCCAGCATCGCCGCACAGCGCGGTCGCTTGTAGATCACGTAGCGTCTGCCGGCGTCCGCTGCGCGCAGATGGTCCATCACCTGCTGCAGCACCGGCTCGGAGAACGGGTTGTAGAGATAGAGCACCAGATCGCCGTGCGGGAACACGAAGTCGGCCGCGTCGGCATGCAGCACGATGGCAGTGCTTGCCTGCTGCCGGTGCAGGTTGTCGGTGGCGATCTCGGCCAGCTCGCGCGCGAACTCCACGCCGATGACCTGCGCGAAGCCCATGCGCGCGGCCACCAGCAGCGTGCGGCCCTTGCCGCAGCCGAGGTCGATGAAGGTGTAGCCACGCAGGTTTTCGCCGAGGAACTCGAGCGCCGCCACCAGCTCGTGTTCGTCGGTGGCCTCGTAGCGTTCGCCGTGACGTGCGTTCGGCGAGCCGATGCTGAGCCTCCACAGCGGCGCCAGGCCACCGGTGTCGGTGCCGTGGCGGCGGTCGAAATCCGCCACCTCCGGCGGGTCGCCGAGCTGCGCCACGACGCGCCGGCAGGCGGCGGCAACGCCGTCATCGCGCAGGGTGCGCATGAGCTTGCGGGTCAGCAACTCGATGTTCACGGCTGGGCCTCCTGATCGTTGCGGGCCCAGCGCTCGCCGCCGGCCGCCCAGCGCAGCCGGGCCAGCCATTTGGGCCAGGCGTTGCTGCGCGCGGCGCGGCGGTCGAACAGCGCCTGCAGCGGCCAGATCAGCAGCAGAACGCCGACCCGCAAGGCGCTGGCGCCGAACAGGGCGGCGCGGTAGAGCATGGCGTAGCGGGGCGATCGGGTGTTGCGGAAGAAGCGCCACTGCGATTCGACCGCCATGACGGCCGAGAAGGTGTTCACCCGCGCCTGCGAACTGCTCGCGCCACCGTGGTGGACCACCACCGCCGCGGGCACGAAACAGATGCCGAAGCCGGCCCGCGCGGCTTTCAGGCACAGCGCCATGTCTTCGGCGTACATGAAGTAGTCGGTGCTGAAGCGGCCGATGGCCTCGAACGGCGCACGCTTGATCATCAGGCAGGCGCCGGAGACGGCATCGACGCGGCAGGCTTGCCGGCCCGGGCGCAGCAGCGCCTGCTTGCCCCACAGGCGCGCGCCCGGAAACCGGCGGCGCAGCCAGTCGCAATCGAGCATCTGGTTGAGGATGGTCGGAAACGCACGCACGCAGGTGTCCTGCACCGAGCCGTCGCTGTTGAGCAGCTTGGGGCCGACGATCGCCGCGTCCGGGGTGTTCACCAGTTGCCAGTAGAGCGCCTCGATGGCCGCGCCGATCACCTCGGTGTCCGGGTTCAGGAACAGCAGCACCTCGCCGCGCGAGACCTCGAAGGCGGCGTTGTTGGCGCGGGCAAAACCGAGGTTCTTCCCGGCCTGGATGAAGCGCACCTGCGGATGCTCCTGGCGCAGCATCTCGGCGCAGCCGTCGAACGAACCCGAGTCGATCACGATGATCTCGACGCTCAGGGCGCTCGTGCTCTCGGGGATCGACGCCAGGGCCTTGCGCAGGAACTCGCGGGAGTTCCAGTTGACGATGATGATCGACAGATCCATGGGCGGCCTCGTCATGCCTGGATGAAGGTGCGGTGCCACAGTTCCAGCGACACCAGCAGATAAAGGTGGCGCATGAACGGCTCGCTGCCTTGCTGATGGCGCCGGATCATCTGGCGGATGTAGCCCTGGTCGAAATAACGCCCCATGTGCGAATCGCTGCCGAGCAGGCAGTCGTCGACCATCGGTTTCATCGGCCCGCGCAGCCAGTCGGCCACCGGGTGTGCAAAGCCCTTCTTCTGCCGATAGACCGTCTGCGGCGGCAGCCAGCGCGTCATCGCCTTCTTGTGCAGGTACTTGCCGCTCAGCCCCTTGAGCTTGAGTTGCGGCGGCAGGCTCTCGATGAACTCGACCAGGCGATGGTCCAGGAAGGGCACGCGCACCTCCAGCGAGTTGGCCATCGAGGTCTTGTCGGCCACCATCAGCAGGTCGTCGGGCAGGTTGGCGCGGGTGTCGATGTAGAGCATCTGCGAGAGCGGGTCGAGATGATCGACGTCGCTCTGCAGCGGGCGCAGCGCATCGCGCGTGCCGTAGCGCGAGCGCTCGAAGCCGGCCTTGAGTGCGCCGGTGTAGAGCTGCGCCTTCATGTCGGCGCTGAAGAACGAATAGATCTTCGTGAAGCGGGTCAGGACGTCGCGCTCGCCCAGCGACGCCACGCCGCGCTTGAGGCGCTCCAGCGGCAGCGGCAGGTGCTCGACCAGGCGGGCGATCTGGCCGGTCAGGCGCTGCGGCAAGCGGCTGTAGGCACCCGAGAGCTTGACGCCCAGGTAGCGGTCGTAGCCGGCCCAGGGCTCGTCGGCGCCTTGCCCGGTCAAGGCCACCTTGACGTGCGAACTCGTCATCTGCGCCAGGAAATAGAACGCCGGCGCGGGCTCATGGGCGACCGGTTCCTCCAGGTCGCGCATGTAGCGCTCGAAGTAGCCGATGTAGTCGCGGTGGCTCAGCATCATCGAGTGATGTTCGGCGCCGAACTGGCGCGCGGTCTGACGGGCGTCGTCGACCTCGTTGGTTCTCTCGCCGCCTTCGAAGCCGATGGTGAAGGTCTGCACCGGCCCGCTCGCGTAGGTGCTCATGATCGCCAGCAGCGCGCCGGAATCGACCCCTGAACTCAGGAACAGGCCGACCGGAACGTCGCTGCGCATCTGCAGGCGCACGGCGTCTTCCAGCAAGGCCTGGTATTGCTCGATCAGATCGTTTTCGCGCCAGCTCGTGCGCTGGACCGGGATGCGGTTCCAGTAGCGTTGCACCTCGACATCCTTGTGCGTGACCCGCATCCAATGACCGGGCTGCAGCTTGACGATGCCCTTGAACAAGGTCTTGGGCGAGGGCACGAAGCGGAAGGTGAACAGCTGCGCCAGTGCGTCGAGGTCGATCTCGCGGCGCAGCCCGGGATGCTGGAGCAGGGCGCCGATCTCGGAACCGAACAGCAGCTGCTCGCCGACCCGCGCGACATAGAGCGGCTTGATGCCCAGCGGGTCGCGCGCCAGAAAGACCGAGCGGTCCGATGCATCGAAGAGCACGAACGCGAACATGCCGTTGAAGTGCTTCACGCAATCCGTGCCCCATTGTTCGTAGGCATGCACGATGACTTCGGTGTCGCAGACGCTCCTGAAGCAATGCCCGCACTTGATCAGTTCGGCGCGCAGCTCGATGAAGTTGTAGATCTCGCCATTGAAGACGACCTGGATCGAGGCGTCTTCATTGCCGATCGGCTGCGCTCCGCCGGCGACGTCGATGATGCTCAGGCGCCGATGGCCGAGGCCGATCTCGCGGTCGAGAAAATAGCCCTCGCCGTCCGGCCCGCGGTGCGTCAGCGAGGCCGTCATGCGCTCGAGGATGGCCCGATCGACGGGCTGTCCGCTGCGGTCAAAGAGGGCGCTGATGCCGCACATGCGCACCTCGCAGCGAGTTCAGCAGCTTGTGTTGCTGCTCGGTCTTCAGGAAGCTCACGACCTCCGCCGGCAGCACCACCGGCGCACCGCTGAGCCGGCGCTGGACGTAACCCAGCAAGGTGGCGGCGCTGCCGATCAGGCGCGGCGGATCCATCGAGCGATAGATGCAGCGCAGGCACAGGAACAGCAGGCCGTAGCCGAGCGACTGCAGCCGCTGACCCTCCCGCACCTTGGCGGCCACCGGCGGTGCGGATGCGGTGCCGGTGCGGCGATGCTCCAGCACCTGCAAGGCCGCGAAGGTGCGGACCTTCCAGCCCTTCATGCGCGCCATGATCTCGGCCGCCGAATCGATGCCACCTTCGGGCAGGGCGAGATAGCCGCCGATCTGCTCGAAGCAGGCCCGCCGGAACAGCTGCACCGCCCCGGCGACGCTGTCGGGCGCGACGTTCTGGCTCACGAAGCGATCGCCGATCCGGGTCGCCACCATGCCACCGGCCAGGCCCAGGCTCGGGTCGCTGTCGAGTTCGCCCAGCAGCGATTCGAAGTAGTGACTCGGCAGCGAGATGTCGGCGTCCAGGTTGCCGATGTAGCGGTAGTCGAGAGCGCCCACCTCGGCCAGTCCGGCATTGAAGGCATGGACCTTGTTGCCGAAGTGCCGCGTGCCGTCACGCCGGATCTCGAGCAGCTGCATGAAGTCGTGCTGCGCCGCGTATCGGCGCACGATCTCGGCCGTGCGGTCGGTCGAGTTGTCGCTGACGACGACCCACTTGAGCGGCCGCACGGTCTGCGCCACCATCGATTCGAGCGTCTGCTCGATCAGCGCTTCTTCGTTGTGCGCCGGCGTGATGATCACGAAAGGCGCGATGGTCGGCGTGCCGTTCATGCCTGTTCTCCCGCCGGCCACGGCGCTGCAAAGCGGCTCAGGGTGCCGAAGGTGTAGCGCTCGGGATGATCGGCCGAGTGCGCCAGCAAAGGCCTCACGGTCTTTTCGTTGCGGGTGGTGAAGAGCTTCGAATGACCGATCAGCACGAACGGCAGCCGGGCGTCGGCCCGGGCGTCGAATCGACGCGCAGCCCGGTGCAGGGCATGGATCAGCTGGCGGCCGCCACATTGATTGAAGTCGGCCTTCCAGGCCTGGCGCTGCAGCAGCAGGGACAGCCACTGGCGTGCGGTGCGGCTGGCGGTTCTGCGCTGCGTCGAGCCGGCCGTGCTGACATCCTGCGGCAGCTGACGCCGCCAGCCGGTGATGGCGCGATGGATGCGCCCCGGCGTGACGAAGGCACCCAGCCAGCGCTGTTCGCTGTAGATCGGCACTTCCCAGAGTGCGCCCGTGTCGTCGCGCCGGCAGATGTCGTCCGGGTCGGCCCGCCAGGGGGCGATCGGGCTGTGCGCGCTCGAATAGTCGAAGTTGACCCGGCCGTTGCGGCGGCCGTACTTGAACACCGAGGTGTCGATCTCGATGCCGTTGTCGATCAGCGCGCGCACCACGTCATGCGACGGGCTGACCGACCAGTTCGCAGCGCGGAAGGCGATGCACCGATAGCCCGGATCGACCGGCTGCAGCAGCGCTTCGAGAAACTGCTTGCCACGGCGCACCATCGCGCTCATGCGCTCGTAGGGCAGTGAGGCGAAGTCGTATTCGGACCAGTCCTGGACCCATAGTCCGTGTGCCAACTGCGCATTGAAGTACGAAGAATGCAGGTGCAACTGCACGTCATGGCCGCCGGCGACGGCACGGCGCAGCTGATCCACGATGGCCTCGTAGCCGTAGGTGTCGCAGCCGTGCGTGTCCTTGTGCTCCTTGAACTTGAGGATCTCCGCCACATCGGCCATGACGGTCAGCTTGGCGCCGTAGGCATCGAACAGGCGCAGCAGGCGCTCGGTCGGCTCGACCATCAGCGCGAGCGGGCAGCCCTGTCCGTTGCCGTGGATCTCGTAGTCGAGCGTGAAGATGAGGTGCAGCATTCATTCACCTCGGGCGATGCGGGCGATCTGGTCGACGATGGTGTGCAGCGCGCTGCGCTCGGCATGGGCCACGGGTGGCACCCGGTGCCGTTGGGTGAGGTCGATGCGCGTGCGTACGTCCTCGATGCTTTCGAGCATCACCAGGCGGCCCTGTTCGACCAGGTAGCGGTCGACCGCGCCGATGGGGCCGCGGAAGATGCTGTAGACCGGCACCCCCAGCGCGGCGGCTTCGCGGTTCATGGTGCCGCCGCCGCTGATGACGAGGTCGGAGTGCCAGACCAGGTTCAGGCCGTCCACCGCCCGG
Organism: Leptothrix cholodnii SP-6; assembly: GCF_000019785.1. Classification (NCBI taxonomy): domain Bacteria; kingdom Pseudomonadati; phylum Pseudomonadota; class Betaproteobacteria; order Burkholderiales; family Sphaerotilaceae; genus Leptothrix; species Leptothrix cholodnii. Next base: position 1,477,806 of record NC_010524.1, read on the forward strand.
CCCGGAATGCTCATCTTGCCGCTGGCCAGATGCTCGGGCCATTGCCGGGCGATCTGCTCGCCCTGGCGCTGATTACGAGGCAGCAGGACCACCTGCACCCGCGCGTCCTGCGCCAGCAGCTCGATCACGGCGGCGAACAGCGCCTCGCTCTCGGGGTTGTGGTAGTGCGCTTCGGTCGCGGGCGGGCGCACGGTGACGACGATCTTGTCAGCCGCCAGGCCCAGCTCCTCGACGATCGCCGGATCGGGCTTGAAGGCCGCGGCGTAGACGTCCTCCTTGATACCCGGGTACTTGAACACCCGGTCGGCGAAGCGGCCGGCCACGTCGCTCGGAATGATCTCCGGAACGATCATCACGTCGGCCCGATTGACGTGGGTCACGTGTTCGTAGTCGGCGATCACCACCGCCGGAATGCCCAGCAGGCGCGCCGCCATGATCTGCGCGCGCGAGCCGTGCGACACCGCCAGGTCGGGCCGGTTGCGCACGATCAGCGGCAGCAGCTGGGCGGCGCGGACCAGCAGGCCGAGTGCCTTCATCAGCTTGTTCTTGCCGAAATGACGACCGACGGTGATGCAGGGCATCTGGTTGAGCCGGGCCAGGTCGGTGACCTGGAAGGCGTCGCGCGCGGTCAGCAGCACCGTGTAGCCCTGGCCACGCAGTTCATCGACGATCGGCCGGAAGAAGGGCACGTGAGGCGAGTTGTCGAGATCGATCCAGATCTGGCGGGCCCGACCCTGGCTGGCCGCATCTCGGCGCCGCAGATGCCGCAGATGCCGCAGGGGGCCGGGCAGCTGTTGCGGCGGCACCAGCACGAGCAGCACCTGCAGCGCGTAGCCGCTGCTGACGAGCATCGCCAGCGTGCCCATGCCGATGGCCCACATCGGCGGCAGGAGCTGGAAACCGACGAACACCAGGCCGATGGCGCTGATGAACAGCAGGCCGGTGCGTGCATTCACGCGTGACCAGCGGAAGCCGGTCAGGCGACGCACCACCGCATAGACCACCAGGCCGTGAAACACGTACGAGCCGAAGAAGGCGATGCCGGCACCGTTCAAGCCGAAGCGCTGCACGCACCACCACGACAGGCCGACATTGGCGAGCGTCCAGGCCAGCTCGACGCCGAAGAACAGCGCCTGCCGGTTTGTGGCGACGATGATGTAGCCCATCGGCCAGGTGATCACGCGCAGCGCCATGCCCAGGCAGATCCAGCGCAGCACGTCGATGGCGGCGCTGAACTCGGCGGTGTAGAACAAGGCGATCACGAGCGAGGCGAAGGTCAGCGTCGCGATCACGCCCGGCGCGGCCAGCAGCAGGCTGATCTGCGCCTGCTGGTTGACCATCTGGTTGGCGCGGCCGTTGTCGGTGATGACACCGACCAGGCGCGGATAGAAGTCGGTCCCCATGGCGTGCAGGATGAAGCCGGTGTAGAGCCCGCCCAGGGTCCAGGCAGCCTGGTACAGGCCGGCCGCACCCAGCCCGGCCTGGCGCAGCACGAACAGCCGCACGATGTAGGCCGCGGCCGTGATCAGCAGCCCGCTGGCCATGAAGGCGAAGCCGAGCTTGAGCAGCGCGGTCGCTTCGTGGCGGATCTGCGCATGCGACAGCACACACGGTTCGATGTGCACCTTCTGGCTGTACCACCAGAAGGTCGCGGCGGTCAGCGCCGTCACCGTCACCAGTGCGGGCACCACGCCGTCCTGGCCGAGGTAGTAGACAAACGGGATGCTGGCCAGCGTGCCGCACAGCGCGCCCAGCACGCTGATGCGGGCCAGGTCGGCGATGCGTCGCATGCCCTGGATCAGCGCCCCCTGGCCGTCCGACACGAGCCGCAGGAACACCGCCAGCGACAGCACGGCCACGGCCGTGGCGTGGGCGTCATTGCCGAAGGTGGCCTGTGCGATCGGCCGCGCCAGCAGGATCAGCAGCAGGCCCCCGAAGATGCCCAGCGCCACCGCGACCCGGCGCAGCACGACGATGGTCTGGGCCATCCGCAGGGCGTCGCCTGAAGCGGCCGACTCGGCGATCTGGCGCACGCCGCTGTTGTTGATGCCCATGCCGGCCACGCTGTGGGTCAGGTCGATGATCGACAGGTAGACCCCCATCAGGCCGACACCCGCCGGGCCGAGCAGCACCGCCATGACCTTGGTGCGGGCAATGCCGATCAGCACCCTCACGGCGGTCGAACCGCCGATCAGCAGCGTCGAGTGGAGGATGTCGCGGTATGAACTGGCGCTCAGGGGCTGCGGCGGGTTGGGATCGGTGGCGGCGGTGACGGGCATGACGGCGGCTCCGGTTCATTCGACGGGCTGTGCCGACTCGGGCGTGGGCAAGGCACACACGCCACACGCCCGGGCCAGTGCCGACACCACGCGCTGCTGATCCTGCGCGGTCAACTGCGGATACAGCGGCAGCAGGATGGCGTGGTCCTGTGCGGCTTCGGAGTGCGGCAGGGGCTGGGTGAGCGCCACGTCGCGGCAGGCCGGCTCACGGTGGCTGCACATGATCCCGCGCCGCGTGCTGATGCCGGCATCGAGCAAGGACTGCATCACGGCGCGCTGATCGCAGCGCGCCGGCAGCCGCACGCAATAGCTCTGCCAGTTGCTGCGCGCCCATGCCGGCTCTTGCGGCATGCCCAGCCCGTCGATCCCGGCCAGCTGACGGGCGTACTGCGCCGCCAGGTGGCGCCGCCTGGCCACGATCTCCGGCAGCCGCTTGAGCTGCTCCCGGCCGACGGCGGCCTGGATGTCGGTCATGCGGTAGTTGTAGCCCAGCGTCGGGTAGGTCTCGAAGATCACCTGATCGGCACCGTGGCGCACGCTGTCGGGCACGCTCATCGCGTGCTGGCGCAGCAGCCGGTATTGGCGATCCCAATCGGCGCGGCGGGTCGTCAGCATGCCGCCCTCGCCGGTGCTGATGACCTTGCGCGGGTGCAATGAGAAACAGGCCACGTCGCCGTGCGGTCGGCCGATCGGCTGCCATTCGCCCTGCCAGGCGATCTCGCTGCCGATCGCGCAGGCGGCGTCCTCGATCACCACCAGGCCGTGCCGGTGGCCGATCTCGACCAGCCGCTGCAGGTCGCAGGGCAGGCCCATCTGATGCACGCACAGGATCGCCCGGGTCCGGTCGGTGATCGCCGCCTCGATGCGTGCGGGGTCGAGGTTGAAGCTGCCGGGCTCGATGTCGACGAACACCGGCACGGCCCCGCAATAGCGCACCGCATTGGCGGTGGCGATGAAGGAGTGGCTGACGGTGATCACTTCATCACCGGCCTGCACACCCGCCACCCGCAGCGCCAGATGCAAGGCAGTGGTGCAGTTCGACACCGCGCAGGCGTGCGGCGCACCCACGTAGCTGGCAAACGCCTGCTCGAACGCCGCCACCTCCGGCCCCTGCGTGATCCAGCCGCTCAGGATGGCGCGCCGGGCGGCCTCGGCTTCGGCTTCACCCATCACGGGCATCGCGACCGGGATCATGCGGCCACCGCCTTCGACCGGTTCATGTGCCACCAGTCGACCAGCCGCGCCAGGCCTTCGGCGAGCCCGACCTGCGATCGGAAGCCCAGCCGCCGAGCGGCCCGGTCGGTGTCGGCCAGCCGGCGCGGCACGGCGTTGACGAGGCGCTCGGGCCCGTATTCGACCGGCAGCTTCGAGCCCATCACGTCGAGCAGTGCGGCGGCGAGCTGATTCAGGCTCGTCTCGACGCCGCTGGCCACGTTGAAGACCTCGTCATCGGCATCCGAGCGCAGCGCCAGCACGTTGGCGCGGGCGACATCGTCGATGTAGACGAAGTCCATGGTCTGCTGGCCCGAGCCGAGGATCAGCGGCGGCAGGCCGGCGTCGATGCGGTCGATCCAGCGGATCAGCACCTCGGTGTACTGGCCGTGCAGGTCCATGCGCGGCCCGTAGACATTGAAGTAGCGCATCGCCGTGTAGGGCAGGGCGTGCATCGCGTGATACGAGCGCAGCAGGCCTTCGAGCATCACCTTGCTGGCGCCGTACCAGGTGCGGTTGTTGTAGGGGTGGTGGTCTTCGCGGGTCGGGAACGAATCGGCCATGCCGTAGATCGACGCCGACGAGGCCGCGACGATCTTGGCCACGCCGGCCTCGCGGGCCGCCTCGACGACGTTGAAGCTGCCGTCGCACATCACCTGCATTGCCCGCCGGGCATCGGCCGCACAGGCCGTGATGCGCAGGGCGGCGAGGTGGATCACCGCGTCCATGCCGGTGGTGGCGCGGCGCACCGTTTCGGCATCGCAGATGTCGCCTTGCACGAAGCGCAGGCGCGGGTCGCTCAGCGCCGACTCGACATTGGCCAGCGAGCCGCGCACCAGGTTGTCGAGGATCACGATCTGCGCCGGCGCATGCTGGCGCAGCAGCAGGTCGATGGTGGTCGAGCCGATCAGCCCGGCCCCGCCCGTGACGAGGATTCTGGCGCCGTCGATGTTCATGGCGATGGGTTCCGTGGGGGGGACGATGGGCTAGACCGCGCCCTTGCAGAGCAGGACGACGCGCACGGTCTTCAGGAGGATCTTCAGATCGAGTGCGAGCGAGCAGTCGCGGATGTAGCGCAGGTCCATGCGCACCATCTCGTTGAAGCTGACCCGGCTGCGGCCCTCCACCTGCCACAGGCCGGTGATGCCGGGCCGCAGCGTCAACATGCGCCGCAGATGCCACGGCTGGTAGAGCGCGGCTTCGTAGGGCAGGGCCGGCCGCGGGCCGACCAGGCTCATGTCGCCCTTGAGGACGTTGAACAGCTGCGGCAGTTCGTCGATGCTGGTCTTGCGCATCAGCCGTCCCAGGCGCGTGACACGCGGGTCGCGCTGCAGCTTGTAGGGCGCGGGCTTGCCCTCGGCGGCGCCGTCCTCGGGCGGGTCGCAGCGGATCAGGCGGGTGACGAAGGCGCGATGGATCTGGTCGTCCACGTTGCTGGTCATCGAGCGGAACTTGTAGAAGGTGAAGGGCTGGCCGCCCCGGCCCAGACGGGTCTGCCTGAAGATCACCGGCCCGGGCGAACTCAGTGCGACCGTCGCGCCCACCAGCAGCATCAGCGGGCCGAGCAGAACGAGTGCTGCGAGTGCGCCCACGAGATCGAGGACGCGCTTGAGCGGATAGCCACTCTCGTGCTGGCCGGCAGCATCGGCGGCCAGAAAGAACTGGAACGGCGGCCGGGTGCCGTGGCCCTTGGCGAGGGTCTCGAACAGGGTGTCCGGATAGGTGGCGGCCATCGTTTCGTAATGCAGTCCGCCCGTCCGCTCGGCGACGTGGCGCAGGAAGGACTGCATGCCGTGCTCGTCGGTGTCCGGGCACAGCACGGCGATCGTGTCGTCACCGACGTGGCCGAGGATGTCGGTCTCGCGCTTGGTGCCGTGGATGATTTCCAGCAGCTGATCGGCCTGGCGCGTGTGCAGCGCCTGATGCGTGCCGATCTCGAACAGCGCCAGCGACAGCGCCGCCCGCGAGCGTTCGGCGCGGCATTTTTCCCGGTGCAGATCCTTCAGGAAGTCGTTGAACGGCAGCGTGTCGGACCAGCGGGAATCGGCCGGCGCAGGCGTGGCCGACGCGGTAGAAGCGGTCCGGGTGCTTGCCGACGCTTGCCGGTCGTCGAAGCGGTGCGCCGGCCTGGACGGCGCGAGATCAGGCCGGTCGATGCCCTCGAAGGAAGAGGCCAGTGACCGGTTCTCAGCACGCATGGAATGTCCCCCCGGCGATCGGATGAGTCGGATCCTAGAAAGGCCCGCCGCCTGTCCACCCGTGCCGTTCGTGCCGTGCTCATGGACCGAACGGACTATCCGGCGCGGTCGTGCCGTGATGCGGGCTGCGGCGTCCCGACCCGCATGCTCGGGTCCATGCAAAGCGGTCGATCACGGGGAGATGCGCACATGCCGATAGCCGAGAGCGTGAAGCTGGGATCGAACGTCACGGTCATGCATCCGACGTTGGTGAACCTGTACGGATGCACGGTCGGCGACGACACGCGCATCGGCGCTTTCGTCGAGATCCAGAAGGGCGCCACGGTCGGGGCGCGTTGCAAGATCTCGTCGCACTCGTTCATCTGCGAAGGCGTGCGCATCGACGATGAAGTCTTCATCGGCCACGGCGTCATGTTCACCAATGACGCCCGTCCACGCGCCACCAATGCCGACGGCCAGTTGCAGTCGGCGGCCGATTGGCAGCTCGAATGCACGCACGTCGGGCGCTGCGCCTCGATCGGCAGCGGCGCGACCATCCTGTCAGGCCTGACGATCGGCGAAGGCGCGATGGTCGGGGCCGGTGCGGTGGTCACCCGCGATGTCCCCGATCACGCGATCGTGGCCGGCGTGCCGGCGCGCGTGATCGGCGATGCTCGCACCCGCCGCTGAGCGCCTGTTCTCGATTCAATGAAAGACAACGCCGTGAGCTCCTGCGACATCAACATCGGCATCATCGGTTACGGCTATTGGGGCCCCAACCTGGTCCGCAACTTTGCCGAGACACCCGGAGCCCGCGTTGCGGCGGTGTCCGATCTCGATCCGGCCAGACTGGCGATGGTGCCGCGGCGCTTTCCGACCGTGCGGACCACGACCGATTTCCGCGCGCTGCTCGACGATCCGGACATCGACGCCATCGCCATCGCCACCCCCGTGCACACGCACTTCGAGCTGGCCCGCGCGGCGCTGAGTGCCGACAAGCACGTGTGGCTGGAAAAGCCCATGACCGAGCGCTGCAGCCAGGCCCGCGAGCTCATTGCGCTGGCGCAGCAGCACCGCCGCGTGCTGCTGGTCGACCACACCTTCATCTACACCGGCGCGGTGGCCAAGATGCACGAGCTGATCCGCAGCGGCGAGCTCGGGCGCATCTACTACTACGACTCGATTCGCGTCAACCTCGGGCTGTTCCAGCGTGACGTGAGCGTGATCGCCGACCTCGCGGTGCACGACTTCTCGATCCTCGACTACCTGCTGGGTGAACACCCGGTGGCGGTGACGTCCAGCGGCACCAACCACTTTCCGGGCACGCCGGAGAACCTCGCCTACGTGACGCTGTTCTACGAGTCCGGCACCATCGCGCACGCCAATGTCAGCTGGCTCGCGCCGGTCAAGGTGCGGCAGATCCTGGTGGGTGGCAGCAAGAAGATGATCACCTACGACGACCTCGAGCCCAGCGAGAAGATCAAGGTCTACGACAAGGGCGTGAGCTTCGTCGACGACCCCGAGAAGATCCACGAGATGCGCGTGGGCTACCGCACCGGCGACATGTGGGCGCCCAAGCTGGCGGTGACCGAAGCGCTGCGGGTCGAGGGCGAACACTTCGTCGACTGCATCGTCAATCACAGGACGCCCAGGACCGACGGACAGCTGGGCCTGCGGGTGGTCGAGCTCATCGAGGCGGCCAGCGCGTCGATGCGCCACAAGGGCGAGACCGTCTACATCACGCACGAACGGGAGATTGCATCGTGACGCCATTCCTCGATCTGAAAGCGCAGTACCTGTCGATCAAGGACGAGGTGGATGCGGCGATCCAGGGCGTGCTCGACAGCTGCCAGTTCACGCTGGGCAGCGAGGTCGCGGCCTTCGAAAGCGAGTTCGCTGCCTATTGCGAAGCCGCCCACGGCATCGGCGTCAACACCGGCACCAGCGCGCTGCATCTGGCGCTGCTGGCTGCCGGCGTCGGCGCGGGTGACGAGGTGATCACGGTGCCGTTCACGTTCGTCGCCACGGTGTCGGCGGTCGACTACACCGGCGCCCGGCCGGTGTTCGTCGACATCGATCCGCGCAGCTTCACGATCGACGTCACGGCGATCGAGGCCGCGATCACGCCGCGCACCCGGGCGATCATTCCGGTGCACCTGTACGGGCAGCCGGCCGACATGGATCCGATCCTGGCGATCGCACGGCGCCACGGCCTGGTGGTCATCGAGGATGCCTGCCAGGCCCACGGCGCGACGTACAAGGGCCGGCGCACCGGCAGCATGGGTGACCTGGCCTGCTTCAGCTTCTACCCGGGCAAGAACCTGGGCGCCTGCGGCGAGGCTGGCATGGTGGTCACGAACGACCCGGCGCTTGCGCACACCCTGCGCATGCTGCGCGACTGGGGCGCCGAGAAGAAATATCACCACGTGCTCAGGGGCTACAACTTCCGCATGGAAGGCATTCAGGGGGCCGTGCTGAGGGTCAAGCTGCGCCGCCTGGAGGCCTGGACCGAAGCGCGGCGCGGTGTCGCCGCCCTCTACGACCGGCTGCTGGCCGGCAGCGGCATCGCCACGCCCGAGGCGATGCCCTGGGCCCGCCACGTCCATCACATCTACGCCGTGCGCACGGGCCATCGGCAGGCGTGGCAGGAGGCGCTGCTGGCACAAGGCATCCAGACCGGCATCCACTACCCGACGCCCGTGCATCTGCTGCCGGCGTTTGCCGACCTGGGTTATCGCGCCGGTCAGTTCCCGCATGCGGAGCAGGCCGCGCGCGAGGTGCTGTCGCTGCCGATGTATCCGGAGATCACGCCGCATCAATGCGCGGAGGTGGCCCGTTCGCTGCGCGACCTCGCCGCGGCGGATGCGGCCATTGCGCCGCTCAGAGCCGATCGAAGGGATAGACGTAGTGCCAGGGAAACGCGGCTGCCAGACGCTGCCGACCCAGCTGACGAAACGCCTGTTCATCGCGCAGCGCCATCACGTAGGTTCGATAGCCCGCCTCCCGTGCGCCCCACTTCTGCTTGAAGCGGTACACGCCGCTGTCGCGCCCCGGCGAGCTTTCCCAGTTCCAGTGGGTCTGGCCGGCGGCGCGCGCCGTGCGCATCGCCCGGTCGATGAGCAGCACGCCCGGTTGCAGCGCGCGGTCCTCGGCGCGGGTGCAGGGCGTGTAGTAGCTCACCGTGCGCGGTGACACCAGCACCAGCAGGCCGGCGAGCATCTCGCCCGCGCGGTAGGCGAAGGACACCCGGGCGTGGCGGCCGCTCAGGCCTTCCGACATCAGCCGGTCCAGCGCGATGCGCGGCTTGAGCGGGATGCCGTGTGCGTCGCAGTTCTGCCGATAGATCGCGTAGAAGCACTCGACGCGCTCCGGCGTGGGCTCGGTGCAGATCTCGATGCCGGCGGCTTCGGCCTTGCGCAGGTTGCGCGCCAGCGCACCGGCGTGCTGCGTGTCGGCCAGCGTCTGGAGCATCTGGTACTGCGTGCTGCGCTCGACCACCAGGGCCTGCGGCATGGCCGCGTCATAACGCTCGAAATGCGCCGACAGGAAGGGCGTGCAGACCGAACACGCCCAGGCGTCGGCCTGCCTGGCGCGCGCGATCAGCGCCTCGAGCAACGCGGCGTGGATGTCTCGCCACAGCGCTCCCGGCGGCGCGCTGCACAGCACGCCGGCGTTCGGGCCGAAGAAGGGCAGCGACGTGCACGTCGCGCCGAGTTCACCGCGGTGCATGAATGCAGGCAGCAGACCGACCAGTTCGCCGTCGCAGCGCGCACCCAGATAGACCGGTGTGCCCGCCCCGACCTGCGCGAGCATGTCGCGGTAGAACGGGTAGTGGTAGGCCAGCACCTCGGGCGTGTGTCGCCCCAGCGCGTCGAGAAACGCGCACACCTGCGCGTCGTTCTCGGGCGACAGGTCTTCGACACTGACGGACATGTCCGCTCTCCCGGTCCCATCTGGATGCAAGGTGCAATCTACCGAACCCTGCGATCGGCGCGGCCCACGTGCAGGGGCGCGGCCGTGAGCCGACCGGCTCATGGCCGCGCCCGCCCATGGGCCGCTGGAGCTATGCGCCGTCGACCTGGCCATGCACATGCCCGCCGCCCTGGGTGTCGCACATTGCAGGCATCCGATCGGGCTGCGATCGGGCCGCATCGCGCCCGCGATGCCTTGTCGCGAGGGGCCCCGTGCCGTGCGCATGCACTCGTCCATCAGCCTGGATCCGCAGCCCGGACGACCGTCCGGCGTGGGGGCATCCGGCGCGCCGCCGAGTGCCCGGGTGGTGAGGATCCTGATGGCGGACGACCATCCGGTCGTTCGCCAGCGCCTGCGCCAGATCCTGATGGCCGAGCCCGCCCTGACGGTGGTCGCGGAGGCCGGCGACGGCGACGAAGCGCTCGCGCTGGCCCGGTCGACCGACTGGGATCTGGCGCTGCTCGACTTCTCGATGCCCGGCTGCAGCGGCCTGAGCCTGATCGAGCACGTGCGCCGAGACTTCCCGCAGCGGCCGGTGCTGGTGCTGAGCGTCCATGACGAGCAGTTGCTCGCGCCGCACGTGCTCAGGGCCGGCGCGTCGGGTTACCTCTGCAAGGAGTGCGCGACCGAACAGCTGATCCAGGCGATCCGCGCCGTCACGGCCGGCGGCACCCATGTCAGCGCGCCGGTGGCGCAGCGGCTGGCATGGCAGGTCGCGATCGAGTCGGGCGGGGCGCCGCACGAGCGGCTGTCCGACCGCGAATACCGGGTCATGTGGCTGTTGAGCAGCGGCCGGCACATCGTCGAGATCGCCCAGGAACTGCATCTGCGGCCGCGCACCGTCGCCAGCTATCGCCACAGGGTGCTGCGCAAACTGGGTCTGCATGACACCGCCGAACTGGTGAGCTACGCGGTCCGTCATGAGCTCGTGGGCTGACTATCGGCAATGGTCCTTCAATCCGAGGCCGGGGGAGGTACTGTCCCGCTTGTCAATCGGGTCCGGATCCGGTAGACCTCTGACACTCCGATCGGACTACGGCCCAGCACGAAAGGCTGTGTATGCCCACAGCAGACAAGGCGAACATCCTCCTCGTCGACGACGAACCGGAGAACCTGTCTGCCTTGCGCGTGCTGCTGGACGGTGCCGACCGTCACCTGCTGCTGGCCCACGACGCCGACGCTGCACTGCGCTGCGCGAGCGAGCACGATCTCGCCCTGATCCTGCTCGACGTGTGCATGCCCGGCACGGACGGTTTCGAGAGCGCGCAGATGCTGCGTCGAAACGAGCGGTCGAGGCTTGCGCCGATCATCTTTCTGGCGACGTCGGCTGACGATCTGGCGTCGATCTCTCGCGGCTACGAGGTCGGCGCGGTCGACTACCTGGTCAAGCCCCTGTTGCCCGAGGTGCTGCGCTCGAAGGTGTCGGTGTTCGTCGATCTGCACCGCAAGAACACCGAGCTGCGCCATGAGGTGGCCGTGCGCCGCAGCGCCGAGCGGCAGGTGCGCGAGTCCGAAGCGCGCCTGCATGCGCTGACCAGCCACTTCATCACCATGCGCGAAAAGGAGCGCACCGCCATCGCACGCGAGATCCACGACGAGCTCGGCCAGGTGCTGACCGTGCTCAAGATGGACATCGCCTGGCTGGCCAGGCATCCCGACGATGCACGCCTGCGGGTCAAGACCGATGCGATGAGCCGGCTCATCGACGACACGATCCGCTCGGTTCGCAAGATTTCAGCCGGGCTGCGGCCCGAGGTGCTCGACGACATGGGCCTGGTCTCGGCGATCGCCTGGCAGACCACGGAGTTCCAGAAGCGCACCGGCGTGCGTTGCCGCTCGGCGCTGCCGCCCGAGACCGAGGTCTTCGACAAGGACCTGTCGAACACCCTGTTCCGGATCTTCCAGGAGATCCTGACCAACGTGGCGCGCCACGCACACGCCACGCGGCTCGATGTCGAACTGCGACAGGCAGGCGACCGGCTGGTGCTCAAGGTGGCCGACAACGGCGTGGGCATCGTCGTGCAAGAGGCCAACGCCCCGACCACCCTGGGGCTTCTGGGCATGCACGAGCGTGCGCTGAGGCTCGGTGGCACGGTTGCGATCGACGGGGAGCCGGGCGCCGGGACACGCGTGCGGGTGTCCATCCCGATACCGGGCTCGCAACGCGAGCACGGGCGTGAATCACGCAGCGAACGAGCAGAGGGGTTGCCATGAACATGCGGGTCTTCATCGCCGACGATCATCCGGTGGTCCGGCAAGGCCTCAAGCAGCTGCTGGGCGCCGAGGCCGATTTCAGCGTCGCCGGCGAAGCCAGCAGCGGCCACGAGGTGATCGACCAATGCGGGCGCTTCGCCTGGGACGTGGCGGTGCTCGATTACCGGATGCCCGGCAAGGGCGGCATCGACCTGATCAAGGAACTGCGCCAGCGCTTCCCGGACCGGCCGGTGCTGGTGCTGAGCGTCTGCCCGGAGGACCAGTACGCGATGCGTGTGCTGCGCGCCGGTGCGGCCGGCTACCTGACCAAGGAAAGTGCGCCCGAGGACCTGGTCAACGCCATCCGCAAGGTGGCGCGTGGTGGGCGTTTCGTCAGCGCCGCACTGGGCGAGCAGCTGGCGCTGTCGCTGTCGACCGGTGGCGACGAGCCGCTGCATTGCCGCCTGTCGGACCGCGAGTACCAGATCATGTGGCTGCTCGCCTCGGGCAAGAAGGTCGGCGAGATCGCGCAGCAGCTCTTCCTCAGCCCGAACACCATCAGCACCTACCGCAAGCGCATCCTCGAGAAGCTCGATCTGAAGAGCAATGCCGAGCTGATGCGCTACGCCATCGGGCATCAGCTGGTCGATTGAGGCGTCTGCGGGCCGGCTGATCGGGGCGCGCCTGTCACGCCCGGCCGGTTCGCCGTTTCGCTGCCCTCGACGCGGGCATCGTCGGCGGTGAGCGTCATCAGGATGTCGGCGTACCAGGCGCAGTTCAGGCCGAGCGATTCATCGAGCAGCTGGTCGCGGGTTTCCATGTCCATGCGCGACGAATGCACGCCCAGCAGCTTCCACGGCAGCGACAGGCCCGAGGCCGTGCTGCGCATCACCACCGGCGCGCCGCTGACGCCGCGGTGCGTGCGGGCGTCGGTCAGGAAATAACCCTGGCCCTGGAAACGCACGCCGAACGACGACGCGATCACCGCCTGGCGCACCACCGGCAGGTGATGCAGCGTGTCGTGGAAACCGAGCGGGAACCCCACCACCAGCAGCGCGCTGCCGACCTCGACCTCGTCGAGTGAGCCTTGCAGATGCGCCGGCGTGAAGCAGCGCAGCAGCACCGACGCCGGTAGCGCGGCGCGATCGAGCTCGATCACCGCCACGTCGATCTCGCCGCCGGCATCGCGGCCCTGGCGCCACAGGCTCTTGCCGTCCTTGTAGAGCATCACCGATAGCACGCCCGAGCGCGTCAGGTTGACCGCATCGGTGTGCAGGTCGATCTCGATGCGGTTGGGGAAATGCTTGCTCGGCTTGTCGATCACGACATGCCGGCTGGTGACGAGAAACAGGCGCCCGTCGCGCTCGAAGAAGAAACCGCTCGCGCCGGTGAGAACCCGGTCTCCGTCGAAGGTCGAGACCCGGGTGGCGGTCAGCAGTATCGGTTCGATCATGGTCGGCTTTCGTGAAGTCAGCGCCGAGTGTCGGCGATGTCGCAGTCGCGGTGTCGGATGTCTGCTTTGTCGCAATCCACACAGCATGCCGAGGCCGGTGAATTGCGCTAAGTCGTTGATTCATCAAGATGCGCGACCTGGCACGGCTCTCGCAAAAAGAGCTGCAAACCTGCCCATCCCGGCAGTCGATCGCACGGAGAGTTGCCCATGTCTCAAGCCACCGCCTTCGTCAACATCGCGGACCTGCGCAAGGGTCGCCAGGCGCTGAGCGAAGTTGTCGATGTTCCTGAAACCGGCGGGGGCTGCGGCACCAGCGGCGGTGAGGGCAAGGCCAGTTGCGGCACCTCCGCCGGCCCCGACGACATGCCCGCCGAGATCTGGAACAAGGTCAAGAACCACCCGTGCTATTCGGAAGAGGCGCATCACCACTACGCCCGCATGCACGTGGCCGTGGCGCCGGCCTGCAACATCCAGTGCAACTACTGCAATCGCAAATACGACTGCAGCAATGAGTCGCGCCCGGGGGTGGTGAGCCAGAAGCTCACGCCCGAACAGGCCGTCAAGAAGGTCGTGGCGGTGGCCAGCGAGATCCCGCAGATGACGGTGCTCGGCATTGCCGGCCCGGGCGATGCGCTGGCGAACCCGAAGAAGACCTTCGACACCTTCCGCATGCTGCAGGAGCAGGCGCCCGACATCAAGCTGTGTCTCTCGACCAATGGCCTGGCATTGCCGGCGCTGGTCGACGAGATCTGCAAGTACAACATCGACCACGTCACGATCACCATCAACATGGTCGATCCGGAGGTGGGTGCGAAGATCTATCCGTGGATCTTCTGGGATCACAAGCGCGTGACCGGTGTCGAGGCCGCGCGCATCCTGCACGAGAACCAGATGCTCGGTCTGGAGATGCTCACCGCGCGCGGCGTGCTCACCAAGATCAACTCGGTGCTGATCCCCGGCATCAACGACGAGCACCTGATCGAGGTGAACCGCGAGGTCAAGAAGCGAGGTGCCTTCCTGCACAACATCATGCCGCTGATCAGCGAAGCCGAACACGGCACCGTGTTCGGGCTGACCGGCCAGCGCGGCCCGAGCGCGCAGGAGCTGAAGGCCGTGCAGGACGCGTGCATGGGCGGCGCCAACCTGATGCGCCATTGCCGCCAGTGCCGCGCTGATGCAGTGGGCCTGCTGGGCGAAGACCGCTCGGAAGAGTTCACGCTCGACAAGATCGAAGAGATGGAAGTGGTCTACGACCTCGACAAGCGCAGGAGCTACCAGGACAAGGTCGAGACCGAGCGCCAGGCCCAGCATGCGGCCAAGCTCGCCGCGCTGGCATCGAGCAACACCGACGACGGTGTCGACCCGGGCATGAAGGTGCTGGTGGCTGTGGCCACCGAAGGCCACGGCAAGGTCAACCTGCACTTCGGCCACGCCACCGAGTTCCAGATCTTCGAGGTGAGCCAGGGCGAGGCCCTGTTCGTCGGCCATCGCCGCGTCGACCTCTATTGCCAGGGCGGCTACGGCGAAGAAGAAGCGCTGCCGTCGGTGGTCAATGCCATCAACGACTGCCACGCCGTGCTGGTGTCCAAGATCGGCGCCTGCCCGCGCGATGAACTGAGCGCCGCCGGCATCGAGCCGGTGGACGAATACGCGCACGAGTTCATCGAGAAGGCCGCGCTCTCGTGGTTCGGCCGCTACCGCGAACGCATTGCCAGCGGCGCCATCACGCATCAGCCGCGCGGCGACGCCCGCATCCGCCAGGGCGCCTACACCTCGGGCGCCGAACACGCTGCCTGACCCCTACTTTTCAACTGTTTCCAGTCCCCATCAAGGAGAACGACATGGCCCTCAAGATCATTGCCTCGACCTGCACCGGCTGCTCGGCCTGCGAGCCTGAATGCCCCAACGTCGCGATTCGCGAAAAGGGCGGCACCTTCGTCATCGACCCGAAGAAGTGCACCGAATGCGAAGGCCAGTTCGACTCGCCGCAGTGCGTCGCCGTCTGCCCGGTCGAAGGCTGCATCAAACCTGCGTGAGAACCCAAATGATCCTGCCTACCCTCACTGTCACCGCCGCGGCCCAGAAGTTCATCAGCCGCATGGTCCGTTTCTCCGAGCACCCGACCGGCGGTTTCCGTCTCACGGTTTCTGCCGGTGGCTGCTCGGGCTACAACGCCGAGTTCACGGTCGAGCCCGCGGCGCAGGCCGGTGACGGCGAATTGCTGGTCAATGGCGTCAAGGTCTTCCTGCCCGCCGAAAGCCGCCTGATGCTCGACGGCGTGACGATCGACTTTGCCGACACCCCCACCCGGAGCGGTCTGACCTTCATCAACCCGAACGCGGCCGCCTGTGGCTGCTCGACCTCGGGCGATGCCGCGGCGCCGCCGGCCCAGGCGACGGTGTCGGTGAGCTCGATCACCCGCATGAGTTCGGCCAGCGCCGGCCACTGAGAGCCGAGGCCAGGGGAGCACGCCGTGCCGATCGATCCCGACTTCGACGACGCCGTGCTCGGCTTCGGCCTGCCTGCCGAGGCCGAGCAGGCCCTCGCGCAAGCCGGCGTCCTGCGTGCCGACCCGCCCGAGGCGATGGCCGCGCTGATGCGCGCCAAGGCGATCGCGCCCGAGCATCCGGCCGTGCTGATCGCGTTCTATCGCCATCACTTCTACGGCCACCGCCTGGCCGCCGCGCGCGACGTGGCACGCACGGCGCTGGTGGTCGGCGCACGTGCACTCTGCCTGCCGCTGGTCTGGCGCGACGTGCCCGGGCGTGCCCTGGCCGGCGCGGACGAGGACATCACGACCCGCTTCTACTTGTGGGTGCTCAAGGGCTACGCCTACCTGAGCATGCGCCTGGACGACCCGGTGGAAGCGCGCGACGCGCTCGCCAAGCTGCGCATGATCGACCCCGACGACCGTGTCGGTGGCGCCTTGCTCGAGGCCGTGCGGCAGCGCCGCGAGCGCAGCGAACTGCGTGCTCGGTTGCGCGACACGCTGGGCGTCGACATCCACGTCGATCGCGTCGATGACGCCGACGGCTTCGATGACGGCGAGGACGACGGCCCCGCGCTGCCGGTGTTCGGTGCGGCCGCCTGGGCGCGCGTCTCGGGCTCGACGGGAGCCGCGTGATGGTCGATCAGCCCCCCGCCTGGAACGACATCCCCGCCGTGCACTGGCAGGGCGGCGAGCTCGACTGCCAGGGTTGCGTGCATGCGCCCTTGCGGGCCGAAGGGCGCTGCGAGCCCGGACGCATGTGCATGCAGGACGCCTATGCGCGGCGCATTGACCGCTTCTTCAGGGCCCACCCCGAACTCGCCAATCAGCACCTGGGACACGACTACTTCGAGGTGCGGGCGATCGCTGCGCGCTACGCCGACGTGTTCCGCCTGCCGGCGCTGATGAACGATCCGGACGAGACCGTGCGCCTGCAACTGGCCCTGCGCCTGCCGCAGCGCCAGCTCCTGAGCATGCGTGACGATGCGCATCGCGAAGTGCGCATCCGCGTGGCCTACGGCCTGGCGGCGGAGCACCTGCCGTCGATGATGCGCGACCCCGATTACCACGTGCGCGCCACCGTGGCGCGGCGTCTCAGCGAGGGCCTGCTGCCGCTGCTGATCAACGATCCCGACCTGATGGTGCGCCGCGAAGTGGCGCAGCGCGTGCCGATGCCGGCGCTGTGGCGCATGGTCGAGGACAGTGAGTCCGAAGTGCGCCGCATCGTCGCCGAACGGCTGCCGGCGCCGCTGCTGGACGCCCTGGTCGACGACCCCGACCTGCTGGTGCGCTGGCAAGCCGCTGGCCGCGCGATGGGCGCGGTGCTGGCGCGTTTCGCCCAGGACCCCGAGGCCGACGTGCGCGAGCGCGCCGAGCAGCGCCGCGCCGAACTTGAAGCCACCGCGCCACCCGACGCCTGCGCCGGCCCGTCCCTGCATTCCGTCTGAACCCGAGGCAAGCATGGCCGACATCAACCGCGACGACGACATCATCGAAGTGGCCTCGCCGCCGCGCTACGCGATGGGCGAGCGGGTCATCAGCCGCACGGTGATCCGCAACGACGGCACCTACAACGGCAAGGACATCGGCGAGGTGCTGGTCAACAAGGGCGAGATCGGTTTCGTCACCTCGATCGGCACCTTCCTGCAGCAGTTCTACATCTACGCGGTCGAGTTCGTCGAATCGGGCCACCGCGTGGGCATGCGTGGCAAGGAGCTGTGCACGCTCGACCACCTGCCCGAAGAAGTGCTGGCGCAGCTCGGCGAGCGCGCTCGGCAACTCCAGGACCTTCGTTGATTCAAGGAGAACCGCATGATCGACCAGCGCCTTCCCAAGTTCGAATGGGGCCAGCCCGTGATCGCCGCCGTCGATCTCTACAACGACGGCAGCCACCCCGAAGTGCCCGAAGACCACCTGCTGATCCCCGCTGGCGGCATCGGCGAGGTGGTGCAGGTGGGCCACCACGGCGAGGCCAACATCCCCGTCTACATGGTCGACTTCGGCCTGGCAGTGATCGGCTGCCTCGAAGAAGAGATCGCCCTCGAAGGCACCGACCTCATCACCCTGGCCGTTCAGGCCGAGGAGGCCTGAGCATGCGCGCGCTCAAGGCCGCCCGCCCGCGGCGCTCTGCTACAGGCTCACGCGATGAGCCTGCCGAGCCCCCCGCCGTGAGATCGGCCGCCGTCAGCAGCCTCGACGCGCGCCGGATCGAGAACGCGCTCGACCAGCGCAGCCGCTACAAGTACGTGCAGCCGCGTTTCCTGCGCGAGGGCCGGGGCTGGAAGATCGCCAGCCCCAACTGCTCGCGCAACGTCGACAGCGCCGGCGGCGAGATCGACATCGCCTGGCTGGTGCCGGTGGCCGCAGGCCGCCAAGGCCTTGACGGAGGCTGGCTGCTCTACGCCCGCGATCACGCCCAGGACTGCTGGCAGCTCAAGCGCCACGACGCCTCGCTGCCGGCCTTGCTGGCCCACCTCTGTGCCGATCCTGACCGGGAGTTCTGGGTATGAACCCGCCTGTCTATCTGGACCACAACGCCACCACCCAGCCCGCGCCCGAGGTGATCGAGGAGATGCTCGACAGCCTGCAGAAGGTCTGGGCCAATCCGTCGTCGACCCACGCGCCCGGGCAGGCTGCGCGCCGCGCGCTCACCGATGCGCGCACCCGGGTGGCGCAGTTCCTCGGCTGCCTCGGTGCCGAGCTGGTGTTCACCAGCGGCGCGACCGAAGCCAATCACATCGCCGTGCTCGGTGCGCTGGCGCAAGGGCGCGCCACCGGCCGCACGCGGCTGGTGATGAGCGCGGTCGAACACCCCGGCATGCTCGCGCTGGCCGAGCGCCTGAGAGGCGAGGGCGTGGTGGTCGACCTGATCGGCGTCGATGCCCGCGGCGTGCTTGATCTGCAGTGCGCCCGCCGCCTGATCGGCGACGACGTGGCGCTGGTCAGCGTGATGGGCGCCAACAACGAGACCGGCGTGCTGATGCCGGTGGCCGAGCTGGCCGCGCTGGCGCATGCGGCGGGCACGTTCGTGCATGTCGACGCCACCCAGCTGGTCGGCAAGACGGCGGCGCGTTTCGATGCCGGCGGTGCTGACCTGTGGTCGGTGTCGGCCCACAAGCTGCACGGGCCCAAGGGCGTCGGCGCGCTGGTGGTGCGCAAGGGCCTGAACTGGCCGGCGCTGTTCGCCGGCCGGCAGGAACGCCACCGCCGCGGCGGCACCGAGAACCTGCCGGGGATCGTCGGTTTTGCCGCCGCGGCCGAACGCACGGCCCGCACGCTGGCTCACGACATGAGCCACATGCGCGACCTGCAGGGCCGGCTCGAATCCGGCCTGCGCGCGGCCCTGCCCGGTGTGCATCTGTACGGCACCGGCGCTGATCGCCTGCCCAACACCAGCTGCCTGCGCTTCGGCACGCTCGACGCCGAACAGGTGCTCGGCAAGCTCGAGCGCGCCGGCGTGTTCGCGTCCTCCGGCGCGGCCTGCACGGCCAGCGGCACGCAGCCTTCGCATGTGCTGCTGGCGATGGGTGAGCCGGCCTTGCATGCCCGCGCCAGCGTGCGTTTCTCGCTCGGCCGCGACACCACCGCGGCCGAGATCGACCAGACCCTTGCGGCGGCCGTGCGCGCCCTCGGTCCCTTGCTGCACACCGTGCCCGCGCCCGCCGAGGCGCTGGCGGCGTGATGCACGCGTGACCCTTCCTTGACCGACCCACGGAGTACCCGACCATGAAAGTGATGATCCGCCGCAGCTCAGCCGGGGTGCTCTCCGCCTACGTGCCCAAGAAGGACCTCGAGGAGCCGATCGTCTCGCAGGAGAAGACCGATCTCTTCGGCGGCACCGTGACGCTCGCCAACGGCTGGGTGCTGGCATTGCCGGAGATGGCCGCGGGCACGAACCTGCCGATCACCGTCGAGGCCAGGCGCCTCTGCGGTGACACCGACTGAAGGAGCCTCGCATGAATGCCACCGACGCTCCCGCCCGGCCCACGCTGCTCGACGCCTTGCCCGAGGCCCTGGCCCTGGCCGATGCCGCCACCGATGTGCGCGGGGCCGCCCAGGCCTTGCGCGCCTTCTACACCCGCATGCGGGTGGTGGTGGTCGATGCCTTCGACATGCGCGACGAAGTCCCCGCTGCCATCGGCCGCAACGTGCAGCTCTACTTTGCGGCCACCGACGGCCATTGCTGGCAGGTGACTGCCGATGGCCGCCAGGCCGCCGGCTTCTTCGTCGCCGGAAAGGGCTGAGACCATGAGTTCCCTGCCTGCCGAACCGATGGACGAGACGGTCGAAGAAGAGAGCTTCGACCTGCCCGACGACTGGCTGCTGCTGTCCGACCCCGACATCACCGAGGTCGAGTCCGAGCTGGTGCAGGCGGCGTTGCGCGAGCCGCGGCTGGCGGCCGGGCCGATGGTCGAGCACTTCGAGAAGCAGTTCGCTGCCTGGTTGGGCCGCAAGCACGCGGTGGCGGTGGCCAGCGGCACGATCGGCACCTGGCTCGCGTTGCGGGCGATGGGCATCGGCTCCGGCGACGAGGTGATCGCTTCGCCCTACGGCTGGTATCAGGTGGCTCATGCCGTGAGCCTGACCGGCGCGAAGGTGGTGTTTGCCGACATCAACTACTGGACCGGCTGCCTCGACCCGGTGCGCACCGCATCGCAGATCACCGACCGGACCCGCGCCATCCTGGCCGGCAACGTCAACGGCCACCCGGCCGCCTGGCATGCGTTTCGTGCGCTGGCGCGTGATCGCGGCCTGAAGCTGATCGAGGATTCGACCGAGGCGATCGGCTCGCGTTATGCCGGCGCGATGGTCGGCAGCTTCGGCGACGCGGCGGTGTTCGACTTCTCGCAACCCTCGGCGCTGTGCTGCGGCGAGGGCGGCATGATCGTCACCGACGACGATGCCCTGGCGATGGAGCTGCGCTACCTGCGCGCCCGCTCGATCCGTGACCGGCGTTCGGTGTCGGTGGGCTCGCGCGTGCCGCTGCAGGCCTCGATCAGCGAGCTGACCGCCGCGCTCGGCGCCGGCCAGCTGGTGCGCATCGATCAGATCCTGGCGCAGCGCAAGCAGGTCGAGGCGTATTACATCGAGCAGATGCAGAGCTTCGAAGGCATCAAGCCGCCCTACGTGGCGACCGATGTCGAAGAGGTGCACTGGATGGTCTACACCGTGCACCTGGGCAAGCGTTTCACGGTGAGCGCCTGCGAGCAGATCATCGAGGACATGGCGGCCGAATCCATCGAGGCCGTCCTCTACTGCCAGCCGCTGCACCAGCAGTTCCATTACATCCAGCAGGGCTACAAGCGCGGCCAGTTTCCGCTGGTCGAGCGCATCGCCGATCGCGCGCTGGCGCTGCCTTTCCACACCCATCTCGAAGCCGACCACGTGAAGTTCATCGTCAAGACGATGAAGGACAGCTCGGTCAACGTCGGCGCGGGTGCGGCCATCTACTGACAGGAAGCACCATGAGCCACATCACCGTGAATGAAGTCCCCGTCGCATTGATCGACGGCTTGCGCGCCGGCAAGCTGGCGCCGTTTCTCGGCCCGGAGATGCTGAGCCTGTGCAGCGATCAGCCGGTGCCGGCCACGCCGCTGGCGCTCGCCACCTTCCTCAACAGCAAGACCTCGGTGCCAGGCAAGATCCGCAACCGCCTGACCGCGGTGGCGCAGTTCATCGAGAACTTCAAGCACCGCAAGACCCTGGTCGCCGCGATGGACCAGGCCTACGCCGCCACGCCCACGCCGTCGCCGCTGCACCGCTGGCTGGCGGCGCTGCCCTCGCCACTGATCGTCGACTGCTGGTACGACCGCACGATGCGCAGCGTGCTCGGGGCGCGAACCGACTGGGCCGAGGCGCAAGGCCTGTCGCAGTCCGAGCACTTCGGCACCTGGATCGGCTGGTACACCGCGCAGGGCGACGTCAGCCCCGATCCGATCGAGGCCACCACGGTGCTCTACAAGCCCTGGGGCAGCGCCTCGCCGGTGGGCAACTACCTGGTGTCGGACACCGACTACGTCGAGGTGCTGACCGAGATCGACATCCAGACGCCGATCCCCGCGCTGGTGCAGGAGCGCCGCGCCGAGCTGGGTTTTGTCTTCCTCGGCTGCCGCTTCAACGACCAGCTGCCGCGTGCCTTCGCGCGCCAGATCATGACGCGCTCGAAGGGCCCGCATTACGCCGTGCTGGCCGATGAACCGACGCGCATGGAAGCGCGTTTTCTCGAAGAGCAGGGCATCACCCGCATCGCCTTGCCGCTGGCCGATGTGGCCGAGCGGCTCACCGCCGGCGCCGTGCTGACGGCCTGAGCGTCCACCCCTTTTGTCCCACCCGTCTGACCCAAGGAGTCATCCATGTCCACACTCACCATCATGCCCAGCGGCAAGACCGTCGAGGTCGAGGCCGGCACCAACCTGCTGCAAGCCATCCTCGATGCCGGCGAGAAGCTGATCAGCAAATGCGGCGGCGACGCCAAGTGCGGCGCCTGCCACCTGTTCCTGACCGGCGGCCGCAAGGGCGTCTCGAAGATGACGCCGGCCGAGAACGCCAAGCTCGACACCCTCATCGGCATCGGCAGCAAGTCGCGCCTGGCCTGCCAGATGACGCTGCTGGGCACCGAGCCGGTCACGGTCGAGCTGCTCGGCGCGCTGTCGGGCTGAGCGCCGTCCGGCCCCTGCCTCGCGCGCCCCTTCGTTCAATCACCAGGAGCCTCTCATGCTGGATGTGGCCATCGTCGGTGGCGGCTTGTGCGGGCTGGCGCTTGCGCACAGCCTGCAGGCACGAGGGCGCGACTGGCGCCTGTTCGAATCACGTGACCGGCTCGGTGGCCGCGCCCTCACGGTGCGGTCCGACAACGGCACGCCGGTCGATCTCGGCGCCACCTGGTTCTGGCCGCACAGCCAGCCGGCCATCACCCGGCTGGTGGCCGACCTGGGGCTGGCGAGCTTTGCGCAGCACGACGATGGCCGCGTGCTGCACCTCTCGGACCCCAACCGCTCGCCGATGGCGGTGGCGCTGACCGAGCAGTTGCGGCCCGCCGCCGATGCCTCGGTGCCGGCGACGCCGGGCGCCGTGCACGGCGGCGCGCGGCGCATCGCCGGCGGCACCGGCGCGGTCATCGACGCGCTGGCGCGGCCCCTGCCCGATGCGCGCTTGCGGCTCGGGCACAGCCTGGTCGCGGTCATCGACCATGGCGATTTCATCGAGCTGCAATTGCGCCACGGCAAGGCCTTGTATTCGGTGCACGCGCGCCAGCTGGTGCTGGCGCTGCCGCCGCGTGTCATCGAAGCCGGCGTGCGTTTCACGCCCGCGCTGGAGCCGGCCGTGCGCGAGGCGATGCAGCGCACGCCGACCTGGATGGCCACCGCGGCCAAGGCCGGCTTTGCCTACAGCCGGGCGTTCTGGCGCGAGGCCGGCCACACCGGCAACGCCTGGGTCACGCATCCGCAGGCGATGCTGGCGGAGGTGTTCGACGCCTGTGGCCCCGATGGGGTGGCCAATCCTGCGCAGGCACCCGCGGCCTACCCCGGCGCGGCGCTGGCCGGTTTTGCCGCACTCGGCGCGGTGCAGCGCGAGAGCTTTGCGCGCGGCCGGGACCTGCTGCTGCGCAGCCAGCTGGTGCAGCTGTTCGGCGCCGATGCGGTCGACCCGGCCCTGCAGCCCGAGACGTTCTGGCAGGACTGGGCCAACGAGCCCGACACCTGCAGCCCCGCCGACATCGCCGAAGAGGGCCTGCAAGGTGGCCATCCCGGTTATGGCGAGCCGCTGCTGGCCCAGGCGCAATGGGGTGGCCGGCTCTATTTCGGCGGCTCGGAAACGTCGCGCCAGGGCGGCGGTTATCTCGACGGCGCACTGTGCGCGGCCGGGCGCCTGCGCCGGCAACTGCTGGCCGAGGTGGTGAGCTAGGAAAAGCCGATGTATCACCGTTCGCTGTACGAGATCGTGATGGAAACCGGCCGCTCGATCGGCCTGCTGACGCGCGAGATGCAGGGCGAGGACGAGCTGTTCGCCAGCACGCTCACGCTGCGTGCGGTCGAGGCGCAGCTGCTCATCATGGCGCACACCCTGGGCAACGTGACTCCCGCCTTGCACCAGGGCTTGCTGCAGGTCGACTGGGGCGGCTGGGCCGCGCTGCACGACAAGTTGCGCAACGGCATTCAGCCGCGCCGCGAGGAGATCTGGTATGCCGTCAACGGCCTGGTGCCACAGACGATGGCGCTGCTGCAGGCGCTGCGGCGCAAGCAGCCGGGCTGGTTTGAAGTGGGTTATTGAGCGACCCTGCCCGGCCTGTGACGGGCTGGGCGATGGGTCATCGGAGCCGCCTCGACCGCCGGTTCAGAAATCCATTTGCTCAGGGTTTGTGCTGAGGCCTCAGAATCGGCGAGATATTTCATCGATTCGGATTGACCCATGCGACAACTCTCACCGGCCGGCCAGGACATCATCAACGGCATCGCCCAGCGCCACGGCTTCAGCGTGGACGCGACGATGAGCATGCTCGACGCCGTCATCAACGGCAACGGCAGCATGGCGCAGTTCAACCATCCCGAGTTCTCCGGCTCGGGCCAGTGGATGCGCGGCGGCATGACGATGGTGTCGGACATGTTCAACAACTACCTCAAGGGCCGTGTCGACGGTTTGTGCTCGGAGTTGTCGAACCTGGTGGCGAATCAGCCCGACCTGGTGCGCACCGGCAGTTTCCAGTCGCAGAGCCAGGGCAGCGGTGGCGGTTACGGCCAGGTGCAGACCAGCCACAGCGGCCAAGGCAACAACCCGGGCAACGGTTTCGGCGCGGCCAGCCTGTTCGTGCCGCCGGCACCGGGCACCGGCGGCGACTGGTGGCCGTCCGACCTGCGCTGGCCCAACAGCACCGGCTCGCAGAACGGCGTGCGTTACGCGTACTTCTCGCAGGCGCGCCGGCTGGCGATCGACGTGGGCGGCAACGTCACGGTCTACGACACGCTCGACCACCAGATCGGTGGTTTCTCGCAGCAGCAGTCGGTGGGCGGTTCGCTGAGCTTTTCGAGCCAATATGGCCTGATCGACGTCGCGAGCCTGCCGGTGGTCTGGGCCAACGGCGGGCCGGTCTGGGCGCAGCCCGCGCCTGCTCCGGCACCCGCACCGGCGCCGTATCAGCCCGACAACAGCGCGCCGGCGTACGCGCCTGCAGCCACCCAGGACGTGTTCGCCACCATCGAGCGGCTGGCCGACCTGCGCGCCAAGGGCATCCTGAGCGACGAGGAATTCGCAGCCAAGAAGGCGGAGCTGCTGAGCCGGGTCTGAATCAGTTCACGTTCAGCCGCGCCAGCACCTGCGGCGCGCCGCCGGCGTCGGCCTTGAGCACCAGGCCCTCGCCGGAGCCGGCCGCGCCGCCGACCAGGTCCGCCAGCACGAAGTTGTGCGTGACCCAGACCTCGAAACCGCCCGGCCGCGCCGATCCGGCCACCAGCGCCTGGCGCAGTTGGCGCAGGTGATCGGCGTTGGCGCTCGCGCTGCCGGCACGCGGCGAGCCCAGCGCGGCCCATTCGTCGGCCGCGCCGAAGGCCAGCCGGGCGGTGTCGACACAGCGGCACCAGGGGCTCGTGCGCACCCGCGCGGGCTGCAGCTGGCGGGCCTTGAACCACTCGCCGATGCGCCGGGCCTGGGCGCGGCCCTCGTCGCTCAGGTTGCGCTGGGTGCTGCAATCGCCGAGCCGGAAGCCGGGCGGATCGAAGTTGCCCGGCGCCAGCGCGTGGCGCATCACCAGCACCACGCCGCCGGTGCGCAAGGCGCTGGCGACGTCGTCGCCCTCGGCGGCCCGTGCGGTGCGGCTGGCCAGCGCCGGCCAGGCCAGACCGAGCGCGATCAGGTGGCGGCGTTGCATCGGCATCTCGTGGCTCCCGTGGCGCCCGCGGCGCGGTTGGTTCAGGTCGACGTGTCCGGCGGCACCTGGGCGGGCGTGACCGTCGACGCCGCCGGCCGGAAGGCCGCCTCGCGGCGCACGTCGCGCAGCATGTAGAGGTAGAGGCTCTCGACCTTCTCGCGCGCCCACGGCGTCTTGCGCAGGAACTTGAGGCTCGACGCGATGCTGGGCTCGCTGATGAAGCAGCGCACCGGCACGCGCTCGCCCAGGCCGGCCCAGCCGTACTGCGCCACCAGCGCGCTGACGATGTTCTCCAGCGTCAGGCCGTGCAGCGGATTGCGGGGTTGTTTCGTGGGTGGGGAGGGCGCCTGCATGGCGCGATTCTGGCACCGCAGGCCGCGGCGCCATCACGCCAAGCCACCACCCCACGCCATCACCACGATCGGCCCTCAGGCCGGGCTCAGTTCGAGAACATCGCCTCGGAGACGGTCAGCACCGCGGCCTGGCTGACGACTTCGCCGTTGCCGTTGCTGATCCGCACGGTGTATTGCGTGCCCGAATCGGTGATCGATGCAGCATGGGTGGTGAAGCTCGGGCCGTCGGCCTTGGGCAGCGGCTGGCCGTTGCTCAGCCATTGATAGCTCAGCGCCTCGCCGGTGGCGGTGACGCTGAACCTGGCGCTGCCGCCGCTGACCACGGTGGCCGGTTGCGGCTGGGCCGTGATCGCCGGCGGCTTCTGCGCGGCTTCGGCCGCGATCACGGCGGCTTGCGGGGCGGTCGGCTTGGCGGTGTCGCTGCCGCACGCGCTCAGCAGCACGGTCGCGGCGGCAAGCGCCAACCAGCGACGGACGGAGGGGGCTTGAAAGGTCGTTCTTTTCATGGGGCAGACAAGTCAAAGGGCTCGGTGGGAAGGGTTTGTACGGAGCCCGACTTACGGCCTGTTGACCGGCATCGACACATGATCACGCCATTGCGATTACCGGTCTGATTGCGCAACGACACCCGGCGAGCCGCCGGCAGCCCGTGTTCGGGGGATTGCGCTGTGCCGGGCCCGTCCCGGATGGCATGCTTCCTGCCCGTCGGGATCCCTGCGCCATCGTGCCGCCGTGGCCGCCATCGCTTTGTCGCAAAACTGACAGCACACCGCACACCATGCCCAACCGCCTCGCCGACCCGTCATCCGCCTACCTGCGCCAGCACGCACGCGACCCGGTGGACTGGTACCCCTGGGGCGAGGAAGCGCTCGCCAAGGCCCGCGCCGAAGACAAGCCCATCCTGCTGTCGATCGGCTACGCCGCCTGCCACTGGTGCCACGTGATGGCGCGCGAATCGTTTGCCGACCCGGCCACCGCCGCGCTGATGAACGAAGGTTTCGTCAGCATCCTGGTCGACCGCGAACAGCGCCCCGACCTCGACCAGATCTACCAGCAGGCCCACAGCCTGCTGCGCCGCAGCGGCGGCGGCTGGCCGCTGAACGTCTTCCTGTCGCCGCAGGGCGTGCCCTTCTACAGCGGCACCTATTTCCCGGCCGAGGCCAATGAAGGCCAGCAATCCCTGCGCGACGTGCTCGGCTCGGTCGGCAAGGTCTGGCGCGAGCGCCGTGCCGACCTGGCGCGCCAGGACGCCGCGCTGCTGGATGCACTGGCCGAGACCCTGCCGCGCGCCGACCCGCGCGCCGTGCTCGATGCCCGCGTGCGCGACCAGGCCTGCGAGCAGCTCGGCAGCGCCTTCGATGCCGAGAACGGCGGCTTCGGCACGGTGCCCAAGTTCGCCCACCCCACCGACCTGGCTTTCCTGCTGCGCCGCGGCCGTGACGAGGACGACCCGGCCGCCCTGCACATGGCGCTCGACACGCTGGCCAAGATGGCCGAAGGCGGCATCTGCGACCAGATCGGCGGCGGCTTCTTCCGCTACAGCGTCGACGCCCGCTGGCGCGTGCCGCACTTCGAGAAGATGCTGTGTGACAACGCCTTGCTGCTGGCGCTCTATGCCGACGCATTCGCGCTCACCGGCGAGTCGCTGTTTCGCCGCATGGTCGACGAGACCGCCGGCTGGGCGCTGCGCGAGATGCAGGCCGCCGACGGCGGCTTCCACGCCTCGCTCGCCGCCGACGACGCGCAGGGCCGCGAAGGCCGCGTCTATGTCTGGGAAAGCGAGCCGCTGCGGCTGGCGCTGTCACCCGACGAATGGGATGTCTGCGCCGCCCATTGGGGCCTGGTGGACGCACCCGATTTCGAGGGCAGATACTGGCAGTTGCACGTCGCCCGGCCGGCCGCCGATCTGGCGTTGCTGCTGCACCGGCCCGAGGAGATGGTCGAAGAACTCATCGCCTCGGCCCGCACCAAGCTGCTGGCCGCACGCGACCAGCGCGAACACCCGGCCCGCAACGAGCAGCAGCTCACCGCCTGGAACGCGCTGATGATCACCGGCCTGGCGCGCGCCGCCGCGGTCTGCGAGCGCGCCGACTGGATCGCCGCTGCGCGTCGGGCGCTGGCGCTGATCCGCAGCGAGCGCTGGGTCGACGGGCGGCTGCTCGCGATGCCCGGTCAACACGGCTTTCTCGACGATCACGCCTTCATGCTCGAAGCCGTGCTGGCCCTGCATGCCGCCGACCCGCAGGCCGACGACCTGCCGTTTGCGGTGGCGATTGCCGAGGCGCTGCTGACGCAATTTGAAGACCCGGCGGACGGCGGTTTCTTCTTCACGCCGCATGACGCGCCGGCGCTGATCCATCGCCCGAAGCCGGGCCTGGACACCGCCACGCCGTCAGGCAACGGCACCGCCGCGCTGGCCCTGCAGGCGCTCGGCCGGCAGGTCAACGACCCGCGCTATTTCGCTGCAGCGAGCCGCTGCGTGCGGGTGTTCGCGGCGCAGGTTCAAAACGAGCCGGCGAGTCACACGCGGTTGTTGCAGGCGGCTGCGCTGAACGATTGAGGGACACTTTGCTCGACTGTGCGGGAGTTCCGGATTGCACCCCTTGCGCTGCGGCGCCGACGACCTGGGTCTGCAGGCCCGTGCGCCGCAGTTGCAAGCGGCCTGAGCGCTGGCGGCAACCTTCGACGCCAAGACCTGCGTCCGTCAAGATCTCGCGCCGGAGTCCGATATGCGGTGAAGATGCAACCAACGTCCACCCCCCTCTCACCAGACGCGAGACCCGACTGGCGCGGCGTTCGCACGGTGGCCCAAACTTTGAACGACTTCCGCACCTGTATCGCTGTGCTGGTGTTCTACCTCATCGATGCGGGCCTCATGGCATTGTTTTGCGCGTTCGGCGCCGGCAACTGGGCCTCTCCGATGTGGATCGCTGGTACAGGACTGGTGGTCGCCGGTGGGGGCGCCGTCCTGGTGCACCGCTTCGGCGGAGGGCGCTTGGACGACCCTCGGCTGGTGATCGTGCAGGCCGGGTCGGCACTGGTTGTGACGCTGGGCGTGGCATTGTTCGATCCGCCACTCATGGCCCTGATGCTGATGACGGTGATCGTGATCATCCCGACCGCGGCGCTGCGCCTTGCGCCGGGCGGCCTGCTTTCGCTTTGCATGGTGGCTGCGGTGGCCTCCTTCGCGGTGGTGGCTGCCCACGGCGGCCGGCTGACGATCCCCGCCGACACCGCGGCGCAGCAAGCGCTCAGCGGGATGTTTCTGCTCTGGACGCTGGTCAAAGGCGCCAGCATCAACCTGGCCGGCATGGCGCTGCGCATGGAACTCAACGACAGCCACGAACGCCTGGCCGCCGCGCTGTTGCGTGTCGAGCAACTGGCTGAACGGGACGAGTTGACGGGCCTGCCCAACCGGCGCCGCATGCAGGCCGCGCTGGCTGAGGAACGTGAACGCTGCAGCCGCAACGGCGTCAGCTTCTCGGTGGCGATGCTGGACATCGACCACTTCAAGCGCATCAACGACCTGTATGGCCACCCGATGGGCGACGCGGTCTTACGGTCGGTGGCCCAGCTGATGAGAACCGCATTGCGCAAGCCAGACCTCGTCGGCAGAGTGGGCGGCGAGGAGTTCCTGATGATCCTGCCCGGGGCTGCGCGCCTCGAGGAAGCGAAGCATGTCGTGGAGCGGGTGCGCGCGGCGATCGAAGGCAACGACTGGTCAGCGACGAGGGCCGACCTGCAGGTCACAGCATCGATCGGCGTCGCGGTTGGCGAGCCGGGTGAGTCGGTGGAAAGCCTTTTCGACCGGGCCGATCGCGGCCTTTATCTCGCCAAGCAGGGTGGCCGCAACCAGGTCGCAGCCGACACACCTCGGCCGCACTGAACCCCGATTCCGAGCTTCCCAGCCGACGATACTGCGGCTGTACAAGGCCACGATCCGCGCCGTTGACGCCTCTTGCGGGATCAAGCCGGTCGTCGACCCCGAGTGCCGCAGGCGGTGGGCTAAAACCCGTCCGACGCCTTGCCCCACGGATGACTGCCCGGCACCAACGCCGCCTTGATGCCCGCGCGTTCGATCGCAGCGAGGTCCTTGTAGAAGGTGGCCTCGTGCACCAGCGTGCCGTTGGGGCTGGTGACCGCAACGTAGCGCGCCACCGGATCGACCTCGCACAGGTAGCCGCCACCGGGATCGGTGGTGGCGCGCACGGCAAGCTTGATCCTGACGCTGCCGTCTTCGCTCTGGATCGTGCCGCTGCGGCCGCCCTGGGTCAGCATCCGGGCTTTGTAGACGAGGTCCATCGGGAGTCCTTCGATCGAGAAAAAGGGGGGGCGGTTCGCGTCAGCGGCGAGGTGGCTACTTCGACTTCAGCAGCCTGGCGCGTTCGCCCGCGCCGAGGTTGCTGAAGTGGCCCTGGGCATCGGCCATGCGGCGGTTGGCCATGCGGATGGCTTCGATCTTGCCGGCCGGGGCGATGCGCGAGACCGCGCGCACCAGCTCGGTCGAGGCACAGCTCGGGCAGGTCGGCACGGTGCCGGAGCGCACCAGCAGTTCGAACGCGGCATCGCAGGCCTTGCAGTGGTAGTCGTACAGCGGCATGGCGGGTTCCTGTGGCAGATGACGAATGAAGGCGTGAGCGCGGATCAGCGCGATCCCCGTGCCATCGCCAGGGCCGGGTAGGCGCCCGGCGCGTGCTCGAACAGGCGTGCCCGGCCCATCGCGGAAGGCACGGAAGGCACCGGCGCCGGCATGGTTCACACGGGGCGGTTTTCGTAGAGGTTGCGCACCGGGCCCATCAAGGCCAGGCCTTCTTCGTAGCTGATCTTCGGAAAGCTCTGGCTGAAACCCGCGGCCTTGTCGGCGATCGCATCCACCTTGCCGGCGGTGTCGAGGCGCTTGAGTTCGGTCTTCTCGAGATAGAGCAGTTCAAGCGTCTCGTTGTAGACCGTCGCTTCGTCGATCGGCAGGATGTAGAAGCTGGCGCCGCCGAACTCGACCTGGTAGCGCTTGGAGATGTCGATGTTGTCGCAGAAGAGAAAGTACTTGCCCTTCGGCGACAGCGCATCGCCCAGCACCTCGGCCAGCATCTTCAGGTGCTCGAAGCTGAGCAGGAACGCGCTCAGGAAGGCGATGTGCGATTCGCCTTCCTGCGCGGCGGCAATCACCTGGTCGCTGCTGACTTCGGGCGGGCGTGCTTCGTCGGCGCGCTTGGCTGCGAACTTCAAGGCGATATCACCACGAAAGCCGATGCGTCCGGCCTTCCGGGTCGGACCCTTCAGCACGCTGTTGAGCAGGCGGCCTTCGGCCTCGAGGCGGCCGAGTGCGGTTTGGTCGATGGTCGTCATGGTGAGGTCTTTCTTCAGGGGTGGGGAGTCGATCGGGAAAGGGTCGATTCAGGTTGCATCGGCATTGCGCAGGAAGTCGGCCACCTTGTAGAAGGCCGCATCCGGCTCGGCACGCAAGGCGTCGTCATGCCCGTCCAGTCGCAGGTCATGCGGATTGCTGATCAATGGCAGGACGGGCTGGTTCATGCAGCAACTACTGCAACCCCCGTACCAGCCCGTGTCGCACGGCTCGCGCGCGTGATCCGTCTACGAGCAAGGGCGCCGACGCCTGGTTTTTGCCGTTGTCGAGCGACGCTGGAAAGCCCTGATTTGTCGGCTTTCAAACAATCTCCACGAGCCCTCCGTCGACACCTGAAAGAGAAGGTTTCTCTCGTGAAAACAATCACTTGCATGAGTTCTCACGGGGTGGCACGCAGGTTGCGAAAGGAGCTCTGCGCGGAACCCATGTCTGCCCCGGCGGGCTTCATAAGAAGACCGATAGAGGCGCCAAAGGCTGCATCGAGATCGCGACGACTCTCACGTCATCTCAACGTCCCTTTTGAATCCTTCAACGGATCGGAGAAACCAAATGGCTGCACTTCGGCAAATCGCCTTCTACGGCAAAGGTGGCATCGGCAAGTCCACCACCTCGCAGAACACCCTGGCTGCATTGAGCGACCTGGGCCAGAAGATCCTCATCGTCGGCTGTGATCCCAAGGCCGACTCGACCCGCCTGATCCTGCACGCCAAGGCCCAGGACACCATCCTGTCGCTGGCCGCCGAGGCCGGTTCGGTCGAGGACCTCGAGCTCGAGGACGTGATGAAGGTCGGCTACAAGGACATCCGTTGCGTCGAATCCGGTGGCCCGGAGCCGGGTGTCGGTTGCGCCGGCCGCGGCGTGATCACCTCGATCAACTTCCTCGAGGAAAACGGCGCCTATGACGGCGTGGACTACGTGTCCTACGACGTGCTCGGCGACGTGGTGTGCGGTGGTTTTGCCATGCCCATCCGCGAGAACAAGGCGCAGGAGATCTACATCGTGATGTCGGGCGAGATGATGGCCATGTACGCGGCCAACAACATCTCCAAGGGCATCCTGAAGTACGCCAACTCGGGCGGCGTGCGCCTGGGCGGCCTGGTCTGCAACGAGCGCCAGACCGACAAGGAACTCGAGCTGGCCGACTCGCTGGCCAAGATGCTCGGCTCCAGGCTGATCCACTTCGTGCCGCGCGACAACATCGTTCAACACGCGGAACTGCGTCGCATGACGGTGCTCGAGTACGCGCCGGAATCCAAGCAGGCGCAGGAGTACCGCACGCTGGCTTCGAAGATCCACAACAACGCCGGCAACGGCACGATCCCCACCCCCATCACGATGGATCAGCTCGAAGACCTGCTGATGGAGCACGGGATCATGAAGGCGGTCGACGAAAGCCAGGTCGGCAAGTCGGCTGCCGAACTCGTCGCCTGATCCAGAACCAAAGGCTCACCGAGTGAGCCATGGACGGCGGTGTGTCCGCATCGCGCCACGCTGCCGTCCCGAAAGCATCTCCTTTCGACCGCTTTCCGGAGCACCCCACCATGAGCATCACCGTAGAAGAGCGCAAGGCCACCAACAAGGCCTTGATTGACGAAGTCCTGAAGGCCTATCCCGAAAAGATGGCCAAGCGCCGTGCCAAGCACCTCGGCCAGTTCGAGGAAGGCAAGCCCGATTGCGGCGTCAAGTCCAACATCAAGTCGCTCCCCGGCGTGATGACCATCCGTGGCTGTGCCTACGCCGGCTCCAAGGGCGTGGTGTGGGGCCCCATCAAGGACATGATCCACATCTCCCACGGACCCGTCGGCTGTGGCCAGTACAGCTGGGCCGCCCGGCGCAACTACTACATCGGCACCACCGGCATCGACACCTTCGTGACGATGCAGTTCACCTCCGACTTCCAGGAGAAGGACATCGTCTTCGGCGGCGACAAGAAGCTCGACAAGATCATCGACGAGATCCAGGTCCTGTTCCCGCTGAACAAGGGCATCTCGATCCAGAGCGAATGCCCGATCGGCCTGATCGGCGACGACATCGAGGCGGTGTCGAAGAAGAAGGCCAAGGAACACGACGGCCACACCATCGTGCCGGTGCGCTGCGAGGGTTTCCGTGGCGTGTCGCAATCGCTCGGCCACCACATCGCCAACGACGCGATCCGGGACTGGGTGTTCGACAAGGTCGACCCCAACAAGCGCCCCGACTTCGTCTCGACCCCGTACGACGTGGCCATCATCGGCGACTACAACATCGGTGGCGATGCCTGGTCGAGCCGCATCCTGCTCGAAGAGATGGGCCTGCGCGTGATCGCCCAGTGGTCCGGCGACGGCACCATCGCCGAGCTGGAAAACACCCCCAAGGCCAAGCTCAACGTGCTGCATTGCTACCGCTCGATGAACTACATCAGCCGGCACATGGAAGAGAAGTACGGCGTGCCCTGGGTCGAGTACAACTTCTTCGGCCCGACCATGATCGAGAAGAGCCTGCGCGAGATCGCGGCCCACTTCGACGACACGATCAAGGCCAAGGCTGAAGAGGTTATCGCCAAGTACCGCCCGCTGGTCGACGCGGTGATCGCCAAGTACAAGCCGCGCCTGCTCGACAAGACCGTGATGCTGTTCGTCGGCGGCCTGCGCCCACGCCACGTCATCGGCGCCTACGAGGACCTGGGCATGAACGTGGTCGGCACCGGCTACGAGTTCGGCCACAACGACGACTACCAGCGCACCACCCACTACATCAAGGACGGCACGCTGATCTATGACGACGTGACGGGCTACGAGTTCGAGAAGTTCGTCGAGAAGGTGCAGCCCGACCTGGTCGGCTCGGGCATCAAGGAGAAGTACGTCTTCCAGAAGATGGGCGTGCCGTTCCGCCAGATGCACAGCTGGGACTACTCGGGCCCGTACCACGGCTATGACGGCTTCGCGATCTTCGCGCGCGACATGGACATGGCGATTTCGAGCCCTGTCTGGGCACTTGCCAAGGCCCCGTGGAAGAGCTGACCCCCTAGACGCCAGAGGCGTCGTCCCCCCAAGGGGGAGTGGCCCTCTTGGGGCGGCCCGGCGAGGGCCGGCCGCCCTCGCTGCAAGCACCGATCAATTCTCTGAACCTGATCCAACGGAGTCCCACCATGCCGCAAAACGCCGACAAGGTCATCGACCACGAAATGCTCTTCCGCGAGCCGGAGTACCAGGAGCTGTTTGCCTCCAAGAAGGCCGAATTCGAGTTCAACCATTCCGACACCAAGGTCGCCGAGATCCGCGACTGGACCAAGAGCGCCGAGTACAAGGACAAGAACTTCGCCCGTGAAGCGCTGACCGTCAATCCGGCCAAGGCCTGCCAGCCGCTGGGTGCGGTGTTCGTGGCCAACGGTTTCCACAAGACCCTGAGCTTCGTGCACGGTTCGCAAGGCTGCGTGGCCTACTACCGCTCGCACTTCTCGCGTCACTTCAAGGAGCCGACCTCGTGCGTGTCTTCCTCGATGACCGAAGACGCCGCCGTGTTCGGTGGCCTCAACAACATGATCGACGGCCTGGCCAACTCGTACAACCTGTACAAGCCCGACATGATCGCGGTGTCGACCACCTGCATGGCCGAGGTCATCGGTGACGACCTGAACGCCTTCATCAAGACCTCGAAGGAAAAGGGCAGCGTGCCGGCCGAGTTCGACGTGCCTTTCGCGCACACGCCGGCCTTCGTCGGCAGCCACGTGACCGGCTACGACAACGCCCTGCTCGGCATCCTGCAGCACTTCTGGGACGGCAAGGCCGGCACGGCGCCCAAGCTCGAGCGCGTGCCTGACGAGAGCATCAACTTCATCGGTGGCTTCGACGGTTTCGTGGTCGGCAACATGTTGGAGATCAAGCGCATCTTCGACCTGTTCGGTGCCGACTACACCGTGCTGTGCGATCCGTCGGAGACCTGGAACACGCCCACCGACGGCCAGTTCCGCATGTACGAAGGTGGCACCACCAAGGCCCAGGTCGAGCGTGCCCTGAACGCCAAGGCGACGATCGTCTTCCAGGAATACAGCTGCGAAAAGACCATCAAGTACCTGAAGGAAAAGGGCCAGGAAGTCGTGGTGCTCAACAGCCCCATCGGCGTGGCCGGCACCGATGCCTTCGTGATGGCCCTGTCACGCCTGACCGGCAAGCCCGTGCCCGCTGTGCTGGAGAAGGAGCGCGGCCAGCTGGTCGACGCGATGGCCGACAGCCAGGCCCACCTGCACGGCAAGCGTTATGCGCTGTACGGCGATCCGGACATGATGCTGGGCCTGACCCAGTTCCTGCTTGAACTCGGTGCCGAACCGGCTCACGTGCTGGCTACCAATGGCAGCAACGAATGGGCCGCCAAGGTCCAGGCGCTGCTCGATGCATCGCCCTACGGCGCGGGCTGCAAGGTGTACCCGAAGCGCGACCTCTGGCACATGCGCTCGCTGCTGTTCACGGAGCCGGTCGACTTCCTGATCGGCAACACCTACGGCAAGTACCTCGAGCGCGACACCGGCACGCCGCTGATCCGCATGGTGTTCCCGATCTTCGATCGCCACCACTACCACCGTTACCCGATCTGGGGTTATGACGGTGCGCTGCGCACGCTGATCATGTTCCTCGACGAGTTCTTCGAGACGCTGGACGCGAACACCATCGTCCCCGGCAAGACCGACTACTCCTACGACATCATCCGATGAGTGTCGGCCCCCCGAGGGGACGCCGGGCCTGCTTGGGGCGGCCCGGCGCTGGCCCGTAAGTCAGGCCATCGGTCCCGGCAATCCGAGCCCCGCTCGTTGCAACGAAGACGTCCTTGTCATGTTTCGAGGAGTTCGAGATGGAACCCGTGCTCGTCAAGTACCTGTCCGACGACCGCAAGGTCGAGATCATCGATGGTTGGCTGTGCCTGGAGGGCCGCCCCGAGGTGCGTGAACTGGTGGTGCTCGACGAGCATCCGAATCGGCAGGCGATCCTGAAGGCGGTGCCCAAGGCCACGCACATGGCCGGGCGCATTCCGTTGACGATGCCCGAGGCGTCGGTGGCGCAGGCCGCCTTGCGGCGTGCCCACGACACCTTCGATGGCAGCGCCCATGCCGTGACCGAGCGCATGCGCCATGCGGTCTGGCAGAAGGTGTTCGCCGACGGCGCCGATTGACCCCGCGCGGCATCGAATCGAAAGAGGCCGTGAAGCAATGATCTATGTCGTTGAAGTGCCGCCGCAAGGCGAGCCGCATGCCTGGTTCGCCTTCGACGAAGAAGACCTGTTGAACAAGGTGGCCGCGGACGACCGCCTCGCTGCCCACGCGATCTGGGATTGCGCCAGCGCGAGCGAGCTGCTCGATCTGTTCGACGAAAGCCCCGCTGCCATCGGCATCGAACAGCGCCACCCCGCCATCTGCGCGCTCGGCACGCAGTCCGGCTGGGACACGCTGCTGTACCGCGCCGACTACCTGCAGGAGCCCGGCCTCTATGCGCCGCAGCCGGTGCGCCTGGTCGACGCCTGCCGCGCGGCCTTGCGCCAGCGCGGCGGGCAATGGCGTTTCTACGAAGGCGAGCAGCACGCGCTGATGGCCGTGGATGCGCCCGACACGCTCTACGATCAACCCGGCGGCTGGCGCGCACGCTGGTCCTTGCGCCAGCAGTTGATCGCCGTCGAGGCCCTCGCCGATGACCTCTGAGCACGCCGCGCGCTGGCGCACACGCCCATGAGGATCGACGACAACGACTTCGAGCTGTTCGGCATCGAGGCGAGCTTCTCTCTCGATCGAGCCCGGCTCGACGCACGCTGGAAAGCGCTGCAGGGCGAGGTGCACCCGGATCGTTTCGTGGCCGAAGGGGCGGCCGCTCAACGAGTGGCGATGCAATGGGCGATCCGTGTCAACGAGGCCTATCGGCGCCTGAAGGATCCGCTCCAGCGCGCCGCCTATCTGTGCGAACTCAATGGCCAGGCGATCGGTGCCGAGAACAACACCGCGATGCCGGCCGCCTTCCTGATGCAGCAGATGGCGTGGCGCGAATCGCTCGACGAGGCCCGCACGCTGGCCGCTGTCGAAGGACTGGCCGACCAGGTGGCCGCGCGTCAGCGCACCTTGCTCGACGAGATGGCCGTGCTGATCGACGAACGCCACGACTGGCCCGCCGCCACCGCACAGGTGCGCGCGCTGATGTTCATCACGCGTTTCTCGCAGGACGTCGATCGGCGCCTCGACGCCGACGGCGCCTGAGGCGCCGCGCTCAGATCACCGGGCGCAGCGTCTGCGCCGTCTCCAGCAGCGCCGGCACCAGCCGGGCGACGATCTGCTCGGGCGGCCAGGCGGCGCTCTGCAAGGTCATGCCCAGCGCGGCCTTGCACTCGCCGTAGCGATCACGCAGCACGGTGGACACGCCGGTCAGGCCGACGTCGAGCTGGCCGACCGACATCCAGTGGTCCTGATGACGCGCCAGCCGGACCTCCTCGGTGAAGCTCTCGGCCGTCACCACGGTGCTGGCGGTGAAACCTGCGAACTCGTGCGTGGCGACCCAGTGCAGCAGCGCGTCATCCTTCAAGGTGGCGAGTAGCACGCGGCTCGGGCTGACCACATGGGCCGGCACACGCGCCCCGGCGTGAAAGCCGATCGACACCACCCGCGGGCTGTTGCTGCGCGCCACGTAGACCACCTCGTGGCCGTCGAGCACGCTGACGTTGACGGTCTCGCCGGTGGCCATCGACAGACGCTGGATGAAGGGCTGCACCAGCCGTGGCAGCCGTGCGCCTTCCAGATAGCTCTGGCCCAGGCGCAGCACCCGCGGCGTCAGCCAGAAGTGCTTGCCGTCGGTGGCGGCGTAGCCGTAATGGCACAGGCTGAGCAGATGCCGCCGCACGGCGGTGCGCGGTATGGCAGTGCGCTGGCAGACCTGGGCGCAGGTCATGCGCGCGTGTTCGTCGTCGAACGATTCGATCACCGCCAGCCCGCGGCCCAGGCCGACGATGAGGTCGGCCGGGTCGATCGGGAAGTCGAAATCGCCGCCGTGGCTGCTCAGGCCTGAACCGAGCGAGGCATCGGCTGCGTCAGCCACTGGGGTAGACCTGGGATAAACCATTATTTCAACCGTTGATCGGACAACATTGTCCGATTATCGGTCAGCGCGAACAGGCTCCATCTTGTTCCGGACCGGGCCGCTGCCTACAGTGAACCCAGACCCGAACAACCCCGACCGGACCTCCTTCCCAAATGACGATTTCAGGCAGCACACGCGTCTTCATGGTGCTCGGCGACCCGGTCGCCCAGGTGCAGGCGCCGCAGATCTTCAACCGCGTGTTCCAGCGCTTCGGCGTCGATGCGGTGCTGGTGCCGGCGCAGGTGCGGGCAGACTGCCTCTCGGCTTTCGCCCACGCGGTGCTGGCGGCCGGCAACATCGACGGCCTGTGGCTGACGATCCCGCACAAGACCACGCTGGTGTCGGAACTGGCCCGCATGGACGCCTGCGCCCGCGCGGCGCAATCGGTCAACGCGGTGCGCCGGCAGGCTAACGGCGAGCTCGAAGGCGCGCTGTTCGACGGCCTCGGCCTGGTCGGCGCGCTGCGTCACTTCGGCATCGAGCCGCGCGGCCTGCGCGTGCTGCTGCTGGGCGCCGGTGGCGCGGGCGCCGCGATCGCCGCGGCCCTGCTCGACCACGGCGTGGCCCGACTGGCGCTGCACGACCTGGGCTCGCGCGCCACCGAACTGGCCGGCCGACTGGCTGACGGCGATGACGGCCGTATCAGCGTGCAATCCGCCGACCCGGAAGGTTTCGACCTGGTGATCAACGCCACCCCGCTGGGCCTGCGCGCCGACGACCCGCTGCCGTTCGACGTGCGCCGCCTCGACGCCCGCGCCAAGGTGGTCGACATCCTGATGAAGCCGCAACCCACGCCCTTGCTGCGCGCCTGCGCCGAACGTGGCATCGAGGCGCATCCGGGCTTCGAGATGCTGGTGCAGCAAGTGCCGCACTACCTGTCCTTCTTCGGCATGGACGCCATTGCCGAGACCTTGAAAACGGACTTGTCCGATGTCCGCCTGGGCCTGCAGTCGCTCTGACCGCAAGCCTCTTTCTGATCCCTTTCACTCACCGACCTGGAGACTTTCCATGAACATGGTTCGCCGCTGCATTTCTCTTTCGCTTCTGACCGCTGCGTTGTTCGCGTCCGGCCTGAGCCACGCCGCCGACATCGAGACCCGCACCATCAAGTTCCCCTCGGCCAGCAACAAGGGCCATCCGCAGGTGATCGGGGTCGAGAAGTTCGCCGAACTGGTCGCCCAGAAGAGCGGCGGCAAGCTGAGCGTCAAGCCTTTCCCCGGCGGCACGCTGGGGCCGGATCTGCAGACGGTCTCGGCCATGCAGGGCGGCACGATGGAGATGACGGTGATGAACGCCAGCCTGCTGGCCGGCAACGCCAAGGAGATGGCGATCTTCGACTTCCCGTTCATGTTCAACAACACGCGTGAGGCCGACGCCATCGCCGACGGCCCGATCGGCCAGAAGCTGCTCGACAAGCTGCAGGAGCGCGGTCTGGTCGGCCTGGCGTACTGGGACCTGGGCTTTCGCCAGATGCACACGCTCAAGCGTCCGATCGCCAAGGCCGACGACTTCAAGGGCCTGAAGATGCGCGTGATCCCGACGCCGATCTACGTCGACTTCATGAAGGCGCTGGGCGCCTCGCCGGTGCCGATGCCCTTCACCGAGACCTACACCGCGCTGGAGCAGGGGGCGATCGACGGCATGACCAATCCGCTGCTCAACATCCTCGACGGCAAGTACAACGAGGTCTCCAAGCACCTGACGATCACCAACCACATGTACACGCCGCAGGCGGTGATCGTGAGCAAGAAGTTCTGGGACAAGCTCTCGCCGGTCGAGCAGAAGATCCTGCGTGACGCCGCGATGGAAACGGCGGTGTTCCAGCGCAAGGTGGCGCGTGACGAAGCGGCGAAGGTGCTGGGTGAACTCAAGAAGCTCGGCATGACCGTGCACGAACTGCCGCCGGAAGAACTCGCCAAGATGCGCGAGCGTGCCAAGCCGGTGATCGAGAAGTACACCAAGGAACTCGGCCCGGTGGTGCAGGAGATGTACGCGGCGGTCGAGAAGGTTCGCGCAGCGAAGTGATCTCCGGCGTCGACCCGGGAGCGGGATGGCTCCCGCTCTGCTGATCAGCCCTTGACCGCCTGCGCGATCGTCGATGCCATCGGTGTCGTCGGCCGGCCGATCAGCGCGCTGAGCTGGTGGCTGTCATCGAACAGGCCGCCCTTGGAGGCGCCTACGTCCGAGTCGGCCAGCAGCGATGCCAGGCCGGCCGGCAGGCCGAAGCCGAGCAGCGCGGCCTCGAAAGCGGCTTGCGGCATGTCGTTGTAGGCCACCGGCTTGTCGGCCTGGGCGGCGATCTCGGCGGCCAGTTCGGCCAGCGTGTACGACGTGTCGCCGGCCAGCTCGTAGACCTTGCCGGCCGGGTTGTCGGCGGTCAGCACGGCGGCTGCGGCCGCGGCGTAGTCGGCACGGGCGGCCGAGGCGATGCGGCCGTTCCCGGCGCTGCCCAGCACCACGCCGTGCGCCAGCGCGGCGGGCACGGAGGCGGCGTAGTTCTCGGTGTACCAGCCGTTGCGCAGCAGCACGAACGGCAGGCCCGAGGCGCGCAGCATCGCTTCGGTCTCGACGTGTTCGCCGGCCAGCGCCAGCGGCGAGCTGTCGGCGTGCAGCAGGCTGGTGTAGGCGATCAGCTTGACGCCTGCACGCTGCGCCGCCTCGATCACGGTGCGGTGCTGCGGGGCGCGCTGGCCCACTTCGCTCGACGAGATCAGCAGCAGCTTGTGTGCGCCGGTGAATGCGGCGTCGAGCGTGGCGGGCTGGTTGTAGTCGGCCTGGCGCACCCGCACGCCGCGCGCGGCCAGGTCCTGCGCCTTCTCGGGGCTGCGCACGGCGGCGACGATCTCGCTGGCGGGCACGGTCTTGAGCAGGGATTCGATGACGAGACGGCCGAGCTGGCCGGTGGCGCCGGTGATGACGATCATGGTGAAACTTTCGGGTTCGTTGAAGGGACGCTGTCAGAATAGCGATCAAACTAACTTTCCGTAAGTACGTACCTGGAGGTAAGTGCCCATGACCGATCGCACCTCATCCGAAGTCGCCGCGCTCCCCTTGTCGGCGCTGGTGCGCCGGGGCGAGCTGTTTTCGCCCGATTGCCCGTCGCGTGACGTGCTCAAGCACGTCACCAGCCGCTGGGGCGTGCTGCTGCTGGTGGCGCTGATGGGCGGCACGCACCGCTTCAGCGACCTGCGCCGCAAGGTCGGCGGCGTGAGCGAGAAGATGCTGGCGCAGACGCTGCGCTGGCTCGAAGCGGATGGCTTCGTGCTGCGTGTGTCGCACGACACCGTGCCGCCGCATGTCGAATACAGCCTGACGCCGCTGGGCCTGGCGGTGGGTCAGCGCGTGGCGGCGCTGGCCGACTGGATCGAGCTCAATCTGCCCGACATCCTGGATGCGCAGCGGCTGCAGGTAGGCGCGTCAGCAGCGGCCGCAGGCCGACCACCTGGCCGATGATGATCAGCGCCGGCGGCTTGACGGCATGTGCGAGCGCCAGTGACGGCAGCGTCAGCAGCGTGCCGGTGATGCAGCGTTCGCCGGGCAGGGTGGCGCGTTCGACCAGCGCGGCCGGCGTGTCGGCCGGCAGGCCGTGCGCGAGCAGTTGCCGGCAGATCACCGGCAGGGTGCCCACGCCCATGTAGATCACCACCGTCTGGCGCGGCCGCGCCAGCATCGGCCAGTCGAGATCGATCTCGTGGTTCTCCCGCAGGTGGCCGGTGGTGAACACCAGCGTGCCGGCGTGGTCGCGGTGCGTGAGCGGGATGCCGGCGCTGGCGGCCGCACCCTGTGCGGCGCTCAGGCCGGGGATCACGTCGAAGGGGATGCCCGCCTCGGCCAGCGCTTGCGCCTCTTCGCCGCCGCGGCCGAAGATGTAGCCATCGCCGCCCTTGAGCCGCAGCAGCGGCCGGCCGCTGCGCGCCAGCGCCACCATGCGCTCGATGATGGTCTCCTGCGACAGCGTGTGGCGCGCGCATTCCTTGCCCACGTAGATGCGCTGCGCGTGCTCGGGCACGAACGCCATCACCTCGTCGCTGACGAGGTGGTCGTGCAGCACCAGCGTGGCCTGCCGCAGCGCCTTGTGGGCCTTGAGCGTGAGCAGCTCCGGGTCGCCCGGGCCGGCGCCCACCAGCGTGACACGGGCTGCCGTGCTGGCGGCTGCGACGGGCTGCAGCGGCGCCTGCACAGGCCCGGGGGTGAACTGCAGGGATTTGTCGATCACGCGCATGGCCCGGGCCTCTTCTCTTCTTCTGGGTGGAGTGGGTCGAGTGGGTTGACTCGTTCGGTGTGGGGGCGATGTTCAGATGCGACGCCGTGTGCGTCCTTGAACTGGTTCAAGGACGGCGCCGCAACCGACGCCGACGATGCGCTCGCTCGCTGCCTGACGATGGACAGCCGCCCTGCGAGCCGACTTGGCGCAGCCGCGCCCAGCCCCATTCAAGCGCTGATCCGAGACGGAGAAGACCCCCATGACGACAAGCAAGATCACCCGGTTGACCGCTCTGGCGCTGGCCGCCCTGGCCATGACGGCCATCCAGGCGCAGGACAAGAAGGGCATCACCCAGCCCGAGATGAACTACCAGGCCGGCGGCTCGCCGCTGGCCGGCGAGGCCATGTACCAGGGCACCAACCCGAAGGCACCGCCGATGACGCAGGCCGAGTTCGACCTCGGCCGCAAGACCTATTTCGAGCGCTGTGCGGGCTGCCACGGTGTGCTGCGCAAGGGCGCCACCGGCAAG
Organism: Leptothrix cholodnii SP-6; assembly: GCF_000019785.1. Classification (NCBI taxonomy): domain Bacteria; kingdom Pseudomonadati; phylum Pseudomonadota; class Betaproteobacteria; order Burkholderiales; family Sphaerotilaceae; genus Leptothrix; species Leptothrix cholodnii. The sequence goes on from NC_010524.1 coordinate 1,520,978, forward strand.
CCGCTGACCCCGGACCTGACGGTCGCCAAGGGCACCGACTACCTCAAGGTGTTCATTGCCTACGGCTCGGCCGCGGGCATGCCCAACTGGATGACCTCGGGCGAGATGGACGAGAAGACGGTCGACGTCATGGCCCGCTACATCCAGCACGACGCACCGACGCCGCCGGAATGGAGCATGGCGCAGACCAAGGCAACCTGGAAGGTCATCATCGCGCCGGAGAAACGCCCGACGAAGAAGATGAACAACTACAACATCGCCAACATCTTCTCGACCACGCTGCGCGACACCGGCGAGGTGGCGCTGATCGACGGCGACACCAAGAAGATCATCAACATCGTCAAGACCGGCTATGCGGTGCACATCACGCGCACCTCGGCGTCGGGGCGCTATCTGTACGTGATCGGGCGTGACGCCAAGATCAACATGATCGACCTGTGGATGGCCACGCCCGACAACGTCGCCGAGGTGCGGGTGGGTCTCGAGGCCCGCTCGGTCGACACCAGCAAGTTCAAGGGCTACGAGGACAAGCTGGCGATCGCCGGCAGCTACTGGCCGCCGCAGTTCACGATCATGAACGGCGACACGCTCGAACCGCTGAAGATCGTCAGCACCCGCGGCATGGTGGTGGGCACGCAGGAATACCACCCCGAGCCGCGTGTGGCCTCGATCGTGGCCAGCCACTTCAAGCCCGAGTTCGTGGTCAACGTCAAGGAGACCGGCAAGACGCTGATGGTCGACTACAGCAACCTCGACGCACTCAAGATCACCGAGATCGGCTCGGCGCCGTTCTTGCATGATGGTGGCTGGGATTCGAGCAAGCGCTACTTCATGGTGGCCGCCAACCAGAGCAACAAGATCGCCGCCATCGACGCCAAGGACGGCAAGCTGGCCGCCATCACCGAGGTCGGCAAGATCCCGCACCCGGGCCGTGGTGCCAACTTCACCCACCCGAAGTTCGGCCCGGTCTGGTCCACCGGACACCTGGGTGATGAAACCATCTCGCTGATCGGCACCGATCCCAAGGGCCACAAGCAGTACGCCTTCAAGGAGGTGATGAAGCTCAAGGGCCCGGGCGGTGGTGCGCTGTTCATCAAGAGCCATCCCAAGAGCCGCCACCTCTATTCGGACACGCCGTTGAACCCGGATCCGAAGCTGTCGCAGAGCGTGGCGGTGTACGACGTCAACAACCTCGACAAGGGCTATGTGACGCTGCCGATCGCCGAATGGGCGGGCCTGAGCGACGACGGCGCCAAGCGGGTGGTGCAGCCCGAGTTCAACAAGGCCGGTGACGAGGTCTGGTTCGCGGTCTGGTCGGCCAAGAACAAGCAGAGCGCGCTGGTGATCGTCGACGACAAGACGCTCAAGCTCAAGGCCGTGATCAAGGACCCGCGCCTGATCACGCCGACCGGGCACTTCAACGTGCACAACACCCAGCACGACGTGTATTGATCGACGCCTGGCGAGCGACCTCACGCGCAATCAAAAGGCAAAAGGCGAGCCCGCGAGGGCTCGCCTTTTTTTGACGTCGCTCGCGCCATCGTTCGTCCTTAAGCCAGTTCAAGGACGCCCGGCCCCCACCGGCGTGACCATGCAGCCATGAGCCGCCCACATCGCCCCCGCCGCCATCGGCGCGTTCTTCGTGTGGCCGTGGTCCTGATGGCGACGGCCTGGAACTGCTGCGCCGCGATCGCGGCCGATGCCGCCTGGCTGCCCACCGCCGCGCGCCAGCAGCAGCTCGTGCGCATGGTGCGCCAGGACTGCGGCTCCTGCCACGGCATGCGCCTGACCGGCGGCCTGGGCCCCGCGCTGACCCGTGAGGCGCTGGCCGAGGTGCCGCTCGACAGCATCGCCGCCACCATCTTCCACGGCCGCCCCGGCACGCCGATGCCGCCCTGGCGCGCGATGCTCGACGAGCACGAAGCGCGCTGGATCGCCGAGCGGCTGCTGGCCGGTTTCCCCGAAGACACGACGAAAGCATCGCGATGAAACGCCGACACCTGCTGGCCGGCCTGGCCACGTTGCCTGCCCTCTCCACGCTCGGCCTGATGACGGGCTGCGCCACGGCGCCGCAACGCGGCACCGGCGACCTGGGCGTGATCGTCGCGCGTGCCAGCGGCCGGCTGGCGATCGTCGACACCAGCGCGCGCACGCTGCTCGGCGAAGTGGCGGGGCTGGGCGACCTGTCGCACGCCTCGGTGGTGTTCTCGCGTGACGGCCTGCACGCCTACGTGTTCGGCCGCGACGGCGGTCTGAGCAAGGTCGACCTGCTGCAGCGCCGCCTGGTGGCGCGCGTGATGCAGGCCGGCAACTCGATCGGCGGCGCCATCAGCGCCGACGGCACGCTGGTGGCGGCGCAGAACTACACGCCCGGCGGCGTCAAGGTGTTCGATGCCCGCACCCTCACGCTGCTGGCCGACATCCCGGCCGAATACGGGGCGGCCAAGCCATCGCGGGTGGTCGGCCTGGTCGACCTGCCGGGCCGGCGCTTCGCCTTCAGCCTGTTCGATGCCGACGCGATCTGGATCGCCGACCTGAGCGACACCACGCACCCGAAGCTCACCCAGCTGCCCGGCATCGGCCGCCAGCCCTACGACGCGCTGGTCACGCCCGATGGCCGCCACTACATCGCCGGCCTGTTCGGCGAGGACGGCCTGGCGCTGGTCGACCTGTGGGCCGAGACGCCCACGGCACGCCGCATCCTCGGCGGCTACGGCCGTGGCGAGCAGCCGCTGCCGGTCTACAAGATGCCGCATCTGCGCGGCTGGGCGGTGGCCGGCCGGCGCGCCTACCTGCCCGCGATCGGCCGCCACGAGGTGCTGGTGGTCGACATCGAGACCTGGGCCGAGGTCGGCCGCATCCCGGTCGCCGGCCAGCCGGTGTTCGTGATCGCGCGGCCCGACGGCCGGCAGGTGTGGGTCAACTTCGCGGTGCCCGACTACCACCGCGTGCAGGTCATCGACACGCCGAGCCAGCGCATCGTCAAGACGATCGAACCGGGCCGCGCGGTGCTGCACATGGAGTTCACGCCGCGTGGCGAGGCGGTGTGGATCAGCAGCCGCGACGACAACCGCGTCAGCGTGATCGACACCCGCAGCTTCGACACGCTGGCCACGCTGTCGGTCGACGCGCCGAGCGGCATCTTCTTCACCGCCCGCGCCGCGCGGCTCGGGTTCTGATCTGGGACGACATGATGGATCTCGCACGTCAATTCCAGCTCGCGCTGCTCAACCCGTGGCAGCACGGCTTTCCGCTGCAGCGCGAGCCGTTTGCGCTGATCGCCACACAACTCGGCCTGAGCGTGCCCGACGTGCTGGCAGGTTTTGCCAGCTTGCAGCGCGACGGCTCGCTCAGCCGCATCGGCGGCGTGTTCGGCCCCGGTGCAGGTGGCGCCGCCTTGCTCGCCGCGATGGCCGTGCCGGCCGAGCGCATGCAGGCGGTGGCGGCGATCGTGTCGGCGCATCCGGGCGTCAACCACAACTACGAACGCGAGCACGCGCTCAACCTGTGGTTCGTGATGACGGGCCGCGATGCCGGGGCGGTGGAGCAATCGATGCAATCGCTCGAACAGGCCACCGGATTGACTGCGCTGCGGCTGCGCATGCAGCGTGCCTACCGCATCGACCTGGGTTTCGATCTGCGCCACCGCACCGCCTGCCACGCGATGCGGGCCGGCCGCCGCGGGGCGCCGATCGACCGCGCCGACCTGCCGCTGGCCGCGCTGGTCGAGGATGGCCTGCCGCTGATCGCACGGCCTTACGACGCCTGGGCCGAGGCGCTGAACCGCACGTCCGCGGCGGTACTCGCCACGCTGCAGCATTGGCTGGACGGCGGCACGCTCAAGCGCTTCGGCACCATCGTGCGGCACCACGAACTCGGCTTCGACGCCAACGCGATGACGGTGTTCGACGTGGCCGACGCGCAGGTCGATGCCTGCGGCGAGGCGCTGGCGCGCGAGCCCGGCGTGACGCTGGCCTATCGCCGCGAACGCGGTGCCGGTTGGCCCTACAACCTCTATTGCATGGTGCATGGCCGCGACCGCGCGGCGGTGCACGAGGTGCTGGATCGTGTCATCGCGCGCAGCGGCCTGGCGGCGTATCCGCACGCGGTGCTGTTCTCGCGCCGGCGCTTCAAGCAGACCGGCGCGCGGCGCTTCCGCGATCTGCCGCCCACCCCCTGCCACCCGGAGCTTGCCGATGCTGTCGCTTGACGATCTGCGCCTGATGAGCCGCCTGCATGGCGGATTCCCGCTCACCGACCGGCCGTTTGCCGATGTGGCGGCCGAACTCGGTTGCAGCGAAGACACCGTGATCGAGCGCCTGCACCACCTGCTGGCGCACGGCCTGCTGACGCGTTTCGGCCCGCTGTTCCAGATCGAGCGCGCCGGTGGCCAGTTCGTCCTGGCGGCGATGGCCGTGCCGCCGGAGCGTTTCGATGCGGTCGCCGTGCAGGTCAACGCGCTGCCCGAGGTGGCGCACAACTACCGCCGCGATCACGCGCTGAACATGTGGTTCGTGATCGGTGCCGAGTCGCCCGACAAGGCCCTGGCCGCGCTGCAGCGCATCGAGGCACAGACCGGCCTGGCCGTCCATGCGTTCCCGAAGGAGCGCGAGTTCTTTGTCGAACTGCGATTGCCGCTGGAGGCCATCGGCGTCGACCTGCCACAGGAGCGCCGCGATGCCGCTTGACGATTTCGACCGCGACCTGATCGCCGCCACGCAAGGCGGCCTGCCGCTGGTGGCGCGCCCCTACGAAGCCGTGGGCGCGATGCTCGGCGTGAGCGGCGAGCAGGTGCGTGAGCGCCTGGCGCAGATGCTCGCGAGCGGTCTGATCCGCCGCATCGGCGCGGTGCCCAACCACTACAAGCTCGGCTTCACCGCCAACGGCATGAGCGTGTGGGACGTCGACGACGCGGTGGTCGATCAGCTCGGCGAGCGCATCGGCGCACTCGCCGGCGTGAGCCACTGCTACCGCCGCCCGCGCCATCGGCCGGCCTGGCCGTACAACCTGTTCGCGATGCTGCACGGCCGCTCGCGCCACGAGGTCGAACAGCAGGCCGCGCAGATCGCCACGCTGCTCGGCGCGGCCTGCCGTGGCCACGACATCCTCTATTCCACCGCGATCCTGAAGAAGACCGGATTGCGCCTCACCGAGACCTGAGCCCACCATGTTCCGCATCAGCCAATACATGCGCGAACTCGCGCAAGCCCATCGCGGCGGTGTGTACCCGGCCCCCCGCCGCGCAGCGGCCGGGGGCTCCATGACGGGTCCGGTCGTGATCTGGAACCTGATCCGGCGCTGCAACCTGACGTGCCAGCACTGCTACGCGCTGTCGGCCGATCACGAATACAGCGGCGAGCTGTCGGGCGCCGAGGTCGGCACGGTGATGGACGACCTCAAGGCATTCCACGTGCCGGTGCTGATCCTCTCGGGCGGCGAGCCACTGATGCGGCCGGACATCTTCGAGATCGCCGCACGCGCCAAGGCGATGCGCTTCTACATCGGCCTGTCGACCAACGGCACGCTGATCGACGAGCCGATGGCCGACCGGGTGGCCGCAGCCGGCTTCGACTACGTCGGCATCAGCCTGGACGGCCTGCGCGAAACACACGACAAGTTCCGCCGCCTCGACGGTGCCTTCGACCGCAGCCTGGCCGCCGTGCGGCTGCTGCACGCACGCGGCGTCAAGGTCGGCCTGCGTTTCACGATGACGGCGATGAACGCGCACGACCTGCCGGCGCTGCTGCAGCTGATGCGCGACGAGCAGGTCGACAAGTTCTACTTCTCGCACCTCAACTACGCCGGCCGCGGCAACATCCACCGCGGCCGCGATGCCCAGTTCGCCGCCACCCGCGAGGCGATGGACCTGCTGTTCGAGACCGCCTGGCAGGCTGCGCTGGAAGGTCGGGACGAGGAGTACGTGACCGGCAACAACGACGCCGACGGGCCGTACCTGCTGCAGTGGGTGGCCGAGCACCTGCCGCATCTGAGCCCGCTGGTGCACGAGTCGCTGCGCCAGCGGCTGGTGGCCTGGGGCGGCAATTCCAGCGGCGTGAACGTGGCCAACATCGACAACCTCGGCAACGTGCACCCCGACACCATGTGGTGGCACCACACGCTGGGCAACGTGCGCGAGCGGCCGTTCTCGGCCATCTGGGCCGACACCTCCGACCCGCTGATGGCGGGACTGAAGGCCAGGCGGCGGCCGGTCGGCGGGCGCTGCGGCGGCTGCGCGCACTTCGCCATCTGCGGCGGCAACACCCGCGTGCGCGCCCAGCAGCTCACCGGCAACGCCTGGGCCGAAGACCCGGGCTGCTACCTGAGCGACGCGGAAATCGGCGTGAGCGGCAACGGCGAGCGGGTCAAGGTGACGGCGTTCAGTGGTGGACGCAAGAGGGTCGGGGTACCGGTGGTGGCGGGGTGAGTCCGGCAGGGCCGAAGTCGGCCGGGAGCCGTCATTCGCCCCGACGTCAGGGCACGCACAAGTGTGAGGCGCAGAAAATGAGGGATGCAGCCGATCACCCGTGTCTTGTTGACATCGTCATGGAGCTTCGTGAGACTGGAAGAACTCGCGCCCGCCTTCCGGCTGCCATGGTGCACGTCGATGACTTCTTCCCTGCTCTTTGCCCCCATCCGTCGCCTCCTGCGCTGGCGGTTCGCAACCGCCCTCTTGCTCGCGCTGGTATCGCCGTTGGCGCCGGCGGACGGCGATTCCGCTCACCCGCCTTCCGGCGACACCCGCCGGCAGACGCCGGCCGACAAGCCGGGCCTGCAAGGCAAGAGCGTCCTCATCCTGTCCGGCACGCAATACGGGACCCCGGTAACGGACCTCACGGTTGCCGGAGCCGTCGCGTCCCTCAGGAGCAAGGGCATCGGCGGCGCGCAGATCTACGTCGAGCATCTCGACCTCGCCCGCAACAGGAATCCGCGATGGCGTGCCGAGCTGGCAGACGTGCTGCGGGGCAAGCTCGGCAAGTCCGATGTGGGCATCGTGATCGTCCTGCACCAGTTGGCGCTGGATTTCCTGGCCCAGGAGGGCCACGACCTTGTGCCGCCCGGGACGCCCGTACTGACCAACTTCGTCACCACGCCCGACGTGGCCTGGCGCGCAACACCCCATCCCGTGCTGAACATCACCGAGCGGGCAGACATCGACGGCACGATCCGCCTCGGGCTCGAGCTCTTTCCCCGCACGCGGCGTCTGTTCGTCGTGACCGGTGCCGACGAGGCACAGCCCCTGTTCCATGCGCAGGTCGCGCAGGCGGTGGCTGCCATGCCGGGCAAGCCGGAGATCGAGACCGCGGCAGCGTTGTCCTACGAGGAGATGCTGCAGCGTGTCTCGGCGCTGCCACCCGACACCCTGGTCCTGCTCGGCATCTACTTCAATGACCGGACGGGGCGCCGTCTTCTTCCGGCCGAAGTGGCCACCGCAGTTGCCAAGCGTGCCAATGCGCCGGTGGTGGGCCTCTACGATCTGCACATCTGGAAGGGTCTGACAGGGGGGTCGGTCGTCGTCCCCGAGGAGGTCGGCCGACGCACCGGGGAAATCGGTTTCGACATCCTCTCCGGCGCACGCCGGCTCGATGCCAGCGCGGCCGAGGCCGGAATGCCTGCACAACCGATGGTCGACTGGGCGCAACTCGAACGCTGGGGGGGCGATCCCGCGAAACTCCCCGCCGGCACCGTCTTCCTGAACCGCCCGCGCACGCTGTGGGACGAGTACCGCAACGCCGCCATCGCGGGTTCTGCCGCGATCCTGGTGCTGACGGCGCTGGTCGCTGCGCTGGCCGTCCAGAACGCGCGCCGCAAGCGGGCCGAACACAAGCTGCGAGACACCACGATCCGGCTGGAAGCAACGCTCGATGCCTTGCCCGACCTGATGTTCCGGATCGACCGGGACGGGCGGATCGAGGAATTCCGTTCGTCTGCCACCGACCAGCTGTACGCCTCCCCGTCGGCGTTCATGGGCAAGACGTTCCGCGAGGTGGTGCCGGAACCGGCCGCCCGCGTCCTCGATGAGGCCCTGGAGGACGCCGCGCGCTCGGGGTCGAGCCGCGGCGCCACCTACGCGATTGACATCGGCGCGGAACAACGGTGGTTCGAAGTCTCGATGTCGGCGATGGCGGGGGCGGACGATCGTCCGGCGCACTTCATTCTCCTGCTGCGCGACATCACCGAGCGCAAGCGCGCGGAGCAGACGCTCGATGACTATCGCCAGGGACTGGAGGCGATGGTCGGGGAACGGACCGCCCAGCTGAACGAGGCCACGCGCAGGGCCGAGGCGGCGAATGTGGCGAAGAGCGCCTTCCTCGCCAACATGAGCCACGAGATCCGCACGCCGCTCAATGCCATCGTCGGCATGTCGCACCTGATCCGGCTGGCGGGCCTGCCGCCGGCACAGACCGAGCGGCTCGACAAGCTCAAGGCCGCCGCCACCCACCTGCTGGAGATCCTCAACGCGATCCTCGACCTCTCGAAGATCGACGCCGGAAAGTTCACGCTCGAGGAGATTCCGCTGCGTGTCGAGTCGATCATCGCCAACACGCTGTCGATGCTGGACGACCGGGCCCGGGCCAAGAGCCTGCGACTGACCAGCGAAGTGGACCGGATGCCGCGCAGCCTGGTGGGCGATCCCACCCGCCTGCAGCAGGCGCTGCTGAACTACGCCAACAACGCGATCAAGTTCACCGACGCGGGCTCGGTGACTGTGCGTGCCCGGCTCGTCGAGCAGCACGCCGAGGACGTGCTGGTGCGTTTCGAGGTCGAGGACACGGGCATCGGCATCGACGACGCCGCGATCGGCAATCTGTTCTCGGCATTCCAGCAGGCAGACAGCGCGACGACACGCAGGTCGGGAGGCACCGGGTTGGGGCTGGCGATCACGAAGAAGCTGGCGGAACTGATGAAGGGAAACGCAGGCGTCACGAGCACGCCGGGCGCAGGCAGCGTGTTCTGGTTCATGGCGCGCCTGAGAAAGGCGCAGGAGCCCGTGACGACCGATGGAGGCGCGAAGGCTCCGGCCGCGGCGGCGATCCTGAAGGCGCGCCATGCGGGCATGCGCCTGCTGGTGGTCGAGGACAACGATATCAACCGCGAGGTCGCGCAGGCCCTTCTCGAGGAAGTGGGGTTCGTGGTCGACCTGGCCGAGGACGGCGCGGAGGCGGTGGCGAAAGTGGCCAGCCACCCGTACCGGCTGGTGCTGATGGACATGCAGATGCCCAGGATGGACGGGCTGGAGGCGTCGCAGGAGATTCGCAGGACCCGGACCACGCAGAACCTGCCGATCATTGCCATGACCGCCAACGCCTTCAGCGAGGACAGGGCCAGGTGCCTGGCGGCGGGCATGGACGACTTCGTGAGCAAGCCCGTCGACCCGGAGGCGCTCTATGCGGTGCTGCTGGGCTGGCTGGACAAGGTGCCGGAGACCGCCGCTGCGAACTGAGTGGCCGCGCCGGCCTCATTCCCGAACCTGGACAGTCTGCAGAAATCGCCAAACGGCGTGTTCGGGTCGTTCTCCGCTCCTCACCCCCTCCCCACGCCTCGGCCCGCCTACCTCCACAAACCTAAACAAGATCAAGGCCACCACCGCCTGTCCTGCCTAGAGTGGTGCCCATGAAGCTGCCTCGTCTTCCGAATCTCTTCGCACTGGCCTGTGTCGCCTTGCTGGGCGGCCTCGGCACACCCAGCCTGGCGGTCGATGCGTCGGCGCTGTTCGACCAGCATTGCGCCGCCTGCCACGGTGCCCAGCGCACCGGCAGCATGGGCCCGGCGCTGCTGCCCGAAAGCCTGGAGCGGCTGCGACCGGCCGAGGCGAAGAAGGTCATCACGCAAGGCCGCACCGCCACGCAGATGCCGGCCTTCGGCGCCACGCTGTCGGCCGAGCAGATCGACGCGCTGGCCGGCTGGATCTACCGCCCGGTGAGCCCATCTCCGACTTGGGCCGAGGCCGACATCCGCGCCTCGCGCGTCGAGACGCCCGACGCGCAGGGCCTGCCGAACAAGCCGGTGTGGCGGGCCGACCCGATGAACCTGTTCGTGGTGGTGGAGGGGGGCGACCATCACGTGTCGCTGCTCGACGGCGACCGCTTCGAGGTCATCCACCGCTTCGCCAGCCGCTACGCGCTGCACGGCGGGCCGAAGTTCACGCCCGACGGCCGCTTCGTGTTCTTCGGCTCGCGCGACGGCTGGATCACCAAGTACGACCTCTGGAACCTGACCGTGGTGGCCGAGGTGCGCGCCGGCCTGAACATGCGCAACGTGGCAGTCAGCGGCGACGGCCGCTGGGTGATGGCGGCCAACTACCTGCCGCGCAAGCTGGCGCTGTTCGATGCCGATCTGAACCTGGTCAAGAGCTTCGATGCCAGCACGCTCGACGGCAAGAGCGCCTCGCGCGTGTCGGCGGTCTACGACGCTGCGCCGCGCAGGAGTTTCGTGGTGGCGATGAAGGACATCCCCGAGGTCTGGGAGATCTCCTACGACCCGAAGGCCGAGCCCATCCACGACGGCTACGTGCACGACTACAAGATGGGCGAGGCGATCGCCAAGCCCGGTTATCAGGGCGTGCGGCGCACGCTGCTCGACGAGCCGCTGGACGACTTCTTCTTCGACCAGAGCTATCGCCACGTGCTCGGCGCGACACGAGCAAAAAGCGACGGCACGCCGACCGCGCAGGTCGTCAACCTCGACATCCGCCAGAAGATCGCCGAACTGCCGATCGCCGGCATGCCGCACCTGGGCTCGGGCATCACCTTCGCGTGGGGCGGCACCACCGTGCTGGCGAGCCCCAACTTGAAGGGAGGGGCGATCGACGTGATCGACATGAAGACCTGGAAGCCGGTCAAGACCATCCCGACGCCCGGCCCGGGCTTCTTCATGCGCAGCCACGAGAACTCGCGTTACGCCTGGACCGATTCGATGATGAGCCCGACCGCCCGCGACACGCTCACGCTGATCGACAAGACCACGCTCGCGCCGGTGGCCAGCGTGCGCGAGCCGGGCAAGACGCTGGCGCACATCGAGTTCACGAAGGATGGCCGCTACGCGCTGGCCAGCGTGTGGGAGCTGGACGGCGCGCTGGTCGTCTTCGACGCCGTCACGTTCAAGGAGGTCAAGCGCCTGCCGATGAGCAAGCCGGTGGGCAAGTACAACGTCTGGAACAAGATCAGCCGCTCGGAAGGCACGTCGCATTGAGCGGCGCGTGATGCGCGTGCTCAGGCCGTGATCAGCTGCAGGTTCAGCGCGCGCTCGCACAGCCAGACGGCGGCCACCACCAGGGTGGCCCAGGAGCCGGCCCGGAAGATGCCGATGCGGTAGGTGTCGGTGTCGCGCAGGCCGTAGGCCAGCGGCAGGAACACCGCCACGATGGCGAGCTGGCCGAGTTCGACGCCGACATTGAAGCCCAGCAGCGACAGCGCCAGCGCCTCGCGGGGCAGGCCCAGGTCGCCCAGCACGCTGGCAAAGCCGAAGCCGTGGATCAGCCCGAAGGCGAAGGCCACGATCCAGCGCCGGCCTTGCACCATCGGATAGAGGTTGTTGGCCGCGGCCAGCACGACCGACAGCGCGATCACCGACTCCACCAGCCGCGATGGCAGCGTGACCCAGCCGAGCGTGGCCAGGCTCAGCGTGATCGAGTGCGCCAGCGTGAAGGAGGTGATCACCGCCAGCACCTCGCGCCCGGCCGCGCCCAGCCGGGCGACGCCGCGCCATTGGCGGCCGTCCCACAGCAGCACCGCCGGCAGCAGCAGGGCGAGCAGGAACAGCACGTGGTCGAAGCCGATCCAGATGTGCCACACGCCCTCGATCACGTATTGCCGGAACGGGGTCCAGCGCGACACCGCGCCGGCCACGAAGTGCTGTTCGGTCAGGGTGGGCGAGAACACCGCGGTCCGCGTGGCGCCGTCGAGCGACAGGCGCAGCAGGCCGCGGTGCAGCGCGTCCTGATCGAACAGCAGGCGATAGCCGAGCGTCACGTCGCCGGTCGCGGCGGGGCATTGCGCGCTCAATGGCAGCACCGCGTAGCTGCCGTCGGTGTGGCTGTCGACCATCAGCGCGCCGGCGCTCAGGGTGCAGGCGCCGCCACGCTGCACCGAGAGCTGCGCCAGCGCCCAGTCGGCCAGTTCGTCGCGGCGTGTGCGCAGCTCGCCCCAGGTGATGGTGCCGTCGCCGTCGGTGTCGAGGCCGAGCGCGAAGTCGATGTCGCGCAAGGCGAGGTCGAGCTGGCCGGTGACGGCCTGGCCGTCGACGTCGAGCCGGTAGTAGCTGTCGCTGGCCTTGTGCGCCAGTGCCAGGCCGGCGCCGCACAGCAGGCAGGCGGCGATCCAGCTGCGGATCAGCGTGTGCAGCAGGTCGCGTGTCATCTGCGTCATCGGGTCACCGCCGACTTCTGCACCGCAGGGCTGCGGGCGGCGGCTTCGGCCAGCTTGCGCAGGTGGGCGTCCTCGAAGCCGCTGCGGCGCAGCCAGTCGAGCGCCGGCTGCGCGGCGGCCACGTCACCGGCGGCGATGGCGGCTTCGAGCAGCATGCGGGCATCGCGCGGTTCGCGCTGCACGGCGTAGTTGGCGCGGGCCAGCTGCACCGCGCGGGCGGGGTCGTTGCGCAGCCTGAGCTGATAGCGCGCCTCTTCGGCGCGATGGGTGGTGTCGCCACGTTGCCCCGCGGCCGCGAAGCGCTCGCCGAGCATGCGCACGTGGGCGGCAGCCATCGGCAGCTCGAGCGCCGACTCCGCCTCGGCCAGTCGCAGCAGCAGCGGGTCGGCGTTTTCCCAGCCGGCGAGCTGGCGGACCACTTCGGCCGGCCGGCCCTGGTCGAGCAGGAAATCGCACCAGGCGGCGAGCAGGTAGCTGTCGTCCAGGCCGAGCGCGAGCGCGGCGCGGTAGTGGCGCTCGGCCAGCGCGGGCTGGCCGCGCCAGGCGGCCACTTCGCCCAGGCGTGTCAGCAGCCAGAGCCGGCTGTCCGGCAGTGCCGCGTCGGCCAGGGCGTTGGCGAGCGTGCGCTCGCCGGCCAGCAGCTGGCCGCCATAGGCCTGCGCCAGGCCGGTGCAGCCGGCTTGAAGGACCGGGCGCTCGAGCCTGCGCAGGGCTTCGCATTCGCCGAGCGCCTGGGCGTAGTCGGCCTGGACCAGAAAGATCGCGGCCCGCCAGGCGTGGGCTTCGGCCCGTTCGGGATCGAGCGCCAGCGCCGCGGCGAAGGTGCGCAGGGCCTCGTCGAAGTCGTGCCGGTATTGCAGCAGCTGGCCCTGGATCGCCAGCCGTGCGGCCGATGGCGGCCCCTTGACCTTGTTCAGCACCGCTTCGGCATGACCGACGTGACGCGGATCCCCCGACGCCATCGCCTGGTCGAAATAGCGTTCGGCCAACCGCACGGCGGTGTCGGCATCGGCAGGGTTGTCGCGTGCCTGCGCACGCAGCGCGGCGAGTTCACGCTGGGCGCTGTTGCCCGCACGCAGTGGCAGGCGCTCCAGCACCTCGGCGTCGTCGGTGGGGGTGCGGGGTGCGGCCTGCACCGTGACCGCCATCGCGGTCGACAGCAGCAGTCCCGCTGCCGTCGATGGCTGGCCGCAAAAGCCCCGCAGACACAATGTGAAACGGCGAAGGGTCATGCGTGGCTATATTAGTGACACGCACATCGCCGTGCGTTGCGTCATTCAACTGCCGAAGGATTCACCGATGAGCAAGTTCGTACCGTTCCTGATTGCCGCCTTCATGGCCAGCATCTCCGTGGGGTCGTTCGCTGGTTCGCATGGTGGTGCACCGAAGGACTGCAAGAAGGACGACACCCGCGAAGAATGCAAGAAGATGAAGGACGAGAAGAAATGAGCTTCTTCTCCTGACCACACGAAACAAAGCGGGCCTGGCCCGCTTTTCTGTTCGGGCCAAGCGCCTACTGCATGTTGTGGCGCGCCAGCCGGCCCGGGTCGGGGATGCAGATCTCGCGCTTGTCGATCTGGATCAGGCCGGCGCCTTCGAGCTCGTGCAGCACGCGCGAGAAGTATTCGGGCGTCAGCGACAGGCGCGAGGCGATCGTCGCCTTGCTGACCGGCAGCGACACGCGCAGCTCGCGCGGCGGCACAGATTCGTCCTTGCACATCGGCGCACAGCCGGCACCGGCCAGCGTCATCTCGGCAGCGTCGTCGCCTTCTTCGGGCAGGTCGCGCAGCAGGTAGCCGATCACGCGCTGCATGCCGCTGTGCAGCGCATAGGCCTGCACGTCGTGCACGAGGCCGTGCAGGCGCCGCGAGATGCCCGCCAGCATGCGCATCGCGAAGCGCGAGTCGCGCTCGATCTCGCCGAGCACCGCGGCCTTGCCCACGCTCAGCAGCAGCGTGTCGCTGAGTGCCTGGGCGTTGATGATGTAGGGCTTGCCGGTGAACATCAGCGCCTCGGCGAAGCTGTTGCCGGGGCCGATCAGCTCGATGACCTTTTCCTGGCCGGCCGGCGAGATCGCGTACAGCTTGACCTGTCCCATCACCGTGACGTGGAACTCCTCGCACGGCTCGCCGATGCGGAAGATGTTGTCGCCACGCACCATGCGGCGCAGTCGGCAGCCTTCGGCCAGGCGCTGCAGCTCGGCCGGTGTCATTTCCTGGAACAGCGGCAGCACCGCCAGGTAACGCGGCAGATCGAAACGGGTGTTGTCCAAACGGGTCTCCTTGTGCCACGACCGCGCCGGACGGGCGATCGTGGCGAGCGGTGTGATGGCGCGGCCGCCCGCGCCATCATGGCACGTCGCTCAGTCCTTGCCGTAGTTGGGCGAATGCGGCCCGTACAGCATGCCGTTCGGCCGCCCCGCCGACAGCAGGCGCTGGCTGGCGATGCCGGCCACCGGGTGGCTGCTGTCGACCACGCTGTGCATGATCTGCTTGACCACCGCCGTGACCAGCAGGCCGACCAGTCCGCCCTGGTTGTTGTTGTTCTGCTCCGAACTCGAGGCGGTGGCCGAGCCGCTCCAGAGCTCCTGGCCGGTCTTCAGGTCGACCAGCCGGGCGCTGGCCGACACCACGGCGGCGCTGTCGAACACCATGTAGGTGGTGCCGTATTTCGTCACCGTGAGGTAGAGCGCGGCGTCGGCGCCGAAGATCTCGCGCAGCTTGGCGCGGTCGATCGCGTGCATCTCGGCCGGCTCGGAGACACCGTTCTGCTTGAAGGTCTCGGCCACCAGGCTGACCGGCATCACGTAGTAGCCCGACTCGGCCAGCGGATGTGTCACCTGCGACAGCACGCTGAACGTGGCGTTGACGTCGGGCGAGTTGTTGACCGGCGGCAGCACCAGGATCGACTGCGGGCGGCTGCCCCGGTAGGCGGTGTAGTCGAAGGTCGGCGGCGTGGCGCAGCCGGCCAGCAGCGCGGCGGCGCAGGCCAGCACGAACCCCTTCACGAGGGCCGCGGATGGGATGGCGGTGTGGCTCATTTCTTGTCCTTGTCCTTGCCCTTGACCAGCAGGAAGTCCATGTAGTGCGCCGCTTCCGGGAACAGCGCCTTCTCGGCCTGGAAGGACTGTACGGCCTGGTCGTCGCGGCCCATGTTGGCGTACAGCAGGCCCAGGTGGGCGTGGTAGCCCGGTGGCGGCTTGGCACCCTTGGCGGCGATCTTCTGCAGGTCGGCCTCGAGCACGCTGGCCTGGGCTTCGGGGCCCTTGCTGTCGGACTTGAAGTACTCGTAGACCTGCGGCTGATAGCCACCCCATTCGTAGAGCGAGGGCGGGCGGTTGACGCAGCCGCAGGCCAGCAGGCTGGTGCCGAGCAGGGCCGCCCAGGCGAGCGGCCGGATCAGTGTGTGCTTGCTCATTGGGCCGGTTTCCATGCACCCGAATCGACCGCCGCCGAGAGCTTGTTGACGGCGTCGCGGATGGCCAGGTCGAGCACCTTGCCGTTGAGCGTGGAGTCGTAGCTGGCGGTGCCGCCGAAGCCGATCACCTCGCGGTTGGACAGGCTGTATTCGGCCGCGCCCTGGCTCGAATACACCACCTCGGCGGTGCTGGTCTTGACGATGTTGAGGTTGACCTTGGCGTAGGCGATCTGCTGCTTGCCGCGGCCGAGGATGCCGAACAGCTGGTGGTCGCCGACCTCCTTGCGGCCGAATTCGGTGACGTCGCCGGTGACCACGTAGTCGGCACCCTTGAGCGTCTGCGCGGTGCCCTTGAGGCCGGCCTCCTGCTTGGTTTCCTGCATGTTCTCGCGGTCCAGCACGTTGAAGCGGTTGGTCTGCTGCAGGTGCGTGATCAGGATGGTCTTGGCCTGGCTGCCGAGGCGGTCGACGCCGTCGGAGAAGATGCCGCGCATGTAGCTGGAGCGGTTGTCGAACTTGCCGATCGACACCGGCGTGCGCACACCGGTGTAGGGGCGCGCGGCGCTTTCGACCTGCTGCACGGCCAGGGTCTGCGAGCTCTCGGTGGCGCAACCGGACAGGGCGGCCAGCACGGCGGCAGCGGCCAGCGCGGTGAGGGAACGGATGGACTTCATGGGGATCCTCTCTGAGTCATGGAAATGGTCGATCTTCGAACGAAAACAAGCGGCCCGTGGGGCCGCTCGTCAATGTATCGCGCGAGCAGGAACGTCAGTGCTGGCCCAGATCAAGCCAGCTGCGGGCCCAGTCGACCGCCGCGGCCAGGTTGTCGAGCGCGGACGGGCTCGGCGGCTCGCCCAGCTCGAAGCGCGTGCCGCTGATCGCCAGCAGCGTGCAGGGCGGCGGCTCGGCCTGGTGCAGGTCGCGGTAGACCTGCATCACCGAGGTCGGCGACATCGCGTGCGTGGTGAAGGTGACATCACGCGCAGGCGCCAGCGTCGTGACCTCGAACGGCGCGCTGCACGTCAGGCTGGCATCGACGAACAGCACCCGCTCGCGGCCGACCAGATCGAGCGCGTGTTCGACCTGCAGCTGGTAGTCGTCGAGAAACTCGATGCGGCCGCCGACTTCCGGATCGGCCTCGGCCAGCGCGCCGAGCCGCTCGATGAACAGCGGCCCGAGCGCATCGTCACCCCGGCTGGCGTTGCCCCAGCCGAACACGAGCAAGGGTGCGGACGACGTTGCCGTCACGCCGGCAGGCCCACCGGTGCCGCGAGGTTGCGCACCAGCTCGCCGGTCGACGACTTCAGCACGTGGTCGATCAGCTCGCCGTTGGGGCCCTGCAGCACCACGTCGAGCGGCATCTGGCCCAGCGCGTGGGTGGCGCAGCTCAGGCACGGGTCGTAGGCGCGGATCGCCACCTCGATGTGGTTGAGCAGGCCCTCGGTCAGCTCCTGGCCGTCGAGGTACTGGCGCGCCACCGAGCGCACTGCCTCGTTCATGGCCTGGTTGTTGTGCGTGGTCGAGACGATCAGGTTGCACAGCGTGACGAGGTCGTCGTCACCCACCTTGTAGTGGTGGATCAGCGTGCCGCGTGGCGCCTCGATGATGCCCACGCCTTCGCCACGCCGGGTGCCGGTGGCCATCAGGTCGCCGCCCAGGATGTCGGGGTCGTCGAGCAGGTCGCGGATCACCTCCACCGAGTGCAGCACCTCGATCATGCGGGCCCAGTGGTAGGCCAGCGTGGCGTGGATGGGCTCGCCCTTGCCCCAGTCGATGAACTCGCGGCGCTCGGCCTCGGCCAGCGGGCTGGGGATGAAATCGCAGTTCTGCACCCGCGCCAGCGGGCCGACGCGATACCAGCCGGCCTCGCGCCCGAGCGAGCGCAGGTGCGGGAACTTCATGTAGGTCCAGGGCCGCACCTCTTCCTCGATCAGGTCGAGGTAGCTCTGGTCGCTGGCGCCGTCGATGATGATCTGGCCGGCGGCATCACGCGCGCGCAGCACGCCGTCGTAGAGGTCCATCGCGCCGTCCGCGCGCACGAGAGACAGCATGTTGGAGCGGAAGCTGCCGAAGCTGTCGTACAGCGCCGGGTTCTGTGCGTGCAGCTGCTTGGCGATGGTGACGGCGTCCTGCGCCCACTCGATCATCTGCTCGACGTCACGGCGCAGCATGTCGCGGTCGGCACGGCTGACATGCTTGTTCATGCCACCCGGAATCGCGCCGGTGCCGTGCACGCGCTTACCGGCGGTGACGCGGATCACCTCCTGCCCGAACTTGCGCAGCAGCACGCCCTTCTTGGCGACGTCCGGGTGCGCCTGCACCACGCCGACGATGTTGCGCAGGTTCACCGCCGAGTCGAAGCCGAACAGCAGGTCGGGCGACGACAAATGGAAGAAGTGCAGCGCGTGCGACTGCATCGTCTGGCCGTAATGCATCAGCCGGCGGATCTTCTCGGCGCTGCGCGTGATCGGCTGCGTGCCGAGCACCACGTCCATCGCCTTGGCGGCGGCCAGGTGGTGCGACACCGGGCAGATGCCGCACAGGCGCTGCACCATCACCGGCACCTCCCAGTACGGCCGGCCTTCGATGAACTTCTCGAAGCCGCGGAACTCGACGATGTGCAGCCGCACCTGCTGCACGCGGTTGTGGTCGTCAAGCAGGATCGTCACCTTGCCGTGGCCTTCCACGCGCGAGACGGGGTCGATGGCGACGCGGCGCAGGCCTTGCGGCGCGGCGGCGGTTTCCAGGTCAAAGCTCATTGCGAGTGCTCCTTGGTGTCTGCGTGCTTCCTTGACGCGTCGGTGTGCCGCAACCCGGCAGCGGCCGCGGATCCGGCTCTGCCGGGCCGCTGGCTGCGCCCCCTCGAGGGGGGAGCGCCGCAGGCGCTACGGGGGTGGGCCATCAGTCGTAATGCATCAGACCGTGGCCCAGATGCGGCGTGCGGCCCGCCATCAGGTCGGTCAGGAACTGCCAGAACGCGTCGGCCGAAGGTGGGCAGCCGGGCAGGAAGTAGTCGACGTGCACCACCTCGTGGATCGGGTGCACCTTGTTGAGCGGCAGCGGCAGCTCGGGGTCGTTGGGGATCACGCTGCCGACGGTCATGCCGGGGCGGCTCTGATAGACGTCGTGCAGCATCTGCGCCAGGTCGAGGTGGTTGCGCTGCGCCGGCAGGCCGCCGTTGATCGCGCAGGCGCCCACCGCTACGAGGGTCTTGCAGTGGGCGCGAAACTCCTTGAGCACCACCACGTTCTCGGAGTTGCACAGCCCGCCCTCGATCAGGCCGAGGTCGCAGTGGCCGATCTGCTTGATGTCGGTCAGCGGCGAGCGGTCGAACTCGATGTGCTCGATCAGCTCCAGCAGCCGCTCGTCGATGTCGAGAAACGACATGTGGCAGCCGAAGCAGCCCGCCAGCGAGACGGTCGCGACCTTCAGCTTGCGCGGCTGGTGCGTCGGGTAGAGGGGTTTGAGCGAGTTCATGGCAGCTCCTGCTGGCCGTTCTGATCGACGGTCGCGACGTCATAACGCCGCTCGCCGATCGGGATCACGAAGCCGCGCCGCTTGGGCAGGATCACGCCCACCGGGCAGATGCTGGCGGCGCGGTCGGCCAGCGCCATGTCCGTATCGCCGAGCTTGCCACTCTCGCTGTTGACCACCAGGTGCGCGCCCAGGCTGTTGCCGGCGATCGCGAAGATGCTCTTGCCGTCGACCTCGGCGCTGGCGCGCACGCACAGGCCGCACAGGATGCAGCGGTTGAAGTCGAGCAGGATGTGTGGGTGGCTGGCGTCGACCGGGCGATCCGGGTAGAACTCCTCGAAGTGCGGCCCCTCCATGTGCATCTGGTAGGCGGTGGCCTGCAGCAGGCAGTTGCCGCTTTTTTCGCACGACGGGCAGAAGTGGTTGCCCTCGACGAACAGCATCTGCAGCAGCGTCTTGCGGTGGCCGTTGAGCTCCTCGGTGTCGCTCTCGACCAGCTGGCCCGGCTCGGCCTTGAGCGTGCACGCGGCACCGGGCCGGCCGTTGACCTTGACGGTGCACAGCCGGCACGAGCCGTGCGGCGAGAACTCCGGGTGCCAGCACAGGTGCGGGATGTAGTGCCCGGCGTTGCGCGCCGCCTCGAGCACGGTCTCGCCCGGCGTGAACGGCACGTCGTTGCCATCAAGCGTGAAGCTGGTGCTCATTCCACAATCTCCAGGTGCGAAGCGGGGTCGTCGCGGCCGGTCATCTGCCGGGCGATCGACAGTTCGGCGTCGAGGCTGAAAGCCGGTTCGAAGTACAGCGATGTGAGCCGCTGTTCGTAGGCCGGCCGGAACTTGGCGATGGTGTCGCGCAGCGGGTTGCAGGCGGCGCCGCCCAGGCCGCAGTGGGTGGCCGTGTGCATCAGCTTGTCGAGCTCGAACAGCACGTCCACGTCATGCCGCGAACCCTGGCCGGCGGCCAGCTTGTCCATGCGCTTGACGACCAGCGCGGTGCCGACGCGGCACGGCGTGCAGAAGCCGCAGCTCTCGTGGGCGAAGAACTGGGCGAAGTTGCGCGCCACCTCGAACATATCGCGCGAGCGGTCGAACACCATGAAGGCGCCGGCGGTCGGCACGTCTTCAAACGCGATGCGCCGGCCGAACTCGAAGGCCGACAGGCACACGCCCGACGGCCCGCCGACTTGCACCGCCTGCGTGTCGCGCGCGCCGCAGTCCTCGAGGATGCGGCCGATGCGGGTGCCGTACGGGTATTCGTAGATGCCGGGCCGCTCGCAGTCGCCCGACACCGAATGGATCTTGGTGCCGGTCGACTTGGGCGTGCCGATGCCGGCCCACCAGGCCGCGCCGTGCACGGCGATGTGGGTGACGGCGCAGTAGGTCTCGACGTTGTTGACGATGGTCGGCTCGTCGAGGTAGCCGTGTTCGACCGGGTAGGGCGGGCGGATGCGCGGCGTGCCGCGTTTGCCTTCCAGCGACTCGATCAGCGCCGACTCTTCGCCGCACACATAGGCGCCGGCGCCGACGTGGATGTCGATGTCGAAATCGAAGCCCTCGCGGCCCTGGATCGCCGCACCGAGCAGATTCGCTTCGCGGCGGCGCTGCAGCACGGCCTGCAGCGGCTCCAGCAGGTAGCGGTACTCGCCGCGCAGGTAGACGAAACCCTGGCGCGCGCCGATCGCGAAGCCGGCGATCGTCATGCCCTCGAACAGCGAGTCGGCGTAGCGGCTCAGAAGCACCCGGTCCTTGAAGGTGCCGGGCTCGCCCTCGTCGGCGTTGCAGACGACGTAGTGGGTGTTGTCGGGCGTGTTGCCGGGCGCCTCGCGGCACAGCTCCCACTTGCGGCCGGTCTGGTAGCCCGCGCCGCCGCGGCCACGCAGGTTGGACTGCTTGACCTCGTCGAGCAGCGCCTGCCAGCCCCGCGCCAGCGCCGCCGCCAGCGCCACGCCGGGTGCCTGCGGGGTGCCGAGCAGCACATCGGCGCGGTGGATGTTGTCGACCACCTCGAACCATTCGGCCGGCCACGCCGCCACCGGCGTGCGGGCCTCGATCAGCTCGGCGATGCGCGCCACCCGCTGCGCGTCGAGCCGGGTGATGACGTGGTGGTGGTTGACCAGCAGCGCCGGTCCCTGGTCGCACAGGCCGGTGCACGAACTGCGTGCCACGCTGACGCGGCCGTCGGCGCGCATCCGGCCGGGCTCGACGCGCAGCTGCTGGCACAGGTCGGCCAGCAGCGCCTCGCTGCCGAGCATGCGGTCGGTGATGTTGTCGCTCAGCAGAAGTCGGTACTCACCGACCGGCTGCATGTGGAAGAAGCGGTAGAAGCTGGCCACGCCCTCCACGTGGGCCAGCGTCAGGCCCAGTTCATGTGCCAGCAGGCTCAGGGTGTCGCGCGGCAGCCAGGTCTGGTGGGCCTGCACCTCGCGCAGGATCTGGACCAGGGCGTGCGGGTTGCGCCCGTGGCGTCTCAGCAGGGCCTCCATGCCGTCGCCCTGCAGGCGGTCAGGGGGTGTCGTCTCGATCTTTACCGGGGCCATCTCGTTGCTCTCCAGTGCCACGCTGGGGCGGCGTGGGTTGCGCAGCATCGTACGTGATGTTCACGGCGTCCGGAACCTCGGCGGCGGGTTTCGATCCGGCGGGTCGGTAGACTCGTGTGGGGTGGTTCGCCACCGCTTCTCAACGCATCCGGTCCCAGCCAGCATGACAGCCGACACCCGCGCCACCGTCCTGATCGTCGATGACGATGTCGACAACCTGTTCGTGCTCACCGAGCTGCTGCGGCCGCACTACCGGGTGCTGGCGGCCACGTCCGGCCCGGCCTGCCTGCGCATGGCCAACGGCGCGCCCCGGCCCGACCTGATCCTGCTCGACGTCATGATGCCGGGCCTCGACGGCTACGCCGTGCTGGCCCGCCTGCGTGAGAACCCGTGCACCCACGACGTGCCGGTCGTGTTTCTCACGGCGCTGAGCGATCCGTCCGACGAGGACCGCGGCCTGCGGCTCGGCGCCAACGACTACATCACCAAGCCGCTCAAGCCGGCCATCGTGCTGGCGCGGGTGCGCACCCAGCTCGAAGCCAAGCAGGCGCGCGACTGGATGACCGACCGCAACGCCGCGCTCGAAGCCGAGGTGGCCCGGCGCATGGCCGAAAACGACCTGACGCAGCGCGTCACCATCCGGGCGCTGGCGCACCTGGCCGAGACCCGCGATCCCGAGACCGGCAACCACATCCTGCGCACCCAGGGCTATGTGCGGCGGCTGGCGCTCGCGCTGCGCGACAACCCGCGGTTCGCCGTCACGCGCAGCGACCGCTACGTCGACCTGCTGACCATGTCGGCGCCGCTGCACGACATCGGCAAGGTCGCCGTCCCCGACCACATCCTGCTCAAGCCCGGCAAGCTCACCGCGGACGAATGGGTCATCATGAAGACCCACGCCAAGCGCGGCAGCGACGCCATCGAGCAGGCCGAACACGACGTCGAGGCGCCGCTCGAGTTTCTCGCCGTGGCCAAGGAGATCGCCCATTGGCACCACGAAAAATGGGACGGCAGCGGTTATCCCGACGGCCTGGCCGGCGATGCGATCCCGGTGTCGGCGCGCCTGATGGCGGTGGCCGACGTGTTCGACGCGCTGATTTCGACCCGTCCCTACAAGAAGCCGCTGTCGATCGCCGAGGCGCACGACGTGATCGTCGACGGACGGGGCCGCCATTTCGATCCGGACGTGGTCGATGCCTTCGTGGCCTGCCTCGACGATTTCGCCGCCATCGCCGACCGTTCGCGTGATGGCGAATGAGCCCCGCCGCCTGACGCTGCCATGAACTCGGCCACACCCTCGGGCCCGCTGCTGCAGCCCGGGCGCTCCAACGGCCAGCGCGCGGGCCGGACGCTGCTCCGGCTGGCCGCGGGCGTGATCCTGATCTCCGGCGTGCTGGTGTTCCTGACCTTGCTCTACCTGCGCGGACAGGCGATCGATGCCGGCCGGCGCACGACCGAATCGTTCGCCCGCATCATCGAGGAGCAGACCACCCGCACCCTGCAGGCCGCCGATCAGCGGCTGGAACTGGCATCGGTGGGCATCGCCCAGCTGGGCGCCACGGGCACGCTCGACGAGCCGTCGGCGCGGGTGCTCTTGCGCGAGCAGATCAGGCACCTGCCGTTCCTGCGCGCCATGTGGGTCATGGATGCCTCGGGCCGGATCGTCTACGACTCGGACATCGGCAACATCGGCGTCAACCTGGGCGACCGGGCGTACTTCCAGATCTACCGCCAGCAGCCGCAAACCACCTTCTACGTGGGCACGCCGGTGCGCAGCCGCAGCACCGGCAGCTGGCTGATCAGCGTCTCGCGGCCGCGCTACACACGCGGCGGCGTGTTCGACGGCATCGTCGTCGCGGCCCTGGAGCCGTCCTACTTCGACCGGCTGTGGCACTCGGTCGACGTCGGCGCCGGCGGCTCGACCGCGCTGCTGCGCAGCGACGGCACGCTGATGATGCGCAGCCCGTTCGATTCGTCGATGATGGGCAAGACCGTCTCGGACCTGCTCGTCATCGAGCCGCAGCGGGCCGGCCAGCGCGCCGGTCGTTTCCAGAAGCGCAGCGCCTTCGACGGCATCGAGCGCGACTTCGCCTACCGCGTCCTGTCGACCCAGCCCGAGTTCGTGGTGGTGGTGGGCCGATCCGTCTCGCGCACGCTGCTGCCCTGGCGCGACATGGCGCTGCTGGTGACGGCGATCTGGGCGGTCGGCTCGCTGGCGCTGGCGATCCTGTGCGCCTACCTGGCGCGTGCCTGGCGGCGCGTCGCCGACGAGGACGTCCGGGCCCAGCAGCTCGCCCAGCGCCTGACCATCGCCACCGACGTGGCCTCGATCGGCGTGTGGGACTGGGATCTCGCGGCCAACCGGTGGTTTGCCACACCGACTTTCTTCTCGATGCTCGGCGACCCCCCGGATACCCCGCCGGTGCACGACGAGCGATGGATCGAGCGGGTCCATCCCGACGACCGCCCGCGCGTCGCGGCGATCACCACGGCCGCGATCGCCGGGGTGGCCGATGCGCCCTACGACTACGAGGCCCGGCTGCGCCATGCCGACGGCTCGTATCGATGGTTCCAGGTGCTCGGCCGCGTGATCGCGCGCGATCCGAGCGGCCAGGCCCTGCGGCTGATGGGCATCCAGGTCGACGTCACCGGCCGCAGGCTGGCCGCCGAGGAGCTGCAGCGCCTGAATCGAACCCTGCGCGTCCTGAGCGCCACCAGCCTGGCGCTGGTCAAGACCCACGATGAACAGGCCTACCTCGCCGAGGTGTGCCGCGCCGTGGTCGAGGCCGGCGGCTATCTGATGACCTGGATCGGCTATGCCGAAGACGACCTCGACAAGAGCGTGCGATGCGTCTCTCAGGCCGGCGACTCGCACGGCTACCTGCAGCGCATCCGGATTTCGTGGGACGGGCGCCTGGCCATCGGGCAGGGGCCGACGGGCACCGCCATCCGCACCGGCGTCACGCAGGTCAACCAGGACATCCTGACCCATCCGAAGATGCTGCCGTGGCGTGAAGCGGCGCTCGAGTCCGGCTATCAGTCGAGCATCGCGCTGCCCCTGGGCAACGAGCAGCGCACCTTCGGCGCGCTCACCCTCTATGCGGTGCAGCCCGACGCCTTCAGCGCCCAGGAGGTCGGGCTGCTCGAGGAACTGGCCCGCAACGTGGCCTTCGGCATCGAGTCGTTCCGCGCCCGCACCCAGCGCGACGCCGCCGAGGGCGCCAACCGCGCCAAGAGCGCCTTCCTGGCCAACATGAGCCACGAGATCCGCACGCCGATGAACGCCATCATCGGCCTGAACTACCTGGTGCGGCGCTCGGGCGTCACGCCGGAGCAGGCGGCGCGGCTCGAGAAGGTCGACAGCGCCTGCCAGCACCTGCTGTCGATCATCAACGACATCCTCGACCTCTCCAAGATCGAGGCCGGTCGGGTGCAGCTGGAGTGCACCCACTTCCGCCTCGGCGACATCATCGACAACGTGCAGTCGATCATCGCCGAGCCCGCCCGCGACAAGGGCCTGGCCATCGACGTCAGCGGCGACGCGCAGGCGCTGTGGCTGCGCGGCGACCCGACCCGCCTGCGCCAGGCCCTGCTCAACTACGCCAGCAACGCGGTGAAGTTCACCGACAAGGGCAGCATCAGCCTGCGTGCCGAACTGCTGCAGGACGGTGGTGACGAACTGCTGCTCGGTTTCTCGGTCAAGGACACCGGCATCGGCATCGAGCCCGAACAGATCGGTCGCCTGTTCCAGGCCTTCGAACAGGCCGATGTCTCGACCACGCGCAAGTACGGCGGCACGGGGCTCGGCCTCGCCATCACGCAGCGGCTGGTGCGCCTGATGGGCGGTGAGGTCGGGGTCGACAGCACGCCGGGCCAGGGCAGCCACTTCTGGTTCACGGTGCGGCTGCAGCGCGGCCACAGCGTGATGCCTGCTGCGCCGGCCGACGAGGCGCTGCGGTCGGTCGAATCGCGCCTGCTGCAGGAGCACGCCGGCGCGCGCATCCTGCTGGCCGAGGACAACGACGTCAGCCGCGAGGTCGCGGTGGCGATCCTGCACGGCGTCGGCCTGCTGGTGGACACCGCCCGCGATGGCCGCGAGGCCGTCGCGCTGGCACAGGCCGGCGCGTATGACGTGGTGCTGATGGACATGCAGATGCCGGCGCTGGACGGGCTCGAAGCCACCCTCGCGATCCGTGCGCTGCCAGGCTGGGACAGCACGCCGATCCTGGCACTGACGGCCAACGCCTTCGACGACGACCGGCGCGCCTGCGAGGCCGCGGGCATGAACGACTTCATCGCCAAGCCCATCGATGCCGATGCGCTGTACGCGACCTTGCTGAAATGGCTGGTGCGCCGCGCCGCGCCGAAGGACCGCGCCGGTGGGGCGCCGGAACAGCCCCGTCACACCGGGTTCGCCGCTGGCGAGCCGCTGTTGCCACCCGCGGCCGACGCGGTGGCCGCCGCGCACGCCGACGCCCACGCACCGGTCGATCGCGAGCAGGTCGCCGCGGTGTTGAGCGAGCTCGACGCCCTGCTGGAAATGGGTGACACCACCGCCATCGTCGTGCTGAACCAGCATGCCGACCTGCTGCGTGCGGCCTTCGGCGCCGCCAGCGAAGCGCTCGAGCGGCAGATCCGGCAGTTCGCTTTCGACCGAGCGCGGGTGACGCTGCGGGCGCTGCGCTAGATCGACGCAGCGCCGTCAGCGCGTCAGCGCCGCATGCACCTGCGCCAACCGCTGCACCAGGTCCTGCGGCCGGTGCACCAGCGCATAACCGCGCTGGCCGAACAGCATCGGCAGGTAGTCGTGCGCGGTCTCGTCGATCGTGACGCAGAACGGCACCAGGCCGGCGTCGCGCGCGGCCTGCACCGCGTGGCGGGTGTCCTCCAGGCCGTAGCGGCCCTCGTAGACATCGAGGTCGTTGGGCTTGCCGTCGGTCAGGATCAGCAGCAGGCGCTGGCGTTCGGGGCGCGCCTGCAGGCGCAGCGTGGCGCAGCGGATGGCCGCGCCCATGCGCGTGTAGTAGCCCGGCCTGATCGCGCCGACGCGGTCGCAGGCGCCACCGCGCCAGGGCTCGTCGAAGCCCTTGAGGTGCTGCATGCGCACGTTCTGGCGCCGCACCGAGCTGAAGCCGAGCATCTCGAACGGATCGCCGCTGGCGGACAGCGCCTCGCCGAAGACGTAGAGCGCATCGCGGATCACGTCGATCACGCGCGAGTGGTTGTCGACGTGCGCGTCGGTCGACAGCGACAGGTCGGCCAGCAGCAGCGTGGCCAGGCTGCGCTCGCGGCGCACGCGGCGCGAGAACACGGCGGGCAGCTCGTGGTGCGGCGCGCTGGCGGCGTCGACCTGATGGCGCACGAAGGCATCCAGGTCCAGCTCGTCGCCATCGGGGCGGCCCCGTTCGCGGCCCAGCCCGGCGCGCAGCACCTCCATGCGCCGGCGGATGCGCCGCGCGGTGGCGCGCAAGGCCGGTGGTGGCACGAAGGGCTTGGCCGGCGTGCTGATCAGCGTCTGCAGCGCGCAGTGCTCGGGCAGCAGGCGGGCGCGTTTCCAGTCCCACTCGGGCAGGCGCAGGCCGGGGCCGAGCGGGCGGTCGTCGGCGGCGGCGCTGGGCAGGTCGAGGTCGAACTTGACGCGCGATGCCGCGCTGCGGCCATCGGGCGCGATCGCCAGCACGTCCATGTCGTCGGCCACGGCCTGGGCCTGCGGATCCTCGTCGTCGTCGCTGGCGCGGTTGACCTTGATGAACTCGCCCCACGACAGGATCGACTCGGCGCGGAAGAACATCATCAGCGGCGCCTTGTCGCGCTCGTCGCTGACGGCTTCGGCCTTGCGGCGGCGCTTCGATCCGGACGACGGTGGGCGTTGCGCGGGCTCGCTCGATTCGGGATCGGGGCGATTGCGCACCGCGTCGGCGCCGCGTGTCGCCTCGGCCACGTCGAGCCACAACCAGACCGGCGCCACGTCCTGCGGGCGCAGGGCCGGGCCTTCGTGCAGGCGCTCGCCACGCAGGGCGCGCTGCACCTGGGCCTCGGCGGCAGCGGCCGGGCCGCGCAGCGTCGACAGGTCGGGGCGCAGCGCCAACTGGGCTTCGACCAATTGGGCGTGGCGTTCCCGCAACCCGGGAAAGGCGTGCAGCGCGACGCGGGTGGCGAGCAGGTTGCTGCCGATCCAGTCGCCGCCGCCATCGCCGTTGTGCTCGCCGTAACCGTCGATCACCGACGCGAGTGCGGCCAGCCACAGGTAGAGCGCGCGGTTGAGCGCGATGTCGTCGAACACCGCCAGCGTCGGCGGCAGCGCCAGCACGTCGGATTCGAGCCGCGGCAGCGGCGCATGCGTGCCGCTGCCGGCCACACGCTGCAGCCAGCTGCGCGTGCCGCCGACACGGCTGTCGGCGGCGCCGGTCAGGCGCACCGCGCGGGCACCTCCGCCGGCGCGAAACAGCAGGCCGATGCTGCGCTCCATCTGCGCCAGGCTGACCGCCGCCTGCGGGTGCTGGCAGTCGGCGGCGCGGCTGATGAAACGATGCCATTGCTGGCCGACCCACTCTTCCATCAGAGCTTCTCCTGACGCACGGCCGGGCCTGCGTCCGGTTGGGGGGATTGCGGGGATTGCAGCGCGGCCTCGCGGGCCAGCTCCTGCTTGCGCTGGCGCAGCGTCTCGCGGATGGCGTCGGCGCCGACCTTCCATTCGAGCAGCGGCTCGCGGGCTTGCGCGCCTTGCGAGTCGTCGCAGTTGTCGAGGCACTGGCCGCACTGCACGCACGAGAACATCATGCGTTTGATGTTGCGCGGGTGCAGCCGCATCGGGCAGCCGTTGTCGCAGGCGCTGCCTTGTGGCGAGTTGGCGGTCGTGCAGGTGCGGCAATCTCGGGCGTTGTCGCGGTCGAAGGCCACCACCATGCCCTTCGGGTTGGCCATCCACACCAGGCTCTGGAACAGCCCGACGGCGCAGCCGAAGCGGCAGAACAGGTGCCGCGCAAAGGCAAATTCGGCGGTGAAGACGGCGCTGCCGATGACCAGGAAACGGGCCTGGTTGGGTGTCAGCGTGCCGTGGATCAGGTTGCCCCAGATCTGCGCCGGCGGCAGCAGATAGGTCAGCAGCGTGATGGCCCACAGAAAGCCGAACAGCGCGCAGCTGAAGGCGAACACCGGCCACCAGCGCGCTTGCGGCGCGCGCGTGCCGTGCGTGGTGGCGTGCTTGTCCCACAGGCTGAGCTTGCCGCAGGCGCGCTGCAGGATGTCGTTGAGCGTCTCGACCAGCGAGAAGTGCGGGCACAGCCAGCCGCAGTAGAGCCGGCCCCAGCGCCAGGCCACGCCCAGGAAGGTGCCGATCAGCACGATGGCGGGCAGGAAGGCGCGCAGCAGGATGTTCAGCGCCATGTCGCTGGCGCTGATCTGGCCGGCGCGGAAGGCGTCGATGCCGAGCGTCCAGCGCATGCCCAGCACCCACAGCTGGGTGTCGTCGAGGTCGAAGCGCAGCAGGTTCAGCGCGGGTGCCAGCAGGAACAGCGCGAAGAACCCGACTTGGAAAAAGCGACGGCGGCGTTGCCGGGCGCCAGCCTTTGAAGGGCTGGACGCCAACGTCATTGACCCGGACGATGCGGCAGGAGCAGCCAAGGCTGTTGCCGCCGTCGCGTGAACTGGTACAGGTGCAGGGCGCACGGTGAGAGCGGGCGGATCAGCGCGCCGCCGCGTGCCTG
Source organism: Leptothrix cholodnii SP-6 (assembly GCF_000019785.1). Classification (NCBI taxonomy): domain Bacteria; kingdom Pseudomonadati; phylum Pseudomonadota; class Betaproteobacteria; order Burkholderiales; family Sphaerotilaceae; genus Leptothrix; species Leptothrix cholodnii. The sequence continues at coordinate 1,550,476 of NC_010524.1, forward strand.
GCGATGTCGCCGAGCACGGCGTCGACCACGTCGGCCAGCGCCGCGGCGGTCTCGGCGTCGTCGGTCAGCGCGTCGACGATGGCCGCGCGGCAGGCGTCGCGCAGCGGCAGGCCGGCGGCGACCAGGCGGGCCGCCATCACCAGCAGGCGGGTGCTGACGGTCTCTTCGAGGTCATGGTCGGTCAGGCGCCGCAGGGCCTGCGCCAGCTGCACCAGGCGGGCGGCCAGCGCGGTGTCGATGCCGGCTTCGGTCATCACGATGGACTGCTCCACCGCGGCGTTCGGGTAGCCGAAGGTCAGCGCCACGAAACGCTGGCGCGTGCTGGGTTTCAGGCTCTTGAGCAGGTTCTGGTAACCCGGGTTGTACGAGATCACCAGCATGAATTCGGGCGGCGCCACCAACTGCTCGCCGGTGCGTTCGATCGGCAGCACGCGGCGGTCGTCGGCCAGCGGGTGCAGCACCACGGTGGTGTCCTTGCGGGCCTCGACCACCTCGTCGAGGTAGCAGATCGCTCCGCTGCGCACCGCGCGGGTCAGCGGGCCGTCCGCCCACACCGTGTTGCCCGCGCCGATCAGGTGGCGGCCGACCAGGTCGGCCGCGCTCAGGTCGTCGTGGCAGCTCACGGTGATGAGCGGGCGGCCCAGTCGCGCGGCCATGTGCTCGACGAAGCGGGTCTTGCCGCAACCCGTCGGGCCCTTGATCAGCAGCGGCAGGCGCTGCCTGAAGGCGTGCTCGAACAGCGCCACCTCGCCCGCCTGCTCGGCGTAGAAGGGGGCGCCCATCGTCATCTTCAGCAGTTCGCTGTGGTCCATGGTGATGGCGCTTTCGATGGGACTCGTGAGGTTCAGGCGCGGCGTGCCGGCTGGGCGCGCAGCAGGCCGCCTGTCGCGCCGTTGCCCACGCTCTCTTCGGTGACGGGTTCACCGCCGATGAAGAAGCTCGACAGATACGTCAGCAGGCCGAGCAGGAACACCACGCCGCCGCCCACGCGCACCCAGTAGAACAGCGAGAGCTGATCCTGCGTGGCCATGAAGCCGAGCGCGCCTTCGGTGGGCATGCGTTGCAGCCAGACCTGCAGGATGCCCGCGCCGGTCAGCGCCAGCACCATGACGGCCATGCCGATGGTCATGATCCAGAAGCTCCACATCTCCGCGGCCTGCGACTTGCGGCTGTTGGCGATGCGACCGTTGAGCGTGGGCATCGCATAGCTGATCAGCGTGATCACCACCAGCACGTAGGCACCGTAGAAGGCCAGGTGGCCGTGCGCGGCGGTCACTTGGGTGCCGTGGGTGTAGTAGTTGACGGGGCTGAGCGTGTGGATGAAGCCCCACAGGCCGGCACCCAGGAAACCCATCACCGAGGTGCCCACGGCCCACAGCACGGCGGCCTGGTTCGGGTGTTCACGGCGGCGGCGCTGCACCATGTTGAAGGCGAACACCGTCATCATGAAGAAGGGGATCGGCTCCATCGCGCTGAAGATGCTGCCGATCCACTGCCAGTAGCCGGGCAGGCCGATGAAGTAGAAGTGGTGGCCGGTGCCGAGGATGCCGGTCATCAGCGCGAAGGCGATGATCACGTACAGCCACTTGTCGATGATCTCGCGGTCGACGCCGGTGGTCTTGACCAGCACGTAGGCCAGCAGCGCACCGAGGATCAGCTCCCACACGCCCTCGACCCAGAGGTGGACGACGAACCACCAGTACATCTTGTCGCGCACCAGGTTGTGCGGGTTGACGAAGCTGAACAGGAAGAAGATCGCCAGGCCCCACAGGCCCACCAGCAGCACCAGCGAGATGCTGGTCTTGCGGCCCTTGAGCACCGTCATCGTGATGTTGTAGAGGAAGCCCAGCGCCACCACCACGATGCCGAGCTTGGTCGGCAGCGGCTGCTCGAGAAACTCGCGGCCCATGGTCTGCAGCACGTCGTTGCCGGTCAGCTCGGCGAGCTTGGCGTAGGGCACCGCGAGGTAGCCGACGATCGTCAGCGCGCCGGCGACCAGGAAGACCCAGAAGAGGATCTTGGCCAGCAGCGGGCTGTGCAGCTCGGTCTCGGATTCCTCCGGCACCATGTAGTACGCCGCGCCCATGAAGCCGAACAGCAGCCACACGATCAGCAGGTTGGTGTGCACCATGCGCGCCTGGTTGAACGGGATGTAGGGGAACAGGAAGTCCCCGATCACGTACTGCAGGCCCAGGCCCAGGCCGAACACGATCTGGGCCGTGAACAGGCCGAGCGCGGCGATGAAATAGAGCTTCGAGACCGATTGGCTCTGGTACTTGAGGATGGTGTTGGTCATGTCTTTGCTCCTCAACCTTCGATGTTGGGCGGCCACTTTTCGGTGTTGATCTCGCCGGTCCACTTCAGGAACTCGACCAGGTCGTCGAGCTGCTTGGCGTCGAGGTTGAACTGCGGCATCTGCCGGCGGCCTTCGACGTGCGTGGGCTGCGCGGCCATCCAGGCCTTGATGAACTCGGGGCCGCGGCGCTGGTAGACGTTGCCCAGCTCGGGCGCGAAGTACGCGCCTTCGCCCAGCAGCGTGTGGCAGCCGATGCAGTTGCGCGTCTCCCAGATCTTCTTGCCCGCCACCACCGCCGGCGTGATGGCCTGGGCGTTGGAGCGTTTCGGGATCTGCCGCTCGGTGTGAAAGACGATGACGGCGAACAGCAGTGCGAAGAACACGCTGCCACCGTAGAACATGTTGCGGGCCATCTGTTTGGTGAACCCGCTCTGACTCTGGCTCATGAAGGCCTCCTCGGATCGTGGTGTGCATAGCCTAGGGATTCACTCGGTTTTTTTCCTTGAACCGGTTCAAGAAACCGGCCGTTGCCTGGCAACTTGATGCACCACAAGCTCGCGTGCGATCCATTTGCCTAGAGTGCGCCGCTTGCAACGATCAACAGGAACCGGCTTGCGATGACTCCCGACACCCCGCCCCAGCTGGTGAGCCCCGCCGGCTCGCTGCGCGCCTTGCAGATGGCCATCGACGCCGGTGCCGACGCGGTCTACCTGGGCCTCAAGGACGCCACCAACGCGCGCAACTTCGCCGGCCTCAACTTCGACGCCGCCCAGGTGCGCGAAGGCGTGCGCTACGCCCACTCGTGCGGCCGCCAGGTGCTGATGGCGCTCAACACCTACGCCGACGCGCGCGATGCCACGCCCTGGCAGCGCGCGGTCGACCGCGCCGCCGAGTTCGGCGCCGACGCGCTGATCGTGGCCGATACCGCCGTGATGGCCTACGCCCGGCGCATCCATCCCGCGCTGCGGCTGCACCTGTCGGTGCAGGCCTCGGCCACCACCTACGAGGCGATCGAGTTCTACCGCGAGCGCTACGGCATCCGCCGCGCGGTGCTGCCGCGGGTGCTGACGCTCTCGCAGGTACAGCACGTGATCCGCCACACCCCGGTCGAGATCGAGGTGTTCGGTTTCGGCAGCCTGTGCGTGATGGTCGAGGGCCGCTGCGCGCTGTCGTCCTATGCCACCGGCCAGTCGCCCAACACCGCGGGCGTGTGCTCGCCGCCCTCGGCGGTGCAGTGGAAGGAGCGGCCCGAAGGCGTCGAGGCGCGCCTGAACGGCGTGCTGATCGACCGCTACGGCCCGACCGAGCCGCGTGGTTATCCGACGCTGTGCAAGGGCCGTTTCGACGTCGAGGGCGAACGCGACTACGCGCTCGAGGAACCCACCAGCCTGAACACGGTGGAACTGCTGCCCAAGCTGATCGAGGCCGGCGTCAAGGCCATCAAGATCGAAGGCCGCCAGCGCAGCCCGAGCTACGTCGCCGAGGTGACCCAGGTCTGGCGCCGGGCGATCGACCTGGCCACGTCCACCAGCCGCTACGCCGTGGCATCGGCCTGGAACACCCAGCTCGGCCGCTGGACCGAAGGTTCGCAGAGCACGCTCGGCGCCTACGACCGGCCGTGGCGTTGACGGCCCGCACTTCAGCGCCGCGTTTCACCTCACTGCAAGACACCCATGACCTCCCATTCCACGCCGCTCGATCTCACGGTCGGCCCGCTCCAGTACTGGTGGCCACGCGCCACGCTGATCAACTTCTATGCCGAGCTGGCCGACAGCCCGGCGCGCCGCATCGTGCTGGGCGAGGTGATCTGCTCGCGCCGCAACGAGTTCTCGACCGAAGACTGGCTGGCGCTGGCGCGTGACCTGACGGCCGCCGGCAAGACCGTGCTGCTGGCGAGCATGCCGCTGCTGATGTCCGAGGCCGAGCTGCGCACGCTGCGCCGCATCGCCGAGCAGGACGAGTTCGCCGTCGAGGCGGGTGATGCGTCCGCGCTGCAGGTGCTGGCGCGCCGGCCGGCCGAACAGGCTGCGCGGCATCCGATCACGCTCGGGCCGCACCTCAACATCTACAGCCACGGCGCGCTGATCGAACATGCCGCGCTCGGCGCCGACCGCTGGGTCGCGCCGCTCGAGTTGTCGCTCGATGCCATCGCGCGCATCAATCCGCCCGACGCGCCGGTGCCCGGTGTGGCCGGACCGGTGGCGAGCGAGGTGTTCGGTTTCGGCCGCATGCCGCTGGCGTTCTCGGCGCGCTGCTTCACCGCGCGCCACCATCGGCTCAACAAGGACGAGTGCGATTTCCGCTGCCGCGACGACGCCGACGGCCTGCTGTTGAGCAGCACCGAGGGCCAGCCTTTCCTCGTGCTCAACGGCATCCAGACCCAGTCCGCCGGCCTGCAATGCCTGATCGGCGACGCAGCGGCGATGCGTGCGGCCGGCGTGTCGAGCGTGCGTCTGTCACCTTGCGGCCAGGGCTTTGCGCGTGTGCTGACGCTGTTCGATCAGGTGCTCAACCACGGCGAGCCCGCCGCCGACGCCATCGCCGAACTGGCCACGCTGGGCTTGCCCGGCGCGCTGGTCAACGGCTACGCCCATCGCCAACCCGGCCTCGAGGAGATCTCCGCATGAACCCGCACGACACCGTCCGCACCGAGGCCGTCTCGCCCTTCGATCCGGCCACCTGGCCGGCGCCGCTGGCGCGCGCCGCCGAGCACGCCCGCCAGGTCGTGCGTCGCCTGCCGGTGCAGCCGCCGTCGTTCGTCGCCGCGCGGCTGCTCGACCGCCTGCTGTGGCCCAAGCTCGACGCGGGCCAGCGCAGCGCGCTGGCCGGGCGCGTCGTCGAGGTCGAGCTGATGGAGAGCGGCGTGCGCGTGCGGCTGATGCTGGGCGAGCGCGGCTTCTCGGTCGCCGGTGGCGCGGCCGAGCCGGCCGTGCGCATCCGCGCCCGCACCGACGCGCTGTGGCGCCTGGTGCGCGGCCAGGACGATGCCGACCGGCTGTTCTTCGAGCGTGCGCTGGTGATGGAGGGCGACACCGAATTCGGCCTGATCCTCAAGAACACGCTCGACGCGATCGGCCCGCTCTGGCAGTGAGCGGCCGAGTCACCGAACCTGATTCAGACGCCGCCCGGCCGTGCCAGGGCGGCGACCAGGTCGGTCTGCGTGATGATGCCCACCAGCCGGTTGCGCTCGCCGATGATCGGGATGTGGTGGTGGCCGGTGGATGAGAACAGCGGCACCAGTTCATTGAGCGGCCGCTCGGCGCTGGCCACGCGCACCTGGCGGCTCATGATCTGGCCGACCACCTCGGGCTTGTCCGAGTTGATGCCGGGCGTCGGCCGCAGCAGCCGGCCCAGGCGGGTGTTGATGCGGTCGAGCCCGTCGGGGTGATCGAGTTCGGCGCTGCGCAGGAAATCCGCCTGCGTCACGATGCCGACGATGAAGCCGTAGCGATCGACCACCGGCAGCGCCTTGATGCGGTGGCCGCGCAGCAGCTGCCAGGCCTCGTGCAGCGGCGTGCCGAAGGCGACGGTGAGCGGATCGGCCGACATGATGTCGCGGCAGCGCAGGGTGTCGAGGCGGCGCCGGTGGGCTTCGAGTTCGGATTGTTCGAGCAGCGTGCGCAGGTCGTCGCGCGGGATGTCGAGCACCTGGTTGTAGCGCGCCAGAACGGCGTCGAGATCGGCGTCGCTGAAGCCGGGGGCACGTTCGCCCGCAGGCTTGGCGGGGCTGGAGGCCGCGTCCTGGGCGTGCGGGTAGCGCCGACCGGTCAGCGGGTTGTAGAGCATGCCGGCTGCCACCAGCAGGGCCGAGTTCAGGGCCACCGGCGCGAGTGCGAAGCGCCAGTCGCCCATGCCCGTCATCACCGCCAGCAGCGCGGCGGCGCCACCGGGCGGATGCAGGCAGCGCGCCGCCATCATCACCGCGATGGCACCGGCCACCGCCACGCTCGCCGCCAGTTCGGGCGTGGGCAGCAGGTGCACGCACGACACGCCCACCAGCGCCGACAGCGTGTTGCCGCCCACCACCGACCAGGGCTGCGCCAGCGGGCTGGCCGGCAGGCCGAACACCAGCACCGCGCTGGCCCCGAGCGGCGCCACCAGCCACGGCAGGCCGGGCCAGATCGGCCAGGCGTGCGACAGCAGCGCCACCATCACGATGCCCAGCGCGCCGCCGGCCACCACGCGGCGGCGCTCGCGGCCGTCGATGGCCAGTTGCGCGGGCTGCAGGGCGCGCAGCCAGGCGCGCAGGCGATCGAGGGGAACCGGAACGGGAGGCGGTTGCGACATGGGGCGGGTGGCGGTCAGGTGGCGCGGCGGCTTCTGGGTGGCTGCGCAGCATAGCGACTCGCAAGTCCCTGTGGTTCATAAGCTTTATCTTGAATATTGCTTTTGATTGGTGGCTTGGCAAAATAGATCCATCGTAAATAGATCTTTAACCGACAGGAGTTCTCCATGACCCAGCTTGCCACCCGCATCGATGTGCGCGAGATCGCGCCGAGCGAGCGCCACGCCACGATCTTCGCCACCTTCCAGGGGCTGGCGCCGGGTGAGTCGTTCGAGCTCGTCACCGATCACGAGCCGGTGCCGCTGGCGATGCAGTTCCAGATCGAGTGGCCCGGCCAGTTCGACTGGCAGGTGATCGAGGCAGGCCCGGTCGAGTGGTGCGTGCGCATCGTCCGCCAGGCCGCGCGCAAGAGCTGCTGCGGTTGCTGCGGCGGCTGATCGAGGATCGACGTCATGGCCACGCTGCTGATCCAGCCCCAGGAACCCGCTCGCCGGGGTGTGCCTCCGGGCCACTTCGCGCTGTGGGACCTGGGGTTTCGTCCGTTCTACCTGCTGGCGGCGGCCTTCGCGGCGCTGTCGGTGCCGCTGTGGGCGCTGCAGTTCAGTGGCCTGATCTCGCACCCCTGGCTGCGCGGCCCGCTGTGGCACGCGCACGAGATGGTGTTCGGCTACACGCTGGCGATCGTGGTGGGCTTCCTGTTCACCGCCGGGCGCAACTGGTCCGGCCAGCCCACGCCCACCGGCCGGCCGCTGATGGCGCTGGCGGCGCTGTGGGTGGCTGCCCGGGTGCTGGTGCTGACGCCCTGGGGCGTGGCCGCGGCGCTGGTCAACGTGGCGTTCCCGCTGCTGGCGGCGTGGGGCCTGTGGCGTGCGCTGCGGGCGGGCAACAACAAGCGCAACTACTTCTTCGTCGCGCTGCTGGTCATGATGGCCACGGCGTCGGCGGTGGTGCACCTGGCCGAGCTGCAATGGCTCACGCTGCCGGCCGGGCTGGGCATACCGGTGGCGCTGGACGGCGTGCTGTTCATGATCGCCGTGATGGCCGGCCGGGTGGTGCCGATGTTCTCCAACAACGGCGTGCCGGGCATGCGGGCGCGGCGTGACGAGCGGCTCGAGAAGCTCGCGCTCGGCAGCGTGCTGGCGCTGCTGGCGGCCGATGCACTGCAGTTGCACGGCGCCGCGATGGCGGCGCTGCTCGGCCTGGCCCTGCTCGCCCACGCCGCCCGCCTGGCGCTCTGGCAACCGTGGAAGACCTTGCGCAATCCGCTGGTCTGGGTACTGCACGCGGCCTACCTGTGGCTGCTGCTGCACCTGGCGCTGCGCGCCGCGGCCGAACTCGGCTGGATCGCGCCTTCACTGGCCACCCACGCGCTGACGCTGGGTGTGATCGGCACCATCACGCTGGGCATGATCACGCGCACCGCGCTCGGCCACACCGGCCGGCCGTTGCGCGCGGGTCGCATCGAGATCGTCGCCTACCTGGCGATGCTGGGTGCGGCGCTGGTGCGGGTGGGCGTGCCGCTGGTCGAGCCGGCCTGGCTGCTGTCGGCCGTGACCGGATCGGCGCTGCTGTGGTCGCTCGCCTTCGTGCTCTACCTGGTGCGCTACACGCCGATCCTGCTGCGTGCACGTGCCGACGGCCAACCCGGATGAACCTGCCATGCGTCTGACCACGATGACCGATTACGCGCTGCGCCTGCTGATGTACGTCGGCCAGCGCCCCGAGCGCCTGTGCACCATCGCCGAGGTGGCGCAGGCCTACGGCATCTCCGAGGCGCACCTGATGAAGATCACCCACCAGCTCGGCCTGGCCGGCTGGATCGAGACGGTGCGTGGCAAGGGCGGCGGCATGCGGCTGGCGCTCGAGCCGGCGCAGATCAACCTGGGTGAACTGGTGCGCAGCGTCGAGCCGGACTTCGCCCTGGTCGAATGCCTGGCCAGCGGCAACGCCTGCTCGCTGACGGGCCGCTGCCGCCTGACGGGCATCTTCGACGACGCGCTCGCGGCCTTCATGGAAAAGCTCGACGCGCGCACGCTCGCCGAGGTGCTGCCGCCGCCGCGTCCGGCCTCGGCCGGCGAGAGCCCGAGCTCACCCGATGGCGTCGTGACCCTGCCTTTGCCGGTGCGCAGCCGCCGCGCCAGCGCAGCTCGGTCATGAGCACGCCGCCCAAACGCCCGATCATCCCGATCCAGCCCGCCAGCACGGCCCTCTACGCGGCCGAGGCCAAGATCTACGCGCGCTCGGTCAGCGGCTACTTTGCCAACTGGCGCTGGGTGATGGTGTGGTTCACGCAGCTGGTGTTCTACGGCGGCGCGTGGCTGCAGTGGAACGGCCGCCAGGCGCTGCTGTTCGATCTGGGCGAGCGGCGCTTCTACGTGCTCGGGCTGGTGCTGCATCCGCAGGATTTCATCTACCTGGCCGCGCTGCTGGTGATCAGCGCGCTGGGGCTGTTCTTCTTCACCGCGGTGGCCGGGCGGCTGTGGTGCGGCTACACCTGCCCGCAGACGGTCTACACCGAGATGTTCATGTGGATCGAGCGCCACATCGAGGGCGATCGCCTGGCCCGCATGCGGCTCGACGAGTCGCCCTGGAACACCCGCAAGCTGCTGCGCAAGGGCGGCAAACACGCGGCCTGGCTGGCGCTGGCGCTGGTCACGGGTTTCAGCTTCGTCGGCTATTTCGTACCGGTGCGCGAGCTGGCGCAATCGGTGGCGTCGCTGGACGTGTCGGCGTGGGAAGGTTTTTGGGTGCTGTTCTACGCCCTGGCCACCTACGGCAACGCCGGCTTCATGCGCGAGCAGGTGTGCAAGTACATGTGCCCGTACGCGCGTTTCCAGAGCGCGCTGATCGACCGCGATTCGATGGTCATCGCCTACGACAGCGGCCGCGGTGAGCCACGTGGCTCACGCTCGAAGAAGGCCGACCTGGCCACGCTGGGCCTGGGCAGTTGCGTCGACTGCACGATGTGCGTGCAGGTCTGCCCGACCGGCATCGACATCCGCAATGGTCTGCAGAACGAATGCATCGGCTGCGCCGCCTGCATCGACGTTTGCGACGACGTGATGGACAAGATGGGCTACGCGCGCGGCCTGATCCGCTACGCCACCGAAAACGGCGTGGCCGGCCAGTGGAACCGCGCGCAGATGCTGCGCCGCCTGTGGCGCCCGCGGGTGCTGATCTACGGCACGCTGCTGCTGGCGGCGAGCGGCACCTTCGTCGCCAGCCTGGCCGGCCGCGACGCCTTCCAGATCGACGTCATCAAGGACCGCGGCGTGCTCGCGCGGGTGGTCGACGACGGCATGATCGAGAACGTCTACCGCCTGCAGCTGATGAACAACCGCGAGCAGCCGCAACGCCTGCGCCTGCGGGTGGACGGCCCGGCCGGCCTGCGCCTGGCCGGCGGCGGCACCGAGCTGACCCTGCCGGCGACCGGCCTCGGCCAGCAGGTCGTCAGCGTGCACCTGCCGCCCGAGGCGGCGCAGGCGCTGCGCGGCAGTGCGGTGCCGATCCGCTTCGTGATCGAAGGCCGGCCGCTCGCCGAGCCCGGCGCCGCGCCCGAGGTGGTGCGCGAGGCTTCGACCTTCTACGTGCCGCGCTGATCGTGTCGATCGTGCGGCCTCGCGGCGTCACATCTTCGTGTCGCCCTTCGAGCCGCCGCCCAGGTCGACCATCGCCGGCGTGATCTCGCCGTAGCGCAGCACCGTGCCGCCGTACTCGCCGACGAACTTCTTCGCGTCGGCCTCCTGCGCGAAGCTCGCCAGCGTCGGGCCCATCGAGCCCAGGCGCTTGCTGCCACGCACGAACAGCGCGCCGCGGGCGTCGATCCAGTGGCCACGCGGCTTATCCCAGTCGGCGCGGCCCATGTCCTGCACGTAGACCGCCTGCACCTTGCGCACCTGTTCGGGCTGCAGCAGGGTGCTGAACAGCTCGACCGTGTCGCACAGGAACATCGGCGCGGCGGCGTCGGCTGCACCTGCAAAATGGATCTGCGCCTTCGGTCCGGGATAGTCGGCCAGCGTCATGCCGTCGAGCTCGCAGGCGGTGTCGGCGCCAAACTCTTTCGGTGCGATCGCCTGCGCATCGGCGGCGCGATCGCCGCAGCCCGCAAGGCTCAGTGCGCCGATTGAACCGATGGCGCCGAGGGTGGTGAGCGCGGCCAGGCCGAGCCATTGGCGGCGTCGGCAGGAACAGGATGTCGTCATGGCTTGAATCTCCAGCTCGCGAGGCCCAGCGGCGCGACGATCCAGGCCAGCATCGCCGTGCCCATCAGCCAGGGATTGGCAAGGGCGGCCGGCACGATGCTGGTCAGGCCGTAGGCGCTGCGCACGTCGTCGAGCGAAAACACGTTGAGGATGCGGAACACGTCCGCCGGATTGAGCAGCAGCAGGTAGGGGAAGGCCGCGCCGCCGTACTGGCCGCCGCTGGCCACCAGCGCGCCCAGCAGCAGCAGGTCGAACACCAGCACGAAGAAGAACCACAGCGCGATCGCCAGGCCGGAGGCGCGCGTGCGGTCACGCGCCAGCACCGACAGCAGCACCGCCAGGCTCAGGAAGGCCAGGCCCATCAGCAGCGTGCTCAACACGAAGCCGGCGTAGTGGAACAAGCCGTTGGCGCCGAACTGCCAGCCCAGCACGCCGCCCACCAGCGCCAGGCCGGCCAGCATCGCCAGCGCGAGCGCCGCGGCCAGGCCGAGGTACTTGCCCAGCAGCAGCTCGCCGCGCGTGATCGGCAGCGCCAGCAGCAGGTCGAGCGAGCCGCGCTCGCGCTCGCCGACGATGGCGTCGAAGCCCAGCAGCAGCGCGATCAGCGGCACCAGGTAGATCACCAGGCTGACGAGGCTGGCGATGGTGAACTCGATCGAGCGCAGGCCCACCGTGCCCTGCTGCGCGCCGCCGGCATAGGCGATCACGAGCGAGAACACCGCGAACACCAGCGCCACCGCGAGCACCCAGCGGTTGCGCAGGCGGTCGCGGAACTCCTTGGCCGCGAGGGTCAGGATCTGGCGGGTTTCCATCAACGTTGCTCCTCGGTGCTGAAGAACAGATCTTCGAGCGACGGCTCGGTGATCTGCACGTCGATCAGCCGCGCGCCCAGCGGCGCCAATACCTGCAGCAAGGCCATCTTGGCCAGCCGCGGGCAGCTCAGTTGCAGGCCGTCGGCCACGTGTTCGATGGCCAGGCCGCGTTCACCGACCAGCAGCGCCGGCAGCCGCGCCAGCGCCTGCTCGGCCGCGGCCACGTCGGCGGGGGCCAGCCGCAGTGTCACGGCCAGCGGCAGGTCATGCTGTTCACGCAGCTGCTGCACGCTGCCCAGCGCCTGCACGCGCCCGCTGGCGAGCACCGCGAGCCGGTCGACCCGCGCCTGCAGTTCGGCCAGGATGTGCGAGCTGATGACCATCGTCACGCCCTGTTGACGCAGCTCGGCGAGGGTGTCGTAGAACTGGCGGATCGCGTGCGGGTCGAGGCCGGTGGTGGGTTCATCGAGAAACAGCACCTGCGGCGAGCCGAGCAGCGCCTGCGCAAAACCGAGCCGCTGGCGCATGCCTTTCGAGTACTCGCGCACCGGCCGCTTGCCGGCGTGCGTGAGGCCGACACGGTCGAGCAGGGCGGGGCAGTCGGCGAGCGGCGCGCCCTTCAGGCGGGCGAAGAAGTGCATCGTCTCCAGGCCGTCGAGGTTGTCCCACAACACCACGTTCTCGGGCAGGTAGCCCATCTGCCGGCGCACGGCGCGAAAGCCCTTGCCACTCACCGGCGAGCCCGCCACCTCGATCTGGCCGGCACTCGGCAGCACCAGCCCGAGCATCATCTTGAACAGCGTGCTCTTGCCCGCGCCGTTGTGGCCGATCAGGCCGAAGACCTCGCCGCGCCGCACGTCGAGATCCACGCCGTCGACCGCCCGCAGCGCGCCGTAATGCTTGCTGACGCCGCGCAGCGTGATGGCGCTGGCGCGGTGGTCGATCGCGGATTCGTTCGGCATCGACGGGTTCGATTCAGGCTGTGCGGCGGGCGCCAGATTCCATTCAGCGCGCATCGGGGTGATCCTTCAATTTCTGACGCCAGGCCGGCCATTGCGGCTGCACCGGCTGCATGCGCGGGCGGGCTTCGATCACGCTGGGAACGCGCAGCACCGGGAACTGCTGGCCGACCAGGCGCAGCGCCTGAACGGCCGGGCTGGCGAGCAGCAGCTTCATCATCGGGTGCTGCCAGCTCAGACGGTCGACCATGTCGTTGGCCTCGTAGGGCACGTCGCCGCGTGCGTCGCCGTTGCGGTCCCAGCCGAGGTAGTTGCCCCAGTGGTTGCCGTGTTCGCCGCCCCAGCGTTCGTCGCGCGAGCCGACGTACTTGACCTGCTCGCGGTTGCCGATGAAGTCGTTGCCGTCGACGCGGTTGCGCGTCGAGCCGGCCGACAGGTGCACGCCGACGTCGTTGTCGAGCACCAGGTTGCCGCGCAGCGTGGCGTATTCGACGTCGTAGATGAAGAAGCCGCGTGCGTTGCCCATCACCACGTTGTTCTCGATCACCGAGTCCTGCAGCGTGCGCAGCATGATGCCGTGGTCGGTGTTGCCCCAGGCGCGGTTGTTGCGCACCACCTGGTCGCGCACCTCCATCAACGCCAGGCCGCCGCGGTTGGCGTACGTGTCGTTGTCTTCCCAGAGGTTGCGATACGAGTTCATGTAGTGGGTGCCGTAGCGGCTGTGGTGCAGCCGGTTGCCCCGGAAGATCGCGTCGTGCGAGACGTCCACGTAGAGCGCATCACGCACGAAGCTGATGTGGTTGCCGATGATGCGCGCGCCCTGGGTGTTGTAGAGCTGCACGCCGTTGCCACGCTGCGAGCTGCCGTACTCGCGCTTGCCGGTGATCAGGTTGTGCTCCACCCGCACGTCGTCGGCCTTCTCGATCCACAGACCGAACAGGTTGTAGGCCAGGTCGTTGTGGCGGATCACGGCGCGGTGTGCGCCCGGGCGGATGTAGATGCCGGCGTTCTGGTCCTTCAGGCTGTCGCCCGAGTCGCGCACGATCAGGCCCTCGATGGTGACGTCGGTGGCGGTGACGCGGATCGTGTCGCCCTGCAGGCCGCCGCTGATCGTCGGCTTGCCGATGCCACGCAGCGTCAGCGGCTTGGCGATCAGCAGGTTGGCGGTGTAGAGGCCGCGCTGCAGCTCGATCACGTCGCCGGCGGCGGCGCGGTCGATCACCGGCTGCAGGGCGTCGCCGGGGCGCACGGTCCAGGTCGCTGCGGGCGACGCGGCCGCCGCCTGGGCGAACGCCAGCGCACAAAGCCAACGATGAACGAGTCTCGCCGTCACCGCGTTCACCCTTGCAGCAGGCCCAGGGCGCGCAGGCCGAGGAACAGCGTGGCGCCGATCAGCAGGTTCTTGAAGCCGACGTAGCTCAGCATGTCCATCACGTTGGCCTCGCGCCAGGTGCGGCCCCACCACGGGCCGTCTTTCACATGGCGCTTGCCTTGCAGGCGGATCAGCACCTCGTACAGGCTCCAGCCGAACCACCAGGCGATCACCGCCACCTGCGACAGCCGGCCGTCGGCGGCGAGCAGCCAGGCCGCCGTGGCTGCGGCGGCCAGCGCGATGCCGGCGGCCTGCAGCGCGCGGTGATGCGCCCAGCCGGCGCGGCTCCAGGGCCAGAGGTGGTCGCGCAGTTCGCCCAGCAGCCAGGCGGCGATGCCGCGGCCGGCCGCATACGGCGGCGTCACCGGCGGTGTCGGCAGGCGCGGGTCGACGCCGCCGCGCAGGGCGCCGGTTTCAGCGGCGGGCACTGGCTTTGTCAGCGCGCTGCCATCGGCCGCCACCGCGATGATCGGGATGAAATAGCCGCTGCGCGTGATCGCTGTCAGCGGCTGGCCGGCGCGCTCGCGCTGCTTGCGCTCCTTGGCCAGCGGCGGGCAGGCGGTGACGTCGGTGTAGAGCACCATGCAGTCGAGGCAGTGCAGGCATTCGCGGTGGTCGATGCGGCCGTGCACGTCGATCGCCTGCGAGCCGCAGCCCACCGCGCAGGCCTTGCAGCGGTTGCAGTCGGGCTTGCGGCGCAGGCCGGACCAGCGGAAGGTGCTCGGCATCGCCAGCGCGCCGCCCAGCGGGCAGATGTACTTGCAATACGGCCGCTCGATGAAGATCGACAGCCCCAGGATCGCCGCCACGAACAGGCCGTAAGGCCAGGCCCGGTTGGTGATGCCGACCAGGAAGGTGGTCTTGAACGGCTCGACCTCCGACAGCACCTCGGCCAGCCCCATCGAGAACATCGACACCACCAGCAGGCCGAAGAACAGCGCGTATTTCACCCACTTGAGGCGGTCGTGCCAGCGCGGCCGCAGCTTGAACTGGAAGCGCTTGAGGCCCACCGCGCCGGCCACCTTGTGGACGATCTCCTGCAGCGAGCCGAACGGGCACAGCCAGCCGCAGAACAGCCCGCGGCCGAACACGAACACCGTGACGATGATGAAGACCCAGAACAGGAAGATGAACGGGTCGCTCAGGAACAGCGTCCACTGCCACTGGAACAGCAGCGCGTGGAACCAGGTCAGCACCTGCGTGATCGAGGGCTGCGCCATCGCCCCGAAGCCGACGAACACCAGGCTCAGCAGCCAGGCGCTGTACTTGAAGCCGTTGACCGGCCACTTGTTCTTGTGGGTCGAGCGTTGGGTGAGCTGATCGCGCAGCGCGTAGACCACGGCGACCGCGATCAGCAGCGCGGCGAACAGTGCGATCTCGACCGCGCGGGTCTTCCAGACCTGCACCCAGGCCGCGTCGGCGGTTTCGACCTTCGGGCGGCCGCCTTCGAGCGCATCGGCCGGCAGCCAGTAGGCGGCGTCGAAGCTGGCAAAGGTGCGCGCACCGGTGGCGCGGTCGACCCGGTTGCCGAGGAAGCTGAGCTTCCACGGCCAGGCCGCCGAGAAGGCCTTGGACCGGATGATGAAGATCGCCGACTCGTTGAACGCCGGCGCGCCGGCCGCTTCGAGGCCGTAGAGGTTGAGGTAGTCGAGATCGCGGAAGGTGAAGGCATCGTCGCCCTGGCGCACCTGCACGCGGTCGAACAGGCCGCCGCGCACATAGCCCGAGCCCTTGAAGGACTCGATGCCGGCGCTGCGGATGATGAAGATCGCCTTCTCGTGCGGCTTGAGCTGCGTCTGCAGCTTGTCGAACCCCGCCGCGCCGAGCAGGCTGCGGCCGATGTCCGGGTGGTTCAGGTCGCCGAACCAGAGTTCGATGAAGGGCACGTCGCCACGCGGCTGGCCGACCTGTTCGGGCTTGACGCGCAGGTGCTGCACGGCGCCCATCTCGACCAGTGCGGCCCAGTCGAGCGGGCCGGTCAGCCGGGCCCAGCGGGCCGGATCACGCACCACCGGCTGCACGATGCCGACCTGGCGGGCCACCGCGTTGGCGCTGGTCATCAGCACCTGGTTCTGCGCGATCACGGTGACGGTGGCGCCGGAGATCGCGTCCACGCCGAGCACGTTCTCGTCCGGACGTGACGGGCCGACCTCGATCTTGTCGCGCACCGACTTGCCGAGGTATTGATCGTTGAACTTCGTCAGCGCGCCTTCGGGGATGCCCAGCAGCAGAATCGGTTCGCTGTGCTTGAGCACCTTCACGCCGACGAAGCGGCCGCTCGCGTCCATGCCGATCAGCGTCACCACCGGCTTGCCGGAGTAGGCCGGCGTGTCGGTGATGTCGGTCGACAGCATCACGTAGCCGACGAGCTTGCGCGCCGCGCCCTCGCCGGTGTAGCCCTCGACGTAGGGTGGCTGGCCTTTGCGTTCGGAGAACGTGGTGGCGCCGGGCAGCACCTCGGTGCAGGCCACGCGCGCGCACAAGTCGGGCGTGGTGGCGAGGTCATCGGGCAGGTGGGCCTCGTAGGCGCCGGCGTGCGCCGGGCCGCTGAAGCCGATCAGGCCGGCCAGTCCGAGTGACAACAGGGCGGCGCACAGCGCCACGCGGCAGCGGGAAAGCAGTTTCATGGGGTGCGCAGACCGGGGGGCCGAAGCCCCCCTGCGGTTCGGCCGAAGGTCAGGCCTCGACGATCATGCGCGAGCGCATCTCGAGGTGCAGTGCGTGGCAGAAGTGCGTGCAGTAGCACCAGAACACGCCCGGCTGGTCGGCCACGAAGGTCACCGACTTGGTCTCCTGCGGGTTGACGATGAAGTTGACGTTGTACTTCGGGATCGCGAAGCCGTGCGTCAGGTCCTCGATCTTGTCGAGATTGGTGAGCGTGAGCGTCACCACGTCGCCCTTCTTGAGCTTGAACTCGGTCAGGCTGAACATCGGCGCCTGCGAGGTCATCTTCACCTCGACCTTCTTGCCGTTGCGGAAGACGCCGCCATCCTTCGCGTCCTTGATTGCGTTCGGGAAGTCGTCGAGCTCGTAGACCTGCTTCGGGCGCAGCAGTTCGCGCTTGAAGATGATGAAGTCGTGCGGCTCGCCGCGCACCGGGTGATCGGCCGCCAGCACCATCTTGTCGCCCGAGATGTCGATGATCTGCTCGTTCTCGGGGTGCAGCGGGCCGACCGGCAGGAAGCGGTCCTTCGAGAACTTGCAGCCCACCGCCAGCCACTTGCCGTCGGCGTTCTTGGTCTCGGATTGCGAGGCGTTGACGTGGCCGGGCTGGAACTGCAGGTCGAGGCGGTCGACCACGTACTTGGCGGTCTTGTCGCCGGCGTGGAACTTGATCGCGGCGTCGACGTTCCACTTCACCAGCTGGCTGTCGAGGAACAGCGTGGTGTAGGCGTTGCCGCGGCCGTCGAAGGCGGTGTGCAGGGGGCCCAGGCCGATCTCGACCTCGGCCACGATGGCTGCGTCAAGCTTGTCGAGCTTGCCGTCGAACCAGTCGAGCACGCGGGCCAGCTCGATCACGGTGGCGGTGGGCGAGAGCTTGCCGGCGCAGATGAAGTACTTGCCGTCGGGCGAAGCGTTCACGCCGTGCGGGTTCTTGGGCACGCTGACGTAGGCGGTCAGCGCGGTCTTCGGGTCGGCGTTGGACTTGAGGGTGCCGTCCACCACCGGCACCTTGCTGGCGCCGTAGGTCTTGAACTTGCCGTCTTTGACGGCCTGCTCGATGCGCGCCACGTTGAAGAACAGGCAGGCGTCACGCTCGACCGACATCATGTCGGCGAACTTCACGCCGCCCTCGGTGTTGTACTGGTTGGTGGCCGCGAGCTTGCCGTCGTACGAGGTCGCGGCCAGGTCGCAGTTGCCGTCGATCAGCACCTGCCAGCGCACTTCCATGGTCTCGGCGTCGACACAGCTGAACATCGAGCGGTAGGCCTCGGGCTTGTCCAGATCGCTGCCGTTGTTGGGCAGCGGGATGTGGAACTCGGCGCCGCAGAATACGCGGGTGGTGTAGTTGATGGCCGGGTCGACCGGGTCGCGCTTGTCGGGGAAGATGCCGTGGAAGCCCTGCACGTTGGGCAGCTCGGTGATCTTGTCGCAGGTGAAGTAGTCGAGCCGGATGCGCGCGATGCGGCTGTTGATCTTGTCGTTGATCCAGGCGTAGCGGCCGTCGTAGTCGCCGTCCTTGTAGGAGGCGTGGGTGTGGTGGGTGTCGGCCACCGTGTACTTGAGGCTGCCATCGGGCTTGGTGCCCATGATGGCCTTGCTCTCGTTGGTGATGCCCCAGCCGACCAGCGCGTCGGGCACGAAACACGGGATGCGCGTGAGCTCGCGCCCCGACGGCATGCCCAGCACCCGCATGTCGCCGGTGTGGCCACCGCTCCACAGGCCGTAGTAGGTGTCGAGCTCGCCCGGCTTGGGATGCACGCCGCCGGCGCTGCCGTGCGCGACCGCTGCGGCCGAGGCGGGTGCCGCAGCGCCCGCGGCCGGTGCCGATTTGTCGTTGCACGCCGCCAGGCCCACACCGGCCAGGCCTGCCACGGCGGCGGTATTGAGGAATTTGCGGCGGCTGGGCGCCACGGATTTGTCGGCGAAGCGATCGCTGGAGTCGGTCATCGTGAGGTCCTCGGGGGTATCGATTGAGTCGGAAAGCGCGTTGCGCCGCCGCTTGTCGGGGGGTGTCTGAACGTTGATATTTCGCAGCCTGAATGCTGGAGACAGCGCGCCCGGCGAACCTTGAACTGGTTCAATTTTCAGAACGATAGATACCTTGGCCTGTATTTATCGAGGCCGATCGAGGTGGTGTTCGATACCCGCTGTTCCTAGAATTTGGCCGTGTCCGATAACGCCGTCTGGCCTGCCATGCCCCATTTCCAGAAACCCGATCTCCCACCGGCGGCGGTTGCCGACGCCCTCGTCGATCCGGGCCGGCGGCGTTTCGCCCGCAGGCTGGTGACGGGCGCCACCTTGGCCGGTTGCGGCTGGCTGGCCGCGCCGGTGCTGGCTGCCGGCGAGGCACCGGCCCTGCGCGGGGGCGCGGCGCTGATGGGCACGCGGGTCGACATCAGCCTCGACGGCGCCGACCCGGCCCGCCTGCGGCAGGCGCTGCAGGCCGCGCTGGCCGAGATGCAGCGGCTGGCCGACATGATGTCGCGCTACCGCGACGACAACCCGGTGGCGGCGCTGCAGGCGGCGGCCGGCCGCCACCCGGTGGTGCTGCCGCCGGAAATGTTCGCGGTGCTGAAAAAGGCCGAATCGATATCCCGACAAACTGGCGGGGCATTCGACGTGACCGTCGGCGCCCTGTCGGGCTGGAGATTCGATGACCCGCGCGCGGATATTCCGTCAGCCCGGCAAATTGCCCGCGAGTTGCGGCATGTCGATCATCGCCAATTGATACTCGACGAAGCCGCCGGCAGCGCATACCTGCGCGAGCGCGGCATGCGCGTCGATCTGGGCGGCATCGCCAAGCTGCCGATCCTGCAGGCCGGCATGGACGTGCTCAAGCGCCACGGCGTGGCCGACGCGATGATCAACGGCGGCGGCGACGTGCTGGTGTCCGGCCGGTTGCACGGCCGGCCCTGGCGCATCGGCGTGCGCGATCCGGCGGCACCCGAGCGCCTGCTGGCGCTGCTGCCGATGAGCGACGGCATCGTCGCCTCGTCGGGCGACTACGAGCGCTGCGTGGTGCGCGACGGCCGCCGCTACCACCACGTCATCGACCCGCGTACCGGCTACCCGAGCGAGCAGGTGCGCGGTGTCACGCTGGTCGGCCGCAGCGTGGCCGAACTCAACGGCCTGGGCGCGGCGGCGATGGTGCTGGGGCCGGCGGCCGGCGCGGCCCTGCTGTCGCGTCAGCCGGGACGCCAGGCGCTGATGGTCGGCCGCGACGGCTCGCTGTGGGTGTCGCCTGCGCTTGCGGGGCGGCTGCTGCCGCCGCCGGGTGAGCAGCAGGTCCGAGGCCTGGGGTGACGGCACCGAGGGCGCGCAGGCGGGTGATTCAGATCCGCGCGGCGGACACCGGCGCCGCGGTACCGGGCACCGCGCGATGGCGCGCTGCACACCTGCTCGACGCGCCACATCGGCTGCTGTTCTTCGCCGCCGCGCTGCTCTGGAGCGCCATCGCCGTCTGGTGGGCTGCCGTGATGGCGGCCTCACCGCTGGGCTGGACGCTGCCCTGGGCCGTGGCACCGGCGCCCGCCCACGCGCTGCTGATGACGCTGGGCTTCATGCCGCTGTTCATCGCCGGTTTCCTGTTCACGGCCGGGCCGACCTGGTTGCGCCTGGCGGCGCCATCGGTGCCATCCGCGCGAACGCTGCGCTGGCCGGCCCTGTCGATCGTGATCGGCTGGGGCGTCTTGCTGCCTGGCCTGCATCTGGACGCGCGGCTCGCTGTCGCCGGCCTGGTGGCGGTGGCCCTGGGCTGGAGCGCGCTGAGCGGGCGTTTCGCCGGCCTGGTCCGCATCAGCCGGGCCGACGATCGCCTGCATGCGAAAGGTCTCGCCATCGCCACCGTGGTGATCGTGCTGGCGCTGTGGCTGGCGGCGCTGGCCCTGGCGCTCGAGCACGTCACGCTGCTGCGCGTGGCGACATGTCTGGCTCTGTGGGGCGGCCTTGCCAGCGTGTTTGCGCTGGCGGGGCATCGGCTGACGCCGTTTTTTCATCCATCGATCGCCAGGCGTTTCGAGACCGGCCTGCTGGGGCCGGTGCTGGCAGGACTGTGGCTGCGCGGCGCGGCTGATCTGGCGGCCTTGTGGTCCTGGCCGTGGCCGATGCCTTTGCACGTGCTGCTGGCCGTCGTGCATGGCCTGCTGGGCGGCATGCTGCTGGTCACGGCCTTCGATGCGTCGCTGGCCCGTGCCCGGCGGGCGCCGATGGTGCGGCTGTTGCACGCCGGCTTCGTCTGGCTCGGCGTGTCGTTCGTGCTCGAGTCGCTGTCGCAGGCGGTGCTGGCGGCGGGCCGGCCCACCGGGCTGGGCCTGGCGCCGCTGCACGCACTGAGCTTGGGCTTCATGGCGACCACTTTGCTGGCGATGGCCAGCCGCGTGGCGGCCGGGCAGCACGGCCGCACGATCGCGATCGACCGCACGGTGCTGCTGATGCACGTGCTGCTGCAGGGCGTGACGGTGTTGCGGCTGCTCGTGGCGCTCTGGCCGTCGGCCCCATCGGGCTTGCTGCTGTCGGCTTCGTTCGGCTTCGCGGCCCTGGCACTGGCCTGGACACGGCGCCACGCCGCGTGGTTCGGTCGGCCGCGTGCCGATGCCTTGTCTTGATGGATATCAAAAACTTTTCGGCGCCACGGCCCGAGCATCACCGCATGGAACCCGAACTGATCGCCGCCCTGGAAGCCCGCATCCGCGAGGCGCTGCACAGCGTGCAGGACCCGGAGATGGGCGAGAACATCGTCGACCTCGGCCTGCTCGAGGGCATCCTCATCGACGACCAAGGCGTGCAGGTGACGCTGATCCCGACCAGCGCCACCTGCCCGATGGCCGACGTGATCCTCGACGACGCACAGGCGGCGGTCGAGGCGGTCTGCCCGGCCGGCACCAGCGTCGAGATCGACATGGACTGGGAGCAGGTCTGGAGCCCGGATCGGCTGGCGCCGGCCTTGCGCGAGCGCTTCGGGTGGTGACGCGCCCACGCCCATCGGTGCGCCGGGCCAAGGCAGCAGCCATCGAGCCGGCCGCCTTGCCGCGCTGGGCGATCGCCGTGGTGGCCTTGCTGGCCGTGCTCAACCTGTTGGGCGCCTTGGGCGGTGCGCTGGTGCGTGTGGGCACCCTGGCGCCCGCCGCCGCCGGCCCCACCGGCACGGCGGCCGTGCTGGCCCATGGCGCGCTGATGATGGCCGGTTTCTTCGGTACGCTGATCGCACTCGAGCGCGCGGTGGCGCTGCACCGTGGCCTCTGGGTGCCGCTGCTCGCGGGCCTGGGTGGCCTGTGCGCCTGGCTCGGTGGTGCCGGCCCCTGGATGTGGGCGGCGCAGGCGCTGTGGCTCGCGTCGGCGCTCGGCCTGGTCGGCCTCTATGCCTGGGCCGGGCGCCATCGGGCCTGGTCCCTGCCGCTGGCGGTGGAGGGCAGCGGCGCAGTCGCCCTGCTGGCCGGCACGCTCGCCGCCGCCTTCGGCGAGGGTGAACTGGCGCGGCTGGGCTGGAGCGCCTTCCTGGTCCTGACCATCGCCGGCGAGCGGCGCGAGTTGATGCGGCTGGTCCGGTTGCCGGCCTGGAGCGCCCATGCCTTCCTGTGTGGCTGGGCGCTGCTGGCGCTGGCGATCGCCGGCCATGCCCTGGGTGCTCACGCGGCGGCGCTGGCGTTGTGGTGGTGGGTGATGGCGGCGCTGGCGCTGTGGCTGCTGCGCTTGGACATCGCACCGCGTCAGTGGCGTGCCGCGGGCTGGGCCGGCCACACCGCCATCTGCCTGAGCATCGGCTACGGCTGGCTGCTGCTGGCCGCCGTGCTGGGCCTGGCCGGGCAGGCGGCGGCCTGGCATGTGCTGTGGCTCGGATTCGTCTTCGCGATGGTGTTCGGCCACGCGCCGATCATGTTGCCGGCGCTGGCCGGCTGGCGGCCCCGTCCGACCCGCTGGGCGCTGCTCCCGCTGGCACTGATGGGGGCCAGCGTGGCCCTGCGCGTGGTCGCGGCGCTGGCCGACCTGCCGCGCGCCTGGCCGCTGGTCGGCGCCGGGCATGTCGTGGCGCTGCTGAGCTTTGCGCTGCTGATGGCGAGAGCGGTCTGGCGGGGCGAGAGCACCCGGGCCCGCTCGGCTCGCGCATGAAAAAAGCCCCGCGTGGTGCGGGGCTTCGAGCGCGGTTCGAACAGCGGAACCGCGGCTGGATCACTTCTGCGACAGCACCCAGGTCACGAGCGTCTTGGCTTCGTCGGCGGTGATCGCGTTGGCAGGCATCGGGATCGGGCCCCACACGCCGGCGCCGCCCTTGATGACCTTGTCCGACAGCTTGGCGACGGCGTCCTTCTGGCCGGCGTACTTGGCGGCGACTTCCTTGAAGCCCGGGCCGACGAGCTTCTTGTCGACGGCGTGGCAGGCCATGCAGGCCTTCTTCTGCGCGAGTTCGAGGTTGGCGAAAGCAGGGCTGGCCAGCAGGGCGGTCGATGCGGCGAGCAGTGCAAACAAAGGCTTCATGGCGTTCTTTCAGGGGTGGGAGGGCTTGGGGTAAATTCGGCTCGCGGATTGTAGTGAGCCGAGCCGATGCGACATCACATTGCGCCGGCAGAGCGTTGTGTCTTCGCATAACGCGCCGGCCGGGCCGGCGGTGGACAAAGTTCCGCTCGATCGTGACTGGAGTGTTCCCGATGTTTCTGGTGTTCGTGGGTGTCGTTCTCGTGCTGCTGAGCTGGACCGGCATCGGCCCGACCGCCGATTGGCCCTGGTGGGCACTGGTGCTGCCGTTCTGCCTGGCGGTGCTGTGGTGGGCCTGGTCGGATTCGAGCGGTCGCACCCGCGCCAAGCAGGACCAGAAGTTCCAGAAGCGCATCCTCGAGCGCCGAGCGCGCTCGATCGAGGCACTCGGCCTGAACCGGGGCCGTCGCGCCAGGCCGTCAGGCGACAAGCGCTGAAACCCCGCGATCCTCGGCGGATCAGCCGCCGAACTTGTCGAGCACCGCACCGGCGCTCGCGCTCGAAGCGTTGAACGCGAACTTCGCCAGCACGCCGCGGGTGTAGCGCGGCGCCGGCGCCGTCCAGGCGGCGCGGCGGCGGGCCAGTTCGTCGTCGCTGACGTTGAGCTGCAGCAGCAGCTGGTGGGCGTCGATGGTGATCGAGTCACCCTCCTGCACCAGCGCGATGTTGCCGCCCGCATAGGCCTCGGGCGCGACGTGGCCGACCACCATGCCCCAGGTGCCGCCCGAAAAACGCCCGTCGGTGATCAGGCCGACGCTCTCGCCCAGGCCCTGGCCGATCAGCGCGCCGGTGGGCGCCAGCATCTCGGGCATGCCCGGGCCGCCCTTGGGGCCGAGGTAGCGCAGCACCATCACGTCACCGGCGACGATCTTGTTGGCCATGATCGCGGCGAGTGCCGATTGTTCGTCCTCGAACACGCGTGCCGGGCCGGTCATGACCGGGCTCTTCAGGCCGGTGATCTTGGCGACGCAGCCTTCGGGGCTGAGGTTGCCTTTCAGGATCGCCAGGTGGCCTTCGGCGTAGATCGGGTTCGTGACCGCGCGGATCACGTCCTGGTCGGCGCGCAGGTCGGGCACGTCGGCCAGGTTTTCAGCCACGGTCTTGCCGGTGATGGTCATGCAGTCGCCGTGCAGCAGGCCGTGCTTGAGCAGTTCCTTCATCACCGCCGGGATGCCGCCGGCGTGATGCAGGTCGATCGCCAGGTACTTGCCGCTGGGCTTCAGGTCGCACAGCACGGGGGTGCGGCGGCGCACGCGCTCGAAGTCGTCGATCGTCCACTCGACTTCGGCGGCGTGGGCGATCGCCAGGAAATGCAGCACCGCGTTGGTCGAGCCGCCGGTGGCCATGATCACGGCGACGGCGTTCTCGATCGCTTTCTTGGTGACGATGTCGCGCGGCTTCAGGTCGGCCTTGACCGCCTCGACCAGCACGCCGGCCGCCACCTTGACGCTGGCGACGATCTCTTCCTCCACGTTGGCCATCGTCGACGAGTACGGCAGGCTCATGCCCAGCGCCTCGAACGACGAACTCATCGTGTTGGCGGTGTACATGCCGCCGCATGAACCCGAGCCGGGGATGGCGCGGCGCTCGATCTCGCAGAAATCCTCTTCGGCCATCTTGCCGGCCGAGAACTGGCCCACGGCCTCGAACACGCTGACGATGTTGAGGTCCTGGCCCTTGTACTTGCCCGGCAGGATGGTGCCGCCGTAGACGTACAGCGCCGGCACGTTGGCGCGCAGCATGCCCATCATGCCGCCGGGCATGTTCTTGTCACAGCCGCCGATGACGATCACGCCGTCCATCCACTGGCCGCCCACGCAGGTCTCGACGCAGTCGGCGATCACCTCGCGCGACACCAGCGAGTACTTCATGCCCTCGGTGCCCATCGCCATGCCGTCTGAAATCGTCGGCGTGCCGAAGATCTGCGGGTTGCCGCCGGCTTCCTTGATGCCGATCACCGCGGCGTCGGCCAGCTTCTGCAGGCCCGAGTTGCACGGCGTGATGGTCGAGTGACCGTTGGCCACGCCGATCATCGGCTTGCTGAAGTCGTCCTGCTGGTAGCCCAGCGCGTAGTACATCGAGCGGTTCGGGGCGCGCGCGACGCCTTCGGTGATGTTCTTGGAGCGGCGGTTGAAGCTCATGGGGGTCTCGCAGTCTGGCGGTGGGGAGCGCAAGCATAGTGCGGTCGATTTTTGTCGTCTAATCGATTTGTCGAGCCTTATTCATACGCTGTACATATCAATGATCGACCTCCGCCTGTGGCGCCAGTTCCTGACGCTGGCCGACGAACTGCACTTCGGCCGCGCCGCTCAGCGCCTGCACATGACTCAGCCGCCGCTGAGCCAGGCGATCCAGGGCCTGGAGCGTGAACTCGGCGTGGCGCTGTTCCTGCGCACGCGCCGCTCGGTGGCGCTGACACCCGCCGGCGCCGCGCTGCTGCCGCCGGTGCGCCGGCTGCTGGCGGCGGCCGAGGAGCTGCCGCGCATCGCCCAGGCCGCGGCGGCCGGCCTGGCCGGGCAGCTGCGCCTGGCCTTCATCTCGTCGATCAGCTACGGCCCGTTGCCCGAGTGGCTGCGCAGCTTCCGCGAGGCGCACCCCGAGGTGGCGCTGACGCTGCGCGAGGCCACGCTCGACGTGCAGCTCGCCGCCTTCGACGCCGACGAGATCGACGCCGGCTTCGTGCTGCACGCGCCCGGCGCCGCGCCGCCCAGCTTCGCCGCCTGGAGCGCGCTGGACGAGCCGCTGATGATGGCGTTGCCGCAGACGCACCCGGCCGCCGCGCAGGCCGTGCTCGAGTGGGCCGACGTGTGTGCCGAGCCGCTGGTGATCTTTCCGCGCCACATCGCGCCGTCGCTGTTCGACGCGCTGCTGGGCGCCTACCGCGCGCAGGGCGCCACGCCGCACATCGCGCAGGAGGCGATCCAGATGCAGACCATCGTCAACCTGGTGTCGGCCGGCATGGGCGTGGCCTGGGTGCCCGAGTCGGTGACGCGGCTGCAGCGCCCGGGCGTGGTCTACCGGCCGGTGCGGGGCCTGGCGCTGCGCTGCGAGACCAGCCTGATCTGGCGCGAGCCGGCCTCGCCGGTGGTGGCGCGCTTCGTCGGCCATGTGTCCGCGGATGTCATGGCCGAGCGGCGACAATCCGCCTCCGCCGGGGCTGCCCGGTAGCCGTTGTTCCCCTTGGAGTCTTGCCGATGCTCGTGCATCCCCAGTTCAACCCGATCGCGCTCGATCTGGGCTTTTTCCAGATCCACTGGTATGGCCTGACGTATCTGGCGGCCTTCGGCTTGTTCTATTTCCTGGCCACCCGGCGCATCCGCCAGGCGCCGTATGCAAGTGGATCGGGCCCGGCCTGGACGGCGCGTGATGTCGAGGACCTGCTGTTTTTCGGCGTGGTCGGCGTGATCCTGGGTGGGCGGCTCGGTTATGTGCTGTTCTACAAGCCGACGTACTACCTCGCCAACCTCAGCGAGATCCCCGCCGTCTGGAAGGGCGGCATGGCTTTTCACGGCGGCCTGCTGGGCGTGATCGTGGCGATGGCGCTGTTTGCGCATCTGCGCGGGCGCAAGTTCTTCGAGGTCACTGACCTGGTCGCGCCCTGCGTGCCCACCGGCCTGGCGATGGGCCGCATCGGCAACTTCATCAACGGCGAGCTGTGGGGCCGCGCGGCCGACGCCAGCCTGCCGTGGGCGATGGTGTTCCCGCAGTCGGGCAGCGACCTGCCGCGCCACCCGTCGCAGCTCTACCAGTTCGCGCTCGAAGGCCTCGCGCTGTTCGCGCTCACCTGGTTCTACGGCCACAGCCGCTCGGCCCATGTCGGCGCCGACGGGCGGCCGATCTGGGGCCGGGTCAGCGGCCTGTTCGTCGGCGGTTACGGCGTGTTCCGCTTCATCGCCGAATACTTCCGCGAGCCCGACAGCTTCCTCGGCCTGCTCGCGTTCAACCTCAGCATGGGCCAGTGGCTGTGCGTGCCGATGATCGTGGCCGGCGCGCTGATCTGGTGGTCGGCGGGGCGGCGTCGTGTCTGAGGCCGTGGCGATGAACTGGGCTGACGCTGCGCCGCTGCGGGTGCTGGGCATCGAGTCGAGTTGCGACGAAACCGGCATCGCGCTGGTCGAACTGCCGGGCGGTGTGCGCGGCGCCCAGCCGGTGCGGCTGCTCGCGCACGCGCTGCACAGCCAGATCGACATGCACCAGGCCTACGGCGGTGTGGTGCCCGAACTGGCCTCGCGCGACCACATCCGCCGCGTCGTGCCGCTGCTGCGCCAGACCATGACCGAGGCCGGCCACGCGCTCGCCTCGATCGACGTGGTGGCCTACACCCGCGGCCCCGGCCTGGCCGGCGCGCTGCTGGTCGGTGCGGGCATGGCGTGCGCGCTGGGCATGGCGCTCGGTAAGCCG
Organism: Leptothrix cholodnii SP-6; assembly: GCF_000019785.1. Classification (NCBI taxonomy): domain Bacteria; kingdom Pseudomonadati; phylum Pseudomonadota; class Betaproteobacteria; order Burkholderiales; family Sphaerotilaceae; genus Leptothrix; species Leptothrix cholodnii. Next base: position 1,577,935 of record NC_010524.1, read on the forward strand.
GTGCTGGGCGTGCATCACCTCGAAGGCCATCTGCTGTCGCCGTTCCTGTCGGCCGATCCGCCGCAGTTCCCATTCATCGCGCTGCTGGTGTCGGGTGGCCACACGCAGCTGATGCGGGTCGACGGCGTGGGCGCCTACACGCTGCTCGGCGAGACCATCGACGACGCCGCCGGCGAGGCCTTCGACAAGACCGCCAAGATGCTCGACCTCGGTTATCCGGGCGGGCCGGCCTTGTCGAAACTGGCCGAGCAGGGCGACCCGACGGCCTTCAAGCTGCCGCGCCCGCTGCTGCGTGGCGACAACATCGACTTCTCGTTCGCCGGCCTCAAGACGGCGGTCTGGATGCAGCAGCAGCGCCTCGTCGCAGCCGGCACGATGACCGAGCAGGCGCGCGCCGACCTGGCCGCATCGACGCAGGCGGCGATCGTCGACGTGCTGGTCGCCAAGTCGCTGCTGGCGCTCAAAGCCAGCGGCCTCAAGCGCATGGTGGTGGCCGGCGGCGTGGGCGCGAACCGGCGCCTGCGTCAACAGCTCGACGCCCAGTGCGCAAAACGCGGCGTGCGCGTGCACTACCCCGAGCTGCACCTGTGCACCGACAACGGCGCGATGATCGCGCTCGCCGCGGCCATGCGCCTGCAGGCCGGCCGGGCCGAGCCGAGCCTGGCGTATCACTTCGACGTCAAGCCGCGCTGGGATCTCGGCGCGATCTGAGAGCCCGAGCGCGCGCTCTTGCGGCCCGTCTGAACCGGATCTGATCACATGAAGACCTCGTTTTTTCATACCCGTCGCGGCCTGCTCCTGGCTGCCGTCCTCACCGCTTGCGGCGTGAACGCCAGCGCCGCCGAGCCCATCAAGGTGGCCTTGATCGAGGGCCTGTCGGGCCCGTTCGCCAATGCCGGCGAGGCGGTGGCGCGCAACATCGTCTGGGCGATGGAGCGCGTCAACGCGCGCGGTGGTGTCAAGTTGCCGGGCGGCGCGCGGCCGCTCGAACTCATGCGCATGGACAGCAAGGGCAGCACCGAGGAGGCGCTGTCGCTGCTGAAAAGCGCCACCGACCAGAGCGTGGCGGTGGTGATGCAGGGCAACAGTTCGGCTGCGGCTGCGGCGCTGATCGACGCGCTCAACAAGCACAACCAGCGCGAGCCGCAGCGCCGCGCGCTGTTGCTCAACTACTCGGCCGTCGACCCGGTGCTGACCAACGAGAAGTGCAGCCCGTGGCACTTCCGTTTCGACGCCCATGCCGACATGCGGCTGGCTGCACTGACCGACGTGCTGAAAGACGACGCCGGCACCCAACGCGTCTACCTGATCGGCCAGGACTACAGCTTCGGCCAGCATGTGCTGCGCGAGGGCCGCAAGATGATCGCGGCCAAGCGGCCCGACATCGAGTTCGTCGGCGACGAGCTGCACCCGATCGGCCGGGTGAAGGACTTCCTGCCCTACGCCACCAAGATCAAGGCCAGCGGCGCGCAGGCGGTGCTGACCGGCAACTGGGGCAACGACCTGACGCTGCTGATCAAGGCGGCGCGCGAGGTCGGTTTCGAGGGCAAGTTCTACACCTTCTACGGCAACGCGCTGGGCGTGCCGGCGGCCATCGGCGAGGCCGGCATCGGCCGGGTGCTGGCGGTGGCCGAATGGCATCCGAATGCGGGCGGAAAGGGATCGGACGCGCTGGTGTCGGCCTTCCGCAAGCGCTTCCCCAAGCCCGAGGACGACTACCTGCACGTGCGCATGCAGGTGATGGTGGAGATGCTGGCGCAGGCCATCGAACGCGGCCGCAGCGCCGAGGCCGGCGCGATCGTCAAGGCCTTGTCGGGCGCGCGCTACGACGGCGCGAGCCTCGGCGGCTTGGGCGCTGGCGTGATGCGCGCGGCCGATCACCAGTACATCCAGCCGCTCTACGTCAGCGTGATGCAGCGCGCCGGCAGCGACGGCGTGCCCTTCGACGCCGAAGGCAGCGGCTTCGGTTTCAAGACCCTGCGCTACGTCGACGCCGCCCGCGCCGAGCAGCCGCATCGCTGCCAGATGCCGGCCCTCTGACGCTCGTCCACCCGGTTTTTCAACGGAGCTTTTCCATGCGCCAAGTGATCGCCGACCTGAGCGCCTCGCGCATCCGCGAGGTGGCCAACGCCGGCCTGGGCCGCAGCGACGTGCTGGCCTTCTGGTTCGGCGAGAGCGACGAGATCACGCCGATCGGCGTGCGCGATGCCGCAGTGGCGTCGATCGAGGCGGGCGAGACCTTCTACGGCCACAACCTGGGTCTGCCGGAGCTGCGCCAGGCGCTGGCGCGCTACGTCAGCAGTCTGCACAAGCCCGTGGGCGCCGAGCGCATCGCGGTGACGTCGTCGGGCGTGAGCGCGCTGATGATCGCGCAGCAGGCGCTGGTCGACGCCGGCGACGAGGTGGTGGCGGTCGTGCCGGTCTGGCCGAATCTGGTCGCGCAGCCGGCCATCATGGGTGCGCGCGTGCGCTGCATCAGCCTGCATCCGCGCAACGGCGCTTGGATGCTCGATCTGGACGAGCTGCTGGCCGCCATCACGCCGGCCACCCGGGTGCTGATCGTCAATGCGCCCAACAACCCGACCGGCTGGACGCTGACTGCCGCCGAGCAACAGGCGATCCTGGATCACTGCCGCCGCACCGGCACCTGGATCGTGTCCGACGAGGTCTACGAGCGGCTCTATTTCCCCGATGCGGCGGATGCCGACGGTCAGGTCTGCGCGCCGAGCTTTCTCGACATCGCCGAACCCGAGGACCGGCTGCTGGTGGTGCACAGCTTCTCGAAGAGTTTCCTGATGACGGGCTGGCGGCTGGGTTGCCTGATCGCGCCGCCGTCGATCGTCGAGGAGCTCGGCAAGCTGATCGAGTTCAACACCTCGTGTGTTCCGGTGTTCGTGCAGCGCGCCGGGTTGGCGGCGCTGGCCGAGGCGCCGCAGTCGGTACCGGCGCTGCAGGCGCATCTGCGGCGCTGTCGCGACACGCTGATCGACGCCCTGCAGCCGCTGCCGGGCATCGAGCTGGCGCGCCCGCGCGGGGCAATGTATGCCTTCCTGCGGGTGCAGGGGCAGGACGACTCGCTGGCGCTGGCCAAGCGGCTGGTGGTCGAGCACGGACTGGGCCTGGCCCCGGGCGTGGCCTTCGGTCCGCAGGGCGAGGGCTGGCTGCGCTGGTGTTTCGCTTCGCGCGACCCGCAGCGCTTGCTCAAGGGTGTGGAGCGGCTGGCGCGCGCGCTGCGTCTATAATCGCCGGCTCGCTGCCCGAGAGGGTGGCGTGATTCGCACGGCATGGGTCGGTTTCACCCGTGACCGCAAGTAGCCACCGAAACCGCTGCACGGGCACGAGCCCCGGCTGCGCGGTTTCGATCCATCGAGGAAATCGAAATGTCCGAAATCAACAAGGCCGAGATCGTCGCCTCCAATGCCCGCGCCCCGTCCGACACGGGTTCGCCGGAAGTCCAGGTCGCCCTGCTGACCGCGCGCATCAACCACCTGATGCCGCACTTCAAGACCCACATGAAGGATCACCACGGCCGTCGTGGTCTGCTGCGCATGGTGAGCCGTCGCCGCAAGCTGCTCGACTACCTGAAGAGCCGTGACGCCGACCGCTACACCTCGCTGATCCAGAAGCTGGGCCTGCGCAAGTAATCACCGCATGCATGCAAAGAGCCTGTCTGGACCTCTCCAGCACAGGCTCTTTGTGCTTGCGGATCGTCATCGATATCGGAGCACGCCGGCTGCCGCGCTGCTGTGTCATTCCAACGAGTTCCGCGCCGTCCGGCCGGGCATCGCTGGAATGGCATTGCGCCACGCTGACGCGCCTTCGGGTGCCACATCCCACCAGATGGATGTTTCTGCCTAGGAGACTCGCATGAGCCTGTTCAACAAAGTCACCAAGACCTTCCAATGGGGTCAGCACACCGTCACGCTCGAGACCGGTGAAATCTCGCGCCAGGCCGGCGGTGCCGTGATCGTCAACATCGACGACACCGTGGTGCTGGCTACCGTGGTGGGCGCCAAGAACGCCAAGCCGGGCCAGGATTTCTTCCCGCTGACGGTCGACTACATCGAGAAGACCTACGCCGCCGGCAAGATCCCCGGCAGCTTCTTCAAGCGCGAAGCCAAGCCGTCCGAACTGGAAGTGCTGACCAGCCGCCTGATCGACCGCCCGCTGCGCCCGCTGTTCCCGGAAGGCTTCTACAACGAAGTCCACGTGGTCGTGCACGTGCTGTCGCTGAACCCTGAAGCGTCGGCCGACATCGCCGCGCTGATCGGCTCGAGCGCCGCGCTGGCGATCTCGGGCATTCCGTTCAACGGCCCGGTGGGCGCTGCCCGCGTGGGTTACGTCAACGGCGAATACGTGCTCAACCCGGGCCCGACCCAGCTCAAGTCCTCGAAGATGGACCTGGTCGTCGCCGGCACCGAAGCGGCCGTGCTGATGGTCGAATCCGAGGCCGACCAGCTGACCGAAGAGGTGATGCTGGGCGCCGTGGTCTACGGCCACGAGCAGGCCAAGGTCGCGATCGCCGCGATCAACGAACTCGTGCGTGACGCCGGCAAGCCGGCCTGGGACTGGCAGCCGCCGGCCCGCAACGAGCCGCTGATCGCCAAGGTCGCCGAGTTCGGCCTGGCCAAGATCGAAGCGGCCTACCAGATCCGCAACAAGCAGGCTCGCACGCATGCTTGCCGCGCGGCCTACGCCGAAGTGAAGATCTCGCTGGCCGAAGCCGGCGTGGTGTTCGACAACGTCGACGTCGACAACCTGCTGTTCGAGCTCGAGGCCAAGACCGTGCGCGGTCAGATCCTGCAAGGCGAGCCGCGCATCGACGGCCGCGACACCCGCACCGTGCGCCCGATCGAGATCCGCACCGGCGTGCTGCCGCGCACCCACGGCTCGGCGCTGTTCACGCGTGGCGAGACCCAGGCCCTGGTGGTCGCCACGCTCGGCACCGACCAGGACTCGCAGCGCATTGACGCGCTGGCCGGCGACTTCCGCGACAGCTTCCTGTTCCACTACAACATGCCTCCGTTCGCCACCGGCGAAGTCGGCCGCATGGGCACCACCAAGCGTCGCGAGACCGGCCACGGCCGCCTCGCCAAGCGCGCGCTGGTGCCGCTGCTGCCCCCGAAGGACGAGTTCGGCTACACGATCCGCGTGGTCTCCGAGATCACCGAATCGAACGGTTCGTCGTCGATGGCCTCGGTCTGCGGCGGTTGCCTGGCGATGATGGATGCCGGCGTGCCGATGAAGGCGCACGTGGCCGGCATCGCCATGGGCCTGATCAAGGAAGGCAACCGCTTCGCGGTGCTGACCGACATCCTGGGCGATGAAGATCACCTCGGCGACATGGACTTCAAGGTGGCCGGTACCACCGCCGGCGTGACCGCGCTGCAGATGGACATCAAGATCCAGGGCATCACCAAGGAGATCATGCAGGTCGCACTGGCGCAGGCCAAGGAAGCGCGCCTGCACATCCTGGGCAAGATGGTCGAGGCGATGGGCACGGCCAACACCGAGGTGTCGAACTTCGCGCCGCGCCTGTACACGATGAAGATCAACCCCGAGAAGATCCGTGACGTGATCGGCAAGGGCGGTTCGGTGATCCGCGCGCTGACCGAAGAGACCGGCTGCCAGATCGACATCGGCGAAGACGGCACGATCACGATCGCATCGACCGATGCCGACAAGGCCGAACTGGCCAAGAAGCGCATCGCCGACATCACCGCCGAAGCCGAGATCGGCAAGGTCTACGAAGGTCCGGTGGTCAAGATCCTCGACTTCGGTGCGCTGATCAACATCCTGCCCGGCAAGGACGGACTGCTGCACATCAGCCAGATCGCGCACCAGCGCGTCGAGAAGGTCACCGACTTCCTGACCGAAGGCCAGGTCGTCAAGGTCAAGGTGCTCGAGACCGACGAGAAGGGCCGCATCAAGCTGTCGATGAAGGCGCTGATCGAGCGTCCGGAAGGCATGGAGTTCGAAGAGCGTGCGCCGCGCCGTGAAGGCGGTTTCGGTGACCGCGGCGACCGTGGTGATCGCGGCCCGCGCCGTGACCGCGGTGGCGATCGTCCTGAGCGTGGCGAGCGTCCGGCACGTGCCGAACAGCCTGCGACTGAAGAGTCCGGCGCGCCTGCAGCGGGTCAGCCGCAGCAGCAGCAAGGTCAGCAGCAGTAAGAAGATCGGCCCATGAACGCGATCGAGATCTCACGGCCGGGCGCGCCCGATGTGCTGCGTCTGACGCAGCGTGCCGTGCCCGTGGCCGGTGCCGGCGAGGTCTTGATCCGTGTGGCCGCGAGCGGTGTCAACCGGCCCGACGTGCTGCAGCGCAAGGGCGCCTATCCGCCCCCGGCGGGTGCGTCGGATCTGCCCGGCCTCGAGCTTGCCGGTGTCATCGAATCCGGTGACGCGCAGGCGCTGCAGGCGGCCGGCCTGGCCATCGGGCAGCGGGTCTGCGCGCTCGTGACGGGCGGCGGCTACGCCCAGTACTGCGTCGCGCCGGTCGGGCAATGCCTGCCGGTGCCGGCCGGTTTCGACGACGTGCAGGCGGCCGCGCTGCCGGAGACGTTCTTCACCGTCTGGTCGAACGTCTTCGAGCGCGCGCGCCTGCAGTCGGGCGAGACCTTGCTGGTGCAAGGTGGCACCAGTGGCATCGGCGTGACGGCCATCCAGCTGGCCAAGGCGCGTGGCGCCACGGTCATCGCCACGGCGGGCAGCGACGACAAGTGCCAGGCTTGCCTGGCGCTGGGTGCCGATCACGCGATCAACTATCGCAGTCAGGACTTCGCCGCCGAGGCCCTGCGCCTGACGGACGGCCGCGGCGTCGACGTGATCCTCGACATGGTGGCGGGCGACTACGTGGCGCGCGAGGTCAGCTGCCTGGCCGAAGACGGTCGGCTGGTCATCATCGCGGTGCAGGGGGGCGTCAAGGCGTCGTTCGACGCCGGCCTGGTGTTGCGCCGACGCCTGACGATCACGGGCTCGACCCTGCGGGCGCGGCCTGTCGCATTCAAGGCGGCGATCGCTGCGGCACTGCGTGCGCAGGTCTGGCCTCTGCTGGAGTCCCGGCAGGTCCGGCCGGTGATCCATGCCGTGCTGCCGGCGGCGCAGGCGGCCGATGCGCACGCCCTGATGGAATCGAACCAGCACATCGGCAAGATCGTGCTGCAGTGGTGAGCCGCAACGGCCGCAGCAAAAAACACAATCTGAGGAACTTCGATGGACACGAATCGCAAACTGGTGGTGGGCAACTGGAAGATGCATGGCAGCCACGTTGCCAATGCCGAGTTGCTGCAAGGCGTGCTGGCCGCTCGGCCCTTTGGCTGCGACGTGGCGGTGTGTGCGCCGTTCCCCTATCTGTCCGAGGTGGCGGTGACGCTGGCCGGCAGCCCTCTTCTGTGGGGTGCGCAGGATTGTTCGGCCCACGAGCAGGGCGCCTACACCGGCGAGGTGTCGGCTGCGATGCTGGCCGAGTTTGGCTGCCGCTATGTCATCGTCGGCCACTCGGAGCGGCGCGCCTATCACGCCGAATCCGACCAGCTGGTGGCCGACAAGGCCAAGGCCGCGCTGGCCCGAGGCATCACGCCGATCGTCTGCGTCGGCGAGACGCTGGCGCAGCGTGAGGCCGGTGAAACGGCAACGGTGGTCAAGCGCCAGCTCTCGGTCGTGATCCACGCCCTGACGCACTGCATCGGCGAAATCGTGGTTGCCTACGAGCCGGTCTGGGCGATCGGCACCGGTCGCACGGCCACCCCGGAACAGGCTCAGGAAGTGCATGCCCTGCTGCGCGCCCAGCTGGCTGCCGCAACGCCGCACGCCGCGCAGATGAAATTGCTCTATGGCGGCAGCGTCAAGCCTGACAACGCCGACTCGCTGTTCGCTCAGCCCGACATCGACGGTGGCCTGATCGGTGGCGCGGCGCTCAAGGCGGCCGACTTCGTCGCCATCGTGCGCGCAGCCGGCTGAACCTCAATCGAATCGTTTTCTGGAGACGCTCTCCCATGCAAGTGTTGATGAATCTGATGCTGCTGACGCAGTTGGTGTCCGCGATCGCGATGATCGGGCTGGTGCTGGTCCAGCACGGCAAGGGCGCCGACATGGGCGCATCCTTCGGAGGTGGTGCCTCCGGCAGCCTGTTCGGTGCCACCGGCAGCGCCAACTTCCTGTCGCGTTCGACCGCCATCTGCGCTGCCGTGTTCTTCACCTGCACCCTGGCGCTGGCCTATTTCAGCAACGCGCGCGGCACGAATGTCGGCGGCAGCGTGCTGGATCAGGCGGTGCCGGCCTTGGCGGCCAGTGCGCCTGCGGCATCGGGCGCCGAGTTGATTCCGGGTGCGGCACCGGTTGCGGCGCCTGCCGTGGTGGCTCCCGCCGTGCCGGCATCTGCGGCTGCTTCGAACTGACGTGGCGGCATTGCAGCATTCAATAGAAAACCTTGCGCAACACCTTGAGACAAACCCTGGTACGCGCTAGAATTCATGGCTGTGCTGATAAGCAATTCCTCACGCGAATCAGTGCCTTGAGTTTGATTTGACAAGACAATCTGAGGCAGGCTTTCAGAGTGGGTTGTCAGATTGCAGACATGCCGACGTGGTGAAATTGGTAGACACGCTATCTTGAGGGGGTAGTGGCGAAAGCTGTGCGAGTTCGAGTCTCGCCGTCGGCACCAAAGATTTGAATTGATTGGACCCAAGGGTTGGTCGCTCATCCGGCGACTGGCCCAGCGCCCTGACGAAGACGTGCAAGAGGCTCTGGCCTCTGCGATCCAGCAGGGAACGAAGTGGGCGCGCTGAGTGTGTGGCCGTTGCAACCATGTTGCCGGTCATGACGGCGCGCTTTATTTTTTGTCGGATGGTTCCCGCTGTTCCGGGAATGAGACTGTGAAGGCCTGAAGCCATGAACCTGGAAAACTACCTACCTGTCATCCTGTTCATCCTGGTGGGTGTCGGGGTTGGCGTGGCACCCCAGGTGCTGGGTTTTCTGCTTGGTCCGCGTCGTCCGTATGCGGCCAAGAACTCTCCCTACGAGTGCGGTTTCGAGGCCTTCGAGGACGCGCGCATGAAGTTCGATGTGCGCTACTACCTGGTTGCCATCCTCTTCATCTTGTTCGATCTCGAGATCGCCTTCCTCTTTCCGTGGGCGGTGTCTCTGCGCGAGATCGGTGCAACCGGCTTCTGGGCCATGATGATCTTCCTGGGCATCCTCGTGGTGGGATTCGTCTATGAATGGAAGAAGGGCGCCCTCGACTGGGAATGACGCAAGCCATCACAAGGACACACCATGGGCATTGAAGGCGTTCTCAAGGAAGGTTTCGTCACGACCAGTGTCGATACCTTGATCAACTGGTCCAAGACCGGCTCGCTCTGGCCGATGACCTTCGGTCTGGCGTGCTGTGCGGTCGAGATGATGCATGCGGGCGCATCACGCTACGACATCGATCGTTTCGGCATGCTGTTCCGCCCCAGTCCGCGGCAGAGCGATCTGATGATCGTGGCCGGCACGTTATGCAACAAGATGGCGCCGGCGTTGCGCAAGGTCTATGACCAGATGGCCGAGCCGCGCTGGGTGCTGAGCATGGGCTCGTGTGCCAATGGCGGTGGTTATTACCACTACAGCTATTCGGTCGTGCGGGGTTGCGACCGCGTGGTGCCGGTCGACGTCTACGTGCCGGGCTGTCCGCCCACGGCCGAGGCGCTGCTCTACGGCATCCTGCAGTTGCAGGCCAAGATCCGCCGCGAAAACACCATCGCGCGCTGAGCAGAGGCTTTCGATGACTCAAAAACTGGACACCCTGCAGGCTGCGATCGAGCGTGTGATCGGCGATCGCATCGTGCATCTCGTGCGCGATCGTGGCGAGCTCACCTTGACCGTCAAGGCAACTGACTACGCTGCCATCGGCAAGACGCTGCGTGATCATCCGGACCTCGGATTCGAGCAGCTGATCGACATCTGCGGCGTCGACTACAGCGGCTACAAGGACGGTGGTTACGAGGGCCTGCGTTATGCGGCGGTCTCGCACCTGCTGTCGGTGCAGCACAACTGGCGCCTGCGCCTGAAGGTGTTCGCGCCCGACGACGACTTCCCGCTGGTCGCTTCGCTCACGCCGATCTGGAGCGGTGCCAACTGGTTCGAGCGCGAAGCCTTCGACATGTACGGGATCGTCTTCGACGGTCACACCGACCTGCGTCGCATCCTGACCGACTATGGCTTCATCGGGCATCCGATGCGCAAGGACTTCCCGGTCACCGGTCATGTCGAGATGCGCTACGACCCCGAGCAGAAGCGCGTGATCTACCAGCCGGTCTCGATCGAGCCGCGCGAGATCACGCCGCGCATCATCCGCGAAGACAACTACGGCGGCCTGCACTAAGCGCCAACGAGCACAGTCATGGCAGAAATCAAGAACTACACGCTGAACTTCGGTCCCCAGCACCCGGCCGCGCACGGTGTGCTGCGCCTGGTGCTCGAACTGGACGGCGAAGTCATCCAGCGTGCCGACCCACACATCGGCCTGCTGCACCGCGGCACCGAGAAGCTGGCCGAGAGCAAGACCTTCATCCAGTCCTTGCCCTACATGGACCGTCTCGACTACGTGTCGATGATGTGCAACGAGCACGCCTACTGCCTGGCGATCGAAAAGCTCATGGGCATCCAGGTGCCCGAGCGGGCGCAGTACATCCGCGTCATGTTCAGCGAGATCACGCGTCTGCTGAACCATCTGCTGTGGCTGGGCTGTCACGGCATGGACTGCGGTGCGATGAACATGCTCATCTACTGCTTCCGGGAGCGTGAAGACCTGTTCGACATGTACGAGGCGGTGTCGGGTGCACGCATGCACGCGGCCTATTTCCGTCCGGGCGGTGTCTATCGCGACCTGCCGGACGTGATGCCGCAGTACAAGGTCAGCAAGATCCGCAACGCCAAGGCGATGGCGCGTCTCAACGAGAACCGCCAGGGCTCGCTGCTCGATTTCATCGACGATTTCACCAAGCGCTTCCCGACGCTGGTCGACGAATACGAAACGCTGCTGACCGATAACCGCATCTGGAAGCAGCGCACCGTGGGCATCGGCGTGCTGACGCCCGAGCGGGCGCTCAACCTTGGCCTGACCGGCGCGATGATCCGCGGCTCCGGCATCGCCTGGGACCTGCGCAAGACGCAGCCCTACGACGTCTACGACCGCATGGACTTCGACATCCCGGTTGGCGTCAACGGCGACACCTACGACCGCTACCTGGTGCGTGTCGAGGAGATGCGCCAGTCGAACCGCATCATCGAGCAGTGCTCGGCTTGGCTGCGTGCCAATCCGGGCCCGGTGATCACCGACAACCACAAGGTCGCTCCGCCGTCGCGCGTCGAGATGAAGACCTCGATGGAAGAGCTGATCCACCACTTCAAGCTGTTCACCGAAGGTTTCCACGTGCCCGAAGGCGAGGCCTATGCGGCCGTCGAGCACCCGAAGGGCGAGTTCGGCATCTACGCCATCAGCGATGGCGCGAACAAGCCGTACCGCCTGAAGATCCGCGCTCCCGGCTTCGCGCATCTGGCCGCACTCGACGAGATGTCGCGTGGCCACATGATTGCCGACGCCGTGGCCATCATCGGCACGATGGACATCGTGTTCGGCGAAATCGATCGATGAGCACCGCCATGTCGAATGCATCCTTCCCGGCGCAAACCGCGCCGTTCTCGGCCGCCACGCTGGAGCGCTTCGCTCGCGAAGTGGCCAAGTACCCGGCCGATCAGAAGCAGTCGGCCGTGATGGCCTGCCTGTCGATCGCGCAGCAGGTCAACGGCTGGGTCTCTGCTGAAGCCGAGAAGCAGATCGCCGACTACCTCGGCATGCCCGCGATCGCGGTGCACGAGGTGACGACCTTCTACAACATGTACAACCAGCAGCCGGTCGGGCAGTTCAAGCTCAACGTCTGCACCAACCTGCCGTGCCTGTTGCGCAACGGCCAGGCGGCGCTGGAGCACCTGTGCCAGAAGCTGGGCGTCGAAGACGGTGGCACCACCGCCGACGGCCTGTTCACGGTGCAGAAGTGCGAATGCCTCGGCGCCTGTGCCGACGCGCCGGTGATGCTGGTCAACGACCGCCAGATGATCAGCTACATGAGCCACGACAAGCTCGACCAGCTGGTCGACACGCTCAAGGCGCACGCCAAGCAAGGGGCCTGATCCGATGACGCTCGATCTCTCCCAAGTGCTGGCCGGCTTCCAGGCCACCGGCACCGAAACCTGCTTTCACGACCGCCACATCAACTCGCAGATCTATGCGGGCCTGAACGGCAAGAACTGGCGCCTGGCCGACTACGAAGCGCGTGGCGGCTACCAGGCGCTGCGCAAGATCCTCGGCGCCGACGGCGGCGAGGGCATGACCGCCGATCAGGTGATCGCCGAGGTCAAGGGTTCGGGTCTGCGCGGCCGGGGCGGTGCGGGTTTCCCGACCGGCCTCAAGTGGAGTTTCATGCCGCGCGCCCTGCCGGTGCAGAAGTACCTGGTCTGCAACTCCGACGAGGGTGAGCCGGGCACGTGCAAGGATCGCGACATCCTGCGCTACAACCCGCACATCGTCATCGAAGGCATGATCATCGCGGCCTACGCGATGGGCATCACGGTCGGCTACAACTACATACACGGCGAGATCTTCGACGCCTACGAGCGTTTCGAAGAGGCGCTCGAGGAAGCGCGTGCCGCCGGCTATCTGGGCAACCAGATCCTGGGCAGCAGGCACACCTTCCAGCTGCACGCCTTCCACGGTTTCGGCGCCTACATCTGCGGTGAAGAGACCGCGCTGCTCGAATCGCTCGAAGGCAAGAAGGGCCAGCCGCGCTTCAAGCCGCCGTTCCCGGCCAGCTTCGGCCTGTACGGCAAGCCGACCACGATCAACAACACCGAAACCTTCGCGGCGGTGCCCTGGATCATCCGCAACGGCGGTCCGGCCTACCTCGAATGCGGCAAGCCCAACAACGGCGGCACCAAGATCTTCTCGATGGTCGGTGACGTCGAACGTCCGGGCAACTACGAGATCCCGATGGGCACGCCGTTCAGCACGCTGCTGGAGCTCGCCGGTGGCGTCAAGGGTGGCAAGAAGCTCAAGGCCGTGATCCCTGGCGGATCGTCGTCGCCGGTGCTGCCGGCCGACGTCATGATGGCCTGCACGATGGACTATGACTCCATCAGCAAGGCCGGTTCGATGCTCGGTTCGGGCGCCGTGATCGTGATGGACGACACCCGCTGCATGGTCAAGAGCCTGCTGCGCCTGTCGTACTTCTACAGCCACGAAAGCTGCGGCCAGTGCACGCCGTGCCGCGAAGGCACCGGCTGGCTGTGGCGCATCGTCGACCGCATCGAACACGGCCATGGCCGTGCCGAAGACCTGGCGCTGCTCGACAACGTGGCCGAGAACATCATGGGTCGCACCATCTGCGCCCTCGGCGATGCCGCCGCGATGCCCGTGCGCGCGATGCTCAAGCATTTCCGCCACGAGTTCGTCCACCACATCGAGCACAAGACCTGCGTGGTCCCGGCTTACGTCTGACCGGCTGGTGAGAAGCACATGATTGAAATCGAACTCGACGGCAAGAAGGTCTCGGTCAACGAAGGCAGCATGGTGATGCATGCGGCCGAAGCGGCCGGCACCTACATCCCGCATTTCTGCTACCACAAGAAGCTCTCGATCGCGGCCAACTGCCGCATGTGCCTGGTCGACGTCGAGAAGGCGCCCAAGCCGATGCCGGCCTGCGCCACTCCGGTGACGCAGGGCATGATCGTGCGCACCAAGAGCGACAAGGCGCTGAAGGCGCAGCAGTCGGTGATGGAGTTCCTGCTCATCAATCACCCGCTCGACTGCCCGATCTGCGACCAGGGCGGCGAATGCCAGTTGCAGGATCTGGCCGTGGGCTACGGCAAGTCGGCCTCGCGCTACGAAGAAGAAAAGCGCGTGGTCTTCCATAAAGAGGTCGGCCCGCTGATCTCGATGGAAGAGATGAGCCGTTGCATCCATTGCACCCGCTGCGTGCGCTTCGGCCAGGAAGTGGCCGGCCAGATGGAACTGGGCATGATCCATCGCGGCGAGCACTCCGAGATCACCACGGTGGTCGGCGAGACGATCGACTCCGAGCTGTCGGGCAACATGATCGACATCTGCCCGGTCGGTGCGCTCACCAGCAAGCCGTTCCGCTACAGCGCCCGCACCTGGGAACTGTCGCGCCGCAAGAGCGTCAGCCCGCATGACAGCAACGGCGCCAACCTCGTGGTGCAGGTCAAGAACCACCAGGTCCTGCGCGTGGTGCCGTTCGAGAACGACGCCGTCAACGAATGCTGGATCGCCGACCGCGACCGCTTCAGCTACGAAGCCTTCAACAGCGACGCCCGCAACACGACGCCCATGCTCAAGCAGGGCGGCCAGTGGAAGGCGGTCGACTGGACCTCGGCGCTCGAATACGTCGCCAAGGGTCTGAAGGGCATCGCCGCACAACACGGCAATGCCTCGATCGGCGCGCTGGCGTCGGCCTGTTCCACCAGCGAAGAGCTCTACCTGCTCGGCCAGCTGGTGCGTGGCCTGGGCAGCGACAACATCGATCACCGCCTGCGTCACGCCGACTTCCGACAGGACGCCGGTGCGGTGCGCTGGCTCGGTACTTCGATCGCGAGCCTGTCGACGCTCGATCGCGCGCTGGTCGTCGGCTCGTTCCTGCGCAAGGATCACCCGCTGTTCGCGCAGCGGCTGCGCCAGGCGGCGCGCCGCGGTGCGCAGGTCACCCGCGTGCATGCGCTGGCCGACAATTGGCTGATCAGCATCGCCGCCGAAGCCGTCGGCGCGCCGAGCGAATGGGTCACGCTGCTGGGCGAGATCGCCAGTGCGATCGCGGCAGCCAAGGGCGTTGCCGCACCGTTCGCGCTGACCGCCGGCGCGCAGGCTCAGGCCATCGCGCAGAGTCTGCTCGGTGGTGAACGCAAGGCCGTGCTGCTCGGCAACGCCGCAGCGCAGCATCCGCAAGCCGACGATCTGCTGGCCTTGGCCAACTGGATCGCAGAACAGACCGGCGCCAGCGTCGGCTACCTGGGCGAAGCCGGCAACAGCGTCGGCGCCCAGCTGGTCGGTGCGCAGCCGCAGCAAGG
Organism: Leptothrix cholodnii SP-6; assembly: GCF_000019785.1. Lineage (NCBI taxonomy): Bacteria > Pseudomonadati > Pseudomonadota > Betaproteobacteria > Burkholderiales > Sphaerotilaceae > Leptothrix > Leptothrix cholodnii. The sequence goes on from NC_010524.1 coordinate 1,593,052, forward strand.
CGGCCTCGACGCCGGCCAGATGCTGGCCCAGCCGCGCAAGGCCTATCTGCTGTTCAACACCGAGCCGGTGCTGGACGCGGCCAACGCAGCCCGTGCCGCCAAGGCGCTGGCCGCCGCCGACATGGTGGTGGCGTTCAGCCCCTTCAGCGCCAACCTCGAACACGCCGACGTGCTGCTGCCGATCGCGCCGTTCACCGAGACCGGTGGCAGCTTCGTCAATGCCGACGGCCGCGTGCAGAGCTTCCACGGCGTCGTGCGTCCGCTGGGCGACACCCGTCCGGGCTGGAAGGTGCTGCGCGTGCTCGGCAACCTGCTGGGCCTGCCGGGCTTCACGCAGGAGACGGTCGAGGAAGTGCGTGCCCAGGCTTACGGCGATGTCGCCACGATCCCGGCCCGTCTGTCCAACCGCACCCGCACGCTGGCGCGCACGGCGGCCACGCCGCAGGGTCTGCAGCGTCTGGCCGACGTGCCCATCTACGCCACCGATTCGACGGTGCGCCGCGCCCCGGCGCTGCAGCGCACGGCCGATGCCGCCGCATCCGTGGTCAGCGTGCCGTCCGAGCTGTGGGGCCGGCTCGGCCTCGTGGCGGGCGCCTCGCTGCGCATCACGCAAGACGGTGCCTCGGTGACCTTGCCGGCTCAGCTCGATGCCAGCCTGGCCGCCAACACCGTGCGCGTGAGCGCGGCGCTTTCCGCCACCGCAGTCCTGGGTGACGCCTTCGGCACCCTTGCCGTCGAACCCGCCTGAGCCTGGACCTGATCATGCTGGACACCCTGCAAACATTCGGAAGCGCGACGCTGGGCGGCGCCTGGCCTGTCGTCTGGACCCTGCTCAAGATCGTCGTGGTGCTGCTGCCGCTGATGGGCTGCGTGGCCTATCTGACGCTGTGGGAGCGCAAGGCGATCGGCTGGACGCAGATCCGCCCGGGCCCCAACCGCGTCGGCCCCTGGGGTCTGCTGACCCCGATCGCCGATGCGGTCAAGCTGCTGTTCAAGGAAATCATCACCCCGAGCGCGGCCAACAAGGGCCTGTTCTACCTCGGCCCGATCATGACCATCATGCCGGCGCTGGCCGCCTGGGCGGTGGTGCCGTTCGGCCCCGACGTCGCGCTGGCCAACGTCAACGCCGGCCTGCTGTTCCTGATGGCGATCACCTCGATGGAGGTCTACGGCGTGATCATCGCCGGCTGGGCCTCGAACTCGAAGTACGCCTTCCTGGGTGCGATGCGTGCGTCGGCCCAGATGGTCAGCTACGAGATCGCGATGGGCTTCTGCTTCGTCGTCGTGCTGATGGTCACCGGCAGCCTGAACATGACCGACATCGTCGTCGGCCAGACCAAGGGCAACTTCGCGTCGATGGGGCTGAACTTCCTGTCGTGGAACTGGTTGCCGCTGTTCCCGATCTTCATCGTCTACTTCATCTCGGGCCTGGCTGAAACCAACCGCCACCCGTTCGACGTGGTCGAAGGTGAAGCCGAGATCGTGGCCGGTCACATGATCGAGTACTCGGGCATGTCGTTCGCGATGTTCTTCCTGGCCGAATACGCCAACATGATCCTGGTCTCGGTGCTGGCCGTGATCATGTTCCTCGGCGGCTGGGATGCACCGGTTTCCTTCCTGTCGTTCATTCCGGGCTGGATCTGGCTGGGCATCAAGACCTTCTGCGTGGCCACGATGTTCCTGTGGGTGCGAGCCACCTTCCCGCGCTATCGCTACGACCAGATCATGCGTCTGGGCTGGAAGATCTTCATTCCGATCACGCTCGTGTGGCTGGTCGTGGTGGGCCTGTGGATCCAGTCGCCCTGGAATGTCTGGCTGTAAGGCGCGCACGCGTATCCCAAGGAAACTCACATGTCCGCCGTGACCAGTGTCAAGGATTTCGTCTCCAGCTTCATGCTGCTGGAGCTGCTCAAGGGCCTCAAGCTCACCGGCCGTCATTTCTTCCAGCGCACGGTGACCGTGCAGTTCCCGGAAGAGAAGACGCCGCTGTCGCCGCGCTTTCGGGGCCTGCATGCGCTGCGCCGTTATGAAAACGGCGAAGAGCGCTGCATCGCCTGCAAGCTGTGCGAGGCCGTCTGCCCCGCGATGGCGATCACCATCGAGAGCGATGTGCGCGCCGACGGCAGCCGCCGCACGACGCGCTACGACATCGATCTGACCAAGTGCATCTTCTGCGGCTTCTGCGAAGAAAGCTGCCCGGTCGATTCGATCGTCGAGACGCACATCTTCGAATACCACGGCGAAAAACGCGGTGACCTGTACTTCACGAAGGACATGTTGCTGGCCGTCGGTGATCGCTACGAACAAGAAATTGCAGCCAACAAGGAGGCGGACGCCAAGTACCGCTGAACCGCAGCAGCGGTCCGGGCGACAGCCGTCGCCAGGGATCGCCTGTGCCGGCTTCACGTGTACCCGATGACGACATGGACACCACCACCGCGCTCTTCTACGTCTTTTCCGCCGTCTTGCTCTTTGCGGCGTTCCGGGTCATCACCGCCCGCAGTCCGGTTCACGCCGCGCTGTACCTGGTGCTGGCGTTCTTCACCGCATCGTGCGTCTGGATGTTGCTGCAGGCCGAGTTCCTGGCGATCTCGCTGGTGCTGGTCTATGTCGGCGCCGTGATGGTGCTGTTCCTGTTCGTCGTCATGATGCTCGACATCAACGTCGATGTGCTGCGGCAGGGTTTCTGGTCGCACTTCCCGGTTGCTGCCACGGTCGGCGTGATCATCGCGCTGGAGATGGCAGTGGTGCTGCTGCGCGGCTTCAACCTGCCGATCGCCAAGGCGATGCCGGGTGCCGCCGAAGGTGTTCCCAACACCAAGCTGCTGGGGATCGAGCTCTACACCGACTACCTCTACCCGCTGGAGATCGCCGCGGTGATCCTGCTGGTGGCGATCATTGCCGCGATCGCGCTGACCCTGCGTCGTCGCAAGGACGTCAAGGGCCAGAACCCGGCCGAACAGGTCAAGGCCAAGAAGGCCGATCGCCTGCGCATCGTCAAGATGGATCCGGTGCGTGCCGTGCCCTCCGCGCCGGCCGCCGCCGATGCCACCGCACCGAAAGGACAAGCCTGATGGTCGCCCTCGGACACTACCTGACACTGGGCGCGATCCTGTTCGCGTTGTCGGTGATCGGCATCTTCCTGAACCGCAAGAACCTGATCGTTCTGCTGATGTGCATCGAGCTGATGCTGCTGGCGGTCAACCTGAACTTCGTCGCCTTCTCGCACTATCTGGGCGATATGGCGGGGCAGGTCTTCGTCTTCTTCATCCTGACCGTGGCGGCAGCCGAGTCGGCGATCGGCCTGGCCATCCTGGTGGTGCTGTTCCGCAACCGGTCAACGATCAATGTCGACGAGCTCGACACTCTGAAGGGCTGAGGCCAGAGGGAACACAAGAACATGTCCGAGCTCTCTCAATCCACCCTGCTGGCCGTGCCGCTGGCACCGCTGGCGGGGGCCGTCATCGCCGGCTTCTTCGGCAAGACGGTGGGCCGCCGCGGCTCCCATGTCGTCACCATCCTCGGTGTGCTGATCGCCTTCGTCCTGTCGGTGATGACGCTGCTCGACGTGATCGGCGGCGCACGCTTCAACCAGACCGTCTATGAATGGATGGTGCTGGGCACGCTGAAGATGGAAGTCGGCTTCCTGGTCGACGGCCTGACCGCCATGATGATGGTGGTGGTCACCTTCGTGTCGCTGATGGTGCACATCTACACCATCGGCTACATGGAAGAAGACCCGGGCTACCAGCGCTTCTTCTCGTACATCTCGCTGTTCACCTTCTCGATGCTGATGCTCGTGATGAGCAACAACTTCCTGCAGCTGTTCTTCGGCTGGGAAGCGGTCGGCCTGGTGTCCTACCTGCTGATCGGCTTCTGGTTCAAGCGGCCGACGGCGATCTTCGCCAACATGAAGGCCTTCCTGGTCAACCGCGTGGGTGACTTCGGCTTCATCCTCGGCATCGGCCTGATCGTCGCCTATGCCGGCACGCTGAGCTACGCCGAGGCCTTTGCCAAGGCCCCGGAACTGGCCAAGCTGGTGTTCCCCGGCACCGAGTGGATGCTGATCACGGTCACCTGCATCTGCCTGTTCATCGGCGCGATGGGCAAGAGCGCGCAGTTCCCGCTGCACGTCTGGCTGCCCGACTCGATGGAAGGCCCGACCCCGATCTCGGCGCTGATCCACGCCGCCACGATGGTGACGGCCGGCATCTTCATGGTGGCGCGCATGTCGCCGCTGTTCGAGCTGTCCGACACGGCTCTGAATTTCATCCTGATCATCGGCGCGATCACCGGCCTGTTCATGGGCTTCCTGGGCATCATCCAGAACGACATCAAGCGCGTGGTCGCGTATTCGACGCTGTCGCAGCTCGGCTACATGACGATGGCGCTGGGTGCCTCGGCCTACTCGGTCGCTGTGTTCCACCTGATGACGCACGCCTTCTTCAAGGCCCTGCTGTTCCTGGGTGCGGGCTCGGTGATCATCGGCATGCACCACGATCAGGACATCCGCAACATGGGCGGCCTGCGCAAGTACATGCCCATCACCTGGATCACCTCGCTGCTGGGCTCGCTGGCGCTGATCGGCACGCCGCTGTTCTCGGGCTTCTACTCGAAGGATTCGATCATCGAGGCGCTGCACGCCAGCCACCTGCCGGCCGCGCACTGGGCCTACTGGGCCGCGGTGATCGGCGTGTTCGTGACCGCGTTCTATTCGTTCCGGATGTACTTCCTGGTTTTCCACGGCAAGGAACATTTCCATCACAAGCCCTTCCCGGCAGAAGACGATCACGGCCACGATGACCACGGCCATGCGCACACGCCGCACGAGTCGCCCTGGGTGGTCACGGCCCCGCTGGTGCTGCTGGCGATCCCGTCGGTGGTGATCGGTTACCTGACGATCGGTCCGATGCTGTACGGCGACTTCTTCAAGGATTCGATCCTCGTCAACGCCCAGCTGCACCCGGCGATGGACAAGCTCGCGGCCGGTTTCCACGGCGCTGCGGCGATGGCGATGCACTCCCTGCAGACGCTGCCGCTGTGGCTGGCCGTGGCCGGTGTCGGGACCTCGTACGTGTTCTACATGCTGGTGCCGGCGATTCCGCAGACGCTGGGCCGCGTGCTCTCTCCGCTGATCACCGTGATGCAAAACAAGTACTACATGGACTGGATCAACGAAAACATCCTCGCCGCCGGAGCCCGCATGCTCGGCCGCGGGCTCTGGAAGGGTGGTGACGTGGCGGTCATCGACGGCGCCCTCGTCAACGGCTCGGCACGCCTGGTGGGCTGGATCGCATCGCTGGTGCGCCTGTTCCAGACCGGCTACATCTACCACTACGCACTGGTCATGCTGATTGGCGTCTTCGCGCTGATGAGCTGGTTCGTGTTCCAGTCGCGTTGAGCAGGGGAACCACGACATGGCTTACCTCTCGCTCTCCATCTGGGTGCCGATCGCCTTCGGTGCTCTTCTTCTCGCCCTCGGCCGTGACGAAAACGCCAACGTCACGCGCTGGATCGCGCTGGTCGGCGCGCTGGTCAGTTTCCTGATCACCTTGCCGCTGATCGGCAGCTTCGACACGGCGACTGCCGCGATGCAGTTCCAGGAGAACCTGCCCTGGATCGAGCGCTTCAACGTGCGCTATCACCTCGGCGTGGACGGCATCTCGGTCTGGTTCGTGCTGCTGACCGCCTTCATCACCGTGATCGTCGTGATCTCGGCCTGGGAGGTGATCGAGAAGCGCGTGCATCAGTACATGGGCGCCTTCCTGATCCTCTCCGGCCTGATGGTCGGCGTGTTCAGCGCGGTCGACGGCATGCTGTTCTACGTGTTCTTCGAGGCCACGCTGATCCCGATGTACCTGATCATCGGCATGTGGGGCGGTGCCCGGCGTGTCTATGCGGCGTTCAAGTTCTTCCTGTACACGCTGGCCGGCTCGTTGCTGATGCTGATCGCGCTGATCTTCCTGTACTACAAGTCGGGTGGCAGCTTCGAGATCCTGACCTGGCACGCACTGCCGCTGGGCGAGACGCCGCAGATGCTGCTGTTCTTCGCCTTCTTCGCGGCCTTTGCCGTCAAGGTGCCGATGTGGCCGGTGCACACCTGGCTGCCCGACGCCCACGTCGAGGCGCCCACCGGCGGCTCGGTCGTGCTGGCGGCGATCATGCTCAAGCTCGGTGCCTACGGCTTCCTGCGCTTCTCGCTGCCGATCGTGCCGGATGCGGCCATGACCTACGCGCCCTTCATCATCACGATCTCGCTGGTCGCGGTGATCTACATCGGCCTGGTCGCGCTGGTGCAGAAGGACATGAAGAAGCTGGTGGCGTATTCGTCGATCGCCCACATGGGCTTCGTCACGCTGGGCTTCTTCATCTTCAGCGAGCTGGGCATCTCCGGCGGCCTGGTGCAGATGATCTCGCACGGCTTCGTGTCGGGCGCGATGTTCCTGTCGATCGGCGTGCTGTACGACCGCGTGCATTCGCGTGAGATCGCGGCCTATGGCGGCGTGGTCAACACGATGCCCAAGTTCACCGCGTTTGCCGTCTTCTTCGGCATGGCCAACTGCGGCCTGCCGGGCACCGCCGGATTCATCGGCGAGTGGATGGTGATCCTGGGCGCCGTGAAGTACAACTTCTGGATCGGCCTGCTGGCGGCGACGGCGCTGATCTTCGGCGCGGCCTACACGCTGTGGATGATCAAGCGGGTGTATTTCGGCGATGTCGCCAACGACGACGTGCGCGAACTCACCGACATCAATGCCCGCGAGTTCCTGATGCTGGCGCTGCTGGCCATCGCCACGCTGGCGATGGGTCTGTATCCGAAGCCCTTCACCGACGTGATGCACACCTCGGTGACCGAGCTGATCCGCCACGTTGGCGTGTCGAAACTTTGATGACGGAGCTGGTCGCACCATGACGTCCATGAATTGGCTCGCGGTCTATCCCGAGATCTTCCTGTTGGTGATGGCTTGCGTGGTTGCGCTGGCCGACCTGTTTGTCACCGATCCCCGCCGCACACCCACCTACGTGCTGACGCTGGTGACGCTGGCCGCTTTTGCAGCCATGCACCTGGCGCTGTTCAACGGTGGCGAGACGCTCTACGCGGCCGGCCGCATGGTCGTCACCGACCCGATGGGTCACCTGCTCGCGTTCTTCTCGACCGTGGCCGTCGCGGTCACGCTGGTCTATGCCCAGCCGTATGCGGCGAGCCGCGAGATGCTCAAGGGCGAGCTGTTCACGCTCAGCCTGTTCTCGCTGCTGGGCATCTCGATCATGGTGTCGGGCAACAACTTCCTGGTCATCTATCTCGGCCTGGAGCTGATGAGCCTGTCGCTGTACGCGCTGGTGGCGCTGCGGCGCGACCACGCCCAGTCGACCGAGGCGGCGATGAAGTACTTCGTGCTCGGCGCGCTGGCCTCGGGTTTCCTGCTCTACGGCATGTCGATGATGTACGGCGCCACCGGCAGCCTCGACCTCGGCCGCGTGTTCGAGGCCATCGGCAAGGGTGAAGCCAACCACCAGGTGCTGGTGTTCGGCGTGGTGTTCATCGTCTCCGGCCTGGCGTTCAAGCTCGGCGCGGTGCCGTTCCACATGTGGGTGCCCGACGTCTACCACGGCGCTCCGACGGCGGCCACGCTGCTGATCGCCGGTGCGCCCAAGATCGCGGCCTTCGGCATGACGATGCGCCTGCTGGTCGACGGCCTGCTCGGCCTGGCGGTCGACTGGCAGCAGATGCTCGTGGTGCTGTCGGTCTGCTCGCTGGTGGTCGGCAACCTGGCCGCCATCGCGCAGAGCAACCTCAAGCGCATGCTGGCCTACTCGACCATCGCGCAGATGGGCTTCCTGCTGCTCGGCCTGGTCTCCGGCGTGGTCAACGGCAACACGCTGTCGGCGGCCAATGCCTACAGCTCGGCGATGTTCTACATCATCACCTACGTGGTGACGACGCTGGGCACCTTCGGACTGATCATGCTGATGGCGCGCCAGGGCTTCGAGGCTGACCAGATCACCGATCTGGCCGGGCTCAACCAGCGCAACCCGCTGCTGGCCGGCGTGATGGCGGTGTTCATGTTCTCGCTCGCCGGCATCCCGCCGACGGTCGGCTTCTACGCCAAGCTGGCGGTGCTGCAGGCGCTGGTCTCGACCAACGACACCGGCTATCTGGTGCTGGCGATCTTCGCGGTGGTGATGTCGCTGGTCGGCGCCTTCTACTACCTGCGCATCGTCAAGGTCATGTACTTCGACGAACCCGTCGACAACTCGCCGATCCACGCCCCGGCGCATGCCCGTGCGGTGCTGTCGCTCAACGGCGCGGCCGTGCTGGTGCTCGGCATCCTGCCGGGTGGCCTGATGGCGATGTGCGCGCAAGCCATCGTCAAGGCGCTGGCGAGCTGATCGGGACGGGTCGGCGTCGATGAAGTCACTGCCCAGCTACGCCGACCTGCCCGAGGGCGACGCTCACCTGCGTGAGCATTGCATCCAGGGCACGCAGGTCTACCGCGGTCACTTTCTCGACGTGCGCCGCGACGAGATCGCCCTGCCCGACGGCGGGCGTGCCGCGCGCGAGTACATGGTGCATCCGGGGGCGGTGATGATCATCCCGCTGCTCGACGACGGCCGGCTGCTGCTGGAGCGCCAGTTTCGTTACCCGCTGTCGCGCGCGGTGATCGAGTTCCCGGCCGGCAAGCTCGACGCCGGTGAGTTGGGCATCGTCTGCGGCGTGCGTGAACTGCAGGAAGAAACCGGCTACACCGCCGCCGAATGGGCCTACGCGGGCGAGCTGAACAACGCCATCGCCTATTCGTCCGAACGCATCGAGATCTGGTTCGCGCGCGGTCTGCAAGCCGGCCCGGCCTCGCTCGACGAGGGCGAGTTCCTCGACGTGTTCGCCGCCAGCGCGCAAGAACTCGCCGACTGGATCCGCGACGGCCTGGTCTGCGACGCCAAGACCATGATCGGTCTGCTGTGGCTGCAGCAATGGCGCAGTGGCCAGTGGGGCCTGAACTGGGCGTCAGCCGAGCAGCAGATCGCCGCTCGATAATGACGGCACCATGAAGGTGCTCAACTTGCAGTGTGAAGCCGGCCACGGCTTCGAAGGCTGGTTCGGATCCGAAGCCGATTTCGTCGACCAGCAGCAGCGCGACCTGATCGCCTGTCCGGTGTGTGGCGGCTCACAGGTGCAGCGCATGCCGTCGGCGCCACGCCTGAACCTGTCCGGCGCGCGCGAACCGGCGCCGGCCACTGCGAAGTCCTCGGCTGCTGCTGTCTCCCCGACCCCTGCCGGCGCCGCCCAGGTGCCGGCGCGCCAGCTGGCCGAGGCGGCTTATCTGCAAGCCGTGCGTCATCTGCTGCGCAACACCGAAGACGTCGGCCCGCGGTTTGCCGAAGAGGCCCGCCGCATCCACTACGGCGAGGTCGAGCACCGCCACATCCGCGGCCAGACCAGTTCCGATGAGGTGCGCGAGCTGCACGACGAGGGCATCGAGGTCTTCAACCTGCCGATCCCCGCCGGCCTGGACGGCCCGCTGCAGTGAGCCGGCCCGGCGCCTGAGCGCGACCGCGCGCTCACAGCAGGCGCTGCGGATTCATCAGTCCCTGCGGATCGAGCGCCGCCTTGATGCGCTGCATCAGTGCCAGCGCGACGGGTGACTGGTGTCGCAGCAGTTCGTCGCGCTTGAGCACGCCGATGCCGTGTTCGGCCGAGATCGAGCCGCCGTGGGCGTTCACCAGGTCGTAGACGCGCCGGTTGACCGCATCCTCGTTCGCGACCAGGAACTCGGCCGGTGCCACGCCTGCGGGTGCCATCACGTTGTAGTGCAGGTTGCCGTCGCCCAGGTGGCCGAAGTTGACGCTGCGGGCGCCCGGGCATTGGGCCTGCACGGCGGCGTCGGCCTGTACCACGAAGGCCGGGATGCGCGACACCGGCAGCGCGATGTCGTGCTTGATGTTCAAGCCGTCGGCCGCCTGGGCGAGCGGGATGGTCTCGCGCAGGCGCCAGAAGGTGCGCGACTGCGTCAGGCTCTGCGCCACCAGGGCGTCGTCGATCAGTCCGGCGGCCACTGCGTCGGCCAGCAGCGATTCGAGCAGGGTGGCGGCGTGCTGCTCGTTTCGGGCGTCGGACACTTCCAGCAGCACCGTCCACGGCGCGGCCGGCATGGACGGCAGTGCGGCGGCCGCGAAGTGCTGCTGCACCAGCGCCAGCGACTGCGCGTTCATCACCTCGAAGGCGGTCAATGTGGCGCCGCTGCGGGCCTGGGCGCGCTGCAGCAGATTCAGGCAGTCTTCCAGCGTGGCGCAGGTGGCCAGCGCCGTCAGCACCGCACGCGGCTGCGGATACAGCCGCAGCACCGCCGCGGTGATCACGCCCAGCGTGCCCTCGCTGCCGATGTAGAGATCACGCAGGTCGTAGCCGGTGTTGTCCTTGCGCAGGCCGCGCAGGCCGTCCCAGATCTCGCCGTGCGGCGTCACCACTTCGAGGCCCAGGCACAGCTCGCGTGCATTGCCGTAGCGCAGCACCTGCACGCCGCCGGCGTTGGTGGCCAGGTTGCCGCCGACCGTGCAGCTGCCTTCGGCGGCCAGGCTCAGCGGCAGCAGCAGGTCGGCCGACGCGGCCGCCTCCTGGGCGGCTTGCAGGATGCAGCCGGCCTCGACCGTCAGCGTCAGGTTGGCGGCGTCGAGCCGGCGCACCCGGTTCAGGCGCTGCAGCGACAGCAGCAGCTGCGCGCCCGACGCGTCGGGCACCGAGCCGCCGACCAGGCCGGTGTTGCCACCCTGCGTGACGACCGCGACGCCGTGGGCGGCAGCCAGGCGCAGCACCTGAGCGACTTCATCGGTCGAGCCCGGCCTGAGCACCGCCAGCGCGCGGCCGTGATAGCGGCGCCGACGGTCGATCTCGTAGGCGCTCAGATCGCCGTCGCACAGCACCTGCTCGGCGCCCAGGCACTGGCGCAGGGCCGCGAGCAGCGCGGCAGCCTGCGCAGTCACGCAGGCGGCCCCGCCAGCCCGGCTTCGGCCGGCACCACCCGCGCAGCCGCCAGGCGGGCGCGCACGTGCAGGGCGCAGGCGACGAACAGCAGCACGCTCAGCAGCACCTCGATGCCGGCCAGCCAGGCCGACAGGCCGCCTTCGCTGGTGGCGCGCACGGCGCCTTCGGTGAAGTACATCCACACCGCCAGGCTCATCCAGCGGTAGGTGTAGAGCCGCATGCGCCACAGGCCGGGCACGGCCAGCAGCGCCGGCAGCACCTTGATGGCCAGCGTGCCGCGACCGGTGGGCGCCAGCACCAGCTCCCAGGCCAGGCCGAGCACCACCAGCGCGATGCAGCAGACGAGCGCCAGCCAGCGGCTGCGCAGCACCCCGGCGGTCGGGATGGGGGAGGGTGGGGATGAGGGCAGGTGGGATGTCACGGAACGCAGTCTTGAGGGTCGGCAGCAGGGTCTGCCGGCCGGCGCATGGCAGGCCTTTGGCATGATAGCCAGCATGAATGGTTCCCCCCGCCACACCGGCCGATCCCGTTTTCGCCTGATGCGCCAGAGCCTGTCCCACGCCTGGCGCGAACTCCAGCACTGGCCCTGGCTCGACACGCTGCGCACGCTGCGGCTGCGTTTTCGCGAAGACCGCCTCGGCGTCACCGCCAGCAGCCTGACCTTCACCACCACCATCGCGATGGTGCCGATGGCCACGGTGATGTTCGCGGTCTTCACCGCCTTCCCGATGTTCGGCACCTTCCGCAAGGCGCTCGAGACCTACCTGATCCAGAACCTGGTGCCTGACCAGATCGCCAAGCCGGTGCTGCTGCAGCTGAGCCAGTTCGCGCTCAAGGCCAACCGGGTCGGCGCGGTCGGCCTGGTGCTGCTGGGCATCACGGCGATCGCGCTGCTGCTGACCATCGACCGCGCGCTCAACGCGATCTGGCGGGTGCGCCAGCCGCGCCCGATCGCGCAGCGCGTGCTGGTGTACTGGGCCATCGCCACGCTCGGCCCGCTGCTGCTGGGCGTGAGCCTGTCGATCACGTCCTACGCGCTGTCGGCCTCGAAAGGGTTCGTCAGCGCGCTGCCGGGTGGTGTGTCGCTGATGCTCGACCTCACCGAGCTGGCGCTGATGGCGGCCGGCATGGCGGCGCTGTTCCGCTTCGTGCCCAACACGCCGGTGCGCTGGGTGCACGCGATATCCGGCGGCGTGTTCGTCGCCATCGGCTTCGACCTGGCCAAGCGCGCGCTCGCCTGGTACCTGGGCCTGGCGCCGACCTACACCACCATCTACGGCGCGTTCGCCACGGTGCCGATCCTGCTGATCTGGATCTACCTCGGCTGGGTCATCGTGCTGCTGGGTGCGGTGATCGCCGCCTACGCGCCGAGCCTGCAGATGCGGGTGGTGCGCCACGCCCCGACGCCCGGCTGGCGCTTCACGCTGGCGCTGACGCTGCTCGGCGAGCTGGCGCGCGCGCAGGGCAGCGAGCGGCGCGGCGTGTCGGCGGCCGAGCTGGCCGAGACGCTGCGGCTCGATCCGCTGCAGATCGAGCCGGTGCTCGAACAGCTGCTCGCGCTCGACTGGATCGGTCGCCTCGAAGAACCCGGCGATCCGCGCCTGGTGCTGCTGGTCGATCCGGCCACCACCGTCGTGCAGCCGCTGGCCGGGCGCCTGCTGCTGGCGCCGCTGCTGTCCAACCAGGCCTTTGCACAGGCCAGCGGCTGGCAGGACACCCGTCTGGCGGACATCCTGCCGCCGATGCGCCCAGCCTGACCGGGCCGCCGCTGCGTGCGGCGCTATGGGCCCGATCCGACGGGCACGCGCCGACTATCTGCGCCCGCAACGCCTTGCTTATCGAAGCCTTGCCGCGCCCGGCGGTTTTTATGCTGTGCGTCAATTTCAGCCTGGATGTCCCGGGCCGAGCTTGACTGGCAGGACCGCCGTGCGCATCAATACGCCGAACACCCAGAGGGAATACGTGTTCCCGGCCGGAAAGACGCTGGTCTCGACCACCGATCTGAAAGGCCGCATCACCTACTGCAACCCGGCCTTCATCGAAGTCAGCGGTTACTCTCGAGAAGAGCTGCTCGGCCAGCCGCACAACCTGATCCGCCACCCGGACGTGCCCGAAGAAGCCTTCCGCGACCTCTGGCGCACCATCGAGGCCGGCCAGCCGTGGTCGGGCCTGGTCAAGAACCGCCGCAAGACCGGCGACCACTACTGGGTGCTGGCCAACGTCACGCCGCTGATGGAGGGCGACCGGCCGAGCGGCTACCTGAGCGTGCGCACCGAAGCCACGCGCGAACAGATCGACGCGGCCGAGGCGCTCTACGCGCAGATGCGTGACGAGCACGCGCGCGGGCGGCTGGTGCACGTGCTCAGCGGCGGGGCCGTGATCCGGCGCACGCTCGGTGGCCGGCTGCGCCGCTGGGTGTCGTTCGACATCACCAAGGCCGTGACCGGGCTCAGCCTGCTGACGGCGTACGCCGGCTGGTCGATCGCCCAGTTCGGCAGCAGCGGCTGGCTGCTGGGCGCCGAGTGCGCGGCGGTGGCCGCGCTGGCGGTCGGCTCGGCGTGGCTGACCCGCCGCCTGCTGCTCGGGCCGTTCGAGGGCCTGAACCTGTTCGCCAACCGCCTGGCCGCCGGCGACCTGACCGGCCGCATCGCGGTGCACCACGGCGGCGTGGTCGGCCAGTGCGAGCGTGCGCTCAACCAGCTGGCGGTCAACCTGCTGGCAACCGTGCGCGATGCCCGCGCCGGGGTCGACAACCTGCGCGGCACCGCCTCCGAACTGGCGGCCGGCAACACCGACCTGTCGAGCCGCACCGAATCGCAGGCGTCCAGCCTGGAACAGACCGCCGCCTCGATGGAAGAGATCACCGGCACCGTCAAGCAGAGCGCCGACTCGGCGCGTGGTGCGGCCAGCTTCGCCGAGCAGGTCAACCAGGTGACCGTGCGCAGCGCCGACGCGGTGCACAGCGTCAGCGAGACGATGGACGACATCAGCCGCTCGTCGGCGCGCATCAACGAGATCATCCAGGTGATCGACGGCATCGCCTTCCAGACCAACATCCTGGCCCTCAACGCGGCCGTGGAAGCCGCGCGAGCCGGCGAGCAGGGGCGTGGGTTCGCGGTGGTGGCCGCCGAAGTGCGCTCGCTGGCGCAGCGCACCTCGACCGCGGCACGCGAGGTCAAGCAGCTGATCGAGGACTCGGCCAGCAAGGTCGCCACCGGCGCACGGCAGACCGACGACGCCCGCTCGGCGATGGACGAGGTGCTCGAATCGGTGCGACGCATGAACGCCCTGGTCGGCGAGATCGACAACGGCGCCACCGAACAGCTCACCGGCATCTCGCAGGTCAACGAGGCGGTCGCCCACATGGACAGCCTGACGCAGCAGAACGCCGCGCTGGTCGAGCAACTGGCCGCCTCGGCGATGGCTGTGCGCAGCCAGAGCGAGGGCGTGGCCGAGGCGGTCAGCGTGTTCCGGCTGCACCGCAGCGATCGGCACGACATCCCCGATGCGGTCGAACTGCGGCGCCGGATGAAACGCGAGCGCGCCGCCGCCCACTGATCGCAGCGTCAGATCAGCGCGCGCCGCAAGGCCTGCAGCAGGCCTTCGGGGTCTTCCTGCATCAGGTCGTGGCCGGCCTTGGGCAGGCCCAGGCGCTGCGCCGCCAACGCGGCCGTGACGTCTTGCGCTGCGCGCGGCGCGGTCATCCGGTCACGCTCGCCCACCACCACGCTGCAGCGCGTGGCACCGGCTGCGGCCACTCGCGCGGCCGCGGCCATCCCGTCCTGGTAGGCGTTGCAGATGCCGAAATCGTGGTGGAACAGGTTGTGCTCGACGCCCGCCGATTCGCCCGCCGCCATCGAGCGCGCCAGCACCTGGCGCATCAGCTGGCGGCTTGCGCCGTGGTGCCAGGTGCCCGGGCCGGGATTGCCGGGTTTGGCGCCCAGGCTGCTGTGGGCAAAGCTCACCACCATCTCGATCGCCTGCAGCGGCTGTTGTGCCGCCGTGGCCAGCAGCGCGGCCGACACCGGCATCGGCACCGCCGTGCCGACCAGCACCAGATGACTGACGTCCAAGGCCGAGCCGACGGCCCGTGACGCCGCTTCCAGCGCGATCAGCGAGCCCATGCTGTGGCCGATCAGCGCGACGCGGCGCCGCCCCAGTCGATCGAGCAGCGCGAGCAGCCAGTCGGCCAGCGCGCCGACGTCCGGCAGCACCGGGCCGCCGCTGCGGCCGTGGCCGGGCAGATCGGGCACCAGCACGTCCCGGCCGTGATGGGCCAGCCAGCGCGCCGGCAGGGTCCAGACGCTGTGGTCGTTGAGCGCGCCGTGCAGCATCACGACGCAGGGCCGGGCGTCGGCCGCGCTGGTCTCCCAGGCTCGGCCGCCGGTGTAGGCGTAGACGCTGCCGCCGTTCGGGTGGTCGATCAGCATCAGGCAGCCCTCGTCGGATTGGCGGGGCTGGGCGTCGCACCGGTCTTGGCGACGGTCTTTTCGGCCACCTTGAGCGCGCGTTTCAGGTCGTCGATCAGGTCGTCGGCGCTCTCCAGGCCGATCGACAGCCGGATCGTGCCCGGCCCGATGCCGGCGGCGGCCAGCGCCGCGTCGTCCATGCGGAAGTGCGTGGTCGAGGCCGGGTGGATCACCAGCGAGCGGCTGTCGCCGACGTTGGCCAGGTGCGAAAAGATTTCCAGCGCCTCGATGAACGCGGCGCCCTGGGCCCGGCTGCCGCGCAGGTCGAAGCTGAACACCGCGCCGCAGCCGCGTGGCAGCAGGCGCTGCGCCAGCGCGTGGTCGGGGTGATCGGGCAGCTCGGGGTAGGCGATGCGAGCCACCATCGGTTGCGCGGTCAGGAACTCCACCACCCGGCGGGTGTTCTCGATGTGGCGCGCCATGCGCAGCGCCAGCGTCTCGATGCCCTGCAGCATCAGCCAGGCGGTGTGCGGGCTCATGCAGGCGCCGAAGTCGCGCAGGCCTTCGCGACGCGCGCGCAGGCCGAAGGCGCCGACGCTGCTTTCTTCGGCAAACACCATGCCGTGAAAGCCCGCGTAGGGCTCGCACAGCTCGGGGCAGCGGCCGTGGGCGTCGTGCGCGGCCTGCCAGTCGAAGTTGCCGCCGTCGACCAGCACGCCGCCCACCACCGTGCCGTGGCCGCACAGGAACTTGGTGGCCGAGTGCATCACCAGCGCGGCGCCGAGTTCGGTCGGGCGCTGCAGCCACGGCGTGGCGAAGGTGGCGTCCACCAGCAGCGGCAGGCCGTGATCGCGGCCGAGTTGCGCCAGCGTCGGGATGTCGAGCACGTCCAGCCCGGGGTTGCCGAGCGTCTCGCCGAGCAGCAGCCGGGTGTTCGGGCGGATCGCGGCGCGCCAGCCGTCGATGTCGCCGGGGCGCACGAAGGTGGTCTCGATGCCCAGCCGCGGCAGCGTGTACGCCAGCAGGTTGTGCGAGCCGCCGTACAGCGCGCTGCTGGCCACCAGGTGCTGGCCGGCGCCGGCCAGCGTGGTGATCGCCAGCAACAGCGCGGCCTGGCCGCTGGCGGTGGCCAGTGCGCCGACACCACCATCAAGCGCGGCCATGCGCTCCTCGAACACGGCCGTGGTCGGATTCGACAGCCGGCTGTAGACGTGGCCCGGCCGCTCCAGGTTGAACAGCGAGGCGGCGTGTTCGGCCGACTCGAACACGAACGAGGTGCTCAGATACAGCGGCACCGCGCGTGCGCCGGTGGCCGCATCCGGCGGGCTGCCGGCGTGCAGCGCCAGCGTGTCGAAGCCGGGGTCGGCTGCTCCGGGCATGGGGTCTCCTGTTGGCTGGGAGGCAGAATTGTGGGCTATATTGCCGCGATACCCCCATGCCAGAGGAGGCCATTCATGAAGGTCAGCGACATTCTGCGAGTCAAGGGCAGCACCCTGTTCACCGTGCAGCCTCAAGAGGCCCTTGCCGTGGCTGTGCAGACCATGAGCGACAACGACATCGGCTCGCTCGTGGTGATGCACCACGGCGACCTGGTGGGCATGCTCACCTTCCGCGAGGTCATCGCCGCGGTGGTCAAGAACGGCGGCACCGTCGGCCAGAGCACCGTGCGCGGCGTGATGGACGATCACCCGCTGACCTGCACCCCCGCCACCGAGATCGACGAGGTGCGCCGCATGATGCTCGAGCGCCATGCCCGCTACATGCCGGTGGTCGACGGGCGAACGCTGATGGGCGTGATCTCGTTCTACGACGTCGCCAAGGCGGTGGTCGACAGCCAGGACTTCGAGAACCGGATGCTCAAGGCCTACATCCGCGACTGGCCGGTCGAGGCCGACGAGGGCGCCGAAGAGGTCAAGCCGGCCGCCTGACGGTTGCGCCGCGTGCGCCCATGAAAAAGGCACCTCGTCGAGGTGCCTTTTTTGTTGTGCGCCGACGCGGATCAGTGCATCGCGGCTTCGATCAGTCCCATGTCGGCGCTGCTCATCAGCGATTCGATGTCCATCAGGATCAGCATGCGGTCGGCCACGCTGGCGATGCCGGTGATGTAGCTGGTGTCGACCGCGGCGTTGATCTCCGGGGCCGGCCGCACGGCATCGCCGGGCAGTTCGAGCACGTCGGAGACCGAGTCGACCACCGCGCCGACCACGCGGCCGCGGATGTTGAGCACGATCACGACCGTGAAGCTGTTGTAGTCGGCGCTGTCGCAGCTGAACTTCAGGCGCAGGTCGACGATCGGCACGATCACGCCGCGCAGGTTGACCACGCCCTTGAAGAACGGCGCGGCGTTGGCGATGCGGGTGGGCGGCTCGTAGGAGCGGATCTCCTGCACCTTCAGGATCTCGATGCCGTATTCCTCGGTGCCGAGGCGGAAGGTCAGGAACTCGCCGCCGAGGTGGCTGGAGCCGGCACCGCGCTGGGCGTTGCCGGTGCTGCGTCCGGGCGCATTGCTGCCGTGCTGGGTGTTGGCGGTCTGGGCCATCTGGGATTCAAGAACCATGCTCATGCTGTGCCTCGCTGCGGACGCTGGTCGGATATTCGGTCCCCGTGCTGCCTGCTCGGAACCGGCGTGCAGGTGGGGTGCTCGGATCCGATTGTTCGCCTGCATCGGGGTCTTCGAATCGCCGAGCAGCAGGGCATTCGCCGCCCATCTCGATGCATCTGGCCCGAGCTGACCGGCAGGCCGTCGGCGCCCGGGCCCGCACCTACAATCGACGCCCCACGCCCATCCTGGCCCACCCACCGACCCTGGTTCCGACGATGTCCGGCAGCACTTTCGGCTTACTTTTCTGCGTCACCAACTTCGGTGAGAGTCACGGCCCGGCGATCGGCTGCGTCATCGACGGCTGCCCGCCCGGCATGGCGCTCGGCGAGGCCGACATCCAGCCCGACCTGGATCGCCGTCGCCCCGGCACCAGCCGGCATGTGACGCAGCGCAACGAGCCCGATCAGGTCGAGATCCTGTCGGGTGTCTACGAAGGCCGCACCACCGGCACGCCGATCTGCCTGCTGATCCGCAACACCGATCAGCGCAGCAAGGACTACGGCAACATCCTCGACACCTTCCGCCCCGGCCACGCCGACTACACCTACTGGCGCAAGTACGGCCTGCGCGATCCGCGCGGCGGCGGCCGCTCGTCGGCGCGCATGACCGCGCCGATGGTGGCCGCCGGCGCGGTGGCCAAGAAGTGGCTGCGCGAGCAGCACGGCATCACCTTCACCGGCTGGATGAGCGCGCTGGGCGAGCTGCCGATCCCGTTCGAGGACGAAAGCCAGATCCCGCTCAACCCCTTCTACGCCCCCAACGCCGCGGTGGTGCCGCAGCTCGAGGCCTACATGGACGCGCTGCGCAAGTCCGGCGACTCGGTCGGCGCACGCATCGAGGTGCGCGCGCGCGGCGTGCCGGCGGGCCTGGGCGAGCCGCTCTACGACAAGCTCGACGCCGACATCGCCTACGCGATGATGGGCATCAACGCGGTCAAGGGCGTCGAGATCGGCGCCGGTTTTGCCAGCGTGGCGCAGCGTGGCACACAACACGGCGACGAGCTCACCCCGGCCGGCTTCGCCAGCAACAACGCCGGCGGTGTGCTGGGCGGCATCAGCACCGGCCAGGATCTGGTGGTGTCGATCGCGATCAAGCCGACCAGCTCGATCCGCAGTCCCAAGGCCTCGATCGACCGCGCCGGCGCGCCGACCGTGGTCGAGACGCTCGGCCGCCACGACCCCTGCGTGGGCATCCGCGCCACGCCGATCGCCGAGGCGATGCTGGCGCTGGTGGTGATGGACCACGCGCTGCGCCAGCGCGCCCAGTGCGGCGACGTGCAGCTGCCGATCCCGCCACTGGCCGCTCAGGCGCCCCGCACCGAGACAGCCCCGGCCACGCCGCCGCTCGACGCCGGCGACGACATCGAGGCCTGAGCCCGGCCGCAGCCGGGCCGCGTCAGGCGGCCTTGCGCTGTGCGGCCTGCACCAGCCAGCCGGCGATCTCGTCCAGTCCCAGCACGGTTTCGGCGGCGCCCAGGCGCAGCGCCTCCTTGGGCATGCCGTAGACGATCGAGCTGGCCTCGTCCTGCGCTGCGGTGATGGCACCGGCGTCGCGCATCTCGCGCAGGCCGCGGCAGCCGTCGTCGCCCATGCCGGTCATGATCAGGCCGACCGCATTGCGCCCGGCACATTGCGCCACCGAACGGAACAGCACGTCCACCGACGGCCGGTGGTGGTTGATCAGCGGCCCGTCCATCACCTCGGCCACGTACTGCGCGCCGTTGCGCTTGAGGCGCAGGTGGCGCCCGCCCGGGGCGATCAGCACCCGGCCGTTGATGACGCGGTCGCCGTTGCGTGCCTCCACCACCTCGACCTCGCAGATGCGGTCGAGCCGGGCGGCGAACTGGGCGGTGAACTTCTCCGGCATGTGCTGCACCACCACCATGCCCGGCAGGGTGCGCGGCAGAAAGGGCAGCACCCGTTCGAGCGATTGCACCCCGCCTGTCGACAGGCCCAGCGCGATGACGCGGTCGGTGGTCAGGGCCATCGCATCGCTGCGCGGGCGAGCCGCTGCCGCGCCGCTGCCACCCGCCGATGCCGCACCGCTCGTCGCCGCCCGTGCCGCACGGGCGACCGTGACCGCCTTGCTGCCCGCCATCACTGCGCCCAGGTTGGCGCCGGCGGCGGCCCGCACCGCCTCGACCAGGCCGTTCGAGCCGTCTTCCAGGAACGCCCGCAGGCCCAGCCTGGGCTTGGTGACGAAGCTCACCGCACCGGCGGCCAGCGCCTGCAGCGTGGTCTCGCAGCCGGCTTCGGTGAGCGTCGAGCACATCACCACCGGCGTCGGCCGCTCGGCCATCAGCTGGCGCAGGAAACTGATGCCGTCCATGCGCGGCATCTCGACATCGAGCACCAGCACGTCGGGCCAGCGCGCGCGCATCTTGGGCAGCGCGAACAGCGGGTCGGCGGCGGTGGCGATCACCTCGATGCCCGCGGCTGTCAGCAGATCCGACAGGTGCTTGCGCACCACCGCCGAGTCGTCGACGATCATCACCCGGATGGCGGCCATGTTTCTTCTCCCTGTTGTCGTTCTGGCGGGGCGGCGGGGTGGTCAGCGCTCGGAGCGGCGCATCTGCACTTCACCGGTCTTCATGTTCAGGCGCACGGTGCGCGGCACGTTGTCGCCGACGTCGACACCCATCAGCTGGAAGCCGTGGCGGTCGACCAGCGACCAGCCGATCTCGATGTTGCGCACGCCGACGTTGGGCTTGTGCGCGAGGTGGCCGGGCAGGGTGTCGGCGCCGCCGTAGAGGTGGGCCTCGTAGTCGTGGCAATGGGTGCCCATGTGGTGCACCGCCTCGACCAGCAGCTCGATCGCGTCGGTGCCGTAGCGGCCGTCGCGCGGCAGGCCGGCGCCGCCGTTGCGCTCGGGCAGCAGGTAGTGGCACATGCCGCCGATGCGCCGCTTCGGATGCCACAGCGTGACGGCCACGCACGAGCCCAGCAGCGTGCGCACGGCGCTGGGCTGGTTGCCGAAGTAGAGCTGTCCGGGCATCAGCAGCAGGTCGTGCCCGGGCGGTGCCTTGGCCACCACGCCGGCCGGCAGGTCAGCCGCCGTGTGTGTAGACGGCAGGCGCGACGGAGCGAACCGGGAGTTCGAGGTTGGCGAGCGATTCAGCATGGCCGGTGTAGAGAAGCCCGTCGGGCTTGAGGTGGGCGAGCACGCGTCGCACGATCCTGGCCTTGCCGGGCGGGTCGAAATAGATCAGCACGTTGCGCAGGAAGATGATGTCGAACTGCCCCAGGTCGCGCGGCATCTCCTGCATCAGGTTGGCGCAGCGGAAGCTCACGCGCTCGCGCAGGGCGCGCTGGATCAGCAGCTGGCCGGCGTAGTCGCCCTCGCCGCGCAGGCAGTAGCGCTTGAGCAGTGCCTGCGGCAGGTTGCGCGCCCGCTCCATCGGGTAGAGCGCGCGCTGGGCCTGCTGCACCACCGCGGTCGACAGGTCGGTGCCGATCACCGACCAGTCGCGCCGCCCGAGTTCCTCGGCCAGCAGCATGGCGATGCTGAAGGCCTCCTCACCCGACGAGCTCGCCGCGCTCCAGACCCGCAGCGGCCCGTCCGGCGGCTGGTCGCGCAGCAGTTGCCGCAGGTGATCGAAGTGCTCCGGCTCGCGGAAGAAATAGGTCTCGTTGGTGGTCAGCTTGTCGACCACCCGCGTCAGCTCCTTCGGGTCGGCGGCTTCGAGCAGCGCGTGCACGTAGTCGTCGAGCCGGGCGTGGCCGGCGTCCTGCGCCATGCGTTGCAGCCGGCCTTCGACCAGCGGCTTCTTGGCGGGGCTCAGGCGGATGCCCGAGACCCGCGCGAACATCGCCGTGACGGCCTCGAACGATGCGGTCGACAGCGTCATTGCAGCACCCGTCCGATGCGGGCGTGGCTGGCGATCTCGTGGCTCAGCGCGTCCTCGTCGAGCACCCGCTCGAGCGCCAGCACCGGCACGATCTCGCCGCGCAGGCGTGCCATGCCTTCGAGGAAATCGACGCGGATCTCGGTGCCCAGCGGCGGTGCCAGCTCCAGCCCGGCGGCGGGCACGTCGGCCACCTCGTGCACCGCATCGACCAGCAGGCCGAGCGTCTGCGACGCGCGGTCGGCGTGGCCGATCACCTCGACGATCACGACGCAGCTGCGCCGCTGCAGCGTGGCCTCGCACAGGCCCAGCCGTGCACCGAGGTCGATCACCGGCACGACGGCGCCGCGCAGGTTCATCACGCCGCGCACGAACGGCGGCATCAGCGGCAGCGCGGTCAGCTGGCTGACCTTGAGGATCTCGCGCACCCGGTCGATGCCGATCGCATAACGGTGTTCGCCCATGGCCAGGCGCAGCACCTGTCGCGCCACCGCGGGCGCAGCGTCGACAGGAGGCAGGGTGTAGGCGGTTTCCGGATTCTGGATTTGCATGCTGGATCCTGTGCGGGTGCTTCAGAAGCGGCCTGCGTCGACCACATCGGCCCACGCACCCGAGCCTTGCCGGGCCTTGTGGGTCGCAGCCGGGCGCGTGTTGGCGCGAGGTGCCGTGACGGGCGCTCTGGCTGGCGTGCGGGGGTTCATGTGCGGTTGCGGCTCGAGCGTGCGGACACCGGGGTTGCCGGCTGCCCGGCGGTTGCCGGTGATGACCACGTCGTCATTCTGCAATTGGAAGAACGCCATCAATTCCTGCAATTGGGTGGCTTGTGCCGACAGTTCTTCCGACGTGGCCGACAACTGCTCGGCCGCCGAAGCGTTCTGCTGCGTCGAGCCGTTGACATGCTCCATCGCCTGGTTGATCTGAGTGACGCTGCCCGACTGCTCGCCCGAGGCGGCGGCGATCTCCTGCACCAGCTCGCTGGTCTTGTTGATCGAGGGCACCATCTGTCCGAGCAGCGAGCCGGCCTTCTCGGCCATCTTCACGCTCGAACCGGCGAGCTGGCCGATCTCCTGCGCGGCCACCTGGCTGCGCTCGGCGAGCTTGCGCACCTCGGCGGCGACCACCGCGAAGCCCTTGCCGTGGTCGCCCGCACGGGCGGCCTCGATGGCGGCGTTGAGCGCCAGCAGATTGGTCTGGTAGGCGATGTCGTCGATGATCGAGATGCGCGTGGCGATCGCCTTCATCGCCTCGACCGTCTGCGCCACCGCGGCGCCACCGTCGGTGGCCTCGCGGGCGGCCTGGGTGGCCATGCCGTCGGTCATGTGGGCGTTGTCGGCGTTCTGCTTGACCGAGGCGGCCATCTCCTGCAGCGAGGCGCTGGTCTGCTCGATGCTGGCGGCCTGCTCGGAGGCGGCCTGCGACAGCGACTGCGAGGTGCTCGAGACCTGGTTGGCCGCCGATGTCAGCGACGCGGCGGCCGAGTTGACCTGCGAGATGGTCGACACCAGCTGCGCGCTCATCTGGTTGAGATCGCCCTGCAGGCGCTCGAAGATGCCCTCGAAATCGCCCTCGACGCTGCGGCTGAGGTCGCCGTCGGAGATGCGTGCCAGCGCGGCGCTGAAGGTGTCGAGGTTGCGCTCGGTGCTGCCCACCAGGTCGTTGATGCCGCTGCCCAGCAGCTTGAAGAAGCCGCTGGCCTCGGCCATGTCCAGGCGCTGGCTGAAGTCGCCGCGCGCGGCGCTCTGCACCACCGCCGTGACCGCTTCTTCGAGCCGGGTTTCTTCGGTGCGGTCCTGCCACTCCAGCACCGCGCCGGAACGCCGGCCCTGGTGGTCGTGGATCGGGCTGGCCACCAGGCTGATGGTGCGTTCGCCGAACTTCCACTGCGAACGATGCGGGTCCTGCAGCGACTCGACCAGCTTGCGCTGGTGTGCCGGATTCTTGTGGAAGATGTCGAAGTTCGCGCCCACCACCTTCGATGCATCGAAGTTCGGCAGCACGGTGCGCAGATCGGCCTCGATGCGGCCGAGCAGGGCGGTGACCGACTGGTTGGCGTAGCGGATCACGTTGTCCGAATCGGCGATCAGCACCGCGCTGGGCACGCCGTCGAGCGCCAGGCGGATGCGCAGGTTCTCGGCGGCGGCGTCGGCGGCTTCGCGCAGGCGGGCGCGGGTCTGTTCGAGCGTCTCTTTGATGAAGGCCTTCTTGCCCGGCAGGCACGGCACCTCGCCGCTGAAATCGCCGCCGGCAAACTGCGCCACGAAACGCATCGCCATCTTCTTGGTCTCGATGTGGTTGCGCACCATCGTGTTGACGCCCTCGGCCATCGCGCGGTACTCGCCGGCAAAGCGGTCGGACGGGATCGTCGCGTCGATGTCGCCGCGTTCGTGTTCGGCCGACATCGTGTTGACCTCGGTGATGAAGCCGCGCACGGTGCTGCGCATCTGCTCGACCGACTGCGCCAGCCGGGCCAGTTCATCGCGGCCATCGAGCTGCAGCGGCGCATCGAGCCGGCCCGCCGCGATATCGGCGGAGGCCTTCTGCACGCGGTGCAGCGGGCGCGTGATGCTGCGCGCGATCAGCCAGCTCAGCAGGCCGGTGCCCAGCGCGACTGCCACGCACAGCGCCAGCGACAGGTGGGTCATCGACTCGACCATCTGGCCGACCTGGGTGGTCTCGGCTTGCAGCAGGCCCGCTTCGACGCCGATGAAGGCCTCCATGCTCGCCTGCAGGTCGGCGCTGGCCTTGTCGAACTGCGGCATCAGCGCGTTGCCTTCGGCCGGGCCACCCTTGACGTAGGCCCGCGCCATCGCCACGCCGGTGTCGTAGTAGGTGTCGAAATGCGCGCGCACCCGGTCGAGCGCGGCGAGCTGTTCGCCAGCCTCGCGCGCCTTCAGCGCGGTGCGGAAACGCTCCGTGCCGGCGACGAAGGCGTCCTTGTGCCTGGCGGCTTGGGTGAAGCCGTCGTCCAGGCCGTCCTCGCCGCGGGTGGCCGACACGTCCGACAGGAACTGCTGCACCTGCACCACGTCGCGCTGCATGTCCTTGCCGAGCAGGGCGAACTCCACCGCGGCCGGCACGGCCACCTGCGCGTGCTGGCGCAGGTTGGCGAGCGTGAACGAGAGCCACGCTGCGAAGGCCGCGATCATCAGCACCGGCAGTGCGGCACCCACGAAGAGCTTCCAGGTGATCGACAGGCGTCGGCTCAGGGCCGCGGGGCCGGAGGGCAGGGGGGAATGGGTTGTCATGCTGTTCTCGTGAGGCGGCCGGTGTGCGGTTGCGCAGGAGGGGTGTGGCTGTCGTGCGTCGCGCAGACCCGCGTCGATCAGAAGTTGGTGAAGCAGGCTTCGTCGACCACGTCAGCCCAGGAGCCCGAGCCGTTGCCGGTCTTGGCGCGCGGGTGCGAGGTCACGCTCTTGCGCGCCGGGCTGGCCGTGCTGCGATGGGGCGCGAGGTGGCCGCTGCTCGATGCCCGCGGGCTCTTGGCGACGGCCGGCTTGTTGGCCCGAATCGGCATCGGCGGTGGGGCCGATTCGCCCTGCAGCTGGAAGAACGCCATCAGCTCCTGCAGCTGCGTGGCCTGCGCCGACAGTTCCTCGGCGGTGGCCGAGAGTTCTTCGGCCGCCGAAGCGTTCTGCTGCGTCGAGCCGTTGACATGCTCCATCGCCTGGTTGATCTGAGTGACGCTGCCCGACTGCTCGCCCGAGGCGGCGGCGATCTCCTGCACCAGCTCGCTGGTCTTGTTGATCGAGGGCACCATCTGTCCGAGCAGCGAGCCGGCCTTCTCGGCCATCCTCACGCTCGAACCGGCGAGCTGGCCGATCTCCTGGGCGGCCACCTGGCTGCGCTCGGCGAGCTTGCGCACCTCGGCGGCGACCACCGCGAAGCCCTTGCCGTGGTCGCCCGCACGGGCGGCCTCGATGGCGGCGTTGAGCGCCAGCAGATTGGTCTGGTAGGCGATGTCGTCGATGATCGAGATGCGCGTGGCGATCGCCTTCATCGCCTCGACCGTCTGCGCCACCGCGGCGCCACCGTCGGTGGCCTCGCGGGCGGCCTGGGTGGCCATGCCGTCGGTCATGTGGGCGTTGTCGGCGTTCTGCTTGACCGAGGCGGCCATCTCCTGCAGCGAGGCGCTGGTCTGCTCGATGCTGGCGGCCTGCTCGGAGGCGGCCTGCGACAGCGACTGCGAGGTGCTCGAGACCTGGTTGGCCGCCGAGGTCAGCGACGCGGCGGCCGAGTTGACCTGCGAGATGGTCGACACCAGCTGCGCGCTCATCTGGTTGAGGTCGCCCTGCAGGCGCTCGAAGATGCCCTCGAAATCGCCCTCGACGCTGCGGCTGAGGTCGCCGTCGGAGATGCGCGCCAGCGCGGCGCTGAAGGTGTCGAGGTTGCGCTCGGTGCTGCCCACCAGGTCGTTGATGCCGCTGCCCAGCAGCTTGAAGAAGCCGCTGGCCTCGGCCATGTCCAGGCGCTGGCTGAAGTCGCCGCGCGCGGCGTTCTGCACCACGCCGGTGATCGCCTGTTCGAGGCTGACTTCTTCGGTGCGATCGAGCAGCTCGATCACCACCCCGGTGCGCACGCCGGCCTGGTTGTCGATCGGGCTGGCGGTGAGCGCGAGCGTGCGGCTGCCGGCGAGGGACTCGCTGCGCACCGGGCTGCGCAGGCTGTGCATCAGGTTGACGGGCAGGCCCAGCGGGCGGGTGAGCTGTTCGACCGGGCTGCCGATCACGCGCGCGGCGCTGAAGTTCGGCACCACGCGGGCGATCGCGTCCTCATGGCGGCTGAACAGGGCCTGGGCCGCCCGGTTGGCGTAGCGCGTGGCGCCTTCGCCGTCGGCGATCAGCACGGCGCTGGGCACGCCGTCGAGTGCCATGCGGATGCGCAGGTTCTCGGCGGCGGCCACGGCCGCTTCGCGCAGGCGGGCGCGCACCGGCTCGATGGCGTCGTTGACGAAGCGCTTCTTGCCGGGGAAGGTTTCCAGCGGCGCGTCGAAGTGGCCTTCGCCGAAGGCCTGCACCACCGTCAGCGCCTTCTGCTGCGTCTGCAGGTGACCGGCCACCATCGTGTTGATGCCGTCGGCCATGCGGCTGTAGCCGCCGGCATAGCGCCGCGCATCGATGGTGGCGTCGATCTCGCCGCGGTCGTGTTCGGACGACATGTGGTTCATGTCGGCGGTGAGCTGCATCAGCGTGCCGCGCGCCTGCTCGAAGCGGGCGGCGATCTGAGCGAATTCGTCCTTGCCGGTGGCGTGCACCGGCTGGTCGAGTTCACCGGCGGCGATGCGGCCGGCGTCGGCCTGCAGCTGTCGCGCCGAGCGGCGGATCGAGCCGACGGCGGCGAGGTAGAGATAGAGCGCACCCAGCAGGCCCAGCGCCGACAGTCCCGCCATCGTGGCGCGTTGTCTTTCGACCCGGTCGACGCGAGCCTGCAGCTCGGCGGAGAACTGCGTGACCAGCGTGTCGTGGACCTCGAGCATCCGCTCCTGCACATCGGTGCCGCTGCTGAACAGGGCCAGCGGATCCTGCCGGGCCGGGCCGGCCACGGCCATCGCACGGATCTTGGCGCTGAAGTTTTCGACCGCGGCCATCCCTTCGGCCCAGCCTTGCGGGGCCTGCGCACCGCTGCCGACATAGGCGTCGACCGCGCGCTCCAGGGCGTGCCGGGTGAGGTTCAGCTCATGCTGCTGGGCTTCCAGCCGGCTGATGTCTTCGGGGGCCCAGTTGCCACGTCCGACGGCGTTGACGGCCGTGTCGCGCATCAGTGACAGCGACTCCAGGAACGGCGCCATGCGGTTGAAGGCCGCGTCCTGCAGGAAATACGGCCCGGCGTCCGGTTCGAGCAGGATGCCCGACTTGTCGAGCACCTTGTAGGTCAGCGTGACGGCGTCGTTGCTGATGTCGTCGAACTGGCGGGCCAGTTCGACCGGGCTGCCCTGGGTGCCCGACTGCAGCACACGCTGCATCTTTTCGCGCGTGATCTTCCATTGCGGCGCCAGGTCGAAGGTGCTGTCCGCCGCCACCACCTGGTCGAGCTCGGCCATCTCGGCTTCGAGCTTGCCGCGGCTGTCGGCCAGCATCGAGTCGGCACCTTCCACGTTGGCGTGCACCAGTTGCACCACCGCGCGGTAGGCGTGCAGGGGATCGACCAGGTCGGTCAGCGCATTGGCCAGCGGGGCCGTGGCGAGTTCACCGTGGGTGTAGGCCAGGTCGGCGTTGGCCTTGACGATCACGGTGCCCAGCATCGCCACCAGCGGTACCGTCAGCACGGTGGCCACCAGCGCGAACTTGGCGCCCAGCGTCATGCGCCGCAGCAGCGGCGCCACCGGGGCAAAGAGCCAGGGGCCGCGCTCGGCGGCGGCAACCTTGGGCTTGAAGGACTGTGTCATGGGCGCTCCTGGGCGTCTGGCGGAATGGGGTGTCGCTGGGCCGGGCATCGAGGCGGCGGATCGGTGACTGCCTCGGTGTGCCTGTCGGCTCACTGGATGAACTGGGTTTCGCGTTGCCGGGTGCGGGCCGAGCGGGTCGGCTCGGCCGCGAAGCCGCCGGCCTGAGCGGGTGCGTCGGCATCGAGCTGGTACTGCGCCACCAGGTGCTCCAGCTGCGAGGCTTCGTCGTTGAGCTGCTCGGCGGTGGCCGACAGCTCCTCGGCCGATGCGGCGTTGATCTGCGTCGAGTGGCTGACTTGGTCCATCACCGCGTGCAGCTGCTTGACCTGCTGGGCCTGGTCGCCCGAGGCGCTGGCGATGTCCTGCACCAGCGTCGAGGTGCGGGCGATCGACGGCTGCATCTGCGTGAGCAGCGCGCCGGCCCGCTCGGCCATGCCGACGCTCGACGCGGCCAGCTGGCTGATCTCCTGCGCCGCCACCTGGCTGCGCTCGGCGAGCTTGCGCACCTCGGCGGCGACCACCGCGAAGCCCTTGCCGTGGTCGCCGGCGCGGGCGGCCTCGATGGCGGCGTTGAGCGCCAGCAGATTGGTCTGGTAGGCGATGTCGTCGATGATCGAGATGCGGGTGGCGATCGCCTTCATCGCCTCGACCGTCTGCGTCACGGCGCTGCCGCCTTCCTGCGCTTCCTGCGCGGCGCGCGAGGCGATCTGGTCGGTCTGGCGGGCGCTGTCGGAGTTGTGGTCGACGCTGCTGGAGATCTCCTGCAGCGAGGCGCTGGTCTCCTCCATGCTCGCCGCCTGTTCGGAGGCCGATTGCGCCAGCGACTGCGAGGTGCTGGTCACGTGGCCGGCCGAGGTCGACAGCCGCTGCGCCGCCTCGCGCACCTGGCCGAGCGTGAGCGACACGCCAGCCAGCAGCTCGTTGAGCATCTGGCCCACCTGCAGGTAGAAGCCGCTGCGCCCGCGCACGTCGAAACGGGCGCCGAAGTTGCCGGCATTGGCCGCCTTCGCCAGCTCGCTGAGCGCGGTTTCGGCCGCCAGCTGGTCGGTCATGTCGGCCCACTGGCCGACGCTGCCCAGCGGCGTGCCGTCGGTGGCGGTCACCGGCGTGGTGGTGACGTCGTAGGTGTGGCCGCCCAGCACCATGCGGGTCTGCACCCGCGCGGTCAGCTTGCGCAGGCGGTCGACCGCGGCCTGCGGATCCTTGTAGAACATGCCGATCGAGCCGCCCAGCACGCGCTCGGGGTCGAAGCCCGGCAGCTCGCTGCGGAAGGCCGCCACGTCGCGCCGCAGGATCTGCTGCAGCGCCTGGTTGAGGTAGACCACCGTGCCGTTGGCGTCGGCGATGCGCACCGGCATCGAGGCGGCGTCGAGCGCCTGCTTGATGCGCAACGCCTCCTCGTGCAGCTGGCGTTCGGCCGTCAGGTGGCGCTGTTCGTCGGCCTGGGCGGCCAGTTCGGCGGTGCGGTCATGCCATTCGGTGACGGTGCCGATGCGGGCGCCGCGGTTGTCGAGCACCGGGGTGAGGGCGATGTCGAGTGTCTGGCCGGCGATCTCGAGGCGCTGGGTGTGGGGCTTGAGCAGCTGGTCGAGCGGCATCAGCAGCGGCTTGCGGCCGACGTCGGTGAACAGCAGCGGCAGCTTGACGGCGCCGAGTTCGCCGATCGGCCAGTGCGGCAGTTCGGCGCACACCCGCGGCGCCAGGTTGACGATCAGTTCGCGCAGCGACGGGTTGGCGTAGGTCACTTCGCCGTTTTCGTCGCACACCAGCACGGCGGCGCCGGCGGCGTCGAGCGCGCTGGTGATGCGCGCGCCGATGCGGGCGCAGCGCTGCGCGTCGGCCAAGTCGAAGCCGAGCCGGGTCTGCAGGCGCTGCAGTGCGTGCGGCAGGGCGGCGGCTTCGTCGACACCGGCCAGCGCCGGCAGCGGCTGGTCGAAATCGGCCTGTGCGAAGCGGTCGATCTGCACCCGGCTGTCGACCAGCGTGTGGCGGACGCGGCGCAGCAGGCGTGCACCGGCCCAGCCGGTGAACAGCGCGCCGGCCAGCGGCGCCAGGCCCCACAGCGGCTCGTGCAGCCAGGCGGCGGCGAGTGCGGCGGCCAGCGTCGACACGCCAGCTGCGGCCACCACCGCGGCCTGGGCGCCCAGGCTGCGGCCACCCAGCCAGGCGCGCCGGCGGCTGGCGCGGGCCTCGCCGGCCAGGTTGACCCAGCGGCCCTGCACCAGGCCGTGGCCGTCGACCGCACCCGAGCGCAGCGACTGGTAGATCGGCTCGATGGCCAGCACCTCGTCGCGGCCGACGGGTGTGCGCACCGACAGGAAGCCGCTGATCGCATCGCCCTGGTATTCGGGCGTGACGTGGGCGCGCACCCAGTAGTGGTCGCCGTTCTTGCAGCGGTTCTTGACCAGCCCGGTCCACGGCAGGCCGGCCTGCAGCGTCGCCCACATGTCGGCAAACGCGGCCTCGGGCATGTCGGGGTGGCGGATCAGGTTGTGCGGCTGGCCGATCAGCTCGGCTTCGCTGTAGCCGCTGGCCCAGAGGAAGTCGGCGTTGACCCAGCTGATGCGACCCTTCGCATCGGTGCGGGATGCGATGTGCATGCCCGCGGGCAGGGCCAGTTCGCGTTGGCTGACAGGCAGGTTGCTGCGCATGATTTTGGGTTGGCTATGGGGTGGGTCAGTGGGTCGTCTGGGGATGGTGGGCGCCGCCACGCTGCACGGGCGGCGTCACGTGGCTCATCAGGCTCGGGATGTCGAGCACCAGCGCCACTTCGCCGCTGCCCAGGATGGTCGAGCCGGCGATGCCCGGCAGCTGCTGGAACACCCGCCCCAGCGGCTTGAGCACGGTCTGGTGTTCGCCCAGCAGGCGGTCGACCAGCAGGCCGACCTTGCTGGTGGCGGTGCGCACCAGCAGCATGCTCTGGCGTGCCGGCGGCGCGCTCCTGAGCTGGAAGCAGGTGCGCAGGTCGACGTAGGGCAGCACCTCGCCGCGCAGGTCGAAGCAGCCCGACAGGCGTGGGCCGACGCCACCGCTCGCACCGGCACGGCAGGCCGGCGGGGTCTCGATGCACTCGACCACGCCCTCCAGCGGCACGACGTAATGCACGTCGCCGATGCTGGTCAGGAAGCCGTCGATGATCGCCAGCGTCAGCGGCAGGCGGATCTGCATCGTGGTGCCGCGGCCCACGGTGCTGGCGATCTGGATGTGGCCGCGCAGTGCGTCGATGTTGCGCTTGACCACGTCCATGCCGACACCGCGCCCGGAGATGTCGGTCACCTTCTCGGCGGTCGAGAAACCCGGCGCGAAGATCAGCAGGTTGACCTCGGCGTCGGTGAGCACGGTGTCGCCGTCGATCAGCCCGCGTTCGATCGCCTTGGCCAGGATGCGCTCGCGCGCCAGGCCGCGGCCGTCGTCGCTGACCTCGATGACGATCTGGCCGCTCTCGTGATAGGCGTTGAGCGCGAGCTTGCCGCGCGGGTTCTTGCCGCTGGCGGCGCGCTCGTCGCCGCCTTCGATGCCGTGGTCGAGGCTGTTGCGCACCAGGTGCATCAGCGGGTCGGCGATGGCCTCGACCATCGACTTGTCCATCTCGGTGTCGCCGCCGGTGATCTCGAGTTCGACGTCCTTGCCCAGCGCCTTGCTGACGTCGCGCACCACGCGCTGGAAGCGCGCGAAGGTCTCGCCGATCGGCACCATGCGCAGGCCGAGCGCGCCGTCGCGTGCCTCCTGCACCAGGTCGTGGATGCGCAGCGCGGCTTCCATGAAGGCCGGTGACTGTTCGCGCTGGGCCACCAGCTCGGCACCCGAGCCGGCGATCACCAGCTCGCCGATCAGGTCGATCAGGTGGTCGAGCTTGTCGGCGCTGACCCGCAGGAAGCGGGTGTCGT
This sequence comes from Leptothrix cholodnii SP-6, assembly GCF_000019785.1. NCBI lineage: Bacteria > Pseudomonadati > Pseudomonadota > Betaproteobacteria > Burkholderiales > Sphaerotilaceae > Leptothrix > Leptothrix cholodnii. The sequence continues at coordinate 1,625,157 of NC_010524.1, forward strand.
CGCCGCGCCGGTCCTTGGCGCCGGCGCGCCGTTCGCTTTCCTTGCGCCGCTCGCGCTCGCCGTCGCGGCGCTCGATCGCCACCACCGGGGCGCTCTCGGGTGGCAGGTCGGGCGTGTCGGCGGCCGGGTTCGATCCGGTCGGCGGCAGGGCGTTTGCCGCAGCGGCAGGCACCGCCGGACGCAGCGCCAGCGGCACGCCCTGGGCCAGCCACCGCTGCAGCAGCGCCTCGCGTGCGTCGGCATCGCCGCCGCTGCGCTGGTCGAGCAGGCGGTCGTAGTCTGCGGCACTGGCGTCGGGGGCGAGCAGCTGCAGCGAGCAGTCGTCGAGCACGAACTCGAAGACCTGTTCGATGGCCTGCCGGTCGGCCGAGCTGGCCAGTCGGATCTCGAAGCCGAGGTGGCAGTGCTCGGGGTCGAGCTCGGCCAGTTCGGGCAGGCTGTCGCAGACCGTGTCGATCGCGGCGACCGTACCGACGGTGTCGAGGTAGCGGATGAACGACAGCGGGTCGAGGCCGTTGCGCAGCGCGTCGCCGCCGAAGCGCAGCGACAGGTGCCAGAGCCCGGCGCCGGCGGCCGGGGCGACGGGGGTGTCCGGCGCGCCGTCATGCGTGGCCGCGCCCAGCGGCGCCAGGCCCATCAGGGCGCGCAGTTCGTCGGCCTGGCGCTGGCTCATGGCCTGCACGTCGGCGTCGCACAGTTCGAGGGTGCCCCGATCGGCGCGCACTTCCTCGAGCAGGCGGCCCATCTGGTCGCGGGCCTGCAGCAGGGCAGCGAAGATCGCTTCGCTGACGGCCAGTTCGCCGCTGCGCAGCGCCTCCATCAGGGTCTCGACCTCGTGCGTGAAGCCGACCACCGCGTCGCAGCCGAACAGGCCTGCGGTGCCCTTGATGGTGTGGGCGGCGCGGAAGGCGGCGTTGAGCAGCTCGAAGTCCTGCGGATCGGATTCGAGCCCGAGCAGCGATTCCTCGAACTGCTGCAGCAGCTGGTCGGCTTCTTCGAGGAAGCCCTCGCGTGCTGCGGCCAGGATGTCGTCGTCGGTCATGACTGTGTCTCGCGTCGGTCGCCGGGCGTCGGGGGGCTGTCGAACAGGGCCTGCAGGCCGTAGGTGCGCAGGACCTCGCGCACCACCGGGCTCAGCGCCTCGAGGTGCAGGCGCCGGCCGCTGCGCTGCAGCTGCAGGCGGGTGGCCAGCAGCAGCTGCACGCCGGCGCTGTCGCAGCCGTGGATCTCGTGCAGGTCGAGCGCGAGGTCACGGCCGTCGGCCTGCCCGAGCGCATCGATCAGCACCTGGCGCTGCTCGGCGGCGGTCTGGATGCACAGCTCGCCGCCGAGGGCGAAGGGCAGCGCCGGCTGGCCGTGTCCGGTGTCCATCGCCGGGCCTCAGACGCAGAGCTTGTTGACCGCCTCGACCAGCTGCGAGGGCTGGAAGGGCTTGGTGATCCAGGCGCGTGCCCCGGCGGCGCGGCCCTCGGCCTTCTTGGCTTCCTGGCTCTCGGTGGTCAGCATGATCACCGGCGTGAACTTGTAGGCCGCCAGCGCCTTGATGTGGCGCAGGAAGGCCAGGCCGTCCATGTTGGGCATGTTGACGTCGCAGACGATCAGGTTGATCTTCTGGCCGGTCAGCTTGGCCACGGCATCCTTGCCGTCGCCGGCTTCGACCACGCTGTAGCCGGCCTTCTGCAGCGCCAGCTTGACGACCGTGCGAAAGCTGCTCGAGTCGTCGACGACCATCACGGTTTTGCTCATCTCGTTCACCCCTTGAAGTAGTTGCCCACCATCTCGACCAGCTTGGAGGGCTGGAAGGGCTTGGTGATCCATGCATTGGCGCCGACGTCGCGGCCGGCCTGTTTCTTGGCGTCGCTGGTTTCGGTGGTCAGCATGATCACGGGCGTCCTGCGGTGCTTGACCGTGCCGCGCACGTGGCGCACGAAGCTGATGCCGTCCATCTCGGGCATGTTGACGTCGCAGACGATCAGGTCGATCGGCTGGGCGTCGAGCTTGCGCACGGCGTCGCGTCCGTCGCTGGCTTCGACCACGCCGTAGCCGACGCGCTTGAGCGCCAGCGTCACCACGGTGCGGAAGCTGCTGGAGTCATCCACCACCATCACGGTATTGCTCATCGTTTCACTCCTCATCAAAAGAAATCGACCCCGGTGCTGCGCTTGATGTCGACGGTGCCGTGGTGATGGTTGCGCTGCTCTTCCATCGTGTAGGTGCGCTCCAGCTCCTCGAGCCAGCGCGCCGCGTCGGCCTGGCTGGCGTCCTGGTGTTCGTCGACCCAGTCGGCGAAGCGCGCCATGTCGCTGCCGATGGCGTCGAGCATCTGGGTCAGCCGGTCCTGGAACTGGAAACCCATGAAGATCTGTTCCAGGTCGTTGCTCATCTGCAGGCTGACCGCCTGCAGTTCGCGCGAGGACTGCAGCGAGCGCGACAGGTCGCGCACCAGCACGCCGATCACGTCGCGGGCCTGCATGCGGGCGCGCAGGCGCAGTTCCTCGTCGCTGCCGGACTGCACCAGCGCCTGGTCGCGGGTCTGGCTGATGCGCTCGGCCAGCTGGTCGATGCGCCGGGCGATGCGCACGCCGGCGCTGTCGGACTGGCTGGCCAGCGCGCGCACCTCCTGCGCCACCACCGTGAAGCCCTGGCCTTCGCGGCCGGCGCGGTGTGCCTCGATCGACGCGTTGAGCGCCACCAGGTTGGTGTGCGCGGCAATCTGGCGCACTTCCTTGGCGATGTGCTGCAGCTCGGCCAGGTCGTCGTGCAGGGTCAGCACCTGACCGAGCATCGCCTCGCGCTGGCTGCGCGCCTCCTGCATCGGCTGCAGCAGGGCGTCGATGGCGTCGGCGTGCTGCTCGAGCAGTTCGTCGGTGGTGCCCGCGCGCAGGCCCATCGGGTCGCCCTGGCTCTGCTGGGCGGCGGCCGACAGACCGTCGGACAGGCTCGAGAAGCTTTCCAGCAGGTGGTTGATGCCCTTGTCGGCCTCTTGCTTCGAGGCTTCGACATGGCGCCGCCAGACCGGCACCACCTTGCCGACCATCAGGCGCGCGCCCTGGGCGTCGTCGCGGTCGTCGTGGTGGCGCTGCGCGCCGCGCGGGCGTGCCAGCCAGGCCACCGCCGCGCCACCGGCGGCGGCCACCAGCCAGGCCCAGGGGCCGGCCTCGCTGGCCGCCATCGCGGCGCCGAAACTGCTCAGCGCGGCCAGGGCCGTGGGCAGCACGGCCGCGGTCGGGGCTTCGGAGGCCTCGTTCGAGAGCGGGCGGGCGTTCATGGCTGCGTCCTGGTCGGCAGGCCGGGCTGGATCGACGGTCGATGTCGCATGGAACCTCGCTGAATCTGATAAATCGGTCGTCACCGGTTTGCGCCTGACCCTCCGGCTCGTCCGGGCCCGGTGGGAACAGGCTTCACTGTGGCGCGACTCGGCCCTCGGCCAGGCGCCGAAATCACCGGGATTCCTGCCGCAGTTGCGCGCTTGGGGCCGGGTGCCGGCCGTCAACAATCCGGTCAGGGATTGAACAGACCGTGGCGCGCTGCCTGCCGTATCGGCACACCGCATGAAAACTGTGGCGGCCATCGCGGCACCGACCCGGCAGATCTGACACACGAAGGCAATTGATGCGTATCCAGCTCCTTTGGTCGTTGCCATGGCAGCGCCAGCCGGGTGCGGCCACAGGCGCGGCCGACACGGCCGCATCTGCACGTCGCGGCGGCCTGCACGAGTTCTTCCGCTACCACGGCGTGTTCGCGCCCGGCGTGAGGCTGATGCGCGCGTTGTCGGTCAAGGGCAAGGCGCTGCTGGTGGGCATGACCTTCCTGCTGCCGGTGCTGGTGCTGCTGTACGAGGTGCAACGCAACATGCCCGCGCAGGCCAGCCACTTCAGCTGGCTGCTGGCGACCGTGGCGGGCTGCCTGGCGCTGGCGGTGTACGTGCTGCTGTCGTTCTACCGCGTCATCGACGGCGGCCTGCTGCAGCTCAAGGACCAGGTCGGCCGCATGGCCAGCGGCGACCTGAGCGCGCGTCCGGCGCCGTGGGGCCGCGACGAGGTGGCGCAGGCGATGCATTCGCTGGGTGAATCGCTGGCGCGGCTGGCCGATCTGTTCGCGGTGGTGCGCCAGGGTGTCGCCGCCGCCTCGCATGCCTCGCGCGAGATCGCCGGCGGCAACCAGGATCTGGCGCGCCGCACCAGCGTGTCGGCGCAGTCGATCGAGCAGATCCTGCAGGGCGTGGGCCGCTACATCGAGCAGCTCGACGCCTGCGGCAACCGGGTCGACCTGGCCGAGGGCGTGGTGCAGCGCATGCGCCTGGATGCCGCGCATGCGCGCCATCAGATGCAGCAGCTCGACGAGCGCATGCAGTCGCTGCAGAAGCGTGGCCGCGAGATCGGCGAGATCGTCGAGCTGATCGACAACCTGGCCTTCCGCACCAACATCCTGGCGCTCAACGCCTCGATCGAGGCGGCCAAGGCGGGCGACGCTGGCCGCGGCTTCGCGGTGGTGGCGCAAGAGGTGCGCAGCCTGGCCAAGCGCAGTGCCGAATCGGCGCGCCGCATCAGCGACATCATCGGCCGCTCCACCGACGACATCTCGCACGGCCATGCGCTCGCCGGCGAGGCGGTGTCGGCGCTGCACACCACCGACGAACAGGTCAACCGCATCCACGCGGAAATGCAGCAGGTGGTCTCGCTGACGCGCGCCGGCCAGCAGAACTCGCAGGACATCCTGGCCGAGCTGCGCGGCCTGAGCACGGTGACGCAGGAGAACCGCCGGCTGGTCGAGCAGATGGCGTCGGCCTCGAACGCGCTGAGCGACCAGGGCCTGACGCTCGACGACAAGGTGGCATCCTTCAAGCTCACCTGAACCGAACATGACCGACGGCCGGCGCACCCGCGTTCCGGCCGGATGCAGGTCCGCGCCCTGAAGCGGCTTCGATACACTGTTTTCCCTCATGGAAAAACAATGATCAGACCTCGGCCGGCTTGGGTCGCACGCTTGCGCAGCTGGGCCGGTTCGCTGAAGTTGCGGCTGGCGCTGGCCAGCGGCGTGATCATCGCCCTGAGCGTGGTCGTGGTGTCGAGCCTGATGCTCGAACGCGGTGGCCGCCACACCGAGCAGGCCATCCTCGACAGCGAAGCGGCCAATGCCGAGCACCTGGCCACCGTGCTGCGCCAGCGCATCGTGCTGCTGCAGGTCGCATTGCGGGCGGCGGCGGCACCGGTCGACGCCACCATCCTCACCGATCCGGCCGCCCAGGTGCGCTACATGCAGCAGCGCCAGGTGCTGGCCACGCTGTTCGCCAACATCGCGCTGGTGTCGGCAGACGGCCGCGTGCTGGCCGTGCGCGACGGTTCGGGCATTCGCCAGGACGGCCTCTCGGTGGCCGATCGCCCCTACTTCCGGCAGACCGTGCAGCTGGGCCGGCCGATCGTCTCCGAGCCGATGATCGGGCGGCTGTCGCGCGAGCCCGTCGTCGTGCTGACGATGCCGGTCGCGTCGGTCGGCCCGACCGGCGGTGCCGTTCTGCTCGGCACGCTGCGCCTGAGTTCCCATGACCTGCTGGCCGATCTGGCCGCCACCGGCTCCGATGGCCGCACGGTGGTGCAGACGGTCGTCGCCGATGCGTCGGGCCTGATCCTGGCGCACCCCGACCCCGCGATGGTGATGCGGCCGGTCGAATCGGTGCCCGGCCTGCAGTCGACGGTGGCGCAGTGGGTGCGATCGGGTCGGCCGATCGAGCCGCTGCCCGACGCCGTCAACGAGGCCGGCTACGTGGTGGCCAAGGCCGGTGTGGCGGGGGCCGACTGGATGGTGTTCCGGGTGGTGTCGAGCGAGGCGCTGCTGGGCGGCTTCCAGCTCGCCGTGCGCGAGGCCCTCGGCTACGCCGCCGGCGTGGCGCTGCTGGCGACGGGCCTGCTGTGGTGGTGGCTGGTGCGGCTGCTGCGTCCGCTCGACCGCCTCGAAGAGCGCGCCCGTGCCCTCGGCCCCGACGGCCTGCCGCTCGAGGAGGGCTGGCCCGATGCGCCCGGCGAGGTCGGCGAACTCGAGCTCGCGCTGCGCGATTCGCTGCGTGCGCAGGCCCGTGTCGAAGCCAGCAACGCCTCGCTGCTCGACAAGCTGCGCTCGGTGATGAGCACCGCGCCGATGGGACTGGCCTTCACGCGGGCGCGCCATTTCGAGGTGGTCAGCGACGAGTGGTGCCGCCTGCTCGGTTATCCCGTCGGGGCGCTGGTGGGCGAGCCGGCACGGCTGATCTATGCCTCCGAGGCCGATTACGAACAGGTCGGCCCGGATGTGGCCGATGCCTTCGCCGCGGGTCGGCCGTTTGTCGGCGACTTCGAATTCCTGCGCCGCGACGGCGGTCGTTTCATCGGCGAACTGCACGGCCGTCCGGTCAACGTGAGCGATGCGGCAGCCGGCACGATCTGGCTGCTGCGCGACGTCACCGACGAGCGCGAAGCCCATCGCGAACTGGCCTGGACCGCCAACCACGACGCCCTGACCGGGCTGGTCAACCGGCGCCACTTCGAGCATGAACTGGCGCGCCTGCTCGCCCACATGCAGCCGGGCATGACGGCGGCGGCGCTGTTCATCGACCTGGACCGCTTCAAGCAGGTCAACGACAGCGCCGGCCACGCCGCCGGCGACCAGGTCCTGCGCGAGGTGGCGCAGGCGCTCGCAGCCAGCGTGCGGCGCGACGAACTGGTGGCGCGACTGGGTGGCGACGAGTTCGCGATCGTGCTCGGTGCCTGCGACCTGGCCGCGGCCGAACGCATCGCGCACAAGGTGCGTCTGGCGGTCGAGCAGGTGATCGTGCGCTGGGGCGAACACGAGCTGAGCGTGGGTGCGAGTGTCGGCGTGGTGGAGATCCCGGCCGGCGGCGTCGACGTGGCCGGCGTGCTCAATGGCGCCGATCTGGCCTGCTACGAGGCCAAGCAGGCCGGCCGCAACGCCGTGCGTACCGGCAGTCTGCCGTCCTTGCGGCTGGTCACCAGCCGTCCCGGATGAGCCCACAGGGATCAGGGTTTTTGCGGATGCGACCGGCCTGTTTGTAACAAGTGCCGGGCGAATGTAGACGCGGCCCCGTCGCCGGCGGGGGTGCTGGGCTGGGGGTGTCAACCCGCCATTGGGTCAATTGACGCGGAATAGTCGTGCATTCCGGTGCTCCTGGCACGCACAAGGTGCGTGGCCTGACATTGCGGTGCGTCGAAAGCCCGATTCCCAGTGGATTGCGGCGCGCAAATGTGTCTTGCTTACCATTTATCACGCCGACCTTAAGGCACTATTCAGGGGCTCCTCCTAGTATTGGTGGGAAATAAATCCATTCTGCATCCGGTTATCGGGTTGAATAACCCGATATTTCCGCTGCAGTCCGCCACAGGACAGCCCACGTGACAACCGCCCTTCAACTTCCTGCCCGCGCGCCACATGCCGTGTCGCCGCCCGCCGCGCGCCGCGATGCCCCGCAGGAAGGGGCCGTGCGCCGCGTGCCCACCGGCTGGCTGACCTTGATCGGGCTGGTCACCCTGCTGGGCTCGACCTGGCAGGTCAGCCAGCTCGGCTGGTTCGAGTCCGGCGACGACGTCGGCTACTGGCTCGGCGTGGTCGGCGGCTCGATGATGCTGCTGCTGCTGCTCTATCCCTTGCGAAAGCATGTTCGGGTGCTGCACCGCTGGGGCAAGGTCAAGGCCTGGCTGTGGGGTCACATGCTGCTGGGCATCGGCGGGCCGTTGCTGATCCTGCTGCACTGCCGCTTCCAGGCCAGTTCGCTCAATGCGGCGGCGGCCCTCTACAGCATGCTGGTGGTGGCCGGCAGCGGCGTGCTGGGGCGCTTTCTGTACGTGCGTGTCAACCGCGGCCTGGTGGCCGAACGCAACGCCTTGCGCGACCTGCGCGAGCACAACGGGCTGGACGGCGATCGCCGCTCGGTGCTGTGGTTCGCGCCGACGGTGCAGGCCGCGCTGGACGCCTTCGAGCGCGACGCGCTCGACCGCGCCACCAGCGCCGGCCGCCACTGGGTGCGCCTGCTGCTGGTGCTGCCGGTGCGCAGCTGGATGCTGCGCCTGCGGGTGCAGCATCAGGCCCGCCTGGCCTTGCGCCAGCTGGCCGCCGAGCAGGGCTGGGACGGCACCAACCTGCGCCGCCGCCAGCGCGTGGTGCGGCGCGCGGTGGTCGCGTATTTCACGGCGGTGATGCGGGTGGCGCTGTTCGCCGCCTGGGAGCGGCTGTTCGCGCTCTGGCACGTGGCGCACATCCCGTTCGTGTTCCTGCTGGTGATCGCCGGTGTGGTGCATGTCGTAGCCGTGCACGCCTACTGACGTGGCGTGCGCTCCCGTCACGCTGCCGCAGCCGGGCACGACTTCATCGCGCGCATGGCAGGCGTTGCTGCGCCTGTGCGCCGTGCTGCTGCTGGCCGCGCTGGCCTGGGGCCTGCCGACCCCCGCGTCGGCGCAGGGCATCGAGTCGGTGCTCGCCCCCGGCAAGCTGATCACCGGCCATGCCAAGGCCGAGGCCGACTGCAAGAGCTGCCACGTCAAGTTCGACCGTGCCGCGCAGGACGGCCTGTGCACCGAGTGCCACAAGGACGTCGGTGCCGACCTGCGCCAGCGCGCCGGTTTCCATGGCCGCAAGCTGGCCGAGCAGCCGCAGGCCTGCCGCACGTGTCACACCGACCACAAGGGCCGCAACGCCAAGATCGTCGAGCTCGATCAGAAGGCCTTTGATCACGACAAGCTGTCGGACTTCGCCCTGCGCGGCAAGCACGTCACGACCGAATGCAAGAGCTGCCACGTGGCCGGCAAGAAGTGGCGCGAGGCGGCACTCGAGTGCAACAGCTGCCACAAGAAGGACGACGTGCACAAGGCCGCGCTGGGCCCCAAGTGCGAGAGCTGCCACGGTGAATCCGACTGGAAGAAGACCACCTTCGACCACGCCAAGACCCGCTTCGCGCTCGACTTCAAGCATGCCGACGCCTCGTGCAGCGATTGCCACAAGGATCAGCGCTATCAAGATGCGCCGCGCACCTGCATCGGCTGCCACAAGAAGGACGACGAACAGCTGATCAAGGGCCGCCGCGGCCACCAGGGCCAGTACGGCACCAAGTGCGAGAGCTGCCACAACGCGAAGGGCTGGAAACCCAGCACCTTCAACCACGACGCCGACACCAAGTACGCGCTCAAGGGCCTGCACAAACCGCTCGAATGCAAGACCTGCCACACCGGCCCGCTCTACAAGCAGAAGCTCGCCAGCGACTGCCTGAGCTGCCACAAGAAGGACGACAAGCACAAGGGCAGCCTGGGCCAGAACTGCAGCTCGTGCCACAACGAACGCGGCTGGAAGGAACTCGGCAAGTTCGACCACGACAAGACGAAATTCCCGCTGCTGGGCAAGCACGTCGACACCGAGTGCAAGGCCTGCCACAAGTCGCTGGTCTACAACGAGGCGCCCAAGGACTGCATCGGCTGCCACAAGAAGGACGACAAGCACGAGGGCACGCTCGGCCGCGCCTGCGAAAGCTGCCACGGCGCGAGCGACTGGAAGACCACCAAGGGCCGCTTCGATCACGACAAGACCAAGTTCCAGTTGCGCAACGGCCATGCCGGCCCGAAGGTCGAATGCAAGGCCTGCCATGTCAACCTCAAGAGCTACCGCAACACGCCGACCGACTGCTACAGCTGCCACAAGAAGGACGACAAGCACGAAGGCCAGCAGGGCCAGCGCTGCGAGAGCTGCCACATCGACAAGAACTGGAAGACGCTGGTCGGCTTCGACCACGCCAAGAGCCGCTTCGCGCTGACCGGCCGCCACGTCGTGACCGCCTGCAAGGACTGCCACACCAGCGCGCGCTTCAAGGACGCGCCGAGCGACTGCTACAGCTGCCACAAGAAGGCCGACAAGCACAAGCTGACGCTGGGCGTGTCGTGCGAGAGCTGCCACAACACCCGCGACTGGGCGCTGTGGAATTTCAATCACGACAAGCAGACCGACTACCGCCTCGAAGGCCCGCACCGCAAGCTGGCGTGCACCTCGTGCCACACGCGGGAAGCGCCACGTGGCAAGGCCACCGCGCCGGTCGGCCAGGCCTGCATCGGCTGTCACCGCAAGGACGACGTGCACGACGGCAGCTTCGGCAGCCGCTGCGAACAGTGCCATGTGGTCGATCGCTGGAAGCGCGTGATCAACCGTGGCATGCGCGGCAGCGTCGACGACCGGCTCGATCCGGGCGCGGCGCGCGGCCTGGCCGGTGTGGCTGAAGTGGCCGAAACCCTTGGCCAGGCCAGCCACGCCGCACGACGTTTTCTCAATCCCCCACCCAGCGCGGCCATGAACGGCCGTGAAAGGAATCCGACATGAATCGCGTGCCACCGCGGCCCGGCGCGCCCTCGCGTCCGGGGCTGATGAAGTTGCTGATGCTGATCCTGCTGCCGCTGTGGCTGCTGATCGGCCAGCCGGCCCAGGCGCAGACCGGCGCCAAGGGTTTCGACCACACCCGCACCGGCTTCATCCTCAGCGGCGTGCACGCCAGCGAGCGCTGCGAGTCGTGCCACATCAACGGCGTCTTCAAGGGCACGCCCCGTGACTGCACCACCTGCCACAGCAGCGGCGGGCGCCAGTCGCGCGGCAACACCGTCAAGTCGAGCAACCACCTGCCGACGACGGCGCCCTGCGAAACCTGCCACAGCACGCAGAGCTTCAGCGGCGCGCGCTTCAGCCATGCCGGCGTGGCGCGTGGCACCTGCATGACCTGCCACAACGGCCGCACCGCGCCGGGCAAGAGCGTCAACCACATCGTCACCGCCGCCTCGTGCGACAGCTGCCACCGCAGCAGCGCCTGGTTGCCGGCGGCCGGTTTCGACCACGCCGGCGTGACGGCCGGCACCTGCACCAGCTGCCACAACGGCGCGCGTGCCACCGGGCGCTCGGCGGTGCACGTGCCCAACACGGCGGTCTCGGGCATCGGCAACGCCAGCTGCGACAGCTGCCACAAGAGCGGCTTCAAGAGCTGGCTGCCGGCGCGCGTGCACAGCAGCTTCAGCGTGATCGCGCAATGCGCCACCTGCCACACCGGCCGCTTTGCGCCGGCGGTCGGCAAGCCCGCCACGCCGATCCACGCCACCGCCACCACCTGCGAAAATTGCCACAAGTCGACCGCCAGCTGGACCGCCGGCACCCGCGTCGACCACAGCACCTTCACGGCCGCCACCAACTGCGCGAGCTGCCACAACGGCAGCACCGCCACCGGCAAGACGCCCATCCACATCCCGACCGGCACCGCCAGTTGCGTGGCCTGCCACACCACCACCGGCTGGGTGCCCAGCAGCTGGAATCACAGCCAGGTGCTGGTGACGGGCCAGTGCGCGAGCTGCCACAACGGCAGCATGGCGAGCGGCAAGTCGGCCGGTCACATCGTCACCACCGCGTCGTGCGACACCTGCCACAAGTCGACCACCAGCTGGACCGCCGGCACCCGGGTCGACCACAGCACCTTCAACGTGGCGACCAACTGCGCCAGCTGCCACAACGGCAGCACCGCCACCGGCAAGACCGCCACCCACATCCCGACCGGCACCGCCAACTGCATCGCCTGCCACACCACCAGCGGCTGGGTGCCCAGCAGCTGGAACCACAGCCAGGTGATCGTGACGGGGCAGTGCGCGAGCTGCCACAACGGCAGCCTGGCGAGCGGCAAGTCGGCCGGCCACGTGGCGACGACCGCGTCGTGCGACAGCTGCCACCGCGGCACCACCAGCTGGGCGAGCGCGACCTTTGCGCACTCGGCCGCCAACGCGGTCGGCACCGGCACCTGCGACAGCTGCCACAACAACGTCGGCGCCAAGGGCAAACCGGCGACGCACGTTCCGGTGTCGTCGGGCGTGGCCAAGTGCGACTCGTGCCACCGCTCGCAGACGAGCTTTGCGGCGGCCGTGACGATGAACCACAGCGTCGTCACCACCACCACCTGCAAGACCTGCCACAGCGGCGCCTACGTGTCGCAGGGCACGGTGGGGGCGCTGACCAAGCCGGGCAACCACATCCCCGAGGGCATCCAGCTGCTCAACGGCTCGACGCTCGACTGCAACGCCTGCCACACCGGCACGGCGGTCTGGACCAGCGTGCGCATGAACCACAACAACAGCCTGGGCAACGGCGCGGGCTGGTGCAAGGCCTGCCATCAGAGCGGCACCGCCTTCCTGGGCAACATGGAAAAGAAGTCGCTCACCCACGAACGCAGCTCGCCGCTGCCGACCGACTGCTCGCAGTCGGGCTGCCACCGCCCGCTGGGCAACAAGGGCGCCGCCTACTCGAAGTGGGATTGAGCCCCCGGCGCCGCGCGCTGTTTCGCGGCGCCGCTGTCCTGACAACAACCCGGCCCGCGGCGCATCGGCGCTGCCGGCGCCTGCCCGAGGATCCATCACCGTGTCGCGTGCCTTTTCAACCCCTTGCGCCCTGCCGGCCCTCGTGCCGCTGGCCGCCGCGATCTGCCTGTTCGCCGCCACCACCGCGGTCCGCGCACAGGTGCTCGACGATGTCGAACTGCGCCGCGAGGGCGCCGACGCGGTCGCGCAGGTGCGCTTGACCGTGCCGGTGCGCTACGTGCGCAGCGTCAGTTCGCGCACCGGCGAGCTGGCGCAGGCCTATTACGAGGTGCTCGAAGGCCCCGGCGCCCAGGGCGCGCCGCAGCTGCCGGCCGAACGCCGCATCGCCGGCGGCGGCGGCCTGCCGACGCTGACGATCAGCGACGAGCCGGTCGGCGGCAGCACCACCGAGCGCAAGCTGGTGATCCGCACCTCGCCGCCCAGCCGCCTGCGGGTGCGCGCCGGGCGCGACAACCGCAGCATCGAGGTGGTGCTCGACGGCCTGGGCGCCAAGGTCCAGCCGGCCGTGCCGGTGGCCGCCTTGCCGCAGGCGCAGCCCGGCCAGCGGCTGGTGGTGGTCTTGCACAGCAGCACCGACCCGAGCCTGCAACTGCCCGCACCGGTGCCCGCGGCGCTGCAGGACTACCAGCTCGGCACGGCGCAGCGGGTGGTCGACGGCGTGACGCTCTACGAGCTCACGCTCGGCCCGTTCGCCAGCCAGGCCGAAGCCGCCCGCGCGCTCGGCCTGCTGCGCAAGCGCTTCCCCAAGGCCAGCGTGATGGCGCTGCCGGGCGCACCGACGGCCGCCGCTGCAGCAGCGGCTCCCGCCACCGCCGACACACCTTCGGCCGCCCCCACAGCCCCCGCCGCCACGCCGATCGACCCCGAACGGGCCGGCCCGGCCGACCTGGCGCTGGCGCAGGCGGCCGACGCCCGCGGCGACCTGCCGACTGCGCTCGAGGCCCTCAACCGCGTGCTCGACCTGCCGCCCAACCGCGCCTCGCGCGAGGCCCAGGAGCTGATCGGCGTGGTGCGCCTGAAGGCCGGCGAAACCACCCGCGCGCGGCGCGAGTTCGAGCTGTTCCTGAAGCTCTACCCGACCGGCGCCGACGCCAAGCGGGTCGCCGCCCGGCTGGCGGCGCTGCCCGCGCCCGGCGCGACCGAGGCGGTGCGCGCCGAGCGCCCGCCGGTGCCGGCCACCACCACCCTCAACGGCTCGGCCGGGCTGTACTACTACGGCGGCCAGTCGCAGATCCGCTCGGAGGAGTTCCGCGATTCCAGCATCGGCGGCCTGCCCGAGCTGGTGCAGAACCCGACGATCTCGGGCGTCGACCAGAAGCTGGCGATCGCCAACGTCGACCTGAACTACCGCCACCGCGATGCCGAGCAGGACCTGCGTTTCGTCTTCCGCGACAGCTACCAGGCCAACATGCTGGCCGGCAAGCCCGACCGCAACAAGCTCTCGGCGCTGTACGTCGACCACCGCTCGTTCAAGACCGGCACCAGCGTGCGGCTGGGCCGGCAGTCGCCGCTGGGCGGCGGCATCCTCGGGCGCTTCGACGGCCTGCAGGCCGGCTACGCGTTCGCGCCGAAGTGGAAGGTCAACGTGGTCGGCGGCCGCCCGGCCGACAAGCTGCAGCAGACCCGGCGCTATTTCTTCGGCACCTCGGTCGATGCCGACGCCATCACCGAGCACGTCGGCGGCAGCCTCTACGCGATCGAGCAGAAGATCGACGGCGTGACCGACCGGCGTGCGCTCGGCACCGACGTGCGCTATTTCAACGGCGGTACCTTCGTCTCCGGCAGCCTCGACTACGACACCGTGCTGCGCGCCGTCAACGTCGCCTCGGTGCAAGGGACCTGGCAGCAGATCGACGCCGAGGGCGCGGCCGGCACCAGCGTCAACTTTATGCTCGACCGGCGCGCCCAGCCGCTGCTGATGCTGGGCAACGCGCTGTTCTTCCAGGATCCCAACGGCGGGCCGATCCCGGTGCGCCTGAGCGACGCGCTGGCGCTGCGCAACCTGGAGACGCTGCGCGACTACGTGCGCACCACCACCGCGTTCTCGAACCAGGCGCTGCTGGGCGTGACCACGCCGCTCAACCCGCGCTGGCAGATCGGCGGCGACGTGCGGCTGTCGAGCATCGGTGCGATCGCGCCGGTGCCCGAGATCCTGCCCGACGGCCAGCCCGCCACCGGCAACATCTGGAGCCTGGGCGGCCAGCTGATCGGCAACAACCTCTACTCGGCGCGCGACACCCACGTCTTCAACGCCAGCTACCAGACCGCGCCCACCTTCAAGGGCCTGCTGCTGTCGTACAACAACCTGTCGGCGCTCAACGAGGCCTGGCAGCTGGAGCCGTCGCTGCAGTACTACCGGCAGAGCGGCACCGACGGTCTGGATCTGGTCCGATGGAAGCCGGGGCTGCGGGTGTCATGGCGCGTGGCACAGTCCTGGGTGCTGGAGTCGTCGCTGGACTATGAAGTCACGCACATCACCAGCCCCACCCGCAACGAAAATAGCAACCGTGTCTTCTACTACCTTGGTGGACGTTACGACTTCTGAGTCGCCATCCGATGCGTCCCTGCACGCTGGCGGGGCCTGCCTGCGCGCCGTCGATCTCGCCTGCCGGCGCGGCGAGCGCCGCCTCTTCAGCGGCCTGAACCTGCAGCTCCAGCCCGGCCGGCTGATCTGGCTGCGCGCCGACAACGGCCGCGGCAAGACCAGCCTGCTGCGCCTGCTGGCCGGCCTGGCGGCGCCCGAGTCCGGTGACGTGCTGCTGGCCGACCGGCCGGTGCGCAAGGCCGCGGCGCTCGGGCTGCGACCGGTCTACATCGGCCATGCCAACGGCCTGAAAGAGGATCTGAGCGCGGCCGAGACGCTGACCTTCATGGCGCGCCTGCACGGTCGTTCGACCGGGCAGGGCGGGGCGGCGGTGCCCGCGGCGCTGACGCGCATGGGCATGGCCAGCCGGATCGACGCGCCGGTGCGCACGCTCTCGCAGGGCCAGCGCCGCCGGGTCGCGCTGGCGCGGCTGGCGCTCGAGGACGCGCCGCTGCCGTGGATCCTCGACGAGCCCTACGACGCGCTCGACAGCGCCGGCATCGGCGCGCTCGACGGCCTGCTGGGCGAACACCTGGCGCGTGGCGGCAGCGCCATCCTCACCAGCCACCAGCCGCTGGCCGCCACCGCGCCGCCGGCGCAGACGGTCTGGCTGGGCCGCAATGGCGTCGAGGAGCGCTCATGAGTGCGCTCATCACGTCCGAAGCCGAAGCCACGCCTGACACCGGCTTCGCGCCGCTGCTGGCACTGGTGATGCGCGACCTGCGCCTGGCCGCGCGCCGGCGCAGCGAGGCGGCGCTGCCGCTGGTGTTCTTCATCGTCGCCGCCGGGCTGTTCCCGCTCGGCGTCGGGCCCGAGACCGAAACCCTGCGCCAGATCGCGCCGGGCGTGGTGTGGGTCTGCGCGCTGCTGGCGGCGATGCTGTCGATCAACCAGCTCTACGCCGCCGACCACGCCGACGGCTCGCTCGAGCAGATGCTGCTGAGCGGCCAGCCGCTGGCGCTGGTCGCGCTGGCGCGGTCGCTGTCGCACTGGCTGCTGACGGGGCTGCCGCTGGTGCTGACGGCGCCGCTGTTCGGCGTCATGTTCGACCTGTCGGCCGAGGGCATCGGCTCGCTGGTGATCGGGCTGCTGCTGGGCACGCCGGTGCTGAGCCTGCTCGGCAATGTCGGTGCGGCGCTCACGCTGGGCCTGCGCAGCGGCGGCATGCTGGTGTTCCTGCTGGTGCTGCCGCTGGCGGTGCCGGTACTTATTTTTGGAACTGGCGCCGTGGCGGCGGTCGAAGTGGGTATGTCGCCTCAGCCACACTACGCCCTGCTCGGCGCCCTGTTGATCGCCACCGCCGGCCTCGCCCCGCTGGCCAGCGGGGCGGCCTTGCGGATCTCGACCGAATGAGCCGGTCGTCGACAGCCGAAGGGCCGCGGCCTGCGTCGTGTATGGCGTGCACGGCACACTACCGCCGCGCCGCAAGTGCGCCAGCCGACCTGCTAACCATTCGTTCATGATCTACGTCAAGAATCCAGCCTGCCGGAATCGATGAGACTGTCGCCCTTGTCACGGTCTGCCTGAGCCCTGCGAGCGCGCCACCCGCGAGCGCGCCACCCCGATGAAGAAACTGCACCTTTTCCATTTCTCAGCGCCATCGCGCTTCTATGCGCTCACCGGCGCCCTGCTGCCCTGGCTGTGGACCGCCGCGGCGCTGCTGGCGGCCGCCGGCCTGTACATCGGTTTCGTGATCGCCCCGACCGACGCCACCCAGGGCGAGGTCTATCGCGTCATCTTCATCCACGTGCCGACCGCCTGGGTGTCGATGGTGCTGTACCTGGCGATGGCGTTCTGGGCTGCGATCGGCTGGGCCTTCAACGCGCGCATGGGCTCGATGCTCGCGCGTGCCATCGCCCCGACCGGCGCGCTGTTCACCTTCATGGCGCTGTGGACCGGCGCCCTGTGGGGCAAGCCGACCTGGGGCACCTGGTGGGTCTGGGACGCGCGGCTGACGTCCGAGTTCATCCTGCTGCTGCTCTACCTCGGCTACATGGCGCTGGTGGCGGCGATCGACGACACCCGCCGTGCCGACCGGGCCGGTGCACTGCTGGCGGTGGTGGGCGCGGTCAACGTGCCGATCATCTATTTCTCGGTGAAGTGGTGGAACACCCTGCACCAGGGCGCGTCGGTCAGCCTGACCGCCGCACCCAAGATGGCCGAGACCATGCTCAACGCGATGCTGCTGATGAGCCTGGCCTGCTGGGCCTACGCGTTCGCGATGGTCTTCATGCGCACCCGGGCCATCATCCTCGAGCGCGAGCGCGAGACCGCCTGGGTGGGCGAACTGGCCGGGAGGCCGACATGAGCGATTACCTTTCCATGGGCGGCCATGGTCTTTACATCTGGGGTTCGTACGCGATGTGCGCGCTGGTGATGGCCGTCGAGGCCATGCTGGTGCTGCAGCGCCAGCGCCGGGCCCGCCATGCCGCCAAGGCGGCGATCGACGAGGAAAACTGACATGCAACAACCCCCACGCTCACTGCGTTCGCTGCCCCCCGAGGGGGCGCTCAGGGCCCATCGGGCGGCCGGGCGGGCCCTGTCATGAAACCCCGTCACAAGCGCCTGGCCATCGCCGGCGGCGTGCTGGTCGCTGTGGGCGCGATCGCCACCCTGGTGCTCAACGCCTTCCAGAGCAATCTGGTGTTCTTCTATTCGCCCAGCCAGGTGGTCGCCAAGGAGGTGCCCGACGGCCGCACCTTCCGCCTGGGCGGCATGGTCGAGGACGGCAGCGTCAAGCGCGAGGGCGTGATGGTGAGCTTTGTCGTCACCGACACGGTGCAGAAGGTGCCGGTGCGCTTCGAGGGCATCCTGCCCGACCTCTTCAAGGAGGGCAAAGGCGTGGTCGCACAGGGCAAGGTCGAGGGCGGCACCTTCATCGCCAAGGAAGTGCTGGCCAAGCACGATGAAAACTACATGCCGCCCGAAGCCGCCGAGGCGCTCAAGCGCGCCAAGGAAGGCGGCCAGATGCAGAGCAGCCAGGCTGCCACCGGAGACCCGCGATGATTCCTGAAATCGGCCACTTCATGCTCTGGCTCGCCGTCGGGGTGTCACTGGTGCTGAGCACCGTGCCCCTGGTGGGCGCGCAGCGCGGCCGCTCCGACTGGATGGCGCTGGCGCGGCCGCTGACCTGGCTGCTGTTCGTGCTGGTCTCGATCTCGATGGTCACGCTCGGCAGCGCCTTCGTCTCGCACGACTTCTCGGTGCTCTACGTCGCCTCGCACTCCAACACGGCGCTGCCGCTGGCCTATCGCATCGCCGGCATCTGGGGCGGCCATGAAGGCTCGCTGCTGCTGTGGCTGCTGATGCTGTGCCTGTGGATGCTGGCGGTGGCGCAGTTCAGCAAGGAACTGCCGCTGCCGGTGCTGGCGCGCATCCTGGCGGTGATGGGCATGGTCAGCGTGGGCTTCCTGGCCTTCACGCTGATGACGTCGAATCCGTTCGACCGCCTGCTGCCGGCCGCGCTCGAAGGCCGTGACCTGAACCCGCTGCTGCAGGATCCGGGCATGGTGATCCACCCGCCGATGCTCTACATGGGCTACGTCGGCTTCTCGGTGGCGTTCGCGTTCGCGATCGCGGCGCTGATCGGCGGCAACCTCGACGCCCAGTGGGCGCGCTGGAGCCGGCCCTGGACCACCGCCGCCTGGGCGTTCCTGACGATCGGCATCGCGCTCGGTTCCTGGTGGGCGTATTACGAACTGGGCTGGGGCGGCTGGTGGTTCTGGGATCCGGTCGAAAACGCCTCCTTCATGCCGTGGCTGGTCGGCACCGCGCTGATCCACTCGCTGGCGGTGACCGAAAAGCGCGGCAGCTTCAAGAACTGGACCGTGCTGCTGGCGATCATGGCGTTTTCGCTGTCGCTGGTCGGTACCTTCCTGGTCCGCTCGGGCGTGCTGTCGTCGGTGCACGCGTTTGCCACCGACCCGGCCCGCGGCCTGTTCATCCTCGGTTTCCTGGTGGTGGTGATCGGCGCTTCGCTGACGCTCTACGCCTGGCGTGCCCCGAGCGTCGGACTGGGCGCGCGTTTCGGCCTGATGTCGCGCGAGACGCTGCTGCTGGGCAACAACGTGCTGCTGGTCGTGGCCACCGGCGCGGTGCTGCTGGGCACGCTCTACCCGTTGGCGCTCGACGCCCTGAACATGGGCAAGATCTCGGTCGGCCCGCCGTACTTCGACACCGTCTTCATGCCGCTGATGGCGCCGCTGGTGTTCTTGATGGGCGTGGGCCCGATGGCGCGCTGGAAGCAGGCCGAGGTGCCCGACCTGGCGCGCCGCCTGAGCTGGGCCGCCGGCGTCACGGTGGTGGCCGCGCTCGGCAGCGGCTGGCTGGCCGGCGAGATCACGCTGGTCACGACCGCCGGCCTGCTGATGGGCTGGTGGGTGGTGACCTCGGTGGCCACCGACCTGTGGGAGAAGATCCGCCCGCTGCCCGGCGTGGCCACGACCCGCCAGCGCGCGGCTCAGCTGCAGCGTGCCACCGTCGGCATGATGGTGGCCCACCTGGGCGTGGCGGCGTTCATCTTCGGCGTCGCGCTGGTCAAGGGTTACGAGGTCGAACGCGACGTGCAGATGAACCTGGGCGACACCACCACGGTGGCCGGCTACACCTTCACCTTCCTGGGCGTGCGTGAAGTGCAGGGCCCCAACTATGCGGCGGCACAAGGCCAGATCAAGGTCACCAGGAACGGCCAGACCGTGGCCGAGATGCACCCCGAGAAGCGCGTCTACCGCGTGCAGCGCAACCCGATGACCGAGGCGGCCATCCGCAGCGGTTTCACCGGTGACCTGTACGTCTCGCTCGGCGAGCCGGTGGCCGGCAGCGACGCCTGGATCGTGCGCGTCTACGTCAAGCCCTTCGTCAACTGGATCTGGGGCGGCTGCTTCCTGATGGCCCTTGGCGGCGTGCTCGCCATGACCGACCGGCGCTATCGCCGCGCCACCCGTGAAGCCGCTGCACGTGCCGACCTGCAAGGAGCCCAGGCATGAAGAGTCTGAAGTTCCTGGTGCCGCTGGCGCTGTTCCTGGTGCTGGCGGGGTTCCTGCTGGTCGGCCTGAACCGCGACCCGCGTGAAGTGCCGTCGCCGCTGATCGGCAAGCCGGCGCCCGAGTTCGCGCTGCCGCGTCTCGACGATGGCGCCCAGACCATCCAGCGCGCCGACCTGCTCGGCCAGGTCTGGATGCTCAACGTCTGGGCCTCGTGGTGCGTGGCCTGCCGCCAGGAGCACCCGCTGCTGGTCGAGTACGCCAAGCAGAAGCGCCTGCCGATCTACGGCCTGAACTACAAGGACGAACGCGCCGACGGCCAGCAGTGGCTGGCGCAGTTCGGCAACCCCTACACCGCGTCGCTGTACGACCGGGCCGGCCGGGTCGGCATCGATTTCGGCGTCTACGGCGTGCCCGAGACCTTCATCATCGACCGCGAGGGCGTGGTGCGCATGAAGCACATCGGCCCGCTGACACCCGAGGTGATCCGCGAGCGCATCGAACCCCTGCTGAGGCAACTGAATGCATAAGCGGTTCCTGACGATCGCCGCCCTGGCTGCGGCGCTGGGCGGCCCGATGGCCGGTTCCGCGCTGGCGGCCGATGCGCTGCCGGCGGCGGCCAACCCGGAGCTCGAGGCGCGCATGGTGCGCATCACCGCCGAGCTGCGCTGCCTGGTCTGCCAGAACCAGACCGTGGCCGATTCGAACTCCGAGCTGGCCAACGACCTGCGCCAGCAGGTGCGCGAGATGCTCGATCGCGGCGCCACCGATGCCGAGATCATCGCCTTCATGACCGCGCGCTACGGCGACTTCGTGCTCTACCGCCCGCCGGTCAAGGGCACCACCGCCTTGCTGTGGGCCGGCCCGGCCCTGCTGCTGCTGGGGGGCGCGGCCACGCTGGTGCTGGTGCTGCGCCGCCGCGCCCGCCTGCCGGCAGAGGCTTTCGACGTCGACGAGACCGCCTCCGGCGCGGCCGCCGACGATGCGCCCGGCGCCGCTCCCGCGGCCTCGACCGGCGCCGCCGGCCTGCCGGCCCAGCCGCGCTCGACCGCCCAATCCTGACTCTCGCGCGCGGCAGCGCCGCGCGCCGTACCCGAGATCGTTTCATGACCCCAGACATTGCCAGCCTGCGCCGTCAGTTGCAGCAGCTGCAGGAATTGCACGCCACCGGCGTGATCGACGCCGACACCTTCGAGCAGGGCAAGCACAAGCTCGAGCGCCAGATGGTCGACCAGGTGATGGCCGGCGGCGACGACGCGTCCGCCGCGGCGGCCCCTGCCGTCGCCGTGCCGGCGGTGGGTCAGGCGGCGCCGACTGCGATTGCACCGCTGGCTGCGGCCGTCCAGGCGGCCACGCCACGGCCGCGTCCGTCGGCGCGCCTGTGGGCACTCAGCAGCGTGTTCACGCTGCTGGTCGCGGTGGCTGGTTATGCCGTGTACGGGACGCCCGCCCAGTTGACCGCCGACGGCGCCTCGATGGCGGCGGCGGGCGGCGGCGCGGCAGCGCAGGGCGAGGGCGCCGGTCCGGCCGGCAGTGCGGCATCCCACGAGATCACGCCCGAGCAGATCGCCGCACTGGCCGACCGCCTGCGCGAGCGCCTGCAGACCGAGCCCGACAACGCCGAAGGCTGGGCGATGCTGGCACGCGCCTACAACATGCTCGGCCGCGCCGAAGATGCCGCGCCGGCCTACAAGCGGGCGATCGAGCTCAACGGCCAGGACGCCGGCCTGATGTCCGACTACGCCGACATCCTGGCCGTCAGCAACGACCGCCAGCTCGAAGGCGAGCCGCTCAAGCTGATCGAGCGAGCGCTCAAGATCGACCCCAACCAGCCCAAGGCGCTGTCGCTGGCCGGCACCGCCGCCTTCAACCGCAAGGACTACGCCGGCGCGGTGCGCTACTGGGAGCGCATCCTGGTCAACCTGCCGCCCGATTCGCCGATGCTCGACCAGGTGCGTGGCAGCGTCGACGAGGCCCGCAAGCTCGGCGGCCTGCCGGCGCGCTCGGCCACCGCCGCGACCACCGCCGCCGCCGTCGCGCCGGCTGCACAGCCCGCACCTGCCGCGGCCCGGGCCACCGCCGATGCGGCCACCGCGCAGGTCAGCGGCACCGTCACGCTGTCGAAGGACCTGGCCGGCAAGGCCGGGCCGGACGACACCGTCTTCATCTTCGCCCGCGCCGCCGAAGGCCCGCGCATGCCGCTGGCGATCCTGCGCAAGCAGGTCAAGGACCTGCCCGTCACCTTCAAGCTCGACGACAGCACGGCGATGGGGCCGCAGATGAAGCTGTCCAACTTCCCGCAGGTGGTGGTGGGCGCGCGCATCAGCAAGAGCGGCAACGCGATGCCGCAGCCGGGTGATCTGCAGGGCATCAGCGCCCCGGTGGCGCTGGGCAGCAACGGCCTGAAGATCGAGATCAACCAGGCCGTCGGGCCCTGATCGCCGATGGATTACGTCGCGCTCTACCTCGCGGTGCTGGTGCTGCCGCTGGCCTGGTACATCTGGCAGCAGCGCCGCAAGGCCAGCGCGCATGCGCAGGCCTTCCAGGAGGCTGAAGCGGCCGGCCTGAACGAGCCGCCCTCGCTGCATCCGGTGATCGACCCGGCGCGCTGCATCGGCTCGGGCTCGTGCACCAAGGCCTGTCCGGAAGACGCGCTGGGCATGGTCGGCGGCAAGGCGGTGCTGGTCAACGCGTCGGCCTGCATCGGTCACGGCGCCTGCCAGGCGGCGTGTCCGTTCGACGCCATCTCGCTGGTGTTCGGCACCGAAAAGCGCGGCATGGAGATCCCGCCGCTGTCGCCGCAGTTCGAGAGCAGCGTGCCCGGTCTCTACATCGCCGGCGAACTGGGCGGCATGGGCCTGATCCGCAAGGCCGCCGAGCAGGGCCGCCAGGCGATGGACGCCATCAAGGCCCGCTGCGCCGCCGCGCCCGCGGCTTCAGGTTCGCCGGACGCGCTCGACGTGCTGATCGTCGGCTGCGGCCCGGCCGGCATCTCCGCCGGCCTGGCGGCCAAGGCGCACGGCCTGCGTTACCGCATCGTCGAGCAGGAAGACGCGCTCGGCGGCACCGTCTACCACTACCCGCGCAACAAGATCGCCATGACCGCGCCGGTCGAGCTGGCGATCGTCGGCAAGGTCAGGTTCGGCGAGGTGCAGAAGGAAAAGCTGCTGGCCTTCTGGCAGGACGTGGTCGCCAAGACGCAGTTGCAGATCCAGTTTTCCGAACGCATGGACGACATCAGCCCGGCCGACGGCGGCGAGGGCTTTGTCGTCAAGACCAGCACCGGCAGCCACGCCACCCGCACCGTGCTGCTGGCGATGGGCCGGCGCGGCTCGCCGCGCAAGCTCGACGTGCCGGGCGAGGAATCCGCCAAGGTCGTCTACCGGCTGATCGACGCCGAGCAGTACCGCGGCCAGGCCGTGCTGGTGGTGGGCGGCGGCGACAGCGCGCTCGAGGCGGCGATCTCGATCTCCGAGCAGCCCGGCACCGACGTGACGCTGAGCTACCGCAGCGCGGCGTTTTCGCGCGTCAAGGGCAAGAACCGCGACCGGCTGGCGCAGCAGCAGGCGGCCGGGCGGCTGCGGGTGCTGCTCAACTCGAAGGTCACGTCGATCGACGCCGATCAGGTCCACCTGGTCGAAGGCGACAACAGGCTGAGCCTGCCCAATCAGGCCGTGATCGTCTGTGCCGGCGGCCTGCCGCCGACGCCGCTGCTGCAGCGCATCGGCATCCGGTTCGAGACCAAGCACGGCACGCAGTAGGCGCCGCCGCGGCACCGCGGCGCCTCACGTCGTCACTGCAGGCTGCCGCCCTCGACATGCGGCGAAGCCGCCGCCGACGCGCCGCCGAGCGCGGCCTTCCACAGCCGCATCGGGATGTGCTTGGTCAGCCGCAGCAGGGCGCACTCGACCAGGCTGGCGTGCAGTTCGTGGCCGACGCCGTCGGCGATGTCGAGCGTGGCGTCGCTGCCGTCGAGCCCGGCCAGGTGCTCGATCGCATAGCGCGAGTGCACGGCCGGGATCACCGCATCGGTGGCGCCGTGGAACAGGTGCAGCGTGGTGCGCTGCGGCGCCTGTGCCGGCAGCGTGGCGTAGCGCCCGCTGAAGGACAGCACCCGGCCGGCCAGGCCGTCCTCGGCCGCCACCGCCTCGAGCGACAGGATCGCGCCCTGCGAAAACCCGATCAGCGCCGTCGCCGCCTCGCCGATGCCCAGGCGCTGCTGATGGGCGCGCACATCGCCGATCAGGCGCGGCAGCACCGCGGCCACGCGGGCCGGGCGTTCGGCCTCGACCGCCCCGCGCACTGAAAACCATTGCCGCGCCGCACTGTTGCCCGACGGCGTGCCGTCGAGCGCGTCATAACCCTGCAGTGCCACGATCACGGCCTGCGGAAAGTGCGCGCGCAGCACCCGCCCCAGCGGCAGCAGGTTCTGCGCATTGGCGCCCACGCCGTGCAGCAGCAGCATCAGTTGCTGGGGTTCGCCCTCTTCGGGCAGCAGTTCGATGTAGGTCTTGTCCATGCCGGAACTTTACTGTGCGATCCGATCGTGACGATTGCAGCCGGCTGCGCGCAGCGTTCAAGCGCTGCGCAGATCCATCTCAGCGCGCCGTGCCCGTCACGCCGGCGGCGGCGCAGGCGGCGGCGATGTCGGCCGCAAAGGCGTCGACCGATTCGGGCGTGGTGTCCCATGCGCACATGAAGCGGCAGCCGCCCCCGGCGATGAACTCGTAGAAGCGCCAGCCGCGTGCGTGCAAGGCCGTGATCGCCGCACGCGGCAGCTTGGCGAACACCGCGTTGGCCTGCGGCGCGTGCAGCAACTCGATGCCCGCCACCGGCCGCAGCGCCGCATACAGCCGCTGCGCCATCGCGTTGGCGTGGCGGGCGTTGTGCAGCCAGGTGTCGTTCTCCAGCAGCCCCAGCCAGGGCGCCGAGATGAACCGCATCTTCGACGCCAGCTGGCCGGCCTGCTTGACGCGGTAGGCGAAGTCTTCGCTCAGCGCGCGGTCGAAGAACACCACCGCCTCGCCCACCGGCAGGCCGTTCTTGGTGCCGCCGAAACACAGCACGTCGACGCCCGCGCGCCAGGTGATGTCGCTCGGATGGCAGCCCAGCGTGGCCACCGCGTTGGCGAAGCGCGCGCCGTCCATGTGCACCTTCAGGTGCCGCCGCTTGGCGATCGCCGCGATCGCGCGCACCTCTTCGACGCTGTAGACCGTGCCCAGCTCGGTGGCCTGCGTCAGGCTGATCACCTTGGGCTTGGGGTAGTGCACGTCGCTGCGCTTGGTGACGAGCGCCTCGACCGCATCGGGCGTCAGCTTGCCGAGCCGGGCGGCGGCGCTGTCACTCTCGGCCACCAGCAGCTTGGAGCCGTTGGAGAAGAACTCCGGCCCGCCGCACTCGTCGGTCTCGATGTGCGCCACCGAGGTGCAGATCACCGAGTGATAGCTCTGGCACAGCGACGCCAGCGCCAGCGAGTTGGCGGCGGTGCCGTTGAAGACGAAGTAGATGTCGCAGTCGGTCTGGAACAGCTCGCGCAGCTGGTCGGAGACGCGCTGGGTCCAGCCGTCGTCACCATAAGCCGGCTCGTGGCCGCTGAGCGTGGCCTCCTGGAACCAGCGCGCGGCGTTCGGGCACATGCCGGCGTAGTTGTCGCTGGCGAAGTGTTGGCGGGTGGGGTCGGGGGTGGGCGTCATGGGGGCGATGGTCGCAAAGAATGGGGGGCGGCGGCAATCGCGATGTGCTGCCCTTCGACGCGCTGAGGCGGAGGGCGCGGTTCGTGACGGAGTTGTCACGGCGCGTTGCCGTCTGGGCGTGCATCATCGGAATGGAGGACGCGCGGTTGACTGGGCGCCGCCGGCAATGGATATTCTGACAAGGAACCCGTTCTTCAGGATTCAATCCGTGGCGCATGCAATTTCAGATGCCTGCAATGCTTGTATTCAATTGCCGTATTAATGATCGGGAGGCCCGTTGAGGCTTGATAATGTGATTGACTGAGTTTTCAAGTTATTCTGGTGGATCAATCATTCGGGACGCTGCTCGTCCATGTATTTACATATTGAGGTGATGCATGCAAGATTTCTCCTATACCCCTGACGCAGACGAACCCAATCCCCTGGAGCAGGCATTGCGCCTGGCTGCAGAAGATGCCGCCAACAGGCCTGACTTCTATCGGCTGCTGCTGGAGTCCACGGTCCTTGTCGTCGGGGATGCCGATGAAACCGAAGATGGCGATCGAAGGGTGCGGTCCGGCGAGAACGTCTCCATTCAACAGTGGCAGCAGCCCGACGGCAGCATGGCGATCCCGTTCTTCACGTCGCCGGCCGCGGTTGAACAAGCGGTAGAGGATCCGGTCAGTTGCATGGCACTGCCCGCACGCACGCTCTTCGAGTCCACGCGCGGCGCAACGCTCGTGCTGAATCCGAACAACGAGTACGGCAAACAGTTTCTGCCGGATGAAATCGAGGCGATATTGTCCGATGGCGTGCCCCGACCACCGAAACTGCGCATCGAACAGGAGGAAACCAGTGTCCTTTTCGGTCAGCCGCAGAACTATCCGACACGCATGGTCGATGCCCTCATCTCGTTTCTCGCCAAACGCAGTGAGGTCAGGACGGCCTATCTGGCGCAACTGACGGATGATTCGACGAACGACAGAAAATCTCACTTGGCGATTGCCATCCACGTCGAGGGTGCGTTCGAGCGTCTCTTCGGTGAGATTGCTGCGGTGGCCGGCGACACGGCCCCGCGCAACGAGCGGGTCGTTCTGTATCCGATCGCCCCTGGCGGCGGCGGTCTTGACGATTACTTCTTCGACTACGTGACGCCGTTCTACGAAAGCAGCTGGGGTGAGCGATTGAATAACACGGCGGCCTCAAATCTGAAGTGCAACACCTTGCCTCCGGTAAGGTGCCCAGATGCAAGACAGATCGACGTACAGACAACTTCAACCCGAAGAGCGCATGACGCTGGCGAGCATGAAACAGCAGGGGTGCAGCATTCGCGCCATGGCGCGTGCGCTGGGGCGGCCGGCGAGCACGGTCAGTCGCGAACTGCGCCGCAACGTCAGCACTGCGGGCGGGTATGCGAGTGTGCCCGCGCAATCGATGCGCACCGCGCGCCGCCAGGCCAGTCGACCGATGGCCAAACTCGATCCGCGCAGTGTGATGTGGAGCGTCGTGCAGATCCTGCTGGGCTGGAAGTGGTCGCCCCAGCAGATCGCCGCTACGCTCGAGCGCGTGTTCCCCCAAGAGCCCGAACGTCGCGTGTCCCACGAAACCATCTACACGGCCATCTACGCGCAACCCCGCGGTGAGTTGCGTCGCCAACTCATCGCCTGCCTGCGCCAGGGCCACAGTACACGCCTGCCACGCACGCGGGGCCAGGATCGGCGCGGCCAGATCCCCGAGATGGTGAGCATCCACGTGCGTCCGCCTGAGGTCGAGGATCGACTCCTGCCCGGTCACTGGGAGGGCGACCTCATCAAGGGCGCGGGCAATCAGTCCTCGGTGGGCGTGCTCGTAGAGCGCACCAGCCGTCTGGTCTTGCTGGCCAAGATGGACGATGCGACGGCCGCTTCAGCGCTGGCGGGCTTTGCTGCCAAGCTCAATTCGATCACCGCGCCGATGCGCCAGAGTCTGACCTACGACCAGGGCCGGGAGATGAGCCGCCACCAGGCGTTGGCCGCCGCGACCGGCGTGAAGGTCTACTTCTGTGATCCGCACAGCCCCTGGCAGCGCGGCACCTGCGAGAACACCAACGGGCTGCTGCGCCAGTACCTGCCCAAGGGCACCGATCTGTCGGTCCATACGCAGGATGCGCTTGATGCCATTGCTGACAGCCTCAACAACCGGCCCCGCGCGACGCACAACTTCCATTCGCCCCTGGAGGTATTCGCAGCCGTGTTGAAAAAGCTCGATCAACCCGATTCTTCTATTCATTGACCCGGGTGTTGCACTTGGGACTTGAAACCGCCCACCTTTGGGGCCGGGCACGCGTGATCTGATCGGTTTCCTGGCGAGCGCGTGGGGTCCAGCAGCCTGGAGGCTCATCCCGATGAACAGCATGGATGTCGAGGTGCTTCGCACCGCCATCGATTGGCAGGACCGCGGCCACCGCGTCACGCTCGGCACGGTGGTGCGCACGTGGGGCTCGGCGCCGCGCCCGCCGGGCTCGTTGATGATCATCCGCGACGACGGCCAGGTGGCCGGCTCGCTGTCGGGCGGCTGCATCGAGGACGACCTGATCGAGCGCGTGCGCCGCGGCGAACTGGCCGCGCGCCTGCCCCAGCTCACCACCTACGGCGGCAGCGCCGAAGAGGCGCGCCGCTTCGGCCTGCCGTGTGGCGGCAGCGTGCAGATCGTGCTGGAACCGCTCGGCGCCGGCTCGCAGTTGCGCGAGCTGCTGGCCGGCATCGAATCGCGTCGCCGGCTGGTGCGCCGGCTCGATCTGGCCACCGGGCTGGTCAATCTCGATGAGGCCGAAGCCGGCGCCGGCCTGCGTTTCGACGGCGAGCAACTGCACACCGTGCACGGCCCACGCCTGCGTCTCTTGATCATCGGCGGCGGGCAGCTGTCGCGTTACCTGGCGGCCATGGCGGTGATGCTCGACTACGGCGTCACCGTCTGCGAGCCACGCGAGGAATACCACGAGGGCTGGCAGGCGATGGCAGGCGTGACGCTGTCGCGCGCCATGCCCGACGACCTGGTGCTGGCGATGGCGCTGGATGCGCACAGCGCGGTGGTGGCCCTCACGCACGACCCCAAGCTCGACGACCTGGCGCTGATGGAGGCGCTGCGCACGCCGGCGTTCTACGTCGGCGCACTCGGCTCGCGGCGCAACAACGATGCACGCCGCGAGCGACTGCTGCAGTTCGACGTCAGCCCGGCCGAAGCCGCGCGGCTGCGCGGCCCGGTCGGTTTGAAGCTCGGTGGCCTGACGCCGCCCGAGGTGGCGATGAGCATCGTCGCCGAGATGACGGCGCTGCATCGCGGTGCGGATCTGTCGGGGCCGCTGGCCGACTGGGGGCCGTCGCAGACGGTGTGCCTGACGAGCACCGGCCACGCCTGAGGTCAGGCGCCGCCGGCTTGCTCGTCCTTTCTCGTCGTTACTGCGCGTACTCGCTCAAGGGCACGCAGCTGCAGAACAGGTTGCGATCGCCATACACGTTGTCGACCCGACCCACCGGCGACCAGTACTTGCCGCGCCGCAGACTGGCCACCGGGTAGGCCGCGGTTTCGCGGCTGTAGGCGTGCGGCCAGTCGGTCTTGAGCAGCGCCTCGGCGGTGTGCGGGGCGTGCTTGAGCGGGTTGTCGTCGCGCGGCATCGCGCCCGATTCGATCTGGCGGATCTCCTCGCGGATCGCGATCATCGCGTCGCAGAAGCGGTCGAGCTCGACCAGCGGCTCGCTCTCGGTCGGCTCGACCATCAGCGTGCCGGCGACCGGGAAGCTCAGCGTCGGCGCGTGGAAGCCGTAGTCGATCAGCCGCTTGGCGACGTCTTCGGCGCTGACGCCGGAGGTCTCCTTGAGCGGGCGCAGATCCAGGATGCACTCGTGCGCCACGCCACCGCCCTTGACGCCGTCGATGCCACCGCTGAAGTGGATGTCGTAGTGGTCGGCCAGCCGCGCGGCGATGTAGTTGGCGCTCAGGATCGCGGTCTCGGTCGCGGCCTTCAGACCTTCGGCGCCCATCATGCGCATGTACATCCAGCTGATCGGCAGCACCGCGGCGTTGCCCAGCGGCGCGGCACTGACGGCGCCGACGCTCATGACACCGCCGACATTGCCGGTGCGATGCGCCGGCAGGAAGGGCACCAGATCCTCGACCACGCACACCGGCCCGACACCCGGCCCGCCGCCACCGTGCGGGATGCAGAAGGTCTTGTGCAGGTTCAGGTGGCTGACATCGCCGCCGAACTCGCCCGGCGCGGCCACGCCGACCAGCGCGTTCATGTTGGCGCCGTCGACGTAGACGCGCCCGCCGTGCTCATGCACCAGCGCGCAGATCTCTTTCACCTTCGGGTCGAACACGCCGTAGGTCGACGGGTAGGTGATCATGATCGCGGCCAGCTTGTCGCGGTGCTGTTCGCACTTGGCGCGCAGGTCGGCCAGGTCGATGTTGCCCTCGGCGTCGCACCGGGTTACCACCACCTGCATGCCCGCCATCTGCGCCGAGGCCGGGTTGGTGCCGTGCGCCGATTCGGGGATCAGGCAGATCGTGCGGTGGCTGTCGCCGCGGCTGGCGTGCCAGGCCCGGATGATCAGCAGGCCGGCGTATTCACCTTGCGAGCCGGCGTTGGGCTGCAGGCTGATGCCGGCGTAGCCGGTGGCCTGGCTGAGCCATGCGCACAGCTGCTTGTTGAGCTGCGCGTAACCGGCGAGCTGATTGGCCGGTGCGAACGGGTGCACCTGCGCGAACTCGGGCCAGGTGATCGGGATCATCTCGGCCGTGGCGTTGAGCTTCATCGTGCACGAACCCAGCGGGATCATGCTGCGATCGAGCGCCAGGTCCTTGTCGGACAGGCTGCGGATGTAGCGCAGCATCTCGGTCTCGCTGTGGTGGGTGTTGAAGACCGGGTGGGTCAGGAACTCGGTCTTGCGGTAGAGCGTGGCGGGAAACAGCGGCTCGATGCCGGCCTCGAAGGCCTCGACCCGTGGTATCGGCTGGTCGTCGGTGGCAAACCACGACCAGATCGCCACCAGGTCGGCGCGGGTGGTGGTTTCGTCCAGGCTGATGCCGACCGAGGTGGGCGAGACCAGGCGCAGGTTGGCGCCGGACGCGCAGGCCTCGGTCATGATCGATTCGGTGGCCGTGTCGACTTCCACCGCCAGCGTGTCGAAGGCGTAGGCGCTCGGTATGCGGTAGCCGAGCTCTCGCAGGCCTGCGGCCAGGATCGCGGTGTAGCAGGCGACGCGCCGCGCGATGCGGGTCAGGCCGGTCGGGCCGTGGTAGACCGCGTACATGCTGGCCACCACGGCCGGCAGCACCTGCGCGGTGCAGATGTTGGAGGTCGCCTTCTCGCGGCGGATGTGCTGCTCGCGGGTCTGCAGCGCCAGGCGATAGGCCGGTGCGCCGTGCGCGTCGACGCTGACGCCGACCAGCCGGCCCGGCATCGAGCGCTTGAACTCGTCGCGGCAGGCCAGGTACGCGGCGTGCGGGCCGCCGGCGCCCATCGGCATGCCGAAACGCTGGGTGTTGCCGATGGCGATGTCGGCGCCCCAGCTGCCGGGCTCGGCCAGCAGCGTCAGCGCCAGCAGGTCGGCGGCGGCGATCAAGGCGGCGCCGCGCGCGTGCACGTTGTCGGCGAGGGTGGTCAGAACGTCCAGGCCGCACAGCATGCCGATGGTCGACGGGTACTGCACCAGCACGGCGAAGCAGTCGCACTCGGCCATCAGATCGGGGACGTTGCCCACCCGCACGGTGATGCCCAGCGGCGCGGCGCGGGTCAGGACCACCTCGATGGTCTGCGGGTGACAGTCGCACGAAACGATGAAGGTGCTGCTTTTGCTCTTGACGCTGCGCTTGGCCAGCGTCATCGCCTCGGCCGCGGCGGTGGCTTCGTCGAGCATCGAGCCGTTGGCGATGGCCAGGCCGGTGAGGTCGCAGACCATGGTCTGGAAGTTCACCAGCGCCTCGAGCCGGCCTTGCGAGATCTCGGCCTGGTAGGGCGTGTAGGCGGTGTACCAGGCGGGGTTCTCGAGGATGTTGCGCAGGATGACGCCCGGCGTGTGGGTGCCGTGGTAGCCCTGGCCGATGTAGCTCTTGAGCACCCGGTTGCGCGAGGCGAGCGCCTTCAGTTCGGCCAGCGCCTGCGCCTCGGGCAGCGGCGCGGGCAGGTTCATCGGCGTGGCGCGGGCGATGCTGCGCGGCACGATGGCGTCGATCAGTGCGGCGCGGCTGGGCGCGCCGATGGCGTCGAGCATGTGGCGCTCGTCGGCGGAGCCGGCACCGAGGTCGGGGCCGATGTGGCGAGCGAGGAATTCGGCCTGGTTTTCCAGGTCGGCAAGGGGGTGCAGGGCGGGCATGGCGGCAGTGGGTTGCCGGCTGCGAGCGGCGGCGCGAGCCGCGCGGGGCAGGCCGGTGTGCCCCGCGCGAGGGCGGGGCGGGCAGGGCTCAGAGCGTCTTGAGCAGCGCGTCGTAGGCGGTGGCGTCGAGCAGGTCGGCCAGTTCGGCCGGGTTGCTGAGCTTGACCTTGAAGAACCAGCCGGCGGCCAGCGGGTCGCTGTTGGCCAGCGCCGGGTCGTCGCGCAGGGCTTCGTTGACTTCGACCACTTCGCCGCTCACCGGGGCGTAGAGGTCGGCCGCGGCCTTGACGGATTCGACGACACCGGCCACGTCGCCCTTGGCGAAGGTGGCGCCCACGGCGGGCAGGTCGACGAACACGACGTCGCCGAGCGCGTCCTGCGCGTGCACGGTGATGCCGACCACCGCGGCGGCGGGGTTGGCGGCGTCGATCCATTCATGGTCGGGGGTGAACTGGAAAGGCATGGAAAAGGCTCCTGGAGGCAAAGTGGATTCCCGGCCTGGCGGCCGTCGGGAAAGGGGTTCGGATCAGGCGGGTCGTGAGCACCGGCCCGCCAAGGCGGCGCTCAACCCCGGAAGTATCGGTGCGGCGCAAACGGCAGCGGCACCACTTTCATCGGCAGGCGCTTGCCACGCACTTCGGCGTACATCAGGTTGCCCGGCCCGGCGTGGTTGGTGGCCACGTAGGCCATCGCGATCGGCTGGTTGACGCTCGGCCCGGTGGTGCCGCTGGTCACGGTGCCGAGCTTGTGGCTGCCGTGGTTGTCGACCAGCGTGGCGCCCTCGCGCACCGGCGCGCGCTCCAGCCCGACCAGGCCGACACGTTTGTGCGACGGGCCCTGCGCCAGCTGGCCCTCGATGACCTTGGCGCCCGGATAACCGCCGGCACGCGCGCCACCGGGGCGGCGCACCTTCTGGATCGCCCAGGTCAGGCCGGCTTCGACCGGCGTGGTGCTGGCGTGGATGTCGTGGCCGTACAGGCACAGGCCGGCTTCGAGCCGCAGGGTGTCACGCGCGCCCAGGCCGGCGGGCTGCACCTCGGGCTGCGCCAGCAGGCTGCGCGCCAGCGCGACCGCGTGGGTGGCGGGCACCGAGATCTCGAAGCCGTCCTCGCCGGTGTAGCCCGAGCGGGTCACGAAACAGTCGGCGCCGGCCAGCGCGAAGTGGCCGCCGCTCATGAAGGTCAGGCCCGCCACGCCGGCGTTCAGGCGCGCCAGCGCCGTCACGGCCTGCGGGCCTTGCAGCGCCAGCAGGGCGTGGTCGGGCATCGGCACGATCTGGCAGCGGTGGCCGATGTGGGTGATCAGGTGGCGGATGTCGGCCGCCTTGCAGCCGGCGTTGACGACCAGGAACAGGTCGTCCTCGCGGCGCGTGATCATCAGGTCGTCGAGCAGGCCGCCGGCCTCGTTGGTGAAGAAGGCGTAACGCTGCTTGCCGATCGCCAGATCGACCACGTCGACCGGCACCAGGCTCTCGAGCGCACGGTCGGCATCGCTGCCGATCAGCCGCACCTGGCCCATGTGCGAGACGTCGAACAGCGCCGCGCCGCTGCGGCACTGGCGGTGTTCGGCCAGGATGCCGCCGGGGTAGTTGACCGGCATGGCGTAGCCGGCGAACGGCACCATGCGTGCGCCGAGTTCGAGGTGCAGTTCGTGCAGCGGGGTTTGCAGCAGGGCGGTGTCAGCGGACATGAGATTTCTCCGAGGGCAGGGACGGGGGCGCCATCCGTTGTCCACCGTTGCCGGTGGTGTTGCCCTCGCTGTCCGCTTTACCTGAGAGATTGACGGTAGGCGGCTGTGTCGCCCTTCCGCTTGCCCCTTCGGTGGACTGCCGCGATACCGCAGCGGCAGCCTCTCTCCAGTGAGGTGACGTTCCTTTCAGGAACGTTTGCCAGTCCTTTTGCCTGAGCGTTCGAGGCGGTGCGCTCACACCGCTTCTGCGCCTTCGGCGGCCGACGGCCCGTGTCACGGGTGCGGCTCTCTCCTAGCAAAATAAAGTGTAGCCCAGCCGCCGGCTGCGCGGCCGGCCGATCACCACGGCGGATCGTCGCCCACCGGGCCGGCGTCGGTCGCCGACGTGAACGCAGCGGGCGGCGCCACGGTCTTCGGCGCCGTGGCCAAGGCCGGCACACCGTCATCGGCCATCTGCCCCGGCTGCTGCTCGCCGCCCAGCGCCTCGATCAGGTCCGGGATCAGCCGCACCAGCTCGCCGGTGGCGATGGCCGCATCGGCGTCGAAGGCCTCGTCGCGGCTGGCCTGCGGCTGGCCTTCGTAGACGCCGTCCAGGAACTCGAGCTTCTTGACCTGCATCGCGTCCGTCAGCACGAACGAGACCCGGCCCTTCCACGTCAGCGCCAGGCGCGTCGGGCGCTTGCCGAGCTGGATGTGGGCGCGCACCTCGTCGGTGTCGAGCGGGTGGCGGGCGTAGCGCACCACCGATTTCATCTCGTCGGCCGACTTCAGCTCGCACTCGCGGTCGACGCTGAACTCGGCCGGCGGCTCGCCGCTGAGCAGCCAGTCGGCCATTGCCGCGGCCGGCGACAGCGCGGTGTGCAGCGGCTCGACCGCCAGGCCGGGCAGGCCCTTGGTCAGCAGGCTGATGACCTCGTCGGCCTTGCCGGCGCTGGCGGTGTCGACCATCACCAGGCGCTGCTCGGGCGCGATCCAGACCGGCAGCGACATCTGCCTGGTGAAGGCCTGCGGCAGCAGTTCCAGCATGGCCTGGTCCTTGAGCTCCTTGCGCTGCTTCTTGCCGGGCTTGCGGCCGGTATCGGCCTCGATGCGCTGCGCCATCTCGTCGCAGCGGCGCTTGACCACCGCGCCGGGCAGCATCTTCTGCTCGATCATCAGCCGCATCAGCCAGTGGCCGCCGATGATCTCCAGCAGCGGCCCGTGGGCCTCGCCACGCGGGGGCACCCAGCCCAGCGAGACCGGCTGGCTGGCGCCGCAGGGCACGAAACACTGGGCGACCAGCGCCTCTTCGGCCTGCACGGCATCGGCCGCCGGCAGGGCGGCCAGGCGGTGGATCAACAGATTCTTGAACACGTGTTTCCTTGATCGATGGCCCGTGGCCGCCGGGCTTCGTGGGCGTGGCGGCCCGGGCCGGGCTGGGCGGGGGGCGATGGTAGCGGGCAGGTTGCGGTCAGGTCGGGGGCCGGCCGGGCGCGCCGGGTCGGTGGCCGTCTTGCACAACAATGCGCAGCTCGAACAAGTTGGGGGGAGACACCGTGCGATTCATCCATGCAGCCGACATCCATCTGGACAGCCCGCTGGTCGGCCTGGCGGCCTACCAGGACGCGCCGGTCGAGACCCTGCGCACGGCCACCCGCGATGCCTTCGACAACCTCGTCGGCGAGGCCATCGCCGAGCAGGTCGACTTCATGGTCATCGCCGGCGACCTCTACGACGGCGGCTGGAAGGACTTCAACACCGGCATCTTCTTCGTCGCCCAGATGGGCCGGCTCAAGGCGGCCGGCATCCCGGTCTACCTGCTGCTGGGCAACCACGACGCCGAGAGCGAGATGACCAAGCGCCTGGCGCTGCCCGACAACGTGCACAGGTTTCCGGTCGGCAAGGCTGCGACCTTCCGCCTGCCGGAGCTGCGCGTGGCGCTGCACGGACGCAGCTTCAAGGAGGCGGCGACCACCGAGAACCTGGCGCTGACCTATCCCGACCCGGTGCCCGGTTGGCTCAACATCGGCGTGCTGCACACCGCGCTCGAAGGCAACAGCGCGCACGCCAACTACGCGCCCTGCTCGATCGCCGAACTGGCGGCCCGCGGCTACCAGTACTGGGCGCTCGGCCACGTGCACGAGCACCGGGTGTGGCAAGAAGGCGCCTCGACCATCGCCTTCCCCGGCAACCTGCAGGGCCGCCACATCCGCGAGACCGGCCCGCGCGGCGCGCTGATGGTCGCCACCGACGGCGCCGAGATCGTGTCGGTCGAGCGCCTGCATGTCGACGTGCTGCGCTGGCACGCGCTGGAGGTCGACGTGGCGCAGGCGCTCGACCTCGAAGAAGCGGTGCGCATGGCCGGCCGCCGGCTCGCCGCGCTGATCGAAGAAACCGAGGGCGACCTGCCGCTGATCGTGCGCGTGCGCCTGACCGGCGCGACGCCCGCGCACGGCCAGCTGTTCGGCCTCGAAGCCCAGCTGCGCGCCGAGATCGTGGCGCAGGCGGCCAGCGTCAGCACCGGGCGGCTGTGGATCGAGAAGATCAAGGTCGAGACCACGCCGCACGACCCGGCCGCGCAGGTGGCGCAGCGCTCGGATGCAGTGGCCGATCTGCAGGCGCACCTGGCGCAGGCCGATGCCGACCCCGAGTTCCTGAAGAGCCTGCAGGACGACCTGCTGCAGCTGATCGGCAAGCTGCCGCTCGAAGTCATCAACGCCGTGCCGCAACTGCGCGAGATCCGCGAGGGCCGGCTCGAAGCGCTGGTGCGCGACACCACGCCGTCGCTGATCGCCCACGTCGCCCGGGCCGCCTGAACCATGCGCATCGACCAGCTCGACCTCGTCCGCTACGGCAAGTTCACCGACCGCTCGATCGCGTTGCCGCGTGCCGAGCGCGATTTCCACGTCATCGTCGGCCCCAACGAGGCCGGCAAGTCGACCGTGCGCACCGCCGTGCTCGACCTGCTGTACGGCATCCCGATGCGCACCACGCATGCGTTTGCGCACGCGATGTCCGACATGCGGCTGGGTGCGCGCATCGAACACGACGCCCGCACGCTCGCCTTTCACCGCACCAAGGGCAACAAGCAGACGCTGCGCAGCCCCGCCGATGCGGTGCTGCCCGACAACGTGCTGGCGCCGTTTCTCGGCAGCACCGACCGCGATTTCTTCGCGCAGATGTTCGGGCTCGACCACGGCCGGCTGATCAAGGGTGGGCACGACATCCTGTCGGCGTCCAACGACCTGGGCCAGATCCTGTTCCAGTCGGCGGCCGGCATCGGCAGCTTGGGCGCGGTGCGCGCTGCGCTCGAAGCCGAGGCCGACAAGCTGTGGGCCAAGCGCCGGTCGAACGACCGGGCCTACTACATCGCCGCCGACGCGCTCGA
This sequence comes from Leptothrix cholodnii SP-6, assembly GCF_000019785.1. Lineage (NCBI taxonomy): Bacteria > Pseudomonadati > Pseudomonadota > Betaproteobacteria > Burkholderiales > Sphaerotilaceae > Leptothrix > Leptothrix cholodnii. Next base: position 1,662,172 of record NC_010524.1, read on the forward strand.
CCGCGCCACCGCCGCGCTGAAGTCCGCCACCGTGCGTACCAAGGACTGGGCCGAGGCGCAGGCCAAGGTGACGGCGCTCGATGTCGCACATGAAGACACGCGCCGCCAGCACGCCGAGGTCCGCTCGCGCCGCAACCAGATCGAACGCATGCGCCGCGTCACGCCGCACCTGAACGCGCTGGCCGACGCCCGTGCGCGGCTGGCCGAGCTCGGCCCGGGCGTCGAGTTGCCCGACAACGCGGCCCGCACGCTGCAGGACGCCGAGCGTGTCATGCACGTCGCCCAAGCCGAGATCGACCACCAGACCGGCGTGCTGACCGAGGCCCAGGTGGCGCTCGACGCGGTGCAGGTCGACCACCGCATCCGCGAGCTGGCCACCGAGATCACCGAGCTTGACGACCAGCGCCTGCAATACCGCGCCTACCCCGGCGACATCGCCCGCCGCGAGGCCGAGATGGACGCGCAATGGCGCATCGCCGCCGACCTGGCCGCCGGGCTGGGCTGGGACGCGGCCGGCGCCGAGGCCTTGCGCGCGGCCATCCCGGTGGCGTCGGTGCGGGCGAGCCTGCGGCGGCTGATCCGCGCCCATGCCGGCCTGCGCCAGAGCTGCGACATGGCCGTGCGGGCCGAGAAGCTCAAGCGCGCCGAGCTGGCGCAGGCGCGGGCGGTGCTCGCCGGACTGGCCTCGGCCGAAGCGGCGCCCGGCCTGCAGGCCGCGCTCGGGCAGGCGCAGAAGCTGGGGGATTTCACGGCTGTCGAACGCGAGCGCGAGCTGGCCGTGCGCAAGTGCGAGCAGGCCCTGGCCGATGCAGGCGCCGCGCTCGGCGCCTGGCGGGTCGAGATCGGCCCGCTGCGCGCGATGGCCGTGCCGGCCGCCGACACGGTCCGCGCGCTGGCCCAGGAGCAGCTCGCCGATGACGCGCAGGCCCGCGCCGTCGCCACGCGCATTCAGGCGCTGACGCGCCAGCTCGACGCGGCGCAGCTGGAGGTCACGCACTACCGCCAGGCGCACGAGCCCGTCACGCGTGACGAGGTGGTGTCGGCGCGGCTGCAGCGCCTGAGCGCGTGGTCGGAGATCAAGATCCGGCCGCAGGAGCTGGCACAGCGGGCCGAGGGGTTCGAGCGCCTGGTCGAATCGGCCGATGCGCTGGCCGACCGCCGCCACGACACCGTGCAGCAGGCCGAGGCCCTGATCGGCAAGCAGGCGCAGGTCGAGCGGCTGGCGCAGGAGCGGGCGTCGGTGCAGGCTGAGGCCGACGCGCTGGCCGCCGCCCGCGAGGCGAGGGCGCGGCGCTGGTCGGACCTGACCGCCGCCTGCGGCCTGCCGTCACAGCCACCCCTGCCGTTCGACGCCGCGGGCCCCTGGCTCGAAGCGCGCAGCGCGACGCTCGCCGCCTGGGATCGGCTCGAAGACGCCCGAACCGCGCTGCACACGCATCAGGCCGCGTGCACGGCGGCCACGCAGGCGCTGGCGCAGGAACTCGCCGCGCTCGGTCAGCCGGTCGATGGCGCGCGGCTGGCCGTGCTGATGATCCAGGCCGAAACGCACCTGAAAGCGGCCGACGAGATGCGCGGCCAGCGCCGCACCTTGTCGCAGCAGATGACCGACGCCGAGGCCAAGATCGCCGGCCTGACCGACGACGCCGTGCAGGCCGCCACGGCGCTCGACCAGTGGCAGCAGGCCTGGACCGAGACCATCACGCAGACCGGCCTGGCCCGCCACGCCGACCCGCAGGTGGCCGATGCCGCGCTCGACACCGCCGAGCAGATCGACACCGCGCTGGCCGCGATGCAGCGCATCCGCACCGAACGCATCGACAAGATGCACGCCGATCTCGACCTGCACGCCCAGGCCGCGCGCGCGCTGGCCGAGCGCGTGGCGCCCGACCTGGCGGCGGCTGCGGCGGCCGACATCGCGCTGGCGCTGCGTGCCCGGCTGGACGCGGCCAACGAGGCGCATCAGGAGGCGAGCCGGCAGAAATCGGCGATCGAGGCGGCGCAGCGCAAGCTGAGTGAGTCGACCGCTCGCCGCAACCAGGCCCAGGCGACGCTGACGCCACTGCTGGCGCGGGCCGGCTGCGCGACGAACGCCGAACTCGCCGATGCGATCGACAAGAGCGACCGGCGGCGCGCGCTGTCGATCGAGATCGCCACCGCGCAGAAGGCCGCCGAGTCAGGCGCCGACGGCCTGACGCTGGCGCAACTGAGCGCCGAGGCCGCCGGCGCCGAGGTCGATACGCTGATCGCCGAGCTGGCCGACCTCAAGGCGCAGGACGAGGCCCTCGTCAACCGGCTGACCGAGCTGGCCGCGACACGGCTGGCAGCGGCGACCGCGCTCGGTGCCATCGGCGGTACCGCCGCAGCGGCGCAGGCCGAGGCGCAGCGTCAGGAGGCGCTGGCGCAGATGGCCGATGCGGTCGAGCGCTACATCAAGGTGCACACCGCGGCGCGGCTGCTGAAGTGGTCGATCGAGCGCTACCGCGACGCCAAGCAGGGCCCGATGCTGTCGGCCGCCAGCGGCCTGTTCGCGCGGCTGACGCTGGGCTCGTTCGAGCGGTTGTCGGTGGATTTCGAGCGCGAACCGCTCAAGCTGCAGGGCCGCCGCCCGGACGGCGCGATGGTCGACATCGACGGCATGAGCGAGGGCACCCGCGACCAGCTCTACCTGGCGCTGCGCCTGGCCGCGCTCGAGATGCACCTGGGCCAGGCCCACGTGCTGCCCTTCATCGCCGACGACCTGTTCATCAACTACGACGACCGCCGCTCCCGCGCCGGCCTGGAGGCGCTGGGCCAACTCTCGCGTCAGACCCAGGTGCTGTTCCTGACCCACCACGACCACCTGCTGCCGATGATCCGCGAGGTGTTCGGCGGGACGGTCAATGTGGTGGAGCTGGGTTGAGGCGGGCCTGTTTCACCACAGCACCGGCAGGCCGTAGGCGGCCATGGCGCCATCGGCGCTGACCAGCGTCAGGCCTTCGGCCTGGCACTGCGCCACCAGCAGGCGGTCGAACGGGTCGCGGTGGTGCCAGGGCAGGGCGGCCACCCGCAGGGTGTGGCGCAGGTCCATCGGCAGCAGCTGGAACTGGTTGGCCGCCAGTTGTTCGGGCACGAACCGCTCCAGGCTCTGGCCGAGTTCGAGCTTGCCCAGGCTGGTCTTGATGGCCAGTTCCCAGCAGCTCACCACGCTGACCAGGCATTCGTTGCCGGCATCGGCGATCGCACTGCGGGCGAGCGGCGACAGAGAGGGGTGATCGGCCACCCACCAAAGGAAGACGTGGGTGTCGAGCAGCAGGCGCATCGGTCGCAGCCCGGACGATCAGCGGTATTCGGCCAGATCGTCCAGCGGCGCGTCGAAATCGGCGGCGATGGACTTCACCAGCGTCTTGGCCGAGCCGGGTGCACGTGGCTTGCCGGTTGTGGCCAGCGGCATCAGGCGCAGCAGCGGCCGGTTGTCGCGCGCGATGACCACCTCTTCACCGGCCAGCGCGCGCTGCACCAGTTCGGAGAACTGCGCCTTGGCTTGGGCGATGTTGTACTGGCTCACGGTTCGATCCCGGGGTGTGGGCGATGGGTCATTTTGAGTGACCAACAAGAGCCCGTCAAACGCCGCGCGCCCGATCCGCCTTGAACTGCGCCCGAAACGCCTCGAAGCGCCCCGCGTCGAGCGCCTCGCGCACCTCGCGCATCAGGTTCAGGTAGTAGTGCAGGTTGTGGATGCTGGCCAGCATGGGCCCGAGCATCTCGCCGCAGCGATCCAGGTGGTGCAGGTAGGCGCGGCTGAAGCCACCGGTGACACGGCCATCCGGCAGCGTGCTGCCCTTGCAGGCCTGGCAGCTGCAGGTCTCGTCGAGCGGGCGCTCGTCGGCCTTGTGGCGGGCGTTGCGGATCTTCAGGTCGCCGTAGCGGGTGAACAGGTGGCCGTTGCGGGCGTTGCGGGTGGGCATCACGCAGTCGAACATGTCGACGCCGCAGGCCACGCCGTCGACCAGGTCCTCGGGCGTGCCCACGCCCATCAGGTAACGCGGCTTGTCGGCGGGTAGCAAGTGGGGCGTGTGATTCATGATGCGCAGCATCTCGTCCTTGGGCTCGCCGACGCTGACGCCGCCGACCGCGTAGCCGGGGAAGTCGAGCTCGACCAGCGCGTTGAGCGACTCCTCGCGCAGGCTCTCGAACATGCCGCCCTGCACGATGCCGAACAGCGCGTTCGGATTGCCCAGCCGCGCGAACTCGGCCTTGGAGCGAGCGGCCCAGCGCAGGCTCAGCTCCATCGAGACGCGCGCTTCCTTTTCGGTCGTGATGTGGCCGACGTTCTTGGCGCCTTGCCAGTACGGCGTGCATTCGTCGAACTGCATGACGATGTCGCTGTTGAGCACGGTCTGGATCTGCATGCTGACCTCGGGCGTCAGGAACAGCTTGTCGCCGTTGACCGGCGAGGCGAACCTGACGCCTTCCTCGCTGATCTTGCGCATCTCGCCCAGGCTCCAGACCTGGAAGCCGCCGCTGTCGGTCAGGATCGGCCGGGTCCAGTTCTCGAAGCGGTGCAGGCCGCCGAACTGCGCCATCACGTCCTGCCCCGGGCGCATCCAGAGGTGGAAGGTGTTGCCCAGGATGATCTGCGCGCCCATGGTCTCCAGGTCGCGCGGCATCACGCCCTTGACGGTGCCGTAGGTGCCCACGGGCATGAAGATCGGCGTCTCGACGACGCCGTGGTTGAGCGTGAGGCGGCCGCGGCGGGCGTGGCCCTCGGTGGTGAGGAGGTCGAAATTCAGCATGGCGCGGATTGTCTCAGTTGTATTTGAACGACTTCGTTGCAAATGCGAATTGATCGCATTATGATTTGTGACATGTCGAAGCCCTTGCCCGTTGCGCCTGAAGTTCCTGGCGTCGATCTCCCACCCGTGATGGTGCCCGTCATGTCCGATGGCGCCGCGCCGCGGGTGCGCAGCGAAGACCTTCTGCGCGGTGCGCAGGAGCTGCTGATCGACCACCAGGGCGCCTGCTACCGCCTGCGCCTGACCGCGCAAGGGCGGTTGATCCTGACCAAATAAGTTTTCGTTCGCGGCCCAGCCCAGCGCCAGGTAACGCGTCGCCCTTCACGGGTGGCCCCGCAAGCAGTCCAGAACCTGTACTTGTGGAGTTCCCCATGGCGGCAAACCCGCGTCCTGATTCGTCCGTTTCCTCTCCTTCGACCTGGGTCGGCGGCCTGCTGCCGCTGGGCGCGCTGGCCTGTGGCCTGGGCCTGCCCGGCTGGGCCGCGGCGCAGACCGAAGCCGCCGCCGAGGCGGTGGCGCTGCCCAAGATCACCGTCACTGCGCCGGCCCTGCCCGAGCAGGGCAAGGACAGCGTGCAGGCCGTGCGCACCCGCATCGGCCGCGGCGAGCAGGCGCTGCGCGACATCCCGCAGTCGGTCACGGTGGTGACCGAGCGGCTGATCGACGACCGCAACCTCGACACCTTCAAGGACACCCTCAAGAACACCGCCGGCATCACCTTCCTGGCCGCCGAGGGCGGCGAAGAGGACATCCGCCTGCGCGGCTTCTCGCTGCAGGCCACCGGCGACATCTTCATCGACGGCATGCGCGATCCGGCCTTCTACGACCGCGACTCGTTCAACTGGGACCGGCTCGAGCTGCTGCGCGGTTCGGCCTCGATGCTGTTCGGCCGCGGCTCGACCGGCGGCGCGGCCAACCAGGTCAGCAAGCAGCCCTTCCTGATGGACGGCCACGAGGTCAACCTCACGCTCGGCAGCCACCGGCACCGGCGCCTGACGGGCGACTTCAATATCAAGACCGGCGACGACGCGGCGCTGCGCATCAACGCGATGGCCACCCAGGCCGACAACAACGGCGCCGGCAGCGCCATCGACAAGCAGGGCATCGCCGGCACCTACCGCTGGGGCATCGGCACCAGCGACGAGTTCTCGCTCGGCCTGTTCCACCTGAACAATCAGAACGGCATCAACTACGGCCTGCCGTGGATCCGCCCGACCGCCAGCGCGCCGGCCAGCTCGGCCGGCATGATCACCACGCTGGATCCGAGCGCCTACTACGGCATGGCGAGCGACCAGAGCCACGGCAGCGCCAGCACCGCCACGCTGGCCCACACCCACCGCTTCGACGCCGATGCCTCGCTCAAGACCACAGTGCGGCGCGGTGCCTTCAAGCGGGACCAGCGCGCCAGCACGGTGCGCCTGTGCACGCAGACGACCAACGCCACCACCGGCGTGGTCACCAACCCGCAGTGCCCGACGACGCAGGTGGCGCTCGACACCCTGAGCGACGCCACGATCCTGACGCGCGGTGCGCAGCTGAAGATCCAGGACCTCGACACCCTGCACGCGCAGTCGGACCTCAGCGCGCGCTTCGATGCGCTGGGCCTGCGGCACGAGGTGCAGGCCGGCGCCGACTGGGCGCGCGAGGAGAAGATCGTCTACCGCGCCACCACGCCCACCGGCGTGAACCTGGCCAAGCCGACCACCACCATCGGCACGCCCGACGACGGCGCGTCGATCGACGAAGGCCAGCGCGTGCTGAGCAAGGCCAGCGGTTTCGTCAACCAGGCCTGGGGCGTCTACGCACAGGATCTGCTGACGGTGGCGCCGGGCTGGAAGCTGCTCGGCGGCCTGCGCTACGACCGGATGGACGGCCAGTTCGAGCAGATCGCCACCACCGGCGTGGTCACGCCCTACCGCCAACAGATCGGCGAGTTCAGCCAGCGCCTGGGCGCGCTGTGGCAGCCGAGCCCGACGCAGTCGTACCACGCCTCCTGGGGCAGCTCGTTCAACACCTCGGGCGACTCGTATTCGTACAACGCGCAGAGCGCCAACACCGACCCCGAGCAGAGCGTCAACATCGAGCTCGGCGCCAAGCTCGACAGCGACGACCGGCTGTTCTCGACCCGCGTGGCGCTGTTCCATTCGGTCAAGAAGAACGAGCGCAACACCGACCCGGACACCGCGGCGACCGCCTTGCTGCTCTCGGGCAAGCGTCACGCCAGCGGCGTCGACATCGACTTCACCGGCATGCTGACGCGCCAGTGGGAGGTCTACGTGTCGTACATGTGGATCCCGGATGCCCGCGTCGACGTCGCCGCGCCGACTGCCGCCACCTTCGGCAACCGCCAGGGCGATCGCCCGGGCCTGACGCCGCGCCACAGCGGCACGGTCTGGAACACCTTCCAGCTGAGCCCGAAATGGCGTGTCGGTGGCGGCCTGAACTTCCGCAGCGAGAGCACGCCGGCCGACCAGCAGGCCGCCAACGCGGTCACTTCGCCGGGTTACGTGACGGGTGACCTGATGGCCGAGTACGCCTTCGATCCGCAGCGTTTCATCGTCAAGGCCAACCTGAGCAACGTCACCAACAAGCTCTATGGCGAAGGCCTCTACCGCGGTCACTACATCCCGGGCGCCGGCCGGGTGCTGGCGGTGACGGGCACGCTGAAGTTCTGATCGTTTTTCCTGTTCCGAGAAAGACCTCCGCCATGCTGATTCATGTCCGTGACGTGCTGAGTGCTGCCGAGCTGCAGCAGACCCGCGAGCTGCTGTCCGACGCGCCCTGGGCCGACGGCGGCGTGACCGCGGGCGTGCAGTCGGCGCAGGTCAAGAACAACCAGCAGCTGCCGCAGGCGCACCCGGTGACGCAGGCGTTGCAGCAGCTGGTGATGGCGGGGCTGAACCGGCACCCGACCTTCTTCTCGGCGGCGCTGCCCAAGAAGGTGTTCCCGCCGCTGTTCAACCGCTACGGCGGCACGGCCAACGCGTTCGGCAACCATGTCGACAACGCCGTGCGTTTCATCACCAGCGGGCCGCACACCGGCCAGCGCGTGCGGACCGACGTCAGCTGCACGCTGTTCCTGGCCGAGCCCGAAACCTACGACGGCGGCGAGCTGGTGATCGAGGACACCTACGGCAGCCAGCGCGTCAAGCTCGCTGCCGGTGACCTGGTGCTCTACCCCGGCACCAGCGTGCACCGGGTCGAGCCGGTGACACGCGGCGCGCGGGTCGGCTGCTTCTTCTGGATCGAGAGCATGGTGCGCAGCGACGAGCAGCGCCGCCTGCTCCACGAGATGGACCAGCACCTGATGCACCTGCGCCGCACGGTCGGCGAAACCGATGCCGGCGTGATCGGCCTGACCGGCACGTATCACAACCTGCTGCGCCTGTGGGCCGACACCTGAGGCGCCGCGGCGGGGCCTCTGCCTTTCCATCTGCCGAATGCACATGAACGCTTCCACGATGACCGCATCCGCGTCCGACACGCTGGTCCCTGCCGTGCCGTGGCATGGCGCCGCACCGTCGCACGAGGTGCTGGGCCCGGGCGCCCGCCGCGTGCTGGTCGGCGCGATGCTGGGCGCGCACCTGCTGGCCGGCTGGGCGCTGCTGCAGGTGCCGGCGGTGCGCCAAGTGGCGGCCGAGCTGGCGCCGATCATGGTCGACCTGATCGCGCCGGTGCCGCAGGCGCCGCCCAAGCCGCCGCCGCCCGCACCGCGTCCGGTGCAGCCGCGCACGCCGCCACCCCCCGCGCCGCTGCTGGCGGCCACGCCGCCGCCGGTGCCGATGCCGGAGCCGGTCTTCACCGCACCCCCACCGCCCGAGCCGCCCGCCTTGCCGGCGCCCACCGCGCCGATCGCCCCGCCCGCACCGCCGCTGCAGACGCCGCAGGCCGCACCCGCCGCGGTGCCGGCCGCGCCGCGCAAGGTCGTGCTGACCGACACCGACTGGGTGCGACCGCCCGCCTACGCCTACCCGCGTGAAGCTGCCCGGCTGCGCGAGCAGGGCACGGTGGTGGTGCGCATCCGCTTCGACGTGCGCGGCCTGCCGAGCCGGGTCGAGCTGCTGCGCTCGTCGGGCTCGGCCCGGCTCGACGACGAGGTGCTCGCCAAGGCCCGCGCCGCGCGCGCCAAGCCGCGTCTGCAGGACGGCGTGCCGATCGAGTTCCTGGCCGATTCGGAAGCCGAATTCAAGTTCTGATCTTTCATCTGGAGTCTTTGCATGGAACCCGTTTCAACTTCTGCCGCCGTCGTGGCCCCCGTCGCCGAGGCGGTTCAAGCTGGTGTCGGATTTGGCCATTTCATCGCCCAGTCTGACGCCGTCGGCAAGACGCTGCTGGCCGTGCTGGTGCTGATGTCGGTCGCCTCCTGGGCGCTGATCCTGATCAAGGGCCTGACGCAGCTGATCCGCCAGCGCCGCAGCGGCCAGTTCCTGAACTTCTTCTGGAACGCGCGCTCGCTCGATGAAGTGAGCGCCGAGATCCAGACCCACGGCGCGCGCGATCCCTTCGGCCACCTGGCGGCGCACGCCATCCACGCCCAGGCCCACCACGCCCGCTACGGCGCAGCCAAGCTGCAGGAGGCCGGCACCTCGCAGGAGTTTGTCACCCGCACCATCAAGAAGGTGCTCGACGAAGAGACCACCCGGCTCGAAAACGGCCTGACCACGCTCGCCACCATCGGCGCCACCGCGCCGTTCGTCGGCCTGTTCGGCACCGTGTGGGGCGTCTACCACGCGCTGCTGGCGATCGGCATGAGCGGCGCGGGCACGCTCGACAAGGTGGCCGGCCCGGTCGGCGAGGCGCTGATCATGACCGGCATCGGCCTGGCCGTGGCGATCCCCGCGGTGATGGCCTACAACGCCATCAGCCGCAGCAACCGGGTGCTCAACGCCCGGCTCGACGCCTTCGCGTTCGAGCTGCTGACCTTCCTGTCGACCGGCTCGACGCTGGCCAGCGGCCAGGCCGTGCGCCCGGCCGAGGCCGCCGCCGACGTGCGCCCGCTGCGCGCCGCCCACACCTGATCGATCGACCTCCGATCATCCAATTCCCGGAGCACGACCATGGCCTTTGCCAGTTTTGAGCGCCAGCACAGCAGCGCGCCGATGTCCGAGATCAACATGGTGCCGTTGATCGACGTGATGCTGGTGCTGCTGGTGATCTTCATCGTCACCGCGCCGCTGCTCACGCACGCGGTCAAGCTCGAGCTGCCGCAGGCGAGCAGCCAGCCGGTCACGCCGGTGGCCGACAAGATCGAGATCGCCATCGACGCCCAGGGCCAGCGCCACTGGAACGGCGAGCCGCTGGGCCGCGAGCAGCTGGCGCAGCGCTTCATCGCCGCTGGCCAGGACGGCCGCCAGCCCGAGATCCACCTGCGCGCCGACCAGGACGCGGCCTATCGCCACGTGGCCCAGACGCTGGCCGATGCGTCGGTGGCGGGGCTCAAGAAGATCGGTTTCGTGAGCCAGCCCACGCCACCTTGAACGCGGGGTCGGCACCACTGCGGTTGGAGGTTCGAGATCGAAGTCACATGCTTGCCCTCGGTATAGTGCGCGGCCGCAGGCCTTCGGGCCGGCACTGACACACACGGCAGCGCGGGCTGCCACGAGGCTCGGATGGATCGCGTTGGGAAGTATCGGCAGATCACCGCCTGTGGTGCGCACCGGCGGCGCGGCCCTGCCCGCGCGTCGAGGCCCGCATGAAGGCCTTGCTGGTCGATGACCACTCGCTGTTCCGCGAGGGCCTGACGATGCTGATGGCGCAGCGTTTCCCGGCGGTCGAGCTGTTCGACGTGGGCGACCTGAACGACGCCGAGGCGGTGCTCGGCACCGAGCCCGGCATCGAGCTGATCCTGCTCGACCTCGGCCTGCCCGACAGCCAGGGGCTCGACAGCCTGCAACGCCTGCGCAGCGTGGTGCCCGAGGTGCCGATCGTCGTGATGTCGGCCGACGAGCGGCCCGAGACGATCCTGGCCGCGATCGACCAGGGCGCGGCCGGCTTCATCCCCAAGACCGCGCGCATCGGTGCGATCGAGAGCGCCCTGCGGGTGGTGCTCGACGGCGGCATCTTCCTGCCGCAGGGCATCTACCGCAGCATCGCGCCGCCGCTTGCCGACGGGCCGGAGGTGGATGAGGCGCAGGCGGCGCTGATGCAGTCGCTGGGCCTGACGCCGCGCCAGCTCGACGTGTTGCGGCTGATGGCGCTGGGCCAGTCGAACAAGCAGATCTCGCGTGCGCTCAGCGTGGCCGAGTCGACCATCAAGACCCACGTGGCGGTGGTGTTCCGCCGGCTCGACGTCACCTCGCGCAGCCAGGTCATGGTCGCCGCCGCACGCATGGGCCTGCGCTTCGAGCGCTGAGCGGCCGGGCGCGGCGCTGCATCGCCCGGTCCGGCGCGTCAGGGCGCGGCGCGGCGCACCTGCATGATGGCCGCCAGCAGGACTTCGGCGCGGAAGGGCTTGTGCAGCACCGTCACCCCGCTGTTGGCGAGCAGGGCCAGATCGGCCGGCGCGGTGTCGCCGGTGATCACCAGCGCCGGCACCGGGCCGGCATAGCTGTGCAGCGCTTCGATCACCTCGAGCCCGGTGGCGCCGATCAGGCGCTGGTCGGTGATCAGGAAATCGACGCCGCTGCGTCCGCGCGGATGGCGTGCCAGCCACTGCCGGAAACCGGTCAGGCTGGCGTGGCTCTCGACCTCGGCGCCCCAGGCCGCCAGCCGCGCGGCCAGCGCGGCGCGCACCTGGTCGTCGTCGTCGACCAGCGCCAGGCGCCAGTCCTGCAGCGGCCGGGCCGCCGACGGGGCGGCCCGCAACGCGCCGGGCCGGGCCTGCGCGGCATCCATGCCGAGGGCAAAGCAGGAGCCGCGGCCGGGCTGCGAGCGCAGGCTCAGCCGGTGGCCGAGCAGCTGCACCGCCCGCCGCACGATCGCCAGCCCCAGGCCGAGGCCGAGATTGCCCTCGGCGTTGCGCCGGCCGGCGCCTTGCACGAACTCGTCGAAGATGCGCTCCTGCTGGTCGGCGGCGATGCCGTGGCCGCTGTCCCAGACCTGCAGCACGACGCGGTCGCCGCGCTGCCGTGCGGCCACCAGCACGCCGCCGCGTTCGGTGTAGCGCACCGCGTTGCTGACCAGGTTGCGCACGATCTGCTCGAGCAGCACGCGGTCGCTGCGCACCGCCAGCCGGGTCGGGCGCAGGCGCAGCTTCAGGCCCTTCTGGTGCGCGGCTTCGTTGACGTGGGCGGCGATGGCGTCGAACAGCGTCTGCAGCTCGATCGATTCGAAGCGCGGCTGCACCGTGCCGGCCTCCAGCCGCGACAGGTCGAGCAGGCCCTTGAGCAGCGCCTCCATCGAGGCCACCGCATCGTTGACGCGGTCGATCATGCGGCGCTGCGCGGGCACCTGGATGTGCTCGCGCAGCAGGTCGATCAGGATGCCGATGGCGACCACCGGCTGGCGCAGGTCGTGGCTGGCGGCGGCCAGGAAACGGGTCTTGGTGAGGTTGGCCTGCTCGAGCGCGCGGGTGCGCTCGGCGACCCGCAACTCGAGGTCGGAGTTGAGCTGCTCGACCTGTTCGAGCGCGTTGACCATGCGCTGCATCAGCGTCCAGGCGAACACCGAGAACACCAGCGGCAGCATCAGCGGCATCCAGTAGCGCGACATCACCGACAGCTCGCCGCGCCAGCCGAGGTAGTCGTGCGCGGCGGTCACCACCAGCGTCAGCAGGGCGGTCAGCATCAGCAGCCGGGCGCGCGACTGCAGCCGCCGCGCGCTGATCGCCACCATCACCAGCGGCGGGATCACCGCGCCCAGCACCAGCGGGTAGGTGAAGGTGCGCAGGGTGTCGACCTCGCCCAGCGCCGCGGCCGGGATGCCCAGCAGCATCAGCGGCACGGCCAGGCCGATCAGCAGGCGGCGCCACCAGTGCCGGGCCCGATCGGCCAGGATCAGCGAGGCCATGCCCAGCAGCAGCGCGCTGAGGATCTGGCTGATGTACATGAAGGCATCGAAGACGATGCCCTGCTGGGCCGAATAGATCGTGAAGTAGGCGGTGCTGCGCAGCGAGATCAGCAGCCACACCAGGCCGAAGGTGCCGATCAGCACCTCGCTGCGCCGGCGCCACCACAGCAGCACCATGAACAGGCCCAGCGCGCTGCCGCCGCAGTTGAGCATCACCGGCAGCAGGAACTCGAGGCGCTGTTCGAGCAGGCTGTCGTCCCACAGCGGGCCGGCTGGTCCGATCCACACCGGCGACAGCCCCGCGCGGGTGCTGTAGCGCACCGAGATCTGCAACTCGTTATGGCCACTGCGCAGCATCTGCGGCGCCACCGGGATCCAGGTCGGCGTGGCGCGGCTGAGCGGCGGCTTGCCGGCCTCGGGGTCGATGCGCCCGCTCAGCAGCGCGCCGTTGAGGCGGATCTCGTGCTGGTCGGCCAGGCGGTCGATGCGCAGCGCCCACACTTGCTGCGGCACCACCGGCAGCTCGAAGACGATGCGGTAGATGCCCGCGCCACGGTTGGGCAGGCCGCGCTGGGCCCAGGTGTCGGGCAGTTCGACGGCCTGCTCGGGCGCGCCGGGGCGCGGGCTGAAGTGCGCCTGTGTCAGCGCCAGCGGCGGGTTGGCGACCGCCGCCGAGCCCAGCAGCAGGCCCATCAGGCCGATGAAAAAAGCCGCGCACCTGAGCAGGTGTCGCGGCCAGTCGAACGGGGCGGGCAGGGGTAGGCGGTGGGCGATCATGGGCGGCGCCGATGATCGCAGAGACCGCTGCGCAAACCCGTCCGGACGCCGGTGCGGATCCGGCGCGGTTCAGGGTCTGCGAGTGCGACCCGCCAGCGCCTTACTTGCTTTGGAGGTTGAGGATCCAGCCGACCAGCTGCTTGACCTCGGCCGGCTTGATCGCCACGGCATTGGGCGGCATCGCCAGGCCCGAGGCCTTGCCCTTCCAGTGGCTGTCGTAGGGGTTCGAGCCCTTCAGCACCACCTGGGTCAGGTTCGCGGCGGCGGTCTTGTCGCCCTTGTATTTGGCGGCGACGTCGCGCCAGGCCGGGCCGATCGGCGGCAGGCCTTCGGGGCCCTTGGCACCGGGGTCGACGTGGTGGCAGGTCATGCAGCCGCTGGTGCTGGCCAGCTTGAGCATGGCGTCGTCGGAGGGGGCGGCGGCACGGGCGGTGGTGCTCAGCGAGAGCGCGGCGAGCAGGCTGCAGGCGGCCAGGGTGGTGCGCGCAAGGGACGATGTCATCAAGGTTCTCCGGAGGTCAAAGTTCGTCAATGGCGGCAAGTTAAGCGCCGCAGCCATCCGGACCTTGCGCAAGATCAAGTCGCCCGGTTGTTTTGCCAGACTGGAGCAAACGCCGCGCCAGCCTGGCTCAGTGCTGTGACGAACTGGAACAGACTCCGATCAGGCGCTGCTGCGTGTCAGCAACATGGCGTCGCCATAGCTGAAGAAGCGGTAGCCGCGCGAAATCGCGTGCCGGTAGAGCGCGTGCATCGTGGCGTGGCCGGCAAAGGCGCTCACCAGCATCAGCAGCGTGCTCTTGGGCAGGTGGAAGTTGGTGACCAGCCGGTCGACCACCTGGAAGGCGAAGCCGGGCGTGATGAAGATGTCGGTCTCCTGCGCACCGGCGCGCAGCACGCCGCCGCGGGCAGCCGATTCGAGCGCGCGCAGCGTGGTGGTGCCCACCGCGACCACCTTGCCACCGGCCGCACGGGTGGCGGCGATCGCATCGACCGTGGCCTGCGGCACCTCGAACCACTCGCTGTGCATGCGGTGCTGGTCGAGCCGGTCCACCCGCACCGGCTGGAAGGTGCCGGCGCCCACGTGCAGCGTGACGCTGGCGCGCCGCACGCCGCGGGCTTCGAGCGCGGCCAGCAAGGCCTCGTCGAAATGCAGCGCCGCGGTCGGCGCCGCCACCGCGCCGGGGTGGCGGGCGAACACGGTCTGGTAGCGCCGCACGTCGTCGGCCTCGTCGGCATGCGTGATGTAGGGCGGCAGCGGCACGTGGCCGTAGCGTTCGAGCAGCGCGAACGCATCCGACGGGAAACGCAGGTGGAACAGCGAATCCTCCGGCCCGCAGCGGCCCAGCACGTCGGCGCTGAACTGCTCGCCCTGGTCGTTGCGGAACAGCACCGACTGGCCGGCACGCGGCGACTTGCTGGCGCGCAGATGGGCCCAGACTTCATGCCCGCCGCCCGCCGCGGCCGGTAGCACGCGCTCGACCAGCGCCTCGACCGCGCCGCCGCTGTCCTTGGCGCCGAACAGGCGGGCGCGGATCACCTGGGTGTCGTTGAAGACCAGCAGGTCGCCGGGATTCAGCAGGCCGGGCAGCTCGTGGAAGATGCGGTCGACCGGCTGAGCGGGCGCGCTGGCGTCGAGCAGGCGCGAGCCGCTGCGCTCGGGCGCCGGGTGCTGGGCGATCAGCTCGGGCGGCAGGTCGAAATCGAAATCGGCGACGGTGTAGGCGGTGTTCACGGGGGCGATCAGGCTTGCGGAGCGACGGATAGAGCGTCAGAATATAACAAACGTTATAACCTGGAGTCGTCCATGCATGCACTCAAGCTCACCCAGATCGGCAACTCGGTCGGCGTCATCCTGCCCAAGGAGGTGCTGGCGCGCTTGAAGCTGGAGAAGGGCGACACGGTCTACATCACCGACGGCCCCGATGGCATGCGCCTGACCCCGCACGATCCGGCCTTCGAGGCGCAGATGAAGGCGGCGCGCGAGATCATGAAGGAGCGCCGCGCCGTGCTCCATGAACTGGCCAAGTGAGCGGCCATGGACGCCGTGAACCAAACCTGGGTCTGGCTCGACGCGCAGGTGCTGCATGCGGTGCATGACGAGCAACTCGCCGAGCACGGCGGGGCGGGGGGGCTGCGCGATGCAGGGCTGTTCGATTCGGCACTTGCCCGCCCGCTGAATCTGACGGCCTACGGCCACCCCGACGCGGCCGATCTGGCTGCGGCCTACGGCTGGGGGCTGACACGCAACCACCCTTTCATCGACGGCAACAAGCGCACCGCCTTCGTCGCGGTGGAACTGTTCCTGGTGTTGAACGGCTACCAGCTGATGGCTGACGATGCCGCCTGCGTCTTGACGATGCTGAACCTGGCGGCTGGCGATCTGGACGAAGCCGCCTTCGCCGCCTGGCTGCGCCAGCACATCCAGCGCCGTGCCGGTTGAGATCGCCCCCGCCGAGCCGGCTGCCACGCCGGTTGCCGCGCCGCCGCCCAAGCCGCGCAGCGCGCCGCAACGCGCGATGGACAAGCTCGGCCTCGAGCGCGACATCGATCTGGCACTGCACCTGCCGCTGCGCTACGAGGACGAAACCCGCCTGACGCCGCTGGCCGCCGCGCGCGAGGGCGACCTGCTGCACGTCGAGGGCGTGGTGCGCGAGGCCCGCATCGAGCTGCGCCCGCGCCGCCAGTTCATCGTCAAGCTGGTCGAGGCCCTGGGCGACGCACCCGGCCGCATCGAGCTGATCCTGCGCTTCGTCAACTTCTACCCCTCGCACCAGAAGACCTTTGCGCCCGGCACGCGGCTGCGGGTGCGCGGCGAGTTGCGCGGCGGCTTTTTCGGCCGCGAGATCGTGCACCCGGTGTTCAAGACCGTCGAGCCCGGCGCGCCGCTGGCGCGCGAGCTGACCCCCGTCTACCCGACCAGCGCGCAGCTGCCGCAGGCCTATCTGCGCAAGGCGGTGGCGGCGGGGCTGTCGCGGGCGCGGCTCGACGAGATCCTGCCGCCGGACCTGCTGCCGGCCGGCCTGCCGCCGCTGCGCGAGTCGCTCTACCTGCTGCACCACCCGCCGGCCGACATCAGCCTGCATGCGATCCAGGAGCGCGAGCACCCGGCCTGGCAGCGCATCAAGTTCGAGGAGCTGCTCGCCCAGCAGCTCTCGCAGCTGCAGGCCCAGCGCGAGCGCGCCAAGCTGCGTGCGCCGATGCTGCGCGGCTCGGCCGGTGGCCTGCACGAAAAGCTGCTGGCGGCGCTGCCGTTCCAGCTGACCGGGGCGCAGCGGCGTGTCGCCGAGGAGATCGCCACCGACCTCGGCCGGCCGCAGCCGATGAACCGCCTGCTGCAAGGCGACGTCGGCTCGGGCAAGACGGTGGTGGCCGCGCTCGCCGCCGCGGTGGCGATGGACGCGGGCTGGCAGTGCGCGCTGATGGCGCCCACCGAGATCCTGGCCGAACAGCATTTCCGCAAGCTGATCCACTGGCTGGCGCCGCTGGGCATCGAGGTGGCGTGGCTGACCGGCAGCCGCAAGGGCAAGGGCCGCGCCGCGATGCTGGAGAAGGTGGCCAGCGGCGCCGCGCAGCTGGTGGTCGGCACGCACGCGGTGATCCAGGACGACGTGCATTTCGCCCGCCTCGGCCTGGCGGTGATCGACGAGCAGCACCGCTTCGGCGTGGCGCAGCGGCTCGACCTGCGCCGCAAGCTGGCGCTGCAGTCGCTCGAACCCCACCTCCTCATGATGAGCGCCACGCCGATCCCGCGCACGCTGGCGATGACCTACTTCGCCGACCTCGACGTGTCCACCATCGACGAGCTGCCGCCCGGGCGCACGCCGATCGTCACCCGGGTGTTTGCGGCCGACCGGCGCGAGCAGGTGATCGCGCGGGTGCGCGACGAGGTCGCCAAGGGCAGCCAGGTCTATTGGGTGGTGCCGTTGATCGAGGAGAGCGAGGCGCTCGACCTGCAGAACGCCACCGAGACCCACCAGCAGCTCGGCGCCGTGCTGCCCGGCACGCAGGTCGGCCTGCTGCACGGGCGTATGCCGCCGGCCGAGAAGGCCTCGGTGATGGCGCTGTTCTCGGGCGGCCAGATGAGCGTGCTGGTCGCCACCACCGTGATCGAGGTCGGTGTCGATGTGCCCAACGCCAGCGTGATGGTGATCGAGCACGCCGAGCGTTTCGGCCTGGCGCAGCTGCACCAGCTGCGCGGGCGGGTCGGGCGCGGTTCGGTGGCCAGCGTGTGCGTGCTGCTCTACACCGGGCCGCTGTCGCAGACCGGCCGCGATCGCCTGAAGGCGATGGCCGAGACCACCGACGGCTTCGAGATCGCCCGCCGCGACCTCGAGATCCGCGGCCCCGGCGAGTTCATGGGCGCGCGCCAGAGCGGCGACGCGCTGCTGCGGTTTGCCGATCTGGCGCAGGACGGCGAACTGCTGCAGTGCGCCCGCGAGATCGCGCCACGCCTGCTCGATCGGCACCCGGCTGCGGCGCAGGCGCAGATCCGGCGCTGGCTGGGCGGCAAGCTCGAATACCTGAAGGCCTGAGCGGAGCCGGGGTCAGCCCGACGGCGTGCCGCTGCGCCGTGCGAATCCGGGCTTGAGCCGGCGCCGGTGCTCGGCGCTCAGATACGGCCACAGCAGCGCCATCACCTGGCGCGTGCCGGCGTCGACGGCGGTGTCCTCGTTGTCGGGTTCGAGCGCGCGGCGCGGGTCGCGCACGTATTCGAAACACAGCCAGTAGGTCAGCAGCACGACGATCGAGGTGGCCAGCGCGTCGGCGTCGTCGCTGTCGAGCGGGGCGTCGTCGATCACGCACAGCCGGGCCACGCGCTCGCGCACCGCCGCCTGCTGCAAGGCCAGCGCGGCCTGGCAGCGGGTTTCGAGCTGGCGGTTGCGGGTCAGCAGGTCGTTGAGGTCGCGGAAGATGAAGCGGTAGGCCCAGGCCAGGTGCAGCATCGCCGGCACCAGCTGCCAGGAGCCTTCGGCGTCGCTGGCCGGGCCGGCCGCGTCCAGCGCCTGCGCGAGCGCCGTCTCGTAGCGGCTCATCAGCGCGTTGACCAGCTCCTCCTTGGCCGGGTAGTGGTAATAGAGGTTGCCCGGGCTGATGTTGAGTTCGGCCGAGATCAGCGTGGTCGACACGTTGGGCTCGCCGTAGCGGTTGAACAGCGCCAGCGTGTGGTCGAGGATGCGCTCGGCGGTGCGGCGCGGGGCCTTGCGTTCGGTGTTCAAGTCGGCCTCCTCGTCATGCAGGGTGTTTTCGGATCAATCTAGCACCCGCGGGTGTCGGCCTGGCAGCGGGTTTGCCAGCGCGAGCGCGCTTGCGGTCGACTGCATACAATCCTGCGCCGATGACTCCAGCGATTTCCTTCCAGCAGGTTCACAAGACCTTTGCCACCCCTCGCGGCGAACTGCGCGCCCTGACGGACGTGAGTTTCGACATCCGGCAAGGCGAGTTCTTCGGCCTGCTCGGCCCCAACGGCGCGGGCAAGACCACCCTGATCTCGATCCTGGCCGGCCTGGCGCGTGCCACCTCCGGCCGCGTCACGGTGATGGGCCACGAGGTGGTGAGCGATTACGCCGCGGCCCGCCAGTCGCTGGGCATCGTGCCGCAGGAGCTGGTGTTCGACCCCTTCTTCAGCGTGCGCGAATCGCTGCGCATCCAGAGCGGCTATTTCGGCGTCAAGCACAACGGCGCCTGGATCGACGAGCTGCTCGAAGGCCTGGGCCTGGCCGACAAGGCCGGCGCCAACATGCGCCAGCTGTCGGGCGGCATGAAACGCCGGGTGCTGGTGGCGCAGGCGCTGGTGCACCGCCCGCCGGTGATCGTGCTCGACGAGCCGACCGCGGGTGTGGACGTCGAGCTGCGTCAGACGCTGTGGCAGTTCATCGCCCGGCTCAACAAGCAGGGCTCGACCGTGCTGCTGACGACCCACTACCTCGAAGAAGCCGAGGCGCTGTGCGGCCGCATCGCGATGCTCAAGCAGGGCCGGGTGGTCGCGCTCGACCGCACCAGCAACCTGCTGGCCGGCACCGCCAGCACGATGCTGCGCTTCAAGACCGACGACACGCTGCCCGCCGACCTGCTCGGCCAGTCGCGCGTGACCGGCCGCATCGCCCAGATCAAGGCGCGTGACGCGATCGAGGTCGAGGCTGTGCTGGCCCGCCTGCGCGCCGCCGGCGTGCGGGTCGAGGATCTGGAAATCGGCCGCGCCGACCTCGAAGACGTGTTCCTCGAGATCATGAACGGCGCCGAGCCGCCGCACGTCACGCAGCCGCCTCGGGCCGCCGATCAGGCCGAGCCGACGCTGGCGGAGGTGGCACGATGAGCCGCGTCAGCCTGGCGGGTGCGCGCACCCTGTTCTACAAGGAAGTGCTGCGCTTCTGGAAGGTCAGCTTCCAGACCGTGGCCGCCCCGGTGCTGACCGCGGTGCTGTACCTGATGATCTTCGGCCACGTGCTCGAAGACCACGTCAAGGTCTACGACTCGGTCGGCTACACCGCCTTCCTGATCCCCGGCCTGGTGATGATGAGCGTGCTGCAGAACGCCTTCGCCAACAGCTCGTCGAGCCTGATCCAGAGCAAGATCACCGGCAACCTGGTGCTGCTGCTGGTCACGCCGCTGAGCCACCGGGCCTGGTTCCTGGCGTATGTCGGCGCCTCGATGGTGCGCGGGCTGGTGGTCGGCTCGGGCGTGCTGGCGGTGACGGTGTGGTTCGCGCCGCCCGGGCTGGCGCAGCCGCTGTGGGCGCTGGTGTTCGCGCTGCTGGGCGCGGCGCTGATGGGCAGCCTGGGCCTGATCGCCGGCCTGTGGGCCGAGAAGTTCGACCAGCTGGCCGGTTTCCAGAACTTCATCGTCATGCCCATGACCTTTCTGGCGGGTGTCTTCTATTCGATCCACTCGCTGCCCGCGGTCTGGCAGACGGTCAGCCACGTCAACCCGTTCTTCTACATGATCGACGGCTTCCGCTTCGGCTTCTTCGGCGTCAGCGACGTCTCGCCGTGGCTGAGCCTGGCGGTGGTGTCGGGCAGCCTGCTGGTGGTGAGCGCCGCCACGCTGCGCCTGCTGGCCAGCGGCTACAAGCTGCGGCACTGATCGGTACAATCTGCCAACTATGGCCGACCCTACCCCCGATCACGTTCAATCCCTCATCGCCGCCGGCCTTGCCTGCGAGCACCTGGCGGTCGAGGGCGACGGCCGGCATTTCTTTGCCACCATCGTCTCGTCGCGCTTCGAGGGCCTGAGCCGCATCCGCCGCCATCAGCAGGTCTACGCCGTGCTCGGCGAGCGCATGCGCGAAGAGATTCATGCGCTGTCGATGAAGACGCTGACGCCCGCCGAGTGGGCCGCCGAGTCGGCCTCTGCCGCCGCGCCCGCGCCCACGCACCACTGACGCTCCATCCGCTGCCCCCGGGGCTGGCGGCATGGGCGTGCGTCTGGCGCGTCTGTCTTGCCGGCTCGATTGAAGTTCAGCCGTCCCACACCGCCCACGCACACGCAACGGCACAACGCCCACGTCAGCCCATGGACAAACTCCTGATCCGCGGCGGCCGCCCCTTGATGGGTGAAGTCACCATCTCCGGCGCCAAGAACGCCGCCCTGCCCGAGCTCTGCGCCGCGCTGCTGTGCCCCGAGCCGCTGACGCTGGCCAACGTGCCGCGCCTGCAGGACGTCGGCACCACGCTCAAGGTGCTGCGCCACCTCGGCGTCGAGGCCGAACGCAGCGCCGTGCTGCCCGACCAGGTGCGCCTGGACGCCACCCGCATCACCACCCGCGAAGCGCCCTACGAGCTGGTCAAGACCATGCGCGCGTCGATCCTGGTGCTGGGCCCGCTGCTGGCGCGTTTCGGCGAGGCGCGGGTGTCGTTGCCCGGCGGCTGCGCGATCGGCTCTCGGCCGGTCGACCAGCACATCAAGGGCCTGCAGGCGATGGGTGCGCAGATCGTGGTCGAGCACGGCTACATCGTCGCGCGTGCCGAGCGCCTGAAGGGCGCGCGCATCACCACCGACATGGTCACCGTCACCGGCACCGAGAACCTGCTGATGGCCGCCACCCTGGCCGATGGCGAGACGGTGCTCGAAAACGCCGCCCAGGAGCCCGAGATCACCGACCTGGCCGAGCTGCTGATCGCGATGGGCGCGCAGATCGAAGGGCAGGGCACGCACCGCATCCGCATCCAGGGCGTCGAGCGCCTGCATGCGCCGGCCGTGCCGCACCAGATCATCCCCGACCGCATCGAGACCGGCACCTTCCTGTGCGCGGTGGCCGCCACCGGCGGTGACGTGACGCTGCGCCGCACCCGCGCCGACCACCTCGACGCCGTGCTCGACAAGCTGCGAGAAGCCTGCACCGAGCTCGAATGCGGCGCCGACTGGATCCGCGTGCGCGCTGCCGGCCGGCCCAAGGGCGTGAACCTGCGAACCAGCGAGTACCCGGCCTTTCCGACCGACATGCAGGCGCAGTTCATGGCGCTCAACTGCATCGCGCAAGGCACCTCGCGGGTGATCGAGACCATCTTCGAGAACCGCTTCATGCACGTCAACGAGCTGGTGCGCCTGGGCGCGCACATCGCCGTCGACGGCCACACGGCGATCGTCGAAGGCATCGCCCGGCTGTCGGGCGCCACCGTGATGGCGACCGACCTGCGCGCCTCGGCCAGCCTGGTGATCGCCGGCCTGGTGGCCGAGGGCGAAACCACCGTCGAGCGCATCTACCACCTCGACCGCGGCTACGACCAGATGGAAACCAAGCTGCGCGGCATCGGCGCCGACATCGAACGAATCAAATGACACCCCCAAGCTCACTTCGTTCGCGTTCCCCCGAGGGGGAGCGCAAGGCCCTCCGGGCGGCCGGGCGGGCCTTGCCATGACCCAGATGATCACACTCGCACTTTCCAAAGGCCGCATCTTCGAAGAGACGCTGCCGTTGCTGGCCGCGGCCGGCATCGAGGTCACCGAAGATCCCGAGAAGAGCCGCAAGCTGATCCTGCCGACCAACCGTGCCGACATGCAGGTGGTGATGGTGCGCGCCACCGACGTGCCGACCTACGTGCAGTACGGCGGCGCCGATCTGGGCGTGGCGGGCAAGGACATCCTGATCGAGCACGGCGGCGAAGGCCTCTACCAGCCGATCGACCTGCGAATCGCCCGCTGCCGCATGAGCGTGGCCACGCGCGCCGACTTCGACTACGACAGCGCCGTCAAGAAGGGCTCGCGCATCCGTGTGGCCACCAAGTACACGGCCATCGCGCGCCAGCATTTCGCCGACAAGGGCGTGCACGTCGACCTGATCAAGCTCTACGGCTCGATGGAGCTGGCGCCGCTGACCGGCCTGGCCGATGCGATCGTCGACCTGGTGTCGACCGGCAGCACGCTCAAGGCCAATCACCTGCGCGAGGTCGAGCCTTTCATGGAGATCTCGTCGCGCCTGGTCGTCAACCAGGCCGCCCTCAAGCTCAAGCGCGAACGCCTGCGCCCGCTGATCGACGCCATCGCGGCGGCGGTTGCGGCACGCGGCTGAAGCCCTTTTCAAGCAGTTTCCACAGCAGTTCAAGCCCCCATGAGCCACGTCGCTGTCCGTCACCTCGATACCTCCGCCGCCGATTTCGAAGCCGAGTTCCGGCGTGTCCAGCATTGGTCGGCCGAGACCGATCATGCGATCGAGCAGCGCGTGGCTGAAATCCTGGACGACGTGCGCGAGCGTGGCGACGCCGCGGTGCTCGACTACACCGCGCGCTTCGACGGCCTGCAGGCCGAATCGATGGCGGCGCTGGAGCTGACGCGCGACGAGCTGAAAGCCGCGTTCGACGCCATCACCCCGGCCCAGCGTGACGCGCTGCAAGCCGCCACTGCCCGGGTGCGCAGCTACCACGAGCGCCAGCTGCAGGCCAGCGGCCTGAGCTGGAGCTATCGCGACGAGGACGGCACGCTGCTCGGCCAGAAGGTCACGCCGCTGGACCGCGTGGGCATCTACGTGCCCGGCGGCAAGGCCGCCTATCCGTCGAGCGTGCTGATGAACGCGATCCCCGCGACCGTGGCGGGCGTCGGTGAAATCATCATGGTCGTGCCCACCCCCAAGGGCGAGAAGAACGCGCTGGTGCTGGCCGCCGCTTACGTGGCCGGCGTGCACCGCGCCTTCACGATCGGCGGCGCACAGGCGGTCGGCGCGCTGGCCTACGGCACGGCCACCGTGCCGCGGGTCGACAAGATCACCGGCCCGGGCAACGCCTACGTGGCGAGCGCCAAGCGGCGCGTGTTCGGCCAGGTCGGCATCGACATGATCGCCGGCCCGAGCGAGATCCTGGTGCTGGCCGACGGCAGCACGCCGCCCGACTGGGTGGCGATGGACCTGTTCAGCCAGGCCGAACACGACGAACTGGCGCAGTCGATCCTGCTGTGCCCGGACGCCGATTACATCGCTCGCGTTCAGACCGAGATCGACCGCCTGATCGACGCCATGCCGCGCCGCGACGTCATCCGCGCCTCGCTCGAAGGCCGCGGTGCGCTGATCCGCACGCGCTCGATGGAAGAAGCCTGCGAGATCAGCAACCGCATCGCGCCCGAGCACCTCGAAGTGAGTTCTGCCGAGCCGCACCGCTGGGAGCCGCTGCTGCGCCATGCCGGCGCGATCTTCCTGGGCGCCTACACCAGCGAATCGCTGGGCGACTACTGCGCCGGCCCGAACCACGTGCTGCCGACCTCGGGCACCGCGCGCTTCTCGTCACCGCTGGGCGTCTACGACTTCCAGAAGCGCAGCAGCCTGATCGAGGTGAGCGAGCAGGGCGCGCAGACGCTGGGCCTGATCGCCGCCGAGCTGGCCTACGGCGAAGGCCTGCAGGCGCATGCGCAGGCGGCCGAGTTCCGGCTCAATCGGTGATGCGGGCGATCACGCCGGCGCCGACCGAATCCCCATCGCAAAGATTGTCGAGATGAGTTCCAGCACCGCCTCCCAGCCGCTCGCCACCCGCCTGCAAGCCACCTTGCGCCAGGACGTGCAGGGCATGCACGCCTACGCGGTGCAGCCCAGCGCCGGCTACACCAAGCTCGACGCGATGGAAAACCCGTTCACGCTGCCGCCCGAGCTGCAGCATGAGCTGGGCGAGCGCCTCGGCCGTGTCGCGATCAACCGTTACCCGGGCGGCCGCGTCGACGACCTGAAGGCTGCGCTCGCGCAGCACATCGATCTGCCCGCCGGTTGCAGCCTGATGCTCGGCAACGGCTCGGACGAGCTGATCGCCTTGCTGGCGCTGGCCTGCGACGTGCCCGGTGCCAAGATCCTGGCGCCCGTGCCCGGCTTCGTGATGTACGCGATGTCGGCGCAGTTGCAGGGGCTGGAATTCGTCGGCGTGCCGCTGACGGCCGAGTTCGAGCTGGACGAGGCGGCGATGCTCTCGGCCATCGAAACGCATCGCCCGGCCATCACCTACATCGCCTACCCGAACAACCCGACCGCGAACCTGTTCGACGAGTCGACGATCGAGAAGATCGTCGCGGCGGTGGGTGCGCAGAACGGCCTGGTGGTGTTCGACGAGGCCTATCAGCCGTTTTCGTCGCGCAGCTGGATGGGCCGCGTCGGCCGGCACGACCACGTGCTGGTGATGCGCACGCTCAGCAAGTTCGGCCTGGCCGGCATCCGCCTGGGCTACATGGCCGGCCCGGCGGCGCTGATCGCCGAGATCGACAAGGTGCGCCCGCCGTACAACGTCAGCGTGCTGAACGCGGAAGCGGCACTGTTTGCACTCGAACACGCCGACGAATACGCCCGCCAGGCCGCGATCCTGCGCGCCGAGCGCGAGCGGCTGCAGGCGGCGCTCAACGCCATGCCCGGCGTGCAGAGCCATCCGAGCGAGGCCAACATGATCCTGGTGCGTGTCGCCGACGGCGCGGCGGTGTTCGCCGGCCTGAAGCAGCGCGGCGTGCTGATCAAGAACGTCGCCGGCCTGCATCCGTCGCTGAAGAACTGCCTGCGCCTGACGGTGGGCACGCCCGAGGAAAATCAGCAGATGTTGGCGGCACTGGCCGCCGCCGTGATGTCCGTGATGGAAAAGCAGTCATGAACGAAGCAACGATGGCCGCCCCGCGCGTGGCCGAAGTCCAGCGCAACACCAACGAGACGCGCATCAGCGTGCGCATCAACCTCGACGGCAGCGGCGTTTCCAAGCTCGCCACCGGCATCGGTTTCTTCGACCACATGCTCGACCAGATCGCCCGCCACGGCATGATGGACATCGAGGTGGCCGCTGACGGCGACCTGCACATCGACGGTCATCACACGGTCGAGGACGTCGGCATCACGCTCGGCCTTGCGGTGGCCAAGGCAGTCGGCGACAAGAAGGGCATCACCCGTTACGGCCACAGCTACGTGCCGCTGGACGAAGCGCTGTCGCGCGTGGTGGTCGATTTTTCGGGCCGCCCCGGCCTGGAGATGGACGTGCATTTCAGCGCCGGCATGATCGGCGGGCTCGACACCCAGCTGATCTACGAGTTCTTCCAGGGTTTCGTGAACCACGCGCTGGTGAGCCTGCACATCGACAACCTCAAGGGCCGCAACGCCCACCACCAGGCCGAGACGATCTTCAAGGCCTTCGGCCGCGCGTTGCGCATGGCGCTGACGCCCGATCCGCGCTCGGCCGGGGTGATCCCGTCGACCAAAGGGAGCCTCTGATGACCGCCCCCACGCTCACTTTGTTCGCTGCCCCCCGAGGGGGCGCAGACCTCCCTTGGGGCGGCCCGGCGGGAGGTCTGGTATGACCCGAACCGTCGCTGTCGTCGATTACGGCATGGGCAACCTGCGTTCGGTGTCGCAGGCGGTGGCGCATGTGGCGCGCGACCTCGACATCAAGGTCATCGTCACCGCCAACCCGGAGGAAGTGCTCGCCGCCGAACGCGTGGTGCTGCCCGGCCAGGGTGCGATGCGCGACTGCATGCGCGAGCTGACCGAATCCGGCCTGAAAGAGGCCGTGCTCGAGGTGGCGCGCGACAAGCCGCTGATGGGTGTGTGCGTGGGCATGCAGATGCTGCTCGACCACAGCGACGAGCAGGACACGCCCGCGCTCGGGCTGATCCCGGGGCGCGTCAGGCGTTTTCAGCTCGAAGGCCGGATCCAGCCCGACGGCAGCCGCTACAAGGTGCCGCAGATGGGCTGGAACCGCGTGCACCAGAGCCGCGCCCATCCGGTGTGGGCGGGCGTGCCCGATCAGTCGTGGTTCTACTTCGTGCACAGCTACTTCGCGCAACCGGAATTGAGCGAACACAGCGCCGGTGAAACGGACTACGGCGATCGCTTTACCTGTGTGGTGGCGCGGGATAATATTTTTGCGACCCAGTTCCATCCTGAGAAGAGTGCCGATCAGGGCTTGGCCCTGTACCGCAACTTCCTGAGCTGGAAGCCCTGATGCCACGTGCACCGGGCTTCCGTCACTCCCTCCTCTAAATCTCGACCCCAGTCATGCTGCTGATCCCGGCCATCGACCTCAAAGACGGCAAGTGCGTGCGCCTCAAGCAAGGCGACATGAACGATTCCACCACCTTCGGCGAGGACCCTGCCGCAATGGCGCGGCGCTGGGTCGATGCCGGCGCGCGTCGCCTGCATCTGGTCGATCTGAACGGCGCCTTTGCCGGCAAGCCGGTCAACGAAGGCGCGATCAAGTCCATCATCGCCGCCGTCGGCGGTGACATCCCGATCCAGCTCGGCGGCGGCATCCGCGACCTCGACACCATCGAGCGATACCTCGACGATGGCCTGAGCTACGTGATCATCGGCACCGCCGCGGTCAAGAACCCGGGTTTCCTGCGCGACGCCTGCACCGCGTTCGGCGGCCACATCATCGTCGGCCTCGACGCCCGTGACGGCAAGGTCGCCACCGACGGCTGGAGCAAGCTGACCGGCCACGAGGTGGTCGACCTGGCGCGCAAGTTCCAGGACTACGGCGTCGAAGGCGTGATCTACACCGACATCGGCCGCGACGGCATGTTGAGCGGCATCAACATCGAGGCCACCGTCAAGCTGGCGCAGGCGTTGACCATTCCCGTGATCGCCTCGGGTGGCCTGAGCAACATGGCCGACATCGACGCGCTGTGCGCCGTCGAGCACGAAGGCGTGGACGGCGTGATCTGCGGGCGCTCGATCTATTCGGGCGACCTGGATTTCGCTGCCGGTCAGAAGCGCGCCGACGAACTCAACGGCGGCAGGGTCTGAACCGAATGAACCCGCACGCTCACTTCGTTCACTGCCTCCCGAGGGGGCTCGTTGCGCCCTTGGGGCAGCCCGGCGGTCGCTGATGCTCGCCAAACGCATCATTCCCTGCCTCGACGTCACCGGCGGCCGTGTCGTCAAGGGTGTCAACTTCGTCGAACTGCGTGACGCCGGCGACCCGGTCGAGATCGCCGCGCGCTACAACGAGCAGGGCGCCGACGAGCTGACCTTTCTCGACATCACCGCCACCAGCGACGGCCGCGACCTGATCCTGCACATCATCGAGGCGGTGGCCTCGCAGGTGTTCATCCCGCTGACGGTGGGCGGGGGCGTGCGCACGGTCGAGGATGTGCGCCGGCTGCTCAACGCCGGGGCCGACAAGGTCAGCTTCAACTCGGCGGCGGTGGCCAACCCGCAGATCATCCGCGACGCCTCCGACAAGTACGGCGCGCAGTGCATCGTGGTGGCGATCGACGCCAAGAAGCGGGTCGGCGACGACCTCGCGGCCAAGGGCCCGGGCTGGGACGTCTACACCCACGGCGGCCGCAAGAACATGCACATCGACGCGGTGGCGTGGGCGACCCGGATGGCGCAGATGGGCGCCGGCGAGATCCTGCTCACCAGCATGGACCGCGACGGCACCAAGATCGGCTTCGACCTCGACCTGACCCGCGCGGTGGCCGACGCGGTGCCGGTGCCGGTGATCGCCTCGGGCGGCGTCGGCAACCTCGAGCACCTGGCCGACGGCGTGCAGAAGGGTGGGGCGGACGCGGTGCTGGCTGCCAGCATCTTCCACTACGGCGAATACACCGTGGCGCAGGCCAAGGCGGTGATGGCTGCGCGCGGGATACCCGTGCGGTTTTGATGCGCTGAAGAACAAAAAAGCCGCGCTGTCCAGCGCGGCTTTTTTATTGAGTCAACCCAAGCGTTCAGGTATGCGCAGCGGCAGCTTGTGCTTTCTTGCGGCGGCTCATCGCACCGATCACACCCAGGCCGGCGAGCAGCATGGCGTAGGTTTCGGGTTCGGGGACGGCGGTGACGCTCAGCGTTCCGGTTGACCAGAATGCGGTTGGAGCGCCTGAACTGTAGTTCTCGGTGCGAAGCACATAGGACGAGCCCGTGCTGTGGAACAGATTCCAGCGGGGGAAACCACCCACCGAAAATGAAATGCCGTCATTCGTCAGATAATTCGCTGTGGCCTTGAACTGGTTGTCATTGCCGCCCAAGTTGTTGATGTTAAGCAGGTTGCTGACCGTCAAGTCGGAGCTGGAGGTGAGGTCGATCGTGCCCGTGAAGTCGTTGCCCGTGAGTACTTCAAAAGAACTTCCGTCTCCGGAAGTCGTGACCTGAAAATACGCGTCGACGATGTCTGTCCCGTAGAGGTTGCTGATGCCGTCGAAATGCAAATTGAAGACTTCGGCATGGGCCGTGTTCGCAACACCGAAACTGGTGGCGATGACAGCAGCACCCAACAGGGCCTTGGT
Organism: Leptothrix cholodnii SP-6; assembly: GCF_000019785.1. Taxonomy (NCBI): domain Bacteria; kingdom Pseudomonadati; phylum Pseudomonadota; class Betaproteobacteria; order Burkholderiales; family Sphaerotilaceae; genus Leptothrix; species Leptothrix cholodnii. The sequence goes on from NC_010524.1 coordinate 1,691,331, forward strand.
GGTCGATTTCATGGCAGTACTTTCCGTTGCAGTCGGATCGGATGGAGCTCGATGGCTGATGGAGAAAGTGTGCGGCAGCGATGCCGACACCCCAATCCCGCAGGTGAGGGTCTGAACCCGGGTCTTGAGCCAGATCCTGTTGATTTTTTGTGCATCAACGACAAAAAGCCCCGCCATTGGCGGGGCTGGACATCAAGCGCAACGATTGCGCCGCTCAGATCGCGTCGTCGTGAACCTGTCGCTGTGACTGTCGACGCATGCTCACGAAACCCAGTGCGCCCAGGCCGGCCAGCAACATGGCGTAGCTCTCGGGTTCCGGCACCGGGCTGACCGGACTGACGCTCAACTGGCCGCGGCTGAAGAACGACGAGTCTTCGGCACTCAGGACATACGACCTGCTGTTGCTGCTGTAGAAGAGATTCCAGTTCAGCGCGTCGAGCGACACGCCATCGCTGCCCGCGATGAACGACACACCGCCGAATGTCAGATGCGTGCCGTCGAGGCGGAACAGATTGTCGTTGCCGCCGGTATTGCCGGGTGCCAGGAGGCCCGTGATCGAGGTGCCGCCCACGGTTCCCCAGAGGTCGGTGATGGTTTCAAAGCCGTCGGCGTTCGCCAATCCGTCGGTGGTGATGCTGAACTGTGCAAAGGTCGTACCGCCGAAACTCAGTACGTAATCGCCGGTGTAACTCGCGGCCTGTGCCGTTCCGAGCGTGCCGAAGCAGGCCAGCAGCGCAGCTGCGCCCAAAGTCTTGAGATTCATGAGGCTCCCGGTGTGGTTTGACGAATAGGTGTCAAAGCCAGTTTGCGTCGAACCCGTCGGGAGAGAACTTCGGAAACGGCAGGTATATCCGGGCCAGTTTCCGGCTTGCGCGCCTCAGACCAGGCCGTTGCGGATCGCGTAGACCGTCAGCTCGGAGTTGTTGGCCAGGCCCAGCTTCTCGAGTACCCGCGCGCGGTAGACGCTGACGGTCTTGGGGCTGAGCGTCAGCTCCTCGGCGATGTCTGACAGCCGCTTGCCCGAGGCGATCATCGTCAAGGTCTGCAATTCGCGGTCGGAAAGCTTGTCGTGCGCGGCCTCGCTGGAGGGCGTGGTGAGGTTCTCGACCAGCATCTGCGCCATCTCGGCCGTGATGTACTTGCGCCCCTGCGCCACCATGCGCGCCGCGGCGACGATCTGTGCCGGGTCGCTGCCCTTGTTGACGTAGCCGTAGGCGCCGGCCTTCAGCGCCCGCAGGGCGTACTGGTCTTCGGGGTACATCGAGACGATCAGCACCCGGATCGGCGAGCCTTCTTCCTTGAGCGCATGCAGCACGTCGAGGCCGCTGCGCCCGGGCATGTTGATGTCGAGCACCAGCACGTCGCAGGTCTGCTTGCGCAGGAGCGCGCGCAACTCGCCGTATTCGCCGGCTTCGCCGACCACTTCCATGTCGGGCTGTTCGGCCAGCGTGTCGCGGATGCCGCGTCGGATCAGGGCATGGTCGTCGCAGAGCATCACGCGAATCATAGGTCTCCCCAGGTGGATGGATCGTGCGGGCTGGTGGGCGGCGGCGGCCCGCCGTCATCGGCGTCGTGGTGCCGCATGGCGGACTGTTCGAGCGGCACCGACAGGATCAGCGTGGTGCCTTGCGGGGTGCCGGACAGGTCGACCCAGCCGCCCACGGTGTCGGCCCGTTCGTGCAGGCCGCGGATGCCGAACGAGCGGTCCTTGCCGAGGTCTCCCACGCCGAGGCCGCGGCCGTTGTCGCTGATCTCGAGCGAGAGCACGCCGGCGGCCATCGTCAGGTCGACCTGGACGCGGGTCGCTCGGGCGTGCTTGGAGATGTTGGTCAAGGCTTCCTGTGCGGTTCGGTACGCCACCAGCGGCACGCCGGCCGGCAGGCGCAGGTGGTCGTGGCTGGTGCGGAAGGTGGTCGATATGCCGCTGCGGCGCTCGAAACGCTGCGTCATCCATTGCAGCGCGGCCACCAGTCCTTGTTCGAGGATAGCCGGGCGCAGGTTGTGCATGATGCGCTGGCTGGCCTCGATGGCGTGATTGACAGTTTCCAGCGCCTGTTGTGCACGTTCGATCATCTGGGCGTTGCCGGCATGCCGCACGATCCAGGCCAGATCGAACTTGACCGCCGTCAGCGAGCCCCCGACGTCGTCATGGATCTCGCGCGAGATCGCGGTGCGCTCGAGTTCGATGCTCGTTTGCAGGTGCTGGGCCAGCTCGGACAGGCGACGACGCGATTGCGCCAGCTCGTGGTCGGCGCGCTGGCGGGCCCGCTGGGTCTCGCAGGCGTCGACCGAATGCATCAGCGCCGGCACCAGCCGTGCCAGGTTGCTCTTGAGCAGGTAGTCGGAGGCGCCGTTGCGCATCGCCTCGACGGCGGTGTCCTCGCCGATCTCGCCCGACACCAGGATGAAGGGCATCAGCTTGTCGCGTTCGCGCAGCAGCTCCAGCGCCACCAGGCCCGAGAAGCCCGGCAGGTTGTAGTCCGAGATCACCGCGTCCCAGGCGTGGCCGAGTGCGGCCATGTATTCGGCTTCGGTGTCGACCCGGCGCATCGACGGCTCGATGCCGCCGCGGCGCAGGTGGGCGAGCAGCAACTGGTGGTCGAGCTCGGAATCCTCGAGGTGGAGGATACGCACGCGGCGCAGCTTGGTCTGTCTTTGCATGGTGCGGGCTGCGGCTGTTGACGTCGTCACGCGGGCCGGCGACGTCGGTTGACAGGGGGCGGTGACCGGCGCAGTGAAACGAATTGCGCCGTGAATCACCGTGTCTTCGGCCAAAGGGAAAGGCCAGGACTGGTAAAAATTCTAACCATCGAGGCCCCATCCGCGGGCCGATCGCGCAGCCCTGAGGGGCGACCCGAATCACGAATGCGCTTGCCAGTCACGTCCACGGAGTAGCGATGCAGATGTCCGACGAAATCGATCCCGACGCGCCCGCTGCCTTTCCCTTGCTGATGGCAGCGGAACTGCAGGATCACCTGCTCACCGCCACCAACGATCTCGATCGCCTGCAGCGCCTGCTGACCGACGCGAGCGAGGAGCTGATGGGGCATTTCTACGGCGCCAACAGCCGCCTGTCGGGTCTGCTGCGCGACGCCGCCGTGCTGCCGCACGTCGACACCACGGCGCTGCATTCGGCGATGCAGAGCCTGAGCGGGGCGGTCACCGCGCTGCAGTTCCAGGACATGGCCTCGCAGCTCATCGAGCACACCCACCGCCGCCTGCGGTCCTGCGTCGACCAGCTGGCGCGCGAGGCCATGGGCTTCGATCCCGAAGGCGATGCCGTGATCGAGGATGCGCCGTTGCGCCCCAACCCGGTCACCCAGGACGAGATGGACGCCGGTTCGGTCGAACTGTTCTAGCGAACCGCCGAACCCGCCAGCCCCAGCCGAAACCCATACCCCCGGTCAAAACAGAATCTTCTCGGAGCGCGCAATGCATTCAATCCTCGCAGTAGACGACTCGGCCTCGATGCGCCAGATGGTTTCCTTCACGCTCAAGAGCGCCGGCTACAACGTGGTCGAGGCGGTCGACGGCCAGGACGCCTGGGAGAAAGCGGGTAGCCGCAGCTTCGACCTGGTGCTGACCGACCAGAACATGCCTCGCCTGGACGGCATCGGCCTGACGAGGAAGCTGCGCGAGACCTCCCAGTTCAAGAACACGCCGATCCTGATCCTGACCACCGAGTCGAGCGACCAGATGAAGCAGGCGGGCCGCAGCGCCGGTGCCACCGGTTGGCTGGTCAAGCCGTTCGACCCGACCAAGCTGATCGAGGTGATCAAGAAAGTGGTGCGCTGAGCGCACCCCCCCATCGATCGATCTGTCCGGGACCACAGGGATACACCATGGCCGAAATGACCTCCTCCGAGGGAGCCAGCGCAAGCGCGGGCATCGACCTCAGCCAGTTCTATCAGGTCTTCTTTGAAGAAGCCGGCGAGAACCTGCAGCGCATGGAACAGCAGCTGCTCGAACTCGACCTCAGCGCCGCCGACGACGAGGCGATGAACGCGATCTTCCGCTGCGCCCACTCGATCAAGGGCGGCGCCGCCACCTTCGGGTTCAGCGACGTGGCCGAGCTGACGCACGAGATGGAGACGCTGCTCGACAAGCTGCGCCGCCACGAGCTGGCGCCGCATGCCCGCATGGTCGACGTGCTGCTGGCCGCCGGCGACGCGCTGCGCGAGCAGCTCGGCCGCCACCAGGGCAGCGGTGCCGACCCGGTCGACACCACCGAGCTGCTGCTGGCCATCAAGGCGATGTCGTCGGGCGAGGTGCCGCCGGCGCAGCCTGCCGCTGCCGCCTCGGTCGCCGCCGTCGCATCGGTGGCCGTCACGGCCCAGCCGGAGCCCGTGCACGCCGGCCTGCGCGAGCTCGACCTGCGGGTCGGCCCGCTCGACGACCCGAAACAGGCCGACAACCTGCTCGACCTGTTCAAGGAGATCACCGACCTCGGCACCATCGAGCCGATCGACATCGGCCAGGCGGCCGACGGCATGCGCCGCTACAAGGTCGTGACCAGCAGCACCGACGCCGAGCTGCTCGATCTGTTCACCTTCCATGTGGCGCGTGAGCAGGTGCAGCTGCAACCCTTCGGCCCCGGCTACGGCTTCCATGCCGGCAACCCGGGCGTGCCCGAAGGTGCAACGCCGCTCGACATCGAGCCGGCCGCCGAAGCGGCCCCGCACGATCCGGGCTACGGCTTCTTCGACGGTGCGCCAGGCGCACCGGGTGCACGGGCCGCCGCCGCGCCCGCGACGCCGGTGGTCGTGCCGGTCGCCGAAGCCAAGGCCGCGCCGGTGGTGCCGGCCAGGCCGGCCGCGCGCGCCGACAAGCCGGCCTCGGGCGGGCTCGATTCCAGCACCATCCGGGTCTCGGTCGAGAAGGTCGACCAGCTCATCAACCTGGTGGGCGAACTCGTCATCACGCAGGCGATGCTGGCGCAGAACAGCCGCGACCTCGATCCGGTGCTCTACCAGCAGCTGATCGCCGGCCTGAACGACCTCGACCGCAACACCCGCGACATGCAGGAATCGGTGATGTCGATCCGCATGATCCCGATGTCGACCGTCTTCAGCCGCTTCCCGCGCATGCTGCGCGACCTGGCGGCCAAGCTGGGCAAGAAGGTCGAGCTGGTCACGCAGGGCGAGGCCACCGAACTCGACAAGGGCCTGATCGAGAAGATCACCGATCCTCTCACCCACCTGGTGCGCAACAGCTGCGACCACGGCTGCGAGATGCCGGCCGACCGCATCGCCCGTGGCAAGCCCGAGACCGGCATCATCACGCTGAGCGCCTCGCACCAGGGCGGCTCGATCGTCATCGAGGTGCGCGACGACGGCCGCGGCCTGTCGCGCGACAAGCTGCTGCGCAAGGCCCGCGAACGTGGCATCGACGCGCCCGACAGCATGAGCGACCAGGACGTCTGGGGCCTGATCTTCGCGCCCGGCTTCTCGACCGCCGACGTCGTCACCGACGTGTCGGGCCGGGGTGTCGGCATGGACGTGGTCAAGAAGAACATCACCAGCCTGGGCGGCACGGTCGAGATCGATTCGGCCGAGGGCTACGGCATGAGCGTCAAGGTGCGCCTGCCGCTGACGCTGGCCATCATGGACGGCATGAGCGTGGGCGTGGCCGACGAGGTCTACATCCTGCCGCTGGCCTCGGTGGTGGAGAGCTTCCAGGTCACCGACAAGACCATCAAGACCATCGGCGGCACCGGCCGCATCGTGCAGGTGCGCGACGAGTACATGCCGGTGATCGAGCTGGAGAAGGTGTTCGAGGTGCCACGCTTCGACTTCGAGCGCGTCGCCGCCATCATGGTGGTGGTCGAGGCCGAAGGCGGGCGGGTCGCCCTGCTGGTCGACGAACTGCTCGGCCAGCAGCAGGTGGTGGTCAAGAACCTCGAGTCCAACTACCGCCGGGTGCCCGACGTGTCGGGGGCCACCATCATGGGCGATGGCCGCGTCGCGCTGATTCTCGATACCGGTTCGCTGGTGCGTCGTTCGCGCCATTGATCCCCGCGCAACTGCCGAGCCCCAGGGCGACAAGGAGACATGATGTTTGAAAGCCTGCAGACCGTGATGCGGCAGTTCTCGATCCGCCTGCGCATGGCCGGAGCGGTGATCATGGTGCTGGCGCTGTTTGCGCTGTTTGCCGCGCTTGCGCTGGGCATCGGCATGAACCTGCAGCAGCAGAACCGCCATTTCATCGAGCACTCGATGGTCGAGCAGGGCCATGTGACGCAGATCCGCAGCCTGCTCGGCGAGGTGCAGGTGGCCGAGAAGAGCATGGTGATCGACTACGAGAACGCCGAGCTGATGACGGCCCACCGCGCTGCCTGGGACACCGCTGCCAAGGGGCTGCGCGCAGCGCTTGCCGCCATGATGGACGGCGAGGAAGACGCCGACAACCTGGTCGCGCGCGACGCGATCGCCCGGCTCGACGAATACCTCGCCACCACCGGCAAGGCGGTCAGCAACGCCCAGGCGGGTGTCTACGACAGTGCCAAGGCGGTCGACCGGGTGCTCGAGCGGTCCAAGGTGCTGATGGTCGGCGTGGTCAAGAACGTGGCCGAGATCCAGCAGATCGTGGAGGCCGAAGCGGTCGCCACGCAGGCCGAGATCGAGGCCTCGACCCGCACCGCGCTGATGCTGTTCGCGGCCTCGCTGGCGCTGGTGGTGGTGCTGGTGACGCCGATGACCTTGATCAACTCGCGCAGCATCGTGCGTCCGATCGACGAGGCACGCCGCTTTGCCGCCTCGATCGCCCAGGGCGACCTGAGCGTGCGCCTGGCGGTGACGGGCCGCGACGAAGCGGCCGAGCTGATGCGCGCGCTGGTCGAGATGCAGCAGTCGCTGCAGACGATGGTGGGCAGCATCCGCAGCAGCGCCGAGTCGATCTCGGTGGCCAGCACCGAAATCGCCAGCGGCAACCAGGACCTGTCGGGCCGCACCGAACAGACCGCCAGCAACCTGCAGCACGCCGCCAGCTCGATGGAGCACCTGACCGGCACGGTGCGGCAGACCGCCGACTCGGCCCGCACCGCCAACCAGCTGGCCGTCTCGGCCGCCGAGGCCGCGCAGCGCGGTGGCAGCGTGGTCTCGCAGGTGGTCACCAACATGGAGGAGATCAACGCCAGCTCGAAGAAGATCGCCGACATCATCGGCGTGATCGACGGCATCGCCTTCCAGACCAACATCCTGGCGCTCAATGCGGCCGTCGAAGCGGCGCGCGCCGGTGAACAGGGCCGCGGCTTCGCGGTCGTGGCCGGCGAGGTGCGCAACCTGGCGCAGCGCAGCGCCAACGCGGCGCGCGAGATCAAGAGCCTGATCGGCGCCAGCGTCGACAAGGTCGAGAGCGGCGCACGCCTGGTGCACGACGCCGGCAGCACGATGAGCGAGATCGTCTCCAGCGTGCAGCGGGTCACCGACATCATCGGCGAGATCACCGCGGCCACCACCGAGCAGAGCGGCGAGCTCGGCCAGGTCAACGCCACCGTCAACCAGCTCGATCAGATGACGCAGCAGAACGCCGCGCTGGTCGAGCAGAGCGCGGCCGCAGCCGAGAGCCTGAAGGAGCAGGCGCTCAAGCTGTCCGACGTGGTGAAGGCCTTCACCGTCGGCAGCGGCGCAATGGGCGGCGACAGCCCGGTGTCGTACACCGCCGTGCCGTCGATGCCCGCACGGCCGGTCACATCGACCTACCAGCCCAAGCCGGTGCCGGTGTCCGCGCCCAAGGCGGCTCCGCCTGCTCCCCGCGCCGAGGCGCCGGCCAAGGCCGAACCCCGGGCAGAACCGCAGGCTGCGATGGCGACATCCGACGGCGACTGGGAAACCTTCTGATGCAGGAGCCCGCGGATGCGGGCTCTTTTTTCGTTGTCCACAATCATGAAAACAGCCACTGCACAGCCTCCCACCATCAACCATGACGATCAGATCGTGCTGGCCGGCATCGGCGCGACCCTGGCCGCAGCGCTGGTCTACGCCACCACGCTGGGTGGCGAGACCGGCCTGGTGGCGCTGATCGGCGCGGTGCTCGCTGCGGCCAGTCTGGGCGTGGCAGTCGCGGCCAGCCGTGGCACGGCTGGCCGCATCCTGCTGCCGGTGCTCGGCATGGCGATGGTGGCGCTGCTGATCCACTCGGCGCGTGGCCGGGCCGAGGCGCACTTCGCGGTGTTCGCCTTCCTGGCCGTGACGGTGGTCTATCGGGACTGGCGCGCCGTGCTGGCGGCCGCCGCCGCGATCGCCGTGCACCACCTGAGCTTCAACTACCTGCAGGAGGCCGGCTGGGGCGCGATCTGCTTCACCGATCCGGGCCTGGGCCGGGTGCTCGAACACGCCGCCTACGTGGTGGTCGAGGCCGCCGTGCTGATCCTGCTGGCGCGGCGCGCCCAGGCGCAGGCCGATGCCGCCCAGGAGCTGAGCCGGCTGGCCGAGCGTCTGCTCGGCAGTGACGGCTCGATCGACCTGAGCCACGCCCACGACCCGGTGCGCTGGGAGACATCACGCCAGGTGCAACTGATGCTGCAACGGGTCGAGGCGGTGCTGAGCTCGGTGGGGCAGGCGGCCGAACAGATCCGCATCGCCAGCCGCGAGGTCGCCACCGGCAGCCAGGACCTGAGCCACCGCACCGAACAGACCGCCAGCAACCTGCAGCACACCGCCAGCGCGATGGTGCAGCTGACCGGCACGCTGCAGCAGTCGGCCGATTCGGCGCGCACCGCCAACCAGCTCGCCGGCTCGGCAGCCAGCGTGGCACAGCGCGGCGGGGTGGTGGTCTCGCAGGTGGTCGACACCATGAACGAGATCAACACCAGCTCGAAGAAGATTGCCGACATCATCGGCGTGATCGACGGCATCGCCTTCCAGACCAACATCCTCGCGCTCAACGCCGCGGTCGAAGCCGCCCGCGCCGGCGATCAGGGCCGCGGTTTTGCGGTCGTGGCCGGCGAGGTGCGCAACCTGGCGCAGCGCAGCGCCGGCGCCGCGCGCGAGATCAAGGCGCTGATCGGCGCCTCGGTCGATCGGGTCGAATCGGGCTCGCGCCTGGTGTCGGATGCGGGCTCGACGATGGACGAGATCGTCGCCTCGGTGCAGCGGGTCTCGGCCATGATCGGCGAGATCAGCGCGGCGTCTTCGCAGCAGAGCAGCGGCATCGGCCAGGTCAACGGCTCGGTCGCCCAGCTCGAATCGATGACGCAGCAGAACGCGGCGCTGGTCGAGGAAAGCGCGGCCGCCTCCGAGAGCCTGCGCGAACAGGCGCAGCGCCTGACGGCGTCGATCAGCCTGTTCCGCCTGGGTCGTGCGCCGCTCAGCGCCTTGCCGGGCTGATCATTCCTGGGCGCGGCGCAGGGTCTGATTGACGGGCTGGCGCAGCACTTCACGCAGGCTGTACCAGCCGGCCAGCCAGGCCAGCACGGCGCCGACCAGCGTGCCCACGGCCGCCACCCACAGCGGCGCGGTCCAGTCGAAATTGAACACGTAACGCGCCAGCGCCCAGCCCACCACCAGCGCCGCCGCGCTGGCCAGTGCGCCGGCCAGGGCGCCCACGCCCAGCAGTTCGGTGCGCTGCACGGCCGCCAGCAGGCGCCGGCTCGCGCCCATCGCGCGCATCAGCGCAAATTCGCGCGCGCGCGCCTCGCGGGTGGCGCTGACGGCGGCGAACAGCACCAGCAGTCCCGACGCCAGCGTGAAGCCGAACAGGAACTCCACCGCCGAGATCACCTGATCGAGCACCCGCTGGATCTGCGCGATCTGGGCCGAGACGTCGATGCTGGTGATGTTGGGGAAGTCGCGTGTCAGCGCGCCGTCGAAGCCGGCCTGCGGCGGCGCCCGGAAGGCGGCGATGTAGGTGGCCGGCAGGTCGGCCATCACGGCGCGCGGGAACATCACGAAGAAGTTCACCCGCATCGACGTCCAGTCGACCTTGCGCAAGCTGGTGATGCGGGTCGTGACGGGCACGCCGGCGATGTCGAAGGTCACGCGGTCGCCGAGTTTCAGGCCGAGGGTTTCGGCCAGGCCCTGTTCGACGCTCATCGCATCGCTGTCTTCGGCCTGCCAGGCACCGCCGACGACGCGGTTGTGGCCGGGCAGCGTGGCGGCGTGGCTCAGGTTGAACTCGCGGTCGACCAGCCGGCGGGCGCGATCGTCCTTGTAATCGTCGACCTGCACCGCGCGGTCGTTCACCGCCAGCAGGCGGCCTCGGATCATCGGGTACCAGTCGTAGTTGGCGACGCCGGACTGGCGCAGGCTGGCCTGGAAGGCGTCGGACTGCTCGGGCTGCACGTTGATGACGAAGCGGTTGGGCGCATCCACCGGCGTGGCGGCGCGCCAGCTGGCGATCAGGTCGGTGCGCAGCAGCACCAGCAGCACCAGCGCCATCAGGCCGAGCGCGAGCGCGCTGACCTGCAGCACCACCAGGCCCGGCCGGGCGCCGAGCTGGCGCGTGGCCAGCGCCAGCCAGCGCGGCGCGCCGACGTCCGGCACGGCGCGGCGCAGCAGTAGCACGCCGCCCCAGGCGCCGAGCGCGAACAGCAGCCAGGCGCCGGCAAAACCGCCGACGGCGATGCCGCCGAGCTTCCAGTCGGCCGCCACCGCCAGCAGCAGCGCCGCAAAACCGATCAGCCCGGCCAGCAGCACGCCCAGGCTGGCGGCCTTGCGCTCGCCCAGCTCGCGCCGGATCACCCGCAGCGGCGGCACGCTGGCGAGCTGCAGCACCGGCGGCAGGCCGAAGGCGGCGAGCAGCACCATGCCGACGCCGAGCCCGAACAGCGCCGGCCAGACGCCCGGCGCCGGCAGATCGCTGTTGACCAGTCCGGCCAGCAGCCAGACGAACACCAGGTGCACGACCAGCCCGATCAGCACGCCGATCACGCTGGCGGCCAGGCCGACCAGGCCGATCTCGATGCCGTAGATCGCCGCGATGCGCCGCTGCGGCAGGCCCAGCACGCGCAGCATCGCGCAGGCGTCGATGTGTCGGGCCGCGAATCCGCGCGCGGCGATGCCCACCGCCACGGCGGCCAGCAGCGCCGCCAGCACCGCCACCAGGCGCAGGAACTGGCCGGCGCGGTCGAGCGTCTGGCGCATCTCGGGTCGTGCGCCTTCGAGCGACTCGACCCGCGCGCCGCGGATCTTGCGGCCTTCGATGCGGGCCTCGGCCCAGCTCACGAAACCCTGCACCGCGCTGTCGGAGCCACGGCCTTCGCGGGCGGCCACCGCCAGGCGCCAGGTGACGCGGCTGGCCGGCTGGATCAGCCCGGTGGCGGCCAGATCGGTGTCGGCCAGCATCACGCGCGGCGCGAAGTTGATGAAACCGGCGCCGCGATCGGGCTCCTGCACGATCACCTGGGCGATGCGCAGCCGGGCGTCGCCGAGCTGCAGCGCGTCGCCCACGCCGAGCGCCAGCGCGTCGAGCACGGCGGCGTCGACCCACACCGTGCCGGCGGCCGGGCCGTTGCCGACCGCGCGCGGCGCACCTTGCGGCGTGTCGGCGATCTGCAGGCTGCCGCGCAGCGGATAGGCGGGTTCCACCACCTTGACCGACACCAGCCGGGCGGCGCCGCCCCGGGCCTCGTCGGCGCGCGCCATGCTCGGGAAGGTCGCGCTGCGTGCCGCGGCCAGGCCCATCTCGGCAGCGGTGGCGGCAAAGTCGGCCGGCAGCGGCTGGTCGCTGGCGACCACGGCGTCACCGCCCAGCAGTGCCAGGGCGTCGCGGTTCATGCCGCCTTGCAGCCGGTCGGCAAAGAAGCCGACGGCGCTCAGCGCGGCCACCGCCAGCGCCACCGCCACCAGCATCAGGCGCAGTTCGCCGGCGCGCAGATCGCGCCGCAACTGGCGCCAGGCCAGGATCCAGACCGGCGTGGGCCGGTTCGGGCGCACGGCGCGCGGCGCCGAGCCCAGGGCGCCACCGGGCGCGGTGTCGGCGGCTATCGAGGAACTGGGCGGCTGTGGGGGCATGGTGTGTCGGCGCGAGCGGTGTGCGGTGGGTGCGGCAGTGCGAGCCGAGCACCCTACACCAAGGCCGGGCGTCGCGCCGCCGGCGGGTTGCTGCGCCACGTTGACTGGCGCCCTGAACGCTGGATGCAAAGTGGCCGAATGACCGCCGGGTGCCGCGGTGATTCAATCGCCTCACCATGACGCACAGCCTGCCCCCGCTCTACCTCTCCCACGGCTCGCCGATGATCGCGATCGAGCGCTCGCCGGCCTCCGATTTCCTGGATCGTCTCGGCCCGGTGATCGACCGCACCTTCGGACGCCCGCGTGCCGTGCTGGTGGTGTCGCCGCATTCGGCCACCCGCACGCCGATGGTGATGGCGGGCGCGCGCCACGAGGCGATCCACGATTTTGGCGGCTTCCCCGACGCGCTCTACCAGCAGCGCTACAGCACCGCCGGCGCGCCGCTGCTGGCCGCCGACGTGGCGCAGCGGCTCGTCAAGGTCGGCCTGAATGCCCAGGCGGTCGACGCCTCGGGTCTTGATCACGGCATCTGGACGGTGCTCAAGCGTGCCTGGCCGGATGCCTCGATCCCCGTCGTGCCGCTGACCCTGGTGCCCAACTGGACACCCGCGCAGCAATGGGCGGTGGGCGCGGCGCTGGCCGATCTGGCCGACGACGGCGTGCTGATCATCGGCAGCGGCTCGCTGACGCACAACCTGCGGCGCTTCTTCGGCGAGCGCCCGAGCGCCGACGCGCCGGTGTCGCCCGACGTGGCGGCGTTCCAGGACTGGATCCGCCAGCGCGGCGCCGCCTGCGACTGGCCGGCGCTGTTCGACTACCGCCGCCAGGCGCCGCATGCGGCCCAGCAGCATCCGACCGACGAACACTGGCTGCCGTACTACATCGCCGCCGGTGCGGGTGGCGAGACCCAGCCGGCGGTGCGCATCCACGCCAGCGTCGACGCCGGCATCCTGGCGATGGACGGCTACGCCTTCGGACCGCAGGCCGCACGCTTGGCTGAGGCGCTGGGCTGAATCGGTTCCGACCTGGCTCAGGCCGGGTTGTCGATGTCGATGTGGCGGTGGCTGATGCCGCAGCGCTCGGCCACGTGCGCACCCAGCGCCATCGCGCCATAGCGTTCGCTGGCGTGGTGGCCGCAGGCGATGTAGGCCACGCCGCTCTCGCGGGCGTAGTGGGCCTGCGGTTCGGAGATCTCGCCGGTCAGGTAGAGGTCGGCGCCGGCCGCGATCGCCGCCTCGAAATAACCTTGCGCGCCGCCTGTGCACCAGGCCACGCGCCGGATCGGCCGGCCGTCGCCCTCGACCAGCAGCGGCGCGCGCTGCAGGCGCGCGCCGATGTCGGCTGCGATCGATGCGGCGCTTTGGCCAGGCTCTGCCGGCTGGCCGATGCAGCCGAGCGCCTTGTCGCCGAAATTGCCTTGCGGCGTCCAGCCCAGCACGCGGGCCAGCTGGGCGTTGTTGCCGAGCGTCGGGTGGGCATCGAGCGGCAGGTGGTAGGCGATCAGGCTGATGTCGTGGCGCAGCAGCGCGGCCAGGCGCTGCTTCATCCAGCCGGTGACGCGGCCGTCCTGGCCGCGCCAGAACAGGCCGTGGTGGACCAGCAGCGCGTCGGCCCCGTCGGCCGCCGCGGCCTCGATCAGCGCCAGGCTGGCCGTGACGCCGCTGACGAGGTGGCGAACCTCGGCGCGCCCCTCGACCTGCAGACCGTTCGGCCCATAATCTGCAAAACGGGCTGCATCGAGCAGTTCGTCGAGGTACTGCGTCAGCTCATCGCGATTCGCCACCATCTTTTCCTTCATGCGCAGGCTCTGGCTCGTATTTTCTCAGGCTGTCACGGTGGCCGTGGCAGTGGTTTTCGTGCTCGCCACCTTCAAGCCGGCTTGGCTCGGCGGCTGGTCGGAGTTTGGCACGCGAGACCGCGGCGGGCCGGCGGTCCAGGTGCTGATGGCACCGGCGCCCGCTGCCGTGCCGCAGGCCGCATCGGGCGTCGGCGGCGTGCAGAGCCTGGCCTACGCGGCGCGGCGCGCGGCGCCGTCGGTGGTCAGCGTGGTGACCTCCGGCAGCCGGGGGCGCGGCGAGGGCTCACCACACGGCAGCGAGCCGTGGTTCCGGCGCTTCTTCGGCGAGCAGGATCAGCCGGCCAACGGCATGGGTTCGGCGGTGATCGTCTCGACCGACGGCTATCTGCTCACCAACAACCACGTCATCGAAGGCGCCGAACAGATCGAGGTGGTGCTCGCGGATGGCCGCCGTTCGGTGGCCAAGGTGATCGGCAGCGATCCCGACAGCGACCTGGCGGTCCTCAAGATCGACGGCCGTGACTTGCCCGCCGTCACCTTCGGCGTGGCCGACGCGCTGCAGGTCGGCGACGTGGTGCTGGCGATCGGCAACCCGTTCAATGTCGGCCAGACCGTCACCTCGGGCATCGTCAGCGCGCTCGGCCGCACCGGGCTGGGCCTCAATACCTTCGAGAACTTCATCCAGACCGATGCCGCGATCAATCCCGGCAACTCGGGCGGTGCGCTGGTCGATGCCGGCGGCCAGCTGCTGGGCATCAACACGGCGATCTATTCGCGCTCGGGCGGCAGCATGGGCATCGGTTTTGCCATCCCGGTGACGACCGCGCGCCAGGTGATGGACGGCCTGATCCGCAACGGCGTGGTCACGCGCGGCTGGATCGGCGTGCAGCCGCGCGATCTGACACCCGAGCTGGCCGAGTCGATCAAGAGCCGGGCGACCCAGGGCGTGCTGATCGCCGGTGTCCTGCAGGACGGCCCGGCCAGCGACGCCGGCATGTTGCCGGGCGACGTGGTGCTGCGCATCGCCGGCCATCCGGTGGCCAACACCGCGCAGCTGCTCAACGAGGTGGCTGCGCTGGCGCCGCAGAGCCGCACCAGCGTGTCGATCCTGCGTGGCGATCAGGCGCTCGATCTGCAGGTCAAGGTGGCGCAACGGCCCAGTCTGCGGCCACGCCAGTCCGACGACCAGCGCTGAACCGGCTCACTCGCTCGCCTCGGCCGGTGCCTGGGTGTGCTTGATGAACACCTGCGCGGCCAGGATGCCGACTTCGTAGAGCAGGCCCATCGGCACCAGCAGGGCGATCATCGAGACCGCGTCGGGCGGCGTGACGAGGCCGGAGACGGCGGCGGCGGCCACCCAGAAATAGCGCCGGAAGCTGCGCAGCTGATCGAGCGTGACGACACCGAGCCGCGCCAGGATGACCACCGCCACCGGCACCTCGAAGGCCACGCCGAAGGCGATGAACATCGTGATGACGAAGTCGAGATAGGCCTCGATGTCCGGGCTCACCGAGACCGACGCGGGTGCCATCGCCTGGATCGCCGGGAAGGCCTGGCCGAAGACGAAGAAATAGCAGAACGCCACGCCGGTGTAGAACAGCATCGTGCTGGTGGCCACCAGCGGCATCACCAGCCGCTGCTCGTGCTTGTAGAGGCCCGGCGCCACGAAGGCCCAGACCTGATAGAGCACCCAGGGCAGCGAGATGCCCAGCGCGGCCAGCGCGGTGACCTTGATCGGGATCAGGAAGGGCGAGACGACGCCCACCGCGATCATCTTCGAGCCCTGCGGCAACGCCGCCACCAGCGGGCTGGCGAGCAGGTCGTAGAGCCGCGACGGGCCGGGGTAGAGCGCGAGCACGGCAAACACGGCGCCGATGCCGTAGACGGCTTTCAGCAGCCGGTCACGCAACTCGATCAGGTGGCTGACGAAGGGCTGCTCGGAGCCCGCCATTTCGTCGGGCGGAGGGGTGGGGGTCGAACTCAATGGGTCACCAGGCTCTCGCGCGCTGGCATCGGCCAGCTCCGCGGTCAGTAGGATTTCGAGGTGCGTGGGCGATGTCGGGCCACCCGGGCGGCGGCCGACTGCACATGGCGACGCACGCCTTCGCGCTGCTTGTACCACTGCGGCGTGGCGCCCCGCTTGACGCGCCACTTCTTCTGCGGATGCACGTACGAGGGGCCGGGGTTGATCCAGCCGACCGGATCATCGACGTCGTAGGGGTTGGGCGGCTCTTCGAGCTGCAGGGCACTGTTGATGTCGGAGGTGGCTTCTTCAAGACCGCTGCTGACGGTCTGCCCGACATCGCGCGCGGCGCTGTCGAACTCCTGCTTCATCTTGTTGAGCTCCTCGAGCTCGATGGAGCGGCTGACCTCGGCCTTGACGTCGGCCACGTAACGCTGGGCCCGGCCAAGGAAGGTGCCGGCCATGCGGGCGATGCGCGGCAGGCGTTCCGGGCCGATCACGACCAGGGCGATGCCGCCGATGATGAGCAGCTTGGTGACACCGATGTCGAGCATGGATGGGGCTGTGGACGCGCGTCGGCAGGCTTATTTGGTCTTGGCTTCGACGTCGATCGTCTGCGTGTCGATGCGCTTCTCGGCGCTGACCTGCGCAGCCGGTTCGGCAGCCTTGGCGGCAGCGGCGTCAGCCTCGGTCTTTTCGCCGGTCTTCATGCCGTCCTTGAAGCCCTTGACGGCACCCCCGAGGTCGGAGCCGATGTTCTTGAGCTTCTTGGTGCCGAAGATCAGCACGATGATGACGAGGAAGATGATCAGGTGGGTGGTCGAGAGGCCCATGGCATGTCTCCAGTGCGGCAGGAAGCTGTGGAAGGATTCTAGACGGCGCTGTCCGGCCGTCCTGATGGCAGGGTCGGGGCGTTCAGCCGTGTTTCCAGGGGCGCGGGCCGCCCATCACGTGCAGGTGCAGGTGATAGACCTCCTGCCCGCCGTCCGGCCCGGTGTTGATGACGACCCGGAAGCCGTTGTCGGCGCCGTTCTCGCGCGCCAGCTGCGGCGCCAGCGCCAGCATGCGGCCCAGCAGCGCCTCGTGGGCGGCATCCACCTCGGTCAGGTTGACGATGTGGGTCTTGGGGATGATCAGCAGGTGCACCGGCGCGGCCGGGCGGATGTCCTTGAAGGCCAGCAGTTCCTCGTCTTCGTAGACCTTCTGGCACGGGATCTGGCCGCTGGCGATCTTGCAGAACAGGCAGTTGGGGTCGTGGCTCATTTGGGATTCGGGCAAGGCTCAGGTCTTGGGGCTGCGTTGGGCAAATTCCTGCAGGCCCGACAGGCCCTCGCGGCGCTGCAGCTCGGCCAGCACGTCGGCCGGTGTCAGGTCGAACTGCGCCAGCACGATCATCGAATGGAACCACAGGTCGGCCATCTCGTAGACGATCTGCTCGCGCTGGCCGTCCTTGGCGGCGATGACGACCTCGGTGGCCTCTTCGCCCACCTTCTTGAGCATGCTGTCGGTGCCCTTGCGGAACAGGCGCGCGACATAGCTCTTGTCGGGGTCGCCGTCGCGGCGTGCGGCGATCACCTCGGCGAGGCGCGCCAGCACGTCCTGGGACGTCGCCGTGGCGGCGGACGGGTCGATGGCGTCGGTGCTCATTTGTAGATGCTCGAAGGATCTTTCAGGACCGGCTCGACGCTCTGCCAGGCGCCGTCCTTGAGCAGCTGGAAGAAACACGAGTGGCGGCCGGTGTGGCAGGCGATGCCGGGCTGGTGGCCGAGCTGCTCGACCTTCAGCAGCACCACGTCGGCGTCGCAGTCGATGCGGATCTCGTGCACCCGCTGCACATGGCCGGACTCCTCGCCCTTGTGCCAGAGCCGTCCGCGCGAGCGGCTCCAGTACACCGCTTCACCGCGTTGTGCGGTGAGCGCGAGTGCCTCGCGGTTCATCCACGCGAACATCAGCACGTCGTTGCTCTGCCATTCCTGCGCGATGACGGGAACGAGCCCGTCGTCGGTCCATGTGATCTGATCTAGCCAACTCATGGACTCAGTGTATCAACCGGTCCGTGACGGAATGGGTACGCCACGACAATCGCGCATGCCCGGCGGCCCTGCGGCCGACCGCCCGAACCGCGCCCACGCGCTGCGCTCCACCTGCCCCATCCGCTTGACCACGCCATGAACACGCCGTCCGTGCCCGCCGATCCGTCCTCGCCGAATCCCTTGCCGCTGCTGTTGACCCAGGGTGACGTCTGCGGCATCGGCCCCGAGATCATCATGGCGGCGGCCGGCCGGGGCGAGCTGGCCGGCGTGGTGGTGCTGGGCGATGTCGACGTGCTGCGGCGCGCCGCCGGCTGCCTGCGCAGCACCGACGACGGCCCGCGCCAGCCGATCGCCGTGCTCGACGACCTGTCCGATCTTGCCGAGGTGCCGCCCGGCGCCTTGGCGGTGCTGCCGATGCGCACGCCGATCGCCGGCCTGGCGGACCTGCCTTGGGGCCGGATCGATGCACGTGCAGGCCAGGCGGCGGCGGCCTGCATCCGCGAGGCGGTGGCCCAGGTGATGGCGGGCCGCGCGGCCGGCATCGTCACCGCGCCGATCCACAAGGAAGCGCTGTTTGCTGCCGGCGAGCCGTACCCCGGCCACACCGAGATGCTGGCCGACCTGGGCGGCCACGATGGCCGGCCGGCCGACGTGCGCATGATGCTGGCCAACGACGAGCTCAAGACCGTGCTCGTGACGGTGCACTGCGCGCTGCGCGAGGCGATCGAGCGTGTCACCACGCAGGCCGTGCTGTCGACGCTGCGCATCGCCCATCGAACTGCGGCGCAGTGGGGCCAGCCGGCACCGCGCATCGGGGTGGCCGGGCTCAATCCGCATGCCGGCGAGGGCGGGCTGTTCGGGCGCGAGGAGATCGACATCATCGCCCCGGCGATCGCCGCCGCGCAGGCCGAGGGCATCGCCGCCAGCGGGCCGCATGCGCCCGACACCGTCTTCATGCGCGCGCGCCGCGGCGAGTTCGACATCGTGCTGGCGATGTACCACGACCAGGGGCTGATCCCGGTCAAGTACCTGGGCGTCGAACAGGGCGTCAACGTGACGCTGGGCCTGCCGTTCGTGCGCACCAGCCCCGATCACGGCACCGCGTTCGATCTGGCTGGCACCGGCCGCGCCGACCCGGCCAGCCTGATCGCCGCGGTGCACATGGCGCGTCGGCTGCTGGCGGGCAGCTGAACACGCCGCACGGATCAACCGAAGCTGTAGTCGGCCACCACGCCGGCGAAGACCGCAAAACCGAGCCAGTGGTTGGCGCGGAAGGCCTTGAAACAGCCGTCGCGGCTGCGGTCGCGGATCAGCCGGAAATGCCACGCCGCCTGGGCTGCCGCCACCAGCAGGCCGATCATGAACGGCACGCGCAGCCCGGCCTGCCAGCCGAGCAGGCCCCAGATCAGCACGAAGGCGGCGTAGAAGGCCATCACGCCGATCACGTCGAACGCGCCCAGCGTGATCGCCGAGGTCTTGATGCCGATGCGCAGGTCGTCGTCGCGGTCGACCATCGCGTATTCGGTGTCGTAGGCCAGCACCCAGAACAGGTTGCCGATCAGCAGGCCGATCGCGACCGGCGGCACCTGCGACTGCACCGCCGCAAACGCCATCGGGATGCCGAAGCTGAAGGCCACGCCCAGCACCGCCTGCGGCATCGAGACGTGGCGCTTGGCGTAGGGGTAGGCCATCGCCACCGCCAGCGCGGCGAACGACCAGGTGATGGTCGGCGCATTGGTGGTCAGCACCAGCAGGAAGGCCGCCAGCGCCAGCACGGCGCCCACCAGCAAGGCCTCGCGCACGCCGATGGCGCCGCTGGTGACGGGGCGGTTGGCGGTGCGCTTGACGTGGCGGTCGAAGTCGCGGTCGGCGACGTCGTTGATGCAGCAGCCGGCGCTGCGCATCAGGATCGTGCCGAGCGTGAAGACGATCAGCAGGTGCCAGCCGGGGAAGCCGCCGGCGGCGATCCACAGCGCGGCCAGCGTCGGCCACAGCAGCAGCAGCCAGCCGGCCGGGCGATCCCAGCGGATCAGGTTCAGATAGAGCGAAAAACGGGAGGCGACCAGATTCATCGGCGCCGATTATCGGCGTGGCCGTTCGCTCAGAGGTCCATCGCCGGCTGCGTCAGGGGCAGGGCGGCGACATCGGTGTTGGCCAGCACGACCTCGCGCGGGGGCTGCGGATGCCGGCATTTGGCCCAGTCGAGCAGGAATCCGGTCACTTCGTCGGCCGGCATCGGCCGCGACACCAGGAACCCCTGTACCAGATCGCAGCCTTCGTTGCCCAGCACCGACGCCTGGGCCGGCTCCTCGACGCCTTCGGCCACGGTCGACATGCGCAGCGACTTGGCCAGCGCCAGGATGTTGCGCACGATCGCCCGGGCGTCGCGGCTGAGCAGCACCTCGCGCACGAAGGCGCGGTCGATCTTGAGGGTGTCGAACGGGAAGCGGCGCAGGTACGCCAGCGACGAGTAGCCGGTGCCGAAGTCGTCGAGCGCGATCTGCACCCCGACCTTGCGCAGGGCGTGCAGGCGGTCCACGGTGCCGCGGGTCTCGTTGATGAAGACCGATTCGGTGATTTCCAGCTCGAGCCGCCGCGGCGCCAGGCCGCTGGCCTTGAGGGCGCGGCCGACCGCTTCCGGCAGGTTCTGCGCCATCACCTGCACCGGCGAGATGTTGATCGCCACCTGCATCGGCGCCGGCCAGCGGGCCGCCTGCTGGCACGCCTGGGTCAGCACCCACTCGCCGATCGGCAGGATCAGGCCCGAGTCCTCGGCCACCGGGATGAACTCGCTGGGCGGGATGTTGCCGTGCTCGGGGTGGCGCCAACGCAGCAGCGCCTCGAAGCCGGTGACCTCCCAGGTCTGCAGGTCGACCTTGGGCTGGTAGTGCAGCGAGAGCTGCTGCTTGTCGATCGCCTCGCGCAGGTCGCGCTCGAGCACCAGGCGGCGGCGCACCTGCTCGCCCATGCGCGGGGCGAAGAACTTCATCGAGCCCGGCGCGCTGGCCTTGGCGTCGTACAGCGCCAGGTCGGCGTGCTGCATCAGCTCGTCGACCGAGGCGCCGTCCTGCGCGAAGCGCGCGATGCCTATGCTCAGGCGCACCGGCACCTGCGCGCCCAGCGCGGCGCAGGGCTCGCGCAGGGCGTCGAGGATGCGCTGCGCGGTCGCGCTGATCTGCTGCACGTCCGCGGCGTTGCGCAGCAGCACCGCGAACTCGTCGCCGCCGAGCCGGCCCACGACATCGCCGGGGCCCACCGCGGCCTTGAGGCGGCGCGCCACCTCCACCAGCAGGGCGTCGCCGGTCGGGTGGCCGAGGGTGTCGTTGACGGTCTTGAAATGATCCAGGTCGAGGCACATCACCGCGCCGCCCTGTTCCGGCGACCGGGCCTGCTGCAGGGCCGCCTCGAGCAGCACGCGGAAGTGCGCCCGGTTGGTCAGGCCGGTGAGGGTGTCGAAGTGCGCCAGCCAGGCCATGCGCCGGTCGGCCATGCGGGCCTGCGTGACGTCGCGCGCCACGCCGCGCCAGCCCATCGCCACGCCGCGTTCGTTGACCAGCGGCTTGGCGGTCAGCGACCACCAGCGCGGCTGGCCCTTGACGCGCATCGGCATCAGCACGTCGCGAAACGGCTGGCCCTCGATCAGGCAGGTTTGCAGCATCTGGGTGGCGTCGCGGTCGATGTCGGACAGGCCCTGCTGCAGTTCGGTCAGCACCTCCAGCAGCGGGCGGCCCTGCAGTTCGGCGAGCGGGCGGCCCAGCGCATCGGCCAGGCGCCGGCTGACCTGCGACAGGCAGCCGCGTTCGTCGATCTGCCACAGCAGGTCGCTGCCCTGTTCCCCGAAATCGCGCAGCAGCAGGCCGATCAGCTGGCCCTGGTGTTCGGCCTGCATCTCAGCCTGCACGCGGGCGCGCACGGTGCGGCTCATCATCAGCACGCCGCCCACCATCACGGCGGCACAGCCGGCCCACTGCACCGCGCCGGCGCCCAGCTGGGCGCTCGGCTGCATGAACTGGCTGACGATCAGGCTCAGGCTCAGTCCGCCCAGGTACGCGTAGGCGGCGGCCGGCACCGCGGCCAGCGTGACGCCGCCGATGCACAGCATGCCGGTCAGGCTGCCGGCCAGCAGGGCGTGCTGGCCGGCGTTGGCCTGCGCCAGCATCCAGCCCGGCACGGCGCCCCACAAGGTGGCGAACACGCCGGCATGGGCGATCAGCGCCGTGAGGGTGCGGGTCGAGACGCGGCCGGCCTGCCGCCGCTGGCGCCACTGCCACCAGTGCCGGCCGTGGATCAGCAGCAGGGTCACCACGCTCACCAGCCACACCAGCAGTCCGGTGTCGGCGGTGACACCCGGCGTGAAGGCGGCGATCACCAGCGTGCTGGCCAGCGCGGTGCCGGCGGCCAGCGGCAGGTGGCGCATCACCGCCAGGTGCTGGCGTGCCCGCAGCCGGGCGGCGAGCGCCTCGTCAGACGTCTGGACGCTCGAGCGGCGGTCGGCACGCCGGCGTTCGCCGGTTCGGCGTCTGCTGGTGCTGGGGACGGGGCGTGTGGAATGGCTGGCGGGCATGACGGACAAGGGGCGATGCCGTGCAATGGCGAGCGGCTTGTCCGTTGCTTTCGGCATTCGCGCCGAGGTCTTGAGTTGCGCATTTCGGGTGCAACCGGCGCGCCGTCCGTCCGTCAGTCGGTCAGCCGGCTCACGCCCGGCAGGCTGCAGGCGTAGATCGCGTTGCGCAGCGCGGCGATCGCCTCGTAGCGCGTGAAGGTGCGCCGCCACACCAGCACCACGCGCCGGGTCGGCACCGGCTCGTCGAAGGGCACGTAGCTGATCAGCGGCGTGCCGTCGCTGAAGCCGGCGCGCGGGATCGACAGCTGCGGCACCACCGTGATGCCCATGCCCGAGGCCACCATGTACTTGATGGTCTCGAGCGAGGAGCCCTCGAAGCTCTTGCGGATGCCTTCGGTGTCGCTGGAGAAGCGCGCGAACTCCGGGCAGACCTCGAGCACGTGATCGCGGAAGCAGTGGCCGGTGCCGAGCAGCAGCATGGTCTCCTGCTTGAGCTCGGTCGACGAGATGCACGCGCGCTCGGCCAGCGGATGTCGGCAGGGCACGGCGACCATGAACGGCTCGTCGTAGAGCGGCGCGACCGCCAGGCCGGTGTCGGGGAAGGGCTCGGCCAGGATGGCGCAGTCGAGCTCGCCGGTGCGCAGCATCTCGAGCAGGCGCACGGTGAAGTTCTCCTGCAGCATCAGCGGCATCTGCGGCACCCGCTCGATGGTCTTGCGCACCAGTTCGGGCAGCAGGTAGGGGCCGATGGTGTAGATCACGCCCAGCCGCAGCGGGCCGGCCAGCGGATCCTTGCCGCGCCGGGCGATCTCCTTGATCGAGGCGGCACTCTCCAGCGTGGCCTGGGCCTGGCGCACGATCTCCTCGCCCAGCGGCGTGACGCTGACCTCGCTGCCGCCGCGCTCGAAGAGCTTGATCTCGAGTTCTTCTTCCAGCTTCTTGATCGCCACCGACAGCGTCGGCTGCGAGACGAAACAGGCCTCGGCGGCGCGGCCGAAATGTCGCTCGCGCGCGACGGCAACGATGTAGCGCAGTTCGGTGAGGGTCATCGGTCGCTCGCGCAGCCTGGGGCCCCCGGGTGGGCCCGACGGGCCGATTGTGCGGCTGAATGGCACCGAAGAAAGCCCGCGGCTGCCCTCACGCCGACGAGATCCGCGCAGCGCTTTTCGTCGATGCGGGCCGGAACCGCCATCCAGAAATGCCCGCGTCGGTGTGGTGTGCCGGCATCGCCGCGAAGAATCGTCTGGTTTCGTTTGTGTGACGAACTCACACCACTTCCTATAATCCGCGGCTGTTTTCTCTGATCGGCATCAAGTTCCTCACATGAAAAAGACGCACTACGTCCTGATGGCGCTGGCGATGACGGCAGGTCTGTCGTCGGTTCAGGCACAAGAAGCCAAGCCGGGCGATGCGGCTGCCGGACAGACGAAAGCGGCCATGTGCATCGGCTGTCACGGCATCCCGGGCTATCGGGCCAGTTTCCCGGAGGTCTACCAGGTGCCGATGATCTCGGGCCAGGGTGGCAAGTACATCGCGGCCGCGCTCGCCGCCTACAAGAAGGGCGACCGCAAGCACCCGACGATGCGCAGCATCGCCGGCTCGCTGACCGAGCAGGACGTGGCCGACCTCGCCGCCTTCTACGAGTCGCAGGGCGCTGGTGCCGCCTCTGCCGCAACCGTCCAGCCGAGCGGCCAGGTGGCCGAGCTGCTGACCAAGGGCAATTGCGCGGCCTGCCACGGCGACAACCTCAACAAGCCGATCGACGGCAGCTATCCCAAGCTGGCCGGCCAGCCCGCCGACTACCTGTTCGCGGCGCTGAAGGCCTACAAGGTCGACGGCACGTCGCACGTGGTCGGCCGCGCCAACGCCATCATGGGCGCGCAGGTCAAGCCGTACAGCAACGCCGAGCTGAAGGTGCTGGCCAAGCACATCGCCTCGCTGCCGTCCGACCTGAAGGTCGTGCCGAATCCGAAGTTCCGCTGAATCGCATCACGCACAACGGCTGACGCCCGGGTCACAACCCGGGCGTTTTGCTTGTTGCATCGGTTCGCGTCGGTTCAGCCGGGCGGCCCTGAGCCGATACTCATGGCTCGTGCCGTTGCGCTTTTCCGAACCCGTGCCCTGATGCTCAAAAAAATCCGCACCGATCAGCTTCGGCTCGGCATGTTTCTCCACGAGCTGTGTGGCTCGTGGATGGATCATCCCTTCTGGCGCGCCAAGTTCGTGCTCCAGGACGCCGACGACCTGCGCCGCCTGCGCGAGTGCGGCATCTCCGAAGTCTGGATCGACACCGCGCTCGGGCTCGACGTGGACGGCGGCTTGTCGCAGGCCGAGGTGGCGCTGCAGGTCGAAGAAGAGCTCGAGGTGGCGGCGGTCGCCCTGCCTGCGCCGGCGCCGGTCGCGACCTCGACACGCGACGAGCTGGCGCGGGCCGCGCTGGTCTCCGATCAGGCCAAGCTCAAGGTGCAGTCGCTGTTCGGCGAAGCGCGCATGGGCCAGGCGATCCACGTCGAGGGCTGCCTGCCGCTGGTCGACGACATCATCGGCTCGGTGGCGCGCAACCAGGGCGCACTCGTCAGCCTGGTGCGCCTGAAGGCGCAGGACGAATACACCTACATGCACTCGGTGGCGGTCTGCGCGCTGATGGTCGCGCTGGCGCGCACCCTCAAGCTGCCTGACGACGAGGTGCGCGCCGCCGGCCTGGCGGGCCTGCTGCACGACATGGGCAAGGCGCGCATTCCGCTGGCCGTGCTCAACAAGCCCGGCCGCCTGACGGACGACGAGTTTCGCGTCATGAGGCAGCACCCTGCCTGGGGCCACGACCTGCTGCTCACCAGCGGCGACGCGCCGGCGATGGCGCTCGACGTCTGCCTGCATCACCACGAGAAGGTCGACGGCAGCGGCTATCCGCACGCCTTGAAGGCCGATCAGATCAGCCTGCATGCCCAGATGGGCGCGGTCTGCGACGTCTACGATGCGGTGACGTCGGCGCGCCCCTACAAGGCGCCGTGGGACCCCGGCGAGGCGGTGCGGCAGATGGCGCAATGGAAGGGGCACTTCAATCCGAAGGTGTTCCAGGCCTTCGTGAAGACGGTGGGCATCTACCCGATCGGCACGCTGGTCAAGCTGCAGTCGGGGCGGCTCGGCGTGGTCACCGAGCAGAACGCCGAGTCGCTGCTGACGCCGCGGGTGAAGGTGTTCTTCTCCACCAGGTCGATGCTGCCGGTGCGCCAGGAGGTGCTCGACCTCGCCGAGCGCACCGCCGCCGACCGCATCGTGTCGGTCGAGCAGCCCGAGAAATGGAACTTCAAGGGCCTCGACGACCTGTGGATCGACGGCGCGCTGCCACGCCGCTGATCGCCCGATCGACCGAACAGCGGCTCAACGACCGGGTTCTTCCGGCGATGCCGGCGCGCCCGTTCTGCCGTCGGGCCTGACGGGCGAGAACACGCCCCGAAAGCGGCCGCTTATCGGACTCAAGTTCTGTCGCCCGCTCGCAAGAATCGGATGAAAGCTCAAGCTGACATCCATGGCCGACAGTGCACAAGACAAACACCTGCCCCCGACCGAGCGGCGCCTGCAGAAGGCCCGCGAGGACGGGCAGGTGGCGCGCTCGCGCGATCTGGCGCACTTCGCGGTGGTGGCCGCCGGCCTGGCGCTGGTGATGTTCGCCGCGCCCAGCCTGACCCAGTGGCTGCGCGACCTGATGGCCACCGGCCTGCGCTTCGACGTGCGCATGGTGACGTCGCCGCAGATGATGGGCGAGCGGCTGTCGCAGCTGATGTATCCGGCGCTGGCGCTGTGCCTCGGGCTCGGTGTCGTCACCGGCCTGGTGGCGATGGCCGCGGCGGTGGTCTCGGGCGGCTGGGTCTGGACCTTCAAGCCGCTGATGCCCGACTTCAGCAAGCTCAACCCGCTCACCGGCCTGGGCCGCATCGTCTCGAAGGCGCAGATCGGCGACATGCTCAAGGCCTGCCTGCTGGCGCTGATCCTGGCCAGCGTCGGCGCGGCCTATCTGTGGGCGCACCTGAACGATTTCGCGCTGACGCAGTCGATGCCGCTGCCGGCGGCCTTCATCGCCGCGACCGACCGCATCTCGACCGGCCTGTGGCTGCTGATGATCGTGCTGGCCGCCTCGGCGATGGTCGACGTGCCGCTGCAGCGCTTCATGCACCGCAACCGCCTGAAGATGAGCCATCAGGACATGAAGGAAGAGTTCAAGCAGCAGGAGGGCAACCAGGAGGTCAAGGGCAAGATGAAGCAGCGCATGCGCGAGGGCTCGCGCCGTCGCATGCTGGCCGCGGTGCCCGAGGCCGATCTGGTGGTGATGAACCCGACCCACTACGCGGTGGCGCTCAAGTACGACGACGCCTCGATGGGCGCGCCGCGCATCGTCGCGATGGGCGCCGACCTGCTGGCGCTGAAGATCCGCGACGTTGCCAAGGAATCCAAGGTGCCGGTGCTGCAGTCGCCGCCGCTGGCACGCGCGCTGTATGCGCACGGCGAGCTCGACCGCGAGATCCCGCTGGCGCTCTACAGCGCGGTGGCGCAGGTGCTCGCGCACGTGTTCCAGCTGCGCGCCGCGCTGGCCGGCCGCGCCGCCTGGCCGAGCGACCTGCCGCCGATCCCGGTGCCGCCCGAGCTCGATCCGCACAACACCGCCAGACCGACTGAGGACAAGGCATGAACCTCTCGAACGTGCCCCAGCTCCGGCAGTTGCAACGCCTCTTCGGCGCCAATACCGCGGCCATCAAGGGCCTGGCCGCGCCGATCCTGATCATCATGGTGCTGGCCATGATGGTGCTGCCGCTGCCGGCGTTTGCACTCGATCTGTTCTTCACCTTCAACATCGCCACCGCGCTGCTGGTGATGATGGTGGCCGCCTACATGGTGCGCCCGCTCGACTTCGCGGCCTTCCCGTCGGTGCTGCTGCTGACCACCTTGCTGCGCCTGTCGCTCAACGTGGCGTCGAGCCGCGTGGTGCTGATGGACGGCCACAACGGCCCGGGCGCGGCCGGCGCGGTGATCGAGAGCTTCGGCCACTTCCTGATCGGCGGCAACTTCGCGGTCGGCCTGATCGTGTTCGCGATCGTGGTGGTGATCAACTTCATGGTCATCACCAAGGGCGCCGAGCGCATCGCCGAAGTCGGCGCGCGCTTCACCCTCGACGCCATGCCCGGCAAGCAGATGGCGATCGACGCCGATCTCAACGCCGGCAACATCGACGAGAAGGAGGCCAAGCGCCGCCGCATCGAGGTGCAGGAAGAAGCCGAGTTCTTCGGCTCGATGGACGGTGCCTCGAAATTCGTGCGCGGCGATGCGGTCGCCGGCATCCTGATCCTGTTCATCAACATCGTCGGCGGCTTCATCATCGGCATGGCCCAGCACGGCCTGGGCGCCGGCGAGGCCGCCAGCAGCTACATCCTGCTGGCGGTGGGCGACGCGCTGGTGGCGCAGATCCCGGCGCTGCTGATCTCTGTGGCCTCGGCGATGGTGGTGTCGCGCGTGGGCAAGGAGCAGGACGTCGGCAACCAGATCATGGGCCAGATGTTCCGCTCGCCGCAGTCGGTGGCGGTGGTGGCCGGCGTGATCGGCCTGCTGGGCATGATCCCGGGCATGCCGCACCTGGTGTTCCTGATGATCGCCGGCGGCATGGCCGCGCTGTCGCGCTGGATGTACCGCGAGGCGAAGAAGCCCAAGCCGGTCGAGGCGCCGGCCGATGTCGTGGCACCGGCCAACCCGAACGCCGAAGCCAGCTGGGACGACCTGCTGCCGGTCGACACGCTGGGCATGGAGGTCGGCTACCGGCTGATCGCGCTGGTCGACAAGGACCGTGGCGGCGACCTGCTCAACCGCATCAAGGGCGTGCGCAAGAAGTTCGCGCAGGAGGTCGGCTTCCTGCCGCCGGCGGTGCACATCCGCGACAACCTCGAGCTCAAGCCCAGCATGTACCGCCTGACGCTGCGTGGCGCGGTGGTGGGCGAGGGCGAGGCATTCCCCGGCATGCACCTGGCGATCAACCCGGGACACGCCACGCTCAAGCTGCAGGGCGCGACCACCACCGATCCGGCCTTCGGCCTGCCGGCCACCTGGATCGACGAGAGGCAGCGTGAAAGCGCCCAAATGGCGGGATACACCGTGGTTGATTCCTCGACCGTGGTGGCCACGCATCTTTCACACTTGATGCAACAGCACGCGGCTCGCCTGCTGGGCCGAACCGAAACCCAGGCCCTCGTCGAGCATGTGACCAAGCTGGCTCCCAAACTGATCGAAGACGTGGTACCCAAGATGATCGGCATTGCCCCACTCCAGAAAGTGCTCCAGCTCCTGCTGGAAGAAGGCGTGCACATCCGCGACATGCGCTCGATCATCGAGGCGCTGGCCGAGCACGCCGGCAACAACGTCGACCCGGCCGAGCTGGCGCGCCGCCTGCGCATCGCGCTGGCCCCGGCGATCGTGCAGCAGATCTACGGCAGCGCCCGCGAGCTCGACGTCATCGCGATCGAACCCGACCTCGAGCGCCTGCTCTCCCAGGCCCTCAACGCCCACAACGGCGCCGTGCTCGACCCGGGCGTGGCCGACCACCTGACCCGCGGTGCCGCCGACGCGGCGCGCCGCCAGGAAGACCTCGGCCACCCCGCCTGCCTGCTGGTGCCCGACCCGATCCGCTCACCGGTGGCGCGCCTGCTGCGCCGTGCCGCACCGCGCCTGCGCGTGCTGGGGCACAGCGAGATCCCTGATACCCATTCGATCCGCATCGGCTCGATCATCGGAGCGAACGCATGACCTCCATCGCTCACATCCGTTCGCAGTCCCCGCAAGGGGGAGCGGCCTCCTTTGAGACGGCCCGGCAGGAGTCAGCATGAACGTCAAACGATTCATCGGCCGCAATTCGCGCGAGGCCATGCAGAAGGTGCGTCAGGCCTTCGGTGACAACGCCGTGGTCCTGTCGACCAAGCCCTGCAGCGAAGGCATCGAGGTGCTCGCCATGCCGCCCGAAAGCGTCGAGGCGATCGAGCGTTTCGGTGAAGCCGCGATCAACCAGCCGTCGGCAGCGCCGCGCCAGCAGAGCGCCGCGCCGGTTGCTCCGCAGCAGCGCCCGGCGTCCTCCAGCCTGCGCAGCCGCGCCGCCGAACAGGTGACCCAGCCGCAGGCCGAAGAAGCCGCGGTGCAGGAAGACGTCGGCACGCTGGCGATGAGCACGCTGTCGTTCCAGGACTACGTGCGCGAGCGCATGCTCAAGAAGCGCCAGGCCGAGATCCGCGCCCAGGCCATGAAGCCGGTGCCGGTGTCGGCCCAGGCCATCGAGCAGCGCCTGGCGCAGCGCGAGGTGCAGGAGCTGTCGAACGACCTGCCGACCTACCCCGACCTGATCTCCGGCGGCCACGCGCCGCGCCAGGCCGCCGCCGCTGCGCGCCACGCGCCGACCATGCACGAAGCGCTGCTGCAAAGCCGCAGCGCGGCGCCCGCACCGGCCCCTCAGCGCCCGGCAGCGCGCCCGGCGCTCGACCTGCACGACAGCCCGCTGACCACGCCGGCCGAGCTCGACGTGCTGCAGGGCCGCGCGCCCGGTTCCAGTTCCGGCAGCAGCAGCCAGCGTTCTTCGCGTTCGTCGGGCAGCTCGAGAAGCGCCGCCGAAGCCGCGCCGAGCGCGCAGCAGTCGGCCATGATGAACGAGATCCGCGCCATGAAGGGCATGATCGAGGAGCGCTTCGGCGCACTCGCCTTCATGGAGCGGCTGCAGAAGAGCCCGAAGCAGGCGCAGCTGACCACCAAGCTGATCGACTGCGGCTTCTCGCCGGCGCTGATCCGCAAGCTCGCCGACGGCCTGAAGGACGACGTGCACGACGAGATGGCCTGGGCCGGCGACGTGCTGCAGCGCAACCTGCAGACCGGCGAATCCGAGGCGCCGCTCGAAGACCAGGGCGGCGTGTTCGCGCTGGTCGGCTCGACCGGCGTCGGCAAGACCACCTCCACCGCCAAGCTCGCTGCCGCCTTCGCCACCCGCCACGGTGCCGCCAACCTCGGCCTGATCACGCTCGACGCCTACCGGCTCGGCGCCCACGAACAGCTGCGCGCCTACGGCCGCATCCTCGGCGTGCCGGTGCACACCGCGCACGACCGGGTCGCGCTCGAAGACCTGCTCGACCTGCTGCAGTCTAAGAAGATGGTGCTGATCGACACCGCCGGCCTGGCGCAGCGCGATGCCCGCACCCGCGAACTGCTCGACATGCTGTCGCACCCCTCGATCAAGCGCCTGCTGGTGGTCAACGCCGCCGCGCAGGGCGAGACCATCGAGGACGTGCTGGTGGCCTACAAGGCGACCCAGGCCAAGGGCATCGTGCTCTCCAAGATGGACGAGGCGGTCAAGCTCGGCCCGGCGGTCGACGCGCTGATCCGCCATCGCCTGAAGGTGGTGGCGGTGGCCAACGGCCAGCGCGTGCCCGAAGACTGGCACCGCCTGACCGCGCAGGCGCTGATGCAGCGCGCGCTGCGCACCGCCGGTGCCCAGGCCTGGCGCATGGATGCCAACGACGTCAACCTGCTGTTCGCCTCGCCGCCCGCACCTCAGGCGCCGCGACGCAGCCGCTCGTCGTCGACCCCGACGAACAGCTCGCGCTCATCCGGCGCCGACGCCTGAACCGCACACAGGACGGACCTCCATGTCGAACCCGCCCCCCTTCCCGCCGTTCCGCCGCACCCAGCCGGCCGATCAGGCCGACGGCCTGCGCCGGCTGTTCTCGTCGCGCTCGATCCGTTTCATCCCGGTCGTCTCGAACCCCTTCATCGCCCACGGCGGGGTGCTGATCGAGCGCCTGTGCAGCGCCCTCGAGGCCCTGCAGCTCGACACCCTGCTGGTCGACGCCTCCGAGCGCGGCGGCCCGCCCAAGGAGCTGGCGAACTTCGATCTGTCCGAAGGCATCGAGGTGCTGTCGGACCGGGTCTCGTACCTTGCCGCCCGCGGACTGCCGGTGCGCTGGGTCGACAGCCGCGGCTCGACGCGCGGTTTCCTCGACGCGGTGGTCGACGTGGCGCCGTCCTCGCAGGTGGTGCTGGTGCACGGCAGCGCGGTCGAGCTCGCCCGCCTGTTCGGCCGCGGCGACGAAGGCCTGAGCCGGCCGCGTCCGGTGGTGCTGTGCGACGACCAGCCCGAAGCCATGACCCATGCCTACGCGGCGCTGAAGGTGTTCGCCCAGCGCGCCGACTGGCTCAGCCACGACCTGCTGCTGTGCGCGCCGCCCAAGTCGCCCCGTGCCACCTCGGTGGCCGACCGGCTGTCGCACTGTGTCGACATGTTCCTCGGCGGCGTCCAGCACTGCTGGGTGCAGGTCGACCCCGCCGAGCCGCCCACGGCCGCACCCTCGCGGGCGCTGGTGCAGATGGTCGAGGCCTCTCTGGGCGCTGCCGCGGCGTTTGCCGTCGGCGAAACCGACTACGCCGGCCTGCGCAGCGCCTTGCCTGCGCCTCGCGTGGCGATGACCTGAACGCGGAGCCAACAGCCATGTACACCGCCACCGGACGACCCGACGTCAATTCGCTGCTCAAGCAGTACAGCCCGCTGGTGCGCCGGCTGGCGCATCAGATGATCGCCAAGCTGCCCGCCAACGTCGAGATCGACGACCTGATCCAGGTCGGCATGATCGGCCTGACCGACGCGCTCAGCCGCTTCGACATCGGCCAGGGCGTGATGTTCGAGACCTTCGCCACCCAGCGCATCCGCGGCGCCATGCTCGA
Organism: Leptothrix cholodnii SP-6; assembly: GCF_000019785.1. Lineage (NCBI taxonomy): Bacteria > Pseudomonadati > Pseudomonadota > Betaproteobacteria > Burkholderiales > Sphaerotilaceae > Leptothrix > Leptothrix cholodnii. The sequence goes on from NC_010524.1 coordinate 1,723,375, forward strand.
CGAGCTGCGCGGCTCCGACTGGATGAGCCGCGGCAACCGCAAGCACCAGCGCGACATCGAGGGCGCCGTGCACCGCCTCGAGCAGAAGCTCGGCCGCACGCCGCAGGAAAGCGAGATCGCCAAGGAAATGGGCATCACGCTGCTCGAGTACCAGGACCTGCTCAACCGGGTGCGTGGCACGCAGCTGATCTACCTCGAGGATATGGGCGGCGCCGACGGCGACAACGACTACCTCGACCGCCACGTGGCGGCCGACACCGGCGGCGACCCGCTGGCCCGCCTCAACGACCACCGCATGCGCCAGGCGCTGGTCGATGCCATCAAGAACCTGCCCGAACGCGAGCAGTACGTGATGAGCATGTACTACGAAGAAGACATGAACCTGAAGGAAATCGCCGCCGTGCTGGGCGTGACCGAATCGCGGGTCTGCCAGCTGCACAGCCAGTCGATCGCCCGCCTGCGCGCCAAGCTGCGCACCTGGTGAGCCGGTGTGGCCGCACGGCGTGCCTTCGGCCCGTTCCCTTGACCCGTTCCCTTGACCCGTTCCGGCCGCGCGCCGGGACGCAGACCCACCACTCGGGGTGCCAAGACGCCCACGAGGGCTGAGATGGAGACTGCCGATGTTTGCCTTCCTGCGTGAGCGTGCACCCGCACCCCGGACCGTTCGATCCCATGCCCATGCAGATACCGAGGTCGGCGACCGCCATGCCGTCGACAACGCCCTGGTGCAGCGCCTGGCGAGCCAGGTGTCCCAGATCGGCCGCGACGCCGCGCAGGCGCGTGGTGCGATCGAGGACACCCAGAAGCTGGTCGTCAGCCAGGTCGAGTCGCTGGGCCAGCTCAACCAGCAGCTCGAGCACGTGCAGGGTGCCCAGCTGGCCATCGGTGACGCCACGGCCGCCAGCGTGAAGGCGGTGGCGCATGCCCGCGCGGTGGCGCAGCAGGTGGCCTCCGAGGTGGCCGGCATCGTGTCGGTGCTGCAGCAGGTCTCGACCGCCGCCGCCGACATCACGCAGATCGCCCTGCAGACCCGGCTGGTCGCGTTCAACGCGATGGTCGAGGCCAAGCGGGCGGGCGAGGCCGGACGCGGTTTCGGCGTGGTCGCCGATGCGGTGAAGGACCTGGCCGGCCGCGTCGAGGTGTCGTCCAAGACCATCATGGGCACGCTCACCCAGCTCGACCAGCGCATCGAGGCGTTTTCGCAGGACATCCGGGTCGAACCCGGCGTGGAGCCGACCCGCGGCATCCACCTGGCGTTCGCCCATGTCGAGGCCGGCGTGGTGCGCATCAACGATGCCGCCACCGCCAGCCGCAGCACCTGCGCGGCGGTCAGCGACAAGACCCAGCACCTCGGCCAGGAGATGCAGCACGCCATGGTCAGCCTCGACGCCGCGATGGGCTGCAGCGACCGCTTCCTGAACCTGTCCGAACAGCTGATCGACGAGCTCGCCGGCAGCGGCGCGCAGACCGAGGACACGCCGTTCATCCAGGCCGTGCAGGACGGCGCGGCCCGCATCGCGGCGACCTTCGAGCAGGCGCTGGCCGACGGCCGCATCACGCTGGCCGACCTGTTCGACGACCAGTACCGCCCGATCGCCAACACCCATCCGGCGCAGCACCTGACGCGTCACGTGGCCTTGACCGATCAGCTGCTGCCGCCGATCCAGGAGCCGATGCTCGGCTTCAGCGACAAGGTGGTGTTCTGCATCGCCACCGACCGCAACGGCTACATCGCCACCCACAACCGCAAGTACTGCCACCCGCAGCGCGGCGATCTGGCGTGGGACACCGCCAACAGCCGCTACCGGCGCATCTTCAACGACCGCACCGGCCTGGCCTCGGCGCGCAACCAGCGCCCGTTCCTGCTGCAGACCTACCGGCGCGACATGGGCGGCGGCCAGTACGTGCTGCTCAAGGAGGCGTCGGCGCCGATCATGGTGGCCGGCCGGCACTGGGGTGGCCTGCGCTTCGCCTACAAGTTCTGAATCCTGACGGCGCTGCCAGCGGGCGCAGGGGCGCTCAGCGATGGGGCTGCACGGTGTGCAGCCAGTCGCAGCGCAACACGCCGCGCCGGTGCAGCGCCCGGCGCACGGCCCAGTAGGCCGGCAGCGCCAGCGTCAGGATCAGCGAAACGGGCAACCATGCCCACTCGTGCAGCAGTGCCACCGCGGGCAACATCATCCAGCCTGCCACCCAGGCCGCCAGAACCAGATCGCACAGACCCAGTTCCATGCCGTGGTGGTGTGGATGGCCCAGGTGCCATTGCTTGAAGTCATGAATCTGCTGCAGCGTCATGGCGTATCCCTCGATGACGGATGCCATTGACTCTAGCCACTTGTCAGCTTGGTGTCAGCTCAAATCGCGGCCGATCGGCCCCCGACCGATCCGATGGCGCGATGCCGTTCAACCGGCCCGGTTTCAGGCGTCGGAGCAGGCGGTGCTGCCGCAGCCGCTCAGCGAGGCTTCGGCCACCGGCGAGCGGATCGTGCCGGTGCGGGTGTCGTAGCCGACCTGGCCGATGTGATAGGCGAGGCCGGCGTCCATCATCTGGGCGTGGCCCTCGAACCACTGCGTCAGTTCGGGCAGCAGTTGCGCCACCATTTCCCGGCGGCCGTCGTCGACCACCTGGCGGCGCACGTCGCGCAGCACGTCGAGCACCTGGCCGTGCTGGCGGCTGTGGCAGTTTTCCGGCGCGAAACCGGTGGCCGCCATCCAGCGGTCTTCCTGCGCGAAGTGCTCGACGGTGTGCGCCAGCATCGCGTCGTAGACCGCCAGCATCGCGTCCACCGGCTGCTCGAGCGCGGCGTGCAGGCGGTCGAGGTGCTCGATGAACTCGCGGTGCGTGGCATCCATCTGCGGATGCTGGGTGGCGATGTCGTCGGTCCAGGCGATCAGGGTCATGGCGGCGGCCGGTGCGAGTGGAAAGGCCCGCAAGCCTAGGCCGCCGCACCCGCCCCGGTCTTGTGCCAGATCAAGGGTAGAGGCCACGCTCCTGGCGCGCCATCAGGATGCGCTCGCAGGCCACCGCGAAGGTGGCGGTGCGCAGCGTGATCTGGTGGCGGTCGGCGGTGTCCCAGATGCGCCGCAGCGCCTCGACCATGATCTTGTCCAGGCGCAGGTTGATCTCGTCCTCGGTCCAGAAGAAGCTCGAGAAATCCTGCACCCACTCGAAGTACGACACCGTCACGCCGCCGGCGTTGCAGATCACGTCGGGCACCACCAGCACGCCGCGGTCGGCCAGCAGGTCGTCGGCTTCGGGCAGGGTCGGGCCGTTGGCGCCTTCGAGCACCAGGCGGGCGCGGATGCGCCGGGCGCGGCCCTCGTCGATCTGGCCTTCGAGCGCGGCGGGGATCAGGATGTCGCAGTCGACGTCCCAGAAGGCCTCGTCGTCGATGCGCTCGGCGCCGGTGTTGCCGCCGGTGAATGCGCCCACGCCGCCGTCGCGCCGCACCACCGGCATCAGCTCGGCCAGGTCCAGGCCCTTCGGGTTGGCGATGGTGCCGGTGTGGTCCTGCACCGCCACCAGCGTGGCGCCGGCCTGCACGAACAGCTCGGCCGCGGCCGAGCCGACATTGCCGAAACCCTGCACCGCCACGCGCGCGCCGTTGATGTTCAGTCCCAGTCGCCGCGCCGCCTCACGGCCGGTGACGAACACGCCGCGCCCGGTCGCCTTGACGCGCCCGAGCGAGCCGCCCAGGTGCACCGGCTTGCCGGTGACCACGCCGCTGGCGGTGGCGCCGACGTTCATAGAGTAGGTGTCCATCATCCACGCCATGATCTGGGCGTTGGTGCCGACGTCGGGCGCCGGGATGTCCTGCTGCGGGCCGATGATGATGCCGATCTCGCTGGTGTAGCGGCGCGTCATGCGCTCGAGTTCCTTGATCGACAGCTGCTTCGGATCGACCCGGATGCCGCCCTTGGCGCCACCGTACGGCAGGTTGACGGCGGCGTTCTTGACCGTCATCCAGGCCGACAGCGCCATCACCTCCTCCAGCGTCACCTGCGGGTGGTAGCGCACGCCGCCCTTGCCGGGGCCGCGCGACAGGTTGTGCTGCACCCGGTAGCCCTCGAAGTGGCGCACCGAGCCGTCGTCCATCTCGATCGGGATGTCGACGATCAGCGCGCGCTTGGGGCGCTTGAGCGTCTCGGCCCACCTGGCCAGCGGGCCGAGGTACGGCACCACGCGGTCGACCTGCGACAGATAGGTGCTCCAGGCGCTGTGGGCGGTGGGCTGGATGTAGGACAGCATGTTCATGTCGTGGCTCGCCTTCCGGTGGTGACGCCGTGCACTGTAGGAGCCCGTTCAGCCGGGCGCACTGCGGCGTGATGCAAAGCAAACATGCGCGAACGGGTTTGCCGTCATCAGGCCCACCCGGATCGGGTACTCAGCCGCCGAACTCGTCGCCCAGCTCGCGGGCCCGTAGCTGTGCCGCCTTCAGCGCCGTGACGATCGCCGGCTCGACGCCCGCCTCGCGCATGGCCGTCAGCGCCGCGTAGGTGGTGCCGCCCTTGGACGTGACGCGCTCGCGCAGCACCGCCGGCGTCTCGTCGCTGCGGCGCGCCAGTTCGGTCGCGCCGGCGAAGGTCGCCAGTGCCAGCTTCTTGCCGGCTTCGGCGCCGAGGCCCATCTGCTCGGCCGCGGCGACCATCGCCTCGACGAAGTAGAAGACATACGCCGGCCCCGAGCCCGACAGTGCGGTGACGGCGTCGAGGTCGGCCTCCTGCGCCACCCACACCACCTCGCCGGTGGGCGCGAGCAGGCGCTCGACCAGCGCGCGGTCGTCGGCGTCGACAGCCGCACGCGCGAACAGCCCGGCGATGCCCATGCCGATCAGTGCCGGCGTGTTGGGCATGGCGCGCACGATGCGCTCGCTGCCGGTGGCGCGTGCGATCGCGTCGCTGCGGATGCCCGCCATCACCGACAGGTGCAGCGCACCGCCGACAAACGCGGCGCAGGGCGCGGCGGCGTCGGCAAAGCTCTGCGGCTTGACGGCCCAGATCACCGCGCCGGCCTGCGCCAGCGAGGCATCGGCCGCGGTCAGCGCCTCGATGCCGAAATCGGCGCGCAGCTTGTCGCGCTGCGGTGCATACGGCTCGACCACGAGGATCTGCGCCGCGGGCGTGCCGCTCTTGATCAGCCCGCCGATGATGGCGCTGGCCATGTTGCCGCCGCCGATGAATGCCAGTGTGGATGTGTTCATGGGGATGAAGTGTAGGCAGGCGCCGGACCGGATTCGAGCGCCAGGCGATCAGTTCGCATGCGTGTTCGCAGCGGCCGTACCCGCCAGCAGCGTCGCGTTGCCGCCGGCCGCCGCGGTGTTGATCGTCACCGTCTGCTCGCCGCAGAAGCGGTACAGGTAGTGCGGCCCGCCGGCTTTCGGCCCGGTGCCCGACAGCCCCTCGCCGCCGAACGGCTGCACGCCCACCACCGCGCCGATCATGTTGCGGTTGATGTAGACGTTGCCCACCCGCGCCTGCTCGGCGATGCGCAGCGCGCGGCCGTCGATGCGGGTGTGCACGCCCAGCGTCAGGCCGTAGCCCAGGCCGTTGATCTGCGCCACCAGCGCGTCCGGGTCGCCGCGCCAGCGCAGGACGTGCAGCACCGGGCCGAAGACTTCCTCGCGCATCGCGCCGATGTCGGCGATCTCGTAGGCGACCGGTGCGATGTGGGTGGCGGCCAGCGCATCCGGCAGCGCGCTGCGGGCGATCAGGCGGGCGCTCTCGTCGAGCCGGCGCACGTGGCGGGCGAGATTCGCGTGCGCCTCGGCGTCGATCACCGGGCCGATGTCGACGGCCCAGCTGTGCGCCGCGTCGCGCGGGTCGCCGCTCACCAGTTCGGCCATCGCGCCCGACAGCATTTCGAGCAGCTTGTCGGCCACTTCGTCGTGCACGCACAGCAGCCGCAGCGCCGAGCAGCGCTGGCCGGCGGAGCGGAAGGCGCTCTGCACGACCGCATCGACCACCTGCTCGGGCAGCGCGCTCGAGTCGACCACCATCGCGTTGAGCCCGCCGGTCTCGGCGATCAGCGGCACGATCGCGCCGTCGCGTTCGGCCAGCACGCGGTTGATCGCGCGGGCCACCTGCGTCGAGCCGGTGAAACACACGCCCGCGCAGCGCGTGTGCGCCACCAGGGCGGCGCCGACGGTTTCGCCCGGGCCGTGCAGCAGCGCGATCGCGTTCTCGGGCAGGCCGGCCTGGATCAGCAGGTGCACGAAGGCCATCGCCACCGCCGGTGTCTGCTCGGCCGGCTTGGCCGCCACGGTGTTGCCGGCGACGAGCGCGGCCACCACCTGGCCGGCGAAGATCGCCAGCGGGAAGTTCCACGGGCTGATGCAGACGAAGGCGCCGCGGCCGTGCAGGCGCAGCTCGTTGCTCTCGCCGGTCGGGCCGGGCAGCGTCTGCGGCGCCAGCTTGGTGGCGGCCTGCTCGGCGTAGTAGCGGCAGAAGTCGACCGCCTCGCGTACCTCGGAAACGCCGTCGGCCAGCGTCTTGCCGCCTTCGTGCACGAGCAGGGCGACGAACTCGTCCATGCGCGCTTCGAGCGCATCGGCCGCACGCTGCAGCACGGCGCAGCGGTGCGCCAGCGGCGTGGCATTCCAGGCCGGCTGGCTGGCGTGCAGCGCGTGCATGGCCTCGCGCGCCTGGTCGACGCTGGCCTCGCTCACCGGCGGCAGACCGACGCGGCCGCGCTCGGCGAGCGTCTGGATCATCGGCAGGCGGTGCGCGGCGATGTGCAGGTCGCGCCCGGCCGAGTTGGCGCGGCCGGCGCCGTACAGCGCCACCGGCAGCGGCAGGCTGCTGGCCGACGGCGCGTGCAGCGGCGAGGTCAGCAGCGTGATGACGTCGACCGTCGGGTCGGCCAGCTGGTGCACGAACGACGAATTGGCGCCGTTTTCCAGCAGCCGGCGCACCAGATAGGCGAGCAGGTCGCGGTGTTCGCCGACCGGCGCGTAGATGCGCAGCGGCGGTGCGTCAGGCGTGCGGCGCAGGTCTTTCAAGACTTCGCGGTAGACCGCCTCGCCCATGCCGTGCAGGCGCTGAAGTTCGAAGCGCGCCCCCGGCGCACGCGCCATCTGCAGCAGCGCCGCGATGGTGGCGGCGTTGTGGGTGGCGAACTGCGGGTAGATGCAGTCGCTCGCCGCCAGCAGCGCACGCGCGCAGGCCAGGTAGCTCAGATCGGTGTGGCGCTTGTCGGTGAACACCGGGTAGGCGGCGAGGCCCAGTTCCTGGGCGCGCTTGATCTCGCTGTCCCAGTACGCGCCCTTGACCAGCCGCACCATCAGCCGGCGCTGGTGCTGGCGGGCGATCTGCACCACGGCGGCGACGGTGTCGCTGGCGCGGGTCTGGTAGGCCTGCACCGCCAGGCCCAGGCCGGTCCAATCCGGATGCGTGCGCGCAGCGTGTGCGGCCAGCGCGTCGAGCACCTGCAGCGACAGCTCCAGCCGCTCGCTCTCCTCGGCGTCGATCGTCAGGTTGATGTTGGCGGCGGCCGCGGCGTCGACCAGCGCGATCAGGCGCGGCAGCAGGCGCTTGAACACGCTGGCGGACTGCGCCGCTTCGTAGCGCGCATCGAGCGCCGACAGCTTGATCGAGATGCCGTCGGCGCTTTCCGGTGACGTCGCCCGACCGGGCTTGGCGATCGCTGCGATCGCACCCTGGTAGGCCGCCAGGTAGTGCCGCGCATCGGCATCGGTGCGGGCGCCTTCGCCGAGCATGTCGAAGCTGTGCACCAGGCCGGGCTCCTTGCGGCTGGCGGCGCGGGCGATGTCGAGCGCCTCGGCGATGCTCTGGCCCAGCACGAACTGCTTGCCCAGCAGCTGGATGGCGCGCACGGTGGCGGCCACCACGGTCTGCGCGCCCAGGCGCTGCAGCAGGCCGGGCTGACCGCCCCCCGCTTCGGGCAGCAGCTTGCGCGAGAAATCGAGCGAGCGCGCCGCCAGACTGGCCATCAGCGGGTGCGCGCTGCCGGCGTGTGCCGCGTGCGCGCTGAAGTCGCCACGGCCGAGCTGGTCGGCGGTCAGCGCGATCGCGGTGGCGGTGTCGGGCACCCGCAGCAGCGCCTCGGCCAGCCGCATCAGCGCCAGGCCCTCGGCGCTGGAGATCGGGTAGTCGTGCAGCAGCGACTCCAGCGCCCAGAACGGCGCCGGCGTGCCGCGCACCGCTTCCACCCAGGGCGTGGCACGGCCGACCACCGCGCTCCAGTCGAGCGGGCCGGCGGCTGCCGCGCCGGTCAGCGTGCCCAGCAGGCGCTGAACTTGCTCGGCTTCGTCGCGCAAGGGCGAGGGCAGGCGGTCGCCCACCAAGGCCGCGGCGGCGGGCTGCGCAAGCGGCAGGGGCATGGATCGGGCGGCGGTCGATGGGTTGCTCATGGCATGTCGCGCAACGGCGTCAGTTTGGTCGATCCATCCAGCTTATGCCTTTCCAGCTTGGATTTTTCTCCAAACAAGATCAGTTTCACCGGATAAGATGAATCCATGGTTTCAGACAACGACGCTCCCGTCATCGACAAGATCGACCGCAAGATCCTGCGCCAGCTGCAGGCCGACGGGCGCATCTCGAACCTCAAGCTGGCCGAGGCGGTGCACCTGTCGCCCACCGCCGTGCTCGAGCGGGTGCGCCGCCTCACGCGCGACGGCTTCGTGCTGGGCTACGAGGCGCGCCTCAATCCCAAGCTGCTGGGTGCCGGGCTGATGGTGTTCGTGGAGGTGCTGCTCGACCGCACCGTGCACGACGTGATGGACACCTTCAAGGCGGCCGTGCAGGTGCGCCCGGAGATCCTCGAGTGCCACCTCGTGGCGGGCGGTTTCGACTACCTGCTCAAGACCCGCGTGGCCGACATGGCGGCCTACCGCGAGTTCATCGGCACCGTGATCTGGACCCTGCCGGGCGTGCGCGAGACACGCACCTACGTGGTGATGGAAGAGGTCAAGTGCACGGCGGCGATCGCCTTGTGAACCGAGTCGGCGTTCCGCTGGTTGCCGGGCCTCAAGCCCGTGCGCCGAACACCGCCGTGCCGATCCGCACCATCGTCGCGCCTTCCAGCACCGCGGCCTCGAGGTCGGCGCTCATGCCCATCGACAGGGTGTCCAGCGCCAGCCCCCGGGCCTGCAGCGACTCGAACAGCTCGCGCAGCGCGCGGTGCGGCCGGCGTTGCGATTCGAGGTCGCCGTCGGGCTCGGGGATGGCCATCAGGCCGCGCAGCCGCAGGCGCGGCAGGGCCGCCACGGCGTGGGCGACGTCGGCCACGTCGGCGGGTGCGAGGCCGCTCTTGCTGGCCTCGCCGCTGATGTTGACCTGCAGGCAGACCTGCAGCGGCGCGGCGCCGGCCGGGCGCTGTTCGCTCAGGCGCTGCGCGATCCTGAGGCGGTCGATGCTGTGCACCCAGTCGAAGGCTTCGGCCACCACGCGGGTCTTGTTGCCCTGCAGCGGGCCGATCAGGTGCCACTCGATCTGCTGGCGCAGGTCGGCCAGCTGCGCGATCTTGGCGAGCGCCTCCTGCACGTAGTTCTCGCCGAAGGCGCGCTGGCCGGCGGCATGGGCGCAGCGGATGGCGTCGGCGGGCTGGGTCTTGCTCACGGCCAGCAGCGCCACGCTGTTGTCGGGCCGCTGCGCGGCTCTGCAAGCGTTGGTAAGGCGTCCGTGCACTTGTTGTAGGCGTGTTGCGATCGTCGTCATAATCGATCAGCTTAGACCACAACTGCCGGGCGATTCCCACCCGCCCGTGCCTCGGGAATCCATGGACATCACACAGCTGCTGGCGTTTTCGGTCCGCAACAAGGCTTCGGATCTGCACCTCTCCGCCGGTTTGCCGCCGATGATCCGGGTGCATGGCGACGTGCGGCGCATCAACGTCGATCCGCTCGGGCACAAGAACGTGCACGAGATGGTCTACGACGTCATGAACGACGCCCAGCGCAAGGTCTTCGAGGAGACGCTGGAGTGCGACTTCTCGTTCGAGATCCAGGGCCTGTCGCGCTTCCGGGTCAATGCCTTCAACCACAACCGCGGCGCCGGCGCGGTGTTCCGGACCATCCCGAGCAAGATCCTGACGCTCGAGGACCTGAACTGCCCGAAGGTGTTCGCCGAGCTGTCGCTCAAGCCGCGCGGCATGGTGCTGGTGACCGGGCCGACCGGCTCGGGCAAGAGCACCACGCTGGCGGCGATGGTCAACCACCGCAACGAGAACGAATACGGTCACATCCTGACGGTCGAAGACCCGATCGAGTTCGTGCACGAGTCCAAGAAGTGCCTGATCAACCAGCGCGAGGTCGGGGCGCAGACGCTGTCGTTCTCGAACGCGCTGCGCTCGGCGCTGCGCGAGGATCCGGACGCGATCCTGGTGGGTGAGCTGCGCGATCTCGAGACCATCCGCCTGGCGCTGACCGCCGCCGAAACCGGCCACCTGGTGTTCGGCACGCTGCACACCTCGAGCGCGGCCAAGACGATCGACCGCATGGTCGACGTGTTCCCCGCGGCCGAGAAGGAGATGGTGCGGGCGATGCTGTCGGAGTCGCTGGTGGCGGTGATCTCGCAGTCCCTGCTCAAGACCCGCGACGGCAGCGGCCGGGTGGCGGCGCACGAGATCATGCTGGGCACCGCCGCCATCCGCAACCTGATCCGCGAGAACAAGGTGGCGCAGATGTACTCGATCATCCAGACCGGCCAGGCGCAGGGCATGCAGACGCTCGACCAGTGCCTGGCCGATCTGGTGCGGCGCGGCCAGGTCGCGGCGTCCGAGGCGCGCACGATGGCGCGCATGCCCGAGAACTTCCCGGGTTGACCGGCAACCGTCACAGGAACGATCCATGGAACGCGACCAGGCATCCAAGTTCATCAACGACCTGCTGCGCCTGCTGGTCTCGCGCGGCGGCTCCGACCTGTTCCTGACGTCGGAGTTTCCGCCGGCGATCAAGGTCGACGGCAAGGTCACCAAGGTGTCGCCGCAGGCGCTGTCGGGCCAGCACACGGTGGCGCTGGCGCGCGCGGTGATGAACGACAAGCAGACCGCCGAGTTCGAGCGCACCAAGGAGTGCAACTTCGCGATCTCGCCGCAGGGCGTGGGGCGTTTCCGGGTCAATGCCTTCGTGCAGCAGGGCCAGGTCGGCATGGTGTTGCGCACCATCCCGCGCGAACTGCCCACGGTCGACAAGCTCGGCCTGCCGAACGTGCTCAAGGACATCGCGATGACCAAGCGCGGGCTGGTCATCATGGTGGGCGCCACCGGCTCGGGCAAGAGCACGACGCTGGCGGCGATGGTCGACCACCGCAACATCACGGCTTACGACCACATCATCACGATCGAGGATCCGGTCGAGTTCGTGCACCCGCACAAGAACTGCATCGTCACCCAGCGCGAGGTCGGCATCGACACGCTGGACTGGGGCGCGGCGCTGAAGAACACGCTGCGCCAGGCGCCCGACGTGATCCTGATGGGCGAGATCCGCGACCGCGAGACGATGGAGCACGCGGTCGCCTTCGCCGAGACCGGCCACCTGTGCATGGCCACGCTGCACGCCAACAGCGCCAACCAGGCGCTCGACCGCATCGTCAACTTCTTCCCCGAGGAACGCCGCGACCAGCTGCTGATGGACCTGTCGCTCAATCTCAAGGCGATGGTCAGCCAGCGCCTGCTGCCGCGCGAGGAAGGCAACGGCCGCATCGCCGCGGTCGAGATCCTGCTCAACACGCCGCTGATCACCGACCTGATCTTCAAGGGCGAGGTCTCCGAGATCAAGGAAGTGATGAAGAAGAGCCGCGAGCACGGCATGCAGACCTTCGACCAGGCGCTGTTCGCGCTCTACGAAGGCCATTACGTGAGCTACGAAGACGCGCTGCGCAACGCCGACTCGGTCAACGACCTGCGCCTGCAGATCAAGCTGCACAGCAGCCGTGCGCGCAACACCGATTTCGGCTCCGGCACCGAGCACCTGTCGATCGTCTGAGCCGATGCGGCGGCGCATCCGGGGCGGCTTCGATGGGCTGCTCGTCGCCGTGCTGTGGCTGCTGGCGCCGTTGGCGCTGGCACAGTCTTCGCCACCGGCTGCGCGCCTGACACAGGCCTGGTTCGCGAGCGCGGACACACCCGAGCCGCCACCGCGGGGCGATGCGCGCTGGCAGCCGGTCGAGCTGCCACATGTCTGGAGCATGGCCGAGCAGGAGGGCCGCGGCGGCTGGTATCGGCTGGCCTGGCGTGATCCGGCGGCGCGCACGCAAACCGCCGCGCTGCCGTGGTCGGTCTATCTGCCGCAGGTGCACGTGAATGCCGCGCTCTGGCTCGACGGCCTGCCGCTGGGCGACGGCGGCCGGCTCGATGATCCGATGGCCTTCCACTGGAACCATCCGATGCTGTTTCGCCTGCCGCCGGCGGTTGCGGCCGGCGCCGAACATGACTTGCTGATCCGCGTGCGTGTAGCCGGTGGCTTCGGCCTGCTCGCGCCGGTGGAGATCGGGCCCGACGCGGCGCTGCGGGCGCGCCATGACCTGCGCCGTTTCTGGCAGGCCGAGGTGCACGGCGTGCTGGCGCTGCTGCTGCTGTCGATCGCCGCGCTGTCGCTGGCGATCTGGGGCCAGCGACGCCAGGACACGCAGTATCTGTGGCTGGCCGTCTCGTGCATGGCCTGGGCGGTGTTCGCGGTGTTCCTGTACGGGCGCGAGTTCTGGATCGATCCGCTGTGGATGCAGTGGCTGGCGCAGAACGGCACCGTCTGGTGGGTGACCGGCCTGGCGCATTACGTGCACCGATTGACCGGTGGGCCGCGGCGACGCATCGAGCGCGTGGTGGTGGGCGTTTCGCTGCTGTTGGGCGTGGCGGCGCTGCTGCTCGATCCGCTCTCGCGGGTGCATGTCTACAGCCTGGGCCACGTGTTCGCGCTGATCACGGTGGGCTACCTGCTGGTCCATACGCTGCGCCATGCCCGGCGCACCGGCGCCGGCAGCGCCTACGGCCTGGCGCTGGCCTGTGCGGTGGTGCTGCTGGCGGGAGTGCACGACGTCGTGCTGACGATGCCGGTGGCCTGGTCGTCGATGGCGCTGGTGCGCCAGCTGCAGGACTGGCGTTTCTACCTGACCCCCTTCGGCGCGCCGCTGGCTTCGGTGCTGCTGGCGTTCTTCCTGGCGCGGCGCTTCGTCTCGACGCTGGCGCAGTTCGAGGGCCTCAACGCCCAGCTCGAGCGCCGTGTCGAGGACAGCCGCCAGGCGCTCGACCGCCAGTACGAAGCCCGCCGCCAGCTCGAGCGCGCGCAGGCCGCGGCCGAGGAGCGCGAACGCATCGTGCGCGAGATGCACGACGGCATCGGCGGCCACCTCATGACCGCGCTGCGCGGTGTCGAGCGCGGGGCCTTCAGCCAGGACCGCCTGACCGAGCTGCTGCAGGACAGCCTCGACGACCTGCGCCTGATCATCGACGCCAGCTCGGCCAGCACCGCGCTGCAGCCGGCGCTGGCGGCCTGGCGCAGCCGCTGGGACCCGCGCCTGGAGGCGCTCGGCGTGGCGCTGAACTGGCATGTCGACGAGGCCGTCGCCCAGGTCGAACTCGCGCCCGACGTCGTGCTGCAGCTCATGCGCATCCTGCAGGAGGCGGTGACCAACACCCTCAAGCACGCCCAGGCGAGCGAGGTCGACATTCACACGCGCCTGCAGGACGCCGAGCTGCAGCTGGTGATCCGCGACAACGGCCGGGGTGCGCTCGGGCCGGGTCTGCCGACCTTCGCGCCCGCCGGCGCCGGGGCCGGGCAGCATGGCTTGCGCTCGATGCACAACCGTGCCGCCGCGATCGGTGCGCGCCTGGAGTGGTGCGCGGCGGTGGGCGGGGGCACGCAGGTGCTGCTGCGCCTGGGCGCGCCGACGCGGCCGGCCTAGCGCAACAGGCCGCGCCGGGTGGCCTCGATCGCCGCTTCGGCGCGACTCGAGATGCCGAGCTTGCGGTAGACCTCGCGCACGTAGCCGTTCACGGTGTTCACGCTGATGGCCAGCAGGCGGCCGATCTCGGCGGCCTTGTGGCCCTTGCCCATCATGCGCAGCACGTCTTCTTCGCGCCCGGTCAGGCGCACGCTGTCGTCGGCCTGCGGTGTCGATGCCGGGCCGCAGCGCTGCGCCGATGACGGCGTCGCACCCTGCGCACCGGCCGCCGTCTCGTCGAGCGAGCGGCGGAAGTGCGCCAGCACGCGCAAGGCGATCGACGGCGACAGCGGCGGCTCACCTTGCGCGATGCGCCGCAACTGCGCCTCGACCACCGCACGCGGCTGCGACTTCAGCACATAGCCGCTGGCACCGGCCTGCAGGGCCGGGAAGACGTGGTTGTCGTCGTCGTGGATGGTCGCCACCACCACCAGCGTGGGCGGGATGACACGCGCCAGGCGGGCGATCAGCGCCTGCGCCGTGCCGTCGGGCAGGCTCCAGTCGACCACCGCCAGGCCGTAGTGGCGCTGGTTGACCAGCGCCTCGGCCTGCGCCAGATCGGCCGCGGCGTCGATGCGCCGCAGGTCGGGCAGGGCGCGGCGCAGCACCTCGACCAGCCAGAGGCGGGGTTCGTCCAGGTCTTCGACGATGAGGGCGCTGTCATACATGGTGGGGTCGATTGTGTCGTCCTGCGGGGCGCCCGGCGACGCTCAATCTGCGGGTCCGCGGGACGTCGCGGGGGGTCAGTTCTGAGGGGGAGATCCCCCGGCCTTGAGCGTCGACCGCAGGCTGCGCACTGCCCAGAATGATTTTCATCCGAGCACCACCCGGCTGCCCGTCAACACCAGGGAGGACCCATGTCGACCCACACCACCACCCGCCTGGCCCATCTGGCCGGTCTCATGAGTGCCGTGTTCATCGCTGCCTGCGGCGGTGGCACGGACACGCCCGCGACCTCGCCCGCGCCAGCCCCGGCACCGGCTCCAGCCCCGTCACCGAGCGCCGGCAGCCTGAGCTGCGACACCACGCTGTTTGTCGCCGGCGCGGCCGTGAGCACGCCCACGGCCACCCAGCTGTCCGCCTACGCGGGCACCTACAGCGGCAATGAGGGGGCCTTCGGCCCCAATCCGGGCGATCCGTTCGTCGCCAGCGCGGCGGCCGCCTTCGTGCTCGATGCCGCGGGCAGCAGCACCTACAACGGCACGGTGGCGACCCTGTCGTCGGCCTGCATCGAGACCACCGCCTCGGCGGGTGGCTCGACCGAGCGGCTGGTGCTGCACTTCAGCGGCGCGGGTCATTTCGACATCGACTCGACCGCTCCGGGCTCGGCCCTCACCGGCATCAAGCCCGGTTCATCGGACGTGGTGGTGCGCGCCACGAAGGCCGCCGCACCGGCGCCCGCGCCGGCACCTGCCGCATCGTCCCCCGCGCCGGCCGCATCGGCGCCGTCACCCGCGCCCGCACCGGCTGGCGCGATCACCCGTTACCTCGATTTCGCCGCGGCCGCGCCGTCCACCCCGCGCCAGGTCGCACCCAGCGGCGCGCTGGCCTGGCTGGCCGGCAGCTATCACGGCCGCAGCACCGCCGGACCGTGTTCGGTCACGATCGGCGCCGACGGCAACGTCAGCGCCAGCATGAACGGCAACAACCAGAGCGCCGCACTCGATGGCGACAGCGGCGACACCTGGATCCTGTTGCCGAGTAACTCGATGAGCTTCGGCGTCAATGCGGTGAGCGCGGGCCAGGGCGTGATCCTGACCGGCTACGGCAACCGGCTCGCGCTGGTCGAGATGGCCGGAGTGCTCGACAAGTGCGCGATCGCCTTCAAGTCGGCCACCTCGCTGACGATGGCGCTCAGCAGCACGCCGCCGCTGCCCGTCAAGAGCAACGGTCTGCTGGCCAGCGACCTGCCGGCCTTCCTGGTCGGCAGCCATTCGGGTTACGCGGTGGGCAACATCTTCTTCCCGCGCACGACGCCGCAGGCCTGCAGCCTGCAGGTGGCGGCCGACGGCACGGTGGTGCTCAGCAGCGGCAGCAGCTCGTACACCGCCCAGATCAGCGGCGGCACGACCAGCGGCGACACCGACAAGAGCGCCGTCGACCGCCTGTCGGCCTACGCCGCACTGACCGGTGCCCGGGACTGGACCTGGCGCGTCGATGCGCAGTCCCCCTCGGGTGCCAACACGGTCGAGGTGCTGATCGAGCTGGCACACAACGGCGAGCGATCGCAGGTCAGCTACGCCAGCGCGCAGGTCAAGCCCACCGTGGGTGGCCTGGCCAGCCAGGCCGAGGTCTGCTACTTCCCGAACTGAGCCGTGGCGAGGCGGTGCGTGCTGCGCCGTGGCTGATCCTTGGGAGAATGCGGGCCTTTCGAGGAGCCAGTCCATGAGCAGCAAGATCTACGAACCCGTCGCGCCGCAGCGCGTCGCCTTTCTCGGCCTGGGCGTGATGGGCGGCCCGATGGCCGGCCACCTGGCCCGCGCCGGCCACCAGGTCACGGTCTACAACCGCACGGCGGCCAAGGCGCAGGCCTGGGCGGCCGAACACGGCGGCACCTTCGCGACCACCCCGCGCGAGGCGGCCCTGGGCGCCGAGATCGTGTTCGCCTGCGTCGGCAACGACGACGACCTGCGCTCGGTGGTGCTGGGTGCCGATGGCGCCTTCGCCGGCATGCAGCCCGGTGCGGTGTTTGTCGATCACACCACCGCCTCGGCCGAGGTGGCGCGCGAGCTGGCCGGCGCGGCCCGGGTGATCGGCCTGCGTTTCATCGACGCGCCGGTGTCGGGCGGCCAGGCCGGTGCGGTCAACGGCGCGCTGACCGTGATGTGCGGCGGCGACGCGCTTGCCTTCGAGGCCATCAAGCCGGTGGCGATGGCATTCTCGAAGGCCGTCACGCTGCTGGGCGACAGCGGCGCCGGCCAGCTCGCCAAGATGGTCAACCAGATCTGCATCGCCGGGCTGGTGCAGGGCCTGGCCGAGGCGATCGCCTTCGGCCAGAACGCCGGCCTTGACATGAACCAGGTGCTCGACGTCATCGGCAAGGGCGCGGCGCAGAGCTGGCAGCTCGACAACCGCGGCAAGACCATGGTCGAAGGCCGGTTCGACTTCGGCTTCGCGGTCGACTGGATGCGCAAGGACCTGGGCCTGGTGCTGGCCGAGGCGCGCCGCAACGGCTCGCGCCTGCCGGTGACGGCGCTGGTGGACCAGTTCTACGCCGACGTGCAGCAGCACGGCGGCCAGCGCTGGGACACCTCGAGCCTGATCACGCGCCTGAAGTGAGCGCACGCGCGACCTGATGCGCAACGGCGGCCCGCGGGCCGCCGTCCTTTCTTGTGCCCGCCCCTCGCCGGGGCGGTCCGCTCATTTCGGCTTGCGATCGGCCAGCTGTTCGGGCGTGATGATCTCGAGCAGGCGCACCACCTTCTGCACGCCCGAGATGGTGCGGATCAGTTCGATCGCGCGGCTGGCTTCGGCGTCGGTGACCTTGCCCATCAGGTAGACCACGCTGCGTTCGGTGACCACCGTGAAGGCGTTGGCCGAGAGGTCCTTGGCGTCGACCAGCGTGGCCTTGACCTTGCTGGCCAGCAGCAGGTCGCGCGAGCGGTCGGAGGTCGAGCTGGGCCAGCCGATGTACAGGTCGTTGACGACGTTGCGCACGTTCTCGACCTTGGCCACGGCCTGCTCGATGGTGGCCTTGTCGGCCTCGTTGAAGACCTCGCCGGTCAGCAGCACCTGGCGGTCGTAGCTGGTGACGTTGACGTGGGCCTTGTCGCCCATCAGTTCCTTGATGCGGTTGGACGCCTTGAGCTCGATGCCCTGGTCCTCGATCTGGGTGCCCGAGGTGCGGCGGTCGGTGGCGACCAGCGCGCCGCCGAGCGCGGCGCCGCCGATGATCAGCGGCGCGCATCCGCTCAGTGCGGCCACCGTGGCGGCGGCGGCCAGCGCCGTGCAGAGCAGGCGGGGCAGGGGGTGGCGGGCCTGGGGGGTGTCGGTGGCGTGGATCAAGGCGGTGTTCGAGGTGGAGGAGACGGTCGGGTCAGGGCGGTTCATTGGTCATGTTCTCCGAGCAGTTGCAGGTCCATCGCATCGCAGATGCAGTGGATGACGAGCAGATGGACTTCGAGGATGCGGGCGCTGCGCTGGTGCGGCACGCAGATGTGCACGTCGGTCTCGGCCAGCGTCTGGTTCATCTGGCCGCCACCCTGGCCGGTGAGGGCGATGACGGTCATTTCCTTCTCGTGGGCGGCTTCGACTGCGGCCAGCACGTTGGCGGCGCTGCCGGTGGTGCTCAGCGCCAGCAGCACGTCGCCCGGATGGCCGAGTGCCAGCACCTGGCGCGCGAAGATCTGGTCGAGGCCCTGGTCGCGGCCGACGCCGGTCAGCACCGAGGTGTCGCTCGACAGGCTCATGGCCGCCAGCCCGGGGCGTTCGCGCTCGAAGCGGCCCACCAGCAGCGAGGCGACCCGCTGGGCCTCGGCGGCCGAGCCGCCGTTGCCGCAGGCCAGCACCTTGCCGCCCGCGGTGATGCAGCCGAGCAGTGAATTGACGGCTTCGGTGATCGGCCGCGTCAGGGCGTCTGCGGCGGCGTACTTGAGGTCTGCACTGTCAAAAAATTGCTGTTGGATGCGCTGCTCTAGCATCTGGCGATGATATGTCAGGGTTTGCGCGACCCTGGCTCAGCCGGCGTCGAAGGCGCCGGGCAGCCATTCCAGCGCGTCGCCGTCGATCGCCACCAGATCGAATCGGCAGGCCGGCGGCGCACGAAAGCGCAGCAGATAGTGCCGGGCGGCATAGATCAGGCTGGCGCGCTTGGCGTGGCCCACGCTGGCCGCCGCGCCGCCGTGGTGGGCATTGCGCCGGCTGCGCACCTCCACGAACACCAGCGTGGCGTCGCGGTCGCGCATCACCAGGTCGATTTCGCCGCCGCGCCGGGCCGGGCCGCGCGCCACTCGATAATTGCGCTCGACCAGCGCCAGCCCCTGCGCCAGCAGGTGCGTCAGGGCGCGGTCTTCTGCCGCCCGACCGCGGCTTGCTGCGGGTTTTTCATCTGCACCCCAACCGAGTCCCAGACGCTTGAGCACGGACATCTCACTCCCCCCCTTGTTGCTGCAGGCCGCGGCCGCCGCCTGCGCCGGCCAGCAGCACCCGGCCTCCACACTGTATGTGGTGGCCACGCCGATCGGCAACCTCGCCGACATGACCCTGCGCGCCATCCACGTGCTGAGCCTGGTCGATGCCGTGGCCTGCGAGGACACCCGCGTCACCGCGGTGCTGCTGCAGCGCCTGGGCCTGCACAAGCCGCTGCTGGCGCTGCATCAGCACAACGAGGACGATGCCACCCCCGCCGTCGTGGCGCGCCTGGCCCGTGGCGAGCGGGTCGCCTACGTCAGCGATGCCGGCACGCCGGCGGTGTCCGACCCCGGTGCGCGGCTGGTGGCCGGCGTGCACGCCGCGGGTTGGCGGGTGCTGCCGCTGCCGGGCGCGAGCAGCGTCGTCACGGCCCTGAGCGCGGCCGGCGATGCGCAGGGCAGCGGCTTCCGTTTCATCGGATTCCTGCCACCCAAGGCGCAGGCGCGCCAGCAGGCGCTGCGTGCGCTGGCCGACGAGCGCGCGTCGGTGGTGATCTTCGAGGCGCCGCACCGCATCGAGGCGCTGGCGCAGGCGCTGGCCGATGAACTGGGCGCGCGCACGCTGACCGTCTGCCGCGAACTCACCAAGCAGTTCGAGAGCATCCACACGCTGGCGGCCGCCGACTGGCCGGCCTGGCTGGCGGCCGACGACGACCGGCGCCGCGGCGAGTTCGTCGTGGTGCTGCACGGCCTCGGCCATGACGATCTGGCCGATGAAACCGAGCTGGCGGCCCGTTCGACCGCGCTCGATGCCTGGCTGCAGGCCCTGCTCGACGTGATGCCGCTCAAGCAGGCCGTGGCCCTGGCCGCCACCGCCAGCGGCGTGCCGCGCAACACGCTCTACCAGCGCGCGCTGGTGCTGCGTGCCGATCGGCCCGGGCCGGCCGACGACGCCGACGACATCGAGCCAGGTGCTGCAGCCGCCGCCCGCGTCGACGCCGGCGAGGGCCACGATGTCGGCGCGCCGGCGCCGTCCGGCGGCGTGCTGCTGTCGAGCAGCCAGCCACTTTTGCCACGTCGCAAAGCCGCTCGGCGATGAGCGATGCGGCGTGTCAGCCGGATGCGCGCGTCTGGCGACACAATCGACAGATGTTCAGACCTTCGCGCCTCCGACCTCGGCCTGCCCGGCGTCCGGCCGGTGCCGGCGGTGCAGGAGCCGGCCGATGAGCAGCGCGCCGCATGTCGAGGTCAGCAGCCTCTGGCCTCCCACCGGCACGTTGTCGGCCATCCCCGCACAGCAGGCCGACCGCCAGCGCGTCGAGATGCTCGTGCTGCAGGCGGTGCAGGCGCAGCCCTGGCTGATGTGGCTGATCGCCGCGCTGGGCGCCTGGGTGCTGTCGTCGCTGGCGATGTGGCTGTCGCGCTTTCCCGGCCAGGTGGCCTCGCTCTGGTACATGAACGTGTGGGGCCTGGCGCTGCTGCTGCCGGTGCCGCGGCGCCAGTGGCCGGGCCTCCTGCTGGCCCTGGCCCTCGGCAATCTGGCGGCCAACCTGGCGTTCGGCGACAGCCTGCTGGAGGCGTTGCGCTACCTGCCGCCCAACCTGATCGAGATGCTGCTCGGCGCCTGGCTGCTGCGGGGCAGCGAGTCCTATCGGCGCATCGCGTCCAGCCCGGTCGACGGCCTGAAGGTGCTGCTGCGCGGCAGCTTGCTGCCGGTGCTGGCGGGGTCGGCGACCGCCGTGCTGACGCTCGGCTGGCAGGACGATACGCCGCTGTTTCGCATCGCCCTGACCTGGTTCGAGAGCACGCTGGTCGGTTCGGTCACCTTGCTGCCGCTGGTGCTGGCCGTGCTGGCCGCCGAGCGGGGCGCCGTGCGACGCGACTTTGCCGATCCGCGCGCCTGGGCCTTTGCCCTGGTGAGTGTCGGCGTCGGCGTGTTCTGTCTGCTGCAGCTGCCGTTTCCGTTCGTCTATCTCACGCTGCCGCTGGTGCTGGCTGCGGTGCAGCTGCGCTTCATGGCGGTGGCCGCGCTGGTCTGGCTGATGGCGATGGTGGTGGGCACGCTGATCGCGCAAGGGCTGTTCGTCGCGCCGCCGCAGACGGCCTACTGGCAGCAGCTGCTGGTCTATGCGCCGCTGCTGGCGGCCTTGTTGCCGCCCTTGCTGCTGGCCGCCGCGGTCGAGCAGGCGCGCAACCACCACGGCGAACTCTCGCGCAGCCGCGAGCGCCTGCGCACGCTCTACGAGCGCACGCCCGCGATGATGGTGTCGACCGATCCGGACGGCCGCCTGCTGAGCGTGAGCCGGCTCTGGCTCGAGCGCATGGGGTTGCGGCGCGACGATGTCATCGGTCGCAAGCTGGTCGACTTCCTGGCGGCCGAATCACGCCGCCGCACGCTCACCCGCACCTGGCCCGATCTGCTGGCCGCCGGGCGCTGCCGCGACGTCGAGTACCGCCTGATGCGCAGCGACGGCCAGCGCATCGACGTGCTGCTGTCGGCCACCACCGAGCGCGACGCCGACGGCCGCATCACGCGCACCCACGCGGTGCTCGAGGACATCACCCGCAAGCGCCTGGCCGAGGAGCTGGAGGCCGAGCACGAGCGCAGCAAGGTCACGCTCGAGAGCATCGCCGACGCGGTGATCACCAGCGATCCGCAGGGCCGCATCCTCTATCTCAACCCGGTGGCCGTGACCATGATCGGCCAGCCCGAGGAGCAGGTGCGCGGCCGGCTCTATGGCGAGGTGCTGCGCCGCCGTGATGTCGAGACCGGCGCCGAACTGCCCGACCCGGTCGCCCTGTGCCTGCACCAGCGCAAGCGCCTGGCCTTGCCGCAGCGTGTGCGGCTGGCCCATGCCGAAGGCAGCGAGCACGTGGTGCAGGAGTCGGTCTCGCCGATGTTCGCCGCGGGCGGGCAGCTGATCGGCGCGGTGGCGGTGATGCACGACGTGACCGAAGCGCACCAGCTGGCGCTCAAGCTCGCGCACCGCGCGCAGCACGACGTGCTGACCGGCCTGCCGAATCGCCTGCTGCTGCACGACCGGCTGCACCAGGGCCTGCAACTGGCGCGCCGCAACCGCACCGTGCTGGCGCTGATGTTCTTTGACCTGGACCGCTTCAAGGCCGTCAACGACAGCCACGGGCACGCCACCGGCGACGAACTGCTGTGCCAGGTGGCCGATCGCCTGCTCAAGCAGCTGCGTGCCACCGACACTGCCTGCCGGCTCGGCGGCGACGAGTTCGTGGTGCTGCTGTCGCAGGTCGAGCAGGCGAGCGACGCCGGCGACGTGGCGACGCACCTGCTCGAAGCGCTGTGCAAGCCGTATCAGCTGGGCAAGCACCAGGCCGACATCAGCGCGAGCATCGGCATCGCGTGTTTCCCGCAGGACGGCACCGACGAGGCCACCCTGATGCGCAACGCCGATGCGGCCATGTACCAAGCCAAGCAGCAGGGCCGCAACCGGGTGGTGTTCTTCAAGCGGCCCGATTGAGCCGCTGCTTCAGGCGGCCATGCCCTGGTGGCGCAGCAGTGCGTCGATGCTGGGCTCGCGGCCGCGGAAGGCCTTGAAGTTGTCGATCGCATCGCGGGCGCTGCCGGCTTCGAGGATTTCCTGCCGGTAGCGCCGGCCGGTGTCGGCGTTGAACAGGCCTTCTTCCTCGAACGCACCCCAGGCGTCGGCGCTCAGCACCTCGGCCCACTTGTAGCTGTAGTAGCCGGCCGCGTAGCCGCCCGCGAAGATGTGCGAGAAGGTGTGCTGGAAGCGGTTGAACGCGGGCGGCTTCATCACCGCCACCTCGTTGCGTACCGCGTCGACGACCTGCTGGATGCGACCGGCGGCGCCGGGCTCGGCGTGCAGCAGCATGTCGAACAGCGAGAACTCCACCTGCCGCAGCGTCTGCATGCCGCTCTGGAAGTTCTTGGCGGCGGTCATCTTGTCGAACAGCTCGCGCGGCAGCGGCTCGCCGCTGTCGATGTGGGCGGTCAGCTGCTGCAGCACCTCCCACTCCCAGCAGAAGTTCTCCATGAACTGGCTCGGCAGCTCGACCGCGTCCCACTCGACACCGCTGATGCCCGACACGCCCAGCTCGTCCACCTGCGTGAGCATGTGGTGCAGGCCGTGGCCGAACTCGTGGAACAGCGTCTGCACCTCGTCGTGCGTCAGCAGCGCGGGCTTGCCGTCGGCGGGCGCGGTGAAGTTGCACACCAGGTGCGCCACCGGCGTCTGCAGCTGGCCGTCGTCGGGGCGCAGCCAGCGGCCGCGCACGTCGTCCATCCAGGCGCCCGGGCGCTTGCCGGGGCGCGCGTAGGGGTCGAGGTAGAACTGACCGACCAGAGCGCCTGCGCGCTCGATGCGGTAGAAGCGCACCGACTCGTGCCACACCGGCGCGCTGTCGGGGCGGATCGCCACCTCGAACAGCGTCTCGATGATGCGGAACAGCCCGGCCAGCACCTTGGGCTCGGTGAAGTACTGCTTGACGGCCTGGTCGCTGAAGGCATAACGCGCCTCCTTGAGCTTCTCGCTGGCGTAGGCGCTGTCCCAGGATTGCAGATCGGCCAGTCCCAGTTCACGGGCAGCGAACTCGCGCAGTTCGGCCAGATCGCGCTCGGCAAACGGCCGCGCGCGGCGCGCCAGGTCGCGCAGGAAATCGGTGACCTGCTTCGGGTCGTGCGCCATCTTGGGCACCAGCGACAGCTCGGCGTAGTTGGCGTAGCCCAGCAGCGCGGCCTCTTCGTGGCGCAGGCGCAGGATGTCGGCCATCACGGCGCTGTTGTCGCGCTCGGCCGGGCCGGTTTCGCAGGCACGCGTGACGTAGGCGGTGTACAGGCACTCGCGCACGGTGCGGTCGTCGGCGTACTGCATCACCGGCAGGTAGGCCGGCATGTGCAGCGTCAGCTTGTGGCCGTCGCGGCCGTCTTTCTCGGCTGCGGCGCGGGTGGCACTCAACACGTCGGCGGGCACGCCGGCCAGTTCGTCGGTGCTGACGAACAGCGCGTAGCCGTCGGTGGCGTCGAGCACGTGTTCGGAGAACTTCTGCGACAGCAGCGCCTGCTCTTCCTGGATCTGCGCGTGGCGTGTCTTGGCCTCGCCCTGCAGCTCGGCGCCACCGAGCACGAAGTCGCGCAGGCTGTGCTTGAGCTCCTGCTGACGGGCCTTGTTCAGCTGCGCCGCAGCCGGGCTGGCCGCGACCGCCTTGTACTTGGCGTAGAGCCGCTCGTCGGCACCCAGGCGGGTGTAGAAGTCGGTGATCGCCGGCAGCTTGTCGTTGAACGCGGCGCGCAGCTCGGGCGTGTCCATCACGCCCTTGAGGTGGCCGACCGCGCCCCAGGCCCGGCCCAGCCGCTCGGTCGGTACCGACAGCACGCGCGACAGCGCCTCGTATTCGGCCGGCGTCTGCTCGCTCACGGCGGCTTCGAGCGCGGCTTCAGCCTGCGCCAGCAGCGTGTCGATCGCGGGGCCGACGTGTTCGGGACGGATCGCATCGAAGGCGGGCAGGGCGCCCGCGTTCAGCAAGGGGTTGGAGTGGTTCATGCGCGTTGGGCGGCGGCCCGTTCGGCCGCTTCGATCGTGTTGACCAGCAGCATTGTGATGGTCATCGGGCCGACCCCGCCCGGCACGGGGGTGATCCAGCTCGCGACCTCCTTGACGCCGTCGAAATCGACGTCGCCGCAGAGCTTGCCTTCATCGTTGCGGTTCATGCCGACGTCGATCACCACCGCGCCGGGCTTGACCATCTCGGCGGTCAGCACGTTGCGCTTGCCGACCGCGGCCACCACCACGTCGGCCTGGCGCGTGTGATGGCCCAGATCGGCGGTACCGCTGTGGCAGACCGTGACGGTGGCGTTGGCCGCCAGCAGCATCATCGCCATCGGCTTGCCGACGATGTTGCTGCGCCCGATCACCACGGCGTGTTTGCCGCGCAGGTCTTTCATGCCGATCGATTCGAGCATCTTCATGCAGCCGTAGGGCGTGCAGGCCTTGAAGCCCGTTTCACCGACCATCAGCGCGCCGGCGCTGGCGACGTGGAAGCCGTCGACGTCCTTGAGCGGCGAGATCGCCTCGATCACCGCGTGGTCGTCGATGTGCCCGGGCAGCGGCAGCTGCACCAGGATGCCGTGGATGGTCGGGTCGTTGTTGAGCGCGTCGATGCGGGCCAGCAGCTCGGCCTCGGTCATCGTCGCCTCGTATTTCTCGAGCACCGAATGCAGGCCGGCGTCGGCGCAGGCCTTGACCTTGTTGCGCACGTAGACCGCGCTGGCCGGGTTCTCGCCCACCAGGATCACCGCCAGGCCGGGGCGGTGGCCGCCTTCGGTCAGCGCGGCGGCGCGTTGCGCCACTTCGGCGCGGATCTGGCGGGACAGCGCATTGCCGTCGATCAGTTGTGCGGTCATGTCGGTCGGTCTCGGTGGAGCGTTTCAGGGGATGGGAGTAAAAAAAGCGCGCGTATCAAAACACGAAAGGCCGCATGTAGCGGCCTTTCGTTGCGCAAGGAGGATCAGACCTTGGCGGCGGCTCCGAGCGCGATCTTGAGCAGGTCGGCCACCGTGTTGGCGTTGAGCTTTTCCATGATGTTGGCGCGGTGCGCCTCGACCGTCTTGATGCTGATGCCCAGGTCGTCGGCGATCTGCTTGTTGAGACGGCCGGCGACGATGCGCTCGAGCACCTGGGCCTCGCGGGTGGTCAGGCGCGCCAGCAGGGCGTCGCGGCTGGCCTGTTCCTGGTAGTGCGAGAAGCTGCTGCGGGCGCGGTCGAGCATGCGCTCGACCAGGGTCACCAGCTCGTCTTCCTTGAAGGGTTTCTCGATGAAGTCCTCGGCGCCCTTCTTCATCGTCGTGACCGCCATCGGCACGTCACCGTGGCCGGTGATGAAGACGATCGGCAGCGGGCTCTTGCGCTCGAGCAGGCGATCCTGCAGTTCGAGGCCGGTCATGCCGTCCATGCGGATGTCGGCGATCAGGCAGGCCACCTCGCGCGGGTCGAAGCGCGACAGGAAGGCCTCGGCCGAGTCGAAGCACTTGACGCGATAGTCCTTGCCCTCGAGCAGCCACTGCAGCGAATCTCTGACGGCTTCGTCATCGTCGACGATATAGACCGTCCCCTTTTTCGGAATCAGGCTCATGAAGGCTCGCTGGATTTGTTGGACTCGAGGACCATCGGCAACGGTGCGCTCACGGGCAGCAGCACGGTGAAACGACAGCCCACCACGGTCTCGGAATTGTAGAGGTTCTCCGCCTTGATCCTGCCCTTGTGCGACTCGATGATCGAGCGGCACAGGGACAGCCCGATGCCCAGGCCTTCGGTCTTGGTCGAGAAGAAGGCTTCGTAGAGCCGATTGATCACTTCCTCTTTCAGACCGGGGCCGGTATCGGTCACGCTGAACTCGATCACGCCCCCGAGTTCGGGCGTGTGCTTGGGCACCACGCGCAGCTCGATGTTGCGACGCTTGGGCGGCATCTGGGCGCTGTCGATCGCCTCGGCGGCGTTCTTGATCAGGTTGAGCAGCACCTGCTCGATCAGGATCGGGTCGACCTGCAGCACCGGCAGGCGCCGCGCCACATAGGTCTGCAGCGAGACGTTGCGCCGGCGCAGCTCGATGCCGGCGAGCTCGAGCGTGTCGTCGACGATGTCGGTGGCGTGCGCGGCCTGGCGCTGCGGCTCGCTGCGTTTCACGAAGGCGCGGATGCGGTGGATGATCTGGCCGGCGCGGTGCGCCTGGCGGGCGGTCTTCTCGAGTGCGCCGAGCAGTTCCTCGTCGTTGAGCTTGCCCGCCTTCAGTCGCGTGATGATGCCGCTGCAGTAGTTGGCGATCGCTGCCAGCGGCTGGTTCAGTTCGTGCGCCACCGACGACGCCATCTCGCCCATCGTCACCAGCCGGCTCGTCACCTGGGCGCGTTCGGCCTGCTGGGCCGAGAGCTCTTCCATGCGGCGGCGCGCGGTGATGTCGGTGGCGATCAGCATCTGCGCCAGCCGGCCGTCGGTCCACTGCAGGTAGCGGGCGCGCACGTCGAACCACTTCTGCAGCGAGTCGACGTAGACCTCGCGGGTGTCGGCGCTCACGTCGGTGAGTTCGGCGGTCGGCAGGCCCGACAGGCCGTCGACATCGTCCTCGACATGGCCGCCGCTGTTGTTGGCGGCCTGCATGCCGGCCAGCTGGGCATGCCAGTGCGCGTCGGCGCCGAACCACAGCCGGTACGAGCGGTTGGCGAACAGCAGCTCGCCGTGCTGCACCGACAGCACCGAGACCGCCGCGTCCAGCCCTTCGAGCACGGTGGTGAAGCGTTCGTGCGAGGCGGTCAGCTGGTCGCGGATGCGCTTGGCCTCGGTGATGTTGGTCATCGAGGTCATCCAGCCGGTCTGCTGGCCGCGCGCGTCGATCAGCGGCGACACGTACATGCGGGCGTCGAACTGCGTGCCGTCGCGGCGCAGCACGCGCACCTCGATGCCCCCGGCCGGGCTGCGGCCGGCGAGTTCCTGCTGCAGCAGGCGGTTGCTCTCCTCGAGGCGGTCGTGCGGCCAGTGCGGGTAGGGCGGCAGGCGGCCGATCAGCTCGGCCTCGCTGAAGCCGGTCATCGCGCAGAAGGCCGGGTTGACGTAGGTGATGCGGCCTTCCTGGTCCATCGCCCGCATGCCCGTCAGCATGGAGTTTTCCATCGCCCGGCGGAAGTTGGTCTCCTGCACCAGCGCGCCCTGGATCTGCAGCCGGCGGCGCATGTGGCGCCAGGTGCCCAGCAGCATCCAGACGGTCAGCACCGACAGCGACAGCACCATCCAGAACAGCGTGTTGCCGATCAGCCCGAACGAGGTGCGGTAGCCCTCGCCGCGCAGCGTGGTGCCGTGGCCGACCGGGGCGAACGCGACGTCGTAGATCAGCTTGGCGCGCACCCGCCCGGGCTGGCTGGCCATGGTGCTGGCGAGCACGTTGTCGTTGGTGTCGAGCAGGCTGATGACGTGGCGGCGCGAGACGTCGGGCGGCACGAAATAGCGCAGCAGCGCCTCGATCGAATACTCGGCCACCAGCGTGCCGGCGAAGGCGCCGTGGTCGATCAGCGGCACGTGCACCTGGAACACGATCAGGTGCTCGTCGTGCCGGAACGGCCGCGAGTAGACCGGCAGGCGCAGCTCGCGGGCGTCGTCGAACGCCACCTGGGTGGCCTGCGGCTTGCCGAGCTCGCCGGTCTGATTGGTGGTGGGCATGGCCAGGCGCGGCATCGCCGCCGCGAGGTCGGGCGCCACGTGGCGCGCCACCACCTGCTGGGTCGAGCCGAGCCAGCTGATGCCGACGATCTCCGGGCGGCTGCGCACCAGGCTCGCGCTCTGCGACAGGAATTCGTCGCGGTCGGTGGCGCGTGTCATGACCTCGCGCGCGATGCGCACCAGCTGTTCCTGGTTCTCGATCAGGCGCAGGCGGATCTGCTGCTGCACCAGTTCGGCGTCGCGCTTGACCGACTCGACTTCCCGCTCGACTTCCTCATTGCGCAAGTACCAGAACGCCGCGACGATCGCGGCCAGGAACAGCAGCACCGACAGCAGCGGCGCCAAAGTAGCCACGCGATCCTGACGTGACGGTGACAGGCGTCGCCACCACGTCCAGAACAGCCGCTGGGGTCGGCTGCGAGCCGCTTGGTGCAAGCGTTTTGTCTGAGAACTGGTATCCATGGATGGATTATCCGTGGCGACTGCGCGACGCTCTGCGGACGTGCCGTGCGACCCCGTCGGGACGCACGATCGTTCTTTGTAATTTCATATTATGAAAGTGATGCGCACGATTTGAAATTTGAATCGGGTTGTGCAACACTGCGCGGCCACGCCCCGGAAGGGGTGGCGATCCCGCGCGTAGCGGGTCCGTGACAAGCAGCTCCAGGAGACACCATGTCTGCAGTGCCCCAGAACCAGCCCGCAGCGGCAACCAACGATCCCGACACCCAGGAAACCCGCGAATGGATGGACGCACTGTCCGCCGTCATCGGTGCCGAGGGGGGTGAGCGCGCCCACTTCCTGCTCGAGCAGCTGATCGACCAGGCCCGCCAGGCCGGCATCGACGTGCCGTTCTCGGCCAACACGGCCTACGTCAACACCATCCCGACCGACCAGGAAGAGCGTTGCCCCGGCAACATCGAGATCGAGGAGCGCCTGCGCGCCTACATGCGCTGGAACGCGATGGCGATGGTGGTCAAGGCGAACCGCCACAACCCCGAGGACGGTGGCGACCTGGGCGGCCACATCGGCTCGTTCGCGTCGCTGGCGCACATGTTCGGCGCCGGCTTCAACCACTTCTGGCACGCCGAGAACGAGAACCACGGCGGCGACTGCCTCTACATCCAGGGCCACGTGTCGCCCGGTGTCTACGCCCGCGCCTACATGGAAGGCCGCCTGACCGAAGAGCAGCTGCTCAACTTCCGCCAGGAAGTCGACGGCAAGGGCCTGTCGAGCTACCCGCACCCGAAGCTGATGCCCGAGTTCTGGCAGTTCCCGACCGTCTCGATGGGCCTGGGCCCCTTGATGGCGATCTACCAGGCGCGTTTCCTGAAGTACCTGCACGCGCGCGGCATCGCCAACACCGAGAACCGCAAGGTCTGGGTCTTCTGCGGCGACGGCGAGATGGACGAACCCGAATCGCTCGGCGCGATCGGCCTGGCCGCACGCGAGAACCTCGACAACCTGATCTTCGTCATCAACTGCAACCTGCAGCGCCTGGACGGCCCGGTGCGCGGCAACAGCAAGATCGTCCAGGAGCTCGAAGGCGAGTTCCGCGGCTCGGGCTGGAACGTCATCAAGCTGCTGTGGGGTTCGGGCTGGGACGCGCTGCTGGCGCGCGACAAGGACGGCGCGCTGCGCAAGCTGATGATGGAGACGCTCGACGGCGACTACCAGTCCTTCAAGGCCAACGACGGCGCCTACGTGCGCAAGCACTTCTTCGGTCGCGACCCGCGCACGCTGGAGATGGTGGCCAAGATGTCCGACGACGACATCTGGAACCTCAAGCGCGGTGGCCACGATCCGCAGAAGGTCTACGCGGCGTACCACAAGGCGGTCAACCACAAGGGCCAGCCGACGGTGCTGCTGATCAAGACCGTCAAGGGCTTCGGCATGGGCAAGGTCGGCGAGGGCAAGAACACCGTCCACCAGACCAAGAAGCTGATCGACGAGGACATCAAGGCCTTCCGCGACCGCTTCAACATCCCCATCCCCGACAGCGAGCTGCCCAAGCTGCCGTTCTACAAGCCGGCCGACGACACGCCGGAAATGCGCTACCTGCACGAGCGCCGCAAGGCCCTGGGCGGCTACCTGCCCAAGCGCCGCGCCAAGGCCGACGAGAGCTTCACCGTGCCGTCGCTGGAAACCTTCAAGGCCGTGCTCGAGCCGACCGCCGAAGGCCGCGAGATCTCCACCACCCAGGCCTACGTGCGCTTCCTGACGCAGCTGCTGCGTGACCAGGCGATCGGCCCGCGCGTGGTGCCGATCCTGGTCGACGAGGCCCGCACCTTCGGCATGGAAGGCCTGTTCCGCCAGGTCGGCATCTACAACCCCGCTGGTCAGAACTACACCCCGGTCGACAAGGACCAGGTGATGTACTACCGCGAGGACAAGGCCGGCCAGATCCTGCAGGAAGGCATCAACGAAGCCGGCGGCATGAGCAGCTGGATCGCCGCGGCCACCTCGTACAGTACGAGCAACCGGATCATGATCCCGTTCTACGTGTACTACTCGATGTTCGGCTTCCAGCGCATCGGCGACCTGGCCTGGGCGGCCGGCGACATGCAGGCGCGCGGCTTCCTGCTCGGCGGCACGTCGGGGCGCACCACGCTCAACGGCGAAGGCCTGCAGCACGAGGACGGCCATAGCCACATCCTGGCCGGCACGATCCCGAACTGCATCAGCTACGACCCGACCTTCGCGCACGAGGTCGGCGTGATCATGCAGCACGGTTTGAAGCGCATGGTCGAGAAGCAGGAAAACGTCTTCTACTACCTGACCCTGCTCAACGAGAACTACCCGATGCCCGGCCTGAAGGCGGGCACCGAGGAGCAGATCATCAAGGGCATGTACCTGCTCGAAGAAGGCCAGGGCGCAGCCGGCGCACCGCGCGTCAACCTGCTGGGCTCGGGCACGATCCTGCGCGAGTCGCAGTTCGCCCGGCAGCTGCTGGCGCAGGACTGGGGCGTGGCTGCCAACGTCTGGAGCTGCCCGAGCTTCAACGAACTGGCCCGCGACGGCCAGGACGCCGAGCGCTTCAACCTGCTGCACCCGACCGCCACCCCCAAGGTGCCGTTCGTGGCGCAACAGCTGCAGCCGCACATCGGCCCGGTCGTGGCTTCGACCGACTACATGAAGAACTACGCCGACCAGATCCGCGCCTTCATCCCGCGCGGGCGCAGCTTCAAGGTGCTGGGCACCGACGGCTTCGGCCGCAGTGACTTCCGCAGCAAGCTGCGCGAGCACTTCGAGATCAACCGCCATTACATCGTCGTGGCCGCCCTGCGCGCGCTGGCCGACGAAGGCGCCGTGCCGACCACCGTGGTGGCCGAGGCGATCGCCAAGTACGGCATCAAGGCCGACAAGATCAACCCGCTGTACGCCTGAGCCGTTCCGGAGACAACAACATGGCATTGATTGAAGTGAAGGTCCCCGACATCGGGGATTTCAAGGACGTCGCGATCATCGAACTGCTGGTCAAGCCGGGTGACACCGTCAAGGCCGAGCAGAGCCTGCTCACCGTCGAGAGCGACAAGGCCTCGATGGAGATCCCCAGCTCGCACGCCGGCGTGGTCAAGGACCTCAAGGTCGCCCTGGGCGACAAGATCAACGAAGGCACCGTGGTGCTGACGCTCGAGGTGGCCGGTGCCGCCGCGCCGGCTCCGGCACCTGCCGCAGCGGCTGCGGTGCCTGCACCGGCCCCGGCTGCTCCGGCGGCCGCGCCGGTGGCGGCACCCGCTGCGGCTGCGGCCGGCCCGATCGAGATCTTCGTGCCCGACATCGGTGATTTCGACTCGGTCGCGGTGATCGAGCTGCTGGTCAAGCCGGGTGACACCGTCAAGGCCGAGCAGAGCCTGATCACGGTCGAGAGCGACAAGGCCTCGATGGAGATCCCGTCGTCGCATGCCGGCGTGATCAAGGAACTCAAGGTCAAGCTCGGCGACAAGGTCAGCAAGGGTTCGCTGGTCGCGATCATCGAAGGCGCGGCCGGTGCCGCACCGGCTGCGGCTGCCCCGGCGCCTGCCGCTGCTGCCGCGCCTGCAGCCGCACCTGTCGCTGCGGCGGCTGCCGTGGTGGCAGCGCCTGCCGCGGCCAGCGTGCCGGCCCACGATCCCACCGTGCTGAACCTGTCGCTGCCGCACGCATCGCCCAGCATCCGCAAGTTCGCCCGCGAACTGGGCGTGCCGCTGGCCGAGGTCAAGGGCTCCGGCCCCAAGGGCCGCATCA
Organism: Leptothrix cholodnii SP-6; assembly: GCF_000019785.1. Taxonomy (NCBI): domain Bacteria; kingdom Pseudomonadati; phylum Pseudomonadota; class Betaproteobacteria; order Burkholderiales; family Sphaerotilaceae; genus Leptothrix; species Leptothrix cholodnii. The sequence goes on from NC_010524.1 coordinate 1,755,761, forward strand.
CCGAGGTCGACGTGCAAGGCTTCGTCAAGGGCGTGATGGCCGGCACCGCGCAGACCGCGGCGCAGAAGGCCAAGGCGCCCGCACCGGCTGCGGCCGGTGGTGGCGAGGCCTTCCCGGGCCTGCTGGCCTGGCCCAAGGTCGATTTCGCCAAGTTCGGCCCGGTCGAGCGCAAGGACCTCTCGCGCATCAAGAAGATCTCGGGCGCCAACCTGCACCGCAACTGGGTGATCATTCCGCACGTCACGAACCATGACGACGCGGACATCACCGATCTCGAAGCCTTCCGCGTTGCCACCAACAAGGAAAACGAGAAGTCCGGCGTCAAGGTCACGATGCTGGCCTTCATGATCAAGGCGGCGGTCGCGGCGCTGAAGAAGTTCCCCGAGTTCAACGCCTCGCTCGACGGCGACACGCTGGTGCTCAAGAACTACTTCCACATCGGCTTCGCGGCCGATACGCCCAACGGCCTGATGGTCCCGGTGATCAAGGATGCCGACAAGAAGGGCATCTTCCAGATCAGCACCGAGATGGGCGAGCTGGCCAAGAAGGCCCGCGACGGCAAGCTCGGCCCCGCCGAGATGAGCGGCGGCTGCTTCAGCATCAGCTCGCTCGGCGGCATCGGCGGGCGCTATTTCACGCCCATCATCAATGCGCCGGAAGTGGCCATCATGGGCGTGTGCAAGAGCGCCATCGAGCCCAAGTGGGACGGCAAGGCCTTCCAGCCGCGCCTGATGCTGCCGCTGTCGCTGTCGTGGGATCACCGCGTCATCGACGGCGCGGCTGCGGCCCGCTTCAACGTCTACTTCGCATCGCTGCTGGCGGACTTCCGCCGCATCGTGCTCTGATCACAAGGAGCACCAGACATGGCATTGATCGAAGTGCAAGTGCCGGACATCGGCGACTTCAAGGACGTGGCGATCATCGAGCTGCTGGTCAAGCCCGGCGACACGGTGAAGGCCGAGCAGAGCCTGATCACCGTCGAGTCCGACAAGGCCTCGATGGAGATCCCCAGCTCGCACGCCGGCGTGATCAAGGAACTGCGCGTCAAGCTCGGTGACAAGATCAACCAGGGCGACGTGCTGCTGACGCTGGAAGCCGCAGGCGCTGCGGCGCCGGCTGCTGCGCCTGCTCCGGCACCGGCCGCGGCTGCTCCGGTGGCCGCACCGGCACCGGTTGCCGTGGCGGCCGGCCCGGCCGGCAGCTACAGCGGCGCGGCCGATGTCGAGTGCGACCTGCTCGTGCTCGGCGCCGGCCCCGGCGGCTATTCGGCGGCGTTCCGCGCAGCCGATCTGGGCCTCAAGGTCGTGATCGTCGAGCGTTACGCGACGCTCGGCGGCGTCTGCCTGAACGTCGGTTGCATCCCGTCGAAGGCGCTGCTGCACGTGGCCGCCGTCATGGACGAGGTCAGCCACCTGGGCGACCTGGGCGTCGACTTCGGCGCGCCGAGCGTCAACGTCGACAAGCTGCGTGGCCACAAGGAAAAGGTCATCGGCAAGCTGACCGGCGGCCTGGCCGCGATGGCCAAGATGCGCAAGGTCACGACCGTGCGCGGCGTGGGCACCTTCCTCGATCCGTACCACGTGCAGGTCGAAGAAACCGCCGGCACCGGCACCGAGCGGGCCGGCGCGAGCAAGGTCGTGAAGTTCAAGCACGCCATCATCGCCGCGGGTTCGCAGTCGGTGAAGCTGCCATTCTTCCCGGCGGACGACCGCATCGTCGACTCGACCGGGGCGCTCGCACTCCAGGGCGTGCCCAAGAAGATGTTGATCGTCGGTGGCGGCATCATCGGCCTCGAAATGGGCACGGTGTATTCGACGCTGGGCGCACGCCTGGACGTGGTCGAGATGCTCGACGGCCTGATGCAGGGCGCCGACCGCGACCTGGTCAAGATCTGGCAGAAGATGAACGCGCACCGCTTCGACAACATCATGTTGAAGACCAAGACGGTCGGAGCCGTTGCCACGCCCGAAGGCATCAAGGTGCAGTTCGAGGGCTTGGACGGCACCAAGACCGAAGGCCTGTACGACCTGGTGCTTCAAGCCGTGGGCCGCTCGCCCAACGGCAAGAAGATCGGCGCCGACAAGGCCGGCGTGGCTGTGACCGATCGCGGCTTCATCAACGTCGACATCCAGATGCGCACCAACGTGCCGCACATCTTCGCCATCGGCGACATCGTCGGCCAGCCCATGCTCGCCCACAAGGCGGTGCACGAGGCGCATGTGGCCGCCGAGGTCATCGCCGGCACGCTGCAGGGCAACCAGGAGCTGGCCTCGGCCGCCTTCAACGCCCGCGTGATCCCGAGCGTGGCCTACACCGACCCTGAAGTGGCGTGGGTGGGCCTGACCGAAGATCAGGCCAAGGCGCAGGGCATCAAGGTCAAGAAGGGCCTGTTCCCGTGGACGGCGTCGGGCCGCGCCATCGCCAACGGCCGCGACGAGGGCGTGACCAAGCTGCTGTTCGACGATTCGCCCGAGGCCCACGGCCACGGCAAGATCCTTGGCGGCGGCATGGTCGGCACGCATGCGGGCGACATGATCGGCGAGATCGCGCTGGCGATCGAGATGGGCGCCGACGCGGTCGACATCGGCAAGACCATCCACCCGCACCCGACGCTCGGCGAGAGCATCGGCATGGCCGCGGAAGTGGCGCACGGCAGCTGCACCGACCTGCCGCCGACGCGCAAGTGATCGTGAAGGTCATCGCGCAAGTGATCGCGCACTGAACGGCGGTCGACCGGGCTCGGGCCCGGTCGCCTCGTTCGACAAGCCCGCCGTCCGACCGGACCGCGGGCTTTTTTCATGGCACGGCTGGCGTGTCTGCCGTGGGCTGGCTGGCCAGCCAGATCGCCAGGCCCTGGCCGTTGAGCCTGATGTCGGTTTCCAGCAGGGCCTCGGCCAGCAGCAGCGGCAGCATCGATCCGGCCCGATTGGCAGCGGTGAGCAGGATGTTGCGCATCAGCTCGATCATGGCGGCCTCGCGTTGCGCATCGGTGGCGCCGGGGTTGGCGCGGGCCCAGGCCAGCGCGTAGTGCTCCAGCACTTCGAGCTGGTCGAACAGCTGCGCCGCCAGGTCGGGTACGTTGCCGAGCCGGCCGTAGTGGGTCGGGTAGATCCACTGCGGCTCGGTCTGCAGCATGCGCTCGATCGACGCGCGCATCGCCTGCGGGTCGAACTGCACCGGCGTGCTGCTGGGCAGGATGTAGGCGCTGTCCGGGCCCTGCGGGCCGTCGAACTCGCGGTAGCTGATGCCGAAGGTGTCGCCGGTGAACCAGCCGCGGCTGGTGGCGTCCCAGATGCAGTGGTGGTGGCGGGCGTGGCCGGGGCTGTCGATCAGGCGCAGCGGGCGGCTGCCGAGCTGCACCGTCATCTCGTCGTGGCTCTCGAGCACGCGTTCGGCCGGGATCGGCTGGATCTCGCCGTAGGTGCGCGCCACTTCCTCGGCGCCGTAGACCGCCTGCGCGCCCTTGATCAGCGCGACCGGGTTGATCAGGTGGCGGGCGCCGCGCGGGTGGATCAGCGCGCGGGCGTTCGGCAGCTGCTGCATCAGCAGGCCGGCGCCGCCGGCGTGGTCGAGGTGCACGTGGGTCGGGATGACCCAGTCGACCGCCTCAACCCCCAGGCCGTGGAACGCGAGTGCGGCCAGCAGGCGTGGCACGCCGGCGTTGTGGCCGGTGTCGATGAAGGCGGCGCGGCCGTCGCTGATCAGCAGGTAGGCGGCGTCGAAGTTCGGGCGGTGGAAACCGGTGTCGATCACCGTGATGCCGTGGTCGAGCGGCTGGATGAAGTCGGGTGCGGACATGGGGTTCGGGTTCGGGTGTGAGGGTGGGCGCGTGCATGCTAGCGCCCGCCGGACGGGCTGATAGCATCCCCGGCAATCACCGTGGCGGCCTTGCCGCGGTGCGGCGAGGAGACTTCTGATGGCTGCAAATCCTGTTCGTCCGACTGCCCCGAAGCGGCGTTTCGGTGGGCTGGTCGGCCTGCTGCTGATCGGCGGTGCCGGCGCTGCGGTGGCGCAGTACAAGGTGGTGGCGCCGGACGGATCGGTCACCTACACCGACCGCGTCCCGGCTGCGGCCAGCAGCCGCACCCAGCCCTTGCGTGCGGGCGCCGGCGGCGCCGACGGCGCGGCCGAGCTGCCGTTCGTGCTGCGCCAGGTGATGGCGCGGTATCCGGTCACGCTCTACACCGCGCCGGCCTGCGCGCCGTGCGACACCGCCCGCCAGCTGCTGCGCCAGCGCGGCGTGCCGCTGGTCGAACGCAGCGTACCCACGCCCGACGATGTCGGCGAGCTGCGCCGCATCGAGCAGACCACCGACCTGCCGATCCTGCGGCTGGGCTCGCAGCGCCTGGTCGGCTACAGCGCCGACGAGTGGACGGCGATGCTCGATGCGGCCGGCTACCCGCGCCAGTCGATGCTGCCGGGCAGCTATCGCCAGCCGGCGGCCCGGCCGCTGATCGCGCCGCGCACGGCCCAGCCCGCGGCGATCGAGGCGCCGCGGCCCGCCAACGCGCCGGAGCCGACGGCCGCAGGTGCCGGTGGCATCCGTTTCTGAGCCCGGCCGGGTGCCGTCCGGCGTGTCGGTCGCACCGCTCGTCGAGCCGACCGCCGACGGCTGGCGCGTCGCCTTCGCGGCGATGGCCAGCCCCTGCGAACTGCTGCTGCAAGGCGGCGACGCGGCCCTGGCGCGCCGGCTCGGCGAGATCGCGCACGGTGAGGCGCAGCGCATCGAGCACAAGTTCAGCCGCTACCGCGACGACAGCGTGCTGGCGCGCCTGCATGCGAGCGCCGGCGAGGCGGTCGAGGTCGATGCCGAAACCGCCGACCTGCTCGACTTTGCCGCCCATTGCCACGCGCTCAGCGGCGGGCTGTTCGACATCACCAGCGGCGTGTTGCGGGCGGCCTGGCGCTTCGACGGCTCCGACCGCCTGCCCGACCCGGCGCAGGTGACGGCCTTGCTCGGGCAGGTCGGCTGGCCGCGCCTCCAGTGGCAGCGGCCGTGGCTGACGCTGGCGCCGGGCATGCAGATCGACCTGGGCGGCATCGGCAAGGAATACGCGGTCGACCGCACGCTCGGCCTGCTGCGTGCGCAGACCGGGCTGCCGGTGCTGGTGAACTTCGGCGGCGACCTGATCGTCAGCGGGCCGCGCCTGGATGCGGCCGGCCAGCCGCGACCCTGGCAGGTCGGCATCGAGCCACCGGATCGGCCGTCGGCGTCACGCGTGCCGGCGATCGTGCTGCTGCACGGCGGCGCGCTGGCCACCAGCGGCGACGCCCGCCGCTTTCTGCTCAAGGACGGCGTGCGCTACGGCCACGTGCTCGATCCGCGCACCGGCTGGCCGGTGCCGGGCACGCCGCGTTCGGTCACGGTGGCGGCGCCGACCTGCACCGAGGCCGGCCTGCTCAGCACGCTGGCGCTGCTGCAGGGCGCGCAGGCCGAGGCGTTCCTGCAGGCGCAGGGCGTGCCGCACTGGGTGTTGAACTGAATCGGCGAAGGCAGAAACGGGGAGGCCCGGACTGCCTGTGCCAGCCCGGGCCTCCCCTCCCTGTCCTTCTTGTGCTCCCTGATTTCTGCGCGCTGTCGTGCGCGCTGTGCTGCTCGCGGATGCCCGGTTGAACCGGGCCTGCCTCAGCTGCCGATGCGGCCGCCGTCGTTCTTGGTGATCACGATGGTGGCCGAGCGCGGGCGGGCGGTGGTGGCACCACCGGCGCCGTAGCCGGCGTTGGCCGGCCAGTGGCTGGTGTAGGCCGCGGTGTTGTCGGCCACCACGTCGGCCAGCGCCGTGCCTTCACCCGGGTGCTGGATGTTGACGAACAGCGTCTTGCCGTCCGGCGTCTCGCAGATGCCGGTGATCTCGCAGTCCTTCGGGCCGACCAGGAAGCGCCGCAGCGTGTCGGCGGTGGGGGCCTTGCCGACGTGGGTGGTGACGCTGACGGCCGGCGTGCCGCCGTAGTTCAGCGTCTTGGTGCCGCCGTCGCCCACCGTGCCGGGGATGCCCGCCAGCATCATGCAGTTGGTGGCGTCGGTGTAGGCACCGTCGTCGGTCTGGATCCAGCAGATGCCGGTGTTGGGGCTGAACCAGAGGCCGTCCGGGCTGGAGAAGTCCTGGTCGCCGGTCAGGCTCGACAGGTTGACGAAACCGGCCGACGCGCCCGCTTCGGCGCCGAACAGGTAGATGTCCCAGGTGAAGCTGATCGCCGCCGCGTTGCCGGCGCCGTCCTTGATGCGCAGGATGTGGCCGTTGACGTTGCCCGACTGCACGGTGGCGGCGTTGCGCACGTCCGAGTAGACGCGCGGGTTGGCGGCGTCGACCGTGGCGAGCGTGCGGTTGCTGTTGTTGGTCAGCGTGAAGTAGACCTCGCCGCTGGTCGGGTGGGTGGCGCACCACTCGGGGCGGTCCATCTTGGTCGCGCCGACCGCATCGGCGGCCAGGCGGCAGTTGATGCGCACGTCGGCGGCGTTGGCGAAATCGTAGGCGGCGGCGTCGATCGCGGTGTTGCCGAGCGCCAGCTCGATCCACGTGCCCGTGCCGTCGACGTTGAACTGGGCGACGTAGAGCTTGCCGTCGTCGAGGTACTTGGCGCCCGTGGCCAGGCGGTCGGCGGCGTTGGCGTCGGCGGCCGACCAGACGGCCGTCGACACGTACTTGTAGATGTACTCGTTGCGCGAGTCGTCGCCCATGTAGACGGCGAGCGGCTCGCCGACCACCAGCTTCGAGAAGGCCGCGCTCTCGTGCGCGAAGCGGCCCAGCGCGCTGCGCTTCTTGGCGCGGCTGGTGGCGTCGAACGGGTCGACTTCGACGATGTAGCCCATGCCGTTCATCTCGTTGCGGAAGTCGTCGCTGCCGTCGGTCGAGGCGCCGGTCTTGGCGATGTTGAAGCGGGCGTACTTGCTGTCGGCGCCGGCGGTTTCCCAGCCGTGGCGCGAGGCGGCACCTTCGGCGCGGCCGTAGCGGTTGAGTGCCAGCACGCTCTTGTCGCCGCGCGCGGCGTTGTCACCCGCCGGGCGGGTGTAGTACTGGAACCAGTTTTCCTCGCCGCTCAGGTAGGTGCCCCAGGGCGTGCGGCCCGAGCCGCAGTTGTTGAGCGTGCCGCGCGTCACCAGGCCGGTGGGCGCGTAGGGGGTCACCAGCAGCGCGTCGCCGCGGGCCGGGCCGGTGATGTCGACTTCGGTCAGCGCGGTGAAGCGGCGGTTGAAGCCCGATGCCTGCACGTAGCCCCAGTTCGCGCCGGTCTTCTTGACCTCGACCACCGAGATGCCGTGGATCGCCACTTCCTTGTCGACTTCGGCGATCGGGCGGGGCAGGGTGGTGGTGCCGCCGGCCAGATGCAGGAAGTGCGACGAGCGCGTCGTGTCGGTGGTGGCTTCGTGGTTCATCACGAGCAGGCCGCGGTCGCTGGCGGTGGCCGAGCGGGCGTTGTCGCTGCCCATCGCGAAGAAGTCCATGCCGTCGTGGTGATCGCCGGCGCGGTTTTCGTAGTTGCTGTCGTTGCCGAGGTTGCCGTAGGCGGCCAGGCCCGCGACCAGCGGGTCGCCCAGGGCGTAGATCACGCTGGCGGTGTAGCCGGCGGGCACGATCACGGCGTCGGCGCGGCTCTTGTCGATGGCGCCGAAGCCGAGCTTGGTGTTGAGGTTGTCCGAGGTCGGCGCCACCGGATCATCATCACCACCACCGCAGGCCGACAGCGCCAGGCTGCCGAACAGGGCGGTGGCGGCGGTGCCGACGCTGCCGCGCAGCAGGCCGCGGCGGCTCAGGCGGGCGTTCAGCACGCTGTCGAAGCTCGGGTTGTTCGAGGTATTGGAGTTCTCGTCGTCGAACGAACGCGACAGCGGCAGATCGGTGGGCTTGTTCATGCTCGGGGGTCCCGGTTGTTGAGAGAGAGAACACCAGCGTAGGCAGGCTCGATGAAATCCCGGTGACCGGACGGTGTCGGGCGCGCATCGCCTGCATGACAGCGCAAGCGCCGCATCGCCGTCCGCGGGTGCGCCGGGCCGCGGCGCGGCGGTGCGCTTGTCAAAACGCTGTCACACGACGCGGCCAAGATCAGGCGCATCGAACCCCTGTCGCCGCGATCGAGCCCGTCTTGCGGGCCTTGCGCGTCTGCCCCGTCCGGCCCCGTGCACCGTGGAAGCCCTCATGCAAGAACCCTATTCGCTCCCGTCTCGGGCCCCTCACCGGACCCTGCTGCTGGTGATCGAGGAGCCCGCCATCCGCGAACTGCTGGCGTCGAGCTTTCGGCATGCCGGGTTTTTTCCGGTGCTGGCGGCGTCGGCCGCAGACGGGCATCGTCTGGCGGGCGAGGTGCGTCCGGACGTCGTCCTGATCGACCTGGACACGCCCGCCACCGCCACGTTCTCGATCGATCAGTTGCAGGCCGGCAGAAGCCAGCCGGCGCCGCTGCTGTCGGTGCTGCTGACGGCGCGGCCGCAGGCCTGCGGTGCGCAGGGCGAGCTGTGCGGCGGGTCGTCGGGCGCGCTGTGCATCGCCAAGCCGTATTCGCCGCGTGAGCTGGTCGCCCGCGTGCTGCGCGAGCTGAGCACGCTCAACGGACGTGTCCAGGGGCGACCGAGCGTTCGTCGGCTGCTGCGCGCCGGCCCGCTCGAGATCGATCCGGATCAGCGCCGCGTCACGCTGCGTCACGCCGGCGGCCTGGTCGAACTGGATCTGGCGCCGACCGAGATCAAGCTGCTCGGCTGCCTGATGGCACACCCGGACCGCGTGCTCAGCCGCGATCAGCTGCTGGCGCTGGTGTGGGGCGAAGACGGCACCACCGACCCGCGCACGGTCGACCAGAACATCCGCCGGCTGCGCCGCTGTTTCGAGGCGGCGGGGGCCGGCGAACTGATCCGCACCGTGCGCGGGCTGGGCTACCGCCTGACCATCGCCGCCACTCCGGCCGCCACCCCGGGCGCCACTGCGCCGCGCTGATCGGCCAGGTTCTGCACGCGCCGGATGACACCGTCGTGAATCCGGATCGCCTGCGCGCACCTGAAAACCGTTGGCGCAGCAGGCGATCGACGATGTCACGGTCGGTTGTCACAAAAGTTTCACAGGCGATCCCTACATTGCCGTCATTCCTACCGTGAACCGAAGGACACATCCATGAAGACTGTTCTGACTCTCGCCTCTGCCGCGACCGCTTTGACCCTCCTGGCCCTGCCGCACGCTGCCAGCGCTCAGGCGCAGGTCGTCAAGATCGACGGTTCGTCGACGGTGTTCCCGATCACCGAAGGCGTGGCCGAGGACTTCCAGAAGTCGAAGAAGGGTGCCGTCAAGGTGACGGTCGGCATCTCCGGTACGGGCGGCGGCTTCAAGAAGTTCTGCCGCGACGAGATCGACATCTCGGGTGCCTCGCGTCCGATCCTGAAGAAGGAAATGGCCGACTGCAAGGCCGCGGGCGTCGAGTACTTCGAGCTGCCGGTGGCGTTCGATGCGCTGACCGTGGTGATGAACCCGAAGAACGCGTTCCTCAAGCAGATCACCGTCGCCGAGCTGAAGGCGATCTGGGAGCCGGCTGCGCAGGGCAAGATCATGAAGTGGAATCAGGTCAACCCGGCCTGGCCTGACGCGCCGATCAAGCTGTTCGGCGCCGGTGCCGATTCGGGTACCTTCGACTACTTCACCGAAGCCATCAACGGCAAGTCCAAGGCCAGCCGCGGCGACTTCACCGCCTCCGAAGACGACAACGTGCTGGTGCAGGGCGTCTCGCAGGACGTCAACGCGATCGGCTACTTCGGCTTCGCCTACTACGCCGAGAACATGGCCCGCCTGAAGGCCGTGCCGATCGTCGAGAAGGCCGGCAAGCCGGCCGTGTTGCCGAGCATGGAAACCGTGCTGGCCGGCACCTACCAGCCGCTGGCCCGCCCGATCTTCATCTACGTGAACGCCAAGTCGATGGCCAAGCCCGAAGTCAAGGAGTTCATCGACTTCTACATGAAGGAAGGCCCGAAGATCGCCAAGGAAGTGAAGTACGTGCCGCTGCCGGCCAAGGCCTACACCACCAACCTCGAGCACCTGGCCAAGGGCAAGAAGGGCACCGTGTTCGGCGGCGAGTCGGAAGTGGGCGTGACGATCGACGCCCTGCTGGCCCGCGAAGCCAAGCTCTGATTCCCCTCATCTGAAATGTCCCCGTCAGGCGGCCCGGTTCATCCGGGCTGCCTGTTTTCACGATAACCACCCAGTGCAGGCGACCAAGGCATGGCTATCACATCAACCGCATCGGGAGCCCCATTGAGCGCGATACCGATCACTGGCGCGGCCAAGCTGGCCGAATACGCGCAGGCCAAGGCGGCACGCAAGCGCCGCGAATTCATCATCGAGGCCGTGCTGCTGCTGGCAGCCTGCGTCTCGGTGTTCACCACCGTGGGCATCGTCTATGTGCTCGTCTCCGAATCCCTGACGTTCTTCGCGGCCGTGCCGCTGTGGAACTTCCTGACCGACACGCAGTGGACGCCGCTGTTCTCGGACGCCCATTTCGGCATCATGGTGCTGATGTCGGGCACGCTCACCAGCTCGCTGGTGGCGTTGTGCATCGCGATCCCGCTGGGCACGATCATCGCGATCTACCTGTCCGAATTCGCCGGTCACAAGACCCGCGAGATCCTCAAGCCGATCCTCGAGCTTCTGTCGGGCGTGCCGACCATCATCTACGGCTACTTCGCGCTGCTGTTCGTGACGCCGCTGCTGCAGATGGTCTTCCCCACGCTGCCCGGCTTCAACGTGCTGTCGGCCGGCATCGTGATGGGCATCATGATCATCCCCTACGTGTCGTCGCTGTCCGAGGACGCGATGCGCGCGGTGCCGATGAGCCTGCGCGAAGGCTCCTACGCGATGGGCGCCACGCGTTTCCAGACCGCCACCAACGTGGTGGTGCCGGCGGCGATGTCGGGCATCGCCTCGGCCTACATCCTGGGCATCTCGCGCGCGGTCGGCGAGACCATGATCCTGGCGGTGGCCGCGGGCATGCAGCCCAACCTGACGTTCAACCCCTTCGAGCCGGCTGCAACGATCACCTCGTTCATCGTGCAGGTGGCGCTCGGTGACCTGCCGCACGGCAGCGTGGGCTACCAGACGATCTTTGCCGCCGGCCTGTCGCTGATGCTGCTGACGCTGTTCTTCAACCTGGTCGGGCACTACCTGCGCCGCCGCTTCCGCGAGGTCTACTGATCATGCGCGCCAACAACACCCCCGAGGGCTTGCGGGCCCTGATCCGCCGGCACAAGCGCTGGGACGTCATCTTCGGCATCCTGGGCCTGCTGTCGCTGTCGGTCGGCATCCTGACGCTGGCTGCTCTGTTCATCGACATGGCCGTCACCGGCGTGCCGCGCCTGACGGGCGACTTCTTCACCTCGTTCCCGTCGCGTCGCGCCGGTCAGGCCGGCATCCTGTCGGCCTGGGTCGGCTCGATCCTGGTGATGGGCGTGACCGCCCTGGTGGCGGTGCCGGTCGGCATTGCCGGCGCGGTGTACCTCGAGGAATACGCCCGCAAGAACTGGTTCACCGACGTCATCGAGATCAACATCACCAACCTCGCCGGCGTGCCGTCGATCATCTACGGCCTGCTGGCGCTGGGCCTGTTCGTCTACACCTTCGGGCTGGGCCAGAGCATCCTGACCGCCGGCCTGACGCTGGCGCTGCTGATCCTGCCGATCGTCATCACCACCACGCGCGAGGCGCTGCGCTCGATCCCGCAGCATGTGCGCGAAGGCGCCTATGCCTGCGGCGCGTCGCAGTACCAGGTGGTCAGCCAGCACCTGCTGCCCTACAGCACGCCGGGCATCCTGACGGGCGTGATCATCGGCCTGTCGCGCGCCATCGGCGAGACCGCGCCGATCATCACGATCGGGGCGCTGACCTTCATCGCCTTCCTGCCGCCGGTGCCGTTCACCGAAGGCGTCGGCGCGTTCGACTGGCTGTTCTCGCCGTTCACGGTGATGCCGATCCAGATCTTCAACTGGACCTCGCGCCCCGATCCGGCCTTCCACCAGAACGCCGCCGCTGCGAGCTTCGTGCTCGTCTTCATGACGCTGGGCATGAACGCGCTGGCGATCTGGCTGCGCTACCGCCTGCGCAAGAACATCAAGTGGTGAGTTGCCTGGCGCGCCGAGCGCGCCTGACGCGTCCTTCCAGAACCTACCGAACGAGCACCCCATGACCTCGACCATCACCCTGCCCGAGAACGCGCCGACCCTGAAGGCGGAGTCGAAGAACCTCAACTTCTTCTACGGCGACTTCAAGGCGCTCAAGGGCATCTCGATGCCCATCTACGAGAACAAGGTCACCGCGCTGATCGGCCCCAGCGGCTGCGGCAAGTCGACCTATCTGCGCTGCTTCAACCGCATGCACGACCTCTATTCGGGCACGCGCTACGACGGCAGCATCGTGCTGCACCCCGACGAGGTCGACGTGCTGCACAAGAGCGTCGACCCGATCGAGGTGCGCATGCGCATCTCGATGGTGTTCCAGAAGCCCAACCCGTTCCCGAAGTCGATCTACGAGAACGTCGCCTACGGCCTGCGCGTGCGTGGCGAGAAGTCGCGCTCCTACATCGACGACAAGGTCGAGGCGGCGCTCAAGGGCGGGGCCCTGTGGGGCGAGGTGAAGGACCGCCTGAACGAGGTGGCGGTCAACCTGTCGGGCGGCCAGCAGCAGCGCCTGTGCATCGCCCGCGCACTGGCGACCGACCCCGAGATCATCCTGTTCGACGAGCCGACCTCGGCGCTCGACCCGATGGCCACCGGCAGCATCGAGGAGCTGATCGGCGAGATCAAGAACAAGGTGACGATCCTGATCGTCACGCACAACATGCAGCAGGCGGCACGCGTGTCCGACTACACGGCCTACATGTATGTCGGCGACCTGGTCGAATACGGCGAAACGAAGGACATCTTCATGAAGCCCAAGCGCAAGGAAACCGAGGACTACATCACCGGCCGCTTCGGCTGAAGCTGCGCCGCCAGCCCTGATCGACAAATCGAAGGAAACAAGCATGTCCGACAAGCATCTGTCGTCCCAGTTCGACTCCGAACTGAGCGCCATCTCCACCCGCGTGCTCGAGATGGGCGGCCTGGTCGAAGCGCAGGTGGCGCAGGCGGTCTACGCGCTGATCCATTTCAGCGCCGAGACGGCCGGCCAGGTCATCACGCAGGAGAACCGCGTCAACCAGATGGAGATGGAGATCGATCGCGACCTGTCGAACATCATCGCGCGGCGCCAGCCGACCGCGCGCGACCTGCGCCTGCTGATCGCGATCTCCAAGACCATCGGCAACCTCGAGCGCGTGGGCGACGAGGCGGCGCGCATCGCCCGCACGGTCGAGCGGCTGATGAACTCGGGCCTGTCCAACCACCTGCGCCTGCCGATGAGCGACCTGCAGTTCGAGGCCGGCCTGGCCACCAACCTGCTGCGCCAGGCGCTCGACGCCTTCGCGCGGCTCGACGCGGTGCAGGCACTCGAGGTCATCAAGGGCGACAACCAGATCGACGCCGAATTCGACGGCCTGATGCGCAAGCTGGTGACCTACATGATGGAAGATCCGCGCACGATCTCGGCCAGCATCGACCTGGTGTTCGTGGCCAAGGCCATCGAGCGGGTGGGTGACCACGCCAAGAACCTGGCCGAGCAGGTGATCTACATCGTCAAGGGCGCGGATGTGCGCCACACCTCGGTCGAGGGTGTGCAGTCGGTGGTCAGCTGACGGCCGCCGGCACGGACAACAGGAGCGAACAGCATGGGACGCATTCTGGTGGTCGAGGACGAGCCGGCGATCGCCGAGCTGATCTCGATGAACCTGCGCCACGCGGGTTATGACCCGCACACCGTCGGCAGCGCCGGCGAGGCTCACGAGGCGGTGCGCGATGCCCTGCCGGACCTCGTGATCCTCGACTGGATGCTGCCGGGCGAGTCGGGCGTGTCGCTGGCGCGGCGCTGGCGTGCCGACGCGCGCACCCGCGAGCTGTCGATCATCATGCTGACCGCGCGCAGCAGCGAACAGGACATGGTGCAGGGGCTCGACGCCGGCGCCGACGACTACCTGTCCAAGCCCTTCTCGACCGCCGAACTGCTGGCGCGCATCCGCGCGGTGCTGCGTCGCAAGCTGCCGGAGGCGCTGGAGGCGGCGGTGGAGGTGGGCCCGCTCCGGCTCGACCCGGCTGCGCACCGGGTCTTCCATCAGCATGACGAGGTCACGCTGGGGCCGACCGAGTTCCGGCTGCTGCGTTTCCTGATGACCTATCCCGAGCGTGTGCACAGTCGCGGCCAGCTGCTGGACCGGGTCTGGGGCGACCATGTCTTCATCGAGGAGCGCACGGTCGACGTGCACATCAAGCGCCTGCGCGGCGTGCTGGCACCGTACGGTTGCGCCGAGCTGATCGAGACGGTGCGTGGCGCCGGCTACCGCTTGGCACGCAAGCTGCCGACGGCCGTGCCGGGCGGCGGGCCCGCGGGGGCGGACGTGCCGATGCGCTGAGGCGTGTCGGGCAAGGGCGGCCCGGTCGCGGGCAGGGGCGTGGGCTGCCGCACAATCGGTGCCTCCGCGCAGCCATCGGGTTGCGTCCTGCCAGTCCAAATGCCTGCCGCTGCGGGCCGGTCGCCACGATGAATCCTCCCGTCAAGATCCACTGGGCCGATGCACAGGCTCGTGCCGTTTCCGCGACACGCCGGGGCCGGCTCGCGATCGCGCTTGCCGCGGTGTCGGCGTTGGGTGGCTGCGCGGTGGTCAGTGCCGCAGCCAGCGTGGCCGGGGCCGCGGTGTCGGTGACGGCGACGGTCGTGACGACCGGCGCCAAGGTGGTCGGCGCGGTGGTCGAGAAGACCGTCGACGTGGTGGCGGGCGACGAACCCGCCCCGGCAGCGGCAACAGCGGCGGCCTCGGCTCCGGTGGCGTCCGCGCTGTCGGAATCACGCTGATCGGGGCCGGTGATGACCGCAGCGCCGGATCCGCACCGCAGCTCGCCCGCCCGTCCTGTCGACCCGGCGTCCGGCGGCGCCGAGTTCGTCGACTGGACGCAGGCGCTGATCCACACCCGCCAGAACGTCGCGCCGCGCCGCCTGGTCGAGCCCGCGCCGACACACGAGGAATGCGCCCGCCTGTTCGAGGCGGCGGCCGCGGCGCCCGATCACGGCCAGATCCTGCCGTGGCGCTTCGTGATCGTGCCGGCGGCCCGGCGCGCCGATCTGGGCGATGCCTTTGCCGCCGCCTTGCTCGAGCGCGACCCGCACGCCACGCCCGAGCAGATCGCCGATGCCCGCGACAAGGCAGGCCGTGCGCCGCTGCTGATGCTGGTGGTGGCGCGCCTGGGGCCGGCCGAACCCGACATCCCGGCGCTCGAGCGCATGGTGGCGATCGGTGCGGCGATCCAGAACCTGCAACTGCTGGCGCATGCGATGGGTTACGGCTGCGGCCTGACGAGCGGTCGCGCGCTGACGGCCACGCCCTTGCGCCGTCTTTTCAGCCTGGCCGATACCGAACAGGCGGTCTGCTTCCTCGCCGTCGGCACGGTCAGCCGGCGCAAGCCGATGCGCACCCGGCCCTCGCCACGCGATTTCGTCACCGAACTGGCTTGACCGACGAGGCCTCGGCCGGAACAGGAACGCCCGCTGTTGCGGGCGTTTCATCGTGTGGTGCGATCCGTTCAGGATCGCAACTATTTCAGCGGGCGTTCAGCTTGGGCTTGCCGGCACTTCACCGGCGGCGATCTGGTTGGCGCGGATGTTCTGCGCCAGCTTGCCCTTGGGGCCGTCGACCAGGTCGAAATCGACCGACGATCCCTGCTTGAGCGTGCGGAAACCCTCCATCTGGATGGCTGAAAAGTGCGCAAACACGTCTTCTCCACCCTCCTCAGGCTCAATGAAACCAAACCCCTTGACGTCATTGAACCATTTGACGATCCCGCGCGGCATCTTCTTACTCCTCGGTGTTTTCTACATTTGTATCAAGATTTTCGGTACCGCTTGGCACCCTGTCAAGAATCTGAAACCCGCGAACGAATGTTTCGCGTTCGAGTGGTCGGCCGCCGGTTGGCTGATGGCGGTACTCGCCTTCTCGGGGGCGAACCAAACGCGCCCGGGCCGGCATCTATAGAATGTGTTCATGTCCGACCAGAAGCCCAATACCCCGAACGTCCCGGCACCGCCGGACGATGGTCAGGGTGCTGTCATCGCCGAGAAGCAGTTGCAGCGCGTGGAACCCCCCCGGGTTTATCAAGTTGTGATGCTGAACGACGATTTCACGCCTATGGAGTTTGTCGTGATGGTTCTGCAGCAGTTCTTCCGTCACGACCTCGAGGCCGCGACGCAGATCATGCTGAAGATTCATCATGAGGGCCGAGCGGTTTGCGGCGTCTATACGCAAGATGTCGCCGCAACCAAAGTTGAGATGGTTCAGGCAGCCGCACGCCGGGCGGGTCATCCGCTGCAGTGCACCATGGAGGTCGCATGATCGCGCAAGAGTTGGAAGTCAGTCTGCACATGGCGTTCGTCGAAGCGCGCCAGCAGCGGCACGAGTTCATCACCGTCGAGCACCTGCTCCTGGCGTTGCTGGACAACCCGTCAGCCTCCGAGGTGTTGCGTGCCTGTGCCGCCAACATCGAAGACCTGCGCAAGAGCCTTGCGCAGTTCATCAAGGAGAACACGCCCACGGTGGGTGGCACCGACGAGGTGGACACCCAGCCCACGCTCGGGTTCCAGCGCGTGATCCAGCGCGCCATCATGCATGTGCAGTCCACCGGCAACGGCAAGAAGGAAGTCACCGGCGCCAACGTGCTGGTCGCGATCTTCGGCGAGAAGGATTCGCACGCCGTCTACTACCTGCACCAGCAGGGCGTGACGCGGCTCGACGTGGTCAATTTCATCGCCCACGGCATCAAGAAGTCGGATCCGCCGGAGCCGACCAAGTCGAACGAGTCCAGCAGTTCTTCCGACGGCGAGAAGGAAGAGGGCGACAGCAAGGGCTCGCCGCTGGATCAGTACACGCAGAACCTGAATCAGGCTGCGCGTGAAGGCCGCATCGATCCGCTGATCGGGCGCGAGCATGAAGTCGAGCGCGTGATCCAGGTGCTGTGCCGGCGCCGCAAGAACAACCCGCTGCTCGTCGGTGAAGCCGGCGTCGGCAAGACCGCGATCGCCGAGGGCCTGGCCTGGCGCATCACCGAAGGCGATGTGCCCGAAGTGCTGGCCGATTCCACGGTATACTCGCTCGACATGGGCGCACTGCTGGCCGGCACCAAGTACCGCGGCGACTTCGAGCAGCGCCTGAAGGGCGTGCTCAAGCAGCTCAAGGAGCATCCGCACGCGATCCTGTTCATCGACGAGATCCATACGCTGATCGGCGCTGGTGCCGCCTCGGGCGGCACGCTGGACGCCAGCAACCTGCTCAAGCCGGCGCTGAGTTCGGGCCAGATCAAGTGCATCGGTGCGACGACGTTCACCGAGTACCGCGGCATCTTCGAGAAGGACGCGGCCCTGTCGCGGCGCTTCCAGAAGGTCGACGTGGCCGAGCCGACCGTCGAGCAGACGGTCGAGATCCTGAAGGGCCTGAAGTCGCGCTTCGAAGAGCACCACAGCGTCAAGTACGAACTGGGTGCCTTGCAGGCGGCTGCCGAACTGTCGGCCAAGTTCATCAACGACCGGCATCTGCCCGACAAGGCGATCGACGTGATCGACGAGGCGGGCGCTGCCCAGCGCATCCTGCCCAAGAGCAAGCAGAAGAAGAAGATCACCCGAGCCGAGGTCGAGGACATCGTCGCCAAGATCGCGCGCATCCCGCCCGCCAGCGTGTCGAGCGACGATCGCAGCAAGCTCAAGAGCCTGGACCGCGACCTCAAGAGCGTGGTGTTCGGCCAGGACGGTGCGATCGATGCGCTGTCGGGTGCGATCAAGATGGCGCGTTCCGGTCTCGGCAAGCCCGAGAAGCCGATCGGCGCCTTCCTGTTCAGCGGCCCGACCGGCGTCGGCAAGACCGAGGTGGCCAAGCAGCTGGCCTACATCCTGGGCATCGACCTGATCCGCTTCGACATGTCGGAGTACATGGAGCGCCACGCGGTCAGCCGCCTGATCGGTGCGCCTCCGGGCTATGTCGGTTTCGACCAGGGCGGCCTGCTGACCGAGGCGGTCACCAAGAAGCCGCACTGCGTGCTGCTGCTCGACGAGATCGAGAAGGCGCACCCGGACGTCTTCAACGTGCTGCTGCAGGTGATGGACCACGGCACGCTGACCGACAACAACGGGCGCAAGGCCGACTTCCGCAACGTCATCATCGTGATGACGACCAATGCGGGCGCCGAGACGATGCAGAAGGCGACCATCGGCTTCACGAGTCACCGCGAGACCGGCGACGAGATGGGCGACATCAAGCGCATGTTCACGCCCGAGTTCCGCAACCGGCTGGATGCGATCGTCAGCTTCCGCGCACTCGATGAAGAGATCATCATGCGGGTGGTCGACAAGTTCCTGCTGCAGCTCGAAGGCCAGCTCGGCGAGAAGAAGGTCGACGTCACCTTCACCGACGCGATCCGCAAGCACCTGGCCAAGAAGGGTTTCGACCCGCTGATGGGCGCGCGCCCGATGCAGCGCCTGATCCAGGACACCATCCGTCGTGCGCTGGCCGACGAGTTGCTGTTCGGCCGGTTGACCGATGGCGGTCGGCTCACGGTCGACATCGACAGCGAAGGTGTCGTCCAACTCGACATCGAACCGCGCAAGAGCGACAAGCCCAAGGCGGAGCCGGCGACGGCCTGACCAGCGGCTGCGGCCGACGCGAGACAGGCGCCTGCGGGCGCCTGTTTTTTTGCCCGGAAGTCGGCTCGGCGTCGATCAGCGGGGACGGATTCCGGCGTATCGCGCGGGATCCTGGCGGAAGTAGTCCCGCAGCAGCCGATAGACCGCTGGCTCGGTCGCGATCAGCAGGTCGGGTGCGACGAAAAACGCTTCGCTGGCGACCGAAAAGAACTCTTCGATGGCGCTTGCCCCGTAGGGGTCGAGCATGGTGTCTTCGTCGGCCTCGACCTGCTGGCGCAGGCGCTCGAAAGCCGGTTCGATGACCGCCAGCCATTGCGCCCGGTCGGCACGTGCGGGCAGGGGCGGCACGCCGTCGGCCTCGCCGTCGAGCATGTCGAGCACGTGCACGAACTCGTGGATCACGACGTTGTAGCCGCTGGCGGCGAGTTCACCGCCGGCATCGACCTCGCTCCAGGCCAGCATCACCGGCCCGCCGGGCATCGCCTCGCCGGCGAGTTCCTCCTCGCCTTGATGGCAGATGCCGTCTTCGTCGATCCATTCGCGCTGGGCGACCACTTCACCGGGGTGCATCACGATGCCGACGAAGCCGTCGTAGGCGGCCAGATCGAGGTGCAGCACCGGCAGGCAGGCCTGTGCGGCCACGGCGACCGCCATCTCGTCGGTGACTTCGAGGCCGTCCGCGCCGGTGAATTCCTTGCGATCGAGGAACAGCGCGCACAGGCTGCGCAATTTCAGCAGGTCGTCGAGCGGGCGCAGCGTCAGGAACGGATGCCGGCGCAAGGTGTCGAGCCACAGCTCGTCGGGAATCGCGCGCTGGCGAAGGGCTCGCGCATCGCGCTGCTTGCGCCACCAGCGGCTCAGCATGGCGTGGTGCGGCCGCGCTCGTCGACGTGCAGGCGGGTGAATCCGTTCGACGTCCAGCGCAGCACCTCGGCACGCCGGGGCGCGTCATCGGGCTCGCAGTGCCAGTCGCTCAGGACGTGGCGGGTGAGGCCGTCCGCCAGCGCGTGCGTGGCGGGTCGGTGCGTGTGGCCATGCACCAGCACCGCTGCGCCAGCGGCGTGCAGCGCCTGGTCGACCGCGGTTGTGTCGAGGTCGACATAGGCCGAAGCGCCCAGTCGGTGTTTCTGGTTCTCGCTGGCGGTGCGCAACTGGCGGGCAATCGCACGGCGCTCCGCCAGCGGGCGAGCCAGGAAAGCCTGCTGCCACTGCGCCGAGCGAACCTGCTGGCGAAACTGCTGGTACGGGATGTCGTCCAGGCACCAGGCGTCGCCATGGGCGATCAGCGTGCGCTGGCCCCAGGCGCTCAGCAGCGTGGGGTCGGGCAAGGCGCGCAGTCCGATGGCCTGGCAGGCCGCAGCGCCCAGCAGGAAGTCGCGATTTCCCACCATGAAGCCGACGCAGCGCTGTCGCGCCGCCTGCGCGAGCGTGGCCGCGCAGCGCGCCTCGAAGCTGCCCGGTTCATCCAGGCAGTCGTCGCCGACCCAGACTTCGAAGATGTCGCCCAGCAGCAGGACCGCGTCGGCGGTCGTGTGCTGCAGGTAGGCGCAGAAGGTGGCGGTGGTCCGGGGGGTGTCGTCGGCCAGATGCAGGTCGGAGACGAAGTCCACCGCCTGCCAGCGTGGATCGAGCGTCCAGACCGGCGGCGCGCCATCGAGAGCCGCTGGCATGCGGCCGTCGGCCCGGATGGCGGCAGCGTCGATCACTCCACCAGGACGGCGCTGGTGATCACGATGTCTTCGACCGGCACGTCGTCGTGGCCCATGCGCGAACCGGTGCGGACCTTCTCGATCTGGTCGACCACCTCGGTGCCCGAGACCACGCGGCCGAACACCGCATAACCCCAGCCGCCGGCCGATTCCGACTTGAAGTTCAGGAAGTCGTTGTTGACGGTGTTGATGAAGAACTGCGACGTGGCCGAGTGCGGTGCGTTGGTGCGCGCCATCGCCAGCGTGTACTTGACGTTCTTCAGGCCGTTGTTGGCCTCGTTGCGGATCTCGGCGCGGGTGGCCTTCTGCTTCATGCCCGCTTCCATGCCGCCGCACTGCAGCATGAAGCCCTTGATGACGCGGTGGAAGATCGTGCCGTTGTAGTGGCCGCTCTTGACGTACTCGAGGAAGTTGGCGGTGGACAGCGGCGCGTGTTCGGCGTCGAGTTCGACGCGGATGGTGCCGGCGGTGGTGTTCAGGTCGACTTGGGGGGCTGCCATGTTCATTTCTCCAGGGTTGCTTTCTTGATCAGGACCGGTTCGTTCGGCACGTTCTGATGCATGCCGCGGTTGCCGGTGGGTACGCCGCGGATCTTCTCGACCACGTCCATGCCTTCGACCACCTTGCCGAAGACGGCATAGCCGTTGCCGTCCTGCGAGTTGGGCTGGTCGAGGAAGTGGTTGTCCTTGACGTTGATGAAGAACTGCGAGGTGGCCGAATCGGGCACGTTGGTGCGCGCCATCGCCAGCGTGCCGACCTTGTTGGACAGGCCGTTGCGGCTCTCGAGCGGGATCGGCGCGCGGGTGGGCTTTTCCTTCATGGTGGCGTCCATGCCGCCGCCCTGGATCATGAAGTTGCCGATCACGCGGTGGAAGATCGTGCCGTCGTAGTGGCCGGCCTTGACGTACTGGGTGAAGTTGTCGGCCGACTTCGGCGCCTTGGCGGCGTCGAGCTCGACCACGATGTCGCCCATCGAGGTGGCCAGGCGGACCTTCTGGGCCAGTGCGGCCGAACTCAAGGCCAGGCCGAGTGTGATTGCGGCGCAGCCGCGGGCGAACGTGCCCATCTTCATTCGATGACTCCTTCGGAAAAGATCTTCCATTGTCCACTTTCGTGCGACCAGTACTGGCGCCGCGTGATTGCGCGCGTGCTGCCGCGCAGCACCTCGGTGAAGGTGATCACCCGCACATCGCTGCGCTCGTGCCAGGCCAGCACGCTGATGTCGTCGAGCTGGCGTTCGCGTCCGTGCGTGGCCTGCGCCTCGCTTTCGAGCTGGGCGCGCCAGGCGTCGTAGCCCGATTCGCCGTTGTCGAAATGCTGCGCATAGAGTGCCATCAGCGACGCGACGTCCTCGTGCACGCGCGCACGCCGCCAGGATTCGACCAGCGCCAGCGCGGTCTGCCGGTCGGTGCTCAATGCTTTCGGATGGACCCATTCGAGGCGGTCTGCCACCACCACGGGGGTCGACCTGGGGGCGAGTTCGCGCAGCCAGCGGGCCAGGTCGTCGTTGGCCAGCACGATGCAGCCATTGGTGGCGCGCGGCGCCCGGGCGAATTGCGCCGACGGCGTGCCGTGCAGCCAGATGTTGGCGCCGGTGCGCCCGAGATGCCGATCGTGATCGTTCGGATAGTTGAGGGGCAGGGCGCCGGCGCCGTAGAAATCACCGAGCTGCTTGCCGTCGAGTTTGGAGGTGATGTAGTAGGTGCCCAGCGGCGTGCGCTGGTCGCCTTCTTCGCGCTTGCCGACGCCCTGGCTGCCGATCGAGACGTAGTGATGGGCGATCAGGCGCGGACCGCCCGGCTGGTTTTCGAGCACGTACAGGCGTGAGCGGGATGTGTCGACCGCCACCAGATGGCGCACCGATGGCGCGAGTTGCAGCACCTGCTTCGGCCAGGCGCCGGCCGGTGGAAGGTCGCGCAAGGCCTGCAGGCGCAACGAGGCTTCCTGCCGCAGGGCCTGGACGTCGTGGGCGGCGCGCGGGTCGACCGCGTTCGCGCCCTGGCCCATGTCGATCAGCGCACCGGTCTGCGCCAGCAGCAGATCGCCGTAGACCAGCTGCGCCAGGCTGAAGCGCGGCGTGTCGCGGGTCAGCGCCTCCGCAGCAGCCAGGGCTTCGGGCAGGCGTGCCGCACCGATCAGCCGGTAGATGTCGATCAGGCGTGCTTCGGGGGACGTGAGGGTCGCCGCGGTTCGGGTGGCTGCGTCGCCGCCGATGGCCGGTCCGGCCGGTCTGCTGCGCTGGCGTTGTGCCCAGACCGTGCCTGCCGCGGCGGCCATCAGCAGCGTCAGCGCGGCGGCCGTCAACCAGGCGATCGATGTGCCGGTGCCCGACGGGTTCGAGGGATCACTGGTCCGGCGTGTGGTGGCGGGTGTCATCGGGCCGGATGCGGCAGGCGCCGTGCGAGTCGACGCGGTCACTGCCGGCGACGGTGCCGGTGCCTGCCGCGCGTCAGAGGCGGGGGCGACGGGAGGCTCGACGGTTCCGGCGGATTCATCTGCAAATGAGCTCGTCCATGGCAGCACGGCAGGCTCGGCGGGCGCTGCGGCAGGTGCCAGGGCCTTGGCGTAGGCCTTGCGCGCCATGTCGGCATTGAGCTGCTGCAGTTGATCGTAGGCCTGAGCATGTGCGGGACTGGTTCGCAAGGCTGCCTCCAGATAGAGCCGCGCCTGGTGCGCATCTTGTCGACGAGACGCCAGCGCCGCCAGATTCAGCCAGGGTTCCGGCCGGCCCGGCCAGGTCTTTGCCAGTTCCTGCAGCAGCGCAGCGGCCTCGTCGAGCTGACCGCGTTCGGCGATCTGGATCGCCCCCTCGATGCGCTCGCGCAACGCTGGCGGTGTCGATTGCAAGGTCGTGTGCGCGGACGCGTCGGCGCGCGTCGGAAGCTGCGCAGCAGCCTTCAGGTTCATGCCCAGCACCAGCACGGTCGCGGCGATCAAGGTCACGACAAGAGCACGCATGACCGAACCGGTCACGGGCTGGAATCGGCTCTGCAGCATGCCTGGCCGTGCTGCGGAAAACGTGGCGTACCGCGAACCGGTGCGCAGGCTTGGGGAGGCGTTCTGGGGGCCAAGTGCGAAGGTCCAGGGCTATACTGAAATGATTGTAGGGGAGACTTTTTTGCCGGTCGCGACGGTCCGTCAGGCACGGTTTCTTCCTTGTTTGTCGGTGCCCGGACTCCCCTGCGGGATCCCCATGGTGCCATCACCGTCCCGCACTGAAATCTATGCGCATTCACAACAGTCTGAGTCGCGAACTCGAGACATTCAAATCCATCGAGCCCGGCCACGTCCGCATGTACGTCTGCGGCATGACGATCTATGACCTCTGCCACATCGGCCATGCCCGCATGATGATGGCGTTCGACGTGGTCTATCGCTGGCTGCGTGCGAGTGGCTGGCGTGTCACCTACGTGCGCAACATCACCGACATCGACGACAAGATCATCCGCCGCGCGGTCGAGCGTGGCATCACGATCCGCCAGCTCACCGACGAGATGATCGATGCCATGCACCGCGACATCGGCGCGCTGGGCATCGAGCGGCCCACGCACGAGCCGCGCGCCACCGAGTACATCCCGCAGATGCTGTCGATGATCTCGACCCTCGAAAGCAAGGGGCTGGCCTATCGCAGCGGCAACGGCGACGTCAACTATGCGGTGCGTCGCTTCGAGGGCTACGGCAAGCTGTCGGGCAAGTCGCTCGACCAGTTGCGCGCCGGTGAGCGTGTCGCGGTGGCCGACGGCAAGGAAGACCCGCTCGATTTCGTCCTCTGGAAGTCGGCCAAGCCGCAGGAGCCGGACGACGCCAAGTACGACAGCCCGTACGGCCCGGGCCGCCCGGGTTGGCACATCGAGTGCTCGGCCATGAGTTGCGCCCTGCTGGGCGAGACCTTCGACATCCACGGTGGCGGCCTCGATCTGCAGTTTCCGCACCACGAGAACGAGATCGCGCAAAGCGAAGGCGCTCTGGGCCATTCCTGGGTGCCGACCTGGATGCACAACGGCTTTCTCAACGTCGACAACGAGAAGATGTCGAAGTCGCTGGGCAACTTCTTCACCATCCGCGATGTGCTGAAGAGTTACGACGGCGAGACGGTGCGCTTCTTCATGTTGCGCGTGCAGTACCGCAGCCCGTTCAATTTCAGCGATGCCGGCCTCGACGATGCGCGCAGCTCGCTGACGCGGCTCTACACGGCCCTCGATGGCGTTGCGGTCGACGATGCGAGCGAGATCGACTGGACCCATCCGGCCGCCGCCCGTTTCAAGGCCGCGATGGACGATGACTTCAACACCCCGATCGCGGTGTCGGTCCTGTTCGATCTGGCGGGTGAGGTCAACCGCAACAAGGACGCCGGCACGGCCGGCCTGCTCAAGCGGCTCGGCGCTGTGCTGGGCGTGTTGCAGCAGTCGCCGCGCACGTTCTTGCAAGGTGACACCGGCGGGCTCGACGAAGCGCACATCCAGCAGCAGATCGGCGAGCGGCAGGCGGCCAAGGCAGCGCGCAATTTTGCCGAGGCAGACCGCATCCGGCTTGCCTTGGCGGCCCAGGGCATCACGCTGAAAGACACGCCCCAAGGCACCACCTGGGTCAAGGCTTGACCGCTCCGATGAGCATGGATTCGGCGCCCTCGCTGGTCGCGCCCGGCTATTGGGACGACGCGTGCCGGCACCTCGTCAAGCGCGATCGGGTCATGAAGAACCTGATTCCGCGTTTTGGCGAGGCGCGACTGCAGAGTCGCGGCGACGCGTTCACGACCCTGGCGCGGTCGATCGTCGGCCAGCAGATCTCGGTCAAGTCGGCGCAGGCGGTGTGGGGGCGGTTCATCGCCCTCTCGGTCGATCCGACTGCGCCGCTGACGCCCGATTGGCTGCAGGGTCTGGCGATCGACTCGATGCGTGCGGCGGGCCTGTCGGCACGCAAGGTCGACTACCTGCGTGACCTGGCGAACCACTTCCTCGAGCGCAGTGTCCACGAGACCGATTGGCTGTCGATGGACGACGAGGCCATCATCGAAGAACTGGTCGCCATCCGGGGCATCGGCCGCTGGACGGCGGAGATGTTCCTGATCTTCCACCTGATGCGCCCCAACGTGCTGCCGCTCGACGACGTCGGGCTGATCAAGGGCATCAGCCTGAACTATTTCAGTGGCGAACCGGTGTCGCGTGCCGAGGCGCGCGAGGTCGGCGACGCCTGGGCGCCATTCAGGTCCGTCGCGACCTGGTACATCTGGCGCAGCCTCGATCCGTTGCCCGTCGAGTACTGATCTACACTTCGCGACGATTTCATGACGTCTTCCCTGGAGGACCCCAAGACATGAGCAAACGACATTTCCTCGAATTCGAGCAGCCCATCGCCGAGCTCGAAACCAAGATCGAGGAACTGCGCTACGTGCAGAACGAGTCGGCCGTCGACATCTCGGAAGAGATCGACCGCCTGTCCAAGAAGAGCCTGCGACTGGCGAAGGACATCTATTCGAGCCTGTCGCCCTGGCAGGTGACGCAGATCGCGCGTCACCCGCAGCGTCCGTACACGCTGGACTACGTCAACGAAGTGTTCACTGACTTCGAGGAGCTGCACGGCGATCGTTCGTTCGCCGATGACCTGTCGATCGTCGGCGGGCTGGCGCGGTTCAACGGCCAGGCCTGCATGGTGCTCGGTCACCAGAAGGGCCGCGACACCCGCGAGCGTGCCGCGCGCAACTTCGGCATGGCCCGGCCCGAGGGTTATCGCAAGGCCTTGCGTTTGATGCGCCTGGCCGAGAAGTTCGGCCTGCCGGTGTTCACCTTCGTCGACACGCCGGGCGCCTATCCGGGCATCGGCGCCGAGGAGCGTGGCCAGTCCGAGGCGATCGGCCGCAACATCTTCGAGATGGCGCAGCTCGAGGTGCCGATCATCACCACCATCATCGGCGAAGGCGGTTCGGGCGGCGCCCTGGCCATCAGCGTGGCCGATCAGGTGCTGATGCTGCAGTTCTCGGTCTATTCGGTGATCTCGCCCGAAGGCTGCGCATCGATCCTCTGGAAGACCTCCGAGCGAGCCAGCGACGCCGCGGAGGCCCTGGGCATCACCGCGCACCGGCTCAAGGCGCTCGGCCTGATCGACAAGATCGTCAGCGAGCCGGTCGGTGGCGCACATCGCGATCCCAAGCAGATGGCGGCGCAGCTCAAGCGCGCGCTCAACGATGCGCTGCGCCAGGTGGCCGATCTCAAGACCCGCGAGCTGCTCGATCATCGTTACGAGCGCCTGCGTGGTTACGGTCGATTCAGCGACACCAAGGCCTGACGGGCCTGTCCGGGCGCTGCGTGTCGGCCCTGTGACGATCATCGGAAACGGCTGCGCAAGCAGCCGTTCTCGTTTGCATGCTTGACGTCATCGCTGCGCTCCTCGGCGGCAAGACGCGCATCGCGGTGGCGTACAGCGGCGGGCGTGATTCCAGCGCGCTTCTGCATGCCACCGTCGCGTGTGCTGCGGCCAGGGTCGACGTTCATGCCCTCCATGTGCAGCATGGCCTGAGCGCGTTCGCGCCCGACTGGCTGGCTCACTGCGAACGCCGATGTCGGGCGTTGTCGTTGCAAGGCGCGCGGTTGTGGCTGCACACGCGTTCGCTGGCCTTGCAGCCCGCGCGTGGCGAGAGCATCGAAGCACTCGCCCGGCGCGAGCGCTATCGTGCGCTCGCGTCGATGGCTCGCGAGGCGGGCTGCGACACCGTGCTGCTGGCGCATCACCGTGACGATCAGGTCGAGACCTTCCTGCTGCAGGCGCTGCGTGGTGCCGGCGCGGCAGGCCTGTCGGCGATGCCTTCGATCGCTTGGCGCGAGGGCCTGACCTGGGCGCGGCCGTGGCTGGATCGGCCGCGGTCCGCGATCCAGTCGTATGTCGATGCGCATGCGCTCGAGTTCGTCGAGGATGACAGCAATGCCAGCCCGCGGCATGCCCGCAACCGGCTGCGTCTGACGGTGATGCCGGCCCTGCGCCAGGCCTTCGGCGACGCCGATGTCGCGCTGACGGCGGCGGTTCAGCACGCTCAGGATGCTCAAGCCTGCATGCAGGCACTCGCCGAGGCCGATCTGCAGGCCGTGAGTCGTGCCGATGGTCTCGCCATCGATCCGATGCTGGCGTTGGGGGCGCCTCGAGTCCGCAATCTCCTGCGCCACTGGCTGCGGCAGTCGGCCGGGCAGCCGCCGGCTGCGACGCTCCTGCGGCGGCTTGCCGACGAACTGCCGCACGCGCCGGACGGCGCGTGGCGGCATGCGGCGGGTGTCGTGGCCGCCTATCGGGGGCGGCTCAGCTGGCGCCGGGATGTCCTGCCCCCGATCGTGGCCGATCCGGATGCGAAGGGCTCGGGCACCTTGCCGCGATCGCCTGTCCCGATGGCGCTCGTGCCGGGCCCCAATGCGGTGCCGTCGTGGCGCGGCACGCTCTGGGTCGACGTCGTCGAGCGCGATGGCGCGGCCCTGGAGACGCTGGCGGGAGTGACCTTGCGCGAGCGCTGCGGTGGCGAGCGTTTCCAGTCGCATCCGGCGGGCGTGCCGCGGTCCTTGAAGAAGCAGTTCCAGGCCGCGGCACGGCCGAGTTGGGCGCGCCGCGGGCCGCTGGTCTACGTCGGTGAACAGCTGATCTACGTGCCGGGCCTGGGACTTGATGCGCGCTGCGTGGCGGCGATCGGCGTCACGCAGGCGCGTCTGCGCTGGCAGGCTGCTGACGCCGTCGAGGATGCGCCACCCGCTGCATGAATCCCCACGCCGCGGCGCACCGCTAAAATGCACGGTTCCCAGCCGCAGCCGTCCCGCTGCCCGATTACCTCAGCCTCGCCACACTGCAATGGCCTTGATCGTTCATAAATACGGCGGCACGTCGATGGGCTCGACCGAGCGCATCCGCAATGTCGCCAAGCGTGTCGCCAAGTGGGCACGCGCCGGCCACCAGATGGTGGTCGTGCCCTCCGCGATGAGCGGGGAAACCAACCGCCTGCTGGGCCTCGCCAAAGAGGTGTCGCCGGCCACGCACACCAGCGCGATGCTGCGTGAGCTCGACATGATCGCCTGCACCGGCGAGCAGGTTTCGGTGGGCTTGCTGTCACTGGCGCTGCAAGCCGAGGGCATGCAGGCCGTCAGCTATTCGGGCTGGCAGGTGCCGATCCGCACCGACAGTTCGCACACCAAGGCGCGCATCGAGAGCATCGACGACGCCCGCGTGCGTGCCGATCTGGCCGAGGGCAAGGTGGTGGTCATCACCGGCTTCCAGGGGGTCGACGAGGACAGCAATGTCACGACGCTCGGCCGTGGCGGTTCGGATACCTCCGCGGTTGCGGTCGCTGCGGCCATGAAGGCGGCCGAATGCCTGATCTACACCGATGTGGACGGCGTCTACACCACCGATCCGCGCGTGGTTCCCGAGGCGCGCCGCCTCAACACCGTGAGCTTCGAAGAGATGCTCGAGATGGCCAGCCTGGGCTCGAAGGTGTTGCAGATCCGCTCGGTCGAATTTGCCGGCAAGTACCGGGTGCCGCTGCGTGTGCTGTCGAGCTTCACGCCCTGGGATATCAACATCGATGAAGAGGCCAAGTCAGGCACGCTGATCACCTTCGAGGAAGACGAAAAAATGGAACAAGCCGTTGTCTCGGGCATTGCCTTCAACCGTGACGAAGCCAAGGTCACCGTCATCGGCGTGCCCGACAAGCCGGGCATCGCCTTCCAGATCCTGGGGCCGGTGGCCGATGCCAACATCGACGTCGACGTGATCCTGCAGAACGTCTCGCACGCGGGCAAGACCGACTTCTCGTTCACCGTGCACCGCAACGACTACGCCCGCACGCTCGATCTGCTCAAGAACCAGGTCGTGCCGGCGCTCGGCGCAGCCGACGTGGTGGGTGACCCGAAGATCTGCAAGGTCTCGATCGTGGGCATCGGCATGCGCTCGCATGCGGGCGTGGCCTGCAAGATGTTCCGCACGCTCAGCGAAGACGGCATCAACATCCAGATGATCACCACCAGCGAGATCAAGACTTCGGTCGTGATCGACGAGAAGTACATGGAGCTGGCGGTGCGTGCGTTGCACAAAGCTTTCGATCTCGATCAGATCGCTGGCTAAATAATCTGAAAACGGGCTATACTCTGCCCTCTTCGGAGACGTGACCGAGTGGCCGAAGGTGCTCCCCTGCTAAGGGAGTATGTGCCAAAAGCGCATCGAGGGTTCGAATCCCTCCGTCTCCGCCAAGTATCGAAAAAGCCTCTGACTCGTCAGAGGCTTTTTTCGTTCTGCATTCGACCATGCGCGATGCAGGTCGCGTGTGCCGAGTCTTCGTCTATCACGCCGGCGTTGGCGTGTTTCCATTCAACCTTGAACCAGGAGCCGCCATGACCGGACGCACCCTGTACGACAAGCTCTGGGACGAACACGTCGTCCACACCGAAGAGGACGGCACCGCCGTGCTCTACATCGATCGCCATCTGGTGCACGAAGTGACCAGCCCGCAGGCCTTCGAAGGTCTGCGTCTGGCCGGGCGCAAGGTCTGGCGTGTCAGTTCGATCGTCGCCACCGCCGATCACAACACGCCCACCACCGGCTGGGAGCAGGGCTACGACGGCATCGCCGATCCGATCAGCAAGCTGCAGATCACCACGCTCGACAGCAACATCGCGGCGGTCGGCGCGGCGGCCTACTTTCCGTTCATGGACAAGCGCCAGGGCATCGTGCACGTCATCGGCCCGGAGCAGGGCGCCACGCTGCCGGGCATGACGGTCGTCTGCGGCGACAGCCACACCAGCACGCACGGCGCGTTCGGTGCGCTGGCGCACGGCATCGGCACCAGCGAGGTCGAGCACGTGATGGCCACCCAGACGTTGCTGGCCAAGAAGGCCAGGAACATGCTGGTCAAGGTGGAGGGTGTCGTGCCCAAGGGTTGCGGCGCCAAGGACATCGCGCTGGCCATCATCGGCCGCATCGGCACCGCGGGCGGCACCGGCTACACGATCGAGTTCGGCGGCAGCGCGATTCGCGCGCTGAGCATGGAAGGCCGCATGACGGTCTGCAACATGGCGATCGAGGGCGGCGCGCGCGCCGGCATGGTCGCGGTCGACGAGACCACGATCAACTACGTCAAGGGCCGGCCGTTCGCGCCCAAGGGCGTCGAGTTCGACCAGGCCGCGATCCACTGGCGCACGCTGCGCTCGGATGCCGACGCGAAGTTCGACGCGGTGGTCGAGATCGACGCCGCGCAGATCCGCCCCCAGGTGACCTGGGGCACGTCGCCCGAGATGGTGCTGTCGATCGAGGACCGCGTGCCCGATCCCGACAAGGAAAAGGACGATGTCAAGCGCGGCTCGATCGAGCGCGCGCTGGCCTACATGGGCCTGGAGCCGAACAAGGCGATCTCCGATGTGCGCATCGACAAGGTCTTCATCGGCTCGTGCACCAACAGCCGCATCGAGGACATGCGCGAAGCCGCTGCCGTGGTGCGCCGCATCGGCGGGCGCGTGGCGAGCAATGTCAAGCTGGCGCTGGTGGTGCCGGGCTCGGGCCTGGTGAAGGCGCAGGCCGAGGCCGAGGGGCTGCACGAGGTGTTCAAGGCGGCCGGTTTCGAGTGGCGCGAGCCGGGCTGCTCGATGTGCCTGGCGATGAACGCCGACCGCCTGGAGCCGGGCGAGCGCTGCGCTTCCACCAGCAACCGCAACTTCGAGGGTCGCCAGGGTGCCGGTGGCCGAACCCACCTGGTCAGCCCGGCGATGGCTGCGGCTGCGGCCATGAACGGCCACTTCGTCGACGTGCGTCGCATCGCGTAAGGAGTCAACAGCATGCAAGCCTTCACCGTGCACAAGGGCCTGGTGGCCCCGATGGATCGCGCCAATGTCGACACCGACGCGATCATCCCGAAGCAGTTTCTCAAGTCGATCCAGCGTTCCGGCTTCGGCCCGAACCTGTTCGACGAATGGCGCTACCTCGACAAGGGCGAGCCCGGCCAGGAGTCGGTGGTGCGCAAGCCCAACCCCGATTTCGTGCTGAACCAGCCGCGTTACCAGGGCGCCTCGATCCTGCTGACGCGCGAGAACTTCGGCTGCGGTTCGAGCCGTGAACACGCGCCGTGGGCGCTCGGTCAATACGGCTTCCGGGTGCTGATCGCGCCGAGCTTTGCCGACATCTTCTTCAACAACTGCTTCAAGAACGGCATCCTGCCGATCGTGCTGCCCGAGAGCGTGGTCGCGCGCCTGTTCGACGAGGTGCATGGTTTCGTCGGCTATCAGCTGACGATCGACCTGCCGCGCCAGGTGGTGATCAAGGCCGACGGCACCGAGCTGCCGTTCGAGGTGCAGGCGTTCCGCAAGTACTGCCTCGTCAACGGCTTCGACGACATCGGTCTGACGCTGCGCCACGCCGACAAGATCAAGGCCTTCGAGGCCGAGCGCCTGGCCAAGATGCCGTGGCTGGGCCAGCGCCTGCTCTGAGCGCCGCGTCACCACTACAAGGAAACACAGACATGAAGATCGCAATCCTGCCGGGTGACGGCATCGGCACCGAAATCGTCGCCGAGGCCGTCAAGGTCCTGAACGTGCTCGACCTGCCGTTCGAGATGGAAACGGCGCTGGTCGGCGGCGCAGCCTACGAGGCGCACGGCCACCCGCTGCCCGATTCGACGCTCAACCTGGCCAAGGCCGCCGACGCGGTGCTGTTCGGCGCCGTGGGTGACTGGAAGTACGACAAGCTCGAGCGCTCGCTGCGCCCCGAGCAGGCCATCCTGGGCCTTCGCAAGAACCTCGGGCTGTTCGCGAACTTCCGTCCGGCGATCTGCTACGAGCAGCTCACGCACGCGTCGAGCCTGAAGCCCGAACTGGTGGCGGGGCTCGACATCCTGATCATCCGCGAGCTGACCGGCGACATCTACTTCGGCCAGCCGCGCGGGCGCCGCATCGCGGTCGACGGGCACTTTCCGGGTGCCGAAGAAGCGTTCGACACCATGCGCTACAGCCGCCCCGAGATCGAGCGCATCGCGCACGTGGCGTTCAAGGCCGCGCGCCTGCGCGACAAGCGTGTCACCAGTGTCGACAAGGCCAATGTGCTGGAGACCTTCCAGCTCTGGAAGGACGTGGTCACCGAGGTCGGCAAGGAGTACCCGGACGTGGCGCTCGACCACATGTACGTCGACAACGCCGCGATGCAACTGGTCAAGGCGCCCAAGAAGTTCGACGTGATGGTGACGGGCAACATGTTCGGCGACATCCTGTCCGACGCGGCGGCGATGCTGACCGGCTCGATCGGCATGCTGCCGTCGGCGTCGCTGAACGCGAACAACCAGGGCCTTTACGAGCCCAGCCACGGCAGTGCGCCCGACATCGCCGGTCAGGGTATTGCAAACCCGTTGGCTACAATCCTGTCCGCTGCCATGATGCTCCGCTACTCCCTCAACCAAGCACAAGCCGCCGACCGGATCGAATCTGCGGTGAGCGCGGTGCTGTCTGCGGGTTACCGCACGGTCGACATCGCATCCGAGGGCACGACGCGGGTGGGCACGCGCGAGATGGGCGACGCCGTCGTGGCGGCGCTCACTGGCGCCACCATGACCAAAACGATTACCAAGAGCTGATCGCTCGGTTTCGTCTCGCCCCCACACCTGGACCCCGGCGAAGCGAGCCGGGGGATTCAGGGGTCCGGGACAACGCTCAACAAGGAATCACGGAAATGGCACTCGTAGGTTTGGTCGGCTGGCGCGGCATGGTCGGCTCGGTCCTGATGGATCGCATGCAGGCTGAAGATGACTTCGCGCACTTCGAGCCTCTGTTCTTCTCGACCTCGAACTCGGGCGGCAAGGCTCCGGCGCAGGCGAAGAACGAGACCACGCTGCAGGACGCGTACGACATCGACGCGCTCAAGCGCTGCGACATCATCGTCACCGCTCAGGGTGGCGACTACACCTCGGCGGTGTTCGGCAAGCTGCGTGCGGCGGGCTGGAACGGCCACTGGATCGATGCGGCGTCGACGCTGCGCATGGAGTCCGACGCGGTCATCATCCTCGACCCGGTCAACTCGCCGGTGATCAAGGATGCGCTGGCCAAGGGCGGGCGCAACTGGGTCGGTGGCAACTGCACCGTCAGCTGCATGCTGATGGGCGTGGGCGCGCTCTACAAGGCCGGCCTGGTCGAGTGGATGAGCACCCAGACCTACCAGGCGGCCAGCGGCGGCGGTGCCCAGCACATGCGCGAACTGCTGACGCAGTACGGCACGCTCAACGCCTCGGTGCGCGCACTGCTCGACGACCCGAAGAGCGCCATCCTCGAGATCGACCGCCAGGTCATCGCCACCCAGCGCGGCCTGACGGCCGAGCAGACCGCCAACTTCGGCGTGCCGCTGGGCGGTTCGCTGATCCCCTGGATCGACAAGGACCTGGGCAACGGCCAATCCAAGGAAGAGTGGAAGGGCATGGCCGAGACCAACAAGATCCTCGGCCTGGGCGAGGGCTTCGGCTCGGCGGCCATCCCGGTCGACGGTTTCTGCGTGCGCGTCGGTGCGATGCGCTGCCACAGCCAGGCGCTGACCTTCAAGCTCAAGAAGGACGTGCCGGTGGCAGACATCGAGGCCATGATCGCCGCCGACAACGAGTGGGTGAAGGTGGTTCCCAATACCCGCGAAGCGACGATCAAGGACCTGACGCCGGTGGCCGTCACCGGCACGATGACGATTCCGGTCGGTCGCATCCGCAAGCTGGCGATGGGCCCTGAATACGTCGGCGCCTTCACCATCGGCGATCAGCTGCTGTGGGGCGCTGCGGAGCCGCTGCGGCGCATGTTGCGCATCCTGCTGGCCGCCTGAGTCGGCTTGATTGATCGACAGGACGGGCTTGGCGGTCGTTGTCCCTCGACAACGACCGTCACGACATCATGCGCATGGGGACTGATCGCCGCAAACATCAGCCACTGCATGAGCTTGTCTTTGTATCTTCTTGATGTTATTGTGATTTCAGGAAATTTGAGTCGGCTGTGTGATGATCGCCAACAGGCTCGTTCCTGCACTTAACTGAACTGTTTGCTCGACCTGACTGAGATGGCTTGGGGGTATTGTTCGAGCCATTGCATGGGAGACGCCTTGAAAACCGATATGACGCGTACGGGGCGTTTGGCTCTGAAGCAAGTGGCAGCTGCGGTTGCCGTGACGGCTGCGATTTGCGCCGCGCCCTCTGCCTGGGCCCTGAGCCTGGGCCGACTGACGGTGCAGTCTGCGCTGGGAGAGGGTCTGCGTGCAGAGATCGATGTCACCAGCCTGACGCCCGACGAGGCATCGAACCTGCGTGTTCGTGTCGCGCCGCCTGATTCGTATCGAATCGCGGGTGTCGACTACAACCCCGTCCTGCCGGCCACCAGCGTCACGCTGCAGCGTCGCGCCGACGGCACGCCGTTCCTGCGGATCTCCAGCGACCAGTCGGTGCAGGAACCGTTCGTCGACGTGATCCTCGAGATTTCGTGGTCCAGCGGTCGGCTGTTGCGCGAGTACACGCTCCTGTTCGATCCGCCGGCAACCGCACGCGCGCCGTCTGCGCCCGCGCCGGCCATCGCCGCTGCGCCGGCTCCGGCACCGACCCGAGTCGAGCCGCCGGTTCAGGTGCCGGCTCCGGTTGCTGCGGCACCGACACCCGCGCCCACCGCACCGGCGCCTGCGCTGTCGCCGGCGCCTGTCGCCCCGGCCCGGGGCGAGCTCGCGTTGCGCAAGCCGGCTGCCGAGCCCGATGCATCGGCGTCGTCCCCGCCGACCGAATACCGCGTCAAGCGTGGCGACACGCTGACGTCCATCTCGTCGAAGCTGCAGTCCGGTGGCGCGTCGCTCGATCAGGCGCTGGTGGGCCTGTTCCGTGGCAATCCGCAGGCCTTCACGGGTGACAACATGAACCGCCTGAAGGCGGGTGTCGTGTTGAACGTGCCGTCGTCGGAGCAGATGACCGCGATCGATGCCCAGGAGGCGCGCCAGATCATCCAGGCCCAGAGTGCCGATTTCAATGCCTATCGGCAGCGTCTCGCCTCATCGGTTCCCGAGCCCAAGGACGACACCGCACCCGCCCGCCAGGCGACCGGCACGGTCCGGGCCGAGGTGCAGGACAACAAGCAGTCCCAGAGCCAGACCCAGGATCGCCTGCGTCTCGACAAGGGCAAGCCGGCCACCGGCGCGGTGGTTGCAAGCGCCGAAGATGCGATCGCCAAGGAGCGCGCCGCCAAGGAAGCCGCCGCTCGTGCCACCGAGATCCAGCGCAACGTCGAAGAGCTGAAGAAGCTCCAGGCCGCGTCGGAAGCACAGATGGCTCGCAAGCCTGCTGCTGCGGTCGCCGCCTCGTCACCTTTGCCCGCGTTGAGCGTCGGTGCCGCGCCTGAGCCCGCGCCGGTGGCGGCGTCGGCCGCTTCGGCGCCGCCTGCCGTTGTCGTCGCTGCTGCGGAGCCCGCGGCATCACAGGCTTCTGCGCCTGAAGCGGCAGCCGCTGCAAGCGATGCGGCCAGCCCGGCCGCGATGGCGGTAGCGCCTGCTGCCTCGGTCATGCCGTCCGCACCGGCGCCCGAGCAGGCTGCCGACGACCAGCCGTCGCTGATCGACTCGTTGTCCGAAAACCCGTGGGTTCTGCCGGGGGCCGGTCTGGTCCTCGCGCTGCTGGCGGGTCTGGGCTATTACCGTCTGCGCGGCAAGGGCAAGGAAGACGCCGGTGTGACGTCCTTCCTTGAAAGCCGTCTGCAGCCGGATTCGTTCTTCGGTGCCAGCGGTGGTCAGCGCATCGACACCCGTGATGCATCGGGCGCGCCGTCGTCGATGAGCTATTCGCTCAGCCAGATCGATGCGATCGGCGACGTCGATCCGGTCGCCGAGGCGGATGTCTATCTCGCCTATGGCCGCGATCTGCAAGCCGAGGAAATCCTCAAGGAGGCGATGCGCGCCAATCCCGAGCGCCTGGCCATCCGCACCAAGTTGCTCGAGGTCTACGCCAAGCGCCGCGACACCAAGGGCTACGAACTGCTCGCCGGCGAGCTCTACGGACTGACCGGTGGCCAAGGTGAAGACTGGGTTCGTGCGCAAGAGCTGGGCCGTTCGATCGACCCTGAGAATCCGCTCTACGAACCCGGTGGCCAGCCCGGCTCCGGAAGCTCGGCCGACGTCGGCAGCGAGATGCTCGGCGCGAGCACGATGCCTCAGTCGATCGTGCCGTCTCCGTCGCGTTTCGAGCACAGCGTGCCCGATCTCGATCTGACCGGTGACATTCCCTCGGGCTCGTCTGCGGATGTCGACCTCGACATCTCGATGCCTGCCCGGATGGACGAAGCAGCGCCTTCGGTGCCCAGTGCCTTCAGCAGCGCACCGGCCGGTTTCGATGCTGCGCCGTCGGTGCCGGGCAGCAATCTCGATTCCGGCACGCACAGCCTGGACTTCGACCTGCACGATCTGCCTCAGTTCGATGCGCCGGCTGCAGCCCCGAGTTCGCGTCCGTCCTCGATCGATCTGGCCGACATCTCGCTCGACCTGGATGCCGCGCCCAGCGTGCCTGCCAATCTGGCATCAACCGACACCATGTCGGCCTTCGATGTGGGCGAGGACGACGGTTCGGATCCGCTGGCACGCAAGCTCGAGCTGGCTGAAGAGTTCAACCAGATCGGTGACTACGAAGGTGCACGGGATCTGCTGCAGGAGGTCATCGAGAACGCCGACGGCGCACTCAAGGCCAAGGCGCAGGCCATGCTCGACGGTCTCGCTTGAGCGCGCTCGTGATTGAACGGGGGCGACGGCCTTGCGTCTGGCGCTGGGCCTGAGCTACCGCGGATCGGCCTACAGGGGCTGGCAGAGCCAGACCAACGGGGCGACCGTCCAGGATGTGCTCGAAGCGGCCTTGTGCCGCTTTGCCGCCACGCCGATCCGCGTCAGCTGCGCCGGGCGCACCGATGCGGGGGTTCACGCGCTCAATCAGGTCGTCCACCTCGATACCGATCGCGACCGCGAGCCCTTTTCGTGGGTCCGTGGCACCAACACCTACCTGCCGCCGGACGTGGCGGTCCAGT
This sequence comes from Leptothrix cholodnii SP-6, assembly GCF_000019785.1. Taxonomy (NCBI): domain Bacteria; kingdom Pseudomonadati; phylum Pseudomonadota; class Betaproteobacteria; order Burkholderiales; family Sphaerotilaceae; genus Leptothrix; species Leptothrix cholodnii. The sequence goes on from NC_010524.1 coordinate 1,793,216, forward strand.
GGTGTCGGCCTGTGCCCGATGCCTTCCATGCCCGCAATGCGGCGCGAGCCCGGCGCTATGCCTATGTGCTGCTCGAGTCGCCGGTGCGTCCGGCGATGGAGGCCGGGCAGGTCGGCTGGATCTTCCGCCCGCTGGATCAGGCGCGCATGGAGGCCTCTGCGGCCTTGCTGATCGGCGAGCACGACTTCTCGGCTTTCCGGTCGGCCGATTGCCAGGCGCTGTCGCCGGTCAAGCAGATGCGCACCATCCGGATCGGCCGGCATGGCCCGTACTGGCGCTTCGATTTCGAGGCTTCCGCGTTCCTGCACCACATGATCCGCAACCTGATGGGGTGCCTGATCGCGGTCGGCACCGGTGCACGCGATCCGGCCTGGCTCGCCGGGGTTCTGGCGTCGCGTGACCGCCGGCTGGCGGCGCCGACCTTTTCTCCCGACGGGCTGTATTTTCTGGGCCCGCGCTACGATGCCGAGCTTGTTCTGCCCGAGCACACACCCGCTTTCGACTGGCTGCCGGGGGCCTGAGGCTTGTTGTCATGATTCTTTCGCCTGCCCGAACACGCATCAAGATCTGCGGCCTGACGCGGCCCGGTGACGTGGATGTGGCCGTGGCTGCCGGCGCCGATGCGATCGGTCTGGTCTTCTATCCACGCAGCCCGCGCCATGTCAGCCTGGCCCTGGCGAGCGATCTGGCTCGGCGCCTGCCACCCTTCGTGACCCCGGTCGGATTGTTCGTGAATGCGTCGCCGGAAGACGTCGAACGGGCCTGCGAGCAGATCCCGAACCTGCTGCTGCAGTTTCACGGTGACGAAACACCGGCGCAGTGCGAGGCCTCGGGCCGACCGTATCTGCGTGCTGCGCGCATGGATCCGGGTTTCGACTTGTTAAACTTCGCACGCTCCTACACCAGCGCCCAGGCCATCCTGCTCGACGCCCATGTCGAGGGTTATGGCGGCGGCGGAAAGGTCTTCGATTGGTCGCTCATTCCCTCAGACGTGCCCCGTCCGGTCGTTTTGTCTGGTGGGTTGAATCCTGCAAACGTGACCGATGGAGTGCTTCGCGTCCGGCCGTGGGCCGTTGATGTGAGTTCTGGCGTCGAGTCGGCCAAGGGCATCAAGGATGCCGTGCTGATGCGCCAGTTTTGCGAAGCCGTCCGTGATGCTGATGCGCGTTCGATCGACGCCAGCAGCGGATATTGAGCCGAGAGACAGATCCGATGTTCGATTACCAGCAACCCGATGCCCGCGGGCATTTCGGGATCTACGGCGGCAGCTTTGTCGCCGAAACCCTGAGCCACGCGCTCGACGAACTGAATGCGGCCTACGAGCGTTACCGCCACGACCCCGAGTTCATCGCCGAATTCCGCAACGAACTGGCGCATTTCGTCGGCCGCCCGAGCCCGGTCTATCACGCCGCACGCATGAGCCGTGAAGTGGGCGGCGCGCAGATCTACCTCAAGCGCGAGGATCTCAACCACACCGGCGCGCACAAGATCAACAACACCATCGGCCAGGCGCTGCTCGCCCGGCGCATGGGCAAGCCGCGCGTGATCGCCGAGACCGGTGCCGGCCAGCATGGCGTGGCCACCGCCACCATCTGCGCGCGCTACGGCATGGAATGCGTGGTCTACATGGGCAGCGAGGACGTCAAGCGCCAGAGCCCCAACGTCTACCGCATGAACCTGCTGGGCGCGCGCGTGGTGCCGGTCGAGTCGGGCAGCAAGACGCTCAAGGATGCGCTCAACGAGGCGATGCGCGACTGGGTCACCAACGTCGAGAACACCTTCTACATCATCGGCACGGTGGCGGGGCCGCACCCGTATCCGGCGATGGTGCGCGACTTCCAGCGCGTGATCGGCGACGAATGCCTGGTGCAGATGCCCGCCCTCGCGGGCCGTCAACCCGATGCGGTGGTGGCCTGTGTCGGTGGCGGCAGCAACGCGATGGGCATCTTCTATCCCTACATCCCGCATGAAGGCGTGCGCCTGATCGGTGTCGAGGCGGCGGGCGAGGGCATGGAAAGCGGCAAGCATTCGGCCTCCTTGCAACGCGGCTCCCCCGGCGTGCTGCACGGCAACCGCACCTATGTGCTGCAGGACGCCAACGGCCAGATCACCGAGACGCACTCGGTGTCGGCCGGTCTCGACTACCCCGGCGTCGGCCCCGAGCACGCCTACCTGAAGGACATCGGCCGTGCCGAATACGTCGGCATCACCGATGCCGAGGCGCTGCAGGCCTTCCATTACCTGTGCCGCGCCGAGGGCATCATCCCGGCACTCGAATCCAGCCACGCGGTTGCCTACGCGATGAAACTGGCCAAGACCATGCGCCCGGACCAGCACGTCCTCGTCAATCTGTCGGGCCGTGGCGACAAGGACATCGGCACGGTGGCCGACCTGTCGGGCGCCGATTTCTACTGCCGGCCGTCGTGCCGCGGCCAGAGCGTGAAGGGCGGCGATCCGTCCGTGGTCGAGATCCAGCGCAAGGCCGGGGGTGTGCAATGAGCCGCATCGCCGCCACCTTCGCGCGCCTGGCCGGGCAGGGCCGCAAGGCGCTGATTCCGTATGTGACTGCCGGCGATCCGTTTGCCGACATCACGGTCGATCTGATGCACGCCATGGCCAAGGCGGGTGCCGACGTGATCGAACTGGGCGTGCCGTTTTCGGATCCGATGGCCGATGGCCCGGTGATCCAGCGCGCCAGTGAACGCGCACTCTCGCGCAACATCTCCACCGCCGACGTGCTGGCGATGGTGGCGCGGTTCCGCGAAACCGACGACACCACGCCGGTGGTGCTGATGGGCTACGCCAACCCGGTCGAGCGTTACGGCCCGGATCGGTTCGTCGACGATGCGCGTGCGGCCGGTGTCGACGGCGTGCTGGTGGTCGACTACCCGCCGCAGGAGTGCGAGGCGTTCGCCGATCGCCTGCGTGCGGCCGATCTCGACCCGATCTTCCTGCTGGCGCCGACCTCGACCGATGCCCGCATGGCCGACGTCGGCCGCATCGCCACCGGCTACGTGTACTACGTGTCGCTCAAGGGCGTGACCGGCTCGGGCAACCTCGACACCGACGCGGTGGCCCGCATGATCCCGCGCATCCGCAGCCATGTGAGCGTGCCGGTCGGCGTGGGATTCGGCATCCGCGACGCGGCGACGGCCGTGGCGGTGGCCCGGGTATCGGACGCCGTGGTGATCGGTTCCCGTATCATTCAACTGATCGAAAACGAGCCGCGTGAGCGGGTGGTACCGGTGGCTGCCGGTTTCATCGCCGAAATTCGCACGGCCCTCGACACCCTGCAAGGAACACACGCATGAGTTGGCTCGACAAGCTGCTGCCGCCCAAGATCCAGCACACCAATCCGACCGACCGCCGCACGGTGCCGGAAGGGCTGTGGGTCAAATGCCCGTCCTGCGAGACGGTGCTCTACAAGACCGACCTAGAGCAGAACGTCAACGTCTGCCCCAAGTGCACGCACCATCACCGCATCGACGCGCGTGCGCGACTCGATTCCTTCCTGGATCAGGAAGGGCGCTACGAGATCGGCCAGGAAGTGGTGCCGGTCGACGCGCTCAAGTTCAAGGACAGCAAGAAGTACTCCGAGCGCATCAAGGAGGCCATGGAAGCCACCGGCGAGACCGATGCGCTGGTCGTGATGGGCGGCTCGGTGATGAGCATCCCGCTGGTCGTGGCCGCCTTCGAGTTCGAGTTCATGGGCGGCTCGATGGGCTCGGTGGTCGGCGAGCGCTTCGTGCGCGGCGTCGAGGCGGCGATCGAGCAGAAGGTGCCGTTCGTCTGCTTCACCGCCACCGGTGGCGCACGCATGCAGGAGGGCCTGCTGTCGCTGATGCAGATGGCCAAGACCAACGCCTCGCTGACCCGCCTGGCCAAAGCCAAGCTGCCCTACATCAGCGTGCTGACCGATCCGACGATGGGTGGCGTGTCGGCCGGTTTTGCCTTCGTGGGTGATGTGGTGATCGCCGAGCCCAAGGCGCTGATCGGCTTTGCCGGCCCGCGCGTGATCGAGAACACCGTGCGCGAGAAGCTGCCCGAAGGCTTCCAGCGTTCGGAGTTCCTGCTCGAGAAGGGCGCGCTCGACATGATCGTCGACCGCCGTCAGCTGCGTTCGACCATCGCCCGCACGCTGGCCATGCTGCAGCGCCAGAGCGCCGACGCCGTCGCCTGAGATCGCTCGACTGAATTTCCCGGGGGGCGTCGCGAGGCGCCCCTTGTCTTTGAGGCCTCCTTTTCTGCTCGCTCCCGCGGCAGCATCCTTCATGTCCAAGACCTTGGCCGACTGGCTGGCCCATTGCGAGCGCCTGCATCCGGTGACGATCGACCTGACGCTGGCGCGCGTGGCGCGTGTTCGCGAGCGCCTCGGCCTGGCCTTCGACGTGCCGGTCTTCACCGTTGCCGGCACCAACGGCAAGGGTTCGACCTGCGCGATGCTCGAGGCCATCCTGCAGCAGGCGGGCTACCGGGTGGGCGTCTACACCTCGCCGCATCTGGTGCATTTCGAGGAGCGCTTGCGCCTGAACGGCGAGATCGTCAAGGAGGCGCAGCTGCTGGCGCACTTCGAGGCGGTCGAAGCCGCGCGGGGCGATGAGCCGCTGACCTATTTCGAGTTCACCACGCTGGCCTTGCTGCACTGCATGGCCGCTCAGCCGCTCGACGCGGTGGTGCTCGAGGTCGGCCTGGGCGGGCGCCTCGATGCCGTCAACGTGATCGACACCGACTGCGCCATCATCACCAGCATCGACCTCGACCACATGGACTACCTCGGCGCCGACCGCGAAGCGATCGGCCGCGAGAAGGCCGGCATCATGCGCGCCGGCAAGCCGGTGGTGGTGTCCGACCCGCAGCCGCCGCAGAGCGTGCTCGATCGGGCGGCCGAGCTGGGTGCGGATCTGTGGTGCTTCGGCCGCGATTTCAACTACGCCGGCGACCGCCAGCAGTGGTCCTGGAGCGGCCGCGCGCGGCGTCACAACTCGCTCGGCTACCCGGCCTTGCGCGGCGCCAACCAGTTGCTCAACGCCTCGGGCGTGCTGGCCGCCCTGGATGCCTTGCGCCCCGTCTTGCCCGTGCCGGCCCAGGCGGTGCGCAATGGCCTGGCGATGGTCGAGCTGCCGGGCCGCTTCCAGATCGTGCCGGGCCAGCCGGCGCTGGTGTTCGACGTGGCGCACAACCCGCATGCCGCGGCGGTGCTGGCACAGAACCTCGATCAGATGGGCTACTACCCGCGCACCCATGCCGTTCTCGGCGCGATGGCCGACAAGGATCTGCCCGGGCTGATCCAGGCGCTGCTGCCGATGGTCGACGCCTGGTATTGCTGCGACCTGCCGACACCTCGTGCGGCCGGTGCAGCCCGTCTGGCCGAGGCGGTCGGCCAGGCCCGGCAGGCGCGGGCGCCGGGCCTGGCACCTCTGCCGACGGCTTCGTGTTCGACCCACGCCGGGCCGGTCGAGGCGCTGGCCGCAGCGGTTTCGGCGGCAGACCCCACTGATAGAATTGTGGTCTTCGGTTCGTTTTTCACAGTGGGTGGCGTTCTGTCGGCCGGCGTGCCACGCCTGGGAAGCGCACACCTCGGTTGAACCGTTCAGGCGGATGCGCACCGGGCGCGTCGCAGCTTGCCGTCATCACCCACGCAATACGGTGCGTCGTTGCCGATCCAGATGGGTTTGTTCTCCTCCTTCCAACGTAAACGCGACCCCCGGCGTCAGCAACGCGCTGCCGTTGCACAAGACGCCGCATCGGCGGAGCGGCTGCGCGTGCGTGCCCGTCGTCGACTGATCGGCGCGGCCGTGCTCGTGGTGCTGGCCGTGATCGCCTTGCCGATGGTGTTCGAATCGCAGCCGCGACCGCTCGACACCTCGATCGCGATCGTGCTGCCGCACAAGGATGCCGTCCAGGCGCCTGCACCCGTCGCGGCGCCGGCGCCGATCCCGGTGCCGCCTCCCCCGCCTGTGCCGACGCTGCCCGATGCCCCGGCGCAGCCGCTGCCACAGGCCGCGCCCCCGTCGTCGACCGCTGCGATCGAGGCAAGTCCGCCACGCCAGCCGGCCGTGACCGCACCGGCGCCGGCGGCCAAGCCGGTGATGGACAACGCTGCAGCGGAAAAGGCTGCAAGAGAACGAGCGGCCCGCGCCGATCGCCTGGCCGCCGAGAAAGCCGCAGAGAAGGCCGCGGAGCGAGCTGCGGAACGGGCTGCCGCCGAGCGTGCGGCGGCCGCTGCGGCTGCCAAGGCGGCCGCCGACAAGGCTCAAGCCGCCGCCGCGAAGGCCGAATCCGGCACGCGGTTCATGGTTCAGGTCGGCGCATTCGCCGAGGCGGCGACCGTGCGCGAGGCTCGCCAGCGCATCGAGAAGCTCGGCCTTCGAGCCACCGAGCAGGACGTCGAGACGGCCGGTGGCCGTCGCACCCGCGTGCGGCTGGGGCCGTTCAATTCGCGCGAAGAGGCCGATCGTGCGCTCGCGAAGTTGCGTGCAGCAGGCCTGCCCGGCGCCGTCGTGCCGCTTTGACGCCCGAATTCATGGCGGGTATCGGGTGGATCGATCTGTTCGTGATCGTGGTCGGGCTGCTGTCGGTGCTGCTCGGCGTCTTGCGCGGGCTGGTGCTGGAGGTGATGTCGGTGATCGGCTGGCTGATCGCCTGGCTGGTGGCGCAGGCCTGGGCTGCGCCGGTCGGGCTGACGGTCGCCTGGATGCCGATGAGTCCGGTGGCCCGCCAGGCGCTGGGGTTCGTGCTGTGCTTCGTGGTGGTCCTGTTTGCGTGGCGCCTGCTGGCCTGGCTGGTCAGCCAGGTGCTCAAGGCCACGCCGCTGGCACCGGTCGATCGCCTGCTCGGTGGCGTCTTCGGTGTCCTGAGGGCGGTGCTGATCGTGCTGGTGCTGGTGACGCTGGCCGGCCTGACGCCCCTGGCACGACAGCCGTTCTGGGCTGAATCCCGCTCGGTGGCCGCGACCGTGTGGCTGCTCGAGGGCATCGCGCCACTGCTGCCCAAGGACTGGACGACACCCGTTCGCGGCGCTGGCCGCGGCTGAACGTGGACAATGCGGACCTGCTGTCGGCAGGCCCGCCTGGTTACCAACCGGTCGAGCGCTCAGCTGACCTACAACTTTCGGAGTGATCGATGTGTGGCATCGTCGGGGTGACTTCCAAGTCGCCCGTCAACCAGTTGATTTATGACGCGCTCTTGCTGCTGCAGCATCGTGGGCAGGATGCCGCCGGCATCGTGACCGCAGTGGGCACCAAGTTCTTCATGCACAAGGCGCGGGGGATGGTGCGCGACGTGTTCCGCACCCGCAACATGCGGGCACTGCCCGGCACGATCGGCCTCGGCCAGGTGCGCTACCCGACCGCCGGCAACGCCTACAGCGAGGAGGAGGCCCAGCCCTTCTACGTCAATGCGCCGTTCGGCCTGGTGCTGGTGCACAACGGCAACATCACCAATGCCCACGCGCTGAAGAAGGAGCTGTTCGGCATCGACCGACGCCACCTCAACACCGAGAGCGACACCGAGGTGCTGATCAACATCCTGGCGCACGAGCTCGAGCTGGCGGCGCGTGATCTGCCGCTGACCGCCGTCGAGGTGTTCAAGGCGATCAGCGCGGTGCACCGCCGCGTCAAGGGCTCGTATGCGGTGGTCGCGATGATCGCCGGCTACGGGCTGGTGGCGTTTCGCGATCCCTACGGCATCCGCCCCCTGTGCATCGGCTCGATGCCCGGCGCCGACGGCACCGAATGGATGATCGCCAGCGAATCGGTCGCCCTCGAAGGCACCGGCCATCATTTCGAGCGCGACATCGCGCCGGGCGAGGCGGTCTTCATCGACATGGACGGCCAGTTGCACGCGCAGCAATGCGCGGTGGCGCCGTCGCTCAATCCGTGCGTGTTCGAGTTCGTCTACCTGGCGCGGCCCGATTCGGTGATCGACGGCATTTCGGTCTATCACGCGCGCCTCAACATGGGCGAGACCCTGGCGCAGCGCGTCATCAACACGCTGCCGCCCAACGAGATCGACGTGGTGATCCCGATCCCCGAGTCGAGCCGGCCGTCGGCGATGCAGCTGGCGCAGAAGCTGGGCAAGCCCTACCGCGAGGGTTTCGTCAAGAACCGCTACGTGGGCCGCACCTTCATCATGCCGGGCCAGTCGGTGCGCAAGAAGAGCGTGCGCCAGAAGCTCAACGCGATCGGCATGGAGTTCAAGGGCCGCAACGTGCTGCTGGTCGACGATTCGATCGTGCGCGGCACCACCTCGAAAGAGATCGTGCAGATGGCGCGCGAGGCCGGCGCCAACAAGGTCTACATGGCGTCGGCGGCGCCGCCGGTGCGGTTTCCGAACGTCTACGGCATCGACATGCCGACCAACTCGGAGCTGATCGCGCATGGCCGCACGACCGAAGAGATCCGTCAGTACATCGGCTGCGACGCGCTGATCTACCAGGACGTCGACGCGATGAAGCGCGCCGTGTCGGCGCTGAACCCGGCGCTGGCGGGCTTCGAGGCCTCGTGTTTCGACGGTCACTACATCACCGGCGACGTCACGGCGGCGGATTTCGACGCCATCCTGACCCAGCGCAGTTCGCAGCCGCAGGACGAAGAGACGGCTGATCGCACCCGTCTGGCGCTGCAGAACGCAAGCGAGTGAAAGGCGCCGACATGAGCCGATCAACCCGAGAGCCCGGCCGCCTGCCGCGCGTCGATCTGCCGACCGATGTCCGGCTGGAAACCATCGCGGTGCGTGAAGGCCTGCCCGCCACGCCCTGGGGCGAGAACTCCGAGGCGCTGTTCCTGACCAGCAGCTTCGTGCATCCCGATGCCGCGACGGCGGCGGCGCGGTTCGCCAATGAAGAAGAGGCGTTCGTCTACAGTCGCTTCACCAACCCGACCACGATGATGATGGAGCGCCGGCTGGCGGCGCTCGAGGGCACCGAGGCCTGCATCGCCACCAGCAGCGGCATGTCGGCCATCATGCTGCTGGTGATGGGGCTGCTGAAGTCGGGCGATCACATCATCTGCTCGCGCAGCGTGTTCGGCTCGACCATCAAGCTGCTGCAGGCCGAGTTCGGCAAGTTCGGCGTGCAGACCACGTTCGTCTCGCAGACCGACGTGGCCGAGTGGCGCGCCGCGCTGCAGCCCAACACCCGGCTGCTGTTTGCCGAGACGCCCAGCAATCCGCTGACCGAGGTCTGCGACATCCGCGCACTGGCCGACATCGCCCACGGTGCGGGCGCGCTGCTGGCGGTCGACAACTGCTTCTGCTCGCCGGCGCTGCAGCAGCCCGTCAAGCTGGGCGCCGACCTGATCATCCATTCGGGCACCAAGTACCTCGACGGCCAGGGCCGCGTGGTGGCCGGTGCCGTCTGCGGCCCGGCGGCGCTGATCGACGGCCCGTTCATGGCCCTGATGCGCTCGGCCGGCATGTGCCTGTCGCCGTTCAATGCCTGGGTGGTGCTGAAGGGACTCGAGACCTTGTCGATCCGCATGAAGGCGCAGAGCGAGACCGCGCTGGCGCTGGCGCAGTGGCTGGAGGTGCAGCCGCAGGTGGCTCGGGTCTATTACCCGGGCCTGCCGTCGCATCCTCAGCACGAGCTGGCGATGGCGCAGCAGGGCGGCTCAGGCGGTGCGGTGGTCAGTTTCGTGACCCGCGGTGACGCGGCCGATGCGGCGCGTGCCAACGCGTTCGCGGTGATCGACGCGACCCGGATCTGCTCGATCACGTCCAACCTGGGCGACACCAAGACCACCGTCACGCACCCGTCGAGCACCTCGCACGGCCGCCTGACCGAGCCGCAGCGCCTGGCCGCCGGCATCACGCAGGGCATGATCCGCGTGGCGGTCGGCCTGGAACACATCGATGACCTGAAGACCGACCTCGCGCGCGGCCTGGCCCTGATCTGAATCCATGACACAAGTTTCCACCCCCGTGCGGACGCGCTTCGCGCCGTCGCCCACCGGCTTCATCCACCTCGGCAACATCCGCTCGGCGCTCTATCCGTGGGCCTTTGCGCGTGCCACGGGCGGCACCTTCGTGCTGCGCATCGAGGACACCGATGTCGAGCGCTCGTCGCAGGCAGCGGTCGACGTCATCGTCGAAGGCATGAAGTGGCTGGGCCTCGACCATGACGAAGGCCCGTTCTTCCAGATGCAGCGCATGGCGCGCTACAAGGAGGTGCTGGCACAACTGGTCGCGCGCGGTCAGGTCTACCCCTGCTACATGAGCATGACCGAGCTCGACGCCCTGCGCGAGCGGCAGATGGCCAACAAGGAAAAGCCGCGCTACGACGGCACCTGGCGGCCCGAGCCCGGCAAGGTCCTGCCCGCGGTGCCCGAAGGCGTCCAGCCGGTGCTGCGCTTTCGCACGCCGCAAGGTGGCTCGGTGATCTGGGACGACAAGGTCAAGGGTCGCATCGAGATCAGCAACGACGAACTCGATGACTTGGTCATCGCGCGCCCGGACGGCACGCCGACCTACAACTTCTGCGTCGTGGTCGACGACATCGACATGGCGATCACGCACGTGATCCGCGGCGACGACCATGTCAACAACACGCCGCGCCAGATCCACATCTTTCGCGCCCTCGGCCAGGAGCCGCCGGTCTACGCGCATCTGCCCACCGTGCTCAACGAGCAGGGCGAGAAGATGAGCAAGCGCCATGGCGCCAAGCCGGTCACGCAGTATCGCGAAGAGGGTTTTCTGGCCGATGCGGTCGTCAACTACCTGGCGCGGCTGGGCTGGAGCCATGGCGACGACGAGATCTTCTCGCGCGCGCAACTCATCGAGTGGTTCAACCTCGATCACCTCGGCAAGAGTGCCGGCCAGTACGACGAAGCCAAGCTGCGCTGGGTGAACTCTCAGCACATGAAGCTGTGCGACAACGGCGTGCTCGCGGGCCTTGTGGCCGAGCAGTTCGCGCGCCGCGAGCTGCTCGTCCCTGTGGACGAGCGGCTGGCGCGGATGTGTGCCTTGTTCAAGGACCGCTGCAGCACCACGGTCGAGTTGGCCGACTGGCTGTCGATGTATTTCGTGCCGATCCAGGCCAGCGAACAGGATCTGGCAGCCCACGTCACGGACGCCGTTCGGCCGGCTCTGCAGACCCTGCGCGACAAGCTCGCTGCGCTGGCCAGCTGGGACAAGGCATCGATCAGCCTGTGCATCAAGGAAACCATTGCAACGCACGCGCTGAAGATGCCGTTGCTCGCTGTTCCGGTGCGGGTTCTGGTCACCGGTCGCGCTCAGACACCGTCGGTCGATGCCGTGCTCGAACTGTTTCAACAAGAGATTGTGCTGAAACGCTTGCAAAGCGTTTGAAGATACTCCATAATTGCATTCTCGCTTGAACGACGAGACGCTCCAAAAAACGGGGGTATAGCTCAGCTGGGAGAGCGCTTGCATGGCATGCAAGAGGTCAGCGGTTCGATCCCGCTTACCTCCACCATAAAAGCGTTTCGTCGTTGATGTGTTGAAGTTTCAGACTCCTTCGTCTAGAGGCCTAGGACACGACCCTTTCACGGTCGTTACAGGGGTTCGAATCCCCTAGGAGTCGCCAAGTTTTGACGTGACTTGGCCTGCGCGGCAAAAGCTGCATAGGTTCGATACGTCACTGCCGTGGAGTGGTAGTTCAGTTGGTTAGAATACCGGCCTGTCACGCCGGGGGTCGCGGGTTCGAGTCCCGTCCACTCCGCCAAGTTTTGCCTGCGGGCCATGCTTAATAATCATGGCCCGTTAGTTTTTAGAAGTTGAAGACTCCTTCGTCTAGAGGCCTAGGACACGACCCTTTCACGGTCGTTACAGGGGTTCGAATCCCCTAGGAGTCGCCAAGGAGTGGTAGTTCAGTTGGTTAGAATACCGGCCTGTCACGCCGGGGGTCGCGGGTTCGAGTCCCGTCCACTCCGCCAACATCATGAAAAGCCGCTGCAAGTTGCTGACTTGCAGCGGCTTTCTTGTATTCAGTCTTCGCCCAATGCGCGTGCGGCACCGGCCAGTGCGGGCGACACGCTGGCGTCGATCACGAAGACCGGAATCCGGGTCAGATAGCCCTTGAAGCGTCCCTTGGATTCGAATCGCTCGCGGAACGCCGAGCGGTCGAAGAAATCGCCCAGACGCGGCACGATGCCGCCGCCCAGATAGACGCCGCCGGTCGAGCCCAGCGTCAGCGCCAGGTTGCCGGCGACGTTGCCGAGAAACGCGCAGAAATGCTGCAGGGCCTCGACGCAAGCCGCGTCGCTGCCATCGAGTGCCTGGCGCGTCACGTCAGCGGGGCTGAGTCGGGCTGACGTCGCCTGGCGGACCTCGCTCACCGCCTCATAGAGGTTGACCAGACCACTGCCCGACAGCGCCCGTTCGGCCGAGACATGTCCGTGGCGCTGGCGCATGACGGCAAGCACCGCCGCCTCACGATCGTCGGCCGCCGCCAGGGTGACATGCCCGCCTTCGCCGGACAGCGCCATCCATCCTTGCCCGCTGTGCAGGAGCCCGGACACGCCGAGGCCGGTGCCCGCGCCCAGCAAGGCGATCGGCCCCTGCGCCAGTGCCGCCTCGCCGCCGAGCTGTCGCAGTTCATGCGGCTTGAGGGAAGGCAGTGCAAGCGCCAGCGCCGTGAAATCGTTGATCACCACCAGGCGCTCGAGTCCCAGCTCGGCCTGCAGGGCCGAGATCGAGAAGCTCCAGTGGTGATTGGTCATGCGCACGTCGTCACCGGTGATCGGGTTCGCGATGCCGAATGCCATCGAGCCGGGTGCGCCCCGGCCGAGGCGCGCCAGATAGGCACGAACGGCATCGGCGAGCTGGGCGTGGTCGGCAGTCGGCAGGGTGTCGACATCCGTGATTGAAGGTTCTTCTCCCGGCGGCGGCGCGCTGGCGATCCAGCCGAAGCGGGCGTTGGTGCCACCGATGTCGGCCACCAGACGGGGATAGGGCGCGTAGGGTTCTGGATGCTTCATGTCATGGGCCGGCGAGGGAGAAAAGGGCTGCGCGCGATGGACGCAAACAAGTGCGCCGCGCATCGTAGCGCGGCGCTGTGCCCGTGTGGCGTGCCTCGGGTTACATGCAGAGAACCACCTGCGAGGCGACTGCCGCCGAGTGCCTCGACGGCAGCCGATTCGACTCAGGCGGCTAGCCGGATCTCGGTGCTGGCGTCGAACAGGTGCACGTCGCCGGCCGACCAGTGCAGGTGCACGTTGTCGCCCACGCGGCGGTCGAGCTTGCCGGGCACACGCGCCACCACCACGCCCGCGCCGGTCTCGACGCTCGCGTAGGTTTCAGGCCCGGTCGGCTCGACCATGCTGATGCGGCCCGGCAGGCCGGCGTCGGCAAAGCTGACCGCCTCGGGGCGCAGACCGTAGATCCAGTCGGTGCCCGTCTGCGCGGCCAGGCTGGCGCGTTCCGGCGCACCGAGTTGCAGGTCGATGCCCTTGGCGTGCAGCCCGCCGGCGGCACGGCTGGCCTGCAGCATGTTCATCGACGGCGAGCCGATGAACTCGGCCACGAATTTGGTGGCCGGGCGGGCATAGATGTCGTCCGGGCTGCCGAACTGCAGCACCACGCCGTCCTTCATCACCGCGATGCGGTCGCCCAGCGTCATGGCCTCGACCTGATCATGCGTGACGTAGACGGTGGTGGTCTTGGTGCGCTGGTGCAGCAGCTTGATCTCGGCGCGCATCTCGACGCGCAGCTTGGCGTCGAGGTTGGACAGCGGCTCGTCGAACAGGAACAGCAGCGGGTCACGCGCCAGTGCCCGGCCCATCGCCACGCGCTGGCGCTGGCCGCCCGACAGCGCGCCCGGTTTGCGTTCGAGCAGGTGCTCGATCTGCAGCATCTTGGCCACGCGCGCCACGGCGGCCTGGCGCTGGGCCGGCGGCACCTTGCGCATCTCCAGGCCGAAGGCGATGTTCTGCGCCACGTTCATGTTCGGGTAGAGCGCGTAGCTCTGGAACACCATCGCGATGTCGCGGTCCTTGGGCAGGGCGTGGGTGACGTCGCGATCGCCGATGTGGATGGTGCCCGAGGTCGGCTCGTCGAGCCCGGCGATCATGTTGAGCAGCGTCGACTTGCCGCAGCCCGACGGCCCGACCAGGATCAGGAACTCGCCCTTTTCGATCTCGATGTCGATGCCCTTGAGGATGTTGACGTCGCCGAAGCTCTTGCGGACGTTGCGGATGGAGAGTGCGCCCATGATCGATCAGCCTTTCACCGCGCCGGCCGTCAGGCCGCGCACAAAGTATTTGCCAGCCAGCACGTAGACGGCGAGCGTCGGCAGTGCGGCAATCAATGCAGCGGCCATGTCGACGTTGTATTCCTTGACGGAACTCGACGTGTTGGCCAGATTGTTCAGACCCACCGTGATGGGCTTGGAGTCGGCGCCGGAGAACACCACGCCGAACAGGAAGTCGTTCCAGATGTTGGTGAACTGCCAGATCACCGTCACCACCAGGATCGGCGTCGACAGCGGCAGCACGATGCGCCAGAAGATCCGGAAGAAGCCCGCGCCGTCGAGCATCGCCGCCTTGATCAGTTCGTCAGGCAGGCCGATGTAGTAGTTGCGGAAGAACAGCGTGGTCGACGCCAGCCCCATCAGCACGTGCACGCAGACCAGGCCCCAGACCGAGTCCGACAGCCCCACCCAGCCCAGCACCTGCGACATCGGCAGCAGCACCACCTGCAGCGGCATGAAGACGCCGAACAGCATCAGCGAGAACAGCAGTTCGCTGCCCTTGAAGCGCCACTTGGTCAGCACGTAGCCGTTGAGCGCGCCCAGCGTGGTCGAGATCGCCACGGCCGGCACGATCATGATCAGCGAGTTGAAGAAATACGGCTTGAGCCCGCTGCAGTCCATGCCGGTGCAGGCGCTGCCCCAGGCCTTGAACCACGAGGTGAAGTCGAGTGCCTGCGGCAGTGCCAGCAGGCTGCCGTTGCGGATCTCGTTCATGTCCTTCAGTGAGGTGACCAGCATCACGTAGAAGGGCAGCAGGAAAAACGCCGCGAACACGGCCAGCAGGCCGAACAGGACGAAACGATGGAAGGTTTTCATGATGTGCCGCCCTTACTTGCGTGACGAGCGCAGCTCGCTGTAGAGATAGGGCACGACGATCGCCGCCACCGTCGCCAGCATGATCGTGGCCGACGCGGCGCCCAGGCCGATCTGGCCGCGGTTGAAGGCCATCGTGTACATGTAGGTGGCCGGCACGTCGGTGGCAAAACCGGGGCCGCCGGCGGTCAGCGCCATCACCAGGTCGAAGCTCTTGATGGCGATGTGCGCCAGCACCATCAGCGTGCTGAAGAACACCGGCCGCAGGCTCGGGATGATGATGCGCAGGTAGATGCGCGGCAGGCTGGCGCCGTCGATCTGGGCCGCCTTGATGATCGACTCGTCGATGCCGCGCAGCCCGGCCAGGAACAGCGCCATCACGAAGCCGGCGCTCTGCCAGACCCCCGCGATCACGACGGTGTAGATCGCCATCTCCGGGTCGACCAGCCAGTCGAAGCTGAAGTTCTCGAAGCCCCACTGGTGCATCAGGTGCTCGATGCCCAGGCCCGGGTTCATGATCCATTTCCACGACGTGCCGGTGACGATGAACGACAGCGCCATCGGGTACAGGTAGATCGTGCGCAGCACGCCTTCGGCGCGGATCTTCTGGTCCAGCAGCACCGCCAGGAACAGGCCGACGACCATCGCGAAGCCGATGAACAGCACCGAGAAGATGCCCAGGTTCTTGAGCGCGACCATCCAGCGCTCGCTCTCCCAGAGGATGGCGTACTGCTCCAGGCCGACAAATTCGTAGTTCGGCAGCAGCCGCGAGGCCGACACCGAGAGGTAGCCGTTCCAGGCGATCAGGCCGTAGATGAACAGGAAGGACAGGACGAAACTGGGTGCCAGCACGATGCGTGGCAACCAGCGGTCCAGCCGCACGCTGGCGGTCGATCTCGACATGGTGTGGTTCTCCCCGGGGCGGCACGGCGGGTCAGCCGCGGCGTTTCGAGAGTCAAAGAGAGTGGGCGCGGGCCGCAACGGGCCGCACCGGGTGCCGGCAGCGAGCACGAAGGCCCGATGCCGGCACGGCAAGATGCCTTGCGGAGCGGGCCTTGCGCCCGCTCCGGCCGGCCAGACTTACTTGGTCTTGGCGGCGGTGGCGATCTTGGTGACCGCGTCCTTGGCGCTCATCTTGTCGTCGTTCCAGAACTGGCTGACGACGTCCTGGATCGCGCCTTGCGCGGCCGACGAGACGGCCATGCCGTGGGCGATCGACGGCACCAGCGAGCCGCCCTTGTTGGTGGCGACGAAGTCGTTGCTCGACAGCTTGGCGCAGTCGTCGAACTTGGTCATCGGCATGTTCAGGCGCACCGGGATCGAGCCCTTGTTGAGGTTGAACACCTCCTGGAACTCGGGCGACAGGATGGCGGCAGCCAGGTCCTTCTGGGCCTTGACCTTGTCGTCGCCCTTGACCTGGAACATCGCGAACGAGTCGACGTTGAAGGTGAACGACTTGGCGGTGCCGGGGGCGGCGGCGCACAGGAAGTCCTTGCCCGGCACCTTGCCGGCGGCGACGAACTCGCCCTTGGCCCAGTCGCCCATCAGCTGCATGCCGGCTTCGCCCTTGATGACCATCGCGGTCGCCAGGTTCCAGTCACGGCCCGGGGCGTTCTTGTCGGTGTAGGTCTTGACCTTCTTGAAGGTGGTCATGACCTTTTCCATCGTCGCGCTGGTCAGGCTGGCCTGATCGAGCTGCACCAGGGCCTTCTTGTAGAAGTCGGCGCCACCGACGCCCAGCGCCACGCTCTCGAAGGTGGTGAAGTCCTGCCACGACTGGCCGCCGTGGGCCACGGGGATGATGCCGGCGGCCTTCAGCTTGTCGGCGGCGACGAAGAACTCGTCCCAGTTGGTCGGCAGCTTGGCGCCGGCCTTCTTCAGGGCTTCGGGGTTGGCCCACAGCCAGTTGACGCGGTGCACGTTGACCGGCACGGCGACGTACTTGCCCTTGTACTTCATGACGTCGGCGACCACCGGCGGCAGCAGGGTGTCCCACTTCTCGGTCTTGGCGGTTTCGTCGAGGTTGGTCAGCACGCCTTCACGCGCCCATTCCTGGATCGACGGGCCCTTGATCTGGGCCGCGGCCGGGGCGTTGCCCGAGACCACGCGCGACTTCAGCACCGTCATGGCCGATTCGCCACCGCCGCCGGCGACCGCGAAGTCCTTCCAGCTGTGACCCTGCTTCTCGAGCTGGGCCTTGAGCGCAGCGGCCGACTTGGCCTCGCCGCCCGACGTCCAGTAGTGCAGCACCTCGACTTCGCCGGCTTGCGCCACGCCGTTGAGGGTGATCACAGCGGCGGTGGCCAGCAGGGTGCGGGCCAAGGTCATTTCCATCTTGTTCATGTGCGCTATCTCCGTGGGGTGGGGTGCCGCTGGTTGCGGTCTGGGACACCGTTTTGACTGCGGGTCGGACCCTCCGACCCCTCAGCAGGAGCGAAGATTAATGTGTCGTTAAAGTATTAATAATTGGTGAAAACCCGATTCACGTTTCGATTGCGCCAGATCCGCCGCCGGTCGTCCGGCCTGCAGGGCCCGGGCTCTTGAGCGGCTGCTGGGCCAGCGGCAGGCGGATCTGCATCCGCACGCCGTGCGGTCGCAAGGCCGACAGCGTGACGCTGCCCTGGTGCCGCTCGACGATCTCCTTGACGATCGCCAGCCCGAGTCCGCAGCCGCTGCCTTCGGTGGTGCCGCGGAAGAAGCGCTCGAAAACCTGTTGCGCCATCGCCGGCGCTATGCCGGGGCCGTTGTCGTCGACTTCGACCAGGATCACGCCGTGGTCGGGGCCGAGGCAGCGCACGGTGACTTCCGCGCCGCGGCCGGCGTAGCGGATCGCGTTGTCGATCAGGTTGATCAGCGCCTCGCGCACCAGCAGCGGCTGGCCGAGCACCGGCAGCGCCACGTCGTCGGCGGTGGCGCTGTCGTCCATGCCCAGGTCGATACCGGCCTTGAGGGCGCGCGGCACCAGTTCGGCGGTCAGTTCGTGGACCAGCCGGCGCAGGTCGAAACAGACCCGGCCGAGCGCGGCGCTGGATTCGGGTTCGGCGCGTGCCAGCGTCAGCAGTTGTGTCACCAGATGGGCGCTGCGGGTGGCGCTTTCGTGCACCCGTTCGAGCCGGGTGCGCAGCGCCGGATCGGTGGTTTCCTTGAGCGCCAGTTCGGTCTGGCCCTTGAGCCCGGCCAGCGGCGTGCGCAACTGGTGGGCGGCGTCGCTGATGAAGCGGCGCTGGTTCATGACGTTCTCGTGCACGGCAGCCAGCAGGGCGTTCATCGCGCCGGCCAGGTCGCGCACTTCCTCGGGGGCCGAATCGAGCTCGATCGGCGCCAGGTCGTTGGCTGCGCGCCCGCTCACCGCATCACGCAGCCGCGCCAGCGGCGCCAGGCCGGTGCGGATGCCGATCCAGACCAGCGTCCACATCGCCGCCATCAGCAGCGACAGCGGCAGCGCGGTGTCGAACAGCAACTGCCGCGCCAGAGCCTCGCGGCTGACCCGGCTCTTGGCGACCTGCACCAGCATGCGCTGCGGCTGATCCGGCTCGCCCCAGTTGAGCGTGATGGCGGCCACCCGCACGGCGGTCACGCCCTCGGCGGTGTCGATGCGGGCGTCGTAGAACACCGGCTGGCCGATCGGTGTCGGCTCGTCGGCCGGCGGCAGCGGCAGCTTCAGGTTGCCGAGGATGAACTCGCCCGGCGGCGTGCTGACCATGTAATAGACGCGGTCGTCCGGATCGGTCTCGATGATGTCCTTGGCGGCCCTCGGAAAGTCGACGTACAGGCCGCTTCCGACTGGCTTGACCTGGCGCGCCAGCGCGCGCGACGACAACGACAGGCTGCGGTCGTTGGCCAGGTTGGCGTAACGCAACGCGACGTTGTAGCTGACCACGGCGGCGGCCAGCCACAGCACCAGTTGCGGCAGCACCAGCCACAGCAGCAGGTGACGATGCAGCGAGCTGCGTCCCGGCGAGAAGACCGGCAGTCGATGGAGCAGGCGATGCGGCACGGCCATGGGCCCGCAGTGTGGACGGGCGCCGGTGCGCTGTCAGTCCTGGGTTTCGAGCAGGTAGCCCAGGCCGCGCACGGTGCGGATGCCCACGCCCGAGCCTTCGAGCTTGCGGCGCAGGCGGTGGATGTAGACCTCGAGCGAACTCGGCCCACCGCTCTCGGACAGGTCGGCCGACCAGGCCTGCGCGATCTGTTCCTTGGTGATGACCTTGCGGCGCTGGCTCAGCAGCAGATCGAGCAGCAGCCACTCGCGCGGCGACAGCTCGATCGGCTGGCCGGCCACCGTGGCGCGGCGGGTGTCGCGGTCGAACTGCAGCTGCGCCACCACCGTGGCCGCCGGGCTGTCGTCCGTCGAGGCGGACGCCGGCTCGCCACCTTGCGAGCGGCGCAGGACGGCGCGGATGCGAGCCTCGAGTTCGGGGAAGTCGAACGGCTTGGTCAGGTAGTCGTCGGCGCCGGCATTGAGCCCGGCGACCCGGTGCTCGAGGCCGTCGAGCGCCGTCAGGATGATCAGCGGCAGCTTGGGTTTGGCCTGGCGTACCCGCGAAACCACGGTCAGCCCGTCGACCATCGGCAGGCCGAGGTCGACGATGCCGACGTCGAAGGACTGGCGGATCAGCAGGTACTCGGCCACCGCGCCGTTGTCGGCCACCTCGACCTCGAAGCCGGCGGCCTGGAGGTTGGCCGACAGGGCGTCGGCCAGGATGGCGTCGTCTTCGGCCAGCAGGGCGCGCACGTCGGCTCGCCTTGGGTTCAGGTGCTCTCGGCGCCGCTGCTGCTCACCATCACATGGCTGAAGCCGCCATCGACGTAGGTGATTTCGGACGTCATGCCCGAGGCCAGGTCGGAGAGCAGGAAGGCGGCGACGTTGCCGACCTCGTCGATCGTGACCGTGCGGCGAATCGGCGCGTTCTGCGAAAACAGCGCCAGCAGCTTGCCGAAGTCCTTGATGCCGCTGGCGGCCAGGGTCTTGATCGGGCCGGCCGAGATGCCGTTGACGCGGATGCCGCGCGGGCCCAGGTTCGACGCGAGATAACGCACGCTGGCTTCGAGCGCGGCCTTGGCCAGGCCCATGGTGTTGTAGTTCGGCACCACGCGCATCGCGCCCAGGTAGCTCAGCGTCAGCATCGAGCTGCGTTCACGCAGGTGGGGCAGCGCTGCCTTGGCCATGGCCGGGAAGCTGTAGGCCGAGATGTCGAGGGCGATGCGGAACGACTCGCGGCTCAGGCCTTCGATGAAGTCGCCGGCGATGGCCTCGCGCGGCGCGAAGCCGATCGAGTGCACGAAGCCGTCGAAGCCGCCTTCCCAGTCTTTGGCCAGGTCGGCAAACATGCGATCGATCTGTTCGTCGCTGCCGACGTCGCAGTCGTAGATCAGCTTGGAATCGAATTCGGCTGCGAACTCGGCCGTGCGTTCCTTGAAGCGTTCACCCACGTAACTGAAAGCGAGTTCGGCGCCTTCGCGGTGGCAGGCGCGCGCAATGCCGTAGGCAATCGAGCGGTTGGACAGCAGTCCGGTGATCAGAAGGCGCTTGCCAGCGAGAAAGCCCATGAGGTCTCCATGCGAAATGAGCGGCAGATTCTCGCATGCAATGTTGGCAAACTTCACGTGTTGTTGCCCGAATGGCGACTGTCGAGTATCATCCCGCTTTCGCGAGAAACGCTGATCGGGCGATTGGGCGGAGGCATCCAGCCCATTTTTTTTGCGCGAATCCTGGTGGCATACACCGCAGTTGCCCCGCTGGGGGCGAGTGATGCGGCAGCCGGCTTGCGTGGTGTGCAAGATGCGTCATGGCATCTTGCGGGCACTGCGCGGCTTCGGGCTGCCTTTGGTCTTGCCGTGTGCGCAGGCCAGGTGGTTCGGTTTGACAACGTGAGGCATGGGTAGGTATTGATGAATTGGCAGCAGGCCGTCGAGACGACAGTGACCGGGATGGGCTATGAGCTCGTCGAGTGCGAGCGCAGTGCCCGTGGTTTGTTGTGCGTCTACATCGATCGTGTGCCTGGCTCCGTTTATCTGACCGGCCCGGGCGAATTCGTATTGGTTGAAGACTGCGAGCTGGTGACGCGACAGTTGCGTTATCTGTTCGAGGTCGAGAACGTCGACTATTCCCGGCTCGAGGTGTCCTCGCCGGGTCTGGATCGGCCCTTGCGCAAGGTCGGTGACTTCCTGCGTTTCCTGGGCTCCGATGTCGATGTGACGCTCAAGGCCCCGTTCCAGGGGCGCAAGAATTACCGCGGCCTGCTCAGGCAGGCGGGCGACACCCCGGAGCAGGGCTTCGAGCTGGTGTTCCAGGACGGCAAGGAAGACAAGGTGTTGGGCTTTGCGCTCGACGAGGTCCGCGAGGCACGTCTGGTGCCGGTGGTGGACTTCAAGGGCCGCATGCGGCAGACGGCCGATGCACCCCAGGGTGCGGCCCAGGAAACCGGAGGTCACGAAGAATGAACCGCGAATTGTTGATGCTGGTGGACGCGATCTCGCGTGAGAAGAACGTCGACCGCGAGGTGGTGTTCGGCGCTGTCGAGGCTGCGCTGGCCTCTGCCACCAAGAAGCTTTATGAAGGCGAGGTCGACATCCGTGTCGCCGTCGATCGTGACACCGGGGTCTACGAGACCTTCCGCCGCTGGCACGTCGTTCCCGACGAGGCCGGTCTGCAGCTGCCCGAGGCCGAGATCCTGCATTTCGAGGCCAAGGAACAGATCGACGACATCGAGGTGGACGACTACCTCGAGGAATCGGTCGAGTCGGTGCCGATCGGCCGCATCGGTGCACAGGCTGCCAAGCAGGTGATCCTGCAGAAGATCCGCGACGCCGAGCGCGAGCAGCTGCTCAACGACTTCATGTCGCGTGGCGAGAAGATCTTCGTCGGCACCGTCAAGCGCCTCGACAAGGGCGATCTGGTGGTCGAGAGCGGGCGCGTCGAGGGCCGCCTGCGGCGCAGCGAGCTGATCCCGAAGGAAAACCTGCGCACCGGTGATCGCGTGCGCGCCATCATCGTCGAGGTCGATCCGACCCTGCGTGGTCCGCAGATCGTGCTGTCGCGCTCGGCGCCCGAATTCATGATCGAGCTGTTCCGCCTGGAAGTGCCCGAGATCGAACAAGGCCTGCTCGAGATCAAGAGCTGCGCGCGTGACTCCGGTTCGCGCGCCAAGATCGCCGTGGTCTCGCATGACCGGCGCGTCGATCCGATCGGCACCTGCGTCGGCGTGCGCGGCTCGCGTGTCAATGCCGTCACCAACGAACTGGCGGGCGAGCGGGTCGACATCGTGCTGTGGTCGGAAGATCCGGCGCAGTTCGTGATCGGCGCGCTGGCTCCGGCGAACGTGCAGTCGATCGTCGTCGACGAGGAAAAGCATGCGATGGACGTGGTGGTCGACGAGGAAAACCTCGCGATCGCGATCGGTCGCGGTGGCCAGAACGTGCGGCTGGCGTCCGAGCTGACCGGCTGGCGCATCAACATCATGACGGCCGAAGAATCGCAGGCCAAGCAGGCCACCGAGAGCGACTCGATCCGCAAGCTCTTCGTCGACAAGCTCGACGTCGACGAGGATGTGGCCGACATCCTGATTGCCGAGGGCTTCACCAGCCTCGAAGAAGTGGCCTACGTGCCGATGCAGGAAATGCTCGAGATCGAGTCGTTCGACGAAGATACCGTGCACGAGCTGCGCACCCGCGCCAAGGATGCCCTGCTGACGATGGAAATCGTCAACGAGGAGAAGGTCGACGAGGTGTCGCAGGATCTGCGTGATCTCGAGGGCCTGAATGCCGAGCTGATCGGCAAGCTCTCCGATGGTGGCATCCACACACGTGACGATCTGGCCGATCTGGCTGTCGACGAGTTGACCGAAATGACCGGCATCGACGACAACGCCGCCAAGGCCCTGATCCTCAAGGCCCGTGAACATTGGTTCACGGCCTGACCCCGACGCTGACCGACGCCGCACCACGCACGTCTCCCAAGGAAAACACCACATGGCAGTGACTACCGTTGCCCAGTTCGCCACCGAGCTCAATCGCCCGGCGTCGACACTGCTTGAGCAACTTCAACACGCGGGTGTGAGCAAGGCCTCGGCAAGTGACCCGCTCACCGATACGGACAAGGAAAAGCTCCTGGCCTATCTGCGTACCTCGCATGGCACCAGCGGTGCCGACCGCAAGAAGATCACGCTGACGAAGAAATCGACCAGCGAGATCAAGCAGGCCGATGCGTCCGGCAAGGCCCGCACGATCCAGGTCGAGGTGCGCAAGAAGCGCGTGTTCGTCAAGCGCGACGATCCGACGGGTGCCTCGTCCGAATCGCACGATTCGCAGGACGTGCAGGAGCTGAGTGCGGCAGAGGAAGCCGAACTGCAGCGCCGCGAAGAAGAGGCGCTGCGCGAGGCCGAGGCCCTGCGCCGGCAGCAGGAAGAAGAAGCCGCGCAGCGTCAGCGTGCGGCTGAAGAGCAGGCCCGCCAGGAGCGTGAGGCGCGTGAGCGCGCCGAGCGTGAGGCGGCCGAGCGCGCAGCCGCCGAGGCCGCGGCCCGCGTCGCCGCCGAAGCCGCCGCCGCATTGGCTGCTGCGGAGAAAGCCGCTGCCACGGCCCCTGCGCCAGCTCCGGTTGCCGCAGTGGTTCCGAAGGCTCCGGCGCCCGCCCCCGTGGTGGCGGCGCCGACGCTCGCCGTGGCTTCGTTGGGTGCAAAACCGGTCGCTCCGGCGCCGACTTCTGGGATGCGTGTGATCAAGGCAGCTGACATCGTCGCGGGTGAGGCACAGAAGCAGATCGATCTGGACAAGCGCCGCAAGGCTGCCGAAGCCGAGGCCGCTGCGATCCGCGCCATGATGGCGGCGCCCAAGAAGGTCATGGTCGCCAAGAAGCCGGAAGAGCCCAAGCCGGTGGTTCCCGCTGCGGGCGCTGTCGGCAAGGACGGCATCAAGGGCACGATCCATCGTCCGAAGACCGCTGCCGGTGCGCCTGCACCGGGTGCCGCGCCGGGCGCGGCAGCCAAGCCGGGCGAGAAGAAATCGGTCAAGTCGGAAAAGCTCTCCTCGAGCTGGGCCGACGACGCCAAGAAGCGTGGCGCGGCCGCGCCTGCCAGCAAGGGCCGTGCACCCGACGTGCGTGGCGGCTGGAAGGCGCCGGGCGGCGCGCGTGGTGGCCGTCGTGGCGATCGCGGTGGTGCGGTCTCGAACTTCACGCCGCCGGCCGACGTGCAGATCCACGAGGTCCACGTGCCCGAAACCATCTCGGTGGCCGATCTGGCGCACAAGATGTCGGTCAAGGGCTCCGAGGTCATCAAGCAGCTGATGCGGTTGGGCCAGATGGTCACGATCAACCAGCAGCTCGACCAGGAGACCGCGATGATCGTGGTCGAGGAAATGGGCCACAAGGCGTTTGCCGCCAAGCTCGACGATCCGGACGCGTTCCTCGAAGAAGAGAACCTGGCCGAAGCCGGCGAATCGCTGCCGCGCCCGCCGGTGGTCACGGTCATGGGTCACGTCGACCACGGCAAGACCTCGCTGCTGGACTACATCCGCACCTCCCGCGTGGCAGCGGGCGAAGCCGGCGGCATCACGCAGCACATCGGCGCCTATCACGTCGAGACGCCGCGTGGCGTGATCACCTTCCTCGACACCCCGGGCCACGAAGCCTTCACGGCCATGCGTGCCCGCGGTGCCAAGGCGACCGACATCGTCATCCTGGTGGTGGCTGCCGACGACGGCGTGATGCCCCAGACCAAGGAAGCGATCGCCCACTCGAAGGCGGCCGGCGTGCCGATCGTGGTGGCGATCAACAAGATCGACAAGCCCGACTCCAACCTCGACCGTGTTCGCAGCGAACTGGTGGCCGAAGGGGTGGTGCCTGAAGAGTTCGGCGGCGATGCACCGTTCTGCCTGGTGTCGGCCAAGACCGGCCAGGGCATCGACACGCTGCTCGAGCAGGTGCTGCTGCAGGCCGAGGTGCTCGAACTGAACGCCCCGCAGGAAGCGCTGGCCAAGGGCCTGGTGATCGAAGCCCGTCTCGACAAGGGCCGCGGCCCGGTCGCCACGGTGCTGGTGCAGTCGGGCACGCTCAAGCGTGGCGACGTGGTGCTGGCCGGCCAGAGCTACGGCCGCGTGCGCGCCATGCTCGACGAGACCGGCAAGGCCGCGCAGGAAGCCGGCCCGTCGATCCCGGTCGAGATCCAGGGTCTGACCGAGGTCCCGTCGGCCGGCGACGAGTTCATGGTGCTAGCCGACGAACGTCGTGCCCGTGAGATCGCCACCTTCCGCCAGGGCAAGTACCGCGAGGTCAACCTCAACCGCCGCCAGGCCGCCAAGCTCGAGAACATGTTCGAGAACATGGGCCAGGGCGCCGCACAGACGCTGGCACTGATCATCAAGGCCGACGTGCAGGGTTCGCAGGAGGCACTGGCTGCTTCGCTGCTCAAGCTGTCGACCGACGAGGTCAAGGTTCAGATCGTGCATGCCGCGGTGGGCGGCATCAGCGAGTCCGACGTCAACCTGGCGCTGGCTTCGAAGGCGGTCATCATCGGCTTCAACGTGCGCGCCGATGCCGGTGCGCGCAAGCTGGCCGATGGCAACGACGTCGACCTGCGCTACTACAACGTCATCTACGACGCGGTCGACGAGATCAAGTCGGCGATGTCGGGCATGCTGGCGCCCGAGCAGCGCGAAGAGGCGATCGGCACCGCCGAGATCCGCACGGTGTTCGTGGCAACCAAGATCGGCACCATTGCCGGCTCGATGGTCACCTCGGGCCTGGTGCGCCGCAACTGCCGCTTCCGCCTGCTGCGCAACAACATCGTCATCTACACCGGCGAAGTCGATTCGGTGCGCCGCCTGAAAGACGACGTCAAGGAAGTCAAGGAAGGCTTCGAGTGCGGTATCAAGCTCAAGAACTACACCGACATCGCTGAAGGCGATCAGCTGGAGTTCTTCGAGATCAAGGAAGTGGCACGAACGCTGTAAGGCGGACTTGCTCTCACCCGAACAAGCCCCGCCCTCTGACAAGAAGGTGGGGCTTGTCCGTTGGGAGCTGCCTCAGGAGCCAGACCCATGCGAAACAAACGCGTCATCCCCAACCGCACCTTCCGGGTGTCCGACCAGATCCAGCGCGATGTGGCCGAGCTGATCCGCGATCTGAAGGATCCGCGCATCGGCATGGTCACGATCAACTCGGTCGACATCACGCCCGATTACGCCCACGCCAAGGTCTATTTCTCGGTGCTGATCGGCGATGCGGCCGACAGCGAGCTGGCACTCAACGAGGCCGCCGGCTTCCTGCGCAACGGCCTGTTCAAGCGGCTGCAGATCCACACCGTGCCGACCCTGCATTTCCATTTCGACCGCACCACCGAACGTGCCGCCGAGCTGAGCGCCCTGATCACCCAGGCCAACGCCCGGCGCGCGCTCGATTCGGATCAGTGAACCCCGCCTGATTTCAGCCTGCCCCCCGTGAACGCCGTGCTCGACGCCCAAGCCAACGCCGCCACCGGTGCCCGCCGCACCGATGCGCCGACGCGCGTGCGCCTGCCGCGGCGTCCGGTGCACGGCGTGCTGCTGCTCGACAAGCCGATCGGCTGGACCAGCAACGACGCGCTGCAGAAGGTCAAGAACCTGTTGCGCGCCG
Organism: Leptothrix cholodnii SP-6; assembly: GCF_000019785.1. Taxonomy (NCBI): domain Bacteria; kingdom Pseudomonadati; phylum Pseudomonadota; class Betaproteobacteria; order Burkholderiales; family Sphaerotilaceae; genus Leptothrix; species Leptothrix cholodnii. Next base: position 1,819,843 of record NC_010524.1, read on the forward strand.
AGAAGGCCGGCCACACCGGCACGCTCGACCCGCTGGCCACCGGCCTGCTGCCGCTGTGTTTCGGTGCGGCGACCAAGTTCTCGCAGGTCAGCCTGGAGGCCGACAAGGCCTACCGCGCGACCGTGCGGCTGGGCCAGCGCACCGAAGGCGGCGACCGCGAAGGCGCGGTGATCGAGGAGCGCCCGGTGCAGGTCGACCGCGCCCTGATCGAGGCCGCCTGCGCGCGCCTGACCGGCAAGCTCATGCAGATGCCGCCGATGCATTCGGCGCTCAAGCACCAGGGCAAGGCCCTCTACGAATACGCGCGCGCCGGCATCACCGTCGAGCGCGCACCGCGTGAGGTGACCCTTCACAGCATCGACATCGTCGAATGGCAAGCTGTCACACCCGAACACCTGGTGATCGACGTGAGCTGCAGCAAGGGCACCTACATCCGCACGCTGGCCGAAGACCTCGGCGAGCTGCTTGGCTGTGGGGCGCACCTGGCCGCGCTGCAGCGTACCGGCAGCGGGCCGGCCCAGCTGGCTGATGCGATCAGCCTCGAGGCCTTGCTCGCCTGCACCGAAGCGCAACGCGAGGCGCGGCTGCTGCCGCCCGACGTGTTGTTGCGCCACTGGCCGGCATTGCACTTGCAAGCTGACGATGCGGGCCGCTTTTTGTCCGGCATGCGCCGCCGCGTTGACCACCCCGATGCGAACGACGTGAGGGTCTACGGCCCGCACGGCCAGACGTTCCTCGGTAGCGCCCACATCACCGCCGGCGAGCTGATCGCCGACCGGCTCCTGAGTCCCTTAGAAGTACAGGCGCAACTGCCCGTCGCAGCCACGCCAACCCTCACCCCATGACCAAGCAAATCCGCAACATCGCCATCATCGCCCACGTCGACCATGGCAAGACCACCATGGTGGACCAACTCCTGCGTCAGAGCGGCACCTTCGCCGAGCACGAGAAGGTCGTCGACACCGTGATGGACAGCAACGCCATCGAACGCGAGCGTGGCATCACCATCCTGGCCAAGAACTGCGCCGTGAGCTGGGAAGGCACGCACATCAACATCGTCGACACCCCCGGACACGCCGACTTCGGCGGCGAGGTCGAGCGCGCGCTGTCGATGGTCGACGGCGTGGTGCTGCTGATCGATGCGCAGGAAGGCCCGATGCCCCAGACCCGCTTCGTGACCAAGAAGGCGCTCGCCCTCGGTCTGAAGCCGATCGTGGTGGTCAACAAGGTCGACAAGCCGGGTGCCAAGCCCGACTTCGTCGTCAACGCCGCTTTCGACCTGTTCGACAAGCTCGGCGCCACCGACGAGCAGCTCGACTTCCCCGTCGTCTACGCCTCGGGCATCAACGGCTGGTCGTCGCTCGAAGAAGGTGCGCCCGGCGAGAAGTGGGGCGAGGACATGTCCGCCCTGTTCAACACCGTGCTCAAGCACGTGCAGCCGCACGCCGGTGACGCCGCCGCGCCGCTGCAGCTGCAGATCTCCGCGCTCGACTACTCGACCTTCGTCGGCCGCATCGGCGTGGGCCGCATCAACGCCGGCACCATCAAGCCGGGCATGGACGTGCTGGTCTGCGAAGGCACCGACGGCAAGACCGTCAAGGGCCGCGTCAACCAGGTGCTGACCTTCCAGGGCCTGGACCGCGTGCAGGTGACCGAAGCCGGCCCGGGCGACATCGTGCTGATCAACGGCATCGACGCGCTGGGCATCGGCGTGACCGTGACCGACCCGCAGAACCCGGCACCGCTGCCGATGCTCAAGGTCGACGAGCCGACGCTGACGATGAACTTCTGCGTCAACACCAGCCCGCTGGCCGGCCGCGAAGGCAAGTACGTCACCAGCCGCCAGATCTGGGACCGCCTGCAGAAGGAGCTGCAATCGAACGTGGCGCTGCGCGTCTCGGAAACCAGCGAAGACGGCATCTTCGAGGTGATGGGCCGCGGTGAACTCCACCTGACGATCCTGATCGAGAACATGCGCCGCGAAGGCTACGAGCTGGCCGTGTCCAAGCCGCGCGTGGTGTTCCACGACGTCAACGGCGAGAAGCACGAGCCGATCGAACTGGTCACCGCCGACGTCGAAGAGACCCACCAGGGCGGCGTGATGCAGGCGCTGGGCGAGCGCAAGGGCGAACTGGTCAACATGGAGCCGGACGGCCGTGGCCGCGTGCGCCTCGAGTACCGCATCCCGGCGCGGGGCCTGATCGGTTTTTCCAACGAGTTCATGAACCTGACGCGGGGTTCGGGCCTGATCTCGAACATCTTCGAAGGCTACGAGCCGCACAAGGGCGAGATCGCCGGCCGCAAGAACGGCGTGCTGATCTCGATGGACGCCGGCGAGATCTTCACCTACGCGCTGGGCAAGCTCGACGACCGCGGCCGCATGTTCGTCAAGCCGAACGATCCGGTGTACGAGGGCATGATCGTCGGCATCCACAGCCGCGACAACGACCTGGTCGTCAACGCCACCCGCACCAAGCAGCTGACCAACTTCCGCGTCAGCGGCAAGGAAGACGCGATCAAGATCACGCCGCCGATCGACCTGACGCTCGAATACGGCGTCGAGTTCATCGAGGACGACGAGCTGGTCGAGATCACGCCCAAGTCGGTGCGTCTGCGCAAGCGGTTCCTGACCGAAAACGAACGCAAGCGCGCGGGGCGCTGAAGCACCCCCGGGCCCCCGCCAAGCGGGGGTTCCGGCTTGACGATTGCCCGGGCCGCTTTGCGGCCCTCTTCAATTGCGGAGTTCCGCGCATGAAGTTGAGCCATTCCCGCGCCGTCCTGGTGATGCTGCTGGTCACGCTGCTGTGGAGCATCGCCGGCGTGGTGTCGCGCCACCTCGAGGCGGCCCGTTCGTTCGAGGTCACGTTCTGGCGCAGCGCCGCCTGTGCGCTGGCGCTGCTGGTGATCCTGGCCCGGCAGCGCGGCGGCCTGCGCGCGCTCTGGCGTGGCATCGGCGAGGGCGGCGCGCTGATGTGGTGGTCCGGCCTGTGCTGGAGCGTCATGTTCACCGCCTTCATGATGGCGCTCACGCTCACCACCGTGGCCAACGTGCTGATCACGATGGCGCTGGCACCGCTGTTCACCGCGCTGATCTCGCGGGTCTGGCTCGGCCACCGGCTGGCGCCGCGCACCTGGGTGGCGATCGTGGTGGCCGGTGCGGGCATCGCCTGGATGTTCGGCTCGCAGTTGAGCGGCGAAGGCGCGCCGCTGCTGGGCACGCTGGTGGCGCTGACGGTGCCGATCGGCGGCGCCATCATGTGGACGCTGGCCCAGCACAACGTGCGCCAGCATCCCGACCAGCGCGCCGACATGCTGCTGGCGGTGCTGATCGGTGCCGTCATTTCGTCGCTGCTGACGCTGCCGCCGGCCTGGCCGCTGCAGGGCACGCTGCGCGACATCGGTCTGCTGTCGATGCTGGGCGTGGTTCAGCTGGCGATTCCCTGCCTGCTGGCGGTGGCCGCCGGCAAGGTGCTCAAGGCGCCCGAGGCCTCGCTGCTCGGCCTGCTCGAGATCATCTTCGGCGTCACCTGGACCTGGCTGGGCACCGCCGAGTCGCCCACGCCGGCGGTGCTGGGCGGTGGCGCGCTGGTGATCGGTGCACTGGCCGCCAACGAGGCGCTGGCCTTGTTCGGCAGCCGCCGACTGGCCGCGGCAACCGGTCCGGCCTGAGCCGCAAGGGGCGTCGACGTCCCGGGTGGCGCGCGGCACCCGCGGGCCGGCGTGGCGCGGCTGCCCGCAGCTTCAGCGCGGCGACGCGTCCGGCGTGTCGACACAAGGCGCCGAGCGCGCCACGAAATGCAGATCGGCAAAGCCCGCGCGGGCCGATTCGCCCGTGTTGTCGGTGTCGGCCGTCACGGCCACCTGAACCGGCGTGGCGGACGCGCCGAACTGCGTCTGGGCATCGCGGCCCACGTCGCGCCGCTCCTGCAGCCACTGCCCCGATCCGGCCGCGCCCGAGCGCTGCACGATCATCATCGTGCGATCGGTGTAGGCATTGGGCCGCACGGTGCCGACCGGCTGGCGGTTGTCCCACACGTAGTTGAGCGCCGCATCGGGCACCTCGGGGCCCCAGATCGCGCGCGCCACCCTGAGTTGCGTGCGCAGCGCGAAATCCTGCTGATCGGGCGGGATCGCCAGGCTGACGTAGACCCGCGCGGCGTAGTCGTCGCCCTGCCGGGTCAGCAGATCGGCGCTCGCCAGCGGCGCGTCGATGCGCCAGCGCCAGCACAGCACCGGCGTGGCGGCGAGGTCGATCGTGATCGGGCGGGCGAACAGCGACATGCTGCGTTGCGACGTCACCTCGAGCGCGGCCACGCCGTCCCAGTCGCGCAGGCGAAAGCGGTTGGGCGTGAGCTTGGCGTTGACCGTCACCTCGCGCCAGGGCGCCGGCTCGCTGCCGAACCGGCCGATCCAGACCGGCCCGGTCGGTGCCTGCGCGCACGCGGCCGTGGCCATCCCGGCCGTCGACAACGCCAGCCAGATCCGCGCGAGACAGGTCCGTGCCGTGCGCCGTGACAAGGCCGCTCGGCGATCGGGTCCGGTCCTGGTGTGCGTCGTCATGCTGAAGCGTCCTCTGCGCCGGCTGCGACCCCGAGCCGTGCGCGGTCGACCCGAAAGCGCGCGATGAAGCTGCGATCGATGCGGTCCTTCCAGCGCCACAGCCAGCGCCCCTGCGCCGACAGGGCGCCCCATGAAGCGATCGCCTGGCCGTCGCCGGTGGCCAGCAGCGCCAGGTAGCGCCGTTGCGGCCGATACGGGCGGGCAGCGCCGTCGCCCAGCGCCGCGCGTAGGTTGCGCGTCAACACCGGGCCCATGCGCACCGCGTAGACGCCGGCCTTGGGCAGCGGTTCGGCCCAGGCGGCGCAGTCACCGACCGCCCAGACTTGCGGGTGCGAGACCGAGCGCAGATGCGCGTCCACCCGCACGAAACCCGATCCGTCGACCGCCAGACCGCTCACGCCCGGCCAGGCATGCGCCTGGGCACCGGTGGCCCACAGCAGCAGGTCGCTCGCCTGCCCGAGTGCCTCGCTGTACGGTGTGCCGGCCTGAACCGTCACGCCGGCCGCAGCCAGCACGCCGCCCAGCCGCCGCGCCGCACCTGCGGCCATGCCCGCCAGCAACTGCGGCCCCCGCGTGACGAGCCGGGCCTGCACCCGCAAGCCGGGCCGCTCGCGCAGCAGCCGTGCGCGCACCGCCAGCAGCGACTCAGCACCCGCCGCGCCGCCGCCCACCGCGGTGACGCTCAATGGCCGCTCGATCGGCCAGTCCTGCAGCGCGTTCAGACTGCGCTCCCAGCCCTCGCGCAACGCGCCCAGCGGCCGCAGCGACAGCACCTGCCGCCCGGCCAGCAGCGGCGGCGTCAGCGTCGAGCCGATGTTGAGCGAGAGCAGGTCATAGGCCAGTGAGCGACCGTCGGCGAGCTGCACGCACCGCGCGCCGGCATCGAGCGCCGTCACCTCGGCCTGGATGAAGTGCACACCCGCGGCGCGGCACAGCGCCACCAGGTCGATGCAGATCTCGTCGTAGCGGTAGTCGCCCGCCAGCCAGCCCGGCACCATGCCCGAATACGCCGCCAGTGGCGTGGGCGAGACCAGCGTCAGCGCCACGCCGGGCAGCGGCGCGCGCAGCCAGTCGAGCACCACCTGCGCGTGGGCGTGGCCGCCGCCGATCAGCAGCAGTTGTCGGGTCGGGCTCATCGGCGCGCGTCGTTGAGCGCCCAGTCGTAGTCGAGATACGACACCGGCAGCTTCTGGCTGCGGATGCGTTCCCGATCGGCCGGCGCATCGGCCAGCTGGTCGGCATGGCGGGCATAGAACTCGGCGGCCGAGCCGATGCCCTTGTGGCCGAGCGTGAAGTCGCCGCCGTACCAGTCGAAGATCTTCGAGACCTCCAGCTTGCCGGCCGACACGTTGTAGCGGTTGCGGCTGCGGTCGGCCATGAAACGCCGGGCCTGCTCGTCGAGCTGGGCGTCGAGCCGCTCGGCCACGAAGGCCTCCTCGCGCAGCATCGGGCAGCCGATCGAGGCGCAGTTGACGGCGAAGTGGATGCGCGGGTCGTCGTAGCGGCCGCGCACGCGCAGGGTGTCGTGCTCGATGCCGTCGAGTGTCATCGTGGTGCCGAGCAGCGGCACGAACTTCTGCTTCCAGGGGCTCTGGAACAGGCTGCCGAGGTCCTTGATCGATTCGAGCTTCGGGTAACGGGTGAGGATCAGCTCGGCCGTCCAGGCGTTGTAGGCGTTGATCAGGAAGGCCATCTGCTGCGCCTTGCCGAAGCCCTCGAACACCGCCGGGCTGACCGCCGACAGCGTCGCCAGATAGGCCTTCAGCGCGGCCCGGTCGGCTGCCAGGCCGGCATAGGCCAGCCGCGAGGCCTTGCCGCCGTCGAGCAGCACGACGTGTTTTTTCAGCAGCGCCGTCCAGGCCGCGTGGCTGTGATCGAAGGCGCCGGCCTGCGCCAGCGCGGGCCCGGCGAGCAGGCCGCAGGCCAGTCCGGCACCCAGCGTCAGCAGCTGGCGGCGGCGCGATTCGAAGTGGCGGGTCGGTGTCATGTGCGCTCCCAGGCGTGGAATCGTTCGACCCAGGCCAGCAGCCGCTGGGGCGCATGCGCGCGCTTCCAGTTGCCGGCGGCGTACTTGTTGGCCTCGGCCAGGGTCGGGTAGGTGTGGATGGTGCCGAGGATCTTGTTCAGGCCCAGGCCGTGTTTCATCGCCAGCACAAACTCCGCCAGCAGGTCGGCGGCGTGTTCACCGACGATGGTCGCGCCCAGGATACGGTCCTTGCCCGGCACCGTCAGCACCTTGACGAAACCGTGCGCGCTGCCGTCGGCAATCGCGCGATCGAGGTCGTCGATGCCGTAGCGCGTGACTTCGACCGCGATGCCACGCTCGCGCGCCTCGGCCTCGGACAGCCCGACCCGCGCCACCTCGGGATCGGTGAAGGTCGCCCACGGGATCACCGAGTAGTCGGCCTTGAAACGCTTGAAGCGGCCGAACAGCGCGTTGACCGCCGCGTACCAGGCCTGGTGCGAGGCGGTGTGCGTGAACTGGTAGGGGCCGGCGACGTCGCCCACTGCGTAGATGTTGGGGTAGAGCGTCTGCAGATACGCATCGGTCTCGACGGTCTTGCGTGCGGTCAGCGCGATGCCCAGTTCTTCGAGCCCGAAGCCCTCGACCCGCGGGCTGCGGCCGACCGCGCACAGCAGGGTGTCGAACTCGATCGCGCGTTCGGCATCGCCGTGTCTGACGATCAGCCGCTTGACGCCGCCGTCCTGCTCGCAGCGGATCGCCTGATGGCCGGTCAACAGTTCGACGCCGTCCGCGCGCAAGGCCTGCGCCACCAGCGCCGACACCTCGGCGTCTTCACGGCCCATCACCTGCGGCGCCATCTCGACCTGCGTGACCGCCGAGCCCAGCCGCGCAAAACTCTGCGCCAGCTCGCAGCCGATCGGCCCGCCGCCCAGCACCAGCAGGCGCCGCGGCAGTTCGGTCAGGCCCCACAGCGTGTCCGAGGTCAGAAAACCCACCTCGGCCAGACCGGGGATCGTCGGCACGAACGGCCGCGCGCCGGTGGCGATGACGATGCTGCGCGTGGTCAGCGTCTGCACACCGGTCGGCGTGCTGATCTCGACCGACCACGGCGAGGTGATGCGCGCCTGGCCCTGCACCACGTCGACACCCAGCGCGGTGTAGCGCTCGACCGAATCGTGCGGCTCGATGTCGCGCACCACGCGCCGGATGCGTGCCATCACGGCCGCGAAATCGACTTCGCCGGCCGCGCCGCGCACGCCCAGCGCCTCGGCCCGGCGGATCTGGTGCATCGCCTTGGCCGAGCGGATCAGCGCCTTGCTCGGCACGCAGCCGTAGTTCAGGCAGTCGCCGCCCATCTTGTGGCCTTCGACCAGCGTCACCTTCGCCTTGACCGCCGCGGCGATGTAGGCCGTCACCAGCCCGCCCGCGCCCGCGCCGATCACGACCAGGTTGCGGTCGAACGACCTGGGCCGCGGCCACTTTGCGTAGACCTTGCGGCGCCGCAGCGCGTCGGCGACGAACTTGGCGATCAGCGGAAACACGCCCAGCAGCACGAAGCTGCCGAGCAGCGCGGGCGACAGCACGTCGGCCGGCGTCTGGATGCCCGCGAGCTGGGTGCCGGCGTTCACGTACACGGCGGTGCCGACCAGCATGCCGATCTGGCTGACGACGTAGAAGCGTGCCGCGCTGATCGGCGCCAGGCCGGCCAGCAGGTTGATCACCACGAACGGGAACACCGGCACCAGCCGCAGCGTCAGCAGGTAGAAGGTGCCGTCGCGCCGGATGCCTTCGTTGATCGGCGCCAGCTGCGCGCCGAAGCGCGCCTGCAGCCGGTCGCGCAGCAGGTAGCGCGCGGCCAGGAAGGCCAGCAGCGCGCCCAGGCTCGACGCGAACGACACCACCACCAGCCCGATGCCCAGCCCGAACAGCGCGCCGCCGGCCAGCGTCAGGATCACCGCGCCGGGCAGCGACAGCGCGGTGGCGACGACGTAGATCACGAAGTACGCCGCCAGCGTGGCGATCGGGCGGGCCTCGTATCGGGCGATCAGCGCGTCGCGGCTGGCCTTGAGGGCATCGAGCGTGAGCCACTGGCCGACATCGAACTGCCGGTACAGCACCACGGTGAGCAGCGCGAACGCGGCCAGGCCGATCCAGACGGCGCGTCTGGGCGCGGCGGCCATCAGCGCAGGCCCGCCGGCGTGTCGAGCCTGGCCGGTGTTGCCAGGCACGCGGCAGGGGGGCGGCCGCAGGCGGCGAGGGTCGGACGGAGGGTGTGCATGGTGCGATGCAGGGGGTTTGGAATGGTGTTGAGTCGTTTGCGGGCGGGCAGACCTTACAGCGTCGGCCACAATTATTCGTTGCCGGGCCGGGGTGCCCGCGAAATTCATGGGGCTGCACGAGAGCAATGGGTGTCGACTTGAACGGCCACGAGTGGCGCCAGGACGGCGCCGGCTGGACGCTGATCCTGCGCGGCGACTGGTGCGGTGACGCCGGCACCCGGCTCACGCCGCCCCCCGCGGCGGCGCGGCAGGTCAGCGTCGACGCCCGTGCGCTCGGCGCCTGGGACGGTGGCCTGGCCGCCGCGCTGCACCAGTGCCTGGCACCGCTGCACCAGCGCGCCGTGCCGCTGCAGCTGCAGGACTTGCCGCCGGGCGTTCGCAGCGTGCTGGAGCTGGCGCTGTCGGTGGTGCGGGTGTCGGCGCCCGAGCGTGCGGCCGCGCCGGTCGGGGTGGCCGCGATCGGCCACCGGCTGGCGATTTCGTGGGTCGAATGCATGGCCACGGCGGCGTTTTTCGGCGAGGTGCTGATCGCGCTGGGCCGGCTGCTGCGCGGGCGCAGCGACCTGCAGGGTGTCGACCTGTGGCGCCAGGTCGACCAGGCCGGGCCGCTGAGCGTGCCGATCGTCTCGCTGACCTGTTTCCTGGTCGGCCTGATGCTGGCCTACATGGGCGGCGCCCAGCTGCACCGCATCGGCGCGCCGTCCTTCATCCCCGACGTGGTGACAGTGGGCATGGTGCGCGAGCTCGCCGGGCTGATGACCGGCGTGATCCTGGCCGGCCGGCTGGGCGCGGCGTTTGCGGCCCAGATCGGCAGCATGCAGGCCGGCGAGGAGATCGACGCGCTGCGCGCCCTGGGCGTCGACCCGATCGGCTACCTGGTGCTGCCGCGCCTGCTGGCGCTGCTGCTGGTGGCGCCGATGCTGGTGGCCATCGGCATGCTGGTGGGCGTGCTGGCCGGTCTGCCCGCGGCGGTGGCGGCCTATGGCCTGTCGCCGACCGAGTACCTGCACAAGAGCGCCGCCGCGCTGACCTGGACCCACCTGTGGATCGGCCTCTTCAAGGGCATGATGTACCTCGGCCTGGTGGCGCTGGCGGGCTGCCGCGAGGGCCTGCGTGCCGGCCGCGACGCCCAGGCCGTGGGTGCGGCCACCACCACTGCGGTGGTCAAGGCGCTGGTCTGGATCGTGGCGGCGGCCTGCGGCTCGACCGTCGTGCTGCAGAGCCTGGGCTTCTAGACGATGCGTTCGACCCCGACCCCGCTCGTGCAGGTGCAGGCCCTGGCCCTGCGCCACGGCGAGTTCACGGTCCAGCGCGATCTCGACTTCGACGTGCGCCGCGGCGAGGTCTTCGTCATCGCCGGCGCCAGCGGCTGCGGCAAGAGCACGCTGCTGCGCCACCTGATCGGCCTGCAGCCGCCGGCGGCCGGTCGGGTACTGCTCGACGGCGACGACCTCTACGTCGGCGACGACCACCGCCTGGCCGCGCTGCGCCGGCGCTTCGGCGTGATGTTCCAGGCCGGCGCGCTCTGGAGCTCGATGACGGTGGGCGAGAACCTGATGCTGCCGATGCGCCTGCACACCACGCTGTCGCCGGCGGCGCAGCGCCAGCAGGCGCAGTTCAAGCTCGCGCTGGTCGGGCTCGACGGCTGTTTCGACCTCGAACCGGCGGCGCTGTCGGGCGGCATGCGCAAGCGTGCGGCGATCGCGCGCTCGCTGGCGCTCGACCCGGCGCTGCTGTTTCTCGACGAGCCCAGCGCCGGCCTCGACCCGGTAAACGCCGCCCGCCTCGACGAGCTGGTGCTCAAGTTGCGCGACCATCTGGGCACCACGGTGGTGATGGTCACGCACGAGATCGACAGCGTGTTCGCCGTCGCCGACCGTTTGCTCTACCTCGACGAACAGGAAAAGACCATGACCGCGCTCGACGCCCCGCAGACCCTGCTCGACCACGGCCCGCCGCGGGTGCGCGAGTTCCTGCAGCGAGGCCATCTGCGATGACGCCGCGTCCGCACGCCCTGCGCATCGGCCTGTTCGCGATCGGCGGCCTGGCGCTGCTGGTGATGGCCGTCGCCAGCGTCTTCGGCGGCCGGCTGTTCGCCGACTCGGAACGCGCGGTGCTGCATTTCAACGGCTCGATCTACGGCCTGCAGATCGGCGCGCCGGTGGTGTTCCGCGGCGTGCGCATGGGTGGCGTGGTGTCGATCGGGCTGGTCAACGATGCGCAGGGCGCGGGTTTCCAGATCCCGGTGGTGGTCGAGCTCGACAGCGAGCTGCTGCGCAGCCTGCAAGGCCGGCCGGCCGGCGCGGCATCGGCCGCCGATGCCGATGCCGCCGTGCTGCCTGCGCTGGTGGCGCGTGGCCTGAGCGGCCAGCTCGCCATGCAGAGCCTGCTCACCGGCCTGCTGTACGTCGACCTCGACCTGCGCCCGGACGGCTCGACCGCACGTTACGGCCGGGTGCCCGACGGCATGGTCGAGATCCCGACCACTGCCACCCGCCTGCAGACGCTGCAGGCCCAGCTCGAAGGCCTCGACTTCGGCCAGCTCGCCAAGGACCTCTCTGCCATCGCCGCCACCACGCGCGGTTTCGTCGCCAGCCCCGAGCTGCGCCAGTCGCTCGACGATCTGGCGCAGACCAGCGGCTCGCTGCGACGCCTGAGCGCGACGCTCGAACGCCGCGCCGGCCCGCTGGCCGACGGCGTCGGGCGCGCCCTGGCGCAGACCGGCCAGGCCGCCGATCAGGTCGGTGCTGCCGCCAGCCGGGCCGGCACGGCGGTCGGGCAGATCGGTGCCGCGGCCGAGCAGATCGGCGCCACCACGCGCCGCGCCGACGCCGTGATCGCGCAAGGCCCGCCGCTCATGCGCAGCCTGCAGCAGGCCGCCGACGAGCTGTCGCGCACCGCAGTGGCGCTGCGCCAGGCCACCAGCGCCGACGCCGGCGTGGTGCAGAACGCCGACCGCGCGTTGGCCGACGTGGCGCGTGCCGCCCGCGCCGTGCGTGAACTCGCCGAGCTGCTGGAACAGCAGCCCGAGTCGCTGATCCGCGGCCGGCGCGATCCGCCTTGAGCCGGGCGTCGGCTTCACGTCCTGCGCCGCTCCGATGAATTCAACCTGCTGTCCGCCATGCTCGAACCCGGTTTCATGACCTGCCCGCCCGATCGCCGCAAGGCCGGAACGATCGCGGGTCCGCCGCGCCGGCTGGCCGGGCGGATCGCCCTGCTGGTGTTCGGGCTGGTCGTGGCGGGCTGCGCCGGCACCTCGCCGGTGTTGCAGCAATGGCGCCTGCCGAACGCGGTGCCGGGCGTGGCCGCAAGCCTCGCGACACCTGCCGCTGCCGCCACCGTCAGCGCGCCGACTGCCGTGCCGGCGGTCTGGCAGCTGATGAGCCCGCTGCAACTGCCCGATTACCTCGACCGCGACGCGCTGCTCGTGCCGCGTGGCCAGGCCGGTCTGCAGCCGCTGCCCGGCCACCGCTGGGCCGAGCCGCTGCGCGAGAGCGTGCCGCGCCTGCTGCTGCAGGATCTGGGCGTCCTGCGCGGCGAGGCGGCGGTCTGGCGTGCGCCGCTGCCGGCGGGGGTGCGCATCGCGCGGCAGTTGCGCGTCGAGCTGCGGGTGTTCGAGGCCACGGCCGACCGTTCGGCCGTCACGCTGCAGGCGCGCTGGTCGCTGGCCGACCCGGCGGGTGGCACGGCCCCGCAGGTGCTGAGCACCGGCCTGCGCGTGCCGGTGGCGGCAGGTGATGCCGATGCCCTGGTGGCGGCCCACCGGATCGCCTTGTGGCAGCTGGCCGAACGCATCGCCGCGGGTGCGGGCTCGCGCTGATTCGAGCTGATTCGAGCCGACGGGGGGGCGCCGGCCCGGCCGTCAGGCGCCGTGCAGCGCCCGGATGCGCGCCGCGTCGGCCAGCGTGGCGCGGTAGCCGGCGGCGATCGCGCGTTCGCGGAACTCGCGTGACAGGCTGACCCAGTAGCCGAAGTCGGGGTGCAGCAGCACGTCGGCGGCGCGGGCGTCGGGCGCGGTCAGGGCGCGTTTGTGCAGATCGCCCACGCGGTAGTGTTCGGCGCCGGCGGGCGCCCGGTCCTCGTGCGCCGAGGCGTCCACCGCCAGCACCCGGGTGGCGCCCAGGGCGCGCGCCATTCGCACCGGCAGCGGCAGGGTCTGGTCGGCGTCGAGGTAACGCTGGCCGCGGATGCGCACCGGCGCGAAACGGCCTTCGATCGCGCTGGCCGCCTGCACCGCCAGGCCGATGTCGCCGCGGTTGAAACCGACCGCCACGCCGTCGCTCATGCGCGTGGCCACGCACACCGCCGGGATCGGCAGGCGTTCGAGCAGGTGCTCGCCGGTCTGGCTGCGCACGTAGTCGGCCAGCGGCGCGCCGCTGAGGTGTTCGGGCGTGCCCACCGCCAGGCGCGCCAGCCACCACGGCCGCAGTTCGAGCGCCAGCGCCTCGATCTCGCGCCCGCTGCGGCCGCCCGCACGCAGCACGCCGATGAAGGCGCCGACCGACGCGCCGACGATCAGGTCGGGCCGCAGGCCCAGCTCGTCGAGCGCCTTGAGCACGCCCACGTGCACGAAGCCGCGCGGGCCGCCCGAGCTCAGCACCCAGGCCGTGATCGGCCGCGACGAGGCCGGGCCGGCGAACAGCGGCACCTCGCTGGTGGGCGCGTCGGCGTCGTCGTGGTCTCGATCCGGGTTCAGCGTGCAGCCCGGCAGCAGCAGGCCGGTGGCAGCGCCCAGCAGCAGCTGCCGCCGGCTGGGCGCCGGTTCAGGGCAGCGCAGCCGGTCCCGCAGGATCACGGTCGATGGGCGCGGGCCAGCGCAACCTCCTGCGCCAGGGCCTCGCCGCTCTTGTAGTGCGGCACGCGAAACACCAGCCGCCTGGCGCGCTGCAGGAAGCTGTGGCGGCCCGCCACCTCGTCGTGCCAATACGTGTCGGCCAGGCGGATGTTGCCCGCCACGTCGAGTTCGAAAGCGTCCTTCGACGCCTGGCCGCCGAAGATGTAGAGCTTGCCGTCGACCATGCGCCAGGTGTCGGCATCGCCGCCCCACGGGATGCCGTAGGCGATGCCGTTGGCGCAGTAGCCGCCGTATTGCGGCAGGTATTTCCGCGGCTCGCGGTCGAACAGCGCCTTGTGCTCGGCGCTGGCGAAGCGGAAGGTCACGCCCTCGTGCACGCTCTGGAAGGCCGGCGAGCCCGCCATGTGGCGGCCGGCGGTGAAGTAGGCCACCACGTCGTGGCCCTTGAGCATCAGGCGGGCCGCGCCGGCATCGGCCACGGCGTTGACCGGCTTGAGCGCCGACGACGGGTTCTGCGCGTTCATGGCCGAGCAGCCGCCCAGCAGCAGCGCGGCGGTGAGCAGGCCGGCGCCGATCAGGCGGCGGGGCCGCGGGCGCGCTGCGGCGGACGGGTTCGGGCGGATGGCGTTCATGGGGAGTCTCCGGTGATCGGGGCTTGCAGGATCGGGTGGCCGGCGCGCTGCGGCGGCATCGCGGCAGCGGCCGAAGTCGTGGCGACGACCGGGGCCGGCGCGGTGGACGGCCGATCGGGCGGGTCGGCATAAGGCGCCGGCCAGCCGAGGATCTCGCTGGCGCGCAGGGTGCGACGGCGCAGCTGGGCGGCGTCGCGTGCTTCGAGGTGCACGATGCCGTAGCGGTGGCTGCCCAGCCACTTGAAGTCGCGCGCCAGCGAGTGGCCGCTCTTGGGCATGACGAACAGCAAGGCGTCGGGAAAGGCCGCCAGCAACGCCGCGCGGGCCCGGGCGTCGGGCATGCGCGGCACGCCGTCGGGCGTGAAGGCGCGGTAGACCAGGCTGGCGGCGATGCCGGCGCTGGGCCGGGTGGCCGGCAGCGCGGCCGGATCCTGGCCCAGCGCCAGCGCGATGGCCATCGCATGCGGGTCGATGCCGCGCACGCGCCGGTACAGGTCGGCGAACTGCGACGCCAGGCGCGGGTTGAACTCGATCACCGTCAGCCGGTCGGTGACGGGGTCGAAGAAGAACTCCATGTTGAACAGGCCGTGCGTGAAGCCGATCGCCGCCAGGAACTTCTGCGCCACCTCGAGCGCACGCGCCTGCACCTGCGCGGCCAGCCGGCTCGGGTGTTCCCAGCGCATGAAGGCCTGGGTGTGCGGGTACATGATGGCGTCGACCACCCCCAGCGCGTGCGCCCGGCCCTGGAACACCCAGCCGTCGAGGTTGAACTGCGGCGCCTGCACGGGCGCCTCCAGCATCATGCGGTGTGCCGTGCCGCCCTCGGGCAGGCGCTCGCGGCCGACGCGGTCGAACGGTTCGACCAGGCGGCGGATCACCCACAGCTCGCGCCGGCCGAAGCGGGTGTGGGCCTGCAGTTCGTCGCGGTTGCGCACCTCGCGCGCCAGCACCGAGAACGCCGCCTTCACCGGCTTGACGTACAGCGGGTACGACAGGTCGTGCGGCACGTCGGCGCCGTAGGCGCAATCGAGCGCGGCGAACGGCAGGTTGGCCTCGGGGCAGACCTGATCGAGCACCCGCCGCGCATGCAGCTTGTGCTGCGCAGCCAGCACGGCGGTGGGCGCGGTGCCGGGAAGGCCGAGTTTCTCGGCCACCAGCGCGGCCGCTAGCGCGCCGAACTGCTCGTGCTGCGAGACCACGCCGGCCCAGCCGCGGCGGCGCCCGCGCGCGGCCTGGGCGTCGGCAAAGCGGCGCAGGTCGAAGCCGAGCAGGCGGGCGTTGCTCGGGAACGAGAACAGGTCGAAGCCGGCTTCGTCGAACTCGTGCTGCCCGGTCAGCCGGGCCAGGCCGAGCGCGTCCCAGTCGTAGTTGAACAGCGCCCCGATGCGCGTGCGCCGGCTCACGCTGACTCACCCTGCCGGCCCGGCGCCGCGGCCGATTCCCGCCTGAGCACGCCGCAGGCGATGTAGCCCATGCCCCATTGGGTGGCCTGCAGCTCGAAGCGCTCGCAGTGCCGCGCGACCCGATCCCACGGCTGCCACAGGTCGGCGGGCCGGGCGTTGTAGGGCCGGTTCTTCAGCCAGGCCAGCAGGTTCAGCGGGCCGGTCCACCAGGGGAAGAACTTCATGCCGGCCATCGCGATGCGGGCGCCGGGGCGGGCCTGGCGCAGGATGTTGTCGACCGCGGCCGGCGTGCGGCTGATGTCGTGCACGTAGTTGAACAGCACCGCATCGGCCGGCTCGGGCAGCGTGACGGTCTCGGCCGGCGCGTTGACGTGCCACAGCCGCGCATCGGCCAGTCGCTCGGCGCGTCGGCGGGCGTGGGCGAACATGTCGGGGCTCTGCTCGAAGGCCAGCACCCGGCCGGTGGCGCCCACCTGCGCCAGCAGCGGCTCGTAGCTCAGGCCGGTGCCGGCACCGACGTCGACCACCACGTCGCCGGGCTTGAGCGCCAGCAGCGCGATGGTGCGCAGCCGCAGCGGCATGGTGCGCTCGGCCGAGGCGTCGTAACCGGCGGCGTGGTGGCGGTAGCGTTCGATCGAGCGCTGGTTGTCGGACAGTCGAGTCATGTTGTTGTTTCAGGCGACGCTGCGCGAGGAGGCATGCAGGCCGAACACGCCCATCACGATCAGCCCGGCGCTGACGAGCTTGAGCGCGGTGGCCGGCTCCTTGAACCAGAGGTAGCCGATCAGGGCGGTCAGCACCGTGCCCACGCCCGACCAGACGGCATAGACCACGCCGACGCCGAGCGTGCGCACCACCATCGCGTTGAGCGAAAACGACACGCCGTAGAACGCGAAGATCAGCAGCGACGGCCACAGCCGGCTCAGGCCCTCGCTCAGGCGCAGGCAGGTGGTGCCGGCGACCTCGAAGACGATGGCCACCGCCAGCACCGACCAGGCTTGGGGAACATTGAGGAGCGGCAGCATCGTGAAGGACCAGAAAGACGTTCAGCGGGTCATCAGCCGGCGGCTGGCGTAGCTCAGCACATCGACCAGCGCCACCAGCGCCAGCATCGCGCCCAGGATGGTGGCGGTCTTGCCCATGTGGAACAGCCCCATGTGGAAGGCCAGCAGCTGGCCGAGCCCGCCGGCGCCCACCACGCCCAGCACGGCGGCGGCGCGGATGTTGTTCTCCCAGCGGTACAGCGTGTAGCTCAGCAGCTGCGGCAGCACCTGCGGCAGCGTGGCGTAGAGCAGCACCCGGGCGTCGCCCACGCCTTGCGCGCGCAGCGCTTCGCCGGGGCCGGGCGGGGCGTTTTCGAGCGCCTCGGCAAACAGCCGGCCGAGCACGCCGCTGGTGTGCAGCGCCAGCGCCAGCGTGCCCGCCAGCGGCCCGAGGCCGGCCGAGATCAGCAGCAGCGCGGCCCACACCAGCTCGGGGATCGAACGCAGCGCGTTGAGCAGCAGCCGGGTCGGGGCGCGTGCGTAGGCCGGATCGGCGGCGTGCAGGCGGCTGGCCGGCAGCGCCAGCAGCAGGCCGGCTGCGGCGGCCAGGATCGTGCCCAGCGCCGACATCGCCAGCGTCTCGAGCGTGCCGGTCGCCACCTTGCGCAGGAAGGGCGCGCTCAGGTCGGGCGGGAAGAACTCGCCGACGAAACGGCCCATGCTGCGCGCCGCGTCGAGCGAGAAGAACTGCGCCCACTGCAGGTCGAGCGAGACGAAGCTCGCCAGCACCAGCACGATCAGGCCGAGCGTGAACCAGCAGGCCTTGCAGCGGGCGTCGAACAGCGGCGGCGGCAGCTTGTAGGGCGGGTTGGCGGCCTGGGGTTTCATCGGCAATGGCATCCGGTCAGTCATCCGGTCAGCCCAGCGAGCGGCGCAGCCAGCTGCTGACCCGGTCGGCCAGCGCGACCAGCGCGATGAACACCAGCAGCATGGTCGCGATCTCGCCGCCGGCGAACATCTTCATCGAGCTGTCGAGCTGCTGGCCCAGCCCGCCGGCGCCGACAAAACCCAGCACCACCGACGAGCGGATCGCGCACTCCCAGCGGTAGACGGTGTACGAGGTCAGCTCGGCGGCGTTCTGCGGCAGCAGGCCGTAGAAGAACGCCTGCAGCCGGCCGCTGCCGTTGCGCAGCAGCGCCTCGGTGGGCTGGGCCTCGCCGCTCTCGAGGATCTCGCCGTAGACCTTGCCGAGCATGCCGCCGTAGGTCAGCGCGATCGCCAGCACGCCGGCGGTGGGGCCGAGGCCGACCACCCGCACGAACACCAGCGCCCAGACCAGCTCGGGCACGCTGCGCAGCACGATCATCACGCCACGCAGCGTCTGGCGGATCCAGAACGGCAGCCGCGCCATGCGCCCCGACAGCGCCGAGATCGACAGCGCACGCGTCGACAGCAGCGTCAGCGGCAGTGCCAGCAGCAGCGCCAGCGAGATGCCGGCGGTGGCGATGGCGACCGTGCGCCAGGTCTCGCGCGCCACCATCAGCAGGAAATCGGGCTCGACCGCCGGCGGGAAGAAGCTGCCGATGAAACCGGCGCTGAGCTTGAGGTTGTCGGGTTCCAGCAGCACCCAGGGCCGGAACTCGGTGGCCACGCCCAGCGGCCACAGCAGCACCAGCGCCGCGCCGATCCAGAACAGTCGCGCCAGCCAGGCCGGATCGCGCGATGGCACGCCGGGCGCGGCGCGACGGGGCACGACGGCGTTCATCGGCAGTGCATCACGGCAGGCGCGGTGCGCGGCGGCGCGGCCGGCACCGGCTCGGGCGCAGGCGCCGCACCGGTCAGCTCGTCCTCGTGCTGCGCGTACAGCCGCGCCAGGTGCTCGGGCGTGACCTCGGCCGTCGGCAGGTCGAAGGCGACGGCGCCGTCACGCAGGCCGACGATGCGCGGAAAGTGCGCCAGCGCCGCATCGACCTGGTGCAGCGTCGCCACCAGCGTGACGCCGCGCGTGCGCGCTTCGTCGATCAGCGCGTCGAGCGCCTGCTGCGCGCGCAGCGGGTCGAGCGCCGACAGCGGCTCGTCGATCAGCCACAACGAGGCCGGCGCCAGCAGCGAACGCGCCAGGCCGACCCGCTGGCGCTCGCCGCCGGACAGCCGGTCGACGCGCTCGAACAGCTTGTCGGCCAGGTCGAAACGGTCGAGCGCGGCGTGGGCGGCCGGGATGTCGCTCGGGTAGAACAGCGAACGCAGGCTGGCCCACAGGCTCATCGCCGGCAGGCGCCCGGCCAGCACGGCGGTGACGACGCGCTGGCGCGGCGGCAGCGGCGGCACCTGCGGCGCCAGGAACAGCCGCCCGCGCAGCCGCTGCAGCGCACGCCGCGGCAGCTGCCAGGGCGCGACGCCGTCGAGCGTCAAGGCGCCCGCGGCCGGCGGCATCGCGCAGGCCAGCACCTGCAGCAGCGTGGTCTTGCCGGCGCCCGACGGGCCGATCACGGCCACCGCCGTGCCGGCCGGCACCTGCAGCGACAGCGCGTTCAGCGCCCGCGCCGCGCCCGGCCGGGCGGCCGGGTGGCGCGCCGAGACGGCGTCGAGTTCGACTTTCAACGCGAGGTCCGTTCAGCTCAGAGCAGGCCGGCGCTGCGTGCGGCGGCCTCGATGCCCTTGTAGTTGTCGGCCTTGCTCGGCACGAAGCGGGTGGCGCGTTGCAGGTCGAGCACTTCCTTGCCCTCGGCGGTGTCGCGGCTGAGCGCGAGCAGCGCGGCGCTGAGCTTCTCGCGCAGGGCGACGGGCATGTCGGCGTGCACCGACCAGTTGTAGTCGTAGTACGGCGGCGTGGTGTAGAAGACCCGCACCTTGGCGGTGTCGACCTTCTTGTCGGCCACGAACTTGTCCCACACCGAGATGTTCAGCGCACCCGCCTGCACCTTGCCCGAGGCCACGGCGGCGATCGTCGCGTCGTGCGCGCCGCTGTAGGCCACGCGCTTGAAATCCTTGTCCGGATCGACCTTGGCCTGCAGCAGGAAGCTGCGCGGCATCAGGTGGCCGGAGGTCGAGCTCTGGGATCCGAAGCTGACGTCCTTGCCCTTCAGGTCGGCCAGGCCCTGGATGGTCGGATCGCTGGTGATGAAGACCGAACGGAACTTCTCGTCTTCCTCGCGCTGCACCAGCGGGATCACCTTGCCGCCCGAACGCACGTTGGCCTGCACGAAGGTGAAGCCGCCGAACCAGGCCATGTCGACCTTCTTGTTGATCAGCACCTCGACCGCCGCGGCGTAGTCGGTCACCGGCGTGAACTCGACCTTCATCGCCAGCTTGCCTTCGAGGTACTTGACCAGCGGCGCAGCCTTGCGTGCCAGCTCGGTGGGCGACTCGTCGGGGATGGCGGTGACGCGAAACACCTGCTGCGCATGCGACAAGGCTCCGAAGGTGAGCAGCGCGCAGGTCAGCAGGGATTTCAGGGTGCGGGAAGGGGACAGGCTCAGCATGGCAGGACCTCGTGGCGATGAAGGTGGATCGGACTCGGGCAGGCGAGGGTGCCGAGTGTAGAAGCGGCTGCCTGACCGTGATGCAGGTCACGTGTCGGCATTTGAACCGAAGCCCTGCCGTGTTGCAGGCGCGCTGCTACATTGCCCCGCGATGCCCTGAGGCGGAGGATCCTGAGATGCGCGAACCCCGATTTCTGCAGTACCACCAGGTCGATTCGGCCGCGCTGGTGGCCGAGGCGGTGGCCGGCCTGCGGGCCGTGTCGGCGCAGCTGTCGCCGAAGTTCTTCTACGACGCGCTGGGCTCGCGCCTGTTCGACGCCATCACCGCGCTCGACGAGTACTACCCCACGCGCACCGAGGCGTCGATCTTTGCCGCCCATGCCGACGAGATCGCCGCCGCCGTGCACGCATCCATCGGCCGCGACGGGCAACTGGCCGCGATGGTCGACCTGGGTGCCGGCAACTGCGCCAAGGCAGCCCGCCTGTTCGAGAGCCTGCGGCCGCGGCGCTATGTGGCGGTCGACGTGTCGGTGGACTTCCTGCGTGATGCGCTCGACGCGCTGCAGCGGCAGTTTCCGGCGCTGGACCTGGTCGGTGTCGGCCTGGACTTTTCGTCGCGGCTGGCGCTGCCCGACGCCGCTGCGGCCGAGCTGATCGACGGCCCGGCGCTGGTGTTCTACCCCGGCTCCAGCATCGGCAACTTCAGCCCCGACGAGGCGCTGCGGCTGCTGCGCGAGGCGCGTGAGCTGTCGGCCGGCGGCGCGCTGCTGATCGGCGTCGATCGGGTCAAGCCGGTCGACGTGCTGGAGGCGGCCTACGACGACGAGCTCGGCGTCACGGCGGCCTTCAACCTGAACCTGCTCAAGCACATCAACCGGCTGATCGGCAGCGACTTCAAGCTGCGCGAGTGGCGCCACGTGGCGCGGTTCGACGCAGCGCAGTCGCGCATCGAGATGCACCTCGAGGCGCGCCGTGCGCTGACGGTCTGCTGGCCCGGCGGCGAGCGCCGATTCGAGGCCGGCGAGCGCATCCACACCGAAAACTCCTACAAGTGGCGGCCGGCGGATTTCGAGGCGCTGCTGCATGACGCCGGCTTCGGCCGGGTGCGCCGCTGGAGCGACGAACGCGGCTGGTTCGCGGTGATGCTGGCCGACACGCCCTGACGCGCAGGCTCAGGCCGCGCACGTCCTGAAGCCTGCGAAGACATCGCTGCGCTCGGGCGGAAAGAAGTTGCGGTAGCGCGGGTGGTGCATGCGTGCCTGGGTGCCGAACGAGCCGCCGCGCAGCACCCGCCGGCTGCCGAACCAGGGCGCCGAATAGTCGACGTAGGGGTGCGGCGTGAAGCCGGGGTAGGGCGCGAAATCGCTGGCCGTCCACTCCCAGACTGCGCCCCAGTGAAAGGCCTCGGGTTGGCTGATGGCGGCGCGCTCCCACTCGGCCTCGGTCGGCAGGCGCCGGCCGGCCCAGCGGCACCAGGCCTCGGCCTCGAAGGCGCTCAGGTGGCAGGCCGGCTGCGCGAGATCGAGCGCCAGCCAGTGGCCGTCGCGCCATTTTTGCCAGGTGCCCGAGGCCTTGCCCTGGCGGCGCAGATAACGCGGCGCCGAGGCGTCCTGCTGCGCCAGCCAGGCGCGGCCGGCGTCGCTCCACCAGTGCGCGCTGGCATAACCGCCGGCTTCGACGAACGGCAGGTA
Source organism: Leptothrix cholodnii SP-6 (assembly GCF_000019785.1). Lineage (NCBI taxonomy): Bacteria > Pseudomonadati > Pseudomonadota > Betaproteobacteria > Burkholderiales > Sphaerotilaceae > Leptothrix > Leptothrix cholodnii. The sequence continues at coordinate 1,841,634 of NC_010524.1, forward strand.
CTCGGCCCAGCGCAGCACGCGGGCGTCGATCCGGCCGGCGGGTACGGCGACCTCGTGGGCGCCGAGCTCGTTGTCGAACGCAAAACCGGGCCCGGCATGGCCGAGCCGCCAGGCGCCGGCGTCGAAATCGAGCGGCGGGTTGGCCTCGCCCAGCCGCGGCGGCTGCGGCGTGCCGTCTCCCAGCGGCAGGCCCAGCGACTGCGCCATGTAGAGCGCGGCCTCGTGGTGCATGTCCTCGTGCAGCAGGGCGAGCCGGAAGAAATACAGGCCGGCGTCGCTGTCGTCGGTGGCGCGCGGATCGGCCAGCAGGGCGAGCGTGCGATCGAGTTGCCGCGCCAGATCGGCGCGGGTGGCCGCCGCGTCGGGCAGCGGCAGCTGCCAGCGGCTGTCGTGCGGCACGCGGCTGGAGTTGTAGAGCGCGTCGCCATTGGCGGGCAGGCACGGCCCGCGCGGAGCGTCGGGATCGGCGGCGGCGCCGTGCGCGCGCTCGGGGTTGCGCGCGATCCAGTGGTCCTGGAACCAGCCGATGTGGCCCAGCTCCCACAGCGGCGGGTTCAGCGTGGCCTGCATCGGCACGCTCAAGGTGGCCAGCCCGGCGGCGTAACGCTCGAAGGTGCGCAGCGTGTCGCGCCGGCTGGCCTGCAGGGCTTCGGCCAGGGCGTCGCGGCCTGATTGGCGGATGTCGATGCCGATGTCTGAGGCTGAATTCATGCGCTATAACCCCGGCCGATGAAGGCTCCTACCGTCGTGATCGTGACCCCCGCGCTGGCCGCTGCCAACAACGGCAACTGGCAGACCGCGCGCCGCTGGGCCGGCTTTCTGGCCGGTCATTATCGAGTCCGGCTGACCGATGCCTGGGACGGCGGCGACGAGGATCTGATGATCGCGCTGCACGCGCGCCGCTCGGCTGCGTCGGTCGCTGCCTGGCGTGCCGCCGCGCCGTGCCGCCCGCTGGTGCTGGTGCTGACCGGCACCGATCTCTATCGCGATCTGCAGCATGACGCCAGCGCGCAACGTTCGGTGGAACGGGCCGACCGCCTGGTGGTGCTCAACGAGATGGGTCTGGCCGAGCTGCCGCCCGGCGCGCGGGCCAAGGGCGTGATCTGCCTGCAATCCAGCCCGGCGCGCAAACCGCGCGCCAAGACCGTCCGCCACCTGCGTGCGCTGATGGTGGGCCACCTGCGCGAGGAAAAGTCGCCGCGCACCTATTTCGACGCCGCCCGGCAGCTGGCCGGCCGCAGCGACATCCTGCTCGACCACATCGGCGGCGCGCTCGACGCCGCGCTGGCCGACCAGGCCCGCCAGCTGGCGGCCGACTGCCCGCACTACCGCTGGCTCGGCGCGCTGGCGCACGAACGCACCCGCGCGCGCATCCAGGCCGCCCACGTGCTGGTACACGCCAGCCGCATGGAGGGCGGCGCGCACGTGGTGATCGAGGCCGTGACCAGCGGCACGCCGGTGATCGCCTCGCGCATCAGCGGCAACGTCGGCCTGCTCGGCGCCGACTACGGCGGCTACTTCGACTGGGGCGACGCAGCCGGCCTGGCAACCCTGCTGGCGCAACTGCGCGACGATGCCGCTAAGCTCGCGGCCCTGCAGGCGCAATGCGCCGCTCGCGCGCCGCTTTTTGCCCCCGACCACGAGCGGCGCACGCTGCTCGACCTGCTGGCGTCGACCCTCGCCTCGACGCCCGCGCTGACCGATCACACACCCGATTCAACCCCCGCATGACTTCCGGAGCCCCCATGAACGCACCCGACCAGCCCGTCGAACCCCGCCTGACCTCGCTCTCGCACGGTGGCGGCTGCGGCTGCAAGATCGCGCCCGGCGTGCTGAGCGAGATCCTCAAGGGCACTGCCGCGATGCCGATCCCGCCGCAGCTGCTGGTGGGCATCGAGACCGCCGACGACGCCGCGGTCTACCAGCTCAACGACGAGCAGGCGATCATCGCCACCACCGATTTCTTCATGCCGATCGTCGACGATCCGTTCGACTTCGGCCGCATCGCCGCCACCAACGCGATCAGCGACGTCTACGCGATGGGCGGCAAGCCGATCCTGGCGCTGGCGCTGGTGGGCATGCCGATCAACGTGCTGTCGACGCAGACCATCGGCCGCGTGCTCGAAGGCGGCGCGTCGGTCTGCCGGGCCGCCGGCATCCCGATCGCGGGTGGCCACACGATCGACTCGGTCGAGGCGATCTACGGCCTGGTCGCGCTCGGCCTGGTGCACCCGAAACACGTCAAGCGCAATGCCGATGCCCGCCCGGGCGACGTGCTGGTGCTCGGCAAGCCGATCGGCGTGGGCGTGATGTCGGCCGCGCTCAAGAAGGAGCAGCTCGGCGCCGAGGGCTACGCGCAGATGATCGCCGTCACCACGAAGCTCAACACCCCGGGCCCCGACCTCGCGGCGCTGCCGGGCGTGCACGCGCTGACCGACGTCACCGGCTTCGGCCTGGCCGGCCATGCGCTCGAACTGGCGCGCGGCGCCGGCTGCCAGGTGCAGATCGACTGGTCGGCGGTGCCGCTGCTCGACGGCGTGCGCGCGCTCGCCGAACAGGGTTTCATCACCGGCGCGTCCGGCCGCAACTGGGCCGGCTACGGCGCCGACATCGCGCTGCCGGCCGACTTTGCCGACGTCGACCGCGCGCTGTTCACCGATCCGCAGACCAGCGGCGGCCTGCTGGTGTCGTGCGATCCGGCGTCGCTGGACGAGGTGCTGGCGGTGTTCCGCGCGCATGGCTTCGAGGCGGCGGCCTGCATCGGCCGGATCGTCGACAGCGCGGCCGGCGAGGCCCGGCTGGTGGTGCGCTGATCCTGCGCACGACACGACGGGCGGTCAGGGCGGGTCGCGTTGCAAGGCGGCCCGTATGCGCACGATCGTGTCGTCGATCCGGGCCTTGGTGGAGACTTCCAGCCCCAGCTTGCGAGCGATGTCGTTGACGCGGGCCGGGTTGAGCGGCAACCCGCCGGCGTCGATGGCGGCGATGAGATCGAGGGCCCGTTGGCGCTCGGGGGATGCCGCCGGGCGTCGGGTCAGCCAAGCCTTGAACCATTGCATGGGCCGAGTTTAGGGCGCGCACCGCCGTTTCTGCCGCATGCATCGGCCTCTGTCGCCAGCTGACCCAGGGGCCTTCCCGCGGGCGCTTCGGCTTCGCAAGGCGTCGGACACGATCCCTACAATCGCGCAGCCGCCGCTCATGCGAACCGGCCAGCCGTGCGTCGAACCGGCGCAGCAAGACACTTACACGCCACCCGCGGCGCAGCACCGTCCGGTCCGAACCCATGATCGATTCACGAGCACATCAACAACCCGGCATCGCCCCCGAGGCCTGGCGCCTGTCGGTCGCCCCGATGCTGGACTGGACCGACCGCCACTGCCGCCACTTCCATCGCCTGCTCACGCGCCGCACCCGGCTCTACACCGAGATGGTCACCACCGGCGCCCTGCTGCACGGGGATCAGGCGCGCCACCTCGACTTCGACGCCATCGAGCACCCGGTGGCGCTGCAGCTCGGTGGCAGCGATCCGGCCGATCTGGCCGCCTGTGCCAGGCTGGCGCAGCGCTGGGGTTATGACGAGGTCAACCTCAACTGCGGCTGCCCGAGCGAGCGGGTGCAGAAGGGCGCGTTCGGCGCCTGCCTGATGGCCGAGCCGGCGCTGGTGGCCGATGGCGTCAAGGCGATGCGCGACGCGGTGGACGTGCCGGTGACCGTCAAGCACCGCATCGGCATCGACCGTGGCGAGAGCTACGACTTCGTGCGCGACTTCGTCGGCACGCTGGCGGATGCGGGCTGCGAGGTCTTCATCGTGCATGCGCGCAATGCCTGGCTGCAGGGCCTGAGCCCGAAGGAAAACCGCGACATCCCGCCGCTGCGCTACGAGCAGGTCTACCAGCTCAAGCGCGACTTCCCGCAGCTGACGATCGTCATCAACGGCGGCATCAGGACCGACGACGAGATCGCCGCGCACCTGGCCCATGTCGACGGCGTGATGGTGGGCCGTCAGGCCTATCACGAACCCTGGCAGATGGCGGGCTGGGACCTGCGTTTCTTCGGCGAGGCCGCGCCGGCGGGCGAGCGCGCGCAGGTCGAAGCCGCCTGGATGGACTATCTGCAGGCCCAGCATCTGGGCGGGCGGCCGTGGCCGCAGGCGATGCGCCATGCGCTGGGCCTCTGGAACGGCGTGGCCGGTGCGCGCAGCTGGCGGCAGTTCTGGTCCGACCATCATCACAAGTTGCGCCCGCCGCACGAATTGAGCGCGCTTTCGCCGCGCCCCGGGACGGCCGCCGGACGCGAACGGATTGCCCCTTAAACTCGCGCACGTCGCTTGATGGCACGCAGGTGTGCCGGGCTGACACAACCGGGGTGAGGACGGCATTGGTGCAAGCAGCTGGCAACTGGCGCGGAGTTTTTGCGCGCAATGAACGCATCGCCGTCCAGGCGATGCTCGAGAACCTGCGTCGGCTCTGGTGGCTGGCCTGTCTGCTGGTGCCGCTGAGCGTGTTGCACGTGACGGTGTCGTGGGTCGATGCGCCGCAGCACGCCGCGCGTTCGATGGGCCTGTCGGCCGCACCCGACGCCCGCCTCGATGCGCAGGCCGACGGTTCGGCGGCTGCGGCCGCCGCGGCCCGGGCCGCCAACGTGGCGCGCTGGAAGGAAGCCGTGGTGGTGGTGCACCTGGGCATGGCCGCGAACCTGCTGATCGTCAGCGCGATGATCTGGTGGGCGCGGCGCCAGGCGCCGCACGTGCGCGCTTTCCAGGGCGTGCTCGAAGCCTGGGGGCTGATCAGCGCGCTCGGTTTCACGATCGTCGTCGCCAGCATCGATCAGTGGATCTCGGCCGGCATCACGCCGTTCCTGATCGGCTGCGTGCTGGTCGGTTCGCTGTTCCTGCTGCGACCGCAGCGGGCGGCCCTGTTGTACGGCTGCGCGTTCCTGGTCTACGCCTGGGCGATGGGGCTGACGCAGGGCGACGACGCGCGCCTGCTGTCCAACCGCGTCGACGGCCTGATCGCGGCGGTGCTGGGCTTCATGGTGAGCCTGATGATCTGGCGCAAGCACGTGCTCAAGGAAACGCTGGTGTCGGAGCTGCAGGTCACCCGCATGGCCTTGCAGGAGCGCAGCACCGAACTGCAGTCGATGGCGGTGCGCGACACCTTGACCGGCTTGTGGAACCGCGCCGAGATCATGCGGCTGGCCCAGCGCGAGCTGACCCGCGCCCAGCGCCACGGCGGCGAGACCTGCTTCATCATGGTCGACCTCGACAGCTTCAAGCTCATCAACGACCGCTGGGGCCATGCCACCGGGGATCGCGTGCTGGCCGCGGTGGCGAGCCTGCTGCTCGAGGAGCTGCGCGCCACCGACGAGGTCGGCCGCCTGGCCGGCGAGGAGTTCGCGGTGCTGCTGCCGCAGACCAATCTCGAGGAGGCCCGGCTGCTGGCCGAGCGCCTGCACCTGGCGGTCGCGCGCTTGCGCGTGCCGCTGGGCGACGCCACCGTGCGCCTGACGGCCAGCATCGGCGCGGCCTCGCAGACCGGCCGCGCGCTGGTGCCGGTGCCGCAGCAGTTCGAGCGGCTGTTCGGCTCGGCCGAGCAGGCGCTGTCGTCGGCCAAGTCGCAGGGGCGTGACCGCGTGGTGGTCGCCCCGCCGATGGCGCCACTGGTCTGAGCGATGGGCAAGCCCGCGCCGCAGCGTACCGGTGCCTTGCACCCGCCGTTGCCGGTGTGGCTGCCGTATTTCCTGTCGGCCTTGCTGGTGACGGTGCTGGTGGTGGTGCTGGCCGGGCTTTCGCTGTGGCAGGAAAAGCTGCGCCAGCGCGAGCGCGCGGCGGTGGCGGCCCAGAACGTCGTGCGCCTGCTCGAGGCCCATGTCGCCGACGTGTTCCGCCATTGCGACACCTGGCTGCATGTGGTGAGCCGGCTGATCGCCGAGCGCGAGCCCGGCGTGTCGCTGAACTCGCCGGTGCTGCAGCGCAACCTGGAGATCGAGCAGACCGCGGTCGGCGAGTTGCGCCGCGTTCGTGTCACCGATGCCGGCGGGCAGGTGGTGGTCGGCGACACCTGGGCCGATCCGGCGGCGCGCGACCTGTCGTCGCGGGCCGATTTCCGCCGCGCGATGACGGTCGCCGATGCCGGCCTGATCGTCACCGGCCCCAAGCGTGACACCGCCAGCGGTGAATGGTCGATGAGCCTGATGCGCGCCGTGCGTGGCGCCGACGGACGTTTCCAGGGCGTGGTGGTGGCGGATCTGCCGGTGCGCCATTTCGCCGCCCGTTTCGCGGCACCCGAGCTCGGGCAGCGCGGTGCGGCGACCATCCGCACCTCGGGCCTGGCCCTGGTGCTGCGCGAGCCGTGGCCGGGCGACGACAGCCGCCTGATCGGCAGCACCGAGGTCTCCCGGCAGCTGCGCGAGGTGCTCGCCAATCCGGCCAGAGAGGGCAGCTACATCGCCGCCACCGCGCTCGACGGCATCGAGCGGGTCAACGCCTACCGCAAGTTGCGCGACTACCCGCTGACGGTGATCGTCGGCCTGGCCACCGACGACTTCGCGCCGGCCTGGAACACCATCGCGCTGATGATCGGCCTGCTGTCGGCGATGAGCGTGGGCACGGTGATCCTGGCGGCCGTGCTGCTGTACCGCGGCTCGCGCCGCCAGATCGATGCCGCGCAGCAGCGCTTCGATTCGGTCGTGCGCTACTCGCGCGATGCGATCGTCTGCAAGTCGCGCGCGGGCATCGTCACCAGCTGGAACGCCGGCGCCGAGGCGATCTTCGGCTACACCGAGGCCGAGATGCTGGGCCGACCCGTCACCGTGCTGCTGCCGCCCGAGCGCCAGCACGAGGAGGCCGAGATCCTGGCCTGCGTGGCGCGCGGCGAGCGGGTCGAGCCCTTCGAGACCGTGCGGCTGCACAAGAACGGTCAGCGGCTGGCGATCTCGATCTCGGTGGCGCCGCTGGTCGATGCCGAGCAGCAGATCGTCGGCGCCTCCAGCATCGCGCGCGACGTCACCCGTCAGCGTGCGATGGAAGAAGAGATCCGCAGCCTGGCCTTCGACGATCCGCTCACCCGTTTGCCCAACCGCCGCCTGCTGCTCGACCGCCTCGGCCACGCCCTGGCGGCCGCACGCCGCAGCCACGTCTGCGCGGCGGTGATCTTCATCGATCTCGACCACTTCAAGCAGCTCAACGACCTGCACGGCCACGCGGCCGGCGACCGCCTGCTGGTCGACGTGGCCCGGCGCCTGCGCGCCACCGTGCGCGAGAGCGACACCGTGGCGCGGCTGGGTGGCGACGAGTTCGTGGTGGTCTGCACCGACCTGGGCGCCGACGTGGCGCAGGCCCATGTCGAGGCACAGGCACTGGAGGCCAAGATCGAGGCCGCGATCAGTCACGACATGCCGGTGGGCGAGGCGGTTTTCGTCTGCCGTGCCAGCGTCGGCTACCGGCTCTTCTGCGGCGGCGACGACACGATCGAAACCCTGCTGCGCGACGCCGATGCGGCGATGTACGCCACCAAGGCGACCCACCGCGCCAGCGAGTGGGGCGGCGACGACCTGGCCGGCACCCCTCAGTCGCTGGCGCGCTGACCGGCCGGCCAGGTGGCCAGCGCGACGCCCAGCAGGGCCAGCGCAAATGCGCCGGCCTGGGCGCCGCTGACGTGTTCGCCGAGCAGGCCCACGCCCACGCCGGCGGCGGCCAGCGGCAGCATCACCGTGAACACGCCCGCCTGCGCAGCCGGTACCTGGCGCAGCCCGGTCATCCACAGCCAGACCGTGGCCACGCTGGCCGCCAGCGCGTAGAACACCAGCAGCCCCCAGGTGCCGTCGCCGACCGCGCCGAAGTCGAACGACCGCGCCTGCCACAGCCCCAGCGGCGTGACCAGTGCCAGGCCCCATGCATTGACCAGCGCGCTGATGCGCTTGGGGCCGAGCGGGCCGCTGAGCTTCTTGCCGATCACCACGTAGCTGGCTTCGCACAACACCGCGCCCATCAGCAGTAGGTTGCCGAGCAGCACCGCGTGGCCGGGCTCGGTGACGGTGTCGGCGGCAGCCGGCTTGGCCAGGCTGACGAGCATGATGCCCGCCACCGCGCAGCCGATACCCGCCAGCACCTGCGGTGTCAGCCGCTCGCGCAGGAACAGCCGCGACAGCAGCGCCACCACGCCCGGCAGCGCCGCCATGATCACGCCGGCCGCCAGCGCGGTGCTGAGCAGCACGCCGTAGAGCATGCAGACCGAGAACAGGAAGTTGCCGAGAAAGCTCTCGAAGAACAGCAGCACGCGGTCGTGGCGCGACAGCGGCTGCTCGTCGGCGGGCCGGCGCAGCCAGCCGGCCATCGCGACCGCGGCGATGCCGAAGCGCAGCCACGCCAGCAGGAAGATCGGGAACACGCCGACCAGCAGCTTGGACAGCCCGACGTAACTGCCCACCAGCGCCATGCTGGCGCCCAGGCAGGCGTAGGCCAGCCACGGCGGCAGCGGACGGCGCCTCACGGCGTCAGCCCTTCAGGGCCGCCTGCTGTTCTTTCCAGAGCCGGCGCTCGCGCTGCGCGATCAGGTAGCTCGACAGCACCACGAACACCGCGACCACCGCGATCACCACCGTGGCGAGCGCGTTGACGGTGGGGTCGAGGCCGAGCCGGGCGCGCGAGAAGATCACCAGCGGCAGCGTCGTCGAGCCCGGGCCGGACAGGAAGGCCGACATCACGACGTCGTCGAGCGAGAGCGTGAAGGTCAGCAGCCAGGCCGCCAGCAGCGACTGCGCGATCATCGGCAGCGTGACCAGGAAGAACACCTGGATCGGCCGGGCGCCCAGGTCCTGCGCGGCCTCCTCGAACTGCGGATTGAGGTCGCGCAGGCGCGCCGAGATCACCACCGTGGCGTAGGCCATGCCGACCAGCAGGTGGCCGAGCCAGATCGTCATCAGGCCGCGCTCGGGGAAACCGAAGACACGCTGCACCGACACCAGCATCAGCAGCAGCGACAGGCCGACGATGACCTCGGGCATCACCAGCGGCGCGTTGATCATCCCGGAGAACAGCGTGCGGCCCCTGAAGCGCGGATAGCGCTCGAGCGTGAACGCCGCCAGCGTGCCCAGCACCACCGCGCCGGTGGCCGAGCCGGCCGCGACCTGCAGGCTCAGGAACAGCGCGGCGCGGATGTCCTCGTCGCCGACGAGCTTCTCGTACCAGCGCAGCGAGAAGCCGCTCCAGACGTTGGGCACCGGCGACTCGGTGAAGCTGAACACCACCAGCGAGACGATCGGCAGGTAGAGGAAGGCGAAGCCGCCGAACAGCCACAGGCGGCTGACCCAGCGGGCGGTGGGGGTGGTGATCATTTGTGCGTCGCCTGCGCCTGGCTGCGGTTGAAGATGGCCAGCGGCACCAGGATCATCATGACCATCACCACCGCCACGCTCGACGCCATCGGCCAGTCGTTGTTGGCGAAGAACTCGTCCCACAGCACGCGGCCGATCATCAGCGTCTCGGGGCCGCCGAGCAGTTCGGGGATCACGTATTCACCCACGCACGGGATGAACACCAGCATGGCGCCGGCGACGATGCCCGCGCGCGACAGCGGCACCGTCACGCGCCAGAAGGTCTGCCAGGGCGTCGCGCCCAGGTCCTGCGCGGCTTCGAGCAGGCGGATGTCGAGCTTGGACAGCGTGCCGTACAGCGGCAGCACCATGAACGGCAGATAGGTGTAGACCATGCCGATCACCAGCGAGAACGGGCTGTACATGAACTGCCCCTCGGCCGGGATGGCGCCGAGCGCGAACAGCACCTGGTCGATGCCCAGCGCCTTGAGCGCCGTGCCGACCCAGCCGGTGTCGGCGTCGAGCAGGCCCTTCCAGGCGTAGACGCGCAGCAGGAAGCTGGTCCAGAACGGCAGCATCACGCCCATCAGCAGCAGCGGCTGCAGCGATGCGGCCGAGCGCGCCATGAAGTAGGCGAACGGGTAGCCGATCGCCAGGCACACCAGCGTGGTGACGCCGGCGTACAGCAGCGACAGGCCGTAGGTGCTGATGTAGAGGTCGTCGGTGAACAGCAGCTGGTAGTTGCCCAGCCGCACGGTCAGCGTCAGCTCGGTCTCGGTCCAGTGGACCAGTTCGGTGACCAGCGCGCCGTCCATCGACGACAGGCTGATGCGCAGCAGGATCAGGAACGGCAGCAGGAAGAAGATCAGCAGCCACACATAGGGCACGCCGATCACGCTGTTGCGCCCGCCCAGCGCGCGGGCCCGTTCGGCCAGGCGCGCGATGCGGGTGGTGTGGATGCTCATGGCCGGATCCTCACTGCGTCAGCACGACCTGGGCGGTCGGCGACCAGTGGGCCCAGACCTGATCGCCCACCACCGGGTTGTCGGCGGTCAGGCGCTCCTCGTTCTCGACGTTGACCTTGAGCGTCGCGCCGCTGGCCAGCCGCAGGTGGTAGATCGTGAAGCTGCCGAAGTACGACAGCGCGTGCACCGTGCCGCTGACCTGGTTGTGCGGCAGCGCCGCACGTTCGCGCGTGAGGTGGATCTTCTCGGGCCGCACCGCCACCGTGACGGGCATGCCGAGGTAGCCGGTGATGCCGTGGCCGACGTGGTGGGTCACGTCGCCGCACTCGACCTCGACCCGGTCGGGCTCGTCGAGCGTGATCTTGCCGTCCATCAGGTTGACGTTGCCGATGAAGTCGGCGACGAAGCGGCTGGCCGGCGTCTCGTAGATGTCGGCCGGGCCGCCCACCTGCAGGAAACGGCCTTCGCTCATGACGGCCAGACGCGAGGCCATCGTCATCGCCTCTTCCTGGTCGTGCGTGACCATCACGCAGGTCACGCCGACGCTGTGGATGATGTTGACCAGCTCGATCTGGGTCTGCTCGCGCAGCTTCTTGTCGAGCGCGCCGAGCGGCTCGTCGAGCAGCAGCAGCTGCGGCCGCTTGGCCAGGCTGCGCGCCAGCGCCACGCGCTGCTGCTGGCCGCCCGAGAGCTGGTGCGGCTTGCGCCTGGCGTACTTGCCGAGCTGGGTCAGGCGCAGCATCTCCTCGACGCGCTGCTCGATCTCGACGCGCGGCAGCCCGTCGCGCTTGAGGCCGAAGGCGATGTTGTCCCACACCGTCAGGTGCGGGAACAGCGCATACGACTGGAACATCATGTTGACCGGGCGCCGATACGGCGGCAGCCCGGCCAGGTCGGCGCCGTTGAGAACGATGCGCCCCGAGGTGGGCGACTCGAAACCCGCCAGCATGCGCAGCAGCGTGCTCTTGCCGCAGCCCGACGAGCCCAGCAGCGCGAAGATCTCGCCGCGCGCGACGTTCAGGCTGACCTGATCGACGGCGCGGAACTCACCGAAATCCTTCACCACGGCTTCGATCCGCAGAAAGGCCGAGTCTTCTTGTTGCTGGACAACGCTCATGCGGATTCCTCGTCCTCGGTGCGCGCGCGCCGCCTCAGCGGTTGGCCTTGAAGTTGGTGAAGGTGCGCGTGATCAGCTTGCGCGTGGCCTGGTCGGGCGTGCCGGGCGGGATCATCGTCGCCATGGCGGCCTCGTTCGGGAACACCGCCGGATCCTTGGCGATCGCCGCGTCCACGAACTGCAGCGAGGCCTTGTTCGGGTTGGCGTAGAACACCGAGTTGGTCAGCGAGGCATGCACCTCGGCGCGCAGGATGTAGTCGATGAACTTGTGCGCGTTGTCGGGGTGCTTGGCATCCTTGGGGATCGCCATGGTGTCGAAGAACAGCAGGCCGCCCATCTTGGGCAGCAGCACTTCGAGCTGCTGCGGCTTCTTGGCCTTGGCCGACTTGTCCTTGGCGATCAGGATGTCGCCCGACCAGCCGACCACCGCACAGAGCTTGCCGCTGGCCATCTGGTCGATGTAGTCGGAACCCGAGCCGGCGAAGCGCGTCACCGACGGGCGGATCTGCTTGAGCATCTCGGCGGCGGCCTTGTAGTCGTCGGCGCTCTTGCTGTGAGGATCCTTGCCCACGTACTTCAGCGCGATCGGGATGATCTCGGAGGCGGTGTCCAGGAACGACACGCCGCAACCCTTGAGCTTCTTGGCGTACTCGGGCTTGAAGACCAGGTCCCAGGCGTTCTCGGGCATGGGCATGTCGCCCAGCGCCTTCGCGACCTTCTCCTTGTTGATGCCCACCGTGGTGTAGCCCCACAGCCAGTCGACGATGTGCTCGTTGCCCGGATCCATCTTGGCCAGCTGGGCCTGGATGGCGGGGTCGAGGTTCTTGTAGTTGGTCAGCTTGCTCTTGTCGAGCTTCATCAGCAGGCCGGCCTCGATCTGCTGCTTGGCGAAGTGCGAGCCGGGGACCACGATGTCGTAGCCCGACTTGCCCGCCACCAGCTTGGCGTGCAGCGCCTCGTTGCTGTCGAAGTTGTCGTAGCGGACCTTGATGCCGGTTTCCTTCGTGAAGTTCTTGATCGTGTCTTCGGCGATGTAGTCGGCCCAGTTGTAGATGTTCAGGACTTTTTCTTCCTGCGCGTGAACGCCGGCAGAAGCGGCAACCGCCATGGCGGCCACCAGCATGTTGAGCAACTTCGTGGGCCGTGAGGACTTCAGTGTCATGAATGCTCCTGAGCAAAGGAAAAGAGAGGAAGAAAAGCCTGCAACGTGGCGGTCAGGAAGACGGATGACCGCGATCCCTGCCTTGCCGCGGCGCGAATTATGGTGCAGCGCAACGGCATTTCAGACCGGGGCTCGCCCTGCCTGCAACGCCGTTGCGCCGCGCGGGTTCAGTCGTCGATGCGCAGCCAGGTGGTCTTGAGTTCGGTGTACTTGTCGAGCGCGTGCAGCGACTTGTCGCGGCCGTTGCCACTTTGCTTGTAGCCGCCGAACGGCACGGTGATGTCGTCCTCGTCGTACTGGTTGACATGGACCGTGCCGGCTCGCAAGGCGCGTGCCACGCGATGGGCACGGTTGATGTCGTGGCTCCAGACGCTGGCCTGCAGACCGTAGGGGCTGGCATTGGCGAGTGCCACGGCCTCGGCCTCGGTCGAGAAGCGCAGCACCGACAGCACCGGGCCGAAGATCTCCTCGCGGGCGATGCGCATCTGCGGGCTCACCTGGTCGAACAAGGTCGGCTCGACGTAGTAGCCGCCGGTCTCGGCGCGCACCTGGCGGCCACCGGCTGCACACACCGCGCCTTCGGTCTCGGCCGAGGCGATGAAGCCGAGCACCGTGTTCATCTGGCCCTCGTCGACCAGCGCGCCCATCACGCTGCCAGCGTCGAGCGGATCGGCCGGCGCGTACTTCGGCATCTCGGCACGCACCGCGGCGACGAAGTCGTCGGCGATGGATTCATGCACCAGCACCCGCGACGGTGCATTGCACGACTCGCCCTGGTTGAAGTACAGGCTGGCCGCGACGGTGCAGGCGGCCAGCGCCGGATCCTGGTGGTCGGGGAAGACGATGAACGCCGACTTGCCGCCCAGCTCGTTGAACACGCGCTTGAGGTTGGAGCGGCCGGCGTACTCGAGCATCTTGCGGCCCACCCGGGTCGAGCCGGTGAAGCCGATGGCGTCGACATCCATGTGCAGCGCCAGCGCCTCGCCGGCCTCGTGGCCGTAGCCCGGCACGGCGTTGAAGACGCCCGGCGGCAGGCCGGCATCGAGCGCCAGTTCGGCCAGCCGCAGCGCGGTGAGCGGCGACTTCTCGCTCGGCTTGATCACCACCGAGTTGCCGGTGGCCAGCGCCGGCCCGAGCTTCCAGGCGGCCATGATCATCGGGTAGTTCCAGGGCACGATGGCGCCGATCACGCCCATCGGCTCGCGCGTGATCAGCGCCAGCGCGTGGCGGCCGGTGGGCGCGATCTCGTCGTAGACCTTGTCGATCGCCTCGGCGTACCAGGTGATCGTGCGCGCGGTCGACGGCACGTCGACGGCGAGCGAGTAGCGGATCGGCTTGCCCATGTCTAGGGTCTCGAGCAGCGCCAGTTCCTCGCGCGCGGCGAGGATCTTTTCACCGAAGCGCTGCAGGATCTTCTTGCGCTCGGCCGGTGCCTTGCGGGCCCAGCGGCCGTCGTCGAAGGCGGCGCGGGCCGAGGCCACCGCGCGGTCGACATCGGCCTCGCGGCAGCGCGCCACCGCGGCCAGCCGGCGGCCGTCGATCGGCGAATGGCAGGCGAAGGTCTCGCCCGCCAGCGCGTCGCGGCGCTCGCCGTCGATGACGGCGCGGCCGTCGATGCGCAGGGCCAGGGCGCGGGCGTGCCAGTCGGTGTCGGGGCTGTTCATCGGCTTGCTCCTTCGGTGCCGCGTTCAGAGCGCGCCGCGTTGGCGCAGGTCGGCCAGCGTCAGGTCGAGGCAGCGGCGGATCAGGCCCATCAGCTCGTCGATCTGCGCGCGCGTGATCACCAGTGGCGGCGCGATGATCATGCGGTCGCCGACCGCGCGCATCACCAGGCCGTTGGCGAAGCAGTGGCCGCGGCACAGCATGCCGACTTCGAGCGACGCGTCGAAGGCCACCGGCGCGCCATCGGGACCGGCCTTGTCCTTGCACAGCAGCATCGCGCCCATCAGGCCGCAGGTCTGGGTGTCGCCGATCAGCGGGTGCGCGCGCAGCGCCTCGAACTGCTGCGCCAGATACGGGCCGACGTCCTCGCGCACATGCTCGACCAGGCCGAGCTGCCGGATCAGCCGGATGTTGGCCAGCGCCACCGCGCAGGCCACCGGGTGGCCCGAGTAGGTGTAGCCGTGTTCGAACTCGCCGCCCTGTTCGATCAGGGCCTTGGCGACGCGCTCGCCGACCAGCACGCCGCCCAGCGGCACGTAGCCGCTGGTCACGCCCTTGGCGAAGGTGATCAGGTCGGGCCGCGTGCCCATGGTCTGGCAGCCGAACCAGTTGCCGGTGCGCCCGAAGCCGGTGATGACCTCGTCGCTTACCAGCAGGATGCCGTACCGGTCGCAGATGCGCTGGATCTCGGGCCAGTAGCTCGCCGGCGGCACGATCACGCCGCCCGCGCCCTGCACTGGCTCGCCGATGAAGGCGGCCACCTTGTCCGCGCCGATCTCGAGGATCTTGTCTTCGAGCCAGCGCGCGGCCTTCAGGCCGAAGGCCTCGCGGTCCATGCCGCGGCCGTGTTCGATCCAGTAGGGCTGGTCGATGTGGTCGATGCCCGGGATCGGCAGGCCGCCCTGCGCGTGCATGTATTTCATGCCGCCGAGCGAGGCGCCGGCCATGGTCGAGCCGTGGTAGCCGTTCCAGCGGCCGATGATCACCTGGCGCTCGGGCTGGCCCTGCAGATCCCAGTAGCGCCGCACCATGCGCACGACGGTGTCGTTGCCCTCCGAGCCGGAGTTGGCGAAGAACACGTGCTGGAAACCCGGCGGGCTGATCTGCGCCAGCAGCTCGGCCAGCTCGACGGCCGGTGGCGTGGTGGTCTGGAAGAAGCTGTTGTAGAACGGCAGTTGCCGCATCTGCTGCGTGGCGGCGTCGACCAGGGCCTCCTGGCCGTAGCCGACGTTGACGCACCACAGGCCGCTCATCGCGTCGAACAGCTGGTGGCCCTCGCTGTCCCAGAGGTAGACGTCGTGCGCGCGCGTGATGATGCGCGAGCCCTTCCGGGCCAGCGCCTGGAAGTCGGTGAACGGATGCAGGAAGTGCGCGGCGTCGGCGGCTTGCCAGTCGGCGGTGGTGCGGGGCGCCGCGTGGGTCGGGATGTTCGTGTTCATCGGGGTTCTCCGGGTTCGGTCGAAGGTGTCGCGTTCAGACGTGCAGGAGAAGGTGCTCCCTCTCCCACGGTGAAATCACCTTCATGAACTCGGCGTGCTCGATCTCCTTGACCTCGGTGTAGACGGTGATGAACTCGGCGCCGAGCACGTCGGCCAGGTCTTTTTCGTTGCGCAGCAGGTCGAGCGCTTCGCCCAGGCTGCGTGGCAACGCGAAGTCGCCGAGGTAGGCGTCGCCCTTGCATTCCGGGGTCGGCTCGATGCGGTTCTTGATGCCCAGGTAGCCGCAGGCCAGCGTCGCGGCGAGCGCGACGTAGGGGTTGGCGTCGGCGCCGATGACGCGGTTCTCGATGCGGCGCGCGGCCGGCGTGGCCACCGGGCTGCGGATGCCGACCGTGCGGTTGTCGGTGCCCCACTGGATGTTGATCGGTGCGGCCGTGAAGCGCGACAGCCGGCGGTAGCTGTTGACGTAGGGCGCGAACAGCGCCATCGCCGCCGGGATGTATTTCTGCAGCCCGCCGATGTACCAGTAGAACTCGCGGCTGGCCGTGCCGTCGGGGTTGCTGAAGAGGTTCTTGCCGTCGCGGCCGAGCACGCTTTGATGGATGTGCATGGCGCTGCCTGGCTCGCCGGCGATCGGCTTGGCCATGAAGGTGGCGAACATGTCGTGGCGCATCGCCGCCTCGCGCACGGTGCGCTTGAAGAAGAACACCTCGTCGGCCAGCCCGAGCGGGTGGTCGTGGAAGAAGTTGATCTCCATCTGGCCGGCGCCGACCTCGTGAATCAGCGTGTCGACGTTGAGCTCCATCTGCTCGCAGTACGAATAGACGTCCTCGAACAGCGGATCGAACTCGTTGACCGCGTCGATCGAGTAGGCCTGGCGCGAGGTTTCGGCCCGGCCGCTGCGGCCGATCGGGGGTTTCAGCGGCATGTCGGGATCGGAGTTGCGCGCCACCAGGTAGAACTCGAGTTCGGGCGCCACCACCGGGCTCCAGCCTTCGGCGTCGAAAAGTCCGCAGACGCGCCGCAGCACCGAGCGGGGCGCAAACGGCACCATCCGGCCTTCCTTGTCGTAGCAGTCGTGGATGACCTGCGCGGTCGGGTCGGTGGCCCACGGCACGATGCGCACGGTGCGCGGGTCGGGGCGCAGGTGCATGTCGCGGTCGGTCGGGTTGATGACGTCGTAGTAGGGCCCCTCTTCGGGGAACTCGCCGGTCACGCCCATTGCCACCACCGCCTCGGGCAGGCGCATGCCGCGGTCTTCGGTGAACTTCTGGCGCGGCAGGATCTTGCCGCGCGCCACGCCGGTGAGGTCCGGAACGAGGCATTCGATTTCGGTGACGCGGCGCTCGTTGAGCCAGTTTTCCAGGTCGCTGAACGTGAAGTGATCTTTGGTGAGCATGAGCAATCCCTTTGCGCGCCGCATTTGCTCGCATCGTGGGCACGATGGGCCGGGGCTGCGGCGCTGCCACCCGTCGAAGATGCATCGCCGCGGCGGGCGACGCCCCTTCAGCGGCTCGGTGGCCGGTGGGTGTCGCGGTACTCCTGGCAGGCGGCGCCGAAGGCGCGCAGCAGCGTCATCGAGACCGGGTTGTGCGCGGCCTGCCACTCGGGGTGCCACTGCACGCCCAGGCCGAAGCCGGGCGTGTCGGTGACCGAAAACGCTTCGACCAGACCGTCGGGCGCGAGTGCCTCGATGCGCAGGCCGTCGGCCAGTCGGTTGACGCCCTGACCGTGCAGGCTGTTGACTTCGAATCCGTCGATGCCTTCGCCATCGAACAGGCGCTCGAACAGACCGCCGGGCCGGATCGCCACCCGGTGCGCCGGGCCGTATTGCGTGGCCACCGGCAGCACGGCCAGCGCGCGGTGATCGAGGTGGCCGGGCAGCGTCTGCACGGCCTGGTGCAGGCTGCCGCCGAGGGCGACGTTGACCTCCTGGAAGCCGCGGCAGATTGCGAAAAGCGGAAGGCCGCGTGCCAGCGCGAGCGGGATCAGCGGCAGGGTCCAGTCGTCGCGCACCGGGTCGAGCGGCAGCGACGGGTCGTGCACGTCCTCGCCGAAACGGCTCGGATGCACGTTGGAGGGCGAGCCCGACAGCAGCACGCCGTCGGCCAGGTCGAGCAGGGCATCGATTTCGTCGTGGTGGGCCGAGGGCACCACCAGGGGCAGGGCGCCCGCCAGCCGGACGGCATCGACGTATTTCTGGCCGGCCACATGGAAGGGATGCTGGCCGAGCATCCGGTTGCAGGCCGGTACCAGCACGACGGGCAAGCGACTCATGAGCGCCTCGCGTCGAATGAATGCGTTTGCGGACTTCTTGCGGTGGGCGAGGTGCGCGGCAGGTGTCTCATTGGGCTTGCTGCAGCCGGCTTGTTGAGCCGGCGACACTGGGCTTACTGAAGTTGGGAATGTCGTTCGAATGACCTTGTGCACGGAGTGTGCCAGAGGCCTTCGAGGCCGTCCCGCGGGCTTCCACCGAGCGTGGGCCGGGTGGCCTGTGCGCGTTCAGAGCAGGTCCTTCAGGCGATACCAGGCCATGCCCAGCACCAGCGACGGCATGCGCAGCCAGCGCCCGCCCGGAAACGGCCGGTGCTTGATGCGCGCGAACACGTCGAAGCGCGAACTGTCGCCGCTGATTGCCTGCGCCACCAGCTTGCCGGCCAGACCGGTCAGCGCCAGCCCGTGGCCCGAGAAGCCCTGCAGGTAGTAGACGTTGGGCGTGCGCGCCGCGCGATCGGTGCCGACACCTGGCAGACGGCCGAAATCGGGCGCGCGGTTCATGCTGATGTCGACGAAGCCGCCCCAGGCGTGGGCGATGCGCACCTCGCTCAGGCCCGGGAACGTGCGCACCATGCGCGCCTTCATCGACTCGGCCAGCCGGCGCGGCGTGAACATGCTGTAGCTGACGCGCCCGCCGTAGAGCAGCCGGTGGTCGGCGGTGGGGCGGAAGTGGTCGAGCACGAAGTTGGTGTCGCAGACCGCCGCGCGGGTGGGCAGCAGGTCGGCCAGCAGCTCGGCCGGCAGGCGTTCGGTGCAGGCGATGTAGGTGCCCACCGGCATGATGCGCGGCTCGAGTTCGGGCGCCAGGCCCTGCTGGTGGACGTTGCCGGCCAGCAGCACCTGATCGGCCACCACCTTGCCGCGGGCGGTGTGCAGCGTGGCGGGCTGGCCGCGTTCGAGCCGGGTCACCGCGCTGCTTTCGTAGATGCGCACGCCCGCTGCACTGGCCGCCCGAGCCAGGCCGAGCGCGTACTTGAGCGGGTGCAGGTGGCCCGATCGCGGGTCGTGGATGCCGGCGTAGTAGCGCGGGCTGTGGATCCAGTGTTCGAGTTCCTGGCGTGCGATCCATTGGAACGCGTGTTCGTAGACCCGCGCCATGCGCTCGACCCAGGTCTTGAGCTCGCTGGCCTTGCGCACGTTGGTGGCCAGGCTCAGGTAGCCGCTCTGCCAGTCGCAGTCGATGCGGTGGCGCTGGCAGCGCTGGCCGATCAGGTCGATCGCCTCCAGGCTCATGTCCCAGACCTGGCGCGCCGCGCGCAGGCCGAGCTGCTGCTCGATCTCGGTCTGATCGCAGGCCAGCCCGTGGATGGCCTGACCGCCGTTGCGCCCGGATGCGCCCCAGCCGACCTGCTGGGCTTCGAGCAGCACCACCTGGTGGCCCCGTTCGGCCAGCTCCAGCGCAGCCGACAGCCCGGCCAACCCGCCGCCGACCACCGCCACGTCGCAGCGCAGATCGCCGTCGAACACCGGCCAGTGGTGGTCACGGATCGCCGTGGCGGCGTAGTACGAGTCGCTCGCGAGAGCGGTGTCGATGTCCAGCAGTCGGCCCATGCGCGTCAGGCTAACAGGATCTGCGCGGCAGTCGTTGCACCTGCGGGCGGTGGCGCGTCTGTCAGGCTGTGCGCTTGAGGGCGTCGGCGATCGTGCCGACGATCTGGTCGATCTGGGCGCGCTCGATGATCAGCGGCGGCGACAGCGCGATCGTGTCGCCGGTGGTGCGCACCAGCAGGCCGCGCTCGAAGCAGTCGAGGAACACGTTGAACGCGCGCTTGCCCGGTTCTCCCGGGATCGACGCCAGCTCGATGCCGCCCACCAGGCCGATGTTGCGGATGTCGATCACGTGCGGCGCACCGCGCAGCGTGTGCAGCGACTCGGCGAAGTAGCCTTGCAGCTCGCCGGCGCGTGTCAGCAGGCCTTCGTCGGCATAGGTTGCCAGCGTGCCCAGGCCGGCGGCGCAGGCCAGCGGGTGGGCCGAGTAGGTGTAACCGTGCGGGAACTCGATCAGGTGCTCGGGCCCGCTCATGAAGGTGTCGTGGATGGCCTGCCTGGCGATCACCGCGCCCATCGGCACGCAGCCGTTGGTGAGGCCCTTGGCCACCGTCATCAGGTCGGGCGTGACGCCGAAGGTATGTGCCGCGAACGCCTGGCCGGTGCGGCCGAAACCGGTGATGACCTCGTCGAAGATCAGCAGGATGCCGTGCTTGTCGCAGATCTGGCGCAGGCGCTGCAGGTAGCCGGTGGGCGGCACCAGCACGCCGGTCGAGCCGGCCACAGGCTCGACGATCACCGCGGCGATGGTCGAGGCGTCGTGCAGCGCGACCAGGCGCTCGAGGTCGTCGGCCAGGTCGGCGCCGTGTGCGGGCTGGCCGACGCTGTAGGCGTTGCGCGCCGGGTCGTGGGTGTGGCGCAGGTGGTCGACGCCGCCGAGCATCGGGCCGAAGACCTTGCGGTTGCCGACGATGCCACCCACCGAGATGCCGCCGAAGTTGACGCCGTGGTAGCCCCGCTCGCGGCCGATCAGCCGGGTGCGCGTGCCGTCGCCGCGGGCGCGGTGGTAGGCCAGCGCGATCTTCAGCGCGGTCTCGACCGACTCGGAGCCCGAGTTGGTGAAGAACACCCGGTTGAGTCCGGCCGGCATCAGCCGGGTCAATGCGTCGGCCAGCTCGAAGGCCTTCGGGTGGGCCATCTGGAACGGCGGCGCGAAATCCATCTCGGCGGCCTGCTGCTGGATGGCTTGGACGATCTTCGGCCGGGCGTGGCCGGCGTTGACGCACCACAGGCCGGCCACGCCGTCGAGGATCTGGCGGCCGTCGTCACTCCAGTAGTGCATGCCGCTGGCCTTGACCAGCAGGCGCGGCGCGCGCTTGAACTGGCGGTTGGCGGTGAACGGCATCCAGTAGGCGTCCATCGGACTGGCGTCGGGCATCTCGTGCGGCATCGGGCTCTCCATTCAGGTGTCTGGCCGCCAGTCTAAGCAAGTGGCGCGATGCCCCGCCACGCTCGACAGGCTCAACCGGTGCTGGCCTCTGCGAGCGCGGTGGCTCGGCGCAAGGCTCGGCCGGCCTCGGCAGCGGCCTGGGCCCGGCGTGCCTCCGGGTAGGCGATGCTTTCTTCGAGCACGATGTGCTCCTGGTAGAGCGCGGTGAAGATCCCGATCGCCTCGCGCAACATGTCTTCATCGATGCCGCCGATGCCGTCGGCCACGCACGAGATGCTGGGTGCGAGTTCGAGCCAGTCCTGCTCGAGCCAGCGGTGATCCTGCTGCAGGCGCTCGGCGTGCGCACGCACGCTGGCGTCGCTGCTGTTGAGCAGGTCGGGGAAGATGTGCTGTTCTTCGTCGGCGTGGTGGCGGCGCGCGTGTTCGCCGAAAAAGCCGTGCACCTCGAGGGCCAGGGCGCGCATCGGCTGCGCCGACAGGTCATTGCCGGCGTCGACCAGCGAGCCCAGCTTGGCCAGCATGACGACCATCTGTCGATGGTCGGCGTCGAGCACCTCCATCGGTGACAGCGCCTCGCTGGTTTCGGGTCGGGCGCGCGAGCTGGCTCGGGCGTGGAGTGCTTGCAGGGATCCGTTCGACATGTGTATCACCTCCGAAAACCAGCCGATTGTTGGGCCGGCTCCGTTGGCGATGTTGCGCCGCATCAAGGAACGTCGGCGATGCCTGCAGCCGTGTGGCGCAGTCGCCCGCCGAACTGGGCGAGGCCGGCAGCGGCATCGAGGGTTTCACCGGACTGAATGCGTTTTCACATTGTGGAATCAATACATGTTGCGGTGCCGCAAAAAAACTCCCGTCTTGAGAAAATCAGTTTCTCATCGTGAGATTTGATGTGTAAGCTGTTGATTTTATTGAGAAGTAATTTATATCTTATATAAGACATAAGTCTTGTCGAAGGCTGGCGAAGGTCGCTAAAGTTGAACCCATCGCACCCCCTGATTTCTCACTTGAACGGAGCTTCCGATGAGCAGCCTGACCCGCGAACAACAGATCGCCGCCCTGGAAAAAGACTGGGCCGAGAACCCCCGCTGGAAGCTGGTGAAGCGCGGCTACAGCGCCGCTGACGTCGTGCGCCTGCGCGGCAGCATGCAGCCCGAGTACACGCTGGCCAAGATGGGCGCCGAAAAGCTGTGGGACAAGGTCAACGGCGGCGCCAAGAAGGGCTACGTGAACGCGTTCGGCGCGATCACCGCCGGTCAGGCGATGCAACAGGCCAAGGCCGGCCTGGAAGCCGTGTACCTGTCGGGCTGGCAGGTCGCCGCCGACGGCAACACCTCCGAAACCATGTACCCCGACCAGTCGCTGTATGCGTACGACTCGGTGCCGACCATGGTGCGCCGCATCAACAACACCTTCAAGCGCGCTGACGAGATCCAGTGGGGCCGTGGCATCAACCCGGGCGATGAAGGTTTCGTCGACTACTTCCTGCCGATCGTCGCTGACGCGGAAGCCGGTTTCGGCGGCGTGCTGAACGCCTTCGAACTGATGAAGAACATGATCGCGTCGGGCGCTGCCGGCGTCCACTTCGAAGACCAGCTCGCCGCGGTCAAGAAGTGCGGTCACATGGGTGGCAAGGTGCTGGTTCCGACCCGCGAAGCCGTCGAGAAGCTGATCGCCGCCCGGTTCGCCGCTGACGTCATGGGCGTGCCGACCATCGTGCTGGCCCGTACCGACGCCGAAGCGGCCAACCTGCTGACCAGTGATTGCGACGCCAACGACCAGCCGTTCGTCACCGGCGAGCGTACGCAAGAGGGCTTCTACCGCGTCAAGAACGGCCTGGAGCAGGCCATCAGCCGCGGCATCGCCTACGCGCCGTACGCCGACCTGGTGTGGTGCGAAACCGGCGTGCCCGACATCGGCTTCGCCCGTGAATTCGCGCAAGCCGTGCACGGTGCATGCCCGGGCAAGCTGCTGAGCTACAACTGCTCGCCGTCGTTCAACTGGAAGAAGAACCTGAACGACAGCCAGATCGCCGCCTTCCAGGAAGAGCTGAGCGCGCTGGGCTACAAGTACCAGTTCATCACGCTGGCCGGCATCCACATCAACTGGTACAACACCTTCCAGTTCGCCCACTCCTACGCCCGCGGCGAAGGCATGAAGCACTACGTGGAAATGGTCCAGGAGCAGGAATTCGCTGCGCGCGACAAGGGTTACACCTTCGTGTCGCACCAGCAGGAAGTCGGCGCTGGCTACTTCGACGACGTCACCACCGTGATCCAGGGCGGCTCGTCCAGCGTCAAGGCGCTGACCGGCTCGACCGAAGAAGAACAGTTCCACTGATCTGGAACTCGGAGCGGGTCGGCTGCGATCGCGGCCGACCCGATGCACGGGCCCAGGGCGATCCCCTGGGCTTTTTGCTTAGAATCACCGCTCTCATGCACGCTCAAGGACTGGGAAAGGCGACACGGTTATGACACCGCGAACTACCACTGCGATCTCCACCCGGATCTAGTCGGTCGGCCGCCGTTCTCGTACGTCTTCACTTCCTCATGAGAAAGCGCGGCAACCACCGCGCTTTTTGTTTTTTGTTGCGGCCCGCGCAAGGGCGCACTCGAGGATGACCATGATTGCAATTCAACTGCCCGACGGTTCTCGCCGCGAGTTCGATGGCCCGGTGACGGTGGCCGAAGTGGCCGCGTCGATCGGCGCCGGCCTGGCCAAGGCGGCGTTGGCCGGACGCATCGGCACGGGCGATGCCGCCCGCCTGGTCGACACCAGCCATCGCATCGAGGCCGACGAGGCGCTGTCGATCATCACGGCCAAGGACGCCGCCGGGCTGGACGTCATCCGCCACTCGACCGCGCACCTGCTGGCATACGCGGTCAAGGAGCTGTTTCCCGATGCGCAGGTCACGATCGGCCCGACCATCGAGAACGGTTTCTTCTACGACTTCTCGTACAAGCGCCCGTTCACGCCCGACGATCTGGCGGCGATCGAAAAGAAGATGGGCGATCTCGCCGCCAAGGACGAACCGGTGGTGCGCAGCGTCATGCCGCGCGACGAGGCGGTGTCCTACTTCAAGTCGATCGGCGAAGCCTACAAGGCAGAAATCATCGAGAGCATCCCGGCCGACCAGGCGGTGTCGCTCTACGCCGAAGGCAAGTTCACCGACCTGTGCCGCGGCCCGCACGTGCCGAGCACGGGCAAGCTGAAATTCTTCAAGCTGATGAAGGTGGCCGGCGCCTACTGGCGTGGCGATCACCGCAACGAGATGCTGCAGCGCATCTACGGCACGGCCTGGGCGACCAAGGACGACCTGCAGAAGTACCTGGTGATGCTCGAAGAGGCCGAGAAACGCGATCACCGCAAGCTCGGTCGCGAACTCGACCTGTTCCACATCGACGAGCACGCACCGGGCGTGGTGTTCTGGCATCCCAAGGGCTGGACGGTCTGGCAGCAGGTCGAGCAGTACATGCGCCGGGTCTATCGCGACAACGGCTACCAGGAGGTCAAGGGGCCGCAGATCCTCGACAAGGGGCTGTGGGAGAAGACCGGCCACTGGGACAAGTACCGCGACAACATGTTCACGACCGAATCGGAGAAGCGCGACTACGCGCTCAAGCCGATGAACTGCCCCGGTCACATCCTGATCTTCAAGCAGGGCATCAAGAGCTACCGGGACCTGCCGCTGCGCTACGGCGAGTTCGGCCAGTGCCATCGCAACGAGCCCAGCGGCGGCCTGCACGGCATCATGCGGGTGCGCGGCTTCACGCAGGACGACGGTCACATCTTCTGCACCGAAGACCAGATCCTGCCCGAGTGCGATGCCTTCACCACGCTGCTGCAGAAGGTCTACGCCGACTTCGGCTTCACCGAGATTCTGTACAAGGTGGCGACGCGCCCTGAAAAGCGCATCGGCTCCGACGAACTCTGGGACAAGGCCGAAGCGGCACTGATCGCCAGCCTGCGCAATTCGGGTTGCGAGTTCGAGATCTCGCCGGGCGAGGGCGCGTTCTACGGCCCGAAGGTGGAGTACACGCTCAAGGATGCGCTGGGTCGCCACTGGCAGTGCGGCACGATCCAGGTCGATTTCTCGTTGCCCGAGCGCCTGGATGCCGAGTACGTGGCCGAGTCCGGCGAGCGCCTGCACCCCGTGATGCTGCACCGGGCCATCCTTGGCAGCCTCGAGCGTTTCATCGGTATCCTCATCGAGGAACACGCCGGCGCCTTGCCGTTCTGGCTGGCTCCGACCCAGGTGAGCGTGCTCAATATCACCGACGGACAGGCCGACTACGCCCGTGACGTGGCGCGATCGCTGCAAAAACAAGGGCTTAGGGTAGCGCTGGACCTGCGCAACGAAAAAATCACGTATAAAATACGCGAGCATTCGTTGCAAAAGGTTCCGTACCTGATCGTTGTCGGTGACAAGGAGCGGGCATCCGGGGCCGTTGCAGTGCGCGCCAGAGGCAATCAGGACCTCGGTGTGATGGCCCTGGAGGCCTTCTCCCAGAAGCTCGCTGCTGAACTTGCCACCTGAGGGTGGCGGCTCGCCGTGCTTGGTCCTGGTTGTAGCGGTGGGCACCATTCATTGATCTTGGGCGCAAGCCCCGAAGGAAACTGACCATCGCTACTTTTCTTGATCGCAGGACGCCCAATGTCGAGCGCAAGCACCGCCTGAACCGCGAGATCACCGCCCTGGAAGTCCGTCTGAACGGACTCGAGAACGAGCCTCTGGGCATCGTCAGCATCCAGGACGCCTTGCGCATGTCGGCCGAAAACGACGTGGACCTGGTCGAAATCTCTGCCACGGCTCAGCCGCCGGTCTGTCGTCTGATGGACTACGGCAAGTTCAAGTACCTTGAGCAGAAGAAGGCCGCCGAGGCCAAGGCCAAGCAGCACGTCATCGACATCAAGGAAGTCAAGTTCCGGCCGGGTACCGACGAGGGCGACTACCAGATCAAGATGCGCAACCTGCGGCGCTTCCTCGAAGAGGGCGACAAGGGCAAGGTCACGCTGCGGTATCGCGGTCGTGAAATCACCCACCAGGACATCGGCATGCGCCTGCTGGAACGCATCCGCGACGAGCTGACCGATGTCAGCGTGGTCGAGAACATGCCCAGGCTCGAAGGCCGCCAGATGATCATGGTGCTCGGGCCCAAGCGCAAGAAGTGATCGAGCAATCGATTTGAAGGATGAGGTGGTTGCGGTTTGGTCGCTGCAACCGCCCTGTGCCCCGGAGGCCACCAAGACCGCGAGCAGTTCGCGGCGCCTCACGGGAACGTTAAAAGGAGCAGTCATGCCCAAGATGAAGACCAAGAGCAGCGCGAAGAAGCGTTTTCGCGTTCGTCCGGGTGGCACCGTCAAGCGCGGTCAGGCGTTCAAGCGCCACATCCTGACCAAGAAGACGACCAAGAACAAGCGCCACCTGCGCGGTACGGTTGCTGTGCATGAGACCAACATGGGTCACATCGCGCAAATGCTGCCGTTCGCCGGTCTGTAATCAACCACGCACTGAAGGAGTCAATACATGCCTCGCGTCAAACGTGGTGTTACCGCCCGTGCTCGTCATAAGAAGGTCCTGGCACTGGCCAAGGGTTTCCGCGGTCGCCGCAAGAACGTCTATCGCATCGCCAAACAGGCGGTGATGAAGGCGGGTCAATACGCCTACCGTGACCGCCGTGCCAAGAAGCGCGTGTTCCGCCGCCTGTGGATCGCGCGTATCAACGCAGCCAGCCGTTCGCTCGGCCTGACCTACAGCAAGTTCATTGCTGGCTTGAAGAAGGCCCAGATCGACATCGACCGCAAGGTCCTGTCGGACATGGCCATCCACGATCCGGCCGCCTTCGGCAGCATCGTCGACAAGGTCAAGGCCCAGCTCGCTTGAGTTTGTCGTGCGGGTACGGGCTTGAGCCCGTGCCCCGCGTCGAGCACTGAAAGGCCGACACTTCGTTCGGCCTTTTTTTGTGCCCGAAGGGCCGCCCCGGCGGCTCCCATTTCCCCTTGAGTACCCGTCCGTGATGAACGATCTCGATACCCTGGTGAGCGCTGCGCAGGCGGATTTCGCCGCCGCCACCACGCCGGCCCAGCTTGAAGATGCCAAGGCGCGTTTCCTCGGCAAGACCGGTCGCGTCACCGAGCTGCTCAAGGGCATGGCCGCGCTGACGCCCGATGAGAAGAAGACCCGCGGCGCCTCGATCAACGAGACCAAGCAGCGCATCGAAGCCGCGCTCACGGCGCGTCGCCAGGCGCTGGCCGAGGCCGAGCTGCAGGCCCAGTTGAAGGCCGAGGCGCTCGACGTGACGCTGCCCGGTCGCCAGCGGGGTGTCGGCGGTCTGCACCCGGTGTCGCGCACGCTCGAACGCATCGAGCAGATCTTCGGTTCGATGGGTTTCGATGTCGCCGACGGCCCCGAGATCGAGACCGACTGGTACAGCTTCACCGCCCTGAACAACCCGGAAAACCACCCGGCGCGTTCGATGCAGGACACCTTCTACGTCGACATGAACGACGAGGCCGGCCGCCCGCTGTGCCTGCGCCCGCACACCTCGCCGATGCAGGTGCGTTACGCGCGCCAGCACGCCGCGCTGCACGCCGGCAAGGACACGCTGCCCGAGATCCGCGTCATCGCGCCGGGCCGGACCTACCGCGTCGACAGCGACGCCACCCACTCGCCGATGTTCCACCAGTGCGAAGGCCTGTGGATCGGCGAGAACGTGTCGTTCAAGGACCTGAAGTCGGTGTTCACCGACTTCTTCCGTACCTTCTTCGAGACCGACGACCTGGAACTGCGCTTCCGGCCGTCGTTCTTTCCGTTCACCGAGCCGTCGGCCGAAGTGGACATCGCGTTTGCGTCCGGCCCGCTCAAGGGCCGCTGGCTCGAGGTGGCCGGCTCCGGCCAGGTACACCCGAACGTGGTGCGCAACTTCGGCCTCGACCCCGAGCGCTACATCGGTTTCGCCTTCGGCATGGGCCCGGATCGCCTGACGATGCTGCGTTACGGCGTCAACGACCTGCGCCTGTTCTTCGAAGGCGACCTGCGCTTCCTGAGCCAGTTCAAGTAAACGCACGCCACCACCCGACGCAAGGTTAGAAGCAATGCAATTCCCCGAATCGTGGTTGCGCGAGTTCTGCAACCCTGAACTGAGCAGCGATGCGCTGGCCCATCTGCTGACGATGTCCGGCATGGAAGTCGAAGAGCAGCGCCCCGTCGCGCCCGCCTTCCACGGCATCGTCGTCGCCGAGATCCTCGAAGCCGAACAGCACCCGAACGCCGACAAGCTGCGCGTGTGCACGGTCGATGCCGGTCCGCACAGCCCGGACGGCCCGCTGCAGATCGTCTGCGGTGCCCCCAACGCGCGTGCTGGCATCCGCATTCCGCTCGCCACCATCGGCGCCGAACTGCCGCCGGGCGAGGACGGCAAGCCGTTCAAGATCGGCAAGGGCAAGCTGCGCGGCGTCGAGAGCTTCGGCATGCTGTGCTCGGCGCGCGAGCTCAAGCTGTCCGAGGACCACGGCGGCCTGCTCGAACTGCCGGCCGACGCGCCGCTCGGCCAGGACATCCGCCAGTTCCTGAACCTCGACGACGCGCTGTTCACGCTCAAGCTCACGCCCAATCTGGGCCACTGCCTGAGCGTCTACGGCGTGGCGCGCGAAGTCTCGGCCCTGACCGGCTCGCCGCTGATCACGCCGGCGATCGAGCCGGTTCGGCCCAGCCACGACGCCCGCCTGCCGGTGCGCATCGAAGCGCCCGACCTGTGCGGTCGCTTCTCGGGCCGCATCGTGCGCGGCATCAACCCGCAGGCCAGGACACCCGCGTGGATGGTCGAGCGCCTGGCGCGCTGCGGCCAGCGTTCGGTCAGCGCGCTGGTCGACATCTCGAACTACGTGATGTTCGAATACGGCCGGCCGTCGCACATCTTCGACCTCGACAAGATCCAGGGCGGCCTGGTCGTGCGCTGGGGCCGCGCCGGCGAAACGCTCAAGCTGCTCAACGGCAACACCGTCACGCTCGACGAGCAGGTCGGCGTGATCGCCGACGAACATGCCGGCCAGCAGTCGGTCGAGTCGCTCGCCGGCATCATGGGCGGCGACACCACCGCGGTGAGCGACGACACCCGCAACGTCTACGTCGAAGCCGCCTTCTGGTGGCCCGAGGCGGTGGCCGGGCGTTCGCGCCGCTACAACTTTTCGACCGACGCCGGCCATCGCTTCGAGCGCGGTGTCGATCCGGCGCAGACGGTCGAGCACATCGAGCGCATCACCGCGCTGATCGTGCAGATCTGCGGCGGCGCCGACACGGTCTGCGGCCCGGTCGACGACCAGACCGCGCGCCTGCCCGAGCGTCAGCCAGTGGCTCTGCGCGTGGCGCGGGCGGCCAAGGTGATCGGCATGCCGTTGACACAGGTGCAGTGCGCCGGCGTGTTCGAGCGTCTGGGCTTGCCGTTCACCGCGGGTGAGGGCGTCCTGACCGTGACGCCGCCGAGCTGGCGTTTCGACCTGCAGATCGAGGAAGATCTGATCGAGGAGGTGATCCGCGTCATCGGGTTCGACCAGTTGCCGCTGACGCCGCCGCTGGCGCCCGTGACGGCGCGCGTGCGCAGCGAGTCGCAGCGTGGCAGCCACGCGCTGCGCCGCACCGTGGCCGCGCTCGATTACCAGGAAACGATCAACTTCAGCTTCGTCGAGGAACGCTGGGAGACCGAACTGGCCGGCAACGATCAGCCGATCCGCCTGCTCAACCCGATTGCCGCACCGCTGTCGGTGATGCGCTCCAGCTTGATCGGCAGCCTGATCCAGGTGCTGCGCCACAACCTGACACGGCGTGCGCCGCGGGTTCGGGTGTTCGAACTCGGCCGCGTCTTCAAGCGCGATGCCTCGGTGCAGACCAGCGAGCAGTCGGTCGTGGGCATCGATCAGCCCTTGCGTCTCGCGGGTCTGGCCTGGGGCCCGGCAGACAGCGTGCAGTGGGGCAGCAAGGAGCGCGCGGTCGATTTCTTCGACGTCAAGGGTGACGTGCAGGCCTTGCTGGCCCCGCGTGTGGCGCGCTTTGTCGCGGCCGAACATCCGGCGATGCATCCGGGCCGCTGTGCCCGGGTGGAAGTCGATGGCACGGTCATCGGTCACGTCGGTGAACTGCACCCGCGCTGGCGCCAGGCCTATGAGTTGCCGAGCGCACCGGTGCTGTTCGAACTCGATCTCGCCAGCCTGCTCGCGCGCGAGGTGCCCGTTTACGTGCCGGTGCCGCGCCAGCAGACCGTGACACGCGATCTGGCGCTGATCGTCAAGGACAGCGTGCCCCATGACGATGTCATCGACACGATCATGCAAGCGCCCACCGGCGGCCTGATGCGCAGCGCGCGGCTGTTCGACGTCTACCGGCCGACCGCGCAGACCACCGGTCTGGCCGAGGGTGAACGCAGCCTGGCGATCCGCCTCGAGCTGCTGGATGACGAAACGCCGCTCACCGATGCGCGCAGCGATGCGGCCATCCAAGCCGTGATCGATGCGGTGCAATCCGGTCTCGGCGCCCGGTTGCGCGGCGCCTGAACCGAAGTCCGGCCCGAACACTCGCAGTTCAACCACGGCAAGCCATGGAACGCGTCATCCTCCCCACGCTGGAAACCCCGACCCTCACCAAGGCCGAACTCGCCGAGTTGCTGTTCGAGCGCCTGGGACTCAACAAACGCGAGTCCAAGGACATGGTGGAGGCCTATTTCGACTTCATCCACGAGGCGCTGGTGCGCGGTGAGGACGTCAAGCTCTCCGGCTTCGGCAACTTCCAGGTCCGGCGCAAGGCACCGCGCCCGGGGCGCAACCCGCGCACCGGCGAAGCCATCCCGATCCGGGCGCGCAATGTCGTCACGTTTCACGCCAGTCACAAACTCAAGGCGATCGTGCAAGGCGAGACCCCGCCACCCGGCGAGTTCGAGTAAAGTCTGGGGAGACTCCTGAAACCCATTGATTTCAATGGAAAATCCTCTCCCGGCCATACCGCCCAAGCGTTACTTCACCATCGGTGAAGTGAGCGAGTTGTGTGGCGTCAAGCCGTATGTGCTGCGCTACTGGGAGCAGGAATTCACCCAACTGCGGCCGATGAAACGGCGCGGCAACCGGCGTTATTACCAGCACCACGAGGTGCTCCTGATCCGCCGTATCCGCGACCTGCTCTACGAGCAGGGTTTCACCATCAGCGGGGCACGTAATCGTCTGGCGGAATTGGGCGCGCTGAATGCGCACTCGTCGCACCTCGACGACTTCGAGGACGAAGTCTCCGAGCGCGAACTGGGCTTGTCGCCCGAACGCGTTCCGGCCCCGCCCGTACCGACCCCAGCGAGTGCGGCGCTCGTGATCAAGCCTGCCGATGCGTCGACTGCGGTCGCTCCTGCTGGCCGGGTGCAGTCCATACGCGATGAACTCTTGTCGATCCGAAGTCTGCTTGAGGTCGATTTCTAAAAACTTTTTGCTTCGGCAGTAGTAATGGCTATATAATTTTAGGCTCAGTCGGGGCGTAGCGCAGCCAGGTAGCGCACTTGCATGGGGTGCAAGGGGTCGTGAGTTCGAATCCCACCGTCCCGACCATATGAATCAACGGGTTAGCTCTCTCAAGGGGCTAGCCCGTTTGGCTTTGTGGGGCCTCCGGCAACAGGATTCTGATCTTTCGATATTGCCGATCCCGATGATGTGGATCGACTCAAGATCCAAGTGACGTCCTCCATTCTCTATCGTCGGGCTTTCAGCTGACCTGAATTCAGCAAGCCCCGGGTCCGCAGTGCCGACGGGTGGTCGTTTGCGCGGGGGCACTCCAGGATGGTTCTGAAACGAAGGAGCACTTCTCAAAAGTGCGGGACGGGTCAGTTCACGGTGACGCCTGTCGCGTGTGCAAAACAGATCGAAACCCCATGCCGGTGACTACATGGTGGCGACATGAGCCCCAGAAACGACAAAGCCCCGGCTTGTGGCCGGGGCTAAGTGCTTGTTTTTATTGGTGCCGGAGAAAGGAATCGAACCCTCGACCTTCTCATTACGAATGAGCTGCTCTACCAACTGAGCTACACCGGCGAAAGACCGATATTCTAGCCTGAAGTCGGACTCTTGTGAAGATGTCCTGTCAACACGCGGCGGTGTTGCCACAGTTCCTGCCAGGTGGCTTCGAGTTTTCGGGCCAGTCGTGCGGGCTGGAACAGGGCTGCATGGTGGTGGGCCGAGTTCAGTTTCTGTCGCCAGGCCAGCAGTTCTCGCGGATGACGCAGCAGTCGCATCGCCTGGGCCTGGTGGCTGGCGGCGTCGGCACTCAGGCCTTCGGGCAGGCCGGCGGCGAGCAGCAGTGCGGCACTGTGGCGGGCGCGGTGGCTGTCGCCGGCTTGACAGAGGGCCGGGACGCCAGCGCACAGTGCATCGAGCAGGCGATCGCTGCCGTCGACGCAGGGTGATGCGTCCGGCGTTTGCAGGTAGACATCGGCCTGACTCAGTGCCATCAGCGTGCCGGTGTGTTCTGACGGGCCCGTTTCGAGCCTGAAATGAAGGCGCTGCGCAGCGATACCGGCAGCCGCCGCCGCCTGACGCAAGGCGTTGCGTGACGCCGCAAGGCCGGGTGCCAGCCACAGCACGGCAGGTGGGCAAGCTGTCATCAGGCGCATCCAGAACGACCAGGTCGCCGGGTCGATGCTGGCGTGGGGCGCCAGGCAAGCCAGTACAGGCGCCTTTTCGGGCAGTCCGAGTGCCGCGCGCAGGGCGGCGCGGGTCGGCACCGACCGGCCGCCCAGCCGCAGCAGCTCGGGCAGGGCGATCGCGCTGCGGTGGCAGTCGGGCAGCCACGAGGTGCCTGGCGGCGGCTCGATCGGGCCCGGATCGGCGGCTGGCGCGCCATCGCTGTGGCGATCGCTGAGGCGCGCGTCGAAGCCGGGCGGGAGTTGCGTGCCGGCCTGGTTCAGCCAAGCCAGTTGCAGGCCTGCCGGATGACGCATCCAGATGCCGGTGCGCGCGTGCGGGCTGATGCCGTCGAGGTCGATCAGGATGTCGATCTGGTCGGCGTGAATGCGTGCGGCGATCTGGCTGTCGCTGTGGCCCTGGAGAGTGGCGATGCCGTCGATCTCGTCGAGCGCGCCCTCGCCATCGTGAAACGGTCGGGTGCCGGACGGGCCCGAGTCGGCCGGTGCATTCCAGCGGTAGACATGCAGCTGGAAGCTGGTTTGACGGTGCGCGTCGCGCAGCGCCGCGAGCAGCGTGCCGTGACTGTGCAGTGCCGCAGCCGATCCGGCATACGCCACCCGAAGGCGGTCTGGCGCGCTCGCGGTGCGGGGCGCTCGTCCGGCCGATGCGGTGCGGGCGGTTGGATGCGCGGGCCTTTGGTGCAGCAAGGGTGCCAGCGAGCGGGCATCGAGCTGGCTGCAGAGATGCCAGAGGGCATCCGCGCTGAGCTGATGGCTGTCGACTGCGGTCGGCGTCGTCGACGGCTCGGTGCTTCGCTCGGACTGGGTCACGAAAGCGGTGGCGAGCGCGCGCAGCGCCGTGGTGTCGGGCGTGTGTGACCAATCGCACAGAGCACGCCTGAGCGCCGCGGCTTCCAGTTGCAGCAAGGCGTCGTCGGGGTGGCTGGCCAGGCAGGGTTCCAGCAGCGACCAGGCGCGGTCGTGCTGGCCTCGGCGCTGATAGAGCCGCGCCAGCGCGAGCCGGGTGTCGAGGCTCGCCGGCACGGGCAGGCCCGGTAGCGCCTGCCGATAGCAGGCCGCAGCCGCATCGGCATCGCCCTGTGCCGACGCGGCCATGCCGAGCAGCCGCAGTGTTTCGGCGTGACGTGGGTCGTCGCCATCGACGCCGCCGAGGACCTGATTGAAATGGGCCGCCGCGGCTTCGGGCTCGTCGGCGTCGAGCAGCAGCGTGCCGAGCTGGAGGTGGCAGCTGATCTCGGCCGGCTGGTGCTGCAGCCCGGCCCGGTAGAGTGCGATCGCTTGCTCGCGCAGTCCGGCCTGGCGGTACAGCTGCGCCAGTTGATGGCGTGTGGCGCTGTCGTGCGGGGCCAGTGTCATGTAGCGGGCCAGCGCATGGCTCGCGGCGTCGCGCTCGCCTTGCTGCAGGCAGAGCAGGGCGAGGCTGCGCCAGCCATCCGGGTAGGCGGGCGTGACGTCGGTGACGCGTTCGAACAGTGCACGGGCCTGCGCCAGGTCGCCGTCGTGCTGGGCCAGCAGGCCGAGCAGGCGCCAGGCGTCAGGGCGCTGCGGTTGACTGATCAGCAGTTGCACGCAGCCGGCCCGAGCGGCGGCCGTGTGGCCTCGCTGGCAGGCGGCGATCAGCTCGGTCATCGCGGCCTGGGCGTCGGCGCCGGGCAGGTTTCTGAGGGCGCCGTGCAAGGCGCCGATCTGTGTCTGGGCCCAGCTTGCGAGGGCGGCTGAAGTGGGTGTGTCGTCTTCCAGCCGCCAGACCGGCTTGCCCAGCGCGGTGGCCAGGCTGGCGGCATCGGCGTCGTCGGTCAGCAGCAGGTCGAGCAGGGCGATCTGGCGGGCGCAATGCAGCCAGCCAGGGGCGGTCGCGGCGTCGGGTGCCGGATCGCCTGGCCAGGGGCCCAGGTCGAGGTGCGGGCTGGCCGGCTCGGCGTCAGCCTGCCTCGACCATGCCGCCAGCATGACGGCGGCGCCCGGGGCGATTTCCGGCATCGTGGCGTGGCTGGCGCCGGTGCAGCACCAGCCCACCAGCAGGCGCTCGCCGCGCTGATAGCCGGCCGCGGCCCAGGCATCGAGCAGGTCCTGCATCCCGGTCGCGGGCAGATGCAGGCGTGGCGCAACGCGGGTGGGCTCGCCGTCTGCGCGATCGATCAGTTCGGGCAATGCCGCCAGGTCGATCTGCGCACCGACCGTGGCCGTCAGCGCGCCAGGGGGGGCGATCGGATCATCGACATCGGCTCGTGGCCAGACCGCCCAGACCCCCGGCGCGCGCGCCAGCAGGTCGGCATGTCGTGCCGGTGTGGCCAGCATCACGCGCTGACCCCGCCGGGCCAGCGCCGCCACGGTGCCGAGATGATCCAGGGTCGACGCCAGACTCGCGTCGGTGTGCACCAGCAGCGCGAGATCGGCGCTCAGGGTTCGACCGCGCCAGGTCGGCCAGAAGGGGTTGTGTGTCGCCATCGGCAGCCAGCCTACGGTCAGGGCGCCGTGCCGCTGCGCCGAACAACGCGGCCTTGACCCCCCAAATGCCGCCCATCGCGGCCAGCCGGTGCGCCGCGTTGCATATGCACGGTCAAGCCCATGCATATCCACCGATCGCCTCTTCAAGCCTCAGGCAACGTAGCCGATATAGCCGATAGACCAACCAAACCCCAGGCCGGAGGGCTGTTCGGGGTCGTTGTGAACAACTGCAGGAATCGCTCATGGCCACGATCGTCACCTCCCTTACCACCGCGCAGGTTGCGGGCCTGTCGACCCAGTCGATCGCTGGCTTGAACACGGAGGACTTCGCAGCTTTCAGCAGCGAGCAGATTGCTGCCCTCAACTCCGCGCAGCTGGCCGCGATCGAGACCGCCGACCTGGAGGTGATCACCACCGAAGCGCTGGCCGGTCTTGAAACCAGCGACATCCGCGGCCTGACGACGCGCCAGATGCAGGCGCTCACCACCGATCAGATCGCGGCGTTGACGACGGCTCATTTCGCCGCCATGACCACCGCCCAGGTGGCCTCGCTCACCACCTCGCAGATCCAGGCGATCGAGACCGACGACATCGCCGCCTTCACCACCGCCCAGGCGGCTGCGCTGTCGGCCGCCCAGGTGGCGGCGTTCTCGACCAGCCAGGTCGCGGCCCTCGAGACCCAGGACCTGCGGGCGATCAACACCACCGCCCTGCGTTCGCTCGGCACCGACGGCATCGACGCCTTGAGCACCGCCCAGGCGGCTGCGCTCAGCACCACCCAGGTGGCGGCGCTGACGACCGAACAGGTTCAGGCGATCGCCACCGACGATTTCGCCGCACTCACCTCGGCCCAGATCGGGGCGATCAGCACCATCCAGCTCGGTGTGCTGTCGACCAGCCAGGTCGAAGCCCTCACCACCGGCCAGATCGCCGGCCTGAGCACGCGCCAGGTCGCCGCGCTCAGCACCGACCAGGTGGTGGCCCTTGCCACCGACAACATCGCCGCACTCAGCTCCACGCAAGTGGCCGCGCTGAACACCGATCAGGCCGGCGCGCTCACCACCGAGCAGGTCCAGGCGATCGAGACCCAGGACCTGCGTGCCCTCAAGACCACCGCCCTGCAGGCGCTGGGCACCGACGCGATCGACGCGCTCACCACCGCGCAGGTCGCGGCACTGAGCACGGCCCAGGTCGCCTCCCTCACCACCACGCAGATCGAGGCGGTCGCGACCGACGACATCGCCGCGCTCACCACTGCCCAGGCCGCCGTGCTGGGGGCGGCCCAGATCGCGGTACTTGACACCAATCAGGTCCAGGCGCTGGAAACCACCGACCTGCGCGCCATCAACACCACGGCGCTGCGCTCGCTGAGCACCGACGGGATCGATGCCCTGACGACCGACCAGGCGGCGGCGCTGACCACCTCGCAAGTCGCGGCATTGACCACCGACCAGGTGCAGGCGATCGCCACCGACGACCTGGCCGCGCTCGGCACCACGCAGATCAACGCGCTGGGCACCAGCCAGATCGGTGCGCTGTCGACCGGCCAGATCGACGCGCTCGGCACCCAGCAGATGGCCGGCCTGAGCACCCGCCAGGTGGCCGCGCTGAGCACCGAGCAGGTCGAGGCCTTGCAGACCGCCAACATCGCCGCACTCAGTTCCACCCAGGCGGCCGCGCTGAGCTCCGCCCAGGTCGGTGCACTGACGACCGACCAGGTCCAGGCCCTCGAGACGCAGGACCTGCGCGCGATCAAGACCGCTGCGCTGCAAGGGCTGAGCACCGACGGCGTCGAGGCCCTGACCACCGCGCAGGTCGTCGCGCTGAGCACCGCCCAGATCGCCGCGCTGACCACCGCACAGGTCGAAGCCATCGCCACCGACGACATTGCCGTGCTCCAGACCAGCCAGGTCGCGGCCATCACGTCCACGCAGGTGCCGGCCCTGAGCACCGACCAGTTGCAGTCCATCACCACGCTGGATGTGCGCGCGATGACGACCCGCACGCTGCAGGCGCTCGGCACCGACGCCATCGACGCGCTGACCACCGCACAGGCGGCGGCGCTGACCAGCGCGCAGATCGCGGCGCTGACGACCGCGCAAGTCGAGGCGATCGCCACCGACGACATCGCCGCGCTGACCAGCAGCCAGATCGGCGCCTTCACGACCACCCAGCTGGCGGCGGTCACCACGGCGCAGATCGAGGCGCTCGTGAGCGCCCAGATCGCCGGCCTGAACACCCGCCAGATCGCCGCGCTGAGCACCGACCAAGTCCAGGCGCTGGAGACCGACGACATCGCAGCCCTGAGCTCGACCCAGGCCGGCGCACTCGCGGCGACCCAGGTCGGTGCGCTGACGACCGACCAGGTCCAGGCCCTCGAGACGGCCGACCTGCGCGCCCTCAAGACCACCGCCCTGCAGGCGCTGAGCACCGACGCCATCGACGCGCTGACCACCGCGCAGGCGGCGGCGCTGACCAGCGCGCAGATCGCCGCGCTGACGACCGCGCAAGTCGAGGCGATCGCCACCGACGACATCGCCGCGCTGACCAGCAGCCAGATCGGCGCCTTCACGACCACCCAGCTGGCGGCGGTCACCACGGCGCAGATCGAGGCGCTCGTGAGCGCCCAGATCGCCGGCCTGAACACCCGCCAGATCGCCGCACTGAGCACCGACCAGGTCCAGGCGCTGGAGACCGACGACATCGCGGCCCTGAGCTCGACCCAGGCCGGCGCACTCGCGGCGACCCAGGTCGGTGCGCTGACGACCGACCAGGTCCAGGCACTGGAAACCGCGGACCTGCGCGCCCTCAAGACCACCGCCCTGCAGGCGCTCGGCACCGACGGCATCGACGCGCTCACCACGGCGCAGATGGCGGCACTGACCAGCGCGCAGATCGCCGCGCTGACGACCGCGCAGGTCGAGGCCATCGCCACCGACGACCTCGCCGCGCTGACCACCACGCAGGCCGCCGCCCTGAGCTCGACCCAGGTCGGCGCGCTGACGACCGACCAGGTCCAGGCACTGGAAACCGCCGACCTGCGTGCCCTCAAGACCACCGCCCTGCAGGCGCTGAGCACCGACGCCATCGACGCGCTGACCACCGCGCAGGCGGCGGCGCTGACCAGCGCGCAGATCGCCGCGCTGACGACCGCGCAAGTCGAGGCGATCGCCACCGACGACATCGCCGCGCTGACCAGCAGCCAGATCGGCGCCTTCACGACCACCCAGCTGGCGGCGGTCACCACGGCGCAGATCGAGGCGCTCGTGAGCGCCCAGATCGCCGGCCTGAACACCCGCCAGATCGCCGCACTGAGCACCGACCAGGTCCAGGCGCTGGAGACCGACGACATCGCGGCCCTGAGCTCGACCCAGGCCGGCGCACTCGCGGCGACCCAGGTCGGTGCGCTGACGACCGACCAGGTCCAGGCACTGGAAACCGCGGACCTGCGCGCCCTCAAGACCACCGCCCTGCAGGCGCTCGGCACCGACGGCATCGACGCGCTCACCACGGCGCAGATGGCGGCACTGACCAGCGCGCAGATCGCCGCGCTGACGACCGCGCAGGTCGAGGCCATCGCCACCGACGACCTCGCCGCGCTGACCACCACGCAGGCCGCCGCCCTGAGCTCGACCCAGGTCGGCGCGCTGACGACCGACCAGGTCCAGGCACTGGAAACCGCCGACCTGCGTGCCCTCAAGACCACCGCCCTGCAGGCGCTGAGCACCGACGCCATCGACGCGCTGACCACCGCGCAGGCGGCGGCGCTGACCAGCGCGCAGATCGCGGCGCTGACGACCGCGCAAGTCGAGGCCATCGCCACCGACGACATCGCCGCGCTGACCAGCAGCCAGATCGGCGCCTTCACGACCACCCAGCTGGCGGCGGTCACCACGGCGCAGATCGAGGCGCTCGTGAGCGCCCAGATCGCCGGCCTGAACACCCGCCAGATCGCCGCGCTGAGCACCGACCAGGTCCAGGCGCTGGAGACCGACGACATCGCAGCCCTGAGCTCGACCCAGGCCGGCGCACTCGCGGCGACCCAGGTCGGTGCCTTGACGACCGACCAGGTCCAGGCGCTGGAGACGGCTGACCTGCGTGCCCTCAAGACCACCGCCCTGCAGGCGCTCGGCACCGACGGCATCGACGCGCTCACCACCGCGCAGATGGCGGCGCTGACCAGCGCGCAGATCGCGGCACTGACGACCGCGCAAGTCGAGGCCATCGCCACCGACGACCTCGCCGCGCTGACCACCACGCAGGCCAACGCCCTGAGCTCGACCCAGGTCGGTGCGCTGACGACCGACCAGGTCCAGGCGCTGGAGACGGCTGACCTGGCGGCCTTCAAGACCACGACCCTGCGTGGCTTGACCACCGAGGCGATCGAGGCGCTGACCTCCGATCAGGTCGCGGCATTGACGTCGACGCAGATCGCGGCGCTGACCACCGAGCAGGTGCAGGCCATCGAGACCGACGACTTCGCGGCGCTGACGACGGCGCAGGTGGCGGCCTTCACCACCAGCCAGATCAGTGCCCTCAGCACCGAGCAGATCGTGGCCTTCGATACCGCCGATGTGGAGGCGCTGACGACCGCGCAGTTGCGGGCACTGAGCACCGAGCAGATCCAGGCGCTGGAGACGAGCGACGTCGCGGCCATCACGACCAGCGATTTCGCGTCGCTCGGTACCACGCAGATCGAAGCATTCGGCACCGAGCAGATCCAGGCTCTGACGACCGAGCAGATCGCCGCCTTCACCACCTCGCAGGCGGCGGCGCTGACCACCGACGCGATCGTGGCGCTGACCACCGATCAGGTGGTGGCGCTGCAGACGAGCGACATCGCGGCGATGTCGATGACGCAGGTCTCGGCCTTCGAGACCAGCGACATCGCGGTGATGAGCGCGGCCCAGATCGACTCGATGATCGGCGCCACGCCGCTGGTGCTCGACCTCAACGGCGACGGCGTGCAGACGCTGGCGGCCGCGGACGGCGTGCAGTTCGACATCAACGCCACCGGGCAGAGCGCGCAGGTCGGCTGGGCCTCGGCGCAGGACGGCCTGCTGGTGCGTGACCTGAACGCCGACGGCCAGGTCAACGACGGCCGCGAGCTGTTCGGTGGCGGCACCGAACTGGCCAGCGGCCAGCGCGCCGGCACCGGCTACGCCGCCCTGGCCGACCTGGACAGCAACCGCGACGGCAGCATCAGCGCAGCCGACGCCGCGTTCAAGGAACTGCAGGTCTGGGTCGACGCCGACAGCGACGGCCTGGCCGATCTCGGCGAACTGCGCACGCTGGCCGACCTGGGCATCGTGTCGATGGATCTGGGCGCGCAGCTGGGCACGACGCTGGACAACGGCAACCTGCTGGGCCTGACGTCGAGCTACCAGACTGCCGACGGCAGCAGCCACCAGATGGCCGACGTCTGGTTCGCCAAGCAGGCGGATGCGGCCAGCGGTGCGGCCGCAGCGGCCACCACCGCGCCGGTGGCCCTGGGCGACGTGCTTGCCGACGCACCGGGCGCCTTGATCGGGCAGGAGCCGATCGACCCGGCGTTGCCGCCGGCCGGCGCCGGCCTGGCCGTCGACGCCCAGGCCCAGGCCGATGCCGTCGCGGTATTCGCGCAGAACAACCTGGCGCTCGACGAGCTGCTGCGCAATCAGCCACTGATCTGACGCCCGGGGGAAAACTGAACCGGTTTTCCCCGTTGCTTTCCCGCTTGGGTGCCCGGCCTGGCCGGGCACCATCTCTTCATCGTTTTGGCACTTCGGTGCGATGGAGAGCAGGGCATGGTCCAAGCGGCGCAAGCGGTCGTCACGGGTGTCGAGCAGGAGCCACCGGCAGCCCCGGCCCGGCCGGTGGTCGACCGC
The DNA here is from genome assembly GCF_000019785.1 of Leptothrix cholodnii SP-6. NCBI lineage: Bacteria > Pseudomonadati > Pseudomonadota > Betaproteobacteria > Burkholderiales > Sphaerotilaceae > Leptothrix > Leptothrix cholodnii. The sequence continues at coordinate 1,882,487 of NC_010524.1, forward strand.
GCCCTGCTGATCCAGGGCATCGAGCTGCAGAACCAGGGTCAGCTCGACCCGGCGCAGCGCATCTTCGAGCTCTACCTCGACCACCATCCGGCTGATCCTGCGGCGCTCTATTCGCTGGCGGTGATCCTGCTCAAGCGACCCGAGTCCGGCAAGGCGCGGGCGCTGCTCGACCGTGCCGTGCAACTGGCACCGCACTTCGCGCCGCTGTGGTTCGCGCACGGCACCGCGCTGCAAGGCGCGGGCGAGCGCGAAGCGGCGTTGCAGAGCCTCGACCGCGCGCTGGCCATCCAGCCCGACTACACCGAGGTGCTGATCAACTCCGGCGTGCTGCTGCGCGAGTTGCTGCGCCACGCCGAGGCGCTGCAGCGTTTTCAGCGTGTGCTTGAGATCAAGCCGCAGCACGAGACCGCGCTGGCCAACTGCGCCGTGCTGCTGACCGATTTCAAGCGCAGCGAAGAGGCCACCGCGATGTTCGAGCGCCTGCTCGCCATCAACCCCGATTACGACTACGGCCTGGGCATGCTCTGCTACGAGCGCCTGCACCGCTGCGACTGGACCGATTTCGACGCCAGCGCCGACGCCATCCTGGCCGGCGTGCGCGAGGGCCGGCGCAGCAGCAAGTCGCTTGCCGTGATGGCCTTGAGCGACTCTGCCGCCGACCACCAGACCTGCGCCCGCACCTTTTCCGCGCACCGCTATCCGCCCAGCGCCCAGCCGCTGTGGCGCGGCGAGCGCTACCGGCACGACCGCATCCGCATCGCCTACGTCTCGCCGGACCTGCGCGAGCACCCGGTGGGCCACCTGATGGCGGGCATCTTCGAGCGCCACGACAAGAACCGCTTCGAGACCATCGCGATCTCGCTGGGCATCGACGACGGCAGCCGGCTGCGCTCGCGCATGCTGGCGAGCTTCGACCACTTCATCGACGCGCGGCTGATGGGTTCGCGCCAGATCGCCAGCAGGATGCGCGAGATGGAGGTCGACATCGCCATCGACCTGGCCGGCTACACCGCCGACTCGCGCAGCGAGATCTTCGCCGAGCGGCCCGCGCCGGCGCAGGTCAACTACCTCGGCTACCCCGGCACGCTGGGTAACGGCTACATGGACTACATCGTGGCCGACCGCCACGTGATCCCGCCCGAACACCAGGGCTTCTACGACGAGCGGGTGGTCTACCTGCCCGACAACTACCTGCCCGCCGCGTCGGGCGTGCAGATCGCCGAACGCACGCCCAGCCGCACCGAATGCGGCCTGCCCGAGAGCGGGCTGGTGTTCTGCTCGTTCAACCACGACTACAAGATCTCGCCGCACATCTTCGCGGCCTGGATGCGCATCCTCGCCGCCACGCCGGGCAGCGTCCTGTGGCTGATGTCGCGCGGCGCCGCCTCGCAGCGCAACCTGCGCGCGGCCGCACAGGCGCAGGGCGTGGCGCCCGAGCGGCTGGTATTTGCGCAGCGCGTGCCGCGGGTCGAAGACCACCTGGCGCGATACCGTCAGGCCGACCTGTTCCTGGACACCCATCCCTACAACGCCCACACCACCGCCGCCGACGCGCTGCTGGCCGGCCTGCCGGTGCTGACCTACAGCGGCAACGCCTTTCCGGCACGCGTGGCCGGCAGCCTGCTGCACGCGGCGGGCCTGCCCGATCTGGTCACGCACAGCCTGTCCGACTACGAGGCGCTGGCCGTGCGCCTGGCGCAGCAGCCCGCGCTGCTGGCCGACTGCAAGGCCCGGCTGGCGGCACAGCGCGAGCGCTGTGCGCTGCTCGATGCCGACGGCTTCACGCGCAACCTCGAGGCGATCTACATCGCGATGTGGCGCAACAGCCAGCTCGGCGGTGTGCGCGACGCGCTCGGTGCTTGAATCCTGATCCGATCCTGATCTGATACGCCTGCCGACCCGCCTCGCGCGGTCGCCGACCATCCAACCCCACGGAGTTTTCATGTCCTTTGCGAGCATCAACGAGATCCACCGCCGCAAGACCGGCAAGGTCAGCGACAAGTGGGCGTCCTACCTGCCGTACTACGACCAGCTGTTCGCACCGCTGCGCGAGCAGCCGATCCAGCTGCTGGAAATCGGCGTGCAGAACGGCGGCTCGCTCGAGACCTGGGCCGAATACTTCGGTGCCGCGACGACGCTGATCGGCTGCGACATCGACCCCAAGTGCGCCGGCCTGCGCTACACCGACCCGCGGGTGCAGATCGTGGTGGGCGACGCCAACCAGCGCCCGGCCTTCCAGGCCATCACCGCCATCACGACCGCGCTCGACGTGGTGATCGACGACGGCTCGCACGTCTCGCGCGATGTCATCAACTCCTTCATCAACTACTTCCCGCTGCTGCAGCCCGGCGGCATCTACGTGGTCGAGGACGCGCACTGCCTCTACATGGATGCCTACGGTGGCGGCGTGCTCAACGAGTACGGCGCCTATGCCTTCTTCAAGCGCCTGGTCGACATCGTCAGCTTCGAGTTCTGGGAGAACGACCTGGGCATCGCGCCGTTCCTGCGCACCTTCTTCGAGGCGCGTGCCGTGCCGGCCTTCATCGGGCAGGGTTGGATCGAATCGGTGGAGTTCCGCAACTCGATCATCACCATCCGCAAGGCTCAGTCGCCCACGCACAAGAAGCTCGGCGAGCGCCTGACGGTGGGCGACCAGACGCTGGTGCAGGACTGGGGCGGCAACCGCCCGGGCGCGGCCTGACTGGCCGGTCGGCGCCGAACAGTCGGGCGAAGCGGCGTTTTCTTGAGGCTTTGCCCCAGCCTGCGGCATGAAAGACTGCCCGACATGAACCACACGGCCGTCGTCATCCCGATCTACCAGCGCGAGCTCCCGGCGCTGGACCAGCTCTCGCTCGATCATTCGCTGCCGCTGCTGCGCGGGCGTGACGTCTGTTTCATCGCGCCGCACGGGCTCGACGCCGGCTATTACGCCGAGCGCTACCCGGGCGTGCCGGTGCTGCGCTTTGCCGATCACTACTTCGCGTCGGTCAAGGGCTACAACCTGCTGATGCTGTCGCCGGACTTCTACCGGCAGTTCGCCGACCACACCTTCATGCTCGTGCTGCAGACCGATGCGGTGCTGCTGCGCGACGACCTCGATCACTGGGCCGCCCAGCCCTTCGACTATGTCGGCGCACCCTGGCCCGACGGCATCGAGGTGATGGTGCAGGTCGACCGTTTCGCCGACGGCCACGGCAAGAAGGTGCGCGCGCACGTCGGCAACGGCGGGCTCAGCCTGCGGCGCATCGACAAGTGCATCGGCCTGCTCGACGAGTTTCCGCAGGCACTCGGCCTGTTTCGCCACAGCGGATCCAACGAGGACATCTACTTCGCGCTGATGGGCCTGCTGTCGCGCGATTTCGTGCTGCCCAACGAGATCGAGGCCTCCACCTTCGCGATGGAGCTCAAGCCCTCGCACTACCTGCATGCCAACGGCGGCTGCTGGCCGATGGGGGGGCACGCCTGGTGGAAGTACGAGCCGGCGTTCTGGGCGCCGCGTCTGCAGGGCGTGCCGGTGCTCGACGTGCCGGCCCTGGCAAGCGCGCCGCGGCGCAGCGGCGCGAGCAGCGCCGAACGAGCCCTCGCGCCGACCTGCTGAACGGCCGTGCTTTCCTGATCCGCTGACCCACAGGCACCTGAATGTCTTCGTCCCGCGCGTCCGATCCCGCCGCCGCTCCGGGCCCGGCCATTGCCGCCCCGGATGCCGCGCCGGAAGGTGCCGTGCCGAGCGACGACGCGCTGCTGTCGGCGGTGCTCTGGCTGTGCCGCCACCACGGCATCGACCGCACGCCGCACTCGCTGCTGTCGGGTCTGGGCATCTCGCAGCTGCTGACCCCGCCGCTGGCGGTGCGGGTGCTGCAGGAGGCCGGCTTCAACGCCAGCGTGGTCGACCGCGAGCCGCGCCAGATCCTGGCCCTGCTGCTGCCGGCGATCCTGCTGCTCAAGAACGGCGACGCCTGCGTGCTGCTCGAGCGCGTGGTGCGCGGCAAGGACCTGCGCTACCGCATCCTGATGCCGCCGGCCGACGCCGGCGATGCGCCGGTCGAGGTGCTGGCCAGCGAGGACGAGCTGCTGCAGGAGTATTCCGGCTACGTGCTGATGGCCACGCCGCGCCTGGGCGCCACCGCGACTGCCAACCGCGCCGCCATCGACGACATGCTGGTGCCCGGCCGCCACTGGCTGTGGGGCACGCTGCGGCGCTTCATGCCCTATTACCGCGGCGCCATGCTGGCGGCGCTGCTGAGCAACGTGCTGATGCTGTTCATCGGCCTGTTCACCTCGGTGGTCTATGACCGGGTGATCCCGCACAAGGCCTTCGTCACGCTGTGGTCGCTGGCCGCCGGCGCCGGGCTGGCGATCGTCTTCGACCTGATCGCGCGCCAGCTGCGCAGCCACCTGATCGACCTGGCCGGCAAGAAGGCCGACCTCGCGCTGGGTGCGATCCTGTTCCGCAAGGCGCTGTCGATCCGGCTCGAGAACCGGCCGGAATCGTCGGGCTCGTTTGCGCACCAGCTCGCGCAGCTCGAGGTGGTGCGCGATTTCTCGACCTCGGCGACGATGTCGGCGATCAGCGACCTGCCGTTCATCGTGCTGTTCATGGCCATGATCTGGTTCGTCGCCGGTGAACTGGTGGTGGTGATGCTGGTGGCGGTGCCGCTGGTGCTGTTGCTGGCGGTGGCGGTGCAGCAGGTGCTGCGCCGCTCGATGACCGCCAACCAGCGCCAGATGGCCGACATGCAGGGCCTGCTGATCGAGACCATGGAAGGCATGGAGGCGGTGCGCGCAGCCAGCGCGCAGGGCCATTTCCAGCGCCAGTACGAGGAGAGCAACGCGATGGCGGCGCAGACCTCGCTGCGCTCGCGCGCGCTGATGAGCTGGGTCAACAACGCCACGATGGTGTCGCAGCAGCTGATCACGGTGGTGATGCTGGTGTGGGGCGTGCACCTGATCGCCGACAACCAGCTGACGGCCGGTGCGCTGATCTCGGCGGTGATGTTCGCCGGCCGGGTGGTGGCACCGCTGGGTGGCGTGGTCAGCCTGGCGTCGCGCTACCAGGGCGCGCGCGCCGCGCTGCGCGTGCTCGACAACCTGATGGCCCAGCCGAGCGAACGCGAGGAAGGCCGGCGCTACCTGCCGCGCAGCGCGATCCGCGGCCAGCTGGGCCTGCGCGACGTCAGCTTCCAGTACCAGGCCCCGCAGGCGATGGGTCAGGCGCCCGGTCCGACCGTGCTCAAGGGCATCAACCTGCGCATCGAGGCCGGCGAGCGGGTGGCCATCCTGGGCAAGATCGGCAGCGGCAAGTCGACCGTGCTGCGCCTGCTGGCCGGGCTCTACATGCCCACCGAGGGCTACACCGAGGTCGACGGCATCGACCTGCGTCAGATCGACCCGGCCGACTACCGCGCCCAGGTCGGTTTCGTGGCGCAGGAGCCGCGGCTGTTCCGCGGCAGCTTGCGCGACAACATCCTGCTCAGCCGCCCGCATGCCGGCGCCGACACGCTGGCCGAGGTGCTGCGCCTGACCGGGCTCGACCGTGTCGCCGCCGCGCACCCGTCGGGCATCGACCTGCCGGTGGGCGAGGGCGGCAACATGCTGTCGGGCGGCCAGCGTCAGCTCGTCGCGCTGGCGCGCTGCCTGGTGACGCAGCCGCAGGTGCTGCTGATGGACGAGCCGACCAGCTCGATGGACGCGCAGAGCGAGGCCCAGTTCATCGCCCAGCTCAAGCAGACGATGGGCAGCCGCACGATGGTGGCGGTGACGCACCGCCCGGCGTTGCTCGAGGTGGTGGACCGCATCGTCGTGATCGACGCCGGCAAGGTGGTGATCGACGGCCCCAAGCAGCAGGTGCTGGCGGCGCTGGCCGGCGGTGGCGCGCCGCGGCAGGCGGTCGGCCAGGCGGCCGGTCGTGCCGTGGGCATGGAGGCGGCGCCGGCTCAGCCACCGAGCGCGCAGCGACCGCCGTTCAGCGTGGTGACCTGACATGGCGCGGCGCACGGCGAATCCCTGGCCCTGGTTGCAGGCACGCCTGCAGGCCTGCCTGCCGGCGCGCTGGCGGCGGGTCCAGGCCGAGCCGGTCGAGAACCCGTCTGCACCGGCCAGGAGCCCGGACGCACCGGCCGCCAAGCCGCGCAAGCCCGTGGGCATCCGCCGCGGCGGGCCGGGGCGACGCGCCACCGACGTCGACCGCCAGGAACCGCTGATGGGCCTGGAGGCCGAGCTGGCCGCGCTGCGCCGGGGCGAGCCGGTGCCCCCCGGCTCGGCCGCCCCCACGCCGCAACCGGCCGCAGCGGCGCGGGCGGCAACGCCGGCGGGGGCGCAGGTCACCCGCATCCATCCCGGCAGGGTGATGCGCGGCGACGCCGAGTTCCTGGAGGGTGTGCGCGAGGCGCAGGTCAACGAGGGCACGCCGCGTGCGCTGTGGGTGCTGTACCTGCTGTGCGCGATCGTGGTCAGCGTGCTGGTCTGGGCGACGCGGGCGCAGATCGATGTCGTCACCAAGGCCGAGGGCAAGGTCGTGCCGGACGCGCGCGAGCAGGTCATCGCCAGCCTGGAGGGCGGCATCCTGCGCGCCTTGCACGTGCGCGAAGGTGCGATCGTCGAGGCCGGCGACGAGCTGGTCCAGCTCGACCCGACCCGCATGGTCGCGCAGCAGAACGAGGGCCAGGCGCGCCAGACCGCGATGCGCGGCACGGTCGCACGGCTGCAGGCCGAGGTCCACGGCCGGCCGCTGGTGTTTCCACCCGAGGTCCGGGTCGACACGGCGGTGGTGGCGGCCGAGACCGAGGCCTACAACGCCCGCCGCCGCCTGCTCGACGAGGCGGTCACCGTGACCCGGCGCAGCATCAGCCTGATCGACAACGAGCTCGGCATGGCCACCTACATGTCCGAACAGGGCCTGATGTCGGAGGTCGAGGTGATGCGGCTGCGCCGCCAGCGCAACGACCTGCAGATCCAGGTGCAGGAGCGCATCAACCGCTTCCGCCAGGACGCCTCGACCGAGCTGCTGCGTCTGCGCACCGAGCTGACGCTGATCGGCGAACAGCAGGTGGTCAAGGAAGACGCGCTCAAGCGCACGGTGCTGAAGTCGCCGCTGCGCGGCATCGTCAAGAACATCCGCATCAACACGCTCGGCGGCGTGGTGCCGGCCGGCGGGGCGATCATGGAGATCGTGCCGATCACCGACCGGGTGCTGGTCGAGGCCCGCATCAAGCCGGCCGACATCGGCTTCATCCAGCTCGGCATGCCGGCCGAGATCAAGCTCAGCGCCTACGAGTACTACACCTACGGCGGCCTCAAGGGCACCATCGAGTACCTCAGCCCCGACGCCCTGACCGACGAGCGCGGCGGCCCCGACAGCAGCTACTACCGCGCGCGCATCCGCACCGACGCCAGCCACCTGCGCGGCAAGGGCGACCGCGCGCTGGCCGTGCTGCCCGGCATGGTCGCCAACGTCGAGATCCGCACCGGCGACCGCACGGTGATGGAGTTCCTGCTCAAGCCGATGCTCAAGGGCAGCGAAGCGTTCCGCGAGCGTTGATCAGCGCTCGCGCCCGGCGCGCCGCATCACCTGGGTGATCGGCTCCATCAGGTATTGCAGCGGCGTGCGTTCCTCGCCGTGCAGATAGACCTCGGCCGGCATGCCCGCCTGCAGCCGGGCGTGGGCCTCGCCGGTGACGGCCCGTTCGATCGCGTCGGGCGGCACGTCGATGGTGACGACGTAATAGGCCATGCCGTTGTCCTTGTCGACCTGACGGTCGGCGCCGACGTAGCTGACCGAGCCCTTGACCATCTGCGTGGTGCGGTACTTGAAAGCGGTGAAGCGCAGGTCGGCGCCCTGGCCGCGCTGCACGCGGTTGATGTCCTCGGTGCGGATCTGCGCCTCGACCACCAGGCGCGGATTGGCCGGCACGATCTCGCCGACCGGCTCGCGTGGCGCGATCACGCCACCCGGCGAGGTGATGCGCAGGCCGATCACCTCGCCGTCGACCGAGGCGCTCAGCACCTGGCGCTTGGACGCGTCGGTGGCCTTGCGCAGCTCCTGCTCGATCTCCTGCACCCGCACGTTGGCGACCTTGAGCTGGTCGCTGGCCTGCTGGCGGTAGTCGTTGCGGCTCTGGCTCAGGCGCAGTTCGATGTCGCCGATGCGCTGGTCGGCGCGCGCCATCTCGGCGCTGCGTTCGGCCATCTTGCCGCGGTAGTCGGCGATCGAGGCTTCGAGCTGCATCACCTGGGTCTCGGACACCAGGCCCTGTTTGGCCAGGCTGGTGTTGAGCGCCAGCTCGCGCGACTGCGCCTGGATCGAGTCGCGCGCGTTGCCGATCTGGGCCTGCAGCGAGGCGATCTCCTGCTGGATCTTGGCGCGCTGCTTGACCAGCAGGCCGGCCTGGCTGTCGAGCGCGTGCAGGCGGGCGGTGAACAGCGCCAGTTCCTTGTCCATGTGCTCGCGCACCACCGGGTCGTCGCGGCCGGCGGCGATCAGCTCGGGCGGGTAGGCCAGCGTCTTGCCACCGGCCTGCTCGGTTTCGAGCCGCGCCAGGCCGGCGCGTTCGGCCAGCAGGCGCTGCATCAGGCGGGTCTTGTCGGCGTTGACCGAGACGTCGCCGAGTTCGATCAGCGGATCGCCGGCACGCACCTTCTGGCCGTCGCGCACGTAGACGGCGCGCACCGTGCCGCCTTCGGCGTGCTGGACGATGCTGCGGTTGAGGTCGACCTTGACGTGGCCCGAGGCCACCACCGCCGAGGCCAGCGGCGCAAAGCTCAGCCAGGCCAGTGCCGGCAGCAGCAGCACGCCGCCGATCAGCCGGCCCTGGCGGGTGATGGCGCGGGCCTTGGCGAGGTGCTGGCCGACGAGGTCGAATTGGGCGTCACGCGGTGACGGAGCAAGAGCGGGCAGTTGCATGGTTCAGACCTTGGCTTGAGCGGCGGGGGCCGCTTGGGCTGCCTGGGCGGCTTGCGCCGCACGGGCCAGCGACACGACCTGGCCACCGGCGGGCGCGTGGCCGCCACGCAGGGCGGCGAGCACCTCGTCGGTGCGGCCGAAATGGGTCTGCCGGCCGCCTTCGATGACCAGCATCTTGTGCACGTGCTGGGTCAGCGTCTGGCGGTGCGTCACCACCACCACGGTGGCCTTGCCCTGCAGGCGCTTGAGGGTCTCGGCCAGTGCCAGTTCACCGGCGCCGTCGAGGTTGGCGTTGGGTTCGTCGAGCACCACCAGCTTCGGATTGCCGTACAGCGCACGCGCCAGCGCGATGCGTTGCCGCTGTCCGGGTGACAGCAGCGCCGCGTTCGGGTCGACCTGGGTGTCGTAGCCGTCGGGCAGGCCGAGGACGAGTTCGTGCACGCCGGCGAGCTGGGCCGCCTCGACCACCAGGCCCGGGTCGACCGGGCCCATGCGGGCGATGTTGTCGGCCACGCTGCCGGCAAACAGCTCGACGTCCTGCGGCATGTAGCCGATGTGCGGGCCGATCTGCTCGCGCGTCCAGCGCGACAGGTCGACCCCGTCCAGGCGCACATGGCCCTGGCTCGGCGCCCACAGTCCGATCAGCAGCCGCACCAGCGTGCTCTTGCCGGCGCCGCTGGGGCCGAGGATGGCGAGCGACTCGCCGGCTTCGAGCCTGATCGACACGCCCATCAGCAGCGTGCGCTCGCTGCCCTGCGGGCGAAACACCAGCCCCGTCGTGCTGAGCTGGCCGTTCGGCGCCGGCAGCGCCATCTGCGGCCGGCGGTTGAAGGCCTCGCTCATCAGCGGATCGAGGCGGCGCCAGGCCAGTCGCCCTTCGGCCATGATCTTCCAGCTGCCGACGATCTGTTCGACCGGCTGCAGTGCGCGGCCCAGCAGCATGTTCGACGCGATCAGCACGCCCGGCGTGGCCTCGCCGCGGATCACCAGCCAGGCGCCCAGCGCGGTCATCAGCACCTGCGTCAGCTGACGGGCGATGCGGGTGGCCGAGGCCATCGCCACCGAGCGCTGCGCGACCGGGTCCTGCAGGTCGGCGACCTTGGCGCTGAGCGCGTTCCAGCGCCCGACCAGCGCGTCGGCCATGCCCATCGCCTGCGCCACCTCGGCGTTGACCATGGCCTGGTCGAGAAAGCGCTGGCTGGCGCCGGCGTCCTTCTGCAGCTTCTCGATCGATTGCTTGGTCATGCGGTCGTTCGCATAGGCCAGGCCCAGCATCAGCACCGCGCTGAGCAGCGCGGCCAGCCCCAGCCACAGGTTCGCCACCGCGATCACGGCGATGAAGATCAGCGCCCAGGGCGCGTCCATCACCGCCACCAGGCCTTGCGACGAGAACAGCGCGCGCAGCCGGCCGACGTCGCGCAGCGCCTCGTTGGTGAAGGCGCCCTGGCGACGCGCGGCCACCGCCAGCGAGAGGCGGGCGATCTCGGGCGCCATCGCGTCGTTGACGATGTTGCCGAGCACGCCCTGCAGCCGGCCGCGCAGGAAGTCGAGCGCGCCGACCAGCACCAGCGCGATCGCCAGCCCGAGCAGCAGCACCAGCAGCGTTTCCTGGCTCTGGCTGGTCAGCACGCGGTCGAACACCTGCAGGCTGAACAGCGCCGGGCCGAGCCAGAGCAGGTTGATCGCCATCGAAAAGCCGGCGACGGTGCGCAGAAGTGATTTCATGCCATCCCTGTGAGCAGCGGCGAGCCCATGATGCAGACCCGCTCGGGGCGCAAGTGTCGTGGCGGCCCGTCGAGCCGGGGGATGCGGCTACTCGGGCAGGGGGCGAAATATTGCGCACCTTCGTCGGATCGATGCGGGTGGCCGCCGCAACCCGCGGTTTCACCGCCTCGGCCAAGCTCATCCGGTGAGCCTGCGGCGTCGCCTGGCGCCATGCGGCAGACCGGCACTGCCACGTTGAAGCCTTGCGCGGGGGCCGATTTCACGGCTTTCTCCGCGGCTGCGTCGGGCGCGGCAAACCGTATATTGCGGGCAGTTCCGTTTTTTCTGATTTCAGGAGTTTGCGCATGCCCCGCCGCATCGATCGATCCAGCCCTGTCGCATCCACGTCCGGCGTCTGGGCCCAGCGCCTGGGTGCCGTGACCGCCGCGGTGGCGCTGCTGCTGCCGGTGCTGGCCCAGGCCTATTGCGACGACCCGGCCGACGCCCGCAATCCCGCCCGTCCGGTGCTGCCCGACAGGGAAGCCTTCAGCGCGTCCGAGCTGTTCGACGGCCCGGCCGCCGGCAACGGCCTGGAACAGCTCGCCTCGCTGGCGCGCGAGGCGGTCGGCGCCAGCATCGACGCCCGAGGCGCCGAGCACACCCGGCGCGCCTCCGCGTTCGACCTGCAGCAGACCCAGGCCAGCGGCAAGCCGCAGATCGACCTGAACACCAGTGCCGGCATCGGCCAGTCCAGCATCGGTGGCGTGACCCAGCGCGCCGGCGGGGTCGGTTCGCTGGGGGTCAACGCCAGTGCGCCGCTCTACGACGGTGGCAAGCTCGACCAGCTGACCGACTACCGGCGTCGCCTGCTCGATGCCAGCGACAACGGCAGCGTGGCGTCGCGCGAACGTGCGGTGCGCGAGGCGGTGCTGGCGGTGATCGACCGCAACCGCTATCGCCTGCAGCTCAAGGTCTATCAACAGCAGGTCACCAAGCTGGCCTGCCTGGCCAGTTCGATCGAGCAGATCGTCAGACAGGATCGCGGCCGTGCCAGCGAACTGGTGCAGGCGCGCAAGAGCCAGCGCCAGGTCGAGATCTCCCGTGACGAAGCGCAGGCCGCGCTGCGCCAGGTCGATGCGCAGCTGCGCCGCATCGTCGGCGACAACGTCGCGCCCTGGGGCGCGGTGGGCGTGCCGCTGATCGAGCTGCCCGCGCTCAACAGCGTGCTCGAGGAGATCAACCAGAGCGCCGACGTGCGCCAGCTCAAGCTGCAGGCCGATGCCCAGGACAGCCTGGCGCGTGCCACCGCCGCCGACCGCTCGCCACAGGTGCGCTGGCAGGTCGGCGCCAACACCGGCCGCTCGGCACAGGTCACCACCCATGCCTGGAACGCCGGCGTCGCGCTGAGCTACACCCTCGACGACGGCGGCACGGTGGCGGCGGCGACCAGCGCCGCGCGTGAACGCGCCGAAGCCGCGCGCCGCGCGCTGGAGTCGGCGATCAACGAACGGGTCAAGCAGGTCAGCACCCTGCACGACGCCGCGCGCAGCGCCTTCCTGCGCGCGCGCCGCTATGCCGGCGTGCTGCAGGACAGCGACCAGCTGCGCAATTCGACCTACGAGCAGTGGTCCAAGCTCGGCCGGCGTTCGCTGTTCGACCTGATCTCGGCCGAGACCGAGCACTACCAGCTGCGCATCGCCTACGTCAACGCGCTGCACGACGGCTTCGGCGCGTCGGCGCAGTTGCGCAATGCCGGCGCGGGCCTGTTGCCCTGGGTGGCGCCGGAGCTGGCGGTGGGTCAGCCGCGCTGAACCGCCGGCCGTTCTCGCGTCAGTGGCCCGCCGCCTCGCGGTGCTCGCGGTGGTACTGGCTGACGCGCTCGACCTCGTTCTTCGAGCCCATCATCACGCTGACGCGCTCGTGCAGCTTGCCGGGCATCAGGTCCATGATGCGCTGCTCGCCGTTGGTGGCGGCACCGCCGGCCTGCTCGACCAGGAAGGCCATCGGGTTGGCCTCGTACATCAGGCGCAGCTTGCCCGGCTTGTCGGGCTCGCGCTGGTCCCACGGGTACAGGAAGATGCCGCCACGCGTCAGGATGCGGTGCACGTCGGCCACCATGCTGCCGACCCAGCGCATGTTGAAGTCCTTGCCTCGCGGGCCCTCGCGGCCGGCCAGGCACTCGTCGATGTAGCGCTTCATCGGCGGCGCCCAGTGGCGATGGTTCGACGCGTTGATCGCGAACTCGTGGGTGTCGGCCGGGATCTGCAGGTTGGACTGCGTCAGCACGAAGCTGCCGGTCTCGCGGTCGAGCGTGAACACCGCCACGCCGTCGCCCACCGTCAGCACCAGCGTGGTCTGCGGGCCGTAGACGCAGTAGCCGGCCGCCGCCTGGAACTTGCCCGGCTGCAGGAAATCCTCTTCGCTGACGCCGTGCTGGTGGCCGACCTTGCGCAGCACCGAGAAGATGGTGCCGATCGAGACGTTGACGTCGATGTTCGAGCTGCCGTCGAGCGGGTCGAACAGCAGCATGTATTCGCCCTGCGGGTAGCGGTTGGGCACGACGTGGATCGAGTCCATCTCCTCGCTGGCCATTGCCGCCAGGTGGCCGCCCCATTCGTTGGCCTCGATCAGCACCTCGTTGGAGATGATGTCGAGCTTCTTCTGCACCTCGCCCTGCACGTTCTCGCTGCCGGCGCTGCCCAGCACCTCGCCGAGCGCGCCCTTGTTGACCGAGATGGCGATGCGCTTGCACGCGCGAGCCACCACCTCGATCAGCAGCCGCAGCTGGGCCGGGATGCGGCCGTGCTGGCGTTGCTGTTCGACCAGGAACTGAGTCAGGCTGATCCGTTTGCTCATGAAAACTCCGGTAGGAAATGAGGGTCAGTCGGCCAGCGAACGACCCACGATCTCGCGGGTGTCGGGCGACAGTTCGGTGCGGGCGGCGACGCGGCACAGCGCCTCGTGGGCCGCGCTGCGGTAGGGTTCGGCCAGCACGCGCCAGCGGTCCAGGCCGCGCGCCAGTCGGGCGGCGAGCTGCGGGTTGAAGGCGTCCACCTCCACCACCTTCTCGGCCCAGAAGACGTAGCCGGCCGCATCCGCGCGGTGCAGCGCCGAGGGGTTGAGGTGGAACAGCGTGGTCAGCACGCTGCGGGCGCGGTTCGGGTTGCGCACCAGGAAATCGGGGTGATGCACCAGCGTCTTGATGCGCTGGAACACCTGTCCGTCGCGCTCGGGTGCGCCGGCCTGCAGTGCGAACCAGCGGTCGATCACCAGCGCCTCGTGCTTGAACTGGGCGTGCACCCGCGCCAGCGCCAGCTCGGCCAGCGCGTGGTGGGCGCCCAGCAGCGCGATCAGCGCGCCCTGGCGGTCGGTGAAGTTGCCGGCATCCTGGACCCGTTGATAGGCCCGTCCCGGCCAGACCGGATCGCCGCTGCGGCCGGCGTCCAGCACCAGGTGGGCCAACGCCAGGTTGGCGAGCGCGCGCCGACCGGTCGAGACCGGATCGGGGCGATAGGCGCCGTTGTCGTGGTGCGCCTCGAAGGCCCAGACCCAGTCGTCGAACAGCGCCTGGGCGAGCTGGCTGCGCATCGCCTCGCGCGCGGCGTGGATGGCCGGCGGGTCGACCGGCACGCCGGCGGCAGCCAGCTGCTCGGCGACGTAGCCTTCGCTGGGCGGTGTCAGCAGCAGGTCCTTGAAGGCGGCGTCGAGCGAGGGATCACGCAGCACGGCGCGCTGCGCGTCGATGTAGGCGGCGTCGAGCTGCAGCGGCCGGCCCGACTGCACGGCGCCCATCAGGCGCAGCAGGCCCAGGCGCTGGGCGGCTTCCCAGCGGTTGGTCGGGTCGGTGTCGTGGTGCAGCAGCGTGAACAGCTGCCGCTCGGTGGCCGCCCATTCGAGGATCACCGGCGCCGAGAAACCGCGCAGCAGCGACGGCACCGGCTCGCCGGTCAGGCCGTACAGGCCGGTGAAGACGAACGCCTGGTTCGCCTGTTCGAGCACCAGCACGCGCTCGGTGCCGCCGTACTGGGATTCGCCTTGGAGCTGCAGCAGCAGAGGGCGGCCGTCGGAGTCGAGCAGGCCCATCGCCACCGGGATCACGAACGGCAGCTTGACCGGCTGGCCGGGCGTGGCCGGCGTGTGCTGGGCGAGCGTGACGGTGTAGGTGCCGGCGCCCGGGTCGTAGTGGCCGCTGGCGCTCACGCGGGGCGTGCCGGCCTGGCTGTACCAACGCTTGAAGCTGTCGAGCCGGGTCGCCAGGTCGCTGCCCGGGTTGGCGTCGGCGATCGCCTGGGCGAAGTCGTCGCAGGTGACGGCCTGGCCGTCGTGGCGGGCGAAGTACAGGTCCATGCCGCGGCGGAAACCCTCGCGGCCGACCAGCGTCGCCATCATGCGCACCACCTCGGCGCCCTTTTCGTAGACGGTGGTGGTGTAGAAGTTGTCGATCGCCTGGTACTGCTCGGGCCGAACCGGGTGCGCCATCGGGCCGGCGTCCTCGGGGAACTGCATCTGGCGCAGCTGGCGCACGTCCTCGATGCGCTTGACCGCGCGCGCCGAGGCCACGCCGGCCATGTCCTGGCTGAACTCCTGGTCGCGGTAGACGGTCAGGCCTTCCTTCAGGCTCAACTGGAACCAGTCGCGGCAGGTCACACGGTTGCCGGTCCAGTTGTGGAAGTATTCGTGGCCGACCACCGCCTCGATGTTGGCGTAGTCGGTGTCGGTGGCGGTGGCCGGGTTGGCGAGCACGAACTTGGTGTTGAAGATGTTCAACCCCTTGTTCTCCATCGCGCCCATGTTGAAGTCGCTCACCGCGACGATCATGAAGCGCTCCAGGTCCAGGCTCAGGCCGAAGCGGGCTTCGTCCCACACCACCGAGGCGATCAGCGAATTCATCGCGTGTTCGGTCTTGTCGAGGTCGCCGGCGCGCACGTAGACCTGCAGCAGGTGATCCTTGCCCGAGCGGCTGCGCACGCACTGCTCGCGGCAGACCAGCGCGCCGGCCACCAGCGCGAACAGGTAGCTCGGCTTGGGGTGCGGGTCGACCCAGGTCGCGAAGTGGCGGCCGTTGTCGAGCGTGCCGTGTTCGACCCGGTTGCCGTTGGACAGCAGCACCGGATAGGCCTTCGCGTTGGCGCGCAGCGTCACGGTGTAGAGCGCCATCACGTCCGGGCGATCCAGGAAATAGGTGATGCGCCGGAAACCCTGTGCCTCGCACTGCGTGAAGAAGCTGCCGCCCGAGGTGTAGAGGCCCGACAGCTCGGTGTTCTTCTCGGGCGCGCAGGTGTTGCGGATCTCGAGGCTGAACGGCTCGGCCGGCAGGTGTTCCAGCACCAGCTGCTGGCCCTCGAAGCGAAACGAGATGCTCTCGCCGTTGACCAGCACGCGCGTGAGCGTGATGTCCTCGCCATCGAGGCGCAGCGGCTGGCCGGGGCGCTCGGTGTTGGGCTCGACGCTCATGCGGCTGATCACCAGCGTCTTGGCCGGATCGAGGTCGAAGGTCAGGTCGACGGTGCGGATCCAGTGCGACGGCGCGGTGTAGTCCTCACGCCGCACCACGGTGCTTGTGCCTTCACGCATGGGGATTCTCTTTTCTGGTCAGGTGAGTCGGGAGCGTGTAGCCGTTGTAGTCGGCCAGCGTGTCGATCACGTTCGGGTAGTGCGCGAAGGCGCTGCCCGGCAGCGTCGTGGTCATCACCACCGCGGCCATGCCGGCGCGCCGGGCGGCCTCGATGCCCAGCGGGGCGTCCTCGAACACCAGGCAGTTCTCGGGTGCCACGCCCAGGCGGCGTGCGGCCTCGACGAAGATGTCCGGGTGCGGCTTGCCGCGCAGGCCATCGGCCGGGCTGGTGACGGTGTCGACCAGCGCGGCGAAGCCGAAGCGCTCGAAGGCGACGGCGATGTTCTCGGGCGGCGCGGCGGTGCACACCGCCACCTTCAGGCCGCGGGCGCGGGCCTGCGCGCAGACCTCGGCGGCGCCGGCGATCAGCGTCAGCTCGCGCGCGGCGATCTCGCGGTAGAGCACCTCCTTGCGGTGCGCCAGCGCCTCGAGTTCGGCCTCGGCCCGGTCGGACCACAGGTCGCGCAGGATCTCGACGTTGGTGCGCCCGGCGGTGGCGTGGAAGAAGCCGTCCGGGTCGTCGAAGGGCAGCTCCAGCTCGGCATGCCACAGCACCCATGAACGTTCGTGCAGCGGCATGCTGTCGATCAGCGTGCCGTCCATGTCGAACAGGACCGCTTTCAACTCGTGCGGCGAACCGCTCCCGGCAGCTTCTTGCGACATCACAACCCCGATTTCAGACTGGCTTCGATGAAGGCATCCAGGTCGCCGTCCAGCACCTTCTGGGTGGCGGACGTCTCGACGTTGGTGCGCAGGTCCTTGATGCGGCTCTGGTCGAGCACGTAGCTGCGGATCTGGTGGCCCCAGCCGACGTCGGTCTTGGTGTCCTCGAGCTTCTGCTGCGCTTCCATGCGCTTGCGCATCTCGAAGTCATAGAGACGCGAGCGCAGCCGCTTCCAGGCGACATCGCGGTTGCTGTGCTGGCTGCGGCCGTCCTGGCACTGCACCACGATGCCGGTCGGGATGTGCGTCAGCCGCACCGCCGAGTCGGTCTTGTTGATGTGCTGGCCGCCCGCGCCGCTGGCGCGGAAGGTGTCGGTGCGCACGTCGGCCGGGTTGATGTCGATCTCGATCGAGTCGTCCACCTCGGGGTAGACGAACAGCGAGGCGAAGCTGGTGTGGCGCCCGCCCGACGAGTCGAACGGGCTCTTGCGCACCAGCCGGTGCACGCCGGTCTCGGTGCGCAGGTGGCCGAAGGCGTAATCGCCCTCGACCTTGATCGTGGCGGCCTTGATGCCCGCGGTGTCGCCCTCGGACTCGTCCTCGATCGTGGTCTTGAAACCCTTGCGCTCGCAGTACTTGAGGTACTGGCGCAGCAGCATGCTGGCCCAGTCGCAGGCCTCGGTGCCACCGGCGCCGGCCTGGATGTCGATGAAGCAGTTGCTCGGGTCGGCCGGGTTGCTGAACATGCGGCGGAATTCGAGCTTCTCGATCATCGCGCGCAGTTCGACCACCTCGGCCTCGATCGCGGTGATGCCGGCGAGGTCGCCCTCGTCCTTGCTCATCTCGTAGAGCTCGGTGTTGTCGGCCAGGTTGCTGCTCAGGTGGTCGATGGCGGCCACCACGTCTTCGAGCGCCTTCTTCTCGCGGCCGAGTTCCTGGGCGCGCTTGGGGTCGTTCCAGACGTTCGGATTTTCTAGCGCGGCGTTGACTTCCTCGAGGCGCTTGGACTTGTCCTCGTAGTCAAAGATACCCCCTGAGCGCCGTGGTGCGCTCGCTGAGGTCGGTCAAGGCGGTGCCGATGGCGTTGATCTGTTCGATGTCCATGGACGCGGGTCCTCTTGTGTCTTGTGTCCGCAGGCCGGGCTCCGGGTTGGCCCGGTGCCGGCCCAAAAGCACCGGATTTTCGCATGGCGCACCGCCGCCCGAGATGCCCGCGGCGCACGGTGACGAAGCGGCCGCCTCGGCAGGCCGGCCGCTCACGGCATCAGGAACGCCTCGATGTGCGCGGCCAGCGCATCCGGCTGGTCGTGATGCAGCATGTGGCCGCAGTCGTCGATCAGCACCCGGCGCAGGCGCTGCACCTCGGCCAGGCGGGTCTCGAAGTCGTCGCGCGGATAGGCCTCGGCCCACAGGTCGAACAGCCGCGTCTGCGCGCCTTCGGCCCACAGCACCGGCGCGCTGATGCGCCGCCAGCAGGCGACCGCCTCGTCCTGGCGCGCCAGCACCGGGTTGATGCGCTTGTGCGCGGCGTCGGCCAGCAGGTGGTACTGGCCGCTGTCGTCGGCGCGCGACCAGTGGCCGGCCAGCCAGAGCGCGTGAGCCGGCTGCAGGCGCGGGTTGTTCAGGCGCAGCCGCCGCGCCACCGCTTCGAGGGTCGGGTAGCTGCGCAGTTGCGGCGGCGACTTGAGGGCGTCGAGCCAGCGTTCGTAGCGCGTCGGCGCCATCGCCGCGCGGGTCGGCGGCATGCCGAAACCCTCGAGGTTGACGAGTCGGCGGATGCGCGCGGGCCGGATGCCGGCGTAGAGCATCGCCACGTTGCCGCCCATGCTGTGGCCGACCAGGTCGATCGCCTGGCCGGGCAGCAGCGTGTCGAGCAGGGCGTCGAGGTCGGCCAGGTAGTCGGGGAACCAGTAGCTGTCGGCCGGCGGCGCTTCGGTCAGGCCGAAACCGCGCCAGTCGAGCGCCAGGATGTAGCGCGGCTGCGTCAGCGCATCGACCATGAACTGGAACGACGCACCGACGTCCATCCAGCCGTGCAGCAGGATCAGCGCCGGCCGCTCGGGCGTGACCAGCGCCGGTTCGCCCCAGGTCTGGACGTGGTAACGCAGCCGATGGGCGCGCCGCACATACGGCGGATCGGCCCGCTGCTCGGGCCCGGCCACCGGCGCGGGCCGCTCGCGCAGGGTCACGAACAGCGATGTCGAGGGGCGGCTCGGCGTGTACGGCGGCAGGTCGTGGAACGTGTCGTCGGGGGTGTTCTGGGCGTCGACTGGCATGGTGCGCACTGTAGCGAGTGGCGCCAGCGTCGACACCCCGGAAGTACCGATTCGTCAGTCGACGGGGATCAGCGGCCGGGCACACGCTGGCAGCTGCGCGCGCGCTGGCGTGCCCGGGTCCGGCCGGCTCAACGAGCGCGCGACGGCATGCAGATCCACCCGGTGCAGCGTGCGGCGTTGCGCGCCGGTGCCCAGCTCGATCACGCTGTGAGGGCCCAGCGGATGGCGGGCGCTTGCGGGTGCACCGCCACGCGCGGCGCCGGGCTGTTCCCAGACGGTGTGCTCGATGTTGTACAGCCGTGGAACGATGAAACCGAAGGTGCCGCCGTCCTGGCGCACCAGCAGCACGCGCGCCGTCGCCGGGTCGGGCGGGTTCCTGCCGCCCAGCAGACTGGCCAGGCAGACCAGAGTGACCGACTGGCCACGGTGCGAAAAGAGGCCCGTCACCGCCGGATGGCCACTGATCGGGCGCCCTGTCTCGGTGGGCAGCGGCAGCACCTCGCTGACCTGCGACAGGAGCGTGGCCACTTCGTGGCCGATGTCGTAGGTGATGACCGCGTCGCCGCCGGCGCTGGCGGCCGTGCTCGACGTCGCCGAGGCCGCGCGGGCGGCTCCGTTGCCGACCTGGGCGCGCACGTTCAGGTGCGCCAGGCCTTGCAGGTCGGCATGGTCTCGCAGCACGCCGGGGCCCAGCAGCAGGTGCTGGCCATGGCCCGGCACGTTCAGCAAGGCCCGGAACAGCTCGGGCCGGCGCACTGCCAGGGGCGGCAGCGCTAGCAGGTCGCTCTCGGGCACCTGCACGAGATCGATCACCTGGCTCACCAGAAGCGCCACCAGGCCGTTCTCGTCGCGCAGCAGCAGCGCCTGGCTCGGCTCGCCGGCGGGCCGTGCGCCCAGCTCCAGCAAGGCCAGCGGGTCGACCGCCGGCAGCTGCACGCCGGCGTGTTCGATCACACCGTGGCAGATTCGCCCGTCGATCGACGAGGGCATCAGCGTCACCTGCGGCAAGGTGGCGTGCACCTCGGTCACGCCGATCGCCAGACCGATCTCGCCGCAGCGCACCAGCATCAGCGAGCGGCACGCCAGGTCCTGGCGCGGGCGGGCCGCGCCGGGCGCCGCACCACGCAGCAGCGGCACGCCGGGCAGGCGCATCAGCGCAGCGGCATCGAGCACGCTGACCACCGAGCCGTCTTCGCTGCGCTCGAAGCAGCCGCCAAACAGCAGCTCGGTGCCCGTGCTGTCCATCCGGTTCAAGCGGCCGGCGGCCAGCCGGGCGAGGCCGCGAACGCCGTCGACCAGCAGGCCGATCACGGCGTTCGCGTGGTGCACCAGCGCCACCACCTGGCCGGTGTCACGGGGTGCCGGCTGGCCCAGCAGCAGGCGCAGGTCCAGCACCGCCACCACCCGGCCACGCAGCGTGATGGCGCCCAGCAGTCCGGGGGTGTTGACGGGCAGGGCGCTGAACCGGGCCGGGCCGGGGATCACCTCGCGCAGCGCATCGATCGGCAAGGCCACCTGCGCCGAACCGATTTGCAGCACGCCGTAGACCGTGTCGGCATCGATGGTCGTGGGCGAGGCGGGTGTCTGTAGAACCGACATGGTGTGCACCGCGCCGGGTTCAGGTACGCGCCGGCTCGTGGGTGAGCTCGCCGATCAGCGTGCGGACGGCTTGCGACACGTTCTGCTGAGTCAGCGTCGACTCGGCGATGCGGCTGATCGATGCGCTGGTCTTGCCCACGCTCGTGACGATGTGCTCGAAGGCCTCCCTGGCCTGCTGCGACACCGTCGAGCCCTGGTTCACGCGGCTCGACGACTCGTCGATCAGCTTGTTGATCTCGCGCGCGGCGTCGCCGGCGCGCTCGGCCAGCTTGCGCACCTCGCCGGCCACCACCGAGAAGCCGACGCCATGTTCGCCGGCGCGCGCCGCCTCGATCGCCGCGTTGAAGGCCAGCAGGTTGGTCTGGCTGGCGATGTCGCCGATCACCTTGACGATCGCGGTGATCTCGCCTGACGACTTCTGGATCAGCGCGATCGACTCGATCGACTTGTTGAGCGCATCGAAGCCGGTCTGTGCGGTGTGCCGGGTTTCCTGGGCCAGTTCGGCGGCCGACTGGGTGCTCAGCGAGATGTCCTTGATGGCCGCAGCCAGCCCGACGATCGACTCCGACATCTCGTGGGTCTTTCGGGCCACGCGCTGCTCCAGCGCGACCTGCTCGGTGATGTCGTAGGCGTACTTCACCACCTTCGCCGGCTGGCCGTCGAGTCCGAATATCGGGTTGTAGCTGGCCTGCAGCGACACCCGGCGGCCGTACTTGCCGACCCGATTGAAGCGCTGGCTGATGAACTCGCCCTTGCTCAGGCGCAGCCAGAAGTCGCGGTAGTCGGGCGAAACGATGTCGTCGTGGTCGCAGAACATGCTGTGGTGCTGGCCCAGCACCTCGCGCCGCGAGAAGCCCATCGTGCGCAGGAAGTTTTCGTTGGCAGCCAGCACATGCCCTTCGAGATCGAACTCGATCACCGCCTGCACGCGGCTGATGGCGTTCACCTTGCCCTCGAAATCGGCATTGCGCAGCTTGGCCTGCGTCACGTCGGTGGCGAACTTGACGATCTTCATCACCCGCCCGTCCAGGTCCATGATCGGGTTGTAGGTGGCCTGGATCCAGATTTCCCGGCCGTCCTTGCCCAGGCGCTTGTATTCGCCGCCCTGGAAATCGCCGTGCCGAAGTTTTTCCCAGAAGGTCGCGTAGGCGTCGGTCTGGGCAAAGTCGGTGTCGCAGAACATCCGGTGATGCTTGCCGACGACCTCCTCGGCCCTGTAGCCCATCCAGGCCAGGAAGTTCTCGTTGGCCGCGAGCACGTGGCCCTTGAGGTCGAATTCGATCACCGCCTGCGAGCGGTCGACCGCTCGCACCTTGCCCTCGAACTCGGCGTTGCGCAGCTTCGATTCGGTCACGTCGAGCGCGTGCGTCACCACCTTCACCGGCTTGCCGTTGAGGTCGAAGATCGGGTTGTAGGTGGCACGCAGCCAGACTTCGCGCCGGCCCTTGGCGATGCGCTTGTATTCGCCACCCTCGAACTCGCCACGGCCGAGCGTCTGCCAGAAGGCGCGGTAGGCGGGGCTCCGCGCCTCGACTTCATCCACGAACAGGCGGTGGTGCTGGCCCCGGATCTCGTCGAGCGTGTAGCCGGTCAACGTCAGGAAATTCTCGTTGGCATGGGTGACGTGGCCCTGCAGATCGAACTCGATCACGGCCTGGGCCCGGTCGATGGCGGCGTACTTGTGCTGCAGTTCGGCGAGTTCGCACCCGGACTTCGTGCGGTCGCGCGCCGCAATGAGCAGTCCCTCGATCTTGCCGGCGGCATCGGTGAAGGCCGCAAAACGAGCCTCCAGCAGGCGCAGGCTGCCGTCGTGGGCAAACAGTGTCAACTGGCGCACGCAGGAGGTGCCGCCGGCGACTGTGGCGGCGATCTGCTCGATGTCTTGCGGACCGATCTGCAGCAGCGCCTCGATCGGCTCCCCCACCAGCACGTCCCGGCTGCGGCCTGAACAACGCGTCACCAACTCGTTGACGGTGCTGATCCGACGGCTGTCGATGTCGATGCGGATCAGCATCTGCGCCTCCTGCAGGAGGTTGAACGCCACGCGGCAGAGTGCGGTGTCGCAGTCGGTCGGGTGGTTGCTGGAAATCGAGGTCATGGGCGATCCTGGCGGAGTTCATTGCGCGCGGAAGCCCGCACACTGCCCGCCAATCTATTCGGAGCGCCTCCGATCAGTAGCGCATTGATGCCCTGTGTTCCGGGCTCATTTTCATTTTGGCGGATCCTGGAAACCGCCGGCCCGATACGTCAGCACCAGCGTGTCGCGGTGGCCGCCGGGTGCGGCGGGCTGGATGGGGGTGCTTTCGTGGATCACCCGCACGTCGTCGAGCAGCAGCGCGCTCCACGGTTCGTCGAGCGTGAAGCGCACGCCCAGCGGGCCGTCGGCGGCGAACACGCGCGTTTCGCCACCGACCACGCCGACCCGGTCGACCAGCAGCACGGCCACGAAGTTGACGCCGTCGCGGTGCGCGCCCTCGGGTGTCGGCCGGCCGACGCCGCCGGTGGTGTCGATGCGGAAGGCATGCGCCTCGACGAACCAGCGGCCGTCGAAGGCCGGCTCGCTGTCGGTCGGATGGGCCGCGGCGGCGAACACCTCGCCGAGCCGGCGCACCACGTCGAGAAAGGCCGGCGATTGCGCCAACTGGGCCGACAGCGGATCGAACCAGCGCAGCATGCCGCCGTGCAGCGCGTTGTAGGTGGTGGGCTGCCAGTGCGCGCGGTGCGGCACGCTGTCGAGCGTGGCGGCGCCGACGTCCTGCACCAGGCTGCCGTGGCGGCGGCGGCGGTAGCGGCCGCCGTCCTTCAGGTGGGCGTCGGGCGGCAGGTCGTTCCAGGCGGGCGCGAGCGCGCCGAGGGCCGACAGCGGCTGGTGGCTCAGGTGCGCCAGCGCGTCGGGCGCCAGGCGCGCGAATCCCTGGCTGCGCAGCAGCGCGGCGGCATCGTCGGCCTGCTCGCGGTGCAGCGCTTCGGGATGGGTGAATGAGGGCACGGGTAAGGACATGGCTGCATTTTGCCCCTGCGCTGCGGCCGGCCCGCCACCTCGCCCGAACCGGGGTCGACGGCGAGAATGACCCATGATCAAGATCCTGCTGCTGTTGCTGTCGGGCGCCAAGCTCGGCAAGCTGTTGACCACCGGCGGCACGATGCTGCTGTCGCTGGTGGCCTATGCCTTCATCTTCGGCTGGCGTTATGCCGCCGGTTTCGTGCTGCTGCTGTTCGTGCACGAAGCCGGGCATTACGTGGCGGCCCGACAGCGTGGGCTGGATGTCGGCGCACCGACCTTCATCCCCTTCGTCGGCGCCTGGATCGCGCTCAAGCAGCTGCCGCACGACGCCGAGACCGAGGCCTACGTCGGCCTGGGCGGACCGCTGATCGGCACGCTCGGCGCGATCGTCTGCTTCTTCCTGGCGCGCAGCTGGGACGCGCCGTGGCTGCTGGCGGTGGCCTACGCGGGCTTCTTCCTGAACCTGTTCAACCTGATCCCGCTGTCGCCGTTCGACGGCGGGCGCATCACCGCGGTGCTGTCGCCGCGCATCTGGCTGCTGGGCGTGCCGATCCTGGGCGCGCTGATCTGGTGGCGGCCCAGCCCGATGCTGCTGCTGGTGGCGCTGCTGGCCGCGCCGCAGGTCTGGAAGGCCGTCACCTACCGGCGCGACAGCGTCGAGGCGCAGACCTACTACGCCGTCGACACCGCCACCAAGTGGCGCTACGGCCTGATCTACGTCGTGCTGACCGCTTTCCTGGCGGTCATGACGTTCGAGGTGCACGAGATGCTGCAGGCGCAGCGCCCGGCCGCGGCGTCGACCCCGGTGCTCTGATCCCGGCGCCGGCGTCGCTCAGGGCGCGCCGGTGTCGTCGGGCGCCTCGAACTCGATGTCGCAGTCGCAGCCGATGCCCGCGGCGATGAAACGGCGCGCCACCTTCTGCAGCCGCGGCGCGGCCGGGCGCAGCAGGGCCGGCAGGTGTTCGGCCGGCGCCACCAGCAGGCCGCAGCGGTAGCGCGCATCCGGCTCGCTCCACACCAGCGCGACGCAGGCCCCGCGCCGGCGCCGGCTCAGCAGCATGCCGACCGGGCAGGGCTCGCTGAGGCAGCAGACGCCGCAGCCGTTGCAAGGCTGGCCCCAGGCCGGCTTGGATGGCGCGGCGGGGTGGATGGCGATGACGCGGGCCGGGGCGGTCATGGCCCGGGCGTCAATCGTCGGCACCGACCTGTCTGCGTCGCATCCAGCCGAGTGCCGCGATCGCGGCGGTCAACGCTGCCAGCCATTCGAGCCCGAGTGCGCCGCCCCCGCTGCTGGAGGGGGGGTCTGTCGTGACGTCGTCGGGTGGTGCCCCGACCCGGATGACGACGCTGCTTCGGGCCGTGCCGCCACGGCCGTCGGTCACGGTCAGACGCACGAGCAGTTCGGTCTGGACGGTGGTGTCGAGCGTGACGACGGCGGTGGCGTTGCCGTTGGCGAACGTGGCACCGGTGCCTTGCATGATCTCCCACAGATAGGCGGTGAGGGGCGAACCATCGGACGCACGAGACGCTGATGCGTCCAGCACGACGGTGTCGCCGACATTGACCTGGGTGCTCGTTGCATGCACATGTGCCACCGTCATGTTTGCGGCCGCAAGCAGCACGGCTGCGCCAGCGTCCAGCATGCCTGCCCCGCAGGTGCTGGTGGTGCAGTGGCATTCGGTCTGTTCGGCCGCAGTCGGCGCGACGCACTCGGGCAGTGCCGTGTCGGTGGACAGGGGCGGGAATGCACGTGCGGAGGCACGCAACATCTGACGGATCTGGGCTGGGCTCAACGTCGGTTGGACAGCCAGCATCAAGGCCGCAGTGCCTGCGACCAGCGGTGACGCGTAACTCGTGCCGAAGGCCGGCCTGATCTGACCGTCGGTGAATGTCGCCGTGCCCGGCGCGGTGGTGCCGGTGTTGGACGTGCTCAGGATCGGATAGAGGCAGGCCTGCCCATCCGTGTTGACGCAGTTGCCACCCGGCGCGCTGATCGCGATCTCGGGCCCGAGGCTGGAGAAGCCGTTCTTGGTGCCGCTGTGACGCACGCCGCCCACCGCGATCACGCCGACGCAGTTGGCCGGCATGTCGACCGCCAGGCCTTCGTTGCCGCCCGATGACACCACCACGGCGCGGGCTGCGATGACATCGTCGACAGCGCTCTGGTAGGTCGCACTGCAGGCGCCTTCGCCACCCAGGCTCATGTTGAGCACCCGCGCCGGATGGGGGTTCGCAGGGACGCCGGGGACGCTCACGCCGGCAGCCCAGCGCATGCCGGCGACGATGTCCGACACAAAGCCGCCGCACTTGCCGAGCACCCGCACGGGCAGCACCATGACGTGGCGCCCGACGCCGGCCATGCCCGAACCGTTGTGGGTCGCCGCGCCCACCAGCCCGGCCATCTGCGTGCCGTGCCAGCTGCTGTCTTCTTCGACGCAGGTGCTGGCGACGAGCGAGCCGATGTCCGACGTGGCGACCCAGTCGCCCGGATCGGTCGGATCGCCGTCGCGACCGTTGCCGTCATTGGCAATGTTGGCGTCCGAGATGAAGTCGTAGCCTGGCAGGAGCTTGCCGACCAGATCCGGGTGTTCGGGGCGTACGCCCGTGTCGAGCACGGCCACGACGATGTCGGCGCTGCCGTTGGTGATGCCCCACGCCCCTTCGACATCGATCGACGCCACCAGATCGGCCGTCGATGCGCGCAGATACCACTGCCCCGCGGCCGGACTGTTGGCCGGGCTGGCGGTGTACAGCGGGTCGTTCGGTGCGGCGTGCGCGCGCATGCGGCGATCGATCTCGACGTATTCGACGTCCGGATCGGTCGCCAGCCGGGCGGCCAGCGCAGCGCTGCTCAGGCCGCTGGCCTTGAGCACCTGGGTGCGCGGCGCGAGGGTGTTGCCGTCGGCCAGCGCCAGGCCGTGGCGCTGGCCCATCGCCTGCGCCCGGCGGACTGCGGCTGTGGCCTTGCCCGGCGCGGCGGCGATGCGGGCGCTGCTGCCGTCATCGGCGGCGGCGCGGTACTTCACGATCACGCGCGCTTCGGTGGGCGATTCGTCGGGCAGCGCACGCTTGAGCCGCGTCTTGACCGGTTCGGCGGCATTCGCTGCGCCGCCGGTGGCCAGGCCGATGGCCGTCATGCACAGCAGCGCGAGCGCCAGCGTGCCGGCCTGCCGCAGCGTTGCGGCAAGCCGGGGGCCGATCAGGGCGCCGGGGTTTTGCGGCACGCGGCGGGGGCGCCGTGTGCGGTCGGAACGGTCGGATCGGAGCATCGGTTGAGGGCGCAGGCGGTGTAACTGCGCAGTGTAGACAGTCGATCCGGTCCGTCCTGTTGCGCCCGTTCAGGCGGCGTCGCCGTTGGCGGTCACGCGGGTGACGCCTTGTATCTTGCGATCCGGTCCGGCGCACCCCGCCGGGCCGGCCCGCCGATCAGGCGCCGGCGACCGGCTGCGACCAGGGCAGCGAGAGCTGGCGCGCCATCGCCGCGATCGGCACGCCACGCGCCGGGCTGGCGGCGATCTGCCACAGCGGGGTCGGCATGTCGGCCACCGCGTTGCACGCCGTTACCGTGTAGCCGCGTGTGTCGAGCGCCCAGCCGTCGGTGCTCTGCTCGTCGCTGTGCAGCACGACGCGCTGGTCGAACAGGCCGGCTTCGGCGGCGCGTTCCATCAGGTACTGCGCCTGTTCGGCGTCGAGCTGCAGCGCGAACTGCCACCACAGCTGCTGCACCTCGGTGTCGCGCCAGGCGTCCTCGAGCGCCCAGCGGCGGCGCAGCGGGTCGGTCGGCTGGCCGCCTTCAATCACCCGCGCCAGCAGGGCGATGAAAAAGCGCTGGAAATCCTGCTGCGCGCAGCCGCGCGGCAGCAGCCGCAGCAGCGCGGGCATGCGGGCGCTCCAGCCGCTGCGCGCCAGCATCCGGGTGGCCAGCACCTGCAGCGCCTGGATCGGGTTGCGCAGGTGCAGCCGGTTGGGCGGCAGCACCAGCAGCGGCACCCGCGCGGCCAGCGTGTGCGGCAGCGGCGTCACGAACGACAGCAGCACGCCCAGGCGCCGCCAGGCGTCGCCCGACAGCCCGTCGACCTGGCCGCCGCCGGCGGCCTCGATGCGCTGGGCCTGCTGCATCGACTCGTCCCAGGTGCGCTCGGCGCGGGCCTGCCCGGCCACCCGGCTGAGCGTGGCGAGGTGGCCGGCCGCGTAGCCGGCGTCGTCGTGCAGGCGGGCGATCACCGCGTCGGCGGCTGCGCCGCGCCGCGGGTCGCCCGGCTGGCTGCTGAACTTCCGGCGCGTCACCGGGCAGTGGCTGGTGGCCAGCTGGCCGAGGTAGTTGGGCGTCACGCTCAGCAGTTCGAAGTGGCGACCCTCGCGCCAGGCCTGCAGGCGCAGCTGCAGCCACAGCCGGGTGTGCTCGCCGGCCGGGCTGGTGCGTTGCGCGAAGCGGGCGCGGCCGGCGTCCCAGCCCTGGCGCACCGGGTTGCCGGGGCCGAGGTGCTCGGCCGGCGGCGTCAGGGCGTGGCGGGCGTAGTCGCGGCCCAGCTCGAAACCGTCGCCGGTGCTGTCGTCGTGCCAATCCGATTCGATCCGTTGGGCCGCCATGTCCGCGCTCCTGCTGGGGGTGGGCGACGTGCCCGACCGGTGTGTTCAGTGTGAACCTGCACTGGCTCATGGCGTGAGCCAGTAAGCGCGCTGTTCAGGCTTCTTTTCCTGTCTTGAATCTGCGGTCGGCGCCGCGGCGCGACCAGCCCGTGGCCGCGGGGTCGGGGTCGGCGGGGTGCAAAGGGCGCACGCCAGGGCCCCCCGCAGACTGGGGGAACGCGCACCAGTCGTACCCCGGACGGCGGCACTACCATCAGGCTCACACATTGAGCCAGACACGCGTCCAGCGCCGCGGCGGGTGGAACGGGAGCCAAGAAATGGATCGCACCGAACGCTTCTACAAGATCGAGATGCTGATCAAGAGCCGCGGCTCGGTCAGTTTTGCCACCCTGATGGACGAGCTCGAGGTGTCGCGCGCCACCCTCAAGCGCGATCTCGACTACCTGCGCACCCGCATGGACGCGCCGATCGTCTACGAGCGCGACAGCAACGGCTACCGCTTCGAGCAGCCCAGCGGCCGCGGCGCCAACGGCCGCGCCCAGGAGGCCAGCCACGAACTGCCGGGCGTCTGGTTCAGCGAGCGCGAACTGCACGCGCTGCTGACCATGCACCAGCTGATCCAGGGCCTCGACAGCGGCGGCATGCTCGGGCGCCACCTGCAGCCGCTGCTCGACAAGCTGCACGGCATGCTCGGCACGACCGAGGGCGAGGCGCGCGAGCTGATGCGGCGGGTGCGCATCCTCAGCCCGGCGCAGCGGCCGGTGGCAGGCAAGTTCTTCGAGCGCGTGGCCAGCGCGCTGCTCGAACGCCGCCGCCTGCAGATCACCTACTACACGCGCAGCAAGCAGGCCGAATCCGACCGGATGGTGTCGCCGCTGCGCCTGGTGCACTACCGCAGCACCTGGTACCTCGACGCCTGGTGCCACGCCAGCGAGGGCCTGCGCCGCTTCGCGCTCGACGCCCTGCGCGGCGCCGAGGTGCTGACCCAGCGCGCCAAGGACGTGGCGATGAAGACCGTCGAGGCCGAGCTCGACGCCGGCTACGGGATCTACGCCGGCCGCGACGTGCGCCAGGCCACGCTGCTGTTCAGCCCCGGAGCCGCGCAGTGGGTGGCCAACGAGCTCTGGCATCCGCGCCAGGAGCTCGAGCCCCAGCCCGACGGCAGCCTGCGCATGCGCCTGCCCTATGCCGACGACACCGAACTGCTGATGGACCTGCTGCGCCACGGCCCCGACGTCTGCGTCGAAGGCCCGCCGGCCCTGCGCCAGAAGCTGCAGCAGCGCCTGCAGGCGGCGTTGGGGCACTATTGACGCATGCGTGACGATTCGGGCTCCGGGCCCACCCCAGGCCTGCTGATCCTGCACGGCAACCGCCTCGAGCTGCTGCTCGAGACCGTCCTCCAGTGGCTCGCCGCCCACCCGCTGGCGCCGCTCGAAGAAGAGGTGCTGCTGGTGCAGAGCAACGGCATCGCCGAGTGGCTGAAGATGTCGCTGGCGCAGCGCGTGGGCGTCTGCGCCGCCACCCGGGTCGAGCTGCCGGCGCGCTTCCTGTGGCGCTGCTACCGCGCGATGCTCGGCCGAGCCGGCGCGCCGGCCCGCTCGCCGCTCGACAAGGGGCCGCTCGCCTGGCGCCTGATGCGCGTGCTGCCCGCACTGGCCGGGCGGCCGGGCTTCGAGCCGCTGGCGCAGTTCCTGGCCGGGCCGGGCGGGCCGACGCCGGATGCCGCCCCCGACCTGCCGCGCCGCCTGCAGCTCGCGCAGCGGCTGGCCGACCTCTACGACCAGTACCAGGTCTACCGGGCCGACTGGCTGATCGACTGGGCCGCCGGCCGTGCCGTGCTCACCAACCCCTGCACCGGCGCGGCGCCGGTGGCGCTCGATGCCGAGCAGCGCTGGCAGGCGCTGCTGTGGCAGGCGCTGATCCGTGACCTCGGCACGACCGACGCCGATCAGCCCGCCGACGCACCGGCCGAGTCCGCTGCCCTGGCCGTGCTGGCCGGCACCCGCCCGGCCGTGCACGCCCGCTTCGTCGCCGCGCTCGCGCAGGACGAGGCGCCGCAGCGACCGCTGCCGCGCCGCGTCGTGCTGTTCGGCCACAGCCACCTGCCGGCACAGACGCTCGAGGCACTGGCCGCCCTGGCCGGCCACACCCAGGTGATCCTGGCGGTGCCCAACCCCTGCCGGTTCCACTGGGCCGACATGATCGACGGCCGCGAGCTGCTGCGCAGCGCGCACCGCCGCCAGCCGCTGCGCAACGGCCGCGACCTGGGCGCGCTCGACATCGCCGACGCCCACGCCGAGGCCCATCCGCTGCTCGCCGCCTGGGGCCGGCAGGGGCGCGATTTCCTGCGCCTGCTCGATGCCTTCGAGGAACAGCTCGGCGGCGCCGAGGCCGGTGCCCTGCGCGGCGAGCTGCCGCGGGTCGACCTGTTCGACGACGAACCCGGCGACACGCTGCTCGCGCAGGTACAGGCGCGCATCCGCGACGCCGTGCCGCTGGCCGAACACGCCGCGCTGAACGGCCCGCCGCTCGATGCCGCCGCCGCCCGCCAGCGCGCCGCGACCGACCGCTCGATCGAATTCCACCTCTGCCACAGCGCGATGCGCGAGGTCGAGGTACTGCACGACCAGCTGCTGGCGCGCCTGGCCGCGGCCAAGGGCTCGCTGGCGCCGCGCGACATCGTCGTGATGGTGCCCGACGTCGAGGTCTACGCGCCGCTGGTGCGCGCCGTGTTCGGCCAGTACCCGGCCAGCGACGCCCGCCACATCCCGTACGACATCGCCGACCTGCGCCCGCGCGGCCATCACCCGCTGCTGCTGGCGCTCGAATGGCTGCTGCGCATCACCGAGCAGCGCTGCACCGCCAGCGAGCTGCGCGAGCTGATCGACGTGGCGGCGCTGGCGAACCGTTTCGGCCTCGAAGGCGACGACCTGCCCACGCTCGGCCGCTGGCTCGACGGCGCCGGCGTGCGCTGGGGACTCGACGCCGAACACCGCGCCAGCCTCGACCTGGCCGCCTGCGGCGAGGCCAACACCTGGGCGTTCGGCCTGCGCCGCATGCTGCTCGGTTATGCGGTCGGCGACGACCCGGCCGCCACGCCCGGTGAGCCGTGGCACGGCATCGCGCCGTATGCGGAGGTCGGCGGCCTCGAGGCCTCGATCGCCGGTGCGCTGGCCGAGCTGGTCGAGGCGCTGCAACGCTGGTGGCGCGAGGCCCGCACCGCCGCCACGCCGGCTGATTGGGACGCCCGCGCCCGCGCGCTGCTGGCTGCCTTCTTCCGCCCCGCCACCGAAGACGAGCGCCTGCTGCTCGCGGCCCTGCACGACGCGCTGGCGCAATGGCGCGAGGCCTGCGACGAAGCCGGCTACGCCGAAGCCGTGCCGCTGGCGGTGCTGCGCGAGGCCTGGCTCGGCACGGTCGACGAGCCCGGCCTGCGCAGCCGCTTCCTGGCCGGCGGCGTCACCTTCTGCACCCTGATGCCGATGCGCGCGATCCCGTTCCAGGGCGTCTGCCTGCTCGGCATGAACGAGGGCGACTATCCGCGCCGCGGCGTGCGCAGCGATTTCGACCTGCTCGCCGCGCCCGGCCAGCGCCGCCCCGGCGACCGCGCCCGCCGCGACGACGACCGCATGCTGATGCTCGAGGCGCTGCTGAGCGCGCGCGCGCAGCTGCACGTCAGCTGGATCGGCCGCAGCGTGCGCGACAACACCGCGCAGCCGCCCTCGGTGCTGGTGGCGCAGCTGCGCGACTACCTCGCCGCCGGCTGGGGCCGTCCGCTGGTGGACGCGCTGAGCGTCGAACACCCGCTGCAGCCGTTCAGCCGGCGGTATTTCGAGCAGACCGTCGAGCAGGGCGAGCCGGTCGACGGCCCCGCCGACGAAACGGGCGACGAAACGGGCAACGACACCGCCGCCCTGCGCCGCGGCCTGCTGACCTACGCCCGCGAGTGGCGCGCCGCCCATGCGCGCGAAGACGCTGCCGCTGCGGCGTCCGACCCCCTGACAGCCGCGCCGACCCCGATCGACCGCCGTCCCGCACCGGCCGACCAGCCGCCGCTCAAGCTCGCGATGCTGACGCGCTTCCTGCGCAACCCGGTCGCCGATCACCTGAACGAGCGCCTCGGCGTGCGCCTGGCGCTGGCCGACGAGGCCCTGGCCGACGACGAGCCGCTGGGCCTGCACGCGCTCGACGAGAGCATCCTGCTGCGCCGGCTGGTCGAGCAGGGCGACGTGCAGACGGCGCAGTTGCCAGCCAGCGCGCCCGCAGCCGATCCCGAGTCGGACGCCGATGCCGCGCGGCTGCAGCGCGCGCTGCAGGACGGCAGCCTGTCGCTGCAGCGCCAGGGCATCCTGCCGCTGGCCGGGCTGGGCGAGCGCTGGCAGCAGGCCTTCGTGCGCCAGAGCCTGCCGATGCTGGCGCAGTGGCGGATCTGGCAGGAGGCTGCGCCCGAACGCGCCGCGCCGCAGCCGCTCAACCTGGCCCTGCCGCTCGCCGACGGCGGCGCACTGCAGATCGACGACTGGCTCGACGGCCTGCAGATCGAGGCCACCACCGGCGCTCTGCTGTGGCTCGACCTGCAGGCCAGCCGGCTGTGTGCCAAACCGGGCAAGAAGGATCAGGGCAAGGGCAAGGCCGGCCCGGTGCGGCCCGACAAGCTCTACCGCGCCTGGCTGGTGATGCTGGCGGCGGGTGCGGCTGGCATCGCGCTGACCGGCCGCATCGTCGGCCGTGACGTCACGCTGGAACTGAGCCCGCCGCCGGCCGAAGTGGCCCGCGCCGCGCTGGCCGACCTGACCGGCGCCTGGTGGGCCAGCTGGCGCGCGCCGCTGGCGATCGCGCCCAGGTCGGCGCTGGCGGCGCTGGCCGAGGCGCCGGTGCTGGCCGACGCCGATCCGTCCGGGCCACGCCCCTGGCCGCTCGACGCCTGGATCGCAGCCGAGCGCACCTACGACGGCGGCACCTTCACCCGCCGCGTGCCGCCCGAATCCGACGAGCCGTCGCTGGCCCGCGTCTTCGCCGACTGGGAGGCGCTCGGTGCCCGCGCCGACGAGTTCCAGCACTGGGCCGAGCGCCTCTACCGCCCGCTGCGCGCGTGGGCGCTGAACACCGAGCGGGTGAAGGCGCAGCCGCTGCCGCAGGCGGTGCTGCTCGACGACGACGCCCAGGACGACGAACGCGACGACGGCGAGGACGCCTGATGACGCCGCTGAACCCCCTGACGCTGCCGCTGCACGGCAGCCACCTGATCGAGGCCAGCGCCGGCACCGGCAAGACCTGGACGATTGCCGCGCTCTACCTGAGGCTGGTGCTCGGCCACGGCGAGCGCGAGAGCGTCGACAGCCCGCTGCCGCGGCCGCTGCTGCCGGCCGAGATCCTCGTCATGACCTTCACGCGCGCGGCCACGCGCGAGCTGTCCGACCGCATCCGCGAGCGGCTGATCGAGGCGGCCCGGTGTTTCCGCGGCGAGGCCGAGCCGGCGCCGCACGACCACTTCCTGCGCGACCTGCGCGCCGACTACCCCGGCGAGGCCGAGCGCCGCGACGCCGCCTACCGCCTGGCGCTGGCCGCCGAGGGCATGGACGACGCCGCGGTGCACACCATCGACGCCTGGTGCCAGCGCATGCTGCGCGAACACGCCTTCGACAGCGCCCAGCTGTTCGACGAGGAACTCGAAGCCGACGAAGCCGGCCGGCGCCGCCAGGCGGTGCAGGACTACTGGCGCCGCGAGGTCTACCCGCTGCGCGGCGCGGCGCTCGAGACGGTGCTGTCGCTTTGGCCCGAGGTGGCCGAACTGCAGTCGCAGGTGGCCGGGCTGCTGGGCAAGCTCGACCTGCTGGAGGGGGTGCCCGAGGGCCTCGGCCTGCGCGACTGGCTGGGCCAGATCGCGGCGCAGCGTTCACAGGAGCTGGCGCAGCTCAAGGCCGGCTGGGTGGAACGTGCCGATTTCATGCAGGGCTGGATCAACCAGCACCGCACTTGCAAGCCACCGGTTCTCGCGGGCGCCCGGCTGAAGTCCAACAACGTGTCGGACTGGTTCGACGCCTTGCGCGCCTGGGCAGCGGATCCGGCGCTCGAAACCCTGGACATGGGCAAGACCGCCCCGACACGCCTGACGCCCGAGGGCATCGCCGAGTGTTTCAACGACGGCTGCGCCGTGCCGGTGCCGGCCGACTTCGCCGCCTTTGCGCAGCTGATGTTCGCGCTCGGCCAGCGCGCGCCGCTGCACGAGCCGCTGCAGCGCCACGCCGCCTTCGGCGTCGCCCGCCGGCTGGCCGCGCTCAAGCGCCAGGCCGGGCGTTTCGGTTACGCCGACCTGGTCGAGCGGCTCGACGCCGCGTTGCATGGCCCGGCCGGCGAGCGCCTCGCGCAGCGCATCCGCACGCAGTACCCGCTGGCGCTGATCGACGAGTTCCAGGACACCTCGCCGCTGCAGTACCGGCTGTTCGACCGGCTCTACGACGTGGCCGCGAACCGCGCCGACACCGGCCTGCTGCTGATCGGCGATCCGAAGCAGTCGATCTACGGTTTCCGCGGCGCCGACATCTACAGCTACCTGAAGGCGCGTGAGGCGACCGCCGAGCGGCGCTACATGCTGACCACCAACTTCCGCTCGACGGCGGCGCTGGTGGCGGCGGTCAACACGCTGTTCGAGCAGGCCGAGGCGGCCCGGCCCGAGGGCGCGTTCGCGCTCGGCAAGGACGAATCGCGGGCGCTGCCGTTCGACCCGGTCGCTGCCCGTGGTCGCGGCGAGGTGCTGGTGGCGGGCGGCGCCGCGCTGCCGGCGCTGCAGCTGGCGTGGCTGCCGGGCGCCGGGCAGGCGCAGGTCCAGCGCCGCGAGCTGGCCGATCACGCCGCCGCGCAGCTGGTGGCCTGGCTGGCCGATCCGACCTGCGGCTGGTCCGAGGGCGACGCGCCGCTGCGCCGGCTGCGGCCGAGCGATGTCGCGGTGCTGGTGCGCGACCAGCACGAGGCCGCGGCGATCCGGCGCGCGCTGCAGCGGCGCGGTGTGCACTCGGTCTACCTGTCGGACAAGGACAGCGTCTACGCCAGCGCCGAAGCCGCCGACCTGCTGCGCTGGCTGATGGCGGTGGCGCAGCCGCTCGACGGCCTGCTGGCCCGCGCCGCCTACGCCAACGCCAGCTGGGACCTGGGCCTGGACGAACTGGCCGCCCACGTGCACGACGAAACCGCCTGGGACGCCCGGCTGGCGCTGCTGCAGCAGCTGCACGGCGTCTGGCAGCGCCAGGGCGTGCTGACCATGCTGCGCCAGACGCTGCACGCGCTCGACCTGCCGGCGCGCTGGCTGGCCGAAGGCAACGAGGCGGCCGGCGAGCGCCGCCTGACCAACGTGCTGCACCTGGGCGAGCTGCTGCAGGCCGCCAGCGCGCACCTCGAGGGCGAGGCCGGGCTGATCCGCTGGCTGGCCGCGATGGTGCGCGGCGGCGGGGATGGCGCCCAGGGTGGCAGCGGGATGGGTGGCTCGGCCGCAGCCGCCGGGGCAGGCGGCGACGCCCACATCGTGCGGCTCGAAAGCGACGCGCAACTGGTGCAGGTGGTCACGGTACACAAGTCCAAGGGCCTCGAATACCCGGTCGTGATGCTGCCGTTCGCCAACAGCGCACGCGCCTGGCGCAAGAAGCGCCACGGCGCGCTCGAGTGGGTGGACGACGACGGCCGGCGCGCACTCGATTTCGCGCAGCAGCCCGAGCATGTCGCGGCCGCCGAGCGCGAGCGTCTGCGCGAGGACCTGCGGCTGTTCTACGTGGCGCTGACCCGCGCCCGCCACGCGCTGTGGCTGGGCATCGGCGTGCCGCCGACCGGCCGCAACGGCTCGGCGGGCCCGCTGTCGGCGCTCGGCTACCTGCTGGCCGGCGACCAAGGGCTGCGCGAGGACTCGCTGGGCAGCGTCTTGCAGGCGCTGTGCGACGTGAGCGACCCGCCGGCCACGCGCAGCGTCTGCCTCGATGTTCCCGCCCAGCGCGTGCGCTGGCGCGACGACCGGGCACAGCCGCCGCTGCACCTGCCGCCGGTCTTCCAGGCCGAGTTCGAGCGGCGCTGGGCGATCGGCAGCTTCTCGGGGCTGGTGCGCGATCTGGGCGAGAGGGGGGCCGGTGCCGGCGTGCCGGCCACGCCGCATGGCGCGACCGACCTGCTGCGCACCGAGCAGCTGCAGGAGGAGCTGGCGCAGATGGCGCAGCTGACGCAGATGGCGGCCCAGGCCGACGGGCAGCCGGCCGCGCCCTCCGGCAGCCGTGCCGCCGCGATCGCCGGTTCCGTGCCGACGTGGCACGGGTTTCCGCGTGGCGCGTTGCCCGGCAACTTCCTGCACGACCAGCTTCAGTGGCTGGCCGAGGAGGGTTTCGAGCGTGCCGGCGAGTCCGGTGTCGCAGCCGCGCTGCTGCGGCGCTGCGAGCGCGCCGGCCATGCGCAGCACGCCGCCGGGGCGGTCGACTGGCTGCAGCAGCTGCTGGCCACGCCGCTGCCGCCGCTCGGCGCGAGCCTGGCCGAGGTCGACCGGCTGCTGCCCGAGATGGAGTTCTGGATGCCCAGCGTCGCGCTGCGCAGCGCCGAGCTCGACCGCATCTGCCAGCAGCACCTGCTGCCCGGCCAGCCGCGCCCGGCGCTGGTGTCGCGCCAGCTCGACGGCCTGCTGATGGGCTTTGCCGACCTGGTGTTCGAACACGGCGGACGCTGGTGGGTGCTCGACTACAAGTCCAACGCGCTCGGCGCCACCGATGCCGACTACACGCCGGCCGCGCTGTCGCAGGCGATGCTGGCGCACCGCTACGAGCTGCAGGCCGCGATCTACCTGCTGGCGCTGCACCGCCTGCTGCGCAGCCGGCTGGGCGACGACTACGACCCGGCACGGCAGCTCGGCGGCGCGCTCTACCTGTTCCTGCGTGGTTTCAAGGGCCCGGCGGCGGGCTGCGTGCACCTGAGCGCCGAGCCCGCGTGGCTGGACGCACTCGACGCCGCCCTGTCGGCGGATCCTTGCGCGGTGGAGAGCCAACGATGAGCCCTCATGTGCCCGATGGTCAGGTCGATCTGTTCGGCCCGGTGTCCGGCCAATTGCCTGGCCATCCGACGGGCGAGCCGGCCGAGCCGGGGGATGCCCCGTCACCGTCCGCCGTGCTGGCCGAACTCGCTGCCTGGGCCGAAGCCGGCTGGCTGCGCGCGCTCGACCTGTCGCTGGCGCGCCTGCTGGTGCAGCAATGCCCGGATGCCTCGGCGCATCTGGCGCTGGCCGCCGCGCTGCTGGCGCACAACGAGGGCCGCGGCCACACCTGCCTGCCGCTGGACGAATGGCTGGCGTCGGTCGACGAGGCCGCCGCGCCCACCGCCCCCGGCGGGTCGCACGCCCGGCCCCTCACCGAGCCGTGGCTGGATGGCCCGGCCGATGCGCAGGCCGCACTCGCCCGACAGCTGCGTGCGCTCGGCACCGATCCCGGCGAGTGGCGCGCCGCCTTGCTGTGCAGCGGCGCGGTGGCCGCCGCGGGCGAGATCGTGGCGACCGGCCTGGCGAGCCCGCTGATCCTGTCCGGCAGCCGGCTCTACCTGCGCCGCCATTTCCGCGACGAGCAGGCCGTGGCGCAGGCGGTGGTCGGGCGCGCCGCCGCCGCGATGCCGGTGGCCGAAGGGGCGCCGCAGGCGCAGCCGCATGCGGGCACCGAGCCACCGGACGCCGCGCAGGTGCGCCTGTGGCTCGACCGCCTGTTCGGCGGTCCGCCCGCGCCGGATCGTTTCGACTGGCAGCGCAGCGCCTGCGCGATCGCGTTGCGCGGCCGGCTGGCGCTGATCACCGGCGGGCCGGGCACCGGCAAGACCTACACCGTGGCGCGGCTGCTGGCGCTGGTGATGGCGGTGCATCCGCAGCCGCAGGCGCTGCGCATCGCGCTGGCGGCGCCCACCGGCAAGGCGGCGGCGCGGCTCAAGCAGTCGATCGACAGCGCGCTGCAGCAGCTGGCCGCGGCGCTGCCGGGGGCGCTCGACTGGGGTCTGCTGCAGCAGCGCCTGTCGCAGTCGCTGACGCTGCACAAGCTGCTGGGTGCGCGGCCGGACACCCGCCGTTTCGGCCGCGATGCGCGCCATCCGCTCGAGGTCGACCTGCTGGTGGTGGACGAGGCGTCGATGGTCCACCTCGAGATGATGGCCGCGCTGCTGGCCGCGCTGCCGCCGGCGTCACGGCTGGTGCTGCTGGGCGACAAGGACCAGCTGGCGTCGGTCGAGGCCGGTGCGGTGCTGGGCGACCTGTGTGTCGACGCCGCCGCGGGCGGTTACGACGAGGACACCGCCGCCTGGATCCAGGCCTGTGTCGGCCAGGCGCTGCCGCAGCCGTTCCGCTGCGGCCAGCCGGGCCCGCTGGCGCAGCAGACCGTGATGCTGCGCGAGAGCCGGCGCTTCGAGGGCCCGATCGGCGCACTCGCGCTGGCGGTCAATGCCGGTGATGTGACCGCAGCGCGCCGGCTGCTCGGGCTGGGCGTGCCGGCGCCGGCCGACGACGGCAGCCTGCGCGCGCCGACGGGTGTCACGCCCGCTGCGGTCTGTGATCTGGCCGTGCACGGACGCGCCGGCAACGACGCTTCGGCGACCGGCTTCGTCAACTATCTGCGCCTGCTGCGCGAGGGCGCGCCCAGGCGCGCCGACGGGCCGAGTCCGGACGGCGTGCGAGCGGTTCTGCAGGCCTTCGAGCGTTGCCGGGTGCTGTGCGCGGTGCGCGAGGGCGAGTGGGGCGTCGCCGGGCTGAACGCGGCGATCGAGCGCCAGCTGCGCCAGCAGGGCTGGATCGCGCGCCAGGGCGAGTGGTACGAGGGCCGGCCGGTGATGGTGACGCGCAACGATCCGGCGCTCGGTGTCTTCAACGGCGACATCGGCCTGGCGCTGCGCGGGCCGGCGCAGCCGGGGGGGGCCCAGGGGGCGGGCGGCCCGTTGCGGGTCTGGTTTCTCGATGGCGAGCAGCCGCGCTCGGTGCTGGCCAGCCGGCTCGCCGCGGTCGAGACGGCGTACGCGATGACGGTGCACAAGTCGCAGGGCTCGGAGTTCGAGCACACGGTGCTGGTGCTGCCGCCGCACGCCAACCCGGTGCTGACGCGCGAGCTGGTCTACACCGGCATCACGCGGGCGCGGCGGGCGTTCACGCTGGTCGCGCCCGAGCCGGCGGTGTTCGACCTGGCGTTGCAGCGGCGCACCCGGCGCGCCAGCGGCCTGCCCGATCTGCTGGCGGCCGGCGCCTGACCCGACGTGATGCGCCGCGGCTGAGCGCGCTCACATCTTGCAGCCGCGCGCCGGATCGGCCAGGCCCTTGGCGGCCACGCCGATCGCCTTGTTGGCCTTGCCGACCACCTGGCGCAGGTAGAAATCCTGCACCGGGTTGTGGGCGCGGCTCAAGGTGAACGGGCCGCGCGGGCTGTCGATCCGGGCCGCTTCCATCGCCTTGACCAGGCCGTCGCGGTTCTTGATGTCGCCCTTGACCGCGGTGAGCCCGGCGCCCAGCAGCTGCGCCGCGTCGTAGCCCTGCACGGCGTAGACGTCGGGCTGCAGCTTGTAGGTCTTGGCGTACTGCAGGCGGAAGGCCTGGTCGCGCTTGTTGCTCAGGTCGTCGGCATAGTGCAGCGCGGTGACGATGCCCTGGGCGGCGTCGCCCTGCGCCTCGAGCGTGCCGTCGGTCAGGAAACCCGAGGCGTAGAGCGGGATCCTGTCCTTCAGGCCGGCGGCCTGCCAGTCCTTGACGAACTTGACCGCGCCGGCGCCGGCGAAGAAGACGAACGCGACGTCGGGCTTGAGCGCCGCCACCTCGGTCAGCAGGGCCTGGAACTCGACCGTCGGGAACGCCAGGTTGAGTTCCTTCACGACCTTGCCGCCACCGCCCTCGAAGGCCTCCTTGAAGCCGCGCACGGTCTCGTCGCCGGCGGCGTATTTCCAGGTCAGCGTGACGGCGGTCTTGAACTTGCGCTCGCCGGCCACCTTGCCGATGGCGTAACCCGGCTGCCAGTTGCTGAACGAACTGCGGAAGATGTTGGGCGCGCACAGCGCGCCGGTGACGGCATCGGCGCCGGCGTTGGGCACGATCAGCAGGGTGTTGTTGTCCTTGGCGACCTTGGCCATCGCCATCGCCACGCCCGAGTGCACGCTGCCGACCATGACGTCGACCTGGTCGCGCTTGACCAGCTTGTTGGCGTTGTCGGATGCCTTGGCCGGGTCGGACTCGTCGTCGACCTTGAAGAACTCGACCTGCCGGCCACCGAGCTGGCCACCCTGTTCGTCGAGGTACTGGCGAAAGCCGTTCTCGATCGCCACGCCGAGTGCGGCGTAGGTGCCGGTGTAGGGCAGCATCAGGCCGACCTTGATCTTTTCCTGCGCGATCGTCGCACCGGCCAGCGGCAGCAGCGCGAGGGCGAGCAGGCGGCGGGCCAGGCGGGTCGGGTGTTGAGCTCGGTGGTTCATGCGGGTCTCCTTTTGTGGGCGGACGATGCATGAAAAGAGCGGGCGCAACCATCCGGGCTTGCGCCGGGGCGTGGCAGGCGGCGTCGCCGCAGTCGCGGCGCAGCCACAAAAAAAGCGGTGGGACGCTTGCGCGCCACCACCGCCGGTGTCGATGCCCGCGGCGCCGCCGAAGCGGCTGCCGCTGCGGTCACTTCTTCTCTTCGTCCTTCGGCAGGTCCTTGAAGGCGTCCATCGGATCGGGCTCCTTGGCCTCGCCGCTGCCGCCGGGGTTGTTGGCCGACTTCTCGAACATCGAGTTCGGGTCGACCTCGGGTGCCGTCTCCTGGGTCTGGAACTCGATCTGGACGTCGTCGATGTTGATCGCTTCCTTCTTGCCCAGGCCACCCGAGACCAGGTCCGGGAAGGCGATGAGCAGGCCCACCATGATGACCTGGATCACCACGAACGGCACCGCGCCCCAGTAGATCTGGCCGGTGGTGACCTTGGGGATCATCTGGCCGGTCAGGCGGTCCTTGTAGTCCTTGTTGGGCGCCACGCTGCGCAGGTAGAACAGCGCGAAGCCGAACGGCGGGTGCATGAACGAGGTCTGCATGTTGACCGCCAGCAGCACGCCGAACCAGACCAGGTCGATGCCCAGCGCCGCGGCCACCGGGCCCAGCAGCGGCACGACGATGAAGCTCAGCTCGAAGAAGTCGAGGAAGAACGCCAGCACGAAGATCAGGATGTTGACCACGATCAGGAAGCCGACCTGGCCGCCGGGCAGGCCGGTGAGCAGGTGTTCGACCCACTTCGGACCGTCGACACCCTGGAAGCTCAGGCTGAAGACCGTCGAGCCGACCAGGATGAAGACCACGAAGGTGGCCAGCTTCATGGTCGAGTCCATCGCCTGGCGCAGCAGCTTCATGTCCAGGCGACGACGGCCCAGCGCCATCAACAGGGCGCCGACGGCACCCATCGCGCCGCCTTCGGTCGGCGTGGCGATGCCCAGGAAGATCGTGCCCAGCACCAGGAAGATCAGCGCCAGCGGCGGGATCAGCACGAAGGTGACACGCTCGGCCATCTTCGACAGCAGCTTCAGGCCGATGGCCTTGTTGATCACCGACAGCAGGAATGCGACACCCACGCCGACGCACATCGACACGACGATCAGCTCGTCGGTCGGCGTGGTGTCGGGGCGGGTCTTGGCGAAGGCCACGGCCAGCGCGGTCGACAGCAGCACCAGCACGCCCAGCGAGGGCAGGCCGGAGTCGCCGTTGTCTTCACGGATGGTGCGGGCTTCTTTCGGCAGCGCCGGCACCCAGGTGGGTTTCCAGAGGCTGATCAGCGCGATGTAGCCGACGTACAGGCCGGTCAGCACGAAGCCGGGGATGAAGGCGCCCTTGTAGAGGTCACCCACGCTCTGGCCGAGCTGGTCGGCCATGATGATCAGCACCAGCGACGGCGGGATGATCTGCGCCAGCGTGCCCGAGGCGGCGATCACGCCGCTGGCGATGCGGCGGTCGTAGCCGTAGCGCAGCATGATGGGCAGCGAGATCAGGCCCATCGAGATCACCGAGGCCGCCACCACGCCGGTGGTGGCCGCAAGCATGGCGCCGACGAAGATCACCGCGTAGGCCAGGCCACCGCGGATCGGGCCGAACAGTTGGCCGATGGTGTCGAGCAGGTCTTCGGCCATGCCGGAGCGCTCGAGGATCAGTCCCATGAAGGTGAAGAACGGGATCGCCAGCAGCGTGTCGTTCTGCATGATGCCGAAGATCCGCAGCGGCAGGGCCTGGATCAGCGCGGCCGGCAGCAGGCCCAGCTCGATGCCGATGAAGCCGAACACCAGGCCGCAGGCGCCCAGCGAGAAGGCCACCGAGTAGCCCATCAGCAGGAAGACGATCAGCCCCATGAACATGATGGGGGCCATGTTGGCCGAGAGGAACTCGATCATTTCTTGGCTCCTTCAGCCGCGGCACGGATCGCTTCGGCGAGTTCTTCTTCGGCGGTCTTGGCCAGTTTCTTCTCGGTCGGATCGTCGATCAGCCCCTTCAGGAAGGCGACGCGCTTGATCAGCTCGGAGATGCCTTGCAGGCCGAGCAGCGCAAAGCCGATCGGCAGCATCGCGTACACCGGCCAGCGGATCAGGCCGCCGGCGTTGGACGACATCTCGCCGGTCAGCCAGGCCTTGACCACCAGCGGCCACGACAGGTCGATCACGACCAGCACGAGCGGGAACAGGAAGGCGACGATGCCGAAGATCTCGATCTTGATCTGCGTGCGCTTGGTGAAGCGGTGCAGGATGACGTCGATCTTGACGTGCTCCTGGCGCAGCATGGTGTAGCCCGCCGCCAGCAGGAACATCGCGGCGAACAGGTACCACTGGATTTCGAGGTAGGCGTTGGAGCTGACGTTGAAGGCCTTGCGCACCACCGCGTTGATCGCGGAAATGAGCACGGCCGCCAACACCAGCCACGACGCCCAACGGCCGATGCGCTCGCTGAGCGCATCGATCAGCTTGGACAGTTGAAGCAGGGCAGACAAGGAAAAGTCCTCCGGAGAGTGATTGAAACCATCGGGCGGCGCAGGGCAGACCGCCTGTTGCGATGGGGGCGTATGACACTCGAAAACCCTTAGAGTGCCCATCGGGTGTTACGACTACGCGGCACTACGCAAGCAAGGTTACGCAAGCGCGCCGGCCGAGGTTTTCAGCGCGGCGGATCGCCGCCCGGCGCGTCGCCGTGGGTGCGGCAGCGCTCCACCGCGTAGCGGATCAGCTCGGCCTGGCCGGCGATCTTGAGCTTGCGGCGGATGTTCTGGCGGTGGGTCTCGACGGTGCGCACGCTGAGGTCGAACTGCGCCGCGATCTGCTTGCTCGACAGCCCGCGTGCCAGGCCGTTGAGGATCTCGCTCTCGCGCTCGGACAGCAGCGGGCGCGGATCGTCGGTGCGGGCCCCCGCTGCGCGGGTGAGCTGGGTGCTGAGGTAGTTGCCACCCGCGCCGATGGCCTCGATGGCCGCGAAGATCTCGCTCGACGGGCCGTCCTTGAGCACGTAGCCACGCGCGCCCGCCTGCAGCGCCTGGTGCACGTATTCGGGGTTGTCGTACATGCTGAGCATCAGCACCGCCAGCCCCGGGTGCAGGCGCTGCAGCTCGGCGGTGAGGTGGATGCCGTTGGTGTGCTTCATGCCGATGTCCATCAGCACCAGGTCGGGTTGCAGCTCGGCCACCCGCAGCAGGGCTTCGTCGGCCTGGGCGGCTTCGCCGACCACCTCGAGGGCGGGCTGGCTGGCGAGCAGGGCGCGCACGCCCTCGCGCACCAGCGCATGGTCATCCACCAGCACGATGCGCATGGTTGCGGTCTCCTGATCCGGGGTGTTGGGCGTCGGCCGGGGTGCCGTTCTGGCGCTCGGCCGCCGCAAAGCGGCGGATGGCGGCGGTCGGCACCTGGGCGATGACGCGGGTCGAGCCGGGCTGCGATTGCACCGTGAGCTGGCCACCGATCGAGGCCATGCGCTCGCGCATGTTGCGCTGGCCGATGCCGCGGCGCGGATCGAGCTGCAGCGCCTGGGTGTCGTAGCCCACGCCGTCGTCCTGCACCGTCAGGCGCACGCCGGCGGGGCCGAAGATCAGCCGCAGGTCGACCCGGCTGGCACGGGCGTGGCGCTCGATGTTGGTCAGTGCCTCCTGCGTGATGCGGAACAGCACCGTCTTGATGTCTTCGGGCAGCGTCTGTTCGGGCCCGCGCAGGCGCATGAAAAACGCCAGTTCGGCGTGTTCGGCGAACTCCTCGCCCAGGTAGCGCAGCGCCGCGGGCAGGCCGAAGGTGTCGAGCACGGTGGGGCGCAGGCGGTGCGAGAGGGTGCGCACCTCGCTGAGCGCCTCGTCGATGCGCTCGCGCGCCTTGTCGAGCGTCGGTGGCGGGGCCTGCAGGTTGCGCTTGAGGTGGCCGATGGCGCTGTCCATCAGCAGCTTGATCGACACCAGCGTCTGGCCGGTGCCGTCGTGCAGTTCGCGCGACAGGTGGGCGCGTTCGTTCTCTTGCGACTGCACCACCTGGTGCGCCATCAGCTGCAGCTGGGCGTCGGCGGCGCGGTATTCGCTGAGGTTGAGCGCCAGCGCG
Source organism: Leptothrix cholodnii SP-6 (assembly GCF_000019785.1). Lineage (NCBI taxonomy): Bacteria > Pseudomonadati > Pseudomonadota > Betaproteobacteria > Burkholderiales > Sphaerotilaceae > Leptothrix > Leptothrix cholodnii. The sequence continues at coordinate 1,927,379 of NC_010524.1, forward strand.
CAGGCCGACAGCAGGCTGATGCCCAGCAGCGCGATGCCGGCGATCCAGGCCATGGTGGCCCAGATGTTGGCCTGGCCCTGGCGCTCGAGCTGGTCGAGCGTGACCTGGATGTCGTCGAGGTAGAGCCCGGTGCCCATCATCCAGCCCCAGCGCGGCAGGCCCACCACGTAGCCGAGCTTGGGCGCGACCTGGCGCATGCTGGGCTTGTTCCAGACGTAGCGGAAGAAACCCTGGCCCTCGCGCGCCTTGGCGATCAGCGCCTGCACGACCGGACGGCCGTCGCGGTCGCGCACGTCCCAGAGGTTGGTGCCGACCAGCTCGGGCTGCGGCGGCAGCACGATGCACAGGCCGTCGAAGTCGTAGGCGAAGAAATAGCCGTCGCCGGCACCGGAGCTGAGCGAGGCCAGGATGCGCGCGGCCTCCTGCTTGGCCGCCGCGTCGTCGCGGCCGGAGTCGTAGATCGGCCGCACCATGCTGAGCGCGAGGTCGACGTAGCCACGCAGCTCGGCCTCCTTGCTGGCCATGTAGGCCGATTCGACCAGCGCGCGCTCGCGCTGTGCCAGCTCCAGGGCCTGATGCCGCACGGCCAGCGCGATCAGCAGCAGCGACGCCACCAGCGGCAGCACCGCCAGCAGCAGGATCTTCTTGCGCAGGCGGCGCGGGCCGGTGGCGTCGGCGCCGGCTCCGGGCCGAAGCAGCGCGCTCAGATCCATCGCGTGGCGACAGGTTCAGCGCAGCGCGCTGGCGGCCACGAACAGCTTGGTCGAGCGCGCGCCGCTGCGGCAGAACGCCAGCACCGGGGTCGGCAACTCGGCCAGCAGGCGGGCGAAGGCGGCGATCTCGTCGGGGCTCTGGTAGCCGCCCGACACCGGCAGGTGGGCGTAGCGCAGGCCGGCCGCCAGCGCTGCGGCCTCGATGGCCGCGCTGGTGGGCTGGTCCGGGCCACCTTCGAAATCGGGCCGGTTGTTGACCACGCTGCGGAACCCGGCTGCAGCCACTGCGGCCATCGCGTCGGGCGTGAGTTGCGGGGCGACACAGACCTCGTCGGTCAGGCGCTGGACAGGCAGGGGGGCGTTCATCGTGGCGGGCTCGAAACGGTCGGGATGGGCGAGCTTAGCGCGGGATCAGGGCTGCAGCGCGCGCTTGACCGCGGCCGACACCAGGCCCATGTCGGCATTGCCGCTGAAGCGCTGCTTGGCCGCACCCATCACGCGGCCCATGTCGGCCGGCCCCTTGGCGCCGAGTTCGGCCACCATCGCGCGCACGGCGGCGTCGACCTCGTCGGCGCTCAGGCGGGCCGGCAGATAGCCTTCGAGCACCAGCAGCTCGGCGCTTTCCTTGGCCACCAGGTCGTCGCGGCCGGCCTGGGCGAACTGGCTGATCGAGTCCTTGCGCTGCTTGATCAGCTTGTCGACGATGGCGATCACCATCGCGTCGTCGAGCGTCACGCGCTCGTCGACTTCCTTCTGCTTGAGCGCCGACAGCAGCAGGCGGATCGTGCCCAGGCGCTCGGCCTCGCGGGCGCGCATGGCGGTCTTCATGTCTTCGGTGATGCGTTCTTTCAGGCTCATGGCAGCTTCCTCGCGGGGGATGGATCGGTTCCAGAAACAACAAAGCCCGTCACGGCGTCCCGTGCGGGCTAGGTAACACCGTCCAGGGCGCGGATCACGAAGGATCGGGCCCGGGCTCTGGCACTGGCGTCAGTACAGCTTCTTGGGCAGCTGCATCGAACGCACGCGCTTGTAGTGGCGCTTGACGGCGGCTGCCTTCTTGCGCTTGCGCTCTGCGGTGGGCTTCTCGTAGAACTCGCGTGCGCGCAGTTCGGTCAGCAGGCCCAGCTTTTCGATGGTGCGCTTGAAGCGGCGCAGGGCAACGTCAAACGGTTCGTTTTCCTTGACACGGATGGTCGTCATGAACTAAAGGATCCTTCGGTTATGCCCTCGGTGGCCGGTGGTGCGTTTCGGGGTTCCGCGCGGACTGGAACTTCGACCCCCGCAATCACCAACTCGAACAGGCTCATTGCAGCAAAGACCAAAATTATAGACCGAGTCGCAGTCCCTGCATATTCATTTGAGTAATGCGACCTTTGAAACCGCTTTGCAGCGAGGGAATCGGGAAGATATTCAAGCGGTCGCGCCCGCCATTTGCGGCTGCAGCGACTGCGCGCAGGCAAAGGCGCTCGACCAGGCCCACTGGAAGTTGTAGCCGCCCAGCCAGCCGGTCACGTCGACCGCTTCGCCGATGAAATAGAGCCCCGGCACGTGGCGGCTGGCGAGGGTCTGCGAGCTCAGGTCGCGGGTGTCGACGCCGCCGGCCATCACCTCGGCCTTTTTCCAGCCCTCGTCGCCGTTGGGCGTGATGGGCCAGGCCTGCAGACGCTGTGCGAGCTGTTGCAGGTCGCGATCGCGGCAGTCGGGCATCGGGCGGTGGGCGTCGAGGCCTGATCCGGCCAGGAAGGCATCGGCCAGGCGGGTGGGCAGATGCTGCGCCAGTTCGTTGCCGAGCTGCCGTTTCGACGTCAGCTTGGCCGCCAGCAGGGCGCCACCCAGATCGCCGCCGTGGGTCAGGTCGATGCTCAGCGCCTGGCCGGGGCGCCAGTAGCTCGAGATCTGCAGCACCGCCGGGCCGCTCAGGCCGCGGTGCGTGAACAGCAGATCCTCCTGGAACACCGTGCGCTGCTTGCCGCTGCCGGTGCTGATCTGCACCGGCAAGGCCAGGCCGGCGAGCGCCGCGTAGGGCGCCCAGGTCTGCGCGTCGAAGGTCAGCGGCACCAGCGCCGGACGCGGGGCGACGATGCGGTGGCCGCTGCGCTCGGCCAGCCGCAGGCCCCAGTCGGTGGCGCCGATCTTGGGGATCGGCAGGCCGCCGGTGGCGATGACGAGCTGGTGCGTGCGCACCGGCCCGGCGTCGGTGTCGAGTTCATGGCCGTCGGCAACATGGCGCACGGCCTGCACGCGGCACGGCTGGCGACGCACCACCGCGCCGGCTTCGCATTCGCGCAGCAGCATCGTGATGATGTCTTCGGCGCTGTGGTCGCAGAACAGCTGGCCGCGGTGCTTTTCGTGGAAGGCGATGCCGTGGCGGCGCACCAGCGCGATGAAGTCGGCGGCGCCGTAGCGCGCCAGCGCCGAGCGGCAGAAGTGCGGGTTGTCGGACAGGAAGTTGGCGGGCGCAGCCTCACGGTTGGTGAAGTTGCAGCGCCCGCCGCCGGAGATGCGGATCTTCTCGGCCAGCTTGGGGGCGTGGTCCAGCAGCAGCACGCGCAGGCCCCGCTGGCCGGCGACGCCCGCACAAAAAAGGCCGGCCGCACCTGCGCCGACCACCACCACGTCGAAATGTTCCATCGACAAATTATCGATGGCCGCGCGGGCAGGCCGGGCCCGGCCCGGCCCGGGGCGCCGTCAGACGCTCTGCCAGTCGAGGTTGCCGGTGGCGAAGATGCGCTTGAGTTCGCCCTGGCTGGCCAGTTCGTTCAGGCCGCCTTGCAGGGCGCGGGCCAGGTCGAGCGAGCCGCGCTTGACCGCCATGCCGACCGCCCAGCCGTCGCGCGGGGCGCGGGGCACCGGCAGCGGCGTGATGGCGAAGCGGCTGTCACCCTTGAGCGTCGACAGCAGCTCCGAGCGCAGGCCGCAGGCGGCCGCCACTTCGCCGCGTTGCAGCATCCTTGCGGCCTCGATGCCGTTGGGGATCTTGGTGGTCAGCTGTTCGCGCAGGGCGCCGTTGTCGTGGCCGATCATCAGCCAGCCGGCCAGCGACAGCCCCGGCACCGCGATGCGGTGGCCGGTCAGACGCGCCAGACCGTCGAGCTCGGGCACCTTGCCCAGATCGCGGGCGATCATCACGGTCTCGCGCCAGTAGGGGCCGAAGATGTTGACCTGCGGGCTGCTGTCCATCAGCGGGCGGTCGACCGGCACGTGCAGCAGCACGTCGGCCGGGCCGTAGCCGAGGTAGTGGCCTTTCCAGACCATGTTGCGCAGGTCGTCGTGCATGTCCTCGTCGGCCGTGAACGGCAGCAGCGACAGCGCCACGCCGAGCTTGTCGGCCAGCGCCTGTGCCAGGTGCACCTCGATGCCCGCGCCCTTGTCGTGGAACGGCGGCAGCTCGTTGTACAGGCCGACCACCAGCCGACCGCGCGCGCGCACCTTGGCGAGGGCGCTCGGCTCGTCGCTGCCCTCCGACTGGGCGATGGCGCTGCCGCTCAGGCCGAGGCCGAGCGCGAGTGCTGCGCTGCGGTTGAGAAAATCACGTCTGTCCATGCTTGTCCCCGATAGGCAGCCGCCTGCGACGGGCGGCCGGGTTGATTGGACGGTCTGCGCCGCCCGATCAATTTACAGCGGTTTTTTCGCGCCGGGTCTCGAGGTAGGCCTTGATCGACCAGACCGCCTCCTGGCTCAGGATGCCTTCGAACGGGGGCATGTAGACCGCGCCGTTGCGGGTCTTGCCGCGCCGCACGCTGGTGGCGTAGTAGTCGTCGATCTCCTTCACGCAGGCGGCCTTCTTGGCGGCGATCTTCACGTTGGAGCAGTCGTTGTCGAGCTTGCGCAGATCCGGCGCGATGCCGCCCGAGATCGCTTCCAGGCCGTGGCAGCGGGCGCAGTTCTGGTTGTAGGCCGAGCTGCCGATCTTGATCGCGTCCTCGTGGGCGCGGTAGGGGTTCTCGGGCCGCCAGTCGGCGCCCAGTTGCGGCAGGCTGCTGGTGTCCACCGACTGAGGGGTCACGTCACCGTGTGCCGACGCCAGGGTGCCGACGGCTGCGCAGGCCATCGCCAAGATGGCGGCCCTGAAAATGTCTCCTCGTGCCATGTCTCGTGTCTCCAAAGGTCAGTGAAAGGAAGCGGATCGTCTGCAGCACTCAACTGCAATCGCTGTGCCAAGCCTGATGGCCGGCTTGCGGGGTGCGTGCTTGCGGGTCAATCCGGGTGGCGTGCTGCGCTTTGGCGCGGCGCGGATGTGTCACAGGTTCGCGGTACGTGCTGTATCGGCCCAGGTGTTCCAATTGGTGACACATCCGGGCACGCCCCGGGTGGCGCAGTGCATCCGACCGCGCGATGCTCGCGTCCTCAATCGATCGTCGGCGTCCGTTCGCCGACATCCGACTTCCAGGAGACCTCGATGGCCACAAGTTATCTGCCGCACTCGGCCAGCAACCGCGGGCGTCAGCAAGCCGACGACGCGCGGCGGCCGATCGCCTCGGCCTTGCCGCTCGGCGAGGCGCACGTGGAGCGCATCGACGAGTCGCACGAACGCTGCCAGGCCTTCGGCCTGTCGCGCATCGAACGGCCCGATTTCTCGCCGATGGGCCGCTCCGACCTCGGCGTCGTGCGCGATCGCAACCAGCGCCTGTACGTGCATGCCGCGCCGGTGATGGAGATGCTCTACGAGCAGATCGTCAACAGCCAGAACATGGTGGTGCTGACCGATGCCACCGGCACCATCATCCACTCGATCGGCGACGACGACTTCCTCAGCCGCGCCTCCAAGGTGGCGCTGCAGCCGGGCGCCAACTGGTCGGAGTCGAGCAAGGGCACCAACGGCATCGGCACCGCGCTGATCGAGGAAACCCCCACGCTCGTGCATGCCGACGAGCACTTCCTGCATGCCAACCACTTCCTGACCTGCTCGGCCGCGCCGATCCTCGACCCGCGCGGCAACATCCTCGGCGTGCTCGACGTCTCCGGCGACCAGCGCAGCTACCACCAGCACACGATGGGGCTGGTGAAGATGTCGGCGCGCATGATCGAGAACCACTGGCTCAGCGACGACTACCGCAACGTCATGCGGCTGCATTTCCACAGCCGCGTCGAGTTCATCGGCACGCTGATGGAGGGCATCCTCGCGGTCAGCCAGGACGGCAAGCTGGTCGGCGCCAACCGCGGCGCGCTCGAGCAGCTCGGCCTGAGCGGCGCGGCGCTGCGCATGCACACGCTGACCTCGCTGTTCGGCACCACGGTGCCGGCGCTGGTCGACCGCTTCCGCTCGCCGCTGGCCGCGCCGCTGTCGGTGGAGGCCGGCAGCGGGCGCCAGTTCCACGTCTATGCTCGCTTCAGCTGGCCGGTCTGGCACAACGCCGATCCGTCGGTGCGCGACGAGCCTGTGCAGCCGGCCGTCGAGCGCAGCACCGATCGCGTGAGCGAGCGTGCCGGCGAACGCCCGGCTGCCCCGGCGCCGAGCGCCTCCGCGGCCGAGCCGCGCCAGGCCGCCGGCCAGGGCTCGCGCGAGGGCCTGGCCAGCCTGACCACCGGCGACGCGGCGGTCGGCACGCTGGTCGACAAGATCCGGCGCGTGCTCAACCGCGACATCCCGATCCTGATCCTGGGCGAGACCGGCACCGGCAAGGAGCTGCTGGCGCGCGCCATCCACCAGGATTCGGAGCGCGCCAAGCAGCCGTTCGTGGCGGTCAACTGCGCCTCGATCCCCGACACGCTGATCGAGGCCGAGCTGTTCGGCTACGAGGAGGGCGCCTTCACCGGCGCGCGCCGCAAGGGCGCGGTCGGGCGCATCGTGCAGGCCAACGGCGGCACGCTGTTCCTCGACGAGATCGGCGACATGCCGCTGGCCCTGCAGGCGCATCTGCTGCGGGTGCTGCAGGAGCGCCAGGTCACGCCGCTGGGCAGCGGCAAGGCGGTGGCGGTGGACGTGACGCTGGTCTGCGCCACCCACCGCAACCTGCGCGAGATGATCGAGCAGAAGACCTTCCGCGAGGATCTCTACTACCGCCTCAACGGCCTGGCCGTGCGGCTGCCGGCGCTGCGCGAGCGCAGCGACCTGATGGCGCTGGTCGACCGCATCCTCGAGCGCGAATGTCCGCGCCGCCGACTGCAGCTCAGCGCCGAGGTGGTCAAGCTGTTCCAGGGCTACCACTGGCCGGGCAACGTGCGCCAGCTCTTCAATGTGCTGCGCACCGCCTGCGTGATGGCCGCCGGCGACAGCCAGGTCACGCGCGATCACCTGTCCGACGACTTCATCGAGGACGCCGGCCGGGCGCTCGACTCGCGCGCCGCGGCCGCTGCGGCGGTCGCCGCCGAACCGGCCGCTGCGTTGCCGTCGGCGTACGTGGCCCCGCAGCCCGCTGCCGCGGTGCCGGCCGAGCGCTCGCCGCAGACGGGCGCGGGCGCCGCGACCGGCCGGGCCGATCCGGCGGCTTCGCGCCAGGCCGAGCCCATCGCCGGGGCGCCCGACTGGCTGGTGCCACGCCCGGTGGCTGCCGCGCCGGCGGCGGCCGACGAGCCCTCGCGCTCGCTCGAGGACATCGAGCTGCAGAGCATCCGGCTGGCAGTCGAGGCGGCCGGCGGCAACATCTCGGTGGCGGCCAAGCGGCTGGGCATCAGCCGCAACACGATCTACCGCAAGCTGCGCTGGAACACGCCGCGTTGATCGGGCGTCGTCGCATCGAAGCCGCTGTCCTCGGCCTGACGCCAGGCGCGCTGCCAGTTCAGGGCATGGCGGGGGCTGGCGGTGACGGCCGCGTCGATGCCGGCCAGGTCGGCGGGCGGATCGGTTTCAGGCCGGCCCTCGGCCTGTGCCTGTGCCACCGCGGCGGCCAGGGCGGCCCAGTAATCCCGGTGCCGGCTTGCCAGGTCTGCGTCGGCGACCGGCCCCTGTTCGGGCAGCCAGCGCAGCGTCCGGTCGGGTGGTGGGCTCAGGGCGGCTTGCAGCGCGATCAGGGCCTCGGTGGCGGCGTGCATGTCGGCGATGCGGCTGTCGCGCAGATCGGGTGCGCCGTCGTTCCACAGCACGCCGTGGGCGGTCAGGACGCCGCTGGCCGGGTGCCACCAGACGGTCACCGGCGTGTCGCTGCCGCGCGCCAGGCGCCACCACCGGAACGGCCCGAGCCGACCCTGATCGCCGTGCAGCAGCGCGTCGGGCAGGCGGATGGCGGGCTCGCCGAGGTCGGCGGCATGGCGGCCGAGCCGCAGACGCAGCCGCTCGACGCAGTGTTCGCAGCGCTGCGCCATCGCGGTGGCCACGTCGGCATGGGCCCAGCTGCGCGCGCCCGGCATGCCGGCCTGGCCCAGCACCAGCTCGGGCCGCGGCCAGGGCGAGATCACGTCGGTGGCGGCGCGGCCGAGCCGGCAGATCAGTTGCCGCTGCAGCGCGCGGCCCTGGGCGGCGCTCGGCCCCGATCCGACCAGCCAGAGCCGATCGCCATCGGCCACCACCAGCAGGTTCGAGATCTGGCCGCGGTTGGCCTCGTCGCTGTCACCGGCCGCACCCGCCAGCCACCAGACGTCGGGGCCGAGGGCTTGCAGCGCCGGCACCACGGGCCCGGCGCCGGCGCTGGCCGTGCCGCAGTGGGCGGACGTCGGGGTGTCGACGGCGGGTGTGCCGGTGGCGCATGCCGTCAGCACGGCCGCCGCGGCAAGCAGCGAGCCGATGCGGCCCGGCCAGGGGCGCGGATGTGGCGGGCCGACCGCGGTGCGGGCGGGTGTCGGAGGGGCGGATCTGGACGTCAATCGGGTGGCCTCGGGCGGCAAGGGTCGCAGCATATTCGCTGCGATCGCCGGTCGGGCAAACCCGCACAGGACAGGCTGCTCCAGCTTGGCACAGTGTCACCGCCGGCCGTCGGCGCGCGGGTCCGGCTGTTCGCGTTTTCCAGGGTTTCCGCACCGACGAGAGCGGTCAATTTGTCGGCTGGCGCCACGCCGGGCGGGCTACCGGCGGCGGCATGCCTCTTGCACCCGTGTCGAACAATGTGTGCCCACGGGGTACAGCCTGGAGAAAACGTCATGCGGGGGAAGATCGAACACGATGGAGCACGGACATGAAGGTGGTCGTGCTCAAGGGCGGTGACGAGGCCGTGCCACTGGCCCAGTGCGTGCAGTCGGGGCCGTCGCCGAGCCGCGCCGCCGGTGCGGCCGCCTTGTCGGGCGACGGGCGGCACTGGGCCCTGCTCAACGTGTCGCCGGCGGTGGCCGAGCAGCTGGCTACCGATGCTCGCCTGCTGCGCCACCACGGCCTGCCCGATGCCGCGGTGCGCACCGTCGTGCTGACCGATGCGCAGATGGACCACGTCACCGGCCTGCTGAGCCTGCGCGACGGCCCGCCGATCCACCTGTACGCCACGCCGGCGGTGTTCGAGGAACTCACCACCTCGGTGCCGGTGCTGCCGATGCTGCAGCACTACTGCGGCGTGCACTGGCACGTGATCCCGGTGGCGGGCGAGTGCCGCACGGCGGTGTTCCACGTCGAGGGCCAGCCGTCGCTGGAGTTCACCGCGGTCGCCACCGACGGCCCGTCGCCGCGCCACAGCATGCATTCGGCCGGCCCGGTGGTGGGCGAGACCATCGCGCTGGCGGTGCTCGATCTGGCCACCGGCCAGCGCTTCTTCTGCGCCAGCAGCCTGGCGAGCGCCGGCGCGATGGCGGTCGAGTGGATGCGCGAGGCCGATTGCGTGATGGTCGGCGACGAGCCCGACAGCACCCTGAGCCGCTACTCGCCCGATGCGGCCAACGACGCCTGGGCGCTGCTCGACGGCGTGCGGGCGCGCCGCAAGCTGCTGCTGGCCCACCCCGACGGCGCCGGCCCGCAGCGCCAGCCCGCGCCCAGCGTGATGGCGCGCTGGGGCCTCGAGCTGGCGTCCGACCGGATGGAGATCGAGCTGTGACGGCGCTGCACATCGCCTCGCTCACCAAGCGCTACGGCGAGCGGGCTGCGCTGTCGCAGCTCGGCCTCGACATCGGCGCCGGCCAGCTGGTGGCGCTGCTCGGGCCCAACGGCGCGGGCAAGTCGACGCTGTTCCAGGTGCTGACCGGCCTGTTCGTGGCCGACGAGGGCGAGGTCGAGGTGGCCGGCCACTCGCTGCGCCACTCGGCGGTGGCGGCGCTGCGCCACATCGGCGTGGTGTTCCAGCAGATGTCGCTCGACCTCGACCTGAGCGTCGAGCGCAACCTGCGCTTTCATGCCGACCTGCACGGCCTGCCGCGCGCGCTGGCGCGCGAACGCATCGTCAGCGGCTGTGCGGCGCTGGGCATCGTGGCCGATCTGGCGCGGCCGGTGCGCGAGCTGTCGGGTGGCAACCGCCGCAAGGTCGAGCTGGTGCGCGCGCTGCTGCACCGGCCGAAGGTGGTGCTGATGGACGAGCCCACCGTCGGCCTCGATCCCAAGTCGCGCCGCGACCTGCTGGCCGCCATCCGCGCCGACGTGGCCGAGCGTGGCAGCAGCGTGCTGTGGGCCACCCACCTGGTCGAAGAGGCCGAAGCCGCCGACCGCGTGGTGGTGCTGCACAAGGGCCGGCTGCTCGCCGACGGCACGCCGGCGGCGGTCACCGCGCAGCTGGGCGGCACGAATCTGGAAGATGCCTTCATCCGCGCCACCGCCTGAAGGCGGGGCACTTCACGAACGGATCGCCGGACGATCCGCATAAAAAAGGAGCGAGACGATGACGCAACAACCGAAGCAGACCGGTCGTGCCCCGGCCCTGCGGCCCGCACGCCGGGCTGTCGCCTGCCTGCTGGCCGCGCTGGGCGCCGCCGCGCCGACGCTGGCGCAGGCCCAGGTCGCCTTCATCTCCAGCGAGAAGGACAACGCGCTGACGGTGCTCGACCTCAAGACCCAGGCCGTGATCGGCACGGTCGCCACCTGCAAGCGCCCGCGCCACATGCAGCTCACGCCCGACGGCAAGCAGCTGATGGTGGCCTGCGGTGACTCGGCCCAGGCCGACGTGATCGACGTGGCCACCCGCAAGTCGGTCGGCAAGGTGGGCCTGGGCGAAGACCCCGAGATCTTCGACCTGTCGCCCGACGGCAAGACCCTCTACGTCAGCAACGAGGAAGACGGCGAACTCGGCGTGGTCGACCTCGCCAGCGGCAAGCGCAGCAAGAGCATCGAGGTCGGCAAGGAGCCCGAGGGTGTCAAGGTCAGCCCCGACGGCAAGACCGTCTACGTGACCTCCGAGGTGGCCAGCCTGGTGCACGTGATCGACGTGGCCAGCGGCAAGGTCACCAAGAACATCAAGGCCGGCAAGCGCCCGCGGCGTTTTGCCATGACACCCGACGGCTCGCAGCTGTGGGTCACCAACGAGCTGGCCGCCAGCGTGACGGTGATCAGCACCCGCGATCACACGGTGCTCGACACCATCAAGTTCGAGGTCAAGGGTGCGCGCGCCACCGACATCACGCCGGTGGGCATCACGATCAGTGCCGACGGCCAGCGCGCCTACGTCGGCCTGGGCAAGGCCAACCATGTCGCGTTCGTCGACGTCGCCACGCGCAAGACCACCGACCTGGTGCTGGTCGGCAAACGCGCCTGGGGCGTGGGGCTGAACAAGGCGCAGGACCGGCTCTATGTCGTCAACGGTCTGTCCGACGACCTGACCATCGTCGACACCGGCAGCGCCAAGGCGATCAAGAGCGTGGCCGTGGGCCGCGTGCCGCACAGCGTGGTGGTGGTCGAGTGATGCGCGGCGCCGCCATCCATGACGTGGGCCGCCGTGTCGCGCAGGCCGCGCTGCTCGCGCTGATCGCCCCCGCCGTGCAGGCCGCCGCCTTCAAGGCGGTGCTGCTGGTGCCCGACGACGACCCGCGCCTGGACCGCAACCGCCTGGAGCGCGCCTACCTCGGCCACACCGGCGGGCAGGCGCTCGACGCGGTGCAGTCGGCGCTCAAGGAGTCGCGGCTCGAACTCGAGGCTGCCGGCGCCAGCCTGACGCTCGACACCGTGGCCGTGGCCACGCCCGAGGCCGCGCGGGCGGCAGCGGCGCAGGCCGAAAAAACCGGCGCCGCCTTCGTGCTGACCGACCTCGGCCCGGCCGCCACGCTGGCCGCCGCCGACGCGGTCAAGCTGCCGGTGCTCAACCTGAGCGACAGTTCTGACGCGCTGCGCCAGAACGACTGCCGGCCGCGCCTCTACCACCTGATCCCCAGCGAGCGCATGCGCGCCGACGCGCTGGCGCAGTCGCTGATGGCGCGCAAGTGGACGCAGGTGCTGCTGCTGACCGGCCCGAGCCCGGCCGACGCCCAGCGCAGCGCCACCGCGCAGGCGGCGATCAAGCGTTACGGCCTCAAGCTCGCCGGCAGCAAGCCCTTCAAGCTGTCGGGCGACCCGCGCGAGCGCGATCTGGCCAACCCGCTGCTGCTCACGCAAGGCAGCTACGACGTCGTGTGGGTGGTCGACAGCGACGGCGAACTGGCGCGCACGCTGCCCTACCGCACCGTGCTGCCGCGCCCGGTGGTCGGCGACGCCGGTCTGGTGGCGCTGGCCTGGCATCCGCAGTACGAGCGTTACGGCGCGCCGCAGGTCTCGCGTCGCTTCGCCCGTGAAGCGAAACGGCCGATGGGCGGCCACGAATGGGCCGCCTGGATGGGCGGCAAGGCCATCGCCGCGGCGGTGATCGAGGCGCCCAAGGGCCCGCTGGCCGCCGTGCACAAGGCGTTCGCCGCGATCGAGGTCGACGGCTCCAAGGGCGTGCCGATGAGCTTCCGCCCGTGGGACGGCCAGCTGCGCCAGCCGCTGCTGCTGACCGACGGCCAGGGTGTCATCGGTACCGCGCCGGCCGACGGCGTGCTGCACCCGAAGAACACGCTCGACACGCTGGGTGTGGACGCGCCTGAAAAGCTCTGCAAAGCCAGATGAGTCACTACCTTCAGGCCATGTGGGCGATCGTCGCCCGCGAGCTCGCCAAGTTCATGCGCCAGACCGGCCGGCTGGTGTCGGCGCTGGTGCGTCCGCTGCTCTGGCTGGCGGTGTTCGCGGCGGGTTTTCGCAACGTCTTCGGCATGGCGATCGCCGAGCCCTACGACACCTACATCTCGTACGACGTCTACATCGCCCCCGGCCTGATCGGCATGGTGCTGCTGTTCAACGGCATGCAGTCGAGCCTGGCGATGGTCTACGACCGCGAGATGGGCCTGATGCGCCTGCTGCTGACCGCGCCGCTGCCGCGGCCGTGGATCCTGCTGAGCAAGCTGGTGGCCACCGCGGTGCTTTCACTGGTGCAGGCCGCGGCCTTCGTGGCGATCGCCTGGCTGCTGGGCACCGAGCTGCCAATCTGGGGCACGCAGACACCGCACGTGCTGCTGGCCGCGGTGGCCGGCGCGCTGATGCTGGGCTCGCTGGGGCTGCTGCTGTCGGTGCACATCAAGCAGCTGGAAAACTTTGCCGGCACGATGAACTTCGTGATCTTCCCGATGTACTTCATGTCGACCGCGCTCTACCCGCTGTGGAAGCTGGAGGAGTCGGGCGCCGACTGGGTCTACCAGATCGCCCGTTTCAACCCGTTCACGCACGCGGTCGAGTGGCTGCGCTTCGCGCTGTACGGCCAGGATCCGGGCCTGTCGCCGTACATCGTGCTGGCCACGCTGGCGCTGTGTTTCGGTCTCGCCAGCTGGGGTTACGACCCGCAGCGCGGTTTCGGCCAGCTCGCCAAGCGCGGTGGTGGCGGCAATGGTGGCCCGCCCGGCGCCGGGGGCTGACGCCATGAAGATCTGGTCGATGCTGCGGGCGTGTTCCCGCGTCGAGGCGGGCTTGCCGGCCGATTTCCGCCCCGATGTCGGGCTCGGCGGCGGCGACATCGCCGCGCTCGCCCAGCGCCTGTTCTGGGCCTGGGCGCTGATGGCCGGCGTGGCGCTGTTCGGTGCCTGGTGGATGCAGCGCCACGGCTGGTGGCGGGCGCTGGTCGACGGCGATCCGAGCGGCATCAGCGTGGTGATCGCGGTGCTGGCGGTGGTCGTTACCGGCTGGTGCGGCCTGCGCGCCTGGCGGCTGCAGGGCGAATCGCGGCCCGGCGCCGGCCACTGGCGCGCCGCCTATCTCGCCGATCTGCGTGCCGGCCACGATCACGCCAGCGCGCTGCTGTCCGAGCGCACCCACGGCCCGCACGAAACCGCCTGGTGGTTTGCCGCCGCGGCGATCAAGCTCGGGCTGCTCGGCACGGTGGTCGGCTTCATCCTGATGTCGTCGCAGCTGGGCAAGAGCCAGAGCTTCGAGCTGGCCGAGGTGCAGCAGCTGCTGCAGCTGATGACCGGCGGCATGGCGATCGCGCTCTACACCACGCTGGTCGGGCTGGTGGCCAACCTGTGGCTGGGGCTGCAACTGCTGCTGCTCGACCGCCTGGCCGACCGGCTGGCGGCCGACATCCTGGCTGATGGCACCACGGTCCGCGCCGCAGCGGCCGTGCGGCCGGCAGGCGCGGGAGCCCTCTGATGGCCGTGCTGCGCGCGCGCCGGTTCGACGAGATCGATCCGTTCAGCGACCTGCTGTTCAACACGCTGCTGATCTTCGTGATGCTGTTTGCCGTCGCGCTGATCGCCATGAATCCGAAGGCCAAGAGCGGCGTGATCGACGCCAAGGCCGAGTTCATCATCACCGTGACCTGGGCCGACCTGAACCCCAACGACATCGACACCTGGGTCGAGGATCCGGCCGGCAACCGGGTCTGGTTCCGCCAGCGCGAGGGTGGCCTGATGCACCTCGACCGCGACGACCGCGGCGTGGCCAACGACACGCTGGTGATCAACGGCCAGCAGGTGGTCAATCCGCTCAACCAGGAGGTGGTGACGGTGCGCGGCTACGCACCGGGCGAATACACCGTCAACGTCTTCTATTACGAGAGCAAGAACGGCGAGCCGGTACCGGTCAACGTGTCGGTGGTCAAGGTCAACCCGCGCGCCGAGGTGGTTTTCTACGGCACCGTCAACCTGGCGCGCAAGGGCGACGAGGCCACCGCGGTGCGTTTCAACCTCGATCGCGAAGGCGGCGTGACCTCGGTCAACACGCTGACCAAGACGCTGGTCGAGCGGATCTGAGCCATGAAATTGAACAAGACAACAATGAAGGACATCCGGCGATGACGTCGACCGATGCGGTGCTGTGGGCCTTCGTGGCCGTGTTGTTCGTGCTGGGGCTGGCACTGGTGGCGTCGCGCTGGCCGGTCTGGGCCAAGGCGCTGCTGGTCGCGCTGGTGACGCTGCTCTATTTCTGGAGCGACCAGGCGCTCGAGGAGGTCTGGGGCTGGCCGAGCCGGCATGCGCTGCCCGAGCGTTTCGTGCTGCTGGCGGCGGTGATCGAGGAGCCGGCCAAGGGCCGCGAGGGCGCGCTGTTCGTCTGGGTCAACGCGATCGAGAACGGCAAGCCGGCCGCCCAGCCGCGCGCCTATCGGCTGCCGTACAGCAAGGATCTGCACGCGCTGCTCAACGAGGGCATGAAGAAGGTGCGCCAGGGTGTCAGCCAGATGGGCAGCGCCGACCCGAAACGTGGCCCCAAGGGCCTGAGCTGGTTGCGCCCGGGCGCCGACGAGCAGAACGTCAAGATCCGCGACCTGCCGATGCCGCAGCTGCCTGAAAAATGAACCGCGCCGCTGTTCAAGGATCCAACGATCGGACGTCGCGGCTGCGGGGCGCGAGGCCATCGGCGCTCGGGCTGGCCGGGGCGATGGTGTTCGGCCTCGCCGTCGGGCTGGGTGGCTGCAGCAGCGAGCCGGCGGGCGAGTCGTACTTTCCGCTCGAGGCCGGTCGCAGCTGGACCTACCGGCTCAGCAGCGAGTGGGAGAACAACACCCGCGAGAGCGAAACCGTCGCGTTGAGCAACCAGGGTCGCGACGGCGCATTGGAGAGCGGCTCGGCCTGGCGGCGGCGCAGCGATTCGGGCATCGACTACTGGCTGCGTGCCGACGACAGCGGCATCTACCGCGTCGCCAGCAAGACCGACCTCGATGCCGATCCCAAGCCCGACGAACAGCCTCGCTTCGTGCTCAAGGCGCCGATCGCCGCGGGCACGAGCTGGCAGGCGAGCACGACCACCTATCTGCTGCGCCGCAACAACGAGTTCCCGCCCGAGATCCGCCACAGTCACCCGGCGGTGCCGATGACCTACACGATCGAGGCACTGGCGCAGAAGGTCGAGACGCCGGCCGGCCGCTTCGACGACTGCCTGCGTGTGCGTGGCGAGGCGATGCTGAAACTGTTTGCCGACCCGGTGGTCGGTTGGCGCGACATGCCGCTCGCCACGCTCGAGTGGTATTGCCGCGGGGTCGGGCTGGTGCGCGTGCAGCGCAGCGAGCCGGCCAACTCGACCTTCCTGCTGGGCGGCGTGATGACGATGGAGTTGATGTCATGGCAATGATGAATCGCCGCCGCGTGCTCGGCTTGATGGGTGCGGCGGCCTTTGCGCCCGCCAGTGCGCGCGTGATGGCGCAGGCCAGCGCGCCGAGCGACCCGTTTCCGAGCCGCCCGATCACGCTGTGGGTGCCGTGGCCGGCCGGCGGCGCCACCGACCTGACGATGCGCCTGCTCGCCGAACTCGCCAGCCAGCGCCTGGGCCAGCGCGTGCTGATCGAAAACCGCGCCGGCGCCGGCGGCACGCTGGCCATGCCGGTGCTGCAGCAGGCCGCGCCCGACGGCTACACCATCGCCCAGCTGCCGCAGCCCGCGCTGCGCGCGCCGCACATCCAACGTCTGCTGTGGGATCCGATCCGCGACACCACGCCGATCATCCAGCTCACCGGCGTGACCTTCGGCATCGTCGTGCCGGCGGCCAGCGCGCTGCACGGCGTCGACGACGTGTTCGCCTACGCCCGCGCCAACCCGGGCCGCATCACCATCGCCACCAACGGCGTGGGCACCACCCCGCACGTGGTGATGGACGAACTGTTCGCGCGCCGCGGGCTGACCTACGTGCACGTGCCGTACAAGGGCACCTCCGAGCAGATGCTGGCGGTGTCGTCCGGGCAGGTGATGGTGGGTGTCAATTCCAACGGCTTCGCGCCCTTCGTCGACAACGGCGCCCTGCGCCTGCTGGCCACCTTCGGCGAGCACCGCACCAAGCGCTGGCCGCAGGTGCCCACGCTCAAGGAACTCGGCCACGGCATCGTCGCCACCTCGCCCTACGGTCTGGTCGGCCCGAGCGGCATGGCGCCGGCGGTGGTCAAGGTGCTGCACGACGCCTTCCGCAGCGCCATGAACGACCCGGCACATGTGGCCGAACTGGCCAAGTACGACCAGACGCTCGACTATCTCGGCCCCGAGGACTACGGTCGCGCGCTGCGCGAGGCCTTTGCGGCCGAGAAGCGCACCGTCGAGCGCCTCGGCCTGGCCAAGGGCGGCGGCTGAAACGGTCTCGCCACGATCCCTCACGAAAGCCTGCCATGACGTTCGACGCCCCCTCGGTCTGTTCATCGGCGGAGGTATCCGCACGTCACCGGGCTGCGACGCCTGGCACCGGCCTGCGGCTTGTCACCCGATGGCTGGGTGCGTTGAGCCTGACCCTGCCGCTGCTGGCCAGCGCCTGGGAGCTGCAGGGCGTCAAGTCCCTCACCGTGCGCCCACGTGACCAGGCGCCGATCCGGATCGGCAGTGTCACCTTCGAGCCGCGCGGCGACGGCCGGGTGGCGTTTCGCATCGAGCTCGACCACGCGCAGTTCACCGACCACTTCCTGTCGATGAAGGAGTTCAAGTGCCTCGACGGTCGGGTCGAGATCGCCTGCCACGTGCCGTACCCCTACGCGCAGCCCGGCACCGTCGCCGCCGACGACCTGGCCTGGCTCGAGCACAGCCTGCTGTTTCTCTACAAGCTGCCGACCGATTTCGGCGCCAAGTTGTGGAACGGCCTGTACTTCCGCTTCGAGCGCAGCGCGCAGGGGCTGGTCGGGCGCCCGCAGGCGGTCGACCTCAATCTCATCAGCGCGCCGCCGGCTCAGCTGAACATCCCGCCCTACCGGCCTGCGCTGCGCGACGACATCGCGCCCGGCGCCCGCTGGATCGAGTCGGTGACGATCGAATAGGCGCCGGCTGCGCGCGACCGGGCGCGTTTCAGCCGCGCCCGCGCTCGCGCATGCGGGCCAGGGGCGATGCCACGGCGCGGCTCTTGTCGCTGCGATCGCGCAGACGCACGCGCCGCATGTCCGCTTCCATCTGGCCGACACGGTCGCGCAGCACCTGCGCCTGCGCCTCCAGCCGGCTGTAGGACTGCACCTGCGCGACCCGCTCGGCCTGGGCGCGGGCGCGTTCGTCGGCCAGGGCTTGATCGGCCTGCTGGCGTGTCTCGCGGGCGAGCTGCTCGGCGCGCGCACGGGCCTGGCGCTCGCGGTCCATGTCGGCGGCGGCGCGGCGCTCGGCCTGCACGGCGCGGTCGACGGCCGCAGCCAGATCGGCGCGATGGGTCTCGTCCTGGGTGGTCAGCCGCGCGGCGATCGCGGCCTGCTCGCCGACCAGGCGATCGATTTCGCGCTGCGATGCCTCGGCGCGCTCGGCGTGCGCAGCTTCGGCACCGGCCGCAGCCAGCCGCAGCGCCTGCAGCGTGGCCTCGGCGGTTTCGGCACGGCTGCGCAATGACCGTGCCTCTGAAACCGCCGCATCGCGTTCGGCCTCGGCGGCGCGCGCGCGCACGTCGGCTTCGCCGCGAGCCAGCGCGAGCGCGGACTCCCAGAAATGCCGCGCCGCCTGCATCACCGGCTCGGGCACGTCCGGCGGCGCGCTGAAAGCCAGCGGATCGGCGATGCGCGAGCCCAGGCGCGCAAACCAGCTTTCGAGGTGCGGGCTGACCGTGTTCGGCGAGCCGCGGCCGATCTGCATGCGCACCCGTTCGATCGTCGGCCGAGCGCCTGCGAGCAGCAGGGCATCGGCGGCGGCCCAGACGTCCTGTTCGGTGATGCCACGCGGCGTCTTGCCAGGGTGATTCAGGTGTGTCGTGCGCATCGTGATTTCGTTGCCTGCCAATCGGTCTTTACTAACGATAATTGAAGCTTATCGATGGTTGTATGGATTTGATGTTTTGTATCTTACATTGCACATATGAAATCATACATTAAACACACGGGATCCCGATGGCTCCCAGCATGACGCCGCCGCCGATCGATCCGCACGCCGATCGGGTCGTCCTCCGGCCGGACGACGCCACGCCGGTGTTGCTGCCCGACGAGTTGCCCGACAGCGCGCTGGCCGCGGTGCGGGCGCTGCTGGATCAGGGCGAGTCGCCGAACACGGTGCGCAGCTACCGCTCGGGGCTGCGCTACTGGGCGGCGTGGTTCAGCCTGCGCTACGGACGGCCGCTGGCCTTGCCGCTGCCGGTGACGGTGGTGCTGCAGTTCGTCGTCGACCACGCCCAGCGGCTCGATGAAGCCGGCCGGCTGGTGCACGAGTTGCCCGTGGCGGTCGACGCCGCGCTGGTCGCTGCCGGGCACAAGGCCGCGGAGGGCGCGCCGACGCTGGCCACGCTGGTGCACCGGATCAGCGTGCTGTCGAAGCTGCATCAGCTGCAGGGGCTGCCCAATCCCTGCAGCGACGGCCGGGTGCGCGAGCTGCTGTCGCGTACGCGCCGGGGTTATGCACGCCGCGGCGCGCAGCAGATCAACGCCAAGCCGGCGCTGACCCGCGAGGCGCTGGAACGGCTGCTGGCCACCTGCGACGACTCGCTGGCGGGGCGGCGCGACCGGGCGCTGCTGCTGTTCGCATTCGCCAGCGGCGGGCGGCGGCGCTCGGAGGTCACGGCCGCCACGCTCGAGAACACCCGGCGCGTGGGCTCGGCGCTGGCCGGTGCGCCCGCGGCGGGCTGGATCTATCAGATGGGCGTGTCGAAGTCGAATCAGGCCGGGCTCGCGCGTGCCGACGGCCACAAGCCGATCGTCGGCCGGGCGGCCGAGGCGCTGGAGGCGTGGCTGGACGCCTGGCGCACCTGGGCCGCGGCGGCGGGTGCGCCGGCGCCGGCCGGGCCGATCTTCCGCCGTGTGCGCAAGGCCTTGCCGGCGGGCGCGGTGGCCGAGCCGCTGACACCGCAGTCGGTGCGCGACATCGTGCGCCGGCGCTGCGCCCTGGCGGGTCTGGACGAGGGCTTTTCGGCCCACTCGCTGCGCTCGGGTTTCGTCACCGAAGCGGCGGCGCAGAACATCCCGATGGCCGAGACGATGGCGCTGACGGGGCATCGCTCGCCGGCGTCGGTGCTGGGCTACTTCCGCAAGGGCGAGGTGCTGAACATGCGCGGGGCCAGCCTGCTGGACGCCGACGCGCAGGCCGACAACAAGAAGAAGCCGTGAGCCCCAGCCGGTCGTGCCGGGCGAGCTGCCACGGCGGTGCGCGGTCTCGGCGGCTCAGGGGCGGCCGAGGTTCAGCGTCCAGTAGCGGGTGCCGGATTCGCTGCGCGCGCAGCTCAGCGCCACCTCCCGGTAGGCCGTGCCCATGATGTTGACGCAGTGTCCGGGGCTGGCCATCCAGGCGCTCAGCACCGCGGCGACGCTGGTTTGCCCGGCGGCGATGTTTTCGGCCAATGTCGACCACTCGTAGCCGACGGCGTCGACGCGGTTTTGCAGCGTCAGGCCTTCCGGGCTGGTGTGGCTGAAATAGTTGCGGCTGGCCATGTCGGTGCTGTGGCCGGCGGCGGCGTCGAACAGCACGGCGTTCCAGGTCAGCGGACCGGCCGCGCCGAAGCTGCCTTTGCTGCCGCAGCTTTGCGCCGAGGCGCGCAGCGCGTTGATCCCGGCGATCAGCTGTGCGCGCAGCTGCGTGTTGCCGCAGGTGGTGTCGGTGCTCAGGCTGACGCTGGCGGCGCTGGCGGTGTCGCTGCCGACGGCGATGGTGGCGCCGGTGTCGGCCGGTATCGCGCTGCCGGACCCGC
This sequence comes from Leptothrix cholodnii SP-6, assembly GCF_000019785.1. Lineage (NCBI taxonomy): Bacteria > Pseudomonadati > Pseudomonadota > Betaproteobacteria > Burkholderiales > Sphaerotilaceae > Leptothrix > Leptothrix cholodnii. The sequence continues at coordinate 1,947,917 of NC_010524.1, forward strand.
CGGCCAGTGCAGCGCCGGCCGCCGTCGCGCCATCGGATCCGCCACCGCCGCATGCGGCGAGCGCCAGCGTGAACGTCAGTGCCAGGGTCAGCGCAGCGTGCCTGGATCGGGCGTGGATGGAGCGGTGGGCGGCGTCCGTTTTCATGGTGATCTTTTCTGGCGCAAGAGGCGGTCGGGGCGGGCACGGAGCCGGTCCGGCGCTCCGTGCAAGGCAACTTCTGGAGCCATTCTTGCGTCGCCGAAGGGGTCTTTTCCGGTGACCAGTCGTAAGCGGATATGCGGGCGTGCGTACGTCGCACCGCACCGATCGCACCCCCCTCGTTCGAGCGGGTGAGGTCGGCGAAACGGTCGTGAAGTCGGTCACGACCGGGCTTGCGCGGCGTCTCGGATGGCGGTGTCTTTTTCATTCCGGGCCGCTTGCCGGCAGGGCCGGCCGGGCCGGGCTGGCGCCGGCTGCCGAGGCGGCTACAGTGCGCGCTCAAGCGACTCCGCGAATCACACAGAACTTCCATGCTGGCCTACCGACACGCCTTTCACGCTGGCAACCATGCCGATGTCCTCAAGCACCTGGTGCTGGTGCAGGTGCTGCAATACATGGCGTCCAAGGACAAACCCTTTCGCCTGATCGACACCCATGCCGGCGGCGGCGGCTACGCGCTGCACAGCTCGCAGTCGCAGAAGAAGGGCGAATACCTGCAGGGCATCTCGCGCATCTGGGGGGCCGGTGATGCCCCGCCGGCGGTGGCCGACTACCTGCGTCTGGTGCGCCGCTTCAACCCCGACGGCCAGCTCAATCTCTATCCGGGCTCGCCGGCGCTGTCGCAGATGCTGCTGCGCCGTGGCGATCAGCTGCGGCTGTTCGAACTGCATCCCACCGAGTTCAAGATCCTGACCGAGAACACCCGGCCCGGCCGCCAGGTGCAGCTGGCGCAGGTCGACGGCTTCGCAGCCCTGCGCGGCCAGGTGCCGCCGTCGATGCGCCGCGGCGTGGTGCTGATGGATCCGTCGTACGAACTGGTGTCCGATTACGCCAAGGTGATCGACAGCCTGCGCGACGCGCTGCAGCGCTTTGCCGAAGGCGTCTACGTGGTCTGGTACCCGCAGGTCAGCCGGGTCGAGTCGATCCAGATCGCGCGCCGCCTGCAGGCCACGGCGCCCAAGGGCTGGCTGCATGTGCGGCTCAATGTGCAGCAGCCCGACGCGCAAGGATTCGGGCTCACCGGCAGCGGCGTGTTCGTGATCAACCCGCCGTACACCTTGCATGCGCAACTGGCGGCCTGCATGCCGTGGCTGACACAGAAGCTCGGTCAGTTCGAGGGCGCCAACCATCTGCTGGAGCACCACGCCGTCTGACCGGGGGGTGTCGCCCAGGCAGGGTGACTGCCTGGGCGCCTACCTTGTCGACGTGATGAACACGTGGAAAGAGCCGTCTGTCGCACCCAGCAACTTGGCCATTTCTTCGTGGTCACCTCATCGTCCGGTGGCATGCATTCAACGGGCTTGGACTCAACAGAACGCTTGTTCGGATGAACCTGTTTGCATGCCGACTGATGTCTGGCATCCGTGGGATACCGTCCCATGAATGTATTGCAGGACGTGTGCCAACGGTGAAGTGGTACGCAGGGGTTTTCCCGGAAATGAAATAATCCGTTGCGAAACAAGCACTTAAGCGCAAAGTAAGGTGAACTCAAGCTGAGGCATCCACTTGGATCGGGGATGGCTTGAGTGAAATAACCCAGGGTCTGCGTGCGATGCCCCAATCGAGGGCTGAACGTGAACGGGTGCGGGATTGTTTCGCATCGAAACTGATTGCTATTGGTGCATGGCTGACGATGGCGATGCTCTATGGCGCCGCGGTTCGGCGGTGCAAAGCCGGGCGGTTCAGCGTTCTGCGGGGCTCGGTGGTGCCGCGGCCGGCCGTTGCAGGCGTTCCAGCCGTTGCGCCATCCAGGCCGACAGCCGCGCCGGATCGGCTGCGCTGCGGCCCAGATCCCAGATGGCGGCGCTGCCGTCTTCGCTGGCGGTGGCCAGGCGCTGGCCGTCCGGGCTGAAGGCGGCGTTCCAGATCCAGTCGGCATGCGCGTACTCGCCGACTGCGGCGCCGTCTGCGGCGCGCCAGAGCCGGGCGTGGCCGTCGTCGCTGGTGGTGACGATCAGGCGGCCGTCGGCGCTGTAGATCGCCAGCCGGGCGATGTCGGTTCGGCCGGCCGGCAGGGTGAACAGCGCCTTGCCGCTGGCCACGTCCCAGACCCGCGCGCTGCGGTCCTGGCTGGCGCTGACGAGCCGGTGGCCGTCCGGGCTGAAGTGCGCGCTCATCACGATGTCGTCGTGGCCCTCGAGCGTGCGCAGCAAGGCGCCGGTGTCGACCTGCCAGATGCGCACGCGCTGGTCGTCGCCCGCCGTGGCCGCGAGCCGCCCGTCGGCGCTGAAGCTGGCCATGCGCAGCCGTTCGCCATCGCGGCTGTGCGCCAGCGGCCGGACCAGCCGGCCGTCGGGCAGCGACCAGATCCGGGCGCTGCCGTCGGCGCTGGCGGTCAGCACCCGGCGGTTGTCGGCGCTGAAGACGGCCGAGTTGACCGCGCCCTGGTGCCCGCGCAGCGCGATCGGCGGGGCCGATCCGCCGGCGCGCCAGAGCAGCGCCTGGTCGTCGTCGCCGGCCGAGACCAGCCATTGGCCGTCCGGGCTGAACGCCACCATGTTCACGGTGGCCCGGTGACCGGGGCCGGCAAGCGGCCGCCGCTCGCCGGTGCGGGCGTCGAACCCTTGCACCGTCGACAGGCCGTCGTCCGCATCGGCCTTGCGGGCGACGGCCGCCCATCGGCCGTCGGCACTCAGCGCGACGGCCGTGATCTCGGGGGGTGGCCGGGACGGGCCGGGTGCCGCGCTGGCGCGGGTCTTCGTGCCTGCGGCCGATGGCGTGCCGCCGCTGTCCAGCTGCAGCGTGATCGCCGGCTCGGCCCGGCCGGGCGAGTGGATCTGCGCCACGCCGTCTTCACCGGCCAGCAGCAGGCGCTGGCCGTCGGCGCTCCACGCCAGGTCGTTGACGGCCCGCTGGCCGGGGCGCAACCGGGCCAGCAGCGAGCCCGGTCGCAGGCTCCAGAGCCGCGCGCTGCGGTCGTTGCCGGCGGTCAGCGCCAACATCGTGCGGCTGTCGACCGCCACCGCCGTCACCGCCTGTCGATGGCCGAGCAGGGTCAGGACCTGGCCGTCGGGGGCGATCGGGTTGACCCGCGTGACGCCGGCATCGTCGCTGCTCAGCACCTGGTCGCTGCCGACGAACTGCACCGCGTTGATCCAGCCGCGCGGGTGCTGCCAGCGGCGCTGCGGGCGGCCGTCGCTGCTGCGCCAGAGTCGCACCGCGCCGTCGCCGCCGCCGGTCACGACACGCGCGCCGCGGTCGTCGAACGCGGCGCTGCGCACCGAGGTGGCGTGGCCGCGCAGCACCTGCCGCGGCCGGGCGTCGCGGGTCGACCAGATGCGGGCGGTGGCGTCGTCGCTGGCGCTGACCAGCGATCGGCCGTCGGGGCTGAAGGCGACGCTGCGGATCCAGTCGCGGTGGCCGGCCAGGCGGGCGGCGAGCCGGCCGCTGCGCACGTTCCACAGGCGCACGTCGCCGTCGTTGCCGCCGCTGGCGAGCTGGCGACCATCGGGGCTGAAGGCGAGGCAGCGCACCCAGTGCTTGTGGCCTTCGAGTACGTGCAGCAGCCGGCCGTCGGTGCCGCGCCAGAGGCGGGCGGCGCCGTCCTGGCTGGCGGTGGCGATCAGGTTGCCGTCGGGGCTGAAGGCGGCAGCCATCAGGCGATCGCCGTGGCCCTGCAGCGTGAGCAGCGGCTCGCCGGTCCGGCTGTCCCAGAGGCGCGCCGTGCGGTCGTGGCCGGCGCTCAGCACGCGCTGGCCGTCGGGGCTGAACGACACCGCGATCACCGGGCCGGCATGGCCGCGCAGTTCGGCCGCCTGCCGGCCGTCGGGCAGGTGCCACAGCCGCACGCTGCCGTCGTGACTGGCGGTGGCGGCCAAGGTGCCGGCGGGGTTCAGCGCCACCTGATCGACGACGTCGGTGTGGCCGAGCAGCGCGGCCAGCGCCTGATGCTGTTCGGCCGCGGCAAAGGCCGCCCACAGCGACACCGGCGTCACGCGCGTCGCCAGCGCCTGGTGCGTCAGGGCCAGCGCGCGATCCGGGTCGCCGGCATCGTTTGCAGCGGCGGCATCGGCGGCCAGAGTCGCAGCCTGCGCGTCGGCGGTGGCCCGCCTGGCCCGCTCGGTCGCCTGTTCGGCCTGCTGTCGGCCGGCATCGGCCTCGACCCGCGCCTGCCGGGCGGCGGCGGTGGCCTGCTCGGCGCGCAGCCAGAGCGCGGCAAAACCGGCTGTCACCAGCAGGCTGGCCGCCAGTGCGCCGGCCCAGATGCGGTTGGCCGGGGTCCAGAAGGTGGGGCGGTGCTTGCGCAGCCACGGCCGGCCGAACAGCTCGCGGTAGACGCCGTTGCGCAGCACCAGCTGTTCGTCCACCCGCTTGACGATGCCGCACAGGCGCAGCCGGTTGTGCACCGGCGAGGCGTCGATGCTGGCCACGCGGCGCCCGGCCAGCACCTGCGCGTAGGTGGCGAACAGATCGGCCTTCAGCTCGGCCGGCGACTCCGTCATGTAGCGCGCCACCGACTGGAAGTGCGGATCCGCCCAGCCGCTGTCCGACAGCAGCCCGCCTGCCACCACGCCGTCCACGTGCTCGGCGGCGGATGGCGGGTTCGCACCCGGCGCCGCGGCCAGCAGTGCACACAGCCGCTGCGTCAGATAGGGCTGGCCGCCGGTCCAGCGCAGCACGTCGGCCAGCGCGGCGTCGGTGTCCGCCACGCCGGGCCCGATGCGCTCGACCAGCTGGCGCGCCTCGGCGGCGTTGAAATCCGCCAGCTCGATGCGCTGGCCGATGTTGAACGGCGTGCGTGCCGGGTCGCGGATCAGCTCGGTGGGGGTGGCCACGCCGGCCAGCACGAACGACAGCCGCGCCAGCGCCGGCTGCTCGGCGCGGGCGTTGTGCAGGTGTCGGATGGCGGCGTAGAAGTCGTCGGTGAAATCGAGCTTGAGGGTCGAGTCGATCTCGTCGATCAGGATCACCACCGGCCCGCTCAGCTCGGCCAGCACCACCTCGATCAGGTAGCGGATGAAACGCTGCACGATCGGCTGCGGCGCGGCCTCGGCCCACCAGTCGAACAGGTCGGTCTGCGGCATGCAGGCCCGCTCGACCTCGGCCAGCACGCCCGCGTACCAGGTTTCCTGCGTCACGCCCTGGGTGCCGATGGCGGTCAGGTCGACCATCGCCACCGTCACGCCGCGCTCGCGCAGCTGCTCGATGGTGCGCGCCAGCAGGCTCGACTTGCCCATCTGCCGCGACGACAGCACGTAGGCGAACCGACCCGCCAGGCAGGCCTGCAGCAGCTCGTCGTCGGCGGCGCGGCGCACGTAGCTCGGATTGTCCGGCGCCAGCGTGCCGCCGGTGACGAAGCGGAAACCCGCCGCGACGGCCTCAGTCATGCAGCGCCCGGCGCAGGTAGCGGTCGTAGAGCTGGTTGCGCGCGACCAGCCGCCCGTCTTGTTCGACGAACAGCCCGCCGGCGATCAGCCGCTCGCGCGCACGGCCGTCGAGCCGGTCGCCCGACAGTGCCGAGCGGATCGCCGAGCCGAGATCGGCCTTGAGAATCAGCCGCGTCAGCAGCGCGCGCAGGTGGTCGCCGAACGGGCCGGTCTCCGAGCAGGCATCGGCGATCAGGGTGTCGAAGCTCGAACGGCCGGTGCCGATCAGGTAGAAGGCCTTGCGCGTCAGGTAGGGGTGGCCGCCCAGCAGCTGGTAGAGCGTCTCCAGCTGCGGCCGGCTCAGGTGCGCGTCGTGGCTCTGGTTGATCTTTTCGGTGTCGGCCAGCTCGAAGTCGGCCAGCTTGACCGGCGTGCCGACGTTGAACGGCGACTGCGCCAGGTCGGCGATCAGCAGCGCCGGTTCGGTCGAGATCGCCATCGCCAGCGCGAAGTTCTTCCACGGCCCCGGGCGGGCGCGGCTGCCGTGCCAGCTGCGCAGCATGCCGAAGAAGTCCATGCTCGCGCCCGACGCCAGCAACTCGTCGGCGTCGTCGAGCAGCAGCAGCAGGCCGGCGTCGCCGCAGGCCGGCAGGATGCGGCGCTCCATGAAGCGGCCGCATTTCTGCGTCGCGCCCAGCGGCACGCCCCAGTACTTGTCGAGTTGCGGTTCGAGCTGCAGGGCGTCCTCGATGCTGAAGGCGAACTGGTAGTAGAGCTGCGCCGGGTCGTTCAGCACCGCGTCCTCGAAGCCCTGGAAATCGATGAACGCCGCCTTCTTGCCCGCCTGCACGCCGCGTTCGAGCACCCGCCCGAGCATCGAGCTCTTGCCGGTCTGGCGCGCCGCCTGGATCGTCAGCGTGTAGCCCGGCTGGGTCTGCTCGGCGGCCAGCACGCGGTCGCCGTCGCGCTCGATGTAGAAAGGTGACGCCGCCTCGAGCACCTGCTCGGGCAGCTCCAGCACCGCGCGCGGGTTGGCCGCGGGCATCGGCCGGTCGCAGGGCAGCTCGCCGCCGGCCAGCACCGGGGCGGGCAGGGCATCGCCGCCGATGGCCGCCGACAGCTGCACCAGCAGTTCGTCGTCGTCGGCCGGGCTGCGCCAGAGCGCGTAGTTGAGCCGGTTGAGGATGGCGCCCAGGTCGTAGGGCAGGCTGCCCTCGTAGACCACCCGCACCGGCAGGATCGACGGCTTGCCGCTGCTCTTGCGGGCATGTTCGGCCAGCCGCACCTCCTCGGCCACCATCTGGCTCTCGATCGAGTGCTCCGACAGCAGCAGGATCAGGAAATCGGCCGCCTCCACCTCGCGCTGGATGCGCATCACCCAGTCTTCACCGAGCAGGATCTCGGCGTCGAGGAACACCTCGTGGCCGGCCTTGCCGAGGCTGTCGTACAGCCGGTGCGCCAGCGGTTGATCGAGCGCGGTGTTGCGCTTGTAGCTGATGAAAACGCGCTTGGACATGACGGCCTCCGGCTGACGAAGGCAATTTGTCAGATCGAGAGGCGTTTGGCTACATCAGAAGAAGGGAAACGGTGGCGGATGCAGACAGGCAGCGTCCGCCACACCGGTTCATCGTTTCGTCGCCGCCTGATACAGCGGCATCACGGTCGGCAGCAGGCCCTGGATCGTCTGCACCCGCCGGTCGTCGGCCGGGTGGCTGCTCAGGAACTCGGGCGGCGCCGAGCCGCTCTTGGCGCCGCCCATCTTCTGCCACAGGCTGACCCCGGCGCGCGGGTCGTAACCGGCGCGCGCCATGAGTTCGAGGCCGATGCGGTCGGATTCGGTCTCGTCGTTGCGGCTGAAGCGGGTGGCGATCAGGGATTCGTAGACGGTGCCGGCGATCTCGGTCGAGGCCTGGCCCAGGCCGAGCACCGCGCTGCCCACGCCGATGGCGGTCTGTGCGGCCATCGCCTGCGACACCTGCTCGCGCGAATGTTCGCGCAGCGCGTGGGCCATCTCGTGGCCCATCACGACGGCCAGTTCGTCGTCGGTCAGCTTGAGCTGCTGGGCCAGGCCGGTGTAGACCATGATCTTGCCGCCGGGCATGCAGAAGGCGTTGACCTGGTCGCTGGTGATGACGTTGGTCTCCCACTTCCAGCCCGGTGCGTCGGCGCGGAACACGCCGGTGTGCGGCGTCAGGCGGTTGGCGATCGTGGTCACGCGCCTGAGCAGGGCCGGATCCTGGTTCAGCGTGCCGGCGGTGGTGGCCTCGGTCTTGAGCTTGAGGTAGCCCTGCGCCGCCACCTGTTCGAGCTCGGCGGACGACACCAGCAGCAGTTGCTTGCGGTCACCGCCCACCGCGCCGCGGGTGGTGGTGGATTCGCAGCCGACAAGCACGGCCAGCGCGGCAACGCAGCACGCGGTGGCGGTCAGGCGTGCGCCGAGGCCGGTCAGCCGTGTGCGGCTCGCGGCGGGGGGTTTCATGCGGATTGCGGACATCGTTTTCCCTTTGGGTTGTGTGACGGTGGCGGCGCAGAATCATTGCGCGGCCCTCGTGTGTCGATCTGAAATGCTGCAGGGCCGCATCCTGTCGCGCGGTGGGTCGATGTGCAAGCTCGGACCACAATCGCTCACAAAGCCAAGCCTGCGCGCGAGGCTGGTTTGCGTGGAGGCAGTCGTCATGACACCACGGCCATCGCCCAGAACCACCGGCGCCTGCGTGGCGCTGGCCACCTTGACGGCCTGCTCGAGCACCGGCGGCCTGATCACGTCGCTCGAAGACCTGAGCACCGAATCGGTCAAGGAGGGTTTCGTCAAGATCCCGCAGTACCGCGTGGCGTCGATTCCGGGCTGGTTGCCGTTTGCCGATGTGGGCGGCCTGTATTTCTACAAGCCGAGCCGCAAGCCCGCGTCGGTCATCGGCCTGAGCCCGGGCGCGAGTTTCGAGCTGGTGAGCGAGATCGCCGGCGACGCATCGAACGACTGCACCGAGATCTGCCTGGCGGCGATCCGCACGCGGCTGACCCGGCTCGGCAGCCTGGCCGCCGAGCTGGTGCAGGAGCGCGCGGACCTGTCGCTGCTGCAGGCGCGGCAGGCGGCCGGCGCCGAGCCGCCGGTGTCCGAGGTTCAGATCGATGCAGCCCGGGACACGTACCGCGCCGCCCGCAAATCGTTCGACACCCATTACGAGGGCGTGGTCGATGCCGTGCGCAGCAACGGCGTGCTGATCTATCGCTGGGCGACGGACTCGAGTCGCTCGGGCGGTCTGGGCCTCGGCAATCTGTTCGGTGCGTCCGGCCAGCAGGACGAAACGCGCAACGGCTTTGCGCTCGTCAGCGGGATCCGGACCAAGACGCTGTTCGTCGGCCACGACCTGATCGACGCCTGGCCGCAACTGAGCAAGGGCTCGCGCTTCAGCAACCGGTTCGAGATCACCACCCACGTGATGCAGGCCCGGCACATCCTGTACGGCCATGTGGCGGACGTCAGCCAGTTCGCCCAGGCCAGGCTGAAGGCGTCGTACGAGCAGCTGGCGAATTTTCCGCAGGCCTTGAAGGCGCTCGACGAGATCGAGGTGAGCATGGCGCTGTCGAAGGTGTCCAACCTGTCGAACATCGGCGTGATGGGCAACATGAAACGCTCCGTCGTGCCGATCCAATGGGATCTGACGGCGCTGCAGAACCGCTTCGCGTCGGATGACTGGCTGACGTTCTACAGCGTCGAATCCGATTTTTCCGACCTGCTGGAACTGTTGCGTCAGGCCGAGACTGGCCGGTAGGGCCTCCTGGGCGGGATGAAAAAAGCGGCGACAACTTCCGTTGTCGCCGCTGATTGCTGCGGATTCAGGCCGGTTCACACCGGCGCCGGCATCACTTCATCAGCTTGAACACCCACACCGAGCCACCCTGCTCGAGGTAGTTGACCTTCTTGGCCACGTCGCCGCCCCACAGCGGCACCGCGCCACCCCAGCCCGAAGCCACGGCGACGTACTGCTCGCCACCTTCGCTCCAGGTCACCGGGGGCGCCACCACGCCGGAACCGGTCTGGAACTTCCAGACGATCTTGCCGGTCTTGGCGTCAGCGGCTTGCAGATAGCCTTCCGGCGTGCCCCAGAACACCAGGTTGCCACCGGTGGTCAGCACGCCGCCCCACAGCGGCGCGTTGTTCGGTGCTTCCCAGACGATCTTGCCGGTCTTCGGGTCGATCGCGCGCATCGCGCCGATGGGGCCGTCGTTGAGCGTCTTGATCGTGAAGCCCGCGCCCAGGTAGGCGCCGCCCTTCTTGTAGGTGATCGGCTCGTTCCAGATCTCCATGCCCCATTCGTTGGCGGGCACGTAGAACAGCTTGGTGTCCGGGCTGTAGGCCATCGGCATCTGGTTCTTGCCACCCAGGAACGACGGTGCGGCGAAGGTCGAGGTGCCCTTCTTGCCGTCGGCGCTGGCGGTCGGATCGCCCGGACGGTTTTCCGGCACGAAGTTCGGACGGCCGGTCTTCAGGTCGATGCCGGTGGCCCAGGTGATCTTCTTGACGAAGGGGAAGGCGTTTTCCAGCTTGCCGCTCTTGGCATCGAGCACATAGAAGAAGCCGTTGCGGTCGGCCTTGCCGCCGAGGACCTTGCCGCCGTCGTCGTACGTGATGAGTTCGTTGACGCCGTCGAAGTCCCAGCCGTCGTTCGGCGTGGTCTGGTAGTGCCACTTGATCTGGCCGGTCTTGACGTCGATGGCCAGCGTCGAGCAGCTGAACAGGTTGTCGCCCTTGCGCAGGTGGCTGTTCCAGGGTGCCGGGTTGCCGGTGCCGAAGTAGGCCAGGCCGGTGCGCGAGTCGTAGCTGCCACCCAGCCAGGTGGCGGCGCCGCCGGTCTTCCAGAGGTCGCCCGGCCAGCTCTTGCCGGTGGTGCCGGAGATGCCGTTCTCGGTCTTGTTGCCGTCCTTGTCGTACTTGTAGCCCATGTGGCCTTCGACCGTCGGGCGGGTCCAGACCAGCGCGCCGGTCTTGGGATCGCGCGCTTCGACGCGGCCGACCACGCCGAACTCGCCACCGGAGACGCCGGTCAGCAGCAGGCCTTCGGCGATCAGCGGCGCGGCCGAGGCCGAGTAGCCGTCGGCGTAGTTGTCGATCTTTTCCTTCCAGACCACTTCGCCGGTGTCCTGGTTCAGCGCGACGATCTGGGCATCGAGCGTCATGAAGATCACGAGGTTGTCATACAGCGCGGCGCCGCGGTTGATCACGTCGCAGCAGGGCATGATGCCGTCGGGCAGGCGGTGCTCGTACTTCCAGAGCTTGGCGCCGGTCTTGGCGTCGAGCGCGAAGATCCGCGAGTACGAACCCGTGACGAACATCTTGCCGTTGTGGATGACCGGCTGCGATTCCTGGCCGCGCTGCTTTTCACCACCGAACGAGAAGCTCCAGGCCGGCACCAGCTTGGCGACGGTGCTGGTGTTGATCTGCTTGAGCGGCGAATAGCGCTGGCCCTGGGTGCCCATGCCCCACGAGAGCACGTCGCCGGTGGACTTGGCGTCGTTCTCGATCATCTTGTCGGTCACGGCGGGGGTGGCGGCTTGGGCGGCCATCGTGGCCAGACTGGCGGTCACCAGCAAGCTGAGCATCTTCAAACGCATGGGGGGTCTCCTCGTTGAGGTGGGGTTGTTCCAACGGCGGACGTCCGCCACCGTTCAGTCACCTCAGACTGCAGCAAGCGTGCCAAGCAGGAATCACCGCAAAAATGATCTCGAGCCCGGTGTTTGCGCTTGTCTGCGCTCAGGGAGAACCCCGAAAACTGCTCCAGCGTCAAACAGTCGGCAAATGCTGCGGTGCGATGGCGTTCCAGGCCGTGTCACGCGTCATCAGGGGTCACACCAAGCCGTCGAACAGCCAGACGTCGACCCGGTCGCCGGCCGCCACCGGGCCCTGCTCGTGGCCCAGCACGACCAGCGCGTTGGCCTCGCACATGCTGCGCAGGATGCCCGCGCCCTGCGAGCCGGTCAGGCGCACCGACCAGCCGCCGTCGGCGTCGCGGTGGACCCGGCCGCGCTGGAACTCCGTGCGGCCCGGCCGCTTGCGGATGGCGGTGGCGCAGCGCGCCTGCAGCACCGGCAGCGGCTCGGCGCTGGCGCCGCCGAGCGTCAGCAGCGCCTCGCGCACGAAGGCGTAGTAGGTGACGAGGCTGGCGACCGGGTTGCCGGGCAGGGCGAACAGCCAGCTCGGCGCCGGGTCGGTGGCGCCGTCGCGGCGCAGCGGGCCGAACGCGAACGGCCGGCCCGGGCGCATCGCCACCTTCCAGAACGCCACCTCGCCGAGTCGGGCCAGCAGGCCGCGGGTGTAGTCGGCATCGCCCACGCTGACGCCGCCGCTGGTGATCACGGCGTCGGCCTGCGCCACCGCCTGATGCAGCGTGGCCTCGAGCGCGGCCGGGTCGTCGCGCACCAGGCCGAGGTCGATCACCTCGACACCCAGGCGCTGCAGCGCGCTCATCAGGCTGTAGCGGTTGCTGTCGTGGATGCAGCCGGCGGGCAGCGGCTCGCCCAGGTCGCGCAATTCGTTGCCGGTGGAGAACACCGCCACCCGCAGGCGCCTGAACACCGTCACCTCGGCCACGCCGAGCGAGGCGATCAGGCCGATGTCGGCCGGCCGCAGCACCCGCCCGGCCTGCACGGCGGGGCGGCCCTGCGCCAGGTCCTCGCCGCGAAAACGCCGGTTCTCGCCCGGGCGCAGTACGCCGGCGTCGATCTCGATCACGGCGTGCTCGCCGTCCGTCGTGCGGCGGCAGAGCTCCTGCGGCACCACCGAGTCGAGCCCGGCCGGCATCACCGCGCCGGTCATGATGCGCACGCACTCGCCGGCCTGCGCCTGCAGCGTCGGCACGTCGCCGGCGTGCACGGTGCCGACCACGCGCAGCCGCACGCTGCCGGCTGCCGGCAGGTCGGCGCCGTGCAGCGCGTAGCCGTCCATCGCCGAGTTGTCGTGCGCGGGCACGTCGATCGGCGAGATCACGTCGGCGGCCAGCACGCGGCCGAGCGCCTGCATCAGCGGCACGGTCTGCGTCCGGGTGATCGGGCGGATCGCCGCGGCGATGGCCGAGCGGGCGTCGGCCACGCTCAGGTGGGTGTCGCCGGCAATCAGGGGGGAGGGGCCGAGTTCGGGCATGGGAGGGGCCGGTCGAAGCACAAGGATGCCGGGAATCATAGCCACGGCGGCTGCGGCGACCGGCCAGCCCGGAACGTCGTTTCTATATGCACACGACGACATATCGCCACGCCTTGATCGACCACGCAGAATCGCGCCCCGCATGACTCCCGTAACAACTGTCGCAATCCGCTCATGAGCACGGTGGCCGCCAGCCTCGGCCTGGCCGTCGATCTGATTTCCAGTGGCGATGCCGACGTGCTGCGCATCGTCGGCCTGTCGCTGCGGGTCAGCGGCGCGGCCTGTCTGACGGGCGCGCTGTCCGGGCTGTGGCTCGGGGCGTGGCTGGCGGTGGCGCGGTTTCCGGGCCACGGCCTGGCGGTCTGGCTGCTCAACACGCTGCTGGCGCTGCCGTCGGTGGTGGTCGGCCTGATGGTCTACCTGCTGCTGTCGCGCTCGGGGCCGCTGGGGTCGTGGGGCATCCTGTTCACGCCCACCGCGATGGTGATCGCGCAGAGCATCCTGGTGGTGCCGCTGATCGCCGCGCTGACCCGCCGCCTCGTCATCGACGGCCTGGCCGATGGCGGCGACCAGCTGCGCTCGATGGGCGCCGGCCCCTTGCTGTCGGCGCTGCTGGTGCTGGTACACGAGCGGCTGGCGGTGCTGACGATCCTGCTCACGGCGTTTGGCCGTGCGGTCGCCGAGGTCGGCGCGGTGATGATCGTGGGCGGCAACATCGACGGCTTCACCCGCGTGATGACCACCGCCATCGCGCTCGAGACCAGCAAGGGCGACCTGCCGCTGGCGCTGGCGCTGGGCCTGCTGCTGCTGGGTGTGGTCGGCGTCATCAACCTGCTGATCGGCTGGATGCAGCCGCGCGGCGCCGCGGCGCCGGGACAGGGGCTGATGTGAGCGGCGAAGCCCTGATCAGCCTGGCGCAGGCCGGCGTGGATTTCGGCGCGGTGCGGGCGCTGCGCGACGTCACGCTGCAGATCAACCGCGGCGAGCGGGTCGCGCTGGTGGGCGCCAACGGCTCGGGCAAGACCACCTTGCTGCGTCTGCTGCACGGCCTGGTCGCCGGCCACGGCCGGCGCGAGGTGCATGCCCTCGAGGACACCGACGGCCGCCCGGCGCTGATGGCGATGCTGTTCCAGCGGCCCTATCTGCTGCATCTGTCGGCACGCAGCAACCTGCTGCTGGCGCTCTGGCTGGCGAAGGTGCCGCGCGCGCAGCGTGGCGAGCGCGCCGCGCAGGCGCTCGAGCGCGTCGGCCTGCAGGGCGTGGGCGAGCGTGCGGCGCGAGCGCTGTCGGGTGGCCAGCAGCAGCGCCTGGCGATGGCGCGGGCCTGGGCCATGCGGCCCGACATCCTGTTTCTCGACGAGCCCACCGCCAGCCTCGACCCCAGTGCCAAGCGCGAGGTCGAGTCGCTGATCGATGCCTTCGGCGCCGACGGCATGACGCTGGTGATGAGCACGCACAACCTCGGCCAGGTCAAGCGCCTGGCGACGCGGGTGCTGTACCTCGAGGCCGGCCACGTCGTGGTCGACCTGCCGGTCGAGCGTTTTTTCCACGACCCGCTGCCGCATGCGGCGGCTCAATTCCTGAAAGGTGAACTGCCATGGACCTGAAGCCGATTCGAATGATCCTGCGCTCGCGCCGCACGCTGATGGCCTGCGCGGTGGGGGCCCTGATCTGTGCCGCCACGCTGTCGCAGGCACAGGAGAAGTTCATCGTGGTGGCGTCCACCACCTCCACCGAGCAGTCCGGGCTGTTCGGCCAGCTGCTGCCGCAGTTCAAGGCGGCCACCGGCATCGACGCCCGCGTCGTCGCGCTGGGCACCGGCCAGGCGCTCGACATGGGCCGGCGCGGCGATGCCGACGTGGTGTTCGTGCACGACCAGGCGGCCGAGGAGAAGTTCGTCGCCGACGGCTGGGGCGTCAGGCGCTACCCGGTCATGTACAACGATTTCGTGCTGGTCGGCCCGGCCGCAGACCCGGCCAAGGTGCGCGGCAAGGACATCGTCACCGGCCTGCAGAAGCTCGCGGCCAGCGGCGCGGCCTTCATCTCGCGCGGCGACAAGAGCGGCACCCACGCCGCCGAGCTGCGCTACTGGAAGCAGGCCGGCGTCGACCTGGCCGCGGCCAAGCCGGCCGGCTACCGCGAATGCGGCTGCGGCATGGGCCCGGCGCTCAACATGGGGTCGAGCAGCAACGCCTACGTGCTGACCGACCGCGGCACCTGGCTGTCGTTCAAGAACCGCGGCGACCTGACCGTGCTGGTCGAGGGCGACACCCGGCTGTTCAACCAGTACGGCGTGATGCTGGTCAATCCGGCCAAGCATGCGCACGTCAAGCAGGCGCTCGGCCAGAGCTTCGTCGACTGGGTGGTCTCGGCGCCCGGTCAGGCGGCGATCGCGGCCTACAAGATCGGCGGCGAGCAGCTGTTCTTCCCGAACGCGGCACGCTGACTTTCCCTGGGCCGGGCTGCCCGGCCCGGCCTGATTCGGCCGTTTCGTGTCAGGCTGGAGCAATCTGGTCCCGAAACCCGTACCACGGGCTCGGAGTTCTGGGTTGATGAGGGTTAAGCCTAGGTTTCCGTCGTCGGTCGCTATGCAGATGATTGCATAGAGCGTTATGTCGCCATGAACCTATGGCGGTTGCGTGCGTCCCCCAAAACGGACCGACAGCGGAGACCCAACATGCAGAAGAGCCTTCACATCAACCCGGACAAGTGCACGGGTTGCTTGCAATGCGAAATGGCTTGTTCCTACGAGAACTACGGCGTCTTTGCGCCGGCCAAGTCGCGCATCAAGGTGTTCGATTTCCACGAGACCGGGCGCAAGGTGCCCTACACCTGCACCCAGTGCGACGAGGCCTGGTGCCTGCACGCCTGCCCGGTCGAAGCGATCACGCTCGACAAGGCGACCGGCGCCAAGGTCGTCAACGACACCACCTGCGTGGGCTGCAAGGTCTGCACGATCAGCTGCCCCTTCGGCACGATCAACTACGTGCAGGAAACCGGCAAGGTGCAGAAATGCGACCTGTGCGGCGGCGAACCGGCCTGCGCCGAAGCCTGCCCGACCGGCGCGATCACTTTCATCGACTCCAACTGGACCGGCTTGAACAAGATGCAAGCCTGGGCCGACAAGTTGGGCAACCAAGCAGCTGCTTGAGGAGAAACAGATGTCCTGGGCAGGAAAACTTCTTCGCGTCAATCTGACGACCGGCACCATTGCCACCGAACCGCTGAACATGGCGTGGGCCAGGCAGTATCTGGGCTCGCGTGGCCTGGCCACCAAATACCTGGTCGAGGAAATCGACGCCAAGGTCGACCCGCTGTCGATCGACAACAAGATCATCTGGTCGACCGGCCCGCTGACAGGCACGATGGCCTCCACCGGTGGCCGCTACACGGTCGTCACCAAGGGCCCGCTGACCGGCGCCATCGCCTGCTCCAACTCGGGCGGCTACTGGGGCGCCGAGCTCAAGATGGCCGGCTGGGACATGGTGATCTTCGAGGGCAGGTCGCCCAAGCCGGTCTACCTGTCGATCCAGGACGACGTGGTCGAACTGAAAGACGCCGCGCACCTGTGGGGCAAGAGCGTCTGGGAAACCGAGGCCACGATCAAGGCCTCGCACCAGGATCCGCTGGTGCGTGTGTCGAGCATCGGCCTGGCCGGTGAGAACCAGGTGCTGTTCGCAGCCGTGGTCAACGACCTGCACCGCGCCGCCGGCCGTTCGGGCGTGGGCGCCGTGATGGGCAGCAAGAACCTCAAGGCGGTGGTCGTTCGCGGCACCAAGGGCGTGGGCAATCTGGCCAACCCCAAGGAGTTCATGCGCGTCACCGCCGAGAAGAAGAAGATCCTGCACGACAACGCCGTCACCGGTGCCGGCCTGCCGACCTACGGCACCCAGGTGCTGATGAGCGTGATCAACGAGATGGGCGCGCTGCCCACCCGCAATCACCGCGATGTCGCCTTCGAGGGCGCCAAGGACATCGGCGCCGAGGCGATGGCCACGCCGCGTGCCACCGACGGCAAGAAGCAGCTGGTGACCAACCAGGCCTGCTTCGGCTGCACCATCGCGTGCGGGCGCATCAGCAAGATCGACAAGACCCACTTCACGGTGCAGACCAAGCCGCAGTACTGGGGCGCCAGCGGCGGCCTGGAATACGAAGCGGCCTGGGCGCTGGGTGCGGCCAACGGCGTCAACGACCTCGAGGCGCTGCAGTACGCCAACGTGCTGTGCAACGAGCAGGGCATGGATCCGATCTCCTTCGGCGCCACCATCGGCGCGGTGATGGAGCTCTACGAGATGGGCGTGCTGACCAAGGAGCAGCTCGGCATCGACGCCAAGTTCGGCGACGCCCAGGCGCTGGCCTACTTCGCCGAGATCACCGCCCGCGGTGAAGGCTTCGGCAAGGAGATCGGCCAGGGCTCGGCCCGGCTGACGAAGAAGTACGGCCACCCCGACCTGTCGATGAGCGTCAAGGGCCAGGAATTCCCGGCCTACGACTCGCGCGGCATCCAGGGCATGGGCCTGACCTACGCGACGTCCAACCGCGGCGCCTGCCACCTGCGCAGCTACACGGTGGCCTCCGAGGTGCTGGGCATCCCGGTCAAGACCGACCCGCTGACGGCCGACGGCAAGCCCGAACTCGTGATGGCGTTCCAGGACGCCACCGCGGCCTTCGACGCGGCCGGCATCTGCATCTTCACCAGCTTCGCCTGGGGCCTGGCCGACGTGCAGCCGCAGGTGGCGGCGGCCTGCGGTGACGAGTTCACGCTCGAGAACCTGAGCCAGATCGGCGAGCGGATCTGGAACATGGAGCGCGACTTCAACAACCGCGCCGGCTTCACGGCCAAGGACGACACGCTGCCCAAGCGCCTGCTCGAAGAGCCGGCCAAGACCGGCCCGGCCAAGGGCCTGGTCAACAAGCTGCCCGAGATGCTGCCCAAGTACTACGACATCCGCGGCTGGGACGCCGACGGCCAGCTCAAGCCCGAGACCCGCAGCCGCCTGGGGCTGTGAACCGACGCCGTCTGACGGTTTGACTCGAATCACAAGGCGGTTTTCGGACCGCCTTGTTTTTTGCACGGAACACGAACATGAAGCATGTGATCCTGGGCGCAGGCCCGGCCGGCGTGATCGCCGCTGAAACCATCCGCAAGCACGCGCCGAACGACGAGATCATCGTGATCGGCGACGAGCCCGAGGCGCCGTACTCGCGCATGGCGATCCCCTACCTGCTGATCGGCAAGGTGGGCGAGGAGGGCACGCACCTGCGCCATGGCGAGAACCACTACGAAAAGCTCGGCATCACGCTCAAGCGCGGCCGCGCCAGCAAGGTGGACACCCAGGCGCGCCAGGTGCTGCTGGAGGACGGCAGCGCCGAATCCTTCGACAAGCTGCTGATCGCCACCGGCTCGTCGCCGGCCACGCCGCCGATTCCCGGCATCCAGGGCCCGGGCGTGCATCCGTGCTGGACGCTCGAAGACGCCCGCGCCATCGCCGCGCTGGCCCAGCCCGGCGCGCGCGTGCTGCAGCTGGGCGCCGGCTTCATCGGCTGCATCATCATGGAGGCGCTGGCGATGCGCGGCGTCCAGCTCAGCGTGGTCGAGATGGGCGACCGCATGGTGCCGCGCATGATGGGCCCGACGGCGGGCGGCATGATCAAGGACTGGTGCGTCGCCAAGGGCGTGTCGGTCCATACCGGCGCCCGCGTCGAGGCGATCGACCGGCCCGATGCATCGGCTGCAGCGGGCTGCGCGCCGATGTCGGTGCGCCTGTCCACCGGCGAACGCCTCGATGCCGATCTGGTCATCAGCGCCACCGGCGTGCGGCCCAACATCGGCTTCCTCGAGAACTCCGGAATCATCTGCCTGGTCGGCGTGCTGACCGACGAGCACCTGCAGACCAACGTGCCAGGCATCTACGCCGCGGGCGACTGCGCCGAGGCCTTCGACAAGGTCAGCGGCACCACCATCGTCAGCGCCATCCAGCCCAACGCGGCCGAGCAGGCGCGGGTGGCGGCGCTCAACATGGTCGGCAAGACCATCGAGCTCAAGGGCGTGACGCAGATCAACGTGCTCGACACGCTGGGCATGATCTCGGCCAGCTTCGGCAAGTGGGACGGTGTGCCCGGTGGCCAGCATGTCGAGCTGACCGACCGCGAGGCCGGCCGCCACCTGAGCCTGCAGTTCAGCGGTGATCAGCTGGTGGGCTGCAACTCGATCGGCTGGACGAATCACGTCGGCGTGATGCGCGGCCTGGTCGAAGGCCAGGTGCGTCTGGGCGAGTGGAAGGACAAGCTGCTCGAAGACCCGACCCTGCTGATGGCCGCCTACCTGGCCAGCGCGCAGGCCCAGCATGAACACGCCCATGTCTGACGCAGTGGCCCTTGACGCCCGCCGGTCGGGCGTTTTGAGCGAGCATCGTCCCATGCAGATCACCTTCAAGCTCTACGCCAGCCTGACCGACTACCTGCCGGCCGAGCGCCGTCTGGGCAACCGAATGCCGCTCGAGGTGGCGCCCGGATCGACCATCGCCCAGGTCATCGAGCCGTTCTCGTTGCCCATGAGCCTGGTGCACCTGGTGCTGATCAACGGCGTCTTCGTGCCGCCGGGCGAGCGCGCCACACGCACCCTGGTCGAAGGCGACGTGCTCGCCATCTGGCCCCCGATCGCGGGCGGCTGAATGCAGAGCGGCTACCCCGCCAGCTTCACCCGCGAACAGGGTTTCAGCGAGGCCGACTGGCTGTCGTGCCTGCCGGGCGCGGTGCGGGGTCGTCCTTGGCGCCGCCCGCGCGACGGCCGGGCGGAGGTCGACATCGACGACGGCCGCCTGCATCTGGCGTGGCAGCCGCTGGCGCCGCGCCAGATCGCGCTGATCCGCATCCCGCGGATGGCGGTGAGCTACCGCTTCGAGGGCGTCGGCGACGATGCCCGCGAGGCCTTCATGAAGTATTTCGACCTGTTCATGCAGCGCGGCGGCGGCTGAGCCGGCTGCCCTGCGCCCGATCGACCTCAGCCGACCTTCGCCAGGATCTGCTGCATGTCTTCGCGGCTGAAGGCGCGCAGCGTCTGGGTGCGCACATTGCCCTGCATGCCGACGGCCAGACCGAACGCGGTCATGGCCTGCTCGTCCTTGGCCTCGAAGGTCACCACCAGGTCGTAGTTGCCCTGGGTCCAGAGGATGCTCTTCATCTCGACGCCGAGCTTGCGCCCGGCGGCCTGCACCGCTTCGGCGCGATGCACGGATTCCTTGATGTTGCGGATGCCCTGGTCGGTGAAGGTGCAGAGGCAGACATACGTGGCCATGACCGTACTCCTTGGGTAGGCGGCGCGACACCATCGGCCGCAGCCGGGATGGCGACCGTATGCCATGCCCGCGGGGGTGTCAACGCGGCCCCGGCGCCCGACCCGTACGCCATCGGGGTTGTTGGCGTGGTCCTGCCGGGAACCATCGGGGGCCGGGCCCGATTCGGTTAACGTCAGCAGCCAGATCCCATCGATTGCATCTCATGAAAGCCCGCGGCGTCCACCTCCAGTACAGCTTCCAGCCCGAGGGCCAGCGCGGCGCCGAGGTCCAGAACCCCTTGTTCGACCTGCTGTGGGCGGTGCGCGAGCACGGTTCGATCCAGCACGCGGCCAAGGCGATGGGTGCGTCGTACCGGCATGTCTGGGGTGCGCTCAAGCAGTGGGAAGAGGTCATGGGCGAGCCGCTCGTCACCTGGACGCAGGGCCAGCCCTCACGCCTGACGCCGTTCGCCGACCGCCTGCTGTGGGCCGAAACCCGCGCCCGCACCCGCCTGACGCCGCACATCGAGGCGCTGAGGGCCGAACTCGAGCGGGTGCTGGCCGAAGCGCTCGACGGCAGCCAGCACGTGCTGCCGATCTACGCCAGCCACGACCTGGCGCTGCCGCTGCTGCGCGATCTGGCCAGCCAGCAGCAGCGCCTGCACATCGAACTGCGCTTTGCCGGCAGCGTCGACGCCCTGCGCGCGCTGGCCGAGGGCCGCTGCCTGGTGGCCGGTTTCCACGTGCCGCCGCTGCAGGGCGGCGCGCGGGTGTTTGCGCAGGCGCTCAAGCCACTGCTCAAGCCGGGACGCCACAAGCTGATCGCGTTCAGCCGGCGCGCCCAGGGTCTGATGGTGGCCAAGGGCAATCCGCTGCAGTTGCGCACGGTGGCCGATCTGGCTGCGTCGGTTGACGGCGTCAGGCGCCCGGTGCGCTTCATCGCGCGCCAGGCCGGCTCGGGCACCCGGCTGCTGATGGATCACCTGCTGCAGCAGCATGGCATCGCGCCCGAGGCGATCACCGGCTACACGAGCCCGCCCGAGGACAGCCACATGGCGGTGGCCGCGGCCATCGCCAGCGGGGTGGGCGATGCCGGCATGGGGCTGGCCGCGGCGGCGCAGGCCTTCGGGCTCGATTTCGTGCCGGTGATGGACGAGGACTATTTCCTGGTCTGCCTGAAGGACGCCCTCGAACACCCCGCCGTGCTCAAGCTGCGCGAGGTGCTGGCCGGCGCCGACTGGCATCAGGCGGTTGCCACGCTGCCGGGCTACAGCGGTGCCCGCAGTGGCGAGGTGCTGTCGCTGACCGGCGCGCTGCCGTGGTGGAACTTCCGCCATCCCAAACACCTGCCCGCGGGCGCGGCCGAGCACCTGCCGGCCGGCTGACCCGCAGGCTTCGGCGTTGCCGTTCGCCCCTGCCGTGGTTGATTTCTCGTCTTCTGCGCATTTCTGGTCGCCCGGGCAGGGTTCATGCCTGGGTCGGGTGCGTGCTGGTCGACATTGCGGAGTCGGTCGATCGAGGGCCGCTTGCAGGGATCATCGCGTGGCAGATCATGGGTAAAGGCGTCGTTTCATGTTGACTTTGCTGGTGCGCCTGGTGGGCAGGCTCAGCGTCGGCCGCAAGCTGATGCTGATCTATCTGCTCGACCTCAGCTCGGTGCTGTACGTGGCGGGCATCCTGATCGACGAGAAGTTCATCGCCATCGACTTCGCGCGCAAGGAACTCGCCGGCAGCGCCTACGTGCGGGTCGTGGCCGATGCGCTGGTCGACGTGGCCGGTGCCGGGCAGCCGCCGTCGACGGCAGCGCCGGCGCTGCCGACGGCCACCCACCTGCAGCGCCTGGCCGAACAGGCCCGTGCGCAGGACGCCGGCATGCGCAGCGCCGAGGTTTCGGCGCCGCTGGCCGACGCCATCACGCGCTGGGCCGAACCCGCCGCAGGCCGGCCGCGGGCCACGGTCGACGAGGTGCTGCGCCGCGGCCAGGACCTGCTGACGCGGGTGGGCAACCAGTCGAACCTGATCCTCGACCCCGATCTGGACAGCTACTACAGCATGTCGATCGTGGTCCTGCGCCTGCCCGAGCTGCTGCAGGTGGTGCACGGCATCGCCCACCACGCCGAAACCGGGGTCGGCCGCGACGCACGCAGCGTCTACCTGGTGCTCGAAGGCCGGCTCGATGCGATCGCGCAAGGGCTCGAGTCCGACCACGCCGAGGCCTTTGCGGCCGGCAGCCCGGCATTGAAGGCGGCGCTGTCGCCAGGCCATGCCGAGCTGAATCGGCGCATCGAGCAGTTCCGGCTGCAGTCGCGGGCCTGGGTCGACGCCGGCATGGGCGTGCACGGCCAGGCGGCGATGCGGGTGGCCGAGGGCGAACTGCTGCGGGCCTTGAAGGCCTCGTGGCTCGACACCAGCCAGGCGCTCGACGGCCTGCTGCTGCAGCGTGTCGACCGGCTCTATGCGCGCATGTGGCTGCACCTGGGCACGGCGCTGTTCCTGCTGCTGTGCGTGCTGGCGGTGGTCAGCTTCGTGGCCGGCCAGATCGCCCGGCCGCTCAAGCGCCTGTCGACCGTGGCCGACACCGTGCGGCGCACCGGCGACCACGGCCAGCGCGTGGACTGGCAGAGCTCCGACGAGATCGGCCGGCTGGTCGACGCCTTCCACGACATGCTCAGCCAGCTCGAGACCGAGCGCGATCGCCAGAAGGAGATGGCCGCCCGCGAGCGCGCCGCCGAGGCCCAGCGCAGTCTGCTCGAGGCCATGCCGGTGCCGCTGATGGTGACGGCGGTGCCCGGCCACGAGGTGCTGCACGCCAACGCGCCGGCGCGGCTGTGGATCGGCGAGCGGCTGGCCGATCCGTGGGCGCTCGGGCTCGATTCGCACGTGCGAGCGCGCTTTTTCCAGCAGTTGCAGGACCGCGACGCGGTCGACGAGTTCGAGGTCCACTGGCGCGGCCCGACCGAGGCCGTCTGGGCGGTGCTGTCGGCGCGGCGCATCGTCTTCCAGGGGCGCGACGCGGTGCTCACCACGCTGGCGCCGATCAACCACCTCAAGCAGCTCGAGCAGCGGCTCGAGCTCTGGGCCAAGGTGTTCGAGACCTCGTCGGAGGGCATCTTCATCGTCGACGCCCAGCAGCGCATCCTGACCGCCAACTGGGCGCTCACGCGCAGCACCGGCCACGACCTGATCGAGCTGATGGGTGGCGATCCGGCCGAACTGCTGGCCGGCGCCGACGCCCGCCAGACCTGGCAGTCGCTGGTCGAGCGGGTGCAGACACGCGGCAGCTGGCAGGGCGAGGTGCGTATCTGCCGCCGCGCCGGTGGCGACTACCCGGCCTGGCTGCTGGCCAACGCGGTGCGCGACCGCGCCGGCCATGTCTCGCACTGGGTTTGCACCTCGATCGACATCACCGACCGCAAGGAAAGCGAGCGGCGCATCCGTTTCCTGGCCGAACACGACGTGCTGACCGAGCTGCCCAACCGCGCGCTGTGCATCGAGCGCCTGCGCCTGGCGCTGCAGCAGGCCCGGCGCACGGGGCAGAAGGTGGCCGTGCTGTTCATCGACCTCGACCGCTTCAAGAACATCAACGATTCGCTCGGCCACCACGTCGGCGACGGCCTGCTGCGCTCGGTGGCGCAGCGCCTGGTCGACGGCGTGCGCGCCGGCGACACCGTCAGCCGCCTGGGCGGTGACGAGTTCGTGGTGGTGCTCAACGGCCTGGCCGACATCGAGGAGGTCGCGCACGTGGTCGAGCAGCGTCTGATCCCGCGCGTGCGCCAGCCGCACGGCGTGCAGGGCGCGGAGATCCACGTGTCGTGCAGCGTGGGCATCTCGGTCTTCCCGGACGACGCCCAGGACATCGACGAGCTGATGCGCCAGGCCGACGTGGCGATGTACCAGGCCAAGGCGCAGGGCCGCAACGGCGCACAGTTCTTCACCGCCGAGATGAACCAGCGCGCGCAGGCGCGCCTGATGGTCGAGAACCACCTGCGCAGCGCCGTGGCGCAGGGCCAACTGTCGCTGCACTACCAGCCGCGCATCCATGTGGCCGACGGCCGGGTGGCGGGGGTCGAGGGGCTGCTGCGCTGGCACAGCCCGGAGCTGGGTCATGTGCCGCCGGACCGCTTCATCCCGGTGGCCGAGGAGACCGGCCTGATCATCGAGATCGGCGCCTGGGTGATCGAGGCCGCCTGCGCCCAGATCGAGCGCTGGCGCGGCCAGGGGCTGCAGGAGGTGGCGGTGTCGATCAACCTGTCGGCGCTGCAACTGCGCGACCCCGGCCTGCTCGACGTGCTGCGCGCCAGCCTCGAACGCCACGCCGTGCCGCCCGGTCAGCTCGAACTGGAGCTGACCGAGTCGATCCTGATGGACCAGGTCGATGCCCACCTGGTCACCTTGCACGCCTTGCGCGAACTGGGGCTGCGCCTGTCGATCGATGATTTCGGCACCGGCTATTCGAGCCTGAACTACCTCACGCGCTTCCCGATCGACCAGCTCAAGATCGACCGCTCCTTCGTGCGCGACATGCTCGACGACCCACGTGACCTCGCCATCATCAAGGCCATCATCGGCCTGGGCCACACGCTGGGGTTGAAGGTGGTGGCCGAAGGCGTCGAGCGCGAACTCGAGGTGCAGGCGCTGCGCGCAGCCGGCTGCGACGAGCTGCAGGGTTACCACTTTGCCCGGCCGATGGCGGCCGACACCGCCACCGCCTGGCTGCTGGACTGGATCCGCCGCCAGGCGGCCGTGCGTGGCGGCAACTTGCCGGCCGAGTTTCCGGTCTGAGGCGGTGGCGCTGCCGGCCCGGCCTCGATCAGCGCGGCCGGGTGGCGCTCAGCACCTGGCTCTCGTAACGCGGGTACAGGTGCACGACGTTGCGCAGGTATTCGGTCTCGAACGCCGCCCAGCCGCGATAGAGCGCCGGCACCGGCGCTTTCAGTACCTCGTTCATCTCCCAGCCCTGGCGGGCCCAGAGGCTGAAGTTCCGGTCCAGCCACTGCAGGTAGCCGCGTGTCTGGGCGATGCCGTCCAGGCTGGCGCGCACCGGCCCGTGGCTGGGCACCAGCGTCTTCACGCCGGCGCTTTCGAGCAGCGGCTGTAGCCGGTCGAGGCTGCGCTGCCAGTCGCCGATTCGCGCATGCGGCGTGGTCGGGATGCGGTCGACGAACACCAGCCCGCCGACGAAGGCGACGCCGCTGCGGCGGTCGATCAGCACCAGGTCGGAGTCGGTGTGGCCGTCGAGCTCGTGCAGCGCGAACTCGCGGCTGCCGATGCGCAGCGTGCCGCCGCCCGGCGTGACCGCCACCGCCGCATCGGGCTGCAGCGCCTGCGTGCCCTTCATCCAGTCGCCACACAGGCGATAGAGGTTGGTCTCGTAGCCGGCGGCCTCGCGCGCCATGCCCGCGCCGGTCAGCGCGGTCGCGCGGCGCGGCACGTCGGCAAAGGCCTGGTTGCCGAGGAAGTAGTCGGGGTGCAGGTTCAGGTGCAGCACCTGCACCACCGGCTGCGGCGTGGTGCGCGCGATCAGCGCGCGCAGCTGCTCGCCGTAGATCCGCCCCGGTCCGGTGTTGATCACCAGCACGCCGGCATCGGTGACGATGAAGCCGGTGTTGATGATGTTGCAGCCGTTGGCGACGCTGAAATCGGCGTTCGCGCCTTCGACCACGTAGACACCGGCGCCGAGCTCGAGCGCCTTCAGGCCGTGCTCGAGCCGCTCGACATTGACGATCGGCGCCGCGGCACTCGACGGCTGTGCCTGGGCCGGCGCGCCGACGCTGCACAAGGCGAGGGCGGCGGCGCACAGGCCGGCCGTCCAGGTGGGATTGGGTGGGCGCTGTTTCATTCGATGCGGCTGTCGATGCGGTTGCCGTTGTTGTCCACGCCGACCAGGCGCAGCACGCCGGCCGGGCGGGTGGCGAAGTCGAACGAGAACACCGGGTTCTCGCTCACCGGCTCGAAGGTCTGCAGCCGCAGCAGCTCGCGGTCGTTGCCGTCGCGCAGCGTCAGCCGGCTGAGGTAGAAGGCCGGGATGCCGCCGACCAGGCCGGTGTCCATCGGGTGCATCACGCGCAGCCGCACGCGCGTCGGTGCCAGCGCCTGGGTGACTGCGCTGGGCTCGGCCTTGTCGACCGCCGGGCTGCTGTCGAACACCCGCGCGCTGACGATGCCCAGCGTCTGCGACCAGCTGCCGTCCTTGCGCGTCGCACCCGACGCCGTGCAGCCGCCGCCCGACGAATCGACCCACGCGCCGCCCACATGCCAGCGCCCGTCGGCCGTTCGCACCGCCGCCCGCACGGGGCTGGCCTGTTCGAGCTTGAAACGGAACGCCACCCGCGGCAGCGCGCCCATCGGCTGGTACTCGAGCACCTTGCGGATCGGGTTGCGGTCGACCAGCACGACGATGCGCTGGATCTGGTCGAGCCCCTCGACCGACACCGAGATCGGCACGTTCATCGGGTCTTCGGCAAACGCCGGGCCGCTGACCTTGACGCGCGGGTCGAACACCACCGGCTCGCCGCCGAGGAACTCGCGCCGCATGTCGACCCAGGGGTGCGACTGGTAGGGATCGCCTTCGAAGGGGTCGGCGGTGGCGATCGTCGGCGTCGCCGTGGCCGCCGCGGCCGGGCCGATGCTGGCGAGCAGCAGCGTTGCAACCAGCGCGGCGCGACGAGACAGGGGTGTCATGGGCAGGTGTCCTTGGGTGGCGACGTCGGGGCGTCAGAACTTGCGCAGATAGCGCAGCGACACGAGGTGGTTGCGCCCGGGTGCCGTCTCGAAGTAGCGCTGGTTGGCCTCGGCCACGATCACGCTGCCGGCGTAGCGGCGATCGGCCAGGTTGTCGACACGCGCCAGCAGTTCGACCTTGGCCTCGCTGCCGATGTCCCAGGCGTGCAGATAACGCAGGTTCGCGATGCCCCAGCCGGCCGCGAAGCCGCCGCCCGGTGTGCCGGGGGCGTCCTGATTCGCATCGTTCAAGGCGGTGCGGCCCTGGGCGCGCACCTCCAGGCCCCATTCGCCGCCCGGCCAGGTCTTCCAGGCGATCTCGGCAAACAGGCTGGCGGGCTGGGTGCCGGCGATCTGGTTGCCGTCGATGGGGGCGCTGCGGTAGCTCGCGTCCAGCACGGTCAGCGCGAGTTGGCCGCGCAGCGTCGGGCTGTGACGCCAGCGCTGCGACAGCTCGAGCCCCTGCCGCAGCGTCCGGCCGACGTTCTTGAAGGTGCCGCGGCCGTTGACATTGGCGTTGACGCCGATCTCGTTGTCGGTGCTGATGCGGAACACCGCCGCGTCGATCGCGTAGTCGGGCGTCGGCCGCCACTTGGCGCCGAGTTCGATCTGGCGGCTGGTCTGGGCCTGCAGGGTGTCGTTGAAGCCGGTGGCGCCGTCCGGGCGATAGGCGACTTCGCCCAGCGTGGGCGATTCGTAGCCGCGCGAGGCGCTGGCGTGCAGCGTCAGCGTCGGGGCCGCCTGCCAGCGCAGGCCGAGCACCGGGTTGGTGTAGCGGAAGCTCAGCGAGCCGCTGTCGTCCGGGTTGGTCGGGTTCGTCGGCGGATTGACGTAATGGTCGGTGTTCGACAGCTCGACCTGACCGGTGCGGACGCCGGCGATCAGCTGCCACTGCTCGGCCAGCGGCTGTTCGAGCTGGGCGTAGGCCTCGCGGGTGGTGGCGCGGTTGGTCTCGTCGCGGCGCAGGTCGCCGACCACGCCCAGATCGGTGGCGCTTCTGTAGTTCTCGTAGCCCTTGCGGGCGTCGCGCAGGCGCTCGACGTTGACGCCGGTGACCAGATCGGCCTCGCCTAGACGCCAGCTCAGACGTCCGTCGACGCCGGCGTAGTCGCGGTCGAAGTCGATCACGCCGCCGGCACTGTTCGGGTTAGGCGGGGTGGTACTGCCTGGGTCAGCGGTGATCAGCTGGTTCGCGCGCGGCGTCGACAGCATCTGGAACACCGAACGCCGACCCAGGTAGCCGCTGACCTGGGTCGACTGCAAGGCGCTGTCGCCGCCCAGCTGGTGCTGCCAGCTCAGGCCGGCCTGGGTCTGGTCGATGGTCTTGCGGGTCCTGAAGTTGGTCGCCGCGAGAGCCGTCTGGTCGGGGTTCTGGCTGAACAGAGCGCGGTTCAGGCCGAGCGGGTCGTTGGCGCGCTGGTGCTGGTCGCTGATCGCGAGCGTGACGTGGTCGTCCTCGCCGACCCAGGCCAGGCGGATGTTGGCCAGCCGGCGGTCGGCATCGCTGTTCGGGCGAAAGCCGTCGATGTCGAAATTGCTGAAGTTGGCGGCGATCGAAAAACCGCCGTCGAACGGCGACTCGACCGACACCCGCTGCTGGCGCAGGCCGAAGCTGCCGGCGTCGATGCCGACCTGGAAGTTGCGCTCGCGCACCGGCTTCGAATAGGCCGCGATCACGCCGCCCGAGCTGTTGCCGTACAGCGCCGAAAACGGCCCGCGCAGCACCTCGACGCGATCCGCGCCGGCGAGGTCGAAATGCGCCACCTGGCCTTGGCCGTCGGGCATGGTGGCGGGGATGCCGTCGGCGTACAGCCGCATGCCGCGCACGCCGAAACCGGCGCGGGCGCCGAAGCCGCGCGAGCTGATCTGCAGGTCCTGCGCGTAGTTGTTGCGGTTGGCCACCACCAGGCCGGGCACCGAGGCCAGCGCCTCCGACAGGTTGACCATCGGCCCGGCGCTGCGCAGCGCCTCGGCGCCGACCGCGTTGATGGCGTAGGGCGCGTCGACCAGCTTCTGCTCGCGGGTGCTGCCGGTGATGATCACCGGCTCGAGGCCGGCGCCGACTTGCGCCGATGCCGGCGCAGCAAGGGCGGCGAGCGCGCACAGGCAGGCCGCTGCCAGCGCCGAAGGACGCGAGGTGAAACAGGAGGTCGAAGCTGCAGTCATTGCGCGCGGTGCATGTTGGGTGGTTCGGCGGGCAGCGCCGTGCGGCGCCCGTCAGGTGTCCGATCTTGGGACGCCGAGGCCGCGCTCGCCAGTCGGAAGAAACCCGCCTGAAAGCGACATGACGCAGCCGGAACGGCACCGATTGCGCCAGGACGGGACAGTTGTCGCCCGACAGCGTGCCCGTGATGAAAAAACCGGCGCGCCTGGACTGCTGGCGGTTCCGCCCGCGTGCAGGCCTCAGGCGCCGAGGATCCAGCCTTCGAGCGGATCGACGGCCGCGGGCCAGCCGTAACCCGGCCGATCGGCCGCCCAGGCGGCCTGGATCAGGCACAGCACGGCGTCGAGCGCGTCGCCGCTGGCGTCGTCGAGCAAGGCCCGGCGCTGGTCGGCGTTGATGATCAGCCGCAGTGCCAGGCGGCTGCGGCCGGCCTCGATCGCGTCGACGATCTCGGCGCGGGCGGCCTGGCGATCGGGCGTCTGGCGGGCCGGATCGTCGCTCTTGTAGGAGCGCCGGCCGATCAGCTCGCGCGCCAGCAGGCCGGGGTAGGCCTCGAGCGCGATCCGTTGCGGATCGCCGGCGTGCAGGCCGGGCAGCTCGCAGCCGGCGGCCAGCAGCGCGGCGATGCCGGCGTGCAGCATGTAGGCCACCGGCGGATTGACCCATTTCATCGACGGCGACGAGCCCGCCGGCCGGTCGCAGGCGCGGTGGGCGAACTTGCCGCCAGCCGGGCGTGCGGCGCAGAAGGCCGCGAAGGTGTCGCGGATCTGTGCGCGGCTGAGCCGGGTGTAGTGCTGCATCAGCGCCGGCCAGTCGCGCGGCCAGCCGAGGGTCTCGACCAGTTCGCGCGGCAGGCCGAACGGCAGGTCGAAGCCGCCCAGCCACGGACCCGGCTCGGCCAGGATCGCGGCGAAGGCGCTTTCGTCGTTGCAGTGGCGCAGGCCGAGCAGGTGCAGTTCGCCGCCTTGCCGGTGCCCCTCGGCCACCACGATCGGCTTGCGGCGGGTCGGGCGGCTGCTGAAGTCGACGCCGCGCAGCAGCCGGCTGGACGGCTGGAGGTCGGCGCTGTGCGCGTTCATGCGCTGGGCGGCGGCACGTCCTGATGCGCCTCGACCAGCGTGCGCAGCATCTCCAGGAACCGCTCGCGGTCGGCCGCCGGCAGCGGCGCCACGATCTGCTGCTGCGCGGCCTGCACGGCCGGCAGCACGGCCTGCAGCAGCTGTTCGCCGTCGGGCGTGAGCGTGAGCAGGCGCACGCGCCGGTCGTGCGGTGCGTGGTTGCGCTGGATCAGGCCGCGGCGCTCGAGGCGGTCGATCACGCCGCCGATGGTCGAGGTGTCGAAACCGATGGTGGCCGCCAGCGTGCGCTGGTCGAGGCCGGGCTGTTCGTGGGTGGCGACCAGCGCGGCGAACTGCACCGGCGTGATGCCGAACTCGCTGGTCTGCGCCATGAACAGCGCCACGGCCGCCTGTTGCAGCCGGCGCAGGTGGTACCCCGGCTGGGCCGGCAGGAAGGGGTGCGGAACCGGTTCGGTCATCGTCGACAAGTGCGCGGGCGGCGGCTCAGCCGGCGCGGCCGACGATCGAGGCGGTGGCGATCAGCTCCTCGAGCATCGCCATCGAGGCCCGGCCGGACACGCAGAAGGGGTCGAGCAGCGGCTTCTCGCTGTACTTGAGCACCACCGACGGGTTGACACGCAGCAGGTTGACCTGGCCCATCGTCCAGCCGGAGAAACGGCGTTCGGCGATTTCCTCGAAGTGCAGCAGCGTGACCTGGTGGTGGCGCGGATCGGCGGCAATCTGGTTGTACAGGCGGTTGACGACCTCGCGCCCGCCCTCGAGCACCTGCATGAAGACGTCGCCGCCATGACACAGGATGCCGGTGATGCCCAGCGCCGGGTTCTTGGCGCGCGACTGCACCAGGATGGCGTCGATGAGCGCGTGATCGACCGCATCGGTGCGGCTCGCGTAAAGCAGACGTACAAGCATGGCGGGCTCCGGCTTCAGGTCTTCTTGTGTTGCAGCAGCGACAGGAATTCGCGGCGCAGGTTGGGGTCCTTCAGGAAGGAGCCGCGCATCACGCTGTTGATCATCTTCGAGTCCATGTCCTTGACGCCGCGCCAGCTCATGCAGAAGTGGTCGGCCTCCATCACCACCGCCAGGCCGTCGGGCTGCATCTTGTCCTGCAGCAGGTCGGCCACCTGGGTGACGGCTTCTTCCTGGATCTGCGGGCGGCTCATGATCCACTCGGCCAGCCGGGCGTACTTCGACAGGCCGATCAGGTTGGAGTGCTCGTTGGGCATCACGCCGATCCACAGCTTGCCGACGATCGGGCACAGGTGGTGCGAGCAGGCGCTGCGCACGGTCACCGGGCCGACGATCATCAGCTCGTTGAGGCGCTCGACGTTGGGGAACTCGGTCACCGGCGGCTGTTCGACGTAGCGGCCGCGGAAGACCTCCTTCAAGTACATCTTGGCGACGCGGCGGGCGGTGTCCTGGGTGTTGTGATCGCTCTCGGTGTCGATCACCAGGCTCGACAGCACCGCCGACATCTTGCCCGAGACCTCGTCGAGCAGGGCCTCGAGTTCACCCGGGCGGATGAACTCGGCGATGTTGTCGTTGGCGTGGAAACGTTGCCGGGCGGCCTTGATCCGTTCGCGGATGCGCACCGACACCGGCACGCCGGAGTCGTCCGTCTCTTGTACGGCGAGACCGCGTTCAGCGGCCAGGATGGGGAGCGAATGATGCGTCGTCATGGTCGTCACGGGTCGCACGGGCGACGCGGTGGCAGGGTTTGCTGAGCGGGCGGCCATGCTAGCAGCGGGGGCAATTCCGCTGTGCGGCGAGGTTGCCCGTGCGGCGGTCGGTGGCTCACGGTGCGGGCCACCGACCGCCAGACGCGGCGCCGCTGCGCGCGCGCCCTGGTGCTGTGGTCGCGACGCCAACCGGCCGCCCGGCCCGGGCCATGCAAAGCGACCGGACGTTGATTTTTCCGCGTGCCGCCCCCCTGCATACGCGGGGGGCGCGGCGGCTGTTCCGACGGCGGGGCGTCAGACTCCCAGGGCCAGATGCATGACGCTTGTTCCGCATCAATCGCAGGCACTCTCAAGAAGTGTTAGCCGGAGAAACCATGAAATCACGCCCGATGTCCCACCCTCAGTCGCCTCGCGAATCGCAACCGTTTCAGGGCGCGCGTCGGCGCGCCGGTGCGCCGGCCCACCGGGTCGCTTCGGCGGCGGAGGTCTGAACATGGCGCATGACCCCGCGGCACAACGCCGCCGAGCGGTCGTCGGAGCCTTGTCCGGCGTGCTCGACGAAGCCTCGCTGATGCAGGCGCTCTGGCTGGCCCAGGAGTCCCTGCGTGGCGAGCAGGTCTCGGACATCATCCGCTACATCGACGCGGTGGCCAGCCGCAACATGATCGATGCGGCCACCTGCCGGCGCCTCTACAACGAGCTCTACAAGCTGATGCGCGAGTCCGAGGATCGCCTGCCGCTCGACCCCTGGCCGGCGATGCAGGCCACCCGCGCACCGGCGCCTGCACCGGCCTATGCCCCCGCTTTTGCCCCGGCCTACGCACCGCGGGCGATGCCGGCCCCGCCGCCGGCTCAATGGCAGCCGCCGCCGATGGCCGCCCCGGCGCCGTACTACCCGGCCGCGCAGGTGCCGCCCGGCTATCCGGGCGCGGCGATGCCTCCTCCCGGGTACGCCCCGCCGGGCTATCCCGCGCCCGTCCCGATGTACGCCGAAGTGCCGGCTGCGCCGGCGGTGGCTGCACCGGTCGCACCGCCGGCGCCTGCGCCGATCGCCATCGAGCCGCCGGTGATCTTCGGCGCGGTGATGCGCGAGGTCGTGCGCGAGGTCTTCAGCTACCACCGCGAGGCGCTCGAGGAAGTGCAGCGCGACGCGCTGCGCTCGCTCGGTCGCTCGCGCGCCACGCCGGCCTTGCAGCAGCGCTTTCGCGAAGCCCTGGGCCGTGCCCGTCAGGACGACTGGCAGCTGCAAGGCAGCCACGGCGATCTGGCCGAGCTGTCGCGGGTGATGTTCGTCGCCCTGACCGAGGCCTTCGGCCGCGTCGGCGCCGACCAGATCCTGCAGCGCGCGCTCACGAAGGCCGAGGAACTGCCCGAAGCCCGCCAGTTCTCGCCCAAGCGCCTGCTTGCGGCGATGTGATCACCTGAACACCCGGCATCGACGCACCCGCGGCCGTGGCTGCCGCAGGGGCGCGCCGTGCCGGTTCCTGAAAACCTCGGGCCCGAGCCAAGCCTGATCCACAAACACAAAGGAGACCGAGCATGAGCGGTTTCGCAGACACCACCCAGGACGATTCCAGCAGCCCGATGACCTCCGAGGAGCGCAAGCTCATCTTCGCGTCGTCGTTGGGTACCGTGTTCGAGTGGTACGACTTCTACCTCTACGGTTCGCTGGCGGCCATCATCGCCAAGCAGTTCTTCGCCGGCCTGGACCCGACCTCGGCGTTCATCTTCGCGCTGCTGGCGTTTGCGGCCGGCTTCATCGTGCGGCCGTTCGGTGCCCTGTTCTTCGGCCGGCTCGGCGACATGATCGGGCGCAAGTACACCTTCCTGGTGACGATCCTGATCATGGGCGCGTCGACCTTCATCGTCGGCGTCCTGCCCAGCTACGCGTCGATCGGCGTCGCCGCTCCGGTGATCCTGATCATCCTGCGGCTGCTGCAGGGCCTGGCGCTCGGTGGCGAGTACGGTGGCGCGGCCACCTACGTGGCCGAACACTCGCCGCAAGGCAAGCGCGGCGCCTACACCGCCTGGATCCAGACCACGGCGACGCTCGGGCTGTTCATGTCGCTGATCGTCATCCTGACCATGCGCACGGTGGTGGGCGAGGCGGCGTTCGAGGACTGGGGCTGGCGCGTGCCGTTCGTGCTGTCGATCGTGCTGCTGGGCATCTCGGTGTGGATCCGCCTGTCGATGCAGGAGTCGCCCGCGTTCCTGAAGATGCAGGCCGAGGGCAAGATCTCCAAGGCGCCGCTGTCCGAGTGCTTCGGCGAGTGGAAGAACCTGCGCATCATCGTGCTGGCCCTGTTCGGCGTGGTGGCCGGGCAGGCGGTGGTCTGGTACACGGGCCAGTTCTACGCGCTGTTCTTCCTGACCAGCGTGCTCAAGGTCGAGCCGTCCACGGCCAACGTGCTGGTGGCGATCGCGCTGCTGATCGGCACGCCGTTCTTCGTCATCTTCGGCACCGTCTCCGATCGCATCGGCCGCAAGCCGATCATCATGGCCGGCCTGCTGCTGGCGGTCGTCACCTACTTCCCGCTCTTCAAGGCGCTGACGCAGGCGGCCAATCCGGATCTGGCACGGGCCCAGGCCTCGGCGCAGATCGTCGTCAAGGCGGACCCGGCGACCTGCTCGTTCCAGGGCAGTCCGATCGCCCGCGAGATCGACTTCACGTCGGCCTGCGATCTGGCCAAGCGTGCGCTGGCGCAAAGCTCGGCCAGCTACAGCAACGAAGCGCTGCCGGCCGGCGGCGAGACCGTGATCCTGATCGCCGACAAGCCCGTCGCCGTGCCCACCGGCCAGCTGGTGGCCGAAGGCAACCGCTTCACGCCCGAGAGCGCGCAGTCGATCTCCGCCTTCCGCAAGGAGCTGGCGGCGGCGATGACGGCGGCCGGATATCCCGACCGCGCCGACCCCGCCAAGATCAACAAGCTGGAGATCGTGCTGATCCTGCTGGTGCTGGTGATCTACGTGACGATGGTCTACGGCCCGATCGCGGCGATGCTGGTGGAGATGTTCCCGACCCGCATCCGCTACACCTCGATGAGCCTGCCGTACCACGTCGGCAACGGCTGGTTCGGCGGCCTGATGCCGACCATCGCGTTCGCGATGGTGGCGCAGAACGGCAACATCTATCACGGCCTCTGGTACCCGATCGCGATCGCGGGCATCACCTTCGTGATCGGCATGGTGTTCGTGCGCGAGACCAAGGACGTCGACATCTACGCCAAGTTCCTGTACTGGCACCCGAACCGTCTGCGCAAGTGACGTGAACTGATCGATCCAGGGGGCGCTCGCCAGCAGCGCCTCGAACGCCAGCGCGGGCCTGTCCACCACCCGCGCGCGGCGGCCGCCGCCGATCGGGCAGCGCTTCATGCGCTGCTATCCTCATATTCGACTCGCCGATTCGGCCATTTCCGGCATCTGGAGGACTCGCAACGATGTCGACTTTCCGTCTTTTCCTGATCACCGCCTGCAGCGTGCTGGCGCTTGCGCTGTTCCTGCTGGCCGGCGACAAGCTGTTGACGTTCCTGAACGTCGATCTGGTGGCGACGATGCTGCGCGCCAACCCGCTGGCGCGCCCGCTCGAGGCCAACGAGGCCGCAGCCATCGCAGAGGCGCGCCGCCTCGGGGCCGCCGGCGCACTGGTGCTGGCCTTCGCGATGGTGATCGGCTTCTACCACCTGATGCAGCGCGGTGATCCGCTGCGCGACGGCCAGCATCGGCTCGCGCAGTCGCTGCACGAGCAGGAACTGGTGCTGGTCTCGCACTACCGCGACCTGGGCGCGCAGCTCGCCCGCAGCCGCGACACCCTGGCATCGGACATGGGCGACATGGGCACCTCGACGCAGCACATGCGGGGCGCCCTCGAATTGCGTTTCGCGAGCGTCGAATCGTCGCTCAAGCGCATGGACGACACGCTGACGTCGCGCCTCGAGGGGCTGGCCGCGCAGGTCAGCCACACGCTGCAATCGTCGGACAGCAAGTGGATGTCGGATCAGGCGCAGGCCTCGCAGCACATCAACGAGCGTCTTCAGGCCATCGACCGGCAGATCGAACACCGCCTCGACGGCATCGAGAGCCAGTTGCGCAGTGGCGGCGAGGCGCTCGATGCGCGGTTCGAGGCGCTCGGCCGGTCGTTCCAGCTGCAGCGCATCGACACCTCGGCCGACGAGCTCGACCAGCAGGTGCTGGCGGTCCAGGCGCGCCTGGATCTGCTCGACGAGCGGCTCGAGTCGGTCGGTGCGCAGTGGCGCAGCGGCTCGGAGCAGATCGGACAGCAGCTCGGCAACATCGACATGCGCCTGGCCGAACTGCCGATGGAGGGCGCCTCGGATGCCGCCTTCTTCGATCAGGCGCAGATGCTCCAGGCCAATTTCGAGCAGCTCAGCCGCCGTGTCGAGAGCCTGGATGCCTGGTTGCGCAGCAGCGGCGAGCGGGTGGGCTCGCAGCTGACCGACCTGAGCCAGCGCATGGCGCAGGTGCAGTCGGTCAACAACTCGAACTTCGGCGACTTCAACACCCAGCCGGCGCAGCTCACCGGCACGCATGGCGGCAACAACGCCGCGGCGATCGCGTCGGCCAATGCCAACGGCGCCATGCAGACCATGCTCCTGAACCTGGCCCACCTGCAGGTGGACCTGCGGGCCGAGCGCAGCGCGCTGCGCAAGCGCCTGCGTGACCTGCCGCCGCCGCCGCAGGGCTGAGCGACGGGTTTGCGCCGAAGCGGCGCGCCGTCAGGCCGCCTGAACCGGCACCGGCGTGAAGCCGGCGTCGCGGATGGCCGCCTCGATCTGAGCGGCGTCGCTGCGGCCGGCCTGCACCTGAACCAGGTGGCGGGGCAGGTCGATCTGGACCTGCGCCTGGGCGTCGAGCGCCTGCACGGCCTTCGTGATGCTGGCGACGCAGTGGCCGCAACTCATGTCCTGGACTTCAAAGGCAATCATCTGCGCTCCTCGTGGGTGGGCTTGAATCGGGCAGGCTCAGCCTGCATCTCGAATATCAGTATCGCCGGATATCTGATGTGTCGTCGGCTGTGCGGCTTGCGGCAGGTCAAGTTCGGCTCGCCGGCCTTTGTGGCAGGCTGGATCTTCGGCGTCGCGCCGATTCGGAGCAAAGATGAATGCAAACATCGCCACCCGGGCGGTAGACCCCCAGGCCATCGAACTGCAGGTGCTGGGCATGACATGCGCTTCGTGCGTGTCGCGGGTCGAGAAGACCTTGCGTGCGGTGGCCGGCGTGCGCCAGGCCAGCGTCAACCTCGCCACCGAAACGGCCACCGTCTCGGGCGACCCCGGCCTCGACACGCAGGCGCTGGCCGCTGCGGTCCGAAAGGCCGGCTACGACGTCGGCACGCGCAGCTTCAAGCTGCAGATCGAGGGCATGACCTGCGCGTCGTGCTCCGGCCGGGTCGAGAAGGCCTTGCGCAAGGTGCCGGGCGTGACGTCGGCGGTGGTCAATCTGGCCACCGAGCAGGCCAGCGTCGAGGGTTTGTCGGGCCTGTCGGCCGCGGTGCTGAAGGCTGCGGTCGAGCGCGCCGGTTATGCCGTGCGCGATGCCAGCGCGCTGGCCGAGCCGGCCGCGGCATCGCGCCTGCCGGCGTGGTGGCCGGTGGCGGCGGGTGCGGCGTTGACGCTGCCGCTGGTCGCGCCGATGCTGCTGGCGCTGTTGGGCATCGACGCCATGCTGCCCGGCTGGCTGCAATTGCTGCTGGCCACGCCGGTGCAGTTCTGGCTGGGTGCGCGCTTCTACAAGGCCGGCGCCAAGGCGCTGCTGGCGCGCAGCGGCAACATGGACCTGCTGGTGGCGCTGGGCACGTCGGCGGCCTACGGGCTGTCGGTCTATCTGCTGCTGCGCCACGCCGATCACGGCATGCCGCACCTGTATTTCGAGGCCTCGGCGGCGGTCATCACGCTGGTGCTGCTCGGCAAGTGGCTCGAAACCCGCGCCAAGCGCCAGACCACCGACGCGATCCGCTCGCTGCAGGCGCTGCGGCCGGTGACGGCGCGGGTGCTGCGCGCGGGCGTCGAGATCGAGACGCCGATCGACCAGGTGGTGGTCGGCGACGCGGTGCGGGTGCGCCCCGGCGAGCGCGTGCCGGTCGACGCCGAGGTGATCGACGGCAGCAGCCAACTCGACGAGTCGCTGATCACCGGCGAGAGCCTGCCGGTGGCCAAGGGCATCGGCGAGCGCGTCACCGGCGGCTCGATCAACGGCGAGGGCGCGCTGACCGTGCGCACGCTGGCGGTGGGCGCAGAGACCACGCTGGCACGCATCATCCGGCTGGTCGAATCGGCGCAGGCCGGCAAGGCGCCGATCCAGCGGCTGGTCGATCAGGTCAGCGCGGTGTTCGTGCCGGTGGTGCTGGGGATCGCGCTGCTGACGTGGGTGGGCTGGGTGCTGGCCACGGGCGACTGGGAGGGCGCGCTGGTCAATGCGGTGGCGGTGCTGGTGATCGCCTGCCCGTGCGCGCTGGGGCTGGCGACGCCGACCGCCATCATGGTCGGCACCGGCGCGGCGGCGCGCCACGGCATCCTGATCAAGGACGCCCAGGCGCTCGAACTCGCGCACGCCGTGCAGGTGGTCGCCTTCGACAAGACCGGCACGCTGACCGAAGGCCGGCCGACGCTGGTCGACGCGCTGCCCGCCGGTGATCTGGGCCGCGCCGGCCTGCTGCGGCTGGCCGCCGGCATGCAGCGCGCGAGCGAACACCCGCTCGCCCGTGCGGTGACGCAAGCCGCCGAGGCCGAGCGGGTCGAGCCGGCCGACGTCAGCGACGTCAAGGCCTTGCCCGGCCGCGGCCTGCAGGCGCGCCTGGGTGAAGACACCTTGCTGCTCGGCAGCAGCCGTCTGCTGGCCGAACAGGGCCTGCAGCCCGGCGCACTGGCCGACGCGGCGATCCATCTCGAAGCTCAGGGTCGTACGCTCTCATGGTTGATCCGCAGCGTCGCGGGACAGCCTGAACTGCTCGGCCTGCTGGCGTTTGGCGACGTCGTCAAACCCGCGGCCCAGGCGGCGGTGTCGCGGCTGCGCCAGCTCGGCGTGACCTGCGTGATGCTGACCGGCGACAACCTCGGCAGCGCGCAGGCGGTGGGTCAGCAGCTCGGTATCGACGAGGTGCGCGCCCAGGTGCTGCCGGCCGACAAGGCGAAGGCGGTCGAGGCGCTCAAGGTCGGCGGACGGCGCGTCGCGATGGTGGGCGACGGCATCAATGACGCCCCGGCGTTGGCGGCCGCCGACGTCGGCATCGCGATGGCCACCGGCACCGACGTGGCGATGGAGACCGCCGGCATCACGCTGATGCGCGGCGACCCGCGGCTGGTTTCCGATGCGATCGACATCTCGCGGCGCACCTGGCGCAAGATCCGCCAGAACCTGTTCTGGGCCTTCGCGTACAACGTGGTCGGCATCCCGCTGGCGGCGATGGGCCTGCTCAACCCGGTGATCGCCGGTGCGGCGATGGCCTTGAGCAGCGTCAGCGTGGTCGGCAACGCGCTGCTGCTGCGACGCTGGCGCCCGGCGCGGCGCGCCTGATCGGTCAGCTGACGATGTAGGCTGCCGAGCCGGTGGCGATCAGCGTGCCGCTGTCGTTGACCAGCCGCATCTGCACGGTGGCGACCCGCCCGCCCAGGCGGATCACCTCGGCACTGGCGATGAAGTGCTGGCCCAGGCCGGGTCGCAGGTAATCGACACGCAGGTCGATCGTGCCGATGCGGGCAAAGCGGTGCATCACCTGGTCGGCGGACTCGTCGCAGTGTTTTTCGGCGATCGCCAGCACCACCGCGTTGCCGCCGGTGGCGTCGAGCGTGGCCGAGATCACGCCGCCGTGCAGCCGGCCGTAGAGGTAGTGGCCGACCAGATCCGGGCGCATCGAAAAGCGCATCCGGAAGTCGTCCGGCTTGAACTGCTCGACCTTCAGGCCGAGTACCTCGTTGAAGCAGATGCGGCGCTCGAACAGCTCGGTCAGCGTGGCCTCCAGGCGGGTTTGTTCTTCTGCGCTGCGGCGTACCAGAGGGGCGTGGGTCATGGCCAGTGTGATTGCGATGGAAACAGGATGTTAGGGCGATGGCACCGATTCGGCTGCGCTATCGTTCCGGCATGAATCGAGCGCCCGAACCTTCAGCCGCCACCGTGCACCGGCTCGACCGCCTCGATGCGCTGCGTGGCGTGGCGATGCTGTGGATGACGGTCTTCCACGCCGTCTTCGATCTCAACCACTTCGGCCTGATCGGGCGCCAGAACTTCTACATCGACCCGTTCTGGACCGTGCAGCGGCTGTGCATCGTCTCGCTCTTCCTGCTGTGCGCCGGCTGCGCACAGGCGGTGGCACACACGCAGGATGTCACCTGGCCGCGCTTCTGGCGGCGCTGGTCGCGGGTGGCGGGCTGCGCCGCGCTGGTCAGCCTGTCGTCGTGGTGGATGTTCCCGAACAGCTGGATCAGCTTCGGCGTGCTGCACGCGCTGGCGTTGATGGTGCTGATGGCGCGCGGTCTCGCCGGCCGGCCGGCCTGGCTGCTGTGGGCGCTGGCGCTGCTGTGCCTGGCCTTGCCGCAGCTCTGGAGCCACGCGTGGTTCGACAGCCGATGGACCAACTGGATCGGCCTGGTCACGCACAAGCCGCGCACCGAGGACTACGTGCCGCTGCTGCCGTGGTTCGGCGTGCTGTGCATCGGGCTGGCCGGCGGGCGCTGGCTGCTGGCGCAGCGGCCTGGCTGGTTGCGCGGTGATCTGCCGGCGGTTCTGCGGCCGGTGGCGGTGCTGGGGCGCTGGTCGCTGAGTTACTACATGCTGCACCAGCCGGTGCTGATCGGCCTGTGCATGGCGTGGCTGATGTGGCGGTGAGCGGGTCTCCACACGGCAAAACGGGCGCCGAAGCGCCCGTTTTCCGTTCCGCTCAAGCGGGTGTCACTGGCCGGTGAACTTGTAGTCGGTCTTGGCCTTGGACCGCAGTTCTTCGCGGTACTTGCCCATCTTCTGCTGCGCCAGGCGTTGCTCGAGCTGCGCCTTGACTTCTTCCAGCGGCGGGAACTGCGCTTCACGCACGTCGTCGAGCAGGATGATGTGGTAGCCGAACTGGCTCTTCACCGCGGTCTCGGTGTACTTGCCCTTTTCGAGCTTGACCATCGCCTGCGAGAACTCGGGCACGTAGTTGGCCGGCGCGGCCCAGTCGAGGTCGCCGCCGTTCTGGGCCGAGCCCGGATCCTTCGACGCCTTCTTGGCCAGCTCGTCGAACTTGGCGCCGCCCTTGAGCTCGGCGATCAGCGCCTTGGCTTCGTCTTCCTTCTCGACCAGGATGTGCTTGGCGTGGTATTCCTTCTCGCCCGCGCCCGACTTGACCTTGTCGTACTCGGCCTTGATCTCGGCGTCGGTGACCGGGTTCTTCTTCTGGTACTCGTTGAACAGCTCGCGGATCAGCAGGCTCTGGCGCGCGATCTCCATCTGGGTGCGGTACTCGCTGTTCTTCTGCAGGCCGCGCTTTTCGGCTTCCTGCACGAAGATCTCGCGCAGCACCAGCTCGTCCTTGACCTGGCGCTCCAGCTCGGCGGTGCGCGGCTGGTTCCCCTGCTTGGTGACCTGCGTCATGAACGAATCGAAACGCGCGGTCGGCACGCCCTTGCCATTGACGATGGCGATGTTCTGAGCCTGGGCGATCGTGGGCAGCAGGGCCACGGTCAGCGCTGCGGCAGAGGCGGCGCGCACGACGGTGCGCAGGGCAAACGATGACTTCTTCATGGAGGAGGAAACCTTTAAGGGGGAATGAAAACCGTCGGCGGCAAGGCCGGATTGAAGGTCGCTCGACTGGCTCGGTCGGGGTGGTGGACCTGGCCGGTCGTGCGTGCCTTGACGCCTTGAATTCAGCGAGGTCAGCCGGGCGTGGAATCGGTGGTGGCGTCTTGCGCCGCCTCCGCCACGATGGCCAGGGCATGTATGCCTCTGGGCATCAAAAAAGCCAAAGAATCATACACGAGGCGGTGTCGCGCGACCCTCGACTTGCCGGAGAAGCAGACCGCCCGGATCGTCACCCGGAAGTGGCTTCCGGACGACGCGCCGGCATGCCCGGCGTGCTGGTGGCTCTCGTCGTCGACGCGCAGTTCCTGCGGGTCGAACGCGGCGCGCAGGGTGGCTTCGATCTCGGCGGCGTCGACCCAGTCGGGGTTGCGCGCGCTCATGATTCGTCCGCCTTGATGCCGTCGACCTTCATGTGCCGGTGCATGTACAGGCCCTGCGCCAGCATGAAGACGAACATCAGCCCCATGCCGCCGAAGGCCTTGAAGGTGGCCCAGGTGCTGGTGCTGAAGTTGTAGGCGACCCAGATGTTGAGCACGCCCATGCCGGCGAAGAACGCCGCCCAGGCCAGGTTCAGCTTCTTCCAGGCAAAGGCAGGCAGTTCGATCTGGCCGCCCAGCATGGCGCGCAGCAGATCCTTGCCGGCCACGATGGGTGCGAGCAGGAATGCCGCCGACATCACCCAGTACAGCACGCTCGGTTTCCACTTGATGAAGGTCTCGCTGTGGAACCAGATCGTGGCGCCGCCCATCACCGTGACGAGCCCGAGGCTCACCCACAGCATGGTGTCGACCTTCTGGCCGCGCAGTTTCAGGTACAGCACCTGCGCCAGCGTGGCCAGGATCACCACCACCGTGGCCAGCAGCACCGGCGCTTCGGCCGCGCCGACCACGCCGCCGGAGACGAGCGCGCCGAGGTGTTCGGTGGCAAAGGCGGCGGCCTCTTCGGCGCGTCCTTCGGCGACCTTGAAGGTCAGGAAGAACAGGATGATCGGGAGGAAATCGAGAAACAGCTTCATGCCAGGCGGTGCTTGTGCAGAGGGGACGGATTATCAGGGCGCGCGTCTGCCGGGGCAGCTGCGCCGGCTCAATGCGAACACCCGATTCGGGTGCTTGTGCTCAGCCGCGCGGGGTGAAGTCGATCGCGGCCGAGTTGATGCAGAAACGCTCGCCGGTGGGCGCCGGGCCGTCGTCGAACACGTGGCCGAGGTGGGCGCCGCATTGCTGGCAGCGCACCTCGACCCGCACCATGCCGTGGCTGCGGTCGGTGATGCGCTCGACGCGGCCGGCCTCGACCGCCTCGCTGAAGCTCGGCCAGCCGCAGCCGGCGTCGAACTTGGTGCCGGCGTCGAACAGCAGGGCGTCGCAGCACACGCAGCGGTAGCTGCCGTCGGCCCAGTGGTTCCAGTACTTGCCGGTGAAGGCACGCTCGGTGGCGGCGTGGCGGGTGACGGCGTACTGGTCGGGTTCGAGCCTGGCGCGCCATTCGGCGTCCGACTTCTCGACGGCGTAGGCGCCGGCCTGGGGGGTATCGTGCGCTTTCATGATGAGCAGGAAATCTCCAGGGTCTGTGCCCAGTCGGGCGGAAGGGCAGCGTAGGCGGCGTGTTCGGGTTGCTCGTCGAACGGCCGCTCCAGCACCCGGGCCAGGCGCTGCACCTCGCTGTCGTCGCCTGCTTGCGAGCGCCGGATCGCCAGCTCGGCCAGGTGGTTGCGCAGCACGTAACGCGGGTTGACGTGGTTCATGCGCGCGCGCCGTTCGGCGTCGACGCTGCCTTCGGCCTGCAGACGACTGCGGTAGCGCGCGGCCCAGGCGTCGAAGGCCGGGCGGTTCAGGAACAGATCGCGCACCGGCCCCGTGCCACCGTCGTCGGCGCTGCTGAAATCCGCCAGCTGGCGCCAGCACAGCGTGTAGTCGACCTGG
Source organism: Leptothrix cholodnii SP-6 (assembly GCF_000019785.1). Taxonomy (NCBI): domain Bacteria; kingdom Pseudomonadati; phylum Pseudomonadota; class Betaproteobacteria; order Burkholderiales; family Sphaerotilaceae; genus Leptothrix; species Leptothrix cholodnii. The sequence goes on from NC_010524.1 coordinate 1,991,180, forward strand.
GTGGCCGACATCAGGCCGAGCAGGTCGTCGAGCAGCGCGCGGTCTTCGTCGCGCCGGCTCTGCAGGCCGAGCTTGGCGCCCATCAGTGCGTCCATCTGATGCGGGAACAGCTCGCGATACGGTTCGAGCGCGGCGCCGAGGATCTCGCTGATCTCTTCGTCGCTGCCCTCGACCAGCGGCACCAGCGCCTGCGCCAGCGCGTGCAGGTTCCAGTACGCCACCTGCGGCTGGCGCGCGTAGGCGTAGCGGCCCTGGTGGTCGGAGTGGTTGCAGATGTGGCCGGGATCGAAGCCGTCGAGGAAACCGAACGGCCCGTAGTCGATCGTCAGGCCGAGGATCGACATGTTGTCGGTGTTCATCACCCCGTGGCAGAAACCCACCGCCTGCCACTGCGCCATCAGCTCGGCGGTGCGCCGGCTGACGCTTTCGAGCAGCGCGGCGGCGGGGTGGGGCGCGTCGCGGCACTCGGGGTAGTGGTGTTCGAGCACGAAGTCGAACAGCTGGCGCAGCGCCGCCGGCTGGCCGTGGTGGCAGAAGTGTTCGAAGTGGCCGAAGCGGATGAAGCTCGGCGCCGTGCGCGTCACCACCGAGGTCGTCTCCGGCCCCTCGCGCCGCACCTGCAGCGGCGAGGCCGTGATCGCCAGCGCCCGCGTGGTCGGGATGCCGAGCCCGGCCATCGCCTCCGAACACAGGAACTCGCGGATCGACGAACGCAGCACCGCGCGGCCGTCGCCCATGCGCGAGTACGGCGTCAGCCCGCTGCCCTTGAGCTGGATCTCGCGCGGGCCGCTCGGGGTGTCGATCTCGCCGAGCAGCAGCGCTCGGCCGTCGCCGAGCTGGCCGGCCCAGCTGCCGAACTGGTGGCCGCTGTAGACGGTGGCCATCGGCGTCGATCCCGGCCAGCTCGGGCCGGCGCTGTGGGCGGCGAGCGCCTGCGGGTGCAGCCACCAGTCGCCGGCCCAGCCGAGCTCGGCCGCGGCGCCCTCGCTGACCGCCACCCAGCGCGCATCGGGCAGTGCCAGGCCACCCTGGCGCCGGCCGAAGGCGGGGCCCAGTTCGGCATAACGGTTGATCCAGCGCAGCTGGGCGGGGTCGAAACCGGTCGGGGGCGGCAGGGGCAGGGCACTCATGAGCGGCAGTTTAGCCAGCGCCCCCCGTAGCGCCTGGGCTGGGGTCTTGCGCCCGGCTAGGGTTAGCCTGGGCCAAGGCGCGGGCGCTGCTTTCTATAGTGGCCCGATCCACATCGAGAGGATCGCCATGAGCCCGTTGACCGCCCGTTCGTCCGGCCCGATGCCGGGCCGCATGATGCAGATGCCGCTGCTGATCTCGAGCCTGCTGGTGCACGCCGCCCGCCATGCGGCCGACACCGAGATCGTCTCCAAGCGGGTCGAGGGCGATCTGCACCGCAGCACCTGGCGCGACGCCGAGCGGCGCAGCCGCCAGGTGGCGCAGGTGCTCGACGCGCTCGGCTGCGAGCCCGGCGACCGCATCGGCACGCTGGCCTGGAACGGCTACCGCCACCTCGAGATCTACTACGGCTGCTCGGGCTCGCAGCGCGTCTGCCACACCATCAACCCGCGGCTGTTCCCCGACCAGATCGCCTGGATCGTCAACGACGCTGCCGACCGCGTGTTGTGTTTCGACCTGACCTTTTTGCCGCTGGTCGAGAAGCTCGCGCCAGCGCTCGAATCGGTGCGCCACTTCGTGCTGATGACCGACCGCGCGCACATGCCGGCCAGCACCTCGATCGAGTCGCTCAAGTGCTACGAGGACCTGGTCGAGGCGCAGAACGGCGCCTACGCCTGGCCCAGCTTCGACGAAAACACCGCGTCGAGCCTCTGCTACACCTCGGGCACCACCGGTCACCCGAAGGGCGCCGTCTACAGCCACCGCTCGACCGTGCTGCACGCCTACGGCGCGGCGCTGCCCGATGCCATGGGCTGCTCGTCGGCCGACGTCATCCTGCCGGTGGTGCCGATGTTCCACGTCAACGCCTGGGGCCTGCCCTATGCCGCCGCGCTGGTCGGCGCCAAGCTGGTGTTGCCGGGGCCGCACCTCGACGGCAAGTCGCTGCACGAGCTGTTCGAGGGCGAACAGGTCACCTTCAGCGCCGGCGTGCCGACGGTCTGGCTCGGCCTGATCAATCACATGAAGGCGAACGGCCTCAAGTTCAGCAGCTTCAAGCGCACGGTGATCGGCGGCTCGGCCTGCCCGCCGGCCATGATGCGCACGCTCGAACAGGATTTCGGCGTCGAGGTGATCCACGCCTGGGGCATGACCGAGATGTCGCCGCTGGGCACGCTGTCCAAGCTCAAGGCCAAGCACCAGGCGCTCGACCCGCAGGCCCGCCACCACCTGCTCGAAAAACAGGGCCGCGTCATCTACGGCGTCGACATGGCCATCGTCGGCGACGACGGCCGGGCGCTGCCCTGGGACGGCAAGGCCAGCGGCGACCTGCTGGTGCGCGGCCCGTGGGTCATCAGCAGCTACTTCGGCCGCGACGACAGCCCACTGCGCCGACTCGACGGCCAGGACTGGTTCCCGACCGGCGACGTCGCCACCATCGACGCCGACGGCTTCATGCAGATCACCGACCGCAGCAAGGACGTCATCAAATCAGGCGGCGAGTGGATCAGCTCGATCGAACTCGAGAACATCGCGATGGCCCACCCCGGCGTCTACGAAGCCGCCGTGATCGCCTGCAAGCACCCGAAGTGGGACGAGCGCCCGCTGCTGGTGGTGGTGCGCAAACCCGGCGTCGACCTCAGCCGCGAGGAGATGCTCGCTTTCTACGAGGGCCGCATCGCCAAGTGGCAGGCGCCGGATGATGTGGTGTTTGTCGACGAACTGCCGCATACCGCTACGGGCAAGCTGTTGAAGATCAGGCTGCGGGAGATGTTCAAGGGGCATGTGCTGCCGGGGGGCTGAGCGGCGAGGTGTCGATCTGCGACGCGCGAATGTGCATGCAACAACGGTTCAGGTCGTATGGACATGACCTGAATGCGGGAGCACAGCGTGGTCATGCACAGGCACATGGCCGCAGTGCGCCCCTGCAGTGCATCGTTGCGCCTGCAGATCGATCCGCTGTGCATGCAATATGAAACGACTTGCCCGAACTTCGCGTCATTGCGCCTGCACATTGAGGCGATGTGCCTGCACGTCATGGTGATGTGCCCCTACATGCTGGTCTTGTGTATGCACGTCGACGCGAATGTGCCCCCGCACGCCGGTCTTGTTCGCAAGCGCCACGCCTGTTGCCTCGCATGGCACCGCCGTGTTACCCAAACGGCCAAGGCTGTTGCCTGCATGCACCCTGTGTTGCATGCGCAAGGCGGGCGATTTGCAGGCACATGGCGGCGATGTTTCCCGAGTCGCAGGACTGTGTGACTGATGTCCGGGGCTGTTCCAGTTTCTTGAGCGCTGTTCTGCGAGCAGTCTGTCTTGCGCGCACATCCCCCTGCGTCGTGCTTGACGGCACGCCATGGACTGGGGGATATTGAGTTGACGGAGTCAAGCGGCAACACGTCCGAGAAATTTCGTCCGCCCATTTCAGTTCACACACCGCAACCATGCGAGCGGTCATGAGGAAAAAATGGATGCACTGCCATTGCAGGTCAGAATTAGGCCAACGCGCCGTCGCGTTGGTGGTTGGTCCATTTAACGTTGGGCGTCAAGCAAGTAATGCCTAGCCTTCTCTTTCGCATGCTTACGTCAGTTGTACGGGGGGTACGGTCATTCGGCTCTTATGAATCAACAAAGAATCAAGTTGACACCGAGGAGATCGCTAGGGAGGCGGAGTCTTTGCAGTCAGAACGGGAAGTGAAAGCTGCTGAATGGCGCGAGGAGTGCTTTCAGGCCTCCATCCGGCGTCAAATTGATCTCCAAAACCGCAAAGAAGCAGAAGAGCGTCGACTATCTGAATTGGCATTAATTCAGCAAGCAGCAAATGCGGCGACAGAGAATAGTCCTGATTCCGGTGATATATTTTATCGGTCTGCACGCTGGCGATCACTTCGTTATGAAGCCTTCCGTCGTTACGGTCGCAGGTGCTCGCTTTGCGGCAGAACACCAAATGACAATGGAGTTGTTCTTCATGTAGATCATATTAAGCCTCGCTCAAGGAATCCAGAATTGCAGTGGGAAATTGATAACCTACAGATTTTGTGCGAAGACTGCAATCTTGGAAAAGGCGCCAAAGACAGTACAAGGTGGCGCTAGTGTGCTTCACGTATCTGCAAATTACTCGGAAGGTGTATATCATGAACGATTTAATCATGCATAGTCCACTCCATAACTGGAAAAAGGGAGAATTCCCTGTTAGTCCATTTGTCGCCATTGCCGTTGGCGCCCACACCGAATCTGACGGCAAAATCCTCCTAAGTCCCAACCTTATGACAGATTTGGAAGTCGACTATGAAGTGAATCGTCTCATCAAGAATCTGGAAAAGTTTCGTTCTTCAGCAAAGAAGGAACTGAAGTCGCTACAGTCGAAAATGCTCGAAAAATGATGTCCAACCCCGTCATCGAGCGGATATGCCCCGGCGAGCCGGGTCATGTCGCTCATAGCAAACTACAAGGGCTTCCCCATCTGTCAAGCAATAACGAGCCTTGAGTTATCGCGCAGCGATGACTCAATGGATACAGGGAGAAAGCAGATGCCAACCGCCGCGACTGATGGCGATGCGTTTGAAGGTTCGAGCCAAGGTGCGGACTGGACAAACTACAACCGGTCATTGGTGCAGCGCGGGTGCCGTGTCGGCGCCGTGGTTGCAGACCCTGATGAAAGACGCACGCGGGGGACCCATTCGTTAGGCGTCGACAAGCGATTTCTCGACCGTGCAGTCGCTACCTCATTTCACACGAAAGAACCATGCACCCTGCAGCCAAGTTCTATGCGCTAGTGACGACGGCGACCGTCGCGGTCATGTTCTTCCTCATGACATGGGTCGTTCCGATCATCCAGGCTTTGCCTATGTTCCCCGCTGCAGTAGCCAGCCTTGCAGGGGTCCTCGGCTCGGTCGGCATTTACCGCTTGGTAAGCCAGGGCGCGGAAACTGCCATACATCACATCAACTGGTTGCGCAGGTGGATCTTCGGAGGTACTTACCTTCACGGGACTTGGGCTGGCTTCTTTATTGGCCGCGCCGGCGACAAGCGCTACACGGTCGAGCACTTCGACCAGGACCTCGATGGCATTGTCATTAATGGGCAGTCGCGCACCGATACGCTGCAACCCCACGCCGATTGGACGAGCGTGTCTGTTTCGGTCGATAGCAGAACCGGCAGACTGATCTTCTCCTACACAATGACAATACTCTCTCGACAAGGAACTCTTGTTGGAATCAATTCCTCGCAACTTGAACGTGCATCACATAGAAATGCCGCGACCACTGTCACAGGACATGCGCAGGAACTCGGTGATCAGGTCAGAGTTCAGGTCACGGGAGTGAAGGTTTCTGACACACTTCTTCCATGGGACGACGCGTTCAAGCGTGCGCAGGAAAGGTTTCCGTGAGAGATCGACCCATCAATTCGACGCCTCAACCTACTCGAAGCGACGCTAACCGTTCTACAGGGACTTCCCCGCGCGTCAACTCAAATGGTTGATCATTTCTTCACTGTCATTTCCCTAGTCGACGGATTTTCTTCTTCGAATCACTGAAGGCACACGTTCGTGAAGACAACCTTCCAGCATCCTTCATGATTCCTCTTGCACCATGACCATCACCATTCGCCCTGAGGCACCGTCAGACGAAGACTCGATCGAGCAAGTCACACGGCGAGCCTTTCTCACTCATCCTTACAGCCATCAAACCGAGCAGTTCATCATCCGTGCCCTGCGGGCCGATCATGCACTTTCAGTTTCGCTCGTTGCCGAAGATGCCGGTCGCATCGTTGGACATGTTGCGATCTCTCCGGTCTCTGTTGATGACGGTTCGGGTGGCTGGTATGGTCTTGGCCCCATTTCGGTAGAGCCCAATTTGCAGCGCCGTGGTATTGGGCGATCCCTGATGGAGAAGGGCCTTGCGGAACTTCGAAAGTTCGGAGCAAATGGCTGTGTTCTCGTCGGCGATCCGGCGTTCTACAGTCGGTTCGGGTTTGCGAACGATCCTGCGCTTGTGCTTGAGGGCATCCCGAAAGAGTTTTTCCTCTCGCTTTCGTTTGGCACCTCTTCGGCTCACGGCAATGTTCAATTCCATTCGGCATTTCGAGCCGAAGGTTCTCAGGATGCCTCCTCCGTGTAACTGATCCGGAACGGGTTCTTGAAGCCGAACGATCGGTTGCGACGATCGCCACGAATGACATTCATTTGGTTGATGAAAATCTTGTCGATGGGCACTTGCCGTTCCAGCAACTCCAGCATGGGATACCGTCCGCAAACTGGCTGCGCGTGAGTGCGATCAGAGGGCACGTGTTGCGGGGGCTCTGAGCTGAACAAAAGCAGGATTCCATGAAGCTGATAACGACGCCAAATCCATCATTCCAGCGAACCGCCTACGGCAGCCGCTAGGCATTACTCAAGCCCATTCCATGCTCTTGCGCCTCCTCGATCTCTTCGGCGTCGCCGTCTTCGCCATCAGCGGTGCACTCGCCGGCATCGCTGCGCAGCTCGATCTGCTGGGCATCCTCGTGCTGGCATCCGTCACCGCGGTCGGAGGCGGCACGATTCGCGACCTGCTCCTGAGTCGACACCCCATCTTCTGGATCGAAGATCCCGGGCCTCTTTTTTCCATCGCCTGCGCAACCGCGCTGACCCTGCTCTGGGTTCACTTCTTTCCGATCCCGACGAGCGCGCTGCTCATCGCCGATGCACTCGGTCTGGCCTTGTTTGCGATGTCCGGCGCCCGGATCGCCGAAAGCGCCGGGTGTCACCCGCTCGTGGTCATTCTCATGGGCACGCTCACAGGTGCCGGCGGCGGAGTTGTCCGCGATCTGCTGTCGGCCAGGATCCCGCTGATTCTTCGCCAGGACATCTATGCCTCGGCAGCCATCGCCGGCATCGCCATCTATCTGCTCATGCGAGCGGCCAAGGTGCCCGCGGGGTTCGCGCTGGCGGCGGGTTTCGTCGCGGTCGCGGCCACGCGCCTGGCGGCGATCGCCTTCGACCTTCGGCTTCCCACGTTTGCGCTGCCGCAGTGATGCCTGATCGGTTCCGGCTGTGCCATGGCGCAGTTACTGCCGCACCGCCTACCGCTCCAGCAACCGCTCCAGCAACTCCACAGTGGGATACCCGTCCGCAGGCAGCCCGACGCTGCGCTGATAGCGCAGCAACCCCTGGCGCGTGGCCGGCCCCATCACCCCGTCGGGCGTGCCGCTGTCAAAGCCGCGCTCGTTCAACGCCGTCTGCAACGCAAGCAACTGGCTGCGCGTGAGCGCCGCCAGATCACGCGGCCAGGGCGCCTGCACGCCGGGGCCGCCGGCCAGGCGCTGCGCCAGCAGGGCGACCGCGAGCGCATAGCTGGTCGAATTGTTGTAGCGCAGGATGGCGCGGAAGTTGGGCCCGATCAGGAAGGCCGGCCCGCGTGCGCCCGCGGGCAGCAGGATGGCCGCATCGGCCAGCTCGGGCAGCGGCGCGCCGTCCACGCTCTGCACGCCCTCGGCGGCCCATTGCGCGGTGGATTGCCGCAGCGCGGCATCGGCACGGCCGATGTCGAACGCCGGCGGCAAGCGGACCTCGGCGCCCCACGGTTGCTGCGCCTGCCAGCCCGCGCGGGCCAGGAAGTTCGCCGTCGACGCGGTGACGTCGGCCATGCTGCCCCAGATGTCGCGCCGCCCGTCGCCGTCCGCATCGACGGCGGTGTTCAGGAACACCGATGGCAGGAACTGCGTCTGGCCCATCGCGCCGGCCCAGGAGCCGATCATGTGCGCGCGGTCGATGTCGCCGTTCTGCAGGATCTTCAGCGCAGCGAGCAACTGGTCACGCGCCCAGGTCTGGCGCCGGCCCTCGAAGCCGAGCGTGGCCAGCGCGTCGATGGTCGGGATGTCGCCGAAGTTGCCGCCGTAGTTGCTTTCCACGCCCCAGATGGCGACCACGATGGCGGCCGGCACGCCGTAGCGGGCGGCCGCGGCGTCGGCTTCGGGGCGGACCTGCTGCAGCTTGTCCTGGCCCAGCGCGATGCGCTGCGGTGACACGGCGCGATCGAGGTAATCCCAGACCGTGCGGGTGAATTCGGGCTGCGAGCGATCCGATTCGACGACGCGCGGCAGGTAGCGGATGCCGTCGAACGCGACCGCCAGCGTGGCCTCGTCGATGCCGGCGGTACGGGCCGTGTCGCGCATGCTCAGGATCCAGCGGCTGAAATCCTGCTGCAGCGCGGTGTCATCGGCCTGGATCGGCGTCGGTGGGGTGCCGACGCTCGACTCGGCCGGTGCCTGCGGTGCCGTCGAGGGTGCGGCGGCACAGCCGGCCAGGGCCACGACGGCCCAGGTCGTGAAGACGAGCCACGGGCGGCACGGCGGGCAGGTGGGTTTGCGCATCGTCGCGATTCTGGCCCTGGCCGCCGTGGACAATCCGGGGGTGAAGATCAAACCACCTGAATTGCTGCTGCCCGCCGGATCCCTGGCCAAGATGCGCGCGGCCTACGACTTCGGCGCCGACGCCGTCTATGCGGGCCAGCCGCGCTACTCCTTGCGCGCGCGCAACAACGAGTTCCGGCTCGAACAGATCGGGCAAGGCATCGCCGAGGCGCACGCGCGCGGCCGCAAGTTCTTCGTCACCAGCAACCTGCTGCCGCACAACGACAAGGTGCGCACCTACCTGCGCGACATCGAGCCGGTGATCGCGCTGCGGCCCGACGCGCTGATCATGGCCGACCCCGGCCTGATCATGATGGTGCGCGAGCGCATGGAAAAAGACTGGCCCGAGGTGCCGATCCACCTTTCGGTGCAGGCCAACACGGTCAACTGGGCGGCGGTCAAGTTCTGGCAGAAGATGGGCGTGGCACGCATCATCCTGTCGCGCGAGCTGAGCCTGGACGAGGTCGAGGCCATCCGCAACGAATGCCCGGATATCGAGCTGGAGGTGTTCGTGCACGGCGCGCTGTGCATCGCCTATTCGGGCCGCTGCCTGCTGTCGGGCTACTTCAACCGGCGGGATCCGAACCAGGGCACCTGCACCAACGCCTGCCGCTGGGACTACAAGACCCACGGCGGCACCGACGAGACCGACAGCGGCGAGGTCCAACCCACCCCGCCGGTTCAGCTCGGCAGCGACTTCAACTTTGCCCAGGCGCAGGCCGAGGCCGAGGGCGCCTTTGCCGCCTGTGGTGGCAGCCCGCGCCACCCGCTGGCCGACCGGGTCTGGCTGCTCGAAGAAAAGGAGCGCCCCGGCGAGCTGATGCCCGTGATGGAAGACGAACACGGCACCTACATCATGAACAGCAAGGACCTGCGCGCGGTCGAGCACGTCGAGCGGCTGGTGAAGATCGGCGTCGATTCGCTCAAGATCGAAGGCCGCACCAAGAGCCAGTACTACGTGACGCGCACCGCGCAGATCTATCGCCGGGCGATCGACGATGCGGTGGCCGGGCGGCCGTTCGACCCGAGCCTGCTGCTGGAGCTCGAAGGCCTGTCGAATCGCGGCTACACCGCCGGCTTCCTGGAACGCCGCCCGAGCCAGGACTACCAGAACTACCTCAGCGGCAGCTCGCAGGCGCACCGCAGCCAGTTCGTCGGCGAGGTCAAAAGCGTGCGCGAAGACGGCTGGGCCGAGGTCGAGACCAAGAACCGCTTTGCGGTGGGCGACACGCTGGAGGTGATCCACCCGGGCGGCAACCGGCGGGTCACGCTCGACAAGATGAGCAGTCTCGACGGCGAGGCCATCCAGGTCGCGTCGGGCAGCCCGCTGCGGGTCTGGGTGCCGCTGGGCGCGCCGGTCGAGGGGGCTCTGCTGGCGAGGTTGCTCTAGCCTTCGTGGACCCGCTCGTCATCAACCTGCTCAACGGCCTCAGCTCGGGGCTGCTGCTGTTCATGCTCAGCGCCGGGCTGACGCTGATCTTCAGCATGATGGGCGTGCTGAACTTCGCCCACGCGAGCTTCTACATGCTGGGCGCCTACCTCGGCCACAGCCTGGCTGCGCCGCTGGGCTTCTGGCCGGCGCTGCTGCTGGCGCCGATTGCGGTCGGGCTGCTGGGCGCGCTGTTCGAGCGTGGCGTGCTGCGCCGCCTGCGTGGCCACGGCCATGTGCCGGAGCTGCTGGTCACGTTCGGGCTGTCGTACGTGGTGCTGGAGGGGGTGCAGCTGCTGTGGGGGCGCGGCCCGGTCGCATTCCAGCCGCCGGCCTTGTTGCAGGGCACGGCGTTCACGATCGTGCAGTCGTCGGTTCACGGCCTGAGCCTCGTGGCCGGCCAGGCCGGCGCCGAGCTGTGCCGCGGTGGCGCCGACGAGCTGGTGAGCTGCGCGCGCTTTCCGATGACCCGCGCCTTCATGATGGTGGTGGCCTTGTTGATGCTGCTGGCGCTGGGGCTGCTGCTGCGGCGCACCCGCATCGGGCTGGTGATCCAGGCGGCGCTCGCGCACCCGCAGATGGTCGAGGCGCTGGGTCACGACGTGCCGCGGGTCTTCATGTGGGTGTTCGGCGGCGGCTGCGCGCTGGCGGCGCTGGCGGGCGTGATCGGCGGCATCACCTTCGTCACCGAGCCGTCGATGGCCGCGGTGATGGGCAGCATCGTCTTCGTGGTGGTGGTGGTGGGTGGCATGGGTTCGCTGGCCGGCGCGTTCGTCGGCTCGATCCTGATCGGCCTGCTGCAGACCCTGCCGCTGGCGGTCGACGGCTCGCTCGCCAGCCTGCTCAATGCGTTGGGCGCCGGTGTCGACGCCCGCACGCCCGGCTGGCCGATCCTGCGCATCACGCTGGCGCAGGCCGCGCCGATCCTGCCGTATCTGCTGCTGGTGCTGATGCTGATCGTGCGCCCGCGCGGGCTGCTCGGTGCGCGCGATGACTGACTTGCGGCCGCTCAAGCGCCACCGCGGCTGGATCCGGCTCGCGATGTGGGGCGCTTATGCGGCGCTGATGCTGGCCGCGCCGCTGCTGTGGCGCAGCAGTTTCGCGCTGACGATGCTGTCGCAGATGGGTATCGCGATCATCGTCTGCCTGGCCTACAACGTCCTGCTCGGCCAGGGCGGCATGCTGAGCTTCGGCCATGCGGTCTACAGCGGGCTGGGAGCCTATCTGGCGATCCACACGCTCAACCGGGTGGCCGCCGGCGATCTGGCCCTGCCGGTCAGCCTGGTGCCGCTGGCCGGTGGTGCGGCCGGGCTGTTGTTTGCGGCACTGCTCGGTTACGTGACCACACGCAAGGCCGGCACCTCGTTCGCGATGATCACGCTGGGCATCGGCGAGCTGGTGTGGTCGCTGGCGCTGATGCTGCCGGAGTTCTTCGGCGGCGAAGGCGGCATCAGCGCCAACCGGGTGGTCGGCCCGCCGGTGCTGGGCATCAGCTTCGGGCCGCAGATCGAGCTCTATCACCTGATCGCGATCTACTGCTTCATCTGCACCGCCGCGCTCTACGCGTTCACGCGCACGCCTTTGGGGCGCATCCTCAATGCGGTGCGCGACAACCCGGAGCGGGTCGAATTCATCGGCTACAGCACCCGTTCGGTGCGTTGGCTGGCGTTCATGGTGTCGGGCCTGTTCGCCGGCATCGGCGGCGGGCTGGCGGCGCTGAACTTCGAGATCGTCACCGCCGAGGTGCTGGGTGCGGCGCGTTCGGGCGCCTATCTGCTGTTCGTCTTCCTGGGCGGCGCGGGGTTTTTCGTCGGCCCGATCATCGGCGCGGTGCTGATGGTGATCGCGCTGGTGCTGCTGTCGGAGCTGACCGCCGCCTGGCTGCTCTACCTCGGGCTGGTCTTCGTGGTGATGGTGGTGGCCGCACCCGGGGGCATCGCCAGCCTGGTGATGGCGAACGGGCGGATCGTCGCGGCCGGACAGATGCGGGCGCTGCTGGGCGGCTACCTGGCGCTGGGCGGCAGCGCGCTGGCGGCGCTGGCGGGTGGCTCGGTGCTGATCGAGATGCTCTACCACCGCCAGCTCGACGCCGCCGCACCGGGCCCGACGCTGAACCACCTCGGCGTCGCGCTCGACGTCACGAGCGTCGACAGCTGGATCGGCGCGGCCTGGCTCACGCTGGTCGGCGCCGGCCTGTTCGAGCTGTGCCGGCGGCCGTTCGCGCGCCAGTGGCAGGCCGCGCAGCTGGCGATCGAGGACCAGATCCGGCGCCGCGGGGAGCTGCCGTGAGCCTCGTGCCTGCGCTCGAACTGCTCGACGTCCACAAGCGCTTCGGTGCGACCGGGATCATCCGCGGCGCCCGGTTGCAGGTGCGCGCGGGCGAGCGGGTGGCGATCATCGGCCCGAACGGCGCGGGCAAGTCGACGCTGTTCAACCTGATCAGCGGCCGGCTGGCGCCCGACCGCGGCGAGATCCGCCTGCACGGCCAGCGCATCGACGGCCTGGCGCCGCATCAGGTCAATCGCCGCGGGCTGGCGCGCAGCTTCCAGGTCAGCAACCTGTTCGCGCGCCTGAGCGCGTTCGAGAACATCCGCTGCGCCGTGCTCTGGAGCCTGGGCTACCGCTACACCTTCTGGCGTTTCCTGGCCGACCTGCGCGATGCCAACCAGCGCGCCGACGCCGTGCTGGCGCAGATCGGCCTGGCCCGGCGCCGTGACGTGCCGGCGATGAACCTGACGTATGCCGAGCAGCGCGCGCTCGAGATCGGCATCACCATCGCCGGCGGCGCGCCGGTGGTGCTGCTCGACGAGCCCACCGCCGGCATGAGCCGCAGCGAAACACAGCGCTGCGTGCAGCTGATCCGCGAGGTCACGGCCGGCCGCACGCTGCTGATGGTCGAACACGACATGGCGGTGGTGTTCGAGCTGGCCGACCGCATCGCGGTGCTGGTGCACGGCGAGGTGATCGCCTTCGACACCCCCGCGGCGGTGCGCGCCGATGCGCGCGTGCAGGCGGCCTACCTCGGCGCGGGGAATGCGCATGCTTGAAGTCGCCGGCCTGCACGCCTTCTACGACAAGAGCCACGTGCTGCACGGTGTCGACCTGACGGTGGGCGAGGGCGAGATCGTCAGCCTGCTGGGCCGCAACGGCGCCGGGCGTTCGACCACCGTCAAGGCCGTCATGGGGCTGGTCGAGGCACGCGGCTCGGTGCGCTGGCAGGGCCGGCAGCTGCTCGGCCGCCGGGCCTTCGAGATCGCCCGCCTCGGCGTCGGCTACGTGCCCGAGAACCGTGAGATCTTCGCGCGCCTGACGGTGCACCAGAACCTGCTGCTGGGCCAAAAGAGCGGCCGCCAGCCGGGCCGCCGGCCGGGCGGCTGGTCGTTCGACGACGTGTACACGCGGTTCCCGCACCTGGCGGCGCGCCAGCACAGCCCCGCCGGCGTGCTGTCGGGTGGCGAGCAGCAGATGCTCACGCTGTGCCGCACGCTGATGGGCGACCCCGCGCTGATCCTGATCGACGAGCCGACCGAAGGCCTGGCGCCGCAGCTGGTCGAGCAGGTGGCGGCCCTGCTGCTGGCGCTGCGCGAGCGCGGCACGGCGGTGCTGCTGGTCGAGCAGAAGTTGACGCTCGCGCTGCAGGTGTCGGCGCGCTGCCTGGTGATGGGGCACGGCCGGGTGGTGTTTGCCGGCACGCCGGCCGACCTGCGCGCGCAGGCCGGCGTGCGCCGGGAGTGGCTCGAGGTCTGAGCCGGCCGTGATGCAGGCACGCGGGCTGCCGCTGGTGTGCGTCTTGCATGTCCGGCTGGCTCCCTGTCTGGCGGCGCTGGCCGCGAAAGAGAGTCCAATGCATGGCTTCGGGGTGCCACGCAGGCCGCACCCCACACCGAACTGCGGTCGAACCCACGGGCGCCGCCAGGAATCACATGGTCAGAATCAAACTGTCGCTCGAACTCAACTACGCGGTCGCGCACCCGGGCTGCGACTTCGTGTTCAACATCCACGCCGCGCACACCCGCTGCCAGACGGTGGTCGAAGAAAAGCTGCTGCTCAGCCAGGCGGTGCCCTCCGAGATCCACACCGATCCGTCGAACGGCAACCGCTCGTTGCGGCTGTCGGCCGCGCCGGGCCCGCTGAAGGTCAACTACGACGCCACCGTCGACCTGACCCACCACGTCGCCGTGCCGCAGCAGATCGACGAGGTGCCGGTGGCGCGCCTGCCGTCGCACGTGCTGCCCTACGTCTACCCGAGCCGCTACTGCCAGTCCGACCGGCTGGGGCGTCTGGCGATCGCCGAGTTCGGCCATCTCTGGAAAGGCTATTCGCGGGTGCAGGCGATCCGCGACTGGGTCAACCAGCGCGTGGCCTTCATGCCCAACACCACCAACTCCAACACCTCGGCGGCCGACACGCTGCTCGAGCGGGTGGGTGTGTGCCGCGACTTCGCGCACCTGATGATCGCGCTGTGCCGCGCGGTCAACATCCCGGCGCGGTTCACCACCGGCTTCGACTACGGCGCCGATCCGGCGCTGGGCCCGCCGGACTTCCATGCCTACGTCGAGTGCTATCTCGGCGACCGCTGGTATCTGTTCGATCCGTCGGGCACCGCGATCCCGATGGGCTTCGTGCGCCTGGCCACCGGCCGCGACGCCGCCGACGTGGCGTTTGCCACCATCTTCGGCTCGGTGCAGTCGCCGCCGCCGCTGATCCAGGTGCATGCCATCACCGACATGCAGCACAACTTCGAGCTGCCGCGCCATCGCTTCGAGGCGCTGTCGACCGACACCGGCTCGGCCAACGAACACCAGCCGCCGCAGACCGAAGCGGCCGTGGCCGCCGCGCCGGGTCTGGCCGCCGTGCCGCCGGCGGTGGCGACCGGCCCGGTGCTGGTGAAGGCGGCGCCGATCTGAGGCGGGGGCCGGCCTTCGGCGGACGCTGCCGGCCTCTAAACTCGGCGCGATGAGCGCGATTCCCTTCCCGATCCACATCCCGTTCGTCGAACTGCTCGGCTTCGAGCTGATGCGATTCGACGGCGGCGAGGCCGAGATCCACTACGAGCCGCGGGCCGAGCAGCTCAATTCCTTCGGCGTGCTGCACGGCGGCGCCTGCATGACGCTGCTCGACGTCGTGATGGCGCACGCCGCACGCAGCAGCAACCTGTCGATGGGCGACGCCAGCCCCGGCGTGGTGACGGTGGAGATGAAGACCTCGTTCATGCGCCCCGGCGAAGGCCGGCTGCGCGCGGTCGGCAAGATCCTGCACCGCACCAGCACGCTGGCCTTCACCGAGGGCCGGGTGCTCAACGCCGCCGGCGCCCTGTGCGCCCATGCCACCGGCACCTTCAAGTTCGTGCGCCGCCTGCCGGCCGAGGGCCGCCAGATCCGCGAACTGCAGCGCAAGCTCGACGGCGCCGGCTCGGACTGATCGGCATTCGGACACCGCGAACCTCACCCACATGGCGAACATCGAATTTCACTGGACCTGGGCCCGCTTCAATGAGCTCGGCCTCGACGACCTCTATGACGCGCTGGCGCTGCGCTGCCAGGTGTTCATCGTCGAGCAGGAGCCTTATCTGGACGTCGACGGCCTCGACCGCCAGAGCTGGCACCTGATCGGCCGCGACGCGCAGGGCGTGGTGCAGGCCTACGCGCGGGTGGTCGACCCGGGCCTGAAGTACGACGAGCCGTCGCTCGGCCGGGTCGTCACGCCCGCCGCGATGCGTGGCACCGGCGCCGGCGACGCGCTGCTGGCCGAGGCGATGCGGCGCTGCGACGCGGTCTGGCCCGGCCGGGCCAACCGCATCAGCGCGCAGGCGCACCTGCAGCGCTTCTACGGCCGCCACGGCTACGTGGCGCTGGGCGAGATCTACATGGAAGACAACATCCCGCACATCGAGATGCTGCGCCCGCCCCGCGACCGCTGAAGATCGATCCTCGGCGGCCCCTCAGACCCGTCGCCGTTCGTGGTCGGCCTGGCCGTAGAAGGCCTGCTTCTGCTCGTACATGAGCTTGTCGGCGCGGTGCAGGGTGGCTTCCAGGCGCTCGCCGGGCTGGGAGATCGCCACGCCGATGGCCAGTTGCAGCGGGTCGCCGCCGTGGAACTGGTTGTTCAGCGCGACCAGGGCCTGGATCTGCGCCGCCACCTGATCGGCCGCCGCCGACTCGGTCATCGGCAGCAGCACGGCGAACTCGTCACCGCCGATGCGCGCCACCGTGGCCGGGGGCTCCACCGCCTTGGCCAGCACCTCGCCGGCACGGCGCAGCAGCGTGTCGCCGGCGCGGTGGCCGAATTCGTCGTTGACCTGCTTGAGGCCGTTCAGGTCGATCGACATCACCGCCACCGGATGGCTGGCCTTGCGCTCCAGCCGGTGCAGTTCGTCGTCGAAGTAGGAGCGGTTGCGCAGCTTGGTCAGCACGTCGTGCTTGCCGAGGAACTCCAGGTAGGCCTCGGCCTTGCGCCGGGCGGTGATGTCGGTCAGCGACACCTGCACCAGCGACCAGTCGTCCTCGTGCCCGGGCAGCACCGCGAACTGCAGGTGCACGTGCAGCGCTTCGCCGTCGAGCGCGTAGTTCACCGTCTCGCGCTGCTGGTAGAGCTTGCCGGCCCACAGCTCGATCAGCTGCTCGGTGAAGGGCCGGCGCATCTCGTCGCGGAAGACGTCGGGCAGGCGCCTGAGCAGGGTCGGCTTGTCCGCCGCGCGGAACATCGTCAGCGTCTGGCGGTTGACGTCGACCACCCGGATCTCGGCCATGCAGCGTTCGACGAATTCGGGGTGCACGTCGGTGAAGACGCGGAAGTCGACGATGCCCTGCTGCCGCACCTCGTCGATCAGCCGCTTCACGCCGGAGAAGTCCTCCACCCACAGCGAGACCGGCGAATGCTGGAACAGGCCTTCGGCGTAGCGTTCGCTGCGCTGCAACTCCTGGCGAGCCCGCTCGCGCGCGCTGATGTCCTCCAGCGACAGCAGCACCCGGTCCCAGCGCCCCTCGTGGCCGGGCAGCACCCGCACCTGCAGCGCCACGTCGAGCCGGCGGCCGTCGAGCGTGTAGTTGACGCTCTGGCTGGCATAGGCCAGCGCACCGCTCCACAGCTGCACCAGCTCTTCCACATGGCGCTCGAGCATGTCGTCGCGGAACACCCGGTCCAGGCCGGCCAGCAGGGTGGGCAGGTCGGCGGCGCCGAACAGCTCCAGGGTGCGGCGGTTCACCTTCAGCACCTTGAGCTGGCGGGTGCACTGGGTGATGCGGGAGCGATCGGCCAGCAGATGTGCCCGCAGGTCGCGCACGCCCTCGGCCCGCCAGCGCTCGAACAGCGCGGCCAGCCCGCTGAAGTCCTCCAGCCACAGCGACACCGGCGCGAGCTCGAACATCTGGGCGAGGTCCTGGTCGGCGAGGTGGAGGGGATCGACGGGCGTCATCGCGGGTGGGCGGGCTGTGGGTGGGTGATGGGGACGGGGCGAGGGCGATCGCCACGGCGGTGGCGGGGCGCAGTCTCGCATGAGACGGGCGAGGCAGCCGCGGTGCCCGCCGGTCTGCGGCCCGATCACCAGTCCCCGCGCAGCAGTTCCGGCGCCGACCAGGCGGCGCGCAGGCCGATCCAGCGGTTGGTCGGCAGCGCGCTGCGTTCGGTGCCGGCCTCGAGGCCCAGCAGCCAGCCGCCGCCCGGTTCCCAGGTGAGCGCGCTGGCCAGCCGGGTGATCGGGTGGTTGCCGTCCAGGCCGGCGTCGGCGCTGACCAGGGTCGCGCCCGGGCCGACCAGGCGGTGCGTGGCGCTGGCCCGCTCGGCGCGCAGGCCCACGATCCAGCCCTGGCCGAGCAGGCGCTGCACGTCGAGCCAGCCGGCGCGGGTGGTGCCGCGGTAGTCGGTGATGCCCAGTTGCGCCGCCAGCGTGCCGCGGTCGCGCTGCAGCAGGCCGGCGGCGGTGACGATCCAGCCGCTGTCGTGGCCGTCCCACATCAGGCTGCCGCCGAGCAGCCGGGTCTGGCCGTCGAAGCAGGCCACCGCGGCCAGGCTGCGGCGGCAGTCGGGCTGGCCGTGGGTGTGCGGCGCATCGGCGGCGGCCGAGGGCGTGCCGCGGGCCCGGGGTGCCAGCGACGCGGCGAAGCCGCTCAGGTTCCAGTCGCCCCAGCTGCCGCCGAGATGGACCGCCGGTGCCAGCCGGCCGTCCAGGCCGCCGGGCCAGGTGCGGGCGCGCCAGAGGCCGGCGTCGACGCTCTGCAGCCCTTCGGCCACGCCGCGCTCCCAGCGCAGGTTCAGGCCGTCGGAGATCCAGTCGTCGTTGAGGACCAGGCGCTTGGCCAGCGGCGCCAGCGCGTAGCGGTCGAAGTGGCCGGCGCCGGTCAGCACCGGTCCCATCGGCACGCGGTCGCGGCCCAGCTGCACCGACAGCCGGTCCAGGCCGATCTGCCAGCGGCTGTCGAGCCGGGCGGCCTCGGTGTGCACGCGGTCGCTGCCGTGCTTGCCGATCGCCAGCACCGCGCCCTGCCGCTGGCCGAAGGCCAGCGCCGCTTCCAGCGTGGCGTGCTCCAGGCCCGGGCCGCTGCGGTCGGCGGCGGTCTGGCCGCTGCCGGGCAGGCCGGGATGACGTGCGGCCGGCAGGCGCTCGCTGGCGCTCATCGACGTCACCGCCGCCGCGGCGCCGATGCGCCAGCCGGGGGTTGCGGGCAGGGGATCCTGGCTCAGGTCGTGAGCCAGTGTCGGGGCCGTGGCACTGAAGCAGGCAGCGGCCAGGGCGGCGCGACGCAGGAACGGGGGCGGGATGGGCATCGGGGTCGTGTGACGGTGTCGGGGTCGATGAACCGGCGCACTCAGCGCGCGGGCGTGCTCACGAAGGGATCGGACAGCGCCGGATCGCCCAGCAGCCGTTCGTCGGTCAGCGTGCGCAGGAAGGCGATCAGGTCGGCCTTGTCCTGGGCGCTCAGGTTGATGCGGGCGATCAGGCCGTCCTTGAACGGATTGGCACGGCCGTCGCCGGCCAGCGGGCCGTCGGCGATCACGCGCCCGCCGGCGGCGTAGAAGTCGAGCACCTCCTCCAGCGTGGCCATCGTGCCGTCGTGCATGTAGGGCGCCGTGACGGCGATGTTGCGCAGGCTCGGCGCGCGGAACTTGCCCATGTCGGGCGCCGCCTCGGTGAAGGAGAACAGACCTTGGTTGGGGAACGGAAAGGCGCCGCTGCCGCCGATGTTGTAGAGCCCGGTGTTGCGGAACGGCGTCTCGACCTGGCGCAGGCCGTTGTAGATCACCTGCTCGTTGAAGTTGAAGCTGCCGTGGCAGTGGAAACATTCGGCCTGTTCGCCGAAGAAGAGCGTCTGGCCGCGTTGTTCGGCGTCGCTCAGCGTGGCCCGGTTCTGCCGGGCCCGGTCGTAGCGGCTGTCGGCCGAGATCATGCTGCGCTGGAAGCTGGCGATCGCGCGGATCACGTTGTCCCAGTTCAGCGCACCGGGCTGGCCCGGAAAGGCCGCGGCGAACAGCCGGCCGTAGTCGGGCGCGCTGCTGCCCGAGATGCGGGCCAGCACCTCGAACTTGTTGGCGTCGTTGACGCCCATCTCCACCGGCCGGGTGCCGAAGAGCGGCGTGAGCATCTGGGTTTCCAGCGTCACCAGCGTCGGGTTGGCCCAGGTCAGCGTCGCGTTGTAGATGACGTTGACCAGGCTCTGCGAATTGCGCGGGTGGCTCTCGCCGGTGGAACCCACGGCGGTGGTGAGCCCGTCGGTGAAGGCCTTGTCCTGCAGGTGGCAGCTGCCGCAGGACTGCGTGCCGTTGCCCGACAGGCGCCGTTCGTAGAACAGGAAGCGGCCGAGCTCGACCCGGGCCGCCGTGGTCGGGTTGTCGGCCGAGTCGCGTGGCGCCGGGAAGTCGGCCGGAACGGCGAAGGTCCAGCCCTCGGAATTGCTCAGCCCGGTCTCGGTGACCTGGGTACCCCCGCCACCGCAGGCCGCCAGGGCGGCCCCGAGCAGGGCCAGGCCGGCGAGCCGGACCCGGGATTTCACGCTGCCTCGCGACATCGGTGCCTCCTGTCTTATCGGCTGATCGCGCGGAACACGGTCTGCGCGGCGCCGCCGGCGATCGGCCGGCCGGTGCTCACGTCCAGGCCGAGGGCGTTCGGGAACTGCGCGATGCACTCGCCGTCGGTCGCGCCCGACATGCAGCCGGGGGCTCCGCCCAGGTTCACCTGGATGTCGTTGCTGGCGACCAGGGCTGCCAGGTCCACCGCCACCTGCTGGGTCGCGGGGTTGAAGCTCGCCAGCGAGATTGCCATCCGGTTCGGGCGGGTGCAGGTGTTGATGCCGCTGATCGGATCGGCCGTGCAGCCGGTGGCGCCGAGGTGGAAGTAGAAGGCGTCATAGGTGCCGGTCGCCGGTGCCGGCCAGGCGGTGGCGGTGCCCTTGTTGGCGTCGACCAGTTCGATCTTGGCGAACTTGTAGGCGCCGCCCGCCCAGCCCCAGGCCAGCGCGGCGGCGTCCAGCGGCGCGGGTGCGGTGGCCGAGGTCTTGTTCAGCGAATCGGGCAGGCCCATCACCAGCTGGATGCCGCTGAAGCTGACGCCGCTCGGAATCACCAGGCGCAGCGTGTCGTTCATCGCCGCGGTGGTGGTGCCGTCGGCGGCCGAGGCACAGGCGCCGGTGCCGTTTTCCAGGTCGATCAGCGTGGTCCAGTCGTTCGCGTTCAGCGGCGAGGTGTAGTTCCACTGCGTGTTCAGCGGCAGCTTGATGGTCGTGCTGACGACGTTGCCGCCCGCGTCCAGCAGCTGGGCGCCCGACAGGTAGAAGCGCAGATCCTGCAGCTTGGCCGAGGCGCTGCTGGTGCCCAGTCCGCCGATCACCTGGCTGCCACACGACACGGGGGTGTTGCCGCTGCCGGCGACCGCCGCGAACTTGACCTTGAGCACCTTCTGGGCGACGGTGGTCAGCGCGGCAGCCGGGTTGCCGGGCGCGGTGGTCGATGCCGCGTCCGTGCCGATGGCGGTGCCGACGGCGGCCAGCGTCTTGCCGCGCAGCGCCGCGGCCAGATCGTCCAGCACGGCGTCCAGGCCGGTTCCGTCGGCCGCGAAGGCCGAGGTCACGATGTCCACGCCACTGGCGGGCGTGGCCGCGCCCAGTTGCGGCAGCAGCGCGAGCACGTAGGCCTTGCTGGCCGACAGCGTGGTGCCGGTCAGGCGCGCGGTCGGCAGGGCGCCGGCGTACTGCGTGGTGGTCGTGGCCGAAGCCGTGGCCTGCAGGGCGTGCGCGACCATCAGCTCGGTGAGGTTGGTGACGTTCACCGTGCCGGCGGCCAGCGAAGCGCTGTGGAAGCGGTCGGTGTTGGTGCGGCCGTTGACGGTGCCGCCGGAGACTTCCAGCAGGCAGGGCTGGGTGGCGTTGGTCAGGGTCAGGTCGAAGCGGCCGTCGGTGCCGGTGGTGGCGGTGCTCGAGGTGCCGGCGGCGCACTTGGCGGTGACGGTGCCGCCCACGATCGGGGCGCCGACCGCGGCGGTACCGCTGACCGTGCTGGTCGTGCCGGACGGTGCCGCATCGCTGCCGCCGCCGCAGGCGCTCAGGGCGCCGATGGCGGCGAGGGTGGAGAGTGCCAGGGTGCCGCGCAGGGCAGCGGTGGCGGGACGGGTGCGCAGGATTCGGTTCATGGAGAGGCTCGGATTCGGGTTCGGATGGACGCAGGCCATGCCGCGGCGCGCCTGGACCTCATCGGGCCGGGCAAAAGCTGCTCGCGGTGCATGCGCGGTCAGGCCTGGCGGCGTGCAGGACTGCAGCGCCGCAGGGCGACGGGATTCGGGTTCAGGGGGTCAGACGGTGGCGGAACCAGCCGGCGGAGCGCGCGGCTGGCCGGTGCGCGGCACGCCATCGGCGGCGTGCGGCAGCACCAGCACCTGGCTCGGCACCGCAGCGGGCGCCGGTGCGGGTGCAAAACGCAGTGCGTTCGATGCCAGCGCCAGGGCGGCCGGTGCGCCGGCGCAGAACGGGCAGAGCATGCCGGCCGCGCTGCGTTCGGCGGGGGCCGACTCTGCATCGACGGCGGCACTGGCAGCCGGTGCCGTGGCACCCATGCCCGGCGCCACGCACCATTCGGCCATGCCCGGCGGCACGCCACCGCCCGCGCCACGGCTGGCGTGGGCGAGGGTGGGTGCCAGCACGTTCAGCAGGATCAGCCAGATGCCGATCCAGCTGACGAGGCGCTGCCGGGATGGTCGGAAATACATGCAGCAATTGTCGAGCGACCTTCCTGAACAGGCGCTTAGCACTTGATGGCCATCAAGGCGTCGGCAGCGGCGCCACACGGATCTCGATGGAAATGCCACAACGGATGGGATTTTTCAGATCGGGATGGGGGTCAGATCGTCGCGTGCAGACGACAGATGGTGGGCTCGATGCACGCATCGCGGATCCGGATCGCCCATCGGGCGCCGGATTTGCCCTATGGCAAACTCCGCCGCTCCCTGCCAACCCGGCCCGTTCCGCGGGCCCAGAGCGCCTTGGACAAGATCCTTTTGCAGATTGCGGCGGAGCTCTCCGTGCGCCCCGCCCAGGTCAAGTCGGCCGTCGACCTGCTCGACAGCGGCTCCACCGTGCCCTTCATCGCGCGTTACCGCAAGGAGGCCACCGACGGCCTCGACGACACCCAGCTGCGTGACCTGGAGTCGCGCCTGGGCTACCTGCGCGAGCTCGAGGATCGCCGCGCCGCGGTGCTCAAAAGCATCGCCGAGCAGGGCAAGCTGACGCCCGAACTGCGCGCCGCCATCGAGGCCGCGCCGACCAAGCAGGAGCTCGAAGACCTCTACCTGCCCTACAAGCAGAAGCGCCGCACCAAGGGCATGATCGCCCGCGAAGCCGGCATCGAGCCGCTGGCCGACCGGCTGTTTGCCGACCCGACGCTCGACCCGCGCGCCCAGGCCGAGGCCTTCATCGCGGCCTATGACGGCGGTGCCACCGCGCTGGCGACCGCCGGTTTTGCCGACGCGCTGGCGGTGCTCGACGGCGTGCGCGACATCCTCAGCGAGCGCTGGGCCGAAGACGCCGCGCTGGTCAAGGGCCTGCGCGAGTGGCTGTGGGACGAGGGCCTGTTCAAGTCCAAGCTGATGGACGGCAAGGACGAGAACAACCCGGACGTCGCCAAGTTCCGCGACTACTTCGCGTATGACGAGCCCATCCGCCGCGTGCCCTCGCACCGTGCGCTGGCCGTCTTCCGCGGCCGCACGCTGGAGATCCTCGACGCCAAGCTGGCGACCGACGAGGAACTGCAGCCCGGTCAACCCAGCCTGGCGGAGGGCAAGATCGCCATCCACCTGCGCTGGAGCCACGCCAACCGGCCCGGCGACGCGCTGATCCGCAAGTGCGTGGCCTGGACCTGGAAGGTCAAGCTCAGCCTGAGCCTGGAGCGCGACCTGTTCACCCGCCTGCGCGAAGAGGCCGAGGCCGTCGCCATCAAGGTCTTCAGCGAGAACCTGCGCGACCTGCTGCTGGCCGCGCCGGCCGGCAAGCGGGTGGTGATGGGTCTGGATCCCGGCATCCGCACCGGCGTGAAAGTGGCGGTGGTGAGCGACACCGGCAAGGTGCTCGACACGTCCACCGTCTACCCGCACGAACCGCGGCGCGACTGGGACGGCTCGCTGCACACGCTGGCCAAGCTCTGCGCGACGCACGGCGTGAACCTGATCGCCATCGGCAACGGCACCGCCAGCCGCGAGACCGACAAGCTGGCGGCCGACCTGATCAAGCGCATCCAGCAGCTCGCCCCCGGCACGCTGATCGACAAGGTGGTGGTCAGCGAAGCGGGTGCCTCGGTCTATTCGGCCAGCGAGTTCGCCTCGAAGGAGCTGCCGGATCTGGACGTCAGCCTGCGTGGCGCGGTCTCGATCGCCCGCCGGCTGCAGGATCCGCTGGCCGAGCTGGTCAAGATCGACCCCAAGAGCATCGGCGTCGGCCAGTACCAGCACGACGTCAACCAGGGCGAACTGGCGCGCACGCTGGGCACGGTGATCGAGGACTGCGTCAACTCGGTGGGCGTGGACCTGAACACCGCCTCGGCGCCGCTGCTGTCACGCGTGTCGGGCCTGAGCGGCACGGTGGCGGCCAGCATCGTGCGCTGGCGCGATGCCAACGGTGCGTTCCGCAACCGCAAGCAGCTGCTCGACGTGGCGGGGCTGGGCCCCAAGACCTTCGAGCAGGCGGCGGGTTTCCTGCGCATCCGCGGCGGCGACAACCCGCTCGACATCACCGGCGTGCACCCGGAAACCTACCCGGTGGTCGAGAAGATGATCGCCGGCACCGGCCGGCCGGTGGCCGAGCTGATGGGCCGCAGCGACGTGCTGAAGACGCTCAAGCCCGAGCTGTATGCGACCGAGAAATTCGGCGCCATCACGGTCAAGGACATCATTGCCGAGCTGGAGAAACCCGGCCGCGACCCGCGCCCGGATTTCAAGGTGGCACGTTTCAACGACGGCGTGGAGGACATCAAGGACCTGAGCGAAGGCATGGTGCTCGAAGGCACGGTGAGCAACGTCGCGCAGTTCGGTGCCTTCATCGATCTGGGCGTGCACCAGGACGGCCTGGTGCACGTCAGCCAGCTGAGCAACAAGTTCGTCAACGACGCGCGCGAGGTGGTGAAAACCGGCGACATCGTCAAGGTGCGGGTATTGGAAGTCGACCTGGCGCGCAAACGCATTTCGCTGACGATGAAACTCGACGCGCCGGCTCAGCCCAAGGGTGCGGGCAAGGCGGCCGACAACAGTTTCAAGGCCGCCGGGCGCGGCGAACGATTTGCGCCGCCGCCGCGCGGTGCGCAGCCGGCGCCGGCCGGTGCCCTGGCGGCGGCGTTCGCGAAACTGCAGGTCAAGAAATGAGGGCGCCCGCTCACATCGCAGCCGACATCGGCTGGTGATGGCCCTGATATTCCATGAACTGGGTTTCGTCGTCGTTGCGGGTCCTGGCCCAGGCGGTCAGGGCCAGCATGCCGGCATAACCGCCGACGATCATCACCGGATAGGCCGCCAGCAGTTCCACCAGCGAGTATTTCCAGGCCAGCGGCCGGCCCACGCCCATGAACGCGGCATAGAACCAGGTGACGCCTGAGACCGAGCCGGCAAACACCGTCAGGTGCAATTGGGCGGGTTTGAGCTTGAGCAGCGAACCGGCTTTCTGCATCAGCGGCAGCACGGTCCTGTGCAGCAGCACGCCGTTGATCGTCAGCAGCAGCACCAGCCCGATCTTGGCCTGCAGTTTCGGGTTCTCGAAATAGCTCCAGCCCTTGACCGAGGCGTCGAGCGCGACCACGGCGATACCGGTGATCCACAAGGCCAGCAGCGCACGCGATACCGTGCTTTGCAGCTGGTCGAGGTGTTCGGAATCGGATCGTGATCGCGTGGTGTCGCCGGTGATCAGTTTCCTGACCATGGCGATGTCGCTCGTCAGGACCAGTCCGATGGCCACGCAGCAGGCGATCAGGTGAAGATAGACGACAGCAAGGCGGGTGAATTCCATGAAAGCTCCGGCAAGGGCCGACGGGTGTCGGCTCGTTCAACAGACAAGTTCGACAGACCACCCCGTTCTGGATGAATGAACCGGTCTGCGCTGGAACGAAGCTTAAAAGCGCCTTAAATCGCCTATGTGAGCAAAGGTGCGACGCCGTGAACGTCTGTTGAAAACCGCGATGCGCCTGTGTGTGGGCAGCTTTCCCACGTGTGGGCCGGGTTTGCCCGTGCATCGGTCGGCGGATCGGTGCGGTGGCGCTTGCTTATTTCCGCACACTTGACCGACTGTTGTTACAGATCAAGTTTCGCCAGGGTCTGGCGGCGAAACGCCTGGTCCCACGCCAGGCACAGCGTCCAGCACAGCCAGGCCGACCACAGCACGTGGCTCGGGTAGTGCGCGCCACGGGCCAGCTGGGCCAAGCCGTACAGGCTGCCGACCAGCAGCACGGCGACGAGCAGCCTGCGTGCGAGTTGCGGACGGTGGTCGCGCCACAGGAAGTACAGGCTGAAGAAGGCAAACGCCGAGACGGCATGCCCGGACGGAAAGCAGTGGCCGCCGCCGCCGTCGCCGATGCCGATCTGCCAGTGCGACACGTAACGCGCCATGCCGCCGAACAGGCTCAGATCCCACGGGCAGCTGGTGGCGCTGACCCGCTTGATGCCGGGCACCACGAGCAGGCTCGCCAGCGTGGCGCCCAGCCAGGCCAGGCGCGTGCGCCGGTCCGGGCCGCGGGTCAGCGGCCGCCAGCAGTCGATCAGCACGATGGCCAGCACCACCATCGACAGGCGGCGGCCGCCCTCGTGCAGCAGGTCGCGGGTCCACCAGGCGTCGCGCAGGGCAAAACCCTGCGGGCTGCCGAACCCGGCGCTGACCGCCAGGTCGAGCCCCGACAGATCCCACAGCAGCAGCGCCGCCGCGGCGCCGAGCGTGACCCGCAGATCACGGCGTGCACGCCCGGCCGGCTGCCGCGCCGCCGCAAGCGTCGTCACGCGCCGGCCGCCGGGGTGGCGGGGGGCTTGGCGAGACCGGCGGCACTGCACGGAGCCAGCAGATCCAGCGGTCTTTCGTGCAGGCCGGTGCTGACGTCGAGCAGGCCGAGCACGGTGTGGAACAGGTTGTCGTGGCTCGCGGGGGCCTTGGCGACACGCTGCAGGCAGGCGCTGTCGAGGCCGGCCTGCTGCTTCCAGCCGTCCGACAGCCACATCACCATCGGCACCTTCTTCTGCACGTCGGGCGCGATGGGATAGGGCATGCCGTGCAGGAACAGGTTGTTCTCGCCCAGCGATTCGCCGTGGTCGGACACGTAGATCATGGCCGTGTCGATCTGGTCGGAGCGGGCCCGGAGCTTGGCGATCAGCGTGGCCAGCAGGTGATCGGTGTAGAGCAGGCTGTTGTCGTAGGCGTTGACGATCTCGGCGGGCGTGCACAGGCGCAGGTCGTCGCTGGTGCAGGCCGGCTGGAAACGTGCGAAGGCCGGCGGATAGCGTTTCGAATACGCCGGGCCGTGGTTGCCGAGCTGGTGCAGCACCAGCAGCTGGTTGCCGCGGGCGTGCGCCAGGCTCTGGTCCAGGCCGTGCAGCAGGCCCTCGTCGAGGCAGCGCCCGCCTTCGCACAGGCCGGCCGGGTTGATCGTGGCGACGACGTCGTTGGGCAGGCCGTCGCAGACGCCCTTGCAGCCGGACTGGTTGTCGCGCCAGTGCACCGCCACGCCGGCACGGGCGGCCACGTGCAGCAGCGATTCGCTGCCGCGGATGCGGTCTTCGTCGTAGTCGCGCCGGCCGACCGGGGCGAACATGCAGGGCAGCGAGACCTCGGTGTTGGTGCCGCAGGCGGTCACGTCCCTGAAGTTGAGCACCGGCAGGCCGGCCAGCTCGGGGGTGGTGTCGCGGGCGTAGCCGTTGAGGCCCCAGTTGGCGGCGCGGGCGGTCTCGCCCACCACCAGCACGAGCACGCGCGGCTTGTGCCGGGTCGCCCAGCTCGGGCCGGGCACGGCGTCCAGGCCGATCGGCTGACGCGGCTTGGCAGCGCCTCGGGCGTCCTGCACCGCCACGCTGGCCAGCGACCACAGCACGTTGGCCGGCGTGATCAGGTAGCGCATTTCCTTGTGATTGCGCATCAGCGACGAAAACGGCTGGAACACCGCCAGCAGCGCCCCGACCAGCACCGCCACGCCCGCCAGCAGCAGGCCTGCCCGTGCGGCGCCGGCACGCAGCCACGGCCGGTTGACGATGCGCACCCGCCACAGCAGCAGCAGCGGCAGCACGGCGTAGACCAGCAGGTGCGCGGCCATCGCCAGGCTGAACAGCTCGCCGGCCTCGCCGACGTCGGTGCGCAGCACGTTGCGCAGCATCGAGGGGTCGAGGTAGACGCCGAACTGCTGCATGAAATGGCTGGCCGACGCGGTGGCCACGATCAGCACCGCCAGCAGCGGCTTGACGGTCCAGCGGTTGGCCGCCAGCGCAAGCAGCAGCAGGTGGATGCCCATCACGATCACGCTCAGCGCCAGCCCGAAGCCCCAGGTCGACAGCGACGTCAGCGAGCGCCCCTGCAAGGCGGCGCTGACGAACTGCCGGTTGGCCGTCAGCAGGAAGAACAGGCTGGCGACCAGCACCAGCTGTTCGACGGTGGCGGGGATCGCGAATCGATCGGGCGCGCTGCGTGACGGGGCGGCGGCAGCGGCCGCAGCGGTGAAAGGGGGCTTGTGGTCGGACATCGGGGCGGATTTCAGACTGCCGAACTGAAGTCGGTCTGAAGCCGGCCCCGCGACGGCCGGTGTTACCGTTGCGGACACGATTTCCGTGTCACACCATGCGTTTGCTGCTGCTCGAAGACGATCTGATCCTGGGCGAGGGCCTGCGCGACTACCTGCGCACCGAGGGCCATGTGGTCGACTGGTGCAGCCGCCTGGCCCATGCCGAGGCGCTGCGCGGCGAGCCCTACGACGCCCTGCTGGTCGACTGGCAGCTGCCCGACGGCTCGGGCCTGGCCTGGCTGCGCGGTCGCCGCGCCCACGGCGACACCACGCCGGCGCTGATGCTGACCGCGCGCGACCGGCTCGAAGACCGCGTGATGGGGCTCGACCAGGGCGCCGACGACTACCTCGTCAAGCCCTTCGCCCCGGAGGAACTGGCCGCCCGCCTGCGGGCGCTGGCGCGGCGCCTGGCCAGTGCGGCGGTGCCGCGGCTGAGCTTCGGCGGCGTCGAGATCGACCTGCAGGCGCGCACCGCCTGGCGCGACGGCCCGCGCATCGAGCTGACCGCGCGCGAGTGGATGGTGCTCGAGGCCCTGGCGCTGCGGGCCGGGCGCATCGTGCCCAAGCCCGACCTCGAGCGGCTGGTGCTCGGCCAGGACTCCGAGGTGGTCAGCAACGTGCTCGAGGTGCACATCTCCAGCCTGCGCCGCAAGCTCGGCGCGACGCTGATCGAGACCGTGCGCGGCCTCGGCTACCGCATGGGCCAGCAGGCGTGAGCCGGCTGGCTTCGATCCGCCAGCGGCTCGGCCGCATGATGATCGGCTGGTCGCTGGTCTGGGTGGTGGCCGGCTCGCTGGCGGTGCTGCTGACGGTCGAGCACGAGATCGACGAACTGCTCGACGACACCCTGCGCGCCTCGGCGCAGGTGATGAGCGCGCTGCTGTCCAGCCATGCCGATGCCTTGCCGCCGGGCCTGCCGGTGCAGGGCCAGATCGGCAGTCTGGGCGAGGAGCGGTTCGCCTGGCAGATGGTCAGCCACGACGGCCGGGTGCTGCTGCGTTCACCGAGCGCACCGGCGCAAGCGCTGCACGCCACCGCGACCGCGGGGTTTTCGGACACGCCCGACTGGCGCGTGCTGGGGGTGGCGCTGGCCGGCCGCGGTCGCATGCTCTACGTGGCGCAGACCCGCGCCGAGCGTCACGAGGCGCGCCTGTCGGTGGGGCTCAATGCCGGCCTGGCGGCGCTCGGGGTCGGTCTGCTGGCCTACCTGACGCTCGGGGCGCAGATCCGGCACGAGCTGCTGCCGCTGCAGCGCCTGAGCGACCGGCTCGCCCACCACGATCCCAGCCAGCCCGGTGTCAGCCTGGGCCCGGCCGAGCGTGCCGAGCTGCAGCCGGTGCATGCCGCGATCGACGAGCTGGGCCACCGGCTGGCGCGCCGGCTGGCGCACGAGCGGGTGTTTTCGGCCCACGCCGCGCACGCGCTGCGCACGCCGCTGGCCGGCATCGACGCCCAGCTGGCGGTGGCGCTGCGCGAAAGCCCGCCCGAGCTGCAGCCGCGCCTGCGGCGGGTGCGCGAGGCCAGCACGCGGCTGCAGCGGGTGGTCGCCGCCTTGCTGCTGCTGTTTCGCAACAAGGCCAAGGAACTCAGCCGCGAGCCGGTCGACCTGCCGGCGCTGCTGGCGCGGCTGCCGGTCGCGGGCTTGCAGGTCGATGTGCCCGACGGCGCGGTGTTCGATGCCGACGCCGACCTGCTGGCCGCCGCCTTGCTCAACCTGCTCGACAACGCCCAGCGCCACGGGGCCCACCGGGTGGTGCTGTCGCTGCCGGCGCCCGATTGCCTGCGCCTGCACGACGACGGCCCGGGCGTGCCGGCCGAGCAGCGCGACTGGCTGCGCCAGACGCTCGCCGGCGCCGCGGCGTCAGCTGCCGCCGAGCCGGCCGGTGCGCCGAGCCAGGGCCAGGGCACCGGCCTGGGCCTGCACCTGGCGCAGCTGGTGGCGCGGGCGCACGGCGGGCAGCTGCACCTGCCGGACGTCGAAAGCGGATTTGCGGTCGAGCTGGCGTGGCCGGCCGGCGACGAGCGCCTGCTGGGCTGACCCGAGGGCAGGCCGGACCGAGGCTCCCCCCGTTTGCGGAGGCCCGGATTGACATCGGGACGTCAATCCCGGAAGCTGAAACAAGCGTATCCATCGGCAAGTCCGGCCCGCCGGACCGAGCCCAACTGGAGCACGGACATGGCTGTACCTGCCCGACAACTGCGCCTCGCCGGCCGCCACGCGCTGGTCGACGGCATCCGGTTCGAGATGCCGATCAACTCCGAACGATCGCCCGCGCTGATGGCGGTGTTCTCGATCGACGCCGACGCCGCGCGGCGCCTGATCCCCGGCAACGAGGTCCATCCCCTGCGGCTGTGGAAGCGCGGCCTGCTGGTGGTGACGGTGATCGACTACCGCGTCACCGACATCGGCCAGTACATCGAATATTCGATCGCGATCGCCTGCACGCACGGCCGGCGCCCGGCGCCGCCGCTGTTGCCGGGCCTGCTGATGAAGACCTTCGGCACCGGCCAGTACGTCTGGGACCTGCCGGTGTCGAGCGAGGTGTCGGTCAAGGGCGGCAAGGGCATCTGGGGCATGCCCAAGCACCAGGCCAGCCTCGACTTCGTGATCGGCCGGCAGTGGGTCAGCAGCCAGTACGACCTCGACGGCCGGATGATGATGCGCATCGACGTCAGGAAGCCGTCGTCGGCCTGGCTGCCGGTGAACCTGGGCGCGGCCAACTACTGCGCCTTCCGCGGCATGCTGATGAAGTCGAACATCTACTTCAAGGGCAAGCTCGGTCTTTCGCTGTTTCGCCCCGGCTCGGCGCGGCTGCTGATCGGCGACCACCCGCGCATGGCGCCGCTGTGGACGCTCGACATCGACCCGACGCCGATCGCCGCCGGCTTCTTCCCGTCGACCGCCGGGGTGCTCGACGACCATTTCGAGTGCTGGTTCCTGACCGACCCGCAACCGCCCGCGCAGGCCGTCCAGGGCCTCGAAACCACCCATCCGCTCGGCCAGTCGCAGCAGTGGCTGGCGCCGCCCGCACGGGCGGCGAACTGGGAGTTCGAATCATGAAAGGCCGGCTGCTGATCGCCAACCACGGGTTCCTGCTGCTGTGCGCGTCGATGTACCTCGGCACCGGCGGCTCGCTGGTGCTGTTCTCGTTTCCGGTCGCGTCCCAGCTGACGCCCGACAACTACTATCTGCA
Organism: Leptothrix cholodnii SP-6; assembly: GCF_000019785.1. Taxonomy (NCBI): domain Bacteria; kingdom Pseudomonadati; phylum Pseudomonadota; class Betaproteobacteria; order Burkholderiales; family Sphaerotilaceae; genus Leptothrix; species Leptothrix cholodnii. Next base: position 2,022,530 of record NC_010524.1, read on the forward strand.
GTTCGTGCCGCAGGTCCAGGCGGCCACCGAGTTCTTCACCACCATGACGCGGCTGATGCTCGCCGGCGGCGTGGTCATGCTGGTGGCCGAATGGCGACAGCCGACGCGCTGGGTGCCGATCGTGGTGCTGCTGGCCGTGCTGGCGGCGACCGCGATCACGATGAAATGGATCTTTCCGCTCAATGCGGCGATGGCCGGCCCCATCACCGATGCCGCCGAGCTGCGCCGCGTGCTCGACGAGTGGATGCAGCTCAACCGCATCCGGGTCGGGCTGTGGTGCGTGCAGTGGGCGGCGCTGGCCTGGTATTTCGCACGCTGGGCGCATCGCGGCCGCTATCGCGCAACCGGACCGGGGTACTGACATGAATCCGCTGCCACTGGAGCGCCGCGCCGCCGCGGCCATCGCCGCCATCACGATCCTGACCGGCGCGGCGCAGATGCTGGCCGGCGGGCCGCTGCTGGCCCTGATCGCGACCGCGCCGCCCGACCGGACCGGCGCACACCTGTTCGCCACCGTCGGCATGTTCATGGTGCTGTTCGGCGCCAGCCTGCTGCACGCGCAGAGCCGACGCGAGGCGCTGGCGGTGGTGCTGCTGTGGGCGGCGCTGCAGAAGCTGCTGGCGGCGGTGATGGTCGGCTGGGGCGTCGGCCGGGGCGTTTTCGTGGAGCCCGCGCTGCTGGTGGCGGGTTTCGACCTGGCCAGCGGCCTGCTGTTCCTGGACCTGCGCCGCCGCGGCGGCTGATCCCGTGAGCGCGTCGCACACCCCACCGATCGCCGCCCGCGATGCCGGCGTGCGGCGCGCCCTGGTGCTCGCCGGTGGCGGCATGCGGGTGGCCTACCAGGCCGGCGCGGTCAAGGCGCTGTTCGACGAGGGCCTGCGCTTCAGCCATGCCGACGGCACCTCCGGCGGCACCATCAACCTCGCCGCCCTGCTGTCAGGCCTGACACCCGACGAGCTGTGCGCGCGCTGGCGCAGCCTGCCGGTCACCGGTTTTGCCGCGCTGCGGCCGCTGCCCGAGTACCTGCGCGGCACCCGCATGAGTGCCGTCGGCAGCGCTGACGGGCTGATCGAGAAGGTCTACCCGGCGCTCGGCATCTCGATCGAGCGCATCCGCGCCGCCACCGGCATCGACGCCGCGTTCAACGTCTGCCGCTTCGACGACAAGACCGTCGTGCCGCTGCCGCAGGCGCAGCTCGACATCGCTCGCCTGGTGGCCGGCGTGTCGCTGCCGATCTTCATGCCGGCGGTGCAGGCCGACGGGCAGACCTGGACCGACGCGGTCTGGATCAAGGACGCCAACCTGCTCGCCTGCGTCGAGCGGGGCGCGCGCGAGCTCTGGCTGGTCTGGTGCATCGGCAACACGCCGGTCTACCGCGACGGTGCCTTCAACCAGTACGTGCACATGATCGAGATGAGCGCGCTGGGCGCGCTGCACGGCGAGCTGGCGAGCATCGCCGACATCAACCGGCGCATCGCCGCGGGCGAGACGGTGTTCGGTCACCGCGAGCCGATCGCCGTGCACATCATCAGGCCCGAGGTTGCGCTGCCGCTGGACCCGGACTTCTTCCTGGGCCGCATCGACGCCGCGACGCTGATCGACATGGGCTACCGCGACGCCCGCCGCACGCTGCGCGCGGGTGCGCCGGCCGCGTTGGAGCCTGGCGCGACGGCAATGCGTGAGCCCGGTGTCGGCGTGGGCTGGCGCCTGGCGATGGCAGGCGGTTTCCAGCTCGGCACGACCGCCCCGCTGACGCTGCACGCCACCGTCCACATCGAGGACCTCGCGGCCTTCATCACCGACCCGCGGCACCCGGCGGGGCTGACCGGCCGGATCGATTTCGCGCCGCTCGGCCTGGTCGCGCTGCCGGCCGAGTCGGGCCGTTTCGGCCTGGTCGGCCCGGGCGGCGGAGCGGACCCGGCACACATCGCCTACGAACTGGGGTTCGTGCACGCCGGCCAGAGTTATTGCCTGATCGGCAAGAAGCGCTTTCGAACCGGTGGGCCCTGGCGCCTGCGCGCCGACCTCACCACGCTGCACACGACGCTGCACAAGGGGGTCGACGCCAGCGGCGCGGTTGTCGGCACCGGCGTCCTGCACCTGGGCGTGGCCGATCTGCTGCGGCTGCTGCGCAGCCTGCACGCCAGCAACGCACCTTCCGCGCGCACGGGATTCGCTGCGGTCTGGCGTTTCGTCAAGTTCTTCACGTGCTGGGTGAGCCGGCGAGGGCGACCACGAGGCGCCTGAGGGTCGCCGGCTGCGCGACACTGGCGGGCTCGATGCTCACGCCAGCGCGCATGAAACCGCTCCCGCCCGCTCCCCTGACCCCCGCGATGCACGCGCTGCTGCAGCGCATCCACCGCGCCGACCGTCCCGCGCTGCACCACCTCAGCCCGGCCGATGCCCAGCAGCTGTACCACGCCGGCGCCGAGGTGCTGGAGCTGCCCCGCGCGCCGCTGGCACGGGTCGAGAACCTGCAGATCACCGTGGCGCCCGGCGTGGCGCTGCCGGCGCGGCTCTACGCCGGCAGCACGGCGGCCGGCCTGCCGGTGCTGCTGTACCTGCACGGCGGCGGTTTCACGATCGGCGGGCTCGAGACGCACGACAGCCTGTGTCGCCAGCTGGCCCTGCGCAGCGGCGTGGCGGTGCTGGCGCTCGATTACCGCCTGGCGCCCGAGCACCGCTTTCCGATCGCGGTCGACGACGCCTGGGGTGCGCTCGGCTGGCTGGCCCAGCACGCCGCAGATCTGGGGCTCGACCCGCACCGCCTGGCGGTCGGCGGCGACAGCGCCGGCGGCACGCTTTCGGCGGTGGTCGCCCTGCTGGCGCGCGACCACGGCCTGCCGCTGGCCTTGCAGGTGCTGATCACGCCGGGCACCACGGCGCATGCCGACACCGGCTCGCACCACACCTACGCGCAGGGCTACCTGCTCGAGCGCGCCGCGATCGAGTGGTTCTTCGACCACTACATCGACCGCGGCCAGCGCGAGGACTGGCGGTTCGCGCCGCTGCTCGCGCCCGACCACGACGCCGTCGCGCCGGCCTGGATCGGCCTGGCCGAATGCGATCCGCTGGTCGACGAGGGCCTGGCCTACGCCGACCGCCTGCGCATGGCCGGCGTGCCAGTGCAGCTCGAGCTGTGGCGCGGCGTGACGCACGACTTCATCAAGCTGGGCCGGGCCATCCCCGAAGCCCTGCAAGCCCAACAATCGATCGCCGACGCCTTGCGCGCGGCCTTCCAGATGCCCGGAGAACGCGCATGAGCCGCCGCAACAGCTTCCGTTTCCTGCACCGCCTGCGGGTGCGCTGGGCCGAGGTCGACCTGCAGCAGGTGGTCTTCAACGGCCACTACCTGATGTATTTCGACACCGCGGTGGCCGACTACTGGCGCGCGCTGGCGCTGCCGTATCACGAGACGATGGCGCAGCTCGACGGCGACCTGTACGTGCGCAAGGCCACGGTCGAATACGAAGCCAGCGCCCGGTTCGACGACCAGCTCGAGATCGGCGTGCGCTGCGAGCGCGTCGGCAACAGCTCGATCACCTTCAGCTGCGCGGTGTTCCGCGCCGAGGAACTGCTCGTCGGCGGCGAACTGGTCTACGTGTTCGTCGACCCGGTCAGCCGCACCAGCCGGCCGGTGCCGCAGGCGCTGCGCGAGACCCTGCTCGCCTACGAGGGCGGCGCGCCGATGCTCGACGTGCGGGTGGGCAGCTGGGCTGAACTGGGCGGGCGCGCCCAGACGATCCGCACCGAGGTGTTCGTGCACGAGCAGCGCATCCCCGCCGAGCTGGAGTGGGATGCCGCCGACGCGACCTGCGTGCATGCGCTGGCCGTCAACCGCCTGGGCATGCCGCTGGCGACCGGCCGGCTGCTCGAGCCGTCGCCGGGCGTGGGGCGCATCGGCCGCATGGCGGTGCGGGCGTCGATGCGCGGCGGCCATGTCGGCCGCGCCGTGCTCGACGCGCTGCTGGCGGCGGCGCGCGAACGCGGTTTCCACGAGGTGGTGCTGCACGCCCAGCAGTCGGCGGTCGGCTTCTACCTGCGGGTCGGATTCGTGCCGCGTGGCGAGGCCTTCGAGGAGGCCGGCATCCTGCACCAGGAGATGGTGCGCGCGCCCTGAACCGGGCGTGTTCAGCCGCGGACGGCGGTGGCGTCGAAGTCCGACAGCATCACCGGGAAACGCGCGGCCGCCGACCGGTGCGGCTGCGGGTGGTGGTGGACCAGCATCGGCCGCTGCGCACCCAGCGGCAGCAGCAGGGCGTCGCCGGCCGGGCGCGGCGGCCAGTCGTGCAGGGTCGCGCGGCGCAGCTGGCTCGGGCGGCCGGCGATCGCGTGGCTGCGTTCGTAGACCGTCGTGACGAGGCCGTCGCCGCGCTGCTCGGTGATCAGCACCGTCGAGCAGCGTGTGCCGTAGCGGCCATCGGGCGTGCGGATGAAGCAGGCCGACAGCTGGCGTTCGAGCTCGAGCGCGATGCCGGTGGCGGGCAGCTGGTCGTCGCTCGCCACGCGGGAGTCGCCCAGCGCGGCCAGCAGGTTCGACGCCAGTTCGTCGGGCGTGCTGGCGGGGCAGTCCTGCGCGCGCTGCAGGGCCAGGCCGAGCTGCTGCTTGAGCGCCACGACCTTGGGCCACGGTTCGTCGAGGCTGCCGTTGGACAGCCCGAACAGGCCGTGATCGAGCCGCAGCGGGCTGGCGTGGGCCGAGCTCATCCAGTAAAGGTCGCCGCGGCTGAAATCGGCGGCGATCAGGTTGAAGCCGTTGTGGCCGCTCAGGGCCGTCTGCATCCAGAACCGGTCGGTGCGCTGGCAGGTGGTGAGCCAGCGCGTGACGATGTTGCCGCGCGAGGGCGCATCGGCCTGCTGGCGGCTCGGTGCGCGGATGTTGGTGAGCAGGGCCAGCCGGCCTGCGGCGCTCAGGCCCATCCAGGTGCCGCCGGCCTGAAGGTCGCGGCCGGCCAGGATCTCGGTGCCTTCGCTGGTGGGCGGCCACCAGGCCAGGCCTTCGGTCGGGCGGGCGTGGAACTCGTCGCGATTGGCCGCCAGCACCAGCGGAAACCGCGCGCTCAGGCCCAGGGCAAAGGCGGCCAGGCACATGGCGTCAGTGCTCCGGCGCCGCCGTGCCGCCCGCCAGGGCGCGGTCGACGGGCTCGAAACATTCTTCGTGACGGGTGCCCACACGCACGCTCGGAACGTCGAGCGCCGCCTGGCGGATCAGCGCGAGCCGATCGCCGCCCAGGCCGTCGGCGTGGCGGTAGGTTTCCATCCAGGTGGACAGCCCACCCGGCTCGGCACCGGTCGACGAGCCGTCCGCGCCACGGCGCAGCAGGCGCGCCTGCAGGCCGGGCAGCTCGACGCCGAGCCGCTGCTGCAGCGCCTGCACCTGCGCGCAGGCCAGCGCCTCGTCGGCCGCAGCGACGCGGTAATACACGTAGAGCTCGACGCCGCTCAAGCCGCCTCGCCGCTGCTGGCTTCGTGGGGCAGCGCGTAGGGCAGGGGCTGCACGCGCAACTGCGGGCCCTGGCCCGAGCCGAGGTGCAGGCTGCCGCTGCCGATCACGCCGATCTTCAGTTCGGCCAGCGCCAGATGGCTGCCGTCGGGCGCGGTGGCGCTCCAGGCCACCTGACCGGCAGGCTGGCCGGTGTCGCCGCTCCAGAACACTTCCTGCGCCGGTTGCGCGGGCACGTCGCTGGCCAGCAGGAAGGCCCGGCGCTTGAGCTTGCCCAGGTACTGGCTGCGCGCCACCACCTCCTGGCCGGGGTAGCAGCCCTTCTTGAAATCGACCCCGCCGACCAGCTCGTAGTTGAGCATCTGCGGCACGAACTGGCCGCTGGTGGCGGCCACCACCGGGGCGATGCCGGCGGACACGTCGAGCCATTGCCAGTCGGATTCGGCCACCACCGGCAGGGCCTGCAGCACGGCCTCGGCCGCCGCTGCGGGGCCGATCCACAGCCAGCGTGGCACGCCGGCGACGTCGGGCAGGCGCACGTGCATGGCGCCGTCGCGCTCGGACTTGTCCCAGGCGCCGGCCGGGGCGTCGGCGCCGAGCCAGTCGGCGCCGGCCTGACCGGCCAGGCCCAGCACGGCGAGCTCGCCGCTGGCGTCGCTCAACCGGGCCTTGGCGCGCAGCACGAACATCGACAGCCGCTTGAGCGTGACCGGCAGCAGGTCGGCGCTGCACAGCAGCCAGACCTCTTCGGCCGAGCGCTTGGCGTAGAGCAGGCTGGCGAGCATGCGGCCCTGGGCGTTGCAATAGGCCGCCAGGCGGGCGTGGCCGGTGTCGAGCCGCGTCACGTCGTTGCTCAGCTGGCTGTGCAGGAAGCTGACGGCGTCGGCGCCGCTGGCGCGCATCACGCCCCAGAAGGGCAGACGGCAGGCGCCGCTGGGGAGCAGGTGGGTGGAGTTCATGGCGTCATTATCATCACGGACCCTGTTTGAAAGACGGCATCGTCCGAGTACCACCTGCAGCACGGTCGGCCATGTGTCGCCCGCCACCGCGGTGCAGCCGTCGCCAGCGAAATGAGCCGTCGTCCCACGAAGAACCCGCCTGATGCCGCACCCGCGCGCCCGACCCTGCGGCGGCTGATGGTCGGGCTCGTGCTGCTGGTGCTGCTGCTGGTCGCCGGCGCGGCGGCGGCGCTGCATTGGCTGAACCGGCCGCTGGCGCTGCGCCAGGATCCGATCGAGCTGCAGATCGAGCCCGGCGACTCGCCGCGCGACATCGCCGCCCATCTGGTCGAAGCGGGCGTGCAGACCGATGCCTGGCTGCTGTACCAGTGGTTCCGCTGGTCGGGGGATGCCCGCCGCATCCGCGCCGGCAGCTACGAGTTCGGTGCCGGCATCAGCCCGCAATCGTTGCTGCGCAAGATCGTCAATGGCGACGAGACACTGGCCACGCTGCGCCTGCTCGAGGGCTGGACTTTCCGCCAGGTGCGCGCCGAACTGGCCCGCAACCCCGACCTGCGCCCCGACAGCGCCGGCATGGACGAGGCCCAGCTGATGGCCGCATTGGGCACACCCGGGCTCCCCGCCGAGGGCCGCTTCTTCCCCGACACCTACGCGTTCTCGAAAGGCACCAGCGATCTGCACGTGCTGCGCCGGGCGCAGCTGGCGATGCAGCGCCGGCTCGACGCCGCCTGGGCGCAGCGCAGCGCCGACCTGCCGCTCAAGGACGCGACGCAGGCGCTGATCCTCGCGTCGATCGTCGAGAAGGAAACCGGTCAGGCCGCCGACCGTGGCCAGATCGCCGGCGTGTTCATCAACCGCCTGCGCATCGGCATGCCGCTGCAGACCGATCCGACGGTGATCTACGGCCTGGGCGAGGCCTTCGACGGCAACCTGCGCCGCCGCGACCTGCAGGCCGACACGCCCTTCAACACCTACACCCGCGGCGGCCTGCCGCCCACGCCGATCGCGATGCCCGGCCGCGATGCGTTGCTCGCCGCCACCCGGCCGGCCGGCACGCGGGCGCTCTACTTCGTCGCTCGCGGCGACGGCAGCAGCGAGTTCAGCGCCACCCTGGCCGACCATAATCGGGCGGTCGACCGCTACCAGCGCAAGGCCAGGCCCTGATCTTCCGCGGGGGCTGCCGGTTCGATTCCCCGATTTTCAGACCTTGATCGCCGCCTTGAGCACTGAACACAACCCCTCTCGGCCGCCCCGGGCCGAGGCCGCATCGCACCCGCCGGCCGGCTGCTTCGTCACCATCGAGGGCATCGACGGCGCCGGCAAGACCAGCCATGTCCAGGCCATTGCCGAGCGCTGGCGCGCGCGGGGCCTCGAGGTGGTGCGCACCCGCGAGCCCGGCGGCACGCCGCTGGCCGAAGCACTGCGCGAACTGGTGCTGCACCAGCCGATGGACGCGCTGACCGAGGCGCTGCTGGTGTTCGCGGCGCGCCGCAATCATCTGCAGGAGGTCATCGAGCCGGCGCTGGCGCGCGGTGCGGTGGTGCTGTGCGACCGCTTCACCGACGCGACGTTCGCCTACCAGGGCGGGGGGCGCGGTTTCGACACGGCGGTGCTGGCGCAACTGGAGACCTGGGTGCAGGGCAGTCGCCAGCCCGATCTGACGCTGTGGTTCGACCTCGGCCCCGAGCTGGCTGCCGAGCGCCGTGCCGCGGCACGTGCACCCGACCGCTTCGAGCGCGAGCAGGTGGCTTTTTTCCATGCCGTGCGCCTGGCTTACGCCGACCGCCTGGCGCAGGCGCCGCAGCGCGTGCAGCGCATCGACGCGGGCGGCACGCCGGAGCAGGTCGCCGCACGCTGGCTGGCGGTGCTGGAGTCGCGCGGATGGTGAGCAGCACGCGCCGGGCACCGGCGGCGGCGGCCGAGCGGGCGCCGATCACCACCGCCGCCGATCTGCCATGGCTGGCCGAGCCGCTGGCGCAGACGCTCGCCACGCAGCGCTCGCACGCCTTGCTGGTGCACGGGCCCACCGGCGTCGGCCAGTTCGAGATGGCGCTGGCGCTGGCGCGGTCCTGGTTGTGCGAGACGCCGGCCGGCGAGCGGCCTGCCGGTCTGGCCTGCGGCCGTTGCGGCAGTTGTCACCTGGTCGACGAACACAGCCATCCCGACCTGCGGCTGCTGGTGCCCGAGGCGATGCGCGCGCAGGTCGGCCTGGATGCGGACGACGCGGCCTCCGACGACGACGGCAAGAAGCGCAAGCCGAGCCGCGAGATCAAGGTCGAGCAGATCCGCGCCGCGATCAACTTCTCGGAACTGACCGCCGGGCGTGCGTCGCTCAAGGTGCTGGTGGTCTATCCGGCCGAGGCGCTCAACACGGTGGCCGCCAACGCGCTGCTGAAGACGCTCGAAGAGCCACCCGGCACGCTGCGGTTCGTGCTGGCGAGCGCGGCGCCGCAGGCGCTGCCGGCGACCGTGCGCAGCCGCTGCCAGAGCGTGCCGCTGCGCCCGCCGCCGGCCGATCAGGCACTGGCCTGGCTGGAGTCCCAGGGTGTCGCGCAGGCCGGCGTGCTGCTGGCGGCGAGCGGCCAGCAGCCGCTGGCGGCGCTGGCCCATCACCAGGCCGGGCTCGACGGCGCGAGCTGGCTGGCGCTGCCGACCCGGGTGGCGGCCGGGGATGCCGGCGTGTTCGCCAACTGGCCGCTGCCGCAGGTGGTCGACGTGCTGCAGAAGCTCTGCCACGACCGCCTGCTGGCCACGCTGGGCCTGGCGCCGCGCTACTTTCCCGGTTCGACGGTGCCGCCCGGCGACCTGGCGCGACTGACCGCCTGGGCCGCCGCCCTGCGCCGTCATGCCCGCAGCGCCGAACACCCCTGGAGCGCCGGCCTGGCGATCGAGGCCCTGCTGGTCGAGGCGCATGCGGCGGACTTCACGCGGGGCCCGTCGGCGCCGATACACTCGCGGCCATGAGCGATTCCGCCTTGCGTCCCCTCACCAGCGCTGCGACCCCCCGGCCGAGCGTGATCCAGCTGGTCTTTCGCGAAAAAGGCGCGCTCTACGCGGCCTACATCCCGCTGTTTTCCGAAGGCGGGCTGTTCGTGCCGACCACCCGCGAATACCGGCTCGGCGAGGATGTCTACCTGCTGCTGACGCTGCCCGACGACCCGCAGCGCTACCCGGTGGCCGGCAAGGTGGCGTGGCTGACGCCCGTCAACGCATCCGGTGGCCGCACGCAGGGCGTGGGGGTGCGTTTTCCGCTCGACGAGAAGACCCGCGCGCTGCGGGTGCGCATCGAAGAGACCCTGGGCACCGCGATCCAGTCGGCCAAGCCCACCCAGACCATCTGACCGATCATCCGGCCGCTGCGCCTGATGCCCGATTCCCCCTCTGCGTGCCGCCGGGTTTGCGTTGCCGGGCGAGCCGCTGGCCGTTTTCCGTCTATCGCCTGCCGCCATGTTCGTCGATTCGCATTGCCACCTGAGTTTTCCCGAGCTGAGCGCCCGCCTGGGCGAGATCCGCGCGCAGATGCAGGCGGCCCAGGTCGACCGCGCGCTGTGCATCTGCACCACGCTCGAAGAGTTCGACGGCGTGCATGCGCTGGCGCTGGCGCACGACAACTTCTGGGCCACGGTCGGCGTGCACCCCGACAACGAGGGTGTGCGCGAGCCCGCGCTCGACGACCTGCTGACGCTGGGCGCCCAACCGCGCGTGCTGGCGATCGGCGAGACCGGGCTCGACTACTACCGCATCGGCGAGCGCAGCCACGCCGACATGGAGTGGCAGCGCGAGCGCCTGCGGGTGCATGTGCGCGCGGCGCGTCGACTGCACAAGCCGCTGGTGATCCACACCCGCAGCGCCTCGGCCGACACGCTGGCGATCCTGCGCGAGGAGGGCGCCGAGCAGTGCGGGGGTGTCTTCCACTGCTTCACCGAAACCCGCGAGGTGGCGGCGGCCGCGCTCGAGATGGGCTTTCACGTGTCGTTCTCCGGCATCCTGACCTTCAAGAACGCCGGCGACCTGCGCGAGGTGGCCGCGATGGTGCCGCTCGATCGCTGCCTGATCGAGACCGACAGCCCCTACCTGGCGCCGGTGCCCTACCGCGGCAAGCTCAACACGCCGGCCCTGGTGCCTTACGTGGCCGCCGAACTGGCGCGGGTCAAGGGCGTGAGCGTCGAGGAGATCGCGCAGGCCACCAGCGCGAACTTCGATCGCCTGTTCAAGCCGGTCTGAATCGGTGGCCCCCTGACCGCGTGTCAGATATCTTCTGACACCGTTTTTCGCATTTTCACCACTCCCGCGTCGTTCGCTCCCGGCCTACATTGCATTCATCGACAGAGATTTCCTTCAGCCCGTTCAGCCAGGAGTGCTCGATGAAAGCCCAATTCAGTGCCGACCCCTTTGCGTTGATGATGAACCCGCAGGCCGTCCTGCAGGCCATGGAACGCTCTGAACGGCTGCAGCACCTGGAGCGTCACATCTGCCATCCGCTCGACAAGCCGATGATCCCCCACGCGCTGAGCGCCCTCGAGGTCTACGACCACGAGATCGACGACGATGCCGACGAGACCGGCGACGACTTCGACGACGGCCTGGGCGAATGACCCGCAACTCAAGCCGATGCCCGTCCGCACCATCCTGAAGATGGGCGACCCGCGCCTGTTGCGCATCGCCCAGCCGGTCCGACGCTTCGACACGCCTGAACTGCATCAGCTGGTGCAGGACCTGCGCGACACCATGGCTGCGGCCAACGGGGCCGGCATCGCGGCGCCGCAGATCGGTGTCGATCTGGCCGTGGTGATCTTCGGTTCTGCGCACAACCCGCGCTATCCCGACGCGCCGCCGGTGCCTGCCACGGTGCTGGTCAATCCGCAGATCGTGGCCCTGTCCGACGACGAGGAAGACGGCTGGGAAGGCTGCCTGTCGGTGCCCGGACTGCGTGGCGTGGTGCCGCGCTGCACGCGCATCCGCTACAGCGGTTTCGATCCAGTCGGCCAGCTGATCGAGCGCGAGGCCGACGGCTTCCACGCCCGCGTCGTCCAGCACGAATGCGATCACCTGATCGGCAAGCTCTACCCGATGCGGGTGCGCGACTTCAGCCGTTTCGGCTACACCGAGGTGCTGTTCCCCGGTCTCGACGCGTCGAGCGACGACTGACCGATCAGGCCGTGCCCTTGGGCAGCTTGCCCATCAGCGTCATCGCGGTGCCGATCAGGGACGACACCTCGCTCATGTTGCCCGGCACGATCATGGTGTTGTTGGTCTGCGCCAGCTGGGCGTAGGCCTCGACGGCCTTCTCCGCCACTTTCAACTGCACCGCCTGCGTGCCGCCGGGCTGCTCGATCGCTGCGGCGATCACCCGGATGGCCTCGGCCGTGGCGGCGGCGACCGCGCTGATGGCGGCGGCCTCGCCCTGTGCCTTGTTGATCTCGGCCATCTTCTGGCCCTCGGAGCGGGCGATGAAGGCCTCGCGCTCGCCGGTGGCGATGTTGATCTGCTCCTGGCGGCGGCCTTCGGAGGCGGCGATCAGCGCACGCTTGCCGCGCTCGGCGGTGATCTGCGCCTGCATCGCGTGCAGGATCTCGGCCGGCGGCGTCAGGTCCTTGATCTCGTAGCGCAGCACCTTGACGCCCCAGGTCAGCGCCGCGTCGTCGAGCGCGCTGACGACCGCGCTGTTGATCAGGTCGCGCTCCTCGAAGGTCTTGTCGAGCTCCATCTTGCCGATCACGCTGCGCAGCGTGGTCTGCGCGAGCTGGGTGATCGCCATCTCGTAGTTGGAGCTGCCGTAGCTGGCGCGCTGCGGGTCGGTGACCTGGAAATACAGGATGCCGTCGACCTGCAGTTGGGTGTTGTCCTTGGTGATGCAGACCTGGCTGGGCACGTCGAGCGGCACTTCCTTCAGCGAGTGCTTGTAGGCCAGCCGGTCGACGAAGGGCACCAGGAAGTTCAGGCCCGGCACCAGCGTGCCGTGGTACTTGCCCAGGCGCTCGATGACCCAGGCGGTCTGCTGGGGCACGACCTTGACCGAGCGGGCGATGAAGATGGCCGCGATGACCAGAATCACGAAAGCGACTTCCATTGCGTTTTTCTCCGGTTGAGAGGGACTGGCGCCGCCGATGCGGTGCTCAGCGTTCGAGCAGCAAGGTGTTGCCGTCGACGGCGCGGATGCGGTAGTCGCCGGTTGGCACCGCATCCGTGGACGACGGCTGATGCAGGCGCGCGGTCCAGGTGCTGCCGCGGTAGCTCACGCGCGCGCTGCCGTCGGCGCGCCAGTGCGTGACGTGAACCCGCTGGCCGATGTCGAGGTTGAGCTCGGGGTTCTCGGACTGCGGTGCGGTGGGTGGTCGGCTCTGGCGGCGCAGATGCCAGAACGCCACCGCGCCACCGCCGGCCAGCGCGGCACACAGCAGTTGCGCCGGGGTGTCGAGGCCTGCATGAGCGGCCAGCGCACCGGCGGCCAGGCCCAGGCTGAGCATCAGCAGATAGAAGGTGCCGGTGGCCAGTTCGGCGGCCACCAGGATCGCGGCGGCAAGCCACCAGAGCATCGGTTCGGACATCGTCTTGGGCGCCTCCAGAACGCCGGGTTCAGTGTACGTTCCGGGCTGTTCAGGGGCCGGCCCGGAGGTGTCACATGCAAGCCCTACACTGCGCCCTTCCATTTTTTTGACCCCAGGCCACCGGAGCCGCCCATGCAGCGTTTTCATTTCCCGATCGTCATCATCGACGAGGACTTCCGCAGCGAGAACACCTCGGGGCTGGGCATCCGTGCGCTGGCCCAGGCCATCGAAAAAGAGGGCTTCGAGGTGCTGGGTGCCACCAGCTACGGCGACCTGAGCCAGTTCGCGCAGCAGCAAAGCCGCGCCGGCGCCTTCATCCTGTCGATCGACGACGAGGAGTTCACGCCCGGCCCCGAGCTCGACCCGGCGGTGCTGTCGCTGCGCAAGTTCATCGAGGAGATCCGGTTCCGCAACACCGACATCCCGATCTACATCTACGGCGAGACGCGCACCTCGCAGCACATCCCCAACGACATCCTGCGCGAGCTGCACGGCTTCATCCACATGTTCGAGGACACGCCGGAGTTCGTGGCGCGCCACATCATCCGCGAGTGCAAGAGCTACCTCGACGGCCTGGCGCCGCCGTTCTTCAAGGAGCTGATGGACTACGCGCAGGACGGCTCCTACAGCTGGCACTGCCCGGGTCACTCGGGCGGCGTGGCGTTCCTGAAGAGCCCGGTGGGCCAGATGTTCCACCAGTTCTTCGGCGAGAACATGCTGCGCGCCGACGTCTGCAACGCGGTCGAGGAACTCGGCCAGCTGCTCGACCACACCGGCCCGGTGGGTGCGTCCGAGCGCAATGCGGCGCGCATCTTCAACGCCGACCACTGCTACTTCGTGACCAACGGCACCAGCACGTCCAACAAGATGGTCTGGCACCACACGGTGGCGCCCGACGACATCGTGGTGGTCGACCGCAACTGCCACAAGTCGATCCTGCACTCGATCATCATGACCGGCGCGGTGCCGGTCTTCATGACGCCCACGCGCAACCACTACGGCATCATCGGCCCGATCCCCGAGAGCGAGTTCAGCCGCGAGGCGATCGAGCGCAAGATCGCCGCCAATCCGCTGCTGGCCGGCGTGGACACCTCGCAGATCAAGCCGCGCATCATGACGCTGACGCAGAGCACCTACGACGGCGTGCTCTACAACACCGAGACCATCAAGGGCATGGTCGACGGCTGGATCGACACCCTGCATTTCGACGAGGCCTGGCTGCCGCACGCGGCCTTCCACAAGTTCTACGGCAGCTTCCACGCGATGGGCAAGAACCGGCCGCGCCCGAAGGAGGCGATCGTCTACGCCACCCAGTCGACCCACAAGCTGCTGGCCGGCATCAGCCAGGCCTCGCAGGTGCTGGTGCAGGACTCGCAGACGCGCCAGCTCGACCGCCACCTCTTCAACGAGGCCTACCTGATGCACACCAGCACCTCGCCGCAGTACGCGATCATCGCGTCGTGCGACGTGGCCGCGGCCATGATGGACCCGCCCGGCGGCACCGCGCTGGTCGAGGAAAGCATCAAGGAGGCGCTCGACTTCCGCCGCGCCATGCGCAAGGTCGAGGACGAGTTCGGCCACGACTGGTGGTTCAAGGTCTGGGGCCCGCCGGCGCTGGCCGGTGACGGCATCGGCCGCGCCGACGGCTGGATCCTGCAGGCCAACGAGCAGTGGCACGGCTTCGGCGACCTGGCCGACGGCTTCAACATGCTCGACCCGATCAAGTCGACCATCATCACGCCGGGGCTGAACATGTCGGGCGAGTTCGCCAAGACCGGCATCCCGGCGGCGATCGTCACCAAGTTCCTGGCCGAGCACGGCGTGGTGGTCGAGAAGACCGGGCTCTACAGCTTCTTCATCATGTTCACCATCGGCATCACCAAGGGCCGCTGGAACACCCTGCTGACGGCGCTGCAGCAGTTCAAGGACGACTACGACCGCAACCAGCCGCTGTGGCGCGTGCTGCCCGAGTTCGTCGCCAAGTACCCGGTCTACGAGCGCATGGGCCTGCGCGACCTCTGCCAGGCCATCCACGAGGCCTACGCCGAGGGCGACATCGCCCGCCTCACCACCGAGATGTACCTGTCCGACCTGCATCCGGCGATGAAGCCCAGCGAGGCCTACGCGCACATCGCCCGGCGCAGGACCGAGCGGGTCGAGATCGACCAGCTCGAAGGCCGCATCACCACCTCGCTGCTGACGCCGTACCCGCCGGGCATCCCGCTGCTGATCCCCGGCGAGCGTTTCAACAAGAAGATCGTCGACTACCTGCGCTTCGCGCGCCGCTTCAACGACCGCTTCCCCGGTTTCCACACCGACGTGCACGGCCTGGTCGAGCAGGACATGGGCAACGGCGTGCGGCGCTACTACGTCGACTGCGTGGCGTAGTGGTCGCGGCCAGCACCTGAACCCGGCTGGCGGACCGGCCGGCGGGCCACCCGGCTGCCGAGGGTTTGCCCCTCGCGCCGGTGGTGGGGTACATGCGGGTTACATGGCAAGATGTTTCTCCATGATGTACCTGCAGCGATCCCTGCGCCGCCCAGACGACGCCACCCGGGCATGACGATGATGCGACCTGACTTCGGTGCCGGCCTGGCGAGCGGCGCCCCCTTGAAGACCGACCTGCTCGGCGCCGGCCTGCCCTGGCCGCTGGGTGCGCACTGGTGCGACCGGGCGCTCAATTTCGCGGTCTGGGCGCCCGATGCAAGCCAGCTCGAACTCTGCCTGTTCGATGCCACCGGCACGCGCGAACAGGTCCGCCTGAGGCTGCCGGCCTGCACCGACGGCGTCTGGCACGGCCGGCTCCAGGCCGATGACCTTGCCCTGCTGACGATCACCGGCGACGATGCCGGCGACGGCATCCCGGACGTCCTGGTCTATGGCTGGCGGGCCCACGGCCCGTGGGCACCGGCTCAAGGCCACCGCTTCAATCCGGCCAAGGTCCTGCTCGACCCGTACGCCACCGAACTGGTGGGCCGCTACGCCGGCGACCTGTCGCTCTACCAGGGCCATGACGCCGCCAACCCGCAGCACCCCGACATCCGTGACAACGCGCCGGTCGCGCTGAAGGCGCTCGTGCGTCGGCCCGAGGGCCGCGCGGCGGACCGGTCGAGCGCCGTGCCGCGGCCCGAAGGCCCGCGCGTGGCGCCCGAGATGACGGTGCTCTACGAGGTCCACGTCAAGGGCGCGACCCGCCTGCACCCGGACGTGCCCGAGCCCCTGCGTGGCAGCTATGCCGGCCTGGCCAGCCCGGCCATGATCGCGCACTACCGCGCGCTCGGCGTCACCACGCTCAGCCTGCTGCCGGTGCATGCCCGCGCCGACGAAGAGCGCCTGCAGCACCTCGGCCTGACCAACTACTGGGGCTACAGCAGCATCGCCTTCCTGGCGCCCGAACCGCGCTACTGGAGCGGGCGGCCCGGCACGAACGTGGCCGACGAGTTCCGCGAGATGGTCGCGAGCCTGCATGCGGCCGGACTCGAGGTGGTGCTCGACGTGGTCTACAACCACAGTGCCGAGACCGACGACAACGGCCCGACGCTGAGTTTTCGCGGCCTGGCGAACGCGCGCTACTACCACCTCGAAACCCAGCGCGTCGAAGCCCATCACCCGGATGCGCACCACCCGGACGGGCACCACGGCGCCCAGCACCGCCGCGTCTATCAGAACTGGAGCGGCTGCGGCAACAGCCTGAACCTGGCCGAACCGCGCGTGGTGCAGCTGGTGATCGAGTCGCTGCGGCACTGGGTGCTGGCGTATGGCGTGGACGGCTTCCGCTTCGACTTGGCGCCGATCCTGGCGCGCGGGCGTGACGGCCAGTTCGGCACGTCGGCCGGTTTCTTCGCGGCGCTGCAGGCCGATCCGGTGCTGTCGCGCGTCAAGCTGATCGCCGAGCCCTGGGACATCGGCCCCGGCGGCTACCAGCTCGGTGGTTTCCCACCCGGCTGGCAGGAGTGGAACGACCAGTTCCGCGACACGCTGCGCACCTGGTGGTTGCGCTGTGCCGGTGACCGCGGCGTGCTGGCGCACCGGCTGGCCGGTTCGAGCACCCAGTTCCATCACGACGGCCGCTCGCCGCTGGCCAGCGTCAACTTCATCACCGCGCACGACGGCTTCGGGCTGCGCGATCTGGTCAGCTTCAACCACAAGCACAACGACGCCAACGGCGAGCACAACCGCGACGGCCACCACCACAACTGCAGCTGGAACTGCGGCGTCGAGGGTGACACCGACGAGCCCGAGGTGCTGGCCCTGCGCGCGCGCCTTCAGCGTGCCTTGCTGGCTTGCCTGGTGCTGTCGCAGGGCACGCCGATGCTGCTGGCCGGCGACGAGATCGGCCACAGCCAGCGCGGCAACAACAACGCCTACTGCCAGGACAACCCGCTGACCTGGCTCGACTGGGCCGGCGCCGACCGGGCCCTGCTTGCCTTTGCGAGCCGGCTGCTGGCGCTGCGCCGCTGCCAGCCGTCGCTGCGCATCAGCAGCTGGCTGACAGGCCACGCCGACCGCCACGGCCGCCTCGACGTGCTCTGGTGGCACCCCGAAGGCCACGCGCTGGCCGGGGCCGACTGGGCTGAAGAACGTGACCGCGCGATGGGCGTCCGGCTCGACGCGGGCCAGGGCGCGGCGGCGGCGCTGCTGCTGTTCAACCCGAATGCATCGGTGCGTCGTTTCGTCCTGCCGGCCGGGCGCTGGGTCGCGCAACTGTGCAGCGCCAGTCTCGACGGCGAGCCCGGCGCCGACCAGCAGCCGTGTGTCGACGACCTGGTGGCACCGCACGGTGCCTGCGACCTGCCGGCACGCGCCGTGCTCGTGTTGCTGGATGGCCTGGGGTAGCCACAACACGGCCACGGCACCAGAATCGCCGAACGTCGCAATCGATTCCGTCATTCCCCGATCTGTCCGTTCCACCCGCTCCATCGCCGAGTCTGCCCACCATGAAGATCGTCCAGGTTTCCACCCAGCCCATCGCCGGCCAGCGGCCCGGCACCTCCGGCCTGCGCAAGAAGGTCTCGGTGTTCCAGCAGCCGCACTACCTCGAGAACTTCGTCCAGGCGCTGTTCGAGAGCCTCGACGATCGCGCCGGCCAGACCCTGGTGCTCGGGGGGGACGGCCGCTTCCACAACCGCGCGGCGGTGCAGACCATCCTGCGCATGGCCGCGGCGCACGGTTTTGCCAAGGTGCTGGTCGGGCAGGGCGGCCTGCTGTCGACACCGGCGGCCAGCGCGGTGATCCGCAAGCGCGGCGCCTACGGCGGCGTGGTGCTGTCGGCCAGCCACAACCCGGGCGGCCCGGACGGCGACTTCGGCATCAAGTACAACATCGGCAACGGCGGCCCGGCGCCCGAGAAGGTCACCGAGGCGATCTACGCCGGCACGCAGCGCATCACGCAGTACCCGATCGCCGACGATGTCGCCGACATCGACCTCTCGCGCCTGGGCGAGCAGCGCATCGGCGCGATGGTGGTCGAGGTGATCGATCCGGTGGCCGACCACCTCGAGCTGATGCGCGGGCTGTTCGACTTCGACGCCATGCGCGCCTGGTTCGCTGCCGGCAACCGCATGTGCTACGACGCCATGTGCGCCGCCGGCGGCCCCTACGCCCGCGCGGCGCTCGAAGGCGCGCTCGGCGCGCCGGCCGGCACGGTCATCAACGGCGAGCCGCTGGAGGACTTCGGCGGCCATCACCCCGATCCCAACCCGGCCCACGCCGAGGCACTGATCGCGATCATGTCGGCCGCCGATGCGCCCGATTTCGGTGCAGCCTCCGACGGTGATGCCGACCGCAACATGATCCTCGGCCGACGCTTCGTCGTCACGCCGTCCGACAGCCTGGCGGTGCTGGCGGCCAATGCCGGGCGGGTGCCGGGTTATCGCGACGGGCTCAAGGGCATCGCGCGTTCGATGCCGACCTCGCAGGCGGCCGACCGCGTGGCTGCCGCGCTCGGCATCCCGTGTTACGAAACCCCGACCGGCTGGAAGTTCTTCGGCAACCTGCTCGACGCCGGCCGCGCCACGCTGTGTGGCGAGGAGAGCTACGGCACCGGCTCCGACCACGTGCGTGAAAAGGACGGTCTCTGGGCGGTGCTGTTCTGGCTCAACCTGCTGGCCGCCACCGGCGAGTCGGTCGAGCAGATCGTGCGCGCGCACTGGGCCCGTTTCGGCCGCAACTACTACTCGCGCCACGACTGGGAGGGCGTGCCCACCGAGCGCGCCGATGCGCTGATGGCGGCACTGCGCGCCCGGCTGCCGTCGCTGGCCGGCGCGCGGTTCGGCGACCTGCTGATCGAGCAGGCCGACGACTTCGCGTACACCGATCCGGTCGACGGCTCGGTCTCCACCCGCCAGGGCGTGCGGCTCCTCATCGCCGGTGGCTCGCGGGTGGTGTTCCGCCTGTCGGGCACCGGCACCGAGGGTGCCACCCTGCGGGTCTACCTCGAGCGCTACGAAAGCGATCCGGCCCTGCACGACCTGCCGCCGCAGGACGCGCTGGGCCCGCTGATCGACCTGGCCGAGCAGATCGCCGGCATCCGCGCCCACACCGGCCTCGATGCACCGGCCGTGATCACCTGATTTCCACCTGACCCGATACCCACCGAAGCCCCCAAGAGGAGACACCATGGACATCACCCGCATTGCCCAGGCCCGCAGCCTGACCCGCCGCTCACTCGCCCTGGTGCTGGCCGGCGGCCGCGGTTCGCGCCTGAAGGACCTGACCGATCGGCGCGCCAAGCCGGCGGTGCACTTCGGGGGCAAGTTCCGCATCATCGACTTCGCGCTGTCGAACTGCATGAACTCGGGCATCCGCCGCATCGGCGTGATCACGCAGTACAAGTCGCACTCGCTGCTGCGCCACCTGCAGCGCGGCTGGAGCTTCCTGCGCAACGAGATGGGCGAGTTCGTCGACCTGCTGCCCGCGCAGCAGCGTGTCAACGAGGAAAGCTGGTACCAGGGCACCGCCGACGCCATCTACCAGAACCTCGACATCATCCGCAACTCGACGCCGCCCGACTACATCGTCGTGCTGGCCGGCGACCACATCTACAAGATGGACTACTCGATCATGCTGGCCGACCACGCCGCCAGCGGTCGGGGCGTGACGGTGGGCTGCATCGAGGTCTCGCGCGATGAAGCCAAGGCGTTCGGCGTGATGGCGATCGACGACGAGCGCCACGTCACCGCCTTCGTCGAGAAGCCGGCCGATCCGCCGGCCATGCCGGGCCATCCGGACAAGTCGCTCGCCAGCATGGGCATCTACGTCTTCTCGGCCGACTACCTGTATCGCCTGCTCGAAGACGACGCCGCCGATCCGACCTCGGAACACGATTTCGGCAAGAACCTGATCCCGCGTGCGGTGGCCGAGAACCAGGCGCTCGCGCATCCGTTCTCGATGTCGGCGATCCCCAATCCGCTGTTCGAGGGCTCCTACTGGCGCGACGTCGGCACGGTCGACGCCTACTGGGCCGCCAACCTCGACCTGGCTTCGCCCACGCCCGAGCTGAACATGTACGACAAGGAATGGCCGATCTGGACCTACCAGGAACAGCTGCCGCCGGCCAAGTTCGTGCACGACTACGACGGCCGCCGTGGCGAGGCGATCAACTCGCTGGTGTCGGGCGGCTGCATCGTCTCGGGCTCGACGGTGCGCAACTCGGTGCTGTTCTCCAACGTGCTGGTGCGCTCGTACAGCGAGATCAACCAGACGGTGATGCTGCCCGACGTGCAGATCGGCCGCGGCTGCCGGCTCAGCAAGGTGGTGATCGACCGCCGCTGCCACCTGCCCGACGGCCTGGTGATCGGCGAGGACGCCGAGCTCGACGCCAAGCGGTTCTTCCGCACCGAAAACGGCGTGGTGCTGGTGACACGCCGCATGCTCGCCGCGCTGTGATGGCGCACTGAGCGCATCGCCCGCCACCCGCGTCACCCGCCGCCCCGTCCATCAGCCCGCTTCCGACCATGCGCATCCTGCAAGCCTGTGCCGAGATCTTTCCCTTGCTCAAGACCGGCGGGCTTGCCGACGTGGCGGGGGCCCTGCCGCCCGCGCTGCGTGCGCTCGGCGCCGAGGTGCGGGTGGTGGTACCGGGGTTCCCGGCCATCCTGGCCGGGCTGGTCGACGCCATCGAGGTGGCGCGGCTGGAGCCGCCTCCGGCGATGGTCATGGCGCGTGGCGCGCGGCTGCTGTACGGTCGGCTGCCGGCCTGCGATGTCGACGCCTACGTGATCAACTCGCCCGACCACTATCACCGCGACGGCGGCCCCTACAACGATGCCCGCCAGCATCCCTACGACGACAACCACCTGCGCTTCGGGCTGCTGGGCTGGGTGGCGGCCAAGCTGGCCGACGGCCTCGATCCGTACTGGGCACCGCGCGTGGTGCATGCGCACGACTGGCATGCCGCGCTGGCACCGGCGTATCTGCGTGCGCTCGAATGGGCACGTGGCCGGCGCCTGGCAGGCAGCGTCTACACGGTGCACAACCTCGCGTACCAGGGTTTTTTCCCCGCCCATCATTTCGGTGATCTGGGCCTGCCCGCGGCCTACAACCAGGTCCACGGCCTGGAGTTCTACGGCCAGATCAGCTTCATGAAGGGCGGCCTGTACTTCGCCGACCGCATCACCACCGTCAGCCCGACCTACGCCCGCGAGATCCAGGGCGCCGAGCAGGGCTGCGGTCTCGACGGCCTGCTGCGCGACCGCGATGCCGACCTGAGCGGCATCCTCAACGGCGTCGACGATGCGGTCTGGAATCCGGCCGGCGATGCCCTGATCCCCGCCACCTACACCCGCCGCAAGCTCACCGGCAAGGCGCAATGCAAGGCGACGCTGCAGGCGGAACTCGGCCTGGCCGAAGATCCCGCCGTGCCGCTGCTGTGCGTGGTCAGCCGCCTGACCGAGCAGAAAGGCCTGCACCTGGTGCTGCAGGCGCTGCCGGCGCTGATCGAGCGCGGCTTCCAGTTCGCCCTGCTCGGCAGCGGCGACGCCGGCATGGAAAACGAGTTCCGCCGCCTCGCCGAGCAGCATCCGACGGCGGCGGCGGTGCGGCTGGGCTACGACGAGGCCTTCGCCCACCGGCTGATCGCCGGCAGCGACCTGATCCTGGTGCCGTCGCGTTTCGAGCCCTGCGGCCTGACGCAGCTCTACGGCCTCAAGTACGGCACCCTGCCGGTCGTGCGCCGGGTCGGCGGCCTGGTCGACACCGTGGCCGACGCCCGGCTCGAGACGCTCGACCACGACGCCACCGGCTTCGTCTTCGATGACTTCAGTGCCGACGGCCTGATCGGCGCCTGCCTGCGCGCCAAGGCGCTGTTCCGCCGCCGTGCCGACTGGCTGCAGGTGCAGCGCCGCGGCATGCAGCAACCCTTCGGCTGGGAAGACTCGGCGCGGCAGTACCTCAAGCTCTACCAGCAGGTGGCCGCCTGACGCCGACCCCGGCCGCCTGCCCCCCACGACGACAAACACCGCAAAGACCAAGAGCATCCGATGGACCTGACCCAGTTCGAACACCAGTACGACCACCTGGCCCGCGACGTGGCCTCCTTCAAGCGCGCCATCTCGAACAAGCTGGTCTACAGCGTCGGCAAGGATCCCGTCTCGGCGCGTCCTGAAGACTGGCTGCACGCGGTGTCGTACGCGGTGCGCGACCACCTGGTCGAGCGCTGGATGAAGACCACCCGCGCCCAGTACGCGCAGGACGTCAAGCGGGTCTACTACCTGTCGATGGAGTTCCTGATCGGGCGCACCTTCAGCAACGCGCTGCTGGCGCTCGAGCTGATGCCCACCATCCGGCAGGCGCTCGGCGAACTCGACGTCGACGTCGACAAGCTGTTCGACCTCGAACCCGATGCCGCGCTCGGCAATGGCGGCCTGGGCCGGCTGGCGGCGTGTTTTCTGGATTCGATGGCCACCATCGGCGTGCCCGGTTTCGGCTACGGCATCCGCTACGACTACGGCATGTTCCGCCAGACCATCGTCGACGGCCGCCAGGTCGAGGTGCCCGACTACTGGCTCAACCAGGGCAACCCGTGGGAGTTTCCGCGCCCGGAGGTGCATTACCGCGTGCGCTTCGGCGGCTACCTCGAGACCACCGGCCAGGGCGTCGACAGCATCGTGCGCTGGGTCGGCACCGACGACGTGCTGGCGATGGCCTACGACACCATCATCCCCGGCTACGGCACCCAGGCCACCAACACGCTGCGCCTGTGGTCGGCCAAGGCGACCGAGGAGATGAACCTCAAGGCCTTCAACCAGGGCAACTACTTCGGCGCGGTGGAGGGCAAGAACCACTCCGAGAACGTCTCGCGCGTGCTGTACCCCGACGACTCGACGCTGTCGGGGCGCGAGCTGCGGCTGCGCCAGGAGTATTTCTTCGTCTCGGCCAGCCTGCAGGATCTGGTGCACCGCTACCTGCGCACCCACACCGGCTTCGAGGCGCTGCCCGACAAGGTCAGCATCCACCTCAACGACACCCACCCGGTGCTGGCGATTCCCGAGCTGATGCGCATCCTGGTCGACGAGCACCGGGTGCCGTGGGCGCAGGCCTGGGCGTTGAGTCAGAAGGTGTTCTCGTACACCAACCACACGCTGATGCACGAGGCGCTCGAGACCTGGCCGGTCGACCTGTTCGGCCGCGTGCTGCCGCGCCACCTGCGCATCATCTTCGACATCAACGCCGATTTCCTGGCCGCGATCACCAAGAAGAACGGCCACCAGCCCGAGCTGATGCGCAGGGTCTCGCTGATCGACGAAAGCGGCGAGCGGCGCGTGCGCATGGCCTACCTGGCGGTGGTGGCGAGCCACTCGATCAACGGCGTGTCGGCGCTGCATTCCGAGCTGATGAAGGAGTCGATCTTTGCCGACTTCGCCCGGCTCTGGCCCGAACGCTTCAACAACAAGACCAACGGCGTGACGCCGCGGCGCTGGCTGGCGCAGGCCAACCCGGGCCTGGCCGCGCTGATCGACCAGCGCGTGGGCCGCGGCTGGCGGCGTCACCTGGATGACCTCGAAGGCCTGCGCCACTCGCTCGACCTGCCCGGTTTTCTCGGCGCCTTCCGCAAGGTCAAGCGCCAGAACAAGGAGCGCCTGGCGCGCTACGTGCTCAAGCACATGGGCGTGACGCTCAACCCCGACGCGCTGTTCGACGTGCAGGTCAAGCGCATCCACGAATACAAGCGTCAGCTGCTCAACCTGCTGCACGTGGTCTCGCGCTACCGCGCGATCCTGGCCAATCCCGACGCGCAATGGGTGCCGCGGGTGGTGGTGTTCGCCGGCAAGGCGGCCTCGGCCTATCACATGGCCAAGCTGGTCATCAAGCTGATCAACGACGTGGCCCGCACGGTCAACAACGACCCGCGCGTGGGCGACCGGCTCAAGGTGGTGTTCATCCCCAACTACAGCGTCAGCCTGGCCGAGATCATCATCCCGGCGGCCGACCTGTCCGAGCAGATCTCCACCGCCGGCACCGAGGCCTCGGGCACCGGCAACATGAAGTTCGCCCTCAACGGCGCGCTGACGATCGGCACGATGGACGGCGCCAACGTCGAGATCCACCAGCAGGTCGGCGCCGACAACATCTTCATCTTCGGCAACACCACGCCCGAGGTGGCCGAGATCCGTGCCCGCGGCTACCAGCCGCGCGCCCTCTACGAAGGCAACGCCGAACTCAAGGCCACGCTCGACGCGATCCGCGACGGCCTGTTCAGCCCCGACGAACCCGGCCGCTTCCAGCAGATCTACGACGTGCTGGTGAACTGGGGCGACCACTACCTGCTGCTGGCCGACTACGCCAGCTACGTGGCGGCGCAGGCCGATGTCGACATGCTCTACCGCAACCCCGACGCCTGGGCGCGCAAGGCGGTGCTCAACGTGGCGGGCATGGGCGTGTTCTCGTCCGACCGCACGATCGCCGAATACGCCGACCAGATCTGGCACAGCCGCCCGGTGGTGCTGCCGCTGCCGCACACGGTGCAGCTGGCGGTCGAGGCCAGCGCCGCCGTCTCCAGCGGAAGCTGAAGCGGCCGGGGCGGGCGGCCCGCCGCCTGCCTGCCACACCGGCCGTTCAGCTGCGGTGGCGGCTTGCCCGTTCGCTGAGCGCGTTCGGAAAGTAGAGCGCGGTCAGGCTCGGCGTGTGCACCGGCACGTGGCCCTCGCGCTGCGGCTGCTCGCCTTCGAAGCGGCGCCAGTCGCGCAGCCAGTGGATCTGGTCGCAGGTCTCGAGCAGACCCATGGTTTCGCGGTCGCCGATCAGGATGCCCTGCACCCGCAGGCCGAGTTCGGCCTTGGCCTGATCGAGCTGCAGCAGGGTCTGCGGCACGCAGCCGAATTCGCCGTCGCTGACGATCAGCAGATCGGCGCTGCGCCAGCGCGCCTGGCGCACCCGCTCGACGGCATGTTCGATCGGCGTCTGCACGTCGGTGCCGCCGTCGAAACCGGTGCCGATCAGATCGAGCAGCGCCCGCAGGCCGGCGGCGCCGGCGTGCAGCTCGCGGCTGAGCATCTCGCCACGGCCGCCGAAGGCCACCAGCATGCAGCCGCGCCGCTCGCGCTGCGCCGTGCGCAGCGCCTCGATCACCACCGCCTTGGCGATCTTCTCGGGTGCACCCTTCATCGAGCCCGAGGTGTCCAGGCACAGGATGATCGGCCCGCGCGCCAGCGGTGCGGCCACCGGCTGCGACTGCAACTGCGGCCGCGCCTGCGGATCGGGCGCGTGTTCGATCAGCACCGCCTCGCTTTCGTAGGTCAGCAGCCGCGCCTCGGCCAGCCGGGCGCGCCAGAGCTTGCGCAGCACCGGGTGGCGGATCTGCACCGCCTCGGCGCTCAGCATGCGGTCGATGCGGTCGGACTGGCGGATGCCGGTGACCTCGCCGGGCGCGTCGGGCAGGTGGGTTTCGCACTCGCGCATCGGCCGGCGCAGCGATTGCACCTGCGGCGCGGCGGTGTCGGCCGGCGGCGCCGACGGCTGGTGTTCGGTGCGGCCGAGCGCGCGGATCAGCTCGACCAGCGGCTGCAGGTGCGCCAGCAGCGCGCTCAGGCGCTGCGCCTCTTGCCATCCACGCGAGTTGAGCAGGCCTTGCAGTTCGTCCCAGCGCAGCTGCGAGACGTCGCCCAGGTCCTGCAGCAGCGCGAGCTGTTCTTCGAGGCCGGTGGATTCGAGCGCCCATTCCGCGCTGAAACCCTGCGCGGCCGCCGCAATGGCCTCGGTGCGGCCGAGTGCGGGCTGCAGGTCGGCGATGCGGTCGAGATGCCACAGCAGCGTGCGCAGCACCTGCTGCGCCAGCGCCGGCACGCCCTTGCACAGGCCGGGCAGTTCGAGCGTGCCGATCACGGCGCGCATCGGCGCGAGTGCGTCGTCGTCGGCAAAGTGGTGTTCGGGCGAGGGCAGGCGGCCGGCGTCGAGCGCATCGAGCCAGGCGCGCAGATCGGCCAGCCGCTGCGCCGAGTCGCCCACCGAGGTGATCAGCGCCGGCAGCCAGAGTTCACGCGGCAGGGCTTCGAGCCGGTCGTAGGGCGCATCGAGGGTGCGCATCACGCGGCTCCGGGTCAGGCCCGCAGTTCGATCGGTTCGGGTGTCTGCGCCGGCAGTTCGGCGCTCACCGGCAGATCGGCATAGCCGACCGCGGCAGCTTCGAGCCGCTCGCAGAGGTGATCGAGCAGGGCCAGTGTCCGCTCGCGTGCCGAGCGCATTGCGGCGGCCAGCGCGGGTGGCAACCAGAGCCGCCCGGCCAGACGTGCCGTCAGCGCGTCGAGCTGCTGGCGCACGCCGTCGGCCTGCGCGCGGGCGCGCGCCAGCACCTCGTCGACCTGCGCCAGGCGGGCGGCGACGTGCACCGGGCTGTAGTGGCGGCGCAGTTCCTTTTCGAGCGACGCACTGACGATGCGCAGCATGCCCTCGCCGGCGCCACCGCTGCCGCCGCTGATCGCACGCGCCAGCGAGAGCTTGCCGGCGCCCTGGTCGTCGCCGCCCTCGGGGCTGGCGTCCTGCTCCAGTTCGAGCTGTTTCTCGAAGGCCTCGACGGCGCGGGTCAGCCAGGGGGCGTCCTGCGGCGCGGCCTCGGCGACGTCGGACAGGAACCAGGCCTCGATCCCGGCCACCTGCGCGGGCTGCTGCGCCAGCGCGTAGGGCACGAGCCAGAGGTCGAGTTCGTCGACGCTGCTGCGGCCGTCGGTGTGCGCGGCGCTGCGCAGCAGGCCGACCAGCTGGCGCCAGCGGCGGTCGGAGACGGCGATGTCCTGCGCCTTCAGGCGCAGTCGCAGCGCGGCCAGGTGGGCCTGCACCGATTCGGGCAGCGCCACGCCGGCGCGGGCCTCGAGCAGCGCGGCCAGTTCGTCGGGCTGCCACTGTTCGGCCGGGCGAGCCGGAGCGCGGCCTTCGAGCTGCAGCAGCGCGCCGAAGGCCGCGTCGCTGACCGGTGTCACCGGCACGCGCAGCAGGAAGCGGTCGTAGAAGGCCATCAGCGCGTCTTCGCCAGGCACCTCGTTGGTGGCGCCGATCACGCTGATCAGCGGCACGTGCAGGCGCTGGCTGCCGTTGTCGAACTCGCGTTCGTTGAGCAGCGTCAGCAGCGCGTTGAGGATCGCCGAGTTGGCCTTGAAGACCTCGTCGAGGAAGGCGATGCTGGCGGTGGGCAGGTAGGCGTCGGTCAGGCGCTCGAAGCGGTCGTCCTCCAGGGCTTTCAGCGACAGCGGGCCGAACAGTTCCTCGGGCGTCGAGAAGCGCGTCAGCAGGCGCTCGAAATAGCGCCCGCTCGCCAGCACGCCGTGCAGGCGGCGCGCCAGTTCGCTCTTGGCGGTGCCGGGCGGGCCGATCAGCAGCACGTGTTCGCCGGCCAGGGCGGCCAGCAGGACCAGCCGCACGGCCGTCTCGCGTTCGAGCAAACCGGTTTCGAGGGCCTCGATCTGCGCCCGCAGGCGCGCTTGGACGGATGGTGCAGGCATGGCCCGATTGTGCCGGCGTGACCGGCCACGCCGCCTCGGGGCTGCCCCTGCCGCGGCCGGTTTCAGGGCGCGCGGCGCAGCTTCACGTAGGCGATGAAACCGCCGCCCTGGGCGTTGCCGAGTTCGAGCTGGCCGCCCATGCGGGTGACGGTCTTCTCGACGATCGCCAGCCCGAGCCCGGCGCCGGTGCTGCTGGTGTGGGTGCGGGCCTTGTCGCCGCGGTAGAACGGCGTGGTCAGGTGCGCGAGCTGCTCGGGGCTGACGCCCGGCCCCTCGTCGCGCACGCTCACCACCACCCACTGGCCGGCACGTGCGTAGGTGACGGTGACATGCGCCACGCCGTCGTCGGACTGCGCGTAGCGCCGCGCGTTCTCGAACAGGTTGGCGAAGATGCGGTCGAGGTCGGTCTCGTCGCCCAGCACGCGTACGTCGGTGGTGACGCGCGCGGTCACCTTCAGGTGCTCGCTGCTGACGCGGCGGATCACCGTGTCGAGCAGCACCGCCAGCACCACCGGCGCGAGCTTGACCTCGGTCGGGCGGGCGTAGTCCATGAACTTGTCGATGATGGCGTCGAGCTGGTCGATGTCCATCGCCATGTTGCTGCGCGCCTCCTCGTCGGACACGCTCATCTCGGTCTCGAGGCGGATGCGCGCCAGCGGCGTGCGCAGGTCGTGCGAGATGCCGGCCAGCATCACGGCGCGGTCGTCCTCGATCTTGGCCAGCTCGCGCGCCATGCGGTTGAAGCCGCGGTTGACCTCGCGGATCTCCATCGTCGCGGTGTCTTCATCCAGGCGCGAGGTGAACTCGCCCTCGCGGATGCGGCTGGCCGCCGAGCTGAGTTCGCGCAGCGGCAGGTTGATCTTGGCGGCGATGTAGGCCGACACCACCAGCGTGGCCAGGAAGGTCAGGCCCATCACCAGGAAGTAGGTCATGCCGGTGATGGCGGTCTGCACCCGGTTCGGGTCGGCCTGCAGCCAGTACTGGTCGGTCTCGATCAGGAAACCCACCCACAGCCCGCTGCTGCCGTTGACGGTGCTCGCCACCACCGTCTGCGGCCCGAGCCGGCTGCGCAGCTCGGCGCCGATGGTGCGGGTGAAGCGGTCGACTTCGAACGGCTCCCACTTGTCGCCCGGTTCACGCGGCTGCAGCTTGACGGCCTCCTGCTCGGCGATGTTCTTCACCAGCGACACGCGGTTGACCTGGTCGGTGTAGCGCAAGGCCGCGCGCGACAGGTTCACCAAGCTGGCGATCTGCTGCGCGGCCTGCACCGCACGCGGCTCCAGCTCGAAGTAGCGCAGCACGTAGGTCCAGCCCAGGATGCCCACCCCCAGCATGATCGACAACAGCAGGAAGGTGCGCCAGAACAGGCTCAGCAGCACGGTGCGCCGCAGCAGCGCGGTGAAGCCGCGCAGCGGCGTCGATGCCGGCGCGCGCTTGACCGCGCCGGCCTGCAGGGTGGTGGAGGTGGTGGAGACCATGGAGACAGCAGGATCCGCTTTACGCCGCGCCGTCCGGCACGAAGACGTAGCCGACACCCCAGACGGTCTGGATGTAGCGCGGCTGTGACGGATCGGGCTCGATCATCTTGCGCAGCCGCGAGACCTGCACGTCGAGGCTGCGGTCGAAGGGTTCGAACTCGCGGCCACGCGCCAGCTGGGCCAGCTTGTCGCGGCTGAGCGGCTGGCGCGGGTGGCGCACCAGGGCCTTGAGCATCGAGAACTCGCCGGTGGTCAGCGAGATCACCTCGCCGTCGCGGGTCAGGCGGCGCAGCGCGAGGTCGAACTCGAACGGCCCGAAGGTGACGCTCTGAGCCTCGCGCGACGGCGCGCCGGGCGCTTCCATCACCGGCCGGCGGCGCAGCACGGCGTTGATGCGCGCCAGCAGTTCGCGCGGGTTGAAGGGCTTGGGCAGGTAGTCGTCGGCGCCGACTTCCAGGCCGACGATGCGGTCGACGTCGTCGACCTTGGCCGTCAGCATGATGATCGGCGTGATGTCGTTGGCCGCGCGCAGGCGCCGGCAGATCGACAGGCCGTCCTCGCCGGGCAGCATCAGGTCGAGCACGATCAGGTCGACCGTCTCTCGCGTCAGAATGCGGTTGAGCGCCTTGGAGTCCTCGGCCAGCAGCACCTCGAAGCCTTCCTGCGTCAGATAGCGGCGCAGCAGATCGCGGATGCGGGCGTCGTCGTCAACCACCACGATGCGGTCGGTGCGCTGGGGGTTCTGGTTTGTCATCGGTGGCTTCCCAATTTGTAACAGACACGATTGTGCGCACGGCCGAAGCCGTTTTTCGCCCGTTCTGACCGGCTGTTACATTTCTTGCGCGCGGTGTCTCAGTTTGATTTCAAGCTCATCCCTTGTACAAAAAGGTACCCATGAACTCTCGAATCGATGACCGCCAAGCCCGTTCTGCCGGCACGGATTCAAGCCTGCGAAGCGTCCGTCTCGTCGGACGAAAGGC
Source organism: Leptothrix cholodnii SP-6 (assembly GCF_000019785.1). Classification (NCBI taxonomy): domain Bacteria; kingdom Pseudomonadati; phylum Pseudomonadota; class Betaproteobacteria; order Burkholderiales; family Sphaerotilaceae; genus Leptothrix; species Leptothrix cholodnii. Next base: position 2,052,868 of record NC_010524.1, read on the forward strand.
GGGCCTCTGCGCACTGGTGTCGGCGCTGATGCTCGGCGCCGTCATGCCGGTCGCCCATGCGGGCGAGCTGCCTGAAAACCGGGTCAGCTTTGCCGCCACGGCCACGGTGGAGGTGCCGCTCGACACCCTGTCGGTGACGCTGCAGGCGCAGCGCGAAGGGGCCGACGCGGCCACCGTGCAGGTCCAGTTGAAGCAGGTGCTCGACCAGGCGCTCGCCGAGGCCCGGCGCCAGGCCGCGCCGGATGCGATGGAGGTCAGCACCGGCAGTTTCAACCTCAGCCCGCGCTATGGCCGCGACGGCAAGCCGAGCGGCTGGTCAGGCTCGGCCGAACTGCTGCTCAAGGGCCGCGACGTGGCACGGGTGGCCGCCACGGCGGGCAAGCTCGGCGGCATGGCGATCGTCGCCACCGGCTACAGCCTGTCGCGCCAGCTGCGCGAGAAAGAGGAGTCGGCGCTGGCGGCCCAGGCGATCCAGAAGTTCCGCTCGCGCGCCGGCGAGGTCGCCAGGCTGTTCGGCTTCAACGGCTACGCGCTGGGCGAAGTCAACGTGCAGACGATCGACACCGACGGCGGTGGCCGACCGCCGATGCTCGCCATGCGGTCGATGGCCAAGTCGATGGAAGACAGCGCGCCGCTGCCCACCGAGGGTGGCAAGGGCAGCATGAGCGTGACGGTGCAGGGCTCGATCACGCTGACGCGCTGACGTCGCAGGCGCGGTAAGTGTTTACTGCGCCGTCCAGCCGCCGTCGACGTTCCAGGCCACGCCGCGCACGTTGTTGCCGGCGGGCGAGCACAGGAAGACGGCGAGTTCGCCGAGTTCCTCGGGCGTGGTGAACTGCATCGACGGCTGCTTCTCGCCGAGCAGGCGACGGGTGGCTTCGGCGATGTCGACACCGTCGTGCGCGGCGCGCGCATCGACCTGCTTCTGCACCAGCGGCGTCAGCACCCAGCCCGGGCAGATGGCGTTGCAGGTGACGCCGGTGGTGGCGTTCTCGAGTGCCGTGACCTTGGTGAAGCCGATCACGCCGTGCTTGGCCGCCACGTAGGCCGACTTCTGCGCCGAGCCCACCAGGCCGTGCACCGACGCGATGTTGATGATGCGGCCCCAGTTGCGCGCCTGCATGCCGGGCAGGGCGAGGCGGGTGGTGTGGAAGTTCGAGCTGAGGTTGATCGCGATCACCGCGTCCCAGCGCTCGACCGGGAAGTCCTGCACCGGCGCGACGTGCTGGATGCCGGCGTTGTTGACGAGGATGTCGACGCCGCCGAACTCGGCCTGCGCGTAGGCCATCATGGCCTCGATCTCGGCCGGCTTGCTCATGTCGGCGCCGTGGTAACCCACCTTGACGCCGAGTGCGGCCACCTCGGCCTGCGGGCCGCTGGCGTCACCGAAGCCGTTGAGGATCACGTTGGCGCCTTGACGTGCGAGGCTGAGTGCCACGCCCAGTCCGATGCCGCTGGTGGAACCGGTGACCAGAGCGGTCTTGCCCTTGAGCATGTGAGCTTCCTTGTTCAGTTGGGTACGATGGCATTATCGAATGCACTTGTTGCCTTTCAGCTGACAGCCCTCCATGCACGAACCGCGCCTTCACCACGTCTCCTGCCTCGACTCCCAGGGCCTGCACCGCATGGCGTATTGGGAGTGGGGCGACTCCGACAACCCGCAGGTGGTGGTGTGCGTGCATGGCCTGTCGCGCCAGGGGCGTGACTTCGACACCCTGGCGCGCGCGCTCGCGCCGCAATGGCGGGTGATCTGTCCGGACGTGGTCGGCCGCGGCCAGTCCGACTGGCTGCCCGATCCGATGGGCTACCAGGTGCCGGCCTACGTGGCCGACATGGTGACGCTGATCGCGCGCCTGAACGTGCCCAAGGTGGCGTGGGTCGGCACCTCGATGGGCGGGCTGATCGGCCTGGGTCTCGCCGGCCTGCGCAACAGCCCGGTCTCGCGCCTGGTGCTCAACGACGTCGGGCCGGTGATCGAATACGCCTCGCTGCAGCGCATCGGCACCTACCTCGGTGCGCCGGTGCGGTTTGCCGACGAGGTCAAGGCGGCGGCGTTCCTGCGCAGCATCTCGGCGAGTTTCGGCCCGCACAGCGACGAGCAGTGGCTGGCGCTCAGCCGTCCGCAACTCAAGCGCGCACCCGAAGGCGACCTGATCCCGCACTACGACCCGGCCATCGCGCTGCCGTTCCGCGCCGTCACGCCCGAGCTGGCACTGGCCGGCCAGGCCTTGCTGTGGAACAGCTATGACCGCGTTCAGGTGCCGACCCTGCTGCTGCGCGGGGCCGAATCCGATCTGCTGTCGCGCGAGACCGCCGTGGCGATGACCCGGCGCGGTCCGCATGCGCGGCTGGTCGAGTTCGACGGCGTGGGCCATGCGCCGACGCTGGTCGCGCCCGATCAGGTCGAATGCGTGCGCGGCTTCCTGGCCGAAGGGCTGGTGACGGCGCCCGAAGCAGCGGTTCCCGCCTGAGGTGCCGCGATGAAGACGACGCGCCTCGACGTCGGGGCCGAGTCGGCTTCGCCGATCCTGCAACTGGCCGATGCGGTCGGCACGGCCGGCCAGCCCGACGCCGGCCAGGAAACCGAGCGGCTCGAGCGGGCCCGTGCCTTTGCCGTGCCCTTGCTGAGCGGGCACCGGTTCGACACCGGTGAAGACGCGCTCGAACACGCGGACGGCGTGGCGCAGATCCTCAAGAGCGTGGGTGCCGCGCCGTCGATGCAGGCGGCGGTCTACCTGGTCTACGCCGGCGATTTCCTGACCGACCCCGAGACGGTGGTCAGCCAGGCTTTCGGCCCGTCGTACGCGAGCCTGGTGACGCACACGCGCAAGCTGGTGAAGCTGCAGCGCAGCGCGCGCGATGCCTTGCTCGAGGAAACCGACCAGGAGGTGCTGGCCGAGCAGCTCGAGCGCGTGCGCAAGATGCTGCTGGCGTTTTCACACGACCTGCGGGTGGTGCTGCTGCGGTTGGCGTCGCGGCTGCAGACGCTGCGCTTCCACGCGGCCAGCCGCACGCCGTGCCCGCGGGCCTTGGCGCGCGAGAGCCAGCAGGTGTTCGCGCCACTGGCCAACCGGCTCGGCATCTGGCAGATCAAATGGGAGCTGGAGGACCTGGCGTTCAGGTTCCTGCAGCCCGAGCAGTACAAGCGGATCGCCCGCCTGCTCGATGAAAAACGCGTCGAGCGCGAGACCGGCATCGAGCGTGCCCGCGAACACCTGGCACAAGCCCTGGCGCAGGCGGGTGTGCAGGCGCAGGTACAGGGCCGGCCCAAGCACATCTACAGCATCTGGAAAAAGATGCAGGGCAAGAGCCTCGATTTCTCGCGGGTCTTCGATGTGAGCGCGCTGCGGGTGATCGTCGCCGATGTGCGCGACTGCTATGCCGCGCTCAGCCGCGTGCACGAGCTCTGGCATGCGCTGCCCGACGAGTTCGACGACTACATCGCCCGGCCCAAGGCCAACGGCTACCAGTCGCTGCATACGGTGGTGCTCGACGACGAGCAGCGCCCGTTCGAGATCCAGATCCGCACCCGCGAGATGCACGAACACGCCGAGAGCGGCGTGGCCGCGCACTGGGCCTACAAGGAGGCCGGCAGCAAGGGTTACGCCGGTGTCAGCGCAGCGGGCGACTTCGAGGATCGCGTGGCCCTGGCGCGCCGTGCGGTGCTGCATCAGCTGCTGGCCTGGGAGCGCGATTTCGCCGGCCAGAGCGCGGCCCAGGCCGCCGGGCTGGGCGGGCAGGGCGCAGGCGCCGGGTTCTTCGAGGACCGCATCTACGTGCTCACGCCGCAGGGCAGCGTGATCGAGTTGCCGGCCGGGGCCACGGCGATCGACTTCGCCTACCAGCTGCACACCGACCTCGGCCACCGCTGCCGGGGCGCGCGTGTCGACGGGGCGCTGGTGCCGCTGATCACGCCGCTCAAGAGCGGACAGACGGTGGAGATCGTCGCCGCCAAGGAGGGCGGGCCGTCGCTCGACTGGCTCAACCCGCAGCTCGGTTATCTGCAGAGCCACCGCGCGCGGGCCAAGGCGCGCGCCTGGTTCAATGCCCGTGCCTTGCAGGACACCGTCGCACGCGGGCGCGAGGCGGTCGACAAGCTGCTGCAGCGCGAAGGCCGCACGGCCATCAAGCTCGACGAGCTGGCCACGCAGCTGGGTTTCCGTCATGCCGAGGCGCTGTTCGAGGTGGTCGGCAAGGACGAGTATTCGTTGCGCAACATCGAGCTGCAGCTGCGCCCGCCCGAGCCGGTGGTCGAAGACGACACGCCGGTGTTCAAGCGGTCACGCAGCCATGCCGGCGGCGGCAATGGCGTGCTGGTGGTCGGTGTCGGATCGCTGCTCACGCAACTGGCGCATTGCTGCCGGCCGGCGCCGCCCGACGTGATCGGTGGGTTCGTCACCCGCAGCAAGGGCGTGGCGGTTCACCGCAAGGACTGCCTGAACTTTCGCGAGATGGTGGCGCGCCACCCCGAGCGTGCGATCCCTGTCACCTGGGGCAGCCAGGGCGCTTCTGACGGACGCAATGCGGTCTACCCGGTCAACGTCTCGGTGACGGCCGTCGACCGGCAAGGCCTGCTGCGCGACATCTCGGAGGTGTTCGCCAAGGAGAAGATGAACGTCACCGGCGTGCACACCCGCTCGGTCAAGGGCACGGCCTGGATGACCTTCACAGTCGAGGTGGCCGACTCGGCGCTGCTGGCTCACGTGCTGAGCCTGGTCGCATCGGTGAACGGCGTGCGGAGCGCACAGCGCCGTTGAAGCAAAATTGTTTGCCGAAGTTGTTGACGGTTTTGAAAACGATGCTATAGTCTAAGTCTTCGTTAGGCGCGTAGCTCAGCTGGTTAGAGCACCACCTTGACATGGTGGGGGTCGTTGGTTCGAGTCCAATCGCGCCTACCAGAAATGGTAGGCATCAAGCCCGGCAGATCTCAGATCTGTCGGGCTTTTTCGCATCCGCAGCGTCGCTGACAAACCCCAGTGCCTGCTGCTGCAGGCACTGCCTAGAATCATTGTGCAGTTGCACCCAGGAGAGTCTTGCATGCCAGCCAATCGCCGCACCGCCGAGCCCAGCGAGGGCCCCACTGACGGACTGCGCGTGCTCAAGAAATACCCGAACCGCCGGCTTTACGACACCCGGACCAGCAGCTACATCACGCTGGCCGATGTCAAGCAGATGGTGCTCGACTCCGAGAACTTCGAGATTCGTGACGCCAAGTCGGGCGACGAACTCACGCGCAGCATCCTGCTGCAGATCATTCTCGAGGAAGAGTCGGCCGGCGTGCCGATGTTCTCGACCGAGATGCTGGGCCAGATCATCCGCTTCTACGGCCACACGATGCAGGGCCTGATGGGCGCCTACCTCGAGAAGAACCTGCAGGCGTTCATCGACATGCAGAAGCGCTTCGCCGAGCAGACCGGCGGGCTCTATGAGGGCAAGGCGTTCAATGCCGATGCCTGGTCGCAGTTCATGTCGATGCAGGCGCCGGTGATGCAGGGCTTCATGGGCAGCTACCTCGAACAGTCCAAGAGCGTGTTCGCGAAGATGCAGGAGCAGATGCAGAAGCAGGCCGAGAGCTTCTTCCCCGGCATGTCGGGGCTCACGCCGCCACCGAGCAGCAAGGGTTGAAGAGTCGCCTGATTGCCTGGTGACGGCCGCACTTCGCGGTGCGATCAGGGCCGCGTTCAGCCCCGCCCGAGCCAGCCCGTCATCACCTGCCAGACGTTTTCGAGCATGCGCGGATGCGCTTGGGCGGTGGGGTGGATGCGGTCCGGCTGGAACCACTTCTGGGCGTCGGACGCGTCGGCAATGCCGGCGAGCAGGAACGGCACCAGCGCGGCACGTTCGCGCTGGGCCACCTTGCCGAACAGTCCGGCGAAATCGCGGCTGTAGGCCTGCCCGTAGTTGGGCGGCACCTGCATGCCCACGAGCATGACTGCTGCGCCAGCAGCGCGGGCCGCCTGCGCCATCGCCAGCAGGTTGGCTTCGGTCATGGCCAGCGGCAGGCCGCGCAGGGCGTCGTTGCCGCCGAGCTCGATCACCACGTGACTGGGCTTGTGCTGGACGAGCAGCGCCGGCAGGCGCGAGCGGCCACCCGAGGTGGTGTCGCCACTGATGCTGGCGTTGATCACGGTGTAGGCCGGCTTGTGCGCCGCCAGTCGGGCCTCGAGCAACGCGACCCAGCCGCTGCCGCGGGGCAGGCCGTATTCGGCCGACAGGCTGTCGCCGACCACCAGGATCTTGCGTTGCTGCGCTGCCGCCGCGAGTGCCGTGCCTGAAGACGCCAGTGCGGCGATCGCCCCTGCGCCGGCGGCGCGCAGCCCGATCAAGATACATTCGCGGCGCGAACAACAAGTCGAACGGGAAACTGGCGTGGGTACAGTCGTGGACAAGACAGGGTCGATCATCGAGGTCAAGGGCGTCACCAAGCAGGTGCATGACGCAAGCGGTGTTCTGACGATTCTGCATGAGATCTCCTTTCGCCTGGCGGCCCGGGAATCGGTCGCGATCGTGGGCGCCTCGGGCTCCGGCAAGAGCACACTGCTGTCGATCCTGGCGGGGCTGGACGTGCCCAGCGCGGGCCAGGTTCGGCTGGCGGGCATCGACCTGTTTTCGCTCGATGAAGACGCCCGCGCCGCCGTGCGCGGCGAGCACGTCGGCTTCGTGTTCCAGAGCTTTCAGCTGATGGGTCACCTCACGGCGCTCGAGAACGTCATGCTGCCGCTCGAGTTGCGCGGCGAGCGCGATGCCCGGCGCATGGCCACCGAGATGCTGCAGCGGGTCGGGCTGGGTGCGCGGCTCGGACACTTTCCGAAATTGCTGTCGGGCGGTGAACAGCAGCGTGTCGCGCTGGCGCGGGCCTTCGTGGTGCGGCCGGCCCTGCTGCTGGCCGACGAGCCCACCGGCAGCCTCGACCACGCCACCGGCGAGGCGGTGATGCAGCTGATGCTCGAACTCAACCGCGAGGTCGGCACCACGCTGGTCCTGGTGACGCACGACGTCGGCATCGCGGCACGTTGCGATCGGCAGATCCGCCTGGTCGCGGGGCGCATGCAGGTCGAGGCCGAGGCCTGACCAGCCGCTAACATCGCCCGATGTCTGCAAACAGCCTGCTTTTTGGATTCCACGCCGTCACGGTGCGCGTCAAGACCGCGCCCGCCTCGGTGCTCGAGGTGCATGTCGATCCGGCCCGGCGCGACGCGCGCATGCGCCAGTTCGTCGCGCGGGTCGAGGCCGCCGGCATCAGGCTGATCGAGACCGACGACAAGCGCCTCGGCCAGATGGCCGGCAACACGCGCCACCAGGGCGTGGTCGCGCGGGTCAACGTGCTGGCGCCGATCCACTCGCTCGACGATCTGCTCGATGCCGTCGAGGGTCCGCCGCTGGTCCTGGTGCTCGACGGCGTGACCGATCCGCACAACCTCGGCGCCTGCCTGCGCGTGGCCGACGGGGCTGGCGCCCACGCGGTGATCGCGCCCAAGGACCACGCCGTCGGTGTCAACGCCACGGTCGCCAAGGTCGCCAGCGGAGCCGCCGAGACGGTGCCGTACTTCATGGTGACGAACCTGGCGCGCACGCTCAACGAACTGAAGGAACGCGACATCCGCGTCATCGGCACCAGCGAGGACGCCACCCAGTCGATCTACGACATCGACCTGAGCGGCCCGGTCGCGATCGTGCTCGGTGCCGAAGGCCCCGGCATGCGCCAGCTCACGCGCAAGACCTGCGACGAGCTCGTGCACATCCCGATGCGCGGCGCGGTCGAGAGCCTGAACGTGTCGGTCGCGTCGGCGGTGTGCCTCTACGAAGCCCTGCGGCAGCGCCAATGAGCCTGCCGCAGAGCCGGCATCCGTTGCGGGACCTGCGCGTCCGCCTGCGTCACGCCGGGCGCATCTGCGTGTTCAGCGGCGCGGGCATGTCGGCCGAGAGCGGCATCCCGACCTTTCGTGATGCGCAGACCGGCCTGTGGGCCCGGTTCGACCCGATGCAGCTCGCCAGCGCCGAAGGCTTTCGTGCCGATCCGGCGCAGGTCTGGGACTGGTATGCGATGCGTCGCGAGGGCGTGCGCCAGGCGCAGCCCAACGCCGGGCATGTTGCGCTGGCGGCGTATGCGCGCCGGCATCCGGGGCGCCTGCGCATCGTCACGCAGAACGTCGACGACCTGCACCAGCGTGCCGGCTGTGCCGAGGTGATCCGCCTGCACGGCGACATCCTGGCCGATCGGTGGCTCGATCCCTGTGCGCATGCGGGCGCTGCCGACGCGCCGGTGTGCGAGGTCGATCCGGCCGCACCCGATGCCCGGCCGCCGCGCTGCCGGCATTGCGGCAACCTGCTGCGCCCGGCGGTGGTGTGGTTCGGTGAAAACCTGCCGTACGACGCACTGACGGCGGCCGAGGCTGCGGTCTCCGAGGCCGACGTGCTGCTGGTGGTGGGCACGTCGGGTTCGGTCTGGCCGGCGGCGGGGCTGGTGGCGCGCGCACGCCATGCCGGCGCGCACGTGGTGATCATCAATCCGCAAGCCACCGAGATCGACGAGGAGGCGCACCTGGTCCTGAGCGCTACGGCGGCCCGGATGCTGCCGCGATTGTTCGACCCCCTGTAGCCGATCGGCTGCCCGGTGCCGCTCGTTACACTGGCGTGAACTTGCCACCCCGGACTTCGCCATGCCCGTCATTGCCGTCACACATCCGCTGGTGCGCCACAAGATCGGCCTGCTGCGCGAGGCGGCGATCTCCAACAAGCAGTTCCGTGAGCTGACCCATGAACTGGCCTGCCTGCTGACCTGCGAGGCCACCGCCGACCTGCCGATGCAGGCCGCCACCATCGCGTGCTGGAGCGGGCCGGTGCAGATCGAGCAGCTGGCCGGACGCAAGATCACGGTGATGCCGATCCTGCGCGCCGGCTTGGGCATGCTCGAGGGCGTGCTCGGCCTGATCCCGACCGCCCAGGTCAGCGTGATCGGCCTGGCGCGCAACCACGCCACGCTGCAGCCCGAGTGCTACTGCGAAAAGCTCGTCGACCACCTCGACGAGCGCATCGCGTTGATCATCGACCCGATGCTCGCCACCGCCGGCTCCATGATCGCCGCCATCGACGTGCTGAAGGCACAGGGCTGCACCGATGTGCGAGCCCTGGTGCTGGTGGCCGCGCCCGAAGGCATCGCCGCGCTCGAGGCCGCGCACCCTGACGTGCGCTGCTGGGCCGCGGCCATCGACAGCCGGCTCGACGAGGTCGGCTACATCATCCCCGGCCTGGGCGATGCGGGCGACAAGATCTTCGGCACCGTCTGAATCCGCGTCTCAACTTGCGTACACCGTCCCATGTCCATGCAGACTCAATCCCCTCGCTCGCGCCCTGGCCTGACCGTGCTCGCGGCCGGCCTTGCCGTCACGTTCTTGTTGGCGGGTTGCACCCAGGAGCGCCAGAACGAGATCCGCCGCGGCATCCAGAACTGGACCGGCACCAACGGCGTGCTCGAGATCTACGCCGGTGAAAAGCTGGTGCGCCGCTTCGTCAAGATCGACAAGATGAGCACCGCCTACGGCACCGACGACAGCAATCCGCGGCCTTATCGCTACGGCTACGGCGTGCTCGACGAAAACCTCGACGGTGTCGACAGCAGTGGCGAGAAGCGGGTGTACTTCGAGGTCAGCGACTACTCGACGTCCTACGTCTTCTACGAGAGCCCGCGCTGAGCGGGCCCGAGCCGGGCATCGTCAGGGCCTTGCCGCCTTCAGCGAGTCGGGATTGACGATGTGGCTCGGCTTGCCGTCGAGGTAGTTGACGATGTTCTGGAACGCTGCGCTGAAGTACTGCTCGTAGCTGTCGAGCTCGACATAGCCGACGTGCGGCGTGCAGACCGCGTTCTCGAGGCGCAGCAGCGGATGGCCTTGCAGGATCGGCTCGCTCTCGAACACGTCGACCGCAGCCATGCCCGGACGCCCGCGGTTGAGCGCCGTCACCAGCATGTTGTCCTTGACCAGTTCGGCGCGCGAGGTGTTCACGAACAGGGCCGTGGGCTTCATGCGCGACAGATCCTCCAGCCCGATCAGGCCGCGGGTGGCTTCGACCAGCCGCAGGTGGACGCTCAGCACGTCGCTGCTCTCGAACAGGGCCTCGCGGCTGCTGGCCACGGCAAACCCGTCGGCTGCCGCCGCTGCCCGGGAGGCTTCGCTGCCCCAGACCTGCACGTCCATGCCGAACGCCAGGCCGTAGCCGGCCACGAGCCTGCCGATCCGGCCGTAGCCCCAGATGCCGAGCGTGCGTCCCTTGAGCACCAGGCCGAGGCTGAAGTTCGGCGGCATCGAACCCGCCTTCAGTCCCGACTGCTGCCACGCGCCATGCTTGAGGTTGCCGATGTACTGCGGCAGGCGCCGCATCGCCGCCATGATCAGGGCCCAGGTCAGCTCGGCCGGCGCGACCGGCGAACCCACGCCTTCGGCCACCGCGATGCCCAGTCGCGTGCAGGCTTCGATGTCGATGTGCGAGCCGGCCCGTCCGGTCTGGGCGATCAGTCGAAGGCGCGGCAGCTTCTCGAGCAGGGCCTTCGGGAACTGCGTGCGTTCACGGATCAGCACCAGGATCTCGGCATCCTTGAGGCGGATCGCCAGCTGACCGATCCCCTTGACGGTGTTGGTGAAGACTTTGGGGTTGTAGGGCTCCAGAAGCTCGGCACACTTGAGTTTGCGTACCGCGTCCTGGTAGTCGTCCAGAATGATGATGTTCATGGGCATGGGGCTCGATCGGCGCATTGTGCCTCCAGCCGCCCGGGGCGCGCGTCACACCCGACACTTGGAGGAGACACCACATGAGCGCATTGCGCCGCTGGGCCTACGGCCTGCTCGGGCTGGGTCTGCTGCTGTTGCTGGCCTTGCTGGTCGGCTGGGCGGTCTACCGCCAGCAGGTCCTGCCGATCACCGACGGGCGTCTGCACGTGAGCGGCCTGCCTGCCGCTGGTGCGGACGTGCGCATCGAACGCGATGCGCACGGCATTCCGACCATCCGCGCCGCCAGCATCGAAGGCGCGCTGTTCGGCCTCGGCTTCGTGCACGCCCAGGATCGGCTGTGGCAGCTCGAGACCCATCGCCGCATCGGCGCCGGGCGGCTCGCCGAAGCCTTCGGCCCGCCGGCGCTCGACAACGACCGGTTCCTGCGTGCGCTCGGCGTGCGCCGCGCCGCGCAGGCCCAATGGGAGCAGACCCGCGGCGAGGCACGCCAGGCGCTGGAGGCCTATGCCGCCGGCATCAATGCCTATCTGTCGAAGCACCTGCGCGCGCGGCCGCCCGAATTCCTGATCCTCGGCGTGCAGCCCGAACAGTGGCAACCCGTCGACAGCCTGGCCTGGTCGATCATGATGGCCTGGGACCTGGGTGGCAACTGGACCACCGAACTGCTGCGCCTGCGGCTGGCCCAGCGCATGAGCGTGGCGCGCATCAACGAACTGCTGCCGCCATACCCCGGCGAACAGCCGTTGCCGACGGCCGATTACACGACGCTGGCGCAGCAGTGGCAGGTCATGGGCCCGCTGGCCGAGCGGATCATCAGCGCGGCGCCCGAGTCCGGCATCGAAGGCATCGGCTCGAACAACTGGGCGGTGTCGGGCCAGCGCAGCAGCAGCGGCAAGCCGCTGCTGGCCAACGACCCGCACCTCAAGCTCACCGCGCCGGCGCTCTGGTATTTCGCCCGTCTCGAAGCGCCGGGCCTGCACGTGGCCGGCGCGACGATGCCGGGCCTGCCGCTGGTGGTGCTGGGCCAGAACGAGTCGATCGCCTGGGGCTTCACCAACACCGCGCCCGACGTGCAGGATCTCTACCTCGAGCGCATCCACCCGGACGACGCGCAGCAATACCAGACCCCCGACGGCTGGCAGCGCTTCGATCGCCACGACGAGGTGATCCACGTCCGCGGCGCTGCCTCGGTGACGATGACCGCGCGCCACAGCCGTCACGGCCCGGTGATCTCGGACGCGGCCGGTCCGTCGACCGAAGGCCTGACCGGCGCGGCGGCCGGGCAGGGCGGGGCGCCCCGATACGCCATCGCGATGCGGTGGACGGCGCTCGATGCGGACGTCGGCACGATCGAGGCCGGCCTGCGCTTCAATCGCGCCGGCTCGGTGCCTGAATTCATTGCCGCGGCCGCGCGCTACAGCGCGCCGATGCAGAACATGCTGGTGGCCGACGCCGTCGGGAAACACGGCCACATCGCGCTGGTCGTGCCGGGCAAGCTGCCGGTGCGTTCGCCCGACAACGACCTGCGCGGGCTGGTCCCCGCACCGGGCTGGGATGCGCGCTACGACTGGTCGGGCTATCTGCCGGCCGCGGACTTGCCGAGCCGGCGTGATCCGCCTGAAGGCTGGCTCGCCACCGCCAACCAGCGCATCGTCGGCGCCGGCTATCCGCACCACATCACCAGCGAATGGATGGCGCCGTACCGCCAGCAGCGCATCGAACAGCTGCTGGCCGGGCGGCCCACCCACGATGTCGAAAGCTTTGCCGCGATGCAGCTCGACCAGCTTTCGCTGGGCGCCAAGGCGCTCGCGGCGGCTTTTCAGGCTTCGCGCAGCAGTCATCCGCTGGCTGCGGGCCTGGCGCCCCGGATCGCTCGTTTCGATGGGTTGATGGGTGGCGACCAGGCCGCGCCGCTGGTGTTCCATGCCTGGGCGAGGGCGCTGACGGCGCTCGTGTTCGCCGATGAACTCGGGCCGCTGTGGGACAGTCATTTCGGCGAGCGCCGCAGTTTTCGGGACGCCCTCGAAGGCGTGCTGGCGCGCGACGATGCCGGGTGGTGCGATGACAAGAACACCGCCGCCAGCGAGACCTGCGGCCAGTTGCGCGACCGGGCGCTCGATCAGGCCTACGCGCTGCTGCAGGCTCAGCTCGGCGACGACACCAGCCAGTGGCGCTGGGACCGCATGCATGTGGCGCGTTCGGAACACCGACCCTTCAGCAAGGTCAGCGCACTGAAACGGCTGTTCGAGTTGCGCGTGCCTGTGGGTGGCGACGGCCACAGCATCAACGCCACGCGCGTCGGGCTCAAGCCCGATCCGCACACCGGCGAACTGTTCCTGGTCGACCACGCACCGAGCCTGCGTGCGGTCTACGACCTGGCCGATCCGTCGCGCTCGCGTTTCATCCACTCGAGCGGACAGTCCGGCATCGCGCTGACGCCCGATTACCGCGCCTTCAGCGCGTTGTGGGCGGCAGGAAAACAGATTCCGGTCTGGCCGGCCGGCTCGCCCGAGCACGTCTTGACCTTGACACGCTGAAAAGCGCCGACCTTGAGGCGCAGCCATCGGCGACGACGTCCGTGGCCAGCTCTTGTCGAGGTGCGGCGGCATCTGCGATGTGTGTTGTCGATGCGTGACGATGAATATTATGTCAACTCACATGCGCGAGTTGATCAACCGGAACACACCCCTCACGAGCGCCGCCGGCGCAGCGGCGACAATTGCGGCCGTTTGCATTTACGCGGCCCCCCGCCGGGCCTCCACGACATGACGACTGCCGCCCGATTGCCCGCCGACCTCGCTCTCAATGTCCAGATCGCGCTTGCCGAGGACCTCGGATCCGGCGATGTCACTGCGCTACTGGTCGATCCGTCTCAGACGGCGAGCGCCCGCATCGTCAGCCGCGAGGCGGCCGTGCTGTGCGGACAGGCCTGGGTCGACGCCGTCTTCCGTGCCCTGCAGCCCGGCATGCGCATCGATTGGGCCGTGCCCGAAGGCGCTTCGGTGGCCCCCGATCAGGTGGTCTGCCTGCTCAGCGGCAGCGCCCGCGCGCTGCTGACCGGCGAGCGCACGGCGCTCAATTTCCTGCAGACGCTGTCGGGCACTGCAACGTCCGTGCGCCGCTATGTCGATGCCGTGCTCGGCACCGGCACCCGCATCGTCGATACCCGCAAGACCTTGCCCGGCCTGCGCAATGCGCAGAAATATGCGGTGGTGTGCGGCGGCGGACTGAACCACCGCATCGGCCTCTACGACGGCATCCTGATCAAGGAAAACCATGTCTCCGCTGCCGGCGGCCTGCGCGAAGCCATCTGGCAGGCTCGTGCGCTGGGCCTGTCGGTGCCGCTGATGACCGAAGCCGAGACGCTGGCGGAAGCGCGCATCGCGCTCGATGAAGACGTCGATCTGCTGCTGGTCGACGATTTCGAACTCGACGACATCCGCACCGCCGTGGCGCTGGTGCGCGAACACCGTGCCTGTGGCGGCAAGACCTTGATCGAGTATTCCGGCGGTGCCACCCTGGAAACCGTGCGCGCGCTGGCTGAGACCGGCGTCGACCGGATTTCGGTGGGCGCCATCACCAAGCACTTGCGGGCACTCGACCTCTCGATGCGCTTCACCGCCAGCGGCGAGTGAATCGGATCGACGCGACGCATCGAACTACTGGTGTCATGGACACTGCATGGACAGCGGACGCACGGGTCGTGAAGATCACCTCGGCGCCTCGATTCGAGCTTGCGCCCGGGAGGTGACCCATGCGGCAGTTCGTTCGTCATCCGGTGGATGTTCCGGTCGAGATCGGCACGGAAGGCTTGTTGCCGCGGTCATCTGTTCATTCGAATGACATCAGCCTGGGTGGCCTGGCGGTTCGATCGAACTTTGCACTGAGGCCTGGCGAGCAAGTCGTGATCCGCATCCCTTCCGTCAGGCCGCCATTCGAGGCGCCTGCGCGCGTGGCCTGGTGCCACGAGCTCGGTGACACGGGCTACGACTTGGGCGTGACGTTTCTCGACGCCGAAGATGCGTTCCGTGTCCGCATGGTCGAGCAGATCTTTCACATCGAGGAGTACCGCATGTCGGTGCATCGACTCGAGGGACGGGAACTCAGCTCAGAAGAGGCGGCCGATGAATGGATCGCCCTGCACGCGGAACAGTTTCCGCCGATTGGCCCGTCTTCAGTCCACTAGAGGCGCATGCCGTGGCTGGTGAAACCGGGCTGGCTGGACCTTGGAGCGGGTGATGGGAATCGAACCCACGTATGAAGCTTGGGAAGCTGCCGTTCTACCATTGAACTACACCCGCTCGGGCGAAGCCGGATTATAGGGGCCCAATTCGGCAGCGTTGATCGGGCACAATCCGCGCCCTCGACGCACCCCTCCCCCCCATGTCAACGACGCGCCCCGTGGATACCCCAGACACCTCATCGCAGCCTGAGACAGACCTTCCGCAGCGGCGCAGCATCCGCAGTTTCGTGCTGCGAGCCGGGCGCATGGGCACCGGGCAGCAGCGCGCCATGGAAGAACTCGGGCCGCTCTACCTGCTGCCCTTTCAGACTGCACCGATCGACTTGCCACGGGCCTTCGGCCGCGACGCGCCGACCGTGCTCGAGATCGGTTTCGGCATGGGCACGGCCACCGCGCAGATCGCGCAGGCTCGGCCGGAGCTGAATTTCCTGGGGGTGGAGGTGCACGCGCCGGGGGTGGGTGCTTTGCTCAAGCAGATCGGTGAGACCGGCCTGACGAACCTGCGCATCGTTCAGCACGACGCGGTGGAAGTGCTGGAACAGATGCTCGCGCCGGCCAGCCTGGCCGGGGTGCACATCTTTTTTCCCGATCCCTGGCACAAGAAAAAGCACAACAAGCGCCGACTCATCCAGGCGGACTTCGTCGCTCGCCTGATGACGCGACTGGCGCCTGGCGGCTACCTGCATTGCGCCACCGACTGGCAACCCTATGCCGAGCAGATGCTGGAGGTGCTGAGCGCCGAGCCGGGCCTGGTCAACACCGCAGACGGTTATGCGCCCAAGCCGGATTACCGTCCGCTCACCAAGTTCGAGCAACGCGGCCTGCGGCTCGGCCACGGCGTCTGGGATCTGGTGTTCCGGCGCACGTCGGCGCCGGACTGAGCGGGCGTCACTCGCTCCAGACGATCAGGCCGCTGTAAGAGGTCGCCAGCACCACGATGCCGAAGGCGATGCGGTACCAGGCGAACGGCACGAAGTTGTGCGTGGCCACGTAACGCAGCAGCCAGCGGATGCACAGCAAGGCCGAGATGAACGAAAACAGCAGGCCGACACCGAACATCGGCAGGTCCTGCGCCGACAGCAGGGCCCGCTCTTTCCAGAGGCTGTAGGCGCCTGCGCCGATCAGCGTCGGGATGCCGAGGAAGAAGCTGAAATCGGTTGCCGCCTGGCGCGACAGCCCCAGCATCATCCCGCCGATGATGGTGGCGCCGGAGCGGCTGGTGCCGGGGATCATGGCCACGCACTGGATCAGGCCCACCTTCAGTGCGTCGGCGTGGTTCATGTCGTCGATCGTGGCCACGCGGATCCGGGTGTCGGGGCGGCGTTCGACCCACAGGATGATCATGCCGCCGACGATGAAAGCCGCGGCCACGATCTCGGGGGTGAACAGGTGGGACTTGATCGCCTTGCCCAGCAGCAGGCCCGCGACGGCGGCCGGCAGAAAGCCGATCAGCACGTTGAGCGCGAAGCGGCGGGCGCGGGCGTCGGAGCCCAGTCCGCGCGCGGTACTGGCAATGCGCTGCCAATAAACCAGGATCACGGCGAAAATGGCGCCGGTCTGAATCGCGATGTCGAAAACCTTGCTCTTGGCGTCGGTGAATCCGAGCAAGGACCCTGTGAGGATCAGGTGACCGGTGCTGGAGATCGGCAGGAACTCGGTGAAGCCCTCCACGATGCCCATCACGGCGGCCTTGATCAGCATGACGACGTCCACATCCACTCCCAACACGTTCAGTTCAGACAAGAAAAAGCCCCGCCACGTGCGGGGCTGTTCGATCGATCGGGCTGAAGATAGCACAGCCCCTGCCCGGCACGACTGCCCTTCCCGCCCTGTAATGTCCACATGGTCACGCTCAAACTGAAGAAACCCCTCAACCCGACGGAGACCGAAACCACGCGGCCGCGACTGCCCGTGCGCAACGGCGTCAGCGGCCCCCGTCCGCGGCCGACGCTGGCGCAGGCCCAGGCCGAACGGGCGCGCCGTGCCGAGGAATACGGCGGCCAGCCCGTCGATCCGGATCGCCGCCGGCCGCCGCAGCGTCAGGATCAGGACCGCCCCCCGATGCCGCGTCGTGACGACCAGGGCCGCGGCTTTGCGCCGCGCCGTGACGACCCGCCGCAGCGGCCGGCCTATCGCGACGAGCGCCCCGCACGCAACGAGCCGCAGGTCCGCGACGATCGACGCAGCGGGCCGCCCGCCGAACGCACGCCGTGGTATGCGCCGCAGTCGCATCAGGAGGCACCGGCCGCACGGGCGCGGCGGGTGCTCGAGCCGGCCCGCCCGGTGCGACCGGGCACGCCGTCGCAGCGCCCTGCCCGGCCGGCCGAGGTGCCCTCCTCGCCCCTGGCCGGCGAAGGTGAACGCCTGTCCAAACGCATGGCTGCACTCGGTCTGGCGTCGCGCCGGGAGGCCGACGAGTGGATCGAGGCTGGCTGGGTGCGGGTCGACGGCAAGATGGCGGTGCTCGGCCAGCGGGTCGGCCCGCAGGCGAAGATCCACGTCGATCCTGCCGCGCACAAGCAGCAGGCCCAGCGCGTCACGATCCTGGTCAACAAGCCGGTCGGCTACGTCAGTGGCCAGGCCGAGGACGGCTACGAGCCGGCCGCCGCGCTGATCCGACCCGAAAACCGCTGGAGCGAAGACAGCTCGGGCGTCAACTGGCACCCCGGCCAGCTGCGCGGGCTGGCACCGGCCGGCCGGCTCGACATCGATTCGGTCGGTCTGCTGGTGCTGACGCAGGACGGCCGTGTCGCCAAGCTGCTGATCGGCGACGAATCGCTGGTCGAGAAGGAATACCTCGTGCGCGTGGCCTATCAAGGCCAGGGCCGGCTGCCCGACAGCGCGCTGGCGTTGCTCAATCACGGCCTCGAGCTCGACGGTCAGGCGCTGCGGCCGGCCAAGGTCAGCTGGCAGAACGAGGATCAGCTGCGCTTCGTGCTGCGCGAGGGCAAGAAACGCCAGATCCGGCGCATGTGCGAGGCCGTCGGCCTGCAGGTGCTGGGCCTCAAGCGGGTGCGCATCGGCAGCGTCTCGCTCGGCCATCTGCCGGCCGGGCAATGGCGTTACCTGCGCCGCGACGAGTTTTTCATCTGAGCGCCCGCATCCGGAAACACGCTGTTGAGCACAGTGCGGTCCCGGATGCCTGAACGTCCAGTACGATTTCACAAAAGGGAGGAATCAGAATGGACTTGGCCAAGCCTGCACATGCCTATTCGTCGGCACAACACCATCGGCGCCGGCTGCTCGACGGCCTGGCCGTCAGCGTGGCCCGACGCGGTTATTCGGACACCACCATCTCGGACATCGCGGCGGCCGCCCGGGTCTCCAAGCGCACCTTCTACGAGCATTTCAGCTCCAAGCAGCAATGCATGATCGCGCTCTACGAGAGCGCGAGCGAACTCAGCCGCCGGCAGATGGAAGTCGCCATCGACGAGTCGCTCGGCTGGCCCGAGCAGGTCGAAGCCGCGGTTCGCCGCTACTTCAACCACCTGAGCATGCACCCGGTGCTGATGCGCGCGCTGTTCATGGAGATCCTGTCGCTCGGCCCGGACGGCCTGAAGGCGCGGCGCGACAACCTCAACGCGCTGGCCGGCACGATCGCGCGCAGCGCCGGCACCCAGGGCGTGACGCTGAGCCTGCCGCAGGCGGCGTCGCTGGCGGGCATGCTGTCGGAATGGGTGCTGCTGGCCATCGAGGAAGACCGCGTGGCGGCCTTGCCCGATGACGCGCCGGTGGTCGCCGCGATGCTGCGGGCGGCGATCGTCGGCCACAAGCTGATCGAGCCGCAGCCGACCCAGCCGCCGCAATCCGCGACCGCCTGACGCCGCCTTCGGGCGGCGCCGGTCTCCGCCGTCAGCCGATCCAGCGGCGTGCGTTGCCGAACATGCGCATCCACGGGCTGCGCGCGTCGACGTCGCCCGACGTCCAGCTCATCTGCACGTTGCGGAAAACGCGCTCCGGGTGCGGCATCAGCACCGTGAAACGGCCGTCGTCGGTGGTGACCGAGGTCAGGCCGTCCGGGCTGCCGTTCGGGTTGAGCGGATAGGCCTCGGTCGGCGCGCCGTCGTGGTCGACGAAGCGCATCGCGCGCTGCACTTTCGAGGCATCGCCGCGCTGCGAGAAATCGGCAAAACCCTCGCCGTGCGCCACCGCGATCGGCAGGCGGCTGCCGGCCATGCCCCGGAAGAAGATCGACGGGCTGTCCAGCACCTCGACCAGGCTCAGGCGGGCCTCGAACTGCTCGCTCTTGTTGCGCGTGAACTTGGGCCAGTGCTGGGCGCCCGGGATGATCGGCGACAGCGCCGCCATCATCTGGCAGCCGTTGCACACGCCCAGCGCGAAGGTGTCGGTGCGGCCGAAGAAGGCCGCGAACTGCTCGGCCAGCTTCGGGTTGAACAGCACCGAGCGCGCCCAGCCCTCGCCCGCGCCCAGCGTGTCGCCGTAGCTGAAGCCGCCGCAGGCCACGAAACCCTGGAACTGGTCGAGGCGGGCCCGGCCGGTCTGCAGGTCGGTCATGTGCACGTCGTGGCTGTCGAAGCCGGCCTGCGCCATCGCATAGCTCATCTCGACATGCGAGTTGACGCCCTGCTCGCGCAGGATCGCCACCTTCGGGCGGGTCAGGTTGATGAACGGTGCGGCGACGTTTTCGGTCGGGTCGAAGGTCAGCGCCACGTGCAGGCCGCGATCGTCGGGCGCGCCGGCTGCGGCGTGTTCGCTGTGCGCGCAGGCCGGGTTGTCACGCTGCGCGGCGATGCGCCAGCTGACGTCGTCCCAGGCCTGATGGAGCTGCTGCAGCGGCGCGGCGAACACGTTCTTGGCATCGCGCCAGACCTCGACCACGGCGCGGTCGTTGGTCTTGCCGATGACGTGGCTGTGCTTGGACAGGCCATGCTCGCGCAGCGTCTGCAGCACCTCGTTGCGCACGGCGGTGGCCACCTGGATGACAACGCCCAGCTCCTCGTTGAACAGCGCCTTGAGCGTCAGCTCGTTGCGGCGCTCGCCGACCTGGCCGGCCCAGTTCTTCGAGTCGCCGGTGTCGGCGCGGCTGTCCGTGATGCCGTCACCTTCGGTGACCAGCATGTCCACGTTCAGGCTCACGCCGACATGGCCGGCAAACGCCATCTCGCAGGCCGAGGCCCAGAGGCCACCGTCGCTGCGGTCGTGATAGGCCAGCAGCTTGCCTTCGCCACGCAACTGGTTGATGGCCGCGACCAGCGCCTTCAGGCGCTCCGGGTCGTCCAGATCGGGCACCTCGTTGCCGAACTGGCCCAGCACCTGCGCGAGCATCGAGCCGCCCATGCGGTTCTTGCCGTTGCCCAGGTCGATCAGGATCAGGCTGGTGTCGATGCCGGCCGGCGTGTCGGTGCGCAGCTGCGGCGTCAGCGTGCCGCGCACGTCGTCGAGCGTGACAAACGCCGACACGATCAGCGACACCGGCGCGACCACCTGCTTCGCATGACCGCCATCGCTCCAGCGGGTGCGCATCGACAGCGAATCCTTGCCCACCGGGATGCCGATGCCCAGCGCCGGGCACAGTTCCATGCCGACCGTCCTGACGGTGTCGTACAGCGCCGCATCCTCGCCCGGCTCGCCGCAGGCGGCCATCCAGTTGGCGCTCAGCTTGACGCGCGACAGCTCCATCGGCGCGGCCAGCAGGTTGGTGATGGCCTCGGCCACCGCCATGCGGCCCGAAGCCGGCGCGTCGAGCGCAGCCAGCGGCGTGCGCTCACCCATGCTCATCGCCTCGCCGCGGAAACCGGCGTAGTCGGCCAGCGTCACCGCGCAATCGGCCACCGGCACCTGCCACGGGCCGACCATCTGGTCGCGGTGGCTCAGGCCGCCGACGGTGCGGTCGCCGATCGTGATCAGGAAGCGCTTGCTGGCCACCGTCGGGTGGCGCAGCACGCTCAAAGCCACCTCGTCGAGCTTGACGCCGGTGAGCTGCAGCGGTTGCTCGCTGCGCGCCACGCGCTGCACGTCACGGTGCATCTTGGGCGGCTTGCCGAGCAGCACGTCCATCGGCATGTCGATCGGACGCTCGCCGCCCGGGCCTTCTTCGAGCACCAGCTCGCGGTCGTCGGTGGCCACGCCGACCACGGCGTAGGGCGCGCGCTCACGCCGGCACATCTCGTCGAACAGCGGCAGCGCCTCGGGCGTGACCGCCAGCACGTAACGCTCCTGGCTCTCGTTGCACCAGATTTCCTTCGGCGCCAGCCCGGTTTCTTCGAGCGGCACCTTGCGGATGTCGAAGGTCGCGCCCTTGCCGGCGCCGTCGACCAGCTCGGGGAAGGCGTTGCTGATGCCGCCCGCGCCGACGTCATGGATCGCCACCACCGGATTGCTCGCGCCCAGCGCCCAGCAATGGTTGATGACCTCCTGCGCGCGGCGCTGGATCTCGGGGTTGCCACGCTGCACCGAATCGAAGTCGAGCGAGGCGGTGTTGGTGCCCGCCGCCATCGAGCTGGCCGCGCCGCCGCCCATGCCGATGCGCATGCCCGGGCCGCCGAGCTGGATCAACAGCGTGCCGGCGCCGAAGGGCAGCTTGTGGGTCTGGTCCTCGCTGATCGTGCCCAGGCCGCCGGCGATCATGATGGGCTTGTGATAGCCGCGCCGCAGGCCGGCGACGTCCTGCTCGAAGACGCGGAAATAACCCGCCAGGTTCGGCCGGCCGAACTCGTTGTTGAAGGCCGCGGCGCCCAGCGGACCCTCGGTCATGATCTGCAGCGGGCTGGCGATGTGCTCGGGCTTGCCGACCGGCGCGCGTTCCCACGGCTCATCCGTGCCGGGCAGGTGCAGGTTCGAGACGCTGAAGCCGGCCAAGCCGGCCTTGGGCTTGGAGCCGCGGCCGGTCGAGCCCTCGTCGCGGATCTCGCCGCCCGAGCCGGTCGACGCGCCCGGGAAGGGCGAGATCGCGGTCGGGTGGTTGTGCGTCTCCACCTTCATCAGCACGTGCACGGTTTCCTGGCGCGCGGCGTAGAGCGGCGCGTTGGTGTAACCCTGCGGCAGCCAGCGCTCGGTCGGGCCGCCGGGCATCACCGAGGCGTTGTCGCTGTAGGCCACCACGCTGGCGTGCGGGGCGAGCTTTTCGGTGTTGCGGATCATGCCGAACATCGACAGCGGCTGGCGCTCGCCGTCGACCGTGAAGTCGGCGTTGAAGATCTTGTGGCGGCAGTGTTCGCTGTTGGCCTGCGCGAACATCATCAGCTCGACGTCGCTCGGGTTGCGCTTGAGCTCGGTGAAGGCGTTGACCAGGTAGTCGATCTCGTCGTCCGACAGGGCCAGGCCGAAGTCCTTGTTGGCCACCACCAGCGCCTCACGGCCCTGCCCCAGCACGTCGACATGCGCCAGCGGCTCGGCCGGCTGGGCGTCGAACAGATGGCGCGCGGCCTCGCGCTCGAAGGCCACCGACTCGGTCATGCGGTCGTGCAGCAGCAGCGCGCAGGCCTGCAGTTCTTCCGCACTGAGCGCCTTGGGCTTCTTGACGAAGGCGTCGAGCAGGCCGCTTTTCAGGCTGATGCGGAATTCGGTGACGCGTTCGACCCGGTGGATCGCCAGACCGCAGTTGTGGGCGATGTCGGTGGCCTTGGAGGCCCACGGCGACAGCGTGCCCAGGCGCGGCATCACGACGATCACGCTGGCGGGCGCGCCGGCATCGACCGCTTCGGCCGGGTCGCCGTAGGTCAGCAGCGCCGACAGCGTGTCGTGGGCGGCGCGGTCGAGCGCGCTGTCGCTCCAGACCCAGTGCACATGGCGTGCGCTGACGCCGGCGATGCGTTCGCTGACGGCCTGCAGCCGTGGCAGCAGGGCCAGGGCGCGGAAGGCGGACAGCGCGTTGCCGCCCTCGAAAGACGTCAGATGCTGGGGCGAAGAGCTGGAAATTGAAGACACGCGATGAGTCCCGCAGGGCTGTGGCGCCGCCGATCGGGCGCCGGGCATGGAGCACGCAGCCGGGCATGGCCCGGCCGGCAAGCGGCGGATTTTAGGTGAGGCGGCTCAGGCGAGTTGAGCCTGCACCTGTTCGGCGATGGCCAGGCAGGCGGTCAGCCCCGGCGATTCGATGCCGAACAGGTTGATCAGCCCGGCCACGCCGTGCACGTCGGGCCCGTCGATGCGGAAATCCGCCGCCGGCTCATCGGGCCCGCTGATCTTGGGGCGGATGCCGGAATAGGCCGGGCTCAGCGCGCCATCGGGCAGTCCCGGCCAGTAGCGGCGGATCGCCTCGGCCATGCCGTCCACGCGCAGTGGATCGACGTGGTAATCGGGCGCCATCGGATCCATGTCGGCCAACCACTGCACGTCGGGGCCGAAGCGCATCTGGCCGGCCAGGTCGAGCGTGACGTGCACGCCCAGGCCGGCCTGTTCCGGGATTGGATAAATCAGGCGGCTGAAGGCCGGCTTGCCGGCGCAGCTGAAGTAGTTGCCCTTGCAGTAGAACGCCTCGGGCACGTGGCGGGTGTCGAGGCCGTCGATGCGCCGCGCCAGGTCCGGCGCAACCAGCCCGGCGGCGTTGATCAGGCGCCGCGCCCGGATCTGGATTGGCTGGTCGCCGCCCACCGCCAGCACGAAACCTTCGGGATCTCGGCGGGCTTGCAGCAGCGGTGAACACAGGGCCAGGTCGGCGCCGGCCGCCTGCGCGTCGCCGAGCAAGGCCAGCATCAGGCCGTGGCTGTCGATGATGCCGGTCGAGGGCGACAGCAGCGCGGCCTCGCAGGCCAGCGCGGGCTCGAGCGCGCGGGCCTGGTCGCCGTCGAGCCATTGCAGGTCGTGCACGCCGTTGGCCTGCGCCTGGGCCTGCAGCTTGTGCAGCGCCGCGACCTGCGCCGCTCGTGTCGCCACGATCAGCTTGCCGCAGCGCCGGTGCGCCACGCCGTGGTGCGCGCAGAAGTCGTACAGCAGCGCCTTGCCGCGCACGCACAGCGCGGCCTTGAGCGAGCCGGGCGGGTAGTAGATGCCGGCGTGGATGACCTCGCTGTTGCGCGCACTGGTCACGCTGCCGAAGGCGGGCTCGGCTTCGAGCACCACCACCTCGTGGCCGGCCAGGGCCAGCCCACGCGCCACCGCCAGGCCGATGACGCCTGCGCCGACCACCACCGTATCGATCTGATCCATCGCTGATGCGGCCCGAAGGCCCCTGCCGTGTCCGGGGGCGAGCTTAGCCGAGGCCGATTGCCGCAGTCCCGGGTGCAATAATTCCGCCCCTATGACGATTTCCATCAAGACCGCTGCCGACATCGAGGGCATGCGCGTGGCAGGCCGCCTGGCTTCCGAGGTGCTCGACATGCTGACGCCGCATGTGCGCGCCGGCATCACCACCAACGAGCTCGACCGCCTGGCGCACGACTACACCGTGCACGAGCAGAAGGCGATTCCCGCGCCGCTGAACTACGCGCCGCCGGGCTACAAGCCCTACCCCAAGTCGGTCTGCACGTCGATCAACCATCAGGTCTGCCACGGCATCCCGAACGATCGGGCGCTCAAGAACGGCGACATCGTCAACATCGACGTCACCGTGATCAAGGACGGCTGGCACGGCGACACCAGCCGCATGTTCATCGTCGGCGAGGCCTCGATCGCCGCCAAGCGGCTGTGCCAGCTCACCTACGAGTCGATGTGGAAGGGCATCATGAAGGTCAGGCCCGGCGCACGCCTGGGCGACATCGGCCACGCGATCCAGACCTTCGTCGAGAACCAGGGCCTGTCGGTGGTGCGCGAGTTCTGCGGCCACGGCATCGGCCGCAAGTTCCACGAGGACCCGCAGATCCTGCACTACGGCCGCCCCGGCACGCTCGACACCCTGGTGCCGGGCATGGTGTTCACGATCGAGCCGATGGTCAACGCCGGCCGGCGCGAGATCAAGGAATCCGGCGACGGCTGGACCATCGTCACCAAGGACCGCTCGCTGTCGGCGCAGTGGGAACACACGCTCGTCGTCACCGAAACCGGCTACGAAGTGCTGACCCTGTCGGCCGGCAGCCCGCCGATTCCCGATTTCGTGAACGCCTGATCGTCAGAGCCCGCGCGAGTCGCCCGCCGCACTCGCCGTCCAGCCCCTCTTGCCCGATGCGCCGCGAGTCTGGCGGCGCCGACCCGGATCGCAGCCATGCCCGACCTGCACGCCTCCACCCTTGACGACGTGCCTGTCCAGGCCGATGACAAGACCCGCCCGATCCTGACGATTGCCGAGTTGCGCAGGCTGATGCGCGAAGGCCGGCAGTCGCTGATCGAGCAGTTCCGCACCAGCAGTGCCAGCCTGCCGGCGGCCAACCGGCTGATCCGGCAACTGGCCCGACATGTCGACGACGTGCTGTGCCAGCTGTGGGAGCAGTCGGGCCTGCCCAAGGGCGCGGCGCTGGTGGCGGTGGGTGGTTACGGTCGCGCCGAGCTGTTTCCGCATTCGGACGTCGACGTCCTGCTGCTGATGCCGCACGACCTGCCCGAAAACGGCGCCGGCGACCGCGACGGCCAGGCCCAGCGCGAGCGCGTCGAAGCCTTCATCACCGCCTGCTGGGACATCGGCCTGGAGATCGGCTCGAGCGTGCGCACGGTCGACGAGTGTGTCGGCGAGGCGCTGGCCGACGTCACCACCCAGACCGCGATGCTCGAGAGCCGCTGGCTGTGCGGCTCCAAGCGGCTGTTCGAGCAGTTTCGCCGGCGCACCTGCGAGGTGCTCGACCCGGCCGATTTCCTGGTCGCCAAGACGCTGGAGATGCGCCAGCGCCACACCAAGTACGAGGACACGCCCTACGCGCTCGAACCCAACTGCAAGGAAAGCCCCGGCGGCCTGCGCGACCTTCAGGTTGTGCGCTGGGTGGCCGGTGCGGCGGGGCTGGGCAGCAGCTGGTCCGAGATGGCGAGCAAGGGCCTGATCACGCGTTTCGAGGTGCGCCAGCTGCAGCGCAACGAGGGGCTGCTGAAGGTCATCCGCGCCCGCCTGCACACGGTGGCGCAGCGCCGCGAGGACCGGCTGGTGTTCGACCTGCAGACCGCGGTGGCCGAGAGCTTCGGCTACACCTCGACCGCCGAGCGGCGTGCCAGCGAGGCACTGATGCGCCGCTACTACTGGGCCGCCAAGGCGGTGATGCAGCTCAACCAGATCCTGATGCTCAACATCGAGGAGCGCGTCAACGGCCTGCAGGACGCCGCGATGCGGCCGATCAACGCGCGCTTCTACGACCGCGGCGGCATGCTCGAGGTGGCCAGCGACGACCTCTACGAGAAAGACCCGCACGCCATCCTCGAGACCTTCCGGACCTACCAGCAGACGGTGGGCATCAAGGGGCTGTCGGTGCGCACGCTGCGCGCGCTCTACAACTCGCGCGAGCTGATGGACGGCGCCTTCCGCGCCGACCCCGAGAACCGGCGCCTGTTCATGGCGATCCTGCAAGAGCCGCGCGGCCACACGCACGCGTTCCGGCAGATGAACAACACCTCGGTGCTGGGGCGCTACCTGTGGGTGTTCCGGCGCATCGTCGGCCAGATGCAGCACGACCTGTTCCACGTCTACACGGTCGACCAGCACATCCTGATGGTGCTGCGCAACGTGCGGCGCTTCTTCATCCCCGAGCACACCCACGAGTACCCGTTCTGCTCGCAGCTGGCCGCGCACTGGGACCAGCCCTGGCTGCTGTACGTGGCGGCGCTGTTCCATGACGTGGCCAAGGGCCGCGGTGGCGACCACTCCGACCTGGGCGCGGTCGAGGTGCGGCGCTTCTGCCGCGATCACGGTGTCGAACGCGAAGACGCGCGCCTGATCGAGTTCATGGTCAAGGAACACCTGACGATGTCGCGGGTGGCGCAGAAGGAGGATCTGTCCGATCCCGAGGTGATCCAGGCCTTCGCCAAGCTGGTCAAGGATCCGCGCCGCCTGACCGGGCTGTATCTGCTGACGGTGGCCGACATCCGCGGCACCAGCCCGAAGGTCTGGAACGCCTGGAAGGGCAAGCTGCTCGAGGACCTGTACCGCTCGACCCTGCGCGCGCTGGGTGGCGCCCAGCCCAATACCGATGCCGAGATCGAGCTGCGCAAGCAGGAGGCGCGGCAGATGCTGGCCCTGCATTCGACGCTGCCGGGCAGCCAGGACGCGCTCTGGCAGACGCTCGACCTGAACTACTTCGCCCGCCACGACAGCGGCGAGATCGCCTGGCACGCCCGCTCGCTCAAGCGCCTGGCCGACACCGACCGCCCCGTGGTCAGCGCGCGCCTGTCGCCGGTCGGCGAAGGCCTGCAGGTGATGGTCTACGCGCCCGACCGGCCCGACCTGTTCGCGCGCATCTGCGGCTATTTCGACAGCGGCCAGTTCAGCATCGTCGACGCCCGTGTGCACACCACCCGTGCCGGCTATGCGCTCGACACCTTCCAGGTCATCACGCCGCAGTTCGAGAACGCCTACCGCGACCTGATCTCGATGGTCGAGACCCAGCTCGGGCTGGCCCTGAACGACGACGGCCCGTTGCCCGAGCCGAGCACCGGCCGGCTGTCACGTCGCGTCAAGTCGTTCCCGATCGCGCCGCGGGTGCAGTTGCGGCCCGACGAGCGGGCGCAGCGCTGGCTGCTGTCGGTGTCGGCCAGCGACCGCTCGGGCCTGCTGTACCGCATCGCCCGGGTGCTGGCGCAGCACCACATCAACCTGCAGCTGGCCAAGATCAGCACGCTGGGCGAGCGGGTCGAGGACACCTTCCTGGTCGACGGTTCCGCCTTGCAGCACAACCGCAGCCAGATCGAGTTCGAGACTCAGCTGCTCGACGCGCTGGCCTGATCGGCGCCGGCGGTCTCGACGGCCGGCGGCAGGTCGGTCGATTCGGGCTCGGCTGCAAGCTCCGGTGCCGGCGCGGGCACCGGCAGCTGCCAGCCGTCGATGCGCTCGAACACCGCGATCGACTCGACGTGCGCGGTGTGCGGGAACATGTTGACCGCACCCGCCGCCGTGCAGCGGTAGCCGGCCTGGTGCACCAGCAGGCCGGCGTCGCGTGCCAGGGTCGACGGATTGCAGCTGACGTAGACGATGCGCTGCGGCGGCGTGTAGCCGTCGATCGGCTGCTGGCGCACCTCGGCCAGGGCCTTCGAGAGCGCGAACGCACCCTCGCGCGGCGGGTCGATCAGCCAGCGGTCGGCCGAGCCGTAGGCAGCCAGATCGGCGGGTGACAGCTCGAACAGGTTGCGCGCCGCGAACGTGGCATTGTGCGCCAGCCCGTTGAGCTGGGCGTTCTCGCGCGAGCGCTGCACCAGCGTCTCGCTGCCCTCGATGCCCAGCACCTCGCGCGCCTGGGTGGCCAGCGGCAGCGTGAAGTTGCCCAGGCCGCAGAACCAGTCGATCACCCGCTCGTTGCCCTGCACCTTCAGCAGGCCCAGCGCCTTGCCGACCAGCACGCGGTTGATGTGGTGGTTGACCTGCGTGAAGTCGGTCGGCTTGAACGGCATCGTGACGCCGTATTCGGGCAGCGAATAGGCCAGCTTCGGACCGACGCCCTCGTCGAGCAGGTGCACCGTCTCCGGTCCCTTGGGCTGCAGCCACCATTGCACCGGATGGATGGCGGCAAAGTCGCGCAGGCGCTGGGCGTCGGCGGCGCTGAGCGGCTCGAGGTTGCGCAGCACCAGCGCATTCACCAGAACATTTTCCAGGCCCTGGCTCGACTCGCCCACCGCCAGCTCGATCTGCGGCAGGCGCTCGCGGGCCTCCATGCTGTCGATCAGGTCGCGCAGCGGCAGCAGCATCGCGCTGATGTGCGGCGGCAGCACGGCGCAGCTGCGCATGTCGGCCACGTAGCGCGACTTGCGCTCGTGGAAACCGACCAGCACGACGCCCTTCTTGGCCACGTAGCGCACCGACAGGCGGGCGCGGTAGCGGTAGCCCCAGGTCGGCCCTTCGACCGGGCGCAGGACCCGTTCGGTGCGGACCTTGCCGAGATGCCAGAGGTTGTCCTCGAGCGTGCGCTGCTTGACCGCCACCTGCGCGCTGGCGTGGAAATGCTGCATCTTGCAGCCGCCGCAGGCACCGGCGTGCAGGCCGAAGTGCGGGCAGCCGGGGCGCACGCGCTGGGCGCTCTCGCGCCCGATCGTCACCAGCGCGGCCTGCTCCCAGTTGTTCTTGCGGCGTTGCGCGTGCACCTGCACCCGCTCGCCCGGCAAGGCGCCTTCGATGAAGACCACCTTGCCCTCGCTGTTGCGGGCCACGCCCTGTGCATCGAGGTCGAGCGACTCGACCTGCAACCATTCATCCGAGGGTGTCATCGAAATGCCTTGAGTGGCCTGCGCAGTGCACAGGCGCTGCGGCAAGCCGTGAGTGTCAACGGGCGGGCAACAAGCGGGCCGGATCGATCGGCTTGCCGCGGCGACGGATCTCGAAGTGCAACTGCACCCGTTCGGCGTCGGTCGAGCCCATCTCGGCGATCTTCTGGCCGCGCCGCACGGGCTGGTCCTCGCGCACCAGCAGGGCCTGGTTGTGCGCGTAGGCGGTGAGGTAGGTCTCGTTGTGCTTGATGATCACCAGGTTGCCGTAACCACGCAGGCCGGAGCCGGCGTAGACGACCCGGCCGTCGGCCGCGGCCATCACCGGATCACCGGGCCGGCCGCCGATCGCCAGGCCCTTGTTGCGGCTTTCGTCGAAGCCGCTCACCACGTTGCCTTGCGCCGGCCAGGACCAGCTCATGTCCTCGTCGTTGCTCGTCGCGGCAGCGGGAGCCGGTGCGGGAGACGGCGTGACGGCCGGCGCCGGCGGCGGGATGATCATCGGCGCGCTGCCCGCACCGGTCGATGGCGAGGCAGATGCCGACGCCGACGGCAACGGGCGGCTCTCGAGCGGGCGCGACTCGGCGCGCGCCACCACGATCGGCCGGGCGGCCGTCTGCGTCGGGTCCTGCCCTGGCGGCACCACCCGCAGCACCTGGCCGACCTCGATCCGGTCGGCGTTGTCGAGCTCGTTCCAGCGTTGCAGGTCGCGCCAGTTCTGGCCGGTCTCGAGGCCGACACGGATCAGCGTGTCGCCGGAGCGCACGGTGTAGTAGCCCGGCTTGCCGGCGTTCTCGAGGTTCAGTTGCGGCTTGACGGGGCTGGCCACCGGCGCCGATGCGGCCGCCGGCGCTGCCACCGCAGCGGGCCGGCTGGTGCCGAAGCCGCGGTCTTCCACGGGTGCGCGCGGCGGCTTGAAGTTGCCGGCACAGCCGGCGAGCCAGAGCGTGGCCAGACCCAGCAGGAAATAGCGCGTTGCGCGGGCAACGGATCGAAGAGAAGTCATGGAGTGAAGGTGCCGGTGGGCCGAGGGCGTCGGGTGGCCATGCATCCCGCTCTGTTTCACCTCAAGCCGGCTTGTAATCGCTGGTGCCGGATTCTAAAGGGACGAAACGGACGGTTTCATGTCGATGCTGCACCAGCGAGCCGTCGGGCATGCGATCCACCACGACGAGCACCTGGGTGCCGCGCTGCGCGTCGTGCATGGGCGCCACCAGGCGGCCGCAGACGGCCAGCTGGTCGAGCCAGGCCTGCGGGATGGCATGTCCGCCGGCGGCCGCGATGATGGCGTCGAAGGGCGCGTTGGGGCCGTGGCCATGCAGGCCGTCGCCGTAGATCAGCCGCAGCTGATCGCGTCGCATCGGCGCGAGGTTTTCGCGCGCCCGGTCGTGCAGCGCCTTGAGGCGCTCGATCGAGTAGACCTGCGATGCCAGCCGGCACAGCACCGCGGCCTGGTAGCCGCAGCCGGTGCCGATCTCGAGCACGCGCCCGAGCTGCGCGCCGCCGGGGCGTTGGCGCAGCAGGCCGAGCATGCGCGCCACCACCGAGGGTTTCGAGATCGTCTGGCCGTGGCCGATCGGCAGGCTGGTGTCCTCGTAGGCCTGCGCCGCCAGTGCCGAGTCGACGAACAGGTGGCGCGGCACGCGGCTCATCGCGCGCAGGACGTGTTCGTCGCGGCAGCCGTCGGCGCGCAGTCGCTCGATCATGCGGGCCCGGAAGCCGTCCGAATCGAGGCCGTGTCCGGCCAGGATGGCCGGTCGGGCCGTCTCGCGGGTGATTTCGGATGCCGGCCGCTGCGGTCGTGGCGGGACCGGTTGCAACACGGCCTGCCCCGTCGAGACAAATCGGCGCACCACCGGCGTCGTCGCCGACAGCGGCAGCGGGAAGCGTCCGCGCCGCGGCGGCTGCGACTCGCTCATGCCCGGCTGCCGTGGTCCTGCCAGCGCTGCGACCAGGTGCCCAGCCGGCCGTGGTCGGTCAGGTCGACCTGCAGCGGGGTGATCGACACATGGCCGTTGGCGACCGCATGGAAGTCGGTGCCTTCGCCGGCTTCGCGGGCGTCGCCGGCCGCGCCGATCCAGTAGATCGGCTCGCCGCGCGGGCTGGTCTGGCAGATCACCGGCTCGCTGGCGTGGCGCTTGCCCAGGCGGGTGATCTGCAGCGGCAGCTCGGCCGCGTCGGGCCGGCTCGGGATGTTGACGTTGAGCAGCCAGTGCTCGCGGTGCCAGCCCGACGCCAGCACATGCGCCAGCACGCCGCGCGCGGCCCGGGTGGCGGCGTCGAGGTGGCTCCAGCCCTTGTCGACCAGCGAGAAGGCGATCGCCGGCACGCCGAACAGGTAGCCCTCCATCGCCGCGGCGACGGTGCCCGAATAGATGGTGTCGTCGCCCATGTTGGCGCCGTTGTTGATGCCCGAGACGACCAGATCGGGGCGCTGCGCGAGCAGCCCGGTGAGTGCGACGTGCACGCAGTCCGACGGCGTGCCGTTGACGTAGCGGAACCCGTTGGCCGCCGTGTGCACCGACAGCGGCCGTGTCAGCGTCAGCGCGTTGGAGGTGCCGCTGGCGTTCTGCTCGGGCGCGACCACCTCCACGTCACCGAACTCCTTGCACACGGCAACCAGGGCAGCCAGGCCCGGTGCGAGATAACCGTCGTCGTTTGCAACCAGGATACGCATCGTCACATTGTAGGCAGAGCCCCGTCGATGCCGAGCGCCCGCAGCGGCCCGCGCCGACGGGCCGCTCCACAGCGGTGGGTGCGACCTGTTGTTCGAAGCGTGAATTGCCGGTTGCTTCAGTTCAGCCTGTGTTCAGGTGCCAGGATCGGCGCCGCACCCTTTGCATCGGGGGCCGGTGTTCGCATCGGCGTGGACAGTCGCACGATAATCGGCGCCATGGATGCGGCTCTGGGCCGCTCCGACAGACTCTCCGCCCCCCATGTCCCTGCGCACGCTCATCGTCGAAGACAACGCCGTTGCACGCCAGTTCCTGGCGCGGGTGGTGCGCGAGAGCTTCAGCGACGACATCGTCTTCAGCGAAGCCGGTGATCTGGATGCCGCGCGCCGCATCCTCGCCATCCAGGCCAGCGAACGGGCCCAGGTTCCCGACGATGCCTTCCGCCTGATCCTGTGCGACATCGAACAGCCCGACGGCAGCGGCCTCGAACTGCTGGCGCAGCTGAGCGACTACCCGGCCATCAAGATCGCCACCACGCTGCACTCGGACGACGACCACCTGTTCCCGGCGCTGCAATGCGGCGCCAACGGATATCTGCTCAAGGAAGACCGCTTCGAGGTGCTGGTCGAGGAGTTGCAGCGCATCGTGCGCGGTCAGCCGCCGCTGTCGCCGGCGATGGCGCGGCGCCTGCTCGGCTTCTTTCGGGGCAGCGACATCAGCACCACGCGCAGCGGTCTCGACAGCCGCTTCCCGCGTTCGGAAGGGTTTGCCGCTTCGGGCATGGGGTCGTCGATGCTGTCCGGCCTGCCCGGCGACATCATCAGCGAGCGCGAATCCGAAGTCCTGATGCTGCTCAGCAAGGGCTTCATGATCAAGGAGATCGCGCGCACGATGGGCATCAAGTGGTTCGCCGTCAACGACCACATCCGCTCGGTCTACCGCAAGCTCGCGCTCAGCAGCTCGCCCGAAGCGGCGCTGCTGCACAGCCGCGAGGTCTTCAGCCAGTAGCCGATTGCAGCCCCGAGAAACAGGCGGGGCGCGCGGCAGGACGCCGATGCGTTTTTCGCATTCCGGCGGCTGGCGGGCCCGGCGATCGAGCACCCGCATTCCGGCGTCCGCGCGCCGATGATCAGAGCGGCCGTGGCCCGCTGCGATTGCTGTGCCTGAGCGCGTTCAAGACGGACCTGGCCGAGCCTGCCTGCCGCGCGAGCGCGAGACCTGACGGCCGCTGGGATTCATTTCACCAGCAGCACCGGCACTTTCGACAGGTGCACCACCTTCTGCGCCACCGAGCCCTGGATCAGGCTGCCCATCGCGCCGCGGCCGTGCGTGCCCATGACGATCTGGGCGGCGCCGATCTCGTCGGCCACGCGCACGATCTCGAGCGCCGGATAACCGGTGGTGCGTTGCGACTCACCGAGCTTGAGCCCGGCCCGGGCCGCCTGCTCCTGGGCCTCGGCGAGCACCTTGTCCTGCGCCTGCTTCTGTGCGGACTCGATCTCCTCGAGGCTGAGCACCGGCAGTTCGCCGTAGTACACCGGGCCTTCGCGCACGTTCAGCAAGGTGGCCTCGACCTGCACCGACTCCCGAGCCAGTCGGGCGACGGCCTCGATCGCGTGCTGCGCATGGGTCGAACCATCGACTGCAATCAGCATCTTCAGCATGGGGCGCTCCTGGTTCCGATCGGTCCTGCAAGGATAGGCCGCATGCACGCCCGACGGTTGAGGCTGCGCAAGGCGGCGCGGCTGGCAGTCCGATCGACGATCCCCGGCCTTGTGCGTCGATGGCACCGCCACTGCACCGTCATGGAGCCCCCACTATGATGCGGCGACATCGCCGTGGCGGGTCGCGTGCGACCGGCACCGACGGCACCACCTCACCCAGGCTTCCGATGTCCGACCTCACCCCTCACCGAATTCTCGACTCGTTGCGCGCGCTGCCGGCCGACCGACTGCGCGGCGTGCGCCGTGGCATCGAGAAAGAGTCGCTGCGCGCGCAGCCCGACGGCTCGCTGGCCCGCACGCCCCACCCGGCCGCGCTCGGCTCGGCGCTCACGCATCCGCGCATCACCACCGACTTCAGCGAATCGCAGCTCGAGCTGATCACCGGCGTGCACGGCAGCGCCCAGGCCTGCCTCGACGAGCTCACGCAGATCCACCAGTTCGTCTACCGGTCGATCGGCGACGAGCGGCTGTGGGTGGCGAGCATGCCGTGCTGCCTGCCGGCCGACGAGCAGATTCCGATCGCGCGCTACGGCAGCTCGAACATCGGCCGCGCCAAGAGCGTGTACCGCACCGGCCTGTCGCACCGCTACGGGCGGCGCATGCAGACCATCTCGGGCATCCACTACAACTGGTCGATGCCGGGTGTCAGCACCGACGGGTACTTCGCGCTGATCCGCAATTTCCGCCGCCATGCCTTCCTGCTGATCTACCTGTTCGGCGCCTCGCCGGCGGTGTGCTCGAGCTTCGTCGCCGGCCACCCGCACGGGCTGCAGCCGCTGGCCGACAACACCCTCGGGCTGCCGCATGCCACCTCGCTGCGCATGGGGCGGCTGGGTTACCAGAGCGATGCGCAGGCCGCGCTGGCGGTCAGCTACAACAGCCTCGACAGCTATGCCGCCTCGCTGCACGACGCCCTGATCCGGCCCCACCCGGCCTACGAGGACATCGGTGTGCGCGACGCCGACGGCGAGTACCGGCAGCTGTCGACCTCGCTGCTGCAGATCGAGAACGAGTTCTACGGCACGATCCGCCCGAAACGGGTCATCCGGCCCGGCGAGCGCCCGCTGCATGCGCTGCGCGAACGGGGTGTCGAGTACATCGAGGTGCGCTGCATGGACCTTGACCCGTTCGTGCCGGTCGGCATCGCCGAATCGACCGCGCGTTTCCTGGACGTGTTCCTGCTGCATTGCCTGCTGGCCGACAGCCCGCAGGACTCGCCGCAGGAGACGGCGGCGCTGGCGTGCAACCAGGAGCGCGTGGCCGCGCGCGGGCGCGAACCCGGCCTGCGGCTGCAGCGCGGCCGGACCGAGGTGAGCCTGGTCGAATGGGGCGCGCAGCTGCTGCGCGAATGCGCGCCGATTGCCGCCGCACTGGATGCGCTGCACGGCGGCAACGGCCACCGCGACGCCCTGCTGGCGGCGCAGGCCGGGCTGGAGAATCCGGCCCAGCTGCCGTCGGCGCGGGTGCTCGCGGCGATGGCCGCGTCTTTCGGCGGCGCACATGTGCCGTTCGTGCGCGCACGCTGCGAAGCGGCCCGGCAGGATCTGCTCGCCCGGCCCTGGTCGACAGCGCAGGCGGCACATTTCCAGGCGCTCACGCAGCAGTCGCTGCAGGACCGGCAGGCCATCGAAGCCGCCGACCGGACGCCCTTCGAGGACTTCCGCCAGCAATACCTGGCGCCCGAGCAACTGCAGCCGACGCGCACCGCGTCGGCGCACGGTGCCTGAGCCGGGCTACACCTTGAGCTTGTAGCCGGTCTTGAAGATCCAGGCCACGACCGCCAGTGCAGCGACCAGAAAGGCCATCGTCATGGCCAGGCTCAAGCCCACGCCCACGTCGGCCAGGCCGTAGAAGCTCCAGCGGAAGCCGCTCACCAGGTAGACCACCGGATTGAACAGCGCCACCGTCTGCCAGAACGGCGGCAGCATGTCGATCGAGTAGAAGCTGCCACCCAGAAAGGTCAGCGGCGTGATCACCAGCAGCGGCACGACCTGCAGCTTCTCGAAGCTGTCGGCCCAGATGCCGATGATGAAGCCGATCAGGCTGAAGGTCACCGCGGTCAGCACCAGGAACAGCAGCATCCAGACCGGATGGGCCACCTCGAACGGCACGAACAGGCGGGCCGTCGCCAGGATGATCAGCCCCAGCAGGATCGACTTGCTGGCCGCTGCGCCGACATAGCTGATGACGATCTCGAGGTAGGAGATCGGCGCCGACAGCAGCTCGTAGATCGTGCCGCTGAACTTGGGGAAATAGATGCCGAACGAGGCGTTCGAGACGCTCTGCGTCAGCAGCGACAGCATGATCAGGCCCGGCACGATGAAGGCGCCGTAGCTGATGCCGCCGACCTCGGGGATGCGCGAGCCGATCGCCGCGCCGAAGACCACGAAGTACAGCGAGGTCGAGATCACCGGCGAGATCACGCTCTGCATCAGCGTGCGCCAGGTGCGTGCCATCTCGAAACGGTAGATGGCGCGGATCGCGTGGATGTTGATGCTCATTGGCCGCCCCGCACCAGGTTGACGAAGATGTCCTCGAGCGAACTCTGCGTGGTGTGCAGGTCCTTGAAGGCGATGCCGGCGTCGCCGAGGTCTTTCAGCAAGGTGGCGATGCCGCTGCGATCGACCTGGGCGTCGTAGGTGTAGGTCAGCTCGCTGCCGTCGTCCGACAGTTCGAGCCGATAGGCATCGAGCGCGGGTGGCAGCATCTTCAGATGCTGCTGCAACTGCAGTGTCAGCTGCTTGCGGCCGAGCTTGCGCATCAGCTCGGCCTTGTCCTCGACCAGGATGATCTCGCCCTTGCGGATGATGCCGATGCGGTCGGCCATCTCCTCGGCCTCGTCGATGTAGTGGGTGGTCAAGATGATGGTCACGCCGGTGTCGCGCAAGGCGCGCACGAGCTGCCACATGTCGCGCCGCAGGTTGACGTCGACACCCGCGGTGGGCTCGTCGAGGAACAGGATCTGCGGCTCGTGCGACAGTGCCTTGGCGATCAGCAGGCGCCGCTTCATGCCGCCCGACAGGGTGATGATCTTGCTGTCCTTCTTCTCCCACAGCGAGAGCGCCTTGAGCACCTTCTCGATGTGCGCCGGATCGGGCGGTCTGCCGAACAGGCCGCGGCTGAACGAGACGCTGCCCCAGACCGACTCGAACGCATCGGTCGTCAGCTCCTGCGGCACCAGGCCGATGAGCGCGCGTGCGGCCCGGTAGTCGCGCACGATGTCGTGGCCATCGACGCGCACGCTGCCCTGGCTCGGGTTGACGATGCCGCAGACGATGCTGATCAACGTCGTCTTGCCCGCCCCGTTGGGGCCGAGCAGGGCGAAGATCTCGCCGCGCCGGATCGACAGATTGATGTTCTTGAGGGCGTCGTGCCCCGATGCGTAGGTCTTGTAGAGGCCTGATACCGTGAGGACGTCGTGCATGGGCGTGACGATAACCGCCAGCGGTCGATGCTCGGACGCCCGCTCAGGCCAAATCGACCCAATCGCATCGACGCGGCAAAGCTGGAGAAAAAAGAAAAAGGCCTCCAGGCTATTTGCTTGGAGGCCTTTATTTTGTCTGGGTGGGGTGGCTGATGGGACTCGAACCCACGACAACCAGAATCACAATCTGGGACTCTACCAACTGAGCTACAGCCACCGCAGAGCTAGATATTATAGAAGCAAAAAATGCTCTTGTGCAAGCCTCTATTTCAAATTCAAGGAGTGGCGGTTCCGACCGCGGCCTTGCCCTTGTCGGTGACCTCGGCCTTGTATCGCTTGCTCAGGGCGCGGTAGTAGGCGTCGGATTCCGCTTGCGACCACAGTTGTGCGTATTGGGCCTTGACGCGCTCCGGATCCCCGGTCGCGGCCGGGTCGGCGGCCAGCACCTTCGCCAGCTTGATCACGGCATAACCCTGTCCACCCAGTTCGACGCCGATCCAGCCCGGCAGCTTGTCGGCGGGTGCGCGCAGAACGGCGTCCACCACTTCGCGTGGCTGACCTTGGGCCTGCGTCCGCGATAGCACCAGGGCCGCGCCGAGCTTGGCGCTTTCGGGCTTGGATTGCCACTCGGCCAGCTTGGTCTTGCCGTCGTCCGCAGCGGCCTTGGCCGCCTTCTCGCTGATCACCGCGTTGCGCAGCCGTTCGCCGACTTCGGCCAGCGGTTGCTTGCGCGCAGGCGCATGTTCGAGCACGCGAGCCGCGACGAGCTGGTTGGCGGCCGCCTCGACCGGCTCGATGTTGCGCTTGCCGCTCAGCGATTCGGGCTGGAAGATCGCTTCCAGCACCTTGGGCGACGCAAGCACATTGCCCGGTTGCGCAGGCGCGACGCGGCCGAGCTTGTCGGCCTTGTGCAGTTCGAGCTTGAGCGCATCGGCCACCGGCTTGAGCGTGTCTTCCTGTTCGACCAGGTTGGTGAACTGCTCGGCCAGTTCGGCGTAACGCTTCTGAGCGAGCTGTTTCCTGACTTCGGCCTCGAGTTCGCCGCGCACGTTGGCAAAGGCGCGTTTTTCACCACCGCGGGTGTCGGTCACCTCGATGACGTGAAGGCCGAATTCGGTTTCGACGATGCCGCCGAGCTCACCCTTCTTGAGCCCGAAGACGGCGTCCTCGAACGGCTTGACCATCGCGCCACGAGCGATCCAGTCGAGGTCGCCGCCTTGTGCGGCAGAGCCGGGGTCGTCGGATTGTCTGCGGGCCAGATCGGCAAAGGCGGCGCGGTTCTTCTGCACCTCGGCCAGCAGCGCCGCGGCCTTTTCCCTGGCTTTTGCCTTGGCGTCGTCGGAGGCATCCGCGTCGAGCTTGACGAGGATGTGGCGGGCACGCCGTTCCTGCGGCTGTTCGTAGCGCGCCGCATTTTCGTCGTAGTACTTGCGCAGATCGTCTTCGTTGACGTTGATGCCTGCCGTCACGGCCGGCAGGTCGAGCACCACATACTCGACCGATACCGTTTCCGGCGACTGGAATTGCGCGGCATTCCTGGGGTCGTCGTAATAGGCCTGCTGCTCGGCATCCGAAGCCGAAACCTTCGACAGATAGTCCTTGGCCGGGAACAGCGCGACCTGCACCTCGCGCTGCTGGAAGAACGAGTCCATCGCACGCGCGGTCACCGCGGGCGATGCCAGCGCGGAGCCGGCCAGGCCGAGAGAAACCTGGCGCAGGGCGAACTCCTGGCGCAACTGCTGGGCGAACTGTTCGGAGGTCATGCCGCGCGCTTCGAGCAGATCCTTGCGCACCGAGCCGTCGGCGTTGCGCAGGCTCGCAAACTGCGGATCCGTGGCGAACAGGCGCTGCAGACGCTGGTCGGTCGGTGCCAGCAGCAGCTTCTGGGCGGCCACGAGCATCACCCGCTCACGCACCAGGTCGTCGAGCACCTTCTGCTTGATCGCCGGGCTGTCGAGCAGCTTGGCATCGACGCCGGGCATCTGCGCACGCACGCGCTCGACCTGCTGGCGATGTGCGGCGTCCCATTCGGTCTGCGTGATGGCGCGGCCGTCGATGTTGGCGACCGCTTCGTTGCTTGCGCTGAACTGGTCGTAACCCTGAATCCCGACGACAAGGAACGACGGAACGATCACCAAGGCCAGGCCGAATTGCAGCAGGCGGTTGTGGCGACGGACAAAATCAAACATCAAAACGTCCTTGAGAATCGGGTTCACGAACCCGCGTACAGAGCCGGAAAACACGTGCCAGACACGACAAAGGCGAACCAATGTTCGCCTTGTTTGCGTCGCGCCTGATCCAAATACGACGGCACCGGAGTCGACACAGGGAATGGTGGGTGCTGAGGGGCTCGAACCCCCGACCTACGCCTTGTAAGGGCGCCGCTCTACCAACTGAGCTAAGCACCCCTGTGTCCTGGCCATGCCCTGCCGGGCACGGTGAAATCAGTTGAGCGAATCCTTCAAGGCCTTGCCAGGGCGGAACTTCGGCACTTTCGACGACTTGATCTTGATCACCGCGCCGGTACGCGGATTGCGTCCGCTGCGTGCCGCGCGCTTGGTCACGGCGAACGTGCCGAAACCGACCAGCGAAACCGAGTCGCCCTTCTTCAACGTGCTCTTCACGCCGCCGATCAACGCTTCCAGGGCGCGGGCCGCAGCAGCCTTGGAAATGTCAGCTTTCTCAGCGATGTGTTCAATCAATTCAGACTTGTTCACAGTGGGGCCCCTCTCGATGATCTTCAACAACTGCATGCCCTTGCGGGAGCCCGCGACTGCGATCGGCCATGGATGCATTCCGCAAGTTCACCGCCCTTCGAACGCCAGGCTCCGGGGGGCGGCCTTTTCGATTACAGCCCGGCTCAGTCGGGAGTGTCAACCGGAGGCGCGGATTCTATTCACTTTCGAGCGCACCCTCCCGCGACACCCCGCACCACCCCGCGTCCGGGCGTGATTCGGCGCTCAACGGGGCGAGCGCACCACCAGCGCCACCCCCGCCACCGTGATGACGATGCCTGCCAGCACGGTGGGGCCGAGCGCTTCGTCGAACAGCAGCATCGCGAGCACCGCCGTGCAGGGCGGCACCAGGTACATGAGGCTGGTGACACGGGTTGCCGCGCCGCGCTGGATCAGCAGGTAGAGCAGCGAACTGCCGCCCAGCGTCAGCGCCAGAACCGACCATGCCAGCGCGCCGATCATCTCGGGATGCCAGTCGATCGCCTCGGGCTCCAGCAGGGCCAGCGGCAAGCTCACGGCCAGCGCGGCGAGCAGCTGCACCGTGTTGGCGGTGCGGACATCGCAGGGCGCGAGGTGACGTTTCTGGTAGAGCGTGCCCGCCGTGATGCTCAGCAAGGCCAGCACCGCCAGCGCCAGGTTGCCGGGCGTGATCTCGCCCTGAGCCAGCTTGCGTTCGACCACCAGCGCGAGGCCGGCCAGGCCCATCAGCAGGCCGAGCCACTGCTGCTTGCCCAGACGATGTGCCGCTGAGCCCGCGGTCGACGACGGGCCGCGTTCGCCGCGCCAGGTCACCCACACCGCCGTCAGCAGCGGTTGCAGACCGACGATCAGGGCCACCGTGCCGGCGCCGATCCCCATCTTCACGGCGGCCCAGACGCCGCCGAGATAGCCCGCGTGCATCAGCACGCCGGTGACAGCCAGATGGCCCCATTGCGCCCGGCCCTGCGGCCAGCGGGCGCCGCTCCAGGCGATCCAGGCGCCCAGGCAGGCGATCGAGCACGCATAGCGCAACGACAGGAAGCCCAGCGGCGGCGCATGCGGCATGCCGTAACGCGCGACGATGAAGCCGGTGCTCCAGATCAGCACGAACACCGCCGGCATGCTGGCGAGCCAGAGCTCGGTCGAGTCCGACGCGCGGCCGGCGGGTGTGGCAGACGTCGATTCGGATGGCGTGGCCATCGATCAGCGCACTTTGGCGCGGATCTCGGGCACCGCCTTCTTCATGTAATAGACCATCGACCAGATCGTCAGCAGGCTCGCCGCGATGATCAGGATCGTGCCCCAGAAGTGCGTGTCGATCACGCCGAACAGCTTGCCGTCGAACAGCAGGAACGGGATGGCGGTCATCTGCGCGGCCGTCTTGAGCTTGCCCAGCATGTGCACCGCCACGCTGCGCGAGGCGCCGATCTGCGCCATCCACTCGCGCAGCGCCGAGATGGTGATTTCTCGGCCGATGATCACCAGCGCGATGAACACGTCGACGCGGCCGAGCTGCAGCAGGATCAGCAAGGTCGCGCAGACCAGGATCTTGTCGGCCACCGGATCGAGAAAGGCGCCGAAGGCCGAGGTCTGGTTGAGCCGGCGCGCCAGGTAGCCGTCGAGCCAGTCGGTCAGCGCCACCGCCACGAACAGCACCGAGGCCGTGAGATTGCGCGTGGGCGTGTCCAGCGGCAGGTAGAAGATGCCGACGATCAGTGGAATCGCCACGATCCGGGCCCAGGTCAACAACGTCGGTAGGGTCATAAACATGGTGACATTGTGCACACATCGTGTGTGACGCACTGCTCGAGTACCCGGCCGAGTACCCGTGGACGCCAGCCGAATCAGCGCAGCGCCTGGTAGATCTGCTCGGCCAGTTCGGGCGAGATGCCCTCGACCGAGGCCAGATCCTCGACGCTCGCCTGCGCCACGCCGCGCACGCCGCCGAAGCGCTGCAGCAGCCGGGCGCGCTTCTTCGGCCCGATGCCGGCGATGTCTTCGAGCCGGCTGCCACCGGTGCGCACCGAGGCCCGCCTGGCGCGCATGCCGGTGATCGCGAAGCGGTGAGCCTCGTCGCGGATCTGCGCCACCAGCATCAGGGCGGCCGAATCGCGGCCGAGGTAGACCTTCTCGCGGCCGTCGGCGAA
This sequence comes from Leptothrix cholodnii SP-6, assembly GCF_000019785.1. Lineage (NCBI taxonomy): Bacteria > Pseudomonadati > Pseudomonadota > Betaproteobacteria > Burkholderiales > Sphaerotilaceae > Leptothrix > Leptothrix cholodnii. Next base: position 2,094,742 of record NC_010524.1, read on the forward strand.
CACCAGTTCCTCGAGCCCGACCTTGCGGCCCTCGCCTTTCTCGACCCCGACGATCAGTGCCAGATCGAGCCCGAGCTGCTGGAAGACCTCTTTCGCGACGCCCACCTGGCCGCGCCCGCCATCGATGAGCACCAGATCGGGCAGGCGGCCCTCGCCCGACTGGGCCGCTTCGGCCAGCTTCGAATAGCGGCGCGTCAGCACCTGGCGCATCGCCGCGTAGTCGTCGCCGCCCTGGATGCCGGCGATGTTGAAGCGCCGGTACTGCGCCGGCTGCATGCGGTGGTTTTCGAACACCACGCACGAGGCCTGGGTCGCTTCGCCCTGGGTGTGGCTGACGTCGAAACACTCGATGCGCAGGCTGTCGAGACCGCCGTCCATGCCCTCGGGCGCGAGGTCGAGCGCCTCGACCAGCGCGCGGGTGCGCGCCTGCTGCGAGCCCTCTTCGGCCAGCAGCCGGGCCAGGGCCAGCTCGCAGCCCTTGATCGCCATGTCGAGCCAGGCGCGGCGGTCTTCGCGCGGCTGGTGCTGGGCCACCACCTTGTGGCCGGCGTTGCCGGCCAGGGCGGCGATCAGGTCGCGATCGACCGGCAGGCTGGTGATCAGCAGGGGCGGACAGTCGGCGCCCAGATAGTGCTGCGCCAGGAACGCCTGCAGCACCGCACGCTCGGCCTGCCCGAGGCTGGAGCCCACTGCAGCGTCGGACGCAGCCGGGGCCGGTTCGGGGGTCGACGGCGTGCCGGCTTCCGGCTCTGCGGATTCTTCCTCGTGCGCCAGCGCGACGGCGTCATCGACGTGAGTCGGAAAGTACGCCCGGTCGCCGAGGTGACGCCCGCCGCGCACCATCGCCAGGTTCACGCAGGCCCGCCCGCCCTGCACCTTGACGGCCAGGATGTCGACATCGCCGGCCTCGCCGGTTTCCATCGACTGCTGATGCAGCACCTTCGACAGCGCGCCGAGCTGGTCGCGGATCTCGGCCGCCTTCTCGAACGCCAGCGCCTCGGCCGCCACCATCATCTGCGTCTGCAGGCCGTCGAGCACCTCCTGCGCCTGGCCGTCGAGAAAGCGCACGGCGTTGCGCACGTCGGCGGCGTAGGCCTCGGCGCTGATGGCCTGCACGCAAGGGCCCGAGCAGCGGCGGATCTGGTAGAGCAGACAGGGCCGCGTGCGGTTGGCGAACACCGTGTCCTCGCAGGTGCGCAGCCGGAACACCTTCTGCAGCAGCTGGATGCCTTCCTTGACCGCCCAGGCGCTCGGGTACGGCCCGAAATAGCGATGCCGGCGATCGACCGCACCGCGGAAATACGCCACGCGCGGGTACTCGTGCGTCACCAGCTTCAGGTAGGGGTAGCTCTTGTCGTCCCGGAACAGGATGTTGAAGCGCGGGTTCTGCGTCTTGATCAGGTTGTTTTCGAGCAGCAGGGCCTCGGCCTCCGAGCGCACCACGGTGGTCTCGATCCGGTGGATCTTGCCGACCATGTGGCCGATTCGGCTGCCGCCGTGGTCCTTGTGGAAGTAGCTCGAGACGCGCTTCTTCAGGCTCAGCGCCTTGCCGACGTAGAGCAGCTGGTTGCCGGCATCGAAGTAGCGATAGACGCCCGGCAGGCTCGGCAGGCTGGCCACCTCGGCGAGCAGGCGCTGCCAGACCTGCGCGCGCGCAGCGGCGGCGTCGATGGCCTGGGCCGCAGTCTCCTCGGCGGGCGCGGCAACGGCGTCCGGCAGGTTCTCGCCGGCCAGCTTGGCCAGTGCGTCGGTGGTCTCGGGGGTGGCCGGATTCATGGCCGAATTGTGCCGCCTCGGATAATCCGCCCATGCCCGTGCAGACCATCCCGCCCGCCTCGTCCGGCCTCGTTTCCGCGCCCCCGCAGGCCCCGCCGTGCCGGTCGTGGGACATCTTCTGTCGTGTCATCGACAACCACGGCGACCTGGGCGTGTGCTGGCGCCTGGCGGTCGACCTGGCGCAGCGTGGCCAGCGTGTGCGCCTGTGGATCGACGACGCCAGCGCGCTGGCCTGGATGGCCCCGACCGGCGCGAACGGCGTGAGCGTGCGGCCCTGGGCCGAGCCGTCGGTCGACGACGTGCCGGGCGATGCGGTGATCGAGGCTTTCGGCTGCGATCCGCCGGCCGGCTTTGTCGAACGCATGGCGCAGCGCGGCGTCGCGCCGCTGTGGATCAACCTCGAATACCTCAGCGCCGAAGCCTACGTGGCGCGCTCGCACCGCCTGCAGTCGCCGCAGTGGAGCGGGCCGGGCCGCGGTCTGACGAAATGGTTCTTCTATCCCGGCTTCACGCCCGACACCGGCGGCCTGTTGCGCGAGCCGGGCCTGATCGAGCGGCGACGGCTGCATCAGGCGGCGGCCGGAGATGGCGCCGAGGCGCTGGTCATCACGCTGTTCTGCTACGCCAACGCCGCCCTGCCCTCGCTGCTGGATGCGCTGGTCGATCTGCCCGACACGGCGCAGCCCGGTGGCGTCCGGCTCAAGGTCACACCGGGCTGGGCGGCCACGCAGGTGGTGCGTTGGCTCGGTTCAACCGAGGCACCCGACGCCGGCACGGTGGTCCGCCGCGGCCGTCTCGACATCGAGTTCCTGCCCTACCTCAGCCAGGCCGGATTCGACGAGTTGCTGTGGCGCAGCGACCTGAACCTGGTGCGCGGCGAAGACTCGCTGGTGCGCGCGCTGTGGGCCGGCCGGCCGATGCTGTGGCAGGTCTATCCGCAAGACGACGGCGCCCATCTGCGCAAGCTCGATGCTTTCCTGCAGCGCTATTTCGGGGTCGCCGACGGGCTTGACATGGCCGCCGTCCGGCTCGATGTTCAACAGGTCTGGCAGGCCTGGAACGGCGCCGAGTCCCCGCCGTCCGTGGCGCAGTGGCACCGGTTGCTGGCTGCCCTGCGCGGCGACTGGTGCAGGGCTTCGGAGGCGGTCTGCGGGCGGTTGTCAGCGCGGCCGGACCTGACGTCGTCACTGCTCGAATTCGCGGCCGACCACACCCCCGAACGGGCGGGTGCCGCCGACCGTCTAGAATAGAGAGCTTTGCGCAAGGTGTCGGCTCCAGCCGCACTGCCTATCCTCGGTGTCGTGACGATGGCACCGTTCAACATGCCAGGGCGCAGCGCAAGCCGCCCGCCCTTCGCCACCGCTACTCGCCCCGTGCAGGGGGCCACAGGAACACTGAGATGAAGATTGCACAGGAAATCCGCGCCGGCAACGTGATCATGCACGGCAAAGACCCGATGGTCGTGCTCAAGACCGAATACAGCCGCGGCGGCCGCAACTCGGCCACCGTGCGCATGAAGCTCAAGAGCCTCTTGAGCAACTCGGGCACCGAAGTCGTCTTCAAGGCCGACGACAAGATGGACCAGATCATCCTCGACAAGAAGGAGTGCACCTACTCCTACTTCGCCGACCCGATGTACGCGTTCATGGACGCCGACTTCAACCAGTTCGAAGTCGAAGCCGAGAACATGGGCGACGCCATCAGCTACCTCGAAGACGGCATGGCCGTCGAAGTGGTGTTCTACGACGGCAAGGCGATCTCGGTCGAACTGCCGACGTCGCTGGTGCGCGAAGTGACCTGGACCGAGCCGGCCGTCAAGGGCGACACCTCGGGCAAGGTGCTCAAGCCGGCCAAGCTGGCCACCGGTTTCGACATCCAGGTGCCGATCTTCGTGGCGCAAGGCGACAAGATCGAAATCGACACCCGCACGCACGAGTACCGCAAGCGCGTCTGACGCGAGACGGCGGCAGGTCGGGGTTTCTCCCGCCGCCGACATGAACCAGGGGCGCCCCGCGAGGCGCCCTTTTTCATGCCCGCATCACGGCTTGCGTCATGGTTCGCGGAAGCCGATCTCCAGGGGTACGAGCTGTTCCTCGGCGCCGTCGACGGTGCAGTTCATGCGCCTGACCGCCCGCTGGACCGCCCGGTAGTACTCGCGCGGCCCCGATTGCGGCGTCACGTCCAGGATCTGATTGCCGCGCACGCGGATCACGACCTTGACGTCGCCGGTGATGCCCACGCGGTCCCACTCGCCGGCCAGGGCCGACTTCAGGATGTTCTGGTAGCCCGGGCAGACGATCGCCACCTCGGCGCGCGGTGCGGGCCGGGTGGCCGGTGCTGCGGCGGGCGGCGGCGCAGGGGGGGCTGCCGGGCGGGTCTCGGCGGGCTTTTCGGGCGCACGCTCCTGCGTCACCTGAATCGCCGGCGCCGGGGCCGTCGCCGGCACGACGATTTCGGGCGCCGTGACAACGGGCGCCGGAGCGGGGGCCGGTGCCGCGGGTGTCGGCGGCGGCGGACGGTCGATCACCCGGGGCGGACTGGGCGAAGGGGGTGGCGGTGCGCGCGGTGGTGGAGGTGGCGGCGCCGGATCCGCCGGTCGAGGCTGGTCCACGATCGCCACCTCGATCGGCTTCTTGATCACCTCGATCGCCTTGCGTGCCAGGCCCGACATCAGGCCCCAGATGACGAGCACATGCAGCAAGGCGACCACCGCCAGGCCGATGAAGCGCCGGGAACGGTCTTGCGGTTGGTAGTCGGGACCCATCGGTGCGGCGCCCTCTTTCAGCGCGCGGCCAGCGACTCGTTGCCGAGCACGCCCAGCTTGCGCAAGCCCAGGCGATCGGCCGACACCAGCACCTCGGCCACCGCCTTGTATCTGGTGCGGCGATCCGGGCGCAGGTGGATCTCGGGCTGCGGCGTCTGTTGCGCCGCGGCGGCCATGCGCAACTCAAGGTCGGCTCGGTCGGCCAGCGGCTGGCCGTTCCACGACACGACGTTGCGGGCGTCGATGTCGATGCGGATCACCTCGGGCTTGATCGGCGGCGGCGTGGCCTTGGCCACCGGCAGGTTCAGGTTCACCGCGTGCAACTGAACCGGAATCGTGATGATCAGCATCACCAGCAGCACCAGCATCACGTCGATCAGCGGCGTGGTGTTGATGTCCATGATCGGCGCGTCGTCGTCAGCGCCGTCGGCAAAGTGGATCGCCATGTCGTCGCGTCCTCAGCCCTTGGCGGGCGGCTCGGTGATGAACGAGACCCGGGCGATGCCGGCGCGCTGGCAGGCCTGGATGACGCGGCCGATCGACTCGTAGTCGGCCTCGAGGTCGCCCCGGATGTGCACCTCGGGCTGCGGATCGCGCGTGGCCACCGCCTTGAGTCGCTCGACCAGTGCCGCAGGGTCGCGCACCTCGGTGTCGAACCAGAAGATCGCACCCTTGGCGTCGACCGAGACCACGATGTTCTCGGGCCGGCTCTGGCGCAGTTCGTTGCGCTCCTTGGGCAACTGGACCGGCACCGACAGCGTGACGACTGGAATCGTGATCAGGAAGATGATCAGCAGCACCAGCATCACGTCGACCAGCGGCGTGGTGTTGATGACCGACAGCACCTCGTCGGGCGAGTCGGACGAACCGGTTTGCATGGCCACGGCGGGCGACCTCGGTCAGCGCGCGGCCGCGTTGGCCTGAGCCAGCAGCACCGCGTGCAGGTCGCTGCCGAAGGCGCGTACATCGTCCATCGCGACCTTGTTGCGCCGCACTAGCCAGTTGTAGCCCAGCACCGCCGGCACCGCCACGGCCAGGCCGATGGCCGTCATGATCAGCGCCTCACCCACCGGGCCGGCGACCTTGTCGATCGAGGCCTGCCCGGCCACGCCGATGGCGGTGAGCGCGTGATAGATGCCCCAGACCGTGCCGAACAGACCCACGAACGGCGCCGTGGAACCGACCGTGGCCAGAAACGCCAGCCCGCCTTGCAGCCGGCTGTGCACCCGCTCGACGGCGCGCTGGATCGACATCGTCACCCAGGTGTTCAGGTCGATCTGGCCCAGCAGGCCGTCGTGCTTGCGGCTGGCTTCGGCACCGGCCTCGGCGATGAAGCGGAACGGGCTGCCCACGCTCAGCGCATCGGCGCCCTGGCGCACGTCGCCGGCACGCCAGAAACGGTCCTGCGCTTCCTGCGCCTGCCGGCCGACCCGCGCCTGCTCGAGCAGCTTGACGACGATCACGTACCAGCTGCCGGCCGACATCACCGTCATCAGCATCAGCACGATCTTGGCGACGACGTCGCTGCCCGCCCACAGTGCGGCCAGGCCGTAGGGGTTCTCGGTCAGGACGGCCGCAGCGTTGACCGCTTCCTGTGCCGATGCCGTCGAACCCATCGTGACGGCGCTGCAGATGAAGAGGGCGAGCGAACGCGACATGCCGCGGGCGCCAGCTGGTGGAAACAGGGACATCGACACTCCGTGACGGAAACGCAGGACGGAACAGCCCGGATGATGTCGATTCAGGCCCCGGGGAATACCGGGGCAGTCGATCACATCAGAATCGATACGCCGCGCGCAGCGCCAACACCCTTCCGAGCGGATCGGTGAAGCGCGGATCATAGCCAGCCTGGAACAGGCTCAGTTGCAGCGTCTGCGGCGGATCGCGGTCGAACAGATTGCGCAGGCCCGCCGATAACGTCAGGCCACGAATGCCGCTCCACTGCGCCATCAAGTCATGCAGCGCATAACTCGACACGTGATTTTCCGGAGCCTGATCCGCATACCCGGACTTGAAGCGCTGCGCCAACGTGACCGACCAGGCGTCGAGTGACCAGTTCACCGCGAAGGCGTGTTGCCAGCGGAATATCGGTGCGTTGTCGGCATAACGCCCGGCGGCCTCGATATGGCTGCCATTGCGTTCGCGCTGGTACCGATAGCTGTGCACATAGGTGCCGTCAAGGCCGATGCTGATTCGCCCCCATGCCTGTTGAACATCCTGCCAGGCCATCGAGACGTCCAGTCCGCTGGTTTGCAGCGTGCCCAGGTTTTCGGTCGGCAGATCGATATAGGCAATCGGGTCGATCGACGTGTTGAGGCAGGTATCGAGCTGTTCGCGACTGACCGTGGTGCCGCCGCCGGCCTCCAGCTGGCTGCACCGGACATAACGTGCGGCGTATTTGGCCGGATCGTCGAAGACCGCTTGTTCCGGCAGGCCGCCGATCAGGTTCCGGACACGGATGGTCCACAAGTCAAGACCGACCGACAGTGACCTGACGGGTTCGACCAGAATGCCCAATGAAAGATTCTTCGATTTTTCAGGCCGAAGGCTGTCGAGGCTCCTGCCGTCGGCGGCGGGGCCCGCGACCCGGACATTGAACTGCTGTGCACAGACGGCCCCGGCATTGGCGCCGTCGACGGCTTCGCCGCCCGGGCAATACCGCGGATCGTCATAACTGCCGAAGGTGAATCCGAAGGACTGCGGGCGATGGATGTCGTACAGGTTGGGGGCCCGAAAACCGCTGCCGACCGACCCACGAAACAGGATTTCAGGTGTCGCCTGCAGGCGCATGGCCAGTTTCGGGTTGAGTGTGCTGCCGAAATCGCTGTAGTGGTCGAGTCGAGCCGCGACGGTCATTTCCAGCGCGCGCGTCACGGGCCAGCCGATTTCTCCGTAGATGGCATCGACGCGACGCGACCCCGACGCATCGCCGCTCGGATCGAGACCAAGGCTGGGCAGCGAGGCGGTGACATCCAGGGTATCGAACGACGATCGTTCATCTCGATGCTCAAGTCCGATCACGAGCGCCAAGGGGCCTGCATCGAGATGGGCCAATTCGCCGCGCAACTGCAGATCGGCAAAATCGGACCGGCTGCGCCCGATCTGCACCGGGCCGACGATCTGTGCCGCATCGATGGCGGCTTGTCCTTCTGCGGTTTGAGGCCCGAACGGGTTGACCAGACCGTTCCAGACCGCGAGTTGCATCGAGGCGTCGTCGACATACCCCGCCAACACCCGCTCGGTACTTCTGCCTTGCGAGCGACCGACTGCTGAACGGAGATCCCAGTTCTGACCGAGTGCGCCCTTCAGTTCCAGCAGGGCACGGTTGGCGATGCTGGTGTTCTGCCGCTTCCTCTTGCCGGCGGGCACTTCGCGCCAGTCGACCAGCCCGCCGGGCACCATCGGCACACCCTCGGCGCCGCTGCACAGCTCGGGCACGAGTTGGGTGGGTGCCTCGAGCGGGAAAAATGCGCTGCCGGCGCGCATGCAGTGGTACGCGGGGGCGGCGGCGATCAGCGAGGTTTCCTGATTCCGTGCCCAGAGGTACTCGGCGCCCAGCGACCATTCATCGAGCAGTTTCAACTCTGCCCGCAACAGCGCCGTGCGTTGCTCGTTTGCGGGTATGGCATCCAGATCGCTGACGATGTCGTAGCGGCAGGCACTGGCATCGTCGTTCGGCAGCGAGGGGGATTTGTCGCAAGTCGGAAGAGAGGGTTCGAAACCGTCAAGATCCCCCGGAAAGCTCGTGCCGCTGGTCCAGTCGACAGAGTTTCCGCGCAGAACGCCGGTGCTTGCAAATGGACGGTCGCGGGCCGCCAGGCGATTCTGCCGACGGACGTCCAGCGCCCCCTGGACATGAAAACCATCGGCGTCCGGTACGCCGGCGCCGCCCACCAGGGAGAATCGCCGAACGGCACCTCCGCCCTGTTCCGAGCCTTGCGTGTCAACGCTGATCTGGGAATAGCGCTGCTCACGCTTGAGAATCACGTTCACGACCCCGCCGATCGCGTCCGAGCCGTAGATGGCAGACGCGCCGTCACGCAGGATTTCAATCCGATCCACGGCCGCCATCGGCAAGGCATAGAGATCGACCGCGGCGCCATCGAACGGATGGTTGACCAGTCGCCGGCCGTTCAATAACACCAGCGTCTTGTTGGCGCTGGTCGCAAATGGCGCATTCAATCCGCGAAGGTCGACCTCGGCCTTGCCGCCCGTCACCGCCCCGACGGCATTGCCGATCCCCATGTGGCTCTGATTGGCCGTCACCCACGCCAGTGCCTGTTCGATTTGCGTGATGCCTTGGCGCGTCAGGTCATCGATCCGGATGACGGTGACGGGCACGTTCGACTCGGCAGCGATTCGGCGCAAACTGCTTCCGGTGATTTCAACCCGTTCCAGTGAGGGTTGTCCGGCAACTGTGATTGGCCAACAACACAGTCCAAGAACGAGTGGCAGCAGTACGCGTGCGCCTGTCTGGCGGTTTGACATCGAAACTCCCTGATCCGTGTGTCGTCTGTACCCAGCATCTGTGTGCTGGTTGCGATGACAGATTCTCGACGCACGTAACCGAGTGTGTCCAGCGTCTTGCGTTGGAATTTTCAAGAAGAACCGATGTCGTGATGCGAGCAGAAAACAAAAAAGCGACCCGGCTGCTGCCGGATCGCTTTGATGTCTTGGTGGGCCCTGAGTGACTCGAACACTCGACCTACGGATTAAGAGTCCGCTGCTCTACCAACTGAGCTAAGAGCCCCAATACAAACAATACAACTTCTGTCAACCAACAAGAGAAACTTGCAAGACAAGTTTTCTTGCTCTTAATTTTGGTGGGCCCTGAGTGACTCGAACACTCGACCTACGGATTAAGAGTCCGCTGCTCTACCAACTGAGCTAAGAGCCCGAATAAAACTATTATAACACCAGCTTGGTGGGTTGTGCGGGACTCGAACCTGCGACCTACGGATTAAAAGTCCGCTGCTCTACCAACTGAGCTAACAACCCGCGCGATCCGGTCATCAATCCCCGCTACATAAGTCGCCGCCCGACATGCTTGACGCATCAACAGGGCTTGCAATTCATGCCACAGTCACCGGAAACAAACTGTCGTTTGACAATCACATTTCGCGAAGCCTGCAATCATAGCAGGAACTGATTCAATCATTCAAGCCCCCCCTGCGCATCGCACGCCCTGACCCAGGCCATCGCTGCTTCAGCCGCGACCATGCCGAAGGTCGCGGTCACCGTCACCGATGATCCGTAGCCGTGGCAGTTCAGGTTGCCATCGACATCGCAGCCGTTGTCTGGCCGCACCACGGATTCGCGGGAATAGACACATCGCACCCCGATGTCGCCGGTGCGTGGCGCGCCGTCGCGGCGCAGATGCTGGCGCAGGCGCGCCAGCAGCGGATCGTGCGTGACCTTGGCCAGATCGTCGACCTGAACCGCCTGCGGCGATGTCTTCCCACCGGCCGCGCCCACCGAAACCAGCTTGTGGCGTCCGGTCAGCGCCCATTGCGCCAGCAGGAGCTTGGCGCGTCCCTGGTCGCAGGCGTCGACGACCACGTCGACCGGCCCGGGCAACAGCGCCGGCCAGTTGTCGGCCTCGACGAACTCCTCGATGGCGTGCACCCCGCACAGCGGATGGATGTCGGCAATGCGGCGCGCCAGCATCTCGACCTTCGCAGCACCGACCGTGCTGCCCAGTGCCTGAACCTGCCGGTTGATGTTCGACTCGGCGATCTGGTCCAGATCGATCAGCACCAGCTGCGCGACACCACAGCGTGCCAGTGCTTCGGCGCACCACGAGCCGACACCGCCGAGCCCGACGATGGCCACCTTGGCCTGTCTGACCCTGAGATATGCCGGCTCGCCCCACAGTCGGCGCAGTGCGCCGAAGCGGCGTTCGAGATCGGCGTCGACGTCGGGCGTCGGCGTGACGAGGTTCATGCGGCTCGCTCCAGCTGCCAGTTCAGGAAACGCAATCCGGCGACCGCCCCGGCAATGATCGCCGCCACCGCGACCAGGCTGGTCAGCCCGAGCGTGGACAGGCCGCTCAGGCCCTGTCCGATGGTGCAGCCCATGGCGGTCACGCCGCCGATGCCCATCATCGTGGCGCCGATCAGGTGGCGAGCGGTATCGGCGGAGTCGCCGAAACCTTCCCATCGGAAGCTCTTCTGCCGGATGTTGACCAGCCAGGAGCCGGCCACCAGGCCACAAACCGCCACCACGCCGGTGCTCAGCCGGCGGCCCTGATCGGAGTAGAAGATCAGCCACTCGAGACCTTGCGCCACCGGCGTCACGAAACTGAGTGCCTCCATGCGCCGGCTGGCGGTGCCGAGAAAGGCTTCTTCGAGGGTTTCGGGATGCTCGGCCAGATGACCGAAGCGCCCGGACACCCACCAGACCGCCAGCACCACGGCGCCGATGCCGATGCCGCCCAGCAGCAGTCCGGCGTCACGGCCCGGTCGCGCCCACAGTGCCCAGGCCAGCAAGGCGGTGCCGACGACGGTGCCGACAACCAGCGCGACATCGGGCGTCGATCCGCCGTAGCCGGCGGCGATCAGGCTCGGCAAGTCCTGCGAGCCGGGCAGTGACACGGCCCAGCGGTCGACTGTCTCGACACGCCACATCGCGGTCAGCCCGCGCAGCGTCATCCAGGCCGAAAGCCCCATCACGAGCAGCACTACCAGCGCCTTGAGGTTGCCGCCGCCCAGCCGCACCAGGTTCTTGCTGCCGCAACCCGACGCCAGCACCATGCCGAAGCCGAACAGTGCGCCGCCGACCAGGGCCGACGCCCATTGCCAGCGTGAGCCGCCGTACAGCGTCTTGTCGGCGCTGACCCAGCCGGCGGCCACCATCAGGTTGAATCCGATCGTCACGACCCCGGCCGCCAGCGCCCACATGTGCAGCCGGCGCCAGTCGCCGAAGTTGACGACATCGGCGACCGCGCCCATGGTGCAGAAATGGCTGCGCTCGGCGATCGCCCCGTAGAGCAGCGCCAAAAGAAACACGGCCCAGAGTACCTGGGCCGTCAGATTCGATGCCTCGGAGGCTTGCATGCCGATGGATTCCAGGGCGTCAGTCTGTCGGGCCCGCGACCGGGCCGATCGTCACTTGAGCTTGGCCAGGCGTTCACGACCCGCCTGGGCGGCTTCGGACTGCGGGTAGTTCTTGACCAGTTCGTCGAGCGACTTGCGCGCAGCCTTCGGATCCTTGAGTTCGACCTGGCAATTGGCCAGCGCGAGCAGGGCCTCGGCGGCGCGGGGATGGTCCGGCGCGTTGCTCACGAGCGTGCGGAAGGTCTGTGCCGCTTCCTTGACCTCGCCCTTGCCGTACTGGGCATTGCCCAGCCAATACTGCACATGGCCGTTGTAGGGGCTGCTCGGAAAGCGGCGCTGGAAACCCTGCAGCGCTTCGGCCGCCTTGGCGAACTCGCCCTTGCGCAGGATGCCGATGGCGTCGTCGTACGCCTTCTTCTCGCCGGCGTCGACCGTGGCTTCCTGACCGTCGAGGCTGACCTTCTGCGGCTCCATGCGCCGGATCCGCTCGTCCTGCGCGGCGAGCGCGGCCAGCAGGTCCTTCTGCTTGCGCTGCACGTCGGCCAGTTCGCGCAGCAGGTCGCGCGAGGACTGGCTGGCCTGCTCGTCCTGCCCGCGCAGGCGGGCGAGATCGGCGCGCAGCATCTCGATCTGGCTGTTCAGGTCGAGCATGCCGCGCTTGAGGATGTTGACCTGCTCGGTCAGGTCGGCGTTTTCGGTCTTGCGGGCGGTCAGCTGCTGGGCCTGCTGCTGATCCTGAAGCTCGATCCGGTCGATCCGGTTGCGCAGGTCGACGATCGCCTTGCGCGCCTCTTCATCGTCGAACAGGCCGGCGCTGGCCAGCAGCGGCGCCAGCAGCAGGGCCAGGACCGCGGGCCTGGCGGCGCGCAGCAGCTGGGGTCGACGCAGATTGAACGTGTTCATCAGCGATCCTTCAGTTCGGCGCGGCGGTTCTTCGCCCAGGCGGCTTCGTCAGCGCCGGAGGCGGCCGGGCGTTCCTCGCCGTAGCTCACGGCTTCGGTCTGGCTGTCGGGCACGCCGAGCAGGGCCAGCGCACGCACCACCGCCTCGGCGCGACGCTGGCCGAGCGCCAGGTTGTATTCGCGGCCGCCCCGTTCGTCGGTGTGACCCTCGATCAGCATCTGGCGCTTGCGGTCGACGCCCAGGTACTTCGCGTTGGCCTCGATGACCGGCCGGTAGGTGTCCTTGACGACGTAGCTGTCGAAATCGAAATAGACCACGCGCGGCAGACCGGCGTTGCCCATGCCGATGTCGGTGCCCTTGCCGAGGTCGAGCGTCGCCACGCGCGACTCGCTGGTCTGGCCGGTCGAGCTGCCGTTGCTGCTGCTGCTGCCCGACGCCCCCGTCGAGCCTGAGCCGGCTCCGACGCTGCGGTCTTCGACCGGCGCGGCCGGCTCCAGGCGCGTGCTGGTCGAGCAGCCGCCCAGCAGGAGCAGCAGTGCGGTACCGGTGGCCAGCAGGCCGCCGCGGATGTCGTGGTTGATTCTGGACATGTCTCGTGATCCTGCGCCCCGCCGTGATCGGCGAAGCGGTGCGTTGGAATGGATGGCGTTCAGCGGCCGAAAGGCCCCCAGGTCGGCTCGCGCACGTCGGCCTGCGGTGCGCCGAGCCGGGCCTTGATGCTGCCGTCGAGCGTGGTGGTCATCAGCACGTCGCGCCCGCCTGCGCGGGTGGCGTAGATGATCAGGCGGCTGTTGGGCGCAAAGCCGGGGCTTTCATCGTCATTGGTGTCGGTCAGGGTGGTGATGGTTCCGGTGGCCAGCTCCATCAGCGTCAGGCGGAAGGCGCTGCCGTTCAGGCGCGACACATACGCCATGTAGCGCCCGTCCGGGCTCAGCGCCGGGCTGATGTTGTAGTTGCCCGCGAACGTGACGCGCTCGGCATTGCCGCCCCCTGCGGCAACGCGGTAGATCTGCGGGCCGCCGCCGCGGTCGCTGACGAAATAGACGCTCTTGCCGTCCGGCGACCAGGCCGCTTCGGTGTCGATGCCGCTGCTGGTGGTCAGCCGACGCAGGTCGCCGCCGGTGCGGCTCATCGTGTAGAGCTGCGACAGGCCGTCGCGTGTCAGCGTGACGACCAGCTGGTTGCCGTCGGGCGACCAGGCCGGCGCGCTGTTCGAGCCCTTGTAGTTGGCGATCACGCGGCGCTTGCTGGTCAGCACGTCCTGCACGTAGACCACCGCCTTGCGCGCCTCGAACGACACGTAGGCCAGCTCACGCCCGTTGGGCGACCAGGCCGGCGAGATGATCGGCTCGGGCCCGCCGACGGCGGCCTGGGCGTTTTCGCCGTCGGCGTCGGCCACCCACAGCGTGTAGCGGTTGGCGGCCTTGGACACGTAGGCGATGCGGGTCGAGAAGACCCCCCGTTCGCCGGTCAGCTTCTGGTAGACGTCGTCGGCGATGCGGTGCGCGGCCAGACGCAGGTCGTCCTTGGCGACGCTGAGCGCCTGGGCGGCCAGTTCGCTGCCCTTGACCACGTCCCACAGCCGGTAGCGCACGTCGAAACGCGCGTCGGCCAGGCGGGTGACCGAGCCGGCCACCAGGGCGTCGCTGCCGAGGCTGCGCCAGTCCGAAAAGACCGGGCGGCTGGTCTCGTCGTGGGCGACGTTGCCGGGCTCGACGCTCCTGAACAGGCCGCTGCGCTCCAGGTCGGCGCGCACGATCGCCGAGACCGGCTGCGGCGCCTTGTCCTCGTCGCGCAGGCGCAGCACGGCGATCGGCACCTGGGTGGCGCCGACCCCCGAGATCTCGACACGGAACTGCGCCCGGGACGCGGTTGCGTTCAGTCCGCCCAACAAACCCAGGGCAAGGCCGGAAAACTGTCTACGAGAGGTCATCGTCAAGGGATTCGGGTGAATGGGCTGCCGGCAACTCGAGATTGCGGCGCCAGGACCCGGCAATATATCGCAAGGTTACAAGTGGACCGTGACAGGTGGAACATCGCGTCTGATGGCATTCGATGTCCCGCCGCGTCGGCAACCGGTCGGTTCGCGCTTGTCGTCGGTGGCACCGGAAAGTTACGCTGCGTTACCCGGTCGGCCGGACGCTCGACCGGCGACGACCCATTCCACCCCCAGGAGACCCCCATGAACACGCCCGCTCGACCGCCCATCAGCCGCTACCCGGTGCCCGACCTCGCAGAGCTGCCGGCCGACCTGCGCGAGCGCATCCTCGCCGTGCAGGAAAAGGCCGGGTTCGTGCCCAACGTGTTCCTGTCCCTGGCGCACCGGCCTGACGAATGCCGGGCGTTCCTCGACTATCACGACGCGCTGATGCTGCGCCCGTCCGGTCTCGGCAAGGGCGAGAAGGAGATGATCGTGGTGGCCACCTCGGGCGCCAACCGCTGCCTGTATTGCGTGGTGGCGCACGGTGCCATCCTGCGCATCTACGAGAAGGCGCCGCTGCTCGCCGACGCCGTGGCCATCAACCATCACAAGGCCGACCTGAGCGCGCGCCAGCACGCCATGCTCGACTTCGCGCTCAAGGTCTGCACCGACTCGGCCGCCGTCGACGAGGCCGATTTCGCCGCCTTGCGGGCCCACGGCTTCTCGGAGGAGGACATCTGGGACATCGGCGCCATCACCGCGTTCTTCGGCTTGTCCAACCGCATGGCCAACCTGATCGGCATGCGGCCCAACGACGAGTTCTACCTGATGGGCCGCGTGCCGCGCCGCTGACGCGGCCGACCGGCTCATCGGTGGTGCGGCTTCACAGCAGCACGATGTCGTACTGCTCCGGATTCATCGTCGCCTCGACCTGCAGCGAGATCGGCTTGCCGATGAAGTCGGAGAGGCCGGCGATGTGCTGGCTTTCTTCGTCGAGCAGCATCTCCACCACCGCCGCGCAGGCGATGACGCGGAACTCCTTCGGGTTGAACTGGCGCGCCTCGCGCAGGATCTCGCGCAGGATGTCGTAGCAGACGCTGCGCGCGGTCTTGGTCTGGCCGCGGCCGCCGCAGGTCGGGCACGGTTCGCACAGCATGTGGGCGAGCGACTCGCGGGTGCGCTTGCGCGTCATCTCGACCAGCCCGAGCTGCGTGAAGCCGCTGATGGTGGTCTTGGTGCGGTCGCGCGCGAGCTGCTTGCGCAGTTCGGCCAGCACCTGTTCCTGGTGCTCGGGGCGCGTCATGTCGATGAAGTCGATGATGATGATGCCGCCCAGGTTGCGCAGCCGCAGCTGGCGGGCGATGGCCTGGCCGGCCTCGAGGTTGGTCTTGAAGATCGTGTCGTCGAAGTTGCGCGCACCGACGAAACCGCCGGTGTTGACGTCGATCGTGGTCAGCGCCTCGGTCTGGTCGACCACCAGGTAGCCGCCCGACTTCAGGTCGACCCGCCGCGCCAGGGCGCGCTCGATCTCCTGGTCGATGCTGAACAGGTCGAAGATCGGCCGCTCGCCCTTGTAGTGCTGCAGCCGCCCGACCGCGCTGGGCATGAACTGCTGGCCGAACTCGCGCAAGGCTTCGAACTGCGTGCGCGAGTCGATGCGGATCGACTGGGTGTTCTCGTTGACCAGGTCGCGCAGCACACGCTGCGCCAGGTTCAGGTCTTCGTGCAGCAGCGTGCCCGCCGCGCTCTTGAGCGCCAGTGCGCGCATCGTCGCCCAGGCCTTGCGCAGGTAGGCGATGTCCTCGGCCAGTTCGGCGTCGGTCGCGTCCTCGGCGTTGGTGCGCAGGATGAAGCCACCGCCGCCGCCGCTGTCGCGCGTGCCCACCAGCACGGCCATGCGCTGGCGCAGCTGCTCGCGCAGCTCGTGCGAGCCGATCTTCTGCGAGATGCCGATGTGTTCGTCCTGCGGCAGGTAGACCAGCAGCCGCCCGGCCACGCTGATCTGGGTCGACAGCCGGGCGCCCTTGGTGCCGATCGGGTCCTTGATGACCTGCACTACCAGGCTCTGGCCTTCGTAGACCAGCTTCTCGATCGGTGGCACGGCGCTGTCGCCGTGCGAGTTGCGCCCGATCGATTGCCCGGCCACGTGCACGTCGGCCACGTGCAGGAAGGCTGCGCGCTCCAGGCCGATGTCGATGAACGCGCTCTGCATGCCGGGCAGCACCCGCGCCACCTTGCCGAGGTAGACGTTGCCGACCAGTCCGCGTTCGAGCGTGCGTTCGACATGCAGCTCCTGCACCGCGCCGTTTTCGACGATGGCCACCCGCGTTTCCTGCGGGGCCCAGTTCACCAGGATGTCTTGCATGTCGGGTTCAGATCTTCCAGCCGAAGGCTTGCAACAACGTCGCCGTCTCGTGCAACGGCAAGCCCATGATGCCCGAATGGCTGCCGCTGATGTGGGCGATCCAGGCCGCCGCAGCGCTCTGGATCGCATAGGCGCCGGCCTTGCCCATCGGCTCGCCGCTGGCGACGTAATCGGCGATCTGGCGCTGGCTCAGCGGCACGAACCGCACCTTGGAGACGTGCAGCGCCTGCTCGGTGCGGCGCGCCGTGCCCACTGCCACGGCGGTCAGCACGCGGTGTTCGCGCCCGGCCAGCGAGGCCAGCATCTCGTGCGCCTGGCCGGCATCCTGCGGCTTGCCGAGGATGCGCCGGCCGATCGCCACGGTGGTGTCGGCGCACAGGATCGGCGCAGCCGGCAGGCCGGACGCCTTCAGGCGCCGGCGCGCGGCGTCGAGCTTGGCGCGGGTGACGCGCTGCACGTAGGTCGCGGGCGCCTCGTTGCCGATGACGGCCTCGATCGCCTCGGCGTCCTCGTCCGCGCCCGGCAGCAGCAGCTGGTGCGGCACGCCGATCTGGGTCAGGAGCTGGGCCCGGCGGGGGCTTTGCGAGGCAAGGTAGATCCAGTCCGGGCGGGGCATGGCAGGCGGGCGCGCGAGCGCCTCATTCACGGTGATAGGGGTGGCCGATGCTGAGCGTCCAGGCGCGGTAGAGGGCCTCGGCCAGCATCACGCGCACGAAGGCATGCGGCAGGGTCAGGTCGGACAGGCGCAGCTTCTCGTCGGCACCGTCACGCAGCGTCTGATCGAGGCCGTCGGGGCCGCCGACCAGCAGCGCGACATCACGGCCGTCGCGCTGCCAGACGGCCAGCCGCTCGGCCAGCTGCGCCGTGGTGACGCGCTGGCCGTGTTCGTCGAGCACGACCCGCCGACAGCCACGCGGCAGCGCGGCTTCGATGCGGGTCTTCTCGGCGGCCATCAGGGCCTCGACCGGCTTGCCGGTGGTGCGCGCCTCGGTCTTGACCGCCTTGAGCTCCAGCCGCAGATCCGGCGGGAAGCGCTTGGCGTAGTCCTCGTAAGCCGTGTCCGCCCATGCCGGCAGGCGTTGGCCCACCGCGATGAGCAGCAGCTTCATGGCTCAGGACCTCGGGTGCGTCAGGAGCGAGGCGTCTTGCGTGCCGGCGACTTGCGGGCCGGTGCGGTTTCGGCCGCGATCTCGGCGCGCACCCGTCGGGCCGGCGCCTTCTTGGCGGCAGCCCGTTCGGCCGCCACCTTGCGGGCGACGACCTTGTTGCCCGAACCCGGCTTGATGACGATCGTCTTGATGACGGTCGGCTCGGCCGCCTTCTTGCGAGCGGGCGCCTTCTTGGCCGCAACCGTCGTCCCGGCGGCCGGCTTGGCGGTCGCGGCCTTCTTCGCCACGGCCTTCTTCGCCGCAGGCTTGCGGGCCGTGGGCTTGTCCTCGACCGGCTCGGCCGCCGCCTTCTTGCTCGCTGCCTTGCGCTTGGGCGCCGGCGCCTCGTCCTCGTCGTCGGCACCGGCCTTGACCAGACCGCGGCCTTCACCGGCGAGTTTCATCTTGACCGGCTTGCCGCCCCAGATCTCCTCGAGGTGGTAGTACTGGCGGATCGCCGGTTGCATGATGTGCACCACGGCCTCGCCACAGTCGACGATGATCCATTCGCCGTTGTCGGTGCCTTCGACGCTCAGCACCCGGCCGCCGATGTCGCGCACGGCGTCGCGCACGCTGGCGGCGAGCGCCTTGGTCTGGCGGTTGCTGGTGCCCGAAGCGACCACCACGCGCTCGAACAGCGCGGAGAGATGCTCGGTGTTGAAGACCACGATGTCCTGGCCCTTGACGTCTTCAAGGCCATCGACGATGGCGCGTTGCAGCTTGCGGATGTCCATTCGGCTCCATTGTTGTTGGGTTTGCCGTTCACGGCAGGTTGCTGGGTGCGCGATGGGACGGCCGCCAGCGCTCATGTTCGCGCGGGGTCGAGATGGTACAGCCGCTGGCGCTCGATGTAACGGGCAACCGGTATCGACAGCAGCCCGGGGCTGAGCGCGGATGCTGCGACCCCCTGCGCCAGACGCTGCCGGATCGCGGTGGCGCTGACGTCGCAGGCCGGCATCGCCAGGCGGCAAAAGCGGTGCGGCGTGTCCCGCAGACAGGCGTCGGCCACCGGCTCGACACCCGCGCGTGCGGCCACGGCCAGGGTCACGCGGGTCAGCAGCTCACGCCAGCCGTGCCAGGTGTGGAAGTTGGCGTACTGGTCGGCGCCGATGACCAGAAACCATTGCGTCGCATCGGGCATCGCGGCTTGCAGCGCATGGACGGTGTCGAGCGTGTAGCTCGGGCCGGCACGATCGAGTTCGCAGCGCTCGAGCAGCTGGCGCGGGTCATCGGCGATCGCCAGGGCCACCATCGCCGCGCGGTGCTCGGCGGCGGCCATCTCGTCGCCCGGCTTCTGCCACGGCTGGCCGGCCACCACCCACCGCAGCTGATCGAGCGCCAGTTGATCCAGCGCCCCGTCGGCGAGCGCGCGATGCGCCTGATGCACCGGGTTGAAACTGCCGCCCAGCAAGCCGATGCGCAGCGGCTTGTCGATCTCAGCCACCGAGCCCCAGCCAGTCGCGCGGGCGCAGGAAATCGCTGTAAAGCCGCGCCTCGGGCGTGCCCGGCTCGGGTGCCCATTGATAGCGCCAGTTGGCCTGCGGCGGCATCGACATCAGGATCGATTCGGTGCGCCCGCCCGACTGCAGGCCGAACAGCGTACCGCGGTCCCAGACCAGGTTGAACTCGACGTAGCGGCCACGCCGGTAGCGCTGGAAATCCTGCTCGGCCTCGCCGTACGGCAGATCCTGGCGGCGCAGCGCGATCGGCAGCCAGGCGCCGAGAAACGCGTCGCCGACCGAACGCAGCATCGCGAAGCTGCCCTCGGCGCCCAGCTCGGAGAAATCGTCGAAGAAGATGCCGCCGATGCCACGCGGCTCGTTGCGGTGCTTGAGAAAGAAGTACTCGTCGCACCACTGCTTGAAGCGCGGATACAGGCCGTCGCCGAACGGCGCCAGCGCGTCGTGGCAGCTGCGGTGGAAATGCACCGCGTCGTCCTCGAAGCCGTAGTACGGCGTCAGGTCCATGCCGCCGCCGAACCAGCGCACGGTCTTGCCCGCGGCCGGCCCCTGCGTGGGGGTGGCCGAGAGCATGCGCACGTTCATGTGCACCGTCGGCACGAAGGGATTGCGCGGGTGGAACACCAGCGACACGCCCATCGCCTCGAACGGCGCACCGGCCAGTTCGGGCCTGTGCTGGGTGGCCGACGGCGGCAAGGCCGTGCCGCGCACCTGCGAGAACGCGCAGCCGCCACGTTCGAGCAGCTCGCCGTTCTCGACCAGCCGGGTCAGGCCGGCACCTTCGAGCTTGCCGCCGGGCGGGCGCTCCCAGGCGTCGCGGATGAAGGCGTGGCCGTCCTGCGCTTCCAGCGTGGAGCAGATGCGCTCCTGCAGGTCGAGCAGGTAGGCGCGCACGGTGGCGTTGGACAGCGTGTCGGTGTTCATCGTCGGCCCCCCGGTTCAGCGCTTGATGGCGCGGTAGCCGATGTCGTGGCGGTAGTGCATGCCGTCGAACTGGATCCCGTGCGCGCCCTGGTAGGCGCGCTGCTGCGCGGTGCGCACCGAATCGCCGAGCGCGGTGACGCACAGCACGCGGCCGCCGCTGGTCAGCACCTCGCCGGTCGGGCCGGTGGTGGTGCCGGCGTGGAAGACCATGCAGTCTTCCGTTTCGGCCGGCAGGCCGCGGATCGTGTCGCCCTTGCGCGGCGACTGCGGATAACCGGCCGCAGCCAGCACCACGCCGAGCGCGACCCGGCGGTCCCAGTCGAGCTGCACCTGGTCGAGCGTGCCGCTGGTGGCGTGCATGAACACGTCGACCAGGTCGCTCTTCAGTCGCATCAGGATCGGCTGGGTTTCCGGATCGCCGAGCCGGGTGTTGAACTCCAGCGTCTTGGCGTGGCCGCGGGCATCGATCATCAGGCCGGCGTACAGGAAGCCGGTGAACGGGATGCCGTCACGCGCCATGCCGTCGACGGTGGGCTGGATGATCTCGTGCATCACCCTCGCGTGCACGTTGGGCGTCACCACCGGGGCGGGCGAGTACGCGCCCATGCCGCCGGTGTTGGGGCCGGTGTCGCCGTCGCCGACGCGCTTGTGGTCCTGGCTGGTGGCCAGCGGCAGGATGTTGCGGCCGTCGACCATGACGATGAAGCTCGCTTCCTCGCCGTCGAGGAACTCCTCGATCACCACCCGCGCGCCGCCGGCGTTGTGCGTCACGCCCAGGCTGTTGTCGAGCAGCATCCAGTCGACCGCCTGGTGCGCCTCTTCGAGCGTCGTCGCCACGACCACGCCCTTGCCCGCGGCCAGGCCGTCGGCCTTGACCACGATCGGCGCGCCGAGGCGGTCGACATAGGCGTGCGCGGCGGCGACATCGCTGAAGGTCTCGTAGGCCGCGGTCGGGATGCCGTGGCGTCGCATGAAGTCCTTCGAGAAGGCCTTCGAGCTCTCGAGCTGCGCGGCCGCCTGCGTGGGGCCGAAGATGCGCAGGCCGCGGCGGCGGAACTCGTCGACCACACCCGCGGCCAGCGGGCCTTCGGGGCCGACCACGGTCAGGCCGATCTTCTCGCTTTGTGCGAAGTCGGCCAGCTCGCTCACGCCGGTCAGCGGCATGTTGACGATCTGGCCGTGGCGCGCCGTGCCGCCGTTGCCGGGCGCCACGAACACCTTCTGCACCTTGGGCGACTGCGCCAGTTTCCAGGCGATGGCGTGCTCACGCCCACCGCTCCCGATCACCATGACTTTCATGTTGCGACGACTCTCTGTTTCAGCTTTGGGCAATGTCCGGCGAGGCGGGCGAACGCGCGCTCACGATTCGATCAGGGCGTTGTGATAGACCGCCTGGACGTCGTCCAGGTCCTCGATCACGTCGAGCAGCTTCTGCATGCGCTGGGCATCGTCGCCGCTGAGCTCGATGGTGTTCTCGGCGCGCATCGTCACGTCGGCGATCTCGGCCTTCAGGCCGGCGGCCTCGAGGGCCTCCTTCACGGCCTCGAAATCGGTCGGGCCGGTCAGCACCTCGATCGAGCCGTCGTCGCCGGTGATCACGTCCTCGGCGCCGGCTTCGAGGGCGACGTCCATCAGCTTGTCCTCCGACGTGCCGGGCGCGAACACCAGCTGGCCGCAGTGCTTGAACTGGAACGCCACCGAGCCTTCGGTGCCCAGGTTGCCGCCGTACTTGCTGAAGGCATGCCGCACCTCGGCGACGGTGCGCACGCGGTTGTCGGTCATGGTGTCGATGATGACCGCCGCGCCGCCGATGCCGTAGCCCTCGTAGCGGATTTCCTCGTAGTTGGCCCCTTCGAGGTTGCCCGAGGCCTTGTCGACGTTGTACTTGATGCGGTCGGCCGGCATGTTGGCCGCCTTGGCCTTGTCGATGGCCAGGCGCAGGCGCGGGTTCATCGAGGTGTCGGCGCCGCCCTGGCGCGCGGCCACCGTGATTTCACGAATGATGCGGGTCCAGATCTTGCCGCGCTTCTCGTCCTGGCGGCCTTTGCGATGCTGGATGTTTGCCCACTTGGAATGTCCGGCCATCAATGCTCCTGGGTGACTCTGCGGATGCCGCTGCGCAGGTCGCTGCCGTGTCGCAGCGATGCATGCGGGTGGGGCGGCGCCACGCCACGCAGCGGCAATGGTTTCTTCGATAGACTGCCATTCTACTTTTGGGCCGTCGTGCGCCCAGAGCCGCCGCGTCCCGCAACGCCCGCCTACCGTCCACACACCGCCCCGGAGTCTTCGATGGCCGAACCCATCCTGCTTGCCCAACACGGCGAGATCGAATGCCACATGCTGCCGGCGCTGGCCAACCGTCACGGCCTGATCACCGGCGCCACCGGCACCGGCAAGACCATCACGCTGCAGAAGCTGGCCGAGAGCTTCTCGCTGATCGGCGTGCCGGTCTTCATGGCCGACGTCAAGGGCGACCTGACCGGCATCACGCAGACCGGCAGCGCCAACGCCAGGCTGGCCAAGGTGCTGGCCGAACGCGGCTTGCCCGAGCCGGCCTGGGGCGCCTGCCCGGCCACGCTGTGGGACGTCTTCGGCGAGCAGGGCCACCCGGTGCGCGCCACCGTGTCCGACATGGGCCCGCTGCTGCTGGCGCGCATGCTCAACCTCAACGAGACGCAGCAGGGCGTGCTGTCGATGGCGTTTCGCATCGCCGACGACAACGGCCTGCTGCTGCTCGACCTGAAGGATCTGCGCGCCATGCTGCAGTACCTGGGCGAGAACGCCAGCGAGTTCACGACCGAATACGGCAACATCAGCGCCGCCTCGGTGGGCGCGATCCAGCGCGGCCTGCTGCAGATCGAGGAGCAAGGCGGCGACAGGTTCTTCGGCGAGCCGATGCTCGCGATCGACGACTTCATGCAGACCGTCGACGGCCGCGGTGTCATCAACATCCTGGCCGCTGACAAGCTGATGAACGCGCCGCGGCTCTACGCCACCTTCCTGCTGTGGATGCTGTCGGAGCTGTTCGAACTGCTGCCCGAGGTCGGCGACCTCGAGAAGCCCAAGCTCGCGTTCTTCTTCGACGAGGCGCACCTGCTGTTCAAGGACGCGCCGGCCGCGCTGGTCGAGCGCATCGAGCTGGTGGTGCGGCTGGTGCGCTCCAAGGGCGTGGGCGTCTATTTCGTGACGCAGAACCCGCTCGACATCCCCGACAGCGTGCTCGGCCAGCTCGGCAACCGCATCCAGCACGCGCTGCGCGCCTTCACGCCGCGTGACCAGAAGGCGGTCAAGGCGGCGGCCGAGACCATGCGCGCCAACCCCGGGCTCGACGTCGCCAGCGCGATCACCGAGCTGGCGGTCGGCGAGGCGCTGGTCAGCCTGCTCGACGAGAAGGGCCGCCCGGGCGTGACCCAGCGCGTCTTCGTGCTGCCGCCGGGCAGCCAGATCGGCCCGATCGATGCCGAGCAGCGCAAGCGCCTGCTCGCCGAATCGCTGGTCGCGGGGGTCTACGAAAAGACCATCGACCGCGAATCGGCGCATGAAAAGCTCAAGGGCCGCGCCGCGCAATCCGTCGAAGCGGGCGAACACAAGCGTGACGGTGGCGGCCTGGCCGGCCGAGGCGCCGGTGCGGGCGAGGCCGCCCCCGGTGCCGCCGACGAGAGCGGCGGCGGCATGGCGGGCGCGCTGATGAGCGGCCTGGGCGGCTTGCTGTTCGGCTCGACCGGGCCGCGCGGCGGCCGCCATGACGGCCTGGCGCAGACCATGGCCAAGTCGGCGGTGCGCTCGGTCGGCTCGGCGGTCGGCCGCGAGATCATCCGCGGCGTGCTGGGCTCGCTGCTGGGCGGCGGCTCGTCACGGCGTCGCTGAGGGGCGGCGCGATGATCTGGGTGGTCCGTCTGATCATGCTCGGCGTCGGCCTGACGCTGCTGGTGCTGCTGGCGGCTCAGCTGGGGCTGTTCCAGGGCCAGGCGCCGGGCGACCTGGGCGTGCGTGACGGCCGGCTGAAGCCCCCGTCGCGCACCCCCAACAGCGTCAGCAGCCAGGCCGATCTCTACCCCGAGCATCCGCAGCTCGCCTACGCCCGCATCGAGCCGCTGCCGATGCCGGGCGATGCGCGCCAGACGATGGCGCGCCTGCAGGGCGTGGTCGGCGCGATGCGCGGCGCGCGCATCGTCGAGCAGAAGGACGACTACCTCTACGCCCGCTTCACCACGCCGCTGATGCGTTATGTCGACGATGTCGAGTTCTGGCTCGACCCGGTCGCGCAGGTGGTGCAGGTGCGCTCGGCCTCGCGCCTGGGCCACGGCGACCTGGGGCTCAACCGCAAGCGCGTCGAGCAGATCCGGGCGGCACTCGCCAGCCCTTGAACGGCTGCGCGCCAAGGGCGAAAGCGGGTAAACCCGCCCGATAGAATCCGCCGCCAAGGCGCTACAGCAGCCGGCCCCGCCGCCTGGCGCCACCCCATCCACAGCCTGCACGGGTTCCCATGAGCGACCACAAATCCAATACGCACGCGGCCGCAGGCGGCGCGCCCGCCCTCAAGCCGAGCAACTTCCTGCGCTCGATCATCGAGCGCGACCTCGAGGCCGGCACCTACGCCGGCCGCCGTTTTGCCGGCACGCCCGGTGACGCGGCCCATCACGCCGCCGGCGAGCCCGACCCGGCGCGCATCCGCACCCGTTTCCCGCCCGAGCCCAACGGCTACCTGCACATCGGCCACGCCAAGAGCATCTGCCTGAACTTCGGCCTGGCGCGCGATTTCGGTGGCGTCTGCCACATGCGCTTCGACGACACCAACCCCGAGAAGGAAGAGCAGGAATACGTCGACAGCATCCTCGACGCCGTGCGCTGGCTCGGCTTCGGCTGGGAGACGCTCGACCCGGCGCAGCCCGGTGCCACGCGCAGCCACCTGTTCTACGCCAGCAACTACTTCGACTTCATGTACCGCGCCGCCGAGCACCTGATCGGCGCCGGCCTGGCCTACGTCGACGAGCAGACGCCCGAGCAGATGCGCGCCAACCGCGGCGACTTCAACACGCCCGGCACCGACAGCCCGTTCCGCAGCCGCACGGTGGCCGAGAACCTGGCGCGGTTCCACCAGATGCGTGCCGGCGAGCTGCCCGACGGCGCGGCGGTGCTGCGCGCCAGGATCGACATGGCGTCGCCCAACATCAACCTGCGCGACCCGGCGCTCTACCGCATCAAGCGCGCCACCCACCACGCCACCGGCGACACCTGGTGCATCTACCCGATGTACACCTTCGCGCACCCGATCGAGGACGCGCTGGAGCAGATCACCCACAGCATCTGCACGCTCGAGTTCGAGGACCAGCGGCCCTTCTACGACTGGCTGCTCGAGCGCCTGACCGAGCCGCACACACGCGCCGACGGCAGCGTGGCCGCCGGCCTGCTGGCCAAGCCGCTGCCCAGGCAGTACGAGTTCGCGCGGCTCAACATCACCTACATCATCACCAGCAAGCGCAAGCTCAAGCAGCTGGTCGACGAGAACCATGTCAGCGGCTGGGACGACCCGCGCATGCCCACCATCGTCGGCCTGCGCCGGCGCGGCTACACGCCCGAGAGCCTGCAACTGCTGGCCGAGCGTACCGGCGCCAGCAAGGCCAACAGCTGGATCGACTACAGCTGGCTCGACATCGCGCTGCGCGACGACCTGGAAGGCAAGGCGCGGCGCGCGATGGCGGTGATCGACCCGATCCCGCTCAAGCTCAGCAACTGGGCCGAGGTGTTCGGCAGCGACGCGCACACCGAGCCCTGCCACGCCCCGGCGCATCCGCAGCGGCCCGAGCTCGGCCAGCGCGATTTCAGCCTCGGCCGCGAGGTCTGGGTCGAGCGTGACGACTTCGCCGAGCAGCCGCCGAAGGGCTTCTTCCGGCTGTTCCCGGGCAACAAGGTGCGCCTCAAGTACGGCTACGTGATCGAGTGCACCGGCTGCGAGAAGGATGCCGACGGCCGCGTCACCGCGGTGCTGGCGCGTGTCGTGCCCGACACCAAGAGCGGCACGCCCGGTGCCGACGCGGTCAAGGTCAAGGGCGTGATCACCTGGGTCGGCGTGCACGACGGCGTGGCCGCCGAGCTGCGCCTGTACGACCGCCTGTTCACCGAAGCGCAGCCCGATGCCGGCGGCAAGGATTTCCTGCAGGCGCTGAACCCGGCGAGCAAGACGATCGTGTCGGGCTTCGTGGAGCCGTCACTGGCCGCCATCGGTGCCGACGAGCGGGTGCAGTTCGAGCGCCACGGCTACTTCGTCACCGACCGCCTCGATCACGGCGCCGGCAAGCCGGTGTTCAACCGGATCACCGGGCTGAAGGACGGCTGGGCCAAGTGATGTCGCCGGCACCGGCCCGCGTCAAAGCACGAAGATGCTCACCGGATCGCTCCAGCGCCCGCCGCCTTTGCCGTTGACACCGCGCACGCGCACCCACGTGTCCTGCTTGACGGGCAGATCGGTGATCGTGATGCCCGTGCTGCCGATGGCCGTCAGTGCGTGTTTCCAGTTGGCGTCCAGCATCGGGTCGCCCTGGGTGACTTGCATCTCGTAGCTGCCGGCTCCGTCCAGGCGCCGCATGCGCACGTCGACGCTGCCGCTGATCTGGCCGTGCAGCAGCTTCAAGCCGTCCGGCGCCGGCAGCTGATCGGTGCCGGGCCGGCTGTTCTCGCGGCGCAGGTCGAATCGGGTCGTGGCCAGCGCCTGCGCATCGGCGCGATCGGCAAATTCGAGGTACTGCGCCAGCTTCCTGAGCATCTCGGTCAGCACCTCGCGCGCCACCTTGCGCTGGCCGATCTTGGCGGTGTCGCGCGTGCCGCAGGCTTGAACGGCATCGCGGTAGGTTTCCAGGGCGGCGGTCAACGTCGCCGTGCTCGGCGCCGGCGCCGGCCACGGCTCGGGAAAATGCGGATTGGCGATCATCGCCCGGATGATGACGTCGGCCTTGGCCTGGAATCCAGCTTCGTTGAGCTGGTCGAACTGCACTATCAGCCTCGTTTGCATGAAAACTCCCATGGGGGTGGTTGGAGATTTCATTGTTCGTGCTGACACCCCCCAGGCCGTCTCCCTCCAAAGGGGGTATCGGCGTGAGGAAATCACACCGGCGGAAGTGGTTTTGGGGGATACGGGCGCTGCCGTACGCTGCGCAGCCGGTTGCGTAGCCAGCGCGTGGTTCCTTCGGCCTCTACTTCTGAAACTGGATCGGCGCGCCGTTGACTGCCCAGGCGACGCCGAATCGGTCGGTCAGCATGCCGAAGACCTCGGCCCAGAACGACGGCGCAAGGGGCATCGTGACCTGGCCACCCTGCGAAAGCGCGTCGAACGCGCTGCGCGCCTGATCGACCGTGTCGTACTGCAGCGCAAGCATCACGCCCTTGATGCCGTCGAAGGGCATGCCGGGCGGGACGTCGCCCGCGAAAATCATGGCGCCCCCGGGCAGCGCCAGGCAGGCGTGCATGATGCCGTCGCCCGTGGGCGGCGCGCCGCCGTCGGCGCAGCCCGTGTCGGCGTTGGCGGGCGACGCTGGCATGTCGGCGTACGACATCATCGTTTCGATGGTCGCGCCAAGGGTCTTGGCGTAGAACGCATACGCCTCTCGCGTCGTCCCGGGAAAACTCAGGTAAGGGGTAACGGTCGTGGTCATCGCATCTCCTTCGAGCGAGTCATGGAGGTCATCAAGTCCGACGATATGGCCGGTACTCCCACGACGAACGACCGGCAGCGGTTTCGACAACGTCCCATCGGCGGCTCGCGATGGCGTTGCGCTTACGCGTCAGGACTTGAGCTGAAGGACAGCTGCCGGCCGGGATCGTGGCGTTGGCACGGTCGACCGGCAGTTTCCGTTGACTGCGACCCGCGGGAGTCGATCCGTTGCTGCCGGTCTGCTCAGGGTCACCAACGGCAGCAACGCAGCGGTTGCGGTGAGTGGCGGCCGGCGGGCGGACTCACGCTGACCGCCATCAAGCCGACCTCCAACCTATCGGTCGGCGCTGCCATAAATGTCAGCGAAGGGAGGGACAGCTGCCGCCCGAGTTGCCACCTTGACGTCTCGAACCGTGAACGACCGGTCCGTGCCAGCGCGGCGGACTCGACTCGACCCTTAGACGTCGTAGCCAACGCGACCCCCAGATCCGGAGTGCAGGGGAAGCGGTCATTCAACTTGACGGCTCGAAGGGCGACTCCCGGCACGTAGCCGGCGGCAGCGGCCTCAGGAGCGCCTGCAGGCCTTCAGCAGTGACTCGGGGACGAAGGTGAGCTTGCCCCTCGCCCGGGAACAGGCAACGTACAGCTTGTTGCGTGTCTCCGGGTTGATTGTGCGGAAGCTGCTGGCTTGCCACGCCTTCACGTTCCCTGGATTCAGGGCTACACACACATCTCCGTAGCTGTCCATGCCCTTCGAAGCGCCCCAGTTCTGCGAGAAGCAGCCGTACTTGTAGTGCTCCTTGTAGAACAGCTTGACTGTCGCCGGATCTTCGAAGAGAGCGGCCACTGCGGTTGGATCGTCTTCGAATCGCACCACGCTGGCCCGCTCGTCATGCGACTCGATCTCGATGCCGATCATCTGCGTGATGAAGTCACAGACGCTCTTGCTGCACCGGCGGCTCCGCTTGAGGCTGTCGGTGTCGACGTTCAGCCGAGCCCGCTCGAACTTCTTCTTGTAGGCGCCGTAGTCGGCGTGAAGGCTTGCGTTGACGTTGCCGTCACGACTCGTGTCGAACGTGTGCTGGTGGAAGTCGCCGACAAAGGTCATGTCCAAGCGAGCCTCGCTGATGGCCATCAGGAAGTTGAAGTCGTGCCCTCCGAAGTCCTGGACCTCGTCCACGAGGAACACATCGAAGTACTTCTCCATCCGCGCCACCACGGCGCCGTGCAGGCCGCATTGCTCGATGAACTTGGCGAGCCGGTTGGCATACAGCCAGCGGCCAGCCGTCATGTAGCGCCGGTCATTGGTCAGGGGGTAGTTCGGAAACCGCTCTGGCGTGCTGAAGGTGATGCCCCGCGTGCCCTTCTTGGATCGCAGGAACGGCCGGTAGCAAAAGCTATGCAGGAAGCTGAAGTAAGTGTAGATCGCGATGTTGGGCGGCACGTAGCCGAAGCGCTCGATGACCTTGGCCCGCAGGTTGTCGTGATTGGCGTCGGTGTAGGTGACCAGCAGGAAGCGCCGCACCTCGTCCAGCGCGGCAATCAGGCTGGTGGTCTTGCCCGAGCCGGCAACCGCGAAAACTACGCGCTTATCCATGCCACCGCCTGCTGGATGTAGCCCGGAACGACCAGCAGAGCTCCCTTCTTCTCCAGCAGCTGGAATGCAGCTTCGGTTTTGTTTTTCAGCATGTAGTCCTCGACGCTCAACTTCTTGCGCCCCGGTGCGAACAACTCGTCGCACACCGCCTGGTTGTCACGGTACATGCAGACCTCGAAGGTGTGCCGCGCGCTGTCCACGTCGGCGAAGACCTGGATGGAGGCCGAGACATGGTCGGCGTAGTTCGCCACGCAGTTGGCGGCGTAGTCGCCGTCGTTGTCACGGATGGCCGCCACCTTGATGCCCAGCAGCTTCGCCAGCTCCAGGTAGCGCTTGAAGCTGGTGCCGTCGACCGAGATTACATGGACGCCATCGGCGTCTTGGCTGTGCCCAGGCGCACTGAGCTTGTAGAGCGCTTCCATCAAGATGAACTCGGCATCGCCCTCCACCAGGATCGCCTTCTTGCACAGCGCCAGTTCCAGCACGTTGTTGTCCGGCGCCTTCATGAAGAACTCGGCCGTGCCTTGGCTTAGATTCTTGAGGCTCGCCGGCCGCGACGGGTTCTCCTCGCTCAGAATCAGCACCTTCTTCAGGTTCAGGCGCGTGGCGATGAAGCTGCTGTGGGTAGCGACGAAGAGCTGCTTTTTCACCGAGGCCCGGATGCGCTCGATAAGCTTGCGCATGTGGACGTGGCTGAGGTGGTTCTCTGGTTCCTCCAGCAGCAGAACGTCCAGTGCATGCTCCTGATTGCGCAGCGCGAACTCGGTCTTGATGAAGCACTGGCGGCCCTTGCCTTTGCTGTCGACCGGGATGTCGTCCTCGGTGAGGATGATGTCGGTCTCGACACTGGCCTTGGGGCTCGTACGGACATCAAACTTGTAGTCCTTCAGCGCTTCGTTCATCGCCTTGAAGGCTTTATCCCTAAAGTTTGCCTTGGCCTTGCGGTACTCGAAGCCGTGCTGGTTGCGCTGCGCGACGGTCGCATGCGCGGCGTACATGGCGCGCGTGTATTCGCGCGTGGCGTACTCATTGTTGATCTGCGAGCTGTCGATCAGCAGGTGCCGCAGCGGCTTCTTGTGAGGAAAGACCGCCTCGTCGGAAAACGTCTGGAAGTGAATGCCGTAGTACTCGAACGGGAAGTTGTCGTGCTTCTCGGCCAGGATCGCCTGGACCTCCCGCGTGTACTCGTCGGCCGGCCGGCACACCATCTTGATGCCTAGGTGGTCGACGCCTTTGCTATTGTTACGGCCATCTAGGTCATGGCGCCCCGGCAGGTCATCGAAATAGACTTCAATCAATAGCTCGGGCAGGTCTGCGACCTTGCGGCCACCGGCCAAGAACTCCGCAATGCAGTCGGCGTTGAACAGGGCTTCGATTCCGATGCTCTCGACCTTGCTGCGGCTGGCGCTGAGCACGATTTCCATCGCCTGCAGCACCGAACTTTTGCCAGCCTCGTTGCCGCCCACCAGGATGTTCAGCTCACCGTCGAATTCCAGCTCCAGCGTCCTGAAGCGCTTGAAATTCTTAAGCACCAATCGTCTTATTGTTACCACTTCTTATTGCTCCAATTCCGAATTCGGATCTGCAATCCCAGCACTACTGCCAAGGATGGGGCGCACAATCAGATGAATGCAGAGTCACACAGCCGGGATGGTAGCTGCGCAACGACCGCCGCTCAGTCCTGGCGTTTGCAGCGCTTCTACAATGGCTGCGCTCTAACCTAGTGGGGCCTGCCGTGTAGACCACCTGGAACCCTGTGGGTCGCACTCTGCCAGCCCTTCATTCCGTTCGTCCTTCACCCATGATTGCGGAACCCCTTCTGAAGCTGTCTTGGACCAGAGTGAGGATGTGGCATGGCACTGGACTTGTTCGCTGAGACGGGGAAGTGTGCTGGTCAAGTTTTTTCGGACACCGCGATAGGTTGTTTGATTGCCGATTGCTGCTCGAAGGCATTGGGTGGCAGGTTGCCCAGTTTGGAGTGCAGCCGCACGCTGTTGTAGAAGCCCACGATGTAGTCGGCGATGTCGGTCATGGCCTCGGCATGGTTGGCGTAGTCGCGCTGCCAGACCCGCTCGGTCTTGAGGCTCAGGAAGAAGCGTTCCATCACCGCGTTGTCCCAGCAGTTGCCCTTGCGGCTCATGCTGCCGACCAGGCCGTGGCGCGCCAGCAGCGCCTGATGCAACGCGCTGGCGTACTGGCTGCCTCGGTCGGAATGAACAATCAGCCCTGGCGCGGGTTGGCGCTGCGCAATGGCCAGTTGCAGCGCTGCGCACACCAACTCGGCATGCATCGTCGGCGCCATCGCCCAGCCCACGACCTTGCGGGCGTACAGGTCCAGCACCACGGCCAGGTACAGCCAGCCGCTGCGCGTGCGGATGTAGGTGATGTCGCTCACCCAGGCCTGGTTGGGGCGGCTCGGATTGAAGCGCCGTGCCAGCAGGTTGTCAGAGACGGGCAGCGCATGACCGCTGTCGGTGGTGTGCATGAACTTGCGTCGCCACAGGGCCCGCAACCTGTTCTCGCGCATCAAACGTCGCACCCGGTGGCGCCCGATGCCCAGCCCCCGAGCGCGCAGCACTGCGCACAGGCGACGGCTGCCATAGACGCGGCCGCTGGCGGCGAACTCGGCCTTCAATTGCGTGCTGACCAAGCAGGCCTTAGGCGCGAGCTTGGCGCGCTGACGGGCACCGTAGTAGCCCGAACGGCTGACGCCCAGCACGCGGCATAGACGCTCGATGGTGACGGCCTTCTTGTGCAGTTGCTCGACGAACTGGTAGCTCATCGAAGCTCGCGGGCAAAGAAGGCCGATGCTTTTTTTAAGATGTCGACGTCGCCGCGCAGTTGCTTGTTCTCGGCCTCAAGCTGGCGGATGCGTTGCTGCTCGGCGGTGAGCGGTTTGCCAATGCCGGGGCGGCCTGCAGCCTCTTCATCGGCTTGCGCCAGCCATCGCCGCACGGCCGTCTCGCCGAGCTTCATGTCGCGGCAGACGTCGCCCACGCTCAAGCCCTGCTCGCGAATCATCTGCACCACTTGCAGCTTGAATTCCGCGTTGAATGTCCTTCGTTCTCTCTTGCTCATGTTCCTCGTCCAGGTGGATTCCACCTATCGAGGTGTCCGGGAAAATTAGACCATGACACTTAGACAGCCAAGTCGAACCGGATTTGGCGGCGCACACGCAGCAGACCTGCTCTAAACGCCTCACTCCCACTGCCGATGATCGACTTCAAGCCCGCGACTTTCGAACTCCAATATCGTGCCCTACTATCCGAGGCCAATCCAGAGATTGATTTCGTGTTGGATGACATTGATGACGCATTGCAGGATGCGACCCCGAATTCCTTCGATGCACGGGCTTGTGCGTACCTCGCTGCAGATATCCTTTCAGCTTCAGACCATCATTTCTCTTTGGCCTACGCACTGAACACTGCCATCGGCGCCAGTTGCATGTCCGGCGAGACGGAACGCGCAAGGCGATATCTGGCACAGCTGGTCGATCTGACGATTGAGAAGGGCACCGAACTCGCAGCCCTATCAGCGGCTGAAAACGTCCGCCGACTATTGCCTGGAAATGCAAAGGCAGATCACGCGCCGAACATCCTCTATGAGGTTATTCGGCTGTATATACATCTCGAAAAAAATGACGATGCCATCCGTACACTGATCACCGCCGCATACCTCTTCGCAGACTTTGGTGCATTTCAACCCGCTTACGGGGCGCTGATGCAGGCAGAAGACATTGCAAGGGACAACCGCCTCCTTCAGGAGTACACGGATGTGGTCTCTACGATGTACTCGATTTGCCTGCTTGAAGAGGACCACACCTACGCCGAAAATATGTGGCCGACGCTAAAGCAGAAGTACGTCGAGCTTGGAAAGCCCGTCCCAACGCATCTCGCAGTCAATCGCGCAACATTGTTGTTTCGGACCAAGCAATACCAAGCTGCCCGAGAAGCCTACGAAGAAGCACTTGAAGGACTCGAGGCTGGTAACGAGCGCGACGAGGGGCGTGCGAGCATTTTGATCAACCTGTCGGCATGCCTCCGCGAACTCGGAGAGCGCGAGCTCTCCGATGCCAAATTGGCTGAGGCTCGAATGCTGGTGCGCACCTTCGAAGAGGTCGACCCGGAGTTGCCTCTGGAAATGGAATTGATCGCCTCAAAGAGTGCCGTTGCCAAGGGCGATTTCTTTGAAGCGGGCGCGTGCCTAGTTCGCGCGGCCAAGCAGCTGGATGCTGGCGTCGCTTTGGTTGAGAAGCTTCACTACCGTCGGGGCTTTCGTGAACGCTATGTCCCTCGGATGGAGCGACTGCTTGCTAGTCTTCCCACAACCGGAAGCGCTGCCCACGTCCTGCCTGTCATTTCTGCAACGCGAGCGAATCGGGTGTCCGACTGGCTTCACTTTTTGGATTGGGTCGAGGTACTCGCCACCAAGATGCCCCCCGATGAGCAGCAAGCGCTCGATGAACTTGTCGAGGATCTCGCGCATTTCGGATCACCGCATCTCCTCGGCCACCGGGAGAAGTACGACGATCCATTGGCCGCAATGGGAATGCGCGATCCGTGGCGCAACATTGCAGAGTACGCCGACAAGGTCACTGCGAGCTACGGCGTCGGCCGCCCCTTCGACGGCGCAACAGCTGAAGGCATCTCAGAGACCATCTCCAAGCGGCTTGAGGAGGGGTACGCAGTACTCGTGAATATGGTGGTCTCCGGACACAAGATGCTGCTCCTCGTGGGCAATCGCTACGTCCAGTGTGACCTGCCCCAGAGCGAGACCAGGGAGTTCTTCGAGGCACTCCTTAAGCATCGTTCCGAGCCCAATCAAGCCAAGACCCTTGGTCAAGCCGTGATCGCTTATCAGGCGGCTCTGCTGAGCTCGATGACGCCTGTGCTGAGCGAACTTGAGGCGGACAGCTGCAAGGGCGTCATCTTCATTCCGGACGGCTCGAATCTGACGCCGATCAATCTGGTCATGGTTGGAGCTCCGAAGATCCGTGCGCGCATGGCGGCTGGCGCTTTCGAAGTTCGTACGTGCATCGCGCCCTATCCCGCGAAACTGCCTCATGGCGCTCCGACGTCATGCCTTGGTGTCATCGAAAGCGATTCAGGCTTGAAGTACGACCGGGCCGATGTTGAGGGATTCTTCAAAGGTGTGGAGTCTGAAGGAAGGTTGCTTGTAGACCCGTCCTGGGAATCGTTCGCTGAAGCTATGGAATCAGCGGACGCACTGGTTCTATCGCACCACGGCTCTTCTGTTGGCCTCTTTACAGACCCGTTCGTCGCAGACATGGCAGGCCCCCATCGGCGCAGCGCCATGAGCTTGAGCCAACTCCAGGGCACGGCATATCG
The DNA here is from genome assembly GCF_000019785.1 of Leptothrix cholodnii SP-6. Taxonomy (NCBI): domain Bacteria; kingdom Pseudomonadati; phylum Pseudomonadota; class Betaproteobacteria; order Burkholderiales; family Sphaerotilaceae; genus Leptothrix; species Leptothrix cholodnii. The sequence goes on from NC_010524.1 coordinate 2,129,651, forward strand.
ATGGCCCCATCGGCTGGCAGTTCTGGGCACATGCCACAGTGGGGGGCTCGTCAATCGAAACCACCAAGGCCCATTCCGCTCGCACGACCTTATGGGATTCCCGACGGTATTCCTGCTTAACGGTCGAGCTGAAGTCATCGCGGCATCTTGGGCGATCTTTGATCGATTCAACCTACTGTTTACTAACCTGTTGGCGCCCGCATTGAGGACAGCTCATCCTTCGCTGGCTGCCAGTACGGCATTGGCCCTGCTGTTCGACTTGCCTTGCGATGAGTTCGCCGATCTATTGAGGCGCGCATTCTCAGCCGATGTTCAGCGCACCTCCGTACTACATGCACAAATGGATAATTTGCGTCGGCAGCCATTCTGTTACGGCGCATACCAGACATATACCTTGCTGTAACTGCTCCGGCAATGCCTTCTCAGAATTCGTAGGCCAAAGTGCTTATCCGTCAATGACGATGTCGGCGAAGGGCGAGCCCTGGACGCGTGCGTGGTTGGCGAGCCGACTTCGCGCGGCTCACCGTCGCGAGGTCGGGCGTCCGGTTGAAGGCAGTCAGCGTGAGTTCAGCGATTGACGGCGGCAGACCGCACCCGCTGCGCTGCTGCCACTGGCGGCGCGGAGCTGGACGGCAGCAACGGGTCGAAAGTCCCAGTTCGCAGCGAGCGGTAGCAGTCGTTGGCAGGGCATCGTCGCCAGGCCGCTGACTCACCCGAACGCCCAGGCGGCATGGAATGGCGCGATGCAAGGTACACCGGTCATTCGCGCATACGGAACACACGGGTGACCGGTTCCTGCGACCGTCGACATTCATTCCCTGACGCTCACTGGCTGCACCCAGTCTAGTACCGTCGTCCGTCTTGCCACCGTGAACGACAGAAGGTGGCCGCGAGCGTGAAGCCATGCAGGGTCCCGAGAGCCGACATACGGCGACTGCCCCGGGTAGGTGCGAGGCGGTTGCTGGTCCCCGGATCGGGCGCTCTGCGCGACGTCTCCGGGACCACCTGCCTGCGAGCCGGCAGTTTTCGCCAGAGGCCCGCCGTGACGCGTGGCACGTCAAGGGGCGGCGTCGCCCCGCCCGCTCAAGCCGTCACTTCGACCACCGGTTCGAAGCCGCCGAAGATCATGCGTTTGCCGTCGAAGGGCATCGGCGGGTTGCCGGGTGTGGACGGGTCCATGCGCGGGTCTTCCATCATCTTCTTCATGCCGGCGTGGCGCGTGGCCTTGTCCGGCCATTCGACCCACGAAAAGGCCACCGTCTCCTCGGCCGTGGCCTGGACGGCGCGGCTGAAATCGGTGACTTTGCCGTCGGGGACGTCGTCGCCCCAAGCCTCGATGACACGAGTGGCGCCCAGTTCGATGAACAGCGAGTCGAAATGGCGCGCGTGCTCGATGAACTTCTGCTTGTTGGCGGTGGGGACCGCGATCACGAAACCATCGATGTATGACATGTCTTCACTCCTTGGGGGTCGACCGGTCGGCGCGCCCACCTGAGGGCGCCTCGTATCCCATCGACGAATGACAGTACGCCGGATCGACATGGCCCTCAGACGCCGGATGGCATCGCGCAGGCGATGCTTGAGCAGCGCCTCGCGGTAGCTGTCGCGCTCGGTGCCGGGTGTCTTGGCAACGGGCGGCGAAACATCCGGCCCCGTGACCGACTTCCCAGCCCAGCGTCGACAGCCATTCGAGCGTGGCTTGTTCGACGTGGTCTTCGGTGAGGCCTGTCACACCAACGCCTCCGCCAAGGCCGCATGAAACGCCAGGAAGCTCGGTGACCGGCTTCGGCTGGGCTCGATATGCCGACCGATGGCTCGCGCCGCCTCGATCTTGGCCAGCCCGGCCTTGGCGTAGCCGTGGCGCTGCAGCACACGCTCGAAGGCCTCCCAGGTGCCGCCCGTGATGGCATCCGGGTCACGCAAGCCACGGCTCTTGGGCACCCCGTCGGGCAGCTTCGGGTACACGGCCTGCACGGCGGGCCAGTCGCCGAAGTACCAGGCCTCCAACTCCTCGACGGCGATGCGGTTGGCCAGTTGCCAGTCGCCGTGGCCGGCCGCCGCGACGGCCCGTGTGCGCGTCAGCAGGCCGGCGCGGGTGCCGATGGCTTCCATCCGCGACTTGAGGGCCTTGCAGTCCTCGTCGTCCCTGTCCACGATCACCAGCACACGCCAGTCATCGGGCAGCCATTGCGCATAGGCGCGCAGGCGAGCCTCCAGCTTGGCCATCAGGTCGTCCTTGCCCTGGAACGGGTGGATCTCGAACGTGCGTCGTGCCGGCATCAGGCGCGGCAACAACGCGTGCAGGAAGGCCTCCATCGAAGGCTCCTCCACCAGCAGGACCAGGTGGTTTGCTGCCGGCATGCTCAACCCTTCTTCCGGCTGACCGTGGCAGCTGGGCGCCTCAGGGGGCGCGTCGGTGCGCCCTGATTGACGAGGGGGTCGCCAACGCCCAACTGACCTTCCATCCACAGATGGCCGAGCAGGGCCCCCTGCTCGATGAATGCCGTGATGCCGGGCAGATCGGACGCCCGCATCACCTGGGTGTAGCCGGCCTCGTCCCGCCACAGAACGCGCACCTCATCCGGCCGCAAGGCGTTCACGAAGAAAGGCGAATGTGTCGTCACCATCAGCTGGGTCTGCTCGGTGGCCTTGCGGCATTCCTCGGCCAGATCCAGCAACATCCGTGGGTGCAGGAAGTTCTCCGGCTCCTCGATGCCGATGAACGGCGGTGGTGCCGGATCGTGCAGCAGCACCAGGTACTGCAACATCTTCAGCGTGCCGTCGGACGCAAAGCGGGCCAGCACCGGGTGGCTGAAGGGGGTGTCCTTGATCTGCAGCAGCAGGCGGCCATCGGGCATCGGGTCCGCCAGCACGCGCTCGATGCGCGGCACCCGTTGCCGCAGCACGTCGACGATGTGCTCCAGCCGCTCGGCATGGCGCTCGCCCAGGTACTGGATGACGTTGGGCAGATTGTCTCCGGTCTTGGTCAGGTGCTCTTCCGGTCCGGCCTCGGGTTGCCCGCGGGCACTGTCTGCCGCCAGGTAGGACACATGCCAGCCGGTGATGAACTCGCGCAGCGCCGCCACACGCGGATGCTCGGCAAACTGGCCCAGCGCGTTCACGGCCAGCAGGTCGGGCGACTTCAGCGGGATGTCCACCCGCCGGTCTTGTTCATCGGGCAACTCGCCGCTGACGGCCTGGCCCACGCCCTGCCGGTAGTCCAGAAAGCGGAACGGTTTGCCGCCCTTGCCACGTGTCCAGCGCAGCCACTCCTCAACCACGACCGGCACCCCGTTGCGTTCGTCGACTGCGAGGTGGTAGGTGATGAGGGGAAAGCCCGGTTCGCGGTACTTGATCTCCACCGACACCGGGCCCTCTGCGCCGCGGGTCTTCAACTCCTTGGCCCGGCCACGTTTGTCCCAAGCCTTGCGCAGCCCCAACTCGAAACACTCGGCCAGGAAGGCAAAGACGTCGAATACCGTGGACTTGCCGCTGCCATTGGGCCCGAGCAGCACCGTCAGCGGCGTCAGGTCCTTGAACTCGACATCGTGCAGAGCGCGGAAGTTCTGCACCTTGAGGTATTCGATGCGGGCCATGCCGCCGGGCTTCTTCGCGGGGAGACGGGGGGACGGACTCATGAGGTGGCTTTCAAGGCTGCCTGCGCTTCGGGCAGGCGCAGTTTGCCGGAGATGAGGCGGGGGTCTGCGGTAGCCCAGAGGATCTTGTTGAGGTCTTGTTGCATGGAATGCCTGATGAATCAGCGGCCAGCGCCGACTGGATGTCGAGCGATCCTGAGCATCAGGACGGCAATCGTGCTGGCACCGATCACAAAGGCGTGGGCATGCCCCGGGCAACATGCCGGCATGCAGCGGATGTCATGCCTGCATGAGGTCGGGTGATGCCGGCATCGGGTCGACATCACCTGGGCACAGGGTCGACCTGGTGCCGGCCTGCCGAAGGCCTTGCCGGCGCAGCACATGCGCCTCGTGCTGGCAGGGCATGCTCATCGCGGCAGCACCGTGCGCGCCATGCCGGGGCACGGCCGGTCTTCAATGCGCCGCAGCCGGCGCCTCCTCGTTCGCCGGCGTGGTGATCTCGCCGGGCACCTGCTTGCGCGCCATCAGCGTGTAGATCGTCGGCACGACGAAGATCGTCAGCAGCGTGCCCAGGCTCATGCCGCCGACGATCACCCAGCCGATCTGCTGGCGGCTCTCGGCGCCGGCGCCTTCGGCCAGGGCCAGCGGCAAGGCGCCGAGCACCATCGCGCCGGTGGTCATCAGGATCGGCCGCAGTCGCAGGCTGGCGGCTTCGAGCGTGGCGTCCATCACCGACTTGCCCTGCTGGCGCAGCTGGTTGCTGAACTCGACGATCAGGATGCCGTGCTTGGTGATCAGCCCGACCAGCGTGATCAGGCCGATCTGCGAGTAGACGTTGAGCGTGCCGCCGCTCCACTGCAGCGCGGCGAGCGCGCCCACCATCGACAGCGGCACCGCCAGCATGATGATGAAGGGGTCGACGAAGCTCTCGAACTGCGCCGCCAGCACCAGGAAGATGAACAGCAGCGCCAGCACGAACACCAGCCCCAGCGCGCCGCTCGACGAGCGGAACTCGCGGCTGATGCCGTTGAGCTCGGTGGCGTAGCCGACCGGCAGCACCTTGGCGGCCGTGGCATCCATGAACTGCAGCGCCTCGCCGAGCGAATAACCCGGCGCCAGATTGGCCGTGATGGCCAGCGAGCGGCGTTGGTTGAAGTGGTTGAGCTCGCGCGGGCTGACCGACTCGCGTACCTTCACGATCGACGACAGCGGCACCATCGTGTCGTTGCGCCCGCGCACGAACAGGCGGTCGATGTCGTCGGGTGTGGTGCGGCCGCTGGCCTGCGTCTGCACCAGCACGTCGTACTGGTCGGCGTCGCGCTTGTAGCGTGTCACGGCGCGGCCGCCGAGCATGGTCTCGACCGTGCGCGCCACCTGGTCGATGGCCACGCCGGCGTCGGCCGCGCGGTCGCGGTCGACCTCGAGCAGGATCTCCGGCTTGTTGAGCCGCAGGTCGCTGTCGGGCTGCACGATGCCGGGGTTCTTGGCGATCTCGGCCAGCATCTGCTGGTTGATGCGCGCCAGGTTGGCGTAGCTGTCGTTGGTCAGGATCACGAAGTTGATCGCCCGCTCGCGAAAGCCCTGCCCCAGGCTCGGCGGCGTGACCGGGAACGCCGACACGCCCGGCAGGCTGGCGAACTGCGGCTGCATCGCGCGTGCGATCTCGGCGGTGGTGCGGCTGCGTTCGGTCCAGTCGACCGCCCGCAGGATGGCCGTGGCCTGCGCCACCGTCGGGTTGCCGGTGATGACGAACTTGCGATCCAGCTCGGGGAAGTCGGCAGCGATGCCCTCGATCGCACGCGCGTAGCGGGCGGTGTAGTCGAGCGTGGCGCCGTCGGGCGAGTTGATGGTGGTGATGATGACGCCGCGGTCCTCGAGCGGCGCAAGTTCGCTCTTGGCGTGGCTGAACAGCCACCAGCTGCCCGCCCCCGACGCCGCCATCACCACCAGCACGATCCAGCGCTGGCCGAGCAGGCCGCGCAACACCCAGGTGTAGCCGGCGGTCAGGCGGTCGAGCCCGGCCTCCATGACGCGGTCGAAGCGGTTCGGCTTGGCGTTGTGGCGCAGCAGCAGGCTGCACATCATCGGCGTGAGCGTCAGCGCGACAAAACCCGACACCACCACCGCACCGGCCAGCGTCAAGGCGAATTCGGCAAACAGCCGCCCGGTGCGCCCCGGCGTGAAGGCCAGCGGCGCGTAGACCGCCGCCAGCGTCAGCGTCATCGCGACCACCGCGAAGCCGATTTCCTTCGCGCCCTTGAGCGCGGCCTGGAACGGTTCGAGGCCCTCCTCGATGTGGCGGAAGATGTTTTCCAGCACGACGATGGCGTCGTCGACCACCAGGCCGATCGCCAGCACCAGCGCCAGCAGCGTGAGGGTGTTGACGGTGAATCCGGCCACCGACATCAGCGTGAAGGCGCCGATCAGGCTGACGGGGATCGTCACCAGCGGGATCACCGCCGCGCGCAGGTGGCGCAGGAACACGAACACCACCAGCGCCACCAGCACCACCGCCTCGGTGATGGTGGTGTAGACCGACTTGACGGAGCGGTCGATGAAGATCGAGTTGTCGTTGGCCACCGTCACCTGCAGGCCCGGCGGCAGGTCGTCCTGGATCTTGGGCAGCACGGCGCGCACGGCGGCCGAGACTTCCAGCGGGTTGGCCGTGGCCTGGCGGATCACGCCGGTCGAGATCGCCGGCGTGCCGTTCAGTCGCACGATCGAGCGCTCGCTGGCCGGCGCCTGTTCGATGCGCGCCACGTCGCGCAGCCGCACCGAGTAGCCGCTGACCACCTTGAGCGCGACATCGCCGAACTGCGCCTCGGTGTTGAGGTCGGTGCGCGAGGTGACGTTGAACTCGCGCTGCCGGCTCTCGATGCGCCCGGCCGGCACCTCGAGGTTCTGGCGCCGCAGTGCGTCCTCGACGTCCTGCACCGTCAGGCGGTAGGAGGCGAGCTTGTCGGCGTCGAGCCAGATCCGCATCGCGTAGGTGCGGTCGCCGTTGATCTGCACGTCGGCCACACCGGGCACGGTCTGCAGGCGCGGCTTGACGACGCGGTTGATGATGTCGGTGATGGCCAGCGGCGTGATCGTCTCGCTGCTGAAGGCCAGCCAGATGGTGGGCGTGGCGTCGGCCTCGACCTTGGCGATCACCGGCTCGTCGATCGCATCGGGCAGCCGGCCGCGCACCCGCGAGACGCGGTCGCGCACGTCGGCGGCGGCGTTGTCGGGGTCTTTCTCGAGCTTGAAGCGCACCGTGATCTGGCTCTGCTCGGAGCGCGAGATCGAGGTGATGATGTCGACGCCGTCGATGCCGGCGATCGAGTCCTCGAGCGGCTTGCTGACCTGCGACTCGATCACCTCGGCCGAGGCGCCGATCAGCTTGGTGCGCACCGTCACCACCGGCTCGTCGATGCGCGGGTACTCGCGCACCTGCAGCCGGGTGTAGGACACCAGCCCGACCAGCACCAGCAGCAGCGACATCACGGTGGCGAACACCGGGCGGCGGATCGAAACTTCGGACAGTCGCATCGTGTCTCTCCCGCGTTCAGGGCGACGAGGCGGCGTCACCCATCGTCAGCCCGCTGGCCGCGCGGCCCGGCGCCGACGCGGCGACCGCGCCTGCAGCCGCACCGGAACCGCTCGACGCCGTGCGGGCCAGATCGATCACCCGCACCGGCACCGGCGTCGCGTCGCGCCCCAGCCGGGCCTGGCCGGCCGTGACGACCACATCGCCGGCCTTGACCGCGCCGGTGACTTCGGCCAGCCCGGGTAGGCGCAGGCCCACCGTCACTTCCTCGCGCTGCGCCACCTGGCCCTTCTCACCTGCCACCACCTTGAAGACATATTGCTTGTTGCCCAGCGGCACCAGGGCCTCCTCGGGCACCAGCAAGGCGTTTTCGCGCACGCCCATCACCGTGCGCACCCGCGCGAACATGCCCGACTTGAGCCGGTCGCCCGGGTTGTTGACCCGCGCGCGCACCAGCAGGGCCCGGCCGTTGGCATCGACCTGGGCATCGATGGCTTCGACCTGGCCCTTGAACTGCTGACCCGGAAAGGCGTCCATCTCGGCCTCGATGACCGCGCCGCGCCGCAGCCGGCCCAGCACCCGCTCGGGCAGGCGGTAATCGAGCCACATGCTGCTGGTGTCTTCGAGGTTGATGAGGTCGGCGCCATCCTTGACGAAATCGCCGACGTTGATCAGCCGGATGCCGGCCATCGCGTCGAACGGTGCAAGCACGCGCATGCGCGCCAGCTGCGCCTCGACCAGCCGGACTTGCGCATCGGCCACGGCGACGTTGGCGGCCGCCTGATCGACGGCACTCTGGCTCACGAACTTTTCAGCTGCCAGCTCCTGGCTGCGCTGCAGATTGGTGTTGGCGATGCCGGCCTGGGCCCGCGCCTGCTGCAACTGGGCCTGCTGCAGGGTGTCGTCGAGCTGGATCAGCAGTTGGCCGCGGCGCACCCGCTGGCCGTCCTGGAAGCCGATCTTCATGATCCGGCCGGCCACCTCGGGCCGCATCATCACGCCCTGGTTGGAGCGCAGGCTGCCGACCGCGTGCACATCGTCGTCGAGCCGGCGCAACACCACCTGGCCGACCTCGACCGGTGCCGGCCCGCCCGCGTTGCCGGATCGGCCCTGAGCCCCCTTGGCCGCGCCAGAACCCGCGCCGGCCACCGGCCCACCCGCCGCTGCCTCGCCGGCGACGGGACTCGTGCCGGCGGGTCGGTTCTGCACCCAATAGGCCGCACCGGCGAGGGCCACCAGGCCCACGAGGGCCACCAGTTTTTGTGTGATCTTCACAGGGCGCCAGGCCCGTGGAGGGGCCGTTGAAGAGGTTGACGCTGAAATGTAAGCGCAGCCACCGGCGGTCGGGCAGTGCGAAACCGAATGGCCCGTCGCGGGCAGGGATCAGCGCGCGCGCGCGACTTCGACGCCGCGGTTGGCGAGCGCATCGGCGCGTTCGTTGCCCGGGTCGCCGGCATGGCCCTTGACCCAGCGCCACTCGATCTGGTGCAAGGTGGACAAGGCATCCAGGCGCTGCCAGAGGTCGACGTTCTTGACCGGCTTGTTGTCGGCGGTTTTCCAGCCGCGCCGCTTCCAGCCGTGAATCCAGCTGCTGATGCCGTTCTGGACGTAGGCGCTGTCGGTGTAGACCGTGATGCGGCAGCTGCGCTTGAGGCTGGCCAGCGCCTCGATCACCGCCATCATCTCCATGCGGTTGTTGGTGGTGTTGGCCTCGCCGCCGCAGAGCTCCTTTTCATGCCCGCCGCTGACCAGCCAGGCACCCCAGCCGCCCGGGCCCGGGTTGCCCTTGCAGGCGCCGTCGGTGTAGATCACCACCTCGGGTTTGGCGATGACCGCTTGCGGGCCGGCTGTCGATTCGATGCTCATGGATGGGGCTAATTTTTCAAAGGCCGAAGTATCGGGCCAGCGCCAGCCTCGAGGCTCGAATCGCGTCAGGGCTCGTGGTGATGCCGGGCGACCGCCGCCGGAACGGTCGCGCCCTGGGTCTTCTTGCGCCAGGCCGGACCCATCAGGCGCATCGCGCGCACCCGCTTGACGGCCACCAGCACATAGGCCGAACCCAGCACCGGCCACCAGCGCGAGCCGGCATCGTCGAACCAGGCGCAGCGCTCGAGCCAGCGCTCGGTCGCGAACGGCGGGCGATAGCAGCCGAAGCGGCCGGACTCGAACTCGAGGCCCAGCAGCCGCAGCCAGTCGCGCAGGCGGCGCCAGCCGATCAGTTCGGTGCCGCTGCTGACCGGGCCCGAGCCCCAGCCCAGCCGGCCTGCGACGTCGGCGCTGGCCTGGTAGGCGCCCCACAGGCTGGCGGGGTTGAAACCGATCACCACCACCCGGCCCTCGGGCATCAGCACCCGCTCGACCTCGCGCAGGGTCTGGTGCGCATCACCGGCAAGTTCGAGCGTGTGGGGCAGGACCACGAGGTCCAGGCTGGCGGACGGAAACGGCAGCGTCTCGTAGTCGCTCATGACGCTCAGCGGCAGCGGGCCGGGTGGCCAGATCGCGGCGCCGTCGACCGGCGCGGGCGCGCTGGCGGCCAGTCCCGCGTTCAAGGGTCCGTCGTTGACCAGCCAGCGGTGGCGCATGCGGTTGCAGCGCAGTCCCTGCACCGCCGGCCAGCCCAGTTGCACCGCGTGGTAGCCGAAAATGTTGCTCACCAGGCGATCGAGCTGGGCCTGCTCCCACGCGACCAGATAGCGGCCCGGAGGGGTCGTCAGCCACTCGTCAATCCCTATAATTGCTGACTCTTTCGCCATGAATCTACTAGCGCTGCCCGCCTTCGACGACAACTACATCTGGATGCTCCATGACGGCCAGGCGGGCGTGGTGGTGGATCCGGGTGACGCTGCGCCGGTGATTGCGGCGCTCGAGCGCCTGTCGCTGCGTCTGGCGGGCATTCTAGTGACGCACCACCACGGCGATCACGTCGGTGGCCTGGCCGCCCTGCTGCAGCGATGGCCGGTGCCGGTGTGGGGCCCTGCGGGCGAGCCGATGCCGGTGCCCGTCACCGCGGTGCGCGATGGCGACACGGTGCGTGTGCTCGGCCTGGCCCTGCAGGTCATCGACGTGCCCGGCCACACCGCCGGCCATGTCGCCTACTTCATCGATGCGGCCGATCAGCCGTCGATCGGCGAGCCGGTGCTGTTCTGTGGCGACACGCTGTTCTCGGCCGGCTGCGGCCGGCTGTTCGAGGGCACGCCGGCGCAGATGCTGACGTCGTTGTCGCGCCTGGCCGCGCTGCCCGGCGACACCCGCGTCTGCTGCGCCCACGAGTACACGCTGTCGAACCTGCGCTTCGCGCGTGCGGTCGAGCCCGACAATGCCGCGATCGCCCGGCACGAGGCCCATTGCCTCGGCCTGCGCGCCACCCGGACCCCCACCTTGCCCAGCCGGATCGCGCTGGAGCGCCAGATCAACCCCTTTCTGCGCAGCCACGAGGCCGCCGTCATCGAGACGGCGCGCGAGCGTGGCGCCGATGCGCACGACCCGGTGGCGGTGTTTGCCGCCATCAGAGCCTGGAAGAACACCTACCGATGAAATCATCCGCACGCGCCGGTCTGGCACTCACCGCCGTCGCCTTGGCCAGCTGGCTGGCCGGTTGCGCGACCGCCCCGCAGGCCTCGCTGTCCAACACCAGCGAGATCCCGCCGCCGCCGCTGCTGACCACCGTCTCGACCCGCACCCAGCGCCCGCAAGAAGGCCCGCTCGCGCCGCTGCCGTCGCTGGACGGCCAGAACGCGCCGGTCGCCAGCGCCGCCGCACCCGGGGCCGGCGACGTCGCCACCAGCCCGCAACCGGCCGCGACCCGCACGCTCAACCCGACCGGCACGGCCCATGCCGACGACGGCGGCGCCACGGTCGACGTCCGGCCGCTGGCCCGCTCCGAGATCCTCAGCGCCGCCCTGCCCCCGGCCGAGCCCGAAAACGGCATCGATGCAGCCGGCCGACCGACCGACATCCTGCGTCCCGATCAGACGCCGATCGACGACTCGCAGGCCCGCCTCGACCTCTGGCAGCGCGTGCGCGACAGCTACCGCATGCCCGATCTCGACGGCGCGCTGGTCGAGCAGCACGAGCGCTGGTACGCCGCCCGCCCCGAATACGTGCAGCGCATGACCGAGCGCGGCGGCCGCTACCTGTTCCACATCCTCGACGAAGTCCAGCGTCGCGGCATGCCCGGCGAGCTGGCGCTGCTGCCGTTCATCGAAAGCGCCTTCAACCCGCAGGCGATGTCGGTCGCCAAGGCGTCGGGCATGTGGCAGTTCATCCCGTCGACCGGGCGCGATTTCGACCTCAAGCAGAACCATTTCCGCGACGACCGCCGCGACGTGCTGGCCTCGACCCGCGCCGCGCTCGACTACCTGGCGCGCCTGCATCGTCAGTTCGGCGACTGGCACCTCGCGCTGGCCGCCTACAACTGGGGTGAAGGCAACGTCAGCCGGGCCATCGCGCGCAACCAGCGCCTGGGCCTGGCCACCGGCTACGAGAGCCTGCGCATGCCGGCCGAGACGCGCAGCTACGTGCCCAAGCTGCAGGCGGTCAAGAACATCGTCGCCAACCCGCGCGCCTTCGGCCTGACGCTGCCGGCGCTCGAGAACCACCCGTATTTCATGAGCGTGGCGATCAAGCGCGACATCGACGTGGCGCTGGCCGCGCGGCTGGCCGGTCTCGGCGTCGACGAGTTCAAGGCGCTCAACCCGTCGATGAACAAGCCCGTCATCCTGGCCGCAGGCACGCCGCAGGTGCTGCTGCCCTACGACAACGCCGATGCGTTCGTGCGCCGCCTCGAGGCCCATCAAGGCCCGCTCGCCAGCTGGACCGCCTGGGTCGTGCCGCGCACCATGCGCCCGGCCGATGCGGCCAGGCAGGTCGGCGTGAGCGAGTCGGTGCTGCGCGAGGTCAACCACATCCCGCCGCGCATGCTGGTCAAGGCCAGTTCGACCCTGCTGGTGCCGCGCTCGCTGCGGCGCAGCGTCGACGTCTCCGAGCAGGTCGCCGACAACGCCTACATGAGCCTGGCGCCGGATCTGCCGCCGATGAAGAAGGTGGCGATCAAGGCGCGCAAGGGCGACACGGTGGCCAGCGTGGCCAAGCGCCATCGCATCAGCGCGGCGCAACTGGCGCAATGGAACAAGGTGTCGACCAGCGCGCGCTTTGCCGCCGGCCAGTCGCTGGTGATCTACAAGGCGAACAAGCCGGCCAAGGCCACCAAGGTGCGCCGTGCCCAGGCGCCGGCCAAGGCGGTCAGGGTGGCGAGCAGCCGTCCGTGAATCGACTGAAGCAACCGAAGCCGCCGCGGCATGCGGCTGCTTCGGCGGGCCGCTTCAGCGCCGCTCGCTGAAGGCGTGCGCGATGGTGCCGAGGTCGACGTATTCGAGCTCGCTGCCGATCGGCACGCCGCGCGCCAGCCGCGTCACGCGCAGGCCGCGTGACTTGAGGGCCTCGGCGATCACGTGCGCCGTGACCTCGCCCTCGGCGGTGAAGTTGGTCGCGACGATCACCTCCTGCACCACCTCGTCGAAGGCGCGCTCGATCAGCGCCGGCAGGCCGATGTCGTGCGCGCCCACGCCGTCGAGCGGGCTGAGCTTGCCCATCAGCACGAAATACAGCCCGCGGTAGCTGCCGGTGCGCTCCACCGCGGCCTGGTCGGCCGGCGTCTCGACGACGCACAGCTGATGCGGATCGCGCTGCGGGTCGAGGCAGGTGGCGCACACCGGCTGCTCGGTGAAGGTGTGGCAGCGCTCGCAGTGCTGCACCTTCTGCACCGCCGCATCCAGCGCGCGCGCCAGCTGCGAGGCGGCGGGCTGGTCGTGCTGCAGCAGGTGATACGCCATGCGCTGCGCCGACTTCACGCCCACGCCCGGCAATCGGCGCAGCGCCTCGACCAGGTGCGCCAGGGCGTCGCCGGACGAGGCTTTCATCGTGAGTCCCGACGCCTGCGCGCCGTCATCAGAACGGGAACTTCATGCCCGGGGGCAGCGGCATGCCGGCGGTGAGCTTGCCCATCTTTTCCTGGCTGACCGCTTCGGCACGGCGCACGGCATCGTTGAAGGCGGCGGCCACCAGGTCTTCGAGCATGTCCTTGTCGTCGGCCAGCAGGCTCGGGTCGATCGACAGGCGCTTGACGTCGTGCTTGCAGGTCATCACCACCTTCACCAGGCCGGCACCCGACTGGCCTTCGACCTCGACGTTGGCGAGTTCGTCCTGTGCCTTCTTCAGGTTGTCCTGCATCGCCTGGGCTTGTTTCATCAGGCCGGCGAGTTGTCCTTTGATCATGGCGTGTCCTTGGGGTTGGAATGGAAAATGGAAAAGTGGAAGTTGAAACGGGGGTGGCCCGTGGCCACGGGCAAGCGAGTCTGACCGTCAGCGAGGCCGCACCGAACCCGGCACGATGCGCGCGCTCGGGTAGCGCGCCAGCAACTGCTGCACCACCGGATCGTTGCGGATCACCCGTTCGGCCTGCGCCTGGGCCTGCGACCTGGCTGCCACGTCACGGCGGGCGGCGCTGTCGGTGACGGCACCGACGTCGATCTCCAGCCGCTGCGGCTGTCCGAGCAGTTCGCTCATGGCGGCCTGCAGGCGCTCGCGGTGGCTGGCCTGGCGCAGCGATTCGCGCTCGACGCGCAGCTGCCAGCAGACCGGATCGGCAGCGTCGTCGATGCCGGTGCATTCGGCCTGCCAGGCCAGCTCACGCACCAGGCCGGTGACCTTGGTCTGCGCGAGCAGCTGCTGCACGGTGGCCAGCCAGCGGGCCTGGGCCGGATGGGGCGCGGGGATGTCGGCGGCCTGCGGTGCGTCGACGACTTCGGGCGATGGCGGTTGGCTCTCGTTGCGGGCGGTCGGGCGGGCGCCGTCCGATGACTCGGACTCTTCGCGCACCCAGGGCGGTTCGTCGTCCCAGGGTGGCGTTTCGGCTGCCGCAGCAGGCGCCGCCGCCGGACGCAACGGTGGCGCCGGTTCGGACACGCTGATCGCAGTCGGGGCAGCCATCGGGGCAGCAACCGGGGCAGCCATCGGGGTCGGGGATGCGCGCGGCGGCTCCGGGCGGACCGGTGGGGCCGACGGTGCCTGCGCCACCGATGGCACCGTCGTCTTGCTGACGGCGCCGCTGGTGCGCAGCAGCTCGCGGCTGGCTGCCACGGCCGGAGCCGGCACGGGCGCTGCGGCGACGATCGGCGCGGCGGCTGCCGGCCTGACCGCCGACGCAGCGGCACCACCGGCCGGCCGGAACGCCAGCATGCGCAGCAGCACCATCACCAGGCCGCTGTATTCATCGGGCGCCAGCGCCAGTTCGGCACGGCCGTGCAGCGCGATGCTGTAGAGCAGCTGGGTCTCGTCGGCCGGCAGCAAGGGCGCCAGGCCCTGCAGCACCGCCGCGTCGGGATGGGTCGGGTCGATCGCCTGCGGCACTGCCTGCAGCACCGCCATCTGCTGCGCCAGATCGGCCAGCTCTTCGAGCGTGCCGGCGGCCGACAGGCCCTGCGCGCGCAGCTCGTCGACCGTGCGCACCAGCGCCACGCCGTCGCTGGCGGCCAGCGCCTCGACGATGCGCACCCCATGACCGCGGTCGACCGCACCCAGCATCTGGCGCACGGCGGCCTCGCCGAGGTGGCCGCCGGCGTAGGCGATGGCCTGGTCGGTGAGCGACAGCGCGTCGCGCATCGAGCCGCGCGCGCCACGCGCCAGCAGCCGCAGCGCCGGATCCTCGAACGGCACCGATTCGGCGTTCAGCACTGTCTGCAGGTGCTCGAAGACGGTTTCGGTGGCCATCGGCCGCAGGTTGAACTGCAGGCAGCGGCTCAGCACCGTCACCGGCACCTTCTGCGGATCGGTGGTGGCGAGCACGAACTTCAGGTACTCGGGCGGCTCCTCGAGCGTCTTCAGCATCGCGTTGAAGGCGGTCGTCGAGAGCATGTGCACCTCGTCGATCATGTAGACCTTGAAGCGCCCCACCACCGGCTTGTAGACGGCCTGATCGAGCAGCTGGCTGATCTCGTCGACACCGCGGTTCGACGCCGCATCGAGCTCGACATAGTCGACGTGGCGGCCGGCGTCGATGTCGCGGCAGGCGCTGCACACGCCACATGGCGTGGCGGTGATGCCGCCCAGGCCGTCGGCGCCGACGCAGTTCAGGCTCTTGGCCAGGATGCGCGAGACGGTGGTCTTGCCGACGCCGCGGGTGCCGGTGAACAGGTAGGCGTGGTGCAGACGCTGTTGCGTCAGGGCATTGCTCAGGGCCTGCACGACGTGCGCCTGCCCCACCAGCTCGGCGAAGCTGCGCGGGCGGTACTTGCGGGCCAGGACGATATAGGACATGGAGAGGATTCTAGGGTGCCCGATAATCGCTCCCCATGACTTCCGCCTCCCCCACCCCGTCCTCGGCCATGCCGGGCGATGCCGCCACCGGCACCCTGAGCTACGAACAAGCCGGCGTCAACTACGACCTGATCGACCCGCTCAAGGTCACGGCCCAGCGCGCCGCGGCCTCCACCGCCAGCCAGCTGGCGCACCACGGTTTCACCGAAGTGGCCGCCTCGCGCGGCGAATCGGCCTATGTGGTCGACGTCGGGCCGTTCTACCTCGCCTCGATCGTCGAGTGCCTGGGCACCAAGACGCTCGTCGCCGACGAGATGGCGCGCCTGACCGGCAAGAGCTGGTACGACGCCATCGCGCAAGACACCATCGCGATGGCCATCAACGACCTGATCACGGTCGGCGCCACGCCGCTGGTGGTGCAGGCCTACTGGGCCGCCGGCGGCTCCGACTGGTTCGGCGACGACCAGCGCTCGCAGGCGCTGGTGGCCGGCTGGAAGCGCGCCTGCGAGGTCTGCCAGGTCGCCTGGGGCGGCGGCGAAACCCCGGCGCTGGCCGGCATCGTCGAAGAAGGCCGCATCGACCTGGCGGCCTCGTGCACCGGCCTGATCAACCCGAAGGAGCGCCTGTCGGTGGGCGACAAGCTCGCCGCCGGCGACGCCATCGTGCTGCTGGCGTCGAGCGGCATCCACGCCAACGGCCTGAGCCTGGCGCGCAAGCTGGTCGAGCGCCTGCCCGACGGCTACCTGACCGAGATCGCCCCCGGGCTGACGTACGGCGCGGCGCTGCTGGCGCCCACCACGCTCTATTCGCCGGTCACCGAGGCGCTGTTCAAGGCCGGCATCACGCCGCACTACTGCGCCAACATCACCGGCCACGGCTGGCGCAAGCTGCTGCGCCATCCGGCCGAACTGAGCTACCGCATCCACACGGTGCCGCCGGTGACGCCGGTGCTGCGCTTCATCCAGCAGCAGGCGCAGCAGGACGACCGCGAGGCCTACAGCACGCTCAACATGGGCGCGGGTTTCGCGATCTTCGTGGCCGCCGAAGACGCCGAGCGCACGGTCGAGATCGCCCGCGCGCAGGGCATCGCGGCCTGGGTGGCCGGCGAGGTCGAGGCCGGTGCCAAGCGCCTGCAGATCGAGCCGCTGGACATCGAGTTCGGCAACGACGACCTGCAGCTGCGTTGAACCCGGCCGCGCCCGTCGCCCCGCAAGCCGCATCGGCATCGGCATGATCCCCTGGCTGCCCGACGACAGCGACAGCGCGCCCTTCCCGCCCACCCGCCTCGCGCTGGGCCCCGACAGCGAGGCGCCGGGGCTGCTGTGCGCGGGCGGGCAGCTCAGCGTGGCGCGGCTGCGCATGGCCTACCGGCTGGGCATCTTCCCGTGGTACAGCCAGGGCCAGCCGGTGCTGTGGTGGAGCACCGACCCGCGCATGGTGCTGCAGGTGGCGCAGTTCAGGCTGCACCGCTCGCTGAAGAAGACGCTGCGGCGCTTTCTCGTCACGCCGGGCAACGAGGTGCGCATCGACAGCGCCTTCGCCGACGTCATCGACCACTGCAGCCGCACGCCGCGCGAAGGCCAGGACGGCACCTGGATCGTGCCCGAGGTCAAGGCCGCCTACGTGGCGCTGCACCGCGCCGGATCGGCCCATTCCTTCGAGACCTGGGTCGACGGCGAACTGGTCGGCGGCCTCTACGGCGTCAACATCGGACGCATGTTCTACGGCGAGTCGATGTTCGCGCGCCGCACCGATGCGTCGAAGATCGCCCTGGCGGCGCTGGTGGCGTTCTGCCTGGCGCACGAGATCGCCTGGATCGACTGCCAGATGGAAACCGAACACCTGGCATCGCTGGGTGCGCAGCCGGTTCCGAGGGCGCAGTTCGAGGCCCATCTGCGCCGGGTGGTCGATCTGCCCGCCCCGAAGGATTGGTTTTATGATCCTTCGTCGTGGGCCCGGCTGGGAGACCGGGGCCCAGGTCAGCCGAGTCCATCTGCGTGACGCACCCGAAGGAACTACCGCTCGCCCAGTTGCAGTTCTATGCAACCGCGCCCTACCCCTGCAGCTACCTGGCCGACCGCATGGCGCGCTCGCAGGTGGCCACGCCGTCGCACCTGATCAACGCCGAGACCTACTCCGGCCTGGTCGCCGCCGGTTTCCGGCGCAGCGGCATGTTCACCTATCGCCCGTATTGCGACGGCTGCCAGTGCTGCGTGCCGCTGCGCGTGCCGGTGAACGACTTCGCGCCCAGCCGCAGCCAGCGCCGGGCCTGGAAACAGCACCAGGGCCTGCAGGCGCGCGTGATGCGCCTGTGCTTCGTGCCCGAGCACTACGCGCTCTACCTGCGCTACCAGAACCGGCGCCACGCCGGGGGCGGCATGGACGAGGACTCGGTCGATCAGTACACCCAGTTCCTGCTGCAGAGCCGCGTCAACTCGCGGCTGGTCGAGTTTCGCGAGCCCGGCATCGGCGACCAGCCTGGCGCGCTGCGCATCGTCTCGATCCTCGACGTGCTCAACGACGGGCTGTCGGCGGTCTACACCTTCTACGAGCCCGACCCGGCCTGCAGCTACGGCACCTACAACGTCATGTGGCAGATCGCCCAGGCGCGTGAGCTGGGCCTGCCGTATCTGTACCTCGGCTACTGGATCGAGGCCAGCGCCAAGATGGCCTACAAGTCGCTCTTCCAGCCGCACGAGATGCTGCTGGGCGGCACCTGGCAGCGCCAGCCGGCGCGGTGAAGATCAAGATCCGCAGCCGACCTGCAACCCGTCTTCAGCCACGCACGAACAGGGTCTTCAGCGGCTCGTCGCCCACCTGGCGGCTGCAGTGGCCGTGCAGGGCCGGGTCGAACACCGCGCCGGCGGGCAACACGTCGGCCGAATAGAAGTGATCGCCAGGCCGGAAGACGCGCTTGCTGCCGTCCTGCAGGCCGATCTCCATCACGCCACCGATGATGAACACCCACTGCGGCTCGCCGGTGCAATGGAAATCGCTGCGAAAACCGACCGGGCTCTCGCGCAGCTGATAGCCGCCGCTCGGCAGCAAGGGCGACAGGCGCGATTGCGGCTTGCCTTCGCTCAGCGCGAGGCTCGATTCGGCCCAATGGGCGCGGCCGTCGGCGCCGGTGACGAGGCTGATCTTGGTGAAAACGCTCATGGGTGCTCCAGTCGATGCGTGAGGTGGGTGGAATCGTCAGCCCGGCATCGTAGTGGCCCGCAGCCGCCCTGCAGCCGGGGCTGCACGACGACACAATCGCGGCTTCTTTGAACGGCTGAGGAGACCCCATGAAACCCATCGCCCTTGTGACCGGAGCCGGCAGCGGCATCGGCCGCGCCTGTGCCCACGCCCTGCTGGCCGACGGCTGGAACGTCGCCTTCGTGGGCCGCCGCGCCGAGACGCTGCAGGCCGCCATCGACGCCGCGCCCGACGTGAGCGGCGACATCGCGACGCGCACCCTGGCGCTGCCCGCCGACGTGTCCGACGCCGCCTCGGTGGCGGCCGCCTTCGAGGCCGTGCAGGCCCATTGGGGCCGGCTCGACCTGCTGTTCAACAACGCCGGCATCTCGCTGCCTTCGACGATGCCCGACGAGATCGGCATCGAAGACTGGCGGCGTGTCGTCGACACCAACCTCAACGGCGCCTACTACTGCCTGGCGCAGGCCTTCAGGCTGATGCGCGCGCAGAGCCCGCAGGGCGGCCGGATCATCAACAACGGCTCGATCTCGGCCCACGTGCCGCGGCCGGGCTCGATCGCCTACACCGCCACCAAGCACGCCGTCAGCGGCCTGACCAAGGCGGCGGCGCTCGACGGCCGGCGCCACAACATCGCGGTCGGCCAGATCGACATCGGCAACGTCGCCAGCGACATGACCGAGCGCATGGCCAAAGGCGTGCCCCAGGCCGACGGCAGCATCAAGGCCGAAGCACGCATGGACATGGCCGCGGTGGCCGACACCTTCATGGCGATGGCGCGCCTGCCGTTGTCGGCCAACGTGCTGACCATGACGGTGATGGCCACGCAGATGCCCTACGTCGGACGCGGCTGAGGCCACGTCCGACGCACCTGACGGCGATCAGAAGAACATGATGCCGCCCAGCGAAATGGTGCGAACCTTTTCGACTGCCGCGGCGTTGGTCTGCTTCTCCTGGTTGAGCTCGCCGACCAGCGTGATGTACTTGTTGAGCGAGTGGTAGGCACCGAAGGTGACGGCCTTGCGGTCGTTCTTCGGTGCGCCGAACACGCCCGCCGTGGCGCCACCTTCGTCGGTGTTCTTGCCGTAGTTCACGCCGAGCTTGGTGTCGCCGATCTTGTAGGTGACCTGCGCCAGGAAGCCCTGCGAATCGGTCTTGTTGCCCGCGGCATCACCGCCGCCGAGGAACTGCGCGCCGATCGTCGACAGGCCCAGGCCCTTGCCCTTGAAGGCGTAGAGCACGCCTTCGAAGCCGGCCACGCCGGCCTTGGCGCCCAGCTCGTAGCCCGACGCGGCGTGCGGCACGGTGGCGCAGGTGCCCGAGCAGCTCGTGTCCTGGCTCACCAGGCCGGCCCAGACCTTGCCCGGCGCGGCGCCGGCGAAGTCGAAGCTGGCCATCGCCTGCACGCCCGGGGTCTTGGTTTCATTGCCCGCATAGGCGCTGGGCTGGAAGATGCCGGCCGAAGCCTGCAAGCCACCGAGCTTGGGCGACGAATAGCTGATCTGCGGCTGGAAGCCGGTGTACATGTAGCCGTGACCGATCATGCCGAACGTGGTGTTGAACGGCGTGCCGGCATTGGAGGTGCCACCCACGCCCAGCAGCGTCATGTCCGACAGCACGATGTTCTGGCCGAACAGGCCGATGTCGCGACCCAGCTTGATGCGGCCCCAGCTGTCGTTGCCGAACTGGAAGTAGACGTTGCGGGTGTCGACCTGCGAGTAGGCCCCGACGCCGGAGGCGGCGCTCGGCAGGCCGACGATGGTCGAGTTGTTCATGATGCCGGGGGCAAAGCCGAAGTGCGCCTTGACGTCCTGGTCACCGGCCTTCGCGGTGGCGACGAAGTTGATCCAGCCCGGCAGCAGGCCGTTGGAGATCGCGCTGTTGCTGGTCTTGGTCTCGGCCCCGCCGGTGGGCGTGGTCTTGACCTCGCGGTTGACGTAGAAACCGTTGACCGTGCCGTTGATGTCGAGGGTCACGTCGCCCTGGGTGAAGCTGACGGCATGGCTGGCGCCGGCGGCTGCGAGCAGGCAGAGGGCGGCTGCGTGGGCGATGGGTGTGGTTTTCAAGGGGAGTCTCCTCGTGGTGATTCGGTTCAGCGCCTGCTGTTGCAGGTGAACCACCCAAGGCCAAATCCATGCCACCAGGCAAACCGGCCGGACGGGCCGATTTCCAGGTGTTTACCCTGTTGCTGCGATCGATGTTGTCTCTGACGGCACAACGTCGTCCGCCATGACGCGAGGCGATTCGTCGCACGGCTCGGCTGTCCATCCGGGTCTGCACCAGCACCGGATCCTGGTTACAACGCCGGCACAGGATCGCCGACCCGAATCAGCAGGGAAACGCGTGCGCAGGTAGGTGTAACCAACTAGAAACCACCGAGGGCCCTCGATCGAAAAAAAGGACCCGAAGGTCCTTTCCTGATTCACGCGAACCTGCCCCGGCTCGGCGCCGGGGTTGCATCAATGCAATGCCACGCCGGTCGCCGCCTGGATCTGGTCGCGGGTGACGCCCGGCGCCAGCTCCACCAGCTCGAGCCCGTTGTGCGTCACGTCGAGCACGCCCAGGTCGGTGATGATGCGGTTGACCACACCCACGCCGGTCAGCGGCAGGGTGCAGTTGGCGATGATCTTCAGGTCGGTGCTGCCGTCCTTCTTGGTCGCCACGTGCTCCATCAGCACCACCACGCGGCCGACGCCGGCCACCAGGTCCATCGCGCCGCCCATGCCCTTGACCATCTTGCCGGGGATCATCCAGTTGGCCAGATCGCCCTGCTCGCTGACCTGCATCGCGCCCAGGATCGCCAGGTTGATCTTGCCGCCGCGGATCATGCCGAAGCTGTCGGCGCTGCTGAAGAAGGCCGAGCCGGGCAGCGTGGTGACGGTCTGCTTGCCGGCGTTGATCAGGTCGGCGTCGACCTGGTCCTCGGTCGGGAACGGGCCGATGCCGAGCAGGCCGTTCTCGCTCTGCAGCCACACCTCCATGCCTTCGGGCACGTGGTTGGCCACCAGCGTCGGCAAGCCGATGCCGAGGTTCACATAGAAGCCGTCGCGCAGTTCTTTTGCAGCGCGCGCAGCCATTTCATCGCGGGTCCATGCCATGTCTAGCTCCTGATTTCGTGTGTGCGGGCCGCGTTCAGGCGGTCTTGCGGACGGTGCGCTGCTCGATGCGCTTTTCCGGCGTCGCGTTCAGCACGATGCGGTGCACGAAGATGCCCGGCAGGTGGACCTGATCGGGGTCGAGCTCGCCGGTCTCGACGATCTTCTCGACCTCGACCACGGTGATCTTGCCGGCCATCGCCACGTTGGGGTTGAAGTTGCGCGCGGTCTTGTTGAAGACCAGGTTGCCGCTCTTGTCGGCGATGTACGCCTTGACCAGCGACACCTCGGGCGTCAGCGACCGCTCCATCACGTACTTGTGGCCGTCGAACTCGCGGATCTCCTTGCCTTCGGCCACCAGCGTGCCCACGCCGGTCTTGGTGAAGAAGGCCGGGATGCCGGCGCCGCCGGCGCGCAGCTTCTCGGCCAGCGTGCCTTGCGGCGTGAAGTCGAGTTCGAGTTCGCCGCTGAGGTACTGGCGCTCGAACTCCTTGTTCTCGCCGACGTAGCTCGAGATCATCTTCCTGATCTGGCGCGTGGCGAGCAGCTTGCCGAGGCCGAAGCCGTCGACACCGGCGTTGTTCGAGATCACCGTCAGGTTCTTGACCGCGCTGGCCTGCAGCGCGTCGATCAGGGCCTCGGGGATGCCACAGAGGCCGAAGCCGCCCACGGCCATCAGCTGGCCGTCGCGGACGATGCCGTCGAGCGCAGCGGCAGCGCTCGGGTAAACCTTGTTCATGCGTGAGTCTCCACAGGGTTCTGGAACGGCGCTCAGCGTACTACGTAAGGCATTACGTACACGATACGTAGAATTGACTCAGGGTTTGCCCGGGATGGCCCGGCCCCTGCCTGGAAATCCGCATGACCGACCTCGACTACCGCACCGCCTTCGACCTGGCGCCGATCGGCATGGTGCTGTCACGCAACCGGCTGATGGTCGACTGCAACCAGCAGCTGCTGGCGATGTTCGGCGCCCAGCGCGACCAGCTGATCGGCCAGAGCTTCGAGGTGCTGTACCCGAGCACGGCCGAGTTCGAGCGCACCGGCGCACGCATCGTCGCCAGCCTCGGGCGTGACGGGCGCTACGCCGACGAGCGGGTGATGCGCCGACTGAGCGCGCCTGCGGGCAGCGAGCTGTTCTGGTGCCACGTGTCGGGCCGTGCGCTCGACCCGGCGCAGCCGCACGCGGCGGGCATCTGGACCTTCGAGGACCTGTCGGCGGTGCGTCAGCTGAAAGCCGACCTGACGCCGCGTGAACGCGAGATCGCCGCGCTGCTGATCGAGGGCCTGACCAGCAAGCTGATCGGCAAGCGCCTGGTGATCAGCCCGCGCACGGTCGACGTCTATCGCGCCCGGCTGATGCGCAAGTACGAGGCCGCGACCACGCCCGAGCTGGTGCACAAGCTGCTGAGCGCCTGAGCCCGGCCGCGCGGGCGAACTCAGCGCCGCCGCACCCGTTCGGCGGCGATCTGGCCGTCGGGCAGCACCACGCCGCGCAACTCGACGCCGTCGCCGGGGTACGGCATCTTGTCGCGCCGGCCACCGGACGGGATCACCAGCCCGTCGAGCGTGCCATCGGCCGACAACACGCCACGCAGGCGGATGCGCGCGCCGGCCGGCACGGGCGCCGGCTGGCCGCTGCCGTTGCGGGCACCGGCGGCGATCCAGTCGCTGATCAGCGTGATGTCGGCATCGCCCAGGTACGGCGGGCCGTCGAAGGGCATGCGCGGGCGCGCGTGGCCGCGGATGCGCCGCACCACCTCGCTGGCCAGCGGCTGGCCGGGCACGATGCGCACACGATCGCCAGCGGACAGCGCGCCCTCGTAGCTGTTGAGCAGATAGCCCTCGGGCGCCGGCCCCATCAGCCCCTGCGGGCTGTGGCACTTGGCGCAGCGGGTGGCGAAGATCGGCGCCACATGGGCCCAGGTGGGTGCCTCGCCGGCCTTCGGGCGTGGCGCCGCGGCCGGGCTCGGGGCGGGAGCTGACGCACCGGCGCTTGCGGCGCCGCCGGGCGGCATGCCGCCGGCGATCCAGCGCTCGAACAGCGCCACCTCGGCATCGCTGAGCCACGGCGGGCCGGTCATCGGCATGCGCGGCTGGCTCTGGCCCTTGAGGCGACGGATCAGTTCGCTGCCGGCGGCGTCGCCGGCCTTGGCGACCGGCCCGCTGCTGCTGCCCTTGAGCAGGCCGGCCAGGCTGTCGAGCTGCAGCCCACGTGGCGCCGACGCGCCGGTGTGGCACATCACGCAGCGGCTCTGCAGGATCGGCTGCAGCTCGGCGTAAGTCGGGGCGGGCTGGGCCTGCACGGCAGCGGCAAACGGCGTCACGGCGATGAACATCAGTGCCAGTCGGGCCTTGGCAACTCGGCGTGCAAATGAGCTCGGAGGGTGTTTGAATCGGTCGCGCATGCAGGCATTGTGTCGCGACGGAGGTGGTTTCCAAGTCCACCCGAGCCCGTCACCCCCGACCTGAACGCAGCACCTTGAACAACAAACCGCGAGGAGAACCATGATCAAGCTCACCGTCAACGGCCAGTCTCGAAGCATCGATGCCGACGCCGACATGCCCCTGCTGTGGGCCGTGCGCGAAAACCTCCAGCTCACCGGCACCAAGTTCGGTTGCGGCATGGGGCTGTGCGGCGCCTGCACCGTGCACCTGGATGGCAAACCGGTGCGCTCGTGTTCGACACCGCTGTCGGCCGCCGCCGGCAAGAAGGTCACCACCATCGAGGCGATGGCCGCCACCCGCACCGGCAAACTGGTGCAGGCCGCCTGGATCCTGCAGGACGTGCCGCAATGCGGCTACTGCCAGTCGGGCCAGATCATGAGCGCCTGCGCGCTGCTGGCCGAGAAGAAGTCGCCCAGCGACGCCGAGATCGACACCGCCATGAGCGGCAACCTCTGCCGCTGCGGCACCTACAACCAGATCCGCGCGGCCATCAAGGACGCGGCCGGTCAACTGACGAAAGGGGCCTGAGCATGAACACCCCGATCGAATCGAAGTCGCCGGACCACGTCGCGGCTGAAACCGGCGACACCGCCGGCCCCGTCACGCTCAACCGGCGCGGTTTCATGGGTGCCGGCGGCGCGCTGGTGCTCGGTTTCATGTTGCCGGCCAGCGGCCGCCTCGGCGCCGCCACGCCGACAGGCGCCACGCTCAACGCCTGGCTGCGCATCACGCCCGACAACCGCATCACCGTGTTGTGCGGCTCGGCCGAGATGGGCCAGGGCGTGCACACCGCCATCCCGATGCTGCTGGCCGAGGAGCTCGATGCCGACTGGAAATCGGTGCGCGTCGAGCAGTCGCCGGTCGACAAGGCCTACGCGAACCCGATGTTCGGCATGCAGGCCACCGGCGGCAGCACCACGGTGCGGGCGCACTGGACACCCTTGCGCAAGGCCGGCGCCGCAGCGCGCGCGATGCTGGTGGGCGCTGCGGCCACGCAGTGGAAGGTCGAGCCCTCGCAATGCCGCACCGCGCTCGGTCAGGTGCTCGGGCCGAAGGGGCAGAAACTCAGCTATGGCGCACTCGCCGTGGCAGCCGCCAAGCTCACCCCGCCGCAAGACCCGCCGCTGAAGGACCGCAAGGACTTCAAGCTGCTGGGCCAGCCGCTCAAGCGCCTGGACACCCCGGCCAAGGTCGACGGCACGGCGAAATACGGCATCGACGTCAACCTGCCCGGCATGCTGGTGGCGGTGATGGCGCGCGCGCCGCAGCCCGGCGCCAAGGTTGCCAAGCTCGACGACAGCGCCGCCAAGGCAGTCAAGGGCGTGCGCCAGGTCATCACCATCCCGCACGGCGTGGCGGTGCTGGCCGACGGCTACTGGGCCGCCAGGAAGGGCCGCGACGCACTCAAGATCGACTGGGATCTGGGCACGCTGGCCGATCTGTCGAACGACAAGATCGATGCGATGCTGTCCGAAGGCGCCCGCGAAGGTGGCTCGGTGGCACGCGAGGCCGGCAACATCAAGGACGCCAATGCGACGTCGGCCAAGACGCTCGATGCCCGCTACAGCGCGCCCTACCTGGCGCATGCCTGCATGGAGCCGATGAACTGCACCGCCTGGGTGCGTGGCGACGAGGTCGAGATCTGGGCCGGCACCCAGAGCCAAGGCCCGGCGCAGGGCATCCTGAGCCAGGTGGCGCAGGTCACGCCGGCCAAGGTGACGGTCCACACGATGATGCTGGGCGGCGGTTTCGGCCGGCGCTTCGCGCCCGACTTCACGATCGACGCCACGCTGCTGTCCAAGCTCAGCGGCAAGCCCGTCAAGCTGATCTACAGCCGCGAGGACGACATGATGGCCGGCTTCTACCGGCCGGCGTCGGTGGCGATGTTCAGCGGCGCGCTCGACGACCAGGGCGCCCTCACCGGCCTCGCAGCCAGCGTGAGCTCGCCGTCCATCATGGCGGCCTCGGGCTTCATGAAGATCCCCGACAACGGCGTCGACAACTTCGCGATGGAAGGCATCGCCGACATGCCCTACGACATCGAGAACCTCAAGCTCGAATACGGCCGCCGCGAGCCGGGGCCGCAGGTCTGGTTCTGGCGCTCGGTCGGGCACTCGCAGAACATCTTCTTCATGGAAGGTTTCATCGACGAGCTGGCGGTGGCGGCGGGCAAGGATCCGTACGAGTTCCGCCGCAACCTGCTGGGCAAGCAGCCGCGCTACAAGGGCGTGCTCGAAGCCGCGGCGCAGAAGGCCGGCTGGGGCCAGCCGCTGCCGGCGGGCGTGTTCCGCGGCATCGCGGTGGGCATGAGTTTCGGCAGCTACGTGGCCGAGGTTGCCGAGGTGTCGGTGGCCGCCGACGGCACGCCCAAGGTGCACCGGGTGGTGGCCGCGGTCGACTGCGGCATGACGGTGAACCCGGAGATCATCCGCCGCCAGACCGAGAGCGGCATCGTCTTCGGGCTGTCGGCGGCGCTCTACGGCAAGCTCGATTTCAAGGACGGCCGCCTGCAGCAGAGCAACTTCCACGACTACCCGGTGCTGCGCATGAACGAGGCGCCGAAGGTCGAGGTGCACATCCTGCCCAGCACCGAAGCGCCCGGCGGCATCGGCGAGCCCGGCACGCCGCCGCTGGCGCCGGCAGTGGTGAACGCGCTGTTCGCCGCCACCGGCCAGCGGCTGCGGCAGTTGCCGATCGACAGCAGCAAGCTCAAGCGGGCCTGACAACTCCCGCGCCTGAATGAGCCGAGGCCGGCGCACCGTGGGGTGCGCCGGCCTCTTTCACGTCAGGTCGTCAGGACCTGCGGGTTCAGCGCCGTGGGCGGCGTGCCGCCGGTGAAACAGGCGATCAGGTTGTCGGCCGCCAGGTTGGCCATCGCCGTGCGGGTGGGCAGGCTGGCGCTGGCGATGTGCGGGGTCAGCACGACGTTGGGCACGTCGAGCAGATCCGGGTGCACCTGGGGCTCGCCCTCGAAGACATCCAGCCCGGCCGCGGCAATCACGCCGCTCTTGAGCGCCTGCGCCAGCGCGGCGTCGTCGACGATGCCGCCGCGGGCGACGTTGGTGAGCGTCGCGGTCGGCTTCATCTGCGCCAGTTCAGCCGCGCCGATGCTGTGGTGCGACTGCGCGCTGTACGGCAGCACGATCACCAGGTGGTCGGCCTGGCGCAGCAGGTCTTCCTTGCCGAGCCAGCGCGCGCCCAGCGGCTGCTCCAGCTCGGGCGCCAGCCGCGAGCGGTTGTGATAGACCACCGGCATGCCGAAACCGAGCGCACCGCGCCGGGCGATGGCCTGGCCGATGCGGCCCATGCCGAGGATGCCCAGCGTGCGGCCGTGGACGTCCTGGCCGGCGAACATGTCGACCGCCCATTTGTTCCACTCGCCGCGGCGCAGGAAGCGTTCGCTCTCGGTGATGCGGCGCGCGGTGGCCATCATCAGCGCGAAGCCGAAGTCGGCGGTGGTCTCGGTCAGCACGTCGGGCGCGTTGCTGGCCAGCACGCCGCGTTCGGTGCAGGCCGGCACGTCGATGTTGTTGTAGCCGACCGCCATCGAGCACACCGCCTTGAGCTGCGGGCAGGCGGCCAGCACGCCGCGGTCGATCGGCTCGCCGGTGGTGACGAACACCGCGTCCATGCCCTGCAGGCGCTCGATCAGCTCGGCGCGCGACCAGACCTCGTCGGCCTCGTTGTGCTGCACGTCGAAGTGCTCGCGCAGCCGGGCAATGACGCTTGGGAAGACGGCGCGTGCCACCAGCAGTCGGGGGCGGCCCTGTTCGGACGGATTCATGTCGTGTCTCCTGTGGGCACCGCGCTCAGCGGAACCAGATCAAGGTCATGACGGCAAACAGCGGCAACAGCACCAGGGTGCTCCACGCCATGTAGCCGAAGAAGCTGGGCATCTTCAGGCCGCGGTCTTCGGCGATCGCCTTGACCATCAGGTTGGGCGCGTTGCCGATGTAGCTGTTGGCGCCCATGAAGACCGAGCCCGCGGACACCGCCGCCAGCACCGGTGCGAGCGTGGTCATCAGCACCTGCGGGTCGCCGCCGGCCAGGTTGAAGAACACCAGGTAGGTCGGCGCGTTGTCCAGGAACGACGACAGCAGGCCCGAGGCCCAGAAGTACATCGCCGGGATCGGCTGGCCGTCGGGCGCGGTGACGAGGTTGACGATCGGCGCAAACGCCCCGGCGGTGCCGGCCTTGAGCATCGCCAGCACCGGGATGATGGTCAGGAAGATGCCGGCGAACAGCTTGGCCACCTCCTGCATCGGTGCCCAGTTGAACTGGTTCTGCTGGCGCGCGTTGTGAGGCGTGAACTCCAGCGACAGCAGCGTGATGACGATCAGCCCGACATCGCGCACCACCTGCTCCAGACCGACCGGCGTGCCGGCGATGTCGAAGCTGATGCCCGGTTTCCAGGTGCCGCTCATCAGCACCAGGGCGACCACGCCCAGCAGCAGCAGGCCGTTGATGTGGCCTTCGATGCCGAAGCTGTGATCGTCGGGCGTGGGGTCGGCGCGCACCACGCCTTCGCGCCGGTAGTACCAGGTGTCGATGACGAAGAAGATCGCCAGCAGCGCGCCGACGAGAGCCAGCGTCTCGGGAAAGATGTGGCTGAGCGTCCAGAAGAAATCGACGCCCTTGAGGAAACCCAGGAACAGCGGCGGGTCGCCCAGCGGCGTCAGCGAGCCGCCGGCGTTGCTGACGATGAAGATGAAGAACACGATCACGTGGGCGGCGTGCTTGCGGTTGTCGTTGGCACGGATCAGCGGGCGCACCATCAGCATCGACGCGCCGGTGGTGCCCATGAAGCTCGCCAGCACCGCGCCGATCACCATCAGCACCACGTTGAAGCCCGGGCTGCCATGGAAGTTGCCGCGGATGTAGATGCCGCCGGCCACCGTGTAGAGCGCGGTCAGCAAGATGATGAACGGGATGTACTCGGCCAGCAGGGCGTGCACGAAACCCTGCCCGGCCATCGCCGGCCCGTAGAAAAAGGCAAACGGCAGCAGGAACGCCAGCGCCCAGGCCGCGGTGATCTTGCCGTAATGGTGGTGCCAGACGATCGGCGACACCAGCGGGCACAGCGCGATCGACAGCAGCAGGCCGGCGAACGGCACGGCCCAGGCCCCGCCCAACTGGCTGCCGTCCACGTCGGCCGCCTGTGCGGCAATCGGCAACAGCAGGGCCGCCAGCCCGAGGCCCAGGGCCCGAAGGGGCGCTTTCGACATCTCTACTCCTCGTTGTCTTGACTCGATGCGGCAATTGCGCCGCTGCGGCGCGCATCCTAGGGGCAGCGCAGCCCCCGCGCGAGAGCATCTGCCCGGATGGGTCACGCGTCGGCCAGCGCGCCGCGGGTCTGACGGGGCCACTGATGCCAGCATGCGAGCGCCTCGCGCCAGGTCTGCATCTGCACCGCCACGGTGTCCTCGATCGTCCGGCCGTAGCCGCCGCCCATGCTGATCGCCACCGGCACGCCGCGTTGGCGGGCGGCCTGCAGCACGCGCCGATCGCGTTCGGCCAGGCCGGCGGCGCTGATCTTGAGGCGGCCGAGCCGGTCGCCCTCGTGCGGATCGGCGCCGGCGATGTAGAAGATCAGCCCCGGCGGTGACTCGGCGTGGTGCTGCCAGAGCCGTTCCAGCGCAGCGTCGAGCGCCTGCAGATACGGCCCATCGGTGCAGCCGTCGGGCAGATCGACGTCGTGGTCGCTGGCCACCTTGCGGAACGGGAAGTTCTTTTCGCCGTGCATCGACAGCGTGTAGACCATCGGATCGTCGGCAAAGATCGACGCCGTGCCGTTGCCCTGGTGCACGTCGAGGTCGATCACCGCGATACGCAGGAACTGTCGATGCCGACGGTGCCACTCGGCCTGCATCAGTCGCGCGGCCACGGCCACGTCGTTGAAGACGCAGAAGCCGCTGCCGCCGCCGGCGCTGGCGTGATGGGTGCCGCCGGCCAGGTTGCCCGAGATGCCTTCGGCCAGTGCGCAGCGTGCGGCGGCGATGGTCGCGCCCACCGAGCGCCGGGCCCGCTCGGCCATCGCGGGCGACCACGGAAAACCGATCTCGCGCTCCTGCTGCGCGCTCAGCCTGCCGTGCTGCACGGCGTCGACATAGGCGGGTTCGTGCACCAGGGCCAGTTCGCCGTCGCTGGCCGCCGCAGCCTGGACCAGCCTGACCGCGGCCAGTTCGGCCGCCACGGCGTCGCGCAGCAACCGGTACTTGTGCATCGGGAAACGATGCCCTGCCGGCAGGGGCAGCACGAAGTGGTCGCTGTAGTGGAGCTGCATGGATCAATTGTGACAAACGTCAACAAAGCAGCCACTTTAGGGGCGACCATCTAATGCTTGCTGCAGCGCAACATCGCGCTTGCATTTCAATCTCTCTTGCCTATACTGAGTTCATGTTGCGGCGCAGCATCAACGCAAGCAAGCAATTTATCTTTCAACTGTGGAGCCACACTCATGAGCAATTCCCCCGAGCAATTCGCCGCTGCTGGCAAGGCCAACCTCGAAGCCCTGGTCGAACTGGGCCAGAAGACTTTTGAAGGCGTCGAGAAGCTGGTCGAACTGAACCTGCAAGCCGCCCGCTCGAACATGGGCGAAGGCGTCGACGCTGCCAAGGCACTGTTCGCGGTCAAGGATGCTCAGGAGCTGTTCGCCCTGCAATCGTCGCTGATGCAGCCCGCCACCGAAAAGGCCACCGCCTACGGTCGTCAGGTGTACGAGATCGCCCAGAGCACGCAAGCTGAAGTCGCCAAGCTGGCCGAAGCCCAGTACGCCGCCCTGCAGCAGAACATTGCCGCGCTGGTCGACACCGCCGTCAAGAACGCCCCGGCCGGCAGCGAAGGCGCTGTTGCCATGGTTCGTCAGGCCGTGACTGCCGCCAATACGGCGCTCGAAAACGCCCAGAAGGCTGCCAAGCAGGCCGTCGGTGTTGCTGAAGCCAACTTCGAAGCCATGAGCCAGACCGCTGCCAAGGCCGCGTCGGCTGTGGCCCCGAAGGCTGCTCGCCGCGCTGCGGCCTGATTGCTGTTGACACGGTTTGAACCACGCAGCACCGTTCAAAGTGCCCGCGGGCGGCACCGGAAGCATTGAACTTCCGGCGTCCGACCCGATCATTCAAGGGCGCGAACTGTGCAGACAGGTTGCGTGACTGGTTGTCTCCTCGGTACTTCGTGAAAGCCCGCTTTCCAGGTACCTTCAAACCCGGCTGTCAGGCCGGGTTTTTTTTCGTCTGCACGAGCCTGTCGTGTTGCTGCAACTGACGATGACGGCGATTGCCGACGGCACACGTTTTCATCGACATGGACGTCCTGCCTGAATGGCCGATGACGGGGCAGATGGCAAATTCCCCGACAATCGCCGCCATGCAAGGCCTGCGCGCGCAACACCGATGGATCAGCTGGATGGGCGTCATGCTCGTCCTGATGAGCCTGCTCGCGCCTACCGTGAGCCATGCGGTCCGCGACGCGCGGGGCGTTGCATCGGCGGCCTCGATCCTGAGCGCCTGGTGCAGTCCGTCGACACTGTCGCAGGATCAGGGCGCCCAATCCGCGTCGGCCGCCGATTCGACCGATCGGCACGATGCACTCGCCGGTGAACCCGCTTGCGGTTATTGCCTCTCGGCCGCACTGAACACCGGTGTCGCGGCCGCGCAGACACGAGCGGTCAAGCCGCCGCTTCAGCCGGTCGCCCGGACGCATCGTTCCGAGGCCCGGCCGCTGGGCACCGAGCTGCCGACGCGGCACCGCTCGCGAGCCCCGCCGCTGTCGTCCTGAGCGCACCGCTCTCGCCGTGCGAGCACAGCGGCGCCACGCCGGCCCGGCCGGCTGTGCGCCACGCCATTCAGAACCTTGCACGGACACCCTCGTCCGCAGTCCCAACGGCTTGTGTTGCCGCAACGCAGGCCCGATGAAAGATCGATCATGAATCTGCTCTCACGTATCGGCTCAGGTTGCGTGACCGTGGCGCCGGCCCTCGCGTTCGCCGCAACCTGAAGGGCAACAACATGCGCACTGAAATGAACGCCAGGGCCCGGATGATCGCGTCGGCATGCGCCATGACCTTCGCGGTGCTGATGCCGAACGTCGCACCGGCCCATGAGGCCAGGGCCGGCGCCGTCACCATCGAGCATCCTTATGCCGTGCCGACGCCGCCCGGGGCCAGAACCGGCGGCATGTATTTCCGACGGCTGAAGAACGGTGGCGCCGATCTCGACCGGCTGACCGCGGCGAGCACGCCGATCGCCCGCACGATCGAGTTCCACCGCATGCAGATGGACGGCGACGTCATGAGGATGCGTGCCCAGCCGACCATCGACCTGCCACCCGGCAAGGAACTCGAGGTGCGCCACGGCGGCACGCTGCACCTGATGCTGCTCGACCTGAAACAGCCGCTCAAGGACGGCGACCGCTTTCCGGTCACGCTCACGTTCGAGCGGGGTGGCAGGCAGGAGGTGATGGTCTGGGTGCAGCGCCCACGTGCAGCCGCCACGGCCCCCGAACATGACGCACACAAACACTGAGGAAACCAGGCCCATGCTGCATCGACGTCGTTTTCAACTGAGCCTGCTGGCTGCCGGCGTGCTGGCGCTGGCCGGCTGCAAGGACGCCCCGCCGCCGTTCAAGAACCTGGACATCACCGGCTCCGACTACGCCCGCAGCTTCGACCTGCAGGCGCCCGATGGCAGGAACCGCTCGCTGGCCGATTTCAAGGGCCGGCTGGTGATGGTGTTCTTCGGCTTCACGCAATGCCCGGACGTCTGTCCGACCGCACTCAGCCGCGCCGTTGCGGTGCGGCAGATGCTGGGTGCGGACGCCGAGCGCCTGCAGGTGATCTTCATCACCGTCGACCCCGAGCGCGACACCGCCGAACTGCTGTCGCAGTACATGGCCGCGTTCGACCCGAGCTTCCTGGCCCTGCGCGGCGACCTGGTGCGCACGACCGAGGTGGCGCGCGAGTTCAAGGTGTTCTTCAACAAGGTGCCCACCGGTTCCTCGTACACCATGGACCACACCGCCTTGTCGTACGTGTTCGACACCCAGGGCCGCCTGCGCCTGGCGGTGCGGCATTCGCAGGGCGCCGAAGACGTGGCGCACGACCTGAAGCTGCTGCTGCACGAATCGACCTGATCCCGCCTGCGGACCGGCATCCGCGCCGGTCTCGTCCTTGTTTTCACCCTCCGATTTCCCCGTTCACTTCAAAGGAACCGACATGAACATCCGCACCCTCACCCTGCTCGCCGGCCTCGCGATCACCGGCCTGGCACAAGCCGAAGTCACCGTGGCCGAACCGTGGGTGCGTGCCACCGTGGCCCAGCAGAAGGCCACCGGCGCCTTCATGACGCTGACCTCGACCGGCGATGCCCGCCTGATCTCGGCCAGCTCGCCCGCTGCCGGCGTGGTCGAGGTGCACGAGATGGCGATGGAAGGCGACGTCATGAAGATGCGCGCCGTGCCGGCCGTCAACCTGCCCGCCGGCAAGGCGGTCGACCTGAAGCCGGGTGGTTATCACATCATGCTGATGGGGCTCAAGCAGCCGCTCAAGGCCGGCGAGACGGTGTCCGTCACGCTGGTCGTCGAAGGCAAGGACCAGAAGCGCGAGACCGTCGAAGTGCAGGCACCGGTGCGCGCGCTGGGCGGCATGAAGATGGAGCACAAGATGGAACACAAGCACTGATCGACACGGACTGCAGCGCGGCGACCGGCCGGTGGCCGGATTGCACGCTGCAGCCGGTCGGGCGCTCAGTCGCGGATGCGGCTGCGCGTCATGCCCACGGGCAGCTCGCCGCCTTCGAGCAGCAGGCCGCTGGCCAGGCGCACGCGGCGATGGCCGTGATCGGCGAGCAGGCCGCTGCGTCGCAGGCTCGACACCACACGCGAAACGGTCTCCGAGGCGGTCATCGTGACGGCCGACATGTCGGCCAGCGACGGCAGTTCGCAGACGATCGGTTCTTGCGTGTCGCCGGCCCGGCTCGCCGTGGCGCCCTCGTCGACGCCGGCCAGCATCAGCAGCAGCCGTCGCACCCGCTCGCTGGCACTGCCGGCCCGCACCTTGCCGAGACTGGCGCCCTGCGACTGGCGACGCAGCAGCGCGTTGAGCAGCACGTCGCGCCACTCGGTGTCCGACATGCGGCGCAGCGGCGCGATTTCGCTGTCGACGAGTGCCCGCACATCGCAGGTCGGCGACCAGCCGTGCAGGGCCTCGAGTCCGACCAGATCGCCCGGCCAGGCGAGCTGAAGGTTTTCGGGTCCTGAGCCGGGTCGATCGATGCGCAGCGCGCCGCTGATCAGCACGCAAGGCACCGCGCTGCCGCCGGCGCGCAGGACCTGTTCGCCACGTTCATAGTCTCGGCGCATCGGGCGCGGGGGTGACGGGAAGTCCGGCTGGTGGCGGTCGTTGAGGTGAGCGCGCAGGGAACTGCGCGGCATGTCCATGAGAATCATCGGGTGTCTTTCCTTGGCGGCATGGCTGCCGACTGATCCGGATCGCATCGCGCCTGGCACGGGGTGCGCGGCAGACGCGCCCGGAATCCGTGCCGGCAGAGCGATCGCATTGGCGGCCGTGTGGGCCGTGGCGGTCGGATCAGGCCGAAGGAGGGGCCCGCGCGGGCAGTCGAACCCAGGCCGGCGGGGTGCGGTCGCGCGCATCGACGCCGTCAGGCTGGCGATCGACCCGCGCCCACGTGGCCGGCGCGTGGTTCTGCCCCGACGCAGGCGGCAGCGCATCGAACAGCTTGCCGCACAGCGCGCAATGGGTGCCGCCGTGCCGGACGGCGTCCGGCTGCGACGAGTCGGCCGATCCCGGCAGGCGCTCGCCCGCCACCTGGCAGTAGTCGCTCCCGCCCGCTGCAGGGCCGTTCAGGCGCATCGACAGCAGCTGCGACCAGGCCGGCGACAGCGCAGCGAACAGCAGGCTCGCCAGCAGCAGCCGTAGCAGTCGGACGCGAGGGTGTCGGGCGGTCATGAAAGGCGGTTCAGGCGTGCAGGTGGATCAAGCCGGCAGAAATGCTAACAGCGTCGGTGGCCGGCGTGCGCCCGGGCGGTCGCGGATGCTGCGCATCGTGCGCAAGCACCGCCCGCAGGTGCTCCAATGCAGGCACCCTGCAACCCGTCGATGCCAACGATGTACCACGCCAAGTTCAGCATTCCCGCACGCCTGCTGCGGTCGGCCATCGGCGCGTTCGGCCTGTGTGCCGCGTCGATGCTGGCCGGCTGCGAGAACCTGCCGTCGCTCCTGCCGCCACCCGCCGGCTCGGCCGAGGTGCTGCTGATGGGCGAGCAGCACGACCAGCCCGATCACCAGCGCCAGATCGCCGCCGAGGTGCAGCGCCTGATCGCGCAGGGTCGCCTGGCGGCGCTGGTGCTGGAGATGGTCGACAGC
This sequence comes from Leptothrix cholodnii SP-6, assembly GCF_000019785.1. Taxonomy (NCBI): domain Bacteria; kingdom Pseudomonadati; phylum Pseudomonadota; class Betaproteobacteria; order Burkholderiales; family Sphaerotilaceae; genus Leptothrix; species Leptothrix cholodnii. Next base: position 2,165,204 of record NC_010524.1, read on the forward strand.
GACCGCGACAGCACCGCGCTGTACCGCGCCAGCCCCGAGGAACAGGTGCGCGAGACACTCGGCTGGGACGACCGTGGCTGGCCCTGGGCGGCCTACGGCCCGGCCGTGATGATCGCCGTGCGGGCCGGCATTCCGGTGCTGGGTGGCAATCTTCCGCGCAAGCAGATGGCCGCGGTGATGGCCGACAGCCGCATCGACACGCAGTTGACCGAGCCGGTGCGTGCGCTGATTTCGCAGGCGGTGCATGACGGCCACTGCGGCATGCTCAAGGCCGATCAGCTGCCGGCGATGGTGCGTGTCCAGATGACCCGCGACCAGCGCATGGCCGAGACGCTGCTGCGCGCCCGGCTCAAGGCCGGCGCCGGACAGGTGGTGATGCTGCACGCCGGCGAACAGCACGTGGCGCGTGACCGCGGCGTGCCGCTGCACCTCGACCGGCTCGGCGTGCCGACGGGCCAGATGCGCGTGGTGGCGTTCGGCGACGGTGAACTGCCGGTCGACGAGCGCCGGCCGGCCGAGCGGGTCGACAGCATCGACCACTGCGCCGAATTCCGCGCGCAGATGGAGCGCAGGAAAGCCGCGCCGGCTGCGGCTCAGGCGGCCTCTCAGGCCGGCTGATCGGCGCCGAGCAGGTAGTCGATCTTGCCCAGATCGACGCCGTTGTGGCGCAGCAGCGCGTACGCCATCGTGACGTGAAAGAACACGTTGGGCAGCGCCCAGTGCCGGAGGTAGTCCTCGCCCTTCATCGTGCGGGTCTTGTCACGCCCGACCGGGAAGGTGATCTCCTTGTCCTCGGTGCCGTCCAGCACGTCGGCCGGCACGCTGTCGAGCCAGGCCAGCGTGCGGGCAATGCGCTCGCGCAGTTCGGCGAAGGTCGACTCGGTGTCGTCGAACTTCGGCGCGTCGAGCCCGCCGAGGCGGGCCACGCACAGCTTGGCCGCATCGCAGGCGATGCGGATCTGCGACGCGAACGGCAGCATGTCGGGCGCCAGGCGCATCGACACCAGCACGTTGACGTCGAACTTGCGCTGCTGCGCGTACGCGGCCGCCTTGCCGAGGCAGTGGTCGAGATTGCGCAACGCGGTGCAGAACACCGGCAGGCTGGCACGGGACATCGTGATGCTCATGGCTCGTCCTTTCGTTTCAGTTCGCGATCAGACCCGCTCGCCGACCCAGCCCGGCACGCTGGCCAGCGCAGCAGCCAGCTTGCTCGGGTCGGTGCCGCCGGCCATCGCCATGTCCGGCTTGCCGCCGCCCTTGCCACCCACCTGCTGGGCGACGAAGTTGACCAGCTCGCCGGCCTTGACCTTGGCCGTCGAATCGGCCGTCACGCCCGCAGCCAACTGAACCTTGCCGCCGTCGACCGCCGCCAGCACGATGGCCGCGGTCTTGAGCTTGTTCTTGAGCTGGTCCATCGTCGTGCGCAAGGTGGCCGCATCGGCGCCTTCGAGCACGACCGCCAGCACCTTCAAGCCGTTGATGTCGACCGTTTGCGCCAGCAGGCTGTCGCCCTGCGATGACGCCAGCTTGCCCTTGAGCGCAGCCAGCTCCTTCTCGAGCGCACGCACCTGATCCTGCAGGCCGCTGATGCGCGCCGGCACCTCCGGCACCGCCGACTTCAGCGCGCTGGCCACGCCGTTGACGGTCGACTCCAGACTCTGCAGATAGGCGAGCGCGTTGTCGCCTGTGATCGCCTCGATGCGGCGGATGCCGGCGGCCACGCCGCTCTCGGCCACCACCTTGAACAGGCCGATGTCGCCGGTGGCCTTGACGTGTGTGCCGCCACACAGTTCCTTGCTCGAACCGATGCTCAGCACGCGCACGGTCTCACCGTACTTCTCGCCGAACAGCATCATCGCGCCGCTCTTCTGCGCGTCGTCGAGCGCCATCACCTGCGCCGAGGCCGCGGCGTTGGCCAGGATCTCGGCGTTGACGATCGCCTCGACCTGGCGGATCTGCGCGTCGCTCACCGGCGCGTTGTGGGCGAAGTCGAAGCGGGTGCGCTCGGCGTTGACGAGCGAACCCTTCTGCTGCACATGCGCGCCCAGCACCTCGCGCAGCGCCTTGTGCATCAGGTGGGTGGCGCTGTGGTTGCGCACGGTCTTGGCCCGCAGTTCGGCGTCGACCTTGGCGACGAAGCTGTCGCCGACCTTGACGCTGCCTTCGACGATGCGGCCGTGGTGGCCGAACACGTCGGCCTGGATCTTGAACGTGTCGGCCACCACCACGCGGGTGCTGCCGTTGCGCAGCTCGCCGCTGTCGCCGGCCTGGCCGCCGCTCTCGGCGTAGAACGGGGTGTGGTCGAGCACGATGGCCGCGTCGTCACCGGCTTGCGCCGCATCGACCGGGGTGCCGTCGACGTAGATCGCGACCACCTTCGAGGTCTCGCAGACGAGGTGCTCGTAACCGTGGAACGCGGTCGGCGCGCCGCTGTAGGCGAGGCCGGCGGCCATCTTGAACTTGCCGGCGGCGCGCGCCTGCGAACGCTGGTGCTCCATGGCGGCGTCGAAGCCGGCCTGGTCGACCGTCACGCCACGTTCGCGGCAGACGTCGGCGGTCAGGTCGACCGGGAAGCCGTAGGTGTCGTGCAGCTTGAAGGCGGTCTCGCCGTCGACCTGCTTCGTGCCACCGGCCAGCGCGTGCTCGAGGATCTCCATGCCGTGCTGGATGGTCTGGAAGAAGCGCTCTTCTTCCTGCTTCAGCACCTCGGTGACACGCGCCTGGGCTGCACGCAGCTCCGGATAGGCCTCGCCCATCTGCGCCACCAGCTCGGCCACGATCTTGTGGAAGAACGGCGTGCGCGCACCCAGCTTGTAGCCGTGGCGGATGGCGCGGCGGGCGATGCGGCGCAGCACGTAGCCGCGGCCTTCGTTGCCGGGGATCACGCCGTCGACGATGGTGAACGAGCAGGCGCGGATGTGGTCGGCGATGACCTTCAGGCTCGGGGATTCGGGGTCGACGTCCTTGCCGCCGGCGCTCTCGACGGCCGCCTTGGCCGCGGCCAGCAGCGCGACGAACAGGTCGATCTCGTAGTTGCTGTGCACATGCTGCAGCACCGCGGTGATGCGCTCCAGGCCCATGCCGGTGTCCACGCTCGGCTTGGGCAGCTTGTGCATCACACCGTCTTCGGTGCGGTTGAACTGCATGAAGACGTTGTTCCAGATCTCGATGTAGCGGTCGCCGTCTTCATCGGGGCTGCCCGGCGGGCCGCCGGGGATGCCTTCGCCGTGGTCGAAGAAGATCTCGGTGCACGGACCGCAGGGGCCGGTGTCGCCCATCATCCAGAAGTTGTCGGACATGTAGCGCGCGCCCTTGTTGTCGCCGATGCGCACGATGCGCTCGGCGGGCACGCCCACCACCTTGTTCCAGATCTCGTAGGCCTCGTCGTCCTCGGAGTAGACGGTGACCCAGAGCTTGTCCTTCGGCAGCTTGAAGTGTTCGGTCAGCAGCTCCCAGGCGTAGCTGATGGCGTCGTGCTTGAAGTAGTCGCCGAAGCTGAAGTTGCCCAGCATCTCGAAGAACGTGTGGTGGCGCGCGGTGTAGCCGACGTTGTCGAGGTCGTTGTGCTTGCCGCCGGCGCGGATGCACTTCTGGCTGGTGGTGGCGCGACTGTAGGGGCGCTTGTCGAAGCCCAGGAAGACGTCCTTGAACTGGTTCATGCCGGCGTTGGTGAACAGCAGCGTCGGGTCGTCGCCGGGCACCACGGGGCTGGAGCCCACGATCTGGTGGCCCTTGGACTCGAAGAACTTCAGGAAGGTGGAACGGATTTCGGAGGCTTTCATGCGGTCTCTCGGTAGATCGGGCGATTTTAAGTGGGCAATGCGCGTCCTATAGTGGCGGGCAGACATTCGATCGTCCGATCCGGAGAGCCTCGCCATGCAACGTGAACCCCATGCCACCAACGCCGCGCTGATGGCGCGCCGCCGTGCCGCCCTGCCCGCCGGCCTCGGCCAGACCTACGAGGTGTTCGTCGACCACGCCGAAAATGCCGAGGTCTGGGACGTCGAAGGCCGGCGCCTGATCGACTTCGCCGGTGGCATCGCGGTGCTCAACACCGGCCACCGTCACCCGAAGGTGATCGCCGCGGTCAAGGCGCAGCTGGACCGCCAGCACCACACCTGCTTCCAGGTGCTGGCCTACGAGTCGTACGTGGAACTGGCCGAACGCCTGATCGCCAGGACGCCGGGCGATTTCGCCAAGAAGGCGTTTTTCCTGAGCAGCGGCGCCGAGGCGGTCGAAAACGCCATCAAGATCGCGCGCGCTGCCACCCGCCGCGGCGCGGTCATCGCCTTCGGCGGCGGCTTCCACGGCCGCACGATGATGGGCATGGCGCTGACCGGCAAGGTGGCGCCGTACAAGACCGGCTTCGGGCCGTTTCCGGCCGAGATCTACCACGCCAAGTTCCCGAACCCGTTGCATGGCGTGAGCACGGCCGATGCGCTGGCGTCGGTGGAGGCGATCTTCAAGTACGACGTCGAGGCCGCACGGGTGGCGGCCATCATCCTGGAGCCGGTGCAGGGCGAAGGCGGCTTCTACGTCGCGCCGATCGACTTCGTGCGCGGCCTGCGTGCGATCTGCGACCAGCACGGCACCGTGCTGATCGTCGACGAGGTCCAGACCGGCGCCGGCCGCACCGGCACCTGGCTGGCCTGCGAGCAGTGGGTGGCCGCGGGCGTGGGCGCGCCCGACATCGTGACGATGGCCAAGTCGATGGCCGGCGGTTTCCCGATCTCGGCCGTGATCGGCCGCGCCGAGCTGATGGACGCGCCCGGCCCCGGCGGCCTGGGCGGCACCTATGCCGGCAGCCCTTTGGGTTGCGCCGCGGCGCTGGCAGTGCTGGAGGTGTTCGAGGAAGAAAACCTGCTGGAGCGCAGCCGCGACGTGGGCAAACGCCTGACCGCCGGCCTTCAGGCCATCGCCGCACGCCACAAGAGCATCCAGGACGTGCGCGGGCCGGGCGCGATGGTGGCGATCGAGCTGTTCAAGGATGGCGACCTTCACCAGCCGGATGCCGACCTGACCAAACGCATCTGCACCGAGGCGATCCGGCGTGGCCTGGTGCTGCTGAGCTGCGGCGTCCACGCCAACGTGATCCGCATCCTGGTGCCGCTGACGGCCAGCGATGCGGTGATCGACGAAGGCCTGGCGATCCTCGCCGCGAGCTTCGACGCGGTGGCCTGAAGCCGCCGCCATTGCCACTGACCGGCGAACCTGCCCCACCCCGATCGGAAACCGCATGGACATGACCACCAACCCGCTGGCACTGCTGAACGACCCCGGCCTGCTCAAGACCGACGCGCTGATCGACGGCGAGTGGATCGCCGGCACCAGCCGCTTCGACGTCGCCGACCCCGCCACCGGCGCCAGGCTGGCGGACGTGGCGCTGCTGGGCGCGAGCGAAACCGCAGCCGCGATCGCCGCCGCCAACGCCGCCTGGCCGGCCTGGCGCGCCAAGACCGCCAAGGAGCGCGCCGGCATCCTGATGAAGTGGTACCAGCTGCTGATCCAGCACGCCGACGACCTGGCCCGCATCATGACCGCCGAGCAGGGCAAGCCGCTGGCCGAGGCGCGCGGCGAGGTGGTCTACGGCGCCAGCTTCATCGAGTGGTTTGCCGAAGAAGCCAAGCGCGTTTACGGCGAGACGATTCCGAGCACCGACGCCAACAAGCGCTTCATCGTGCTCAAGCAGCCGATCGGCGTCTGCGCGGCGATCACGCCGTGGAATTTCCCGATCGCGATGATCACGCGCAAGGTCGCGCCGGCGCTGGCCGCGGGCTGCCCGGTGATCATCAAGCCGGCCGAGCAGACGCCGCTGTCGGCGCTGGCCTGCGCCGAGCTGGCCCAGCGCGCCGGCATGCCGCCGGGCGTGCTCAACATCCTGACCGGTGATGCCGAGAGCTCGATCGAGATTGGCGGCGTGCTGTGTGCCTCCGACGTGGTGCGCCACCTGAGCTTCACCGGCTCGACCGAAGTGGGCCGCATCCTGATGCGCCAGTGCGCGCCGACGATCAAGAAGCTTAGCCTCGAACTCGGCGGCAACGCACCCTTCATCGTCTTCGACGACGCCGACATCGACAGCGCGGTCGAGGGCGCGATGGTCAGCAAGTACCGCAACGCCGGCCAGACCTGCGTCTGCGCCAACCGGCTGTACGTGCAGGACAGCGTCTACGACGCGTTCGTCGAGAAGCTCGCCGCCAAGGCCGCGGCGATCAAGGTCGGCAACGGTTTCGAGGCCGGTGTCAACCAGGGGCCGATGATCGACGCCCAGGCGCTGGCCAAGGTCGAATCCCACGTGGCCGATGCCGTCGCCAAGGGTGCCCGGGTGGTGGTGGGTGGCAGCCGAGGTGCTGGCGCGCTGGGCCAGCGTTTCTACACGCCGACGGTGCTGTCGGACGTGACCGCCGAGATGCTCTGCGCGCGCGAGGAAACCTTCGGCCCGGTGGCGCCGGTGATGCGTTTCAAGACCGAGGCCGAGGCGATCGCGCTGGCCAATGCCACCGAGTTCGGTCTGGCGGCTTATTTCTACAGCCGCGACATCGGCCGCATCTTCCGCGTCGGCGAGGCGATCGAGGCCGGCATGGTGGGCGTCAACACCGGGCTGATCTCGGTGGCCGAAGTGCCGTTCGGCGGCGTCAAGCAGTCGGGGCTCGGCCGCGAGGGCTCGCGGCACGGCATCGAGGATTACGTCGAGATGAAGTACCTGTGCCTGGGCGACATCCTGCGCTGAAGGCCGTGGCGACGACCGGGCGCCCGCGCCTCAGTCGTCGTTGGCTGCGCCGCCCGTGCCGCCCATCATGCCGGCGCGCAGCGTGCCCTTGGACTGCACCGCCGACGCATACGCCAGCCTGAGCAGTTCCTCGGCCTGGCGGCCGTGTTCGGGGTAGAGGCTGACACCGGTGCCGATGCCCAGCACGGCCTGCTGGCCGGTGACGACATAGGGCTCGCTCATGCTCTTGGCCAGCTTGGCGGCCACCCGCTCGCCATCCTGCGGCCGTTCCATGCTGGGCAGCACCGCCGCGAAGGCGTCGGCACCGACCACCGCCACCACGTCGCTCGAGCGCAGCCCCGCGCGCAGGCGCACCGCGGCCTTGCGCTTGAGCAACTGGGCGGCCTGCTCGCCGAGCCGGGCCTGCACCGCTTCCAGGCCGTCGAGCCGCAGCACCAGCAGGGCCATCGGCATCGGCTCGCGCTCGCGCAGTGCACACAGCTGATTGAGCAGCTCGACCAGCAGCGCGCGGTTGGGCAGGCCGGTGGACAGGTCGATCGACCAGGCCCGGCGGACCTCGAGGTCCTGTTGCTTGCGCTGTACCGCCAGCCAGATCGCGCGCCGCAGCCGCGCGCCTTGCGTGTCCTCGATCGCCAGCACGTCCTGCACGCCGATCTGGATCAGGCGGCGTGCCAGATCGCGATCCGGCGACGGCCAGGCGACGATCACCGCCGAAGCCGTCGCGGCCTGCGACAGCCCCTGCCACGACAGCAGCGCCTGGGCCTGCGTGCGCGTGCTGCAACCGATCACGATCGCCTGCGGCGCATGCACCTGCATGTAGAGCACCAGGGCGTCGAGGCTCTCGCAGGCGTCCCAGACGATGCCCTCGTCGCCCGCACCGTCCGGATTCAGGGCTCCGAGCCCCAGGTGGCAGGCGGTGATCGGGTTGGAACGTGAGTTGGACATGGCGGCGAACTGCAGGCTGCTAAATGAAATACAGGGCGCTGATATTACTGAAACCCTCCGGCGTTGGCGCTCGACAGATTCTGCGCAAACTGCATGCGCAGCGATCTTCGACCGATTTCCGGATATTGAAACTGACTTCGGCGCAATCCGGGGGGTGCGCGGGAAGGTGCGGCGCAAACACGAAGTGTGGCGCTCCCGCCTCATCCTTTAGGGGGAGGCGGATTTTCACGCACCTCACCTACGCTTTGAGGCAGTTCCAGCCCGAGGCCATGTCATGAAAATCTTGTTGCTCAGCGACCACAGCAGTCTGCACATGCTCCTCCAGCACGTGCTGCAAGGGCGCACCGCCGAGGCGCAGGTCTGGCGCACGCACGCCCTCGCCAGTGCGCTGCCCTATCTGCGGCAGGAGCCCGAGATCGAAGTCGTCATGCTCGACATCGCCCTGTGCGGCTGGTCGCGCCTGGCCACGCTGGTCAGCACGCTCAGGCCGTGCCTGGGCCACCGCAGGCTGGTCCTGCTGGTCGACGCGCTGCGCGACACCGCGCTGGTGCGGGCGCACGGAGTCACCGTCGACCTCTGCCTGTCCAAGGCGAGCGGGGTCACGGAGATGGTCGAGCGGCTGCTGCAGAGCAGCCGGCCGCCGCACATCGCGCCGATCTGCCTGGACTTGCACTTCGGCCCCACCGTCATCCATGCCCCGAAGGCATCGGCCGAGTTCACGCAGCTGGTCTGGTGAGCGGGCGCCGGCCCCCGCCTAGAATCCGCCGCGTCTGTTGAAGCCCGACGTCGCCCGGCAACCGCCCGGTGGCGTGGCGGCGTTTCAGCGGCTCAACCCCGAGCCCCGTCCATGCTGCTTCCGAACATCGCACCCGGCAAACGCTTTGCCGTTTCACGCCCGATCGGCTCCGCCGATGCGCTCTTGCTGGCCCGCTTCGCCCAGGCCCGGGTGGCCAGCCGGCAACTGCTGGCCGTGATCGTGGCCGAGCCCGCCGACGCCCAGCGGCTGCCCGACGAACTGGCTTTCTTTGCCCCTGAACTGCGCGTGGCGGTGTTCCCCGACTGGGAAACCCTGCCCTACGACAGCTTCAGCCCGCACCAGGACCTGATCTCCGAGCGCCTGGCCACGCTCTGGCGGGTGCGCTCGGGCGAGGTCGACGTGGTGCTGCTGCCCGCCACCACGGCGCTGACCCGGCTGGCGCCGCCGTCGTTCCTGGCCGGCTACACCTTCCATTTCAAGCAGAAGCAGAAACTCGATGACGCCGCGCTCAAGGCACAGCTGACGCTGGCGGGCTATCAGCACGTCAGCCAGGTGGTGTCGCCGGGCGAATACGCCGTGCGCGGCAGCCTGATCGACCTGTTCCCGATGGGCTCGCTGGTGCCCTACCGGGTCGACCTGTTCGACAACGAGGTCGATTCGATCCGCGTCTTCAACCCCGACAGCCAGCGCAGCCTCTACCCGGTGCCCGAGGTGCGGCTGCTGCCCGGGCGCGAGTTCCCGATGGACGACGCCGGGCGGCAGGCCTTCCGGGCCCGCTGGCGCGAAAAGATGGACGGCGACCCGAGCAAGGCGCGCATCTACAAGGACATGGCCTCGGGCATCGCCACCGCCGGCATCGAGTACTACCTGCCGCTGTTCTTCGAGCAGCCGGCCACCTTCTTCGACTACCTCGGCGACGCCGCCGCGCTGGTGCTGCACGGCGAGGTCGACGAGGCGCTGGCGCGTTTCTGGGGCGAAACCCGCGAGCGCCACAAGTTCCTGCGCCACGACCCCGAGCGGCCGGTGCTGCCGCCCGAGGACATCTACCTGCGCCAGGAAGAATTCTTCGCGCGGTGCAACCAGCACGCCCAGCTGTCGATCCGCGGCAACGACCCCGTCGAATGGGCCCGGCCGCTGCCCGACCTGAGCGTGATCCGCGGCGGCACCGATCCGCTGCAGCGCCTGGAGCAGCAGCTCGAGAAGATCCGCAGCCAGAAGAACCGGCTGCTGATCGTGGCCGAAAGCGCCGGCCGGCGCGAGAGCCTGCTCGAACTGCTGCGCGACCACCGGCTGGAGCCGCCGCCGATCGACGGCCTGTCGGCCTTCATCGCCAGCGACCACCCGTACGCGATCGCCACCGCGCCGCTGGCCGCCGGTTTCTTCTGGACCGACGCGACGGCCGACTTCGGCATCCAGTTCGTCACCGAAACCGAACTCTTCGACGCCACGCCCACCGCACGCCGGCGCCGCAAGCAGGAGCAGACCAGCGACGTCGAGGCGCTGATCAAGGACCTGTCGGAGCTGAAGGTCGGCGACCCGGTGGTGCACGCCAACCACGGCATCGGCCGCTACCAGGGGCTGGTCAGCATCGACCTGGGCGAGGGGCCGACCGAGTTCCTGTTCCTCGAATACGCCGACCAGGCCACGCTCTACGTGCCGGTGTCGCAGCTGCAGCTGATCAGCCGCTACACCGGCGTCAGCGCCGAAGAGGCGCCGCTGCACAAGCTCGGTTCCGGCCAGTGGGAAAAGGCCAAGCGCAAGGCGGCCGAGCAGGTGCGCGACGCCGCCGCCGAGCTGCTGAATCTGTACGCGCGCCGCGCTTCGCGCGAAGGGTTTGCATTCCGTTTCTCGCCGCAGGATTACGAGGCGTTTGCGGCCAGCTTCGGCTTCGAGGAAACCGCCGACCAGAACGCCGCGATCCACGCCGTCATCCAGGACATGATCAGCCCCAGACCGATGGATCGGCTGGTCTGCGGCGACGTCGGTTTCGGCAAGACCGAGGTGGCCTTGCGCGCCGCCTTCGTGGCGGTCACCGGCGGCAAGCAGGTGGCGCTGCTCGCGCCGACCACGCTGCTGGCCGAGCAGCACTACCAGACGCTGGCCGACCGCTTCGCGCAGTGGCCGGTCAAGGTGGCCGAGATCAGCCGCTTCCGCTCGACCAAGGAGGTCAAGGCCACGCTCGACGGCCTGGCCGCCGGCACGGTCGACATCGTGGTGGGCACGCACAAGCTGCTGAGCCCGGACTCGAAGTTCAAGAACCTGGGCCTCCTGATCATCGACGAGGAACACCGTTTCGGCGTGCGCCACAAGGAGCAGATGAAGGCGCTGCGCGCCGAGGTCGACGTGCTCACGCTCACCGCCACGCCGATCCCGCGCACGCTGGGCATGGCGCTCGAAGGGCTGCGAGATCTGAGCGTGATCGCCACCGCGCCGCAGCGGCGCCTCGCGATCAAGACCTTCGTGCGCAACGAGACCGGCGGCACGATCCGCGAGGCCGTGATGCGCGAGTTGAAGCGCGGCGGCCAGGTCTACTTCCTGCACAACGAGGTCGACACGATCGAGAACCGGCGCCAGAAGCTCGAGGAAATGCTGCCCGAGGCGCGCATCGCGGTCGCCCACGGCCAGATGCCCGAGCGCGAGCTCGAGCGCGTGATGCGCGACTTCGTGGCCCAGCGCCACAACGTGCTGCTGTGCTCGACCATCATCGAGACCGGCATCGACGTGCCGAGCGCCAACACCATCGTCATCAGCCGCGCCGACAAGTTCGGCCTGGCGCAGCTGCACCAGCTGCGCGGGCGCGTCGGTCGCAGCCACCACCAGGCCTACGCCTACCTGCTGGTGCCCGACACCGAGGGCCTGACCAAGCAGGCGCAGCAGCGCCTGGACGCCATCCAGGCGATGGAGGAACTGGGTTCGGGCTTCTACCTGGCGATGCACGACCTGGAGATCCGCGGCGCCGGCGAGGTGCTGGGCGACAACCAGAGCGGCAACATGATGGAGGTCGGCTTCCAGCTCTACAACGAGATGCTGGCCGAGGCGGTGCGGGCGATGAAGGCCGGCGAGGAGCCCGACCTGCTGTCACCCACCGGCTTCTTCGGCGCCGCCACCGAGGTCAACCTGCACGCCCCCGCGCTGCTGCCCGACAGCTACTGCGGCGACGTGCACGTGCGCCTGAACCTCTACAAGCGCCTGGCCACGGTCGACAGGCTCGACAAGATCGACAGCCTGCTCGAGGAGATCGTCGACCGCTTCGGCAAGCTGCCCGCCCAGGGCCAGACGCTGTTCGACCTGCACCGCCTGCGGGTGCAGGCGCGGCCCTACGGCGTGGTCAAGATCGACGCGGGCCCGGCGGTGATGAACATCCATTTCAAGCCGAACCCGCCGATCGATCCGATGCGCATCATCGAGCTGGTGCAGAAGAACCGCAACGTCAAGCTCGCCGGCAACGACAAGCTGCGCATCGACCGGGCCTACCCCGACGCCAAGGACCGGGCGCAGTACGTGCGCGACGTGCTGCGCGCACTCGGCCAGCCGCAGGCCAAGGCGGCCGCCACCTGAATGCACAGGGCCGCGTGCCCGCCGGCGGCACGGCATCGTTAGCATTGCCGCCTTTCCATTCACGCACACGACCGGCTCGGCCGGCCCCTGCAGATGCCTCAAGAATTTGCCTCCGGCCTGGTGATCCAGGGTTTCACGCCGCCCCTGGCGCTGGCGAACTTCCGCCTGATCGCCTTCGACATGGATTCGACGCTGATCAACATCGAATGCGTTGACGAGATCGCCGACGCCGCCGGCCGCAAGGCCGAGGTGTCGGCCATCACCGAGGCCGCCATGCGCGGCGAGATCGCCGACTACAAGGAAAGCCTGCGCCAGCGCGTGGCGCTGCTGGCCGGCGTGCCGGTGGCGGCGCTCGAGCAGGTGTTCAGCCAGCGCCTGCAGCTCAACCCCGGCGCCGAGGCCCTGGTGCGCGCCTGCCAGGCCGCGGGCCTGAAGACGCTGCTGGTGTCGGGCGGCTTCACCTTCTTCACCGACCGGGTGCGCGATCGCCTCGGCCTCGACTTCACGCGCAGCAACGTGCTCGAAGTGGCCGACGGCCAGCTGACCGGGCGCATGGTCGACCAGCCTTGGGGCGACATCTGCGACGGCGACGAGAAGCGCCGCATGCTGCTGGCCACTTGCGCCGATCTGGGCATCGAGCCGAGCCGGGCGATCGCGATGGGCGACGGCGCCAACGACCTGCCGATGATGGCGGTGGCCGGCCTGTCGGTGGCCTATCACGCCAAGCCGCGGGTGCGCGAGCAGGCGATGGTGGCAATCAACGAGGGTGGGCTCGACCGCCTGCTCGAACTGCTGGCCTGAGTTCGTTGCGGTGCCGCGATGGCGGCGCCGGGTTCAGAAATCCAGTTCGAGCAGGGTCTGCAGTTCGTCGCACCAGACGTCGAACTCACGCGCGTTGACGCCCAGTGCCAGCAGCGCCTGGGCGCCGCCGCGCTCCCACTCGCCGTGCCGGTTGCGGCCTTGCTGGCGCTGCAGGAAGCGCTCGGCCAGCAGCGCCAGCGCGATCAGGTGGCGCAGCCGCGGGGTCGCGGGGTTGGCGAAGACGCGGTAGTCGTGGTGCAGGCGCACCGCCTCGACGATCTCGGCGCTGACGCCCCAGCTGTGCGCCAGCGCCGCGCCGACCACCGCGTGATCGGTGCCGTGCCGGGCGTTCTCGACCTCGGTGAACGGGCGCCGGCCGAGGTTGGCCTCGGCCAGCGTGACGCGGTAGCTGGGCTGCTCGAAACGCTGGATCAGCACCGCGATGCCGACGTCGCAGAACAACCCGAAGGTGTGCGCCACGTCGGGCTCGATCACGCCGTGCTGGCGCGCCAGCCAGCTCATCGCCAGGCTGCGGCGATGCGCCACGTCCCAGAACCGCTCCAGGCTCGGGCCGCGCACCGGCAGCACCTTGCGCAGCACCAGCGCGCTGAGGATGGCGATGCAGCGCTGATTGCCCAATTGCTCGAACGCCCGGCGCAGCGTGCCGGCGGCGCGAGGCACGCCGGGCCAGCGCGCGTTGGCCACCTTCAGCAGCGCGGCGGCCACCGCCACGTCGTAGGAGGCCAGCTGCACCAGCATGTCCTGGCGCGGCTCGTCGCGCAGCAGTTCGGTGTGCAGGCGCTCGAGCAGCTGCGGTCGCGGCGGGATGCCGATGTCGCGCACCAGCGTGGCGAGTTGTCCGGTGTCGACCGGCGGGACGGCAAGTTCAGGCAGTGACATGTCACGGATCCACGACGTGCGGGCCGCTCGGGGCGAGCTGACGGCCTCACCCCTTCGTTTCGGCGCGGCGTCGTCGAAATTGAGGGGCAAACCGTGATCCGATGTGAGCCGGTCCGGTCGGTGGTCAGTCGGGCTGGCTCATGACGACGATGCCGTCGGCGTCGGCGGCCAGCCAGTCGCCCGGGCGCACCCAGACGCCCTGGATCTGCACGGCGACGTCGGTCTGGCCGACGCCTCGCCGGTCGGTCGGCAGCGGCATCGCAGCCAGCGCGCGGATGCCGACCTCGCTGACCGCCAGCTCGGCGACATCGCGCACGCAGCCGTCGATCACCAGGCCGGCCCAGCCGTTGCGCGCCGCGGCGGCGCCCAGGTTGCCACCGAGCAGGGCGCGGCGCAGCGAGCCGCCGCCGTCGACCACCAGCACGCGGCCCAGGCCCGGCGACTCGACGGCGGCCTTGAAGTGGCTGTTGTCCTCGTGGCACTTGACCGTCACCACCCGGCCGCTGAAGGCGCTGCGCGCGCCGAAGTCTCGGAACACCGGCGGCAGCACGCGGAAGTCACCGTCGCTGTCGTTCTTGTGGGCATCGCAGAGGTCGCAGGTGGCTGGGGACGAGATGGCGGAGTTCATCGGCGGAAGGGTGAGTGTTCGAGGAAGAGGGTCACAGGCCGGCGGTCTGCAGGCTGCGCAGGAACTGCTCGGCGTTCTGGTAGCCGATCACGCGCGCTCCGGCCTGCTCGCGCCCTTGCGGGTCGAAGAAGATGATGCCGGGCGGGCCGAACAGCTGGAAGCGCTTGAGCAGGGCGCGGTCGTCGGCGTCGTTGGCGGTCACGTCAGCCTGCACCAGCACCGCGCCGGCCAGCTTGGCCTGGACCTGCGGGTCACGGAAGGTGAACTGCTCGAACTCCTTGCACGAGACGCACCAGTCGGCATAGAAGTCGAGCATCACCGGCTTGCCGGCGGTGAGCAGCAGGGCGTCGAGTTCGGCCACCGACTTGACGCGCTGGAAATGCACCTCGCCCGCCTGGGTCGGCGAAGACCGACCGCTGCCGTCGGCCAGCACGGCGCCCCGCGCGTCGGTGCTGACCGAGCTGACGAGGTGCGAGAGCGGCTGCAGCAGCGAACGCCCGCCCGAGAGCATGCCCAGCCATTGCGCCGCGCCGCCGATGGCCAGCACCAGCGCCAGCCCCTTGCCCAGGTGGGCCGACCGGCGGGCCGTCGGCGCCAGCGGCTCGAGCAGCCCGAGGTAGGACGCGCTCACCAGCATCAGGCTGCCCCAGGCGGCCATCATGAGCCAGACCGGCAGCACCGGCGTGACCATCCACAGCGCCACCGCGATCAGCAGCACGCCGAAGAAGCGCTTGACCGACTCCATCCACGCCCCCGAGTGCGGCAGCAGCGACCCGGCCGACACGCCCACCAGCAGCAGCGGCAGGCTCATGCCGCAGGCCATCGCGAACAGCGCCACGGCGCCCAGCAGCACGTCGCGGGTCTGGCTGATGTAGACCAGCGCGCCGGCCAGCGGCGCGGCCACGCACGGCCCGACGATCAGGGCGGAGATCCCGCCCATCGCGAACACGCCCAGGTGCTGGCCGCCCTGGAAGCCGCTCGAGACCTGGGCCAGCCGGCTTTGCAGCGCGTGCGGCAGCGCCAGCTCGTAGTAGCCGAACATCGACAGCGACAGCCCCACCAGCAGCAGCGCGAAGGCGCCCAGCACCCAGGGGTTCTGCAGCGCGGCGGCCAGTCCCTCGCCGGCCAAGCCGGCGGCCACGCCGAACAGCGTGTAGACCAGCGCCATGCCGAGCGAGTAGCTGACCGACAGCCCGAGCCCGCGCCAGCGCGACACCGGCCCGCCCTGGCCGACGATGATCGACGACAGGATCGGCACCATCGGCAGCACGCAGGGCGTGAACGACAGCAGCACGCCGGCGAGCAGGAACACGCCCGCGATCGTCCAGAGGCTGCCCGATTGCAGCGCCGCGGTGGCGCTGTCGGGCGACGCTGCGGCCGGGCGGGTGGCAACACGCTGGGCGGTGATCGTCAGCAGTTCGGAGGGGGCCGGCTGCCAGGCCAGGCCGGCCTCTTCGGCCATCAACTCGACCTGGCGGACGGCGCCACCATCGATCTGCACCTTCAGCACCTGCTGGCGCGGCGGGTAGCACAGGCCCGCATCGGCGCAGCCCTGGCTGGTGACGGCCAGCTTGAACTGCGCCGGACCGGCCAGCACCGGAACCGACACGAGCAAGGTGTCGCGGTAGCTCTCGACGTCCTTCTGGAAGGTTTCGTCGAACTTGATCTTGCCCGGCGGATAGAGCACCTCGCCCAGCTTCACGCCGGTCGGCGCCGCTTCGACCGCGAAGCGCTCGCGGTAGAGGTAGTAACCGGGCGCGACTTCGTAGCGCAGCTCGATGCTGGCGCCGTCGGGGCTGCGGGCGCTGAGCTTGAAGGCCTGGTCGGGCTCGAGAAACTCGTCAGCCGCCGCAGCGGCCGCCGGCCAACCGCCGAGCAGCACCGACAGCATCAGCAACAGCGGCACGAGGAGGTCCTGGCGCACACGTGCGAGCCGCGAGAGGCACCGCGTCCGCAGCGCCGGATAAGTGGAAACGATCATGCTGCGATTGTCGCTTTTCAGCGCCCGGCCTGTTTCAGGGCGGCGACGATCGCGGCTTCGAGTCCCTGCTGGTCGTTTTCGCGGAAACCGCTGTGGCGGTGCAGCACCTGGCCATCGGCGCCGATCAGCACCGCCGTCGGCATGCCCTTGATGGCGTAGCGCTTGGGCGTGTCGCCGGCGGGGTCGAAGGCGATCAGGAAATTCGCCGGCAATTGGGCCAGGAACTTGTCGGCGTCTTCGCGCTTGGCGTCGACGCTGACGCCGACGACCTGCAGGCCGCGTGCGCCGTACCTGGCCTGCATCTGGTTCATCCACGGAAAGCTGACCCGGCAAGGCCCGCACCAGGATGCCCAGAAGTCGAGGTAGACCACCTGGCCGCGCAAGGCGGCGAGGTCGACCGTGCCCTGCACGCCGGCCAGTTTCACTGCCGGTGCGGGCTGGCCCACGTCGACCGCGTGTGCCGCCACGGCCGTCGCGAGGCCGGCCGCGCACAAGGCCGCACGGCCCAGCCGCAAGGTCGATTCAAGGCAAGAGACAAACATCGAGCGTCCTTCGTTCATTGGGAGTGTGTGGCGGTCAAGCCGTCCGGGTGGGTGCCGCGACCCGTGCCGTCAACGATCGGCCGACCAGCGCCGCCGACATGACCGCAGCGAGCAAGGCGAGCGCCGATCCTTCGAAGATCGCCGCCGCCTGGCCGGCATCGAGCAGATGGCCGAAGACCGGCGCCGACAACGCAAAGCCGAGGTCGAGTCCCGAATAGACCAGGCCGTAGACGCGCCCTGACGCACCGGGCGGTGCGGCTCGGCGGATCAGCATGTCCCGCGAGGGGCCGGCCAGACCGGTGCCCAGGCCGGCCAGCGACACCAGCGCCAGCGCCGTCAGGCCGGAAACCCAGGGCGTGACAGCCAGCAGCAGCAGCAACCCGGAAAATACCAGCGTCACGGCGATCAAAGGTTCGAGTTTGCTGAAACGGGTCAACAAGAAGCCGCCGGCGACCATGCCGATCGCGCCGCAGACCATGTAGCCGCTGACGACCAGCCCCGACCAGGTGAGCGGCAGGTCGTGCAGTTGATGCAGCGCCGGGCTGGCAAAGCTCTGGATCGCGCTGAGTGCGCAGGTGGTGAAGAACAGGAAAGAGAAGCACAGCCAGATCGACGGCAGCCGCAGGAAGGCCAGCACGTGCTCCGGTTTGCCGGCGCCCGGACTGCCGTGGCCGGTGCCCGTGGCCGCCGGGGCACCGGGCGCCCGGTCGTTCAGGCTGTCACGCGACAGCAGGACGATGGCCAGAACCACCACCGCAAGCGCGGCGACGCCGAGGTAGGCGATGCGGATCGATCCGGTCAAGCTGACCAGACCGGCGGTGAACAGCGGTGACACCGCCCAGCCCAGATTGCCGCTGATGCCGTGCACCGAATAGGCATGGCCCAGGCGCGCCGGGCTGACCCGGCGGTTGAGTATCGTGAAGTCGGCCGGGTGAAACGGCGCATTGCCGAGCCCGGCCAGCGCCGACGCCGCCATCAGTCCCGCATAACCCCGGGCGCCCGCCGCACTGAGCGCGGCCAGCACGAAACAGCACAGCGCCGCGATCAGCACCGGGCGCGCGCCGATGCGGTCGACCACAAACCCCGACAGTGCCTGGCCGACGCCCGAGATGACGAAAAAGACCGTCACCAGCAAACCCAGCTGCGAATAACTCAGCCCGAACTCGCTGATGAAAAACGGGAAAAGCGGTGGCAGCAGCAGATGAAAGAAGTGCGAGGTGCCGTGCACCAGCCCGACCAGGCCGATGGTGCGGGCGTCTTGCCGGAGCGAGGCCGGTTGCGGTTCTGACTGAGTGTGCATCGGGGAATGATAGAACCCGTGCGCACGGCCTGTGAGGGCGTGGCCTGCCGGGTCGTTCGGCGCCGATCTGCGGGAAGTCCCGCGTGATCATGTTTCCACCTGTTTCCAGGCGTGACACCGGCTACGACTAAAGTAGCGCATGAAGGCAACCGGGTCAGTTTGTCGACGCGGTCACCGCCGAGAAAATCCAGTTCGAACATCACGATGAGGTAATGATGCTGAAAAGCCTGTTTGGGGATTTGGCACCGCTGCGCGAGCCCGCTGACCGGCGCGAGGCCGAGCGCGATTTCGCGGCCACGGCCATCCTTGAATCGGTGACCGGCGAGGTCAACGATCACGGCCAGATCGTCGATCGCCATGTGCGCGACCTGTTCGTCACCGGCTCGCCCGCGCAGGCGATGCGGGCGCACTTCGCGAGCACGCGTGAAGAACACGGCGCCGACCAGCGTGTCATCACGCTGTTCGACCCGGCGCAGATGTGGGCGGTGTCGGTCATCAAGGCGCTGGCCGACGCCAGCGGTCAGCCGGTCGAGCGCCTGCACCTGCGCGACCAGACCACGCTCGCGACGCTGGCGATGATCGAGCGCACGACGCTGCCGCGCCGGCTCGACGACACGCTCAAGGTCTATCACGCCGACGTGCGCACGCAAGGCGCCGATGTCGCCTCGATCCCGATCGCGCTGATGGAGCGCTCGGACCTGACCGCCGTCATCGTCGGCCCGCTGCCGCCGTCGGCGATCGACGAGATGCTGACCAACCTGCGCGCCGCGATGGCCAGCGACACCTGGCGCTGCCCGCGCCTGCTGTTCATGCTGCCGGTGGGCGCGGTCTGGATCGCCAACAAGATCGAGGGCATGAAGTGGCCCGCGGGCATGAAGGTCAGCACGCTCGCCGAGCCGCTCACCAGTGCCAGCGCGGTCTGGAACAAGTTGCTGGCCTACTGGAACAACCTGCAGGCCGACGGCACGCCGGCCGCGGCGAACGCGACCAGCAATCCGTTCGGCGCGATGACGTCGCCGCGCGCCGATGCCGGCCCGAGCACCTTCGGCGTGGCCGCGGCGTTCGCGCCGACCCATCCGCCCGGCCTCAGCCCGGCCCCGCACAGCGACAGCGTGCACACCAACAACACCACCACGGTGCTGGTGGCCAACGCGGGCTACCCGTCGGCAACCTCGGCCTATCCGGGCCAGAGCCCGGGCGATTCGACCTTCGGGCAGGACGGCGCTCGGCGCCCGCCCGACCACCAGCGCGCCAGCGTGGTGCTGCACGAGCTGATGCTGCTCGATGGCCTGATCTATGCCGTTCTGGTCGACGTCAACACCGGCCAGGTGGTGGCCAGCGAAGGACGTGGCCCCGACATCGACCGCGCCGCCCTGGCCGCCAGCGAAGTGCTGCGCGTGCATCGCCGCACGCTGCGCCAGCTCGGCCATGCGCGTCCGAACGATCCGGTCGACGAGGTCCTGGTGACGGCCGGCAGCCGCTATCACATCCTGCGCACGCTGCAGGCCCATCCCGACTACTTCATCCTGGCCGTGCTCGACAAGCTGCGCAGCAACCTGGCCATGACACGCTTTCGCATCATGGAGGCCCAGCAGGTGCTCAACTGAGCCACTGCCGCACCCCCACCCGCGCCGGCACAGCCCGATCCATGTCTTCAGCAACTCCGTCTTCCGGGGCCGTCGACCTGCCCAAGCCAAATCGCGGCGACGACGACCCCTGGCAAAGCAGCGTCAGCGTGCCGTCCGAGGTGATGCACAACGTGCAGCGCCACACCCGGGAACTGCGCACCACCGACGAATCGCCCACCGCGCCGCAGGTGGCCTTGCTGTTCCGGCGCGGCAGCGCGCCGCCCGAACAGATCGTGGTGCTCTGGGATCCGGGCCGCAACTGGACCGGGTTTTCGATGCATGCGCTGGCAGCACTCGGTTCGGGTGAGCTGACCGAGGTGCGCCTGCGCCGCGAAGGCATGGCCGAGCCGCTGCTGATCATCGAACACACCTTGTTCCGGCCCGAGCCCGGCAGCGTCGGCGTGATGCTGCTGCGCGCCGCGCCCGACGAGCCGGTCGCGATGCGCCTGGCGCTGTCCCTGCTGGCGCAGGCGAGCCGCGCGATCATCCTGGCCGGCAGCGCGCTCGACTCCGAACTGGCTCGCCACGTGCGCGCCCAGTTGCCCGACAACGAATGGGACGGTCCGCCGCTGCTGCTCGTGTCGCCCACCGACAAACCCAGCCGGGCACAGCGTCTGCGCCGCCTGAGCTGGCCGGCGGGTTTGCGCATCCATGTGCTCGAGCTGTTCAGGAGCAATGCCGCGGGCTGGTCCGGCCAGCTGATCGAACAGGTCACGGCCCTGGGCACCGGCACGCCGTCCGCAGATCCGCAGGAGATCCCATTGAATCGCAGCAAGACCCCGCGTTCACCGATGGCCGCACAACGTCCGGCCGGACCGACTTCGAGCCCCGCCCCCCGCAGCGCAGGCAGCCGGCACCACGGCAGTCATGGCCAGGCCCTGTTGCCCGGCGGCATGGCGGTGGCGACCACGGAAAGACCCGCGACCCGAACCGGCACGCCCGCCGACGCCGTCAGCGCGATGGCCTTGTCACTGGCGAGCGCAGCACCCGGTGTCTGCGGCTGCGCCCTGGTCGACGGCCGTGACGGCACCGTGCTGGCCCGACAAGGCCAGGCGGATCTGCTGCAAGACAGCGCGGCCGCAGCCTGCCGCCTCTGGAGCGCCTACCGCGACACGATGTCGGACCCCGCGCTCGAAGAACTGAGCTGGAACGCCGGCGGACACCTGAATCTGGTGCTGCCGCTGAAGTCGCAGCCGGAACTGCTGCTGATCGCCGTGGTCGACCGCGAGTTCGGGGACCCGGCCCAGTCGCGCTGGCATCTGGCGATCGCCCGCAACCACCTCGACTGAACACCGGCGCCCGGCGCGCGGGGCGTCACCCTGACGCCGGCCGACACAGGCGGCTGGGCTAGCATGCGCGATCCGTTTCCGTTCGCATCTACCGACCATGACGACCGCGCTTTTCGACTACACCGAGCAGGACGCCAGCGGCGCGACCTGCATCGCCCACGCCTGGGCCAAGGTTCCGGTTCCGCTCAGCCCGACGCAGCGCGATGCGCTCAAGCAGCGTGCCCGTGACCTGCTGGCGCAGCACCGCGCCGTGCTGGTGGCGCACTACTACGTCGACGGCGACCTGCAGGATCTGGCGATGGAGACCGGTGGCTGCGTCTCCGATTCGCTCGAGATGGCGCGCTTCGGCCGTGACCATGCCGCGCAGACGCTGATCGTCGCGGGCGTGCGTTTCATGGGCGAGAGCGCCAAGATCCTGTCGCCGCACAAGCGCGTGCTGATGCCCGATCTCGACGCCACCTGCTCGCTCGATCTCGGCTGCCCGGCCGACTCGTTCGCGGCCTTCTGCGACGCCCATCCGGACCGCACGGTGGTGGTCTACGCCAACACCAGCGCGGCCGTGAAGGCGCGCGCCGACTGGATGGTGACGAGCTCGTGTGCGCTGCCGATCGTGCGTCACCTGCATGAGCAAGGCCAGAAGATCCTCTGGGCGCCCGACCGCCACCTCGGCAGCTACGTGCAGCGCCAGAGCGGCGCCGACATGCTGATGTGGAACGGCGCCTGCATCGTGCACGACGAGTTCCGGGGCATCGAGCTGGAGTTGCTGCGCCGCGAGCACCCGAACGCCAAGGTGCTGGTGCACCCGGAATCGCCGCGCAACGTGGTCGAGCAGGCCGACGTGGTGGGCTCGACCGCCCAACTGCTGCGCGCCGTGACCGAACTCGACGCGCAGGAGTTCATCGTGGCGACCGACAACGGCATGTTCCACCGCATGCGCCAGGCGGCGCCGCACAAGAAGCTGTTCGAGGCACCGACCGCCGGCAACAGCGCCACCTGCAAGAGCTGCGCGCATTGCCCCTGGATGGCGATGAACGCGCTGCAGGGCGTGATCGACTGCCTCGAGCAGGGCCAGGGCCAGGGCGAGGTGTTCGTCGACGAACCGGTGCGCGTCAAGGCCGAGGGCTGCATCAACCGCATGCTCGACTTCGTGGCCGCCAATCCGAACGCGACACGCCAGCCCGCGCAGGGGCTGGTGCCCGGCATCGGCGCGGCCTGATCGGGGCCCGGCGGCGTGATCGATCAAGTCCGGCGCCAGGGCGCCGATATCTGCGTCAGCACCACCGACCGCGGGCACGAACGACCATGAACGCAGATTTCAGCTCCGTCCACAACCATTACGAACGCCCGGTGTTCGACGCGGTTGCGCGCCTGGCCGCCACCTATCCGTATCTGGACGAGGACGCCCTGCCCGACGTCGCATGCGTGGCCCTGAACCGGCTGGGCGCGCGCTACATCCGGCACACCGTCGACCTGGCGTTCTACCTGACCGAAAAGGAGCGCCTGTCGATGGACCAGACGATCAACGAAGCGGTCAGCTTCGCCTTCGAGTTCGTGCAGGCCCGCATCGCCATGCGAGCCCGGCGCTGAGCCGGTCTCAGGCGCCGTGCATCGGCCGGCGCTTGGCCTCGCGCACCAGGATGGTCGGGAAGCTCACCGGCAGCGTGTCCGGGAAGTCGCGGCTGTAATGCAGCCCGCGGCTTTCATGCCGCATCAGCGCGGAGCGCACGATCAGCTCGGCGCAATCGACCAGGTTGCGCAACTCCAGCAGGTCGCGGTTGACCCGGAAGTTGGCGTAGTAGTCGTCGATCTCGCTGCGCAGGAACTCGATGCGATGCAGTGCGCGCTCGAGCCGGCGCGTGGTGCGCACGATGCCGACGTAGTTCCACATCAGCAGGCGCAGCTCGTCCCAGTTGTGCGAGATCACCACCTGCTCGTCGGCGTTCTCCACCTGGCTTTCGTCCCAGGCCGGCAGTGCCGGCCGGGTTTCGGTGCCACGCGCGATGATGTTTTCGGCGCAGCTGCGGCCCAGCACCACGCACTCGAGCAGTGAATTGCTGGCCAGGCGATTGGCGCCGTGCAGACCGGTGTAGGTGGCCTCGCCCACCGCGTACAGACCGGGCAGATCGGTGCGGCCGTTGAGGTCGGTGACCACGCCGCCACAGGTGTAGTGGGCCGCCGGAACCACCGGGATCGGCTGGCGCGCGATGTCGATGCCCAGCGCCAGGCAGCGGGCGTGGATGGTCGGGAAGTGCTCCTTCAGGAACTCTTCGCCGAGGTGGGTGGCGTCCAGCCAGACGTGGTCGACGCCGTGTCGCTTCATCTCGAAGTCGATCGCCCGGGCGACCACGTCGCGCGGTGCCAGCTCGGCGCGGGGGTCGTGCGCGGGCATGAACCGCGTGCCGTCGGGCAGCTTGAGCACGCCACCCTCGCCGCGCAAGGCCTCGGTGATCAGGAAGCTGCGATCCTGCGGGTGGTACAGGCAGGTCGGATGGAACTGGATGAACTCCATGTTGCCGACCCGGCAGCCCGCGCGCCAGGCCATCGCGATGCCGTCGCCGGTGGAGGTGTCCGGGTTGGTGGTGTAGCGGTAGACCTTGCCCGCACCGCCGCTGGCCAGCACCACGGCGCTGGCATCGAGTGTCTCGACCCGCTGGCTGTCGATGTCGAGCGCATAGATGCCATAACAGCGCGGCGCCTCGTCGCGCTTGATCTGGCGCGAGGTGACGATGTCGACCGCCATCCAGCGTTCGCGCAGCGAGATGTTCGGGTGGCGGGCCACCTCGGCGAGCAGCGCGTCGTGGATCGCCTTGCCGGTGGCGTCGGCCGCATGGGCGATGCGACGCACCGCGTGGCCCCCCTCGCGCGTCAGGTGCAGGCCGAGCGGGCCGCTGGGGTCGGCCGAAAAGGGCACGCCGCGATCGACCAGCCAGGCCACCGCGTCGGCGCTGCGCTCGGCGATGAAACGGGCCGTGTGCTCGTCGACGAGGCCGGCGCCGGCATCCTGGGTGTCGCGCACATGACTGTCGATGCTGTCGTCACCGCCCAGGACGCCGACGATGCCGCCCTGAGCCCAGGCGGTGGCTCCTTCCTCGAGGTTGCGTTTGGCGAGAACGATCACCGGGCGCGCCTGTTGCGCCAGTTGCAAGGCCACGGTGAGTCCCGCCAAACCCGCGCCGACGATAACCACCGGCAAATTATCCGAATGCTGAGATGAAGTCATGTATTTGAGTTGCGGCCCGTGCTGAATCACATCAGGCGAACGCGCCGCCGGTCGGCATGCGCGGGAACTCGGGCGCGAATGATAGGATGAGTGTAAACAAATGCACGCGGCGCCATTCTGATTGTGAAATCGCATTGCCGCCTGTCCACGATACCCCGGAATGCCCTGCTCGGGTTTGGAGGTTAGGCATGAACTCATCGATCGAGGCATTGGCCGGTCGAGCGTCACCGCGGGGTACGGACAGCCACCCGCCGGCCAGTCTGGCCGGACAGTTATCCGGAATCGACAGCCAGGTTGCCACGCTCATCCAGCGCAGCCCGGGGGAGTACCTGGGCGAGCGGCCGGACATCGGCCGCGCGGTGGGCAATCACATCCGTGAGTTGTTTGTTTCCTGCGAAGTGGGCGAGGCCCTTCAGCAGCAGTTCGAGCACCTTCAGCCGGCTTACATCGCCCTGCACGACCTCGCCTGCCATGCCTCGAGCCATCTGCTGCACGCGGTCGCGGCGGCGGCCGGCCGGCCGGTCCAGCGTCTGGTGGTCAGGCGCCAGGGTTACGGCACCACGCTGGCGAGCATCGAGTTCGTCGACTGCGTGGCGGCCAACCAGCAGTTGATCCGCCTCTACGGCACCGATGCCGACACCGACACCCACTCGCGCCAGGCGATCACGCGCGTGCTGCTCAGCCGCGCCACCCTGTCGGTCGTGATGATGGGCGACCTGCCTGCCCATGCGGTACCCGAGCAGTTGCAGCCGCTGCGCGAGTTGCTGTTCAGCACCAGCTGGCGCTGCCCGCACCTGCAGCTGATGCCGCTGGCGCCCGGCACCGCGATCGCGCTCAAGGCGGTGGCCGGCGGCCTGACCGCAGGCGCCGGCGTCCAGACCCGCCTGGCGCCGATGGTCAGCCGACCGGCCGAGGCCTGGGCCTTCCTGAGTGCCACCTGGAACCAGATCCAGACCACGCAGAACCCCGACGGGCAGAACCTCGCCTTGCTCGAAGCGCTGGCACCCGCTCGCGAGAGCGCCCAGCCGATGCCCGACAACCGGGCCATCGCGCCGCGCCCGAAACCGCTCGAACGCTTCGTGCAGGAGGCCGCGGCGCTGCCGGGCATCCAGGACGTCTGCATATTCGAGCTCGCCACCAGCCGGGTGCTCGCCCACGCCGGGACCCATCCGACGCCGGCCGATCTGGCCCGGCGCGGCACGCTGCTGATGGCCGCGGCCGCCGCCAGCCGCAAGCAGCTGGGCATCGACGGGCCGGCCGACGAGATCTTGCTGATGGGCGGCCTCAAGGCCCAGGGCCTGCGCTCGCTGCACGCCCAGCCGGGGCTGGCGATCCACGTCATATTCATGCCGACCAAGGCCGACTGGCCCCAGCTGCGCCCGCGCCTGATGGCGCTCGATGCCGCCCTGCCCCGCAGCCCGGTGATCTGATACCGGGCTCAAGCCCGAAACGAGACCGGGGCAGCCTCTCGCCACCCCGGCTTCGCAACGTCAGTGCACCGTGCGGCCGAACTCGAAGTCGCCGGTGGCGCCGACGTTGACCGGCACCACGTCCTTCGGGCCGAAGCGGCCCTCCAGGATCAGCTTGGCGACCGGGTTCTCGATGCGCTGCTGGATCGCCCGCTTGAGCGGCCGCGCGCCGAACACCGGATCGAAGCCGACCTTCGCCAGCTCGGCCAGCGCCTCGGGCGAGACCTCCAGCGTCATCTCCATCTTGCCCAGCCGCGCCGCCAGCGCCTTCAGCTGGATCTGCGCGATCGCCTCGATGTGCTTCTGGTCGAGCGCATGGAACACCACCGCCTCGTCGATGCGGTTCAGGAACTCCGGGCGGAAATGCTGCTTGACCTCGGCCCACACCGCCTCGCGGATCAGCTCGGTGTCCTGCCCGGCCATCTGCATGATCTGGTGCGAGCCCAGGTTGCTGGTCATCACGATCACGGTGTTCTTGAAGTCGACCGTGCGGCCCTGCCCGTCGGTCAGGCGGCCGTCGTCGAGCACCTGCAGCAGCACGTTGAAGACGTCCGGATGCGCCTTCTCGACCTCGTCGAGCAGCAGCACGCTGTAAGGCTTGCGGCGCACCGCCTCGGTCAGGTAGCCGCCTTCGTCATAACCGACGTAACCCGGGGGCGCGCCGATCAGCCGGCTCACCGAGTGCTTCTCCATGAACTCGCTCATGTCGATGCGGATCATGTGGTCGTCGCTGTCGAACAGGAAACCCGCCAGCGCCTTGCACAGCTCGGTCTTGCCGACGCCGGTGGGCCCCAGGAACAGGAAGCTGCCGAGCGGCCGGTTCGGGTCGCTCAAGCCGGCGCGTGAACGCCGGATCGCGTTGCTCACCGCGATGATCGCCTCGCTCTGGCCGACCACGCGGTCGTGCAGCTTGCCTTCCATCTGCAGCAGCTTGTCGCGCTCGCCCTGCATCAGCTTGGCCACCGGGATGCCGGTGGCACGCGACACCACCTCGGCGATCTCCTCGGCGCCCACCACCGTGCGCAGCAGTTGCGGGCCCTGACCGCCCTTGGCCTTGCCGGCCTCCTTGGCCTGGGCGTCGTGCAGCTTCTTTTCCAGCTCGGGCAGCTTGCCGTACTGCAACTCGGCCACGCGGTTGAAATCGCCCTTGCGCTTGAACTCCTCGATCTGCAGGCGCGCGCTCTCGATCTCTTCCATGAACTGCTTGGAACCCTGCGCGGCGGCCTTTTCAGCCTTCCAGATCTCCTCCAGATCGGCCGCTTCGCGTTCGAGCTTGGCGATCTCTTCCTCGATCAGGCCGAAGCGGCGCACCGAACCTTCGTCCTTCTCCTTGCGCACCGCCTCGCGCTCGATCTTGAGCTGGATCAGCCGGCGATCGAGCTTGTCCATCGACTCCGGCTTGGAGTCCATCTCGATCTTGATCTTGGCCGCCGCCTCGTCGATCAGGTCGATCGCCTTGTCGGGCAGGAAGCGGTCGGTGACGTAGCGGTGGCTCAGCTCGGCCGCGGCGATGATGGCCGGGTCGGTGATCTGCACGCCGTGGTGCACCTCGTACTTTTCCTGCAGGCCGCGCAGGATGGCGACCGTGGCCTCCACGCTCGGTTCGTCGACCAGCACCTTCTGGAAACGCCGCTCCAGCGCGGCGTCCTTCTCGACGTACTTGCGGTATTCGTTGAGCGTGGTCGCGCCGATGCAGTGCAGCTCGCCACGCGCCAGCGCGGGCTTGAGCATGTTGCCGGCGTCGATCGCGCCCTCGGCCTTGCCGGCGCCGACCATCGTGTGCAGCTCGTCGATGAACAGGATGATGCGGCCCTCGTCGGCGGCCACTTCCTTGAGCACCGCCTTCAGGCGCTCCTCGAACTCGCCGCGGTACTTGGCGCCGGCCAGCAGCCCGGCCATGTCGAGCACCAGCACGCGCTTGTTCTTCAGGCTCTCGGGCACCTCGCCGTTGACGATGCGCTGCGCCAGGCCCTCGACGATCGCGGTCTTGCCGACACCCGGCTCGCCGATCAGCACCGGGTTGTTCTTGCTGCGGCGCTGCAGCACCTGGATGGCGCGGCGGATCTCGTCGTCGCGGCCGATCACCGGGTCGAGCTTGCCCATGCGGGCGCGCTCGGTCAGGTCGAGCGTGTATTTCTTGAGCGCCTCGCGCTGGCCTTCGGCCTCGGCGTTGTCGACCGTGGCGCCACCGCGCACCGCGTCGATCGCGGCCTCGAGCGCCTTGCGCGTCAGGCCGTGACCACGCACCACGCCGCCGATGTCGCTCTTGCTGTCGGCCACCGCCAGCAGGAACAGCTCGCTGCTGACGAACTGGTCGCCGCGCTTGCCGGCATCCTTTTCAGCCGCCTGCAGCAGCGCGAGCAGATCACGGCCCGGCTGCACCGACTGACCGCTGCCCTCGACCTGCGGCAGGCCCCTGATCAGCGTGTCCATCGCGGTTTTCAGCGCCGCGGTGTTGGCGCCGGCGCGGTCGAGCAAGGCCTTCGGGCCGTCCTGCATCGCCAGCATCGCCGCCAACAGGTGGGCCGGTTCGATGTAGGGGTTGTCGCGGTTGATGGCCAAGCTCTGCGCGTCGGCCAGGGCTTGTTGGAAAGCAGTCGTGAGCTTGTCGAGTCGCATGGGCAGATCCTCCGGGTTGCAGAGAATCTTAGGCAGCATGGCCCCATTTCAAGGCCCGCCGCAGCGCCTTTGGTGACAGCCGGTAGACGAGGATCAATCCGCCGTCAATCGGACGGCCGGTGCGGCCGTGTCAGCCGACGTTGCCCGGCGTGATGCCCCAGCGGCGCAGCGCATCGTCGTCGCTGACGCGGGCGTCGACCCAGCGCGCGCCCTCGGGCGTGGTTTCCTTCTTCCAGAACGGCGCCTCGGTCTTGAGGTAGTCCATCAGGAACTCGCAGGCCTGGAAGGCCTGGCCGCGGTGCGCCGAGCTGACGGCCACCAGCACGATCTGGTCCTGCGGCTGCAGCAACCCGACGCGGTGGATGACGCGCGCGGCGCGGATGTCAAAGCGCTGCAGCGCCGTGTCGATCATGGCCTCGATGCTGCGCTCGGTCATGCCGGGGTAATGCTCCAGTTCCATCGCGCTGACACCGGCGCCGTCGCTGCGGTCGCGCACGGTGCCGATGAAACTGGCCACCGCGCCGACGCCACCGTCACCAGCACGCAAGGCCGCGACCTCGGCAGAAAGGTCGAAATCGGCCTGCTGGATCGTCACCCGGGGCGTATTCACGTCCAACTCCTCAGCCGCCGGTCACGGGCGGGAAAAACGCCAGCTCGGCGCCGTCTGTCAACTCGGTGTCTTCGCTGCACATCGTCTGGTTCAGCGCCGCACGCAGCGCGCGGCCGCGGGCCAGCGCGCTGGCGTGCGGTTCGCCCTGGGCGATGAGCCGGTCGCGCACCGCGGCCACCGTGGTCGGCGCGGGCAGTTCGAGGCTTTCGCCGGCACCGAGGGCTTCGCGCAGCGAGGCGAAATAACGCAGTTGGATCTTCATGTCTGGCTTGAACAAATCACGCGGCAATCGGAATGAAACGCACCGCATCGCCGGCCCGGATGGTCTGCCCGCCCGGGTTGTCGAGCAGACCGTCGGCCCACACCGCCGACGTCAGCACGCCCGAACTCTGGTTCGGAAACAGGTCGAGCCCGCCGGCCGCGTTGAGCCGCACGCGCAGGAACTCGCGGCGCTTGTCGGCGCGCGGCCAGTCGAAATCGGCGCGCAGCGTGTAGGTGCGCGGCGCCGTGTCGGTCGCACCCTGCAGGCGCAGCAGCACGGGGCGCACCAGCAGCAGGAAGGTCACGAAGCTCGACACCGGATTGCCCGGCAGGCCCATGAACCAGGCGCCCGAATGGCCGGCCGCGCTGTCACCAGCGTCTTCGCCACTGCGGCGCACGCTGCCGAAGGCGAGCGGCTTGCCGGGCTTGATCGCCATCTGCCAGGTGTCGAGCCGGCCCTCGGCCATCACGGCGGGCTTGATGTGATCCTCTTCGCCGACCGACACGCCGCCGGAGGTCAGGATCAGGTCGTGGCCATGCGCGGCATCGCGCAGCGCGGCGCGGGTGGCGTCGAGCCGGTCGGGCACGATGCCCAGGTCGGTGACCTCGCAGCCCAGGCTTTGCAGCAGCGCGCACAGCGTGTAGCGGTTGGAGTTGTAGATCGCGCCGGGCTTGAGCGGCTCGCCGGGCATCACCAGTTCGTCGCCGGTGGAGAACAGCGCCACGCGCGGACGGCGCGCGACCTGCAGGTTGGCCGCCCCGACCGAGGCTGCCAGGCCCAGCGCGGCCGGCGTCAGGCGCGTGCCGGCGTGCAGCACCACGCTGCCGTGTTGCACGTCCTCGCCGCGGCGGCGGATCCACTGGCCCGATTCGGGCACGGTGTTGATGCGCACGGCGCCCAGGCCCTCGCCCCCCTCGGAAGCCTCGGCGCTGCATTGCTCCTGCATCACCACCGCATCGGCGCCGAGCGGGATCTGCGCGCCGGTGAACACCCGCGCCGCCGTGCCAGGCTGCAGCGGCTGGCCGACCACGCCGGCCGGCACGCGCTGGCTGACCGGCAGGCGCGTGCCCTCGGCGGGCACGTCGGCCGCGCGCATCGCGTAACCGTCCATCGAGGTGTTGTCGGCCGGCGGCACGTCGAGCAGCGAGCGGACGTCCTCGGCCAGGATGCGGCCGAGCGCTTCGAAGGTCGAGACGCGTTCGTGGCTGGCTGGCGGCAGCGGCTGCACGGTCGACAGCAGGCGCTCGATCGCTTCGTCGAGGCTCAGCAAGGCGCCGCGCCCGGGGGCGCCGGCGCTAGAGGAAGTCTTGGGGGGCGTGGTAGTCATATCGAGCCGAATCTTGCAACAGGAAGGCCGCGATCGCGCGCGGCTGGTTCAGATCCAGCACCGGCAATCCGGTCGGCGCGGGCAGCGACGGCGTCGGGTCGGTGGCCACGGCGATCACGAACGGATCGCCGGCGGCGTACAAGGCCGGGGCGCCGTGCGCGGCGCGCCAGACCTCGATCTTGGGCAGCGCAGCGTGTTTGAAACCCTCGACCAGCACCCAGTGCGCCTCGCCGCAGTCGACCAGTTCGGCCAGCAGGTCGTGCACGCTCGGTTCGTACTCGACCTCGAACTCGCGCACCTTGGCCAGCCGGTGGTTGTTGGCGATCACCACCTCGAAGGCGCCGGCCTCGCGGTGGCGGTGCGAGTCCTTGCCGGGCACGTCGATGTCGAAGCGCTTGTGTGCGTGCTTGACCACCGACACCCGCTGGCCGCTGGCTTTCAGTTCGCGGATCAGGCCCTCGGCCAGGCTGGTCTTGCCCGAACCCGAGGAGCCGCAGAGGCCGACCACCTTCATGGCCGGCACCCACGCTGCAGCGCGATCGCGTGCGCCATCAGATCGACACGCGCTCGGCGATGTAGCGCTGCACGCGCGCGGCATCGACCGGCATCACCTCGAAGCGCTTCGGGCGCGACTCGATGTCGACCAGGCCGGCCGGCCGCGGCGCCTTCACGTCGGCGCCCAGCGCCTCGGTGATGGTCGCCTCGAACTTGGCCGGCAGCGCGGTCTCCAGCACGATCATCGGCACGCCGGGCTGGACGTGTTCACGCCCGACCTTCAGGCCGTCGGCGGTGTGGGTGTCGATCAGCACGCCAAAACGCTGCCAGGTGTCGCGGATCGTGGCCAGGCGGTCGGCGTGGGTGCTGCGGCCGGACACGAAACCGTAGGCCGGCACGCGGGCGAACTCGTCGGTCGAGAGCGTGAAAGCGCCCTCCTTCGACAACGCGGCGCCGAACAGCGCCTGGATGCGCGCACCTTCGCGGCCGAGCAGGTCGAACACGAAGCGCTCGAAGTTGCTGGCCTTGCTGATGTCCATCGACGGGCTGGAGGTCTCGAAGGTTTCCGCGCTGCCGCGCACCCGGTAGGTGCCGGTGTTGAAGAACTCCTCGAGCACGTTGTTCTCGTTGGTGGCGACCACCAGCTGCGCGATCGGCAAGCCCATCATGCGCGCCACGTGGCCGGCGCAGACGTTGCCGAAGTTGCCCGACGGCACCGCGAAGCTGACCTGCTCGCCCTCGGCCTTCGTGGCCTGGAAGTAGCCGGCGAAGTAGTACACCACCTGCGCCAGCAGCCGCGCCCAGTTGATCGAGTTGACGGTGCCGATGCGGTACTGGCGCTTGAAAGCCAGATCGTTGGAGACCGCCTTGACGATGTCCTGGCAGTCGTCGAACACGCCTTCGACGGCGATGTTGTGGATGTTCGCGTCTTGCAGACTGAACATCTGCGCCTGCTGGAACGGGCTCATGCGACCGTGCGGGCTGAGCATGAACACGTTCACGCCGGCCTTGCCGCGCATCGCGTATTCGGCCGCACTGCCGGTGTCGCCGCTGGTGGCACCGAGGATGTTGAGCGTCTCGCCGCGGCGGCCCAGTTCGTACTCGAACAGGTTGCCGAGCAGCTGCATCGCCATGTCCTTGAAGGCCAGCGTCGGGCCGTTGGACAGGGCTTCGAGGCACAGGCCGGCTTCGAGCGACTTGAGCGGCACGATCTGCGGCGTGCCGAACACGGCTTCGGTGTAGGTCTTGTCGACCAGCACGCGCAGATCGGCAGCCGGGATGTCGTCGATGTAGAGCGACAGGATCTCGAACGCCAGGTCGGCGTAGCTCAGGCCGCGCCACTTGGCGAGCGTGGCGGCGTCGACCTTCGGGTAGGCCACCGGCAGGTAGAGCCCGCCGTCGGGCGCCAGGCCTTCGAGCAGGATCTCGGAGAAGCCGCGCTCGGTCTTGTCGCCGCGGGTGCTGATGTACTTCATCGTCTCGTGTCCAGTGCGGTGTCAGCGGCTCAGGCCAGCTCTTCCTTGCGGATGCTCACGATCGGCGCCAGCACCGTCGGCAGCGCCTGCATCTGCGCCAGCGCGGCGCGCATGCGGCCCTCGACGGTCTCGTGCGTCAGGATGATCACGTCGGTCTGGTTCTCGCCTTCGGCCGATTCACGCTGCAGCACTGCGTCGATCGAGATGTCGCTCTCGGCCAGGATGCGGGTGATGGCGGCCAGCACGCCCTTCTGGTCGGCCACGCGCAGGCGCAGGTAGAAGGCGGTGCGCACGGCGTCGATGCCGACGATCGGCGTGGCGTGCAGCTCGTCGGGCTGGAAGGCCAGGTGCGGCACGCGGTGATCCGGGTCGGCGGTGTGCAGGCGGGTGATGTCGACCAGGTCGGCGATCACGGCCGATGCGGTCGGCTCGCTGCCGGCGCCCTTGCCGTAGTACAGCGTGGTGCCGACGGCGTCGCCCTGCACCATCACGGCGTTCATCGCGCCTTCGACGTTGGCGATCAGGCGCTTGCTCGGCACCAGCGTCGGGTGCACGCGCAGCTCGATACCGCCGCCGTCCGCCTGGCGCTTGGCGATGCCCAGCAGCTTGATGCGGTAGCCGAGCTGCTCGGCGTAGCGGATGTCGGCCGCGCCCAGCTTGGTGATGCCTTCGATGTGGGCGCGGTCGAACTGCACCGGGATGCCGAACGCCAGCGCGCTCATCAACGTGGCCTTGTGCGCGGCGTCGACGCCTTCGATGTCGAAGGTCGGGTCGGCTTCGGCATAACCCAGCGCCTGCGCCTGCTTGAGCACGACGTCGAAG
Source organism: Leptothrix cholodnii SP-6 (assembly GCF_000019785.1). Classification (NCBI taxonomy): domain Bacteria; kingdom Pseudomonadati; phylum Pseudomonadota; class Betaproteobacteria; order Burkholderiales; family Sphaerotilaceae; genus Leptothrix; species Leptothrix cholodnii. The sequence continues at coordinate 2,198,559 of NC_010524.1, forward strand.
TCGAGGCCCTTGTCGCGCATCTCGCTCAGGATGAAATTGGTGGTGCCGTTGATGATGCCGGCGATCCACTGGATGCGGTTGGCGGTCAGGCCTTCACGCAGCGCCTTGATGATCGGGATGCCACCGGCGACGGCGGCCTCGAAGGCGACGATCACGCCCTTTTCGCGCGCGGCGGCGAAGATCTCGGTGCCGTGCACGGCCAGCAGCGCCTTGTTGGCGGTGACGACGTGCTTGCCCGCGGCGATCGCTTCGAGCACCAGCGCGCGGGCGATGCCGTAGCCGCCGATCAGCTCGATGACGATGTCGATCTCGGGGTTGGCGATCACCTCGCGGGCGTCGGCCACCACCTGGACGGCGTCGCCGACGATCTCGCGGGCGCGCTCGACGTTGAGGTCGGCCACCATCGTGATCTCGATGCCACGGCCGGCGCGGCGGCGGATTTCTTCCTGGTTGCGGGCGAGCACGTTGAACGTGCCGCTGCCGACGGTACCGATGCCCAGCAGGCCGACTTGGATGGGTTTCATAGGGACTCTATCGGGCGCACTCGGGCGCCGGTTTCAGGGGAGAAGGAAAAGAGCGACGCGCCTCAGGCGCTGTGGCGCTTGCGGTAGTGGTCGAGGAAACGCGCGATGCGGCTCACCGCGTCGGTCAGGTCGTCCGAATTGGGCAGGAAGACGAGCCGGAAATGGTCGGGCGTGGGCCAGTTGAAGCCGGTGCCCTGGACGATCAGCACCTTCTCTTCGGCCAGCAGTTCGTAGGCGAACTGCTGGTCGTCGGCAATCGGGTACATCTTGGGGTCGAGCCGCGGGAACATGTAGAGCGCCGCCTTGGGCTTGACGCAGGTGACGCCCGGAATCTCGCTCAGCAGCTTGTGCGCGAGGTCGCGCTGGCGGCACAAGCGGCCGGTCGGCACCACCAGGTCCTTGATGCTCTGGTAGCCGCCCAGCGCGGTCTGGATTGCCAGCTGGCCGGGCGTGTTGGCGCACAGGCGCATCGAGGCCAGCATGTTCAGACCTTCGATGTAGTCGCGCGCATGGCGCTTGTCGCCCGACACCACCATCCAGCCGGCGCGGTAGCCGCAGGAGCGGTAGTTCTTGCTCAGGCCGTTGAAGGTCAGGATCAGCACGTCGTCGGCCAACGCCGCGATGCTGGTGTGGGTGTGGCCGTCGTAGAGCGTCTTGTCGTAGATCTCGTCGGCAAAGATGATCAGCTGGTGCTGGCGGGCCACCTCGATCAGCTCCAGCAGCACGCTGTCGGGGTAGAGCGCGCCGGTCGGGTTGTTCGGGTTGATGACGACGATCGCGCGGGTGTTGGGCGTGATCTTGCGGCGGATGTCGGCGATGTCGGGCATCCACTCGGCTTGCTCGTCGCACATGTAGTGCACCGGCTTGCCGCCCGACAGCGCCACCACCGCGGTGTAGAGCGGGTAGTCGGGCGACGGGATCAGCACCTCGTCGCCGTCGTCGAGCAGCGCGTTCATGCTCATGGCGATCAGCTCGGAGGCGCCGTTGCCCAGATAGACGTCATCGACGGTGACGCCCTTGACGCCCTTCTCCTGCGTGTAGTGCACCACCGACTTGCGCGGCGCGAACAGGCCCTTGCTGTCGGTGTAGCCCGCAGCGTGCGGCATGTTGCGGATCATGTCCTGCACGATCTCGTCGGGCGGCTCGAGCCCGAACACGGCGAGGTTGCCGATGTTGAGCTTGATGATCTTGTGGCCCTCTTCCTCCATCTGGCGGGCCTTCTCCAGCACGGGGCCGCGGATGTCGTAGCACACGTTGGCGAGCTTGCTGGATTTGGCGACGGTCTTGAGCACGGGGATTCCTGGAGGACGCAAAGGCACTGCTCGATGAGCGGTCAGCCGCAGGCGCAAAAGCTAGAATTTTATCCGACTGAACCGGTCTGCCACTCGCACACTGCTGCGCGCAAGCCCGGACCCCGCATCCCTACGTCGAGCACCCCGTCACCGTGAAATTCCAGCCCGACCGCATCGAAGGCGTCAACGTCATCACCGGCTACACGTCAGCCAGCATCAACGTCAACGCTCAGCCCTGGGATTGCAGCGTGATCGTCCCGTTCCAGGGCGACATCCTGGCCTGGCCGTGTGCCCGTTTCGACGAACTGGCCGAGTCGCATTTCGAGCCGCTCCTGGCGCTGCGGCCGGAGCTGGTGATCGTCGGCAGCGGGCGTCAACATCGTTTCGTGCCGCCGGTGCTGGTGCGTGCGCTGATCGCCAAAGGCATCGGCGTCGAGAGCATGGACACGCAGGCGGCCTGCCGCACGTACAACATCCTGGCGGGAGAAAGCCGGCGCGTGGTGGCGGCGCTGCTGCTCGATTGACGGAGCACGTGCGCCGCCAACGCCGGCGCCAGAACGCGAGCGACGGCTCACGAGCCTTATAATTGCAGGATTCCGCCCTATAGGGACACGTACCTGCATGACGCCCGCTCTCAATAAATCTCTCCCCGACCTTGAAGCGAACGCCACGGGAGGCATCAAGTTCACTCCTCAGGCCTTTCTGGGCAAGACGGTCGTACTTTATTTCTACCCGAAGGACAACACGCCGGGTTGTACCACCGAAGCGATGCAGTTCCGCGATCACCACAAGGAATTCACCAATGCCGGCGCAGTGGTATTCGGGGTTTCGCGCGACAACATGGCGTCGCACGACAAGTTCAAGCAGAACCTCGAACTGCCCTTCGAGCTGATTGCCGACACCGAAGAAAAGCTCTGCCACATGTTCGGCGTGGTCAAGAACAAGATCATGTACGGCAAGAAGGTCAAGGGGATCGAACGCTCGACCTTCCTGATCGACACCGAAGGCGTGCTGCGCGCCGAGTGGCGCGGCCTCAAGGTGGCCGGTCACGTCGAAGAAGTGCTGAAGGCGGTGCAGGAACTCAAGAGCCCGGCCTGACCCTGGCTGCGACAGCGCCTTGACACGGCACCGGATGGAGCGTCAGGCCGCATGCATAATCGGTGCATGCGTTTGACTACCGAGCCGCATGAATCCAAAAAGCCGAACAGCTTGCTGTCCGGCTTTTTCTTTTTTGGCCGTCAACGACCTGCCTGCACACCGCTGGCGGTCGCATCCTCAGACTGAACTCATCGATGCCTCTGCCCAAACCCCCTGCCAAACGTGGCGCCCTGCTGGCCCCGAGTGAATTCGATGTCCAGGCCGCCCCCAAGCCGGCGCGCCGCACTACCAAGGCGGTCAGCGCAGATCGCGCACTGCTCGAGTTCAAGGTTCCGACGACAGCCGGTGCCGCACCCGCGCCGAAGGTCGTGACGCCCGCCGCTGCGGTGGCAGGCGTGATCGCCGCCGAGGCCCCCGTGCAAACGCGTCCGGAGCCGGCGGCACGCAAGAGCACCGTGCCGGTCAAGCAGGCTGTCACGGCCAGCCAGCGGCGCGCCCGCACGCCGCGTGGCACCGGGCCGGCCAAGCTGTTCGTGCTCGACACCAACGTGCTGATGCACGACCCGATGTCGATCTTCCGCTTCGAAGAGCACGACATCTACCTGCCGATGATCACGCTCGAAGAGCTCGACGGCCACAAGAAGGGCATGAGCGAGGTCTCGCGCAACGTGCGCCAGGTCAGCCGCGAGCTCGACGGTCTGGCCGCCAGCCTCGAAGACACCGCCAACCTGAACACCGCGGCGGGCATCCCGCTGGCGAAGACCGGTCACCGCGAGGCCGGCGGCAAGCTGTTCTTCCAGACCACGCTGCTCGACGTCAAGCTGCCCGACGGCCTGCCGCAGGGCAAGGCCGACAACCAGATCCTGGGTGTGGTGCAGGGCCTGCGCAACCAGTTCGCCGATCGCGAGGTGGTGCTGGTGTCGAAAGACATCAACATGCGCATCAAGGCGCGAGCGCTGGGCCTGCCGGCCGAAGACTATTTCAACGACAAGACGCTCGAAGACGGCGACCTGCTCTACACCGGCGTGCAGCCGCTGCCGTCGGATTTCTGGGAGCGCCACGGCAAGACGATGGAGAGCTGGCAGCAGGGCGGCACCACCTACTACCGCATCAGCGGGCCGATGGTGCCGGTGCTGATGGTCAACCAGTTCGTCTACCTCGAGTCGCCGGGCAATGCCGCGCTCTACGCCAAGGTCACCGAGATCACCGGCAAGACCGCGGTGCTCAAGACGCTCAAGGACTACACCCACGCCAAGCATTCGGTGTGGGGCGTGACGGCGCGCAACCGCGAGCAGAACTTCGCGCTCAACCTGCTGACCGACCCCGACTGCGACTTCATCACCCTGACCGGCACCGCCGGCACCGGCAAGACGCTGATGACGCTGGCCGCAGGCCTCAGCCAGGTGCTCGATGACCGCCGCTACTCCGAGATCATCGTCACCCGCGTGACCGTGCCGGTGGGCGAGGACATCGGTTTCCTGCCCGGCAACGAGGAAGAGAAGATGAGCCCCTGGATGGGCGCGCTCGACGACAACCTCGAAGTGCTGGCACGCGGCGACAGCGCCTCCGGCGAATGGGGCCGCGCGGCCACCAACGACCTGGTGCGCAGCAAGATCAAGATCAAGAGCCTGAACTTCATGCGCGGGCGCACCTTCCTGAACAAGTTCGTCATCATCGACGAGGCGCAGAACCTGACGCCCAAGCAGATGAAGACGCTGATCACGCGCGCCGGCCCGGGCACCAAGATCGTCTGCCTGGGCAACCTGGCGCAGATCGACACGCCCTACCTGACCGAAGGCTCGTCGGGCCTGACGTTCGCGGTCGACCGCTTCAAGGGCTGGCCGCACGCCGGCCACATCACGCTGGCGCGCGGCGAGCGCTCGCGGCTGGCGGATTTCGCGTCCGAAGTGCTGTAAGCGATCGAGCACCTCCTGCCTTCGGGCAGATCACGACGGGTCCGGCCAAGCCGGGCCCGTTTTTCATTCAGGGCCCGGTTCGGGTCGCCAGCCGTGGCACCGCGGCCAGCAGCGCGCGGGTGTAGTCCCTGCGCGGCGCGCCCAGCACCTGGTCGACCGTGCCGACCTCGACGATGCGCCCACCCTGCATCACCGCCACCTCGTCGGCCAGGTACTCGACCACGCCGAGGTGGTGGGTGATGAACAGCAGCGCCACGCCGGTGTCGTGCTGCAACTGGCGCAGCAGGTTGAGGATCTGTGCCTGCACCGACACGTCGAGCGCCGAGGTCGGCTCGTCGCAGATCAGCAGCCGCGGCTCGACCGCCAGTGCGCGCGCAATCGCGATGCGCTGGCGCTGGCCGCCCGAAAACTCGTGCGGATAAGCCTGCAAGGCGCGTGACGGCAGGCCGACCTGCTCGGCCAGGTCGTCGACGCGGCGTTTGCGCGTGTGTTGGCTCAACTCCGGCCGCAACTCGATCAGGCCCTCGGCCAGGATGTCGGCCACCCGCATGCGCGGGTTCAGCGAGGCGTACGGGTCCTGAAAGATCAGCTGCACCTCCCGCCGCGCGGCGCGCAGTTCGCTGCCTTGCAAGGTGAACAGATCGCGGCCGTCGAGCAGCGCGCGGCCGGTGCACGTGGCCTGGCGCCGCAGCAACTGCGCGATCGCCTTGCCGGTGGTCGTCTTGCCGCTGCCCGATTCGCCCACCAGCGCCAGCGTGCGGCCGCGCGCCAGTTGCAGGCTGATGCCGTCGACGGCGGCGGTGCCAGACTGCGAGCGCCACCAGAATCCGCTCGCGCGCGAGAACGTGACACGCAACTGCTCCACCGCCAGCAAAGGCACCGGCGTGGCGCCGGATGTGAGGCGGGCATCGGGTGGCGTCATCGGACGACCTGTCGACGGCGTGATCGACGGTGCTGGCGATCTGCCATGCGCTGCGTGATCCAGCGCCGCATCGCCGGCGCGCGCGCAACGCAGCCCGTGGCCTGGCGGCATCTCCACCCACGTCGGCTCGGCGTTCAGGCAGACGTCCTGCGCATGCGGGCAGCGCGGCGCGAAGCGGCAGGCGTTGAATTGCTGCGCAAGCGACGGCACCGCGCCGCCGATCGCCGCCAGCGGCCGGCCGCGCCGTGCGCCGTCGGGCAGCGCCTGCAACAGCAGTTGCGCATAGGGGTGGCGCGGCGCGGCAAAAAATGCCTCGGCGCTGCCGACCTCGACGATCTGGCCGGCATACATCAGCGCCACCTGCTGCGCCATGCCGGCCACCACCGCCAGGTCATGCGTGATCAGCAACAGGCCCATCTGGTGCTCGCGCTGCAGGTCGCGCAGCAGGTCGAGGATCTGCGCCTGGATCGTCACGTCGAGCGCCGTGGTCGGCTCGTCGGCGATCAGGAAATCGGGCTCGGCGGCCAGCGCGATGGCGATCATCACGCGCTGCTGCTGGCCGCCCGACAGGCGAAACGGGTAGTCGTCGAAACAGCGCGCCGGCTCGGGCAGGCCCACGCGCGCCAGCCACTCGACCGCACGTGCACGGGCGGCGGCGCCGCGCAGTGCGGTGTGGGCCTCGATCGCCTCGCGCAGCTGCGCGCCCACCGTCATCACCGGGTTCAGGCTGGTCGACGGCTCCTGGAAGATCATGCCGATGCGCCCGCCACGCACCCGGCGCATCTGCGCTTCGGGCAGGTCGAGCAGTTCGGTGCGGCCCAGGCGCACCGAGCCCGATTCGACAAAACCGTTGTGCGGCAGCACGCGCATCAGCGCAAGCGCGGTCATGCTCTTGCCGCAGCCCGATTCGCCGACCAGCGCGAAGGTCTCGCCGCGGCGGATCGCCAGCGACAGGCCGTCAACTGCGCGCAGCAAGGCGGCGTCGGCCTGATCGACATCGAGCGCCACCTGCAGCTGATCGAGCCGCAGCGCCTGGGCCTCGCCCCGCGGGTCTGGCACGCCCGGCGCGCTCATCGCACGCTCCGGCGCTGGCGCAGCACCCGCGCGCGCCAGCTGCCCGCACGCGGATCGAAGGCCAACCGCACGCCGTCGGCAAACAGGTTGGCTGCGAGCACCAGCGCCACCATGAACACGAACGCGGCGCTGAACGACCACCACACCACCGGGTCGCGGCTCATCTCCGATCGCGCCAGGTTGATCATGCCGCCGAAGCTGTTCATCGCCGGGTCGACGCCCACGCCCACATAGCTCAGCACCGCCTCGTAGAGCACCAGCGCGGAGAACTCGAGCACGCTGTTGATCAGCACCAGGTGCATCACGTTGGGCAGGATGTGGCGCAGCATGATGCGGCTGTCGCGCACGCCGCAGGCGGTGGCGGCCAGCACGAAATCGAGCTCGCGCAGCTTGAGCGTCTCGGCCCGGATCAGCCGGCACAGCCCGGCCCAGCCGGTGGCGCCGAGGATCAGGCAGAGCAGGAAGATCTTCAGGTCGGCGCGTTCGAGCTGGGTCTCGAACAGCGCCGGGTTCTGGTCCAGCCAGACCTGCACCATCAGCACGCAGGCGGCGATCAAGAGCACGTTGGGCACCGACGACAGCACCGTATAGAGGTACTGGATCAGCTCGTCGCCCCAGCCCTTGAAATAACCCGCCAGGATGCCCAGCGTGATCGCCAGCGGCAGCGTCGCCAGCGTCGAAAGGCTGCCGATCACGAAGGCGGTGCGCACGCTCTTGAGCGCCTGCACCAGCACGTCGTTGCCGGTGCGGTCGGTGCCGAGCACGTGGTAGTGCGCGCCCAGCGCCACCGCCATGCCGAGCAGCGTGCACAAAGCGGTCAGCGTCAGCAAGGCGGCACGCAGCGGCAACTCGGTCTGCCGATGCCAGATCGCGCGCAGGGCATCGCGGGTCGACGCGGGATGCGGATGGCGCGCCGCCACGCGCGGGCGCCACCACGCCACCACCAGCCAGGCGAGCGCCGCCAAGCCCAGCCCGGCACCCAGGCCGATCGCAGCCCGGCGCAGCAGATCGGCGGGCCATTGCCGGGCCGGGTCGCTCAGATGGCGGCCGGCGTGCTGCAGCGGCCGGTGCTCGCGCAGCGTCTGGCCGTCGCGCTCGATGGTTTCCTTGGTGAAGCCGACGTGATCGAGCGGGCGCGAATAGCTGCTCTCGCGCATCGCGATCGGCGTGGCCAGCAGCACGTCGAGCAGCGACTCGGTGCGCGTGGCGTAGAACACCTCGCGCGCAGCCGGTCGCTCGCCCTCGGCCGGCGGCAGCGCACGGCGGAAGTGCACGCTGTCGATCAGCGCGACACCGGCGAAGAACACCAGCACCACCGCCGCACTGAGCGCCGCCGGCTCCTGCCAGACCTTGCGCCAGCTCGCCCGCCAGGCCGGCGAGCGCAGCACCGCGATGGCATAGACCGCCAGCCCGATCACGACGGCGGCCAGCAATGCGTCGGTCCACAGCAGCACGAAACGGGGCATCGGATTCATGTCAGTTCTGCCGGGCCGCCCCAAGGGACTGACACGCCCCCACGGGGGGCAGCGAACACAGTGAGTGTGGGGGTCTCATGCGAGCCTCACCCGCGGATCGGCCAAGCTGTAGGCGATGTCCACCGCGATGAACGAGGCGATGTAGAGCAGCGAGCCCAGGAACACCATCGTGCGCACGATCGCGAAATCCTGGCCGCTGATGGCCTCGATCACGTAGGCGCCCAGCCCCGGCAGGCCGAAGAAGCTCTCGAACACCAGGCTGCCGAGGAACACGTAGGGCAGATAACTGCCGGCGCTGGTCAGGATCGGCAGCAGCGCGTTGCGCAGCACGTGGCGGCCGAGAACCACCGCCTCCGACAGGCCCTTGGCGCGCGCGGTGCGCACGTAGTCCTTGCCCATTTCTTCGAGCAGCATCGCGCGGTACAGGCGCGCCTCGGTGCCCAGCCGCGCCAGCAGCGACAGCCCGATCGGCAGCAGCATGAAACGCCAGGCCGCCCAACCCTCGGCATAACCCGAGATCGGCGCGAGCCGCAGCACGCGCGAGAACAAAAACTGGCCGACCACGATGTAGAACAGGCTCGAGATCGACAGCATCGCCACGCACAGCACGACGCCCCAGAAATCGATCCGGCTGCCGCGGAAGAACACCAGCACCAGCGCGAACAGCGTGCTCGCGATCAACTGCAGCACGAACAGCGGCAAGGCCAGTTGCAGGCTGACCCACATCCGGCTCTTGACCTGCGTGCCGATGTCGCCGGCGCTCTCGGCGTCGGCGCGGCCGAACTGCAGCGTGAACAGCGACACCGAGCGCTCCCAGAAGATCGTCTCGGTGAGCTGCTCGCCGCCCTGCTTCGCATCGTTCCAGTACAGCGGCTTGTCGTAGCCGCGCTCGGTTTTCCACTTCTGGATCTGCTCGGGCGTGATGCGCTTGCCGCCGATGTTCAGCCGCGCCATGTCGTCGGGCGTGTTGACGCTGAAGAACAGGAAGAACGTCAGCAGGTTGACGCCCAGCAGCACCAGCAAACCATGGCCGAGGCGACGCAGGATGTAGGAAGTCATCGCGCCGTCGCTCGTTCACGCGCTCGCCAGCTGCGCCAGCCGAACCAGACCAGCGCCAGCAGCGCCACGCCCGCGAGCATCAGCGGCCAGCCGACCGGCCGGTTCCAGGCCCGCTGCAGCCGCGTGCGCAGCGCCGTGTCGACGCGGTAGAAACGCAGGTGATCCTTGATCAGCACCGGCACCACCGCGTTGCGCACCCAGGGCTGGAAGGCGCCGGTGGCGTCGGGGATGTAGCCCCAGATCCACGGCGCGTCGTCCTGCAGCAGCGCCACCATGCGGTCGATCAGCGCCTGCTTGGGCGGCCCGTCGTCCAGATCCTTGAGCTGCTGGAACAGCCGGTCGAAGGCCGGGTTGTCGTAGTTGGCGGTGTTCTCGCCCTCCGAGCGGGTCTTGCCGTTCGGGCCGTAGAGCAGGAACAGGAAGTTCTCCGCGTCCGGGTAATCGGCCAGCCAGCCCGAGAAGAACAGCTGATGCCGGCCCTTGCGCACCTTGTCCTGGAACTGGTTGTTGTCGGTGGCGCGCACCTCGAGCTGGATGCCGAGCTGGCCGAACTGGCGGCTCATCCAATCGATCTCGGCCTTGAATTCGGGCGTCAGCGTGCGGTAGAAATCGTAGTTGATGACCAGCGGGCGGCCCGTGCGGGCGTCGCGCCCGTCGGGGTAGCCGGCCTCGACCATCAGCTTGCGCGCGTCCTCGATCGGCCGCCGCACGATCTTGCCGTCGACCACCCGGTGCGTGACCGGATTGACGCCGTCGAGCGCACCTTGTCGCGAGCCGAAGATGCCTGCCGGCAGCGGCCCCATCGCCTCGACGCCGCCCTTGTTCGGGAAGATGTTGCTGTAGTCGGCCCAGTCGAGCGCGATCGAGATCGCCTGGCGCAGCCGGCGATTGCGCGCCTGCTGCTCGGGCGTGTCGCCGCGGCCGACCACCGGGTCGAGCATGTTGAAGCCCATGAACCAGATGCTCAGGTCGCCGGCGCGCGGCAGCTGGTAGCCGCGCTCGGTGTACTCGGCGCGCGCTTCGGGCGAGTCTTCCATGTCGATCAGATAGTCGGCGCCGCGGTCGGTGCGCTCGATCTCGGGCACGTCCAGGAAACCCTGGCGGAACTTGGCTTTCAGCGGCACCTGTTCGCGCTCCATCTGGAACACGATCCGGTCGACGAAGGGCGTCGGCTTGCCGCAGTCGTCGAGCAGGCCGCGCTCGCGGTCGCCGGGCATGCCTTCGCAGGGGTACGGGTCGCCGCGGTAGTTGGGGTTGCGTACCAGCACGTGGCGGCGATCCTGTTCGAACTCGGCCATCATGAACGGCCCGGTGCCGACCGGCCAGCGGTCCAGCGACAGCCCGTTGCGCGCCATGCCCGGCTGGGCGTAGAAGGCGTCGGCCTCCCACGGCATCGGCGCGGCAAACGGCATCGCCATCCAGTATTTCCACTGCGGATACTTGCCGCGGATGCGCAGGCGCAGCAGGTGCTTCTCCGGCGCGCTGACCCCCGCCAGTGGCCAGCGGCGGAAGTCGAGAAACGGCTTGTCGAGTGCGGCCGGATCGAGCCCGGCGCGCAGCTTGGCGTCCTCCTGCTTGACCAGCGCGCCGTACTCCTTCAGCCCGACGATGTACTCGGCAAAGATGCCGAAGATCGGCGTGGTCACCCGCGTGGTGGCGTGGCGCTTGAGGCCGTAGACGAAGTCCTCGGCCACCAGTTCGCGCGTACCCGTCACCTCGAACTGCCACGGCGACGTGCGCTCGCCCACCTGCGCCGCGCTCAGCTGGTGATACAGGTAGCGGCCTTGCGCGTCCTGCGCAAACGCCGGGTGCGGCTGGTAGCGGATGCCGGGGCGGATGCGCACCTCGTACACGCTCTCGGCCACCTGTTCGCCCGGCGCATCAGCGGCCAGGCGCCGGCCGTTCTTGTCCAGATAGACCGGCGGCGCCACCTCGGTCGCCACCTTCGGGATCAGCGTGAACGGGCGCTTGAGGTAGTGATAGGTGTACGGCGGCTCGTAGATGCCGTAGGTGTAGGGCGTGTCCTGGTTCCAGTACGACGCCACTGGGTCGAGGTGTCGTGGCGAGCGCTCGGTGAACGCGGTGTAGAGCGTGTTCGAGGCCGCCGAGCCAGGGCCGTGCGGACTGTTGTCGCAGCCGGCCAGCAAGGTGAGGCCTGCCAGCACCAGGCCAGCGCCGAAGCGGATCACGCGTTGCATCCAGGCCATCGCGTGATCGGCCATCGCCCGGGTCAGCCCCAGGCCACCAGGGCGTCACGCCCTTCGATCACCAGCTGCGCCTTGATCCCCACCGGCAGCGTCACCTTGGTCGGCACATGGCCGATCGGCAGGCCGGTCAGCACCGGGGTGGAGGTCATCGCCCGCACCTGCGCGACCATCGACTTGACGTTGTAGCCGCGGTCGAGCGGGCTCTTGCGCCAGCCGCCGAAATCGCCCAGCAGCACCGCCTTCTGCGCCGCCAGCACGCCGGCCTGCTGCAGCTGCATCAGCATGCGTTCGACCCGGTACGGGTGCTCGTTGATGTCTTCGAGGAACAGGATGCCGCCCTTGACCTTCGGCCAGTGCGGCGTGCCCAGCAGCGAGCACAGCACCGTCAGGTTGCCGCCCCACAGCAGGCCCTTGACGTCGAGGCCGTCGTGACCTTCTTCGGTACGGAAACCCACCGCCTCCAGCTCGCCGCTGACCGCCTCGATGAAGCAGTCGGGCGTCACCTCGTCGAGCCCGCCCTCGGCCACGCTGCGGCCGAAGTCGTCGACCGCCAGCGGGCCGTGCCAGCTCGGCGCCTTGGTGTGCGCCAGCAGGCCCAGGTGCAGCGCCGTCTGGTCGCTGTAGCCGACCCAGTGCGTGCCGCGCGCCACCGCACGCGCCAGCAGCGGCCAGTCGATGCGGTCGAGCAGCCGCGTCAGGCCGTAACCGCCGCGCGTGGCCAGCGCCACCGTGGGGGCGGCCTCGGCCACGCGGTGCAAGGCGGCCAGGCGCAGGTCGTCGTCGCCGGCAAAACGCTGGTGGCGGGCCAGCGCGTCGGCGTCGATCGACACCTCGAAGCCGTAGGCCTGCAGCCGCTTGGCCGCGCGCCGCAGGGCGGGCGCCGCCATCACCACGCCCGACGGGCTGTAGAGGTGCAGGGTACCCAGGTCGTGGGCGAATGCTTCAGTCATTGCGGTTCCGATCAGCGGACATCAGTTGGGCTGCGAACAGGTCGAGCGCGCCGGCTTCGCTGAGCCGGCCCTCGTCGACGTCGGGCAGCGGCATGGGTTCGTCGGGTTCGTCAGGCAGCATCTCGAAGACCTCGCCCACGGCGACCGGGCCGGTCTCGGCCGGCGCTTCTTCGCTGCGGCGCGCCAGGCGTTCGGCCTTCTGCTGGTTGCGCCGCTCGACGAAGAATTCGCGCAGCACCCGGCCGCAGCTGTCGGCCAGCACGCCGCCCTGCACCTCGGTCTGGTGATTGAGCTGTGGCAGGTCGAACAGGTTCACCACCGAGCCGGCCGCGCCGGTTTTCGGATCCCAGGCGCCGAACACCACGCGCCGCAAGCGCGCGTGCAGCAGCGCCATCGCGCACATCGCGCAGGGCTCGAGGGTGATGTAGATCTCGCAGTCGGGCAGGCGGTAGTTCTCGAGCAGCGTGGCGGCGTGGCGCAGCGCCACCAGCTCGGCGTGCGCGGTCGGGTCGTTCGTGGTGACGGGCCGGTTGTAGCCGGTGGCGATCACCTGCGGGCCGTCGGCGGTGTGGCGCACGATCACCGCGCCCACCGGCACTTCGCCGGCCAGGTGCGCGTTGAGCGCCTGGTCGAGTGCCAGGCGCATGGTGTTTTCGTCTCGGGAGGTGGTGTCGGTAGCGTCGGTCATGGCATGGAGCGATCGCCACAGGCGATGGGTCGACATTGTCTCAGGACACCCGACGCACAATGGCCCGCATGATCCGCGTCGAGGACCAGCCTCCGGCCGACCCGCCACGCGCCGCCGTCGGCGATGGGCACGGCTTGAGCAGCACCGAAGCCCGGCAGCGCCTCGCGCTCGACGGCCCGAACGCGCTGCCGGAGTCGCAGCCGCGCAGCGCATTGCGCCTGCTGGGCGACGTGCTGCGCGAGCCGATGTTCCTGCTGCTGGTGGCCTGCGGCGCGGTCTACCTGGTGCTCGGCGACCGCAACGAGGCGCTGATGCTGCTGGGCTTCGTGTTCGTGGTGATGGGCATCAGCTTCGTGCAGCAGCGCCGCACCGAGCGCTCGCTCGACGCGCTGCGCGAGCTGTCGAGCCCGCAGGCGCTGGTGCTGCGCGACGGCGTGGCGCGCAAGATCGCCAGCCGCGAGCTGGTGCGCGGCGACATCGTGCTGCTGGCCGAAGGTGACCGCGTGCCGGCCGACATGGCGCTGCTGCAGTCGGCCAACCTGTCGGTCGACGAGTCGATGCTGACGGGCGAATCGGTGCCGGTGAGCAAGCGGGTCGGCGCGGCTGATGACGACCAGAATGCCGGCCAGGTGTTCTCCGGCACGCTGATCACACAAGGCACGGCGCGCGCCCGGGTGACGGCCACCGGCGAGCGCAGCGCGCTCGGGCGCATCGGCCGGTCGCTCGAAGCGCTGGGCGCCGAGGACACGCCGATCCAGCGCGAGACTCGCCAGATCGTGCAGCGCGTGGCCGTGCTCGGCCTGCTGCTGGCGGCCGGCCTGGCGCTGGCCTGGTGGCTCACGACCGGCGACTGGCTGCGCGGCCTGCTCGCCGGCCTGACGCTGGCGATGGCGGTGCTGCCCGAGGAACTGCCGGTGGTGCTGACGCTGTTCCTGGGTCTCGGCGCCTGGCGGCTGACGCGCGAGCAGGTGCTGGCGCGCAGCATCCCGGCGGTCGAGCTGCTGGGCGCCACCACCGTGCTGTGTGTCGACAAGACCGGCACGCTGACCGCCAACCGGATGGCGGTGCGCTCGATCCGGTCCGAGGCCGATGACTACGACAGCGTCAGTGCCCTGCCCTTGCAGGACGCGGTGCACGACGTGCTCGAGTTCGCCGTGCTCGCCAGCCACCGCCGCGCCTTCGACCCGATGGAGAGCGCCATCGGCGCCTGCGGCCAGCGGCTGCTGGCGGACACCGAACACCTGCACGGCGACTGGACGCTGGTCGACGACTACCCGCTGTCGCCCGAGATGCTGGCGATGTCGCGCGTCTGGCAATCGCCCGACCGCAGCGAACGCATGATTGCTGCCAAGGGCGCGCCCGAAGCGATCGTCGACCTCTGCCACCTCGACACCACCCGCCACGCCGCGATCGCCGAGCAGGTGGCGGCGATGGCCGGCAACGGCCTGCGGGTGCTCGGCGTGGCGCGGGCGGTGTTCGCGGCGCAGGCGCTGCCGGGCAACCAGCACGATTTCGACTTCGAGTTCCTCGGCCTGATCGCGCTCGAAGACCCGGTGCGCCCGGACGTGCCGCAGGCCATCGCCGAGTGCCGAGCCGCCGGCATCCGGGTCGTGATGATCACCGGCGACCACCCGGCCACCGCCACCTCGGTGGCGCGCCAGGCCGGCCTGGACGCCGACGGCCAGGTGATGACCGGCACCGAACTCGATGCGCTCGGCGACACCGAACTGGCCGCCAGGCTGGTCGACACGTCGATCTTCTGCCGCGTGCAGCCCGAGCAGAAGCTGCGGCTGGTGCAGGCCTTGCGCGCCCGTGGCGACGTGGTCGCGATGACCGGCGACGGCGTCAACGACGCACCCGCGCTGAAGGCCGCCCACATCGGCGTGGCGATGGGCGCGCGCGGCACCGACGTGGCGCGCCAGGCCGCGGCGCTGGTGCTGCTGAACGACGATTTCGCCTCGCTGGTCACCGCGCTGCGCTACGGCCGGCGGGTGTTCGCCAACCTGCGCAAGGCCTTCGTGTTCGTGATCGCGGTGCACCTGCCGATCATCGGCCTGTCGATCCTGCCGGTGCTGCTGGGCTGGCCGATGCTGCTGATGCCGGTGCACATCCTGTTCCTGCAACTCATCATCGACCCGGCCTGTTCGGTGGTGTTCGAGGCCGAGCCGCTGGAGCCGCAGGCCATGACCGCGCCGCCGCGCCGCCCGGACGCACGCCTGTTCGACGCCGCCGTGTTGGTCCGCGGCCTGTGGCAAGGCGCCGGCCTGCTCGTGCTGCTGGTGGCGGTGTACGCGCTGGCGCGCTCGGCGGGGCAAGCCGACGACGCGGCGCGCACGCTGCTGTTCACCGCGCTGGTGCTGTCGAATCTGGCGCTGATCCATGCCAACCGCGCGTGGGGGCCGGTGTCGTGGACGGCCAACGGCAGCGCCAACCACGCCTTCCGGTGGATCGCGCTGGCGGCCGTCGGGCTGCTCGGCCTGGTGCTCGGCGTGCCGGCGGTGCGGCGGGTGTTCGCGTTTGCGCCGCCGTCGGCCGTGTTGCTGCTGGTCGGCGTGGGTACCGCGCTGCTGAGCCTGCTGTGGTTCGAGGCGGTCAAGTGGTGGCTCAGCCGCCCGGCAGCGGCAGCGCGCTGGTGCACTTGATCTCGTCCAGGCAGACGCTGGACCGTACCGCCGTCACGCCCGGCAGGTGCATCAGCGTCTCCATCAGGAAGCGCGACAGCGCCTTCAGGTCGGTCGCGATCACCTTGATGACGTAATCGAAATCGCCGGTCACCGAGTAGCACTCCAGCACCTGCGGAAAGTCGGCGATCAGGTCGTTGAACTTCGGCATCTCGCGCAGGTGGCCGCGCTCCATCGTCAGGTGGATGAAGGCGACCACGCCCAGCCCGAGCCTGGCGCTCGACAGCCGGGTCTCGTAGCGGGCGATGTAACCCGCGTCCTCAAGCCGGCGGTGCCGGCGGTGGCATTGGGCGGGCGACAGGCCGACCTCCTGCGCCAGCTCGAGGTTTGACGCACGTCCATGTTCCTGCAGATAAGCCAGGATTTTCCGGTCGGTTCGATCCAGATCAAGCTCGGACAAGATCCTCTCCTACTTCTGCTGCTCGATGAAATTTCGTCTCGCCAACCAGGGTTCTCCCGGCTGGTTTGCGAAAGCTTATTTTTCGACCCGAACTCTAAACTTCTTTTCGCTGACTGACCCGGTACAGCCCTTCAGGAAGCCCTTCACAGAGGGGCCGACACCCTGCACTGACCGAGGTTCCGAGCCGATCCGGCCCTGCCAGCGATTCCCACAAGGAGACGATTCGATGCAACATTCTTTCTTCCGTCGTGCCACCCTCGGCGCCCTGTCGCTGGCCCTCGCCGCCGCCTTCACGCCCGCACTCGCCGCCGACAAGTCGGTCGCCGTCACGGCGATCGTCGAACACCCCGCACTCGACGCGGTGCGTGACGGCGTCAAGGACGAGCTCAGAGCCGCCGGCTTCGAGGCCGGCAAGAACCTGAAATACGCCTACCAGAGCGCACAGGGCAACAGCGGCACCGCCGCGCAGATCGCCCGCAAGTACATCGGCGACCGGCCGGACGTGATCGTCGCCATCGCCACGCCGTCGGCCCAGGCGGTGGTGGCCGCCACCCGCGACGTGCCGGTGGTGTTCAGCGCCGTCACCGACCCGGTGGCCGCCAAGCTGGTCAAGACCTGGAGCGCCTCGGGCAGCAACGTCACCGGCGTGTCCGACCTGTCGCCGCTGGACAAGCACCTGGCGCTGATCAAGCAGATCCTGCCGCAGGCCAGGCGCATCGGCGTGATCTACAGCCCGGGCGAAGCCAACTCGGTGGCGATCGTCGACGCACTGAAAAAGGCCGCGCCCGCCGCCGGCCTGACGCTGGTGGAAGCCGCCGCCGCCCGCACGGTCGACGTGGCCAGCGCCGCGCAGAGCCTGGTCGGCCGCGCCGACGTGATCTACGCGCCCACCGACAACAACGTGATGTCGGCCTTCGAGGGCATCGTCAAGGTGGCGCAGCAGGCCAAGCTGCCGGTGATCGCCGCCGACACCGACGCGGTCAAGCGCGGCGCGGTGGCCGCGCTGGGCCTGAACTACTACGACCTCGGCCGCCAGACCGGCAAGGTGGTGGCGCGCATCCTCAACGGCGAGGCCGCCGGCAGCATCGCCTCGCAGGTCAGCAGCACCTTCGAGCTGCACGTCAACCCGGCCGCAGCCACGCGCCAGGGCGTGACGCTGTCGCAGGCGTTCATCCAGTCGGCCAAGGTGGTGGTTCGCTGAAATCGCGCTCGATCCGGCCCGCCCCCACCCACTGAACAAGGACTCGCTCCATGTCCCTCATCGCCTCCCTGGGCGCGCTTGAAATCGGTCTGATCTTCGGACTGGTCGCGCTCGGCGTCTTCCTGTCGTTTCGCATCATCAACTTCCCCGACCTCACGGTCGACGGCAGCTTCCCGCTCGGCGGCGCGGTCGCCGCGGCGCTGATCGTCGCCGGCTGGAACCCGTTTGCCGCCACCGCGATGGCGGTCGTGGCCGGCGCGCTGGCCGGCTACCTGACGGCCTGGCTCAACGTGCGGCTGCGCATCATGCAGTTGCTGGCCAGCATCCTGGTGATGATCGCGCTGTACTCGATCAACCTGCGCGTGATGGGCAAGCCCAACATCGCGCTGATCAACGACCCGACCGTCTTCAGTCTGCTTGCCTTTGGCGACCTGCCCGACTACTGGCTCAAGCCGCTCGCGCTGCTGGCCATCGTGGCGATCGCCAAGATCGGCATCGACCTGTTCTTCGCGTCCGAACTGGGCCTGGCGATGCGCGCCACCGGCGGCAACCCGCGCATGGCCCGGGCGCAGGGCATCTCGACCGACCGGCTGACGTTGTGGGGCCTGGCGCTGTCGAACGCGCTGGTGGCACTGGCCGGTGCGCTGTTCGTGCAGACCCAGGGCGGCGCCGACATCTCGATGGGCATCGGCACCATCGTGATCGGCCTGGCCGCGGTGATCATCGGCGAGACGCTGCTGCCCGCCCGCACCCTGGTGCTGACCACCCTGGCCTGCATCCTGGGTGCGGTGCTCTACCGCTTCTTTATCGCCACTGCGCTCAACAGCGATTTCCTCGGCCTGCAGGCGCAGGACCTGAACCTCGTCACCGCGCTGCTGGTCGCCCTGGCGCTGCTGATCCCGTCCTACAAGCGCAAGCTCGCGGCGTTGTTTCCGGCTGCGTCCGGCTCCGCCAAGACGGCCCGCGTTTCCACCCTGAAGGAGGCCCGCTGATGCTGCGCGCCCAGAACCTCGAGATCACGTTCAACCCCGGCACCCCGATCGAGAACCGCGTGCTGCGCGGCCTCGACCTCGAGATCCCGACCGGCCAGTTCGTCACCGTCATCGGCTCCAACGGCGCCGGCAAGTCGACCTTTTTGAACGCCGTCAGCGGTGACCTGATGGTCGACCGCGGCACCATCCACATCGACGACACCGACGTTACCCGCCGCGCCGCCTGGCAGCGTTCGGACCTGGTCGCCCGGGTGTTTCAAGACCCGATGGCCGGCACCTGCGAGAGCCTGACGATCGAGGAAAACATGGCGCTGGCCTGGAAACGCGGCGCCGGCCGCGGCCTGGGTTTTTCGCTCAACCGCCACCTGCGCGAGCTGTTCCGCGACAAGCTGTCGATCCTGAAGCTGGGCCTCGAAAACCGCCTGGCCGACCGCATCGGCCTGCTGTCGGGCGGCCAGCGCCAGGCGGTGAGCCTGCTGATGGCGTCGCTGCAGCCGTCGCGCATCCTGCTGCTCGACGAGCACACCGCCGCGCTCGATCCCAAGACCGCCGCCTTCGTGCTCGAACTCACCGACCGCATCGTCGAAGGCGCGAAGCTGACCGCGATGATGGTCACGCACAGCATGCGCCAGGCGCTCGACCACGGCTCGCGCACCGTGATGCTGCACGAGGGGCGCGTGATCCTGGATGTGTCCGGCCCGCAGCGCGCCGGCATGGACGTGGCCGACCTGCTGCACCTGTTCGAGCAGACCCGCGGCGAAAAGCTCGACGACGACAAGCTGCTGCTGGCGTGATGACAGCCCCAAGACGCCTTCGGCGTCGCCCCCCGAGGGGAGCTCAGCCCTCTTGGGGCGGCCCGGCGAGGGCTGAGATTCGCAACTACTCCGAAAGAATCCGATGAAAGAACTGCTGACCCGTTTCGAGAACAAGGCGCCCGAGATCGTCTTCGAATGGCATGACGACGAGACCCCGGCGCGCGGCTGGGTGGTGATCAATTCGCTGCGCGGCGGCGCGGCCGGTGGCGGCACGCGCATGCGCCGCGGCCTGGACCGGCGCGAGGTCGAGTCGCTCGCCAAGACGATGGAGGTGAAGTTCTCGGTCTCCGGCCCGACCATCGGCGGCGCCAAGTCGGGCATCGACTTCGACCCGGCCGACCCGCGCAAGGCCGGCGTGCTGAGCCGCTGGTACAAGGCCGTGTCGCCGCTGCTGAAGACCTATTACGGCACCGGCGGCGACATGAACGTCGACGAGGCCGCCGAGGTGGTGCCGATGACCGAGAGCCACGGCGTCTGGCACCCGCAGGAAGGCGTGGTCAACGGCCACTACCAGCCCAGCGACAGCGAGCGCATCCGCAAGGTCGGCCAGCTGCGCCGGGGCGTGGCCAAGGTGGTGGAAGACGCGCGTTTCACGCCGTCGCACGAGCGCAAGTTCATCGTCTCGGACCTCATCACCGGCTGGGGCGTGGCCGAATCGGTGCGCCACCACTACCGCCTGCAGGGCGGTGAGCTGGCCGGCAAGCGCGTGATCGTGCAGGGCTGGGGCAACGTGGGCGCCACGGCGGCCTATTACCTGGCGCAGGCGGGGGCCCGCGTGGTCGGCATCATCGACCGCAACGGCGGCCTGATCGAGCCCGAAGGTTTCACTTTCGCGCAGATCCGCGCGCTGCTGCTGGGCAAGCACGGCAACCAGCTGTTTGCCGCCCACATGCTGCCGTTCGCCGAGGTCAACGCCGGCATCTGGCACACCGGCGCCGAGGTCTTCGCGCCCTGCGCCGGCTCGCGGCTGGTGACGCGCGACCAGGTCGACGCGCTGATCCGCGGCGGCCTCGAGGTGGTGGCCTGCGGCGCCAACGTGCCGTTTGCCGACGACGAGATCTTCTACGGCCCGGTCTACGAACACGCCGACCGCAGCGTGGCGGTGATCCCCGATTTCATCGCCAACTGCGGCATGGCGCGCGCATTCGCATTCCTGATGCAGGGCGATGTGGCGATCTCCGACGCGGCGATCTTCGACGACGTATCTTCGACCGTGGCCACCGCACTCGAACGCTGCCACGCCCGCAATTCCAGCGGCACCGGCATCGCCAGCACCGCGTTCGAGATCGCGCTCGACCAGCTGGTCTGAACCGCCCGATCCGATTCGTACACATTCATCAAAGGAACATGACCATGTCCGATCTGTTCGAAAACCCGATGGGCCTGATGGGCTTCGAGTTCGTCGAGTTCGCCTCGCCCACGCCGGGCGCGCTGGAGCCGGTGTTCGAGATGCTGGGCTTCACGAAGGTGGCCACGCACCGCTCGAAGAACGTGGTGCTGTACCGCCAGGGCGGCATCAACTTCATCGTCAACAACGAGCCGCGTAGCGCGGCCGCGTACTTCGCCGCCGAACACGGCCCTTCGGCCTGCGGCATGGCGTTCCGGGTGCGCGACTCGCACAAGGCCTACGCCCGCGCGCTCGAACTCGGCGCCCAGCCGGTGGAGATCCCGACCGGCCCGATGGAGCTGCGCCTGCCGGCGATCAAGGGCATCGGCGGCGCGCCGCTCTACCTGATCGACCGGTTCGAAGAAGGCAAGAGCATCTACGACATCGACTTCGATTTCCTGCCCGGCGTCGACCGCCACCCGGCGGGCCACGGCCTCAAGCTGATCGACCACCTGACGCACAACGTCTACCGCGGCCGCATGGCGTACTGGGCGGCGTTCTACGAACGGCTGTTCAACTTCAGGGAGCTGCGCTACTTCGACATCAAGGGCGAATACACCGGCCTGACGAGCAAGGCCATGAGCGCGCCCGACGGCAAGATCCGCATCCCGCTGAACGAGGAATCGTCGCGCGGCTCGGGCCAGATCGAGGAGTTCCTGATGCAGTTCAACGGCGAAGGCATCCAGCACATCGCCCTCTACACCGACGACCTGCTCGGCACCTGGGATTCGCTCAAGAAGGCCGGCCTGCCCTTCATGACCGCCCCGCCGGCCACCTACTACGAGATGCTCGAAGGCCGCCTGCCCGGCCACGGCGAGCCGGTGGGCGAACTGCAGGCGCGCGGCATCCTGCTCGACGGCAGCAGCACGCCCGGCGACCAGCGCCTGCTGCTGCAGATCTTCTCGCAGACGCTGCTCGGCCCGGTCTTCTTCGAGTTCATCCAGCGCAAGGGCGACGACGGTTTCGGCGAGGGCAACTTCAAGGCACTGTTCGAGTCCATCGAGCGCGACCAGGTGCGCCGCGGCGTGCTGGAGGCGGCATGAAGATCGATCGCATCCACCACGTCGCCTATCGCTGCCGCGACGCCGAGCAGACCGTGCGCTGGTACGGCCAGATGCTGAAGATGGACTTCGTGCTGGCGATCGCCGAGAACGAGGTGCCCTCCACCCGCGCGCCCGACCCGTACATGCACGTGTTCCTCGATGCCGGCCACGGCAACGTGCTGGCGTTTTTCGAGCTGCCCTCACAGCCGCCGATGGGGCGCGACCCGAACACGCCGGAGTGGGTGCAGCACATCGCCTTCAAGGTGGCCGACCGCGCCACGCTGCTCGAATTCAAGGCCCATCTGGAAGCCAACGGCGTCGAGGTGCTGGGCGTCACCGACCACGGTGTCTTCCACTCGATCTACTTCTTCGACCCCAACGGCCACCGCATCGAGCTGGCCTGCCCGGACCCGGACGAAGCGCCGCAACTCGCCCGGCTCGACGCGGTCAAGTGGGCGATGCTGGAGGAATGGAGCCGCACCAAACGCGCGCCGCGCCACGCCGCGTTCCTGCACGCGCACGCGCTGGCCGCAGAGGAGCCCGCATGAGCTTCGACGACACGCTGGACCCGGCGCTGCGCAGCTGGCTCGAATCGGCCAATGCGGCGGACACCGACTTCCCGATCCAGAACCTGCCGTTCGGTCGCTTCCGGCTGGCGGGTGAAACCGCGAGCGCCTGGCGCATCGGCGTGGCGATCGGCGACCAGGTGCTCGACCTCCGGCGCGCCGGCCTGATCGAGCATGGCGACATGGCCCGGCTGATGTCCGCCTCCGCCTCCGTTGCCGATCGCCGCGCGCTGCGCCGGGCGATCTCGGCGGGCTTGCGTGAAGGCAGTGCGCAGCGGGCGACGTTCAGCGAGGCGCTGCTGCCGCAGGCCGCGGTGCAGATGGGCCTGCCGTGCGAGATCGGCGACTACACCGACTTCTACACCGGCATCCACCACGCCACCACCGTCGGCAAGCTGTTCCGGCCCGAGGCCCCGCTGCTGCCCAACTACAAGTGGGTGCCGATCGGCTATCACGGCCGGGCCTCGTCGATCGTGGCGAGCGGCCAGGACTTCCACCGCCCGCTCGGCCAGGTCAAGGCCGCCGATGCCGAGGCGCCGGTGCTGCGCCCGAGCGGCCGGCTCGACTACGAGCTGGAGCTGGGCATCGTGATGGCGCGGCCCAATGCGCTGGGCGAGCCGGTGCCGATGGCTGCGGCCGAGGACCACGTGTTCGGTCTCACGCTGCTCAACGATTGGAGCGCACGCGACCTGCAGGCCTGGGAATACCAGCCGCTCGGGCCCTTCCTGTCGAAGAACTTCGCCAGCACCGTGTCGCCGTGGATCGTCACGCTGGAGGCGCTGCAGCCGTTTCGCGCGCCGCCCGAGCGCCCGGCGGGCGATCCGCTGCCGCTGCCGTATCTGGATTCGCCGTACAACCGCGAAGCCGGCGCGATCGACATCACGCTCGAAGTCTGGCTGCAGACCGCCGCGATGCGTCGTGCGGGCCTGGCCGCGCAGCGGCTCAGCACGTCCAACTACCGCGACGCCTACTGGACGCTGGCGCAGCTGGTGGCGCACCACACCGTCAACGGCTGCAACCTGCGCAGCGGCGATCTGCTGGGCACCGGCACCTTGTCCGGCCCGCAGCCTGATCAAGCCGGCTCGCTGCTCGAACTGAGCCTGGGCGGCCAGCAGCCGGTCACGCTGGCCAACGGCGAACAGCGGCGCTTTCTGGAGGACGGCGACAGCGTGATCCTGCGCGCCTACTGCGAGCGGGATGGCCACCGGCGCATCGGTTTCGGCGAATGCATCGGCACCGTGCTGCCGGCGCGCCAACTTGAAGGAGCGACGTGATGGACATGATCATCGGAACCGACAAGCTCGACGCCCGCCAGGCCGCCGAGCAGCTCACGCTGCTGCCGCACTGGCAGCACGACGCCGAGCGCGGTGCGATCAGCCGCAGCTACCGGTTTGCCGACTTCGTGCAGGCCTTCGCCTTCATGACGCAGCTGGCGCTGGTGGCCGAGCGCTGCAACCATCACCCGGAATGGTCCAACGTCTACGACCGGGTCGACATTGTTCTCACGACCCACGACCTGGGCGGCCTGTCGCAGCGCGACATCGACCTGGCGCGCTGTGCCGACGAGGCATTTGCGCGCTTCGCCGCCCCGACTTGAAGGAGACACTGCCATGCAGAGCTCACCCGCCGACCTCGTCAAACACGGCGCCGCCGCGCCCGGTGCCACGCCCCCGAGCCGCGCCGACTGGACCATCGATCAAGGCTGGGCCAGCTACAGCGCCGCCGACCACGCGACCTGGAAGACGCTGTTCGAGCGCCAGACCCAACTGCTGCCCGGCCGCGCCTGCGATGCCTTCGTGCAGGGCATGCGCGCCCTGCCGATCGCCGCCGACCGGATCCCCGACTTCGAGCGCCTGAGCGAGGTGCTGATGCGCCACACCGGCTGGCAGGTGGTGGCGGTGCCGGGGCTGGTGCCCGACGAGGTGTTCTTCGAGCACCTGGCGAATCGGCGTTTCCCGGCCGGCAACTTCATCCGCAGCCCGCAGCAGCTCGACTACCTGCAGGAGCCCGACGTCTTCCACGACGTCTTCGGCCACGTGCCGATGCTGATGAACCCGGTGATCGCCGACTACATCCAGGCCTACGGCGTCGGCGGCCTGCGGGCGCAGAAACTCGGCCGGCTGAAAGAGCTGGCGCGTGTCTACTGGTACACGGTCGAGTTCGGCCTGGTGAAGCAGGCGGACGGCCTGCGCATCTACGGCGCGGGCATCGCCTCGTCGTTCACCGAGACCCAGTTCGCGCTGGCCGACCCGTCGCCGAACCGGCTCGGTTTCGAGCTGGAGCGGGTGATGCGCACGCGCTACCGCATCGACGATTTCCAGGAAAGCTACTTCGTGCTCGATGACCTCGACGACCTGCTGGCCCTGGCGCAGATCGACTTCGCACCCGCCTACCAGCGCGCGGCACTGGCGGCGGAGCTGGAGCCGAGTGAGGTGCTGCCGAGCGATCGGGTCGTGACACGCGGCACCGGCCTTTATCACGCGGTCAAGCGCGAGGCGCAACTGCAGGAGGTGCACGCATGACCCACTCGTCCACCGTGATGATCACCGGCGCGGCCGGCAACCTGGGCCGCGCGGTGGCGCAAGCCTTTGCCGAGCGCGGCGCGCGGCTGGTGCTGGTCGACCTGCAACCACAGAGCCTGGCGCAGGCCTTCGGCGCGCCCGACGAGCGCCGGCTGCTCTGCCCCTGCAACCTGCTCGACGCCGCGCAGGTGGACGCGGCGGTGCAGCGCGCCCTCGCGCAGTTCGGCCGCATCGACGTGCTGTGCAACCTGGCCGGCGGCTTCGCGATGGGCACGCCGGTGCACGAGACGGCCGACGCGCGTTTCGACTTCCTGTTCGACCTCAACGTGCGCACGCTGCTGCACACCGCACGCGCCGTGGTGCCGGGCATGATCGCGAGCGGCG
The DNA here is from genome assembly GCF_000019785.1 of Leptothrix cholodnii SP-6. NCBI lineage: Bacteria > Pseudomonadati > Pseudomonadota > Betaproteobacteria > Burkholderiales > Sphaerotilaceae > Leptothrix > Leptothrix cholodnii. The sequence continues at coordinate 2,223,755 of NC_010524.1, forward strand.
GCGGCAAGATCGTCAACGTCGGCGCCTTCGGGGCGCACAAAGGCGCCGCGCTGATGGGCGCCTACGGCGCGGCCAAGGCCAGCGTGGCGCGGCTCACCGAGGCGATGTCGGCCGAGTTGCGCGAGCAGCGCATCAACGTCAACGCCGTGCTGCCCACGATCATCGACACCCCACAAAACCGCGCCGCGATGCCCGACGCCGACCCGGCCCGCTGGGTGGCGCCGGCCGACCTGGCGCAGGTGATCGTGTTCCTGGCGTCGGACGCGGCGTGCGCCGTGCATGGCGCGACGCTGCCGGTCACCGGGCTGAGCTGAGCGCGCGGGGCGCTCGCGCCCTGCCCTCAGCTACGCCGGCGCAGCAGCGCGTAGACCGCCGGCACGATGAACAGCGACAGCAGCGGCGCCGTCACCATGCCGCCCAGCATCGGCGCGGCGATGCGGCTCATCACCTCCGAGCCGGTGCCGCTGCTCCAGACGATCGGCACCAGGCCGGCCAGGATCACCGCCACCGTCATCGCCTTGGGCCGCACGCGCAGCACCGCGCCCTCGCGGATCGCATCGTCGACCAGCGCGGCCGACGGGCTCGCACCGGCTGCCAGGCGATCCTGCAGCGCGTGCTTGAGGTACAGCAGCATCACCACGCCGAACTCGGCCGCCACGCCCGCCAGCGCGATGAAACCCACGCCGGTCGCGACCGACATCTGGTAGCCCAGCAGGTACAGGAACCACACCCCGCCGGTGAGCGCAAACGGCAGCGTCGCCATGATCAGCAGCGCCTCGTCGAAGCGGCTGAAGGTCAGGTACAGCAGCACGAAGATGATCAAGAGCGTCGCCGGCACCACCACCTTGAGGCGGGCGTTGGCGCGCTCCAGGTACTCGAACTGGCCCGAATACGCCACGCTCATGCCGGCTTCGAGCGGCACGTCACGCGTCACCGCCGTGCGCAGGTCGTTGGCCACCGCGGCCAGATCACGGCCGCGCACGTCCACATAGACCCAGCCCGACGGCCGGGCGTTTTCGCTCTTGAGCATCGGCGGGCCGTCGCTGATCGCCACCCTCGCGACCGAGCCCAGCGTGATCTGCTGGCCCATCGGCGTCAGGATCGGCAGCTGCGCCAGGCGCTGCGGCGTGTCGCGCCATTCACGCGGGTAGCGCAGGTTGACCGGGAAACGCGCCCGGCCCTCGATGGTCTCGGTGACGTTCTCGCCGCCGATCGCGCCGGCCACCAGCGCCTGCACGTCGGCGATGTTGAGGCCGTAACGCGAAGCCGCGGCGCGGTCGATCTGCACGTCGACATAACGCCCGCCGGTGAGCCGCTCGGCCAGCGCCGACGACACACCCGGCACGCCCTTGGCGACCTGCTCGATGCGGGCGGCCACCCGGTCGATCGCCGCCAGATCACCGCCCGTCACCTTGACGCCGATGGGGCTCTTGATGCCGGTGGCGAGCATGTCGATGCGGTTGCGGATCGGCGGCACCCACAGGTTCGACAGCCCCGGCACCTTGACGGCGCGATCCAGTTCCTCGACCAGCTTGTCGGGTGTCATGCCGGCGCGCCACTGCTCGCGCGGCTTGAGCTGGATGGTGGTCTCGAACATCTCGATCGGCGCCGGATCGGTGGCGCTCTCGGCGCGGCCGGCCTTGCCGAACACCCGCTCGACCTCGGGCACGGTCTTGATCATGCGGTTGGTCAGCTGCAGCAGCTCGCCGGCCTTCTGCGCCGACAGCCCCGGCAGCGCCGACGGCATGTAGAGCAGATCGCCCTCGTCGAGCTTGGGCAGGAACTCGCCACCCAGCTGCATCAACGGCCAGGCGGTCGTGGCCAGCACCAGCAGCGCGGCGGCCAGCGTCGCCTTCGGCCAGCGCAAGACCCATTCGAGCGCGGGCCGGTAGACGGCGATCAGCGCGCGGGTGATCGGGTTCTTCTGCTCGTCGGGGATGCGCCCGCGGATCCAGTAGCCCATCAGCACCGGGATCAGCGTGACCGACAGCGCGGCCGAGGCCGCCATCGCGTAGGTCTTGGTGAACGCCAGCGGGCCGAACAGCCGGCCCTCCTGCGCTTCGAGCGTGAACACCGGGATGAACGACAGCGTGATGATCAGCAGCGAGAAGAACAGCGCCGGGCCGACCTCGACCGCCGCGTCGGTCATGACCTGCCAGCGTTCCTCGCCTTCGAGAACTTGATCGGGGTGGGCGTGTTGCCAGGCTTCGAGCTTCTTGTGGGCGTTTTCGATCATCACCACCGCCGCGTCGACCATCGCGCCGATCGCGATCGCGATGCCGCCCAGCGACATGATGTTGGCGTTGATGCCCTGGTAGCGCATCACCAGGAATGCCGTCAGCACGCCCAGCGGCAACGCGATGATCGCCACCAGCGCCGAGCGCAGGTGCCACAGGAACAGCGCGCAGACCGCGGCCACGACGATGAACTCCTCGATCAGCTTGTGCGTGAGGTTCTCGATCGCCCGCTCGATCAGCGCGCTGCGGTCGTAGGTGGTGACGATCTCGACGCCCGCGGGCAGGCTCTTCTGCAGCTCGGCCAGCTTGGCCTTGACCGCCGTGATGGTCGACTGCGCGTTCTTGCCCGAACGCAGGATCACGACGCCACCGGCGACCTCGCCTTCGCCGTCGAGCTCGGCGATGCCGCGCCGCATCTCGGGGCCGATTTGCACCGTGGCGACATCGCCCAGCTTGACCGGGATGCCGCCACGCGCGGCCAGCGGGATGGTGCGGAAGTCGTCGAGCGAACGCAGGTAGCCGCTGGCGCGCACCATGTATTCGACCTCGGCCAGCTCCAGCACCGAGCCGCCGGTCTCCTGATTGCCGGCCATCAGCGCGTCGCGCACCTGGGCGTAGGTGATGCCGTAGGCGGCGAGCTTGGTCGGGTCGAGCACGACCTGGTACTGCCGCACCATGCCGCCCACGCTCGCCACCTCGGCGACGTCGGGCAGGCTCTTGAGTTCGTATTTGAGGAACCAGTCCTGCAGCGTGCGCAGCTGCGAGAGGTCCTGTTCACAACCGCGATCGCTGAGTACCGGGCGCCGGGCCGCCCCAAGCCCGGTGCTCGCCCCCTCGGGGGGCTGGCGCGCAGCGCCTGGGGGTCGACACACCAAGGCGTACTGGAAGATCCAGCCCACGCCGGTGGCATCGGGCCCGAGCGAGGTCTTGGCGCTGGCCGGCAGCCGGCCCTGCACCTGATTGAGGTATTCGAGCACCCGCGAGCGCGCCCAGTACAGATCGGTGCCATCGTCGAACAGCACGTAGACGAAGCTGTCGCCGAAGAACGAGAAGCCGCGCACCGTCTTGGCGCCCGGCACCGACAGCATCGTCGTCGCCAGCGGATAGGTCACCTGGTTCTCGACGATCTGCGGCGCCTGGCCGGGGTAGCTGGTGCGGATGATGACCTGCACGTCCGACAGGTCGGGCAGCGCGTCGATCGGCGTGCTGCGCAGGCCCCAGACGCCCCAGGCGGTCAGCAGTACGGTGGCCAGCAGCACCAGGAATCGGTTGGCGACCGACCAGCGGATCAGCCGGGCGATCATCGTTGTGCTCCCGAGGCGGCAACGGCCGGGGCGCGATGGCCGGCGTGCGGGTCGGCGTCGACGCTGCCGGATGCGGCCGTGGCCGGTGCGATCTCGGTCAGGCGGTAGTCGTCGCCGTGCTGGTCGAAGCCGAAACGTACCGCCTGGCCGGGCTTGAGCCCCTTCAGCAGCTTCGGGTCGGTGACCTTGAACGGCATCGTCATGCCCGGCCATTTCAGCGCCGGCACCGGCGCGTGTTCGAGCGTGATCGAGCCCGAGTCGGTCTCGACGACGACGCCGGTCGTGCGGTACACCGGGGCCTCTGCCACCGGCGTGACGGCGGCGCTGGCCGCAGGTGGCGCGCTGCGCGCCATCACGCCCTGCAAGCTGGCTTCCGAGTCGACCAGGAACTGCCCTGACGCCACCACCTGCTGCCCGGCGGCGAGGCCGCTGCGCACGACGATGTATTCATCGAACTGCTCGCCGATCTCGACCTCGACCGGGCGGAAGTGCCCCGGCTGCTCCGACAGGTAGACCAGCGCGCGCCGGCCGGTGCGGATCACCGCCTCGGCCGGCACCATCAGCGCCTCGCCTTGTGCGGCGCGCAGGCTGACCTGCGCGAACAGGCCGGCGCGCAGGCGCTGCTTCGGATTCGGCAGCTCGATGCGCAAGCGCAGCGTGCGTGTTTCGCGGTCTGCCTCGGGCAGCACCGCCGCGACCTTGCCGCGCACCACCTCGCCCGGCAGCGCCGGGAAACGCACCTCGACCGCCTGGCCGGTGCGGATCGTCGCCGCCTGCGCCTCGGGCAAGGCCGCCTCCAGCCAGACCGTGGCCAGGCCGTTGATGCGCGCCAGCGTCATGCCGGCCGACACCGTCATGCCCTGGCGCACCATCAGCTCGCTGATGACACCGCCGCCCGGCGCGACGAGGGTCTGCACCGCCGCCGGCTGGCCGCTGCGCTCGACCTGCTCGATCAGCGCCGCCGGCATGCCCAGCAGCACCAGCCGGGCGCGCGCCGCCTGCGTCATCGCGGCGTCGCCGGTGGCCTTGACGGCCAGGTATTCGTGCTGCGCGCCGAGCCACTCGGGGTTCAGCAGATCGACCAGCGGCGCACCCGCTGCAATCACGTCGCCGGGTGCGCGGGCGTAGACCCGTTCGACGAAACCGGCGGTGCGTGCCTGCACGATGCTGATGTCGCGCTCGTTGAGCTGCACCGTGCCGACCACCTCGATGGCGGCGCCGATCGGGCGCTTTTCGACCGTCGCCAGCCGCAGGCCGAGCGCCTGCCGGGCCTGGGTCGAGACGGCGAGTGCGGCGCCGCTGTCGGCACCGGCGTCGGCCTCGTCGGCGTAACGCGGCACCAGCTGCATGTCCATGAACGGCGACTTGCCGGGCTGGTCGAACTTCTGCGTGGGCACCATCGGGTCGTACCAATACAGCACCTTGCGCTCGGCGGTCGGTGCCGCCGTGTCGGACGCGGCGGTCTGTGCCGATGCACCGGTGCGCCACTGGCTGATGCCCCAGCCGGCCGCGCCGCCGAGGCCGAGCAGCATGAGGGCTGCGACGAGAGATTTGAGTCGGGTGTTCATGGCGGTCACTCCGCGATCAAAGTGTTGAGGCGCACCTGCAGCGCCAGGCGCTGGGCGTCGAGCTCGATCAGGCGCAGGCGGGTTTCGACCGCTTCGCGGCGCGCCATCAGCACGTCGGCCAGCATGCCGCGGCCGCCCTGGTAGCTGGCCAGCGCCAGCGCGATGCGCTCGTCGGCCAGCGGCAGGCCGCTGTCGACCAGGCGCGCACGCTGCGCGTCGAGTGCGGCCAGCTCGGCGAGCTGGGCCTCGATCTCCTCGCCGTGGCGGCGGATCGTGTCCTCGCGTTCGGCCTCGATGCGGGCGATGTCCTGCTGCTTGCCGGCCAGCATCGGGCGCTGGCGCCGATCGCGCGCCCACGGCAGGTCGAAGCTGAACTGGAACGACACCATGTCGCCGTACTGCGGGCCGCGGCGGCTGTAGGCCACCTCCCAGGCCCAGTCGCCGCGCTGCTCGGCGTCGGCCTCGCGGGCCTCGGCCTGCGCCATCGCCTGCATCGCCGCATAGGGCGCGATCTCGGCGTGGCGGTGGATCTGCGCGCGCACTTCGTCGCCCGACTGGGCCAGCGCGGGCGGGTCGCCGTCGAGCGGTTCGTCGGCCCGTGCGCCAACCCAGCGGCGCAGCGCCGAGCGGGCTTTGGCGATGTCGCGCTGCGCATCGTCGTGGCGGTCGGCCAGTGCCAGGCCTTCCTGGCGCGCCATCGTGCGCTCGGCCGGCAGGGCCTGGCCGGCGGTGATGCGCGCGCCCAGGGTGTCGATCAGCAGCTGGTTCTCGGTCGTCAGATCGCGCAGCTGCGCGGCGCGGCGTTCGGCAAAGTGCACGCCCAGCCAGGCCAGCGCGGCTTCGCGTCGCACGGTCAGTTCGGCCACGGCCAGCATCGCCCGCTCACGTTCGATGCGGGCCTGGGCGCCGGCTGCGCGGGCTTCGCGGCGGGCGCCGTTGGGCACCTCCTGCATCAGGCCGATGCGCTGCATGGTCATGAAGTCGCGCGTCAGACTCCAGCGGTCGGCGCCGCTGACGGGCAGGTTGTCGACGCCCAGCGTCAGGCGCGGATCGGGCAAGGTGGCGGCAGCCGGTTGCACCGCCTCGGCGCCGGCCAGCGCGCTGCGCTGCGCGAGCAGGGCCGGTGCCTGGTCGCGTGCCAGCCGGGTGGTTTCGTCGTAGCTCAAGCCTGCGACGGCGAGTGTCGGCAGGCCGAAGGCCAGCGCGACGGCGACGCGCAGGCGGCAAAGTGTGTGAACCATGTCCATCCTTCAAAAACAACGCGACCGGAAACAGCACGGCACAGCGCCCGGGCGGGCGCAGGCCGACAGCGTTTCGCGCTAGTTGCGAAGGACGAGCAGGGACAGGTAGAGCGGCGGCGCCCCGGGTGGCGAGGCACCCGGCGGCGTCAGGCCGGCACGGCGGTTCGGGGACAGCGGCGCCACGGCGGCGGGCCGCCAGTCGAGCACCGCCAGCAGCGCGGGCGTGGGCAGGTCGTCCGGCCAGGCCGATGGCGCCGGGTTGACCGTCTGCGTGCCTTGCTCGCAATGGGCCTTGCACAGCTGCGGCTGGTCCGGGTCCATCGCGGTCGACGCCATGTTGCCGTCGCAGCCGGGCATGTCGGCCATCGCGGCGGCGAGCCCGGGGCCTGCCGGGGTGGCGGTCGGCACGCCGGCCACGACCTGCGGGCAGGCATAGGCGGCGGTGGCGATCTGCGTGAACAGCAGCACCACGAAAAGCCAGGCGGACAGCCAGCGACGTTGACGACGATCGAACACCACGGGCGCCAGTCTACGGTGCAAGAGTCGTGCAACCTTGATGGACGTCAAGGCGCTGATCCGGCTGCACGGCGTGACAACGAATGTGTCGCTGTCTCGTGCATCGCCGATACCCTCTGATGCATGTCAATGAGGCCGGTGCCCGAAGCGTGCCCAATGTGCACGAGTTGAACCACAGGAGGCACACATGCACGCACTCAAGGATCTTTTCACCACCGACGTCGGCCTGATGAGCATCGGCGGCATCGCCTTCATGATCGGCATGGGCGTGTTCTTCGTGCGCTACTTCTTCAAGCACATGGAAGAAGACGGCGCCCGCGCAGCGGCCGCCAGCGCCAAGCATTGAACGTCGCGACCTGAGGGCCGGGCCGGGGCGCGCGCCACGGCCGAGGCGGGTTGACGCGCAGGCATGGCTCATGCCATGAGCCTGTGGCGTGCGAGGCTGCGGGGGATCTGCCTGAGACAATTCCGCCATGCCCTCGCTGTCCTCGATGTTGCTGATCGTTCTCGCCGTGCTCGGCGGGCTGAACCTGTTTGTGCTGGTTCAGCTGCTGCGCCAGACCGGCTCGGACCAGGATCCCGACAGCCAATGGCAGTGGCTGCAGACCACCTTGACGGCGCTGCAGCGCGATCAGCACAGTGGCGCCGAGCGCACCGAGCGTGAACTGCGCGGCGCCGTGCTGGCCGCCGCGCGCGACACCCGGGTCGAACTCGGTGGCGGGCTGGCCGAGTTCCAGCGGCTGCTGATGGCGCAATCGGGCGAGGTGGCGCGCACGCAGAACGAGCAGATCGACTCGTTTCGCATCCAGCTGGCCGCGATGCAGACCGGCCTCGACCAGCGCCTGGCCGGCCTGCAGGGGGGCATCGAGCAGCGGCTGGTGTCGATGCAGGGCAGCGTCGAGCAGCGCTTGAGCAATCTGCAGGGCGGTGTCGAGCAGCGCCTGGCCAGCCTGCAGGCCGACAACGAGAAGAAGCTCGACCAGATGCGCGCCACGGTCGACGAGAAGCTGCACGCCACGCTGGAGGCGCGGCTGGGCGAGAGCTTCAAGCAGGTCGCCGAGCGGCTCGAGCAGGTGCACCGCGGCCTGGGTGAGATGCAGACGCTGGCGCAGGGCGTGGGCGACCTCAAGCGCGTGCTGACCAACGTGAAGGCGCGCGGCGTGTTCGGCGAGGTGCAGCTCGCCGGCCTGCTGGAGCAGGTGCTGACGCACGAGCAGTACGCCGTCAACGTGGCCACCGTGCCGGGCAGCAACGAGCGGGTGGAGTTCGCGATCCGCCTGCCCGGCCGCGCGGTGGGCGGGGCGCCGGATGCGCCGGTCTGGCTGCCGATCGACGCCAAATTCCCGCGCGAGGACTACGAACGTTTGCTCGACGCCCACGACCGCGCCGACCGCGAGGCGGCCGAGGCAGCGGCCAAGGCGCTCGAGCAGCGCATCCGCGACGAGGCCCGCAGCATCGCCGCCAAATACCTGGCGCCGCCGCACACCACCGATTTCGCGATCCTGTTCCTGCCCACCGAGGGCCTGTACGCCGAGCTGCTGCGCCGCCCCGGTCTGACCGAGGCGCTGCAGCGCCAGCACCGCGTCACGCTGGCCGGGCCGACCACGCTGCTGGCGATGCTCAACAGCCTGCAGATGGGCTTTCGCACGCTGGCGCTGGAGCAGCGCAGCTCGGAGGTCTGGAGCGTGCTGGGCGCCGTCAAGACCGAGTTCGCCAAGTTCGGCGACGTGCTGGCCAAGACCAAGAAGAAGCTGCTCGAGGCGCACAACACCATCGACGACGCCGAGGTGCGCGCGCGCTCGATGGCGCGCAAGCTCAAGTCGGTGGAGGCGCTGCCCGAGCCCGAGGCGCGCGCGCTGTTGCCGGTCGAGTCCGGCGTGGCGCGGGATGGCGACGCGGCAACGGCCGGCTGAAGCGAGGTTGCGTCACTTCGACAGGCGCGCCGGGTCGAGCGCGTTGCGCAGGTCGGCGTCCACCGGCGCGGGTGCGCCGCTCACCCAGGCCGCCAGCAGCCGGCCGGCCAGCGCGGCGCTGGTGATGCCGCGCGAGCCCAAGCCGGTGCACAGGTAGAGGCCGGATCGATCGTCCACACAACGCGGCTGATGGCGATGGGCGTCGAGCCGCACCCGGCCGCCGCGCGCCTGCGCCAGTTGCGCCAGATCGATCGGCGGGCCGACCAGCGGCAGGCGGTCGGCGGTGACGGCGCGCCAGCCGGCCCGGCCGGGCAGCAGCGTGGTGCCGAATTCGGCTGCGGTGGCATCGAGCACACCCAGCCCGGCGGCGCGTTGCAGGTTGCGCTGCTGATCGGCCAGCCGCAAGGCCGCACCGTCGATGCCGACCGGTTCGTCCTGCGTGGTCGCGCCGACCAGCACGTCGCCGTTGTCCAGCCGCAGCGCGTAACCCTGACCGGCGACGGTCAGACGCGGCGGCCGCAGCCCCGGCGTGCCGGCGGGGATGCGCGTGACCTGGCCGCGCACCGCCGACAGGCCCGGCGGCGGGCAGTGGGCCGGCAGCAGCCGGGCGGCGTCGAGCGCGTTGGCGAGCACCAGCACCGGCGCGCTGGCGATCACGCGGCCGTGGCGATCGATCGCCTGCCAGCCGCCGTGGTGGTCGGCCGCGCCATCACGCGGGCCGCGCAAGGCGGCGACTCCGGTGCCACCGATCCAGCGCGCCGAATCGCCGGCCGATTGCAGCATCCAGCGGCTGTAGCCGGCCGGGTCGAGCCAGCCGGCGGCGCCGTAGTGCCAGGCGCCGCACGGCAGTTCGAGGCCCGCGGCAGCCCGGGCGCCGGCCACGTCGAGCCAGGCCAGCCAGGCTCGTGGCAGGCCGACCGCACTCAGCTGTGCCTCGGCCTGGGTGGTGTTGAGGCGCTCGTCCAGCCGCAGGAAACCCGCCAGCGTGCCGGCCAGCTCACCCGCGGCCAGTCCGGCCGCTGCGTTGCGCGCGGTGTGCATCGCCGCCGCCCGGAACCAGCGCGCGTGCGGGCTGTCGGGTGCGTTGAAGATGCCGTGCATCAGGCCGCCGGCGTTGCCGGAGGTTTCCTGCGCCGGCCCGGCCTGGCGGTCGATCACGGTCGATCGCCAGCCCTGCAGCGCCAGTGCCTGCGCCACCGCGCAGCCGGCCAGGCCACCACCGATCACCAGCGCCTCGCGGGCGGCGGCGTGCGGCCATCGCCAACCACGCGGCGGCTCGGGCTGAAAGCGCGGCGCGTAGCGGGCCACCGTGGCGTCCGCGCCGGTGGCACGCACCTCGAACCCCTGCCGCACCAGCCCGTCGCGCACCGCGCTGTCCGCGTGCCCGCTCGCGGCCATCGCGCCGGGCGCAGCCAGGCGGGCGATGCGCTTGAACACGTCGGCCGACCACATCGCCGGATTGCGGGCGGGTACGAAGCCGTCGAGGTAGAGGCTGTGCGCCTCGGCCTGCAGGCCCGGAAGCACGTCGTGGATGTCGCCCAGGGCCAGCATCAGCTGCACCCGGCCGCCCTCGAAATCGAGCAGGTGCAGATCCGGCGTGGCCAGCGGCCAGGCGGCGATGAGCTGCGCGGCCAGATCGGCGAGCGGACTGTCGCGGTGCACGTCGGCCAGGTCGGCGGGGGCCGGCGGGTGCTTGTCGATCGCCAGGTAGACCAGCCGCTCGCAGCGCCGCGGATCGCGCCGCCAGGCCGCCCATGTGGCGAGGAAGTTGTGGCCGAGGCCGAAGCCGGTCTCGAGGATCACGTGCCGCGCCTGCCCGGCCCAGCGTGCGGGCAGATCGGTGCCGCGCAGGAACACCTGCTCGGCCTGCGCCAGCGCGCCCGCCGAAGGGTGGTAAGGCGCACCGAAATCCTCGGAGAACGGCAGGCCCTCGGCGCTGCGGCCCAGGCGGGCGGGGGTGATCGGGTTGGAGCGTCGCACGGGGCCGGGTGGGATGGGGTTCGGCGGGCATTGTGCCGGCCGGTGCCCGGCCCATCGGGTGATCGCCGACAATCCCGCCCCATGAATGACCTCGCCATCTCCCTCCCCACGCCGGCCGCTGGCGCTGCCGCACCGCGCATCGGCTTCGTGAGCCTCGGCTGCCCGAAGGCGCTGACCGACTCCGAGCTGATCCTGACGCAGCTCAGCGCCGAGGGTTACGCCACCAGCAAGACCTTCCAGGGCGCCGACCTGGTGATCGTCAACACCTGCGGTTTCATCGACGACGCGGTGCGCGAAAGCCTCGACACCATCGGCGAGGCGCTGGCCGAAAACGGCAAGGTCATCGTCACCGGCTGCCTGGGCGCCAAGACCGGCGACGGCGGTGGCAACCTGGTGCGCCAGATGCACCCGAGCGTGCTGGCCGTCACCGGCCCGCATGCCACGCAGGAGGTGATGGACGCGGTGCACCAGCACGTGCCCAAGCCGCACGATCCGTTCGTCGACCTGGTGCCGCCCGCGGGCATCAAGCTCACGCCCAAGCACTACGCGTACCTGAAGATCAGCGAAGGCTGCAACCACCGCTGCTCGTTCTGCATCATCCCGAGCATGCGTGGCGATCTGGTCTCGCGCCCGATCGGCGACGTGCTGACCGAGGCGCAGCGCCTGTTCGAAGGCGGCGTCAAAGAGCTGCTGGTGATCAGCCAGGACACCTCGGCCTACGGCGTCGACGTCAAGTACCGCACCGGTTTCTGGGACGGCAAGCCGGTCAAGACGCGGATGCTCGACCTGGTCGCGCAGCTCGGCGAGCTGGCCAGGAAACACGGCGCCTGGGTGCGGCTGCATTACGTCTACCCCTACCCGCACGTCGACGAGGTGCTGCCGCTGATGGCCGAGGGGCTGGTGCTGCCTTACCTCGACGTGCCGTTCCAGCACGCGCACCCGGATGTCCTCAAGCGCATGAAGCGCCCGGCCAGCGGCGAGCGCAACCTCGAGCGCCTGCTGAAGTGGCGCGAGGCCTGCCCCCAGATCGTGGTGCGCTCGACCTTCATCGCCGGTTTCCCGGGCGAGACCGAGGCCGAGTTCGAGTACCTGCTCGACTTCCTGAAAGAAGCGCAGATCGACCGCGCCGGCTGCTTCGCCTACTCGCCGATCGAAGGCGCGCCGGCCAATCTGCTCGACGGCGCCTTGCCGGATGCGGTGCGCGAGGAGCGCCGCGCCCGCTTCATGGCGGTGGCCGAGGCCGTGTCGACCGCCAAGCTGCAGCGCCGCGTCGGATCGAGCATGCAGGTGCTGGTCGACAGCGCGCCGGCGATGGGCCGCAAGGGCGGCGTCGGCCGCTCGTACGCGGACGCGCCGGAGATCGACGGCACCGTCAAGATCCTGCCGCCGAGCAAGGCCTCCAAGACGATGAAGGTGGGCGAGTTCTCGCGCGTGCGCATCGTCGGCTCGCAAGGCCACGACCTGATCGGCGAGCTGATCTGACCCGAACCCGCCGAGGCCCCGATGACCGACCCCCAGCTCGCCACCGCGCTGATCCATCACCCGTACCGGGCGCCGGCCGAGTGGGACGCGATTCCCACGGGCGTGTTCAAGGCCTCGACGGTGTTCTTCCCCAACGTCGCGGCCATGCGCGAGCGGCGCTGGATCGACAAGAGCGCCTACACCTACGGCCTCAAGGGCACACCGACCACCTTCACGCTCGAAGCCCGGCTGGCCACGCTCGAAGGCGCCGAGCACCTGATGCTGGTGCCCAGCGGGCTGGCGGCGATCATGCTGATCGACCTGGCGGTGCTGAAGACCGGCGACGCTGTGCTGCTGCCCGACAACGCCTACGGCCCCAGCATGAGCCTGGCCCAGCACGAGTTGCGCCACTGGGGCATCACGCACCAGGTCTACGACCCGATGGACGTGGCCAGCCTGAGCGCGGCGCTGACGCCCGCCACCCGGCTGGTCTGGCTGGAGGCGGCGGGCTCGGTGACGATGGAGTTCCCGGACCTGCGCGCGTTGATCCGTTGCGTGCGCCGCGAGGCACCGCAGGCGCTGATCGCGATCGACCACACCTGGGGCGCGGGCCTGGCGTTCAAGCCGTTTGCGCTCGGCGCAGGCGACGAGGATCTGGCGGTCGACTTCACGGCCCACGCGCTGACCAAATACCCGTCCGGCGGCGGCGACGTGCTGCTGGGCTCGGTGGGCTGCCGCGACCGGCGCCTGCACGATCAGCTGGCCTGGTGCCACGCCCGGCTCGGCCTCGGCGTGGGGGTCGACGACGTGGCCGCGGTGCTGCGCGGCCTGCCGACGCTGCCGTTGCGCTACGCCGCGCAGGACCAGGCTGCGCGCCGCATCGCCAGCTGGGCGCAGGGCCGTGCCGAGGTGGCGCGGGTGCTGCACCCTGCCCTGCCGGATTCGCCCGGCCACGCGCACTGGGCCGCGCTGTGCACGCAGGCCGCGGGCATCTTCTCGATCGAGATGCAGCCGGGCTACAGCCAGGCGCAGGTCGACGCCTTCGTCGACGCGCTCAAGCTGTTTCGCATCGGCTGGTCATGGGCCGGACCGGTGAGCCTGGTGGTGCCGTACGAGGTATCCACGATGCGCCGCCTGCCCACACCCTACCGCGGCGCGCTGGTGCGGCTGTGCATCGGGCTCGAAGACGTCGACGACCTGATCGCCGACCTCGACCAGGCGCTCGCCAGGCTGTCGGACTGAGGCTCAGTCCTTGTGCGGCGCCGACACCTTGTGGCGCATCAGCCGGCCCTGTTCGCGCTGCCAGTCGCGGTCCTTGATGGTGTGGCGCTTGTCGTGTTCGGCCTTGCCCTTGGCCAGCGCCACGTCCACCTTCACGCGGCCGCCCTTGTAGTGCAGGTTCAGCGGCACCAGCGTGTGGCCCTTCTGCTCGACCTTGCCGATCAGGCGGCGGATCTCGGCCTTGTGCATCAGGAGCTTCTTGGTGCGGTCGGGCTCGGGGTTGACGTGCGTGGAGGCGCTGCGCAGCGCGTTGATGCGCAGGCCGATCAGGAACAGCTCGCCGTCCTTGATCACCACGTAGCCGTCGGTCAACTGGATCTGACCCGAGCGGATCGACTTGATCTCCCAGCCTGCCAGCACGATGCCGGCTTCGAAGCGCTCTTCGATGTGGTAGTTGAAAAAAGCTTTCTTGTTTTCGGCGATGCTCATCGGGGCTCCTGCTCTGCGGCGGCTGTGCGGGTGGTTGGTTGCTGCAGGTGAGGCCTGTGAGCGTCCATACAATCGCCCCATTGTATGAAGCACGTCAAAAAGTCCGTCCTGCTCTGGTACTCACCGCGCGAGATCTACGATCTGGTGGTCGATGTGCCGGCCTATCCGCAGTTTCTGCCCTGGTGTCAGCGTGCCGAGGTGCTGGCCCAAGGTGCCGACGATGTCACCGCCCGGCTGCACCTGTCGTACGCCGGCGTGCGCCACGCCTTCACCACCCGCAACACGCATGTGCCCGGCGAGTCGGTCACGATGGGCCTGGTCGACGGGCCCTTTTCGCATCTCGAGGGGGTCTGGCGGTTCTTGCCGATCGGCACGCCCGCAGCCGCCACGCCGGGCGCCGGCGCGCAGGCCTGCCGGGTCGAGTTCGAGCTGGCCTATGCGTTCTCGAGCCGCCCGCTCGAACTGGTCGTCAGCCCCGTCTTCGACCGCATCGCCAATACTTTCGTCGATGCCTTCGTCAGCCGGGCCGAGCAGGTGCATGGGCGGCGTTGAGGTGCTGATCGGCGTGACGGTGGTGGCCAGCCCGCAGTCGCGCCAGCACGACATCCGCACGCTGCAGCTGCCCGCCGGCACCACCGTGGCCGATGCCATCGCGGCCAGCGGCCTGCTCGATCGACACCCGGTGTTGCGCGAGCTGGCCGACGCCGGCAACTTGCGGGCGGGCGTGTGGGGCCGGCTGAGCCGCCTCGATGCCCCGCTTGCGGACGGCGACCGGGTCGAGCTCTGGCGTCCGCTGGTGGTCGACCCGAAGGAGGCGCGCCGGGTGCGCTATCGGGCGCAGGGAGAGCGCGGCCGCCAGTCGCGCCCGCGGCGCAAGCCGGTTGCGCCGGCCCTGCCCGAGCCGATCCCGCAGGACTGAGCGGCTCAGCCGTTCAACGGCAGTCCGCTGCGATCACTTCGCGTGCGCGGTTCAACTCGGCGCGGCGTTCGTTGTCGCCGAGCGTGGTGCGCTCACCCTGCGCGTTGACGCGGGCGATCGGCAGGCCGGTTTCGAGCGTGCGCAGATAGTCGCGGGCCCGCGCGCAGCTCTCGGCGCGCTCGCGGGCGAGCTGCTCGTCGGCCGCCTTGCGCTCGGCTGCCTCGGCGTCGCGACGGCGCGCATTCAGCTCGGGATCGACGGTTCGCGGGCCTGACGCGGCACTGGCCGGGCCGGCCGCAGCCGCTGCTGCGGGCGCGGTGCCGACCGGTGGCCGTGCTGCGGCCGGGCGCTGCAGGATGTCGCGCGGCGGCACGTTCTGAGGCGGCGGTCGGTCGCTGTACTGCACCTGGCCCTGGGCGTTGCGCCACTTCCATTGCGCCTGGCTGGGCGGGCTGATCAGGACGCCGCAAAGCGCGCACAGCAACCAAGCGGCGTGCAGCGCGCGTGCCCGGACAGGGGCGCTCGGGACGGTACTGGCGAGAGGACGGTCGGTGCTCATGCGAGGCAGTGTACTGACGGTGCCGCACCCGCTCCAGAGGTCGGCAAGCTCGGCTCGCGGCCGATCTCCGAGCCTTCTCTATAATTTGCTTTTGCGTCTGGAGCCATCTCATGCGCCTTCTAGGCAAAGCACTCACCTTCGACGACGTTCTGTTGGTGCCTGCTTTTTCCCAGGTGTTGCCACGCGACACCCGCCTCACCACCCAGTTCTCCCGCCACATCACGCTGAACCTGCCCCTGGTTTCGGCGGCGATGGACACCGTCACCGAAGCGCGCCTGGCGATTGCCATCGCGCAGGAGGGCGGCATCGGCATCGTGCACAAGAACCTCAGCCCCAAGCAGCAGGCGGCCGAGGTAGCACGGGTCAAGCGGTACGAATCGGGCCTGCTCAAGGACCCGATCACCGTCTCGCCCAACGTGGCGGTGCGGCACGTGATCGACCTGTCGCGCCAGCACGGCATCTCGGGTTTCCCGGTGGTCGACGAGGGCCGCGTGGTCGGCATCATCACCGGCCGCGACCTGCGTTTCGAGACCCGCCTCGACGCCCCCGTGCGCGAGATCATGACGCCGCGCGAGCGCCTGGTCACCGTGCGCGAAGGCGCCACGCTGGCCGAGGCCAAGGCGCTGATGCACCAGCACAAGCTCGAGCGGGTGCTGGTGTTGAACGAGGCCTCCGAACTGCGCGGCCTGTTCACCGTCAAGGACATCACCAAGCAGACCACCTTCCCGAACGCCGCTCGTGATGCAGCGGGCAAGCTGCGCGTCGGCGCCGCGGTCGGCGTGGGCGAAGGCACCGAAGAACGCGTCGAACTGCTGGCCCGTGCCGGCGTCGACGCGATCGTGGTCGACACCGCCCACGGCCACAGCGCCGGCGTGATCGAGCGAGTGCGCTGGGTCAAGCGCAACTACCCGCAGATCGACGTCATCGGCGGCAACATCGCCACCGGCGCGGCGGCGCTGGCACTCGCTGAAGCGGGTGCGGACGGCGTCAAGGTCGGCATCGGCCCGGGCTCGATCTGCACCACCCGCATCGTCGCCGGCGTGGGCGTGCCGCAGATCACCGCGATCGACAACGTCGCCACGGCCCTGCAAGGCACCGGCGTGCCGCTGATCGCCGACGGTGGCGTGCGCTACTCGGGCGACATCGCCAAGGCGATCGCCGCCGGTGCCAACACCGTGATGATGGGCGGCATGTTCGCCGGCACCGAAGAGGCGCCGGGCGAGATCGTGCTGTTCCAGGGCCGCAGCTACAAGAGCTACCGCGGCATGGGCTCGATCGGCGCCATGCAGCAGGGCAGTGCCGACCGCTACTTCCAGGAAAACACCGGCGCCAACCCGAACGCCGACAAGCTCGTGCCCGAAGGCATCGAGGGTCGCGTGCCCTACAAGGGCTCGGTGGTGGCGATCCTGTTCCAGATGGCCGGCGGCCTGCGCGCGTCGATGGGCTACTGCGGCTGTGCCTCGATCGACGACATGCGCAACAAGGCCGAGTTCGTCGAGATCACCTCGGCGGGCATCCGCGAGAGCCATGTGCATGACGTGCAGATCACCAAAGAAGCACCCAACTACCGCATGGAATGACGGCGACGCACGATGACTGAGGCAGCGGGCGCGAGCGCCGAAACGACCGGGCCGACCGGCAGGAAACGGGCCGCGGCCATGCCCTTCATCATGCTGACGGTGCTGCTGGACATGATCGCCATCGGGCTGATCATTCCGGTGCTGCCGCCGCTGGTGGGCACCTTCACCGGCTCGCAGGCCGACCACGCCTTCTGGTATGGCGTGGTCACCTTCTCGTTCGGCCTGGCCAACTTCTTCGGCGCGCCCATCCTGGGTGCGCTGTCGGACCAGTACGGCCGCCGCCCGGTGCTGCTGGTCGGTCTGGCCGGGCTGGCGTGCAGCTTCTTCGTCACCGCGCTGGCCACGGCCTTGTGGATGCTGGTGGCGGTGCGCGTGTTCAGCGGCGCGCTGCAGGCCAACGCGGCGGTGGCGCAGGCCTACGTCGCCGACATCAGCACGGCGGCCGATCGCGGCAAGCGTTTCGGCATGCTGGGCGCGATGTTCGGCATGGGCTTCGTGCTCGGTCCGGTGATGGGTGGCCTGCTCGGCGGCATCGACCTGCGACTGCCGTTCTTTGCAGCCGGCACGCTGGCGGTGCTCAACACGCTGTACGGCATCTTCGTGCTGCCCGAATCCCTGGCCGCCGATCGCCGCACGCCGATCAACTGGAAACGCGCCAACCCGATCGCCTCGTTCTCGCAGTTGCGCCAGCTGCACGGCGTGGGCATGCTGGTGGCGGTGATCGGGCTGTCCGGCCTGGCGCAGTTCATCCTGCACACCACCTGGGTGCTCTACACCACCTTCAAGTTCGGCTGGGGCCCGCAGGAAAACGGCTGGTCGCTGTTTGCGGTGGGTGCGATGTCGGTGCTGGTGCAGGGTGGCCTGATCCGCGTGGCGCTCAAGCGCAGCACGCCGCAGCGCATCGCCGTCATCGGCCTGGTGTCGTCGTCGCTCAGCTACCTGCTGTGGGGCGCGGCCACCGAGGGCTGGATGATGTACGCAGTGATCGGCTTGAACGTCTTCGGCTTCATGGTGCAGACCGCCATCCAGACCATCGTCTCCGGCGCCGCCGACGAGCAGTCGCAAGGCCGCACGCTCGGCGCCGTGGCGTCGATCAACAGCCTGACCGCGGTGGTCGCGCCGATCATCGGCGCCGGCCTGCTCGGCATCGTCTCGCACCTGCCGCGCGGCGACTGGCGCATCGGCGCGCCGTTCTTCCTGTGCTCCGCGCTGCAGCTGGTGGCGATGGTGCTGGCGCTGCGCCACTTCCGTCGCCATCCGGCGCACTCTTCCATTCCTACACCCGGCACCGCGGCCGTCACATCGGCCGCCACCGAGGCTTGAGACCTTCATGCAACACGACAAGATCCTGATCCTCGACTTCGGCTCGCAAGTCACCCAGCTGATCGCACGCCGCGTGCGCGAGGCGCATGTCTACTGCGAGATCCACCCGAACGACGTCAGCGACGACTTCATCAAGACCTTCGCGCCCAAGGCCATCATCCTCAGCGGCAGCCACGCCAGCACGTATGAGGACCACCAGCTGCGCGCGCCGCAAGCCGTGTGGGACGCCGGCGTGCCGGTGCTCGGCATCTGCTACGGCATGCAGACCATGGCCGTGCAGCTGGGCGGCAAGGTCGAGTGGAGCGACCACCGCGAGTTCGGCTACGCCGAGGTGCGCGCACGCGGCCACACGAAGCTGTTCGACGGCATCGAGGACTTCGCCACCGCCGAAGGCCACGGCATGCTCAAGGTCTGGATGAGCCACGGCGACAAGGTCACCGAACTGCCGCCCGGCTTCAAGCTGATGGCCAGCACGCCCAGCTGCCCGATCGCCGGCATGGCCAACGAGGACAAGCGCTACTACGCGGTGCAGTTCCACCCCGAGGTGACGCACACGCTGCAGGGCGCGGCCATGCTGACGCGCTTCGTGCGCGACATCGCCGGCTGCCGCGGCGACTGGATCATGGGCGACTACATCGCCGAAGCCGTGGCGCACATCCGCGCCCAGGTCGGCGACGAAGAAGTCATCCTCGGCCTGTCGGGCGGTGTCGATTCCAGCGTGGCCGCCGCGCTGATCCACCGCGCCATCGGCGACCAGCTCACCTGCGTCTTCGTCGACCACGGTCTGCTGCGCCTGAACGAAGGCGCGATGGTGATGGAGATGTTCGCCGGCCGCCTGCACGCCAAGGTCGTGCACGTCGAGGCCGCCGAGCAGTTCCTCGGCCACCTGAAGGGCGTGACCGACCCGGAGCAGAAACGAAAGATCATCGGCCGCGAGTTCGTCGAGGTCTTCCAGGCTGAGGCTGCCAAGCTCAAGGGTGACGGCAACAAGGGCGCCAAGTGGCTGGCCCAGGGCACGATCTACCCCGACGTGGTCGAGAGCGGCGGCACCGCCAGCAAGAAGGCCACGATCAAGAGCCACCACAACGTCGGCGGCCTGCCCGAGACACTCGGCCTGAAGCTGCTGGAGCCGCTGCGCGAGCTGTTCAAGGACGAGGTGCGCGAACTGGGCGTCGCGCTCGGCCTGCCGCACGACATGGTGTATCGCCACCCCTTCCCCGGCCCGGGCCTGGGCGTGCGCATCCTGGGTGAGGTCAAGCCTGAGTTCGCCGAGCTGCTCAAGCGCGCCGACCACATCTTCATCGAGGAGCTGCGCAAGACCGTCGACGAGGCCACCGGCAAGACCTGGTACGACCTGACGAGCCAGGCCTTCACGGTGTTCCTGCCGGTCAAGAGCGTGGGCGTGATGGGGGACGGGCGCACCTACGACTACGTGGTGGCGCTGCGCGCGGTGCAGACCAGCGACTTCATGACCGCCGACTGGGCCGAGCTGCCCTACGCGCTGCTCAAGAAGGTGTCGAGCCGCATCATCAACGAGGTGCGTGGCATCAACCGCGTCACCTACGACGTGTCGAGCAAGCCGCCGGCGACGATCGAGTGGGAGTGAATCTCACGGCCTGACCGCAACCGTCGGGGATCCGCGTCGCCATGAAACGCCTGCGGCTCCCGGAGCAGGTCGAACTGCTGCCCCATGTCGGGCGCTGGCTCCTGCTGGCCGGCCTGGTGGCGGTGCTGGCGGGCTCGGCCTCCGCCTTGTTCCTGCTGGCGCTCGACTGGGTGACCGGCACCCGCGAGGCGCAGCGCTGGCTGGTCTTCGGCCTGCCGCTGGCGGGCTTTGCGGTCGGCTGGGTCTACCTGAAGGTGGGCCGCGGCGTCGAGGCGGGCAACAACCTGCTGATCGACGAGATCCACGATCCGAAGAACGTCGTGCCGCTGCGCATGGCGCCGCTGATCCTGGCCGGCACCGTGATCTCGCACCTGTTCGGCGCCTCGGTGGGTCGCGAGGGCACCGCCGTGCAGATGGGTGGCGCGCTGGCCGACCAGCTCACGCACGTCTTCAAGCTGCGCCCGGAAGACCGCCGCATCCTGCTGATGGCGGGCATCAGCGCCGGTTTCGCGTCGGTGTTCGGCACGCCGCTGGCCGGCGCGGTGTTCGGGCTCGAGGTGCTGCTGATCGGCCGCCTGCGCTACGACGCGCTGCTGCCGTGTTTCACCGCCGCGATCGTGGCCGACCAGGTCACGACCGCCTGGGGCGTGCACCACACGCATTACCTGGCCGGCCTGATCCCGGCGGTGTCGGCGTGGACGCTGACGGCCGTGGTGCTGGCAGGCATCGTGTTCGGGCTGGTCGGCATGCTGTTCGCGCAGGCGACCCACGCCGGCGCGGCCGTGGTCAGACGTCATGTCGGCTATCCGCCGTTGCGGCCGCTGTTCGGCGGGGCGGCCATCGCCGTGGTGATCTGGTTCGGCGACGGCTGGCGTTATGCGGGCCTGGGCATTCCGGTGATCGTCGAAGCCTTCGTGCAGCCGGTGCCGTCGTGGGATTTTGCCGCCAAGCTCGGCCTGACGGTGGCCTCGCTGGCCAGCGGTTTCAAGGGCGGCGAGGTGACGCCGCTGTTCTTCATCGGCGCCACGCTCGGCAACGCGCTGGCGCCGTTGCTGCAACTGCCGTTGGGCCTGCTGGCGGCGCTCGGTTTCGTCGCCGTGTTCGCCGGCGCGGCCAACACGCCGCTGGCCTGCACGCTGATGGCGATGGAGCTGTTCGGTGCGCAGATCGGCGTGTACGCCGGCCTGGCCTGCGTCGTCAGCTATCTGTTCTCGGGCCACACCGGCATCTACCGCTCGCAGCGGGTCGGCCACGCCAAGCATCGCCACACGCCCGAGGGCATGAAGCTCGGCGACGTGCCGGCCTACCGCGACCGGCAGCGCGCCGCGCAGGACGCTGCCGACGCGCCCCGCCAGGAACCCTGAGCCGGCTCAGCGATCAGGCTGCATCGGGGGCCGTGCCGGCCAGGAGGTGCGCGCGCAGCCAGTCGGGCATGGCGATCGACTTCTGCCGCGGCCCGTCGATCCAGACCGTCTTGGCGCCGCCGGCGGCGTAGATCACGCCGGGTTCGTCGACCCGCTCCAGCGTGGTGTAGAAGTCGAAGCTGCTGCGCCCGGGGTTGCGCACGTAGCTGCGCGCCAGCACGTCGCCCGGAAAGCTCAACTGGAGGTGGAAGTTGCAGAAGGCGTTGACGATCACCGGGCCCTCGCCCAGCGGGTTGGGCAAGGCGGCGATGCGCCCCAGCCAGTCGAGCCGGGCGATCTCGAGGTAGCGGAAGTAGACCGTGTTGTTGACATGGCCCATCGCGTCCATGTCACCCCAGCGGATCGGCAACGTCATCTCGTGGACGAGGTGTTTGTCGGCAGGAATCTCGAACCGCATGTGGCGGGCTCCGGGTCGGTGGGCAGGGGCCGGCGATCAGGCCGGGTCGAGGTTGACGCCCAGTTCGTCGGCCAGGCGCTGCACCTGGCTGCGCAACAGCGCCACCTCGGCCAGCACCTGCTTGTGCTCGGCACGCAGCAGCGCCAGTTCGTCGTCGGCAGCGCCCCCGGCCATCTGGCTGGCAGCGCCGCCGACCGACAGCGCGGCCACGTCGACCTCGCCGCACAGCAGATGCACCCAGCGCGCCTCGCGGGCCCCGGGCGCACGCGGCAGCTTCAGCACCCGCGGCGGCGATTTTTCCGCCAGCTCGTCGAGGAAACCCTCGACCGACGAGACATCGGCAAAGCGGTGCAGGCGCTCGCTGTGGGCCCGCAACTCGGCGGCGGTCTGCGGGCCGCGCAGCATCAGCGTGGCCAGCAGCGCCACCGCGGCACCGGGCACGCCGAGCACGCGGCCGAGGTTGTGTTCATAGCGCACCACCCGGCTGCCGCTGCCCTCGAGCACCAGGTGCAGGCTCTTGAGCTCGTCGATCGCCAGCAGCACCTGCGCGTCGGTGAGCGTCATCACCGGGTCGCGTGTGGTCTTCTGATTGCAGCCCGCCACCAGCGAGTTGAGCGACAGCGGATAGGTGTCGGGCACGGTGGACTGCTTTTCCACCAGCACGCCGACGATGCGCGCCTCGACCGGCGTGAGGTCCCTGGTCATGTCGAAACCCCGTGCCGCTTCAGATGCCGAAGCCGTCGTCGGCCTGGATCACCGCGCCGTTGATGAAGTGGCTCTCGTTGGCGCACAGCATCAGCAGGCTGGTGTCGAGGTCTTCGGGCTTGCCCAGGCGCTTGCGCGGCAGCATCTGCACCAGTTTCTGGCCGCCGTCGGTTTCCCAGTGGTGGTGGTTGATCTCGGTGTCGATGTAGCCCGGGCAGATGGCGTTGACGTTGATGCCGTACTTGCCCCACTCGAGCGCCATCGCCCGCGTCATGTGGATCACCGAGGCCTTGCTCATCGAGTAGACGCCGATCTGGCTGAGCACCCGCAGGCCGGCCATCGAGGCGATGTTGACGATGCGCCCGCCGATGTAGGTGCCCGGCGCCGCGCCGACCGCGCGCGCCACCATGCGCTTGCCGACTTCCTGCGCCACGAAGAACGCGCCGCGCACGTTGGTGTCGAAGATGAAATCGTAGTCGTCGGCCGTCACGTCGACCAGCTTCTGCGTGGTGCTGACGCCCGAGTTGTTGATCAGGATGTCGAGCGTGCCGACTTCGGTCTCGGCATGCGCCACGGCCGACTTGATGCTGTCGATGTCGGTGACGTCGAGCTCGACCACATGGGCGTCGCCGTCGTGCGACTCGATCTCGGCACGCAGCTCTTTCAGGCGATCGGTCCGGCGCCCGGCCAGCACCACCGCGGCACCGGCCTTGGCCAGCGTGCGGGCGAACTGCGCGCCCAGGCCGCTGGACGCTCCGGTGACCAGGGCCACGCGGCCCGACAGGTCAATGCGATAGCTCATTTTTCGAGGTCTCCGAGAGAGGTCTGAATCAGGTCGAGGGACGATAGCACGGCGCTCTGACGCCCCGATCCAGGCGCTCGGCCCCGTGCATCGAGGTGCCGGTTCAGGTCGGCAGATGCGGCGGCTCGCCGGGTCGGGCCGACAGCCGCGCGACCCATTCGTCGACCGGCAGCGGCCGCGCGAAGTAGTAGCCCTGGAACTCCTGCACGCCCAGGTCGAGCAGCGCCTTGAACTGCGACTCGCTTTCGACCCCCTCGGCCACGGTCGACATGCCGAGTGCGCCGCACAGCTTGACCATGTGCGCCAGCAGCCGCGCTGCCCGATGGTCGTGGTCGATGTCCATCACGAAGCTGCGGTCGATCTTGATCTTGTTGAACGGCAGGTGGCGCAGGTAGCTCAGCGACGAGAAGCCGGTGCCGAAGTCGTCGAGCGCCAGGCTGAAGCCGTGCTGGCGCAAGCGCTGCAGCAGCGGCTCGATGATGGTCATGTTGTCGACCAGGGCCGACTCGGTGAGCTCGAGCTCGAGCATGGCCGGTGCCACGCCGGCGCGCTCGCAGGCCAGCAGCAGCTGGCGGTCGAGGCCGCGCTGCAGCAGCTGCTTGGGCGACAGGTTGACGGCCACCGGCAGCGGCTGGTGCACCTGCAGGCTGCGCGCGGCCAGCTGCGCCGCGGCGTGCAGGGCGTGGCGCCCCATCAGGCCGATCAGGCCGATCTTCTCGGCCATCGGGATGAACTCGCCCGGCGACACCATGCCGAACGCGGCCGTCGGCCAGCGCATCAGCAGCTCGGCGCCGACCGCATGGCCCTCGCGATCGACCTTGGGCTGGGCGACGAAGGTGAAGCCGTTGCGCTCGGCGTCCAGCCGCAGCTGGTTGTGCATGCGCACGCGCCGCTGCGAATCGGTGTCGAGCGAGCCGTCGTAGAAGGCCAGGCTGTCGCGTCCGCGCAGCTTGGCCGCCTGCATCGCGCTGTCGGCCTTGCGCAGCAGCAGGCCGGACTCCCGACCGTCGCGTGGCACCAGCACCGCGCCGATGCTCGGCGCCACCGAGATCTCGTTGAGGAACACCTTCATCGGCGGGCTGAGCGCGGCGATCATGGTCTGGGCGCACGAACGCACCTCGGTCTCGCCGCTGCCCGGCGCCAGCACAAGCACGAACTCGTCGCCACCCCAGCGGCTGATGAACGTGCCGGCCGGCAGGATCGTGCGCAGGCGATCGGCCAGCTGGCGCAGCAGGTCGTCGCCGGCATCGTGACCGAAGGAATCGTTGACCTCCTTGACGCCCTCGACATCGAGGTACATCAGCGCAAACGCCTGCTCGCGATCGAGCTGGCGCAACAGCTGGTTCTCGAGCGCCGAGCGGTTGGGCAGGCCGGTGACCGCGTCCGACAACGCCAGGTGTTCGAGGCGGGCCTCGACACGGCGCTGCTCGCTGATGTCGTTGAGCGACACCAGGTAGGTGCCGCCGCTGTGGTCGCCCGGCAGCGTGGTGATGGTGACGTCCACCGGCACCCGCAGGCCGTCGAGGCGACGCATCTCGGTGACTTCGGCCCAGGCCGCTTCGTCGCCGATCGGCAGCGGCGCCAGGGCCGGCAGGTTCAGCCGTTCGGTCAGCACCGTGCCCTGCACGGCGTTGGGCGCGGCGCCGGCGAGGCGGCAGTAGGCCTCGTTGGCCTCGACGATGCGCCAGTCGTGGTCGGTCACGACCAGCGCGTCGCGCGTGCTCGAGAACGCATGCGCCATCAGCCGCAGCGACTGTTCGGCATGGCGCTGCGAGGTGACGTCCTTGATCGTGCCGGTCATGCGCCGGGCCAGGCCCTTGCCGTCGCGCTCGAGCGCACTGCCGCGCACCCGCACCCAGCGCACGTGCTCGCCCAGGCACAGCCGGAACGACATGTCGAGATCCGGGCGTGCGCCGCTCATGTGCAGGCGCCACGCCATGCGCAGGGCGTCGACATCGTCGGCATGCACCAGTTCGGCCAGACCCGAGGACGAACACGTCATCGGCAGCGGCTTGTCGTCGAACTCGAACGAATCGATGCGCACCAGATCGCTGTCGGCATCCCAGTTCCAGACGCCCTTGCGGCTGCCGGCCAGCGCCAGGCGCAGCCGGTGCTCGCTGTCGTGACGCTGGCGCAGGGCCTCGTCCAGTTCATGGTTGCGCAGATCCAGCTGTTCTTCGGCTCGGGTGCGCGCGGCGCGCTCGAGTTGCAGCTGCTGCGTGAGCTGCGCCAGCGCTTCGTCGGCACATGCCCGCTCGGCGGTGGGTGATGACGAGAGATGAGCCGGATTCATGCGACACGCTGCCAGGGTTGATCGATCAGTGAACGACGCATGCCCGGGGTGTGCAATGCGCCGCGCGACGCCAGAACGCCGGGACGGGCGACTATCGCTCAGGTTAGGCCCTCGCCTGGTGCGCAAACGGCTGAAAAATGCCGTGTTCGCTCGCCAATCCCGATTCCGGCCGCGTGCGGTCCGATGCGTGAGGCGCCTCACAAAAGCACGGTCGTGCTATTTGATGAACTTCAACCGCTAGAATCCCGCGCGCCTTTCGCACCAACCGACGCTGCCTTTGCGCGGCGATCTTTCAGAACTCAAGGACAAGCATGAGCCCGCAGGAGATCCTGGCCCAGTTCGGCCCACGTGAATCGATGGAATACGACGTGGTGATCGTCGGCGCCGGCCCGGCAGGCCTGTCGGCCGCGATCCACCTCAAGCAGCTGGCGTCGGCCCAGGGCCGGGAGGTGTCGGTGGTGGTGCTCGAAAAAGGCTCCGAGCCGGGCGCCCACATCCTGTCGGGCGCGGTCATGGATCCGATCGCGATCAACGAGCTGCTGCCCGACTGGAAGGCGCTCGGCGCGCCGCTGAACCAGGCCGTCACCGACGACGAGGTGCTGTTCCTGTCCGAGACCGGTGCCACCCGCACGCCCAAGGCGCTGATCCCGAACTGCTTCCACAACGAAGGCAACTACATCGTCAGCCTCGGCAACGTGGTGCGCTGGCTGGCGCAGCAGGCCGAAGGCCTGGGCGTGGAGATCTTCCCCGGCTTCGCCGCCGCCGAGGTGCTGTACGACGCCGATGGCGCCGTCAAGGGCGTGGCCACCGGCAACATGGGCGTGGGCCGCGACGGCGAGCCTGGCGACAACTTCCAGCTCGGCATGGAACTGCTGGGCAAGTACACCTTCTTTGCCGAAGGCGCGCGCGGCCACCTCGGCAAGCAGCTGATCGCCAAGTTCGACCTCGACGACGGCCGCGATCCGCAGAGCTACGGCCTGGGCATCAAGGAGCTGTGGGAGATCGACCCCGCCAGGTCGAAGCCCGGCCTGGTGGTTCACACCGCCGGCTGGCCGATGGCGAGCGACACCTACGGCGGCGGTTTTCTCTACCACCTCGACGACAACAAGGTCACGCTCGGCTTCGTCACCGGGCTCGACTACAAGAACCCGTGGCTGAGCCCGTTCGAGGAAATGCAGCGCTGGAAGACCCATCCCAGCATCCGCCAGCACCTCGAAGGCGGCAAGCGCCTGAGCTACGGCGCCCGCGCCATCACCGCCGGCGGGCTGCTGAGCCTGCCCAAGACGGTGTTCCCGGGCGGCGCGCTGATCGGCTGCGACGCCGGCTACCTGAACGCCTCGCGCATCAAGGGCAGCCACGCGGCGATCAAGTCCGGCATGCTGGCCGCGGCAGCCGCCTTCGAGGCGCTGGCCGCCGGGCGTGAGCACGACGAGCTGGCGGCCTACCCGGCCGCCTTCGAGCAGAGCTGGCTGCATGCCGAACTGCACCAGTCGCGCAACTTCAAGCAGTGGTTCAAGAAGGGCATCGTGGTCGGCTCGATCATGACCGGCGTCGAGCAGTGGCTGCTGCCGCGCCTGGGCGTCAAGAGCCCGCCGTGGACGATCCACCGCACCCTGCCCGACCATGCCGGCCTCAAGCCCGCGGCCGAGTGCCAGCGCATCGACTACCCCAAGCCCGACGGCCGGCTGACCTTCGATCGGCTGAGCTCGGTGTTCGTCAGCAACACCAACCACGAAGAACAGCAACCCGCCCACCTGACGCTCAAGGACGCCCGGGTGCCCGTGCAGACCAACCTGGCGCGTTTCGCCGGCCCGGAAAGCCGCTACTGCCCGGCCGGCGTGTACGAGTTCGTCAAGGCCGAAGACGGCGCCGACCGGTTGCAGATCAACGCGCAGAACTGCGTGCACTGCAAGACCTGCGACATCAAAGATCCGACGCAGAACATCGTCTGGATCACGCCCGAAGGCGGCGGCGGTCCGAACTACGCCAGCATGTGAGCCACGGCCCGCGGCCCGAACGCCGCGGCCATCGCCGCAGGCGAATGCCTGCCTTGTAACGGTGTCAGCTTGATGATGCGCACATGTATCATCAGGTAACTTTTACTGACGTTTTGTGACAGCCTCCCTCCGTGTCGGGGGGCTGGCAGACGTGACAGACTTGGCGTGTCCGAGATCTGTACAACTTCATGGCCACACCCTCCACCATGCAGCATCGAAACGCCAGCAGTTTTCACGCGTTTGTCGCAGCTGTCCTGCTCGGCGGCATCCCTCTGCAAGGCGGTTCCGCCCCGGCGCCGACCGATGCCGTCGCCGCGGTTGCGGCGGCGCCCGCCGACACGAGCACACGCATCCAGACCCTCAGTCTGCGAGACCTCGGCGCCCAGCGCCCGATCGAACTGCGCGGCATCGATCACAGCGTCTACCTGCCGCTGTCGGTGCGCCTCGACGAAACCGTGACGCGGGCGCGTCTGAAGCTCAACTACACCTTTTCTCCCGGCCTGCTGGCCGATCTGTCGCAGCTGAAGGTGTTCGTCAACGACGAGGTGCTGGCCACGGTGCCGGCCGTCAAGGGCAAGCTCGGCAGCCCGCAGACGATCGAGATCGACCTGGAACCGCACTTCTTCACCGAGTACGCCCAGCTGCGGCTGCAGTTCATCGGCCACTACACGCTCGATTGCGAATACCCGTTCCACAGCAGCCTGTGGGCCAACATCAGCAACCAGAGCAGCCTCGAGATGACGACGCAGCGCCTGCCGCTGCGCAACGACCTGGCGCTGCTGCCGGCGCCCTTCTTCGACGTGCGCGACGGCACCCGCCTGAAGCTGCCGTTCGTGATCGCGCCGTCGCCCTCGCCGGAGGCCCTGCGCAGCGCCGGGGTGCTGGCGAGCTGGTTCGGCGCGCTCGCCAGCTATCGCGGCGCGCAGTTCCCGGTGTCCGACGCGCTGCCCGCAGGCCATGCCGTGGTGATGGCCACCAACGACCAGCGCCCGGCCGGCCTCGACCTGCCCCAGGTCGAGGCACCGACGCTCAAGATCGTGCCGCACCCGTCGGATCCGGGCGCCAAGCTGCTGCTGGTGCTCGGCCGCGACGCCGCCCAGCTCAAGACCGCCACCGACGCGCTGGTGCTGGGCCAGGCGGCCCTCAGCGGCGACCAGGTGCAGGTCGACAAGCTCAACTACCCGGCGCGACTGGCCGCGCACGAGGCGCCCAACATCGTCAAGACCGGCGGCATCGTGCGCCTGGGCAGCCTGGTGCCGAACGCCGCCGCGCTGCAGGTGGCGGGCGCGCAGCTGCAGACCATCCGCCTGCCGCTGCGCCTGCCGGCCGACACCTTCGCCTGGCAGTCCGAGGGCCTGCCGATCGAGCTGCGCTACCGCTACACGCCGCCGCACGAGCTGGGCGCGGCGCGGCTGGCGGTGCAGATCAACGAGCAGCTGGTCGAGTCCTTCCTGCTGCGCCCGGCCGGCACCCAGGGCACGCGCAGCCAGCGCATGGTGCTGCCCTTTCTCGAGATCGGGGGCACCTACGACCGCCAGGACATCACCGTGCCGGCGTTCCAGCTGGGCAACAACAACGAACTGCAGTTCCGCTTCGAGATCCCGCCGGTCGACACCTCGCGCTGCCGCGAGACGGTGCTGATCTCGCAGGCCGGCATCGACGCCGACTCCACCATCGACCTGCGCAACGTCGAGCACTACGTCACCCTGCCGAACCTGGCGCTGTTCGCCAACAGCGGTTTCCCGTTCACCAAGTTCGCCGACCTGGCCGAGACCGCGCTGATCCTGTCGGACGCACCGGCCGTGGCCGAGATCGAGGCCGCACTCAACCTGCTCGGCCAGATGGGTGCGGCCACCGGCATCGCCGGCACGCGGCTGCAGGTGCTGCCGGCCAGCCGGGTCAAGGAGGCGGCCGACCGCGACCTGCTGGTGATCGCCAGCGGCAGCGCACCGGCGCCGCTGGCCAACTGGTCGCAGCACCTGCCGGCGCGACTCGACGCCAGCCGGCGCAGCAACACCTCGCTGACCCGGTTGAGCGACGCCGGCTCCGAATGGTTCTCGGGTGCCCTGCCGCGCAACTTTCCCGACGACGAGTGGGCCGAGCTGCAGGCCAAGGGGCCGCTGACGGCGCTGATGGGTTTCGAGTCGCCTCTCAACAGCGGCCGCAGCGTGGTCGCCCTGCAGGCGACCGAAGGCGCGTCCCTGCAGCAGGCCGCCGCCACCCTGCTCGACCCCGGCAAGATCCGCCTGATCCAGGGCGACCTGGTGCTGATGCGCAACGAGGCGTTCGAGGCCTTCCGCATCGGCGAGGTCTACCAGGTGGGCGAACTGCGCTGGTGGCGCTGGGTCTGGTACCAGATGCGCGGACACCCGCTGCTGATGGTGCTGCTGGTGGGCCTGGTGTCCTTGTTGCTGGCCCTGCCGCTGTACCGCGCACTGCGCATGCGGGCCGAACGTCGCGTGCGCAGCGAGACCTGAACGTGTTGCGTCGTCGCGTGCTCGGCGCGCTGGCATTCGGGCTGCCGATGGCCACGCGGGCGCAGTCTGCCAACCCCTGCAGCGCCGTCGAGGGCCCGACCGGCTGGCCGGCATGGCAGACCCTGCGCCGGACCCTGATGAGCCGCGACGGCCGTGTCATCGACCGCTACGCGAGCGACGCCACCACCTCCGAAGGCCAGGCCTACGGCCTGTTCTTCGCGCTGGTGGACAACGACCGCGCGGCCTTCGAGCTGCTGTTGCGCTGGACCGAAGACAACCTGGCGGCCGGCGACCTGGCCGCGCGCCTGCCGGCCTGGCGCTGGGGCCGGCGCGCGGACGGCAGCTGGAACGTGATCGACGCCAACTCCGCCGCCGACGCCGACCTGTGGCTGTCCTACGTGCTGTCCGAGGCCGGCCGGCTCTGGAAGAACCGCCGCTACGACGCGCTCGGGCGGGTGCTGGCGCGCCGCATCGCCGCCGAAGAGGTGATCGAGCTGCCCGGCCTCGGCACCACCCTGCTGCCCGGGCCGCAGGGATTTCGCCGCGGCGAACGCGGCGCCAAGCTCAACCCGAGCTACCTGCCGCCGCAGCTGCTGCGCTGGTTCGCGCGCAACCGCACCGAGTCCGTCTGGGTGCCCCTGCGCGACGCCTCGCTGCGCCTGCTGCACGACAGCGCGCCCCACGGCCTGGCGCCCGACTGGACCGTGTTCGACGCCGACCGGGGCTGGAGCCTGGCCGAACTGGCCGACGACGAGCGCAGCGGCAGCTACAACGCGATCCGGGTCTACCTCTGGCTCGGCCTGACCGATCCGGGCGATCCGGCGCGCGGGCGCCTGCTCGCCCGCTATGCGCCGATGGCGCGGCTGTCCGAACTGCTCGGCGGCGTGCCCGAGAAGGTCGATCCGGCGCGCCCCGCACTCGAGCAGTCGGCCGGCGCGCAAGCCAACGGGCCGGTCGGTTTCCAGGCCGCCATGCTGCCGTTCGCCGACGCGCTCGGCCAGACCGCGCTGAGCGAGCGTCTGGCCGACCGCGTGGCCACGCAGGGCGTGCAGCCGGACGCCTATTACGACCAGGTGCTGAGCCTGTTCGCGCTCGG
The DNA here is from genome assembly GCF_000019785.1 of Leptothrix cholodnii SP-6. Lineage (NCBI taxonomy): Bacteria > Pseudomonadati > Pseudomonadota > Betaproteobacteria > Burkholderiales > Sphaerotilaceae > Leptothrix > Leptothrix cholodnii. The sequence continues at coordinate 2,254,863 of NC_010524.1, forward strand.
CTTCCGCGAGCGGCGCTACCGCTTCGCCGCCGACGGATCGCTGCAACCGGGATGGGCCTCATGCGACGCACCGCCTGGATCCTCGCGCTGATCCTGCTGCCGACAGGCAGCCCCGCCGCGCCCGGCGACGCCCAGCAGCGCGGCGTCAACGAGCTGATCGACAGCGCCCAGCTCTGGCAGACCCGTCGCCGCCCCGACCTGGCGCGCAGCCTGCTGCAGAAGGTGCTGGCGGTGCGGGCCGACGAACCGCGCGCGCTGCTGCTGCTCGGCGAGATCGACCTGCGCAGCGGCCGCAAGGATGCCGCGCTGCCGCAGCTGGCCATCCTGCAGGCGCGCCACCCGGACAGCGCCGAACTGCGCGAACTGCAGCAGCTCGCCTCGCTCTACAACAACGACCCGCTGCGCCTGAGCCGCCTGCAGCAGCTGCGCGAAGCCGGCCGCAACGCCGAGGCGGCCAGCCTGGCGCGCCAGATCTTCCCCAGCGCCAGGCCGCCGGGCATGCTGGGCGCCGATCTCGCCGGCCTGATCGCCAGCACGCCGGGCGCCTGGGAGGTGAGCCGCCGGCAAGCCGAGGAACGGGTCGCCGCCAGCAATTCGGCCACGAACCGGCTGGCGCTGGCCGAGGTGCTGGCGCTGCGACCGGCCACCCGCGCGCGTGCCTGGGAAACCTACAACCTGCTGGCCCGCGAAGGCCAACTGCCGAGCGACACGGTGGCCTCGTCCTGGCGCCGCTCGATCCGCATGCAGCCGCCGGGCACGCCGGTCGGGCCGCTCTGGGCCTCGCTGAACAAGGCCATCGACGGCCCCGGCGCTGCGCTGACCACCGCCGCCGGGCCCCGCTCGGCGGGGGCGAACGCAGCCGTCGTGACCGCCGCGATCGCTGCGCTGAACGGCGAGGTCGACGGTGCGGCCGGCAGGCCGGGCAACGGCGGTAATGGCGGTAATGGCCGGAACGGCAACGCGACCTCGGCCAACGGCAACGGCAACGGCGCAACGGCCGGCGCTGCGCCGGCGCCGATCAGCGCGCGGGCCGTGGCCATCCAGCAGGCGCTGGCCGACGCCCAGAAACAGCTTGCGGCCGGCGCCAACGAACAGGCTGCCAGGCTGCTCGAAGCCAGCCTGGTGCGCAACGGCGACGACGGGCCGACCTGGGGTCTGCTGGGCCTGTCGCGCATGCGCGAGGGCCAGCACGCCGAGGCCGAGCCGGCGTTCGCCCGCGCCTTGCGCCTCGATCCGGGCGATGCCGACCGCTGGCGCTCGCTCGGCGTGGCGGCGCACTACTGGGCCACGGTCAGCCTGGCGCGCATCGAGGCCGACGTCGGCCGCACCGAGGTCGCCGCCGATCTGCTGCGTCCGGTGGCCGACACCCAGCCCACCGCGATCGAGGCCAAGTTGCTGCTGGCCCGGCTCGAGGGTGAACTCGGCCAGGACGAGATCGCCCTCGAGCACTTCGAGCAGGTGCTCGCTGTCGAGCCGAAAGAAGAGCGCGCCTGGCGCGGCCGCTTCGTCGTGCGCCTGAAGACCGACCCCGAAGCCGCGCTGACCGAACTGGCCGCCTTCGGCCCGGGCGCGGCCGGGATCGTCGACGGCGGCGCGGTGCGCGATCTGGCCGATGGCCGCATCGCCCAGGGGCGCACCAGCGCGGCCTTGCGGCTGCTCGAGCAGGCCATCGACGCGGCGCCGGGCGACCCCTGGCTGCGTCACGACGCGGCCCGCATCTACCTGCGGCTGGGCCTGCCCGACAGTGCCCGCTCGCTGATGGCCGAAGGCCGTGCCGCGGCCGACCCCGACAACGCCGTCTCGATGCTGCACGCCAGCGCGCTGGTGGCGCTGGCCGCCGACGAGAACAACCTGGCGGTCGAGCTGGTCTCGGCCCTGCCCGAGGCCGAAGCCGACGGCCCGCTGCGCGATCTGGTGCGGCGCGCCCGGCTCGAGCAGGCCTTTGCCAACGCCCGGCAAGCGATCGACGCCCAGCGCCCGACGATGGCGCACGACTGGCTCGACAAGGCCGACCGCCTGATCGACAGCAGCGCCGGGCAAGGCATGCGGCTGGCCCGGCTGCGACTGGGCGCCGGCCAGCGGCAGCAGGCGCTGGCGCTGCTGCGACGCATCGACCCGGTCGAGCTGGACGCCGCCGACACGCGGGCCTGGGCCGGCATGGTGGCCGATGCCGGCGCCGCCGAGCTGGCGCTCGACCGCCTGCAGGCGCGCATCGACGCCAACCTCGGCGCGCGCAACCTCATGCTCGCCAGCCCGGCCGAGCCAGGCGCGGTCGACGGCAACGAGCCCCCGCCCCTGCCGGTCTGGAACACCGACGACCTGACGCAGGCACGGCTGGCGCACGCCGATCTCGCCATCGAGGCCGACCTGCCGCAGACCGCCCGCCAGGATCTGCAGCGGCTGGCCGCCGACCTGCCCGCCGATGCGCTCGACGATCGCCTGCGGCTGCTGCAGCTGCAGCGGCGGGTGGGCGACACGTCGGCCGCGCGGGCCACGCTGGCCGACCTGATGGCGCGCTCGGGCGACGATCCGGCCGTGCGCATCGAGGCCGCCCGGCAGGCCCGCATCGACGACGACGACACCGCCGCTCGCGCCCACCTGCAGCTGGCGCGCGAGCGCAGCGCACCGGGCAGCGAGACCGCCGCCGAGGCCAGCCGCGCGATCGACGTGATCGACGCCGAGCGCCAGCCGCTGTTCGAGATGGCGATGCACGACGCCTCGCTCGACGGCAGCGACGGCCGCGCCCGCCTGCACAGCAACGAGGCCACCGCCCGCCTGAGCTGGCCGGGCGTGGCCAACGGCACCTTCTTCACGCAGGTCGACCTGATCCGGCTCGATGCCGGCACGCTGGCAGCGGACATCGACCAGTCCGAGGCCTTCGGCCGCGTGCTGGCGAGCAGCCCGGCCGGGCTGGCCGCCGCGGCACCGCAGAACGACCGCGGCGCCGCCCTCGGCGTGGGCTGGAGCAGCCGCGACGACAGCGTCGACATCGGCGTGGTCGGCCTGCGGCTGCGCAACTGGGTGGGCGGCTGGTCGCACACCCGCCGGCGTGACGACGGCGGATGGGGCGTCGAGATCTCGCGCCGCGTCCTGACGGGCAGCCTGATGTCGTGGGCCGGCGTGCAGGATCCGGTCGACGGGGCGGTCTGGGGCGGCGTGACGCTCAATGCGCTGACGCTGCGCACCGAGCATGTGCTGAGCCCGGCCGATTCGGTCTCCGCCAGCCTGCGCCTGGGCCTGCTGCAGGGCCGCAACGTGGCGAGCAACCGGATGCAGCAGCTGCGCGCGGCGTACGACCACGACCTGCAGCGCAGCGACGATCACCGCCTGCGCATCGGCCTGAACGCCAACGTCTGGCTCTATGCGCGCAACCTGAGTTTTCACACCTTCGGCCAGGGCGGCTACTACAGCCCGCAGCGTTACGTGTCGATCGGCGTGCCGCTCGAAGCCGCCGGCATGAACGGCCGGCTGAGCTACCAGGTGCGCGCCAGCGTGTCGCAGTCCTGGACCCGCGAGGACGACACGCCCTACTACCCGACCGACCCGGCGGCGCAGGCCGCGGCCGGCAATCCGATCCACACCGGTGGCCCGGGCGGCGGGACGGGCGCCTCGCTGCGGGCGGCGCTGGAGTGGCGGGTCGCCCCGCAATGGGCGATCGGCACGGCATTGGCGCTCGAACGCTCGACCGACTACACGCCCGGGCGCGCCAGCGTCTACCTGCGCCACTGGCTCGGCCGCGTGCCGGCGCCGCTGGACTGGCCGCCGCAGCCGCTGACGCCCTATCTGCGCAACTGAACCGGCGGGCGGGCGTCAGGGTGCGCTGTCGAGGGTGCGCCAACGGCCTTCGAAGTCGCGCACATAGGTGTGCGGGCCGCGTCGCAGGACGATGGTCTTGTCGTTCTCGGCCACCCACTCGACCGGCGGCAGCGCCTGCGCCACCTCGGTCAGGCGCTCCGGCGTCGCCACCTCGGGGCCGCCGTGCATCAGCGCGGCCACCACGGTGAACAGCGACAGGTAGCTCGACGTCTGCTCCACGTGCACCGGCTCCTGGCCGTCGGCGCGCCGCTCGCCCATGCCGATCAGCATCACGCCGGCCGGCACGTGGGTGATCGCCGGGGTGGGCAGCTCGCGCAGGCCGGCGATCTGCTGCGCGTCGCCACGCACCGCGCCGCCGTGCTCGGGCACCAGCACCAGCACGGTCGGGCGGCCGCTGGCCTCGACCAGGGCGGCGAAGCGCTCCAGGTCGGCCATCAGCTTGCGGGCGCGCGGGGCGTAGGTCTCGAGGCTCGACAGCGACTGGATGCCCGGCACGCGGTTGCCGTCGTGCAGGGTGATGGAGTTGTAGAGCATCGCCAGCGGGACGCCCGACGCTGCCGCGGTGCGGTCGCTCCACCAGCGCGTGAGCGTCTCGCCGTCGTCGCGGATCGGCGAGCCGTCGAAGCTGCTCATCGCCACCGCCGCGTCGAAGCGCTGTTCGGGCACCAGGCCCAGGCCGCTGTCGCGCCGCAGCTCGGTCGAGAAGTTGTCGTAGCGGCCGTCGTGGTTCAGCAGCAGGGCCGGGCGGTAGCCGGCCTGTTCGAGGTTGCGGAACAGGTAGCAGTCGGCCACCGCGCCACCGTAGAGCTCGTGCTGGGCCGGCTGGCCGCAGGTGCCGTGCAGCAGTCGCATCACCGCCGGGCCGCTGTAGCTGGCCGCGCTGTTGAAGCGGTCGAAGACGACGTCGAGCCGGCGCATGAACGGTGCGTTGCGCAGCCCGGCGAAGGCCAGGTCGTCCCACGAGAGCGAGCAGATGTTGAGGATCAGCAGGTCGAAGCCCGGCACGTTGCCGTCCTTGGGCAGGCGCAGGATCTTGCCGCGTTCGGTGTCGTAGAAGGCCTGCAGCGCCTGGTCGAGCTGGCCGGCGTCGAGCAGGGGCGCCGTCGCTCGATCGGCCGCACGATCGGCCGTGCCGTCGGCGCCGGTGGCCGCCTGCGCCAGATCGGTGACGCCACCGTGTTGCGACGGCAGCGCGGCCACCGCCACCAGGCCGACGAAGACCCAGGTCGCCAGGCGCAGGCGCTGCTTGAGCACCCACCACAGGGCCGCACCCATCGCCACCGCCACCAGCAGCTGCACGTTGATCACGCGCCCGACCAGTTCGACCAGATAGGCGAAGCTGAAGCCGCTGATCGCCTGCCACTGGCTCAGGATGCGCGTGGCCGGTGGCCAGAACGAGTCGTGATACAGCAGGGCCACGGCCACCGGCCAGGCCAGGAAACGCCAGGCCCGGCGCCAGCCCGGATGGGCCCAGGGCCAGGCCAGCGCCACCGCGAACAGCAGGTTGAGCGGCACGTCGAGCTGGATCAGCCCCGCCACATGCAGGCCCAGCTTGACGAGGAAATACAGCGACCAGCTTCCCATCACCCGCCCGATCAATGGATGCGGGTGTGGTGCGCCCAGCGGCGCAGCACCCAGCCGGGCAGCGCCAGCGAGTGGTTCTTGACCGAGCGCATGCCGTCCATCAGCAGTTCACCGTAGCTGTGCAGGCCCAGCCGCGCGATCTCGAACAGGCCCTGCATCGCCCGGTCGCTCTGCGGATGCAGCTGCCAGTTCTGCCAGGCGTCCTTGCGCGTGAAGGTGCAGCGGATCAGCGCGGCCTGCTGGTCGAGGCTGAGCCGCTCGAAGCTCAGCGCCATGCGGCCGTTGCGGCAGCTGACGACGCGGGCCGGGAACAGGTGCGGCGTGCCTTCGTCGAACAGCCGCACCGCCACCCAGCTGCCCGCGGGCAGCTCGAGCGACGGCGGCAGGCCCTGCAGGCCGACGCCGGCGAGCGCGTAGTCCTCGGTCTCGCAGTTGATCTGCTGGCCGTCGGTCAGCAGCAGGCTGGCCGGCAGGCGGCTGGTGACGCGGGTGGTGCGGCGCACCTGGCGCTTCTCGCGCGCCACGCCGATGGCCGCGCCGAGCGCCAGCAGGTTGTAGATCGTCCACGCCATGTTGAGCGTGATCGTGCCCCACTCCTGCGGATCCCAGAACAGCCGGAAGATGCCGAACACCGCGCCGATCGCGTTGAGGATCACCAGGAAGAAGTACGGCCGCGAGATGTTCCAGTCGAGGTGGGTTTCCTCGACCAGCCCGCCCTTGGCGGTGACGTCGAACTTGCCCGCGCTCGGATTGAACAGCGCCACGGTGGTGGGCACCGCCACGTACCAGGCCAGCACGGTCTCGTAGAGCTCGGACCAGAAGGTGTGCCGATGCGGGCCGGCGATGTGGGCATTGGCGATGTGCGGCAGCACCAGGTGCGGCAGCAGGTAGAGCAGCAGCACACCCACCGACGCATGGATGATGTGAAATTCGAAGTACAGGTAGCCCAGCGGCGCGGTCAGGAAGATCAGCCGCGGCAGCCCGTAGAAGAAATGCAGCATCGCGTTGGCGTAGCACAGGCGCTGCATCACGGTCAGGCCGCGGCCGAGCAAGGGGTTGTCGAGCCGGAAGATCTGCGCCATGCCGCGCGCCCAGCGGATGCGCTGGCGCACGTGGCCCGACAGGCTTTCGGTGGCCAGCCCGGCCGCGTGGGTGACGTTCAGGTAGGCGGTGCGCCAGCCCTTGCGGTGCAGCTTGAGGGCGGTGTGGGCGTCTTCGGTGACGGTCTCGGTGGCGATGCCGCCGATCTGCTCGAGCGCGCTGCGGCGCAGTACCGCACACGAGCCGCAGAAGAAGCTGGCGTTCCAGACGTCGTTGCCGTCCTGCACCAGGCCGTAGAACAGCACGCCCTCGTTGGGCACGCGGCGGAAGGTGTCGAGGTTGCGCTCGAACGGATCGGCCGAGAAGAAGTGGTGCGGCGTCTGCACCATCGCGCAGTTGCTGTCGCGCAGCATCCAGCCCATCGTGTTGACCAGGAAACCGCGCGCCGGCATGTGGTCGCAATCGAAGATCGCGATGTACTCGCCGCCGGTCTCGGCCAGCGCGTTGTTCAGGTTGCCGGCCTTGGCGTGGCGGTTGTTGTCGCGCGAGATGTAGTTGACACCGGCCGCCTCGGCGTAGGCGCGCACCTCGGGGCGGTGGCCGTCGTCGAGCACGTGCACCACCAGCCGGTCGGCCGGCCAGTCGAGGTCGCGTGCGGCCAGCACGGTCGGCCCGATCACGCTGAGCGGCTCGTTGTAGGTGGGGATGTAGACGTCGACCGTGGGCCACTGATCACGTGGCAGTTCGATCGGCGCCACCGGTCGCTTGAGCGGGCGCGAGGTCTGCACGAAGCCCAGCACCATGATCAGCCAGGCGTACAGCTCGGCGCACAGCAGACCGCCGCCGAGCAGGGATTCCCAGCCGGGCGCGAGGTCCATCGACTGCGTGACCCGCCACCAGCCGTAGCGGAACGACGCCAGCAGCGCCAGCCCGATCAGCACCAGCGTGGGCATGTTGCCGGGGATGCGCCGCACCACCAGCACCAGGCCGAGCATCGCCAGGAAGAACACCGCCTGCGCCAGCTCGCTCATCGGCGTGGTGGCGGCCATCCAGAACGCGGCGGTGCCGACGACGATCAGCGCGCTGCGCACCACGCGGCGCTGCCACAGCGGGGCTTCGGCCCAGTGCTCCATCCGGTGGCCCCAGGGCGCGAAGTCGAAGGCACGCCAGCGCCGATAGAACGCGTCGAAGGGCGCGCGCCAGCGCGGGCGCGGTTCGGTCGGCGGCTCTGCCGGTGGCGCGGGGGCCGGCCCGGCGGCGGCGGCGCTGCCGAGCGAAGGGTTGTCGAACACCTGGCCGGTTTCGGGCGGCCCCAGCGGCATGCGACGGCTGACCGGCAAGGGCCGGCGGCGGATGGCGCGCTCGGGCACCGGTCGCGGCGGTGGCAACGGCACCGGGGCGACGAGTTCGGCCTCCGGCAGGCTCGCCGGCGGCAGCACGAACAGGCGCAGCAGCCAGCACGTCCAGCTGTCCGGCCTTTCGACCTGAAGTGCGCCGGCCCAGCGCTTCACCATGCCTCGCGTCATTCTTGTTGCCTCTCGCCCCTGAAAGGATGATTGTGCGTGTCTTCGTGACGGATTTGTCATCGTCCGCCGCACGGCTGGCGGGCGATGCGATCCCTCACCACTTCGGCGCGCGCTTGTCGATGAAGGCCTGCACGCCTTCGAGCGCGCTCTCGTCCATCATGTTGCAGGCCATCGTCTGGGTGGCGGCCTGGTAGGCGGCCTCGACGCCCATCTCGAGCTGGCGGTAGAACAGCTGCTTGCCCATCGCCAGCGCCACGCGCGGCTTGGCGACGATGCTGGCGACCAGGCGCTCGACTTCGTCGTCCAGCGCTTCGGGCGCGGCCACGCGGTTGACCAGGCCGCGCACGTGGGCCTCGTCGGCGCTGATGAACTCGCCGGTGACCAGCATCTCGAAGGCCTGCTTGCGGCCGACGTTGCGTGCCAATGCCACGCTGGGCGTGGCGCAGAACAGGCCGAGGTTGACGCCGCTGACGGCAAAGCGCGCGCTGCTCGACGCCACGGCCAGGTCACAGGCCGCCACCAGCTGGCAGCCCGCCGCGGTGGCGGTGGCATGCACCCGCGCCACCACCGGCACCGGCAGGCGCTGGATCGCCAGCATCACGCGGCCGCACTGGTCGAACAGCTGGCGGTAGTGGTCGAGGCCGGGCTGGGCGCGCATTTCCTTGAGGTCATGCCCGGCGCAGAAGGCCCGCCCGGCGGCAGCCAGCACCACCACGCGCACGCTGTCGTCGGCGGCAATCGCGGTGAGTTCCTTCTGCAGCGCCGCCAGCATCGCCTCGCTCAAGGCGTTGAAGGCCTGCGGGCGGTTGAGCGTGAGGGTCAGCACGCCGCGGGCGTCCTGGCTGCGCAGCAGAAGGGGGTCGTCGAGGGTCAGCATCTTGTTGTCTCCGGTCTTGTGTGGGTCGTGATCAATCGAAAGCCTGCGTCGAGCGAGCCCGCTCGCGCAGCTGGAACTTCTGGATCTTGCCGGTCGATGTCTTCGGGATCGGCTCGAAGCGGATCTCGCGCGGCACCTTGTAGCCCGCCAGCAGCGCCTTGCAATGGGCGATCAGCTCGGGGGCCGTGACCTGCGCGCCGTAGGCCAGCTCGACGTACGCCAGCGGCGTCTCGCCCCACTTCGGATCGGGCTTGGCCACCACCGCGCAGGCCGTCACCGCGGGGTGGCGGTAGAGCGCATCCTCGACCTCGATCGAGCTGATGTTCTCGCCGCCCGAGATGATCACGTCCTTGCTGCGGTCGCGGATCTTGACGTAGCGGTCGGGCTCCATCACCGCCAGGTCGCCGGTGTGGAACCAGCCGCCTTCGAGCGAAGCCTGCGTCGCCTTCGGGTTCTTCAGGTAGCCCTTCATGACGATGTTGCCGCGGAACATGATCTCGCCCATGGTCTGGCCGTCGGCCGGCGTCTCGGTCATGGTCTCGGGGTCCATCACCGTCATGCCTTCCTGGAGCACGTAGCGCACGCCCTGGCGGCCGTTCAGGCGGGCCTGCTCGCCCAGGTCGGCATCGGCCCATTCGGGCGTCTTGACCGCCACCGAGGCCGGGCCGTAGACCTCGGTCAGGCCGTAGACGTGGGTGATGTCGAAGCCGATGCGCTGCATGCCTTCGATCATCGCCGCCGGCGGCGCGGCGCCGGCCACCAGGCCGCGGATCTTCCTGGACGACCCGGTCGGGTCGGTGCCGAGGCCCTCGCGCAGTTCGGCCGGCGCGTTGATCAGCAGGCTGTGCACGATCGGCGCGGCGCAGTAGTGGTCGACGGCGTGCTCGCGCATGGCGTCGAGGATGGCCCGGGCGTCGACCTTGCGCAGGCAGACGTGCGTGCCGCCGAGCGCCGCGATCGTCCACGGGAAGCACCAGCCGTTGCAGTGGAACATCGGCAGCGTCCAGAGGTAGACCGGGAAGTGCGGCATCGTCCAGGTGACGCTGTTGCAGACCGCGTTCAGGTAGGCGCCGCGGTGATGCGTGACCACGCCTTTCGGGTCGCCGGTGGTGCCGCTGGTGTAGCTGACCGCGATCGCGTCCCACTCGTCGGCCGGGCCTTCGAGGCGGTGCAGCGGCACGTGGGCGGCGAGCAGGTCCTCGTATTCGTGCGTGCCGAGGTGCTCGTGCACGCCCGTGAACTCGCTGTCGCAGACGTCGATCACCCGCAGCTCGCGGCCGTGCTGGCTCTTGAGCAGCGCCAGCGCCTTGTCCATCAGCGGCGCGAACTCGCTGTCGGTGATCAGCACCGTCGCCTCGCAATGGTTCATCTGCCAGGCCAGCAAGGCGGCGTCGAGCCGGGTGTTGAGGGTGTTGAGCACGGCGCCCAGCGCCGGCACGGCGTAATGGGCCTCGACCATCTCCGGCGTGTTGGGCAGCATCACGCTGACGGTGTGGCCGCGCTCGACGCCCAGCGAACGCAGGGCCGACGCCAGCCGCGCGCTGCGCTCGCGCACCTGCGCCCAGCTGTAGCGGCGCCGGCCGTGGATGACGGCGGTGCGCGCGCCGAACACCTCGGCGCTGCGCTCGACAAAACTCACCGGGCTGAGCGCGGTGTAGTTGGCCGCGGTGCGCGGCAGGTCCTGTTCGTAGATGTTGCTCATGGGTCGCCTCCAGGCCTGCACTCTAGCGAAGCCGGCGGCGTGCCGGCATCGGGCCTGAACCTACACTGAGCCGCCCTGCTTCGCCGCTGTTGCCCGCCCCACGCATGTTCCTGCCGATCCGCCCCGAGCCCGTGCGCTCGCACATGCGTCTTGCCGAAAGCCCGACCTGGCCGATCCCCGGCCGCCGCGCGATCCGGGCCGCGTTCATCGCCTTCCTGATCGCCGCCGTGAGCGGCGCCCTGCTCGCCGGCCCGGCCGAGGCGAACACGCGCCCGCACAAATCCAGGCGGACGGCCGTCAAGCCGCAGCCGGTGACGCCGCCGTACGGCCTGCGCGACGACGTGCAGGACTACATCCGCCAGGTCACGCAAGCCCATCCGGACTGGCCGGCCGACTGGGTCGCCACGACCATCGGGCAGGCCCGCCACCTGCCGCAGGTGACGCGGCTGATCATGCCGCCGCCCACCGGCACGGCCAAGAACTGGGCGGCCTACCGGGCGCGCTTCGTCGAGCCGCAGCGCATCACGGCCGGCATGGCGTTCTGGAGTCAGCACGCCGATGCGCTGGCGCGCGCCGAAGCCACCTACGGCGTGCCGGCGGCGGTGATCGTGGGCATCGTCGGCGTCGAGACCTATTACGGCCGCCACACCGGCCGGCTGCGCACGGTCGACGCGCTGGCCAGCCTGGCGTTCGACTTTCCGAGCGGGCGCAGCGACCGCAGCGCCTTCTTCCGCAGCGAACTCACGGCCCTGCTCGAACTGGCGCTGCGCGACGGGCTCGACCTCGGAACGCTGCGAGGCAGCTACGCCGGCGCGCTGGGCTGGCCGCAGTTCATGCCGAGCTCGTGGCTCAGGCACGCGGTCGATTTCGACGGCGACGGCCGCATCGCGCTGCACGACAGCCCGGTCGACGCGATCGGCAGCATCGGCAGATTCCTGGCCGCGCACGGCTGGCAGCGCGGCTTGGCCGTCGCCTACGGCGTGTCGCCGCCGGACGACGAGGCGGCGCTCGCCACGTTGCTGGCGCCCGACATCCGACCGAGCTTCAGCGCCGCGCAGATGGGCCAGCTCGGCGCCGCGCTCGACGAGGATGCGCTCGTGCACCCCGGCCCGCTCGCGCTGGTGCAACTGCACAACGGCGCAGAGGCGCCGAGCTACGTTGCCGGCACCGAGAACTTCTGGTCGCTGACGCGCTACAACTGGTCGTCGTACTACGCGATGGCGGTGATCGAACTCGGCCAGGCGGTGGCCGCACAACGCCCTGCGTCGCCGCGCTGACGCCACCTTCTACACTCGGCGCCGGTCCGTGCCACGGACATCAGTCAACCCGTTGTCCATGCTCCAGCTCAAGAACATCACCCTGCGTCGCGGCACCAAGCTCGTGCTCGAACAAACCGGCTTCACCCTGCAGCCTGGCGAAAAGGCCAGCCTGGTGGGCCGCAACGGCGCGGGCAAGTCCAGTCTTTTCGCGCTGCTGACCCACCGTCTGCAGTCCGACGGCGGCGAGGTCGAGATGCCGCCGCGCTGGCGCATCGCCGAGGTCGAGCAGAACATGCCCGAGACCGAACAGGGCGCCACCGACTTCGTGCTCGAAGGCGACCGGCCGCTGATGGCCGCGCGTGCCGCGCTCGCTGCCGCCGAAGCGGCCGACGATGGCCACGCCATCGGCGACGCCTACCTGGCGCTGGGCGAGGCCGGCGAGTTCGACGCGGTGGCCCGCGCGCAGACGCTGCTGCTGGGCCTGGGCTTCTCGATGGCGCAGGTCGACTCGCCCGTCAACAGCTTCTCGGGCGGCTGGCGGATGCGGCTGCAGCTGGCGCGTGCGCTGATGTTCCCGGGCGAACTGCTGCTGCTCGACGAACCCACCAACCACCTGGACCTCGACGCGCTGGTCTGGCTCGAAGCCTGGCTGCAGCGCTTCGAGGGCACGATGCTGGTGATCAGCCACGACCGCGAATTCCTCGACGCCGTCACCAAGGTCACGCTGCACCTCGAGGAGACCAAGCTGACGCGCTACGGCAGCAACTACTCGGGCTTCGAACTGATGCGCGCCGAGCGCATGGAGCAGCAGCAGGCCGCGTTCGGCAAGCAGCAGGAGAAGGTGGCACACCTGCAGCGCTTCATCGACCGCTTCAAGGCCAAGGCCAGCAAGGCCAAGCAGGCGCAGAGCCGCGTCAAGGCGCTGGCACGGATGGAGAAGATCGCGCCGGTGCTGACGAGCGCCGACTTCCAGTTCGAGTTCCGCGAGCCGCAGAGCCTGCCAAACCCGATGCTGGTGATGAGCGATCTGGAGGTCGGCTATCCGGGCGAGGACGGTGCGCCCGACACGGTCATCGTGCGCAACATCAACAAGAGCGTGCTGCCGGGTGAGCGCATCGGCATCCTGGGCGCCAACGGCCAGGGCAAGTCGACGCTGGTCAAGACGGTGTCGCGCATGCAGAAGGCGCTGGGCGGCCACATCCAGGAGGGCAAGGGCCTGGCGATCGGCTATTTCGCGCAGCAGGAGATGGACGTGCTGCGCCCCGACGAAGGCCCGCTGGCGCACATGATCCGCCTGGCCCGCGATCAGGGCCCGCCAGGGCGCGAACAGGAACTGCGCGACTTCCTCGGCCGCTTCCGCTTCACCGGCGAGATGGTCGGACAGGCGGTCGGCAGTCTGTCGGGCGGCGAGAAGGCGCGGCTGGTGCTGGCCATGCTGGTCTGGCAGCGCCCCAACCTGCTGCTGCTCGACGAGCCGACCAACCACCTCGACCTGACCACCCGCGAGGCGCTGAGCATGGCGCTCAACGAATACGAAGGCACGGTGATGCTGGTCAGCCACGACCGCGCCCTGCTGCGCGAGGTGTGCGACGAGTTCTGGCTGGTCACCAAGGGCCGCGTCGAGCCCTTCGACGGCGATCTGGACGACTACCAGAAGTGGCTGCTCGAGCAGAGCCGAGAAGCCGCGCGGGCCGCCAAGGCCTCGCAGCAAAGCCCAGCGGCCGCACCGGTCAATACCGTCGCCGCCGCGCCCAGCGCGCCGGTCGATGCCGGCGATCGCAAGGCCAGCGCAGCCATCCGCCAGAAACGAGCCGAACTGGCCAAGCCCCTGAAGAAGGAGCAGGCGCAGGTCGAACAACGGCTGGCCGCGGCCCAGGCCCAGCACGCCACGCTGCTGGCCGCGATGGCCGACGCCGCCTTGCCAGCCGCCCGGCGCGCCGAACAAGGCCGTCAACTCAAGGAACTGGCCGACAGCATCGAGACGCTCGAGCACCGCTGGCTGGAGATCGGCGAAGCACTCGAAGACATGTCGCGCGACTGACCCTTGGTCCTCGAAAACTGTATGCGCATACAGTTTCATGGCACACTGTCGACCATGAGTCGCGCTGCACGAATTCATCAGGCCGGGCTTGCCCAGCCGACCGCCAACCTCGCCTTGTTCGACGCGGGCGATGCACCGGATCTGCCGGCCACCCTGCACAAGCCGGTCCGGCGCTACGCCAGTGTCCAGTCGGCCAGTTCGGCCGTGCTGCAAGTCCGCGAAGCCCCGCCGGCCTGGTTGGCGGGCGGGCCGCCGACGGACGAAGGCCGCCAGCGGCGTGAACGCCGCTGGCCCACGACACGGTCGCCCAGACCGATCGATGCGTCGACCACCCAGGTTGCGGCCGAGCCCGTGGCGCCGGCAGAAATCGTCGAAGAGCAGTGCCTGAGCCTGCTGCGTGCCAACGATGCGCCCGACCTGCCCTATCGGCTGGCGATCAACCCCTATCGCGGCTGCGAACACGCCTGCGTCGGCTGCGCGTTGGCCGTGGCGCAGGGTCTCGGCGCGTCACCCGTCACCGCATCGGGCCCGGGTGTCGACGGATTGCCGTCAGGCGGGTCGCGCATCTATGCCAAGGTCAACGCTGCGGAACGCCTGCGCGAAGAACTGCGCCGGCCGGGTTACGTGCCGCGGCCGCTGAACCTCGGTTCGGCGACCGACGCCTACCAGCCCGCCGAACGTCGCCTGCGCCTGACCCGCGCCCTGATCGAGGTGCTGCACGAATCGGGACACCCGTTTGCGCTGGCAACCCGCTCGGCCGGTGTCGTGCGCGACCTGGACCTGCTGGCCGAAATGGCCGTGCAGCGCAAGGTGCTGGTGCTGATGAGCATGACCTCGCTCGATGCGGACCGCGCTCGCCTTCTCGAACCGCAGGCCAGCACGCCGGCGCTGCGCTTGTCGGCCATGCGCACCCTGGCGCAGGCCGGTGTGTGGGTGGGCCTGAACCTGTCACCGCTGCGACTCGACACGGATCCCGCCGAACTCGAGGTGCTGCTGGCCGCAGCGGCCGATGCCGGTGCCCGCTCGGTGCATTGGCGCATCGGCAGCGGCGCATTGGGCCGTGGCGACGCCGATGTGATCGCGCTGCAAGCGCTCATCGAACGCACGGCGCTGACCCACGGACTGCGCACCAGGCTGCCTGAATTGAACAGTCGCGACTTCGAGCCGCCGCGTTCGGTCCAGCCGGTGGCAGCCAAGCTGCCGGGCCAGCACGAGCTGTTCTGATCCAGGCGCATCGCCTGTCGATGCGTCAATCCAGCCTGTCGATGCGCATATCCACATGGCGTGCAATTGTGTTGTCCGCAATCAATACTCGCGCACTCTGGCGCGCCTGATCACGCGTCTTGAGTGCGCCGGCCGTGGCGAACACGCCGCCGATTCGATGAACCACATCTCGTGGCTTGCTCGACCGATACCGGTCGGGCGCTGAATCAGCCGACGCTCACGATTCCTCCCCACATTGCCGGGACAGGCCGGCAACGACATCACCACCGCCCATCCAACGGGCAACCAGCGTCCCATCAAGGATCCACCATGGCTCTTCCGACCGTGCTCTACACCGCCCACGCCACCTCGACCGGAGGACGTGCCGGCACGTCCGTCAGCAGCGACGAGCGCCTCCGTGTCACCTTGTCGGTGCCCAAGGGCCTGGGTGGCGACGACGGTCCGGGCACCAACCCGGAGCAGCTGTTTGCAGCGGGTTATTCGGCCTGTTTTCTGGGCGCGCTGAAGTTCGTGGCGGGCCAGAAGAAGATCGCGATCCCGGCTGAAACCACCATCACGGCGGACATCTCGATCGGCCCGATCCCGACCGGCTTCGGCATCCAGGCTGCGCTGACCATCCACGTGCCGGGCGTCGACCGTGCCACGGTCGAGGAACTGGTGCAGGCCGCTCACATCGTCTGCCCCTACTCGAACGCCACGCGCGGCAACATCGACGTCGCGCTGACGGTGGCCTGAGCACCACGCCGGCGCCGATCCGGCGCCGGTTCAGCGCTGGATCAGCAGGCGCAGCAGCAACTCGACGCGGGCCTGGGCGGGTGTCAGGCCACCGGCAGCCGGCAGTTCGTCGTGCCCGCCGGGCACGAGCACGCCGCCCCCCTGGCGCAGGGCCCTGAGCACGCTCACCCCGCACTGCTGCGCACGCATCAGCACGGCCATCAGGTCATGGTGGATGGTGCCGTTGCCGGTGCAGGCCACCACCAGCCCCTGCACCCCCGCTTCGAGCAACAGTTCGACCAGGCGCCCGTCGGAGCCCGCGTGGCTGTGCACGATCTGAACCTCGGGCCAGATTTCCGGCCCCAGCACCTGCACGCCCAACGGCGTCGCCTGTGGCCAGCCCCGCAGGATCCGCAATCGGCCTTCCTCGATGTAGGCCAGTGCGCCGGCGTCACCGGCCGAGAACGCATCCAGCCGATACGGATGGACCTTGCGAGCCTCGGCGCCGGACCACACGACGCCGCCCATCGCGAGCAGCACGCCATGTGCCTGAACGTGCATCGCCAGGCCGACGGCATCGCACAGATTCTGCGGACCATCGGCCTGCGACGAACTGGCCGGGCGCATGGCAGCCGTCAGCACCACCGGCTTGTGCGGTGCCAGCACCCGATGCAGCAGGTAGGCGGTTTCCTCGAGCGTGTCGGTGCCGTGCGTGACGACCACACCGCTGACGTCCGGCCGAGCGACGTGCGTGGCCACTCGCTCGGCGAGCCGACGCCACACCGCGTGGCTCATGTCCTTGCTGTCGACCTGCGCGACCTGCTCGGAATCGAGCATCAGGCCCTGCTCGACCCAGCGCCGCAGCCCCGGCACCGCATCGACCAGTTGCGCGACCCCCAACTGAGCGGCGGTGTAGCCGACGTTGTCCCCCGCGGAGGGGGCCCGTCCGGCAATGGTTCCTCCGGTTCCCAGCACGACCACCCGGCGGCCTGCCAGCGGTTGTTCTCTCGCAGTCGAATTCGCGTGAGGATCAAAAAAACCGGCAGCAGAACTTGTCATGTCAATCCGACTGGATAAAATTACAGTGACTGGATGGATCGTCAGATCCATCGATGATGAACACCGATCCCGACCCGTGCCGCTTGGTGCGCCCGCTCATCCAACCCAACGAGGCCTTGTGCAAGACAGCCCCAAGCTCACCGCTCGCCAGCAACAGATCCTCGATCTGATCCAGAGCACCATCGAGCGCACCGGCGCCCCGCCCACCCGTGCCGAGATCGCCACCGAGTTCGGCTTCCGATCGGCCAATGCGGCCGAGGAACACCTCCAAGCCCTTGCGCGCAAGGGTGTGATCGAGCTGCTGGGCGGCACCTCGCGCGGCATCCGGCTGAAGTCTGACACATTGCGATCCATCAACGAATCGCGCCTGCGCGGCATCGGCCAGCAGTTCAGCCTGCCGCTGTCGAACATGCCGCCGGCCCAGCTCACGTTGCCCCTGGTCGGTCGGGTTGCTGCCGGCAGCCCCATCCTGGCGCAGCAGCACATCGATCAGAGCTACACGTTCGAGGCCCACATGTTCTCGCGCAAGCCCGATTTCCTGCTCAAGGTGCGTGGCATGAGCATGCGCGATGCGGGCATCCTCGATGGTGACCTGATCGCCGTGCAGCGCGCCAGCGAAGCCAAGAACGGCCAGATCGTGGTGGCACGCCTGGGCGACGAGGTCACCGTCAAGCGCTGGCGCCGCAGCAAGAGCGGCATCGACCTGATCCCCGAGAACCCCGATTTCGACATCATCCATGTGCCTGCGGACAGCCCCGACTTCGCGCTAGAAGGCTTGGCCGTGGGTCTGATCCGCAACACGATGCTGATGTGACGGGGCGGTGCGAGCGAGTCACCCGAATGCTGGCGTGACTTGTCTCACGCGATGCCGAAACCAGATCTCCCGATGAGGCGTTCCACCGCGCGGTGAGATCAAGTCACGCGGGTTCGAGTCGATAGCTTGAACAGAGTCGACGCACATCTGTTGTCGCTGGAGCACACCATGCACCCACTTCTGGCCCGTTGGATCTCACGCCGTTCGGTTCTGCCGGTTCCTGTCGTGTCCGTGCCGGCGGTCATGCCGTTCACGATGGCATCGATGGCCCGCGTGCCGGCAACGAGCGCACGGCGTCTTCGCATGCGGATCGATCCGAGCGATCAGCAGCGCACGCTGATCAGCGGCCGCATGAGCGACGTCTGCGATGCGCTCGATGCGCTGGTCCTTCGCCAGCAGGCCTGACGTCCGGCGCCACGCCGCTCGTCCCGGGCATGTTGGGCGAAAATGCCCTGATGCCCTTGCAACGACTCAGTGCCCTGGAATCAATCCAGGCGATCGATACCTTCGACGCCATCATCGATGCCCGGTCCCCGGCTGAATATGCCGAAGACCATCTGCCGGGCGCCGTCAACTGGCCCGTGCTCGACAACGACGAGCGTGCCATCGTCGGCACGATCTACAAGCAAGTCTCCGCCTTCGAGGCCCGCAAGCGTGGCGCAGCCATGGTGGCGCGACGTGTGGCCGATCACCTCGACCGCTGGACCGCCGATCTGGAGCGCGGTTGGCGACCGCTGGTCTACTGCTGGCGCGGCGGCGATCGCTCCGGCACGCTGGCGTGGTTTCTCGACCGTGTCGGCTTCCGGACGACCCTGGTCGAGGGGGGCTACAAGGCCTACCGCGCCGTGGTGCGCGATCAGCTGCAGACCCTGCCGGCCCAGTTCGACTGGCAGGTGCTGTGCGGCAAGACCGGTTGCGGCAAGACCCGCCTGCTGCATGCGCTGAAGGACGCCGGCTCACAGGTGCTCGACCTGGAAGCGATCGCCTCGCACCGTGGCTCGGTGCTGGGCCTGCCGCCGGGTGTCGTGCAACCCAGCCAGAAGCGACTCGACACGCTGGTCTGGCAGGCGCTGCGCCAGTTCGACCGCACGCGTCCGGTGTTCGTCGAAGGTGAAAGCAAGAAACTGGGTCAGCGCTGGCTGCCCGAGCAGCTGATCGAGCGCATCCGCAGCCATGCGCGCTGCGTGCACGTCGAGATGCCCGACGCCGCGCGATTGAAGCTGCTGCTCGAGGACTACGCCTTCCTGAAGGACGACCCGGCCTTCTTCTGCAGGCAGCTCGACTCCCTGGTCGAGTTGCGCGGGCGCGAACAGGTCAAGCAATGGCAGGAAGCGACGCGCTCGGGTGGCACCGCGCAGGTGTTTGCCGAGTTGATGGCCCTGCACTACGACCCCGGCTACCTGCGCTCGATCGCGCATCAGTTCAAGGGCTGGGAGAACGCCCGGCGTCTTGAACTGGCAGACGGCAGCGAGGCCAGCCTGAAGGCGGCGGCGATGGCGTTGTTGCGATCCTGAATGAAAAACCGGGCGCCAGGCCCGGTTCGACGTGGGGGACAGCGGACTGCCGCCGCACCCCGCGATCCGGCCTGAGGCCGGATCGTTTCGTCCTGTCTCAGCCCATGTGCAGGCCGCCGTTGCAGCTGAAGTCGGCGCCGGTGGTGAAACCGGAGTCCTCACCCGCCAGCCAAGCGACGATCGAACCGATTTCCTCGGGTGCGCCCAGGCGCTTGACCGGGATCGTGGCGACGATCTTCTCCAGCACTTCGGGCTTGATCGCACGGACCATGTCGGTGCCGATGTAACCCGGGCTCACGGTGTTGACCGTCACGCCCTTGGCCGCCAGTTCCTGCGCCAGGGCCATCGTGAAGCCGTGCATGCCGGCCTTGGCCGCCGAGTAGTTGGTCTGGCCGGCCTGGCCCTTTTCACCGTTGACCGAGCTGATCTGGACGATGCGACCGAAGCCGCGCTCGACCATGTCGGGCACGACCTGCTTGGTCACGTTGAACATCGAGTTCAGGTTGGTGTCGATGACCGCGTGCCAGTCTTCCGGCGTCATCTTCAGGAACATGCGGTCCTTGGTGATGCCGGCGTTGTTGACCAGCACGTCGATCGGGCCGTGCTCGGCCTTGGCCTTGGCGAAGGCCTCGACCGTCGACGCCCAGTCGGACACGTTGCCGACCGATGCGTAGAAGGTGTAGCCCTCGGCGGCCTGCTCGTCGAGCCACTTCTTGAAGTCGCGGCTCGGGCCACAACCGGCGATCACCTTGAAGCCGTCCTTGTGAAGGCGACGGCAGATGGCGGTACCGATGCCACCCATGCCGCCGGTGACGTAAGCAATCTTCTGTGTCATGTCTGTCTCTCCTTGGAATGAACACACCGGGCAGGATGCCCGGGATGGGTTCGTTGCCCATCGGGGGCTGCCCTGTCTTTCAACAGACAGACAACATCCCGCGGGAAAACATCGAGCACCTCGGTGTCGCGGCCTTCAAGCCGTGCTCGGCCGGGGTGCGTCGTCAAAACTCGATCTCAGCGTTCGACCGTCAGCGCCACGCCCATGCCGCCGCCGATGCACAGCGAGGCGATGCCGCGCTTGGCATCACGGCGCTGCATTTCGTGCAGCAGCGTGACCAGGATGCGGCAACCGGATGCGCCGATCGGGTGGCCGATGGCGATGGCGCCACCGTTGACGTTCACCTTGCTGGTGTCCCAGCCCATTTCCTGGTGCACGGCGCAGGCCTGTGCGGCAAAGGCTTCGTTGATCTCGAGCAGATCGAGGTCGGCGGGCTTCCAGCCGGCGCGCTCGAGCGCCTTGCGGGCGGCGGGCACCGGACCCATGCCCATGTAGGCAGGATCGAGGCCGGCACTGGCGTAGCTGGCGATGCGCGCCAGCGGCGTCAGGCCCAGCGCGGCCGCCTTCTTGGCGCTCATCACCATCACGCCGGCGGCGCCGTCGTTCAGGCCCGAGGCATTGCCGGCGGTGACGCTGCCGGCCTTGTCGAAGGCCGGGCGCAGGCCGCCGAGCACGTCGGCGCTGGTCTTGCGGTTGATGAACTCGTCGGCTTCGAAGCGCAGGGCGTCGCCCTTCTTCTGCGGGATGAGCACGGCAGCGATCTCGTCCTTGAAGCGGCCGGCGTCCTGCGCCGCGGCGGCCTTCTGCTGCGAGGCCAGTGCCAGCGCATCCTGCATCTCGCGGGTGACGCCGTACTTCTTGGCGACGTTTTCCGCCGTGATGCCCATGTGGTACTGGTTGTAGACGTCCCACAGGCCGTCGACGATCATCGAATCGACCATCTTCCAGTCGCCCATGCGCTGGCCGTCGCGCGAGCCCTGCAGCACGTGCGGGCTGGCGCTCATGTTCTCCTGGCCGCCGGCGATGACGATCTCGCTGTCGCCGTCGCGGATGGCCTGCGCGGCCAGCATCACGGCCTTCAGGCCCGAACCGCAGACCTTGTTGATGGTCATGGCCGGCACGCCCTGGGGCAGGCCCGACTTGATCACGGTCTGGCGCGCCGGGTTCTGACCGGCTCCGGCCTGCAGCACCTGACCGAGGATGACCTCGTTGATCTGCTCGCCGGCCAGCCCGCTGCGCTCGAGCAGCGCGCGCACGACGGTGGCACCCAGCTCGGGTGCGGCAACCTTGGCCAGGCTGCCACCAAACTTGCCGACAGCAGTGCGTGCGGCTGCGACGATGACGATTTCACTCATGTGAGACTCCTCGAAATGAACCTGGGCTGAAATGGTACCCAGCACCGAGCGCCCGCCGATGGCCGCGGGCGCAGGGCATCAGACTTTCTGCTTGACGTAACGACCGGGTGCCGGCTCGATCGGCTTGTACTTGCGGTTGCCGTAGGTCTTGGGCGCGGCCTTGAGCTTGCCGGCGTGTCCCTTCAGCCATTCGGACCAATCCGGCCACCAGCTGCCGGCATGCTCGGTGGCGCCGTCAAGCCAGGCTTGCGCGGTCTCGGGCAGCTTGTCGTTGATCCAGTGGCTGCGCTTCTTCTTGGTCGGCGGATTGATGACGCCGGCAATGTGGCCCGAGGCGCCCATGACGAAGCGCAGCTTGCCGTTCAGGATCCGGGTGTTCAGGTACGACGAGTCCCACGGCACGATGTGGTCTTCGCGCGATGCGTACAGGTAGAACGGCGCCTTGATCTTGCCGAGGTCGACCTTCTCGCCGCAGACCGTGAGCGCACCCGGCACCTTGAGCTTGTCCTCGAGGTAGGTGTTGCGCAGGTACCAGCAGTACATCGGACCCGGCAGGTTGGTGCTGTCGGAGTTCCAGTACAGCAGGTCGAACGGCGGCGGCGTCTCGCCCTTCAGGTAGTTGCCGACGACGTAGTTCCAGACCAGGTCGTTCGGGCGCAGGAAGCTGAAGGTCGCGGCGAGTTCCTTGCCCTTGAGCAGCCCGGGGCCCTTGGGCGCGTCGGCGCCCAGGGTGATCTCGCGCAGCCGCACCGAGGCCTCGTCGATGAACAGGTCGAGGATGCCGGTGGCGCTGAAGTCGAGGAAGCTCGTCAGCAGCGTGACGCTGGCTGCCGGCTGCTCGCCGCGTGCGGCCAGCACCGCCAGCGCGCAGGTCAGCAGCGTGCCGCCGACGCAGAAGCCCAGCATGTCGATGGTGTCCGTGCCGCCGATTTCCTGCACCACGCGGATCGCCTTGATGACGGCGTCTTCGGTGTAGTCGTCCCAGGTCTTGGCCGCCAGGCTCTCGTCGGGGTTGCGCCAGCTCAGCACGAACACGCGGTGACCTTGCGCCACGGTGTAGCGGATCACCGAGTTGTCGGGCTGCAGGTCGAGGATGTAGTACTTGTTGATGCACGGCGGCACGAACAGCATCGGCCGCTCGTGGACCTGCTCGGTCAGCGGCTTGTATTCGAGCAGCTGGAAGAGCTCGTTCTCGAACACCACCGCGCCTTCGGTGGTGGCGACGTTGCGGCCGACCTCGAACAGGCTCTCGTCGGTCTGCGAGACATGGCCCTGGCGCATGTCGGCGATCAGGTGCTGCATGCCCAGCGCGATGCTCTCGCCCTTGGTCTCGAGCGCCTTCTTCTGCGCGTCCGGGTTGAGCGCCAGGTAGTTGGACGGCGCCGCCGCATCGATCCACTGCTGGACCGCGAAGCGCACGCGGGCGCGGGTCTTGGCATCGCCGTCGACCGATTCGGCCATCTGCATCAGCGTGCGCGCATTGAGCAGGTAGAGCGCCGCGGTGAAGCCCGACATCGGGCTCGACGACCATTCGGCCGACGCGAAACGCCGATCGCCCGGGGCCGGCGAGGCGGCTCCGGTGAGCGCGCTGTTCCAGAGTTGCGCGGCCTGCTGCACGTATTCGGCCTGGATGCGCGACAGTTCGGCCGGCGGGATCTGCAGCTTCGTGAAGCCCTTGAGCGAATCGCCCAGGCTGCTGCCCAACGAACCCAGCTGCTGGCCTGCACGGCCCAGATCAGCCAGGCCCCCCATCGCCAAGGTCTGCCTGAGACTCTCTTCGAGGTTTGTGCCGCCCGCAAGGCCGGCCAACCCAGGCATCTGCCCGAGGAATGCGCTCATATGTCTCCTCTAACCATGGAATCAGCGCAGATGTGCCACGCTGCAGGAAGAAACCGGGCACGAAGGCTCGGCAATCGAACGCGGGCATTATGGCGCCCGCGGCTTGCGTGAAACTGTTCGCGTGACCTCTCGCACGAATCTTGGAGTCTCGATGTACTTGGTGGCAATTGGCTGGCTTTACGTGGCCTTGATGATGGCGCTGGCCGAGGCGATGCACCCGTCCGGCGGCGTGTTCGGCGCCGTCGTCACGTTCCTGCTTTACGGCGTCGCGCCGGTCGCGCTGGTGCTGTACCTGATGGGCACGCCGATGCGTGGCCGCGCACGCAAGGCCCGCGAAGCCGCCGAACTCGCCGCCGTGGCGCCTGCTTCAGAGGCCGCGGTCGTCGAGCCAGATCAGGGCGGCCATGCGCCCGGTCGGGTGATCGCGCCGGTACGAGAAGAACCGTGACGGGTTGCCGACGGTGCACCAGGCGGGGCTGCCGTCGTTGCCGCCCAGGCGCCGCACGCCGGCCGCCTGCAGCCGGTCGCGTGCCAGGCCCGCCAGGTCGGCATGCCATCGCGGTCCGGCCGGCGCGTAGGGCGCAGCACTGAAACGCACGCCGGGCGCCGACGGGTCCTGTCCGAATGCCTGCAGGACGTCGCGACCCACCTCGAAGCGAAGCGGGCCGATGCAGGGGCCGAGCCAGGCTTCGACGGCATCGACCGCCATCCCGCCTTGTTCGCAGACACGGGCCAGGCAGGCCTCCAGCACGCCGCCGGCCAGACCCCGCCAGCCGGCATGAGCGGCACCCACGACCCGGCCGCCGAGATCGGCGAACAGCACCGGCAGGCAGTCCGCCACCTGGATCTCGCAGGCTGTGCCGGGCTGGATCGATACCAGGGCATCGGCCACGGGCAGCGTCTCGGCGGGCGATTGCCGGTGCGCGGGCAAGACCGTGTGCACCTGCGCGCCGTGTACCTGATCGACCCGGATCGACATTCGCCCGACAAGACCCTGCAAGCGCAGGCGGTTGGCGGCCACGGCCTGCTCGTCGTCGCCGATCTGCGGCCGCAGGTTGAAGCTGGTGAAGCCGCCCGTGCTGGCGCCGCCTTGCCGGGTGCTCATGTAGGCGCCCACGCGCGGATGACCGAAACGCGGCCACAGGCCGCGCTCGTCGATCTCGGTGGACGGGCCGATCGCCGCGCCCATTCAGGTCTCCGCGTCCGGGCACGCCGACGGCTCGGCGGCCTGGAAGGCCGGCAAGGCCATGCAGGCCTGGAAGATGCGCGTGATCGTCGGCAACTGGTCGATCTGGCAATCGAAGCGCTGGGCGTTGAAGATCTGCGGCACCAGCACGCAGTCGGCCAGACCGGGCTGGTCGCCGTGGCAGAAGGTGCCGGTGGCGGCATCGGCGGCCAGGCGGCGCTCGACCGCCTCGAGCCCGCCCTCGACCCAGTGCCGATACCAGCCGTTCTTGGCGTCCTCGTTCACGCCCAGGTCCTTGACGAGGTAGCGCAGCACGCGCAGGTTGTTGAGCGGGTGGATCTCGCAGGCGATGTCGAGCGCCAGCGAGCGCACCCGTGCGCGCCCCAGCGCGTCGGCGGGCAACAGCGGCGGCTGCGGATGGGTTTCGTCGAGATACTCGATGATCGCGAGCGACTGGCTGACGGTGGCATCGCCGTCGACCAGCAGCGGCACCAGCCGCTGCGCCGACAGGGCCGAATAGTCGGCCGAGAGCTGCTCGTTGCGCACCAGATGGACCGGCTGGTAGTCGTAGCCCAGGCCCTTGAGCGCCAGCGCGATGCGCACGCGAAACGAGGCCGAAGAACGGTAGTAGTTGTAGAGCTGCATGCGTCGGGGGTTCCGGTTCCGGTGGCCGGTCGGCCGTCGGGGATGATGCCATGCACACCCTCGCGGCTACACTGAACCCATGCTCTTCACGCACCGAATCAAGCATTGCCGCGCCTGCGGCACACCGGTGCAATACGCGACCCCGGCCGACGACAACCGCGAACGCGCGGTCTGCCCCGCCTGCCAGACCGTGCACTACGAAAACCCGCTCAACGTGGTGGGAACGGTGCCGACCTGGGAGGACCGCGTATTGCTGTGCCGCCGCAACATCGAGCCGCGCCGAGGCCTCTGGACGCTGCCGGCCGGTTTCATGGAAATGGGCGAGACCACCGCCGAAGGCGCCCTGCGCGAGACCGTCGAAGAAGCCGGCGCCGAGATCGAGCTGCAAGGCCTCTACACCGTGCTGAACGTGGTGCCGGCCGGCCAGCTTCACCTGTTCTATCGCGCCCGCCTGAAGCACCTGCGCTTCGATCCCGGCCCCGAGACGATCGAGGTCGGCCTGTTCAGCCAGGCCGATCTGCCGTGGAACGAACTCGCCTTCCGCACCGTGCGGGTGACGCTCGAGCGTTATTTCGCCGACCGCGAAACGGGGCAGTTCTCGATCTATCACGGCGACATCCGCTGAGCCCCCGAGCCCTGCCTGCACGATGCGGCCGAGTTGCAGCACCGCCTTGGCCCGCCCACCGATTCCTCCCGCGGGCGCATCGCCCGTGACAACGTGTGCCGCCCCAGCGCACCGAGCCGCACATGAGTGACACCGCAGCGTCCGCCCGGATGGGCATTGCCGCACCGCCCGCCAGCACCGCGACGCCGAACCCTGCGCCGTCCGATACCGACCGCCTGCGCGAAGACCTGCTCTACCCCGACCCGCTGCTCGACTGCCTGCTCGAGGTCTGCCGCCTGCACGGCGTGAGCGCGTCGCGCGCCTCGCTCAGCGCCGGCCTGCCGCTCGACGACGGTCGCCTGAGCCTGGCGCTGGTCGAGCGTGCGGCTGGCCGTGCGGGCATGTACACGCGGTTGCAGCGGGTCAAGGCCAACCAGATCGACATGTCGACGCTGCCGACGATCCTGCTGCTGCGCGGCAACGACGCCTGCGTGCTGCTGGGCTGGACCAAGGACGGCGACGCGCGCGTGCTGCTGCCCGAAACCGGCCAGGGCGCGGTGGTGATGCCGCGGCGCGAACTGGTGCGCCGCTACACCGGCGTGGCGCTGTTCGTGCGGCCGCATTTCCGCTTCGACGAACGCACGCCGGGCGTGCGCGAGCAGCGCGTCGGCCACTGGTTCTGGAGCGTCGTCAACAGCCAGCGCGGCGTCTACCGCGACGTGCTGTGGGCCGCCTTCCTGATCAACCTGTTCGCGCTGGCGTTCCCGATCTTCACGATGAACGTCTACGACCGGGTGGTGCCCAACCATGCGGTCGAGACGCTCTGGGTGCTGTCGACCGGGCTGATCCTGGTGCTCGGCGCCGACCTCTACATGCGCCTGCTGCGCAGCCGTTTCGTCGACGAGGCCAGCGCCCGCATCGACCTGCAGCTGTCGGCCACGCTGATGGAGCGCGTGCTGGGCATGCGGCTCGAACACCGGCCGGCCTCGGTCGGCTCGTTCGCGGCCAACCTGCGCGGCTACGAGCAGGTGCGCGACTTCATCGCTGCCTCCACCGTCACCACGCTGATCGACCTGCCGTTCGCGCTGCTGTTCATGCTGACGATGCTGTGGATCTCGCCCTGGCTGCTGCTGCCGGTGGTGATCGCCTTCGTGCTGATCCTGCTGACCGGCTGGGTGCTGCAGGGGCGCCTGCACACGCTGTCGCAGTCGACCTACCAGGCCAGCGCGCAGCGCAACGCCACGCTGGTCGAGGCCCTGACCGGCATCGAGACCATCAAGACCCAGGCCGCTGAAAGCGTCGTGCAATCGCGCTGGGAGCGCGGCAACCAGTTCCTGGCCAGCGCGCAGGTCCGCATGCGCGACATCGCCAATCGCGCCAGCTACGGCACCAGCTCGCTGGTGCAGATCGTGTCGCTCGCGGTGATCGTGATCGGCGTCTACCTGATCAGCGAGCGGTCGCTGACGATGGGCGCCTTGATCGCCTGCACCACGCTGGCCGCACGGGCGCTGGCACCGGCGGGCCAGATCGTCGGTCTGCTGATGCAGTACCAGGGCGCACGCACCGCGCTGACCGCGCTCGACGCCGTGATGGCCAAGCCGGTCGAACGCGAGGGCGGGCAGAACTTCCTGCACCGCCGCGAGATGCTCGGCGAGATCGAGCTGCGCAACGTCAGCTTCGCCTATCCCGGCCGCGATGACGCGGTGCTCGAAGGTGTCAGCCTGCGCATCGCACCGGGCGAGCGGGTGGCCTTCATCGGCCGCGTCGGCTCGGGCAAGACCACCCTGCAGAAACTCATGCTCGGGCTCTACCAGCCGACCGAGGGCGCGGTGCTGATCGACGGCATCGATCTGCGCCAGCTCGACCCGGCCGACGTGCGCCGCAACATGGCCTACGTGTCGCAGGACGTGACGCTGTTCTACGGCACGCTGCGCGACAACATCACGCTCGGCCTGCCGTATGCCGACGACCAGGCGGTGCTCGCCGCTGCCGACACCGCCTGCCTGAGCGAGTTCGTCAACCGCCACCCGCGCGGCTTCGACCTGCAGGTGGGCGAGCGCGGCGACCTGCTGTCGGGCGGCCAGCGCCAGGCGGTCGGCATCGCGCGTGCGGTGCTGCACAACGCGCCGGTGCTGCTGCTCGACGAGCCCACCAGCGCGATGGACTTCTCGACCGAAGCGCAGATCACCCGCAAGGTGACCGACTTCGCCGAGGGCAAGACCGTCGTCCTGGTCACGCATCGCACCTCGATGCTGGCCCTGGTCCAGCGGGTCGTCGTGATCGACGGCGGCAAGGTGGTGGCAGACGGTCCGCGTGACCGCATCCTGGAGGCCCTGCAATCGGGCCGGATCGCGAGGGCGGCATGAACGAGAAACTGCAGCGCGGGCTCGAAGGCGCCCGCACCGTGCTGGCCTGCGCCGCGCGCAAGCTGGTCGGAACCACCGTGGCCAGCGCCGACAAGGCACAGACCACGCCCGGCTTCGAGTTCGAGGCCGCCGAGCTGATGTCGCGCGAGCAGACCGCCCGCGCCCAGCTGATCGTGCGTGCCGCCGTGCTGGTCACGCTGGTGCTGCTGGCCTGGGCCGCGATCGCCGAGATCGACGAGATCACCCGCGGCGACGGCAAGGTGATCCCGTCGCGCCAGCTGCAGGTGGTGCAGTCGTACGACGGCGGGGTGGTCACCGAGATCCTGGTGCGCGAGGGCGATCAGGTCGAAGAGGGCCAGCTGCTGCTGCGGGTCGACGAGACCCGCGCCACTTCGGGCGTGCGCGAAAGCGCCGCCCAGGCCTTTGCGCTGCGCGTGCGACTGGCGCGCCTGAAAGCCCTGGCCGAAGGCGGCGCCTTCCTGCCGCCGGCGCCGCGGGCCGGCGACGCGGAGGAGCTGCGCATCGTCGACGAAGAGCGCAACCTCTACCAGTCGCGCGCGTCCGAGCTGCAGGCGATGCTGTCGATCAACCGCCAGCAGCTCACGCAGCGCCAGCAGGAATTGAGCGAAGCCCAGGCGCGGCGGTCCTCGGCGCAGCGCACGCTCGAGCTGTCGCGCCAGGAACTGAACAAGACCCGCCCGCTGCTGGCCTCGGGTGCGATCTCCGAGGTCGAGGTGCTGAGGCTCGATCGCGACGTCAGCCGCAGCCGCGGCGAGGTCGAGCAGCTGACCGCGCAGATCGCCCGCGTCCAGGCGTCGATCGGCGAGGCGCAGCGCAAGACGCAGGAAACCGAGTTGTCTTTTCGCAACGAGGCCCGGCGTGACCTGTCGGACGTGCTCGGTCGTCTGAATGCCCTCAATCAGGGGGCCGTGGCCCTGGCCGACCGGGTCAGCAAGGCGCAGGTCAAGTCGCCCGTGCGCGGGCGGGTGCAGCGGCTGCTCGCCAACACGGTGGGCGGCGTGGTGCAGCCGGGCAAGGACATCGTCGAGATCGTGCCGCTCGACGACGCCCTGGTGCTCGAAGCCAAGGTGCAGCCGAAGGACATCGCCTTCATCCACCCCGGCCAGGCCGCCACCGTCAAGTTCAGCGCCTACGATTTCTCGATCTACGGCGGCCTCGACGCGCTGGTCGAGAACATCAGCCCCGACACCCAGGTCGACGAACGCGGCAACGCCTTCTACCTGGTGAGGGTGCGCACCACGCAGCCGAACTTCGGCGACCAGCAGCCCATCATTCCGGGCATGACGGCTTCGGTGGACATCCTGACGGGCAAGAAGTCGGTGCTGTCCTACCTGCTCAAGCCGATCCTGAAAGCCGGGGCCTACGCCTTGCGGGAGCGCTGAGCCCGATCGCTGCAAACGCGATCGGCGCCGCAGCGCCGCCCGGTTCCGGGTACCGGAGCGGCCCGACATGACGGCGATGTGACCGAGTCCGAAACACGCAAAAATCGTCCCTCGGGCGCTGTTTTTTGCTGTTTCAAGATGTATTTCGCGTATCCGGAGCTTCCGCTTGCATCGCCACGACGGCACAGAAACCGTTATGCTTCACGACGATACGAGCGCGAATTGAGAAACTACTTGAAGTTTCATCGCCAGCGGCAGTGACCCCCGCCCCTCAGGCGCCTCGGTGGCTCCAGCCGCGACACATGAAGGGTTGACCCATGGCTGCGAAATCATCTTCTTCCGAACTGGCTGCCAGTCTGGCGGCCAAGGCCGCCCAGATCCCCAGCCTGCGCGCGGTCCGGCTGGAAGCCGATTACGTTCCCGCCCGCCTGCCGTCCGGCAAGGTGACCGGCATCTGGGGCGAAGCGTTCATCCGCACACCCGATGGCGATCTGCGCCCGCTGGTGGTCGGCGACGAAATCCGCAAGGGTGACGTCATCATGACGACCCAGAACGGCATTGTCGAGATCGACGATGCCGGCACCCGCCTGGCCCGCTTCCCCGGCACCGATGCGCTGGAGCAGATCCTCACCGATCTGCCGCCGACCGGCGCCGGCCTGAGCGGCGGCGACCCGGGTTCCCTGCTGCCGGGTGTGCGGGTCGATCGCATCAACGAGTCGGTCGACGGCCAGGCATTCGCCTTCGACGCCGCCGAGCGTGGCGAGGGCCAGGCCTTCATCGCCGCGACCGACGAAGTCCTGATCCCCACCGTGGTGTCCGTGACCCCCGTCGCGCCCGACTCCACCGGTGACGGCGTGCCCGACGTTATCGAAGGTACCGGCGCCGGCAACGGCAATGCGGTGAGCTACACCGTGACGCTGTCGAGCGGCGCCAGCGAGCCGTTCACGTTCAGCTTCGGCGTGACGGGCACCGGCACCAACCAGGCCGATCCGGTCAGCGACCTGGCGCCGGCCCTCACCTTCACCAACGGCGTGGTTCTCAACGCCGACGGCAGCACCATCACCGTGCCGGCCAACGTGCAGAGCTTCTCGGTCACGATCGTCACCAACCCGGACACGATCGACGAAGAGAACGAGACGTTCAACGTCAGCATCGGTGGTGTCTCGGGCACGGTCAGCATCATCGATGACGACGCCATCGTGGTGATCGACATCGACGGACCGGGCGCGGGCAACGCGCGCCAGTTGAACTACACCGAAAACGACGCCGCGTCGCCGATCGCCCCGGCGATGACCCTGGCCGATCCCGACAGCAACATCGTCAGCCGCGCCACCGTCAGCATCACCGGCGCCTTCACGGTCGGCGAGGACGTGCTGGCGTTCACCGCGGTCAACGGCATCGCCAGCAACTACGTCGCCGAGACCGGTGTCCTCACCTTCACCGGCACGGCCACGCTGGCGCAGTACCAGACGCTGCTGCAGTCTGTGACCTACTTCAATCCGAGCGAGAACCCGACCGCCACGCCGCGCACCGTCAGCTTTGTCGTCTACGACGAGATCGACCGGCCCAGCGTGCCGGCCCTGGCCACGGTCAACGTGATCCCGGTCAACGACGCACCGACCAATCTGCCGGTCGTGCTGGCCGCGATCGCCGAAGACAGCGGTGTGCGCGTGATCACGCAGGCCGAGCTGCTGGCCAACGCCGCCGACGTCGACAACACGACCCTGAGCGTCGTCGGCCTCACGGCCAGTTCCGGCACGCTGGTGGACAACGGCAACGGCACCTGGAACTACACGCCGGCACTGAACGACGACACGGCGGTCAGCTTCACGTATTCGGTCAGCGACGGCAGCCTGAGCGTCGCCGGTTCGGCCGCGATGGACATCACGCCCGTCAACGACGCGCCGGTCAACACCCCCGCGGTGCTGGCGCCGATCGCGGAAGACAGTGTCCCGCGTGTCATCACGCAAGCCGAGTTGCTGACCAACGCGTCCGACGTCGACAGCCCCGCGCTGACCGCCGAGAACCTCGTCATCACCGCGGGCGGCGGCACGCTGGTCGACAACAACGACGGCACCTGGACCTACACCCCGGCGCCCGACGACGACACCACCGTCAGCTTCGACTACACCGTCACCGACGGCAGCCTGTCGGTTCCCGGTTCGGTGACGCTCGACATCACGCCGGTCAACGACGCGCCGGTCACGACGCCGGTCGTGCTCACCGCCATCGCCGAGGACAGCGTCCCCCGCGTCATCACGCAGGCCGAACTGCTGGCCAATGCCAGCGACATCGACAGCAACACCCTCACCGCGACGGGCCTGACCATTGCCGCCGGTGCCGGTTCTCTGGTCGACAACGGCAACGGCACCTGGACCTACACGCCGGCGTTGAACGACGACAGCAGCGTCAGCTTCAACTACACGGTCAGCGACGGTGCCTTGTCCGTGCCGGGCACGGCCACGCTCGACATCACGCCCGTCAACGACGCGCCGGTCAACACGCCCGTCACGCTGGCGGCGATCGCCGAAGACAGCGGCGCACGCATCATCACGCAGGCCGAGCTGCTGGCCAACGCGACCGACGTCGACGGCCCCGCACTGACCGCCGCCGGCCTCACCATCACCGCCGGCAACGGCATCCTGGTCAACAACAACGACGGCACCTGGACCTACACGCCGGCGCCCAACGACGACGGAGCTGTCAGCTTCAGCTACACGGTCAGCGACGGCAGCCTGTCGGTTCCCGGCTCCGCCGCGATGGAGATCACGCCCGTCAACGACGCGCCGGTCACCACGCCGGTCGTTCTGGCCGCCATCGGCGAAGACAGCGGCGCGCGCATCATCACGCAGGCCGAACTGCTGGCCAATGCGACCGACGTCGACAGCACCACCCTCACCGCGACAGGCCTGACCGTTGCCGCCGGCGCCGGTTCTCTGGTCGACAACGGCAACGGCACTTGGACCTACACGCCGGCATTGAACGACGACAGCGCCGTCAGCTTCAACTATTCGGTCAGCGACGGCGCCTTGTCCGTGCCGGCCACGGCCACGCTCGACATCACGCCCGTCAACGACGCCCCGACCAACACACCGGTCACGCTGGCCTCGATTGCCGAAGACAGCGGGCCCCGCACCATCACCCAGGTCGAACTGCTGGCCAACGCTGCAGACATCGACGGCCCCGCGTTGACCGCGTCCGGTCTTGCGATCGCCACCGGCAACGGCACGCTGGTGAACAACAACGACGGCACCTGGACCTACACGCCGGCACCCAACGACGACACCGCCGTCAGCTTCAACTACACCGTCAGCGATGGCAGCCTGTCCGTCGGGGGCTCGGCGTCGATGGACATCACGCCGGTCGACGATGCGCCGGTCAACACCCTGCCGGATCCGACCACCAATCTCGACGGCGTGACGACCAACGAAGACACGCCGCTGTTCTTCTCGGTCGCCAACGGCAACGCCATCACCGTGTTCGACGCCGACATCGTCAACGACGCCGGCACCCTGACCACGACGATCAGCGTGGCACAGGGCACGTTCACGCTCGGCAGCACCAACGGTGTCACCGTGTCGGGCAACGGCAGCAGCAGCGTCACGGTCAGCGGCACGCCGACGGCGATCAATGCCGCTCTCAACGGTGCCAGCTACCGCAACGTGGCGGACTTCTTCACGCACAACAGCAATGGCGGGTTCATCGACAGCGCCGGCATCGGCCTGACGGTCACCACCACCGACAGCACCAATCTGCCGGACACCGACAGCACGAGCCTGGTCGTCAGAGCCGTCACGGACGTGCAGATCGTCACGCGGGTCACGAACGAAGGTCAGGCCACCACGCCGTTCACGTTGGCATCCCTGGTCAATGTCAACGATCCGGGCAGCGGTTTTGAGGGCGCCGGCCCGGCGATCACGGCCATCAACGGCACGGCGGTCGCCGCAGGCGGCAGCGTGACGGTCCTCAACGGCGTCGTCACCTTGACCGGCGACCAGTCACTGGTGTTCACGCCGAACGCGGGCTTCACCGCGACGGCCGAAGATCCGGCGTCGTTCACCTACACGGTGGCATCGGGCGGGCGCACCGAGACTGCAGCATTTTTCGTGCAGGTCGACCCGATCGCCCTGCCCGTCCAGGCCTCGCCCGGCGTGGCGGCAAGCAGCGCCGAATCGATCCAGTCGATCAATGCGGCCAGCACGTCGCCAACCCAGTCGAGCGTCGACGTGTTCAACGGCAGTGTCGGCAGTGACGTGTTCGCCTGGCACCTCGGCGACGCCGGCACGGCGGGTTCCCCGCGCGCCTACACCGTCAACGACTTCGACGCCGCGCCCGCCAGCGCGGGCGGCGACGTGCTGGATCTGCGCGATCTGCTGGTCGGCGAGAACGCCGACAACCTGGGCGCCTTCCTCGATTTCTCGAAGTCGGGTGTCGACACCGTCATCAGCATCAGTTCGACCGGCAGCGGTGCCGCCGATCAGACCATCACCCTCACCAACCTCGATCTGGCCGCGACCATCGGCCTTGCACCCGATGCGAGCGAAGCGCAGATGATCACGGCGCTGATCAACCAAGGCAAGCTGCTGGTCGACACGGCCGCCTGATCGGGCCCCGTCAGACCGCAGGACCCGTCACGCCATCGACGCCGCAATCCCAGCAACCCGTCACATCGGCTGCGTTCCGCAGCCCCTCGGCATACACCGCAACACCCAAGCCGTGCAGAACCGAAACGATGCCCCTGAGCAGCGACTGGCGCGCCGGATGCGAGGCAATGTCTTGGCTGAGCGTCTGGGAGAGCTTGATGTAATCGAGGCCGGCCTCGAAAACCGCATGGCTGGTGGCCATGCGTTCACCGACATGCTCGATGCCGACGTGCACGCCCATCGGCCGCAAGCGGCTGCACAGTTCGGTCAGTTCGCTGGCATGGCGCGCCAGGACCGAGGCATCGACCTCCACCCACAGCAGCCGCGTGGCGTGCGTGTCGTCCTTCAGGCGAGCCACGACGCGAGACAGGAACATCGGGTCGCACAGCGAACGCGGCGACAGGTTGATGCAGCGCGGCTTCTGATCCAGCGCGATGGCGCGCATCGCCAGGTCGATGGCGCAGGCGTCGATGTCCGACGTCAGGCCGGTGCGCATGGCATGCGGCAGCCAGGTGGCGGCCACCTGGTAGTCGTCGCCCGCCTTCATCTGCAGTCGCAGGGGGCTTTCGGTGTGGATGCGCCGGCCGCTGCGATCCACGACCGCGAAATGCCCCAAGCGCACCCGTCCGTGCCGGAGCGCCTCGCGAATGGACTGGCGCCACACGACCTCGCCACCGGCTTGCGCCAGCAGGTCGGCCTGCTCGACGAGTTCGATCGAGAAGTCGCCCCGCGCCTCGGCACACGCCAGGCCGGCATCGGCTCGCGACATCAGGGCGGCGACGGTGTCGGCCTGCTGCAATCGCACGGCCGACATCACCGAAGCCGCGCCCGGATAGGCCGCCAGACCGGTGCGCACCTTGTCCATCAGGATGCCCGCGGCATCGCTGGACGCGCCGTCATGGCCGAACAGGATCGCAAAATCGCTGCCGTTGAGCCGCCCCACCACGCGCGGCACACTGTCGCCGGCGGGCTCCTCGAGGCTGCGCGCCAGCGATTGCAGCATCGCGTCGGTCGCAAGATGCCCCTGTTTCAGATTCAGTTCGGCCAGTCCCAGGACGCGAATCAGGATCAGTTGCCCGTCAACCGGCAAGTCCTCGTGCGTCAACTGCGCATGCAGGCAAGACATGAAATGCGCCCGGTGCGACACACCGGTCAGCGCATCGCCGTTGGCGCGCTGGCGCAACTCGTCGACCTGCGCCGCCTGCTCGTTGAATTGCAGCCGCACGCGATCGACCATCTGATTCATCGCTCGCGACACATCGCGCAACTCGGGCGTCGCCGGCTCGACGATGGTCATGTAACGACGCTGACTCAGCGCCTGTGCCTGCGCAACCGCCTCGTCGAGCGGTCGACGCAGTCGGTTCACAGCCAGATGCGCGACCAGCGCGGCAACCGCGCCGACCATCAACATCCAGAGCGTGTTGGTCCAGGCACCCGTCCACAGTTCGGCATAGGCGAAGCTTGGCTGGCTGATCACCTCGAGGCTGCCCAGCGCGGCCCAGCCCGCCGACACCTGTGCCACGCCGGGGACCGACTCGATCTCGATCAGGCGCGTGAACCAGCGCGGCGCGCCGGCCTCGACGGGGGCAGCCTCACGGCCGATCAGCACCGCGCCGCGTTCGTCCTTCAACCGGATCGACCGGTAATGTCCGATGTCGAACTGCGCCGAGATCGCCAGTTCGATCAAGGCGATATCCCCACCCTGTTGCGACAAGGTCAATGCGAGCGACTGCGCGTTGTCGCTGTTTTTCAAGGCCAATTGCGTCTGGAGATAACCGCGCGCGGTCCAGATCGACGAGGCGATGCTGCCAACGAGGGCAAAAATGATGATGCCCAGAACTAACAGCCAGACTTGTCGTATCAGCGACATTGCGCAGCCCTCGTGTTACTTTTATTCACATGAATCCTTGTTCCCTGGCTCGCGCCAACAAATCTCGCCAACGAGACAGGCGCGATACCGGGTCGCCCGCTCCAGGCCCCTGAGTGCCGGACCAGAGGCCTTCGGTATTGAAACTGAAAACAGGCAGCAGGTCGGGGCGACGCGATGCCGGCCGAATCTCGCCGATCAGATTGTCCAGAATCAACGGATCGGCGTTGCCGCTGGCGCCATAGTAGGCCAGCACCATGTGAGCCTGCTGAGCCGCGCCGGACACGCCGGCCAGCGTCGCCTTTACATACACCAGTCGCATGCGGGCCGGATTGACTCCTGCAGCCACCAGACTGAAGTATTTCGCGATCGCGTAGTCCTCGCAATCGCCCTCGCCGCGCCCGATCATCTCGAGCGGCGTGGCCCAGTAGTCGATCTGGCCCCACACCTCGATGTCGTCGCGGAAAACCACGCGACGATTGAAGAACTGGTTCAGCGCCTGCAGACGCGCCTCATCGTCGAGGTGCGAGGCCGCCGCGACCGCGTCGAGCAGTGCGCGCATCGATTCCTGTTGGGCCGCGCCTTGGCGGTAGCTGGCCAGCCGTATCCGATCCGCGTCCCAGGCCGTCGAATTCATGGTGGTGCTGCCGAGCAGCACAAACACCACAAGCGTCGCGAACGCTTGCTGAAAAATCCTGAACAACGCGACACAGATCACGGTCAGCGATCTGCAGGCGTTGCTCAATAACAGCATGTAGGACGACATCGTCTGGATATCGACGAGTCAGATCACCACTTGAGGAGGAATGAAAGATGGCATCGCAAACACTCGACTCGCAAGCGATCGACAAATCTGGCCTTGCTTGCCGGGATGCCTGCGCATGTGAAATACTTGAATGAATTAAGTCTATGAATCGCGACATTTCAGCGTTTCAAACATCTGTCTTTCGAGGCGTTGCCGTCTCGGCGGTGGCGACAGGCAGCAAGCAAGGATTTACACCAAAATGAAACACATCAACCCCCATGTCGTCGGGCTGATCGCCTTGGCTTGCCACTTGGCAATCATGCCTGCTAGCGCGGTGGCACAGGTCACCGATCCGCTCAAGGATGCGGCGCAACGAGCGATTTCCACCAATCCAGAGGTCACGGCCCGTCTCAATGCGTTCCGCGCTGCGGTCGACGAGGTCGATGTGGCCAGGGGCGGTTTCCTGCCTCGTGTCGATCTGTCCGCGGAAGCGTCACGGACCCGTGATCGGATCGAGAACGGTCGCACGCCGGCCAGCCAGTCCATGAACAGCACGGGCATCGCGTTGACGGCCACCCAGTTGCTGTGGGACGGCATGGGCACGCGCAGCCAGGTTCAGCGACTTGACCACGCTCGCCTGGTGCGGTATTTCGAGTTCATCGAAAGCAGCGAGCAGGCCGCCCTCGAAAGCACGCGTGCCTACGCCGACGTGGCGCGCGCGCGTCGCATGGTGAAACTCGCCGAGGACAACTACGTGCAGCACCGGCAGGTGTTCGACCAGATCCAGTCGCGTGTCAAGGCAGGCGTCGGTCGAGGGGTCGACCTCGAGCAGGTCGGCGCACGACTGGCCTTGGCCGAATCCAATCTGGCGACCGAGTCGTCGAATCTGCATGACGTCACCGAACGGTATCGGCGCATCGTCGGTACGGTTCCGCCCAGCCAACTGCCCTTGACCGCCAATCTGGATCGCGGTCTGCCGGCGTCTGCCGCCACGGCGCTCGATCAGACCGCCAAGCGCAATGCGATGGTCGCGGCTGCGGTCGAGAACGTCCGCTCGGCACAATCGCAGAGCAAGGAACGCGACAGCGCCTTCCAGCCCCGCGTCGAGGCGCGGCTGCGCAGTGGCGCAGGCAACAACCTCGACGGCGTTGCCGATCAGAAGCGCGAAACCAGCGCTGGCGTTTTCCTGAACTGGAACCTCTACAACGGCGGGTCGGATCAGGCGCGTGTGCGTCAATATGCCAACCTGCTCAACCAGGCTGGCGACGCCCGCGACAAGGCCTGCCGGGACGCGCGTCAGACCTCGGCCATCGCCTACAACGATGTCCGCATGCTGACCGAGCAGATCTCGTATCTGGATCGCAATGTGTTGTCGAGCGAAAAGGCCCGGGACGCCTATCGCCAGCAGTTCGACATCGGTCAGCGCAGCCTGCTTGACGTGCTCAATGCCGAAAACGAGCTCTACGCAGCCCGTCGCGCCCTGACCGCCGCCGAGCACGACCTGGTCGTGGCCAAGGCGCGCAGCCACGCGGCCTCCAGCAGCCTGGTGGCCGCCCTGGGCCTCACGCGTGCGGGCAACGCCGCCGACGAACCGGATGATGGTCGTTACTGGCAAGCCGGCGATGACGCGGCACAGCGGTGCCCGCTGAGCGCCACCGAACTCGCTCTGCTGACGAAGTCGGATCTGGATGCCCGTGCCCGGCAGGACCAGGGCGCCACGGCTTCACTGGCCGCACCGGTGCCTGCGTCGTCGATCGCCGTGCCGGCTGCCAACGGAGCCGCTCTTGCTGCTGCCGCCCAGAAGTCGCCGCGGCCTGATCCGCCGATTTCGTCGCCGGTGTCGCAGCGTCTGCTCGACTGGGTGGCGGCATGGTCGACCAAGGACGTGACGCGCTACGTCAGCTTCTACGACGCCAGCTTCAAGCCGGCCGGCGTGTCGCGCAACACCTGGTTCGCCAATCGCACCAAGCTGCTCAAGAAGGACGGGCCGATCGAACTGAAGATCAGCAACGTACAGCGCCGTTCGGTGTCGCCCACGGTGGTTGAAACCCGCTTCGAGCAAACCTATGCGTCGAAGGGTTTCAAGGACAAGACCCAGAAGGTGCTGACCTGGAAACGCGTCGGAACCGAGTGGTACATCGTCAAGGAAAGCAACCGCTGACCCGCCGCCGCGGCCTTGCCGCGGTTTTTACTTGCGCATCAAGGTGCTCTTGCCGAACAGGCTTTCGATCAGATCGACCGCCAGTTCGGCCGTCTTGTTGCGCAGATCAAATGCCGGATTGAGTTCGACGACGTCCAGCGATGCCAGGCGCCCGGTGTCGGCAATCATCTCCATGCACAACTGAGCCTCGCGGTAGGTCGGCCCCCCCGGCACCGTGGTGGCGACGCCCGGGGCGATGTCGGGATCCAGAAAGTCGACGTCGAAACTGACGTGCAGATGGGTCTTGTCATCCAGCGTGGCCAGCGCCAGTTCCATCGCGTGGCGCATGCCCATCTCGTCGATGTAGCGCATGTCGAACACTTCGAGGTCCTGCTGGTGGACGAAGCGCTTCTCACCTGCGTCGACGCTGCGGATCCCGACCTGACGGATCACCTTGGGTGAGATCGCCGGCACCACGTCGCCGATGTTGACCAGTTCGGCCGGGCCGTGTCCGCACAGGCAGGCCACCGGCATGCCGTGGATGTTGCCGCTCGGGGTGATCGCACTGGTGTTGAAGTCGGCGTGGGCGTCGAGCCACAGCACACGCAGCTTGAGGCCTTGCGCACGGCAGTGCCGCGCAACGGCGCTGACAGAGCCGATCCCCAGGCAATGATCGCCGCCCAGCATGATCGGCAGGTGGCCACGCGCCAGGCTGGCGTACACGGCCTCGTGCACCTGCCTGTTCCAGTGAGCCACCTCGGCCAGGTGGCGATAGCCGTCGACCGGCGGCAACCAGGGGTTGCTCGGGCCGCTGAGGTTGCCGAGGTCGTGGACGTCGATCGCGTGGGCTTGAAGACGCTCCTTCAGCCCGGCCACCCGCAGCGCTTCCGGCCCCATCGAGGCGCCCCTCGCAGAGGCACCGACGTCGGTCGGGGCACCGATCAGGTCGACACTTCGAGACGGTGCGCTCGTCATCAGATGTCCTCGGCGAAGGGGCCCGTCAGCGTCGCGGGGAGGTCGAAGCCGTAGTGCTCGGCCAGGCAGTACCAGGCGTCTTCGGCCGTTTCGACGAACTTGAACAACCCGACGTCGGCGGCGTGGATCATGCCGGTTTCGATCAGGAGGTCGAAGTTGATCAGGCGACTCCAGAACTCGCGCCCGAAAAGCAGGATCGGGCGGGCCCGGGACTTGCCCGTCTGCACCAGCGTCAAGGTTTCGAACAGCTCGTCGAGCGTGCCGAAGCCGCCTGGGAAACACACCAGCGCGATGCTGCGCATCACGAAGTGCATCTTGCGCAGCGCAAAGTAGTGGAACTGGAAGCACAGCTCGGGCGTGATGTACGGATTGGGCTCCTGCTCGTGCGGCAGCACGATGTTCAATCCGATGCTCTTGCCGCCGACTTCGTGGGCTCCCCGGTTGCCGGCCTCCATGATGCCGGGGCCACCGCCGGTGACCACGTAGATCGGCGTGTCCAGCGTGCACGAGCGCTCGGTCACGATGGCTGCAAAGCGCCGCGCCTCGTCGTAGTAGCGGCTCATCTGCACCTGCATCTGTGCCGCCCGCACGGCGCGGGCATCGGTGCCGGCCTCCGACAGGCGCTGGGCGGCCACCTCCGGCGGCAGGATGCGCGCGCTGCCGAAGATCACGATGGTCGACTCGATGCCCAGTTCCTGCTGGATCATCTCGGGCTTGAGCAGCTCGAGTTGCATGCGCACGGGCCGAAGTTCCTCGCGCAGCAGGAATTCGCTGTCGGTAAACGCCAGGCTGTAGGCGCTGCCCTTGCCGCCGTAGCGAGAAGGAGCAGCCTGGGCCTGAACTTCCTCTTCAGCCGTCGGGAAATTGCGATCTGTCAGGGCGGGTTTGGTCTTGTCCATGACGCGCAGCATACCCGCTGAGCCGGCGCACAGCCATCATCCGGCGACACCCGTCAGCGGGTCGCAACCGAGGCTGATTTCAAGAATGCCGCGTTGCGCACACCGGGCAATTCGGATCACGGCCGACGCGGATTTCGGTCCATTCCATGTTGCGGGCATCGAGCATCTGCAGCCGACCCGCCATCGACACGCCGGTGCGCGCAAGCAGCTTCAGCGCCTCTGCGGCCTGCATGGTGCCGATGATTCCCACCAGCGGCGCAAACACGCCCATCGTGGCGCAGCGCACCTCTTCGACAGTCGTCTCGGGCGGAAAGACGCAGGCATAACAAGGATGGGCCGATCCGCGCGCATCCCAGACCGAGATCTGTCCGTCCAGGCCGATCGCGGCACCTGACACCAGCGGCCTGGCGTGCTGCACGCAGGCCGCATTGACCGCCTGGCGGGTGGCGAAGTTGTCGCTGCAGTCGAGCACCACATCGGCTGCAGCCACCAGTTCCCCGAGCCACTGCGTGTCGGCACGGCGCTGCAGCGCAACCACCTTCACCTCCGGGTTGATCGCCGCCATGCTGAGCGCAGCCGAGTTGACCTTGCTCCAGCCGACCCGCGATTCCTGATGGGCGATCTGGCGCTGCAGGTTGGTGCGATCGACGGTGTCGTGATCGACCACCGTGATCGTGCCGACGCCCGCACTGGCGAGGTAGAGCAAGGCGGGCGACCCCAGCCCGCCAGCGCCGATCACGAGGGCGTGGCCATCGAGAATGCCCTGCTGTCCCTCGACGCCGATGTCGTCGAGCAGGATGTGGCGGCTGTAGCGCAGCAACTGGTCATCGTTCATGCGCAGGAGCATACCCAGAAACACCCCCGAAACAGCGCGGGGGCCCGAAGGCCCCCGCGTCAGGATCCGGACCTGCCAGCCGGGTGTCAGTTGCTCTTGGGCTCTTCGGCCTTGCGTTCGGACTGCGTCTGGCTGGCGAGTACCGGCTTGCCCTTCAAGCGGTTGAGCGCTTGCTGCAACTGGAAGTCTTCAGCGGTACCGAACTCGGGCAGCCGCGCCGGCGCCTTGTCCCTGTTCTTGCCGTTTTCCTCTTCGAGCTTCTTGAGCGCCTCTTCACGCGCCTTCTCGCGAGCGGCGTCCTTCTTGCCGCTCTCGCCACCTCCGGTCAGGTGGCGATCGAGGTCGGCCTCACGCATGCGCAGGGCGGCGAACGGGCTGCCCTCGGCGGTCTCGTCGACCAGCACGTCCGGCACGATGCCCTTGGCCTGGATCGACTGACCCGACGGCGTGTAGTAGCGCGCGGTGGTGATCTTCAACGACGTGTTGGGCATCGGCAGGCGGGTCATCTCGCTCTGCACCGAGCCCTTGCCGAAGGTCTGCGAACCCATGATGACGGCGCGCTTGTGATCCTTCAGCGCGCCGGCGACGATCTCGCTCGCCGAGGCCGAACCTTCGTTGACGAGCACCACCACCGGCACCGTCTTGATCAGCGCCGGCACGCCCGCCAGCACGTCGCTGCCGTCGCGCGAGTAGTACGCCGGCGCCGCCTTCAGGGTGCTGCGCGATTCGGCGATCTGGCCGTTGGTCGACACCACCACCGCGTCACGCGGCAGGAAGGCCGCCGAGATGCCCACCGCGCTGTCGAGCAGGCCGCCCGGGTCGTTGCGCAGATCCAGCACCAGGCCCTTCAGGCCGGGCTCCTGCTTGAAGATGTCCTTGAGCTGCTCGGCAAAATCGCGCAGCGTCGGCTCCTGGAACTGGCTGACGCGGATCCACGCATAACCCGGCTCGACCACCTTGGAGCGCACGCTCTTGGTCTTGATCTCCTCGCGCACGATGGTCACCGGGAAGGTCCGGTTCTCGGCCTTGCGG
Source organism: Leptothrix cholodnii SP-6 (assembly GCF_000019785.1). Taxonomy (NCBI): domain Bacteria; kingdom Pseudomonadati; phylum Pseudomonadota; class Betaproteobacteria; order Burkholderiales; family Sphaerotilaceae; genus Leptothrix; species Leptothrix cholodnii. Next base: position 2,297,403 of record NC_010524.1, read on the forward strand.
AAGATCATCAGCATGACCTTGGAATTGCTGGGCCCGCGCATGCGCTTGATCGCCTGATCCATCGTCAGGCCCTTGACCGCGGTGTCGTCGATGCGCGTGATCAGGTCGCCGGTCTGGATGCCGGCACGGAAAGCTGGTGAACCCTCGATCGGGGAGACCACCTTCACCAGCCCGTCGTCCATCTCGATCTGGATACCCACGCCGGTGAACTTGCCGCTGATGCCTTCGTGGAATTCCTTGAAAGCCTGGCCTTCGAAATAGACGGAGTGCGGATCGAGCCCCGAAACCATGCCGCCGATGGCGTCGCGGATGAGTTTCTTTTCATCCACGGGCTCGACATACGAGCGTTTCACCAGGTCGAACACAGCCGCGAGCTGCTGCATGTCCTCGATGGGCAGCGGCGACATCGCGCTGCGAGCGGTCGCCTGCAACTGCATCGTCGTGAGGGCCCCGGCCACCGCGCCAGCTGCCACCCAACCCGCCACTTTCCACTTGCTGCTCATGTCGATTCACCTTCGGGAACACCAGACGTTGCCCCATGGCCACGCGCCGGAAGTATAGGACGGCCGACATCTCCCGGATGCCTTGCGGGGCGCCCGCGTGCCGCCGTTTCACCCCGTGACAAGGGGTATCTCGAACCCGCGCACCGCGCTCGATATCGGCGCGAAAACCGGCTTCAGGCCACCAGCCGCGGGAACGTCACCACGTGATCCATCTCGGCGCGCACGCCGATCCACTCGCCGATCGCGTGGTCGTGATGCGATGGCACATGGGCCAGAACCTGCTCGCCGCTGGCGAGTTTCAGGGTGTAGAGAAACTCCGAGCCGCGGAACGCCTTGGCCTGGATCTGTGCCCGCACCGGGCTGTCGTCGTCGTGCACGATGTCGTCGGCGCGCAGCAGCACCTCGCACAAGCCGTCGTTGCCCGGCAGCGGGCATTCGATCGGGTCCGACAGCAGGCCCAGCGGCGTGCGCACCTGCGGGCCGTCGGCGCCGACCACCAGTTCGGCCTGGGCGAACACGCCGTGCCCGACAAAGCTCGCCACGAACCGCGTCGCCGGCCGGTGGTAGAGCGCGTAGGCCTCGTCCCACTGTTCGAGCTGGCCGTGGTTCATCACGCCGATCACGTCGGCCACGGCAAAGGCCTCGAGCTGGTCGTGGGTGACGAACAGGGCCGTCGTGCCGGTCTGCTTCAGGATCGCGCGCACCTCCTGCGCCAGGCGCTCGCGCAGGTCGATGTCGAGGCTCGAGAACGGCTCGTCCATCAGCAGCAGGCTGGGCTGCGGCGCCAGCGCCCGCGCCAGCGCGATGCGCTGCTGCTGACCGCCCGAGAGCTGATGCGGATAACGCTTGGCCGCCCCGCCCAGGCCGACCAGGTCGAGCATCTGCGCCACGCGCTCGCGCTGCGCCGCAGCCGACTGGCCGTGCAGGCCGAAGGCGATGTTCTGCGCCACCGTCATGTGCGGGAACAGCGCGTAGTCCTGGAACACCATGCCGATGCGGCGCGCCTCGGCGTCGACGTGCACGCCCAGCGCGGCATCGCTGACTGTGCGCTGATCCAGCACCACCTTGCCGGACTTCAGCCGCTCCAGCCCGGCCACCGCGCGCAGCAGCGAGGTCTTGCCGCAGCCCGATGGGCCGATCAACGCGCCGACCTGGCCGCGCCGCAAGCCCAGCGAGACATGCTGGACCGCCGGGCGGGCCGCTGCGGCGTACTGGACACTGATCTGGTCGAGATGCAGGTACATCGTGTGGCGCAAACGCTGAAGACGGTTGAAAAACCGCTCTATCATAACGGTCAATTGGCAATGCAAATCATTCTCGATCAACGCCTGACATGTCCACTGTGCCCGCCACGCGGCTGAACCACGCGCTCGGTCTGCTCTGCCTGTTGCTGGCGTTGCCGGTGCTGAGCCTGGCGTCGGCCTGGTTCAGCCTCGACGCGGATGCGCTCGATCTGCTTCGGCACCAGTTCTCGACCGTGTTGCCCGCTTACGCCAGCAGCTCGCTGCAACTGGCGGTGGCCGTCGGCCTGGGCGTGGCGCTGGTCGGCGCCGGCACGGCGGCGGCGGTCACGCTGTTCGATTTCCCGGGCCGGCGCGCCCTCGAGCTGGCGCTGCTGCTGCCGCTGGCGATGCCGGCCTACGTGCTGGCCTACGTCTACACCGACACCCTGCAATCGAGCGGACCGCTGCAAGCCTGGCTGCGCATGCGCACCGGCGCCACCGGCGCGCTCTGGCCTGACGTGCGCAACCTGGCGGGCGCGGTGGTGCTGTTCGTGCTGGCGCTCTATCCCTACGTCTACCTGCTGACCCGCACCGCGCTGGCCGGACGCGGCTCGGCGCTGCTCGAAGCCGCCCGCCTGCTCGGCGCCGGCATGACGCGGCGCGTGCGCGAGGTGGCGCTGCCGCTGGCACGCCCGGCGATCGCCGCCGGAGTCTCGCTGGCGCTGATGGAAACGCTGGCCGACTACGGTGTCGGCGCCTACTTCGGCCTGCAGACCTTCACCACCGGCATCTACAAGGCCTGGCTGTCGTTCGGCGACCGCATCGCCGCCGCGCAGCTGGCGACCGTGCTGCTGGTGGTGGTGGCGCTGCTGGTGTGGCTCGAACACCATGCGCAAGCCCGGCTGCGATTCGCCTCCAGCCGCCCGGCCGGCCGTGGCGCCGACGCCCAGCCGCTGCGCCTGAAGGGCCCGGCGGCGCTGACCGCCATGCTGCTGTGCAGCCTGCCGGTGCTGCTCGGTTTCGTGCTGCCGGTGCTGCTGCTGCTGCGCCTGGTGCTCGAGGAACACCTGCACGGCGAGTTCGGCCTGCCGTGGGATCGTTTCCTGACCTGGTCCTGGGCCAGCCTGCGACTCGCCGGCGGCGCTGCGCTGCTGGCCGCGCTGTTCGCGCTGGTGCTGGCGTTTGCCGTGCGGCTGCGGCCGAGCTGGCCGCTGCGGGTGGGCATCCGCGTGGTGTCGCTCGGTTACGCCGTGCCGGGCGCGGTGATCGCCATCGGCCTGCTGCTGCCGGCCGGCTGGCTGCAGCAGCGCTGGCCCGACAGCAACTGGGGCACGCTGCTGACCAGCACCTCGTTCGGCCTGATCTATGCGTACCTGGTGCGCTTCTCCGCAGTGGCGCTGCAGTCGGTGCAGGCCGGTTATGCCCGCCTCTCGCCCAGCCTGGACGAAAGTTCGCGCATGCTCGGCGCCGGCCCGGCGCGCATGTTCTGGCAGGTGCACGGCCCGCTGCTGCTGCCGTCGGTGCTGGGGGCGGCGCTGCTGGTGTTCGTGGACGTCATGAAGGAGCTGCCCGCCACGCTGGTGCTGCGCCCCTTCAACAGCGACACCCTGGCGGTGGTGGCCTACCAGCTGGCCCGCGACGAGCGACTGGCCGAGGCCGCCCTGCCCTCGCTGGCGATCGTGCTGGTCGGGCTGATCCCGGTGCTGATGCTGGCGCGGGCGATCCGGCGCGCCGCCGACTGAATCACGTCGTCTCCGGCCCGGCCTGCAGGCCCGCTGGCTATGCAAACCGATTCAAAAGGGCCGACCCGCCCCCGCGATCACGGCGGTACACCCGCTGTGCCAGACGATTGTGACGCTGTGACCGGGCAACTGCTCCACATCGCCACAGGCATCGAGACAGCCGGTGCGCCGCGGGTCAATCCGGACTGTTTCTCATAGGTGAAACGCGCGGTTTTGGCGCCAAAACACGCGCGGGCCCAAGCTGGCACGAGCGATGCGTTAGAGGTGCTGTCCAGACCCTCTCAACCCGCAGGAGACACACCCCATGCTGTACGCATTGCCCGGCGCCGCTGGCGCGAAACTCGCCTACAAGACCCGCTACGACAACTTCATCAACGGCAAGTTCGTCGCGCCGGTCGAAGGCCAGTACTTCGACGTCATCACCCCGATCACCGGCCTGCCGTACACCCAGGCCGCCCGCTCGACCGCCGCCGACATCGAGCTCGCCCTCGACGCCGCCCACGCCGCCAAGGCCGGCTGGGCCGCCACCTCGATCACCGAGCGCGCCAACATCCTGCTCAAGATCGCCGACCGCATCGACGCCAACCTCGAGGTGCTGGCCTATGCCGAAACCGTCGACAACGGCAAGGCGATCCGCGAGACGCTCAACGCCGACATCCCGCTGTCGTCGGACCACTTCCGCTACTTCGCCGGCTGCCTGCGTGCGCAGGAAGGTTCGCTGTCCGAAATCGACGGCAACACCATCGCCTACCACTACCACGAGCCGCTCGGCGTGGTCGGCCAGATCATCCCCTGGAACTTCCCGATCCTGATGGCGGCCTGGAAGCTGGCCCCCGCACTCGGCGCCGGCAACTGCGTGGTGCTCAAGCCCGCCGAATCGACCCCGATCAGCATCCTGGTGCTGGTCGAGCTGATCGCCGACCTGCTGCCCCCGGGCGTGCTGAATGTGGTCAACGGTTTCGGCCGCGAAGCCGGCATGCCGCTGGCCACCAGCAAGCGCATCAACAAGATCGCCTTCACCGGCTCCACCGCCACCGGCCGCGTGATCGCACAAGCCGCTGCCACCAACCTGATCCCGGCCACGCTGGAACTGGGCGGCAAGAGCCCCAACATCTTCTTCGAGGACATCGCCTCGGCTGACGATGCGTTCTTCGACAAGGCCGTCGAAGGCCTGGTGCTGTTCGCGTTCAACCAGGGCGAAGTCTGCACCTGCCCGAGCCGCGCGCTGATCCAGGAATCGATCTACGACAAGTTCATGGACCGCGCCCTTAAGCGCGTCGCCGCGATCAAGCAAGGCAGCCCGCTCGACACCGATTCGATGATGGGTGCGCAGGCCTCGGCGATGCAGATGGACAAGATCCTGTCCTACCTCGAAGTGGGCAAGCAGGAAGGCGCGCAAGTGCTCATCGGCGGCGGCAAGGCCGAGATGAGCGGCGACCTGGCCGGCGGCTACTACATCCAGCCGACCCTGTTCAAGGGCAACAACAACATGCGCGTGTTCCGCGAAGAGATCTTCGGCCCGGTGCTGGCCGTGACCACCTTCAAGGACGAAGCCGAAGCCCTGGCCATCGCCAACGACACGCCTTACGGCCTGGGCGCGGGCGTGTGGAGCCGTGACGGCAGCCGCGCCTACCGCATGGGCCGGGCCATCCAGGCCGGCCGCGTCTGGACCAACTGCTACCACGCCTACCCGGCCGGTGCGGCGTTCGGCGGCTACAAGGAATCGGGCATCGGCCGCGAGACCCACAAGTCCATGCTCGACCACTACCAGCAGACCAAGAACCTGCTCGTGAGCTACAACCCGAACGCGCTGGGCTTCTTCTGATCCTGGCCGCTGCTTCCGCCCACGGGCGGACGGCGGATCCGATCGCTTGACGGGGCGGCCATGTGCCGCCCCTTTTCACGTCTGCCACGAACACGTCCGCACGAAAGGACATCGCCATGATCGAACGCGTCATCGCCACCGAGGCGGCCTGCGCACTGATCGAGCGCCTGCGCCAGCAGCACGGCAAGATCTTCTTCTACCAGTCCCACGGCTGCTGCGAGGGCAGCGTGCCGATGTGCTTCGCCGAAGGCGAGATGGGCCTCAACAGCGAGGACGTGCAGCTCGGCGCGATCGGCGGCGTGCCCTTCTACGCCAGCCGCGGCCAGAGCGACTACCTGCAGGGCCTGCAGCTCACCATCGACGTGGTGCCGGGTGACGGCGGCACCTTCTCGCTCGAAGAAGGCTCGGGCCAGCACTTCGTCGCCCGCCTGCGGCTGTGGACCGACGACGAGGCCCGCGCGCTGCAGGCCCAGCAGGCCGGCTGACAGCGGCCCGACGGCGCTAGGATGGCGGTCGAATCCGCCCCCATCCGTCATGAGCCAGCTGCCCGATCCCAACCCGAACGCCGACGCCTCGCCCCTGGGCCGCGCGTCGAGCTACCGCGACACCTACGACGCGAGCCTGCTCTATCCGATGTCGCGCCAGCCCAAGCGCGACGAGATCGGCCTGAGCGGCGAGCTGCCCTTCATGGGCTGCGACCTCTGGACCGCCTACGAGCTGTCGTGGCTGACGCCGCGCGGCAAGCCGCAGGTCGCCTTGCTCAACCTCACGGTGCCGTGCGAATCGCCGGCCATCGTCGAGAGCAAGTCGTTCAAGCTCTACCTCAACAGCTTCAACATGAGCCGCTACGAGTCGAGCGACGCGGTGCGCGAGCTGCTGGTGGGCGACCTGAGCGCTGCCTTCGGCGTGCGGGTGGGCGTGAAGCTGGTGCCGCCCGAACTCTTCGATGCCCAGCCCATCCACGAGCTGTCGGGCCGCAACCTCGACCGGCTCGACATCGAGTGCGACCGGTACACGCCCGCCCCCGAGCTGCTGAGCGCCAACCACGACGAGCTGCCGGTCGAGGAGACGCTGACCTCCCACCTGCTCAAGAGCAACTGCCTCGTCACCGGCCAGCCCGACTGGGGCAGCGTGCAGATCAGCTACAGCGGCGCGCAGATCGACGAGGCCGGGCTGCTGCGCTACCTGGTGAGCTTTCGCCAGCACAACGAGTTCCACGAGCAGTGCGTCGAGCGCATCTACATGGACATCTGGCAGCGCTGCCGGCCGACCACGCTGCAGGTCTACGCCCGCTACACGCGCCGTGGCGGGCTCGACATCAACCCCTGGCGCACCAGCCACCCGGCCGCGCCGCCGGTCAACGTGCGCACCGCGCGCCAGTGACGCCGCCCCGATCCCATACAAACGAGACCCAGGAGGACCGCGTGATCACGCTGCATGGCATCCCGAACTGCACCACCGTCAAGAAGGCCCGCGCCTGGCTCGAGGAACACGGCCGGCCCTACGCCTTCCACGATTTCAAGAAGCAGGGTGTGCCCGAGGCCGCGCTCGACCAGTGGATCGCCACGCTCGGCTGGGAGCCGCTGGTCAACCGCAGCGGCACCACCTGGCGCGGGCTCGACGACGCCGCCAAGGCCGCCGTCACCGACGCGGCCAGCGCCCGTGCCCTGATGCTGGCCCACCCCAGCGTGATCAAGCGCCCGATCGTGCAGTGGGGCCAGGCGGCCCGCCAGCGCCTGACCGTGGGTTACAGCGACACGCTGTTTTCATCCCAGTTCGACTGAACGGGCGGCGGGCGCGCCTGGCACGCGAGCGCCCAGGGCGGGAATAGTTGACCCCTGCACCCCCTGATTCACGGGGATCGAGCCGGCCGCTGCGCTCAGCCGGCACACCGGCGATCGATAACATCAGCCGCATCTTATTTTCATTTCGAGAATGCAAGCATGCGCGCTGAACTGCTGAATTCCATCCTGAGCGAGCTCAACGGCTCCACCGCCGACATCGAGGCCTCGGCCGTGCTGTCCAACGACGGCCTGATGATGGCCTCGCTGCTGCCCGCGGGCATGGATGAAGACCGCGTCGGCGCGATGAGCGCGGCCATGCTGTCGCTCGGTGACCGCACCTCGCGCGAACTCGCGCGGGGCGAGCTCGAGCAGGTGCTGGTCAAGGGCGGCAAGGGCTACGTGCTGATGACGCACGCCGGCGGCGACGCCGTGCTGACCGCGCTGTGCAAGCCCAACGCCCGCCTGGGCCTGATCTTCCTGGACGTCAAGCGCGCCGCCGACTCGATCAGCAAGGTGATCTGATGCTGACGGCGCCGTCCACACCCGGCGACGCGAGCAAGGCTGCGACGCGCTATCGCCTCTCGGTCTGCCCGCACGACACGGCCAAGAACCTGGCCGGCTGGTTCGTGCTCAACACCTACCTGCAGCGCAAGCTCGGCATCGCGATGCGCTTCGAGCCGGCCGACAACTTCAACATCGAGCGCGAGCAGGTGCTGGCAGGGGGCTACCACCTGGTCTACGCCAACCCGTTCAGCGCACTGCAGTTCCATCGCCAGCGCGGCTTCGTGCCGCTGGCACGGCCGGTGGCGCTGTTCGACGAGACCCTGCTGATCGCGTCGGCCGGCAAGCTCCTGCCGGCCGACGGGCCGCTGAAGATCGCGTCGGCGACCGAAAAGCTGATCGTGCACTTCCTCGGCCTGACGCTGCTCGATCAGCTGGGGATTGATCTGTCGCGCGCCAGCTACCAGTTCGTCGGCAACCACCTCAAGGCCGCGCATGCGGTGCTGAACGGCCAGGCCGACGCCGCCTTCGTCTTCAACGAGACCTGGAACGGCATGGCCGCCAAGTCACGCGCCGAACTGCAGGTGCTGGCCCAGACCGAGAGCCGGCAAGCGAGCCACTGCTTCTGCGTCGGCCCCGAACTGGCCGACCGGGCCGACGAGATCCGCGCGGTGCTCTGCGACATGCAGACCGATCCGGCCGGCCTGCGCATCCTCGAAGACCTGAATTTCAAAGGCTTCGAGGCGATCGACGTGGCCGCGGTCGAGCAGCTCGCGCAACTGGTCGTCAGCTGAGCCGACCGGCATCGGCCGGGTCAATCGACACCCAGCTCGAACCCCGCTTCGGCCACCACCCGTCCGTTGACCTGCGCCTGCACGCGATGCCAACCCGCGTGATAGGTGCGGGTGGTGATCGGCGTCACCTTGTGGCGGCGGCTGAGCAGCCGCTGCTCGCCCGCCGCCAGTTGCACGCGCCAGCCTTTGAAGACCTTGGGCGACGTGCTGCCGCCGGCCTTGACGTGGTGCACCACGTAGTCGACCACCAGCGCCTGCGCGGCGGCTGCGGTCGAACGCAGCGTCAGGCTCAGCTCGACGGCTTCGCCCAGCCGGATGCGCGCCGGCCCGATGCGCAGCGCCGCCTGGCCGTGCAGTTCGGCGCCCAGGCCCCAGGCCGTCAGCACCGCGGCGTCACCCTGCTTGATCAGCGTGCGGCTGGCGTGGCGCAGCAGCGCCCGGCGGTTGTCGGACGCATCGGGCAGATGGCGCTGCAGCCACTCGGCCACGCGCGCGGGATGATCCTTGGCGATGTCGTTGAGATGATTGGCGACCGAGCGGCGCACGTAGGCGCTGGGGTCGTCCTGCAGCGCGGCCAGCAGCGCAAGCGTCGGGCTCGGGTCGGCGATCAGCGGCTTGAGCTGCAGGCCCCACGGCAGGCGCGGGCGGCTGCCCTCGCTGACCAGTCGGCGCACATGTGCGCTCGGGTCGTGCACCCAGCGCGCCAGGGTCTCGAACGTCAGCTGCGGATGCGCCAGGATGAACGGCCGGATCGCGAACTCGGCGCTGAAACGCTGTGTCATCGCGTGCAGCGCCTGCAGCCCGCGCGCGGGATCGGCCAGGCCGTGGCGGGCGATGAACTCGCCCATCGGCCACAGCGCCCAGCCGGCCAGGCCCTGATCGCCGGTCCGCAGCCCGCTCAGATCGTCGCCCTGCCCCGGCGGCCCGAGCGCATTCACCAGCGCCTGCGACGCCAGGCTGAAATCGGCCGGCAGCGCCTGCTCGAGCGCGTCGGCCAGCTGCATCGCGCGGGCCTTGAATTCGAGGCCGTCGAGATCGGGCAAGGCGCGCGCGACGAAGGCGTCGTGATCAAAATGCGCGCTGACCCGCCCGAGGTGCTGCGCCATCGCCGCGACGGTGGCGGGGTTGATCAGGTTCTTGAATGCGTCAGCCATGACCGGCATTGTCGCCATGCACAGGCTCGCGCACTGTCATGCGGCGGTCACACGGCGCTGCCATCGTGCGCGCTTCTACAGAATCGATCCGCGACGGAGCACACGAATGTCCAAAGACTTTTCGACCATGGAAGACAGCAACCGCTCGGCCAACCGGAGCATCCACGAGGTCTCCGAACCGAGCCGCCGCGTGGTGCTGCGCGGTGGCCTGGGCGCGCTGCTGGGCGGCACGCTCGCGCCGCTCGGCCTGGCCGGTTGCGCCACGCTCGGCGCCAGCAGTGGCGGCCCGCTGCTGGGCTTCAAGAGCGTGCCGGTGTCGACCGCCGACACCATCACCGTTCCGCCCGGCTACGTGGCGCAGGTGATCGCCGCCTGGGGCGAGCCGGTCGGCATCGAAGGCCGCATGCCGGCGTTCAAGTTCGACGGCAGCAACACCTTCGCCGAGCAGGAAGCCCAGCTCGGCATGCACCACGACGGCATCCACTTCTATGCCCAGGATGGCGCCAAGCGCGGCCTGCTGGTGATGAACCACGAATACGTCGACGACGGCCTGCTGCACACCAAGGGCACCGGCGTCTGGACCGCCAACAAGGTCAAGAAGTCGCAGGCCGCGCACGGCGTGTCGGTGATCGAGGTCGAACTCAAGGACGGCCGCTGGCAGCAGGTGCTGCCCTCGAAGTTCGCCCGCCGCATCACCGCCACCACGCCGATGACGCTGGCCGGCCCGGCCGCCGGCCATGCCCTGACGAAGACCGCCGCCGACCCGAGCGGCACGAAGGTGCTGGGCACCTTCAACAACTGCGGCAGCGGCATGACCCCGTGGGGCACCTACCTGACCTGCGAAGAGAACTTCATCAACTATTTCAACGGACCGGCCTCGCCGGATGCCCACGGCAAGCGCTGGGGCCTGAAGAAGGTCGACGACACGCTCTACCGCTGGCACGAGTTCGACGAGCGTTTCGACGCCGTCAAGAACCCCAACGAGCCGAACCGCCACGGCTGGGTGGTCGAGATCGACCCGGCCAAGCCCGGCTCGACCCCGGTCAAGCGCACTGCGCTCGGCCGGGCCGCGCATGAAGGCGCGACCGTCGCCGTCACCAAGGACCAGCGCGCCGTGGTCTATATGGGCGAGGACGCCCGCTTCGAATACATCTACAAGTTCGTCAGCCGCGACGCCATCAAGGCCGGCGGCGCGGCCGCCAACGCCACGCTGCTCGACCACGGCACGCTCTACGTCGCCCGTTTCGACGCCGAAGGCAAGGGCACCTGGCTGCCGCTGGTGCATGGCCAAGGCCCGCTGACGGCGGCCAACGGCTTTGCCGACCAGGGCGAGGTGCTGATCAAGAGCCGCCAGGCCAGCGATGCACTGCGCGCCACCAAGATGGACCGCCCGGAGTGGACCGCGGTCGACCCCAAGACCCGCAAGGTCTACTGCACGCTGACCAACAACAGCAACCGCGGCCGCGACAAGCAGCCCGCCACCGACGCCGCCAACCCGCGTGCCAACAACACGATGGGCAACATCATCGAGTGGCTCGACGACGGCGACTACAGCGGCACCACCTTCACCTGGAAGCACTTCGTGCTGGCCGGCGACCCGGCGCTCGAGCGCGCCGACGCCCGCGGCAACATCAAGGGCGACGCCTTCAGCTGCCCGGACGGCCTGTGGGTGGACGGCCGCGGCGTGATGTGGATCCAGACCGACATGTCGACCTCGGCGATGGGCAAAGGCGACCTGGTCAACATGGGCAACAACCAGATGCTGGCGGCCGACCCGGCCAGCGGCGAGATCCGCCGCTTCCTGACCGGCCCGCGCGGCTGCGAGATCACCGGCGCCACCATGACGCCCGACAGCACCACGATGTTCATCAACGTGCAGCACCCGGGTGAAAGCCCGAGCGAGCGCAGCGATCCGGACGCGCCGGGCAAGATCTCCAACTGGCCCGATCACAAGCAGGGCGGCCGCCCGCGTTCTGCCACGGTGGTGATCCGCAAGCTCGACGGTGGCGTGATCGGCAGCTGAGTCACAGCGCCCGCGGGTGTCGACGCGGGCGGAAATCGCCGATGATCCGGGTCCCGCGCGCAGGCAATCCCGCCTGCGCGCAGCTGCCTGGAGCCCACATGACCCTCACCTGCATCCTCGTCGACATGGAGAACGTGCAGCTGCGGGTGCCCGACCTGTCGGCGCTCGAACGCGGCCGGCACCAGCTCAAGATCTTCCACGGCCCGAGCCAGAACAAGCTCACCATCGAGATGGTGCGGGCGCTGCAGCCGCTGGGTGACGCGGTCGAGTACATCCAGTGCGAGAAGGCCGGGCCGAACGCGCTCGACTTCCACCTCGCCTTCCACCTCGGCCGCCTGACCGCCGCCCAGCCGGACGCGCGCTACCTGATCGTCTCGCGCGACAAGGGCTTCGCCCAGCTGGTGGCGCACGCCAACAAGCTCGGTGGCCGGGTCGAACAGCACGCCAGCCTGCCGGCAGACATCGTCGGCTCGGCCGCGACGCCGGCACCGGTCAGCGCCGCCGGCAAGGCGCGCACCACCCGCTCGACGCGCGCGACGGCAACTGAGTCGGCACCGACGCCCGCGCCGGCTCGAAAGGCTGCCGCCACGAAAACCGCCGCCAAGACGGCTGCGCGCAAGGCACCCGCCAAGAAGACGGCCGCAGCAAAGACGGTGACCGCACCCGCCGCAAGCCCGGCACCTGCTGTCGCGCCAGCCGCCAAGAAGGTGCCAGCCAAAAAGGCGGCCGCGAAACAGGCTCCGGCCCGGAAAGCCGGCGCCAGGGCCGACACGTCGCCGGCCATCCTGCCGCCCGCCGCACCGGCTCGCAGCGCTGGCACGGCACCGGACCCAGCCGCCGCGCCAGCCGCCAAACCCACCCGCGACATCGCCACCGCAACCGACCGCGCCAAGGCGATCGCCACGCTGCAAAAGCTCGGTGCCAAGCGCCCGGTGACGCAGCGCGCGCTGCTGCGCCACCTGCAGTCGCACCTCGGCCACGACCTGAGCGACGGCGCGGTGCAGGCGCTGGTCGACGCCCTGGTGGCTGCGGGCGTGGTGGCGCTGGCGCAAGGCAAGCTCACCTACCATCTTGGCGCCTGACCTTCCTGACCCTTTCGAGCGAGAGACCTCCATGTTCACCGGCATCGTCCAAGCCGTCGCCACCGTCGTGGCCATCACCGACCGCCCCGGCCTGCGCAGCTTCACGCTCGAATTCCCGCCGGGCTTCATCGACGGCCAGGAGATCGGCGCCAGCGTCGCCTGCGACGGCGTCTGCCTGACCGTCACCGCCCACCACGGCGGCCAGCGCGCCGATTTCGACGTCATGCAGCAGAGCCTGATGCTCACCACACTGGGCACGCTCGAGGTCGGCAGCCGCATCAACGTCGAACGCGCCGCGCGCGACGGCGTCGAGATCGGCGGCCACCCGATCTCGGGTCACGTCGACTTCCAGGCCCACGTGGCCGAAGTGCGCCAGCCCGAGAACAACCACGTGCTGCGCATCGCCGTGCCGCAACCGTGGATGCGCTACGTCTTCCCGAAGGGCTACATCGCCATCAACGGCGCCAGCCTGACCGTGGCCGAGGCCGACCGCAAGGCGGGTTGGTTCGAGGTCTGGCTGATCCCAGAAACCCTGCGCCAGACCACCTTCGGTGCCAAGGACGCGGGCAGCGCGCTCAACATCGAGATCGAACGCGGCACCCAGGTGATGGTCGACACCGTGCGCGACACGCTCGAAGAACGCCTGGGCCCGCTGCTGCCCGCGCTCGAAGCGCTGCTGCGCGAACGTGGCCTGGACGTGACCGCGCTCGGCGGCACGCCCGCCCTGCTCCAACCTTGAGACTGTGGATCACCCCATGAGCCAGACCCCGAACGAAGCCGACGTCATCGCCGCCACCCGCACCTGGCTGGAGCGCGCGGTGATCGGCCTGAACCTCTGCCCCTTCGCCAAGGCGGTGCACGTCAAGGAGCAGATCCGCTACGTGGTGAGCGCGGCCACCACGCCCGAAGAACTGCTCGCCGACCTGGTCCGCGAACTCGAAGTGCTGGCCGAAGCCAGCGCCGACAAGATCGACACCACGCTGCTGATCCACCCGCAGGTGCTGGGCGATTTCCTCGACTACAACGACTTCCTCGACCTGGCCGACGGCGCGCTCGAAGAGCTGCAGCTCGACGGCATCCTGCAGATCGCCAGCTTCCACCCCGACTACCAGTTCGACGGCACCGCGTTCGACGACGTCGGCAACTTCAGCAACCGCTCGCCCTACCCCACGCTGCACCTGCTGCGCGAGGACAGCATCGAGCAGGCGGTGGCGGCCTTCCCGGATGCGGCCGACATCTACGAGCGCAACATCGAGACGCTGAACAAGCTGGGTGTGGCGGGCTGGAAGAAGCTGTTCGAGGCTTGAAGGCGGTCCCTGCGGCTCGGTCGCGCTGATTCGTGGGCGCCGGCACTCATCCGCGCCACGTTCGGGGACTGAATCCGGTCGATCAGCTTGCTGGCGCCGACCGCCTGGCCAGCAGCGCCCGCGCCACCCGCGAGCCGTTCGGCTGGCCGAGCACCGCGCGGATCGCCGCCCCGGCGTCGATCAGCGCATCCAGATCGATGCCGGTGTCGATGCCCAGGCCCTGCAGCAGGTAGACCACGTCCTCGGTCGCGACGTTGCCGGTCGCGCCCTTGGCGTAGGGGCAGCCGCCCAGGCCGCTGACGCTGGTGTCGAAGGTGTGGATGCCCAGCTCCAGGCTGGCGTAGACGTTGGCCAGCGCCATGCCGTAGGTGTCGTGGAAATGACCGCTGACCTCGTCGATCGGGAAGTGCCGCAGCGCGGCTTCGAGCGCCGCCTGCACCCGGCGCGGCGTGCCCACGCCGATGGTGTCGGCCACGCCGACGTGCTGCACGCCGATGCCGGACATCAGCCGGGCGACCAGCTCGACCCGTTCGGGCGCGATGTCGCCTTCGTACGGGCAACCGACCGCGCACGAGATCGCCGCGCGCACCTTGACGCCCGCCGCACGCGCGGCCTGCACCACCGGCGCAAAACGTTCGATGGATTCGGCGATCGAGCAGTTGATGTTGCGCTGGCTGAAAGCCTCGCTGGCGGCGCCGAAGACGACGATCTCGTCGGGCCGCGTCGCCACCGCCGCCTCCCAGCCCTTGAGGTTGGGCGTCAGCACCGAATAGCGCACGCCCGGCTGGCGCGTGATGCCGGCCATGACCTCGGCGTTGTCGGCCATCTGCGGCACCCATTTCGGGCTGACGAAGCTGGTGACCTCGATTTCTCGAAGGCCGGCGCCCTGCAGCGCGTGGACGAGCGCGATCTTGTGGGCGGCGGCTACCGGCTGTTTTTCGTTCTGCAGACCGTCGCGCGGGCCGACTTCGACCAGCGTGACGCGTGAGGGCAATGGGCTCATGACGTGATCCTTTGGAGAGGTTTCACTGCTCGGCCAGGCGCAGCAGCTCGGCGCCATCGCCGACCTGATCGCCCACCGCGTACAGCAGTTCGGCGACGACGCCGTCGCGCGGCGCGGCCAGCGTGTGCTCCATCTTCATCGCCTCCATCACCGCCAGCGGCTGGCCCTGCTTGACGACGTCGCCCGCCTTGGCCATCAGCGCCACCACCTTGCCGGGCATCGGCGCGGTCAGACGGCCGCCCACCGCGGCTTCACCCGCGTGGGCGATCGGGTCGAACTCCTGCAGCTCCAGCAGGCCGTCGGCGCCGAACACCGTGACGCGCTCGCCCTGCATGTAGACGCTCAGGCGATGGCGCTCGCCGTCGAGCGTGATGTCGTGGTGGCCGTCGCCGAGCGCTCGCGCATCGAACACGCAGTTCGCGCCGCTGACGCCCAGGCGCAGCGCGCCGTCGTGCAGCCGTTCGAGCGTGGCGACGTGGTGTTCGCGCGCCACCAGCAGATCGAAACGCCGCCGCGCCCCGCCGTGGATGCGCCAGCCGTCGCGCCGCGACCAGGGGTCGGCCGTCTCCAGCGCCGCCTCGCTCTGCAGCGCATGCGCGGCCACGCCGGCCGCGGCCACCGCCAGCAGCAGGCCGGGCTGGTCGAACAGCACGGCGCGTTCGCGCTCGATCAGCGCGGTGTCGAGGTCGGCGCTCGCAAACGCCTCGCTGTTGACCACCCGGCGCAGGAAGGCGACGTTGGTGTTCAAGCCGACGATGTGGGTGTCGCGCAGCGCCGCATCGAGTCGCGCCAGGGCCTGGGCGCGGTCCTCGCCCCAGACGATCAGCTTGGCGACCATCGAGTCGTAATACGGGCTGATCGCGTCACCCTCGCGCACGCCGGCGTCAACCCGCACAAAGATGTCAGCCCCCGCCTCCGGGGTACCGGAGTCGCCCCTCGAGGGGGCGCGGCCCGCCTTGAGGCGGCTCGGCGCCGGGCCGCCTGCGCGCTGAAAAGCCACGTGCGCCGGCCAGCGCAGCACGTCGAGCGTGCCGGTGGCGGGCAGGAAGTTGGCGTCGGGGTTCTCGGCGCAGATGCGCGCCTCGATCGCGTGGCCGCGGATCTTGAGATCGGCCTGCGCGGCCGGCAGCGGCTCGCCCGAAGCCACGCGCAGTTGCCACTCGACCAGGTCGAAGCCGGTGATCGCCTCGGTCACCGGGTGCTCCACCTGCAGCCGCGTGTTCATCTCCATGAAATAGAAGCGCAGATCGCCGTCGTCGGTCGGTTCGGCGATGAACTCGACCGTGCCCGCGCCGACGTAGCCGACCGCCTTGGCCGCCGCGACCGCCGCCGCGCCCATCTCGGCCCGGCGCTCCGCGCTCATGCCCGGCGCGGGCGCTTCTTCGAGCACCTTCTGGTGGCGGCGCTGCACCGAGCAGTCCCGCTCGAACAGGTAGACGCAGTTGCCCTGGGTGTCGCCGAAGACCTGGATCTCGATGTGGCGCGGCCGGGTCACGTAACGCTCGACCAGCACGTGATCGTTGCCGAAGCTGGCCGACGCCTCGCGCTGGCACGAGGCCAGCGAGGCCAGAAAATCCTCGGCCCGGTCGACTCGCCGCATGCCACGCCCGCCGCCACCCGCGCTGGCCTTGATCAGCACCGGAAAGCCGATGCGCTCGGCTTGCGCCAGTAGGAACTCGGGCTCGTTGTTGTCGCCGTGATAACCCGGCACCAGCGGCACGCCGGCCTGCTCCATCAGCGACTTGGCGGCGGACTTGCTGCCCATCGCCGCGATCGCCGCCACCGGCGGGCCGATGAAGACCAGGCCGGCATCGGCGCAGGCGCGCGCGAAGTCCTCGTTTTCGCTCAGGAAACCGTAGCCCGGGTGCACCGCCTGCGCACCGGTCGCCTTGGCGGCGTCGAGGATGCGCTGCCATTGCAGGTAGCTGTCTTTCGCTGCGGATGCGCCGATGTGCACCGCCTCGTCGCAGGTCATCACATGCTGCGCGCGGGCGTCGGCATCGGAGTAGACGGCGACGGTCTGCACGCCCAGGCGGCGCGCGGTGGTGGCCACGCGGCAGGCGATTTCGCCGCGGTTGGCGATCAGGATCTTCTTGAACATGTGTTTGTCTCCTCAGACCAGCCAACTTGGCGAGCGTTTTTGCAGGAAGGCGGACACGCCCTCCTTGCCTTCGGCGCTGCAGCGGATGTCGGCGATGCGGCGCGCGGTGTCGTCGCGCAGCTCGGCGGTGATCGGGCGGGCGGCCACGTCCTGCACCAGCTGCTTGCAGGCCTTGACGGCAGCCGGGCCGTTGGCGACGAGTGAGGTGACGAGCGCCTGCACCCGTTCGTCGATCTGATCGGGTGCGCACAGCTCGTGCACGAAACCGAGCCGATGCGCCTCGGTGGCGCTGAAGCGTTCGGCCGTCAGGAAATAGCGTTGCGAGGCGCGCTCGCCCAGCGCCTTGACCACGTACGGCCCGATCGTGGCGGGCAGCAGGCCGAGCTTGGCTTCGCTCAGGCAGAAGCTCGCCGCCTCGCTGGCCACCAGCACGTCGCAGACAGCGGCCAGGCCGACGCCGCCGGCATAACAGTCGCCATGCACGCGGCCGATCACGGGCACCGGACAGCTGTGGATCGCCCACAGCATGTCGGCCAGCGCCTGCGCGTCGGCGCGGTTGCGCTCCCAGCTGTAGTCGGCCATGGCGCGCATCCAGTTCAGGTCGGCGCCGGCGCAGAAAGCCTTGCCGTGGCCGCCGAGCACGATCACGCGCAGGTCGGGGTCGGCGGCCAGGGAGCCGAACGTGGCGGTCAGCTCGGCGATCACGTCGTCGTTGAAGGCGTTGCGAACGTCGGGGCGGTTGAGCCAGACCTCGGCCACATGGGGCGAGGGGCGGCGCAGGTCGAGGGTGGAGGCACTCATGGTCACATCCGGAAGACGCCGAACTTGGCGTCCGGGATCGGCGCGTTCAGGCTCGCCGACAGGCCGAGTGCCAGCACGCGACGGGTGTCGGTCGGGTCGATCACGCCGTCGTCCCACAGGCGCGCGCTGGCGAAATACGGGTGGCCCTGCACCTCGTACTGCTTGAGGATCGGCGCCTTGAAGGCCGCTTCCTCGTCGGCGCTCCAGGCGCCGCCCTTGGCCTCGATGCCGTCGCGCTTGACGGTGGCCAGCACGCTGGCGGCCTGCTCGCCGCCCATCACCGAGATGCGCGCGTTCGGCCACATCCACAGGAAACGCGGGCTGTAGGCGCGGCCGCACATGCCGTAGTTGCCCGCGCCGAACGAGCCGCCGATGATGACGGTGAACTTGGGCACGTTGGCGCAGGCCACCGCCGTGACCATCTTGGCGCCGGCGCGCGCGATGCCTTCGTTCTCGTACTTGCGCCCGACCATGAAGCCGGTGATGTTCTGCAGGAAGACGAGTGGCACCTTGCGCTGGCAGCACAGCTCGATGAAGTGCGCGCCCTTGTTGGCGCTCTCGGAGAACAGGATGCCGTTGTTGGCGACGATGCCCACCGGCATGCCTTCGATGTGCGCGAAGCCGCACACCAGCGTGGCGCCGTAGCGGGCCTTGAACTCGTCGAACTCGCTGCCATCGACGATGCGGGCAATGATCTCGCGCACGTCGAAGGGCTTGCGGGTGTCGGTCGGGATCACCGACAGCAGCTCCTGCGGGTCGTACTTGGGCACGCGCGGTTCGGCCATGCGCAGCGGCACGTCCTTGCGCCAGTTCAGGTTCGCGACCGCCTGACGCGCCAGAGCCAGCGCGTGCAGGTCGTTTTCAGCCAAGTGATCGGCCACGCCCGACAACCGCGTGTGCACGTCGCCGCCGCCCAGGTCTTCGGCCGTCACCACCTCGCCGGTGGCGGCTTTGACCAGCGGCGGGCCGCCCAGAAAGATCGTGCCCTGGTTCTTGACGATGATGGTTTCGTCGCTCATCGCCGGCACGTAGGCGCCGCCGGCCGTGCACGAACCCATCACGACGGCCACCTGCGGGATGCCGGCGGCGCTCATGTTGGCCTGGTTGAAGAAGATGCGGCCGAAGTGGTCGCGGTCCGGGAAGACCTCGTCCTGGTTGGGCAGGTTGGCGCCGCCCGAGTCGACCAGGTAGATGCACGGCAGGCGGTTCTGCTGCGCGATCTCCTGCGCGCGCAGGTGTTTCTTGACGGTCAGCGGGTAGTAGGTGCCGCCCTTGACGGTGGCGTCGTTGCAGACGATCAGGCACTCGACCCCGGAGATGCGGCCGATGCCGGCGACCATGCCGGCGCAGGGTGCCGCGTCGCTGCCGTCCTTTTCGGGGTACATGCCGAGCGCGGCGAGCGGCGCGATCTCGAGGAACGGCGTGTCCGGGTCGAGCAGCATCTCGACACGCTCGCGCGGCAGCAGCTTGCCGCGCGCCAGGTGCTTGGCGCGCGCGGCCTCGCCGCCGCCTTCGGCGATCTTCGCCAGCTTGGCGTTCAGGTCGTCGACCAGCGCGCGCATCGCGGCGGCGCTGGCAAGTGAGTCGGCCGAACGCGGGTTGAGCTTGGAGGTGATGACGGGCATGTCAGCAGGTCTCGGCGAAGAGTTCGCGGCCGATCAGCATGCGGCGGATCTCCGACGTGCCGGCGCCGATCTCGTAGAGCTTGGCGTCGCGCCACAGGCGGCCGACCGGGTATTCATTCGTGTAGCCGACGCCGCCGAGCGCCTGGATCGCCTCGCCGGCCATCCAGGTCGCCTTCTCGGCGGTGTAGAGGATCACGCCGGCGGCGTCCTTGCGCAGCGTGCGGCTGTGGTCGCCGCGGTCGCAGGCCTGCGCCACCGCGTAGGCGTAGGCGCGGCAGGCCTGGAAGGTGCTGTACATGTCGGCCAGCTTGCCCTGCATCAGCTGGAACTCGCCGATCGACTGGCCGAACTGCTTGCGCTCGTGCACGAAGGGCACGACCGCATCCATGCAGGCCGCCATGATGCCCAGCGGCCCGCCCGAGAGCACCACGCGCTCGTAGTCCAGGCCCGACATCAGCACCTTGGCGCCGTTGCCCTCGCCGCCGAGCACGTTTTCGGCCGGCACTTCGCAGTCCTCGAAGAACAGCGGGTAGGTGTTGGAGCCGCGCATGCCGAGCTTGTCGAGATGGGTGCCGTGGCTGAAGCCCTTGAAGCCCTTCTCGATGATGAACGCCGTCATGCCGCGTGCGCCCATCTGCGGCTCGGTCTTGGCGTAGACCACCAGCGTGTCGGCGTCGCCGCCGTTGGTGATCCACATCTTGCTGCCGTTGAGCACGTAGCGGTCGCCGCGCTTGTCGGCACGCAGCTTCATGCTGACGACGTCGGAGCCGGCGTTGGGCTCGCTCATCGCCAGCGCGCCGACGTGTTCGCCGCTGATCAGCCGGGGCAGGTAACGCGCCTTCTGCGCGGCCGTGCCGTTGCGGTTGATCTGGTTGATGCACAGGTTGCTGTGCGCGCCGTAGCTCAGGCCCACGGAGGCGCTGGCGCGGCTGACCTCTTCCATCGCCACCATGTGGGCGACGTAGCCCATGCCGGTGCCGCCGTCTTCCTCGGGCACCGTCAGGCCGTGCACGCCCAGGTCGCCGAGCTTCATCCACATGTCGGCCGGGAACTGGTTGGCGCGGTCGATGTCGGCTGCGCGCGGCGCGATCTCGTTTTGCGCGAAGTCGCGCACGGCCTCGCGCAGGGCGGCGATGTCGTCGCCGAGCGGGAAGGTGAAGGTGGACTCGAACATCGGCTGTCTCCTGATGGCCCGGCGGGTCGAGCCCGTCCTGAGCATTGATGAGCTTTACTCAATACAAACCCTGACGGGTCTTGAACCGGCAGCGCGATCCGCATCACGGCGGCGCGACGAGCGCCAATCTAACAGCACATGGATCGCCTTACAAGCATTTTTGAGTGATACTCAATTCATGCAGAACGACAGCCCCGCAACCACCACCCGCCGCCAGCCCGCCAGCGCCAAGAGCGAGCAGCGCATCCGCGACATCCTGCGGATCGCTCGCGAGGTGTTCGCCGAGAAGGGCTACGAACGCGCCACCACCACCGAGATCGCGCAACGCCTGGGTATCAGCGAGGCGACCGTGTTCACCTACTTCCGCGGCAAGCGCGAGCTGTGCGTGCGTGTCATCAGCGACTGGTACGACGAGATCATCCAGGCCATGGAGACCGGCCTGCGGCGCGATCAGCCGGTGCGCGCGCAGCTGCAGTTCCTGATCCGCACGCACCTGCATCTGTTCCTGATCCAGGGCACCGGGCTGTGCGCGCTGGTGCTGTCGGAGGGGCGATCGAAGGGTCAGGAGCTGGGCGAGAGCTTCCTGCCGCTGCAGCGCCGCTACACCGCGCCGCTGATGGACCTGCTGGCGCGCGGCCAGGCCAGCGGCGAGATCCGCCAGGACGTGCCGCTGCGCCTGATGCGCGCGATGGTGCTCGGCCCGATGGAGCACCTGCTGTGGGAGGTGGTGGCGCAGGACAAGCCGACCGACATCGACGCGGTCTCGCACGACCTGGTGGCGCTGCTGTGGTCGGCCCTGCAGGCACCCGATGCCGAACGGGCCGCGCTGCGCCGCCTGCAGCGCGAGGTGGCCGATGCGCTGCAGCGCGCCGGTGGCGCCTGAGTTGATCCGGCCGGTGACAAGGGCAGCGTCGGCGTGGTATCAATCACGCTGTCGCCGATCGCTGTCTAGGAGTTTCACGCCATGGAATCATCCAGCCACACCCTGAGCCAGCTGTTCGCCCAGCTCGGACTGCCCGACGATCACGCGTCGATCGAACGTTTCATCACCGTGCACGGGCCGCTGCCGGGCGGGGTCGATCTGGCCGAGGCGCCGTTCTGGAGCCCCGCGCAAGCCGCGCTGCTGTGCAGCGAGCGTGCCAAGGACGCCGACTGGGTCGAGCTGATCGACACCCTCGACACGCTGATGCGCAGGCACTGACCGGCTTGGGCCCGCGGGCACGCCGTGCCCGGGCCGCTCAGGCCCGACGGATCAGCGGGTGCGCCAGCGGCTGAGCCGCGCGCCGCGCCGGTGGCTCGACCCAGCGGTGCAGGGCCTGCCCGGCCGCCAGGCTGGCCAGCCAGGTGCCGACCAGGCCGAGCAGGTTGAGTTCGAGCGAATCCGGCGCCAGCGCGGTCACCCCGGCCGCCACCAGCAGGCTGATCGGGTAATGCGCCAGGAACACGCCGTAGGAGATGCGCGACAGGCGCACCACCAGCGGCTGCAGCCGGGTGCGGTCGAGCCAGCCGCGGCCCAGGTTGAACGCCAGTGCCAGCGCCACCACCCCGGCCAGCGCGATGCGGCTGCGCCACTCCAGCCACAGGGCGAGCAGCACCAGCACCGCCATCAGCGTCTGCCAGGCCAGGCGCTGCGAGCGGCCGGGCGCCTGCACCGCCCAGTGCGCCAGCACGCCCAGGCCGTAGGAGCCGAAGAAATACGGCGCCCACATGTCCGCATCCGGCAGCCGATTGATCCACAGCAGCGAGGCCGCCACCAGGCCCGCGACCAGCACCACCGCCGCGGCAGCCAGCCACGCGCCACGCAGGCGGCTGGCGCCGAGCAGCGCCGCAAGCCCCGCCAGCAGCGCGAACAGCTGCAGATCGATCGCCACGTACCAGATGCCGGCGCTCAACGCGTCCTGGCCGACGATGTCCTGCAGCATCAGCGCGTTGGCCAGCAGTTGCGGCCAGCTCGGCGCGGCAGGCGTGTCGGCATCGACCATCAGCGTGCGCGCCACCCAGGCACCCAGCACGGCCAGCAGCAGCGTCACCAGGTAGGGCCGCGCCAGCCTCCGGTAGCGCTGCCACAGCAGCGACGGCAGACGCCCCAGGCCGACTTGCCCGGCAGCACCCGGGCTGGGCATCAGGCCGCGAGCGGCCAGGAAGCCGCCCATCACCAGGAACACCTGCACCGCCAGCCGCGCCGGATCGGCCAGCCAGGCGAACAGCTCGGGCGCCAGCGGATCGACCTGCTTGCGCATCGGCCCGTAGATCATCAGGTGGTGCCAGACGATCAACTGCGAGGCGATCGCCTTGGCCCAGTCGATCAGGGGCACGGGGGAGTGGCGGTTCGGGCTCGTCATGTTGCCGGGTCATTCAGGCCGCGGCCGAAGCCACCACCGCCGGGCGTCTCGATCACGAACACGTCGCCGACGCCCACCTCGACCGCGCCGATGTGGCCGAGCGGCTCGACGCGGCCATCGGCGCGTTCGATGCGGTTGGCGCCCACCTGCCCGGCCGAGCCCCCGGCCAGGCCGAACGCACCCTGCGTGCGGCCGTTGCTGAGGATGCCCGCGCTCATCGGCTCGAGGAAACGGATGCGCCGCGTGCCGCCGTCGCCACCGCGCCAAGACCCGGCGCCGCCCGATCCGGTGCGGATCGCGTACGACTCCAGCCGCACCGGGAAGCGCCATTCGAGCACCTCGGGGTCGGTCAGGCGCGAGTTGGTCATGTGGGTCTGGACCACGCTGGTGCCGTCGAAACCGCCGACCAGCGCACCCTGCGCATCGAACAGCCCGCCGGCACCCGAGCCGCCGGAGATCGTCTCGTAATACTGGTGGCGTGCATTGCCGAAGGTGAAGTTGTTCATCGTGCACTGCGCCGCCGCCATCACGCCGAGCGCGCCGTAGAGCGCGTTGGTGACGCAGGTCGAGGTCTCGACATTGCCGGCCACCACCGCAGCCGGCGGGTTCGGGTTGAGCATGCAGCCCGCGGGCACGATCACCTGCAAGGGTTTGAGGCAGCCGGCGTTGAGCGGGATCTGGTCGTCGACCAGGGTACGGAACACGTACAGCACGGCCGCCAGCGTGACCGCCTTGGGCGCGTTGAAGTTGTTGGGCAACTGCGCGCTGGTGCCGCTGAAATCGATCACCGCGCTGCGCTCGGCGGCGTCGACGCTGACCTGCACCCGCACCACCGCGCCGTTGTCCAGCGGCAGCTCGAAGCGGCCGGTGCCGAGGCCGCCCTGCTGCAGCGCACCGATGGCGCGGCGCACGCAGGCCTCGGCGTTGTCCTGCACATGCCGCATGTAGGCCGCCACGGTGGCGCGGCCGTATTGCGCCACCATCGACTGCAGCTCCTGCACGCCCTTCTGGTTGGCGGCGATCTGCGCGCGCAGGTCGGCCAGGTTCTGCTGCGGATTGCGCGCCGGCCACGGGCCGCCGGCCAGCAGCGCCAGCAGTTCGGCCTCGCGCAGCACGCCGCTGCGGGCGAGCAGGAAGTTGTCGATCAGCACGCCTTCATCGGCGATGGTGGTCGAGAACGGCGGCATCGAGCCGGGGCTGATGCCGCCGATGTCGGCGTGGTGGCCGCGCGAGGCGACGTAGAAAGCGGGCCGGTCATCCCCGTCGAGCCACACCGGCGTGACCACGGTGACATCGGGCAGGTGCGTGCCGCCGTGGTACGGGTCGTTGAGCGCGTAGACGTCGCCCGGCCGCAGCGCCGGGTTGCGCTCGATCACGCTGCGGATCGCCTCGCCCATCGAGCCCAGGTGCACCGGCATGTGCGGCGCGTTGGCGATCAGGGCGCCGTCGGCGTCGAACAGCGCGCACGAAAAATCCAGCCGCTCCTTGATGTTGACCGAGTGCGCGGTGTTCTGCAGCCGCTGGCCCATCTGCTCGGCGATCGCCATGAAGAGCTGGTTGAAGACCTCCAGCAGCACCGGATCGACCGCCGTGCCCAGCGCCTGGCGCGAGGCGCGTGGCAGCACGCGCTGCAGCTCCAGCACGCCGGCCGCGTCGAGCGTCGCCTGCCAGCCGGGCTCGACCACGGTGGTGGCGTTGCGGTCGGCCACGATCGCCGGGCCGGTGAGCGTGGCGCCCGGGCGCAGATCGGCACCGAGGTAGAGCTGCGCCGCGCACCAGCCCGGCGTGCCGTCGCTCGCCTCGGTGTAGACCGACACGGCGCTGTGCGCGGTCGGCACATGGGGCACGGCGACAGCCTCGGGCGCAGCCGCCGGCAGGCCCTGGCCGGGCGCGGCGACTTCGACCGCCACCGCCTCGATCAGCAGCGGCCTGCCCGGCATCAGGAAGGCGAAACGCTGGCGGTAGGCGGCCTCGAAATCGAGCCGCAGCGCGTCGAGCGACGCGGCGTCGGACGCCGCATCCAGGGCCGCAACCTGTGCCCACGTCAGCGCCAACGCGGTGTCGGTGCCCTGATAGCGCAGCCGCAACTGCCAGCGCATGCGCAGGCCGTCGCTCGCCACGCCTTGCGTCGTCAGCTCGGCGGCGGCGGCGCTCTGCAGATCGAGCAACCGCGCCCGGGCCGCCGCCAGTCCGGCCGCATCGAACGCCATTTCGAGCGAGGCCTCGCGCAGCGCCAGCTGATCGGCCAACCCCATGCCGTAGGCGCTCAGCACACCCGCGAGCGGATGGATGCAGACCCGCTGCATGCCCAGCGCATCGGCCACCGCGCAGGCGTGCTGGCCACCGGCGCCGCCGAAACACTGCAGCGTGTAGCGCGTGACGTCGTGCCCCTTGGCCACCGAGATGCGCTTGATCGCGTTGGCCATGCTCGCCACCGCGATCTGTAGCGCGCCGGCCGCGACCTGCTCGGGCGTGGTCGGCCGGCCGCTGGCTCGCGTCACTTGTTCAGCCAGATCGGCAAAACCGGCCCGCGCGGCGGCGGGGTCGAGCGGCTGGTCGGCGTCGGGCCCGAACACGCGCGGGAAAAACGCCGGCGCGATCTTGCCCAGCAGCAGGTTGGCGTCGGTGACGGCCAGCGGCCCGCCGCGCCGGTAGCAGGCCGGCCCGGGATCGGCGCCCGCGCTGTGCGGCCCCACGCGCAGCCGCGCGCCGTCGAAATGGATCACCGAGCCGCCGCCCGCGGCGACGGTGTGGATCGCCATCATCGGCGCGCGGATGCGCACGCCGGCCACCTGGGTCTCGAAGACGCGCTCGAACTGGGCGTCGCCGCCCTCGCCCGCCGCGGCGCTGAAATGCGACACATCGGTCGACGTGCCGCCCATGTCGAAGCCGATCACCTGCCGGTGCCCGGCGGCGAGCGCCGTGCGCACCATGCCGACGATGCCGCCGGCCGGGCCCGACAGCACGGCGTCCTTGCCATGAAAGGCCTGCGCCTGCGCCAACCCGCCCGAGCTCTGCATGAAGAACAGCCGCACGCCCGGCATCTGCGCGGCCACCCGGTCGACGTAGCGGCGCAGGATCGGCGACAGGTAGGCGTCGACCACCGTGGTGTCGCCGCGCGAGACCAGCTTCATCAGCGGGCTGACCTCGTGCGACACCGACACCTGCGTGTAGCCGATCGCGCGCGCCAGCTCGGCCGCGGCGGCCTCGTGGGCGGTGTGGCGCCAGCCGTGCATGAAGACGATCGCGCAGGCGCGCAGGCCGGTGTCGAAGGCCTGCTGCAGTTGGGCGCGCAGGGCATCGGGATCGAACGGGGTGACGACGGTGCCGTCGGCGCCGATGCGCTCGTCGGCCTCGATCACCGTCTCGTAAAGCAGTTCGGGCAGCACGATCCGGCGCTCGAACAGCTGCGGGCGTGCCTGCCAGGCGATGCGCAGCGCGTCGCGGAAACCGCGTGTCGTCACCAGCAGCGTGCGCTCGCCCTTGCGCTCCAGCAGCGCGTTGGTCGCCACCGTGGTGCCCATCTTGACGCAGGCCACACGCTGCGGCGTGATCGGTTCGCCGGGGCGCAGGCCCAGCAGCCGGCGGATGCCCTCGACCGCCGCGTCGGCGTACTGGCCGGGGTTCTCGCTCAGCAGCTTGAGGGGGTGCAGGCGGTCGTCGGCGTCGCAGCCGATCACGTCGGTGAAGGTGCCGCCGCGGTCGATCCAGAACTGCCAGGCGGCGTCGCTCATCTCACCCGCTCCAAGAACTCAGACGGCGCCCAGCCGCCACAGCGACGTCAGCTCGGCGGCGCGGGCGGCGTGCAGCGGGTCGCTGGAGTCGGCCGCCTTGGGGTGGCGCGGGCGGATGTCGAGGCGGTCGATCACGCGCAGGCCGGCGGCGTCGAACCAGCTGGTCAGGGTTTCGCGGGTGCGCAGGCCCAGGTGCTCGGCCAGGTCGGACAGGATCAGCCAGCCCTCGCCGCCGGGCGCCAGGTGCGCGGCCAGGCCGCTCAGGAAACCGCGCAGCATGCGGCTGTCGGGGTCGTAGATGGCGTGTTCGAGCGCCGAACTCGGTTTGCCCGGCAGCCACGGCGGATTGCAGACCACCAGCGGCGCGCGGCCGCTCGGGAACAGGTCGGTCTTGAGCAGTTCGACCCGGGCGGTGCAGCCGAGCCGGGCCAGGTTGTCGGCGGCACAGGCCAGCGCACGCGGGTCGGTGTCGGTGGCGACCACGTGTTCGACACCCCGGCGCACCAGCAGCGCGGCCAGCACGCCGGTGCCGGTGCCGATGTCGAAGGCCAGGGTCTCGGACGGCAGCGGTGCCTGCGCCACCAGGTCGACGTATTCGCCGCGCACCGGCGAGAACACGCCGTAGTGCGGGTGGATGCGCCCCTTCAGCGCCGCGATCTCGACGCCCTTCTTGCGCCACTCGTGCGCGCCGACCAGCCCGAGCAGCTCGCGCAGCGACACCACCGACGGCTGGCCACCGGCCGCGCCCCAGGCCTCGCCCAGCGCCGCGTGCAGGTCGGGCGCACGCCGCAGCGGGATCGCGTGATCGGCGTCGACCGGGATCAGCACCGCGCCCAGCAGCCGCGCGCGCTGCGCCTGCGCCATGCGGTGCAGGTGGAAGGCCTCGGTGATCGACGCCGGCGTGTGCGCCTTGTGCGGCTTGCGGTCGACGCGCCGGGCGAGCGCCTGCAGCAGCAGGCGGGCGTTGTGGAAATCGCCGCGCCACAGCAGCACCGTGCCGCCGCTGGCCAGGCGCCAGGCGGTGTCGGCGTTGATGCGGTCGTCGGCCAGCACCACCTTGTGCGGCACCGCCCCGCCGCTCTCGCAGCGCCAGAGTGCCTGCTGCGGCTGCCCGCCTTCGTCCCAGCGGATCAAGGGGGCGGGCGCATTCGGGGTCAAGGTCAAGGTCGATGTCTCAGTTGGGGGCGGAGGCGGCATCGTCGCTGCGGCGCGCCTTGAATTCACGTCGGGCCGCCTTGGCGGCGGCGCTGGCTGCGGCGCCGACGGTCTGGGCGCCTTCCCTGGTGGCTTTCCAGGCGCCCTGGGCGCGGGTGGAGGCGGCCTCGCCGACCTCGCGGGAGGTGCGCGAGACCGCGCCGCCCACCTCGCGGGCGCCACCGGCGATCGCCGAGGCGGCTTCCTTGGCGCCCTTGGCGATCGCGCCGCCGGTCTCGCGGGCGCGTTCGGCCAGCTCGCCGGTGATCGAGCCCGAGGCCGCGCTCGACGGCGATTCGGCCGCCGTCACCGCTGCGCCGCCGGCGTCGGCCGCGCGGGCGGTGGTGGTGATGCACAGCGCCGCGACGGCAAGCAGCGCGCAGGCCAGGATCCTGGCGGGCAACAGATCGGTCTTCGACATCGCGCAAAACTCCACGGTACGGCAAGGGGTGCGCATGATGGTAACGACCGGCCGCACGCGTCAAGCCGCCGTTGCGAGCTGTTGTAACAACGGCCGCTCGGCGCCCGGACCGGCCTGCGGCACGGCCGGCGTGGCGTGTGCATCGCCCCAGCCGCGCTGCAGGCAGGCCTCGACGACGGTCGGATCGCTGAGGGTGCGCAGCTCGGCAAAGGCCAGTTCGGCGCCCGGATGGACGCGGCGCAGGAAGTTGAGCCACTGCTTGACCCGCCCGATGCGGTCGCGCGAGCTCATGCGCGGCGCGTTCAGCGCCCAGAACAGCTGCAGCAGCCGTTGCAGGTCGGCCCACGGCACGCCGGTCTGCGTCGCATCGTCGACCGGTCGGCCGCGGGCGATGATCGCCAGCGCCAGGCCCGGGTCGGCCACCATGCCGCGGCCGAGCATCAGGTCGTCGCAGCCGCTTTCGCGGCGGCAGCGCAGCGCGTCGTCGGCATTCCAGATCTCGCCGTTGGCGACCACCGGCACCGGCACGGCGGCGCGCACCTCGGCCACCTTGGCCCACCAGGCCGGCGGGCGATAACCCTGCGCCTTGGTGCGCGCGTGCACCACCAGCTCGGCGGCACCGCCGTCCACCAGGGCCTGGGCGCAGTCGACCGCGTGTTCGTCATGGTCGTAACCGAGCCGCATCTTGGCCGACACCGGCAGGTGCGCCGGCACCGCGCGCCGCACCGCCGCGACGATCGCCGCCAGCCGCTGCGGCTCGCGCAGCAGCGCCGCGCCGCCGCCGTGGCGGTTCACCACCTGGGCCGGGCAGCCGAAGTTCAGGTCGACCCCTTCGGCGCCCATCTGCGCCAGCCGGGCGGCGTTGTCGGCCAGGCAGGCGGCGTCGGACCCCATCAGCTGCGGCCGCACCGGCACGCCCGACGGCGTGCGGCAACCGTGTTCGAGCTCCGGCACGATGCGCAAGAACACGCGCTCGGGCAGCAGCGTGCCGGTGACACGGATGAACTCCGACACGCAGCGGTCGACGCCGCCCACACGCGTCAGGATGTCGCGCAACGGCGCGTCGAGCAGCCCCTCCATGGGCGCGAGCAATAACCTCATGGGCCGGATTGTCCCGCAGCGCCCCGGCCGACCCGATCGAACGGACGAACGGACGCCAGCCGCGGCGACAGGGCGACACGCTTGCTCACCAAGCGACAAGCCGATCGGGCGGCGACGCGCCCACCCGGCGCTAAAGTGGCCGGCACCGCCTCGAACCAAGCCACCGCGATGCCACACCGCCTGCCCCACCCGTCTCGCCGCATCGCCCGCACGACCCGCCGGTGGGCCGTCAGCACCGTCATCGGCTTCGGCCTGGGTCTGTCACTGGCCGCTTGCGCCGCCGCCAGCGGCGCCGATCCGGCAGCGCCGCAGCCCCGCGCCGCGCCGCAGCCGGCGCTGTCGAAAGCGGCCGAACTGCAGACCGCCATCCGGATCGAGATCGGCCAGCCGCGCTGCACCGCCGACAGCCAGTGCCGCAGCCTGCCGGTCGGTCACAAGGCCTGCGGCGGCCCGGAAGGCCATCTGGCCTGGTCGACCGCCGTCAGCGACGAGACGCGGCTGCTGGCGCTGGCGCGTGAACAATCCGAGCTGCGCCGCCAGGAGGTCGAGGCGCGCGGCCTGATGTCGAACTGCCAGGTTCAGGCCGACCCCGGCGCGGTCTGCCGGCAAGGGCTGTGCGTGCTGGCCCCAGCCGGTGCGGCCGGGGCATCCGGCGGCGCCAACCCGGCGCGCTGACGCTGGCACGGGCCGGGCACTCGCAGGACACGCCGGGCGCTCAGAACCCCGAACCGGGCTGCTTCAGGAACTCGATCTCGTCGGCCGTGCTGACACGCCCGAGGATCGGGTTGCGATGCGGGAAGCGACCGAAGCGCGCCACGATGTCGTGATGGCGCCGGGCCCAGTCGAGCAGGCCGGCGAGGCCGGGTTCGTCGCGCCCGAGCTGCTCGAACAGCGCCATCGAACAGTGCTGCGCCACCATCGACTCGGCATGCTCGAACGGCAGGTAGACGAACTGGCGCTGCACGCCGCTGAGCCTGCGGTCGGCGCCGCGCTTGACCAGCCGGGTGGCCGCCTCGAGTGCCAGGCTGTCGCCGGCAAAGGCGCGCGGGGTGCCACGGAACAGGTTGCGAGGGAACTGGTCGAGCACGATGATCTCGGCCAGCGCCGAGCCGGTCTCGTCGGCCCAGGACATCAGTTCACCGGCCAGGCCGCTCTCGATCAGCGGGCCGAAACGCGTGCCGATCAGGGCGTCGAAGGCGGCGTCCTTCTCGAACCACTGGCGCCGGGGCTGCAGATGGCCGGGATCGCCGGGTGGGCCGAACCAGAAATCGAGCACCGCCTGCGCCTCGGCCGGGCGCCCGGGTGACGCGAGTGAATCTGCAGACATCGCCGGCCTCCTGGCCCGTCAGGAACACGCCGCCAGTGTGCCCGCGTCGCGGCCGGCCTGCAGAACAGCCCCGAAACGGAAAATCGAGGCGTTGTTCAGCCGACACGCCGAACCGCGGTCGGCGCCCCCCGGGTCGGCGCCACCCGGGCCTGGGCCACCTCGGCCGGCTGCAGCAGCCAGCGGTGGCCGGCGAGCAACGACTGCAGCGAGGCCAGGCTGGCACGGCGCTTGACCGCATCGAGCAGCTCGTCGCCGATCTCGTGCGCGCCGACGATCACGACGCCGATCAGGCGGTCGCCCCCGGCGTGTTCCTCGACCACCAGCTTGCAGTAGCCAGGCCCGGCGTCGGCCTCGTCGGGTTCGTCACCGGCCAGCGAACCGGCGCACAGCAGCTCGCTCTGGCCGGCCCCGCCGGCACCGGCCGCACCGGCGCTGCGCACCTCGATGCCACGCAGCTTGAGCGCCGTCACCGGCTGGATCGATTCGAAGCGGGCGGCCAGCCCGAGCGCGCTGCGCGCCGCCACCTCGCCCTGCGCGACGGCGATCGCCCACAGGCCGAACTGTTCGCCCTCGAACTCGGCCACGTCGCCGGCCGCGTAGACGTGTTCGGCGCTGGTGCGCATCTGCGCGTCCACCGTGATGCCGCGGCCGGTGGCCAGGCCGGCGGCGTGCGCCAGCGTCAGCTCGGCGCGGGTGCCGGCGCACACCACCAGCAGTTCGGTGGGCAGCTCGCGGCCGTCCTCGAGCCGGATGGCGCTGATGCGGCCCGCGCTGCGCACCACCCGGCGCAGCTTGGCGTTGCCGACCAGCTCGATGCCCTGGCCGCTCAGGTGCGCGACCACCAACTCGCTGGCCGCGCGGTCGATCTGGCGATCGAGCACCTGCTCGTTCAGGCTCAGCACCTGCACGCCCAGGCCCAGCTGCCGCAAGGACGCCGCGGCCTCCAGCCCGAGCAGGCCGGCGCCGACCACCACCGCGTGGCGCGCGCCGTGGCGCTGCACGAAGGCGCGGATCGCCATCGCGTCGTTGGCCTGGCGCAGCAGGAAGGAGCCGGCGATGCCGAAACCCTCCACCGGCGGCATCCAGGCCTGGCTGCCGTTGGCCAGGATGAGGCGGTCGTAGCCGAGCGTCTCGCCGGTCGCCAGCTGCACCTGGCGGCCGGTGGTGTCGACGTCGGTGGCGCGGGTGTTGAGCCAGTGCGTGATGCGCTGTTCGGCGTACCAGGCGTCGGGCTTCAGGCCCATGCCCTGCATGCCCGAGCGCTGGTTGATCAGCGCGCTGACCGCCATGCGGTTGTAGGGCAGGTAACGCTCGCGGGCGATCAGGTGGATCTCGCAATCCGGGTGATGGCGGCGCACGTGCTCGGCCGCGGTCAGGCCGGCCACGCCGTTGCCGACGATGACGACGCTGCGGATCGAGCGGTCGTGCCTGGCTACCACCGGCGCCACGACCGACGCCACGACCGACACGGCCGCCGGTGCGGCGTGGCGTGTGGGCGCAGGCGCAGCGCCGGGCGCATCGACGGCATGCGGCTTGAGCTCGACCGTGACGGTACCGGCATTGCGTACCCGCGCCATGCAGGCCATGCGGGTGTTCGACGCGTGGCCCAGGCGGGCCAGCGTCGCGCGCTCGGTGTCGCCGATCGGGCCCAGGCAATCGGCGCCGCCGGTGATCGCGATGGGGTCGCCGCCACAGGCGCCGGCGCGGCAGCCGGCCTGGATCGCCGCGCCGCAGCCCTCGAGGGTGTCGAGCAGGCTGGCGCCCTTTTTCAGCGGCACGCAGCGGCCCTCGGGCTCGATGCGCAGTTCGGGGCGCGAACCGGCCTTGGGTGCCGCAGCGGCCGGGGGGCGTGCCACGGCATCGGCCGGCGCTGCCTCGAGCGGCGCCAGCGCGCCGGGCTGGGTGTCGCCACCCTGGATGCGCGCCGAGTTGGCGGCCGGCGCGTCCGATGCCACCGGCTCGACATCGACCCGGCGCGGCACGATGTTGCGGTGCAGGCGCACGGTCTCGACCACCACCGGCGCGAGATGGATCTCGCCGCCCTGGCCACGGCGCACCTGCTCGTTCAGGAACAGTCGCTCGGCCTGGATCGACCGTGCGATCCACACCAGGCTGGCGATCACCACGGCGGCGCGCACGGCGCCGACCAGCGTCAGGTCGATCGGCGCGCCCAGCTGCTGCAGCGTGTTGAGCACGATCGGCGCCGCGAACCAGTAGTAGACATTGATCGCCAGCGCCGCGAACACCACCGGCAGGCGGTTGCGGGTCGACTTCAGCAGCAGGTCGAGCAGCGTGAACACGGTCAGGCTGCTGGCCATGTAGAGCAGCATCTGCAGCACCACCGCGCCGGCGCCGATCTGCGCGGTGCCGGGCACCAGGTAGAAGCCCAGGATCAGGCCCGGAAACAGGCCGGCGAAGAAGCGCCGGAAGTCGCGGTAGCTCGGGTCGGCGTCGTACTGGTCAGCAAGATACGCCGAGCCGGGGTTGAAGTCGTAGCAGTTCTTGGCGCAGCCCACGCACGGCTCGCACTGGGTGTTGGCGATCTTCAGGAACGGGGTCTGGCCGTAGAGACGCTGCACCGGCAGCAGCGGGCAGATGCTGCTGCACCAGCCGCTCTTGCCCTTGAAGACGATGCCGCCGGCAAACGCCATCACCATCGCGCCGACGATCAGGGCGGCGGTGGCGACACCGCTGGTGTTGAACATCAGCTTGCGCGCCAGGATCGCGGCGATGAACAGGCCGATACCGATCGGAAACGCCGCGCCGGTGGCGAGCGTCTTCTGGTTGATCTTCTTGATCAGCCCGAGCCGGCGCGGCGCCTGGTTGCTGCTGGCCAGCGGGCAGACGTTGCGCCAGATGCCCGGCGTCAGCATGAACACCAGCGGCAGCACCGGCACGATCAGGCCCCAGAACAGCGGCAGGCCCTGCTCGGGCCGCAGCGCCAGCAGGCCGGCCACGGCCAGCGCGCCGAGCACGCTGCACAGCCGCAGCAGCCGCCAGGCCCAGCCGGGCAGGTAGCTGTTCATCTGCATGAAATTCGGAAACGGCTGCCATGCGGCGGCACCAGCCCCGGTCGGGTTCGACATCGTCAGACTCCTTGAATGATCTGCCGACGCCTCTCATGCACAAGCCGTGCGCCAGCTACTTGCTGCGCACCTTAAGCGGTTGTTAATGTTTCAAGGGTGTGGGATCGGAGCAAGCGGTAAGCGGGGTGACACGGTGATGCGAAGGGTTGGCGCGCTGTCACACATCGCGCCGGGAAACCGGCCGCCGACACAAAGCGATTCGAGTGGGTGACGACCGCGCCTGCGGGACGTGCGCCCAGTTTCCGGTTGACGCGCAGGCCGAAACCGCAAAAACTGATCAACCCTCCACCCCATTTGAGCGAGCGAACGTCATGGCAACCCAGAAAACCGCCCGTCCGACGACCCCGTCACTGGCCCCTGCGATCAAGAAGACCGCCGCACCCGCCGCGAAGAAGGCCGCCGCCTCGGGCGCGACGGACGCGGCGAACCTGGCCAGCGCCGCCCGCGTCACGCAGTCGGCCGGCCAGCTGGCCGCGCGGGCTGCCAGCCGCGCGCTGCCGGCCGCGCCCAGCCTGACCTCCGAACTCAACAACATCGACTTCCAGAAGATGATCGGCGGCCCGCTGCAGGCGGCCGTCGACGCGCAGGTGAAATCGTCGCTGGCCACGGTCGAGTTCATCAACGCGGTGGGGTTCACGACCGCCCCCCAGACCCAGAAGCGCGAGCTGGTGATGGTCGACTTCTCGCACACCAAGAAGGACGTCGACGACACGGGCGCCGCCAAGGTCACCGACGTCAACGTCAAGGTGCCGCTGCTGGCGATGCTGCAGATCCCCAGCCTGCGCATCGAGCACGTCATCATCGACTTCAACGTCAAGCTCAACTCGGTGCAGACCAGCAGCGTGTCCGACAAGCTGGGCATCGACGCCAGTGCCAGTGGCGGCTGGGGGCCGGTGAACTTCAAGGTCTCGGCGTCATATCAGCGCCAGTCGAGCAGCGGGGTCGAGGTGAAGAAGGAGTACGCGCTCAACGTCAACGTCAAGGCGGTGCAGGACGAGATCCCGGCCGGGCTCGAGAAGATCCTCGGCATGCTGTCCGCCTGAGGCCCGGCCATGCCCGAAGTCACCCTCGCCGACTACACCGGCTACATCCTGCTGGAGCTCACCAAGGCGCGCGAGATGGCCGACGCCTACTCGCGCGAGGTGGCCGAGCGCTACCGCAACGACCCGGTGCTGCAGCATTTCTCGACCCCGCGGTTCAAGATCCCGAAGATGGAGCTGACGATTCCGGTGCTGATCTCGGGCGCCCGGTATTCGCAGGTGATCGACTTCGTGATGCCGATCCGCGATTTCGAGAAACTGGTGCTGAGCGCCGTCAACGACGTGGTGCGCACGGTCAACCTGTCGAACGCGCCGGTGGTGTCGGTGGTGGCGCCGATCAAGCTCGACATGGGCACGGTGTTCGCACCGGCCAGCCTGGTGGTGCGCGGCAAGCGGGCCAGTCGGGAGCTGGGTGTCGACAACTCGCTGCGGGCCTCGATCGAGGCCTTCTTCATCGCGCTGGCCGAGCACGAGGACCTCAGCCAGCCCGACAGCCTGATCGAGTTCCACTGGCGCAACATCTTTTCGCAGGCCCTCAAGACCGCCAAGCTGATGGACGCCTACACCCGCGCCAACCCGAGCGACGCGCTGTTCCACAAGTCGCTGGCCAGCCTCGCCGCGCCGATCAAGTCGGCCATCGTGGTGAGCAAGACGACGATCTCCAACCTGCTGGTCAGCCCGGAGACCAACAACGTCAAGAACGGCAGCAACGAGTCGTCGGTGTTCACGATCAAGGCCGAGGTGCTGGAGGAAGGTTTCTTCATCAAGTCGATCCGCGACGACATGACCGGCGAAGTGCGGCAGGTCGTCGAGTTCGAGTGAGCCATGCTGCCCTTCGTGCACGCCCGCCTGGCCCGCTACCGGGGCCTGATCGAGGCTTCCAACCTGCTGGCCGGCCGGGCCTTGCGGCAGGAACTGCAACTGGCCGAGAGCGTCGTCGCGCACCTGCACCACTGTGCGCAGGCCTACCAGTCGCTCGGCCAGTCGGCCGTCGAGAGCCGGATGCTGAACCTGGCGCTCGACATCCACGCCGCCCGCCACGTCAGCGCCCGCCGGGCCGCCCAGGACGGCGGTCCGCGTCCGCGTGAACTGGAGCGTGCCGCGGTGGTCGCCGCCATCCAGGCCAGTGCCGCGCAGCTTCAGGCCGACCTGCAGCACGACCGCCAGCTGATCGCCACGGCCCGCGAGATGCTGTCACCGATCACGCTGGCGGCCTTGCAGAAGCAGCTGCTGCGGCCCAGGCGCGGGCGCATCGGCCATGCCGTCGCCGATGCCCAGGCGCTGTGGCGCAGCGTGGCGGCCGACGACGACCTGCGCCTGCCCTGCCAGCGGGTGGGGATGGCGGTGAGCGTCTACGACGTGCAGCTGATTCTGCAGGAGCTGCTCGAGGCGCTGGATGCGGCCAGGCCGCAGCGACCGACCACCGGCAGGCGGGAGGCGATCGACGCGGGCCAGGCGGAATCAGGCTCGGCCAGGCGCCGCCCGGCAGCGGACGCGGGCGACGAGCCGGGCTGAGCCGGGCCGATGGCCGGCCCGGCCCGATCTCGGCTCAGCCGCCCTTCTTGCGGCCGCCGGTCTTGGCCGAGGGGCCCGGCCGCGGCCCGGCCGGGGCGGCCGGCGGCCGGGCGCCCGGCACGATGATCGGCGAGCTGACGCGCGGGCCGGCCTTGCGCGGCGCGCCGGTCTCACGCGGCGGCAAGCCGGTGTGCTGGGTCAGGATGCGGCCCTTGGGCGGCGCGGATCCACCGGCTCGGGCGGCCGGCTTGTTGGGCGCGGCCTTGACCCCCGTGGCGGTCGAGTTCTTGCGCCGCGCGCTCTCGTAGCTGCCGTCGGTGGCGGGCTGCCAGGTCGGGATCAGGTGCTGCTTGCCGTTGCCGATCAGGTCGGCGCGGCCCATCGCCTGCAGCGCCTCGCGCAGCAGCGGCCAGTTGTTGGCGTCGTGGTAGCGCAGGAAGGCCTTGTGCAGCCGGCGGCGCTTGTCGCCACGCACGATGTCGACCGTCTCGCTGCTGCGCGTGACCTTGCCGAGCGGGTTCTTGCCCGAGTGGTACATCGCGGTGGCGGTGGCCATCGGGCTCGGGTAGAAGGTCTGCACCTGGTCGGCCCGGAAGCCGTTGTGCTTGAGCCAGACCGCCAGGTTCATCATGTCCTCGTCGCGCGTGCCCGGGTGGGCGGCGATGAAGTACGGGATCAGGTACTGCTTCTTGCCGGCCTCGGCGCTGTACTTCTCGAACAGCTGCTTGAAGCGGTCGTAGCTGCCGATGCCGGGTTTCATCATCTTGGACAGCGGCCCGTCCTCGGTGTGTTCGGGCGCGATCTTCAGGTAGCCGCCGACGTGGTGCTGCACCAGCTCCTTGATGTACTCGGGCGAGCGGATCGCCAGGTCGTAGCGCAGCCCCGAGCCGATCAGGATCTTCTTGATGCCCTTGAGCTGGCGGGCGCGCTGGTACATGTGGATCAGCGCGTCGTGGTCGGTGTTGAGGTTCTGGCAGATGCCCGGGTAGACGCAGCTCGGCTTGCGGCACGCGGCCTCGATCTCCGGGCTCTTGCAGCCCAGGCGGTACATGTTGGCCGTCGGCCCGCCCAGGTCGGAGACCACGCCGGTGAAGCCTTTCACCTTGTCGCGGATGTCCTCGATCTCCTTGATGACCGAGTCCTCGCTGCGGCTCTGGATGATGCGGCCCTCGTGTTCGGTGATCGAGCAGAAGGTGCAGCCGCCGAAGCAGCCGCGCATGATGTTGACGCTGAAGCGGATCATCTCCCAGGCCGGGATCTTGGTCGCGCCGTCATGGCCGCCGTGTTCGTCGGCATAGGCCGGGTGCGGGCTGCGGGCGTACGGCAGGTCGAACACGTGGTCCATCTCGGGCGTGGACAGCGGGATCGGCGGCGGGTTGATCCAGACGTCGCGCGCGGTGTTGCCGTCGCCGTGGCGCTGCACCAGGGCGCGGGCGTTGCCGGGGTTGGTCTCGAGGTGCAGCACGCGGTTGGCGTGGGCGTACAGCACCGGGTCGCTGCGAACCTGCTCGTAGCTGGGCAGGCGGATCACGCTCTTGTCGCGCGGCGGCATCTTGATGCGGCCGGTGAGCTTGGGCGGGGCGACGAAGGTGATGGTCTTGTAGACCGATTCGGGGTCGGCGGCCGGGCCGGCTGCTGCCGGTGCGGCGGCGCCCTCCTCCTTCGAGCAGGTGCTGCCTTGCGCGGCCGCCTGTTCGGCGGTGGTCTGGTAGGGGTTGATGTGTTCGTCGACGCGACCGACCAGGTCGACCGAGCTGGAGTCGATCTCGAACCAGCCGGCGGCGTCCGGGTCGTCCGAGCGGCGCACGAAGGCGGTGCCGCGGATGTCGGTCATGCGGCGCACGTTCTCGCCCGCGGCCAGGCGGTGCGCCACCTCGATGATGGCGCGCTCGGCGTTGCCGTACAGCAGCAGGTCGCACTTGGCGTCGACCACCATCGAGCGGCGCACCTTGTCCTGCCAGTAGTCGTAATGCGCGATGCGGCGCAGCGAGGCCTCGATGCCGCCCATGATGATCGGCACTTCCGGGTAGGCCTCCTTGCAGCGCTGCGCGTAGACCAGCGAGGCGCGGTCCGGCCGCTTGCCGCCCAGGCCGCCCGGCGTGTAGGCGTCATCGCTGCGGATTTTTCGATCAGCCGTGTAGCGGTTGATCATCGAATCCATGTTGCCGGCGGCCACGCCGTAGAACAGGTTCGGTTTGCCGAGCGCCTTGAACGGGTCGGCGGTCTGCCAGTCGGGCTGGGCGATGATGCCGACGCGAAAACCCTGCGCCTCGAGCGTGCGGCCGATCACCGCCATGCCGAAGCTCGGGTGGTCGACGTAGGCGTCGCCGGTGACGATGACGATGTCGCAGCTGTCCCAGCCGAGGGCATCCATCTCGGCGCGGCTCATCGGCAGGAACGGCGCCGGCCCGAAGCGCTTGGCCCAGTGCGGGCGGTAGCCGGTCAGGGGCTTGTCGGCGCGGGGCACCGTGGGGGCAGCAGAGGCAACAGACGCAGCGGACACGGGCAAAACCAGTCGGACGAAGGGCCGCTATTGTCCGCGCTGGCCACTTCACGCGCCCGATGGCCTTGCAGAAGACCCGGAATCCGCAGGCCCGGCCGCGTTCGACGCGGCGCCGGTCTGCGCTCGGGTCGGATTCAGTGGAGTTCCGCCAGTTGCACGGCCGGGGTGGCGTACTCGCGCCCGACCATCGCCTGCGCCTGGTGGAAGTTGTGGCGGGCCCGGTCGCTGAGTTCGTCGACGCGGACACGGCCGTGGGCGTCACACGGAAAACTCAGGCCGCGGCCGCTGTGGAACAGCGACTGGAAGCGGATCTCGTAGCGGACATGGGCCGCGGTGCCGTCATGGGGAGTCATGTTGCGTACCTCCAAACCAACCATCGGGTGAACACACTGTGCGCCTGCGACGGCCGCCCGAAGCGGCAAAACGAAGTCGAAAGACAGGCCAGTTCGTGTCGGCTGCGAGCCAGTTTGCGTGCGCCGGACGGGCCGGCACATCCCCCGATCGAGGTAAGAGTCGGCCTCGGACTGCACGAAATTCCGACCTTGTTCACATCCGGCCGAAGACCGTTGCGACCCCGGTCCGGCAGGCCGTGATCGGGCCGCGTCAGCCGCGGTGATGGGTCACTTGGCGCCGACCAGCTCGGCCGCGATCGGCGGGCGGGTACCCGTGGCGGCCGGCTCGTCGTCATCGGCCCCCAGGAAACCGCCGCTCTGGTGCGCCCACAGCCGCGCGTACAGGCCGCCCATCGCCAGCAGGCTGCGGTGGTCGCCCTCCTCGACGATGCGGCCGCG
The DNA here is from genome assembly GCF_000019785.1 of Leptothrix cholodnii SP-6. Taxonomy (NCBI): domain Bacteria; kingdom Pseudomonadati; phylum Pseudomonadota; class Betaproteobacteria; order Burkholderiales; family Sphaerotilaceae; genus Leptothrix; species Leptothrix cholodnii. The sequence continues at coordinate 2,337,099 of NC_010524.1, forward strand.
GTCGAGCACGATCAGCCGGTCCATCGCCGCGATGGTCGACAGCCGGTGCGCGATCGCCACCACCGTCTTGCCCTCCATCAGCTGATACAGCGTGGTCTGGATGGCGGCCTCGACCTCGGAATCGAGCGCGCTGGTGGCCTCGTCGAGCAGCAGGATCGGCGCATCTTTCAGCATCACGCGGGCGATGGCGACGCGCTGGCGCTGCCCGCCCGAGAGCTTGACGCCGCGTTCGCCCACATGGGCGTCGTAGGCGGTGCGGCCCTTCGGATCGGTCAGCCCCTGCACGAACTCGTGCGCCTGGGCGCGTTTGGCGGCACTGATCATCTGCTCGTCGGTGGCGTCAGGACGGCCGTAGAGGATGTTGTCGCGCACCGAGCGGTGCAGCAGCGAGGTGTCCTGCGTCACCATGCCGACCTGCGCGCGCAGGCTGTCCTGCGTGACGTGCGCGATGTCCTGGCCGTCGATCAGCACCTGGCCCGAGCGCAGGTCGTAGAAGCGCAGCAGCAGGTTGACGATGGTCGACTTGCCGGCGCCCGAGCGCCCGACCAGGCCGATCTTCTCGCCCGGTCGGATGTGCAGGTTCAGACCCTCGACCACCGCCGCGCCGTTGCCGCCGTAGGCGAAATCGACGTTGTCGAAGCGGATCTCGCCGCGGCTGACCTGCAGCGGCTTCGCGTCGTCCCGGTCGGTCACGGCGTTCGGCCGCGACAGCGTCGCCAGCCCGTCCTGCACCGTGCCGATGTGCTCGAACAGCGACGCCACCTCCCACATCACCCAGTGCGAGATTCCGTTCAGGCGCAACGCCATCGCGGTGGCCGCGGCGACCGCGCCGATGCCGACCTGGCCCTGGCTCCACAGCCACAGCGCCGAACCCGCCGTGCCCAGGATGAACAGCATGCTCAGCGAGTGGATGCAGACCTCGAAACCGCTCACCAGCCGCATCTGTCCGTGCACCGTGCGCAGGAACTCCTGCATCGCCGAGCGCGCGTAACCGGCCTCGCGCTGGGCGTGCGAGAACAGCTTGACGGTGGTGATGTTGGTGTACGCGTCGGTGATGCGCCCGGTCATCAGCGAGCGCGCATCGGCCTGCGCCTTGGCCACCCGCGCCAGCCGCGGCACGAAGAAAACCACCACCACGATGTAGGCCGCCAGCCAGGCCGCGAACGGCAGCAGCATCCAGCGGTTGAAGTGGCCCACCACCGCGGTCATGGTGACGAAGTAGATGACCACGAACACCAGGATGTCGGTCACGATCAGGATCGCGTCGCGCACCGCCAGCGCCGACTGCATCACCTTGGCGGCCACCCGGCCGGCCAATTCGTCCTGATAGAACGACATGCTCTGCGCCAGCATCATGCGGTGGAAGTTCCAGCGCAGGCGCATCGGGAAGTTGCCCGACAGCGTCTGGTGCTTGAGCAGCGTCTGCAGCATCACGACCAGCGGGCTGGCCGCGATCACGCCCACCAGCAGCAGCAACTGCCCCCCCGCATCGCTCCAGATCCGCGCTGGCGGGATCTGGCCCAGCCAGTCGACCACCTCGCCGAGCATCGCGAACAGCAGTGCCTCGAACGCGCCGATCAGCGCGGTGCAGATCGTCATGCCCAGGATGTAGCGCCGCGTGCCTTCGCTGCAGGCCCAGATGAAGGCGAAGAACCGCGGCGGTGGCGGCGTCGGCCGGGTGACGGGATAGGGGTCGACCAGCCGCTCGAAAGCTGCAAACAAGCAAGATCTCCTGTGTGGCATCGGGGGTGCCGAAGCCGCCGTATTCTGTCAGCGAACGATTGGCGGCCGGCATGCCCCTGCTGGCCGCACACGCCCGGCGGCGGCATGTCGGCCCGTCGAATCTCCGGCATCATCGCCCGCTGATCCGCAAGACCCTGAGGCTCCTCCCCATGAAACGACTGCATTCATCCGTTCTGGCGCTCGCCCTGCTGGCCGCCGCCCCGGCCTTTGCCGGCAAGACGCTCGACACCATCAAGCAGCGCGACCAGATCCTCGTCGGCGTCAGCACCGGCGTGGCGGGCTTCTCGGCCGCCGACAGCCAGGGCAAGTGGACCGGGCTCGACGTCGACGTCGGCCGCGCCATCGCCGCCGCCGTGCTGGGCGATGCCGACAAGGTCAAGTGGGTGCCGCTGGCCTCGCCGCAGCGCTTCACGGCGATCCAGTCGGGCGAGGTCGACGTGCTGTCGCGCAACACCACCTTCACGCTCACGCGCGATGCCTCGCTCGGCCTGCACCAGACGGCGGTGGTCTTCTACGACGGCCAGGGTTTCATGGTGCCGGCCAAGACCAAGGTCAAGAGCGCCAAGCAGTTGAAGGGCGCCACCGTCTGCGTGCAGTCGGGCACCACCACCGAGAAGAACCTGACCGACTTCTCGCGCGCCAACAAGCTCAACCTGAAGCCGGTCGTGTTCGACAAGCTCGACGCAGCCAACGCCGCCTACTTCTCGGGCCGCTGCCAGGCCTACACCACCGACGCATCGGGCCTGGCCTCGATCCGCTCGAAGGAAGCCAAGGACCCGAAGGACCACGTGATCCTGCCCGAGCTGATCTCGAAAGAGCCGCTCGGGCCGCTGGTGCGCCGCGGCGACGACGAATGGTTCGCGATCGTCAAGTGGGTGGTCTACGGCCTGATCGAAGCCGAGGAATCGGGCATCACGCAGGCCAACGTCGACCAGCTCAAGGCCGACAGCACCGACCCCGTCGTGCAGCGCCTGCTCGGCAAGACCGAAGACACCGGCAAGCTGCTCGGCCTGGACCGCGAGTGGCTGGCGCGCGCCATCAAGGCGGTGGGCAACTACGGCGAGATCTACGAGCGCAACGTCGGCGAGAAGACCCCCGTCGGCCTGCCGCGTGGCAAGAACGCGCTCTGGACCAACGGCGGCCTGCAGTACGCGATGCCGATCCGCTGACGTCGCCAGCCTCCGCCAATAGCTGCCGATGAGCGACGAGACCGCCGCGCCGCGCCGACCCCCTGCGCGGCGGCGCAGCTGGGCGTGGTCCAACCCGGCCACGCGTGGGCTGGTCTACCAGCTGCTGATGCTGGCGCTGGTGGCCGTGGTGGTGGGCTGGCTGGTGCACAACACGCTGGCCAACATGGCGCTGCGCGGCATCCGCAGCGGCTGGGATTTTTTGACCCAGACCGCCGGTTTCGACATCGGCGAGAGCCTGATTGCGTTCGAGTCGATCGACCCGTACTGGCGCGCGTTCCTGGTCGGCCTGCTCAACACGCTGCGGGTGGCGCTGATCGGCATCGTGCTGATCACGCTGCTGGGCACCGCGCTCGGCGTGGGGCGCTACTCGCGCAACGCGCTGGTGCGCGGGCTCTGTTATGGCTATGTCGAGCTGTTCCGCAACGTGCCGATCCTGGTCCAGCTCTTGATCTGGTACCTGCTGATGGTCGAGTTCCTGCCCGAGGCGATGGCGCCGCTCGATTGGGGCGGGCGGGTGTTTCTCAGCAAGTCGGGGCTGTCGCTGCCGTGGCTGGCGCACAGCGCCGAGGCGGGCTGGTCATGGAGCATTCCGGAGCCGGGCGCCTTTGTGCTCGAAGGTGGCGTGACGCTGTCGCCCGAGTTCCTCTCGGTGCTGCTGGGGCTGACCTTCTACACCTCGTCGTTCGTGGCCGAGGTGGTGCGCGCCGGCATCGCCAGCGTCCCGCGCGGCCAGACCGAAGCCGCGCACAGCATCGGCCTGAGCCGCGCCAAGACGCTGCGGCTGGTGGTGCTGCCGCAGGCGCTGCGGGTGATCATTCCGCCGCTCACCAACCAGTATCTGAACCTGACCAAGAACTCGTCGCTGGCGGTGGTGATCGGCTATCCGGACGTGGTCTCGATCGCCAACACCGCGCTCAACCAGACCGGCCGCGCGGTCGAATGCATCGCCATCATCATGGCCGTCTACCTGAGCACCTCGCTCGGCACCGCCGCGCTGATGAACGCGTACAACCGCCGCGTGGCGATCCGGGAGCGGTAGAGATGACAGCCCCCAGCTCGCTACGCTCGCAGCCATGCCGGCCGCGCCAAGCCGGTGGCTTGGCCCTTCGGCAGGCACAAGCCGTCCTCAGGACGCCTTGTGTCCGGCCTCAGCCCCCGAGGGGCGCGTCGGCTCCTTGGGGCGGCCCGGCGGAACCGACATGAGCCAGGCTTTTTCGCCCATCGCCGCGCGGCCGCCAACCCGGCGCTCCACCACGCCTTGGCGCTGGGCGCAACGCAACCTGTTCGCAGGTGTGCCGAGTTCCTTCGCCACGCTGCTGCTCATCGCCAGCTTCGCCTGGGCCTTGCCGCAGCTGTGGATCTGGGGCGTGTCGCACGCGGTCTGGTCCGGCAACGCCGAGGCCTGCCAGGCCGCGCGTGGCAGCGGCGCCTGCTGGGGCGTGATCACCGAAAAGCACCGGCTGGTGATCTTCGGCCGCTACCCGTACGACGCCCAATGGCGCCCGCTGATCGCCACGCTGGCGATGTTCACGATGCTCGTCATCAGCTGCGTGCGCCGTTGCTGGCGGCCCTGGCTGGTGCCGGCCTGGGCGGGCGTGCTGGCGGTTTTCTTCGTGCTTATGGGCGGCGGCTTCGGTCTCGCCAAGGTCGGCACCGACCAGTGGGGCGGCCTGCCGCTGACCGTGACGCTGGCCACGCTGTCGATCGTGCTGGCGTTTCCGATCGCGGTGGCGGTGGCGCTGGGCCGGCGCTCCAAGCTGCCGGCGATCCGCTCGCTGTGCACGCTCTACGTCGAGCTGATCCGCGGCGTGCCGCTGATCTCGGTGCTGTTCATGGCGAGTTTCATGTTCCCGCTGCTGATGCCCTCGGGCACCTCGCCCGACGTGCTGCTGCGCGTGCTGGTCGGCATCACGCTGTTCTCGGCCGCCTACATGGCCGAGATCGTGCGCGCCGGCCTGCAGGCCATCCCCGCCGGACAGCTCGAAGCGGCCGCCTCGGTCGGCCTGGGCTGGTGGCAGACCCAGCGCCTGGTGGTGCTGCCGCAGGCGCTGGCGGCGGTGGTGCCCTCGCTGATGAACAACTTCATCGCGATCTTCAAGGACACCTCGCTGATCACCGTGGTCAGCCTCTACGAACTCACCGGCTCGCTCGGCCTGGCGCTCAGCGGCGACCCGGTCTGGCGGCCGTTCAAGATCGAGGGCTACCTCTTCATCACCGCGATCTACTTCGTGATCTGCTTTGCGATGTCGCGCTACAGCCTGTGGGTCGAAGCCCAGCTCGGCCGCAGCCGCAACCGTTGAACCCCGTTCGCATGAACCACATCCATTCAACGCCTTTGCGGTGGGCCGAGCGCCGGGCCGCTCCCAAGCCGGCCCACATCCCCGCGGGGGATCGGTCGACGTATTCGTCGGCCGAGGGGCAGTCATGACCGTCCCGATCATCACCTTCGAGCGCGTCAACAAGTGGTACGGCGACGCCTTCCACGTGCTGCGCGACATCGATCTCAGCGTGCGCCGCGGCGAGCGCATCGTGATCTGCGGCCCGTCGGGTTCGGGCAAGTCGACGCTGATCCGCTGCATCAACGCGCTGGAGCCGTATCAGGAAGGCCGCATCGGGGTCGACGGCACCCCGCTCGGCATCGAGGGCCGCGAGGACGACCGCGCGGTGCAGGCCGTGCGCCGCCAGGTCGGCATGGTGTTCCAGCAGTTCAACCTGTTCCCGCATCTGACGGTGCTGCAGAACCTGACGCTCGCACCGCTGCACGTGAGCCGCGAGCCCAAGCGCGAAGCCGAGGCCCGCGCGATGGCGCAGCTCGAACGGGTGCACATCGCCGAGCAGGCGCACAAGTTTCCGCTCCAGCTCTCGGGCGGCCAGCAGCAGCGGGTGGCGATCGCCCGCGCGCTGTGCCTGGCGCCCAAGATCATGCTCTTCGACGAGCCCACCTCGGCGCTCGACCCCGAGATGATCCGCGAGGTGCTCGACGTCATGATCGAGCTCGCTGGCCAGGGCATGACGATGGTCTGCGTCACGCACGAGATGGGTTTTGCCAAGTCGGTGGCCGACCGGGTGGTGTTCATGGACCAGGGCCAGATTGTCGAGGCGGCGCCGCCGGCGGAGTTCTTCAATGCGCCGCGCAGCGAGCGGACACGCAGTTTCCTGGAGCAGGTGCTGGCGCATTGAACGGCGTAGTGTTCAACATCGGCGGCAACAAGTACCGGCTGGTGGTTGAAATGCAGTACCGCGCCGGCATCGCATGGGTGAAATTCATCGGAACCCACGCCCAGTACGACAGGATCATTGTGGAGACCGTCAATGACCATTAAGCCGATTCGCACCGACGACGATCTGCATGCGGTGTTCCGCCATCTCGAGAGCATTTACCAGGCAGACGAAGGCACGCCCGAGGCAGACGAGCGAGACGTGCTGATGACCTTGATCGAAGCCTACGAGAACCAGCATTACGACTTCGGTCCGGCGGACCCGATTGAAGCGATCAAGTTCAGGATGGAGCAACAGGGCCTGACGCCACGCGATCTCGAACCCTATATCGGGCCCAGCGGACGAGTCTCCGAGGTACTCAATCGCAAGCGCCCGCTGAGCCTGCGGATGGTCAAGCAACTCCACGATGGATTGCGCATTCCCTACGAGAGCCTACTCGCCGGGACGGCGTGATCGGCCGTCGGATCGGCGCATTGCTATCGGCCTGCGGAATCCTCGGTTCTATCCGTTGTGACGACCGGTTGAATCCACCCGCGCGCAGTACGCCTCGATGGTCCGCTTCCACGCAGGCCGGGCCAGGCACCGATCCCGATACGACGCGATTGCCGGATACGGCGCGATGAATGCCTCGTCCTTGATGCCCGCCGAGAGCACGTGCGCCATCAGGATGTCGGCGACCGTGAAACCGTCTGTCGCGACAAAGTTGCGGTCGGCGAACCAGCGTTCCAGGTTCGTCAGCACCCGATTCACCCAGCCGACCAGGAACTGGCTGTGCTTGCCGCAATTGCCGTCCGGCAGTCAGGCGGTCATGGGGTGATGCACGCCGCCCGCCCCCAATGCAACAGTACGCAGGGTCGAGCGCCGCCGTTCAATCCGGCAAGACTCGCGCACCACGCGCGGCCGATTTCATTTCACGCATGGTCAACACGTATTCGGGGTTGTCGACCAGCCGCGCCACCGCCAGATCAACGAAGGCGCGCACGCGTGCCGGCTGCGCGCTGCGGCTGCCGTAGTAGACGAAGTAGCTGTAGCGGTCAGGTACGAGATCGACCAGCAGCGGCACCAGTTGCCCGGCCCGGATGTAGGGCGCGGCCGTCACGCCCGCCAGTTGCCCGATCACCTTTCCGGCCAGGACGGCGTGCAACTCCAGCACCTCGTCGTTGGTGCTCAGCGCAGGCACGACGGGCTGCTCCACCTCTTCATCGCCCACCTTGAAGCGCCAGGGCACCACGCGCCCGGTGCCCGGGTTGCGGTACACGCTGCAGCGGTGCGTGGGCAACGCCGCCATGCTGTCGGGCACGCCATGAGCGAGCAGGTAGCCGGGTGACGCACAGAGCACCAGCTGAACCGGAAACAGCCGGCGCGCGATCACGCCCTCATGGGGCGAGATGCCGAGCCGGAAGCCCACATCCACCCGGTCCTCGACCCAGTTGCCGACCCGGTCTTCCAGCTGGACGTCGGGCACGATGTCCGGATAGCGCACGCAGAACTCGTCCAGCAGCCGCCAGAGCAGAGGCTGGAAGGTGGCGCGCGGGCCGACGATGCGCAGCGGCCCGGCGATCTCGTCCTTGGCATGTCGGACGGTCTGCAGGGCCCGACGCAGGCCCAGGAGCGAGGGCTGGGCCTCGTCGAGAAACCGCTGGCCTTCATCGGTCAGCGCCATGGAGCGGGTGGTGCGGTGGAACAGCCGCACGTCCAGGTGCTGCTCCAGTTGCGCCAGCGCCTGGCTGGCGGCCTGCGGACTGATGTTCAGCGCAGCGGCGGTCTTGCGCAGGCTGCCCAGTTCGGCGGCCGTGACGAAGACGGAAATGGCGCGCAGTTCGTTGATGGCCATGGCGATGTCCGGCGCAGATTGTCCGATCCAGGTTGCCAATTCATCAAGAGTTTTGCAGCTATTCATCGATCAATCGGGTTCCTAGACTGGAACCCGTTGCACTGTCTCAACACTCAGGAGTCCTTCATGCATCGTTGGATCGTTGCCGCATTGGCCGCGGGGGTGCTGTGCCCCGCAGGCGCAGCCGAGCCGGAACTCCAGGTCTCCCGGGCCGGCGCACGCACGGCCCGCCCGGCACCGGCCGCGCACTTCAGCGGTCAGGCGATGGTGGACATGCGCCATGTGCCCAGCGGCGCGGCGCGAGCCTCCGTGGGCTCGGTGAGCTTCTCGCCGGGGGTTCGTACCGCCTGGCACACGCACCCGCTGGGGCAGACGCTGGTGGTCACGGCCGGCGCTGGGCAAGTCCAGCGCTGGGGTGGTCCGGTGGTCGAGATGCGGGTCGGTGACGTGATCCACATCCCGCCGCTGCTCAAGCATTGGCACGGTGCCGCACCAGGGGGCGCGATGACCCATCTGGCCATCACCGAGGCGCAGGACGGCTCGACCGTCCAATGGCTGGAGGCCGTGGCCGAGGCCCCAGGCGCACCGGCACCCGCCACCGCCGCATCAGCGGCGCCATCGCGCGCACAACGCCTGATGGGCGATGTGGCACCCAAGTTGGCCCAACTGACCGACGAAGTCTTGTTGGGCGATGTCTGGACCCGGCCCGGCCTGTCGCCCCGGGACCGCAGCCTCGTCACCGTGAGCGCGCTGATCGCGTTGAACAGGCCTGAGCAACTGCGCTCGCACCTCGGGCTCGGGCTGAACAACGGCCTGACCCGCGACGAGATCTCCGAAGCCCTCACCCACCTGGCGTTCTACGCCGGTTGGCCCAATGCCATCACGGCCGCTGGTGTGGCGCGCGAGGTGTTCGCCGCTGCGCCAAAACCGTGACAGCCACCGCCATGGACCACGTCACCGCCAACAACGGCATCCGCATGCCGATCGACGCCTCGCTGCGCCGCCTGCCGCTGGAGCACCTCGACCCCTTCCACCAGCAGGTCGAGAGCGTGGCCTTCATGCGCGAGCAAGGCGTGCAGGCCATGGTCAAGCGCCTGAGCGAGTGGCGCGTGGACATTTGAGCCCAAGCTCACCATCACATTGAAGGAGCAAGACATGAGCATTCGCCCGACACCCATGAACGCCGACCTTGAAGGTCAAAACCAGCAACGCCGCCACCTGATGCTCACCGCCGCCACGCTGGGCGTGGCTCCGTGGCTTCTCTCCGCCTGCGCCAGTACCGCCGGCGGTGCAGAGGCAGGCCGCTCGCCGGGCCGCCCACAAGCCGCCGGGGCGCGTCGCCGGCTCGGCCCGCTCGAAGTCTTTCCCGTAGGGCTGGGCTGCCAATGGCGACCGGGCGCCACGCCCGGCGTGGTGGTCGATTCGTACAGCAGCCGCTTTGACCGCCCGGCCGCCATCCGCCTCATCCGCCAGGCCGTGGACCAGGGTGTCACGTTGATCGACACGGCCGAAGCCTACGGCCCCTTCCTGTCGGAAGACATCGTCGGCGAGGCGCTGCAGGGCATCCGCGACAAGGTGGTGCTGGAGACCAAGTTCGGCTTCGACATCGATCAGGTCACAGGGCAACGCCTGCCCGGTGGCCGCAACAGCCGGCCCGAGCACATCCGCCGGGTGGTCGACGCCCAGCTGCGGCGCCTGCGCACCGACCGCATCGACGTGCTGATCCAGCACCGGGTGGACCCGAACGTGCCCATCGAGGACGTGGCCGGCACGGTCAAGGACCTGATCGGCGCCGGCAAGGTGCGGCACTTCGGCCTGTCCGAGCCCGGCCTGCAGAGCGTGCGCCGCGCCCATGCGGTGCAACCGCTGGCGGTGATCCAGAACGAATACTCGATGCTGTGGCGTGGCCCCGAGGCCCAGGTGCTGCCGCTGTGCGAGGAACTGGGCATCGGCTTCGTCTGCTGGAGTCCGCTGGGCATGGGTTTCCTGGCCGGCGGCGTGCGGGCGGATTCGCGCTTCGCGACCGCGCCGATCACCGACTTCCGCGCCATCTCGCCGCGCTTCGCCCCCGAGGTGCTGCCCGCCAACATGGCGCTGGCCGACCTGGTGCGCAACTGGGCGCAACGCAAGAACGCCACGCCCGGCCAGTTGTCGCTGGCCTGGCTGCTGGCGCAAAAGCCCTGGATCGTGCCGATTCCGGGCACCACCAACGCGGCCCACATGACCGAGAACCTGGGGGCGGCCTCGATCTCGTTCACCGCGCAAGAGCTGCAGCAGCTCAACACCGCGGTGGCCGCCATCCGCATCCAGGGGGATCGCCTGCCGCCGGCCGTGGCGGTGATGTCGGGCGTCGAGGCTGCGCCCAAGCGCTGAGCGGGCGCCGCTGTTGTCGACCGACGCGCCGGGGGCGAGTATCCCCGACCGTCCGCCCGCGAAGGCGATCACCACCGCCATGCTGAACGAGGCGTAGAGGCCGATCTTGGAATCGACGCCCGCGATGACGGACATCGCGACGAGCAAGCCGCTGCCCGGGTCGGACACCGGGTCGAGGGATGCGGTTGCCGATCGGTTTGGCACTGCAGCCGTTTGGCGGGCCGGGTTCAGCGTCCGTGCAGGTACTGCACCACCGCATTGAACAGATACAGCGCCAGCAGCACGAGACTGGCCCAGCTGGCCGAACGCCACACGCGTGAGACCGGCCGGTAGACCAGCGCCACGATCACCGCCCCGTTCATCATGCAGGCGGTCAGCGCAGAGACGATGTGCAGCGGCGACAGATGCTGATAGAGCGGCCCGCTCAGATACGCAAAATCATCGACGGCCAGGATCAGCACGTCGAACAGGTTGCTGCCCAGCAGGTTGCCGAAAGCCATGTCGATGGCGCCGATGCGCACCGCGCCCCAGGTGGTGGCGAGTTCCGGCACCGAGGTGGCCAGTGCCACGAAAAGCGTGCCGACGAAGGAGTTCGACCAGCCCATCAGGTGGGCCAGTTCGACACCGATCAGCGGCAGCCAGATGCCCATGCCGACGATCACGGCCGAGGCGATGCCGTAGCCCATCAGGGCCGTCTTGAGCGTCATCGCCGTCGGTGTCTCGACGGGGGCGGAGTTGCCCCGTCGTTGCTCGGTGAGGTAGAGCGCGCGCATGCCGATGAGGTAGATCGCCACGATCAGCACGCTGGCCAGGCTGAAATGACCGAGCGCAGGCATGCTGCCCTGCTGGCTCAGCACCAAGGCCAGGCTGACCGCCGACAACAGGATCACCCCCAGCCCCGCGGACATGGCGTGCGTGGCGCTGGCAGTCGCATAGATCGCACCGTGCCGGTAGAACACGTCGACCAGCGCGAGGATGGCCAGATTGAAGACGCAGCTGCCCAGCGCGTCGCCGACCGCGATGTCGGGCGCATCGGCCACGGTCACGGCGCTCAGGCCGGTGACCAGTTCAGGCAGCGACGTGACCGTGGCCACCAGGACCAGGCCGATCCAGTTGCGCGACAGGCCGGTGTGGCTGGCGATCGCATCGCCGTAGCGGCTCAACCGCGAACCCGCCACGCCGATCACCGCGGCACACAGGCTGAACTGGATCCAGATGGACAGGGCCGGATGCATGACGGGCCTTCGATCGGTGGGAACGCTTGCAGTATCGAAGCCTGTCGGCCCGCCGAGCCGATTCACCCTGTGGTAGGTTTGCCGCGGATCACGGTCAGCCCCTGTTCTCAACCACGGACTCCATGCAAAACATCGAACTCATCTCCGCTGTCGTCTTCGGGCTCGCGCTGCTGCACACGTTTTCGGTCAAGTTCTTCGAGCAGCTCGCGCACCGGCATCCCCGGCACGCCGGGCTGTTTCACCTGCTCGGCGAGATCGAGGTCGTGTTCGGCTTCTGGGCCTTCGTGCTGATCGCGCTGATGGCCTTGGTGGACGGCGGGCCGCGGGCGATCGCCTACGTCGAGTCGCGGCAATACACCGAGCCGCTGTTCGTGTTCGTGATCATGGTGGTGGCGGCCTCGCGGCCGGTGCTGCAGGCGATCCAGGCGCTGATTGCCGGCATCGCGCGCCGGGCACCCGGGCAGACCGCGGTCATGACGGTGTGGCTGTGCCTCGCGCTGGTGCCGCTGATCGGCTCGTTCATCACCGAGCCGGCGGCCATGACGCTGGCCGCGCTGATGCTGGCGCCGCGGGTCTTTCGCCCCGGCATGCCCGAGTGGCTGAAATACGGCGCGCTGGGCGTGCTGTTCGTCAACGTCTCGATCGGTGGCACGCTGACCTCGTTCGCGGCGCCGCCGGTGCTGATGGTGGCCGGCACCTGGGGCTGGGACAGCGCCTTCATGGCACGGCACTTCGGCTGGAAGGCCGCCATCGCCGTGCTGATCAACGCCACGGCGATCACCTGGCTGCTGCGGCGTCACCTCGCCACGGCTGACGGCGACAGCGCGCCGCCGCAGGTCCACCCCGCGTCGAAGACGGTCAGCGCGATCCACCTGGCGTTTCTGGCCGCGGTGGTCGTGTTCGCGCATCACCCGGTGATCTTCCTGGGGCTGTTCCTGCTGTTCCTGGGCTTCACGCAGGCCTACGCGCGCTACCAGAGCCCGCTGATCCTGAAAGAGGCGCTGCTGGTCGGCTTCTTCCTGGCCGGGCTGGTGGTGCTGGGTGGCATGCAGCAGTGGTGGCTGCAGCCGATCGTCTCCAGCCTCGAACCGACCGCGCTGTTCTTCGGCGCGCTCGGGCTGACGGCGATCACCGACAACGCGGCGCTGACCTACCTCGGCTCGCTGATCGAGGGCATGTCCGACCCGGCCAAGTACATGCTGGTGGCCGGCGCGGTGGCCGGCGGCGGCCTGACCGTGATCGCCAACGCGCCCAACCCGGCCGGCGTGACGCTGCTCAAGCAGGGCTTCGAGGACCAGTCCATCGGCGCCGGCGGTCTGTTGGCCGGCGCGCTGTTGCCCACGATGGTCGCAGCCGCGTTGCTGCTGTCCTGAGTTTCCCGGAGTCGACCTGAACCGGGCGCACCGAGCCCGTCCGGCTTGAGCCACGTCAAGCCGCAGCCCCCTGCGCAGGCGAAGAATCGCCGCCATCCGAGCCAAGGCGAAAGGATGGTCCCGATGCTGCAGATCCGCATCCACGGGCGGGGTGGGCAAGGCGTGGTGACGGCGGCCGAGTTGCTGTCGGTGGCCGCCTTCGAGCAGGACCGCCACGCGCAGGCCTTTCCGAGCTTCGGCTCCGAACGCACCGGCGCGCCGGTGGTGGCGTTCTGCCGCATCGACGACCGCGAGATCCGCCTGCGCGAGCCCATCCTCGCGCCCGACGTGCTGATCGTGCAGGACCCGACGCTGCTGCACCAGGTCGACGTCTTCCAGGGCCTGCAGGCCGACGGCTACGTGCTGATCAACAGCCGGCGCAGCTTCGACGAACTCGGCCTGGGCGAGATCGCCACGCGCTTTCGCCATGAACGCCTGATCACCGTGCCGGCCAGCGAGATCGCGCAAAAGCACCTCGGCCGCCCGCTGCCCAACGCCGTGCTGCTGGGCGGTTTCGCGGCGTTGTCGGGGCTGATCACGCTCGACGCCGTGGCCCATGCGATCGGCGACAAGTTCAGCGGCAAGGTGGCCGCCGCCAACGTGGCTGCCGCGTCCGAGGCCTTCGACTACGTGCGCCATCAACTCCGGGAACTGACCCATGCTCAAGCAGATTGAAGGCTCGCAGGCGGTGGCGCAGGCGGTGGCGCTGTGCCGCCCGGAGGTGATCTGCGCCTATCCGATCTCGCCGCAGACGCACATCGTCGAGGGCCTGGGCGAGCTGGTGAAGGACGGCTCGCTCGCACCCTGCGAGTTCATCAACGTCGAGAGCGAGTTCGCGGCGATGAGCGTGGCCATCGGCAGTTCGGCCGCCGGTGCACGCACCTACACCGCCACCGCCAGCCAGGGCCTGCTGTTCATGGCCGAGGCGGTCTACAACGCCAGCGGCCTGGGGCTGCCGATCGTGATGACGGTGGCCAACCGGGCGATCGGCGCGCCGATCAACATCTGGAACGACCACAGCGACAGCATGAGCCAGCGCGACTGCGGCTGGATCCAGCTGTTTGCCGAGAGCAACCAGGAGGCGCTCGACCTGCACATCCAGGCCTTCAAGCTGGCCGAGGAACTCTCGATGCCGGTGATGGTGTGCATGGACGGCTTCATCCTCACGCACGCCTATGAGCGCGTCGACATGCCCGATCAGGCCGCGGTCGACGCCTTCCTGCCTCCGTACGAACCGCGCCAGGTGCTCGACCCGGCCGAGCCGGTGTCGATCGGCGCGATGGTCGGGCCCGAAGCGTTCATGGAGGTGCGTTACCTCGCGCACGCCAAGCAGCTGATGGCGCTGGACGTGATCCCGCGCATCGCCGATGAATTCGAGCAACGGTTCGGTCGCCGTTCCCATGGCATGTCCGGCGGACTGGTGCGCGGCTACCGCACCGAAGACGCCGACACCATCGTGGTCGCGCTCGGTTCGGTGCTCGGCACGCTGAAGGACACCGTAGACGAGATGCGCGCCGAGGGTCTGAAGATCGGCGTGCTTGGCATCCAGTCGTTCCGGCCGTTTCCGCTCGTTGCGGTGCGTGCGGCACTGCAAGGTGCGCAGCGGGTGGTGGTGCTGGAAAAGAGCTTCTCGGTTGGCCTGGGCGGCGTGGTGTCGACCGACGTGCGGCTCGCGCTCTCTGGGCTGCAACTGCACGGCTACACCGTGGTGGCCGGGCTCGGTGGGCGATCGATCACCAAGGCCTCGCTGCACCGCACGCTGCGCGAGGCGATTGCCGACAAGCTTGCGCCGTTGACGTTCATGGATCTGGATTGGCGGATCGTGAATCGGCAGTTGGAGCGCGAGGCGCAGATGCGGCGCAGCGGGCCGATCGCGGAGAACCTGCTGCGCGATGTCGGCACGGTGGCGTCGAAGGTGAGCTGAGGTGGTGTCCATGCAGCCTTCGATGCGCTTGAGCGGGAGCAGGACGGCGGGGCGGTGTACTCCGCTCATGTCCCCCGAATCGGACTGCGTCCGCTTCTCCTCCTTGACTTCGCTGCGCACACCACCCCACCGTCCCGCTCGTGCCACCACTGTGGTTGTTCGGGCGGTTGAACAACAGCGGTGCTGCTTGACGTGGATGTCGGGTGACCGGTGTAGTGAAGTCAAGGAGGAGGGTCGGGCGCAGCCCGAGCCGGGGGACATGAACGGAACCGGTCGCCCGGCGTCCATGTCCCGCGCCAACGCTTGAAGTCCAGCAGCAGCAACAGGAACCATCCGATGTCGCAGCAACCGATCAAGTTCTACCAGACCGGCACGTTCACCGTCGGTAACCGCCTGCTCGCCCCCGAGCAACGCAGCGTGCAAGCCAGCACCGAGCGCAGCAACTCCCTCAACTCCGGCCACCGCGCCTGCCAGGGCTGCGGCGAGGCGCTGGGAGCGCGTTATGCGGTCGATGCCGCGATGCGTGCCACCGACGGCCAGCTGATCGCCGCCAACGCCACCGGCTGCCTGGAGGTGTTCTCCACGCCCTACCCCGAAACCTCATGGCAGCTGCCGTGGATCCACTCGCTGTTCGGCAATGCCGCGGCAGTGGGCACCGGCATCGCGGCGGCGTTGAAGGTCAAGGCGCAAAAATTGGCAAAGACAGCCGGCCAGGCCCGCAGCGACGTGCGCGTGATCGCCCAGGGTGGCGACGGCGGCACCACCGACATCGGCTTCGGTTGCCTGAGCGGCATGTTCGAGCGCAACGACGACGTGCTCTACATCTGCTACGACAACGAGGCCTACATGAACACCGGCGTGCAGCGCAGCTCGGCCACGCCGCCGGCGGCCCGCACGGCCACCACGATGGCAGTGGGCGCGCACCCCGGCGCCGAGTTCGGCCAGGGCAAGAACCTGCCGCTGATCGCGATGGCGCACGAGATCCCGTACGTGGCCACCGCCACCGTCGCCGACCTGCGTGACCTGGAGGCCAAGGTGGCTCACGCGATGAGCCTGCACGGCGCGCGCTACCTGCACATCCTGGTGCCCTGCCCGCTCGGCTGGGGCTCGGCCAGTCACGACACCATCAAGCTCGCCCGGCTGGCGCGCGAGACCGGCCTCTTCCCGGTCTTCGAGGCCGAGCATGGCGAGGTGACCCACGTGACAAAGATCCGCAACCGCGTGCCGGTCGAGGATTACCTGCGGCCGCAGAAACGCTTCGCCCACCTCTTCGGCACGCCCGGGCAGCCGCAGATGCTGGCGCGGATCCAGGCCGATGCGGATCGCAACATCCGCCGCTTCAAGCTGCTCGACGAGGTGACGGCATGACCATGCAGAAACCGTTTGCGATCACGCTCGACCCGGGCTCGTCGCTCGCCAACAAGACCGGCACCTGGCGCACCGAACGGCCGGTCTACGTCGACCGCCTGCCACCGTGCAACGCCCAGTGCCCCGCCGGCGAGGACATCCAGGGCTGGCTGTTCCACGCCGAAGGCGGCGACTACGAAGCCGCCTGGCGCCACCTGACGCGCGACAACCCCTTCCCCGCGATCATGGGCCGGGTCTGCTACCACTCGTGCGAAGGCGTCTGCAACCGCGGCCGCATCGACGCGCCGGTGGGCATCAACTCGGTCGAGCGCTTTCTCGGCGACGAGGCCATCAAGCGGGGCTGGCAGTTCACGCCGCCCACAAACGAGAGCGGCAAGCAGGTGCTGATCGTCGGCGCCGGGCCGTCGGGCATGTCGGCGGCCTATCACCTGCGCCGGCTCGGCCACGGCGTGACGGTCATGGAGGCCGGCCCGCTGATGGGCGGGATGATGCGTTTCGGCATCCCCAAGTACCGGCTGCCGCGCGACGTGCTCGACGCCGAGATGCAGCGCATCGTCGCGATGGGCATCGACGTGCAGCTCGGCGCCCGGGTGGCCGACATCGCGCAGAGCATGGTCGACGGCGGCTACGACGCGGCGTTTCTGGCGGTGGGCGCGCACATCGCCAAGCGCGCCTTCATACCGGCCAAGGACTCGGCCCACATCCTCGACGCGGTGTCGGTGCTGCGCTCGATGGCGGGCGCCGAGGGTGAAGGCTCGCAGCCGATGCTCGGCCGCCGGGTGGTGGTCTACGGCGGCGGCAACACCGCCTTCGACGTGGCCCGCACCGCCCGGCGGCTGGGCGCCACCGAGGCGGTGATCGTCTACCGCCGCACCCGCGACAAGATGCCGGCGCACGATTTCGAGGTCGAGGAGGCGCTGCAGGAAGGCGTGATGGTGAAGTGGCTGTCGACCATCACGCAAGCCGGTGACGGCGCATTGACGATCGAGAAGATGGTGCTCGACGAGCAGGGCCGCGCCCAGCCGACCGGCGAGTTCGAGACGCTCGCGGCCGACTCGCTGGTGCTCGCGCTCGGCCAGGACGTCGATCTGTCGCTGCTCGACGGCGTGCCCGGCCTGGAGCTGAAGGACGGCGTGGTGCAGGTCGACCCCGCCACGCTGATGACCGGCCACCCCGGCCTGTTCGCCGGCGGCGACATGGTGCCGGCCGAGCGCAACGTGACGGTGGCGGTGGGCCACGGCAAGAAAGCCGCCCGACACATCGACGCCTGGTTGACGGCGCCCCCACGCTCTCTGCGTTCGCTGCCCCCCGAGGGGGCGCAGGCCGCCTTGGGGCGGCCCGGCGGCGACCTGGCCGCTACGCCGAGCGCCAAGCACCCGCTTGCCACTTTCGAGCACCTGAACCCCTGGTACTACAGCGACGCGCCCCAGACGATGCGCCCGCAGCTCGACCTGGCGCGCCGCACCAGCAGCTTCGACGAGGTGCAAGGTGGCCTGACCGAGGACAACGCGCTGTTCGAGGCGCGCCGCTGCCTGAGCTGCGGCAACTGCTTCGAGTGCGACAACTGCTACGGCGTGTGCCCCGACAACGCGGTGATCAAGCTCGGGCCGGGCCGGCGCTTCGAGATCAACCTCGACTACTGCAAGGGCTGCGGCATGTGCGCGGCCGAGTGCCCGTGCGGCGCGATCGAGATGGTGGCCGAGACGGGTTGACACCGCAGCGCGATGGCGCGCCGGTGCGCACAATGCGGCCTTTCCACTGCACTCGCCGCCGCCCATGCTCGATCGCCGTCAATTCACCCTCCTGAGCCTCGGCTCGCTCGCACCGGCCTGGGCCGCCGCCCAGGCCGGTGCGCCCTGGAACGAGGTGCTCGCCAAGGCGCGTGGCCAGACCGTCTACTGGAACGCCTGGGCCGGCGACGAGAAGATCAACGCCTTCATCGCCTGGGTCGGCGAGCAGGTCAAGGCGCGCCATGGCGTCACGCTGCAGCATGTGCGGCTCAAGGACACCGCCGAGGCCGTGACCCGCGTGATCGCCGAGAAGTCCGCCGGCCGCAGCCGCGACGGCTCGGTCGACCTGATCTGGATCAACGGGCCCAACCTGCTGGCCATGAAGCAGCAGGGTCTGCTCCACGGCCCGGTGACGCAGGCGCTGCCCAACTACCGCTGGGTCGACACGGTCAACAAGCGCTCCAACGTGATCGACTTCACCACCCCGGTCGACGGCCTGGCGGTGCCCTGGCGCATGGCGCAGGTGGTGTTCGTCTACGACTCGGCGCGCATCCGCAACGCCACCGAGGTGCCACGCTCGGCCGCTGCGCTACTCGACTGGGCGCGCCGGCACCCGGGGCGGCTGACGCACCCGGACGTCAGCAACTTCCTGGGTTCGACCTTTCTCAAGCAGGCGCTGCTCGACCTGACGGCCGATCCGGCGGTGCTGCAACGCCCGGCCACCGACGCCAACTTTGCGCAGGTCACGGCACCGTTGTGGGCCTGGTACGACCAACTGCGGCCGACCCTCTGGCGCCGCGGCGAGCAGTTCCCCGACAGCGGCCCGGCGCAGCGCCAGCTGCTCAACGACGGCGAGATCGACATCACGCTCTCGTTCGACCCGGCCGAGGCGGCGGTGTCGGTGCAGGCCGGCCTGCTGCCGCCGAGCGTGCGCACCTTCACCTTCAGCAAGGGCACGATCGGCAACACCAGTTTCGTGGCCATCCCCTACAACGCCCGCAGCAAGGAGGGCGCGCTGGTGGTCGCCAACTTCCTGCTCGAACCCGCCACCCAGGCGCGCGCGCAGGACATCGCGCAGACCGGCGCCTTCAACGTGCTCGACCTGTCGCGACTCGGTGCGGCCGAGCGTGCGCATTTCGATCGCCTCACGCCCAGCGCGGCCCTGCCCAGCGCCGCCGAACTCGGCGTGCCGCAGCTCGAACCGCATGCCTCGTGGATGACGCGCATCACGGCCGAATGGCAGAAGCGCTACACCCGCTGAGCGTCGAGTCAAGCCGGCCACGGCCACACGGTTCGCGCTGGCTGGCGCTGGCGCCGGCCCTGACGCTGACGGCCTTCACGTTGCCGATCGCCGCCGGCCTGCTCGGCACGCTGCTGCCCGCTTTCGGCTACCTGCCGGCGCTGGGCGGCGAGGGCCTGGGCCTGGCGCCGTGGCGCTCGCTGTTCGAGGCCCCGGGCTTTGCGACGGCGCTGCGCTCGACCCTGGTCACCGGCTGGCTGGCGAGCGGGCTCGCCGTGCTGCTGGCCGTGTGCATCGTCGCGTACCTGCACCCCCGGCGCCGGGCCCGCCGGCTCGGCGAGGCGATGGCGCCGATGCTGGCGATGCCGCATTCGGCGCTGGCCATCGGCCTGGCCTTCCTGATCGCACCGTCGGGCTGGCTGGTGCGCTGGGTTTCACCGGGGCTCAGCGGCTGGGAGCTGCCGCCCGACGTCAGCACCGTCGGCCACCCGTCGGGCTGGCCGCTGGTGCTGGCGCTGCTGCTCAAGGAAGTGCCGTACCTGGTGCTGATGCTGCTGGCCGCGCTCAACCAGGTCAACGCGCAGGCCCACGTCACGGCGGCGCGTGCGCTCGGTTACGGCCCGGTGCAGGCGTGGCTGGCGGTGGTGCTGCCGCAGGTCTGGGCGCAGATCCGCCTGCCGGTCTACGCGGTGCTGGCGTTTTCGCTGTCGGTGGTCGACGTGGCGCTGGTGCTGGGCCCCGGCAACCCGCCCACGCTGGCGGTGCTGGCGGTGCGCTGGTTTGCCGACCCGGACCCGCAATGGATCTTCCCGGCCTCGGCCGCCGCCACGCTGCTGCTGGGCGTGGTGGCTGGCAGCATCGGGGCCTGGCACCTGGCCGAGCGGGCGGGGTTGCGCTGGCTGCGCGAACGCCAGGCCCGCGGCGTGCGCAGCCGCGCCAGCCACGCGCTGGCGTCGGCGGCCACGGCGATCGGCGCCGTGCTGCTCGCCGCCGCGGTGCTGTCGATGCTCGGCCTCGCGCTGTGGTCGGCCGCCCGAAGCTGGCGTTTCCCGGCCGCCTGGCCGACCGACTGGACCTTCGCCAACTGGCAGCAGCAGGCGTCGAGCCTGATCGGGCCGGCGCTGACGACGCTGGGCGTGGGCGCTGCGTCGACCCTGATCGCGCTGCTGCTGGTGCTGGCCTGCCTCGAAAACGAAGCGCGCGCACCCGGCCGGCGCCCGTCGCGCAGCCTGTGGCTGCTCTACCTGCCGCTGCTGGTGCCGCAGGTGGCGTTCCTGTTCGGCCTGCAGGTGCTGCTGGTGCGGCTGGGCGCGGACGGCACGCTGGCGGCGGTGATCGGCGCGCACCTGGTGTTCGTGCTGCCCTACCTGTTCCTGTCGCTGGCCGATCCGTGGCGCGCGCTCGACCCGCGTTACAGCCGGGCTGCCGCCAGCCTGGGTGCCTCGCGCTGGCGGGTGTTCTGGCGCATCAAGCTGCCGATCCTGCTCAAGCCGATCCTGATGGCGTGCGCGGTGGCCTTTGCGGTCAGCGTCGGCCAGTACCTGCCGACGCTGTTCGCCGGCAGCGGCCGGGTGGCCACGCTGACCACCGAGGCCGTCACGCTGGCCGGTGGCGCCGACCGCCGCGTGATCGGCACCTGGGCGCTGCTGCAGGCGGCGTTTCCGCTCGTGGCTTTCTGGGCCGCGGCGGCGCTGCCGCGGCTGATCTACCGACACCGCAAAGGCCTGGTTTGACATTGCCACTCCACCTCGACAACGTGCAGATCCGGCTCGGCGAGCGCGTGCTGCTCGGCCCGATCGGCGCCCGGATCGAGCCCGGCGAGTGCCTGACGGTGATGGGCCCGAGCGGCTGCGGCAAGTCGACCTTGCTGGCCTTCGTGGCCGGCACGCTCGACCCGGCGTTCAGCGCGAGCGGGCACGTGCGCATCGGCGCGCACGACCTGACCGGCGTGCCGCCCGAGCGGCGCCGCATCGGCATCCTGTTCCAGGACGACCTGCTGTTTCCGCACCTGTCGGTGGCCGGCAATCTCGGTTTTGCGCTGCCGGCCGAGGTGCGGCCCAAGGCCGTGCGGCGCCGGCGCATCGAGCAGGCGCTGGCCGACGCCGGCCTGGCCGGGTTTGCCGATCGCGACCCGGCGACGCTGTCGGGCGGCCAGCGCGCCCGCGTCGCGCTGCTGCGCAGCCTGCTCGCCGAGCCCGCCGCACTGCTGCTCGACGAACCGTTCGGCAAGCTCGATGCGCAGCTGCGCGACGATTTCCGGCGCTTCGTCTTCGATCACGTGCGCGCGAGCGGTCTGCCGACCCTGCTCGTCAGCCACGACGCCGCCGATGCCGCTGCCGCAGGCGCGGCGGTGATCCAATTGCCTCAGACATGAAAAATCCGGTTCCCGTCATCGTCATCGCCCAGCTGTTGGGCACCTCGCTCTGGTTCTCGGCCAACAGCGCGGCCGAGGATCTGCGCCAGGCCTGGGGCCTGAGCCTGGCCGACATCGGCACGCTGACCAATGCGGTGCAGGTCGGCTTCATCGTCGGCACGCTCGGCTTCGCGCTGACCGGCCTGGCCGACCGGCATCCGGCCAGCCGCATCTTCGCGGTCTGCGCCACGCTGGGCGCGCTGTGCAACGCCGCCTTCGCGCTGTGGGCGCAGGGGCTGGAATCGGCCGTGCCGCTGCGCTTCGCCGTCGGGCTGTGCCTAGCCGGGGTCTATCCGCTGGGCATGAAACTGGTGGTCAGCTGGGTGCCGCAGCGCGCCGGTGCGGCGCTGGCGCAGCTGGTGGGCATGCTGACGCTGGGCACCGCGCTGCCGCACGGCATGCGCTTCGCGAGCACCGGGCTGTCGTGGCAGGCCACCATCCTGGTGTCGTCGGCGCTGGCCCTGCTGGCTGCGGCCCTGATCGGCCGGCTCGGCGACGGGCCGCATCTGAAGCGCCAGGCCGGCGCCCCGCCGCTGCGGCTGGGCAAGGTGTTCGAGGCGTTTTCGGTGCCGGCCTTCCGGGCCTCGGCGCTCGGCTATTTCGGCCACATGTGGGAGGTCTACGCCTTCTGGACGCTGGTGCCGGCGCTGCTGGTGCTGGGCGGGCTGGCCACGCCCGGCAGCGCGGCGCTTTCGGGTCTGGCGTTCCTGGTGATCGGTTTCGGCGCCGTCGGTTGCCAGCTGGGCGGCTGGTGGAGCCAGCGGGTCGGCAGCGCGCGGGTGGCGGCCACCGCGCTGGCGGCGTCGGCGCTGTGCTGCGCGCTGTTTCCGTGGACCGACGGCTGGTGGAGTGCGGCCCGGATCGCGCTGCTGCTGGCGTGGGGCGCGGCCGTGGCGGCCGATTCGCCGCACTTTTCGGCGCTGTCGGCCCGAGCCTGCGCGCCCGAGATCGTCGGCAGCGCGCTGGCGCTGCAGAACTCGATCGGTTTCGCGATCACGCTGGTGTCGATCCAGCTGGGAACGGCCTGGGTCGACGGCTGGGGCGCCCGGATCGCCTGGCTGCTGCTGCCCGGCCCGCTGCTCGGCCTGATCGGCCTGCGCTCGCTGTGGTGGCCTCGAGCCGTCCGGGCGTGACGACAATCCCCATCGGCACACGCACGGATCCGCACCTGGCCCACCTCTGTTGCAAGGAAACACCCATGTCTGCCCACTGCTGCCAGCACGAACCTCCCAAGCCGGCGGCGATCGTCGACCTGGCCCGCTACCGCCGCGTCCTCTGGATCGCGCTGCTGGTCAATGCCGCGATGTTCGCGGTCGAACTCGGCGCCGGCTATCGCGCCGGCTCGCTGTCGCTGCTGGCCGACGCGATCGACTTCGCCGGCGATGCGCTGAACTACGGCGTGTCGCTGGCCGTCTTGTCGGCGGCGCTGGCGTGGCGCGCACGGGCCGCCGTGCTCAAGGGGCTGTGCATGGCGGGCTTCGGGCTGTTCGTGATCATCCGGGCGGTCTGGGGCGCGCTCGGCGGCGCGGTGCCGGACGCGGCCACCATGGGCGTGGTCGGCGCGATCGCCCTGCTGGCCAACGTCGGCGTGGCGTGGATGCTGTATGCGTTTCGCGAAGGCGACGCCAACATGCGCAGCGTCTGGCTGTGCTCGCGCAACGACGCCATCGGCAACCTCGCGGTGATGGGCGCGGCGGCGGGCGTGCTCGGCACCGGCACGGCGTGGCCCGACCTGGCGGTGGCGGCCGTGATGGCGGCCCTGGCGCTGCAGGGTGGCTGGCTGGTGCTGCGGCAGGCCCGCGGCGAACTGACAGCGCAAGCGCATGAACACGCACACTGAATCCGCAACGTCCGCAACGGCGCAAGCGGCCTCGCGCTGGCTGTTCGCCGCCTGGCTGATCGCGCTGGCCGCGACGCTCGGGGCCCTGTTCATGGGCGAGGTGATGGGCAAGACACCGTGCGTGCTGTGCTGGTATCAGCGCATCGCGATGTTTCCGCTGTCGATCATCCTGTTTCTCGGCCTCGTGCCATTCGATCCGCGCAGCATCCGCTACGCCCTGCCGCTGGCCGCCATCGGCTGGCTGATCGCGCTCTATCACTGCCTGCTGTTCTGGGGTGTGGTGCCGGAGGATCTGATCCAGTGCGCACAGGGCGCGTCGTGCAAGGACGCCGACGTGCAGATCGCCGGCTTCGTGCCCATCCCCTTGTTGTCCCTGCTGGCCTTCACGCTGGTGGTCGGGCTGTTGTTCCTCGCAAGAAGAAAGTCTCGAGAATGAATCAGACACGGCTGGCCGTCGCGGCCCTGCTCATCGCCGCATTCGCCTTCATCGTCGGCACGCTCTACTACAAGAGCGAAACCCTGCAGCAGTCCACGACGGCGGTGCAGGACAACCGACAGGCGCTGGTGCGGCCACACGCGCCGGTGTTCGGCAACGCCCAGGCCAAGGTGACGATCGTGGAGTTCTTCGATCCGGCCTGCGAAACCTGCCGGGCCTTCTACCCGATCGTCAAGGACATCATCCGGTCGGGCTTCGGCGAGGTGAACCTGGTGCTGCGCTACGCGCCGCTGCACCAGGGCTCCGACATCGCCATCCAGATCCTGGAAGCGGCCCGGCAGCAGGATCTCTACTGGCCCGTGCTCGAGAAGGTGCTCGAGACGCAGCCGATCTGGGCCGATCACGCCCAGCCGAATCCGCAGCGGATCTGGGAACTGCTCGACGGCACCGGCCTCGACATGGCCAGGGCCCGGGCGGCGATGAACGACGTGGCGATCAGGCAGGCCCTCGAGCAGGACGTGGCCGACATGGTCACGCTCAAGGTGACGAAGACGCCCAGCTTCTTCGTCAACGGCACGCCCTTGTCGCGCTTCGGCGTCGAGGAACTGCGCACGCTCGTCAGCGAAGAACTCAGGCGCGCCAAGGCACAGTCGCCGAAGTGACGGGTCAGCCGGCGCCGCGGCCCACCTCGCCGAGCACGCGCTTGAGCGTCTCGACCATCGGCGCGATCTCGTCCGGCGCCAGACCGCCGTGGGCGCGCAGGTAGTCGGCCACCGGACGGTTGCCCGCCTTGCCGACCGGCACGCCGTCGCGCAGCAGCAGCGACTTGCGCGCGAAGTCGGCGGCGCTGCCGTGGCAGCCGCTGCACTTCGCCTTGAACACCGGCGCCGTCGTCACCTGGGCGACCAGCATCGCGGTCACCGGCGCGACCCAGTCGTCGGCGAGGTAGTGCTGTTGCAGGAACTCGTCGAGCCTGTCGCGGTGGTGCCGGCCGATCAGCCGCCCCTGCTCGACCTGCAAGGTGCTGCGGGCAAAGTCCCCGGCGTCGCCGTGGCAGCTCTTGCAGCGCCCGTCCCAGTAGTCGTGCAGGTCCGGCGGATCCGCGCTGGCCGGCACCACCGGTGCCAGCGCCATCCACAGCAGCAGGGCCATCAGTCTGCGCATGTCGGGCTCCTCGTCTGACGCGGCATTGTGCGCACGCGCTGGGCGGGGGCGCCTTGCGAAGCGTCAATCCGCCGGTGATGCCGCGGCGGGCGTCAGCAGGTGCCCGAGCCGGTCGCGCTTGGTGGCCAGGTAGCTGGCGTTCTCGGGGTTGGCCTCGATCTCGTGCGGCTCGCGCTGCTCGATGCGGATGCCGTGCTCCTGCAGCGCCAGCAGCTTGAGCGGGTTGTTGCTCATCAGGCAGACCGAACGCACCCCGAAGTCGTGCAGGATCGCCGCCGCCGCCTCGAAACGCCGGCTGTCGGCCGGGTGGCCCAGCGCCAGGTTGGCCTCCACCGTGTCCAGCCCCTGGTCCTGCAGCGTGTAGGCGCGCAGCTTCTGGTCGATGCCGATGCCGCGCCCCTCGTGCCCGCGCATGTAGATCACCAGCCCGCGCCCGACCTGGGCGATGCGCGCCAGCGCCATCTGCAGCTGCGGGCCGCAGTCGCAGCGCAGCGAGCCGAAGATGTCGCCGGTCAGGCACTCCGAGTGCACCCGCACCAGCACCGCCTCGCCGGCGAGTTCGCCGACGTGCAGCGCCAGGTGCTCGATGCGCGTGGTGAGGTCGAAGTACGACGTCATCGTGAACTCGCCGTGCGGCGTGGGCAGGCGGGCGCTGGCGCCGCGCTCGATGCGGGCCTGTAGGCAGGTGGCGGGTTCGGACTTCATGGCGGTCGGTTCGGGCAATTCCTCTTGATCCGCATGATCGCATCCGCCGCCGCCGAGCCCTCTGGGCGCGGGTTTTGGGAGGGGTGGCAGCCCCCCGGCGAGAGGGGGGCTTCGCGGGGGGGCGACTTCCAGAATCGTCGCCATGGCCCAGCCATCGGTGCGGATCTCGCGCCGGACCAGAACCCCACGCGGAGACACGATGAGCACCCACCCCTCCAGCGCGATGCGCTGCAACGGCCCCACGCCGGCCCGCCCCACCCTGCTGACCGTCGCGGTCGCGGCAAGCCTGCTGAGCCCCGCCGCCTGGGCCTTCGAGATCGACACCGGCAACCCCGATCTCACGCTGCGCTGGGACAACACGCTGCGCTACAACCATGCGGTGCGGGTCGAGCAGCGCGACAGCAAGATCGGCAACTCGGCGCTGGCCGACGAGGGCGACTACCGCTTCGACAAGGGCGACGCGGTGGCCAAGCGGCTCGACATCCTGTCCGAGCTCGACCTGGTCTACGCCCGCGCGCACGGCCTGCGCATCAGCGCCGCCGGCTGGTACGACGGCGCCTACGACGGCCGCAGCCGCACCAACCCGAACCCGCCGTTCACCAACATCCCGAGCTACGTCGGCCAGCAGTACAGCAGCACCACCCAGCGCCTGTACCGCGGCGGCACCGGCGAGATCCTCGACGCCTTCGTCTTCAGCCAGGCCAACCTGGGCGAGGTGCCGGTGCGCGCCAAGCTCGGCCGCCACACGGTCTACTGGGGCGAGTCGCTGCTGCTGGGCGGCAACCTGCACGGCGTGGCCTATGCGCAGAATCCGCTCGACCTGCAGAAGGCCTTTGCCACGCCGGGCGCCGAAGCCAAGGAGCTGTTCCGCCCGCTCAACCAGCTGTCGATGCAGGCCCAGGTGAGCGACACGCTGTCGCTGGCGGCGCAGTACATGCTCGAGTGGGAGTCGTTCCGCTACCCCGAGGGCGGCACCTACCTCGGCCCGGTCGACTTCGTCTTCAACGGCCCGGACCGCCAATGCGCCGCGGCCTGCGCCACGGCCACGCCGATCTTCGCCACCCGCGGCAACGCGGCCGAGCCGAAGCAGCGCGGCGAGTTCGGCCTGTCGGCGCGCTGGAGCCCCGAGTGGCTCGACGGCACCGCCGGCCTCTACTACCGCCGCTTTGCCGACAAGCTGCCGCAGACGCTGATCACCCAGGGCGGTGCCAGCCCGCGCTACAACCTGATCTACGCCGACGGCATCGACCTGCTCGGCCTGAGCCTGGCCAAGAGCATCGCCGGCGTGAGCGTCGGTGCCGAGCTGTCGATGCGCCACAACACGCCGCTGAACAGCCAGGTGCTGGGCCCCGCCATCGGCCTGCCCGAACCCGGTGAAACCAGGGGCCCCCGCGGCGACACGCTGCACGCGGTGCTCAACGGCCTGGGCACCATCAACAAGACGCCGGTCTTCGACGCCGCCACCTGGGCCGCCGAACTGGTGTGGTCGCAATACACCCAGGTGCGCAGCGGCGCCAACCTGTTCAACGCGCTGGGCCACACGCCCTGCAACGGCCGCGACAAGTGGGACGGCTGCGTCACCCGCAACTACGTCGGCATCGGCATGGGCTTCACGCCGACCTGGTATCAGGTCGCACCGGGCATCGATCTGTCGATGCCGCTGAACTACGCGGTCGGCTTGAAGGGCAACGCCGCCACCGTCTTCGGCGGCAACGAGGGGCTGGGCAACTACAGCGTCGGCCTGGGCGCGGACGTGCACCAGAAATACCGCATCGACCTCAAGTACATCGACTACATCGGCCGCTACCGCGACAACGGCACCGCGGTGACCAGCACCAACGGCCTGACCACCTACCTGAAGGACCGCGGCTTCGTGAGCCTGACGCTCAAGACCAGCTTCTGAGGAGACCAGCATGACCATCCGCCACACCACCGTCGCCGCCGCCATCGGCCTGCTCACGAGCCTGGCCGCCCACGCCGCCATCAGCGCCGACGAGGCCCGCGCACTCGGCACCACGCTCACCGCCATCGGCGCCGAGAAGGGCGCCAACAAGGACGGCAGCATCCCCGCCTACAGCGGCGGCCTGAGCAGCGCGCCGGCCGGCTTCAAGGCCGGCGACGGCATCCGCCCGAACCCGTTTGCCGCCGACAAGCCGCGCCTGGTGATCGACGCCAGGAACCTGGCGCAGCACGCCGAGCAGCTGACCGAAGGCAGCAAGGCGCTGCTCCAGAAGTACCCGAGCTACCGCATCGACGTCTACCCGACGCAGCGCAGCGTGGCCTTCCCGAAGTTCGTGGCCGACAACACCGCCAAGAACGCGGTGCGCGCCAAGACGCTCAACGACGGCCGCTCGATCGAAGGCGCGCACGCCGGCTTCCCGTTCCCGATCCCCAAGACCGGCAACGAGGCGATGTGGAACCACCTGGTGCGTTTCAACGGCCAGGCCTACGAGTCCAAGTACCGCAACCTCAACGTCGACGCCAGCGGCCGCGTCAATCTGGCCACCGAAGGCCTGAGCACGCAGGAATACCCGTTCTGGGACAACGCCAAGACCAGCGCCGACACCTTCTGGCGCATCAAGCTGACCTACACCGGCCCGGCACGGCGCGCCGGCGAAGCGCTGATGCTGATCGACCCGCTCGACATCGGCACCAAGGAGCGCCGCGCCTGGAGCTACCTGCCCGGCCAGCGCCGCACCAAGGTCGCGCCCGACCTGTCGCACGACACGCCGAATCCGGGCACGGCGGGCGCCACCACCTTCGACGACACCTTCATCTTCAACGGCTCGATGGACCGCTACGACTTCAAGCTGGTCGGCAAGAAGGAGATGCTGGTGCCCTACAACGCCTACGCCGCGGTCTACGGCGCCAGGCAGGACGATCTGCTCAAACCCAATCACCTGAACCCCGACCTGGTGCGCTGGGAGCTGCACCGGGTGTGGGTGGTCGAGGCCAAGCTGAAAGACGGCAAGCGCCACGTCTACAGCAAGCGCACCTTCTATCTGGATGAAGACAGCTGGGTCGCACTGGCCAGCGACGAATACGACGCCCGCGGCCAGCTCTGGCGCGCCGGCTTCGCCTACATGGCGCCCAGCTACGACCTGCCCGCGCCCTACACCGACATGTTCGGCCACTACGACCTGATCGCGCGGGTCTATTCGCTGACTGGCTTCATCGCCGAGACCGGCGGACTCAAGCACACCAAGGCCTTGGCCGAGCGCGAGTGGACCGCCGATGCCCTGGCCGGCGCCGGCATCCGCTGAAGCAGACGTACGAGAACAAGGAGACGCGGCATGTCCAGCTTCCACCCCCATCGTGTTCTGCTGGCCATCGCCGCGGCCGGCCTGTTGGCGGGCGGCGTATTCGCCATCACCGCAGCGGCGCCGGCCGCGCGCGACGTGCTCGACAGCCCCGCCATCACCAGCGCGCTGGCCAGCCGCGGGCTGCTCAACGGCTTGGCGCAGGCCGGGGAGCGGCGCATCGTCGCGGTCGGCCAGCGTGGCCACGTGCTGTGGTCGGACGACGGCGGCGCGCGCTGGCAGCAGGCGCAGGTGCCGGTCAGCTCGGACCTGGTCGCGGTCAGCTTTGCCGATGCCCGCAACGGCTGGGCGGTCGGCCACGACGGCGTGATCCTGCACAGCAACGACGGCGGCGCCAGCTGGAGCCGCCAGCTCGACGGCCGCGGCCTCGGCGCGCTGTTGAGCGAGGCCTACGGCCGCGCCGACGCCTTGCCCCAGCTCGATGCGGCCACCCGCAGCACCCTGCTGGCCGAGGCCGAGCGCCTGAGCGCGCAAGGCGCCGAGCTGCCGTGGCTGGACGTGTGGTTTGCCGACGCGCAAAACGGCTACGTCGTCGGCGCCTTCGGCCTGATCCTGCGCACCCGCGACGGCGGCCAGCACTGGGAGCCGCTGATGCACGCGCTCGACAACCCGAAGGCGCTGCACCTGCACGCGCTGCGGGGTGTCGGCCGCGAGTTCTACATCGTCGGCGAGCAGGGGCTGGTGCTCAAGCTGGATCGGAAGAACGACGGGTCCACCGAGCGCTTCCGCCGCGTCGAGCTGCCGTATCAGGGCAGCCTGTTCGGCGTGATCGGCAACGATCGCGCGGTGCTGGTGCACGGCCTGCGTGGCAGCGCGCTGCGCAGCACCGACGGCGGCGCGAGCTGGCAGACCGTGGCCACCGGCGTGCAGGCCGGCCTGACCGCCGCCACGCTGGCCGGCGACGGCCGCTGGCTGCTCGCCAGCCAGGCCGGCCACCTGCTGGCCAGCACCGACGACGGCGCCAGCTTCAGCCCCGTGCGCCTGGCCGGCCCGCTGCCCGCCGCCGCGCTGCTGAGCCCGGCCGCCGGCCAGATCGTCATCGCCGGCCCACGCGGCGTGAGCGCCCAGCCGCTGCCCTGATTGCGGTTTGATCGCGGCACCAACAGCCGCACCCCGCCGCACCGTTCCCACCCGACTCCGGGAGACCCCGCATGCATGCACCCCACGACTCCAGCGCGCCCCTGCCCGGCAGCGACACCTTCGACCCGCAATCGGGTTCGCGCCTCGAACGGCTGGTGTTCAACCACCGGCGCGCCGTGATGATCCTGTGCGCGCTGCTGACGCTGCTGTTCGGCGCGCTGGCGGCGAGCCGGCTGACGCTCAACGCCAGCTTCGAGAAGATGATTCCGCGCAGCCACCCGCACATTCAGAACTACCTCGCGCACCGCGAGGATCTGCGCGGCCTGGGCAATGCGCTGCGCATCGTGGTCGAGAACCCGTCGGGCAGCATCGACGCGCCGGCTTACCTCGATGCGCTCAAGAAGATCCACGACGAGGTTTTCCTGACGCCCGGTGTCGACCGCGCCTGGGTCAAGTCGCTGTGGGCGCCGGGCGTGCGCTGGACCGAGGTCACCGAAGAAGGTTTCCGCGGCGGCCCGGTGATGCCCGACAACTACGACGGCTCGCCGGCCGCGATCGAGCAGCTGCGCGGCAACATCGCACGCGCCAACCTGGTCGGCAATCTGGTGGGCAAGGACATGCAGTCGAGCATGATCGTCGCGCCGCTGCTCGACCGCGACCCGGCCACCGGCGAGCGCATCGACTACCGCCAGCTCGCGCAGGCGATCGAGCAGATCCGCGCTCGCCACGAAGGCCCGGCGCTGCGCCTGCACGTGATCGGCTTCGCCCAGCTGGTGGGCGACCTGATCGCCGGCCTGCTGCAGGTGGCGATCTACTTCGGCCTGGCGGCGGCGATCGCCACCGCCATCATCTACGGCTACACCCGTTGCGTGCGCAGCACCGCGCTGGTGGTGGCGTGTTCGTTGGTGGCGGTGGTCTGGCAGCTCGGGCTGGTGGCGGCGCTCGGCTTCGAGCTCGACCCGTATTCGATCCTGGTGCCCTTCCTGGTGTTCGCCATCGGCGTGAGCCACGGCGCGCAGAAGATGAACGGCATCATGCAGGACATCGGCCAGGGCGCACCCAAGGAGGTGGCCGCGCGCTTCACGTTCCGGCGCCTGTTCCTGGCCGGCGTGACCGCGCTGGTGGCCGATGCGGTGGGTTTCGGCGTGCTGATGCTGATCGACATCGCCGTGATCCGCGACCTGGCACTCACCGCGAGCCTGGGCGTGGCGGTGCTGATCGCCACCAACCTGATCCTGCTGCCGGTGCTGCTGTCGTACTGCGGCGTCAGCGCCGCGGCGGCCGAGCGCAGCCTGAAGGCCGACAAGCCCGGCAGCGTCAGCCACTTCGTGCTCGCAGGGCTGGCGCGTTTCACCGAACGCCGCTGGGCGACGGTGACGATCGCCGTCGCCGCGCTGCTGAGCGTGGGCGGCTACCTCGTCAGCACGAAGCTGCAGATCGGCGACCTCGACCCCGGCGCGCCCGAGCTGCGTGCCGACTCGCGCTACAACCGCGACAACGCCTACGTCACCGGCCACTACGCGCTCTCCAGCGACACCTACGCGGTGATCGTCAAGACCGAAAAAGAAGGCTGCCTGAAGTACGACACCCTGGTCGAGGCCGACCGGCTGGCCTGGACGCTGCAGCAGGTTCCCGGCGTGCAGACCACCGCCGCGCTGACGCAGGCGGTGCGCCAGATCACCGCCGGCAGCTACGAGGGCAACCCGAAGTGGCTGACCATCGCGCGCAACCAGGACACGCTCAACTACGGCGCCCAGCAGGCCAGCGTCAACAACCCGGATCTGTTCAACACCGACTGCTCGGTGATGCCGGTGATCGCCTACCTGGCCGACCACCGCGCCGACACGCTCGATCGGGTCGGCGCCGCCGCCGCCGACTTTGCCGCCGCGCACAGCACGCCCGAGCGCCAGTTCCTGCTCGCCGCCGGCCCGGCCGGCATCGAGGCTGCCACCAACAGCGTCGTGCGCAAGGCCTGGACGCAGATGCTGCTGTGGGTCTACGCGGCGGTCACGGTGCTGTGTTTCATCACCTTCCGCAGCTGGCGCGCGGTGGTGGTGGCCGTTGTTCCGCTGGTCATCACCTCGGTGCTGTGCGAGGCGCTGATGGTGGCGCTGGGCATCGGCGTCAAGGTGGCGACGCTGCCGGTGATCGCGCTGGGCGTGGGCATCGGCGTCGACTACGCGCTGTATCTGCTGAGCGTGCAGCTGCAGCAGCAGCGCGCCGGTGCCACGCTGATCCTGGCCTACGCGCAGGCGCTGCGCTTCACCGGCAAGGTGGTCGCGCTGGTCGGCGTGACGCTGGCCGCCGGCGTGGCGACCTGGGCGCTGTCGCCGATCAAGTTCCAGGCCGACATGGGCGTGCTGCTGGCCTTCATGTTCGTCTGGAACATGGTCGGCGCGGTGCTGCTGATCCCGGCGCTGTCGTACTTTCTGCTGCCCGAAGGCGTGATGGCGCGCCGCCGCGCCAGCGCCACGCTCACCCCCGTTGTCAGCGTCTGAAAAAGCATGGGCACGACGATGAACGACGACGGCTGGGTCGACGCCCTCGGCGCTGAAGAACTGCCCGAAGGCGGCCGCCGCCTGCTGCGCCTGGCCGGCCGCGAGATCGCGCTGTTCCATGTCGACGCCGCCTACTACGCGCTAGACGACAGCTGCCCGCACGCCGGCGCCTCGCTGGCCGGCGGCCGACTGGAGGGCAAACACATCGTCTGCCGCGCCCACGGCCTGCGCTTCGAACTCGCCACCGGCTGCATGGCCCGGGTGGCGGGTTTCGGCACGCCGGTGCACCCGGTGCGCGTGCGCGACGGGCGGGTCGAGATCCGGCTGCCGATCGAGCGCGGCGCCACCATCCCCATCCTTTCGAAGGAAACCCCATGAGCGACCTCGCCCCCAGGGAATTGCGAGGTCTTTCCACCGCAGATCTGCACGCGCCGCAGCGGCCCGCTGCCGACAATCTGCGGACAAGAACAGCTAGAACGTGGCCACTGCGATGCAATCGACGACGACGACACTGTCCGCGCCGGACAACAGGCCCCCTGCGGGGGATGCGGGCTTCTTCGCCCACCACGGCTTGTGGGCACCCGGGGTGCGGCTGTTCCGGCGGCTGCGCTTCATGTCCAAGGCCACCATCATCTCGCTGGCCTTCACGCTGCCTTTGCTGGGGGTCCTGTCCTGGCAGATGAAGACCCAGCACGAGCAGGCGCTGCAGGCGCGGCTGGACGCGACGCGCCAGCACGTGGAGGTGGCCCACGGCCTGATCGTCTGGGCCCAGGCGCAGGAGGCCAGCGGCCAGATGCCGCGCGAACAGGCCCAGCAGATGGCGCTGCGCGCCCTGGCGGCGCTGCGCTATGACGGCAACGCGTATTTCTGGGTCAACGACATGCAGCCGCGGGTGCTCATGCACCCCGTCACCCCGGCGCTCGACGGCCAGGATGTCGGCGGCATGCAGGATGCCGACGGCCAGTTCCTGTTCAAGGCCTTCGTGGCCGAGGTGCGCCAGCACGGCAAGGGTTTCGTGTTCTACCAGTGGCCCAGGCCCGGCCAGGAGAAACCGGTGGACAAGGTGTCCTACGTGATGGGTTTCGAGCCGTGGGGCTGGGTCGTCGGGTCGGGGGCGTACACGGGCGACATACGCCAGGCCGCGCTGCAGACGGCGGCCTGGACCGCGGGCATCGTGGCGGCCGCGCTGCTGCTCGCGTCGTACCTGTTCCTGTGTTTCTACCGCGTCATGGACGGCGGGCTGCGCGAGACCCGGCGCCACCTGCGCGCCATGACCGCCGGCGACCTGACGACATCGCCCTCGCCGTGGGGTCGCGACGAGGCTGCGCAACTGATGTTCGAACTGCGCGCCATGCAGGAATCGCTGCGCGGCATGGTGCTGCGGGTGCGCCGTTCGAGCGACGACATCGTGCACTCCAGCAGCGAGATCGCCAGCGGCGCGATGGATCTGTCGGCCCGCACCGAACAGACCGCCGCCAACCTCGAACAGTCGGCGGCATCGATGGAACAGATCGCATCGACGGTGAAGATCACCGCCGAGCACACCCAGGAGGCCGCGGGCGTGGCCCGCCACAACGCCCGCAGCGCCGCCGACGGGGGCCGCGTGATGACCGAGGTGGTGCAGACGATGGAAGGCATCCGCTCGTCGTCGACGCAGATCGGCGACATCATCGGCACCATCGACAGCATCGCCTTCCAGACCAACATCCTCGCCCTCAATGCCGCCGTCGAAGCAGCGCGCGCCGGCGAACAGGGGCGCGGTTTCGCGGTGGTCGCCAGCGAGGTCCGCACCCTGGCCCAGCGCAGCGCCAATGCGGCACGCGAGATCAAGACCCTGATCGGCCGCAGCGTCGAGCAGGTCGAGGCCGGCACGGCCATCGTGCGCAATGCCGGCGCGGCCATCGACGAGATCGTGGCCTCGTCGCAGCGTGTCGACCACCTGCTGGGCGAGGTGGCGGTCGGCGCCCGCGAGCAGAGCCTCGGGGTCGGCCAGATCGGCGAGGCCGTCCAGGAACTCGATCGCATGACCCAGCAGAACGCCGCGCTGGTGGAAGAAACGGCGGCCGCCTCCGCGGCCATGAAAGACCAGGCCCACGCGCTGGCCGAAGAGGTCGCACGCTTCAAGATGCCGGCGGGGCTGGTGCTCGGGGCGGCGAGCGAGACCGTCGCGGCGGCCGACTTCGATTTCGACAAGGCGATCGAGGCGCATCGGCAGTGGAAGGTCAAGCTGCGCCAGGCGATCGCCAGCCACGACAAGCTCGACGCCGACAAGATCTGCCGCGACGACCAGTGCCCGCTCGGCCAGTGGATCCACGGCCCGGGCGGCACGCAATGGGGAACCCGGCCGACCTTCGTGGCACTGCTCCAGAAACACGCCGAGTTCCACCAGACCGCCGGCGGCTTGGCCCGCCAGATCAACGCCGGCCACTACGCGCAGGCCGAGCAGCTGATCGGCGCGGGATCGCCATTTGCGCAGGTGTCGACCGAAGTGGCGACGATCCTCACGCGCGCCAAGCGCGGGCTGTAGCCGCGGCCGGCCGTGGTGGCGCCCGGTGCTCAGCCCGGGTTCGTCACCAGCGGGCTGGCGCACAGCTCACGCACCGTCTGCGCGTTGTGTGCGCAGATCGGGCGGAAGGCCTCGCTGATGCGGGCGTCGCCGCTGGCGCGGGACCAGAACTGGATCGCCGCCGTGGCCGCCACACGCCAGGCGTCGCGTTCGGACGGCAACGGCAAGGGCGGTGCAAAGGTCCGCGTCGGCAGCTCGACGCCACGCAACGGGGCGTACATCATCGGCAGCATGTCGTAGACCGGCGCCAGCACCAATGGTTGCTGCGGCCCGGGGCGAAACGACAGGTTGCCGTCGTGCATGTCGGTGTTGGCGATGAGTTGGCCGAAGTGCCACAGCCGCTGGATGGCGACCTGGCTGTCGGTGTCGATCAGTCCCTGGGCAAGCAAGGCAGCGCCACCGGCCGGCCAGGGCTTGCCCGCCAGGCCGAACATCGCCGCGTTCAGCGCCGACCACGAACAGACCGGCGAACGGCCGAGCGCATCGTGACGGTCGAAGCGTGCCACTTCGAGGAATGTGCGGCCGCCGGCCTGCAGGATGCGGCTGGTCGACGCGTCCATCTGCAGCTGCTCCGCCACCACCGCCAAGGCCAGGTGCTCGCAGACCAGCAGGTCGGACCAGCGCTGCGTTCCCGGCGACGGGTCCGAGCCCGAGAACTTCACGATGACATGGCTGGCCGTGTCGCCCAGGCTTCGATAGGCCGTGAACTTGGGGAACTCGCCGCCGGCCGACGAACCTGCGACACCGAGCGCCATCGAGTTTTCGGCCAAGGCCAGGTAGGCCGACTCCAGCTGTCCCACGGTCAAGGCCGTGGGTCCTTGCTGCGATTGCGCCATCCAGCGCCGATACGCCGGCTCACCCACGATGTAGTTGCCGGGCTGATCGGCCCCCAGCAGCGACAAGGCATAGAGCACGTCGTCTTCCGACCAGCGCTGCGGGTCCTCGCTCACCTGCAGCAGGTCGGCATGGTGGCGCGCGAAGTTGCGCCCCAGAAAGCCCTGCGGCCGCATGTCCTCCAGCGGATAGGGCACGCCCTCGAACCAGCCATCGCGCATGTCCTCGTCGAGCGGCCACTCGAACGGTTCGAGAAAGTCCACCGCGCAGCCGGCCGGATAGGTCAGGTGCAGCGTGGCCACCTCGGCCGCGCGACCGTCGCGATCGACGCGAAACAGCGGCAGTGCTTCGTTGCGGCCTCGGAGCGCACGCCGGGCTGCGTAGGCCGTGCGACGGGCTCGGCCGCGAGTGATGATGACCTCCGGGCCCAGGGACTGGACCGCGCGCATCAGCGTTGCCCGGCTGACCTGGAGGCGGGCGAGCAGTTCTCCTGCGGGCATTCGGTGCCAGGTGCGCAGGGTGCGGAGCAGATCTTCCGGAATTGGCATGAAACGATCGTCTGGATGAAGTAGCTGCTAGGCACGCCGCGTGAAATGGAGTGTCCTATGAAACGATTGTTGAAACAATCAATTCTGGAGCCGACAACGGATTCCTGCAGCAGGTCGAGTCGCGCACAACCTGACTTCCATCCGGATCGACGAGCCTCAGTCGCCGACGAGGTTGTCACCTGAGCGATGGCATGGCGGCATGAGCAGTCGTCGGCGAACTCACGCTGCCGGCCAGGAGCGGTGCATCGCGTCGGCGGCACAAACCGGCCCGTGGAATGAGGGCCGCTGATCGAAGGTGCTGTCGGGGGCAACTGCATCGGCGGAAGGCTTCCCTTCCTCGCCATCGTGCGGTCTCGAGCCGAGCGACAGTCTCAGTCAGACTGGTCACGATCCCGAGAGAAGCCATAGCCGCTATGGCAGGATCGTTGCCGCCTTCGACCACAGCTACGCCATGCCACGACCATCAGCAGCCATCGACCGTGCTCGACTCCCTGCTCAATGGCCGACCACTCTGTGCGCGGCTGAGTTCTGGGAACATCTTGGACGGACGATTGCCACGTTCGGTCTCCTTGAGGACGTCCTCGGCAAGGCAATCTTCGCGTTTACCGCCACGAAAGAGTACAGCGAGGAAGATGTGGCCAATGTTCTTGCGAAGTGGGGCATGCAACTTGAGCAGGCGCTGACCGATACGCTCTGGCCGCTGTCGGAGGTTTATGGGAAAGTCGTTCGAGAGCATCAGGACGCCGACTTCAAGAACGTCGGGAACCTTGTCGAGGACATCAAGAAGGCGTCCAAGATTCGCAATGCTCTATGCCATGGCTCGTGGCACGCACCTGATGCATCCGGCAAGACCGACTTGTACTACTTCGACAAGAAGGACGGCAAATTCGACACGCGCATTGACATCGCGTGGCTCCAACAGGTGCAGGCTCACGTGGTTGACCTAATCTGCAACGTAATTAACTCGGTCACCGTGATGGGATGGGAGTTCCCCGGTACAGCTGGTCCAGGTGAGCCGATATGGTCAAAGTGAGATCCTCCGGACTCGCGGTTCCACACTCGGCAGTGACCGG
Source organism: Leptothrix cholodnii SP-6 (assembly GCF_000019785.1). NCBI lineage: Bacteria > Pseudomonadati > Pseudomonadota > Betaproteobacteria > Burkholderiales > Sphaerotilaceae > Leptothrix > Leptothrix cholodnii. The sequence continues at coordinate 2,374,844 of NC_010524.1, forward strand.
CCACGAACTGCGACCGACAACACGTTTCCCCTAACGGCTCTACCTTCTTGACGAGCAACCGGTCTTCCTGGCGGAGACCGGGAACTCCGGGTCGAACCCGCCTTCTCGGAAAAGGCTATGGATGCAGCCAGCATGTTTGCCCACCGATCGGGCGCAGTCCAATGGCCTGCCGCTTGCGGAAGCCGCCCCAAGCCCGAGCCAGCATCGGCCGAATGCCTTCGATGCCGACTCTCACCCCAACCACCGCCACAACCCCAACACCAACCCCGCCAGAAACACCGTCTCCCCCACCATCAACACGATCGGCCTGATCCCCACGCTCACCAGTTGCGCGAGCTGCGTCTTCATCCCGATCGCCGCGATCGAGGCGACCAGGAACCAGCGTGATGCCTCGTTGCCCAGCCCGATCACCGGCTTCGGAACCCAGCCGGTGCTGTTGACCGCCAGCAGCAGCGCAAAGCCGACGGCGAACCACGGCAGGATCGGCGGGCGTTCACCCGTGCCCTCGCCGCCGCGCCAGCGCGTGATCAGCGAGGCGAACAGGATCACCGGCAGCAGCATCGCCACGCGCATCAGCTTGACCAGCGTGGCGGCGTCGCCGGCTTCGGTGGACAGGCTGTAGCCGGCGCCGACCACCTGGGCCACGTCGTGGATGGTGCCGCCGATGAAGACGCCGGCGTCGACCGGCGGCAGGCCCAGCGCACGCGCCAGCATCGGGTACAGCACCATGCAGACGGTCGACAGCGCCGACACGCCGATCACGGTGAACAGCGTGGCGCGTTCCTTCAGCGGGTGGGCGGGCAGGGCGGCCGACAGGGCCATCGCGGCCGAGGCGCCGCAGATCGCGGTGGCGCCGCCCGAGAGCAGGCCGAACAGCGGCTTGAAGCCCATCGCGCGCGCCACCGCCATCGACACGCCGATCGTGACCGACACGCTGATCAGCACCATCACCACCGGCCCCCAGCCGAGCGTGGCGACCTGGGCGAAGGTGATGCGCAGGCCCAGCAGCGCCACGCCCCAGCGCAGCACGTGGCGGGCGGTGAATTCGATGCCGGGTTTGCACGGCCCTTCGACCGACAGGAAGTTCATCGCCAGGCCGAGCAGCAGCGCAAACAGCATCACCGGCGCGCCGTAGTGCTCGGCCAAAAAGCTTGCCGCCGTGGCCACCACGGCGCTGGCGAGCAGGCCGGGGAACAGCCGGCCGAGCTGGCTGCGGCTCGTGACCAGGGAATGGCCCACGCGCTGCGCCAGGCCCTGGCTCACGGGTTGAGCCTGCGCCGGCTGGATCGTGTCGGGCATCGGCGTCATGGCGGTGGGCGCAGCCATGGCTCAGGCCGCCGACATCAGGTGGTCGCGATACTGGTCGCGCAGGCGGTTCTTGAGCATCTTCCCGGTGGCGCCGAGCGGGATCGAGTCGACGAAGAGCACGTCGTCGGGCGTCCACCACTTGGCGATCTTGCCTTCGTAGTGCTTGAGCAGATCCTCGCGCGTCAGCTCGGCGCCGGGCTTCTTCACCACCAGCAGCAGCGGGCGCTCGTCCCACTTGGGGTGGCGGGCGGCGATGCAGGCGGCGATCGCGACGCCGGGGTGCGACATCGCCACGTTCTCCAGGTCGATCGAGCCGATCCACTCGCCGCCGGACTTGATGACGTCCTTGGCGCGGTCGGTGATCTGCATGTAGCCGTCGGCGTCGATGGTGGCGACGTCGCCGGTCGGGAACCAGCCCTGACCATCCTGATACGCCAAGGGGTCGCCACCCTCGCTCTTCAGGTAGCTGCGGATGATCCACGGCCCGCGCACCATCAGCTCGCCGGCCGCCTTGCCGTCGTGCGGCAGCGGCTGGCCATCGTCGCCGACGATCTTCATGTCGACGCCGTAGACCACGCGGCCCTGTTTGGCCTGCACCGCCATGCGTTCGTCGGCGCCGAGCGACTCATGGCGCGGCTTGAGCGTGCAGACGGTGCCGACCGGGCTGATCTCGGTCATGCCCCAGGCGTGCAGCACCTGCACGTCGTAACGCTCCTGGAAGGCGCGCATCATGGCCGGCGGGCAGGCCGAGCCGCCGATCACCGTGCGGCGCATGGTGGAAAAATTCAGGTGGTGGCTCTCGACGTGCGCCAGCAGGCCCTGCCAGACGGTGGGCACGCCGGCCGACATCGTGACGCCCTCGCCCTCGAACAGTTCGTGCAGGCTCTTGCCATCGAGCCACGGGCCGGGGAACACCAGCTTGGCGCCGACCATGCACGCGATGTAGGGCAGGCCCCAGGCGTTGACGTGGAACATCGGCACCACCGGCAGGATCACGTCGCGCGCCGAGCAGTTCAGGCTGTCGGGCAGCGCCGCGGCCCAGGTGTGCAGCACGGTCGAGCGGTGGCTGTAGAGCGCGCCTTTCGGGTGGCCGGTGGTGCCGCTCGTGTAGCACAGCGAGCTGGCGCGGTTCTCGTCGAACACGGGCCATTCGAAGGCGTCGTCCTGTGCGGCGAGCAGGTCTTCGTAGCACAGCAGGTTCGGCACCTTGCTGGCGGCCGGCATGTGGGCGCGGTCGGTCATCACGACGAAATGCCTGATCGTCGAGACGCGCTCGGCGATGGCCTCGACCAGCGGCAAAAAGGTCAGGTCGAAACACAGCACCTGGTCTTCGGCGTGGTCGGCGATCCAGACCACCTGGTCGGGATGCAGGCGCGGGTTGAGCGTGTGCAGCACGGCGCCCGAGCCCGACACGGCGTAATACAGCTCCATGTGGCGATGGCCGTTCCAGGCCAATGTGGCGACGCGCTGGCCTTCGGTGACGCCGAGTGCGGCGACCGCCTTGGCGAGCTGGCGCGAGCGCTGGGCGAGCTGGCGATAGGTCTGGCGGTGCAGGTCGCCCTCGACGCGGCGCGAGACGATTTCCTGTTCGCCGTGATGGCGTTCGGCGTGGGTCAGCAGGCTGGAAATCAGCAGCGGCTGGTCTTGCATCAGTCCGTTCATGGGGGGCTCCTCGGGGAAGACTGGATAGCGCGTCAAAGGCGCGGCCCGACCCTGGCGCGCAGGGCCGTGTGGATGGGACGACGGGGACTCGGTACGGCGTTCAGGCCGGCGCGGCGCGCTCGGCGCCCGCGAGCGGGTATGGCGGATCGCTGGCCGGCGGCGCCGGCTGCACCGCGCGCAGGTCGGACTCGTAGCTTCGCGTGGCACGCACGAAGGCCAGCGCGGCGACGATGCCGAACAGCGGCGTGATGGCCAGCGCGGTCGACAGGCCCAGCGCATCGGACAAGCCGCCGGCAATCAGCGGCCCGGCCGCCAGCCCGAACAGGTTCTGGAACAGCGACAGCACCGACGCGCCGGTGGCCCGCACGCCCGGGTGCACCACGTCGATCACCACCGCCGACACCGGGCCGACGGTGCAGGTCATGACGAAGCCGCCGGCCAGGATCAGGCCGAACTGGGCGGACGGGCTCATCGCCAGACCGAAGGCCGGGCCGGCAAAGGCCGTCACCAGGATCGCCATCGCCAGCAGGCACAACCCGGCGACCACGCGCAGCTTGTCGCGCGGCTGGCGGCGGCCGGCACGGTCGGCCACCGCGCCCCAGACCACGCTGCCGGCGGCACCGGCCAGCACGACCAGCGCGGCGCGGGCGCCGGCGTTTTCAGCGGCGACGCCGTGCACGCGATTCAGGAAACTCGGCAGCCACGACCAGATCGCAGACACCACGACCAGCTGCGCCGCGCCGCCGATGCAGGCCCACAGCAGCGTGCGCGAACGCAGCAGCGCAAAGGCCGCAAACCGCGCCGCGCCGGCGGTCGACTGAGCCGCCTTCTCGCGGCCCGGGTCGAGCGCGACGGTGCGGTAGTCGCGCACCTTCAGGTAGAGCAGTGCCAGCACCAGGCCGGGCGCGCCGACCACGCCGAAGGCCGCTTGCCAGCCCCAGCGTGCCGCGATCATGCCGCCCAGCAGCACGCCGAGCACCGAGCCGACCGACGCCGACGCGAAGAACGCCGCCATCAGCGCGCCACGCAGCCGGGCCGGAAAGTGGCTGGCGATCAGTGCCGCGCCGACCGAGCCGTAACCGGCTTCGCCCACGCCCACCACCGCGCGCGCCGCCAGCAGCTGGCCGTAGTTGCGCGTGAACATGCACGACAGCGTCGCCAGGCTCCAGGCCGTGGCCATCACGACGATGCTCTTGACGCGGCTGGCGCGGTCGGCCAGCAGCGCCACCGGCAGGCCGCACAGCGCCACCGTCACCGACACCACCGACACCAGCGCGCCCAGCTGGCTGTCCGACAGCCCCCACTCGGCCTTGATGTGCGGGAACAGCGACACGATGATCTGCCGGTCGAGGTAGTCGAACACCATCAGTGCGATCGTCATCGCGAAGGCGAACCAGGCGGCGCCGCGGCCGACCAGGTAGTCGTCGCCGGCGCGGGCGTCAGGGGGTGGCAGATGCATGGCCGTCTCCCGGCTCAGGGAATCAACACGGTGGCGCCGACGGTGGCGCGCGATTCGAGCGCGCGGTGCGCCTCGGCGGCGTCGGCCAGCGCGTAGACCTGCTGCGGCTCACCCTGGATGCGCCCGGCCAGCACGTGGCCGAACAGCTCGTTCGCCATCGCCAGCATGTGGCTGCGCGGCGTCGCGTAATGGACCATGGCCGGGCGCGTGACCCAGATCGAGCCCTTGACCGCCAGCAGCGTGGTGTCGATCACCACCGGCCCCGACGAGGTGCCGTTGCTGACCAGGCTGCCACGCGGCTGCAGGCTGTCGAGCGAAGCCATCAAGGTGTCCTTGCCCACCGAGTCGTAGACGACCGGCACACCCTTGCCGTCGGTGATCTCGCGCACACGTTTGGCGATCAGGCCGGCGAGCGCTTCGGGCGCGGTGCCGCCGGTGACGATGGTGTGCGCACAGCCGTGGGCGTGTGCGATCGCTGCTTTTTCTTCGGTGCTGACGGTGCCGATCATGGTCACGCCGAGCGCCCGTGCCCATTGGCACGCCACCAGGCCGACACCACCGGCCGCGGCGTGATACAGGATGGTCTCGCCGCCCTGCAGCGGGTAGACCTGCCGGAACAGGTACTGCGCCGTCATGCCCTTCATCATCAGCGCCGAGGCGGTGCGGTCGGACACGCCGTCGGGCAGCGGGATCAGCACGTCGGCCGGTATCAGGCGCACGTCGCTGTACGCGCCCTGCGGCCCGAGCAGGTAGCCGACGCGGTCGCCGGGCTTGAACTCGGTGACGCCCTCGCCCACCGCCTCGACCACGCCGACGGCGTCCGAGCCCAGGCCGTTCGGCAGCGGCATCGGGTAGCGGCCGGTGCGGAAGTAGATGTCGATGAAGTTGACTGCCACAAAGCTGTGGCGCACACGCGCCTGGCCGGGGCCGGGATCGCCGACCTCGACGCTTTCGAGCGTGAGCACTTCAGGGCCGCCGGTCTGGTGGATGCGGATGGCTTTGGACATGTTGGTGGTCTCTGTCTGTCTGGAGGCTCAGGCCACCGCGCGCTGCGGCACGTTCTTCTGGCCGTTGCGGCGGTTCGGCGCCATGCCGTTGGCGATCAAGGTGCTCTCGACGTCCGGGTACTGCACGCCGATGCGGTAGATCTGCCGCGCCTCCTGGCCGTTGGCGACCTCGCGGCCCAGTTCGTGAGCGACGCGCACGCATTGGCGGATCTGCTGCACCGAGCTCATGCGCCGGCCGTGCTGGTCGATCAGGGTGTCCTCGATGCCGCAGCGCGGGTGCAGGCCGATCGCCATCGCCATCATGTTGAAGGGCAGCACGTTCTTGAGCAGCGACTCGGCGGTGAGCGTGCAGCCGTCGGGCGCGCGGTGCACGAAGTGCATGAAGTTGAACGGGTTCGGGCCGTCGAAGCCGCCGCCGATGCCGATCCACGTCAGGTTCAGCGGGCCCTTGTAGACGCCCTTGCGCACCAGCCGCTCGACGGTCTCGAGCGCATGGATGCCGGTGAGCTGGAAGTGCGGCTGGATGCCCGCGGCCTGCAGGCGGCGCAGGTGCTCCTCGACCCAGGCCGGGCCGGCCGGCACGGTCATCTCGCTGTAGGCGGCCTGGTAGGCCGGGTTCTCCAGCGAGGTGCCACGCAGGTACTCCGGGTAGAGCAGCTCCATGATGTTCATCTGCGTGGTGTTGATCGCGATCGTCACCTGGTCGGGCTTGGGCGTCAGCTCGGCCAGCATGTGGCGGGTGTCGTCGCTCAACCAGAGCGCCGCCTCGCCGTCACCCTCGGGCGCAAACGAGATCGAGCCGCCGACCTGGATGATCATGTCGGGCACCGCGGCGCGCACGCCGGCGATCAGCTCGTTGAACTTCGACAGCCGCTTGCTGCCCTTGCCGTCGAGTTCGCGCACGTGCAGGTGCAGCACGGTGGCGCCGGCCTCGTAGCAGTCGACCGCCTTCTGCACCTGCTCGTCCATCGTCACGGGGATGTCTTCCGGGAAGTCGGCCGGCATCCACTCGGGGCCGTAGGGCGCCACGGTGATGACCACCTTGTCCTGGTTTTCGGGGTGCAGGGAATCGTCGAAGAATTGCATGTCGGGCTCCGGTGGGGATGTGGGTCGCGGGTTCGGGGGCGGCGGGTTCAGGACGTCAGAACGGCGTGTCGCCGACGATGCCGGCACGCTCCATCTTTCGGTGGCTCGGCGGGTAGTCCATGACGGCGTAGTGCTGGGTCGAGCGGTTGTCCCACATGGCCATGCTGTTGGGCCGCCAGCGCCAGCGCACCTGGTACTCGGGGATCTGCGCCTGGCCGATCAGGTACTGCAGCAACTGCGGCCCGGCGTGCGTGTAGTCCTGGCCGACGCGCACGTTGTCGGCGGTGTGGAAGTTGCTGAAGTGGGTGGTGAAGGCGTTGACGAACAGGATCTTCTCGCCGGTCTCGGGGTGCGTGCGCACGACCGGGTGCTCGGCGTCGGGGAACTGCGCTTTCAGCGCCAGGCGCTTGTCGATCGGCATCGCCGCGCCGAAGCTGGCCTCGATGCTGTGACGGGCGCGCAGGCCGGCGATCTGGGTCTTCACGTGTTCGGGCAGGCGCTCGTAGGCCAGCACCATGTTGGCCCACATCGTGTCGCCGCCCACCGGCGGGCATTCGATGCAGCGCAGCACGCAGCCGAACGGCGGCTTCTCGCGCCAGGTGGCGTCGGTGTGCCAGGCGTTTTCGTAGCGGTCGGCGGGCTGGTCGGGGTTCTTGTAGATGCGCACCAGGCCGGGATGTTCCGGGTCGCTGCCGGCCACCGGGTGGTCTTCGAGCTCGCCGAAGTGGCGCGCGAAGGCGACGTGTTCGGCGCGGCTGATGTCCTGGTCGCGGAAGAACAGCACGCGGTGCCTGAGCAGCAGGGCGCGGATCTCGGCGACCAGATCGGGGTCACGCGAGGCGGCGCCCAGGTTGACGTGGCTCAGTTCGGCGCCGATGCTGCAGGTCAACGGCTCGACGTGGATCGAGCGCTGCAGCGCGGCAGCGCTGACGATGGCCGGTGCGGCCAGGGTGGCGGTGGACGTGGGGGTGTTCATGCCTTGTCTCCTTGTTTTCGTGTCCCGGTTCGCCGACTGGGGCGGTGCACCGAGCACCATGGAGACGAAGCTTAGGCGTGCCATACGCCCGCCTCCCCCCCATCGCGGAGGGGGGAACCTTCAGCCGCGCAGCGGCTTCAGGCGTCCTGTTCGAACAGGCCCAGGATGCGGGCCCGCGACACCACCTGCTTGCGCGTGCCGGCGTCGAGCTTGGCGAACAGGTTCTTCATGTGCCACTTGATGGTCTCCTCGCCCACCTGCAGCGCCAGGCCGATCTCCTTGTTGGAGAGGTTGCGCGCCAGCAGCTCCAGCACCTCGCGCTCCTTGGGCGTCAGCGCCATGCTCGGCGTGGCGCGCAGGGCCGGGTTCTCGCGGGGGGCCGGCTTGGGCGCGCTGGCGGCGCCACGCGCGCCCCAGCTATCGACGCTGCGGAGCGCCCAGGCGTCGAGCTCGGGGTGGGCGTCGATGAAAACGCGCCCCAGCCCCATCGCGTCGGCCAGGTCGACCACCTCGCGCAGCTGCTCGCGGCTGTCCTCGCCGCAGCGGTCGAGCACGAAGGCGCGCAGCGCCAGCAGCTCGATCTGCTGACGGCCCAGCCGCAGCTCGCGCACCAGCGCCTCGGCGCGGTCGAGCGGCGCCACCGCGCGGCGCCACTCCTGCGCGCCGATCGCCGCTAGCGCATGCGCCACGTGGCGCAGCAGCTCGACCGAGCGGCGCCAGAGCCGACCGTCGGGCAGGCCGGGTTCGTCGAAGAAGGCCTCGACCTGCACCAGCAGCGCCCGGCAGGTCGCGGCCCGGTAGCCGCGCGCATGGATGCGCAGCTGCTCGACCAGGCTGGCCAGGCGCAGCCGCGGCAGATGGCGCGTGACGCCCACCGCGTGCATGGCGCCGAGCAGCTCGATGGCGCGGTCTTCGGCCCCTTCGGCCATCGCCACCCGCGCGGCGGTGCGGTAGCCGAGCAGCACCGCCTCGGGCAGGCCGCTGCGTTCGAGCACGTCGAGCCGGTTCGCCAGCAGCGCCGCGGCTTCGGCCGGCCGGCCGCGCTCGCACACCGCCGCCGCCAGCAGCGCGGCCAGCATGCTGGCAAAGCTGCTGCGGCGGCCGAGTTCGCCCTCGGCGCCCTGCAGGGTCGGGCGCAGCAGGTTCTCGCCCAGGCGCACCTGGCCTTCCCACAGGTAGCTCAGGCCGACGATAAAGTCGCCCCAGCGCGTCACATGGGCCAGCGCCGAGCCCAGATCCTCGCGCGGCGCCAGCTGCTGGCGCATCCGGGCGAGCGCCGGATCGCCGTCGATCAGGGCCCGGAAGGCGTTGCGGTTGGCCTGCACGAAACGCAGCAGCGGATCGCGCAGCGGCAGCTCGGCCCACGGGTCGTGCAGTTCGGCGTAGCGGTCGGGCTGGTCGGCAAACACCGCCGCGCCGCCCAGGATCAGCGCGCATTCGCACTGCAGCTCGGGCGCGATGCCGGGCTGGCCGTGCAGGTGTTCGATCAGCCGCACCGCCTCGGCATGGCGTTCGCTGAGCGCCAGCGACCAGGCGGCGGCCAGCAGCAGCCGCGGGCGGCGCTCGAGCTCGGCGCGCGGCAGGCGCTCCAGCCACTCGAACACCGTGGCCTGGCGGCCGCGGGTCAGGATCGACTCGTACAGGCTGCGTTCGGCGAGCTGGTAGGCGCGCTCGTGTTCGCCCGCGGCCAGCGCATGCCAGGCCGCCGCCTCGATCAGGCCCTGGCGCGCCAGCCAGTCGCTCGCCCGGCCGTGCAGCGCCGCCCGTTCGGCCGCCGGCAGCTCGGCGCAACGCAGGCGCAGCTGATCGCGCGCCAGGTGGTGCATGCGCAGCCACTCGCCCTGTTCGGCACCGACGAAGACCGGCGTGTCGCGCATCAGGCGCGTCAGGCGCTCGCCGGCGTCGTCGGCGCCGACCACCGCGCGGCACAGCTCGGGGTGGATGCGGTCGAGGATGGCGATGCGGACCAGGAAATCGCGGTCCGCCGGGTCGAGGTTGGCGAGCAGCAGGCCGACCAGCTCGTCACGCAGGCCGCCACCGTGCCGAGCCAGCTCGCCCACCGCGGCGACCCGGTCGGTGCTGCGCGCCAGCAGCGACAGCGCCAGCTGCAGGCCCAGAGGCCAGCCGTCGACCAGCTCGTGCAGGCGGGCGGCCAGGTCGTAGTCGACCCGGGCCGGGAAGCGCTGGCGCACCACCTCGAGCGTCTCGTCGAGCTGCAGCGCCAGCGCGCCGGGGCCGAGCAGCACGCACTGGCCGTAGGCGATCAGGTCATCGAGCGCCAGGTTGACCTCGTTGCGCGCGGCCACCAGCACGCGCAGATTCGGCGGCGCGTTGCGCATCAGGTAGGTCAGGCGGTCGAGCGAGGCGGCCGGCAGGCGCTCGATCTCGTCGAGCACCAGCACCACATCCATCGCCAGCTGGGCGACCGCGGCCAGCCAGCGGGTGTAGCCCTCGAGCTCGCCCGAGGCCACCGATTCGAGCAGCGTGTGGCCGAAGGTCGGCCGGCCGCTGGCATTGCGCACCGACAGCGCCAGCGCCTGCAGCAGGCGCTGCGGATCGTCGCGACCTTGCGCCGTCAGCCACGCCACCACGTGGCCCTGCGCCAGGTGTTCGCGCCGCCACTGCGCCAGCAGCGAGGTCTTGCCGTAGCCGGCCGGCGCCTGCACCAGCACCACCGGCGCATCGCGCCAGCGTGCGTCGTCGGCCAGCAGGCGCGAGCGGTTCGGCAGGTGGCGCGCCAGGCGCGGCGGCGTGACCTTGAGGACCAGTTCGTCGTCGATGCGGGCGGATCCGGCGGTGGGCACGATGGGGCAATCCTGGTCTTGGAGGGCGACATGGGCCGGGCGGGCCGACGACTCGGCAGAGGCAGGCCGCACGCTGCGCGAGCGGCCCCGGACGCCGGGATGTTAGTGGCGGCCACGCCGCCCGGACGTGTTGACGTCCACCGGTTTTGCACGCATCGTCCGGGACCGGAGGAAATCGCCATGATCCCCATGCCCCGCACCTGGCTCGCCGCGCTGCTGGCGCAACAACTGTGCGCATCGGCTGCGCTGGCGGCGCCCGCCCCGGGCGAGCGCTTCATCGTCGACGGCCGCTGCGTGACGGTCACCGAGGTCGATGCCGGACAGGTGTCGTACGAATGGAGCGAAGGCAACGCCAACGGCTGGGGCACGCTGGACGCCGGCTCGCTCGGGCCGCGCTGCCGCGTCGATGCAAGGCCACCCGCGGCTGGCGCGCGGCCACGGGTCGAGCGCCCGGCCGATGCCGGCGAGCGCGCCGCGATGCCGAACACGCCGGCCGGCGACGACGCCTTCGCCCAGCAGATCCTGAAGGCGCACAACCGCTTTCGCTGCCTGCATGGCGCACCGCCCCTGCAATGGAGCGACGCCGTGGCGGACTACGCCCAGCGCTGGGTCGCCCGGGCGGGCTTCAAGCACAGCGACTCGTACAACTCGCCGATCGGGCAGATGGGCGAAAACCTGTACGGCAGCTCCGGGGCCCTGTCGGGCGACGAAGCCACCGCCGCCTGGTACAGCGAGAGCGAAGGCTACGACTACGGCCGCGAAGGCTCGTCCAGCTCGGGCCACTTCACCGCCATGATCTGGAAGGACGCCAAGTTCATGGGATGCGGCCGCGCCCGCGGCACGCTGTCGTGCAACTACTGGGCCGGTCCGGCGGCCGACAGCTGCGCGGTGCCGAACATGGGCGGCTGCTACACCAAGCAGGTCCGGCCCGTATCCCGGGATCGCCAGTCTTGCCGATGAGCCCGGCCTGTCAGGTGGGCCGGCGCTTGCCGCGAGCAAGCGCCTGCCCGGAGGGGATCGAACATCGGTCTGAAACCCGCATGAATGCTTGCTCTGCGGTCTGACGATGGCGATTCGTTCCCCGGTTTGTTCCCCGGTTTCGTTCTGCCTACCGCACCCATTGATTCGCCCATTTTGGCGAACCTACCGCACCCGCCCCCACAGCGCCCGGTGCACGGCCCGATCCAGCTCCGCCCAGCTCGTCATGTCGCGCTGCTGGTCGTAGGCGTCAAGCAGCTCGCGCAGCACCAGGCGGTCGTCAGCAGCACCGCCAGCACCGCACCGCCGCAGCGCCGCCTCGGCACGCTCGACCAGCGGCAGGGCCTCGGCACCGATGCCGGCGCGGCCCAGCTCGGCACTGACCAGGCACATGCGGCGCAGCGTGGCGCGGTCGGCGGCCGTGGCGCGGCCCTCATCGAGCGCGGCCAGGCTCATCAGCTCAATGGTCCGCAGGCTGGCCAGGTCTTGCGCCTGGGTCGGCCGGCTGGCGAACAGCGCCAGGCGCACAGGGTTGCAGTCGGGGTCGTAGCGTTTGCGGCGGCAGCTCTTGCGCATCGGGGTGTGGGTGCCAGTCGTCGGGATCGTGGTCGTCGGTGTCTTCGTCGCGCAGCGGCTCGAAGGTGTAGGCGTCGGCGTGCTTCAGCTCGCGGGCGAGCGAGCGGCTGCGGGCGCGGCGGCTCACGCCTCTGCCTTTTTGCGCTTCACCGAAGAACCTTCATGGGGTCCGGTCAAGTTCGCCAGCGCCCGCAGCTTGCCCGCCTGGGTCTTCGGCCCGGTGGACAGCCCGCCATGGTTGATGCATCGACCGTTGCCGTAGATGTCGCGGCGCTTGCACGGCTCACCCTTGCGGTTCTTGGCCCCACAGCACAGGGCAGCGAAGCGGGCGAAGTCCATGCTCTGCGGGTTGCCGGCCATGTGCTCAGCCATGCGCCAGGACGGCACGCCGGCAGCGGTCAGGCGCTCGCGTTCGGCCTTGTCCGCCTTGGTGGCCTTGAGGTAGCGGCGTCGCATGTCGGCCTGTGGGTCGGCGAACTTCCGTTTCCTCACTACCTCATGGGGTTCTGCGGCTGGTGCCGTCGGCCCTTCGCTCAACCTTAGCTTTTCGGATCTGCTCATGGGGTTCGTGTCCTGCGAGGCGGTGTTTTGCAGTGTCGCCATGGGGTTATGTCGATCCGATGTCATCTTTTGTCATCCGCCCATGGGGTTCTCGTGCGCCAGCAGCGCCAGCCAGGCGCCACCGGTGCGGCAGGACGCGCACAAGCCGACCAGCCGGTGCGAGCGGGCTGCGGCGATGCGGTCGAGGCGGTGGTGCAGCGACTTCATCGTCAGCCGCCTCGTTCGATCTTGGCCAGCACCGCGGCGACGTGGCGCTCGAAGATGGCCGGGGCCTGGGCTGCGGCGCGCTCGAGCCAGGGGTCGCCCTTGTAGCCGGGGTGGTTGACCTCCTTGGCGAAGAAGAATTTCCCGCCGCCCGGCCAGCGCAGCATTGACTTGCCATCGCGGGTATGCGCGGAAACCTGCACGGCGCCGTGCTTCGTGTTGCGCGTGTGCGAGCGGACGTTCTGCTGCACGACACCCGTGTTCTTCGGCCGGATCTTGTGCGGCTTGGTCCCCCAGTGCACGAACAGCGCATGCGGCGCCACCTGCAGGTCGTGGCCGATCTCGTAGCCGTTGCCGACCGGCCTGTTGTAGACCGAGCGCCACAGCGCGCCGGTGTTCTTGTGTTCGCCGGCCTGTTCGCCGACGTACTTCTCGAGATCCTCGGCCGTCTTGTCCAGCGCGTTTTTCGCCGTCTGCTGGCCGATCCGCAGCAGCGTGCGGCGCACGGCTTCGGTTCCTGATAGGGTGACGTCGAGTTTCATGCCGTGCCCGCCTTCGCCTTCAGCTCCGCCGCCAGGCCGGGGTTCTCGCGCTTGATCCTGATCTGCTCGGTCAGGTTGAACGTCGGCCCCTTCGCAAACGGGTTCGGCGCCTGGGTGGCGCCGGCCAGGTGGCGGGCCATTTCCGGGCTCTCGCGCTTGAGGCGAAGTTGCTCGGTCAGGTTGAAGCTGCCCGGCGCCCACGGATTCGTGCGCGGCAACGTGTCGGCGTCCGGCGCGGCCGTGGTGCGATAGACGCCGTCGGGCAGGCCTTGGCACAGGCGCTCGATGGCGGCCGTGTCGTAGGGCGTCACCAGGGCCAGGTTCTCGCCCTTGCTCCAGGTGATGCGCCCGCCCTTGAGCTCGAGGTCGGCGCCGGCCGTGATGTCGGCGATGTGGCCGCGCACCGACTCGTGCAGCGGCGTCAGGTCGATGCTGCGCTCGGTCATGCGAGGCCTTTCAGCGTGTTGACGATGGTCTCGACCAGGGCGCTCGGGTTGCCGTTGATGTGGACGACATCGGGGGCGGTGGCGGCGCGGTTGGTCGTGCCGTCCGAGCCGAGCACACCCAAGGTGGCGATGGGAAGGCGCACCTCTCGCGCATCGAACGCGCCCAAGTCGCCGTGGCCGATCTGGTCGTTCATGCGCTGGCGGTACGCGGCATGGGCGACGGCGCGCACGGCCGACAGCTCGACGGCAGCGGCGCGCATCGCCTGCACCGCGTTGGCATAGGCCTGGGCCGTCGTCGCCACCATCGGTTCGGCAGCCGCAGACAGCGCGGCCAGCTCCAGCTTTCGGACCTCAGCCAGCCCGGCGGCATGGAAGCGCACCGCCGCGTCATGCGTGGCCACGTCGCTCTTGGCGCTGGCGATGCGGGCGGCGTGTGCGGTCAGCGCGGCTGCGTCGGCGGTCTTCTGCGCCAGCAGCGCGTCCTTTCGGCCGACGGTCAGCCCGGCCAGGTCGGACAGGCGGGCGGTTTCCAGCTCGCCGGGGCCGATGGCCTGCACGTCGGGCTTGGGCTCGGCTGCAGCGGCGTGCGCGGCCTGCAGCGACTGCTCGGATGCGGCCAGGCGCGCCTTGATCGCCTGGGTCTCGGTGTGCAGCGCGACGGCCGCAGGGTTGGGTGCGATGTTCATGCCGCCGATTCTTCAACCCGATGCGGACATCGTTCACCTGAAAGTGTCCGCCGCCTTGCTCAAGATGCGCCGGCAGGATCGCGCGGTGAGGCCGAACCGCTGCACCAGGATGTCGACCGCATCGGCGCGTGCGACGCCGGCTCGCAGCAGTTGCTCGGCAGCGGCCCGGGGCTGGTCGCGGCCCATGCGGCCGATGTAGACCTGCTGTCGCTCCCAGCAGCGCAGCACCAGCTCGATGCGGCGCTGCACGGCCGCGTCGCCACCGGCTGCCGCGACCAGCTCGGTGATGAAGCGCCGGCTCATCGGTTGCCTCGGCTCACGGCGCCCTGCACCGCCCGCTCGCGCAGCGCCGTGCCAACCACCCGCTCGGCCGTGTCGCGGCTGAAGCCGCAGCGCGCGACCATCTCGCGCCGGGCCTCGGTGGGCGTGAAGCCGGCATCGAGCAGCGCGCGGGCAGCACGCAGGCGCTCGGGCTGCAGCAGCTCGCGGCGAGTGATGAACAGCCGCTGGCCGGCCATGCCGCGCAGCAGGTCGCGCACCATGTCCTTGGTTCGGTCACAGCCGGGGCGCCGATCCAGCTCGGACAGGAACCACTGCAGCGCGTTCGGGCCGACATCATCTGGCTTCGGCATCGGCGTCCTTCGTCAACTCTTCGACCAGGCGGCGAGCGGCCGGCCGGTCGGCGATCAGGCAGGTGGTGGGCGACAGCTTCGACCAGGCAGAACGCACCGGTGCGTCGTGCTTGGCCAGGTGCAGCGCCAGCAGCTCGGCATCGGCGTCCGGGCCACGGCGCAGGACGCGGGCGGCGTCGTCGAGGAGGTCGGCCAGCAGATGACGCCGCAGTTCGAGCACGATCAGGCGCCGCCGATGTTGAAGCCAGCATCCCGCATGCCGCGCGCGATGACACCGGCACCGCACTCGCCGCTCAGGTGCTCGATGGCGGCCATCGTCTCGACGCCGTAGGGGCCGCTGCTCAGGATCTGGCGCAACGCCTCGGTGCGGCTGTAGCCGGCCTGCGCAGCGGCCTTGAGCACGCCGTTGACCAGCTTGCGAGCTGCTGCGCCGCCGTCGCCACAGTCGATCGACTCCTTGGGGTCATGGCCCGTCTGAGCCGACATCAACAGCGTCGCTTCTGCGGTCATCTCGTAGAACCGCTCGCCGTGTTCGTTGGTGCGCTCCTTGAAGTGCTCGTGCATCGGCCGGCGCAGCTTCATGGCCGGCTGGATCGGCGGCAGCGCCTGCGGCCTGGGTGCGTCGCTGGTCCGGCGCTCGACGCACTGCGCCACGTCGTCGCCGAAATGTTCCTTGAACAGCGCGTCGAGCAGGTCGTGGCGGTTGTCGCAGTAGGCGCCGGCCTTGCGCGCCAGGGCCTCCAGGCGCTCGTTCGCGGCGCCCTTGGCCATCAGCGTGTCGAGCAGGTCCATGCCGCGCCAGCCACCCGCCACGGCCACGTCGAGCAGCGTGCCGAGTCGCTGGCGGGCTTCGGTCAGTTCATCGTCGTACAGCACGATGCCGCCGACCTGCCGGCCGGTCGTGACGGTGCGCACCAGCAGCCACACCATGTCCGGCATCGAGAAGGTTTTGCGGTCGGTGCTGATGGCGAGCATGTCGCGCGCTGCGCGCTCCACCAGGTCGGCGGTGAGGTCGAAAGTCTTGTTCGTGGTCATGGTCAGTTCCTCGTGTTCGGGTGAGTGCTGGCGGGGGTGGCGTTCCCAATCGTTCCCAATCGTTCCCATGCGTTCCGGGTGTCGTGGGAATGGGTGCGGGTGGGTGGCGGCAAACAAGCCGCACCCCACACGTTCCCGCCTTTTTTTCCTATAGGGGAACGGGTGGATCGGGAACGGGTGGAATCGAGGTCAGGCGGCCGGGTCAATTTCCACCTCTGGCGCGTTTTCCTCAACCAACTCGGGAACGGGTGGCGCCGCCTGTTTTTTCCAGGTTGCCGGGATCACCAGCAGCTCGGGCGGCAGGGGCTCGCCGGCACGCACAGCGTCGTGTTGCTCGGTCGTCAGCTTGACCAGGAACGCGGCACGCGAAGAGTGCGCCCGCTCCTTCGCCGGCACGCCCACTTCCCACAGCCACATCTCCGACAGCAGGTTCTCGATAGCGTCCGTCACCTCGCTGGCGCGGCGCCTGATCTTCGCCTTGACCCCTGCCCGGTTCAGCGGGTTGCCCGTCTGCCAGGCCGCTTGCACCGCGTCCATGATCTCGACACGCAGCTCGGCATCGGCGTCCTTGCGGGCCTGTTCCTGGGCCTCTGCGCGGGCCTCGATGCGTGGCACCTCGGGCGGGGCCGGGTGCGTCCAGCGCAAGACGACGTGCTCGGTGCCGCCGAACTCGTTGCGGGCGGTCGTCATGGCCGTGAAGGTCTTGATTTCCAGCTCGGTCCAGCGAGCCTCGAAACGGGTCTTGCCGCGCATGAGGTACCGCACCTCGCCATCGGTGGCCAGGTAGAGCACCTGATTCGCGTCCGCCTCCCATGCGCTCGCGCCGCGCGCCGACAGGTTCGCCACATCGGACCGGCTCATGCTGGCCTTGGCAACGTGCCCGACCAGCCACACCGGCAGGCCGGCGAAGCGTTGCTTGAGCATGGCGACGGCGGCGCTGGCCTCGCTGTTGCTGTTCTCCTCTTCCAGCTCGAGCACGGCGGACTTGGTGTCGAACACCACCAGCGGCAGCAGCTCCACGCCGTCAACATCGCGGCGCAAGTGGGCGTAGTCGCCAGCCACTTCGACCACCTCGGCAGGCGGCAGGCGGCGGGCCTCGACCACGCGCAGGCGGTCGCGCACCAGGTCGAGCGCCGGGCGGTACTGTGCGTGGCTCAGGACCCCGGCCAGGATGCGGCGAGCCTGCTCCACGTCCTCGGTGACGTAGACCACGCGGCGCCAGTGCAGCGGTGCCAGCGGATCGCCAGGGGGATGCAGGCCAGCCGCCACCAGCGCCAGCGGCAGAAGCGCAGTCGTCTTGCCGGCCCCGTGGGCGCCCGCGATGATGACCAGGCCGTGGCCGATGAAGCCGGGGATCACCCAGCGCGGTGCGGCCGGCTCTGCGTCCAGGTCGATGAAGCGGGCGAGCGGGTGTGGCGCCGGTTCTGGCGCGGCGTGAGCATTGCCCAGCAGCACCTCCAGCGCGTCGAAGCCTTCGGCCTGGGCGTAGTCGTTGGCGTCGAAGTTCGCCGGGCTGCCCGCCGGCATCGTGACCACGGCGGCGCCCACCTCGGCAGCGATTGCCGCAGCGTCTTCCTCCTTGCCCGCGTCAGGCACCAGCACCAGCCGGGCCGATGCATCACGCTGGCGCAGCTCGGCAGCCACACCGGCCACGCGGCCCCAGCCGAACGCCACCACGGCAGCGACGCCGGTCGCCTTCCAGCACGCCCACGCCTGACCGATGCCTTCGACCAGGTGCACGCGCTCGCCGGGCCGCAGCTCGCCGACGATGAACACGCCATCCATCGAGGCGCCGGGCAGGTTCAGTTTCTTGCCGGCACCAGGCGCCGGGATGAACTGGATCGACACGGGGGTGTCACTGCCCAGCGGGTACACCGGCACGGCCAGGGCGCCAGCCATCGGTTGCCCAGCGATGCGCAGCGGATCGCCCTCTGGCACCACGCGCAGGCCCTCGGGGGTGCCCTGCTTGGCGACGATGTAGCCGTGGGCATCGGCGGCCGGCAGGAACCTCGCCCACAGCTCAGGCGCCGACAGGCCTTGCCGGGGCTTGCCGGGGCGCACGGCCACCTGCTGGTGGGGCCTGGGCTGCTGGCGCGGCCGATCCTGCGGCTTGCCGTCCTGCGGCGGTTTCCATCCGGCATCGATGGCGGCTTTCCACAGCGTGCCCGGGCCGGTGCCGCCTGCGGTGTTGACGGTGCGGAACGCCGCGCGCACGTCGCGCTCGCTCTTGAAGTTCGGCGCGCTGGCGCTCCACTCCACCAGGTCGTCGACGCTCAGGCCGGCAGCGAGGGCGGCGCGGCCGATCTTGTGCCAGTCGTCGCGGCTGCACCCGGGGTCGATGGCGCGCAGGGCGTCATGGGCGTGCCGCAGGTCGATGCGGTCTCCTGTCATGACGACACCTCCTCCTGACGCGGGAACGCCGACAGCGCAGCGACGGCGCGGCGCTCGGCAGCCGCCTTGCGGCCGGCGGCCAGGCGGGCGACGCGCTCGGCTTTCTCCTTGGCCTCGAGCTGGCGCATCGTTTCCAGCCCCGTGCGATGGTTGGCAATCTTCGCGTCGAGGTACTCGACACGGCCGACCTCGCGCATCGCCAGGCACGCCCACTCGATCAGCTCGTGCAGGAACCAGTGCGCCGTCTGGTCGCGGCTGTCCCAGTCGCCCGACCAGGCTGCTGCGGCGGCGCTCTGCACCGAGCAGTAGATGCGGTAACTCAGGGCGCGAACGTCCTTCGGTGCAACCTCCTTCATCGAGATCATCGTTGCGCGCATCGCCTCCAGCGACACCAGCATCGCGTCTTCGTCGGCACCCGGCGCACGCGGCGCCCAGTCCTTGCTCTTGGTGCGAAACGGGAGCTGATCCCACACGGCAGGCAATGCAGCGGCTTCACCGGCCGCGCCGGTCTTCTTCTTGGCGGCCATGTCAGGCTCCTTGTTCGGTGGTGGGGTGCTGCAGCTGCCAGGCGCCGATCACGGCGGCCAGGCCCTGCGCATGCACGCGCAGGCCTTCGACCTCGAAGGGCGTCAGCGTGGCCAGGTCGGTGCGGTCGGGGGCGCACAGCGCGGACAACTGCGCGGTGAGGTCGAGCCACTGGCGGGCGGTCTTCATCACGGTGGTGGGCTTACGCATGGTCGGCACCCCCGTCGATCTCGATGCGCTCGGCAACGTGGCGAGAGATGGCGCCGGCCAGGGCTTCGCAGCGGTCGGCAATCCGCATCAGCGTGCCGATATCGACATCGAGCAACTCAACGGGGTCACGGTGCAGCAGCGCGTAGAGCGAATCCATGCGCAGGTCCAGTGCCTGCACCAGTGCGATAGAGGTGCTGCCGCTCATGCTGCACCCCCACGATTCAGCCGGTCGGCGGCGATGACGCCGAAGGCACGAGCACGCAGCTCGGCACGGCGCAGGGCCGCGCGGTCGGCCAGGCGGAAGGCCAGGCGCTTCAGGTAGTGGCGGGGGGGCGCCTCATCTTTGAGGAGTCGGCCAACGCACGACGGCTCAAAACTGAGCCGTCGATCGGCCTGGGCGGATGAACTGCGCTCAGAAATGAGCGCAGCGTATGCGGCAGCTTGTGCCGACTTGGGGGTCGTCATGGTCTCGGGCTCCTGAACGAGCTTCAGAAATCCACCCCTGCCGTTTTCAAGCGGCAGAGGGTGGGCGGGATGTTGAAAACACGAGTTCAGTCGTGCGGCCATGCTTGCGCGATGGCCCATCCCGCCCATTGAAACCTTGACGGAATACGGGCGTGACAAAGCCGCACTGACGGGGCGGCTTGCCGCTGAACTCAAGGTGTTTTCAAGCACCTGCGCGCAGTGTGCCTTGCGCTGTCGTGCGCGGTCAAGCGTTCTCATGCGCACAATCCCCCGATGCGCTGCCCCTTCCTCGCCCTGTTGTCCGTGCTGCCCTCGCTGCTCGTCATGCTGGTGGTGCTGGCGTTCGTCGGGCTTTTCTTCGGCTGGTTCGGCGTGGCGTGCGCCGTGCTGCTGCTGATCGGGCTGGTCGTGGTGGAGCGGCAGAAGGCCAAAGGCCGGCAGTAGCGGTGCGCGTGGCAACGACTTGGAAACCCGGCACTCAGTGCCGCCTTTTTCTGGCGACGACGTGCAGGCGTCAGCGGTGCCCGTTGCAACACCATCTGGATGTTCATCCAGATGTGGGCGCCACCGCGAAGACGTGCAGGCGTCAGCTTCGCGTTGGTGGTCGACCGGCGCAGTTTTGCGCTCGTGGCCAGTCATCAAGCCACCTCCCGCAGATGAGCGGCCAGCGCCTTCTCGACACGAGCCAGGAAGCCGCACAGGCCGGGGTCAGCCGCACCGATGCGCGCGGCCAGCTCGCCGGGCTGTGCCAGGTCGTTGACCAGGCGCGACAGGTAGGTGTCGGCAGCGCGCTCGCCACGGATGAAGGCCAGGGCGGCGTCAGAGGTGGCCGGGATGCTCCGCTCGCCAATTCCGGCGGGCGGCGCATCGTCGCCGATCGTGTGCACGGTGGTGCGGTCGGCGGGGTGGGTGAGGAGCAGGGTGGTCATGAGCGTTCACCCCGCAGCCATGCGTCATCGTCGTGGTGTTGGGCCACTACGAAACTTTCGTCGTGCTCGTCGGCTGCCTGACGTGCTGCCGCTGGTGGTGCTGCAGCAGCCGCCACGGCGTCGCGCTTCTTCTTCAGGCCGTAGGTCGTCAGCACCTGCGCGGCCACCAGGTCGAGCGAGGGCCGGGCGTCGCCCTCCCGGTCGATCCAGGCGCCGGGCTTGAGCGTGCCGGCCAGCGCCAGCGAGTCGCCGGCATCGAGGGCCAGCAGCGCGCGGCCGGCCGACTCGCTGAATGCGACCACGTTGACGAACACGCCGCCGGCATCGCCAGCAGCGGCGAGCACCTTGGCGGTGACGAACTGGCGGCCGGTGTTGCCGCTGGTGCGGCTCTTGGCTGGCTCGTGCAGCTTGCCGAGGATCAGGGCTTCGATGCTCATTACGCGGCCCTCCCGGTCATCTTGGCCAGCGCCAGCAGCACGTGCTCGGCTGCATCGCGGTCGGCCGCGGTCAGGCTGTAGGTGCCGCGCTCGATGGTGCGGCCGTCTCGGTCGACCACCGGCGAGAAGGTGCACGGGATGACCAGGCCGAAGCGGCGGCGCAGCTTGGCCACCACGTCAGGGCCGTTGCTGGCGCCGGCTGCGCGGTCGATCTGCTCACGCGTCTGCCGCCCGGTCAGCAGCGCCGACAGCACGCGGGTCTGTCGCGGGCTCGGTGGACGTTGGAACAGATGTTCGAACAGTTGCGCGGGATTGGTCGATGCGGCAACATCCGCTTCGGTCTGCATGGGGGTCGCGCTGGTAACGCGGCCCTTTCTTTTTTCTGGGGTGGTCTGCATGGCCGGCACCTATTACGACTGGCGGGCCATGAACGCCTGAACGTCGCCGCTGCGCCAGCGGGTGCAGCGCGGTCCCATGCGGACGGGCTTGAGGTCGCCGGCTGCGGCCAGGCGGTAGATCGTCGCCACCGACAGGCCGAGCACGGCCGAGACGGTGCGTGCCGTCAGCAGTGCGCCAGGCAGTGCGGCGGCTTCGATGGGCTGGGGGTTCTTGGGCTTGCCGGTCTGGCTGGGTGCGGTGGCTTGCATGTGCGCCTCACTGATGAAGTGAGCGCATGGTCGAAAAAGCAGGGGCTCTGCCGTCAACTCTGCATTTGCGCTGCCCGTGCTTTGTGAAGCTCTTCAGTCACGTCCTGCCGCGTTGATCGTGCGCGGCCTGCTGCCGACTCTTCTTTGACCAGCCTTGCGAGCGCGCCGCGTTTGCCAATGACCTGCCACCCGACCACGGTCTGCCGCAGGTCTCCGCCAAGTTCTTTCAATCGTGCGAGCCGGCGGCTCGCCCTTGCCTCTGGCGTCTCTGATCGCGCAACAGCAATTGTTCCTGCGCGCGTCGCCGCCCTGATACGCTCAAATCCCGCGTGCGCAATCTCGAGAAAGTGTCGACTCTCTGCCTCTCTTGCCGCGCGCTCAATGGCCTCACGATGAAGGCGCAGTTCTTGAATCAATGCCTCGCTGGCAGATAGCGCCAAGTCCGGATGCTGGTCGATTTCATCCATGCATGCTCCCATGCACTCCCTGATGAGTGCCGCGCCAGCCAGGGGGAGCGCCTGGGGTTCGGGGATCAGCCTAGGCGCGGCGGGGTGCATTGTCGGTCAGCTCTCGTCAGCCCACACCAGTTCGAGGTGCTCGGCAAGCATGGTCGGCATGGCCAACGTCTCGCCGTCGTCATTGCAGAACTCGACCATGTAGGCGTCGTGTGGGGTCGTGAAGGCGCAAACGACTGCACCAACGTCGCCAGGGCTGACGGGCCGGCCCCATTCGTCGCCTGGCACCGCCACGCGGCTGCGCACAACGTCATGCTCTCGGAATAGCCGGCTGTGCGGGGTGCTCGGCTCGCTCATGCGCCACCCCTCAGCAGCTCGTCGGGGTCGAAGCGACGAACAAGGTCCGACAGCAGCTCGTCACCGGTCATGTCGGCCCAAACGTCGGCCTGGCACCGCGCCCAATGCAACATCCCGTACAAGGCCACGCTCTGCCCGGCGTCGAAGTCGTCCCACACGGGCTTGCGCAGCAGTGCTCGCGCCTCTTCAATGGTGCGTTCAAGCACCGAATGCAGCACTGCCAGCGCGCCGGCCTGGGTGGTCTGTTCGCTCATGCCGCCCTCCCCTTGATCGGCACCACCTGCGCACCGATGCGCAGACGGTCGAGGTAGTCCGCCCACGCCGCCATCATCTGCCGGCGCTGCTCCATGAACTCCGCCCGGTCATAGGCCATGCCCAGCGGCCCGGACTTGCCGTGCGCGAGCTGCGCCTCGATCACGTCCGGGTTGATGCCGGGCAGGCGCTCCACGATCAGGGTGCGCGCCATCGCCCGGAAGCCGTGGGCGGTCATCTCGTCGTTGCTGTAGCCCATGCGGCGCAGGGCGGCCCGGATGGTGTTCTCGCTCATGCAGCGCTCACCGGTCAGCAGCGAGGGGAACACGAACTGGCCGTAGCCGGTCAGCGTCCGCAGCTCTTCAAGGATCGCCAGGGCCTGGGGCGCCAGCGGGACCAGGTGCGGCCGGCCGTTCGTCTTGCCGTGCACCGTGCGCTTCATCTTGTCGGCCGGGATCGTCCACAGCGCCGCGTCGACGTCGACCTCGGCCCACTCCATCGCCCGGATGTTGCCGGGGCGCTGGAACACCAGGGCTGAAATCGCCAGCGCCGCGCGGGTGATGGGCTGGCCGGCGTAACTGTCGATGGCGCGCAGCAGCTCGCCGGCCTTGATCGGCTCCAGCACCGCGGCCATGTGCTTGACGGCGACGGGGCGCAGCGCGCCGTGCAGGTCAGGCGCCGGGCTGCGCTCGCAGCGGCCCGTCTGGATCCCGTAGCGAAACACCTGCCCGGCCGTCTGGCGCAGGGTGTGCGCCGTCTCGTTCGCGCCGCGCTTCTCGACCCTGCGCAGGGCGTCCAGCAGCATCGGGGCCGAAACGTCGGCCAGCGGCAGCGAGCCGAGCACGGGGAACAGGTCTTTCTCCATCTGCGTGATCCAGCGCGCCGAATAGGTCGCGCTCCAGGCGCCGGCCTTGGTGGCGAAGAACTCGCGCGCCACCGCCTCGAACGTGGTCGCGTTGCTGGTGGCCTTGGCCAGCGTGTCGGCCTTGCGCTGCTGAACCGGGTTCGTGCCGTCGGCCCTGACCTTGCGGGCGGCGTCGCGCGCCAGGCGGGCCGCCTTCAGACTCACCTCGGGATAGCTGCCCAGCGCCAGGCGGGATTCCTTGCCGTCCGGGTAGAACTTCCAGAACCAGCGCTTGGAGCCGGCCGGCGACACCTCGAGGTACAGCCCGGCCGCATCGGACAGGCGCCGACGCTTCAGATCAGGCGGGCAAGAGGCGTTGCGGCAGTCGGCGTCGGTCAGCATGGCGGGCTTTCTGTGCCCCGGTCGAGGGAAACCGGGGAACAACTACCCTGATTTGCCCCGGGATCCCGGTTCGTTCCCCGGATTGTTCCCCGGTACGGGGTGCGCTGTATAGACCCTCACTGCGTCAACGTGACATGAAAAAAGCCCCTAAGTGGTTGATTCACCGAGGGGCTTGATTCAACGTGAGCGGTCGTGATCTGCTGATTTGGCCTGCCCGGAGGGGATCGAACCCCCAACCCCCGCCTTAGAAGGGCGGTGCTCTATCCAGTTGAGCTACGGGCAGCACGGCAGATTGCAGCGATGGGGGCCGTCCGATCCCTGTGGTCGGGGCGATGCCGTTATCGCTGCACGCCTCCAAAAATTATGGCACGGCGGGAAAGTCGCTCTCCCGGCGCCGCCGCCGCGCGCTCGACACCCGGCCACGCCCCGCCAGGTGCGGCGACAGAACCGCCACGGCAGTAGCCCGAACGCGGCATGCCGCATTAGCGATTCTTCACGGAACAGGTCTGCCACGCGCTTTTCCATCCGCCCGAATGAAGGAAAAGACGGCTCGAACAACCCCTGTTCGCGGGATTGCATAAACCTGGATATGGCATGGGTTGGGTCAAATCCACCACCACAACCGCGTCAATTGACCCGATCGCTGATCACTTCTGCGAGATCAGGATGGGAACAGAACCCATTAATTACAGGTTTCATGCACCGTTACGCAGGGTCGGGTCAAGTACATGCAACAGCTCAAACATGTGCACTTCATCACACCCCCAACTTGGGTTCAGGTTGTGAGGGGTGTTCGTGAATATGGCTTACCTATTGCTGTGAAGAGGATGTGATCTGCAGGGAAATCGCACCCAAGACCCCGTTTTCAGCCTTCAGGTAACGCCGGTGCGACGCCCGACCAGTTCGTTGATCAACCCAACCCTCGCGGGGGAGCAAACGATGATGAAACTTTCCGTCCTGGCTCAAGCGGCCATTCTGGGATTGAGTCTGATGACCCAGTCTCTGCAGGCTCAAGTCTGCCTGGCTGACAGCACCAAACCGTTCAGTGCCGGCGCACCGGGCGCCCTGCCCGGTTTCGCACCGAACGGTTTTGCCGAATTCGTCGTCGACTCGGAAGGCTATGGCCTGGTGCTGTGCAACGACCCGGCCTACTGCTTCTTCGACCCGGTCATCGCCGGCAACGCCTTCTCCGAAGAGACCGGCCTGGGCGGTGAAACCTTCTGGTTCCTGGCCGACAGCGTGACCACCACCACCGGCCCGGCGGCGATCGACGCGCTGCTGGTGATGGGCGTCGAAGCCGCCTTCGCCGTCGAGGAGCCCACCGCCGGCCTGAACTTCCCGTTCACCCGCCTGCGCACCCGCATCGACGTCAATGCCGTTGGTCAGTACAAGCTCGAACACCCGTGGGGCGAGCGCAATTTCACCGTCAGCTCGATCGTCGACGCCACCGGCCGCCCTGAAGCCAAGGAAATCAACGAAACCATCGACATCGAGTTCCGCCCCAACGCCGGCGGCCAACGCGGTTCGATCGGCCCGTGGCTGCGCTGGACGGCACCTGGCGACCCGGGTTACGTGCCCGGAGAAGCGCTGGCCCCGGCCGGCTACCTGGGTGACGGCCCGACCACCCCGCACACCGTGGTCGGCAGCCCCTGCGGCCGCAACCACGTGCGCATCAGCGCCACCAACCTGGCGGGCACCGCCGGCCTGGCGATCGATCCGGGTGACGCCGACGGCGACGGCTCCGAGTTCAGCGTGACCAACCGCCTGTTCACCGTGCAGGGCAAGCTGGCGGCGTTCACCTCCACGCCGCTGAACCTGCCCGGCATCACCTACTCGCGCGCCCTGCTGCCCGCCGGTGGCACCGAAACGCGCCTGAACGTGTTCGCCGAAGCACCGTCGACCGCGATCGTCACCACCACCAACCCGAACGGCGGCGCCGACCTGACCCTGGCGACCGACAACACCGGCCGCTACTTCAGCTCGACGATCCTGAACGTGCCGGTGCCGCTCGCCGTATCGGTGAACGCGATCGCCCCGGTGTTCGGCGGCACGCTGAGCACCGCCAGCAAGCCGGTGACCGACGAAGTCAACATCACCGCCGCGCAGGCCACCTGCACGATCGCCGCACCCAAGGTCTGCAGCCTGACCGTGTCCGCCAACTCGAGCGACCGCGCAGCCGTGGCTGACGGCGGCCCGACGCTGACGCTGACCTTCCAGAACCAGACGCTGAGCGCCGACGTGCCCCTGACCCTCAACAGCCTGTCCGTGCTGCCTGCTGCCGTGACCGTGCGCTCCGACAAGGGCGGTACGGCCACCAAGGCCATCACCGTCGTCAACCAATAAACCGGGAGTCCATACCCATGAAACGCACTCTGCTGGCACTCCTCGCCGTCACGGCACTCGACATGTTCGCCGCCCAGGCCGCCATGGCCCAGGCCGCATCCTGCGCCCTGGCCAACGGCGGCAACGGCGCGAGCCCGATCTCGACCGGCCCGACCAACACGCTCAACGGCTTTTCCACCTTCGTGGCCAGCGGCGGCACCGCGCTCGAGCTGTGCACCGACCCGGCCTTCTGCTTCTTCGACCCGGTGGTCGAAGGCAACCTGTTCTCCGAGCAGATCGGCACCGGCGGCGAATCGTTCTGGTACTCGGCCGATGCCTTCATCGTCGGCAACAACGGCCTGACGGTGAACTACATCACCGCCGCCGAAGCGGCCTTCGCCACCGAAGAGCCGGTGCCGGGCGGCCAGTTCAGCTTCACCCGCCTGCGCATCCGCATCGACGTGCCCCAGCCCGGCATCTACACCCTGGTTCACCCCTACGGTGAGAAGCAGTGGACGGTGGACGTGGTCGACGTCGGCAACGAGATCAACGAGACGCTCGACATCAGCTTCACGCCCAACCTGGCGCAGTCGTCGTCGTTCAACGCCGTCGGCCCGTTCCTGCAGTGGGATGCCACCGCACCGGCAGCACCGGCCGGTTTCATCGGTGACTTCAACGTCGGCCACACGGTCACCGGCAGCCCCTGCAACACCAACTTCATCCGCCTGAGCGGCACCAACCTCGACGGCACGCCGATCGCAGGCGGCATCGACGGCAGCGGTGCCGATGCGCTCGAAAGCACCGAGTTCTTCGTGCAGGGCAAGATCTTCACCGGCCTGTTCCGTGCGCCGCTGGCCGTGCAACGTGCCACCTTCAACCGCTCCGACGCGGCTGACGCGCAGCTCGAGGTGTTCGCCACCGTGCCGGGCGGCATCGCCACCACCGCGGTGAGCGTGGCTGAAACCGGCACCCCGGTGCGCCTGCTGGCACCCGCGGCACTGGCCGGCAACGTGGTCGACGGCTTCTTTGCCAGCGCCGCACTGAGCACGGCCAACCCGGCGGCGATGCCCAACTCGGTGGCCGTGACGGCTGCCGACACCGCCGCCGTGGCCGGCGCCCTGCCGACCACGCTGCTGGTCAAGGCGGTCGACAACGTCGTCATCACCCAGGCCGACTACGACGTCGCCGCCAAGGTGCTGACCGTCAACGCCACCTCCAGCGACACCCGTGCCGGTGGCCCGCTGCTGACGGTGTACGAGACGCAATCGCCGGTCGGCATCGCACAGACGACCAACGCCCCGCCGTTCCAGGTGACGGTGGTGTCGGCTTCGGGCGGCACCGCCACCGCGACGGTGAACGTGGTTGCCACGCCGCTGCCGCTGGCCCCCACCGCCCTGAGCGGCACGGCCTCGGCGTTCAACAGCGTCAGCCTGAGCTGGACCGACGGCTCCACCAACGAAGCCGGTTTCCGCATCAAGCGCAACGGCGTGGTGGTCGGCACGGTCGGCCCCAACGTGACCACGTTCGTCAACAACACCGGCGTGATCGAGAACACCGCCTACAACTACGAGGTGGTGGCCTACAACGCCGCCGGCGAGTCGGAAGCGGCAGCGGTTTCGGTGTCGACCCCGGTGGCGCCGCTGAATGCACCGGCCGTGACCTCGCTGATCGCCCTGAGCAACAGCTCGGTGCGCATCAACTGGGCCGACAACTCGAACAACGAGGCGGGTTTCCGCGTCGTGCGCACCCGCACCGACGTGGCCAGCGCGCCGGTGACCACGCAGCTCGCCGCCGGCGTGATCACGCTGACGCAGACCGGCCTGGTGGCGGGCGCCACCTACTCGTACCAGGTGGTGGCTTTCCGCACGCCGGCCAACTCGACCACCGAGCAGACCTCCGCGTCGGCCGAGTCGACGATCGCCGTGCCGCTGGGTGCCACGCTGAACGCCCCGTCGGGCCTGGCGACCACGCGCCTGTCGGGCACCTCGGTGCGCCTGCTGTGGGCCGACCAGTCGAGCCTGGAGACGGGTTACCGCGTGCAGCGTTCGACCGCCACCGTGAACGCCACCACCGGCGTCACGACGGCCGGCGCCACGTTCGCGACCACCACCTCGCCCAACGGCAACATCGCGGCCAACGCCACCCTGTACAACAACACGGGCCTGGCGCAGAACACGATGTACACCTACCGGGTGAACGCGGTGGACGGCACGACCCAGGGCCCGACCGCGCAGATCTTCTACTACAGCGGCACGCTGCCGACGGTGAGCGGAACCGGCACCAACGCCACCACCGTGGTGGGCCGTGTCGTGCCGCGCTGGACGCGCAGCACCAACGTCGCGGTGGCCGGCTACACGCTGCAGCGCTGCACGTTGAACAACACGACCGTCTGCACGGCCGCCGGCCCCTGGACCGACATCAACATCGCCGGTCGCAACACCAACCTGTACAACGACGACGGTCTGGTCACCGGTCGCCGCTACAGCTATCGCATCCGCACGGTCAACGCCGCGATCAACCAGGCGGGCAACTACTCGGCCATCTTCAGCGCGCTGGCACGCTGATCGATCGATCGATTGATCCTTGAAAGAGGCTTGGGCCGCGGGGGCAACCCCGCGGCCCTTTTTGCGATCGAAATCACGAAAACAGGGCCACCGGGCGCGATCGGCTAAGCTCGCGCCCTCGTTCCTTGCTGGGGGTGCTGGCCTTGTGCCGGCTGAGAAAGTCCCTTCGAACCTGACTGAGGTAATCCTCGCGCAGGGAAGCATGGCGCGGAGCCCCGCCTTCCTGCGGCGCGCCGCCCTGCTGACCTGCCATCTTCACAACGGTGAACCCGATGGCCGATACACACACTTCGATTTCTTCTTCCCGCCCGCTCGATGCGTCGCAGCGGGTCTTCGGCCTGCGCGACCACGCCTCGCTCTGGTTCAGCCTGGGCGTGGGCCTGCTGGTGATGCAGGTCGGCGCCTACCTGGTGCCGGCGATGGGTACGCAGGCGGCGCTGTTCGCGATTCTGGTCGGCTCGATCGTCGGCGCCGGCCTGCTGGCCTGGGTGGCGCAGATCGGCTGCGAGCGCGGCCTGTCGAGCGCGGCGCTGATCAGCCAGACGCTGGGCAGCCGTTTCGCCCGCCTGCCGGTGATCCTCAACATCGTGCAGCTGCTCGGCTGGACCGCCTTCGAGCTGGTGGTGATGCGCGACGGCAGCGCCGCGATCGTCAAGCAGCTCACCGGCGTCGACGCCGCCTGGGTGCCGTATGCCGCCACGCTGCTGCTGGGCGGCCTGCTGCTGGCGCTGGCGCGCGGCTCGATGGTCAGGCTGGTGCGGCGTTTCGTCGGCCGCTACGGCCTGCCGCTGGTGATCGCCTCGCTGGTCTGGCTGACGGTCCAGTTCGTGCTGGCCGCGCAGGCGCAGGGCTTCGAGGCCTTCTGGCAGCGCCCCGGCAACGGCTCGATGAGCACCATCGCCGCGGTCGACCTGGTGATGGCGATGCCGGTGTCGTGGCTGCCGCTGGTGGCCGACTACGCGCGCTACGGCAAGTCCGGCCTCAGTGCCCGCCGCGGCACCTGGATCGGCTACGCGATCGCCAACACCTGGTGCTACGCGCTGGGCGTGCTGGTGGTCAGCACCGCGCAGCCCGGCCTGGACCTGGTGACGACGCTGCTGCTGGCGCAAGGCGGCCTGATCGCGCTGGGCCTGATCCTGATCGACGAGATGGACAACGCCTACGGCGACGTGCACTCGGGCGCGGTGTCGCTGAACTTCCTGCGACCGGGCACCAGCGTGTCGAGCTGGGGCATGGTGATGGCGGGGGTGTCGGTGGCGGCGGCGATGGTGCTGCCGATGCACAGCCTCGAGCCCTTCCTGCTGATGCTCAGCTCGGTGTTCGTGCCGCTGTTCGGCGTGGTGATCTCGCAGCTGGCCGCACAAGGCCGCAGCCGCGAGGTCGCGATCGCCTGGGGCCCGGCGGCGGTCTGGCTGCTGGGCATCGCGGTGTTCCACCTCAGCCCGAAGATCGCGCCGGCGCTGGGTTCGGCCATCCCCGCGCTGGTGGTGACGCTGGCCGTGGGCAGCCTGCTGCGTTCGCGCGGCCACGACGGCCCGGTGCCGTCGGTCAGCGGCGCCTGACACGCTGCCGCCTCGACCGGAACGGGCGCCCTGGTGGCGCCCTTTTTTTCGCCTGCTTTTCCGGCTCAGGCGCCGATCGGCAGCCGATGCGTCGCCACCGGCGCATGGCCGTGGTTCAGCGGGCCGTGGCCGGCGCCGGTGCGCACCGCCGCACCCGCAGCGATGGCGCCGAGGATGTAGCGGCGCGCCGCCTGCACCGCCTCGGCCAGGTCCAGCCCCAGCCCCAGCGCCAGATGGCAGGCGACAGCGCTCGACAGCGTGCAGCCCGTGCCGTGCACGTTGCGGCTGGCGATGCGCGCGCTTTCGAGCCGCAGCGGCGCGGCATCGGGCCCACTCAGCAGCAGGTCCTGCACCCGCTCGCCGGCCAGGTGGCCGCCCTTGAGCAGCACCGCCGGCGCGCCCAGCGCCAGCAGCGCACGGGCGGCATCTTCGAGTGCGTCGATGCCGCCGATCGGCCGGCCGAGCAGCAGTTCAGCCTCGTCGAGATTGGGCGTGATCAGCGTGACGAGCGGGAACAGCTCGGCCACCAGCACCGCCACGGTCTCCGCGGCGATCAGGCGATCACCGCTGGTGGCCACCATCACCGGGTCGAGCACCACCTGTTTCAGGCCGTGGCGGCGGATCGCTGCAGCCACCACACGCACCACGGCCGGGTCGTGCAGCATGCCGATCTTGACCGCGTCGACGCCGATGTCCTCGACCACGGCGTCGATCTGCGCCGCCAGCACCTCGGCCGGCAGCGCATGGATGGCGCGCACGCCGACGGTGTTCTGCGCCGTGATCGCGGTGATCGCGGTCATGCCGAAACAGCCGAGCGCCGACATCGTCTTGAGGTCGGCCTGGATGCCGGCACCGCCGCCGCTGTCGGAGCCGGCGATGCTGAGCACGCGGGCGTAACGATGGGTGGGCACGATCTCGGTCGGCGTGGCGGGGGGCATGGCAGTGTTCATGACGGGCGGGAATTCGATTCGGATTCGATGCAGCCGGCCAGTTCGGCGGCTGCGGCGCGGGGGTCGGCGGCGGCGCAGATGGCGCTGACCACCGCCAGGCTGTCGGCGCCGTGGCGCAGCACGGCGCGGGCGTTGTGTGCGCCGATGCCGCCGATGGCCACCAGCGGCAGCCGGGTGGCGGCACGGATCGCCGCCAGGCCTTCGAGGCCCAGCGCGGCAGCCGCATCGGCCTTGGTGGCGGTGGCGAAGACGGGGCTGACGCCGAGGTAGTCGACCCCGGCCGGCGCCGCCAGCAGGTCGGCCATCGACTCGATCGACAGGCCGACGAGGGCGTCGGGCAGCCACAGCCGCACGTCGGCCACCGACAGGTCGCTCTGGCCGACGTGCAGGCCGTCGGCGCCGACCACCAGCGCGATGTCGAGCCGGTCGTTGATGACCAGCGGCACACCCGCCGACGCGGTCAGCGCCTGGATGGCGCGGGCGCGTTCGACGAAGGCGCGGCTGTCGAGCTTTTTCTCGCGCAGCTGCACCATCCCGACACCGCCTTGCAGCGCCGCGCTCACCACCTCGACCAGCGTGCGTGGCGCGCACAGCGAGCCGTCGGTGACCAGGCACAGCGCGTGGCGAGGCTGCCAGCGCGTGGGCAGTCGATCAGCCATGCACGGTCATCTTCAGGCGGGCGCGGAAGGTGGCATCGTCGAGCAGCTGCAGGCCGTCGAGCAGCTTGACCTGCAGCGAGCCGACACCATTGCCCGCCGCGATCACCTGTTCGGCGGCCCATTCACCGACCACGCCGAGGTAGGCCATCGCCGCGGTGGTGGCGCGCCAGGCGTCGGGCTGCACGGCCGCGAATGCGCCGATCATCGCGGTGGCCGAGCAGCCCACGCCGGTGATGCGCGTCATCCACGGGTGGCCGTTGGACAGCGTCGCCCAGCGCCCCAGTGCATCGACCACGTGGTCGTCGGCACCGCTGACGCAGACCACCGAGCCGATGCGGCGCGACAGCGTCTGCGCGGCCGCCACCGCATCGTTGGACGACAGGGTGCTGTCGACTCCCCGCGTGGGCGCGCCCAGCCCGGCCACGCTCAGCACCTCGGAGCCGTTGCCGCGGATCACGGTGGGCGCGCCGGCCGCGAGCAGGCCCGACAGGGCGCGGTTGCGATAGGCGGTGGCGCCGGCGCCGACCGGGTCGAGCACGACCGGGATGCCGCGCGCACGCGCGGCACGCCGCGCCTTGTGCATCGACTCGACCCACGCCGGCTCGAGCGTGCCGATGTTGAGCACCAGCGCCTGCGCGATGCCGGCCATGTCGGCCACCTCGTCATGCGCATGCGCCATCACCGGCGCTGCGCCCAGCGCCAGCAGCACGTTGGCGTTGAAGTTCATCACCACGAAATTGGTGATGCTGTGCACCAGCGGCGACTGGGCGCGCACGGCAAGCACGTCGGCCCAGAGGTCGGCGGCGGTCAGGGGGGCGGCGAGGGACATGGCAGTTCGGAGATGGCGCGTGCCGGGCACGGGGCCGCCATTCTGCGGCATGTGCTCGGCGCCTGATGCCGATCAGGCCGTGCGGTCGAATCGGGGATTCACTTCACCGCGTCACCACACGCCGCCCGCGCATGGGCCGCGATCCGATCGATCAGGCCGGCCTCGGGTGCCGGCAACCCAGCCGTCCGGCCCTGCCAGCGCGAGGCCTGCGGCCAGCGCGCCAGCAGCCACGCGCCACGCGCCGTGCCTTCGAGCGGATCGAGCGCCAGGCTCACGCCGCCCGGCGCCAGCAAGGCGGCCAGCGCGACGCAGAAGGCCTCGTCATGTGCCATCGGGCCTTCCAGCACGACCGGGGCAGCGGTCGCAGCCGGCGCGCCGATCTGCTGCAGCAGGTGTGCCGACACCTCGGCGCAATACAGCGCGGCCAGCGCCGGCCGCAAGGGGGCAGGCACCGCCAGTGGGCCGGCCGTGCAGACCTCGCCATGTCGCGTGATCAAACCCTCGCGCCCGACGAACGGCCCGCCCGACGCGGCAAAGCCCGGCTGCGCCAGCCAACCTTCG
This sequence comes from Leptothrix cholodnii SP-6, assembly GCF_000019785.1. Classification (NCBI taxonomy): domain Bacteria; kingdom Pseudomonadati; phylum Pseudomonadota; class Betaproteobacteria; order Burkholderiales; family Sphaerotilaceae; genus Leptothrix; species Leptothrix cholodnii. The sequence continues at coordinate 2,408,167 of NC_010524.1, forward strand.
TCCAGCACCTGCTGCAAGGCCTCGGCAGTGGCCAGCGCGGGGTCCGCTCCGGCGCACAACGCCGCGAACTCGCGCCCGCCCATGAAACGCGCCGTCGGCACCGGCGCGCCGTCGACCGCCACGTTGACGAGCTGGTCACGGCCGGCGTCGAGCATGTCGGCTGGCGCCCCGGCGGCCATCGCGATGGTCCAGGTGCCGGTCGACAGCACCGTGGCGTCCGGGCTGTGGCACAGGTAGCGCGCCAGGCAGGCGTTGCTGTCGTGCGAGCCGCAATGCACCTCGACCGTCTCCGCCAGCCCGAGCGATCGAGCCAGCGCCGGCCGCAGTGGTCCGAGCACATCCCACGCCGGGCGAACGGGCGCGAACAGCGTGGCGATGCCACGGCGCTGTGCCCAGTCGCTGAAGCCACCACGCTGCGGCGACCACAGCCCCGTGTGGCAACCGAGCGACGACACCTCGCTGGCCGCCACGCCGCTGAACCACCAGGCCCAGTACTGCGGATACGGCAACCAGCAGCGGATCTGCCACCACGCATCCGGCAACTGGCGCTGCAGCCAGTGCAGTTGCAGACCGGCGTTGAGGCCTTGCGGCAGGTGCGGCGAGCCGGTGTGGGTGAACGGGTCGGACTCGGCCTCGAACGCGGCGCGCTCGTCGCCGTAACCATCCCACTCGTAATCGATCGGCGCGATCAGCAGGCCATCCTCACCCAGCGCGCAGAACGCCGCGCCGTGGGTGGTGACGGAGATGCGCGCGATGCGCTCGCGCTGCGGCAACTCGGGGATGGCCTGCAGCAGCCACGCCTGCAGCGCATCCACGCCGAGTGCGCGATACGGCAACGCCTCGCCCTGCCAGCGAGACTCGCCCGGCGCGACCGATTCGTTGGCGCGCTGGGCGCGGGCGATCACCTCGCCCGCGGCATCGATCAGCACCAGCTTGGCGTTGCTCTTGCCGATGTCGAGCACCAGCGTGCAGGCGTCCTTGTCTTGCATCGCCGGGCTCAGTCGAGATGGAACAGACACGGCAGCGGCTCGGCCACCGGCGAGCCGTCGGGGTTGCAACGCATGATGTCCTTCATGTGCTGCCACCAGCGCTGCATCACCGGGTGCTGCGGCAGCGTCTGCATCGTGTGACCGGGGCTGCGGCTCAGCACGGCGAACAGCACGCCGCGCGGCTCGTCGAGAAAGATGCTGTAGTCGCTGACGCCGCTGTTCTTCAACAGCGCCACCAGTTCGGGCCAGATGCGGTCGTGGCGCAGCTGGTACTCGGCCTCGCAGCCGGGGTTGAGGAACATGCGGAAGGCGATCTTTTCGGTCGTCATGGTCGTGATTCCTTCGTCCTCAGGCCGGCTTGAGCGCCGCCGCACTCGGGCGGCGCAGCAGCCGCAGCCAGCGTGGCAGCACCATCGCCACGATCAGCAGCGCGCCGACGATCATCGACATCACGATGCCCGAGACGTTCAACATGCCGAGCGCGAACGTGAAGCTGCCCAGCAGCACGGCCGCCAGCAGCACGCCGACGATGCTGCCGCGCCCGCCCTCGATGGCGACGCCGCCGAGGATCACGATCGTCACCGCGTCGAGCTCCCAGCCCATCGCCAGATTGGGTCGCGTGCTGCCGATGCGCCCGGTCAGCAGGATCGCGGCGAGGGCCGCCATCACTCCGGCAAAGATGAACAGCCCGAGCCGATAGCGATCGACCGCGATGCCCGAGAAGCGCGAGGCGATCGGGTTGGCGCCGATCGCATAGATGCGCCGGCCGTGGATCGTGCGGTGCAGCAGCAGGCCCACGGCCAGCGCCATCACCAGCAGCACCGCGAACTCGATCGGCACGATCAGCCACGGCACACCGATCAGGTCACCGACGCTGCCGTTGCCCCAGTTGCTGAGCGTCTCGGGATAGCCGGTGATCGCCTGGTCGCCCAGCACCACCTGCGCCAGGCCGCGATAGAGCGACAGCGTGCCGATGGTGACCACGATCGACGGCAGCTTCCAGCGCGTGACCAGCCAGCCGTTGAAGGCGCCGCACAGCGCACCGACCGCGATCGCCACCAGCAGCATCACCGGCAGGCCGGCGCCGGCCTGCATCGCAAAACCCATCGCCAGCGACGCCAGCGCCATGGTCGCGGCGATCGACAGGTCGATCTCGCCGGAGACCACCAGCAGCGCCATGGCGAGTGCGATCAGCGCCTTCTCGGAGAAGTTGTAGGTGCTGTCGGCCAGCGCGTAGGGCGAGAAGAAGCCCTCGATGCCGATGCCGAAGCAGAAGTAGACCGCCACGATCAGCGCGATCAGCACGCGCTCCCAGGTGTCGAGCGCTTTCATGCAGCGGCTCCTTGAGTTGCAGTGTTGGACGGAGCGGGCGACTGCGGCCGCTCCAGGATCTGTCGGCCGTGGCCGCGGTCGGCGCGGGCGTTGAGCACCACCGAGATCAGGATCACGGCGCCGGCGATGGCCTGCTGCCAGAACGGCGAAACCTGGATCACCGGCAGCGCGCCGTTGATCACGCCGATGAACAGCACGCCCAGCACCGCGCCGCCGATCGAACCGACGCCGCCGCCGATGCTGACGCCGCCGATCACGCAGGCCGCGACCACGGTGAGTTCATAACCCGACGCCAGCTCGCTGAAGGCGATCGAATAGCGCCCGACCCACAGCAGCCCGGCCAGGCCCGCCAGCAGGCCCGACAAGGTGTAGGCCATCACCAGCCGGTCGAGCACCGGGATGCCCGCATAAACCGCCGCCGTCGGGCTGCCGCCGAAGGCGTACAGCTCGCGCCCCTCGCGCCGCCAGCGCAGCAGGTACAGCGCCAGCGCCACCACGATCGCGGCAATCCAGATCAGCATCGGCAGGCCGAGCAGCGTCTCGCGCGGCAGGCCCTTGATGAGCGGATGGATGTCCTGATCCGACACCCAGGCGCCGCCGCTGGAGACGAACACCGCACCGCGGTAGGCCGCCATCGTGCCGAGCGTGACGACGATCGCCGGCAGGTTGAAGCGCATGATCAGCCAGCCGTTGACGAAACCGAGCCCGGCACCGATGCCGCAGGCCATCGCGATCAGCAGCGGCAGCGGAATGTCGGCCCAAGTACGCCCGGCCAGCGCGCACAACATGCCGGTGAGCGCGAGGTTGGACGCCACCGACAGGTCGATGCCGCGTGTCAGCAGCACCAGCATCTGGCCCATCACCAGGATGGCGAGGATGGCCGAGTCGTTGCCGATGTCGAGCGCGTTGCGCCAGGTCAGGAACACCGGCGCGCGCGCGCCGACCGCCAGCACGATCACCGAGATGATCGCCAGCAGCAGCCACTCGCGGCGCACGCCGGAGATGTGAGAAAACAGCGTGGGCTTCATGCGGCCAGCTCCGGGTTCAGGGTGATGGGTCGCAGCTCATCGGGCGCGCTCAGGGGTGCCGGCACCGCCGACCGGGGTGGCAGTTCCAGGCCGGATGCCGCGGCCACCACGGTTTCCGCATCGGCCTGGCCCATCGCGAACTCGCTGGCCATGCGGCCGCGTCGCATCACGATCACGCGGTGCGCCAGGTGCATCACCTCGGGCAGTTCGGACGACACCAGGATCACCGCCAGGCCCTGTTCGACCATCTCGGCGATCAGGTGATAGACGGCCTGCTTGGCGCCGACGTCGATGCCCTTGGTCGGCTCGTCGAGGATGACGATGCGCGGGTTCAGGCCCAGCCACTTGGCGATCACCACCTTCTGCTGGTTGCCGCCCGACAGGCCCGACATCGGCGTGTCCTGGCTCGCGGTCTTGATGCGCAGGCGCTCGATCATCTTCGCGGCCAGCGCGCCCTCGCGCAGCGGCGACAGCCACGGCCCACGCGACAGCGCCGAGGCTCCGCTCGCCAATCCCGCCAGGCTGATGTTGTGCCGCACCGAGAAGCCGAGGATGCCGCCCTGGCGCTGGCGCTCCTCGGGCACATAGGCCATGCCGGCTGCGATCGCGTCACCGGGTCGGCGGATCTCGATGCGCTTGCCGTCGACCGTCACTTCACCCGTCGCTGCCGGGTTGAGCCCCATCAACGCGAGCATCGCCTCGCTGCGGCCGGCGCCCACCAGGCCGTAGAAGCCGAGGATCTCGCCACGCCGCAACTCGAAGCTGAGGTCGGCGAACTCGCTCGGGTGGCTCAGGCCCTGCACCTTCAGCACCACCTCGCCGGGCTGGCTGGTGATGGCGGGATAGATGTGTTCGATGGCCCGGCCGGCCATCAGCTTGACCAGCATCGGCTCGTCGGCATCGGCGATCGCGCCCTCGCCCACCGACGCGCCGTCGCGCAACACCACGTAGCGGTCGCAGACGGCAAAGATCTCGTCGAACTTATGGGTGATGAAGAGCACCGCCACGCCCTGCGCCTTGAGGCCGCGCACCAGCCCGTAGAAATCACGGATCTCGGCTTGCGACAAGGCCGCGGTGGGCTCGTCGAGGATCACGACGCGGGCCTTCTGCGACAGCGCCCGCGCGATCTCGATCAGGTGGCGCTGCGCCAGGCTCAGGTTCTTGACCGTCGTGGTCGAGGCAAAACCGGCGCCCACTTGATCGAGCACCGCCTGCGCCTCGCGGTTCATGCGCGCCCAGTCGATCACCTTGAACGGGCCGACGCTGCGCATCGGCTGGCGACCGATGAAGATGTTCTCGGCGGCGCTCAGCTCCTCGAACATCACCGTTTCCTGGTGCACGGCCACGATGCCGGCGGCCTGCGCGTCCTGCGCCCGCAGGAAGCGCTGCGGCTTGCCTTCGATGCGGATCTCGCCTTCGTCAGATTGGTAGACGCCGGTCAGCGTCTTCACTAAGGTCGACTTGCCGGCGCCGTTTTCGCCGATCACGGCCAGCACCTGGCCGGGCACCAGGTCCAGGTCCACACCCTTCAGGGCATGGGTCGGACCGAAGCGTTTGTGGATGCCGCGCAGCGTGAGCCAGGCGGGGGATGAATCAACTCTCATGACAACGCGGCACCCGGTCCAACTTAGAAAATCTTCGCGAACTGCTCGACGTTGCCGGCGTCGTAGGTGAACGGCTCGGCCATCGCGCCCTCAAGGTTGGCATCGAGCGTGGTCGTGCCGACGCGGCCGAGCGAGATCTTCTCGCCCGCAGTGCCCTTGGCCTTGCCCTTCATGAAGGCATGCGCGATGTGGATCGACGAGTAGCCGAGGTCGATCGGATTCCAGATCGCGAACGACTTGACCGCGCCGCTCTTGACGTGTCCGGCCATCTCGGACGGCAGGCCCAGGCCGGTGACGAAGATCTGGCCGACCTTCTTCTCGTCCTGCACCGCCTTGGCGGCGGCGGCAATGCCCACCGTGGTCGGGGCCACGATCGCCTTCAGGTTCGGGTAGCTCTTGAACAGGCCTTGTGCTTCGCGATAGCTCTTGTCGGTCTGGTCGTCACCGTAGACCACGTTGACCAGCTTCAGGCCGCTGTAGCCGGGCTGCGCCAGCACCTTTTTCATCTCGCCGATCCAGATGTTCTGGTTCGTGGCCTGCGCAGTGGCCGACAGCACGGCGATCTCGCCCGTCTTGCCTACCACCTGCTCGCTCATCTTGACCAGCTTCTCGCCGATCAGCGCGCTGTTGGACGGGTTCAGCTGCATCAGCCGGCCTTCCTTCTTGACGCCCGAGTCGAAGGAGATGACCTTGATGCCACGCGACATCGCCTTCTTCAGCGACGGCACCAGCGCGTCCGGGTCGTTGGCCGAAATGACGATGGCCTTGACGTTCTGCGCGATCAGCGAATTGATGATCTCGATCTGGCCTTCGGCCGTGGCCTTGGCCGGGCCGGTGTAGATGATCTCGACGTCCTTCAATTCCTTGGCCGCTTCCAGCGCGCCCTGGTGGGCGGCATCGAAGAAGCCGTTGCCCAGGCTCTTGACGACCAGCGCGATCTTGTCGGCGGCCATGGCCGGGCTCACCATGCAGACCGCCAGGGCGGCGGCGGCGATCAGTTTGATTCGGGTTGTCATGTTGTCTCCTCGGGGGCTGTGTAAGGCCGCGACGTGCGACCAGGGGGTGAAACGCGTGGGAACTGCGTGAACTCGAAACCGCGGGTCAGACGATGCCGCCACCACCGCCCGCCACCGCCGGCCGGGCCTCGGCCACGCGCTGGCGGTAGCCGCTGGCGCGGTAGGCGCCGACCAGGTCGATCGCGCCGCCGGCATCGAAGCGCACACGCTGCAGGATCGGCGTGACGTCGGTGTCGAAGCCGCGCTTGAGGCACTGCGTGGCCACCAGCGCGTCGTTGGCGTCCTGCGCGGCGTCGAGCGCGGCGCGGTCGACGATCAGCGCCTGCGCGTAGGTGCGCTGCACCTGCGCGGCGCTGGTCATCAGGCTCTCGATCGGATCGGTGACGTTGTGGCTCTGGTCGAGCATGTAGGCCGGGTCGAAGCCGCTCACACCCTCGTGCGCCGCAGCCACCAGTTCGTTGAAGACCAGGAACAGGCGATACGGCGCGACGCTGCCGGCATCGAGATCATCGTCGCCGTACTTGCTGTCGTTGAAGTGGAAACCCGCCAGCTTGCCGGCGGCGATCAGGCGCGCCACGATCATCTCGATGTTGACGTTGGGCGCGTGGTGGCCGAGGTCGACCAGGCACTGCGCCTTCGGGCCCAGCGCGCTGGCAGCCATGAAGCTCGAACCCCAGTCCTGGATCACGGTGGCGTAGAACGCCGGCTCGCAGATCTTGTGCTCCAGCATCATTCGCCAGTCGCCCGGCAGCGCGGCGTAGATCTGCTGCGCGCTCTCCAGGTAGCGGTCGAAGGCGCGGCGGAAATGCTGCTGGCCGGGGAAGTTGGCACCGTCGCCGATCCACACCGTCAGCGCCTTGCTGCCGAGCTTCTGGCCGATCTCGATGCACTCGATGTTGTGCGCCACGGCCTGCGCGCGGGTGGCCGCGTCGCCGTGCGTCAGGCTGCCGAACTTGTAGCTGTGGGCCTGGCCCTTCTGGTCGGAGAAGGTGTTGGAGTTGATCGCGTCGAACGCCAGGCCGTGGCTGGCTGCGGCCTGGCGCAGCTCGCTCCAGTCGCTGCACGTGTCCCACGGAATGTGCAGCGAGACGGTCGGCGTGGCGCGCGACAGCTGCTGGATCACGCCGCAGTCTTCGAGCTTGTCGAACACGTTGCGCGGCTCGCCGCGGCCCGGGAAACGCGCGAAACGCGTGCCGCCGGTGCCCACGCCCCAGCTCGGGATGGCGACGCCGAATGCCGCCACCTTGGCGCGCACGGCTTCGATGTCGATGCCGCGGCGGGCGAGCTGTTCGCCCAGGTGGGCGTAGTCGTTGTTGACGTGGCGCAGGAGCCGGTCGTTGTGCGCGGCGATGAGGTTCTTGTCGATCAGGGACATGGTGATTCCTTGGTTCGGCAGCAGGCTCAACGGGTGAACGCGGCGAGATTTCCCGCATCGACGTTGAGGATGTTGCCGGTGGACTTCGCGCTCAGGTGTTCGGCGGCAAAGAAGTAGGTCGCTTCGGCGATGTCTTCGGGGAAGACGCTGCGCTTGAGCATCGAGCGGTCGCGGTAGAAGGCTTCGAGGTCGCCCTCGTCGATCTTGTTGGCGGCGGCGCGCTCCTCGCTCCACTTGCCGGTCCAGATCTTCGAGCCGCGGATCACGGCGTCGGGGTTGACCACGTTGCTGCGGATGCCCAGCGGCGCGCCTTCGAGCGCGAAGCTGCGGCTGAGCTGGATCTCGGCCGCCTTGGCGGCGCAGTAGGCGGTCGCCTGATTGCTCGCCACCATGCCGTTCTTGCTGGCGATCATGATCATGCTGCCGCCGGTGCCTTGGGCCTTCATCTGCTTGAAGGCTTCGCGGGCGACCAGGAAGTAGCCGGTGGCGAGGATGCTCTGGTTGCGGTTCCAGAGTTCGAGCGTGGTCTCGTCGATCGGCGCGGCCGAGGCGATGCCGGCGTTGCTGACCAGGATGTCGACGCCGCCGAACTCGACGGCTGCGCGGTCGAAGGCGGCGATCACGCTGGCCTCGCTCGTCACGTCGCAGCGCACGCCGCGCACGTGGTCGCGGCCATGCGCCTTGGCCAGGTCGGCACCGACCGAATCCAGCGCCTCCTGGTCGATGTCGGCCAGCACGACGCAGGCGCCTTCGGCCAGCATGCGCTTGGCGATCGCCTGGCCGATGCCACCGGCACCGCCGGTCACCAGCGCCACCTTGCCGACCAAGGGCTTCGGGCGGGGCATGCGCTGCAGCTTGGCTTCTTCGAGCAGCCAGTATTCGATGTCGAAGGCTTCCTGCTCGGGCAGGCCGACGTATTTGTCGACGGCATTGGCTTCGCGCATCACGTTGATCGCGTTGACGTAGAACTCGCCGGCGATGCGGGCGGTGGCCTTGTCTTTCGCGATCGTCACCATGCCGATGCGCGGCAGCAGGATCACGACCGGATTCGGGTCGCGCAGCGCCGGGCTGTTGGCGCGCTTGCAGCGCTCGTAGTAGGCGGCGTATTCGGCGCGGTAGGCGGCCAGCAGGTCCTGCAGCGCGGCCTTGAGTGGCGCGCCGGTCAGGCGGTAGACCGCCTCGGGCACGATCAGTGGGCGGATCTTGGTGCGCAGGAAGTGATCCGGGCACGAGGTGCCGAGCCCGGCCAGCGGCTCCAGATCGGCGGAGTTGACGAACTCCAGCACTTCCGGTGACGTATTGAGGTGCAAGAGCTTCGGCGCGCCTTCGGCCGACAAGCCGCGCAGCACCGGGAGCACGCGGGCCAAGGTCGCCTGGCTGTCGTCAGCGGCCAGCGTCTCGAAGCGGGTGCCGCCGAACACCTGCACCTTGCGTGCGGCGCGTTCCTGCGCCAGCCAGGTCTGCGCGCGTTCGATCAGGTCGACGGTGTTCTCGTAGCAGCTCTTGGCCGTGTCGCCCCAGCTGAACAGGCCGTGGCCGCCGAGCACGATGCCGCGCAGGCCGGGGTGGGCGGCGTTGCAGGCGGCGAGCTGCTGGCCCAGTTCGTAGCCCGGGCGCAGCCAGGGCATCCAGCCGACGGTGCCTTCGAACACCTGCCTGGTGATGACCTGTGAGTTGGCCATCGCCGCGATCGCGATCACCGCATCGGGATGCATGTGGTCGACGTGCGTATAGGGCAGCGACGAGTGCAGCGGCGTGTCGATCGAGGCGGCGCGGCCGTTGAGGTTGAAGGTGCAGTGCGGCAGGTAGCCGACCATCTCGTCTTCGTTCTCGAGCCCGCGGTACAGGCCCTTGAGGGCGCGCAGCTTGTCCATGTAGAGGGTCGAGAAGCCGTCGAGCTTCATCGAGCCGACGTCGCCGCCCGAGCCCTTGACCCACAGCACCTCGACCTGCTCGCCGGTCAGCGGGTCGCGCTGCCAGATCTTGGCCGAGGTGTTGCCGCCGCCGTAGTTGGTGATGCGCAGGTCCGACCCCAGCAGGTTGCTGCGATAGAGCAGCTGGCCGGGTTCGTCGAGCGCGGCGGCACGCGCATCGTCCCAGCGCGGGAAGGGCTTGAAGGTGGACATCGGGGTGGCAGCGGTGGTGTTCATGGGTGCCAAGCGTAGGAGCCGACACCTTCAGGCGCAATTGATAGACTCTGATCCGATCCATCAAGAAATACTGATGTTGCAGTGCTTCGCCATCGTGGATGCCCCCGGCCGCCCCGCCAGCCGCCACCCGGGGTCGGCGGGCTGCGGGAAAGTCCTGAATCGAAAGTGAGCGACATGAAAGACTTCAACCTGCGCCACCTGCGGATATTCGAGACCATCGCCAGCTGCGGCAGCTTTTCGCGCGCCGCCGAGCAGCTCGGCATGAGCCAGCCGGCGGTGTCGATGCAGCTGCGCCAGCTCGAGACCGACCTCGGCACGCTGCTGTTCGAGCGCCCGCAGCGCCAGCGCCTGACCGATGCCGGGCAGGATCTGCTGCAGCACGCCCGGGTGATCCTGGCCCAGGTGCGCGCCACCGAAGACGCGATGGCGGTGCACGAGGCCGAGGCCAGCGGCGCTTCGGCGGCGGGCGCCCGGGGCCCGCGCGGGCTGCTGCACCTGGGCGTGGTGTCGACCGCGCACTACTTCGCGCCACGGCTGCTGAGCGAGTTCCACCGCCGTCATCCCGAGGTGCGGCTCAAGCTCACGGTCGCCAAGCGCAGCGAGGTGCTGGCGATGCTGCAGGAGCACCGGCTCGACATCGCGATCACCGGCTATCCGCCGTCCGAGGCCGACCTGGAGGCGGCCAGCTTCGCGCGCCATCCGCACTGCATCGTCGCCCACCCCGGTCACGCGCTGGCGCGGCGTCGCGGCCTGGCGTGGGCCGATCTGCGCGACGAGGAGTTCATCTTCCGCGAGGGCGGTTCGGCGACGCGGCAGTTCCTGGAACACCTGCTGCAGTCGCAGTCGATCCAGATCAAGCGCGGCATGGAACTGGCCGGCAACGAGACCATCAAGCAGGCGGTCATGTGCGGCATGGGCATCAGCTTCCTGTCGGCCCACACCTTCCAGGTCGAGCTCGGCGCGGGGCTGATGGCGGTGCTCGACGTGCAGGGCATGCCCAAGCTGATCGACTGGTGTTTCGTGCAACGCCGCGACACCTTGCTGACCGGCGCGAATGCGGCGTTCCGGCAGTTCGTGTTCGAGGAAGGCGCGACGCTGGCGGCCTGCCGGGTGGCCTGAACGCGGATCGACGCAGCCGAGCGCGGTCGAACGCCGGTTCGGTGCGACTCAGGCCGGCCGGCCGCCGAGCACCGCCAGGCGTTCGAGCGCGCGTTCCTTGGCACGCGCCGGCACCTTGCCGGCGATCGCCACCGCCACCGGCGAGCCGATCAGGCGCGCAAACTCGGTGCGCACCTGATCCGCGCTGACCGCGTCGATGCCGGCCTGCCACTCGGCGCGCGAGCGCACGTGGCCGAACACGTACAGGTCCAGCGCAGCCGATTCGAGCCGACGCTGCGGCCGCTCGAAGTTGCGCAGGCCGCGCATGGCGAGCTGGTTGCGCGCGCGCTCCAGGTCGATCGGCTGGATGCGCTCGGCCTGGGTGCGCAGCAGCTGGCCGACCTCGTCGAAGAAGTCGTCGAGGTGTTCGGCCGAGGTCGACGCCTCGACCATGAACTGGCCGGCGATCTCGGTGATGTCGGTCGAGCAGGCGGCGTAATAGGCCAGGCCACGGCGCTCGCGCAGGGTGTCGAGCAGCGGCGAGCTCATGCCCTCGCCGAGCACCGCGGCAGCCACGATCGCCGCCTGCGGCTGCGAACGCAGCGCCGGTGCCGGAAAACCCAGCACCACGTGGGTCTGGCTGCAGCCGGCCTGCCGATGGGTGCGCAAGCCGCCGACCCAGTGCGGCGCCGTCACGCGGTTGACGGGGCCCGAGGCCATCGTGCCGAACGCCGCCTCGGCCTCGCGGGCGATCGCCTGCGGGTCGACCGGCCCGGCCACCGCGACGATCACGTTGGGCGCGCTGTACCGCTGCTGCACGTAGTCGAGCAGGTCCTGGCGCGTGAAGCGTTCGATGTTGGCGCGCACGCCGATCACCGGCTGCGCGGCGGCGTGGCTGCCGAAGCACAGGCGGTCGAACAGCTTGTAGCCCTGCGTCAGTGCGTCGTCTTCATCTTCGGTGTACTCGTGCAGGATGACCTGGCGCTCGCGCTCGAGCTCGGCCTCGGGGAAGGTGCTGTTGCGCACGATGTCGCCCAGCATCTGCACGAACACGCCGGCATGCTGTGCCAGGCCGCGCATGTGGTAGGCGGTGTGGTCCTTGTCGGTGTGGGCGTTGACGTCGGCGCCCAGCCGTTCGGCGTCGAGGTTGATCTGCTGGCAGGTACGCCCGTGCGTACCCTTGAACGCCATGTGCTCGACCACGTGGCTGATGCCGTTGAGGCGCCGGCTCTCGTGGTGGCTGCCGGTGCGCACGAACACGCTGACGTTCACGCTCGCCAGGTGCGGCAGCGCGATGGCGAGCACGCGCACGCCGTTGGGCAGCGTGATCACGGTGGTGTCGGCGTCGTGGGAGAGCGGATTCATCGGCAGCAGGATCGGTGGTGAGCAGGACGTGAGGGGAAGGCGGCGGCGCAGATTGTGACGGTTCGGCTCGGCCCGGCCGGGCACACCCTGCGGCGGGTCGCGCCTCATGCCGTGACTTGACTTATCGCAAGCCAGCCCGTCCGCGGTCGCGCATCATCAAACCATCACACGTTTGTCACATGAGGTTCTGATGGCCAAGGATCAAGCCGGCGTCGCGCCACCCCAACCCGAAAGCCCTGCGCCGGTTCGACGCAAGCGCAGCACGCCGCGGCCGACCACTGCCGGCGACACCCTCGCCAGCCCGGGATCGCTCACGGCCGAACGCGACCGCGTGGCGCGGCGCACCAGCACCACCCTGACGGTGCAGGAGGCGGTGGTGACCGACCTGCTGAACCGAGCGCCCGGCAAGCGTCAGGTCAACGAGTCGCTGCGCCAGTTGCAGACGCTGATGGCCGGCGCATCGCCCGACGAGGTGCAGGCGCTGCGCGCCGCGCTGCTGTCGGGGCCCGACGCCTTGCGTGCCGGCACCGACCCGGACATCGAGCTCAGCGCCCGCTGGCGCGAGGGCGCCTATCCGTACCGCAACCTGCTGTCGCGCAAGTCCTACGAGAAGCAGAAATACCGCCTGCAGGTCGAGCTGCTGAAGCTGCAGGCCTGGGTCAAGGAGACCGGCGCGCGGGTGGTGATCCTGTTCGAGGGCCGCGACGCGGCCGGCAAGGGCGGCGCGATCAAGCGCTTCATGGAGCATCTGAATCCACGCGGCGCGCGCGTGGTGGCGCTCGAAAAACCCAGCGAGGTCGAGCGCGGCCAGTGGTACTTCCAGCGCTACATCCAGCACCTGCCCACGCGCGGCGAGATCGTGATGTTCGATCGCAGCTGGTACAACCGCGCCGGCGTCGAGCGGGTGATGGGTTTCTGCTCCGATGCCGAGTACGACGAGTTTTTGCGCCAGGCGCCGGAGTTCGAGCGCCAGCTGGTGCGCTCGGGCGTGCACCTGTTCAAGTTCTGGTTCTCGGTCAGCCGCGCCGAGCAGCGCCGCCGCTTCAAGGAGCGCGAGCTGCACCCGCTCAAGCAGTGGAAGCTCAGCCCGATCGACATGGCCTCGCTCGACAAGTGGGACGACTACACCCGTGCCAAGGAGGGCATGTTCGTGCACTGCGACACCTCGGACGCGCCGTGGACGGTGATCAAGTCGGACTGCAAGAAGCGCGCACGCCTGAACGCCATGCGCTACGTGCTGCACCGGCTGCCGTACACCCGGCGTGAACTCGGCACCATCGGCTCGGTCGACCCGCTGATCGTCGGTCGGCCGTCGCTGGTGCCCAGCGCGGGCGAGGATCAGCTGGCGATGGGTGGAGTGGGCTGACCACAAGGACGTGACTGTTGGCATAATTGCCAACGATGAAGGCCGAGCTCATCACCCGCTTCAAGAACATCACGCCCGAGGGTGTGATCGAACTGGTGGTGTGGCGCGTTCCTGAGCCGGTGCCGCCAACCGAGCACGGGTTCAAGTACCGCGCCATCTATGCCGTCGGTGGTCAGCGCGTGGTCGGCTTCGACAACGAGCGCGGCAAGGGCGACCACTGCCACATCGGCGACGAAGAGCGGCCCTATGTGTTCACCAGCGTGGAACGCCTGGTGGAAGACTTCATTGCAGCCGTGGAAGCGGCCCGGAGAGCGCCATGAGCATGACCCCGCGAACCCTGACCATCACGCTGCAGCCCGACTGGCAATCCGGCCTGCGCGCTGCTGCCCGCAAAGCCACCTCGGCCAGCTATCAAGGCGAGGTGCTGAACTTCGAGAGCCCGGCCTCGTTCTTCGGTCGCCTGACAGAGCGGCGCTGGGCTCTGGTGGGCGCGCTGCAGGGCCAAGGAACGATGGCAGTGCGCGAGCTGGCGCGGCGTGTAGGCCGGGACGTGAAGCGCGTCCATGAGGATGTGCAGGCGCTGGCCGAACTGGGGCTGATCGAGCGCGACGAAGCCGGCGCCGTGGTGTGCCCCTTCGCCGATGTGCACATCGACATGCACGTGAACGGCTGGCCGCTGGCCGCCTGAGAAAATCCCCACCGCCGCGCCTAGGCTGGTCCCCGAATCCCAGGTGCTTCACCTGATCAGCGCGGCAGCTTCGGTCGGTGCGGATTGAAACTTGGCCAAGCGTCCAGACCTCGAGGTCACCATCCTCCGGCGCTACACACCCTTGCGTGCAGGGCGTCCGGGCATGATCCGGTTGATGGAACAGCCGAACGGATAGCCAAGGCAGAGAGAAAAAAGCCGGCTTGAGCGCCGCGCCCGATGAGCATTTTCGAGGGCGCCAACGCGGCGCTACAGCCTTGAAATCACGGCTGCCGTTACCCCGGCGTTACCCCGGCGTTACCCCAAAGCCAAACGGCCTAGCCCTTTGCAGAGCTAAGCCGTTGATTCATATGGTCGGGGCGACACGATTCGAACGTGCGACCCTCTGGTCCCAAACCAGATGCGCTACCAAGCTGCGCTACGCCCCGAAGCCCACCAGTATACAGCCCCGCCAGACCTTGTCGGCCAAACACTTGGGCACGGGCCTGGCGGAGCGAGGCACCCTTCCCTCAGACGCTGGCGGGAAGCTCGTTGCGGCGCGGCAGATCCGGACCGCGGCGGGTGCAGGTGATCGCTGCCGCATTGGCGGCAAAGCTGGCCACGCGCTGCATTTCGTCGAGGCTGAGCGTGCCGATCGCGCCCGGCGTGAGCTTGCCGATCTCGGCCAGCGCGGTCAGCGTGGCGGCCTGGAAGGTATCGCCCGCGCCCACGGTGTCCTGCACCTTGACCTTGGGCGCGCTGACGCTCACGTGGCCGGCGGCCGACCAGACCAGCGCGCCATCGCCGCCGCACGTCATCATCACCAGCTTGACGCCGGCCGCGAGCCAGCCGCGCGCCAGATCCTGCGGCTCCTGGCCGGGATAGAGGCGCTCGAAATCCTCGTCGCTGAGCTTGAGCAGGTGGGCGCGCTGCGCCATCCACTCGACCATCTCGCGCCAGACCTCCAGTGACGGCTGCACGTTCAGGCGCACGTTGGGGTCGTAGGAGATCACGCTGGTCGCGCGACGGTCGTCGACCAGTTGGCGGATCGTGCTGCCGATGGGCTCGACCACGCAGCAGTACGAGCCGAAGTGGAACGCCGCCACCTCGGTCGGCAGCAGCGCCAGGTGCTCCGGCAGCAACTGGCGGTCGGCGCCGCCGTGACCGTAGAAGCGATAGCTCGGCACCCCCTGGGCGTCGACGCCCACCAGGCTGAGGGTGGTCGGTGCATCGCAGCGCACGAGTGCGCCCTTGTGGATGTTCTCCTCGCTGATGCTGCGTTCGATGCGCTCGCCCAGGAAATCGCGCGACACGGCGCCCAGGAACCAGGCCGGCTGAGCCAGCCGCGCAAGGCCCATCGCGACATTGAGCGGCGAGCCGCCCACCACCGCGTCGAGCCGCAGCCCGGTGGGCGTGGCGCCGTCTTCGAACACATCGAGCAGCGATTCGCCGCACACAACAACAGGCTGGGTTTGATTCATGGCGGAACTCGGTGAAACTTTGATCAACAGGAAAGATTTAGCACAGGCCTAAACAACCCGACACAACGGCGTGGCCTGCGCGACCGGGATCGTCTCATCTGCTGATCGGGATTGAACTAAGGGAAATCACTAAATCAACTTCATTGATTTATTCAACAGCACCGTTACGATCCGTTCCGCGTTCAAGAGGTCCAGCCGATTGAAGCCGACACGGTTCCAACCCACTTTTTGCCCCCCAGGAGACAACATGAAGCGTCTTTCCACCCTTGCCATCGCCGCTGCTCTGGCTTGCGCCGCCGGTGCCTCTTTCGCTGCCGAGCCGGTCATCGGCCTGATCACCAAGACCGAAACCAACCCCTTCTTCGTGAAGATGAAGGAAGGCGCCGCGGCAGCCGCCAAGGCCAAGGGCGCCAAGCTGCTGAGCGGCGCTGGCAAGACCGACGGCGACAACGCCGGCCAGGTCACCGCGATGGAAAACATGATCGCCGCCGGCGCCAAGACCATCCTGATCACCCCCAGCGACTCGAAGGCCATCATCCCGGCCATCAAGAAGGCCCAGGCGCAAGGCGTGATGGTGATCGCGCTCGACAGCCCGACCGACCCGGCCGAAGCCACCGACGCGCTGTTCGCCACCGACAACTACAAGGCCGGCGTGCTGATCGGCCAGTACGCCAAGGCAGCGCTGGGCGGCAAGACCCCGGTGATCGCCACGCTCGACCTGTTCCCCGGCCACCCGGTGGGCGCGCAGCGTCACAACGGCTTCCTGCAGGGCTACGGCCTGAAGTCGTTCGATGCCAAGAACAACGAGCTGGCCAAGCCGGCTGAAGTGGTCTGCATGGCCGACAGCTTCGGCGACCGCGCCAAGGGCCAGACCGGCATGGAAAACTGCCTGCAGAAGAACCCCAACATCAACGTCGTCTACACCATCAACGAACCCGCAGCCGCCGGTGCCTACAACGCACTGAAGGCCGCCGGCAAGGAGAAGGACGTGCTGATCGTGTCGGTCGACGGCGGCTGCGACGGCATCAAGGACGCCAGCGGCGGCAAGATCGCTGCCACCTCGCAGCAGTACCCGCTGCGCATGGCCTCGATGGGCGTCGAAGCCGGCGTCGAATACGCCAAGACCGGCAAGAAGGTCAGCGGCTACACCGACACCGGCGTGACCCTGATCGCCGCCAAGTCGATCGCCGGCGTCGACAGCAAGGACGCCAAGACGGGTCTGGACCTGTGCTGGGGCAAGAAGTAATTTCCTGACGGCCGATCCCGGGGGCGCGCCGAGCGCCCCCCGGTCGGCGCCCCGGGTCGCCGCTGACGGCGACCGCTCCCGCCCGGGGGCGGCCAAGGCGCAGGGGCCACAGGCGCACGCGGCGTCGAACGAGCGGCCAGGCCCCGTTCGGCAGGCCGTGCGCCCTCTCCACTCTCACGTCCAAGGACCACCGTGAACACCTTGAAAGACAAGCTGCCACCGATCAGCCAGCTCGGGCCGTTCATCGCCCTGGCGATCGCGTGCGCCATCTTCGGGATCACCACCGACAACTTCTTCAGCGGCGCCAACTTCTCGCTGATCCTGCAACAGGTCATGGTGGTCGGCGTCATCGCGATCGGCCAGACCCTGATCATCCTCACCGCCGGCATCGACCTCTCGTGCGGCATGGTGATGGCACTGGGCAGCATCGTGATGACCAAGGTGGCCGAAGACTTCGGCCTGCCCGCACCGCTGGCCATCCTGCTGGGCATCTCGGTGACCGCCGCATTCGGCCTGATCAACGGCCTGCTCGTCACCCGCATCAAGCTGCCTCCGTTCATCGTGACGCTGGGCACCTTCAACATCGCCTTCGCCGTCACCCAGCTCTATTCGGGCGCTCAGACCGTCACCCAGGTGCCGGAGATGATGACCTGGCTGGGCAACACCTTCCGCATCGGTGGCACCTCGGTCGCCTACGGCACCGTGTTCATGATCGCGCTCTACCTGGGCGCCTGGTTCTGGCTGCGTGAAACCGCCTCCGGCCGCCACGTCTACGCGGTCGGCAACAACCCCGAGGCGACCCGGCTGGTCGGCATCCCGACCGAACGCGTGCTGCTGTGGGTCTACGTGCTCGCCGGCGTGTTCTACGGCGTCGCTTCGCTGCTGTCGGTGGCCCGCACCGGCGTGGGTGACCCCAACGCCGGCCAGACCGAGAACCTCGACGCCATCACGGCAGTCGTGCTCGGCGGCACCAGCCTGTTCGGCGGGCGCGGCGTGATCCTCGGCTCGCTGGCCGGTGCGATCGTCGTCGGTGTGCTGCGCAACGGCCTGACGCTGATGGGTGTGTCGTCCGTCTATCAGGTGCTGATCACCGGTATCCTGGTGATCGTGGCGGTCACTGTTGACCAACTTTCTCGCAAGGGAGGCCGCTGATGGCCACGCAACAGATCGTGATGCAGGCCCGCGGCCTGGTCAAACGCTACGGCCAGGTCACCGCCCTCGACGGCGCCGACTTCGAACTGCGCGCCGGTGAGATCCTGGCGGTGATCGGCGACAACGGCGCCGGCAAGTCCAGCCTGATCAAGTGCCTGTCGGGGGCGACGATTCCCGACGAGGGCACGATCGAACTCGACGGCAAGCCGATCCACTTCAAGAGCCCGATGGACGCCCGCAAGGTCGGCATCGAGACGGTCTATCAGGACCTCGCCGTGGCCCCGGCCATGACGATCGCCGAGAACCTGTTCCTGGGCCGCGAACTGCGCCGCGAGGGTTTTGCCGGCAACGTGCTGCGAATGCTCGACAAGAAGAAGATGCTCGAGCAGAGCATCGCCCGCATGAACGACCTGAAGGTCGGCATCCGCTCGATGCTGCAGGCGGTGGAGACCCTGTCGGGCGGCCAGCGCCAGTGCGTGGCGGTGGCGCGTGCGGCGGCGTTTGCCGAGCACGTCGTGATCCTCGACGAGCCGACCGCGGCGCTGGGTGTCAAGGAGGGCAACATGGTGCTCGAACTGATCCGCCGGGTGCGTGACAAGGGCCTGCCGGTGATCCTGATCAGCCACAACATGCCGCACGTGTTCGAGATCGCCGACCGCATCCACGTGGCGCGGCTGGGCAAGCGCTGCGCGGTGCTCAACCCCAAGAAGATCAGCATGAGCGACACCGTGGCGGTGATGACCGGGGCGATGCCGCCGGAAAAGATCCCCGCCGAATACCTGGCGCACTGACACCGGCGCGCGCCTTCGCCCGTCTGCCTGTGCACGCCCCGGCCCACCGTCCGGGGCGCTTTGTTTGAAGAGAAGGATTCATCATGCTCAAGGGCATCGACCCCCTGCTGACCCCCGACCTGCTGAAGGTGCTGGCCGAGATGGGACACGGCGACGAGATCGTCATCGCCGACGCCAACTTCACCGCCGCCAGCCTGGCGATCGGCGCCAACGGCGTGCGCAAGCCGGTGCTGCACGTCAGCGGCGCGGGCATCGGGCGCACGGTCGAGGCCGTCATCAAGCTGCTGCCGCTGGACGCCGCGGTGGAGCAGCCGGTCGCCTACATGCAGGTCAGCGACACCCCGGCGGGCTACCGCAGCCGCCTGCAGCGCGACGTCATCGCCATGCTGGCCGACGGCGGCCATGCGCGCCCCGAGCAGTGTCAAGCGATCGAGCGCTTCGCCTTTTATGATCGCGTCAGTGGCGCCTTCGCCATCGTGCTCACCGGTGATCTGCAGCCGTACGGCAATTTCATCCTCAAGAAGGGTGTGATCGGCGAGGCGCTCGACCCCTGAACCCCGAACGCCACCGCCCCTGCACACCGCCCCGCAGCCATGGCTTACGAAATCGATCCGTTGTCGCCCATGAGCTCCCGCCCCGCCTCCGCACCGACCACGCCCAAGCTGCGGCCCCGCGGCTCGAACCACGTCGGCATGCGCCAGTACAACGAGCGCGTGGTGCTGCAGGCGATCCGCCTCAATGGCGAGCTGCCCAAGGCCGACCTGGCCCGGCTCACCCACCTGAGCACGCAGACGGTGTCGCTGATCGTCAACGCGCTGATCGATGACGGCCTGCTGATCAAGCGCGAGCCGCTGCGCGGGCGGGTCGGCCAGCCGTCGGTGCCGATCGCGCTCAACCCCGAGGGCGCTTTCGCGATCGGCGTCAAGATCGGACGGCGCAGCATGGACGTGCTGGTGATCGACTTCACCGGCGCGGTGCGCGAGCGTTTCGGCGTGCAGTACGACTTCCCCGACCCGATCACGCTGTTCCCGGAGCTGCAGCGCATGCTCGGGCACTGCGTGGCCAGCCTCGGCTCGCTGAGTCACCGGCTGACCGGCATGGGCGTGGCCGCGCCGCTGTCGCTGGGCGGCTGGCAGACCCTGCTGGGCGTGCCGAGCGATCAGGCCAGCCGCTGGAACGACATCGACCTGGCCGAGCGCGTGTCGGCCATGACCGACCTGCCGGTGCACCTCATCAAGGACACCGCCGCGGCCTGCGTGGCCGAACTGGTGGCCGGGCGCGGGCGCTCGATGAAGAGCTTTCTCTACCTGTTCGTCGACACCTTCGTCGGCGGCGGGCTGGTGATCGACAGCCACCTCTACGGCGGCGCCGGTGGCAATGCCGGCGCGGTGGGCTCGATGCCGCTGCACGCCGCCAACAGCGGCGGCGTGCCGGCGCAGGTGCTGAGCGCGGCCTCGCTGTTCAACCTGCAGCGCCTCTACGAATCGGCGGGGCTCGATCCGCAGGCCGCCGTCGACGGCCG
This sequence comes from Leptothrix cholodnii SP-6, assembly GCF_000019785.1. Taxonomy (NCBI): domain Bacteria; kingdom Pseudomonadati; phylum Pseudomonadota; class Betaproteobacteria; order Burkholderiales; family Sphaerotilaceae; genus Leptothrix; species Leptothrix cholodnii. Next base: position 2,428,367 of record NC_010524.1, read on the forward strand.
TGCCCTCGAGCCGCCGTGGGCCAACTACACCCGCGTCTGGCTGCGCAACGCCGCCCAGGCGATGGCGCTGGCGATCGCCAACGCGGCCTGCCTGCTCGATCTCGGCGACGTCATCGTCGACGGCGTGTTCGGCCGTGACCTGCTGTCGCGCCTGATCGCGCACATCGAGGAAGCCCTCGACGCCTACAGCTGGGAAGGCGTCACGCGCCCGAGCGTGCGCGCCGGCACCATCGGCTCCGACGCCCGCGCGCTGGGTGGCGCGCTGCTGCCGCTGTACGCCGAATTCGCGCCCGACCCCGAGCTGTTCCTGAAAAACCAGCCCTCGCCCGCCACGGTCTGAGCCGGCCCGGGTTCAGGCGGATCGCCATCAGCTGCTGAGCTGGCTCCAGACCTTGTCGAGCCGCTTGGCGCTGACCGGCTGCGGCGTGCGCAGCTCCTGCGCGAACAGGCTCACGCGCAGTTCTTCGAGCAGCCAGCGGTATTCGTCCAGCCGCGCATCGGCCGCGCCCTTGCGCTCGGCCAGGCGGCGGATGTAGCGCTGCTCGAGCGGGCGCAGCTCGGCCAGGCGCTGCGCATCGCGGGCCGGATCGGCGCGGTACTTGTCGAGCCGCTGCGTGATCGCCTTCAAATACCGTGGCAGGTGCTGCAGCTGCGCCCACGGTGTCGACACGATGAACAGCCTGGGCACCAGCCGCTGCAGTTGCCCGGTGATGTCGTCGGCGACGTCCTTGGGCGCCCGGCTGTCCTTGAGCTTGCGGGCGGCCGCGGCAAACTCGATCAGCACCACCCCGGCGATGCGCGCCACCTCCTGCGCGATCAGGTTCAGGCGCGTGCGGCCCTCGTCGATGCGACCCTTGAAGGCGAGCGCGTCGGTCGGCAGCGGCTCGGCCAGGAAGGCGCGGTCGAGCGCGACGTCGATGATCTGCGTGCGCAGTTCTTCCATCGAGCCCAGCGGCATGAAGGCGACCGCCATCTTCGTCAGGTCCGGGATGTTCTTTTCCAGGTACTTCAGCGGCTCCTTGATCTGCAAGGCGACCAGCCGGCGCAGGCCGGCGCGGTGCTTGGCGGCGGCCGCTTCGGGCTCGTCGAAGACCTCGATCTCGACATGCGTGCCGCGGTCGATCAGCGCCGGGAAACCCACCAGCGTCTGGCCGGCCTTGCGGATCTCCATCAGTTCGGGCAGCTCGCCGAAGGTCCAGGCGGTGTAGATCGCAGGCGGCGCGGCCAGCGCCGCGGCCGGCGCTTCGGGTTGGCCGCTGACGCGGCGCGGGCCGGATGGGGCCGCGGTGCTCCCGCTCGCCGCTCGATCGGGCGCCGCATGGGCGGAGGCGGCGCCACTGGCGGCCGCGTTCACGCCGGCACTGAGCTTGATCGCCGCCAGCGCCTGGAAGGCCGACCGCGCCTGCCCGCCCAGCTCGGCCTTGAGCGCGGCGAGGTGCCGCCCCATGCCGAGCTGGCGGCCGTGCTCGTCGACCACCCGGAAGTTCATGAACAGATGCGGCGCCAGCTGCTCGGGCTTGAAGTCGTTGCGCTGCACGGCGATCTGGGTGCGTTCGCGCACCGCCTTGAGCAGCACGTCGAGCAGGTTGCCCTGGCCGAACGGCGCCAGCTCCAGGAACTCGGCCACGTAGTCCGGCAGCGGCACCAGCCGCGAGCGCGGCCGCTGGTGCAGCGTCTTGACCAGCGCCAGCACCTTGGCCTCGATCATGCCGGGCACCAGCCAGTCGCAAGGGTCTTCGTTGACCTGGTTGAGCACGTAGATCGGCACGGTCACCGTGACACCGTCCTTGGCGTCGCCGGGTTCGTGCAGGTAGGTGGCTGCGCAATCCACGCCGCCCAGCCGGATCGTCTTCGGGAAGGCCGACGTCGTGATGCCCGCGGCCTCGTGGCGCATCAGCTCGTCGCGTGTCAGGTGCAGCAGCGTGGGCTGCTTCTTCTGCTCGGCGCGGTACCAGCGCTCGAAGCTCGCGCCGCTGACGATCTCGGCCGGCAGCTGCTGGTCGTAATAGGCGTGGATCAGCTCGTCGTCGACCAGCACGTCCTGGCGGCGCGACTTGTGCTCGAGTTCCTCGACCTGGCGGATCATCCTGGCGTTGTGGGCCAGGAACGGCAGCTTCGATTCCCACTCGCCGTTGACCAGTGCCTCGCGGATGAAGATCTCGCGTGCCACCTTCGGGTCGACCAGGCCGTAGTTCACCCGCCGGTTGCTGTAGATCACGATGCCGTAGAGCGTGGCGCGCTCGAGCGCGATCACCTCGGCGGCCTTCTTCTCCCAGTGCGGCTCCAGCAGCTGCGTCTTCAGCAGGTGGCCGGCGATCTGCGGGATCCACTGCGGCTCGATCGCCGCCAGCCCGCGGCCGAACAGCCGGGTGGTCTCGACCAGCTCGGCCGCCACCAGCCAGCGGCCGGGTTTCTTGCTCAGGTGTGCGCCGGGATGACGGTAGAACTTGATGCCGCGTGCGCCGAGGTACCAGTCCTCGTCTTCGCTCTTCAGGCCGACGTTGCCGAGCAGGCCGGCGAGCATCGACAGGTGCAGCTGCTCGTAGCTGGCCGGCGCGGTGTTGAGCCGCCAACCGTGTTCGGCCACCACCGTGTGCAGCTGGCTGTGGATGTCGCGCCACTCGCGCACCCGGCGCGGGCTGACGAAGCTGTCGCGCAGGCGCTGTTCCTGCTGGCGGTTGCTGAGCTTGTGTGCAGCGTTCTGGGCCTGGGCCGGGCGGGTCTCGGGCGGGCCGGGTTTGCGGCCGGTGGCGGTCGGACGCGGACCGGCCGTCGGCAGCGCCTCGGCATGGCCGCGCCCTTCCTCGATCCAGCGCCAGAGCTTGAGGTAGCCGGTGAACTCCGACTTCTCGTCGTCGAACTTCTTGTGTTTTTCGTCAGCCGCCTGCGCGGCTTCCATCGGGCGGTCGCGCACGTCCTGCACGCTGAGCGCGCTGGCGATGATCAGCACCTCGTCGAGCGCCTGGCGGTCACGCGCCTCCAGGATCATGCGGCCGACGCGCGGATCGAGCGGCAGCTTGGCCAGTTCGCGGCCGATGGGGGTCAGCTCGTTGGCGTCGTCGACCGCGTTGAGCTCGCCCAGCAGCGCGTAGCCGTCGGCGATCGCCTTGCGCGGCGGCGGCTCGAGGAAGGGGAAGTCGTCGATCAGACCGAGGTGCAGCGACTTCATGCGCAGGATCACGCCGGCCAGCGACGAGCGCAGGATCTCGGGGTCGGTGAAACGTGGCCGGCCGGTGAAGTCCTTCTCGTCGTAGAGCCGGATGCAGATGCCGTTGGCCACCCGCCCGCAGCGGCCCGCGCGCTGGTTGGCCGCGGCCTGGCTGATCGGCTCGATCTGCAGCTGCTCGACCTTGCTGCGGTAGCTGTAGCGCTTGACCCGCGCCAGACCCGAGTCGATCACGTAGCGGATGCCGGGCACGGTCAGCGAGGTCTCGGCCACGTTGGTGGCCAGCACGATGCGCTGCTGGCGGCCGGTCTCGAAGACCTGGTCCTGCTCCTGCTGCGACAGGCGCGCGAACAGCGGCAGGATCTGCGCGTTGCGGTGCAGCGGCTGGTGCGCCAGGTGCTTGCGCAGGTGGTCGGCGGCCTCGCGGATCTCGCGCTCGCCGGGCAGGAACACCAGGATGTCGCCGCCCGCCATGCCGCGCCAGAGTTCGTCGACCGCGTCGGCGATGGCCGTGTTCAGGTCGTATTCGCGGCTTTCCTCGAACGGCTTGTAGCGCTGCTCGACCGGGAACAGCCGGCCGCTGACCATCAATACGGGCGCCGGGCCCTTGGCGCTGGCGAAGTGCTGCGCGAAGCGATCCGCGTCGATCGTGGCCGAGGTGACGACGATCTTCAGGTCCGGCCGGCGCGGCAGGATCTGGCGCAGGTAGCCGAGCAGGAAGTCGATGTTGAGGCTGCGCTCGTGCGCCTCGTCGATGATCAGCGTGTCGTAGGCCTTGAGCAGCGGATCGGTCTGCGTCTCGGCCAGCAGGATGCCGTCGGTCATCAGCTTGACGCTGGCGCCGGCCTGCAGGCGGTCCTGGAAGCGCACCTTGTAGCCGACCACCTCGCCCAGCGGCGATTTCAGCTCGTCGGCGATGCGCTTGGCCACCGAGCTGGCGGCAATCCGCCGCGGCTGGGTGTGGCCGATCAGGCCGCTGCCACCGGCACCCCAGCCGCGGCCGAGTTCGAGCGCGATCTTGGGCAGCTGGGTGGTCTTGCCCGAGCCGGTCTCGCCGCAGACGATGACGACCTGGTGATCGCGCAGGGCCTGCGCGATCTCCTCGCGCCGGGCGGAGACCGGCAGCGATTCGGGGTAGGTGATGGGCGGGATCGGCGTGGCCGGCCGGGGTGGCCGGGCGGGCCGGCGAGCGGGGCTGCGCGATTCGATGCCGCCAGCTTCGGCGATAGGTGGGTTCACGGGGGCTGGATTATCCACACGCCGTGCCGTGACCCGGCGTGGGCCGGAACGACGTCGAAGACTACTCGTCGATGTAGTCGATCACGCTGATCACCGCGCCCTGCGGATCCTGCAGCACCGCGAAGCGGCCGACGCCGGGGATGTCGGTCGGCTTGACCAGCACCTTGCCGCCCAGTGCCTCGCACTCGCCGGCCGTCTCGTCGGCGTTGTCGACCGTCACGTAGCAGCCCCAGGCCGGTGGCATGTGCGGCGCGTCGGCCGGCAGCGACATGATGCCGGCCACCGAGGTGTCGCCCACCTTGACCAGGTGATACGGCCCACCCGGCATCTGCATGGTCTGCACCGTCCAGCCGAACAGCTGGTGATAGAAGTCGGCAGCGGCTTGCGGATGGGGCGTCATCAGTTCGCTCCAGCTGAACGCACCGTGGGTTTTCATCGGATCCATGGCCTGCTCCTCGAGGGGGGTGTGGTGACAACCGCCGACCATGCTGCGCGCCGGCGCCGGCAGCGTCAAGACCGGTCACGGGGCCTGCGGCACAATCGCGCACGCCACTGTCAGCCGGTCATGAACCTCGTATTCCCGCACACCTTCGTTCCCTGGTTTCGCTCGGTCGCCCCGTACATCCACGCCTACCACGGCAAGACCTTCGTGGTCGGCATGGCTGGCGAGCTGATCGCCGCGGGCAAGCTCAGCGCGTTCGCGCAAGACCTGTCGATCCTGCATGCCATGGGCATCAAGCTGGTGGTCGTGCACGGCTTTCGGCCGCAGGTCAACGAACAGCTGCTCGCCAAGGGCCACCCCTCGCGTTTCAGCCACGGCCAGCGCATCACCGACGCGGTGGCGCTCGACTGCGCGCAGGAAGCCGCCGGACAGTTGCGATTCGAAATAGAAGCCGCGTTTTCGCAGGGCCTGCCGAACACCCCGATGGCCAACGCCACGGTGCGCGTGGTGTCGGGCAACTTCCTGACCGCCCGCCCGGTGGGCATCGTCGACGGCGTGGATTTCATCCACAGCGGCGTGGTGCGCAAGGTCGACAGCGGCACCATCCGGCGCGCCATCGATATCGGTGCACTGGTCCTGCTGTCGCCGTTCGGGTTTTCTCCGACCGGCGAGGCATTCAATCTGGCGATGGAAGACGTGGCCACTGCCACGGCCATCGCGCTGCAGGCCGACAAACTGCTGTTCATCACCGAAGTGGCCGGAATCCACGAACAACTCGACGATCCGGACAGCGCCATCGATACCGAACTGGCGCTGGCCGACGCCAAGCGGCTGCTCGCGACCTTGCCCAGTCCGACCCAGCCGACCGATATCGCGTTTTATCTGCAGCATTGCGTCAAAGCCTGCGAAGGCGGTGTCGAGCGTTCGCACATCCTGCCGTTCGGGGTCGATGGCGCCTTGCTGATGGAGGTTTTCACGCACGACGGCATCGGCACCATGGTGGTCGACGAAAAACTCGAAAGCCTGCGCGAAGCCAGTTCCGACGATGTCGGCGGCGTGCTGCAGCTGATCGAACCGTTCGAGCGCGACGGCACCCTCGTCAAACGCGACCGCACCGAAATCGAACGCGATATCGCGCTCTACACCGTGATCGAGCACGACGGCATCATCTTCGGCTGCGCCGCGCTCTACCCCTATCCGGAAGCGCGCACCGCCGAAATGGCCGCGCTGACGATCTCGCCGCAGGTGCAGAGCCAGGGCGACGGCGAACGCATACTCAAGCGGATCGAGCAGCGCGCCCGCGCGCTCGGCCTCGAGAGCATCTTCGTGCTGACCACCCGGACCATGCACTGGTTCATCAAGCGGGGATTCCAGAACGTCGACCCGGAATGGCTGCCCGACGCCCGCAAACGCAAGTACAACTGGGACCGGCGCTCGCAGGTGCTGGTCAAGAAACTGGGTTGATGCGCCACGGCGATCGCCTCGCCGTGACCTCGATCCGCCCATCGACAAGGAGAAGTTGCAATGGCACGTACTGTTCAATGTGTTCTGCTGAAAAAAGAAGCGGACGGTCTCGATTTTTCGCCCTACCCCGGCGAACTCGGCAAGCGAATCTACGAGCAGGTCAGCAAGGAAGCCTGGCAGCAATGGCTCAAGCACCAGACCATGCTCGTCAACGAAAACCGCCTGAATCTGGCCGACGCACGCGCACGTCAATACCTTGCGCGCCAGATGGAGCGCTATTTCTTCGGCGAAGGCGCCGACCAGCCGACCGGCTACGTGCCGCCCACGGCCTGAGTTGGTCGACAGCAGGCGCCTCGACAGCGCCTGCCTTCAACGAAACAACGCGCCGATTGATGCGCCGCGCGAAAAATGAGCCGGTGCAGTGAGAAAAATCGAGCTGCGTGCGCGTTGCAGCCAGCGAAACAAAATGCCGCTGACTGAAAGACTCACGCCGGCTCAACTGGCCAAGTGACCTCGAACGGGAAGCCAGGCTGCGCTGGAACGTCAGCCAACGCCTGCAGGTAGGCTGCCCACTCTGTAGGCACGGGCTCGCCGCGACGCATGGCGCGCAGAGTGACCCAGTCGGCGCCAGCCATCCTGCGGTCACGCTCAGACCTCACAGTCGCGGCGATTGCAGCCAGCGTGGGGACGCTCACCCACAGTTCCGCGGTCTCATCCCACGCCCACGTCTGCCAATCGTCGTCAGCCGGCGGGGGCGGCCGGTACGGGACGACTGCGCCGGTTTCGAGGTCGACGCGGACGCGCAGGTGGTCGTGATCGCCCGGGATGGCAGCGCATCCGGCAGGCGTGTTGATCTCGAGCAAATCCTCAGGCCCCGAGTACATCGCGCCCGTGAACACCCCGCCCGCGTCGCAAAAGCTCCACTTGCCCATGCTCATGCTCATCTCATGAACAGCTGGCAGCTGATGCGCAGCTTGGTTGCACTGATCGACCCCGCGCCGACGATCGAGAACGAATTCAGGTCCGTGATGCCGACCGAGACGCTTTGCCCTGCCGTGTAGTCCAGCTCAAACGTTGCCGTCGGGCCGACGATGTCGAGGACGGCTGTCTGCACAAGAGCACCGCTCGTGACGGTCGCCAACAACCGCAATTTCCACGTGCTGGACCCGTAGTCGGCCGAGTACGTCGCCCACACCCCCGAAAACTTCACGACGAGGCGGCCGGATTCGGTTGATGAAAATGATCCAGATGGAAGCCCCACGCTCAATCACCCCGCATTTGATTTGACGATGCCGGCGGCGTCGTAGAACTCGACGAATCTCGTGACGGAATCAGGCGCAATGTCCGCCGTCGTGACCGCCAGCCACGCCCCCAGCGGCGGCTCGGTGCCATCCACAACGTGCACCATCGGCTGGCCGAACCGCGTCTCTGATCCGTTGTCGGCCGCAAACTGAAACGCCCGTACCCCGCACGACGACGCCGCAGCAGGCCAGCAGTAGTTCGCCCCACCTTGGAGTTTTGCTCCGGTGGTCGTGTCCCACACACCGGCATCGGTGTGCGTCATGCCCGTCGAACCGGCCGGGTAGACATACCCGACCGCCAGATACCAGCGGCCTGCCGTCAGAGTGCTGGTGGTCGTGAAATAGGGGTTGCCGTTGAGCGTGCTGGTGTTGAGGTTGCAGACCTTGTTGTTCTCGGACCCGAAGTACTGGATCGCGTAGAGCCCGGCGGTTTCGCGCCAGATCGGCACCAGAAATCGGTACGTCTTGGCCGGGTCTGGGACAAAGGCATTTGCAGCTGACGCCTCGAACCCCCCATCGTTGTTTTCGCGAGGCCCGACCGCGTTATCGGTGGCGCTGGCCAGATTGATCACGGGGTCGTCGATCCACAGGCTCAGTGGGCCGTTCGTCCACGAAAACACCGACACCGAGATCGCGACAACACCCGCGGGCACCGTGTATGCCGTAATCGCGTACTGGGTGTAGGTCGATGTCGCCGGGCCATTGGCCAGGATGTTGACGACGCTGGCGCGATTGCTGAACGTCACGGCGCCGGACGCAGGCATCGTCGTGGCCTGGTTGATCAGCACGTACAAGCCCGCCGCCGAGGCGGCATCGCCGCGCACGCGCACGCTCACACGCAGCACCTGGCCAGGGGTCACCGCGAAGGCCTTGTTGCCCATGCCGCTGGACTGCACCGCAGTGGCAGTTTTGGTGATCTTGTACGCAGGCCCGCTGTAGACGCCCGCAGTCGTGGTGTAACCGCCTGCGGCATCAAGCGCAGCCGTCGGAGCCACAGCGGTTCCCTGGGTTTCGGCGGGGAACCAGAACGCATTCCAGAACGACGTCGCAGCGACGTTGCTGGGCGTGTAGACCTTGTTGTAGCTGTCTGCCACGCACTGGACGACGGGCACGCTCTGCCCCTTGACCCCTGGCGCCCAGATGATGGCGGTCTCCGGCGTGGGCGCGTGCTCGCGCTTTGCCCACGCGAACGTGGCACTGGGCGACCACCACCCCGTATCGACCATGTTGACGCCGCTGCCATCGTCGACCACCGGCACGATCTCCTCGTCGAGCAGCGTCGTTGTGCCGCCGGCCAGGTAGAGGCGCAGTCGCAGTGCCACGACTCCGGCCGCCGGCGTCTGGCTCCGGCTGCTTTCGTTCGCGGCGCTGGTGTAGACGTCGGTGTAGGTCGAGCCGTCGAGGGTCTGGGCGATCACAAAGCGGCCGGCGTAGGCGGCCGGCGCGGCGGTGCCGGTGGCGCTGTAGGCCGTGACCGTGAGGCTGGCCGGGGTGTAGGCACCCGACACGCTGCGCTTGATGGCGCCAGCGCTGCGGGAGAGCCAGTAGGCGGTGGCCGCTGCGCCTGCTGCCCCCGTGGCGCCGGTGGCCCCTGTCGAACCCGTTGCCCCTGTGGCGCCGGCCGCACCGGCGCGCACCTTGCTGATCGTGAAGCGCTTGGTCACGCCGCTGAAGCCGCTCTTGCTGGCCGTGAAGTCCACATAGCCGACGTCGGCACTCAGGCTGCTGATGTTGACCACCGAGGCCGCATCGCCGGCCGTGCCCGCACAGCTCGTGAACACCTTGCTGATCGTCCAGCCGACCCCGCCGGTGCCGCCCTCGTAGACAAACGCCGTCGACGTCGCGCCGCCGAAGCTCGTGACCGTGCCAGCGCTGTCGGCGGGCACGGCGTGCGCCTCGTTGCTGAGCACCAGGCTGACCGCGTTGGCGCCGGCCGGGCCGGTGGCGCCTGTCGCACCGGCCGAACCTGTGGCGCCCGTCGCGCCATCCACGACGACAGGCACGATCTCCTGATCGAGCTGGGTCGTGGTGCCGCCGGCCAGGTAGAGCGTCACCCGCAGGGCCTTGATGCCCGCCGCGGGCGTCTGGGTGCGGCTGCTCTCGTTGGCGGCGCTGGTGTAGACGGTGGTGAACGTGGTGCCGTCGGTGGTCTCTGCGATCACGAACCGCCCGGCGTAGGCGGCAGGTGCCGCGGCGCCGGTGGCCGATCGAGCGGTGAACGTGACGCTGGCGGGTGTGTAGACCCCCGCCACGCTGCGGGCGATGGCGCCCACGCTGCGCTCGATCCAGTAGGCGGTGGCCGCCGCACCGGTTGCTCCCGTGGCGCCGGTGGCCCCTGTCGAACCCGTTGCCCCCGTGGCGCCGGCTGCACCGGCGCGCACCTTGCTGATCGTGAAGCGCCGCGTCAGCGTTGCGTAGCCCGATCGGGTAGCAGTGATGTCCACATACCCGACGTCAGCAGCCAGCGCGCTCACGGTCACGGTGGTGCCGGCGAGCGTGCTGGTGCAGCTGGTGTCGACCTTGCTGATCGCCCAGCTTGCCGTGGCATCGGCGCCGGCCTGCAATACGGTGATCGTGCTGGCAGCGCCGGCGAACGTGCCGACCACGCCGGCACTGTCAGCCGGCACGGTGTGGCTGTCGTTGCTGAGCACGGCGGTGAGGCCGCGCCATGCACCATCGCCCATGAGCTGCAGGATGCTCGGTTCGGTGCCGTCGGCGATGTGGATCTGCGGCTCGCCGAACTGCACCTCGGCGCCGACCACGGTCGTGCCGTACTGAAAGGCCCGCACGCCGAACGTGTCAGCATCGGCCATCCAGCAGTAATTGGTCCCAGCACCGAGCAGGGCGCCGGTGTCGCATCGATAGGTGCCTGCGCCGGCGTTGGTCATGCCTGAGCTGCCCGCGGGGTAGACATAGCCCACGACCAGCAGCCACACGTCGGCCGGCGCAGTCGAAATCGGCTGCCCGTCGAAATACGGGTTCGTGTTGCCGGTCGTGGTGTTGATGTCTGCAATCTGGGCGACAGCGGGAAACCCTGGTGCCGGGCCCACATAGATGGTGCCGTTGCCGCCCGACCCCACCCGCTTGCACGGCACGACGACGCGATAGGTCTTGGTCGTGTCGGGCACGATGAACGCGCCGGGTGACCAGCTGCCGCTCCAGCCGCCATCACCGTTGCCCGCTGTTGCGCTGTCTCCCGACGCCACCGCGCGCCAAAGCAGAGACCCGACTCCGCGCGGACCAATGCCCAGCACGATCGAGTTCTCGGTCGCGGTGTTGGTGATGCGCGGCCACGGCATCGTGGCATCCGCCTGCCCGGCAACCCATGTGCTCGTGTCCACAAGGTTGCGCCCGGCCTGCGGCTGGCCGGTGATGTTGCCCCACTGCACCAGCGCACTGGCGTCGACCACCGCCACCACCGATGCGTCAGCGGCGCTGACGTTGCCGCTGCTGTCGAAGTGGCGCGCCCGGATCGTGTAGCTGCCCTGCGCTGGCCACGGCCAGGTGTAGGTGTTGCCCTTGAGGTCGGCCAACAGCGTGCCCGCGGCCCAGCTGGTGCCGATGCGCAGCTGGGTGCTGGCGTAGTCGAGCTCGTCGCTGCCCGTCCACGTGATCTTGACGCCGCCCGGCACCACAGCGGCAGTCAGCCCCGCCACGTTGACGGGCACGGCGCTCTTGCCGACGACGACATGGCTGATCACCACCCAGTCGCTCGCCCGCCCCAAGCTGTTCACGGCACGCGCCTGGATGTAGATCACGCCAGCATCCGGCAGCGGCGCGAGGTAGGTCGAGGTCGCTGCCCCCGGTACGTGCGGAGCGTCCTGCCAGGTCGCTGCGTCGGCGATACGCCATTGCACCTGCACGTGTCCGCCCTCGGCCACGAACGCCTCGGTGCTCTGCGTCCACGACAGCAGCGCGCGGGTGATGACCGTGCCGTCAGCGCCCAACTGCAGGTGCGTCGTTCCGCTGGCGGCCGACAGGCCGGTCAGCGCAGCAGGCCGCACCAGCGGATTGGGCAGCGACGTGTTGGGCGTCAAGTCGACCGTGGTGGCGTCGCCGAGCGCCCAGTCCCACACCGCCGCCGCCGTCTCGCGCAGCGTCAGATCGACCTGCATCGTGGCCGGGTCGAGCGTGCGACTCATCACCTCGAACAGCTTGCCCGACCACCCGTAGCGCACGAGCGTCAGCGCAACCGTGTCGCTGGGGCTCAGGTCATAGCCGCGCAGGTTGCAACTGATTTGCACTGTGAGAGCCTGGCGGGAGCGCTCCAGCTCGATCTTTGCCAGGCGCTGGGCCCGCAGCGCGCCGGTGACCAGGTCGTAGGTGATCTCCTGCGGCAGGTCGATGCCGCCATCGTCGGCCAGGTAGGTCGCGTTGCTGACGGCCGGCGCCTGCATCTCGGTGTAGGCCTTGGCGCTCTCGGCGTAGGTCGGCACGATCCGGTTGACCAGGTTGGCGCGGGACGCGAACGGGCTGATGACGGGGGCCTTGTCGGCGAGCATGTCTTCGGTCAGCGTCAGCACCGCGGCCCGATGGGCGCCGGCGCGCATGAGCCAGCGGCCTTGGGTCCAGACCAGTGATCCGGCCATCGACTCGGTCAGCTTGTCGAGGTTGTCGCGGGCGGTGGCGCCGCTGTCGAGCACGCCGTTGCAGGTGTAGCGGGGCTCGGTGGTCAACGGCGAGGCGGTGAGCGTCACCAGCTCGTCGCAGATGTTGGCCGCGGCGATCAGCTCGGCGTCGGGCACCTGGGCAGCACTGGCGCCCATGCCGTAGGTCGCGTCGCGCAGGTAGTCGGCCAGGCAGAGCGCGGCGTTGTCGGTCCAGACCGTCAGGCCGGTGCGGGGGTCACGAATCGGCTTGCCGCGCACGACGGCGCTGACGTTGGGCAAGCCGGTCTGCCCGAAGATGTCCTGGTCGTACTCGAGGCGCAGATAGATCGCCGCGATGCCCTTGAGCTGGTGCGCCGCAGTCCACTTGCCGCCGCTCTCGGCGACCAGCTCTGCGAACGCCGACTGGGTGGCCGTGCCCAGCACCGAGCGCACCCGCACCCGCGAGGTGCCGGTGGCGATGGTGTAGGTCACCGACACACCCGTGACACTCAGCGAGCCGTTCCCACCCCCAGCAACCCCGCTGACCACGTTGCCCGACAGCGTGTAGGACTGGGCTGCGAACTGGACGGTGGCGCCGTAGGCCATGCGCCGCGTCATCCCGACCACGCTGACCAGTGACTCGCCCGGGCCCAGCGGCAGCGTGATCGAGAACGCCCCGCCAGCCGATACGGCCGCGCCGGCGCTGCGGGTTTCCTGCCGGCCCGAGAAGTACTCCCCCGACTCGATGAAGCCGGTGCTCGCGTTCGGCGCCGGCAGCGCAACGTCGTTGAGGTAGATCGTCTCGACGGCATCGATCTGATGCCCGGCCAGCGCGACGACCAGGTGCAAGTACTGCTTCTTGTCGCCCGACGAGTGCGCAAACACGATCGGGCCGGACACCCGGGCCCGGCCGTAGACGACCTTGCGCGCCTCGGTCGCGCTCTTGACCATCGCGTAGCGGTCCTTGAGCGAGTCGTTGTAGGCCTTGCGGGCGTTGCGCTGCCGGCGGCGCACGTCCATGTCGTTGTAGGTTCCGGCCGCGAATGCCGCCGCAGCCACCCAGGGATTGAAGCCCGACGCAACGAACGCGACCGCAGCGGTGAAGAAGTTGCTGATGAAGCTCATGCTGCGAAGAACTCTTTGCCGGGCCAGACGATCTGCGCTTCCGCTACAGCCGCGACGTACTCGAGCCCGCGGTCACCTGGGTACAGGGCCTGCTGCGCGGCATCGGTGTAGCGCGCCGGGCGGGGGCGATCCCAGACGGCCAGCATGTGTTCGGCCGTGATCGAGACGACGCAGTTGCTGGCGTTGTCGTCGATCTGCATCGTGTCCATCAGGCCCTGCCAGACGTTGGTGTCGACCTGCAGCGCGCCAGCCGCATCGAGCACCGCCAGGCGCACCGTGACCGGCCGGCCCTGCACCTTCTCCTGCAGCGCAAGCGCCACGTTCGCGCCCGGCGCGCCGGCCAGCAGGATGCGCAGGCCCTGTGCCGATGCAGCGGTCTCTTCCAGCGCCTCGATGCTGATCAGGCCCTGCGCGGCGCTGTAGGTGTTGCCCGACCAGGTCACGTCGTGCGCCAGGCCGCAGACGTAGTCGGTGCCCGACGCGAAGCCGAGCTCGATCAGCGGGAACGCGGTCACATGGGCGCCCGCCAGCGCGGCAGCGAAAGGGCTTGTCAGTGCGCGGGTCACGAGAACACCTCCATCAGCTCGACCGAGAACGGCGGGCACTTGTTGGTGCCGCCGCGCGGGATGCTCAGTTCCGGGGTGGCCAGCACGAACAAGGCGGTCGGCTTGTCGAGCGTCACCGCAGCGCCAGAGGCCACGCTGCCGCGCAGCAGCGGTCGGGTCTCGACCGTCATGGCGCCACCGGCTGATGCCGTTGCGTCAGCCGCGATCTGCAGCAGCTGGGCGCCGTTGCTGGTGGTCACGCGCAGCCAGTCGCCCGCCAGCAGCGTGGTGGACGCGCCGCAGCCAGCCAGGACCAGGCCGGCTGCAAATTGCGCCGCCACGGCGCTGACCGTCACACCGGTGAGGTTGCAGGTGCCGCGGCGCTGGGGCCGGCTCACGTCCCACAGCGCCAGTCGGTGCTCCATGCCGCTGAGCCGGGTCAGCAAGGCCTCGATCTGCGCGCGCTCGGCATAGGTCTGGATGGGGTAGTCCAGGGACACCGCCCATCGGCTGCCCGGCAGACTGCTGGTCTGGGTCGCGCCGTTGAGCGATGAGGTCGACACGCGGGTGTTGTGGCGCTGGGTCCACGTCAGACCCGCCGGCGCGAAGGCGCTGCCGGTGGTCGGGTAGGTGTAGGTCGTCATGGTCGGGTCAGGAGCTGAAGGCGCGGTTGCCGCGGGCGCGCTGATCGGCCACCTTCGACACCGCCTGGTTGACCGCCTGCTGCACGCCCTGCTGAACCAGCTGCATCACCTGCGTCTTGTCGGTGCGGGCGTCGATGTTGATGACCGGGGCGACGGTGAGTGCGAGGCCCGCGTCTGCGCCGGCCGCGCTGCCGCTGGCGCGGCCGATGGTTTCGGCCAGGCGTGCCCCACCCCCGAACGAGCCGCCGGTGGCAAACGCCTGCACCGCCAGCCGGCCACCCGGGCCGCGGCGCAGCTGCATGCCGCCCACGAGCTTGCCGGTGCGATCGACCGCATCGACCTGGTGGCCGCCGCCCGAGCGGCGCAGCGGCATGATGGCCTCGTCGCCCGCCTCGCCCATGAGCCCCAGTCGGGTCTGGCCACCGCTCTTGAACTTGAAGTAGGTGTCGCTCGTGACGACGCTGTTGGTGAACGATCCCCCGCTGGCAAATGCCACTGCGCCGCCGGCCCGGTAGGCCCGGCCGGTGGCGGCCAAGTCGATCGGGATCGAGGCATTGCCGGCGATCGTGGGCGCGGCGCTGTTGCCGCCGCTGCTGGCCAGGCTGGCCAGCATGCCCAGAAAGCCGGCGCCCGACGACCCGCCGCTGCTGCTGCTGGCCAGCAGCCCAACGGCCTGGGCGGCGCTCATCAGCACGCTGCCGAAGCTGCCCAGGCCTTTGGTCAAGTCCGCGAACTGGCCGCTCAACAGGTCGGTCGACACAGCCGATCGCTGCATCGATTCACCCGCCGCAGCGGCCGTGCCCGACATCTCGTCAAGGTCGCGCTCCCAGCTGTTGAAGCTGTCGAGCGTGTCCGCATCCTCAGACTTGCCCGGCTTCCCGGCAGATGGCTTGCCCCCCAGAAACTCCGAGATCGCGCCCAGCGCCGACTTGCCGGTATCGCCCCCCAGCGCCTTGCGGAATTCGAGGCGCAGCATCTGCTCCAGCGCATCGTCGACCAGGCTCTTGATGTTGAGCTTGCCGGTGCGCGCGAACTCCACGAACGCGTCTTCGCCATTGCGCACCACGCCCTGCATCAGCTCGTCGTGGCTCTCGCGCATCAGGCGGGTGGCATCGCTCCAGCCGTCGACCATCTGCTGCCAGCCCGGCTTCATGCGCTCGGCCATGCCCGCATTGGCCAGCACGATGGCCTCGGCCGACTGCTCGCCGATGGCGGTGATCTCGCTCTGCAGCAACTTGCGCTGCGCCGGGTCGACCGTCAGGCCGAGCGTGAGCTGCAGGTCCTTCGTGACCTGGTCGGCCTGCTTGCGGATCGCGGCCACCTGCATGTCGAGCTCGGCTCCGGCGCGTGCCACCGGGTCGGTGATCAGTGCGGCGCGTGAGCGGGCGTTCTGCTCGGCAAGCTCGGTGACCTGGTTGTTCGCGGTGGTCCAGGCTTGCGCCCAGGCCTGCGAGCGCTGGCGCGAATCCTCCAGGGCCCGCTGCTCGGTGCCGGCCTGAGCCACCAGCGGCAGCGCTTTCTGCTCGGCGCGTACACCCGAGAGCTGATCCTGCAGCCCGACCACCTTGGCCTGCTGCGCCACGCGGCCCGCGGCATCGGCCGGCCGGCGCTGCTGCTCGAGCTCGATCTCTTCTTGCAGCAGGCCTTCGCGCTCACGCAGCTTTTGGCGCTGGATGTCCAGGCGCTGCCGCTCGAATTCGTCGACGCTCAGCAGCCCTTGCGCGCGCACCACCGCGAGCTGCTGCTCCTGCGCCTCGATGCCGCGCAGGCGCTCATTGCCCGCTGCCTGGTCGCGGGCCCGCTGCAGGTTCAGGGCGGCGTCATAGGCCGCCGGGCCGCTCTTGTCGGCGTACTTGGCACGCAGTGCGTCCAGGTCCTTCGCCTGCTGGGCCGCATCGATCGGGCTGCCGGCACGGGCCAGCAGATCGGCATTGCGCCGGTATTCGTCCAGGGCCTTGGTCAACCCGGCTTGCGCGTTGGTCTGCTGGTGCAGCCGATCGACGTAGCCCTGGGCACCGATCACCGCCTGAGTGTTGGTTGCGGCCTCGCGCTGCTGTGTGGCGGCGCGGCCCTCGAGCTGGATCGATTCCTTCAGCGTGGCCACGAGCCCCTGCTGCTCGCGGATCCGGCGCACCAGGAAGTCATCGCCGCCAAGCGTGGCCTGCGTCGCCTCGACCAGGCCGGCATTTTTGAACGGGTTCTTGCCCTGCAGCTCCGTCAGCCGAGCCTCGGCCTCGGTCAAGGTGTCGGTCAGCGTGTCGGCGCGGCCGACGTTGAGCATCGCGTCCCACGCTTCCTTGGCGATGTCCTTGACACCCGACCATCCCCGCTCAATGGAGCCCAGCCGCTCGATGATCTGGCCTGCCCGGGATTCGATGGCATCGGCGTAGGCCTGCTGCGCCAGGGCTGCAGCTTCGGTGGTGCGACCCGCCTCGGTCAGCGCGCGAATCTGCTGGTAGACCGACACCGTCAGGTAGTTGATCTGGCTGTTGAGCTTGATCGACTCCGCCAGCGGCGCCTGGCCCAGCGCGCTGAACTGCTTGACCGTCTCGGCCACCGATGTGCCGACCGCGCGCTCCATCTGGATGGCCGCCGTGGCGAACCGCTCCAGGCCAGCAGGTGAGATGTTGGCCGCGCCCGCGAACTGTGCCAGCGCCTCGGCTGCCGCGGCCTGCGTGCCCACCACGCCGTCGATGCGGCTGGCGGCGTCCTGCAACCGGCCCGCCGTGGTGCCTGCGACGTTGCCGTTGAGGATCAGCGCCGTCGAGTAGGCATCAGCCTCGCGGCTACCCTGCGCGTAGGCCAGGGCCAGTGCTGCAGCAGCACCGGCGGTCAGCGTGAACGGGCCGATCAGCTCGTACACGTAGCCGCCCAACGCCCTGGCCGCGGGGCCGATGCCGCCGAACGAGTCCTTGATCTGCCCGCCCTGCTGCAGCAGCACCATCAGCGGGCTTTGCCCACCGGCCAGGCTGGTGGCGATGTCGGTGAACTGCGCCGGCAACGTGCGCATGGCGGCCGCTGTCTGCGCCGCGCTCACGCCTGCAGCCTTGCCCTGCTGATCGATGGCCTCGGTGGCCTTGGCGCTAGCTGCGGCCGTGGCGGAAGCGCCTTGCGTGGTGGCGGCTGCCGCCGTGGTTGCAGCGGCAGCCCCCTGCGTGGCGGCCGCGCCGGTGGCCGCTGCAGCGGTGGATGCCGCGGTGGCTTGCCGGTCCAGCGCGGCAGCGCCTTGCTGGCCGGTGTTGGCCGACGTGGCACCCAGCTGTGTGGCCGAGTCCTTGACGTCACGCAGGCCCTTGAGCGCCCCCGTCACATCCGATGTGATGATGATCTTGGCGCCGATGTCAGCCATGCGTGGCTCCGGTGGTCACTTGGATCGGTGCTGCTCGGCCTGCTCGGCAAACCACACCAGCGCCTCGTCCTCCATCACCCGCAGATCGGCAAACGCCTGCGCCTCGTCGGCCGGCGAGATGCCCACCCGCGAGCACACCCAGGCCAGCGGCCCGTAGTCCAGCCCGATCACACCGCCACTGGCGGTGCGCCACTGGGTCTGCATCGCGTCGAACAGCGTGTAGGCGGGTTGGTGCTCGGGCCATAGCTCAGTGGTGTCCTGGTTGGCCTGCGTGGCGCGGCCAGTGAAATCGGCCGCATCCGGGTCGGTGGTGCCGAAGGCGGCCAGCGCGGCGTCGTAGTCGCTGCGCGCGGCAGCGGTGGGGCGCGGTGGCCCGGCGAGCACCGCGCGGGCCACCGCCCTCAGTTTTTTGCGCGGCTCGTTTCCAGCGCAGCGCGGTAGCCGTCGTAGATCTCTTGCGCCGACGGCGGGTAGGCATCGAGCAGCCTCTGCAGCGCCTCGGGCGAGTACAGCGCGTCGGTGCCGTCGTCGTTGATCGGGCCAGACCAGGCCTCGATCACCTCGTCGAGGTACTGCACGCTGCTGAGCGTGACGCCGTCCCGGGCCATCAGGCCGGGCTTCTTCACCCAGGCATCGAGCGCCGCAACGCCCTTGTGCCGGAAGGTGAACTCGACCTTGGCGCCTTCGGCACTGCCGGCCACCGTGAGCGCGACGGTGTGCTTGAACGTGGGGTTCGGTTTGAGCTTGATCATGGCCAGCGCCTCAGATGCAGAAGATGCGGAACTCGTCGTTGTTGGCCGCCGGCCGCAGGGTGAAGCCCAGCTTGTCGATCATCACCGGGCCATCCTGCTGGTCATCCACGCTGGTGATCACGCCCACCGGTGCGTAGACACCCACCTTGCGACCACCCACCGAGCCGTGCACCAGGCCGAAGGCTCGGGTGGTGCCGGCATGCATGTCGGCCTTGAACGCCGCGTGCGCGGTGCCGCCCAGGTCGGCGGTGATCTGCGCGCTCGGGTTGCGGCCGTAGATGCCCACCGACTCCACCTGCACCAGCTCGATGTCCTGAACGTCGTTGGCCATGTCGATTTCGAGCGACTTGAACGCGTACTGGGTGCCGCCGGCGAGTGCACCGGCGCTGTAGGTGACGGGGCCGATCGACAGCGGGGTGGTGAACGCAGGCCCCACCGCCTCGGCACGGATCCAGGCCGTGAGCGTGGGCGTCACCAGGCCCGATGCCGCCGAGCTGGTGACCAGGCCGGTGAACGTGAAGTCCAGGCTCGGCACCTTGCCGACGCTCATCGAGACCTTCACCGTGCCGGCGCAGAACGTGAACTTCTCGAGCCGGTTGTTGATGTAGGCCCAGATCGTCAGCGTCTTGAGCGCCGTCGATGCGGGCAGGTAGTCCACCCGGGCGGTCGCAGTCACGGTCTCGCTGAAACCGCAGGCCTGCAGCAGGTCGCCCCACTGCGGCGCGGTGCCCAGCGTGCCGCTGGCCTGCATCTCGCAGCTGAAGCTGATCGTGCCGCGGCGCGTGTACGGCAGCTTGTCAGGCGCCGAGAAGCCGCCGGTGATGACGTCGCGCTCGGCGAACTTCTCCTCGATCTTGGCCGAGAGGTTGGTCACGCGGATCGCCACGGCGTCCGCGGTGTTGGTGGGCGCCGAATCGGTGCCGCTGGTCACCTCGATCTTGGCGAGGATGACGCTGTTCTGAATGCTGCCGGCCATGCTGGGCTCCTGTCAGGTGTGGGGTCTGGGGCCGGCGCTCAGCGGCCGGTCTTGCGCGGCACGAGGTCCGGCACGATCTCCGGGTCGGGCTCGGCCGGGGCATCGCCCCACTGCAGGCCGGCGGCCTTGGCGGTGGCTGCATCGCCAGGCGTCAAGCCGCCGTCGGCGTCGCGCAGCCAGCTGCCGCCGCACGGCGGGTTGAGTTCGATCACCTTGCCGGTCTCGGCGTCGATGACGGGTGCGATGCGCTTGTCCATGAGCGGCTCCAGATCAGTGTGTGCAAAGGGGTTTCAGTGACGGGGGGCCAGACTGGCGCCCACGGTCTCGTGCGTGATGGCCAGCTTCCACTGCGCCATCGCGAAATTCGGGCTGTTCGGGCCGCCTTCGATCACGCCCCAGGTCACCTCGGGGTCGAGGTCGATGGACTGGGCGCCCAGCGCCGCAGCGCTCAGCGTGTCCAGGCGCTCGGAGATGCCGAGCACCAGGTCATCCAGGGTCGCGTCGGGCGTGTCGCCAGGGGCTGCACGCACCAGGGCGGTCACGGCAATGAGGGTCACCCAGGTGCGCGGAGCCCCCGGGCCGGCCAGGTCGTATCGACCCTTGCTCTTGACCAACTGCACGTCCACCCGCGACGGGTATTCATTGATCGCCGGGCGCTTGAGGCCGCCGGTGATGCGCCCGCCGGCCAGAGCCGGGGCCTGCGCCATCGCAGCTGCCACGGCGTCGCGCACCAGCGTGAAGGCCGTGCTCATGACTCGCGCCCGAACACCTTGCTGCCCGCATCGAACAGCACCGCACCGGCACCGCTGACCGGCGGCGCGGCCGAAGGCGCCACCACCACCACGTCGCCGCGCGCCACCTTGACCAGGTAGGCCAGTGCGTCTTCGTAGTCGCGACGGGCCGGTTCGTCTGCCGAGCTGCCGAGCAGGCGATACCAGCAGATCGAGCAGGCATGCACCTTCAGGATCGCCGGCCAGGCCGCCAGCGGCAGCTCGTAGCGGCCGATCAGGTAGCCGTCGATCTCGGCATCGGCGTCGGCCAGCTTGGCGGCGATCACCGCCGGCCGGATCGCGCCGAGCAGCGGCTCCTCGATGTCGGTGAGCTGCTGCAGGCGCGGCGACCCGAAGCGGTCGATCATGTCCTGCTGCGTGGCGTAGGGCATGGCGGCGCGTTACTCGACCTGGCCGACTTCGCCGTCGGGCGTGATCTCGGCGTTCTGCACCAGCAGCAGCGGCTCGGCCTTGAGCGCCGCGATCTGCGCATCGCTGAGTTCGCTGATGGCCACCGTGGTGGGCTGCGCGCTCCAGTCGCGGCCAGCGCGCCAGAGGTTGCCGCGCGGGCTGCGGCTGGTGACGGTGATGGCAGGGAGGGTCTTCGGCTTGGTGGCCATGCGTGGCTCCGGTCGGGATGGGTTGGCGCGGCACTTCGGCAGATGTCGTGCGCGCACCAGTCACAAAGGGCTATCCCGTGCGCCACCTGCCGGCGCTCGGGGTCATCGCGTCGTCGTGAGTCCGGCGTTACAGCAGTTCGGGCGCCTCGATCACCTGCAGACGGCCCTTGAGCACGTTGCTCTCGCCGTTGCTGATCAGCTCCTTGCCGAAGATCGCGCGGGCGGTCTCGGCCAGGGTCGGGCTGCACACCAGGTGGGTCGGGGTGATCTTGAGCGGCTTGCCACTCTCGCCGCGCTGGCTGGCCATCGCGGTCAGCGTTGCGGTGATGTTGGTGGCGTCGAGCGTCTGCTTGCTGGCGAACGCGAGCTGCCAGAACGGGCTGTAGCCCACGCCCGCGCGGCCGTCGACGCCCCAGACGTACTCGCTCTTGAAGAACACGTTCGGGTCGGTCTCGCTGAAGAGCTTGACCATGTTGAACGCCTTGCGCGGCTGCCAGATCACCGGCTTGTAGACCTTGCTCGCGTCGATGATGTACCAGGCCTCGCCCGCGCCACCCATGTGGTTGCTCACCACGCCCGAGCCCACAGGGTGGTCGGTGTCGAAGAAGTACTGGCCATCGGGGCCCAGCGTGGTGAAGCCGGCCTTGAGGGTCGGGAAAATCTGGTCGGCCGGGAACGAAGCCACGTTCAGGCCCATGTTCTCGAACATCGGGCCGTAGACACCGTAGGCATCGTCATCCACCGCGGTGCGGGGCACGCCCTGGGTCTGCTCGTAGGACTTGTTCTTGATCGAGAACTCGCCCTTGGCCAGGTTCTGGATCACGCGATCGCCCACCCACTCGCGGATGGCGCCCACGTCCTTCAGGTACGGGTAGATGTTCTCGGCCGAGGCGCTCGGGACGGTCATCGCGACGGCGTCCCACGCGGTCACGGCGCGGGCCAGGCCCGCCTGGAAACGCATGTCGACGGTCTGCGCGAGCAGGGCAAGGGTGGCGGCGTTGAGGATCATGTCAGGTGCTCCGGTGTGGGGTTGCTGCGGCTGCGGTCAGGTCAGGAGAAGCTGACCCACACGCCATCGGTGTCGACGTCGAACACCACGCCCGCGGCGCTGCGCGTGCTGGTTCCGTTGGTCTTGGCCACGGTCTGGTTGTCGACGATGAAGCAGGTGCTGCCCACGTCGGCCAGGGCGATCAGGTCGGTCGAGGCGCTGTTGGCAAACGGGCCGTAGACGCCGTTCTGCACCTCGCCCTTGACGGCGCCGGCTGCGCCCGTGGCGTTGTTGTAGTTGCCCATGCTCACGCCCACGCACTTGAGCGTGGTGGAGGTGGCGCCGTTGACGAGCTCGCCGGCGGCGTTGAGGCAGGCGATCACGCCCGCCGGAATCACAGCGGCGGCCGCGAGGCCAAACACACGCTGGCGGCCCGAGCGGGCCTTGGTGTTGCGGTCAGTGGTGGTGGCGGTCATGAGTGACTCCGGGGGATCAGATCAGGGGTACAGGGTGGCGCGGCGCGAGCGGGTCAGGCCTTCTTGCCGTACTGCTTCAGCCAGGCCTCTTCGGTGATGCCCATCAGCGTCAGCACCTTCTTGGTTTCGGCGTTGAGCGCCACCACGCCATCGGCGCCGGGCTCCACGCCGTTGGTCTGCCCGCCGGCACCGGGCAGCAGCTTCGGCGCGGTGGAAAGGAAGCCTTGCAGCGCCGTCAGATCCTTCTTGCCCAGCTGGGTGGCCCAGTCCTTCAGGGCCGGCAGCAGCCGGCCGTCGGTGAGGCCTTGAGCCACCAGCGCCTCGACCTGGTTGCCGGTCGACTGCGCGCTGAGCGCGGCCACCTGGGCTTGCAGGGCGGTGATGGCCGACAGGGCGGCGGCGTCGCCACCCTTGAGCGTGGTGACGGCTTGCAGTGCGGCGGCTTCGTCGGCGCCGGGCTTCAGGCCCAGTGCCGTGACGAGCGCACCGCTGAGTGCGGTGGGCTGGCCCGCCTTGTCCTTGAGCGCGCCGGCCTCGGCCTTGAGCGCGGTAACGGCGTTGAGCGCCTCGGTTTCGTTGGCGTCGGCCTTGAGGCCGAAGGCGGCGATGAGTGCAGCGAGAAGAGTCACTTCGGTCTCCGGTGATTGCGTAGGGGTGTGGAACTGGGAAGACAGGTGCGCAGCCAGATCGCGGCCGATCGGCTCCATGCCCATCAAGGCGGGGTAGTTGGTGATGGCGGCCATCAGCACGCCGGTGATGCGGCCGGCCGGGTCGAACGTGATCACCGGGCTGACGTAGCGGTAGGCACCGCCCTCGATCCAGCCCTGGGCCTGCTCGGTCCAGCGCACGTCGGTGGCAAACAGGCCGATGCCGGCGCGCCACTCGAACTGCGTGGCCCAGCCAGCGGCGGGTGCCGGCTGGCCGTTGACCTCGGCGCGGAGGGTCTGGTGATCGACGTCGAAGACGAAGGCGCTCTTGGCAGATGCGGCGGTCAGGTCGGCCGCCAGCTTGGCGCCCTGGGCATCGCTCAGCGTCCAGGCCTTGCCGTTGCCAGGCCGGCCGTCGCGGGCGGCGAACTCGCCCGCGGGCAGCAGTTGCACCTCGGCCTGCGCGCCCAGGCTCAGGGCCGCGGCAAGCAGTGCGATGTAGGTGGAACGGGGCTTTCTGGAAGGCATGCCGGCATCGTGCCGGCGGGGTCCAGAAGGCGGGAGAGGAACCGGTTCAGGCGTTGAGGGCGCCTGTCAGAACAACGTGGTCAGGAAGCGATCCACCTCGGCCAGCACATCGGCCGTGTCCTCGCCGCCCAGGCGCCCGGTCTGGGGGTCAGCGGTCAGCAGCCCGCGGCGTGGCATCTTCTGCTTCCCGCCTTGGGTCTGGGTGCCGAACTCGTGGAGCATGGCCACCTGCCACTTGCCGCCCGGCGTGGCGCGGTTGAAGCCGATGTCCACGAAGTCGTCACCGGAGTTTCGGGTGAGGCTGTTGCGCAGCTGGCCGGTGCGGATCAGCAAGGTGCCGGGCATCGTGGCGTCCTGCTCGCCGGCACGCAGCGAGGCCCAGCCCTCCTTGGTCGGCTTGCGCGGCTGGCCCTTGCTGTTGTGGGTGAGGGCATAGAACTGCGGCGTCAGCGCGCTGATCGGCGCCCAGCGCTGGCCGCTGGGGTCGGTCTTGGTGTCGAAGCGGATGTTGATGTTGGCCTGCAGCACCGCGCCCACGCTGTCGAGCAGCTCGCGCGGCTGGGCCAGCGCCTGCACCGCGGCATCGAGCGCGGCCTGCAGCTCGGCGCCGCTGACCGTGATGCTGATGAGGCGCTCTGTGCTCATCGCCGTCAGCCCCGCAGCACCGGCCGCGGCGCGCGCGGGTTGTAGCCGAAGCCGGGATCCACGCCGCGCGGCACCTTGCTGACCTCGCCGGTGCGCTTGTTGGTGAACTCGACCCACTCGGTGGGCGGCGCCTCGGTCTTGACGGGCAGCCCGGCGGCGCGCAGCTTGTCGAGGCCACGCTGGTCGATGGCGTAGGCGTGGCATCGGCAGCGCCACCCGCACGGTGGGTAATGCGTGTCCCACCACGGGTCATCCACGGGCAGCGCCAGGCCATCCCACGGCCGGTGCGAGTTGCGCACCTGCTCGTCGCGCATGGTCCGGTAGATCACGAAGGGCAGGCGCGCCTTGCTGCGCTCGATGCCGGCCCAGCGCCCGGCCGCGTAGCTCTGCCGCGTGTTGACCTCGAAGATCAGCTGCAGGCGCTTGGGATCGAAGGTGGTGCTGACCTTCTCGCCGGTGGCGGTGTCGACCACCTGGCGCTTGCCCCACCATCCCGCCGCCTCGAAGCGCTGCTGGATCGTGTCCGCCCAGTCCCGAAAATCGGTGCCGGCCTCGATCGCCTTGTCGAGCTCGGCACGCACGAAGTCGAGCAGGTCGGTTTCAGCCAGGCGGCTGATCGTGAAAGCGCGGGTGTGCTCCACGTGCCACAAGTCCTGCCAGCTGAAGGTGGTCTCCAGCAGGCCACGAGCCTGGAATGCGGCCATTGCTTCCTCGGGCGCAACGGCGCCGAGGGTGAAGTCGGTGGGGATGGGCGTCGGCATGGTCAGACGAGCTCGTCGCCGCTGAGGTCGAGATCCGCCTCGCCCGCCAGCCTGGCCACGAACGTGGCGCGCGCCACGCGCTCGGCCAGCGGCGCGTCATCCATCTGCTTGGCGATCTTGGGCAGGCGGTCGCGGAAGGCCTGCAGGCTTTCGCCTGATGCAAGGGCCTTGTCGATTTCGGCCATCAAGGGCTCGACCAGCGCGGCCATCACCGGCTGCCAATCACTCAGCGCGGAGTCGACCAGGTCGTCGAGCGCATCACGCGGCGCCGGCGCGGGTGGCGTGGTGCCGGCCAGCGCCACCTGCTTGACGGCGGCCGCGGCGGGCGGGGCCTTCTTGGCGCGGGTGCGCTTCGCAACGGGCGGCTTCACACCAGGTGGCATGGCGGGGTCTTCGTCGTCTGCCGAGTCTTCGGCCTCGGGGTCGATCGCACCTGGCGCACCGATCGCAGGCGGCGCGCCGGGCATCGTCGGCGCCGGCGGCCCCTTCAGCACCTCCTCGCCATCATCGGCCTCTTCGATCCGCAAGCGCCGGTGCAGATCGCTCACCCCGATGCGCATGCCCGCCGCGGCCAGCTTGGGCAGCGCCTCGGCATAGAGCGCCAGGTCTTCGGGATCGGGCACGTCGATGCAGAAGCGCGGCAGCCGGCGCGGGTCAGCGCCCGAGATGTTGAAGAGCACCAGCGGCGCGATCAGCTGGCTGGTCAGCGTGGCGGCCACGCGTTTGGCGTCGCTGCGCAGGATGTCCAGCCGCACCTCGTTGTGCACGTTGCCCAGCGCCTGGCTGCCGCTCTTGCCCTCGCTGCTGGTGAGCGTCTGGCCCAAGATGATCTTGCTCTGCACGGCGTCCATGCCATCCCACATCGTCTTGAACGGCGCCTCGTTGCCCTGCGCCGCGTTCTGGAAGTCGATCGCCATCGAGGCCGGGATCACGCCGCCGGCGTTGTGGCCGATGCTGACCACCGCCTGCAGCAGCTTGCGCTTCTCGTCGTCCGACGCCCCGGCCGGGTACTTGCCCAGGCGCATCGGCAGGCCGTAGATCTCGAGGAACTCGGCCAGGTCGCGCACCGCGTAGTGCTTGAACAGGAACGGCCAGGCCAGCACCCGCGCCAGGCTGCCGCGCGCCAGGTAGCCGTTGCGGCTCTTGTGCACGTGCAGCAGCCAGCCGTAGGGCTGCAGCGGCACGCCGTACTGGCTGGCGCCGTCGCGCAGGCGCAGGCTGTTGCGGTCTTCGCCGATGCACAGCCAGCGCTGCGGGCGCGGCGCGAAGCGCGGCTGGCGCGTGCCCTGGTCGAGCTCCCACCACATCTCGATCGGCTTGTAGCCCTTGAGCACCGCGTCCATCAGCTCAAGCAGCACGTCTTCTTCGAAGTTCGGGATCTGCTTGATCCAGTCGCGCACCTGGTCGGCCATTGCCTGCTCGGCCGAGCTGGCGTCGTCGGGCGGCTCCACGTCCCATTCGAGCGTGGTCACGGCGGTCTTGCGCTTGGCGAGCTCCGAGAAGATCTGTCCGTCGCGCTCTTCCATGTCGTCGGCCAGCTCGAGCTGCGCAGTGATGTCGCCTTGCTCGGCCTGCGTCAGGATGGCGTTGAGCCGTGCCGGCGTGAGCGCGCGGCCCGGGTGCGCATCGAACTCGCGGTGCAGCCAGCCCACGCGAGCGGCGCCGCCGGTGGCGGATGCTTCGCGCTCGGTCTGTGGCTCGCGGATGGCGGCCAGGTCGATCGGCTTGCCGTATTGGTCCAGGATCTTCGATGCCACGTTGCGGCCCTCGGTTCAGCGTTTTGGATAGAAGGCCGTTTGAGGCCGCAAAGGGCCGCAGGCATACGCAGATGGCCACTCGCCCCCATGCGGCCGCGCTGGGCCGGTTTGGATAGATTTGGACAGGGGTGTGCGCATGGGGCTGCCCGACCCGGCGCTAGAAGCCGCGCACCCAGCCTGCCGACGACACGAAATCGCCGTCATCCGCCTTGCCGCCCCACTCTTCGACCTTGGATGGCAGCGCCATGAAGTCGATCTCGCCGGCTTCGCGCGTGAAGGCGTAGTGCGCCATGAACAGCGCAATCGCGAAGTCACCGTGCCGGCGCAGCTTGCCGCCGCCGCCGTCGGCCGCGGCCGCCTTGGCCCCGGCGCTCTGCGTGTCGGCCTTGGGCAGCTTGGGCACGCCCTGCACCAGCTTGATGGCGCGCAGGTCATCGCGCAGCGCATCGTCGCGGGGGATGTCGACCAGCGTGGCGTCCTGCAGGCCGGCCTTGAGCTTGGGCATGTGCGCCAGGTAGAAGCCGTCGGACAGCTTCACCTGCTCGACCATCTGCGTGCCGTAGCGCTGCGCCGCGGCCTCGGCCAGCGCCGCACCGTTGCCGGTGGCATCCATCGCGCCACCACGGAAGCGCGGCAGGCCATCGATCAGCGCGAACAGGATCTGCTGCTGCGATGAGAACGGGCAGTTGGCCAGCTCGACCACCAGGCGCACGTACTCGACCAGGTCGAGGTCTTCATGCAGCACCGTGATCACGCTCTGGTCACGGTTGCGGGCGAAGTCGTTGCCGAACACATGGCGCAGCGACTTGTTCAGGCGCGCCAGGTGCGGGGTGATGTTCTCGGCAATCCAGCCGGCAATGGCGAAGCGCCGCACATCCTCGGGCAGGTAGGCAAAGCCGTCGTCCCACTTGCCGCGGATCAGCACCGGTCCGGTGGGGTTGGTGCTCGACCAGGCGGGCACCATGCGCTGGCTGATCAGCGCCAGGCTCAGGTAGGCGCCGCCGCTCTGGCTAGGGATCACGTCGAGCTCTTCGGCCGCGTCGTCGCCGTACATGGCGCGCGCTTCGGTCGACCACTTGTCTTGGCCGGCCTGCGTCCAGGCCAGACCCTTGCGTAGGCAAACGCGGCGATACAAGCCGGCATCGACAGCCTGGTCGAAGGTGACGCGATGCACCGTGGCCACCTCGGCAGATCCACGCTTGCCGGCACGCACCTCCTCGATCAACGAGTTGAACGGGTTCTCGACGCCATCGTGGGTGCTGATGATCCGCACCTTGTCGCCCCACAGGAGCATGGCCATCGCAGCCTTGATCAGGCCGGCCAGCTCGGGTGCGAACGAGGCTTCGTCGATCACGATCACGCCCTGCTTGCCGCGCAGGTTGGTCGGACGCGAGCTGAGCGCCAGGATGCGCCGCCCCGTGGCCGGGAACGTGACTTCGAAGGTCTTGATGTAGCGCCGGCCCTTCTCGGGGTCGACATCGTCTTCGTAGATGCCCTCGCCGATCTGGCTGGCCACGTACGAGAAAGCCTTTGCCCACATGGCCACAGCCTCGATGTACTCGCGGGCCATGTCCTGGTTGGCGGAGATGTAGAAGACGTTGCTGCCGCCTTCGGCCGACGCGATCAGCACGTCGTCGGCCGCTTCGCACCAGGTCAACCCGGTGCGGCGGCTCTTCTCCATGACCTTGAGCTGCGCCTCATCGGCGATCCAGGCCTGTTGATACGCCATGAGCACCGGCGGCGGCGCGTCGACCTTTTCGCTGCCAGCGGGAATGTGGTCAAGCCGGTCGAGTGCCGTGCCGACGTCGACGACCAGGCCGTGGATGACCTCGTCGCTCATGCCGCACCTCGCATGTGGCGATCGAAGGCGATGAGCATCTGCAAGCGATTGCTCTTGCCGCTTTTGCGCAACGCGTCGCCGGCCTGCACCTCGATGGTCTTGACCGACACATCGCGCAGTCGCGCCGCACCCTTGTTGCAGCCGGTGTCGATGACGGCCTGCACCGCTGCCGCTTGGCCTGGCGAAAGCCCCCAGGGCGGATTGACGGGCTCGCTCACGCCGTCACCCTCTTCGTGATCCCCAGGATCTGCTCCCGGATCTCCTTCACCTGCGCGGCCTGCAGCCCGCCGGTCTTGGCGATCTTGGCCACCGCGTCGGCGGCCTCCTTGGCCTTGGTCTCGACCTCACGGCGCCAGCGGCGTTGCTTCACGCTGGCTTCGGTCAGGCGGGTGGCGGCCTTGGCGGCTTCGCCCATCATCCCGAGCCGGGCGATCGGGTCTTCTTCGCTCTCGGCTTCGCGGGCCTTCATCAGGCAGTCGAACATGTCGCTGCTGATCAGGGCCATCAGCGCCTCGCCGCGTGCGTCGCCATCGTCGCGGCTGCTCTCGGCGATCAGCTTGGCCGCCTCGGTCGACGCCTTGATGCTCTCCTGGGCCCGCTTGATCTTGAGCGACTCGGCACCCACGGCGCTCTTGCCGATGTACATCGCAATGCCGGCTTCCTGCAGCATCGCCTGCAGCTGGTCGGTCACGCCGTGGATGTCGCCAAACGAGCGCTTCACCAGCGTGGCGTGCAGCCAGGCGCGGATCTCTTCGGGCAGCTGGGCGATCTTGCCGACGGGGGGCATGGCTCAGGTCCCCGGCTGCGGTTGCGCCACGCCCGGGCACTTGGCGCGCCCGCTGGACACGTCGAGCCCGCGCTCGGTGAGCGTGGTCACCCACACGCCGCTGTCGTTCACTTCGACCAGGGCCTGCTCGCTCAACCAGGTCAAATCGGCGTAGAGGCGATCCCGGCTCACCGCGTGGCCCACGGCATCGCAGTAGCGTTGGATCAGCCCCACGTTGACCCGGTACTGCGCCGCAGCGGCCAGGCATTGCAGGATCGACAGCCGGCGGTCCATCTGCTGGAACTCGGCGAATTTGGGCGTCGCACTCATAGCCGGGAATCCCTCGCGTTCAGCAGATAGGCCTCGATCCGGTTGAGCTGCACGCGCATGGTCGACATGCTCTCGACCAGGCCGGCGGTCTGCGCCGCGCTGGCCTTGACGGTGCCCTCGAGCTCCATCAGCTCGGCCGAGGTGGGCACGTGCTTGATGTGCTCCTCCACCGTGATCACGCGGTGCGTGATGCGCGAGAGCAGCGTCAGCACTTCCGCCCGCAGCTTCGTGACCGCTTCGGCGGCGTCTTGGCCGGGCTTGCGCAGCCACACGGTCACGCCGATGGCGCCGGTGGCGAGCCACTGGATCAGGTTGATCCAGTCTTTGAATTCAGGGGGGATGGCAGGCATGCAGGCATGGTGCTGCCCGGGCTGCGGATGCGGGAGAGGAACCGGTTCAGGCGACCTCTACACCCCCAGCGCCACACGCTGCGCACGCCCCCACTCCCGGCACGCCTCCACATGCGCCTGATACCGCGCCAACTCCTCGCGCTCGCCGGCCTCGAGCTCGTACACCCCCAGCGCCGCCCCGGTGCCAATGCGCGCCAGGTACATCTCGTCGTCAGGCGAGTACATCGCCCGGATGTGATCGACCACGCGCTGACCAATCAGCTTCACATGCGGACTGGCCGCGCGAATCGCGTCTCGCTGCTCAGCAGTGAGCGGCGCCGCCTGCGCCTCGATCTGCTCGGGCTGCCCTTCCGGCAGCGTGGCCCCGTCGGGCAGGCTGACGAACGTGATGCCATCCACGGTGGCCAGCTCGGTGGCGCCATCAGGCAGCCGCAGCGCATGGGTCGTGTAGGCGTCGGTGACTTTTCGGTAGCTGATGATGGAGGGCATGGTGGTGCTCCTGCAGGTGGTTGACCATGTGGTGGTGTGATGCGGTCTTGAGGGCATGCCCGAGGCTCGACACGACGGACTGCAGATCCCCCCGCCGCGCGGCCTGGCGGAACGTGCTCAGCGCATGCTTGCGGACGAACCGGCGGCTCGCCCAGGTGCGGTAGCCGACGAAGTTGACCCCGCGGCGCGTGGGTGCCATCGTGGCCTTGCTGAGCTGCAGCCTGAGGTGATCCGCCAGGTAGTGCTCGATCGCATCACGGTGAGCGATGGCCTCGTCTCGACTCAGGTCGAGCAACAGCAAGTCGTCGACGTAGCGGCAGTAGAGCCGCACGCCCAGCTCGCGCTTGATGTAGTGGTCCAGCGGGTTGAGGTAGATCAGCGCGTGCAGCTGCGACAGCAGATTGCCGATCGGCAGGCCGACAGGCCCAGGCATCTCGGCAAACGCCATCATCAGGTCGACCAGGCGCCGGTCCTTGAGCTTGCGCTCGACCAGCGCACGCAGGATGCCGCGGTCGATCGAGTAGTAGAAGCGGCGCACGTCGAGGTGCAGCGTGTAGCTGTCGGGCCTGCTGATCTGCATGCCGTGCTGCACGTAGTCGGCAGCAGCATGGGTGCCGGCGCCGGGCCGGCAGGCAAAGCTCTGATCGATGAACGTGCGATCGAAAATGGGCTGGATGACGTTGTAGACCGCGTGCTGCACGACGCGGTCACGAAAGGCCGGCGCACTGATCTCGCGCGGCTTGGGCTCATGGACCATGAAGGTGTTGTAGGGCCGCGGCGCGTAGGTGCCGGCCTCGAGGCTCTGCGCCAGATCGCTGAGCTGGGCACCCAGGCGGCGCTCGAAGGCGTGGCAGGCGAAGCGGGCGCGCTTGCCCTTGCGGGCGTCCACATAGCCTTGGTGCAGCGCATCCAGGCAGGTGGCTTGGGCATAGAGGTTGCCGATGCGTTTCATTTTTCGAACCCGACGGAACCGTTGACGATCGCCGCCGTACGAGCAGCAGCTACTGGAAAACGGCGGGCACCACGATTTCGCCCAAGGCAGGAAGGCACCTCCCTCTGCTCCACCATCGCCACGATCGGGCGTGCGAGGTAGTGCGGAGTCGGCCCGGAGCCCCACGTTGTCGTTGGAGTTCGACCGCGCGTTGTTCCAGTTGACCGCCCACACGCCGGCCGTAGACGAGTTCGTCCAGTTCCCGCCGGCGATCGGACACAGCATCTCAAGATGCCTCCCCTGTTGCCGCAACCTGCGAGTCTTTGCGCTCGCTCTTGACCCATCCTCCGATCATTCGGCCCAGCTCATCGACCAGCCTCGAAATCGCCACGTAGCGGCGCACCGCCGAAGCCGGGCCATCATCCGGAGCCGCCTTGACTCCGCCATGAAACCCGAAGTACCCCAGGTCATTGGCCAGGCTGAGCAGCATGCGCAACTGCTCATGGCGGACGTCCAGATTCGTGAGCGTGGTCTTCTTGTGATACCGCTTCTGGCACTCGACGATCAGCGCATAGACGTCGTAGGCGGCCACCCGGATCGCCTGCGCCAGACCGTACTTCTCGGCCTTCGGGAAGTGCGCCAGGTAGACGTTCATGAGCTTCGCGAACTCGGTGAACTTGCGGTTCAGCTGTGCTTCGGAATGCAGGCTCATGTCAGACGATCCAGGCCATCGCTATCGCGCCGGCCATCAAAGATACGAGGCGGCCCGGAGCCCCACGGTGCCGTTGGAGTACGACCGCGCGTTGCTCCAGTAGACCGCCCACACGCCGGCCGTAGACGAGTACGCCCAGCCCCCGCCGGCGAGCGGACACAGCTCGTTGAGGATGAACTGGTAGTACCGGTCCTGACCAAAAGCCGAAATCCCGCTGGTGCCGATGGCGGCAGCGCTCGCCATGAGCCCCAGGTTTGCCCGAGTCCATTCGGTGCCGCTCGTGGCCGGAGAAATCACCTGCGCCGCGCCGTTGCCGTAGCGCAAATCGAAGATGGCATTCGGCGACCACGCATACGCGACCGGCGAGCTGTGAGCGGCCACGCCGGCGACGCCGAACGCATCGGTGGCCAGCGTGTTGCCGCCCGTGAGCGCCGCCGCATCGGCTGCCGTGTTGAGCGCATGCCACACGCCGGACGTGAGCGTGCCAGCGCTCGTGTAGGCGCCATAGGCGGTACCGTTGACGCCGTCGAGGGTCAGGTTGTTGGCGTCGACCACGGTGACGGTGTAGAACTTGTCGTTGAGCTGCGTCATGCCCGCGACCGACTGGATCATCACCGGCGCGCCGGTGGCGAAACCATGCGCCGCCACGGTGATCTGCACCGGGTTGGCCTGCGTGGCTGCAGTGATCGACTTGCCGCTCGCGACGCAGGTGATGCCGGGCGACACCTCCCACACGTTACCGTTCAGGTCGGCGATGCCGCAGTCCTGCCCGTTGTGGGTCGTCTTCGCGAACGGCACGCCGGAGCCGGTCTTGCCGCAGTTGAGGTACCCGTCGCCGACATAGGTGACGGCGCCGTCGTTGGCATCCTTCAACGCGTTGTTGTTGTTGCCCTTCGGGCCCGCCAGGCCGGTGGTCGAGCCATCCCACCAGGCACACCAGGCCGTGCTCGCAGACGCCTGCGCATGGGCCATCGCCAGCAGCGCGAGGGCGACATGCATGTAGCGCATGGTCGGGAAAAACCGGGCGCCACGGGTCTTGGCCGCAGCGAACGCGCCACCCAGGGTGTTGGCCGGAGCGCCGGTCAGACCCGCAAACGGCGCGTGTGCCGACGAGGCGGTCAGCGGGTTGCCGTATCGCAGGCTGGATGCCACGCCGGCGTTGTTGGAGCACTGGTACTTGTCGACGAAGAAGCCTGGCTGGATGGCCCCCGCGTTGTAGAACGCCCGCGGCAGCGCGTATCCGGCAGCCGCAGCAGCAGCCACGTCAGCGAAGGCGGAATACGGCTCGACGTCGATGCTGTTGAGCAGCCAGGTGGCATAGGTCGGGTTGGCGGCGTGACCGATGCGATACCAGAAGGCCGGCACCCACACCATCACCGAGCCGTCAGCGCACTGGTAGTTGCCGTAGTTCGGCGAGGCAGGATCCGAAGTGCCGGGCAGCAGCGCGAAGCCGGCCGGGATCGACGGGCAGATGCCGACGCCAAAGCCCTGCAGACCCTGCATGCCGATGTCGTTTGATGCGGGGGCTGATACCGGGGTGACGCCGCCGGTGAGCGGTACCCCGCGCGATGAGGCGGCCATCACGCGCGCCCACCAACCGGCGCCACCACCAACGTCGTGTTCTCGCCTGGCGCACAGACGGCAGCCAGGTGCGTGGCCGTGCCCTTGTGGAAGACCTCCCGCCACTGCGGCGGCATCAGGATCGACAGCTCCGTGGCCGCCGCATCGGCGTGACCCGCCTTGACCCAGCAGGCCGATGCGCCGGTGTTCTGCACGACGCAGTACTCACAGGCTCGGCCGAAGTCGTCGCCCGCAATCAGCGTTGCCGAGCTGACGGCGGTCACGTCGATCTGCACGCCGTCGCGTCCACTGATGGAAAGACTCATGTTTGCTCCTTGGATGGGTTGGGCTACTGGCCGGCAGGCGTGCGCCCCAGCGGCTGCGTGGTGACGACCCGCAGCGCGGCGTTCACGATCGGCAGCACGAACGCCAGCAGCGCATAGACGTTCACGGGCATCAGCGGTTGCAGCACCTGCAACTGGCTTTCGGCGGCTGCCAGGCTGAGCAGCAGCGCGTTGACGATCAGGGTGCGGCTGAGCCACCAGGGCTTGGTTTCGTTCATACGAGCCCCGCGCGGTATTGCGTGGGCACGCCCTTGGCGAACACGGCGGTCAGCACCTGGTTGCGCATCGGCGCGCCGACCTCAGCCAGGCCGACATGCACCCAGCTGCCCTCGTAGATCAGCTGGTCGAACATCAGCTTGTCGAACGACAGGCCCAACGACAGTACCCGCTCGCAAACGGCGCGCGGGCTGCCGAAGGCCGGGGCGATGAAGTCGGCAGCCAGGCCGCGCAGGTGGGCGCTCTGATTCGAGCCGCCCACGAGCTTGTTCACGGCGGGCGAGCGGTAGCCGCTCAGCACGGTGATCGGGCAGCCCAGCGCGCCGCGCAGGGTCTCGAGCCACTGGGCCGTGCGGCGCAGGTTGCGCACCTGGGTGGCCTGCGGCTCGTTGCGCAAACCGGCCCGCTCGCCCGACGGCGAAATCACCAGCTCCGAGAGCCGGAAGTGCGGGGCGAGCTGGATGTCTGGGGGTGGGGATTCGGGCATGCAGGCATCGTCGATGCCCGCACCGGTTCGGGAAAGAGGAACCGGTTCAGTGTGGGTGCAGGTGGGGGGCGCCTATCGACTGGCTGAGGCCAGCAAGCCGCGGTAGGCCGCCCAACGGCGCGGGCGGGCGCGCCATCGAAACCAACGACCACGGCAACAGGCCCCACGACATCGCACGCTCAGATTGAGCTGCCCAACCGGGCCATTGACTTCGACTTGCACACGCCTCTCCTGCGGTTATTTGAGGCGGGAGTGTGCGGGGCTTCAGCGACCGTTCATGCCGACCGAAGGCGCCCAGGGGTGGAGCTGCGTCAATTTTCACAGCCGGCCGACGGGGGAGCCCCTGGCTGTGGGGGAGCGGCGCCAACCCGATGTGCTTGAACGCGCAATGGCGCCGACGTGTCGCGGGCGGAATCTGAATCGACTACTCGACCTGCTCCGCCGATTCGCTCAACGAGCGCTGGTATTCCTCGTACATCGTGGCGATGCGAAAGATGTGCATGGTTGCAGCAAGGACCGAGGTCAACGCATACAGAAACAACCCATATCCGATCGCTCCGCCAAGTACGTTCAACGCTGGCAAAACAGCCTTGACTGCCGGTGGCCAGGCGAACTCGAACCACCACGCCTCGGCGAGGATCGCGCAGAACAAGGCAAGCACCTGCACGATGATGAAGTGGACGAACGTGGAGCAAAGACCTACATAGACGGTGTGGGTCTCCTCGCTCTCGTCGGGCTCAGCAAGCAGTTGACGAAATCGCTCATCGCCAAACCCGATGAAGATCGCAAATCCACCTAGCGTAAAACCCAGCAGGTTTGGCAGCACACCGATCGACTGCTCCCACCAACCCGCGTTGATCCACGTGTTCGACGTCGCCACCAACAACACGATCGAGAAGTGCAGGTACGGCGAACGCAGCAGCGCCTGCAATCCACCGTAGGCGCCCCAGTACCGCTTGAAAATGGTGAAGACGCCTTTGTACTGCTTGCGGGTGGGGGAGACTTCTTGGCACATGAGCCGATTATTCCGTGCCCAGAACGTCCGCAGTCCGCTTGAGCGCCAGCATGACGGTTTCGACCTCCGGATTCACAAGAACTCGCTCGATCAAAGGCCTGTCGGTTGTTGAAAGCTCCTGCTTCATGCCATTGAGGTCGTGGCCGCTGGCGGTGACCTTGCCGTTGTGGGAAGCCACTCTGGCCAGTTCCAACGTGTCCTTGTCTGGCTTGATGGATTCATTCCTCAACCCATCGAGTCTGAGAGTTTGACGGCGCACGTTTTGGGCCTTCAACTTCTTCTTCCATCGCTCTTGCTCTGCGTGTCCATCGTCCGCGTTGGGGGGAACAAGATCGATGACGATGTGCTCCAGCGAAGCCAGACTCAGGACTTCATCGAGTGCCCCTTTGTCCGGACGAACGGTGACCTCGAAGGGTGGATAGTTCAGCTCGTTGGTCAAACGGTTCAGCACTGCCTCGAAGAGCAACTTGGCGGTACTTGGCGCGAGGCTGTCCTTGCGATCCCTTGCCACGAAGTAAAGCCTGTGCACCTTCGGCCTGAAGACGAAGGGGATCCGCTGCAAATGGGGCAGCAGGTGTTCAGGAATGCTGATTTGCCGCAACTCTTTGGCCGTCGCAGCCTCGCGAGTTTCCGCATTGAACCAAGGCTCATTCGGGTCCAGCTTGAGGAAGCGATAAATCTCCCCGGTCACATCGTTTCTCGGGTCCTCTGGCTCTGCCACGTGAAGGGATCCGATCAAGGCTCCGTACACCCCTCCCACCGGTACAACCGCGCGTAGGCTGAAGGCATCGCGCATCATGGCAAGGTACCTTGCGGGCGAGTGGGGCACGCCCATCGCGATGTTCAAGCAGGCAACGCTGATCGTTCTCGTCCTGGATTTGGTCATTTGAAACCCCGTGTCAGTGTTGGCCCGCCGACGGCACCAGCCTGAGCTGCCGCGAGGCATTCAGCTGATCCAGCGTCGCATCCACGACCAGCCGCTGCGCAACCTGAGGACCGGGCGGCAGTTGGCCCGCCGCGTTGGCCAGGTCGGCCAGGAACTCCTGCGCATTCACGGCGCCGCGCTCATCCAGGTGCACGATCAGGCGCATGAGCATCCGCAGTTGGACATCGAACGTGTCACCGGCTGCCGTACTGTGATTCGACATGCTTCTCTCCCTGTTGACGCGGCGTGAACGGGCGCCGCTGACCCGGTGTCGTTGCGTTGGCTACACCTTCGGGCACCTGAACAGCACGCCGACCGCCAGATCCACGCCGAAGCCTGCGGGCGGCTCCCACACGACGTGCGTGGCCTTGGCGACCAGGCCGGCGGGCGCTTCTTCAAGGGCAGCCCTGCGTGAGTGGTAGTGCCCCGACCCGGCCCCCACGACGCCGGCACCGAAGTAGCTCTTGCCCTCGACGCGGCCCACGCGCTGGCATTCCTGGCTGGGCAAGCTGTTCGTCTGCTCGATGCCAAATCCCTCGGTCGGCAAGGCGGCACAACCCACCACGAGCGGCATCCAGACGACCAGGCCAACGACTCTCCAGACCTTCATGACTTCCCCCTGAAATCGGCCAACCCTGCAGCGAAGCGGGCGCCGCACCCCGTGGTCACTCCGCTTTCGCCTTGCGCGTCTTGCGCGCCGGCCCGCCCATGTTGAACGTCTGCGGCGAGTGAATGCCGCCCTCGACCTGCTGGCCGATGCCACCGGCCACGTGCACGGTGATGCCACCGTGCTTGACCGTCTTGGCCGCCGGAGCAGGCACACGCGTCACGGCTGATGGCTTCGCGGCCGCCGGCATCTCTCCCGTGGCCAACGCCGCCAGCACCGCCTGGCGCACCTTGATGTCGGCCAGCCGGTAGAGCGCCAGCAGGCGCTGCTCGTCGGCACTCGGCGCGTTTTCAGGGCGCTTGCCGGTGAGGACGTAGAGCACATCGACCCCTGATGCAGCAGCACGGCCAAGCACCGACGCGCCCGGCTCAGCGCCAGCCTCGTACTTCGCCCACATCTCGCGGCGAATCGACAACGCGTCCGCCACCTGTTGCTGGGTCATGTCGAGGCGCGTTCGCTCTTCCGCGAGTCGCTGACCTCGTTGTGCATCAACAGACACAAATTCTCCTTGACTATTGTGCACCCAAATGCACACAATCACACCATCGACACCAAACACACACCACTTGAGGACAAGAAGACATGCCCAGCAAGAAGCTCCCTCAGCCCGCCCAGGCGGACACGAATAACGGTTCAGAAAACGGTCTGCGCGAGTTCCTTCGCCCGACCGCCAATCGCCTGCTGCCGCGCATCCCGGCCGGGCTGCAGGTTGCCCTGGTGATGGCGCACACCGACGATGGCATCGAGGGCTGGCAGGTCCGCATTGAGGCCATCGATCCCGAGATGACGGCCGCAGATTTCGCGCAACGGGTGGCCGTCTTCATGGCCGCTTTTCCGGCAAGGGAACGCCCGGCATTTGCCACTGATCGTCCCGTAATTGGAGGGTCGCGGCCAGCGAGTGCAGCAGATCAACCAGCGCCGCCCGCGCCTCTTGCTGGGCAACCGGGCTCTCCATCTGCAACCGAAGCGCCCGCTGCGCCAGAGGCGTCAGGACCTGGGTCACGTCAATGACGCAGGCGTGGTGCAACTCAGCGGCCAGAGCCACAGCGAACTGCGCAACCGCCTCGATCCGCCCCCTGAGTGCCTCGACGTCTTCTGTGTCCATTGCCTGACCTCCACCAATTCACACCATTTTGCCCGCGCCATGAAGCCAAAGCTGAAGACCGCTACTGAGGCCCGTGCCGAGTTCGAGCACAAAGGCCTGTCGATCGCCGCCTGGAGCCGCGCCAACGGCCTGCACCAGAGCCTCGTCTACGAAATCCTGGCCGGGCGCAAGAAGTGCCACCGCGGCAAGAGCCACAAGGCCGCCGTGCTGCTGGGCATGAAGGCCGGCGAGATCGTTGACCAAGACCCGTTGAAGCAAGCCGCCTGACCCAGAGCGTGCGCCTTGTTCGCCCGTCGATCTATCCCCCAAAAGTAGGAACCGTGATGACCCACCACATCCCCCAACGGCCGAGTCGACGCGCCATCGAGCGTGTGCTAGCCGGCATCTGCACCAGCCTGGTCTCGACCCTGGCGATCGTGCTGGGTTCGTGCGTGGCGCCGCAGTCGGCACACGCGGCTGAGCCCGTCACGGTGGGCCTGCACCTCGCCACGGCGCACACCGCAGGTGGCTACAACCCGGTCAACCCCGGCCTCTACATCCGCACCGCCCGCGGCCTGACGCTGGGCATCTACCGCAACAGCATGCGCGCCACCAGCGCCTATGCGGCCTACACGCACGAGTGGCTCGGCGGCCACCTGGCGCTGACCGCCGGCGCCGTGACCGGCTATGCCGCGCTGCCCGTCGCCCCGCTGCTGGTGCCCAGCGTGCGCCTCGACCTGGTCGACGGCTTCAGCGCCCGCCTGGCCTACCTGCCCAAGCCACCGCACTACGGCGGCAGCGCCGGCCTGCACCTGAGCGTCGAGCGCAGCTTCTGACCCCCATCCACCCCCAACCACCAACCCAAGGAAGCGCCATGAACCAACTGCACGTCGGCAGCCACTCGCCCGCGCCGATGCCCCCCCTGCGCCTGCTCGGCCAGCGGCACCTCGGCACCCATGCCGATCTGACCCAGGCCCTGCTGGCCCTGGTGGGTCACGTGTCCGAGCTCAACACCCAGCACACAGACGCCAATCGGCAGCGCGGCGTCACGCAACGGCAGCTGGATCGCCAGAAGACGATGGCCCTGGCCCTGCTGGTGATGCTGCTCGAGGACATGCGGCCGGGCCTGGGCATGCTGATGGAGCGCCTGGTGATGCCCGATGACGTGATCGATGCATCGGACGATGACCTCGATCTGCACGAGGCGGTCACGGTGCCTGCCCCCTTGTCACCGCTGGCGGGGCTGTGATGGCCGGCACATCCACCCCCAACCCCACCACCGCGGCTGCTGCCGAGATCGTGGACCGCCTGCTCAAGGACGCCTTCGCACACGGCGACCCGCGCAGCCCGGAATACCACCGTGGCGCCCGCGCCGCCCTGGAGCGCCGGCTGATGGGCCGGCAAGTGCTCAACCCCTACGCGATGGGCAACGCACGGGCCGATGCGTTCTGGGCCGGCGTCGACCGCGGCAACGCGATCTGGGTGCGCCACGTTGAAGGGGACCTGACGGCATGAGCACGGCCTACACCCACGAGGGCCAGCAGCGAATCCTGCGCCTGGTGATGCTGCTGGCCGGCCACGAGATCACCGGCCTGGCGCCGGCCGACATCGCCAAGCAGCAGCAGTGCAACGCAAGCGCCGTCACGCGCGACCTGGCCAACCTGGCCGAGGCCGGCTTTGCCGAGCTGGTGCCCGAGACGGGCCGCTGGCGTCTGGCACCGCAGGTGGTGCAGATCGCCATCCGGCACATGACGGCACTCGACCGCGCGCAGGCGCGGCTTGATGAGATCCGCGGTCGATTCAGCCGGAGCGTGTGATGGACCTGCAATCTTTCTTCCAACACACGGTGGAGTCCGCTGCGGTACGGCGCTCCGTGGCATTGAAGTTTCAGAACGTGGCCGTTGCCCTGCAGGCCACCTCCTACAGCGACGGCATCAATCGCCTGATGCCCCACGGCAGTACCGCCGACAAGGTGGCCTACCTGAACAGCCTGAAAGACCTCTTCGCCACTGTGCTGGATCGCATGGCGGACCAGGTCGAGTACGAAGCGCTTGAGCAGGCCCTCATCAACAAACTGAAAGACGAGCAATGAAACAACCCGAAGACAACAAGACCATCGACCTGCTCACCCCGCAGCGCGGCCGCAAGCCGCTGACATCGACCGAGCCGGTGACCGATGTGATCACCGCCGCAACGGCAGCCGCCTACAGCCGTGCGGCCAGTCAGGTGGTAGCGCTCGACAACGCCGTCAGCGCCGAACAGATCGACTTCAGCCAGTGGGTTGGTGAGCGGCTGGGGCGCAAGAAGACCGCTGACCTGATCAAGAAAATTGCTGACGTCAGCGATTTGCTTGAGCTGCAACAGATCAAGGAGTCCAGGAAATACAAGGACTTGCGTGTTTCCGTCGGCGGAAAACTGCTGACCGTCAGCACTTGGGATGATTTCTGCACCACCGTCGTGGGCCGTTCGCGGCAGCACGTTGACGATGACCTGCTGAACCTCAAGACCTTCGGGGCCGAGTTCCTGGAGATGACCCAGAACTACGGCCTGGGCTACCGGCAAATGCGTGAAATGCGCGCAATCCCGATGGACCAGCAGGCCGAGCTGATCGAGGCGGCAAAGGCCGGCGACAAGCAGACGCTGCTGGACGTGGCCGAAAGCCTGATCGAACGCCACGCTCGAGACAAGGCCGAGGCTGCACGCCAACTTGAAGAGGCCTCCCAGGTTGCAGACGCCCGGAAACGCCTGCTCGACGAGAAGAACACCCAGTTCGACACGCTCAAGGAGAGGCTGCACCGGCCCTACAAGCCGAGCAAGGAGGCCGCAGCACGCACTGCCGCCGAGAAGCTGATGCTCGATGACCTGCACAAGGGCGCGATCGACGCCAACGGGGGCATGAACCGCATCGTCGAGGTCATGACCGACATGGCCGGCGCCGACGTGAGCGAGAGCTGCCGCCTGGCCGCGCACAACGACCTGATCTGGCTGGGCCAGCGCCTGGCCGAAGTGATGCGTGCGCATGCGATCGCCTTCGACCTCGAGGCCGAGGTGGTGCCGAGCTGGGTGCGGGAGCACGCCGGCAAGTTGAAGGCCGTTCAGTCCTGAGCCACCGGCTCGACCTCCTAGAAGAAAACCATGAACGCAGCCGAGTGGGAACTGATGCTCAAGGCCCGGGACATGCTGGTGAACGCACCTCATGGCGCCAAGGCCGAGGTGACGGCGCGCGCCGCGCAACTGCTCGGCTGCAGCACCGCCACCGTGTACCGCAAGCTGGAGAAGGCAGGCTTGGACCTGGGCCGCAAGCGGCGCTCTGATTCGGGCAGCAGCGCCGTGAGCCAGGACGATCTGCGGCTGATCAGCGCCACGCTGCTGGCCAGCCGGCGCGACAACGAGAAGCAGCTGTGGTCAGGCAAGCGTGCCGTGAACGCCCTGCGCGCCAACGGCCTGATCAGCACCGAACTGAGTTCGGGCCGCCTGCTGACCAAGCTGCGCGACCACCACCTGCACGTCGAGCAGATGAGCCAGCCGCGCAACGCCACGCCGATGCAGACGCCGCATCCGAACTTCCTGTGGCAGATCGACTCGTCGACCTCG
This sequence comes from Leptothrix cholodnii SP-6, assembly GCF_000019785.1. Taxonomy (NCBI): domain Bacteria; kingdom Pseudomonadati; phylum Pseudomonadota; class Betaproteobacteria; order Burkholderiales; family Sphaerotilaceae; genus Leptothrix; species Leptothrix cholodnii. The sequence goes on from NC_010524.1 coordinate 2,470,461, forward strand.
GTGCTCTACAAGGACAAGACCGGGCGCATGCGGTCGATGTCGACCGACGAGTTCTACAAGAACAAGCCGGCGAACTTTGCCAAGGTCATCAACGACCTGGTCACCCGCTACCTGGCGGTGGACCATGCCAGCGGCAACTTCAAGGGCCGCTACTACATGGGCGGCGAGTCGGCCGAGAACCTGATCGACTTCGTCATCTACTGCATCACCAAGCAGGGCGACAGCCCCATGCACGGGGTGCCGCTGCACATCTACACCGACCAGGGCTCGGGCAACAAGGCCGGACTGTGGATCAACTTCGCCAAGAACTTGGGCGTGAAGCTGCTTCGCCACGAGCCGGGCCGCGCCAACGCCACCGGCTCGGTGGAAAAGCACGGCGACATCTGGGAGCGCAATTTCGAAGGCGGCTTCCCCTTCATGGACCCGGACACCATCACGCTGGACTGGCTCAACGTGGCCGGGCCGAAGTGGGCCGCCGTGCACTGCGCCACCGAGCTGCACACCCGCCACCGCATGACGCGTGACAGCGCCTGGTTGCTGATCAAGGAAGGCGAGCTGCGCATTCCGCACTCGGTGGAGTTGCTGCGCGAGCTGGCCTTTGCCGAGCCGATGACACGCCGCGTGAGCAACACGCTGACCATCAGCGTGAAGATCAAAGGCTTCGACGCACAGACCTACAGCTTGCGCGACGTGCCTGGCGCATCGGCGGGCGTCAAGGTAACGCTGACCGTCAACGCGTACCGCGCGCCGGCCATCGACGTGCACGAGGTGGATGCGGCGGGCCAGACCGTGCTGCACACCGTGGCGCCGGAGATCGTCAACCAGTTCGGTTTCCCGATCGATGCACCCACGCTGGGCCAGAGCTTCCGCCCGGCTGCCTATTCGCAGGCCGAGCACCAGCGCAACGAGTTGCTGCGCGAAACCTACCGCCAGGTCGACGACAAGGGTCAGCCCGCCGCGCTGCCCACGCTGGAAGAGGCCCAGAAGCTGCGCAAGAAGCACGCGCAGGCGATGGGCGGGCGCATCGACCCGATGGCCGACATCGACCAGGCCGAGCTTCCCACCTACATGCCGCGCCGCGGCACTGAACTCGAGGCCACGTCGCGCCGAGTGGTGGCCGTGGTGCTGACGGCCGTCGAGGCCTGCAAGCGCCTCAAGCCGATCCTGGGCGAGCGCTACAGCCCGCAGGTCTACGGCTGGATCACACAACGATTTCCGGAAGGGGTGCCCGAGGACCAGCTGGCGGGCATTGCCAGTCAGTTCGCCGCGGCACCCGAACAAACCGACACCAGCACGCAGCCGACCGGCTTGCGCGTGGTGGCCGGGGGCGGCTGATCACCGCCTGACAGCACATCACAACATCAACAGGACGCAAGGATGGACGCAACTCTTCTGACCCCCGAGGTGCCCGATGTGGCGCCTCAGCTCCCGCCGCGACGGCTGGGCGTGCTGCATGTGGCCGGTGTGGCGCACGACGTCTACACGCTGGCCGAGATGGCCGTGCTGCTGCGCGTGAGCCTGAGCGATGCCGCACGCAGCATCAAGCTGCCCCGAACGACGGTCTACCGGCTGTTCAACCTCGGCGAGTGGCCCACGCGCATGAGCGACGAGATGCTGAAGGTGACGGCCAACCGGCTGATCCTGCTGTTCAACAACCGCGGCGGCAAGCGGCCCGAGGTCGCTCGCATCGTGCGCGCCACGCTGCCCGGCGCCCTGGTCATCGAGCTCGATGACGAATCCGAAGACACCCCCGACACCAAGAAGGACGAACCCATGCTGATGGCCAAGCAGACCCTGAGCCCCGCCGCGCGCAAGGCTTTCACGTTGTTCACCAACCCGTTCGACGGCGAGGTGATCGACGACACGCAGATGTTCACCAACGGCGAGATTGCCTATGTCCGCGAGGCCTGCATGCAGGCCGCCACCGGCGGGCGCTTCGTGGCCGTGGTGTCGGAGTCCGGCGGCGGCAAGACCACGATGCTCGGCGACCTGGAAGCACGCATCCAGCGCGACCGCAAGCCGGTCATCGTGATCAAGCCCTGGGTGCTGGGCATGGAGGACAACGACACCAAGGGCAAGACGCTGAAGTCGACCGACATCCTGGCCAGCGTGGTCACCACGCTCGACCAGCTGGCCAGCCTGAAGCAGACCCTGCAAGGCCGCAGCAACCAGGCCAAGGATCTGCTGGTCAAGAGCGCCGAGGCCGGCTACAGCCACCTGCTGGTGATCGAGGAGGCGCACAGCCTGCCCGAGGCCACGCTCAAGCACCTGAAGCGCCTGCACGAGATGCGCCTGGGCCGCAAGCCGCTGCTGGGCATCCTGCTGTTGGGCCAGACCGAGCTGGCCCTGAAGCTCGACCCGCGCCGCGCCAGCCTGCGTGAAGTGACGCAGCGTTGCGAGGTGGTGCACCTGCTGCCGCTCGACGGCGATCTGCGCGCCTACCTCGAGCACCGCGCCCGCGCCGCAGGCCGCGAGCTGGGCGACTTCATCGATCAGTCGGGCGTCGACGAGTTGCGCACGCGGCTGACGATCACCCGGCCGGCCTCGGGCGGCAAGACCGCCGCCACCAGCCTGCTGTATCCGCTGGCCGTCAACAACCTGGTCACCGCCGCGCTGAACGTGGCTGCCGACCTGGGCGTGCCCGTCATCAACCGCGACGTCGTGCGCGCGGTCTGAGCCCCCCGTCATCCCATCAGGAGCAGAGCATGAAAGACGAACGGAAACTGTTCATGGACCTGGCCACAGACGACCGGCGCGCCGTGCGCCGCAATGCCGCGCAGATGCTGGTAGCCGTGCTGCTCGCATCTGGCGCATGGGCACTGGCCGCGCACATGGCCGAGATGCAGCAAGACGAGCTCGAGCAGGTGCGGCACGAGGTACGCATGGCCGTGCACGCCAAGGCCGCCATCGAGGCCCAGCAGGCGGCGCAGTCGTACTGGGTGCCGCGCGTGGCCGTCGCCTATGCCCAGGGCGCACGCGACGAGTGCGAGCGCCAGCGCATGGCCAATGGCAGCCACCTGCCGTGCGGAGGTCAGTGATGGCGCGCCGCAAAGTCGAGCCAGGCGCATTCATCCCGCGTTCGATGCGCAGCGCGTCAGACGGCGCCGGTGTGACCGCATCCGGCTGCCGGGTGGTGATCCCCGAGGGCGTCAAGGTGACGGTGTACCAACGCCCGCCGTCTGACCCGAACCGCATCGACATGATGGCTGGCAACTGCCCGCCCGACCGCTTCGTGCCGCGCGCCGGCTCGCAGGATCACCTGGCGTGCCCCAGCCGCAATGGCAATCAACGGGTCTACCGCACGTCGGTGCCGGCGTCGCCTGCGCCCGAGGGCTGGACGGATGGCGAGGAGCCGTCATGCGCCTGAAGTGCCCGAGCTGCAATGCCGAGATGGACCTCGACGTGCTGCTGGCCCACGAGGAGGGCCGCCACGTGCTGGCCCAGCTGCTGCAGATGGGCGTGCCGATGGGGGCGCTGCTGATGCGCTACATCGGCATGTTCCGCCCGGGCAAGCGGGCGCTGGCGATGAGCCGCACGCTGGCCCTGCTGAGCGAGCTCTGGCCCGACATGACGCGCGGCGCCATCACCCGCAAGGGCCGCGACTGGGCCACCACGCCGGCGCAGTGGCAGCAGGCGATCGAGCAGGTGATGGCGGCGCGCGACAAGGGCAACCTGACGCTGCCGCTCACGAGCCACGGCTATCTCTACGAAGTGCTGCTCGGCCTGGTCGACAAGGCCGAGTCGCATGCCGAGCGCGAGCGTGAGGCCGGCCAGCGCGGCCGGGCACACACCGCCGGCGGCACCGCGCTGGGTGACGTGATGGCCGACATGGATCGAGCCCTCGGACGCGCATCAAAAGCCGTTGAAGCGCTTGCCGCAGCGGCCCCTGCGCCTGCACCCGGCCCCAGCCGCTACGCCCAGAAGCTGCGCGCAGAGATCGCCGCCAAGAAGGCGGTTCCGACCGTTCCCACCGAGAGCAACCCGACACCATGACAACGACCGCCGCTCGCCAGAAGCCCGCCCTCAAGGCGCCCGACTGCACATCCCTGCTGCAGGCGATGGCCCAGCACCAGGGCGCCGGCCGCGGCATCAGCGCCGCCGAGCTGGCCACGCGCCTGGGCCTGACCCGCCGCATCTTGCGCAAGCGCATCAGCGAGGCCCGCTGCCAGGGCTTCCTGGTGTGCGGCCACCCTAAGACGGGCTATTTCATGGCGACCACGGCGGACGAACTGCGCATGGCGACGGCCTTTCTCGAACACCGGGCCCTGCACAGCCTTCTGCTGCTCAGCCGCATGCGCGGCGTTGGCATGCCGGAGCTGCTGGGCCAACTCAAGCTCAACCAGGCTTAACCCGATCCGATCCGACTCAACTCGACAAGGAGTTTTCAGTGACCGAAACCACCATCCCCACCATTCCCGCCGGCTACAAGCAAGACGCCAAGGGCCGCCTCGTGCCCGAAGGCCAGATCAAGCCCGTCGACCTGATGCGCGACCAGCTGGTGCACGACATCGCCGACGGGGCCAAGAACCTGTCGGCCATCCTGGCCACGTTCAAGCGCATTGTCATGGTCTAATTTTCCCGGACACCTCGATAGGTGGAATCCACCTGGACGAGGAACATGAGCAAGAGAGAACGAAGGACATTCAACGCGGAATTCAAGCTGCAAGTGGTGCAGATGATTCGCGAGCAGGGCTTGAGCGTGGGCGACGTCTGCCGCGACATGAAGCTCGGCGAGACGGCCGTGCGGCGATGGCTGGCGCAAGCCGATGAAGAGGCTGCAGGCCGCCCCGGCATTGGCAAACCGCTCACCGCCGAGCAGCAACGCATCCGCCAGCTTGAGGCCGAGAACAAGCAACTGCGCGGCGACGTCGACATCTTAAAAAAAGCATCGGCCTTCTTTGCCCGCGAGCTTCGATGAGCTACCAGTTCGTCGAGCAACTGCACAAGAAGGCCGTCACCGTCGAGCGTCTATGCCGCGTGCTGGGCGTCAGCCGTTCGGGCTACTACGGTGCCCGTCAGCGCGCCAAGCTCGCGCCCAAGGCCTGCTTGGTCAGCACGCAATTGAAGGCCGAGTTCGCCGCCAGCGGCCGCGTCTATGGCAGCCGTCGCCTGTGCGCAGTGCTGCGCGCTCGGGGGCTGGGCATCGGGCGCCACCGGGTGCGACGTTTGATGCGCGAGAACAGGTTGCGGGCCCTGTGGCGACGCAAGTTCATGCACACCACCGACAGCGGTCATGCGCTGCCCGTCTCTGACAACCTGCTGGCACGGCGCTTCAATCCGAGCCGCCCCAACCAGGCCTGGGTGAGCGACATCACCTACATCCGCACGCGCAGCGGCTGGCTGTACCTGGCCGTGGTGCTGGACCTGTACGCCCGCAAGGTCGTGGGCTGGGCGATGGCGCCGACGATGCATGCCGAGTTGGTGTGCGCAGCGCTGCAACTGGCCATTGCGCAGCGCCAACCCGCGCCAGGGCTGATTGTTCATTCCGACCGAGGCAGCCAGTACGCCAGCGCGTTGCATCAGGCGCTGCTGGCGCGCCACGGCCTGGTCGGCAGCATGAGCCGCAAGGGCAACTGCTGGGACAACGCGGTGATGGAACGCTTCTTCCTGAGCCTCAAGACCGAGCGGGTCTGGCAGCGCGACTACGCCAACCATGCCGAGGCCATGACCGACATCGCCGACTACATCGTGGGCTTCTACAACAGCGTGCGGCTGCACTCCAAACTGGGCAACCTGCCACCCAATGCCTTCGAGCAGCAATCGGCAATCAAACAACCTATCGTGGTGTCCGAAAAAACTTGACCAGCACACATGGCGTTCGCCGACATCGCCGCCTTCATCGAGACCAGCGCCGAGGAGTACGGCGCCAAGCTGCGCGGCGCCAAGGGCAACACGGTGCTGTACACCTTCGATGGCCGCTTCAAAGTCGAGCGCCGCTTCGCCGACAACATCACCTTCGACGAGCGCCTGGCCGCGGCGAAAGCGCTCATCGATGAGTGCATCACCGAGTGGAGCCAGGGCAGCCGCGACGAGATCAAGACGCTGATCAACGATGCGTTCCGTGTCGACCAGCAGGGCCAGGTGAGCACAACGCGCGTGCTCGGCCTGCGCCGCCTGAACATCGTCCACCCGACCTGGAGCCGCGCGATGGAGGCCATCAGCGACAGCGTGCAGGTGGTCGGATCGAGCAGCTACGTGCGCGTCTACGAGCGCATCGGCGACAGCGACCAATACCGCCAGATTCCGCTCGATCTGGCGTCGGTGTGAGGCCCGCCATGACCACCGCTACCCCCGCACCGGCACTCCCCGAAGTGCACCTGCAGATCAACAACAGCGGCGCCTGGAAGACGCTGGCCGTCGTGGGCCTGAACAGCATGGAGCGCTGCCGCGGCGCGGTCGACGTGCTGTGCCTGGCTGACAAGCGCCAGCAGCTCGCCCGGCGTCCGACGTATCGGCTGGCCATCGCCGGCCAGGGCGGCCTGTTCGAGGTGCTCGAGTACCGCCACCCCGCGAACGGCTGGTACCAAGCATGAATTCAACGCGCAGCTGGACGCCTGGGGCGCGTCAGTCCGGCGGCTGTCAGCGGAGGGTGCGCCTACTCAAAACCACCGCAGTCATCGTGAGAGACCACCTGCAGCCTCCTTTCTGCAAGTGGAAGGCCCGTCGAACGGCTGCCCCACAGCGATGACCGCTTACGCCGGGTGTGCGCAACACCCGGCACTTTCTTTTCTGGACCCCGAAATGCCCGCACACGTCAACGCCGACACCCGCCGCCTCGACCTGGCCCGCATCCACATGCTCAAGGCCGAACTCGGCTGGGACGAAGACCTGTACCGCGACGTGATGGCCACCGTGTGCGGTGGCATTCGCTCATCTGCGCAGCTCGACATCACCGGCCGCCAGCGCCTGCTGGCGCACATGCAGGCGTGCAAGTCCCGCGACCTGGTCAAGGTGCCCGGCAAGGCCCCCGCGAAGGCTGCACGCAAGCCGCTGTCGGCCGCCGGCAAGAAGCTCTGGAGCCTGTGGATGCAGGCCGCCGACAAGGGCATGGTGCAGCACCGCAGCATGGCTGCGCTGAACACCTGGGTGCAGCGCCAGACGGGCGTGGAGCGCATCGAGTGGCTCAAGGGCGCGCAGGCGGATCTGGCGATCGAGAGCCTGAAGAAGTGGGTGGCGCGCAAGCCAGATGCTTTCGCAACTGAAGGAGATCGAGCGTGAGAAAGGGCAAGCCGAAGCCGGCCGAGATCATCGGCCGCCTGGTCGACATCGGTGTCGAGCGGCTGGTTGCCGATGCAGGCATCGACGCCGACATGGCCCGCACGATCATTCGCGAGGTGGCGCACATTTTCTTCAGCGAGTACGGCGGCAACGAGATCTATTTCCCGAAGGATCTGGCGTTTCCGCTCTATCGGCGCGATGTGGCGATCTGGCGCGAATTCACCGGCACCAACGGCTGGGAATTGGCCCGGCGCCACGGCCTGAGCGAGCGGCAGATTCGCTACATCTGCGAGGCGATGCGCAAGCAGGCCGTGCGGCTGAACCAGCTGGAGTTGCCGGGGCTGGATGAGCCTGATTGAAGATCGACACGCCAGCAGAAAGCCCGCTTCGAGCGGGCTTTTTTGCGTCTGGTGTTCGCGGCGCTCGATGGAACTGCTTCCTCTGTTATGGGCGTGGGGCCGATCGGATACTGATTCTTTGAATCGCCGAACACCGCCACCCCAACCGCCGGAGATCACACCGTGACCAAGAAAGTACGCATCGAAAACGCCGACACCAGCAACTACAAAGTGATGGTCGAGATCTGGGACAAGGGTTACCCGGAAGGCCAACCCGACACGCTGGCGAAGACCATCAAGCTCGACCACCCGACGCAGATGACTGGGGACGACTGCTACCTGACGAGCACGCGCTACATCGTCGTCAAGGAAGCGCCTGCAGCCTGATTTCAGCGGCCGCCACATGGCGTGAGCGGGGGGCATGAGGATGTTGCCCCAGTTCAAGCCGAGAGGGCCTCAGGGCCGATGGACGACTTCTAACGCGAGCGCAACCTGGCTGCCGCGCCCAACACCGATCGATCGAGATACCCCATGCCCAGCACCACCATCAAGTACTTCGCCTTCGCTCATCTCCCGCTGCACCTGCAGACCGTGAGCAAGCCAATCGGCGAACTCGCCGACCAGTTCGAAACCATGCTGCCAGACGGTCCCGAGAAGAGCGCAGGCATGCGCAAGTTGTTGGAGGCGAAGGATTGCTTCGTGCGGGCCGCGCTGGACGTGCCGAAGGCCTGACCATGCCCCGCACCGCTATCAGCGATCGAGAGCTACTGGAATGGATGCTTCAGCAGGACCAGTTGCGCATCGAGAAGTGGCATCACCCTGGCGGCAAGCAGTCCGTGAGCGTCTGGACCAATCTGGACGATGATGACGCCCCCAGCGGCGTGGCGACCACCGCACGCGGGGCGCTGGTGATGGCCATTCAGCATCAGCGTTCCCTGAGCTGATCGAGGCGCTTCTGGGGTGATCCGGGTGCCCCGTCACCCCTTTCACTCTCTGCAAGAGACTTTTTCTGCGGCCGTGATCTTCCAGCCTCTTCCGGGTTCTTCCGGGCCGTTTTTCTCATTCCTTCCCCTGACTTATCTCACTCCCGTTCAGCCGATACCCGGCGCGTTTTTTTGTTTTTGACTGTGATTGCGAATCATTCTCGTTCGTTGATAGAATGACGCACCGCAGCGCCGAACCGTTCACAACGCCACGCAAGCTCGGCGGCGTCGTTCGTTCAACCCGAATCCACCATTGCCATGACACAACCGTCCCGTTCGACCCCGTTCGCAGCCATCGTTCTGGGTGCTGTCGCGCTGTTGGGCTTCCCCTCGGCGCACGCCCAGGAGCAGGTGCTCAATCTCTATTCGGCTCGCCACTACCAGACCGACGAGGCGCTCTACAGCAACTTCACCAGATCCACCGGCATCAAGATCAACCGGGTCGACACCGACGATGCCGCGCTGATCCAGCGCCTGAAGACCGAAGGCGCAGCCAGCCCGGCCGACGTGGTCCTGATGGTCGATGCGGCGCGACTGTGGCGTGCGGAGACCGACGGGATGTTCCTGCCAATCAAGTCGCGTGTGCTCGAACAACGCATTCCGGCCACCTTGCGCGGCAAGGACGACGGCAACGGCTCGCAATGGTTCGGCTTCTCGACCCGCGCGCGGGTGGTGGTCTACAACAAGATCAAGGTCAAGGCGCAGGACGTCGACACCTACGAAAAACTCGCCGATGCGGCCAACAAGGGGCGTTTCTGTTCGCGCTCGGGTTCACACCCGTACAACCTTTCGCTGTTCGGCGCCTACCTCGAACACGCCGGCCCGGCAAACACCGAAAACTGGCTCAAAGGTCTGGTCGCCAACATGGCGCGCGACCCGAAAGGCGGCGACACCGACCAGATCAAGGCCGTTGCCAGTGGCGAATGCAGCGTTGCGCTGAGCAACACTTATTACATCGCCCGACTGATGCGCTCGAACAAGCCCGATGATCGCCAGGTCATGGAGCAGGTCGGCGTGATCTTTCCGAACCAGCAAAGCTGGGGCACCCACGTGAATGTCGCCGGTGGCGCTGTCGCCCGCCATGCCAAGAATCGCGCCGCGGCGATCAGCTTCCTCGAATATCTGGCCAGCGACGAGGCCCAGCGCTATTTCGCCGACGGCAACAACGAATACCCGTCGGCCACCGGCGTGAAGACCGCCAACCCGGCACTCGAAGCGCTCGGCAGCTTCAAGCAGGAGTTGATTCCGATATCGGTGGTCGGCCAGAACACGGTCAAGGTTCAGCAAATGCTCGATCGGGTCGGCTACAAGTAATCCCTGTGAAATGGGCGCTGGACAAAACCCCGGGTGGTTTCTTAGAATCCCTCACGAACTTAGCCCCTGGGGATTACATCGATGTCCACCTATCAAGAACTGATTGCCCAGCGTGCTGCCCTTGAAAAGCAGACCGCCGATCTCGAAAAACAGATCGCAGACACTTTGAAGGCTGAACGCAGCAATGTGATCAACCAGATCAAGACGCTGATGGCCGACCATGGCATTACCGCCGCCGATCTGGGCGGCAAGGTCGGGCGCCCGCCCAAGGCAGCGGTGGCCGGCGCGCAGCCTCGCAAGGTTGCGGCCAAATTCCGCGACCCCTCGACCGGCGAAACCTGGTCCGGCCGCGGCCTCAAGCCCAAGTGGCTGACGGCCGCACTGGAATCCGGCCGCAAGATCGAAGAATTCACTCTTTGAAGCAGAAACTGCCGTGATCGACCGGTTTTCGATTCGATTCGCCGACTGCACCTAGCCGCAATCGATCAACCCTGGTCATCTGAAGCGGGCGTCTATCGCCCGCTTTTTTCATGGATCGTCGCGTCCTGCGCTCGGCACGCTGCGGCAGACCGCCGGGCCGCGGCCTGCGCCAGGTCAGCCGACGTTCAGACAGCGATTGACAGTGAACTGCTCGGTACCTATGCTCGCGCAGTGATTTTTTCACGACTTGCAAAATGCTTCAGATTCGCACCTTTTTCAGACTTGCCTGCGTGGTCGCCCTGACCGGCCTGGGCCTGGGTGCGTCTGCTGCGCCGGTCGACGCCGGCGCCGCGCCTGTCGTGTCGACCGCCGTCCCCGCCAAGCCGACCAATCTGATCGGCACCAGCGCCGACGCCGTGGCGCGATTCCTTCAGGAGTCCGGCGTGCTGGCCAGCACGGAGACTGCCGGTGCCTCGACCGACGCGCTGATGCAGCAGGTGCGCAACACCGCGTCCGATCTGGTGGTGTCGGCGATGGATTTCCTGGGCGTCCGGTATCGGCGTGGTGGCACGTCGGCCGACACCGGCTTCGACTGCAGCGGCTTCACCCGTCACGTGTTCGAGAACAGCGTCGGCCTGCTGCTGCCGCGCCGCTCACGCGACCAGGCCAGCCTGGCCGGCCTGCTGAACGTCAAGCGCGATGAACTCAAGCCTGGCGATCTGGTGTTCTTCAACACCATGCGCAGCGCGTTTTCGCACGTGGGCATCTATGTCGGCGACGGCAAGTTCATCCACTCGCCGCGCACGGGCAGCACGGTGCGCATCGAAGACATGGGCGAGGCCTACTGGACCAAGCGCTTCAATGGCGCCCGGCGTGCGCCGAGCCTCGCCGAGTCGTCCTCGCTGTCGGCCAAGCTCCAGGCCGAGGTTCAGGCCAAGACCTCGGCCTTTTCCGGCGACGCATCGGTTTCAGCCACCCGCTGATCCCGTCCGGAGGTCTGCTTGCCCTGCACGGCGTCGGGGCGGTGAGGTGCAGGCGACAATCGAGCCATGTCTGAACGCAACATCATCGCGATAACGCCCCTCTCGCCGCGCGGCCTGCGGGTGGCGATTCCGGCCACGAGCCCGGACGACGCGGGCAGTCCCCTCGTCGATGCGCTGGGCCGGCCGCTTCGCGATCTGCGGATCTCGGTCACCGACCGCTGCAACTTCCGCTGCAGCTACTGCATGCCCAAGGAGGTGTTCGACAAGAACCACCAGTTCCTGCCGCATGCGCAACTGCTGAGCTTCGAGGAGATCACCCGTCTGGCGCGCATCTTCGTCGAGCGCGGCGTGCGCAAGATTCGGTTGACCGGCGGCGAACCCCTGCTGCGCAAGAACATCGAGCGGCTGATCGAGATGCTGGCGGTGCTGCGCACGCCCGACGGCCAGGCACTCGATCTCACCCTCACCACCAACGGTTCGCTGCTGGCGCGCAAGGCGCGCTCGCTGCGCGATGCCGGCCTGCAGCGGGTGACGGTCAGCCTCGACGCGATGGACGACGCGATCTTCCGCCGCATGAACGACGTCGACTTCCCGGTCGCCGACGTGCTCGAGGGCATCGCCGCCGCCGAAGCCGCGGGCATGGCGCCGATCAAGGTCAACATGGTCGTCAAGCGTGGCACCAACGACCACGAAGTGCTGCCGATGGCGCGCCATTTCCGCGAGAACCACGGCGCGCGCGTCGTCTTGCGGTTCATCGAGTACATGGACGTGGGCGCCACCAACGGCTGGCGCATGGACGAGGTGCTGCCGTCCGCCCAGTTGCAGGCCCGGATCCACGCCGAATACCCGCTGCACGCGCTCGAACACGCCAACGTCGGCGAAACCGCCGAGCGCTGGGGCTACCAGGACGGCCGCGGCGAGATCGGCTTCATCTCGAGCGTGACCCAGGCCTTCTGCGGCGACTGCAACCGGGCCCGCCTGTCGACCGAGGGGCAGCTCTACCTGTGCCTGTTCGCCGGTCAGGGACACGATCTGCGCACCCTGCTGCGCGGCCCGGTCGACGGTCGCAGCGCCACCGATGCGGACATCTCGGCCGCGGTCGATGCGTTGTGGCGCGCCCGCCGTGATCGCTATTCGCAACTGCGCAGCGAACTGCCCGCCAGCCCGGCAGGCTCCGCCCGCCGTGTCGAGATGAGCTACATCGGCGGCTGAATCAGCCCCGCATCAGCAGGCAGACCGCGCGCGCCTCGATCGCCTCGCCGCGGCCGACCGGCCCCATGCGCTCGGCCGTCTTGGCCTTGACGTTGACCTGATCGGGCGCAACGGCCAGTGCCGAGGCGATGCGCTGGCACATCGCCGGAATGTGCGCGGCCATCCGCGGCGCCTGGGCGACGACGGTGCAATCGACATTGACGACCTGCCAGCCGGCCTCGGCAGCACGCTGCGCCGCAACGCTCAGCAGCCGATGCGAATCGGCGCCCTTGTGCTCGAGTGCGGTGTCCGGAAAGTGGCGGCCGATGTCGCCCAGCCCCGCGGCCCCCAGCACCGCATCGGTGATGGCGTGCAACAGCGCGTCGGCATCGGAGTGGCCGAGCAGACCCAGCGTGTGCGGGATCCGCACGCCGCCCAGCCACAGGTCGCGCCCAGGTACCAGCGCGTGGGTATCCCAGCCCTCGCCGATGCGAAGGGCCGGCAGTTTCGTCGAAGTCATGCCGGGATTGTCACCCGATCAATGAGCGCCGCCGATGTGCTGGCCCTGCGTCGACCGGCTGATCAGGCTGCGCAACGCCGGCATCATCTGGACCGACGACGGATCCTCGAAGACCGCAGCCCGGCGCTGTGCCGAGGGCTCCTTGCCCGAGCGCAGCCCGTGGTAGCCCAGATACCAGTGGACGAAGCGCTGCACACCCTCGGCCAGCGGCATGGTGGAACGTCGTTCGCCGACCAGATCGGGCTGACGCTGCAACGTGGTGTCGACCGGCACGCCGGCATCGTCGAAGTTCATCGGCATCATCTTGAGTTCGGCCTCGCGACCGACTGCGTTCTCGAGTGCCGCCACGAAATCGAGCAGCCGGACCGGATCGTGGCTGCCGATGTTGAGCACCCGCGCCTGGGCACCGGGATGGGCTCGTTCGTCGGCCATCGTGCGCGACGGCAGGCGCAGCGCCTGCAGGATGCCGGCGACGATGTCGTCCACATAGGTCAGGCCGTGGCTGACCGCGCCACCATGCGTCGACGGAATCGGGTCACCCGCCAGCAGCGCGCGCGTGAAACCGTAATAAGCCATGTCCGGACGTCCCCACGGGCCGTAGACCGTGAAGAAGCGCAACCCCGTGGTCGCCAGGCCGTGAAGCCGGCTGTAGGTCTGCGCCATCAGTTCGTTGGGCATCTTGTGCGCCTCGACCTCGCTGGCCGACGGCCCGTGCAGGTTGCGACTGGCCAGATTCATCTGCCGCAGGCCGCTGTAGACGTTCGAACTGCTGGCATAGACCATGTGCGGCACGCCGTGCTGGCGGCAGCCTTCGAGCATGTTGATGAAGCCGACCAGATTCGGCTGGGCGCTTTCGCGCGGGTGGCTCACCGCCCGCCCGCCACCGGCCTGGGTGGCCAGATGGACCACCTGCTCGAAGCCGTTCGCCGCAAAGCACGCATTCACGGCCGGCCGGTCCGACACGTCCATCTTCAGGAAACGGAATCGCGGATGCGACTGGATGCGCGACAGTCGCGCGTACTTCAGCGCCACCTCGTATTGATCGCTCAGGTCGTCGATGCCGACCACTTCGTCACCGCGCGCAAGAAACGCCTGAGCAACGTGCATGCCGATGAAACCGGCCGCACCCGTGACAAGCACCTTCATGCCGGCCTCCCCGTGGCGGACACAGCGAGGCACCGGGCACCCGACGGCTGGTCGATCCAATTGACTGTCATGCGCATCCTTCTGAACACCGAGTCCTGTTCGAACCATTCGGAGAAACAGATCGGTCCGGAATGGTAAGTTTTCCCAGTTGACCATGCACAACTCATGCCGTGCAACTACATTTTGTTAAACATCCGCCCATGTGCAGGGAAACCACTTCGACAACGCTGAATACAGGCCTGAAATGGGTCATATGCCCCTCACCAGCTGGTGCAAGTCCCCCACCGGTTTGTCAGCGTGAATGCCCCGCGGACCGACGCCGGAGCAGGACTGCCCGGGAGCACACATGCTCGCCCCGCCGTGTGAACGCCGTGTCAAGCACTTGGCACAAACTGTAGAGCTCCCCCCGAAATGCGCCACCCATATTTGGGGGGATGGTCCGAGGGATCAGCGGCGCCACACCTCAGACGTCCGACCGGTGCAGCAGCCGCTGCGCGAGCGCGAAGTCTTCCGGCCAGGTCAACTTGAAGTTACAAAAATCGCCCCGCACCAGTCGCGGCGCGTGACCCAGCGCCTCGATCGCGCTGGATTCGTCGGTGACCGCTGCGCCGGCCGCGGCCAGTGCCGCATCCAGCAGGCCCAGGCGAAACATCTGCGGCGTCTGGGCGGCCCACTTGCCGGTGCGATCGACGGTCGAGCCGACACGCCCCTCGTGCGACTGCTTGAGCGTGTCGGCCACCGGCAGCGCCAGCAAGCCGCCGACCGGGTCGCCGCTGCAAGCGTCGATCAGGCGGTCGACCCACTCGGGCCGGATCAGGCACCGGGCGGCGTCGTGCACCAGGACCCAGTCGTGCTCGCAGGCCCCTCGACGCCTGAGCTCATGAAGGCCCGCAAGCACGGTCCGGGCGCGGGTCGATCCGCCGGCACGCGCCACCCAGGCCGCATCGAAGCCGGGCACGGCCGACTCGAATTGGGTGTCGTCCGCAGACAGCACCACCAGCATCGCGCGCAAACGGGTCACTTGACCCAGTGCGGCCAGCGTATGGGCCACGACCGCGCGTCCCGCGACAGGGTGATACTGCTTGGGACCGTCGACACCGGCGCGGGAGCCCACGCCCGCGCAAGGAATCAGGGCGTAGCAATCAGAGGGGATGTCGATCGGCATCGACGGATTGTCGCCGGCCGCGGCCAGCAATCAGGCGGCAGCCGACGCCTCACTGCCAGCCTGCGGTTCGGCCACCGCGCGGGCCGCCAGCTTCAGGCGCACCACGTTCGGCGCACCATCGGTGCGAACCCACTGCACCCCCGCACCGTTGCGCTGCGCCAGCAGGCCGCACAGCGCCAGGCCGAGGCCGCTGCCTTGCTGCTCGTGCTGCTCGCGACCGAACTGGATCAGCGCGCCGCTGACCTTCTGCACCTGCGCGGGCAAGGCCGGGCCGTGGTTGCGCACGTCGACGTGGTAATCGCCGCCCGGCTGCATGCGGCCTTCGAGCGAAACCGTGGCGCCCGGCACCGAGAACTTGATGCCGTTGGAGATCAACTCCGCCAGCACGCGCAGCAGGTCGTCGCAATGGCAATGGATCTGTGCCGGCGCCAGGTCGAAACGCAGCAGGCGGCCAGCCAGCATCCGGTCGTTGCTCGGCAGGCTGGCCCATTCGCCGGGCAGGCTGTCGAGCACCAGGGTGCGGAACGCCTTGCTGGCCAGCACATCGGTGAGTCCGTGGGCGTCGACCCGCTCGCCCGAGCGCAACTGGCCGCCGCCGCGCGCCGCATTCAGTTCGGACCACGCCATGTAGCGGCCGATGGTGCGCGACAGCCGCTGCGCCGAATCGTGGATGTGGCGATGCATGTCGGCCTGCTGATCGGCCGAGATGCGCCCGCCGCGCGCGATCAGCAGCTGCGAATAGCCGAGGATGTTGGTCAGCGGCGTGCGCAACTCGTGCGGCACCGACGTCAGCAGCGCACCGCGCAGGCGATCGAGACTGCGCTCGGTGTCGGCCTCGTGGCGCTCGCGCCGCGCCAGCTGGCCGGTCACCGCCGACACCAGTTCTTCGGGCGTGAACGGCTTGCTCAGGAAGTCGTCCGCGCCGGCCTCCATCGCGCGGCGCATCGACTTCTTCTCGGCCATCGCCGTGACCATCAGGATCGGCACCGTGCGCAGGTGTTCGTGGGCGCGCGCGGCCTGCACGAAGCCGTAGCCGTCGAGCACCGGCATGTTGATGTCGCACAGCACGATGTCGGGTGCCAGCTGCTGGGCCCGCTCCAGCCCGAGCTGGCCGTGCGGTGCTTCGATGACATTGAAACCGGCGTCTTCCAGCACCTCTCGCATGATGTCGCGCAGCACGCTCGAGTCATCGATCACCAGGACGGTCTTGTTCATGAGGCGGTCTCTTTCGCAGCGGGGCTCAGGGGCAGGCTGACCGACACGGTGGTGCCCACCTGAGGGGTCGATTCGATCCGGATCTGGCCATCGGCGAGTTGCAGCAGCTGGTGCACGAGGGTCAGGCCCAGTCCCATGCCGGGCAGATCGCGCACGGCCGGCGCACGGTGGAACGGCTCGAACAGCAGCGCCATCTCGGCGGCATCGATGCCGATGCCGTGGTCGCTGATGCGCAGGTGAAACCGGTTCGCCTCGCAGCGCGCATGCAGTGTCACCACGCTGTCGGGGGGCGAATACTTGAAGGCGTTGTCGAGCAGCTGGGTCGCCACCTGGCGCAGCACGAGCGGGTCGAGCAGACCCTGCACCTGCGCCTGCTGCACGTCGAGCCGCACCTCGCGAGGCACGTCGCCGCGCTCCTGCAGGCTGGCGGCCAGCGACATCAGCACGTCACCGGGCACACACAGGCGCGGCCGGTGCGGTTCGTCGCCCGCACCGATGCGGTCGATCAGCAGCACCCGCTCGATCGCGGCCACCATCGTCGACGTGGCCTGCTCGATGCGCTCGCACGACGCCAGCATGCGCCGGGCATCGTGCTCATCGACCGACAGCGTGCCGACGCGGCGCCTGATCAGGCCGGCGCTGGCCTGGATCACCGCCAGCGGCGTGCGGAACTCGTGGCTGACGGTCGCCACAAGCCGCTCACGCAACTCGACGACCGCCCCCTCCGACACCTGCCCATGCCCCATGAAACCCATGAATACCGTCTCCTGCTGCCGGACACGGCCTGCCCACGCTCGGGCCCGCCGCGGCCGAAGAACCCACCGGGATCCGGTGCGTCATCGACAGGACCGATTTCGTCAGCTCGCAGCACATCTTGAACAGGATGGCTGCAACACGAACGAGCACCGGCCTGATGAACCGTGACATTTCTCAAGAATCGCAGGACTCGATCGCTTAGCCAGACTGAATACAAGCAATGGCAGCGTGGATTTGAAAGTGACGAAAGTTCAGTCAAATCGGTCCGCCAATCGATCATTCATGAGCAATCGATCACACAAATCGGCTTCATCTCATCCTGATGAACCCGAATCCGTCCGATTGCCGCCTGAAGGCCGGATTTGAGTCGATTGCGTCAAGTTAATCCCTGGTTCAGAATCGCCCTACTCGCACAGTTCATTAAGTTTTCTTAACCACCAGATCTGTGCGGGCACATCACCTCATGCTTCAAATGACTTCAGCAATTCGCCATGCGCTTGACGCTGCGGTCCGAAGCCGACAACCGGCCCTGATGGCCCTGCGGCACATCGGCGGCACGGACGGTCGATGTTGACGCACCAAAGGCGCTGACCTCCGCCCATCGGACCGAGCCGATGGAGCCGGAATCGGCAGCCCTTGACGCGGCCACCGGTCGCCCTTCGATCAGCCTGCATCTCGACAGCAACGGTTTCTGCTGTGCGGACTGGCTACGCCTGTCTTTCTTGATCTCGCCGCGTTTTTCGCTCATTCGCACCGGAGTCCACCATGCAACTCGTCAGACACGACCTCGAATTCATCCTGCAGCAGATCTTCATCGCCGAGGCACACGCGGCCGGTGGCGACCTGCTGACCCTGGTGACCAGCCCGCTGCTGCCATACGGCCTGCGCACGGTGGACGGCAGCCACAACAACATCGTGCCCGGCCAGGAAGAGTTCGGCGCCGCCGACCGGCCGATGCCCAATGCGCTGCAGCAGTTCTTCAGAACCGCAGAAATGGGCGATGTCGACGGCCCCGGACCGGGCGGACTGGTGCAGACCACCTACGCCAACGCCACCGGCGGCCTGGTGTTCGACTCGCAACCGCGCGTCATCAGCAACCTGATCTCCGACCAGACCATCACCAACCAGGCCGCGGTCGATGTGGCCACCCGATTTGCGGACGGTGAACCGGTGGTGATCTCCGATGAGGGCACCTACTTCATCCAGAACGTCGCCCCTGACGAAGGCCTGTCGGCGCCGTTCAATTCGTGGTTCACGATCTTCGGCCAGTTCTTCGACCACGGCCTCGACCTGATCGGAAAGGGTGCCGGCACGGTCTTCATTCCGCTCAAGCCGGACGATCCGCTGATCGCCGGCGATGACGGCATCCTCGGCAACGCCGACGACCTGCCGCCGCAGCTGCAGTTCATGGCCCTGTCGCGCGCAGCGGCGTCGAACATCGCCCCTGGCGCCGACGGCGTGGTCGGTACCTCCGACGACGTGCGCACCTTCAGCAACTCGACCACCCCGTGGATCGACCAGAACCAGACCTACACCTCGCACGCATCGCACCAGGTGTTCCTGCGCGAGTACACGCTGGTGGGCGGACGGCCGGAGTCGACCGGTCGCCTGCTCGACGGCGCGGTCGAAGGCTCGATCGGCAACTGGGCCGAAGTGAAGGCCCAGGCGCTGATGCTGGGCATCCGGCTGACCGACGCCGACATCGGCAACGTGCCCGTGCTGCTGACCGACGAATACGGCAAGTTCATCCCGGGCAGCAACGGCTACGCGCAGCTGGTGATGGCCAACGGCAGCATCGTCCAAGGCACTGCGGCCGGGATCCTGACCACGGGATCGGCCAAGACCGGCCACGCCTTCCTCGACGACATCGCCCACCACGCGGTCCCGGGTTTCGTCGACACCAACCGCGACGGGATCCAGAACAACGGCGAACTCTCGCAGACGCCCGATACCGACACGGGCGATGTGAACCTCGACGGCGTGGTCAACGAGGCCGACCTGACCGCAGACGACCGCATTGCCGGCACCTACGACAACGAACTGCTCGACCGTCACTTCATCACCGGCGACGGCCGTGGCAACGAGAACATCGCGCTGACCGCGGTGCACAGCGTCTTCCACTCCGAGCACAACCGGCTGGCCGAGCAGATCAAGGAACTGGCCGTCTCGAGCAACGACGTGACGTTCCTGAACCAGTGGCTCGACACCCCGGTGGCAGCGGTTCCGACCACGCAGGCCGGCGTCGACGCGCTCAACTGGAACGGCGAGCGCCTGTTCCAGGCCGCCCGCTTCGGCACCGAAATGCAGTACCAGCACTTCGTGTTCGAGGAGTTCGCCCGCAAGGTGCAGCCGTCGATCGACGTCTTCAGCGGCTACAACAGCACCGTCGACCCGGCCATCATGAGCGAGTTCGCCAACGTGGTGTACCGCTTCGGCCACTCGATGCTGACCGAGACGGTCGACCGCATCGACCCGCTCACCGGCGAATCGAACCCGATCGGCCTGATCGAAGCCTTCCTGAACCCGGTCGAGTTCGGTGCCGGAACCACCACCACCGCCGAAGCCGTCGGCAACATCGTCACCGGCATGACGCGCCAGACCGGCAACCACATCGACGAGTTCATCACCGAGGCGCTGCGCAACAACCTGGTCGGCCTGCCGCTCGACCTGGCGGCCCTGAACATCGCCCGCGGCCGCGACACCGGCATCCCCGGCCTGAACGCGGCACGTGCCATGTTCTTCGAGGACACCGGCCTGTCGAGCCTGCAGCCGTACGACAGCTGGTCCGACTTCGGCCTGGGCATCAAGAACCCCGAATCGCTGGTGAACTTCATCGCCGCCTACGGCACCGACGCCAGCATCACCGGCGCGACCTCGCTGGCTGACAAACGTGCGGCCGCGCAGGCGATCCTCGACGCCGCCGAGCTCGGTGATGCAGCCGCCCTGGCCTTCCTCGAAGGGCCCGCGGCGACCACCGGCGTCAACGACATCGACTTCTGGATCGGCGGCCTGGCCGAAGTCACGCAGCCCTTCGGCGGCATGCTCGGCACGACCTTCGACTACGTCTTCTCGACCACCCTGCTGCAGCTGCAGAACAACGACCGCCTCTACTACCTGGCCCGCACCGCCGGCCTGAACGTGCTGACGCAGCTCGAAGAAGGATCGCTCGCCGAGCTGGTGATGCGCAACTCGACGGCCAAGCACCTGCCGGGCGACATCTTCTCGACGCCGACCTACATCTTCGAAGTCGGCACGATGAACCCGACCGGGCGCCCCCTGTCGGACGACCCGAGCACGCCCGACGTCAACGAATCGCTGCTGCTGACGCGCATGGCCGACGGCACCATCCGCTATGCCGGTGCCGAGCACATCCTGATGGGCGGCACCGATGGCGCCGACCGCCTGCGCGCCGGTGCCGGTGACGACACCCTGCACGGCGACGCCGGCAACGACCGGCTCGAGGGCGGCGCCGGCAACGACTTCTTCTTTGCCGGCGAAGGCGACGACATCCTCACCGACAGCTTCGGTGACGACAACATGAAGGGCCAGGGCGGCAACGACGTCATCAGCAACAGCGGCGGCTTCGACCTGCTGTTCGGCGGCGACGGCAAGGACTTCATCCTCGGCGGCCAGGGCGATGCCGAATCCTTCGGTGGCCACGGTGACGACTTCATCCACGCCGGCACCGGCATCAACACCGTCTTCGGCGATTCCGGCAACGACTGGATCGAAGGCGGCGACGGCGCCGACCTGCTGCAGGGCGACAACGGCGACCCGTTCCAGCAGAGCACCATCATCGGCCACGACGTGCTGCTCGGCGACGGCAACGACGACTACGACTCCGAGTCGGGCGACGACATCATGTTCGGCACACCGGGCACCAACCGGGCCGAAGGCATGCTGGGCTTCGACTGGGTGACCTACGCCCGCTCGACCGAACTGGTCGACGCCGACCTGAACCGCACCGCGCTGCTGCCGCCCGACCTCGACAACATCAACGACCGCTTCGACAACGTCGAGGGCCTGTCGGGCTGGAACGGCAACGACCTGCTCAAGGGCAGCAGCCTGCTCGATGTCGACCTCGACGGCCATCGGCTCGACGCCGCCGGCGTGGCACGCATCGCCGGCCTGGGCAACGTGCTGGGCGCCAGCAACGTCATCAGCCCCGACGGCCTGATCCACCTCAACGGCGACATCCTGCTCGGCGGCGGCGGCGCAGACATCATCGAAGGCCGCGAGGGTGACGACGTCATCGACGGCGACGCCTGGCTGAACGTGCGCATCAGCGTGCGGGCGGCCAACAACCCGAACCTGGAAATCGCCAGCCACAACAGCATGGCCGGCCTGACCGCGAGCATGCTCAACGGCAGCATCAACCCGGGCCAGCTGGTGATCGTGCGCGAGATCCTGAACACCGCCGGCGTCGGTGACGTGGCCGTGTTCACCGGCGCACGTGCCGACTACACCATCGGCGCGCTGCAAGCCGATGGCAGCCGGCTCGTCACCGACAACGTCGGAACCGACGGCGTCGACCGGATCCGCAACATCGAGATCCTGCGTTTCAGCGATGGCGACCTGCTCATCGGCGGGGGCAACGCGGCAGCCACCGGCACCCCGACGATCACCGACACCACGCCGACCGAAGGCAGCGCCACCACGGTGCTGACCAACACCATCGGCGACACCAACGGCCTGGGCACCTTCAGCTTCCAGTGGCAGACCTCGCCGGACGGCACCCCTGGTTCGGTATGGACCAACGTGGGCACCAACACGGCCGCATTCACCCCTGCGCAGGCCCAGGTCGGCCAGTTCCTGCGGGTGACGGTGAGCTTCACCGACGGACAGGGCAACCTCGAGTCGCTCACGTCGGCGCCCACCTCCGTGATCGGCGACCTGTTCGGTGGCACGGCCGCTGCCGACGTCTTCAACGGCACGGCCGGCGCGGACAACGCCGCGGGCGCCGGTGCGGCAGACACCCTCAACGGGCAGGCCGGCAACGACACCCTCAACGGTGGCGCAGGCAACGACACCCTCAACGGTGGCACGGGTGCCGACAGCATGACCGGTGGCGGTGGCAATGACACTTTCTTGGTCGATGACGCCGGTGACGTGGTCGTCGAGGGCAACGGCGGCGGCACGGACACCGTGCAGGTGCAGTCGCTGCTGAATGCCTTCACGCTGGCAGCCAACTTCGAGAACCTGCTGGTCGTCGGCGCCACCAACTTCGCCGGAACGGGCAACGGAGTCGGCAACACATTGACCGGCGGTACCGGCGGCGACACGCTCAGCGGCCTCGGCGGCGCGGACGTGCTCAACGGCGGCGACGGCAACGACGTGCTGCTGGGCGGCGCAGGTGCGGACGACCTGACCGGTGGCGTGGGTGCGGACACGATGACCGGCGGTGCCGGCGCAGACAACTTCATCTACACCAACGTCGACCAATCGACTGCGGCGCTGCGCGACCTCATCATCGACTTCGGCGCCACCGACGACATCGACCTGGGCGCGATCGACGCCAATGCAGGCACCGTCGCCAATAACGCCTTCTCGTTCATCGGCACGGCGGCGTTCGGCGCCAACGCGACCGGTCAGTTGCGCTACTCCTTCGTCGGTGCCAACACCTTGGTCGAGGCGTCCAACGACGCCGACGCGGTGGCCGAGTTCTCGTTGCTGCTGCAGGGCAACCTGAACCTGGTCGCCGGCCAGTTCGTGGTGTAAGCAAGCACCCGCCACGGCGCAGCGCTGCCGTGGCGGGTTTTCCGTTTCATCTTCAGGGGCCATCAAGATGAACCAGAACCGAACCCGGCCCCCGATGCGCACGCACATGGCCACGCTGTGCACGGCCGTGCTGCAGATCGGCTTGATGCACGACGCGACGGCGCAAGCGGCACGCACGGAGGCGGCCACCGACCTGGCGCAGGCCGCCCCCCCACGCACGGCGGCAACCGAGCAGTCGGCCTACGGCGAACAGCAGGCCCAGTGGCTGCTGAAGATGCTCGAGGCGCCGCCGCAGGCCAGCCAGAACGCGGCCCTCGCGCTGCTGCGCCAGCGCGTGCTGGCGGTGGTGCTCGAACACCCCGAGTCCCGCGCCGCCGGCGCCTCGTTGCGCGGCGCCCAGGCGTCCACCCGCGAGGCCCGCTCGGCCAAGCGGCCGCAACTCGAGCTCGACGCCGAGACCGGCTATCGCCACAGCGACCCCAGCACCCTCACCCAGAACCCGCAGCGCCGCCACGAGACCGGCAGCGTCGGGCTGACGCTGCGCCAGAGCGTCTACGACTTCGGCGCCAACGACGCGGCGATTGCAGCATCCGAGGAGTTCGCCGCCGGCGTGGCCGCACGGGCCGACGGCCGGCGCGGCGACCTGGCCCTGCGCGCCGTGCAGGCCACGCTCGACCTGCTGCGCGCGCGCCAGCTGCTCGACCTCGCCCGCATCAACCTGCAGGCGCGCGAGGAGATGGTGCGCTACCTCAACAGCCGCTACGAACTCGGCGGCGGCACCGTCAGCGATGTCTGGCGGGCGCAGTCGCGGCTGGCCGACGCCCGCGGCGCGCTGGCCCAGGCACAGGCCCGCGAACGCTCGAACGCGGCGATCTACCGCGAGCTGTTCGCCCACGCGCCCGACGACACGCTCGATCTCGCCCTGCCGCCGCCGCAGGACACCCGGGCCCTGATGAGCGCACCGCTGCAGTCGGTGCAGGATTTCGCCGCGCTGCGCGGTGCCGCCGCCGCGCTGCGCACCGCCGAGCAGGAGCTCGAGGCCACCCGCCGGCGCGACAAGCCGCGTGTCAACCTCGAACTCGGCGCCCAGCGCCGCGACCTGATCGGCCGCGGCAGCCCCGGCACCGACTGGCAGGCCAGCCTGGTGCTGCGCCACAGCTTCTACAGCGGGGGGGGCGACGACGCCCGCGTCGACCAGGCGCAGGCCCGCATCAACGAGGCCGACGAGCAGCTGCGCAACACCCGCCTGCAGCTCGAACGCGCGCTGCTGCAGGCCCTCAACGACGACGCCGTCGGCACCGAGCTGCTGGCGGCGCGGCGCGACGCCGTGCGGCTGGCGGTCGACGCGCTGCGCGGCGTGCGCGAGCAGTTCGCCAACCGCCGCGGCAGCCTGCTCGACCTGCTGAACGCACAGGACGTGCTGCACGGCGCCGGCCTCGAATGGGTCGATGCCCAGCTCGGCCAGGCGCTGGCGAAATGGCGGGTGGCGTACTTCAGCGCCGCGCTGCTGCCGTGGCTCGGGCTCGAGCCGCAGAGCGCCCATGCCCATGCCGACGCCGGCCCACCGCCGTCGGCGCACGTCTCGCCCTCGCTCGCCGCCGGCAGCCGCTGATCCCATCGATCGCCCCGCATCACGAACCACGGTGAACCGCCATGACAGCCATGCTGCACGCCACCCGCACCGACTCTCCCGCGCCGGCCAGCGCCGTCGTCACCCCGCTGCCGACGCCTGCGGCCTCGCCCGCACCGCCGGTGGCCGACAGCCTGCGGACCTGCCTGCTGTTCCTGCTCGAGCACCACGGCCGGCCGCTGTCGGCGGCGGCCTTGCGCGCGATGGTGGCGCGACCCGACGAGAGCTGGCAGATCGACGACTTTGTCGATGCGATCGAGAGCCTCGGCTTCGCGACCCGCACCGCCCG
Source organism: Leptothrix cholodnii SP-6 (assembly GCF_000019785.1). Lineage (NCBI taxonomy): Bacteria > Pseudomonadati > Pseudomonadota > Betaproteobacteria > Burkholderiales > Sphaerotilaceae > Leptothrix > Leptothrix cholodnii. The sequence goes on from NC_010524.1 coordinate 2,495,347, forward strand.
TGCCGATGAGCCACCCGAGCCGGCACCGAACGAGCCGCTGCTGCTGATCGGCGTCGACGGCGAGGCCAACGTGCTGCTGGGTCGGCGCGGCAACGACCGCATCGAGAACTGGGAGGTCTACCTCAGCGCCACCCGCAAGGTGGTGCAGCTCACCCGCGCCGAGCTGCTGGCCCGCCACGGCGGCCAGGTGGTGCAGGTGCGCCCGCCGCAGCGGGTCGCCGGCACAGACGCCGGCGCGCCGCGCGGGCGCCACGGCCACTGGTTCTGGGGCCCGAACCTGGTCGCCAGGGCGCTCTACGGGCGGGCCATCGTGGCCTCGGTGGTGACCAGCCTGTTCGCGCTGGCGTCGTCGATCTTCACGATGATCGTCTACGACCGCGTGATCCCCAACAACGCCGTCGAGACGCTCTGGGCGATGCTGTTCGGCGTCGGCATCGTGTTCCTGTCGGACTTCGCGATCCGCAACGTGCGCGGCTATTTCCTCGACATGGCCGGCGGGCGCGCCGACGTCGAGATCGCCGACACCGTGTTCGACCACGTGCTCGACCTCGACATGCGCGCCCAGCGCGGCCCCACCGGCAGCCTGGCCAGCATCCTGAAAGAGTACGAGACCATCCGCGACTTCGCCACCTCGGCCACGCTGACCACGCTGATCGACATCCCGTTCGCCTTGCTGTTCATCGTCGTGCTGTACTGGATCGGCGGTCCGATGGCCTGGGTGCCGGTGGTGGCGATCCCGCTGATGGTGCTGGCCGGCCTGCTGCTGCAGCCCAACCTGAAGCGCCAGTCGCAGATGAGCCACGACGACAGCCAGACCAAGCAGGCGGTGCTGGTCGAGACCCTGGCCGGGTTGGAGACCATCAAGTCGCTCGGTGCCGGCGCGGTGATGCGCCGGCGCTGGCAGGACGCCGTGATCCACCAGGCCCGCATCAGCATGAATGCCCGCCTGCTCGCGCAGCTGGCGGGCAACTGGGCCAACCTCGTGATGATGGGCTCGCAGGTCGCGGTGGTGACGGTGGGCGTGTACCTGGCGGCCGACGGCCAGGTCGGCTCGGGCGCGATCGTGGCGGCCACCATCCTGTGCGGCCGGGCGGTGCAGCCGCTGGCGCAGCTGTCGCAGCTGCTGATCCGTCTCAACCAGTCGATGGCCAGCTACCGCTCGCTGGCGCGCGTGATGGCGATGCCGCGCGAGCACATGCCCGGCCAGCAGACGATGGCGCACGACCGCCTGGGCGGCTCGATCGAGCTGCGCGAGGTCAGCTTCAGGTACCCCGGCAACGACACGCCGGTGCTCGACAAGGTCTCGCTGCGCATCGCCGCCGGCGAGCGGGTGGCCATCATCGGGCGGGTCGGCTCGGGCAAGACCACCCTCATCAAGATGCTGCTCGGCCTGTACCGGCCCGACGAAGGCCACCTGCTGGTGGGCGGCGTCGACGTGCGCCAGATCGACACCGCCGACCTGCGCCGCAACGTCGGCTCGGTGCTGCAGGACGTCTGGCTGATGTCGGGCTCGGTGCGCGACAACATCGCCCTCGGCGCCGAGCGCCCGAGCGACGACGCCGTGCGCCACGCCGCCGGCCTGGCCGGCTCGCACGAGTTCATCTCGCAGCACCCGCAGGGCTACCAGATGCGGGTCGGCGAAGGCGGCATGGGCCTGTCGGGCGGCCAGCGCCAGTCGATCGCGATGGCCCGCGCGCTGATCGGCGACGCGCCGATCCTGGTGCTCGACGAGCCCACCAGCGCGATGGACCCGGCCGCCGAGCGGCAGCTGCTCGACCGCCTCAAGACCGAGCTGCAAGGCCGCACCGTGCTGCTGGTGACGCACAAGCCGTCGATGCTGGCGCTGGTCGACAAGGTGATCGTGCTCGACGGCGGCCGGATCGTCGCGGCCGGCCCGCGCGACCAGATCATGCGCATGCAGTCGCCCGCGGGCACGCAGAAGGAGGCCGCGTGATGCACGACCCGACGCAGGACAACCCGAAGCAGGACGACGCCATGCAGGACACACCGCCCCCGGACATCGCCTCGACCACCGCCGTGCACCCGGCACAGGCGCCGCGCCGGCGCCGCGACACCGTCTCGAACGCCACCCGCATGGGCGAGGTGTCGCGGGCCTCGAGCCTGCTGCTGCTGACCATCACCGCCGGCTTCGTGGCACTGGCCGGCTGGGCCTCGGTGGCCGAGATCGACACGGTGGCGCAGGCCCTCGGCAAGGTCATCCCGTCGGCCAAGGTGCAGATGGTGCAGAGCCTGGAGGGCGGCATCGTGCAGGAGATCCACGTCAAGACCGGCCAGGCGGTCGAGGCCGGCGACCTGCTGGTGTCGCTGAGCCAGACGCAGGTCGATGCCGACTTCCAGTCGCGCCAGCAGCAGGCCCTGACGCACCAGGCCCGGGTCGCCCGGCTGCAGGCCGAGGCCGATGGCCGCGAGCCGATGTTCGCGACCGAGCTGCAGCGCCAGCACCCGCAGAACGTGGCGGTCGAGCAGGCCGCGTTCCGCAGCCGGCAGGCCGAGCAGCAGGCGCAGGCGCGCATGCTCGACGCCCAAGTGCTGCAGAAACGCGCCGAGCTCGACGAATCGCGCAACGCCATGCAGACCGCGCAGCGCTCGCTGCAGACCGCCCGCGACGAGCGCGTGATGGTGCAGAAGCTGGTCGACCAGGGGCTCGAGCCGCGCATCGAACTGGTCCGCCTCGACCGCCAGATCGCCGAGGCCGAGGGCCGCTACGCCGGCGCGCAGGTGGCGATCGAGCGCACCGAGCAGGCCATCCTCGAGACCAGCGCCCGCCGCGACAGCGTGCAGCGCCAGTTCCGCGCCCAGGCGCGCGATGAGCTGAATCGCGCGCTGGCCGATCTGCGCAGCCTGGCGCCCGCCATGCCGGCGCTCGAAGACCGGGTCGAGCGCACGGCGCTGCGCGCGCCGGTGCGTGGCGTCGTCAACCGGGTGTTCGTCAACAGCGTGGGTGGCGTGACACGGCCCGGCGATCCGGTGGTGGAGCTGGTGCCGGTGGAGGACAAGCTGGTGGTCGAGGCCAAGGTCGACCCGCGCGACATCGGATTCGTGCGCGTCGGCCAGGATGCGCGCGTCAAGCTGACCGCCTACGACTACGCGATCTACGGCGCCATGCCCGCCAAGGTGGTGCAGGTGGGCGCCGACGCCATCACCAACGACCGCGGCGACAGCCACTACATCGTGCACATCGAGACCAGCCAGGCGGCGGTCAAGTCGCTCGGCCAGGAGCTGCCGATGCTGGCGGGCATGCAGGCGCAGAGCGACATCGTCACCGGCTCCAAGACGGTGATGAACTACCTGCTCAAGCCGCTGGTGGGCGTGCGCGAGAACGCCTTCCGCGAGCGCTGATCGGCGGGTGATCCGAAAGCGCCGGCCTCAGTGCCCGGCGCCGTGTCCGACCGATGCCAGGATGCGGGCGTGCAGCTTGCGCACGCCCCACCACACCGCCAGCGCGATGAACGGCACCGCCGCCGCCACCATCATGTCGGGTGACACCGGCAGGTCGGCCGCCTTCATGCCCTTGGCCATGTAGCCGACCAGGCCGGCGCCGTAGTAGGTGATGGCCGCCACCGACAACCCTTCGACCGCGCCCTGCAGCAGCAGCTGGGCTTCCTGGCGGCGGTTCATGGCGTCGAGCAGCGCCTCGCTGCTGCGCTGCTGGGCCACCTCGACGCGGGTGCGCAGCAGGTTGCTGGCGCGCGAGATGCGCTCCGACAGCGACTGCAGCCGGCGCGCCGCCGCCGAGCAGGTCTGCATGCCCGGCGACAGGCGCCGCTCCATGAACTCGCCCAGCGTCTGCAGGCCCAGCAGGCGCTGCTCGCGCAGCTCGGTGATGCGCCGCTGCACCAGCTCCCAGTAGGCGGTGGTGGCCGAAAACCGCGAGTGGGTGCGGGCGTACAGGCCCTCCACCATCGCGGCCTGCTCGCTCAGGCGGCGCAGCAGGTCGGGCTCGTCGGCCTGGTCGACGGTGCGGATGGCCTGCGCCACCTCGGCCAGGTCGCGCTCGGCGCTGGCCAGCGTGGCGCCGACCTCGCGTGCCGCCGGCAGGCCGAGCAAGGCCATCATCCGGTAGGTCTCGATCTCGATCACGCGTTGCACCGCGCGGCCGAGCCGGCGCGGGCTCATGCCGTCGACCACCACCAGCCAGCGCGCGAAGCCGTCGGCATGCAGGCGGAAGTCGGTGTAGATGTCGGCCTGCGCGTCCATCACGCGGCTGCACACCAGCGATTCGTCGGACAGGCTGCTGCGCACCAGCTGCGGCAGGCCGTCCTCGTGCGTGGCCAGATCGGCGCGCTGCAGCACCAGCACGTGCATGCCGATCAGCCACTGGCCGGGCAGCGAGTGCAGCCAGTCGTGCGGCACGTCGGCCAGCGCGACCTTCTCGAAACCCTGCGGCACGTCGGTCAGCGGCTTGACGAAGGTGGCGGTGTGGAACTCGGTGTGGCGCTCCCAGCGCAGGCGCAGCTGGCCCAGTTCGACGCTCAGGTGGCTGGCGTCCTCGCCGGCCTGCGGCAGGTGGCGGCGCTGCAGCAGCTCGTTGAGATGCTCGCGTGCCTGGCTGACCTCCTGGCCGACCCAGCCGATGTGGGTGATCGCCAGCGGCGCCTGCAGGCGTTCGTGCGGGCGGGCGTGGACCTCGTTGTGCAGCGCTTCGCGCCAGGGGTGCATCGTGTGCATTCGACTGTGATCTCCTCGGCGTCGATTATCACGAGCAGCGGTTACGTGACCGTCTCACCCATCCGGGGGCCTGCACGCTCAGACATCGAGATCCTCGGCCAGATAGCGCGTCACGCGCGGGATCTCGCTGCCGCGGTGGAAGGCCAGGCGGCGGTCGCGCAGGCCGATGTCGGCGGCGGTGAAACGCTCCATGCGGCGCTGGTGCTCGACCCAGGACTCGTCGACGAAATACTCGATGTAGCGCCCGGTCTGCGCCGTGTCGCGGAACAGCCCCCACGACAGCGCGCCCTGGCGCAGCCGCGCGCGCCGGGTGTCCTGCATCACGGCGCGGAAGGCGTCGCCGTCGGCCGGGTCGATCAGGTACTCGACCGTCACCATCACCGGCCCGCGGTCGGGCTCGAAGCTGAAGGCCGGCGCCGGCACCGGGTGGGCCGGCATCGCGCTCAGGTCTTCGTCCTGCCCGCCCCCCAGGCTCAGGCGCCGCGTCAGCAGCAGCACCAGCGGGCCCAGCGCCGCGGCGGTCACCAGCGCCGCCGGCACGCTGGCGCGCTCGGCCACCTGGCCCCACAGCACCGCGCCGCCGGCCGAGCCGCCCATCAAGGCCATCTGATAGACCGACATGCCACGTGCCCGCACCCAGTTGGGCAAGGCCAGCTGGGCCGACATGGTCATGGTGTTGGCGGTGCTGATCCAGGCCACGCCGGCCACCACCATCGCCAGCGCGGCGATCCACAAGGCCGGCGCAAACGCCACCGCCAGCGTGGCGGTCGAGACGATCAGCGTGCCCCACAGCGCGATGGCGTCGCGCGTGACCTTCTCGCGCAACTGCGGCACCGTGAGCGCCGCCGCCACCGCGCCCACCCCCATCGACGACACCAGCAGCGTGAAGCCGCCGGCCCCGCTGCCGAGCCGGCGCGCCACCAGCGGCAGCAGCGCGGTCAGCGCCATGCTCTGCACGAAGAACAGGAACACCCGCACCAGCACCGCCTTCATGCGCGGGCTCTGCCGCACATGCTGCAGGCCGACCCGCATGGCACCGACGAAACGCTCGCCCGGCAAGGCGCTGACGCGCGGCGGGCTCTTCCAGCGCAGCACCTGCGCAAACGCCACCAGCGACAGCAGCGCGTTCAACACGAACACCGCGGTGCTGCCCGACGCCGCCAGCAGCGCGCCGGCAAACATCGGCCCGACCACGCGCGAGATGTTCATCGCCAGCGCCTGCAGCGCCAGCGCCCCCGACAGCCGCTCGCGCGGCACGATGTCGGGCACGATGGCCGCGAACACCGGCCAGCGCATCGCCAGGCCGATGCCGTTGGCAAAGGTCAGCGCCAGCAGCAGCTGGGCATCGAGCCCGTCGCCCAGGCTCAGCAGCGCCAGCAGCACCGCCACGCTGGCGACCCACAGCTGGGTGGCGGCGAACCAGCGCCGGCGGTCGATGATGTCGGCCAGCGCACCGCTGGGGATGCCGAGCAGGAACACCGGCAGGGTCGACGCCGCCGACACCAGCGCCACCATCACCGCGCTGTCGGTGAGCTGCGTCATCAGCCAGGCGGCCGCGACGTCGTTCATCCACATCGTCAGGTTGGCGGCCAGCCAGGCCAGCCACAACATCCGGAACACCGGCAGCGTCAGCGCCTGCAGGGTGGGCGGCAGGCGGTCGACCAGGGGCGGCTTGGCGGGTGGATTCATGCTGCGCAGTGTCCTCGAGTCGGCACCAACAAAAAGCCCCACCGGGATGGGCGGGGCTGGTGAACGTCAGGCCGGCGGTGTCGAGCCGCCGGAACCGGGTTCAGTCTTCGTCGTGGAAGGCTTCTTCGCGCTTGCTGCGGATCGACGGCAGCATCACCACCACGATCATCAGGAAGGCCGCCACCAGCAGACCGGCCGACAGCGGACGCGTCAGGAAGGTGCTCCAGTCACCGCGCGACAGCAGCAGCGCGCGGCGCAGGTTCTCTTCCATCATCGGCCCGAGGATGAAGCCCAGCAGCAGCGGCGCCGGCTCGCAGCCGAGCTTGTAGAAGATGTAGCCGACCACCGCGAACATCGCGCCCATGAAGACGTCGAAGTTGTTGTTGTTGAGCGTGTACAGGCCGATGGAACAGAACACCACGATCGACGGGAACAGGAAGCGGTAGGGCACCGTCAGCAGCTTGATCCAGATGCCGATCAGCGGCAGGTTCAGGATCACCAGCATCGCGTTGCCGACCCACATCGAGGCGATCAGGCCCCAGAACAGCTCCGGGTTGGCGGTCATCACCTGGGGACCCGGCTGGATGCCCTTGATCGTCATCGCGCCCACCATCAGCGCCATCACCGCGTTGGGCGGGATGCCCAGCGTCAGCATCGGGATGAACGAGGTCTGCGCACCGGCGTTGTTGGCAGCCTCGGGGCCGGCCACGCCGCGGATGTTGCCCTGGCCGAACGGCACCTCGCCCTTGCGGCCCTTGGTCTTCTTCTCGACCGTGTAGGCCGCGAACGACGCCAGCAGCGCGCCGCCACCGGGCAGCACGCCCAGCAGCGAGCCCAGCGCGGTGCCGCGCAGCACGGCCGGTGCCGCGTCCTTGAAGTCCTGGGTGGTCGGCCACAGGCCCTTGACGTCCTTGGTGAAGACCTCGCGGTGCTCGGCCGGGCGGCCGAGGTTGGAGATGATCTCGCCGAAGCCGAACACGCCCATCGCGATGGTCACGAAGCCGATGCCGTCGGTCAGCTCGGGGATGTCGAAGCTGAAGCGCGGCACGCCCGAGATCACGTCGGTGTTGATCTGGCCGAGCAGCAGGCCCAGCAGGATCATCGAGATCGCCTTGACCAGCGAGCCCGACGCCAGCACCACCGCGCCGATCAGGCCCAGCACCATCAGGCTGAAGTACTCGGCCGGGCCGAACTTGAAGGCCACCTCGGTCAGCGGCGGTGCGAAGGCCGCGATGATGATCGTGCCCACGCAACCGGCGAAGAACGAGCCCAGGCCGGCGGCGGCCAGTGCCGAGCCGGCGCGGCCCTTGCGGGCCATCTGGTAGCCGTCGATCGACGTCACCACCGACGACGCCTCGCCCGGCACGTTGATCAGGATGGCGGTGGTCGAGCCACCGTACTGGGCGCCGTAGTAGATGCCGGCCAGCATGATGAGCGCGGGCGTGGCGTCGAGCGCGTAGATCGACGGCAGCAGCATCGCGATCGTGGCGACCGGGCCGAGGCCGGGCAGCACGCCGATCAGCGTGCCCAGCAGCGCGCCGCCGAAGGCATACGCCAGATTCTGGAGGGTGAAGGCGACTCCGAAACCGAGCGCCAGGTTGTTGATGAGATCCATGAAGGGTTCCTCAGCCGGCCAGGAAGGTGGGCCACAAGGGCAACGTCAGGCTGAGACCCTTGACGAAGATCCCCCACGACATGAAGGTCAGCACGGCCGCGTTGAACAGCGCCTCTTTCCAGTGGAACTCGTCACCGGCGAGCGAGACGACGAACACCAGCAGCGGCAGCATGACCAGCAAGCCCAGGCGCGGCAGGCCGAACCCGAACATCACCAGCGAGCCCACCACGATCAGCAGCGGCCGCCAGGCCCAGGGGCCGATGCGCCCGCCGTCATCGGTCTCGACAGTCATCGAGGTGAACAGCACCAGCGCACCGAGCAGCGCCATCAGCACGCCCAGGCCGAACGGGAAGTACGCGGGGCCGGGCCGGGCCGAACTGCCGAAGCTGTACGTCAGCGAGCCGACCGCGAAAGCGAGCCCGACCCCCACGAACATCAGCCCCGACCAGAAATCCTTCTGGCTCTTGATCTGCATCCAAGTCTCCTCTTCTGTGAATGGAGGCGATTCTAGGAAGCGGATATGCGCGTCCCGCTGTGGATTCCACTTAGCGCCCCCCCGGCAAACCCTCCCTCGAAGAGCGGATCGCGGATCTCGCCGATCCGGGGTCCTGGCGCATCAGCATGCGCATGCAGGCAGTGAAGTCGAGATCCAGCCCGGCACAACGTCATGCCAGCCATGCCCAGGCCATCCTGGCTGCACGGCACGCGCTGTACCTCACGGTCGAACAGCGCCACCCGGCGTGCTGGTCACGTTGCTCTCGTTCACCGGCCCGACCGCCCCGGTCTTCCAGGGCCCAGTGCTGGCGCAGATCCGGTACGTGTCAACATAGTTGTCGCCTGAGTCATGCAGCTTCGGGCTGTTTGCCGAGCTGATCCAGGTGGGCCGTAATGACTGCGTCCCGTTCGGGATTGAGCGTCACGGCCGAGATCACTTTCCAGTTGCGCGTCGGCCCCGACCACCTTGCGGGGTTGGCCCGTCGAGCGCTCAGGTACAGCTCGTGGCGTGCATCCAGAATCGCCCGGTCCTCACCCGCATGCCGCTGCGCCGGGCTCACATATCGGATACCGCTGTGGCGGTGCTCGACGTTGTACCAATGCACAAAGCCGGCCGCCCACATGCGCGCGGCCTGCAGATCCGCAAACCCCTTGACCGGGAACTCCGGCCTGTATTTGGCCGTGCGGAACAGGCTTTCCACGAACGCGTTGTCGTCGCTCACCCTGGGGCGCGAGTACGACGGTTTCACACCCAGCCAGTTCAGCATCGCCAGCACCGTGGTGGCCTTGAGCGTGGCGCCGTTGTCCCCGTGCAGAACGGGTTTGCGGACCTTGGCCGCAATGCCTTCGGCCAGCGCGCATCGCCGCACCAGATGGGCCGCGTGATCGGCATCGTCGGCCTCGTGCACTTCCCAGCCCACGATCTTGCGGCTGTACAGATCCAGGATCAGGTACAGGTAGAACCAGCGCCCCACCACCGTGGCGGGCAGATAGGTCATGTCCCAGCACCACACCTCGCCCGGCGCGCACGCGATGTGCGTGCTCGGCGGCTTGCTCGTGCTGGGCGTCCTGGCTCTTCCCCTGCGCATGTTCTGGCCTTGCTCGCGCAACACCCGCGCAAAGGTGGATTCGCTGGCCAGATACACCCCTTCGTCGGCCAGCATCGGCACGATGCGCGCGGGTGGCATGTCGGCAAACCGGGGCTCGTTGGCCACGCAGACAATCCGCTCTCGCTCGGCGGCACTCAACGCGCGGGCAGGTTGGGGACGAACGGCACCGGGTCTGCCGTCACCTCGCTCCAGCCCCGCCGATTTCCACCGCTGCAGCGTGCGCACGCTGATGCCCACCATCTCGCAGGCCTGTCGCAGTCGCGCCCCCTTGGCATGGGCCGTCTCCACTTCTCGGGTCAACTCACGGCGATCTTCGAGTCCGATCATTCGTCCTCGCCCCTGTTGAAGATCGCCTCGACTTTTTTTGACAGTACCAGCAGCGCCGCCGTCTCAGCCAAGGCCCGGTCCTTGCGCCGCAGTTCGCGCTCCAACTCCTGGATGCGCTTGCGGTCGAGTTTGGTCTGCTGCGGACTGGCCCGCGCTTCTTCGGGCGCTGCCAACGCCTGTGTGGCCGACGCCCGCCACTGATCAAGTTCCTGGGGGTACACGCCGTTCGTGCGGCACCATGCGCTCTTGGAGGCTTCATCCATGGCCGCCGTCGTCAGCACGGCATCAAACCTCGCCGCCGCGGTCCATACCCGCTCACGTTCGGGCTGACCCAGGGCTTCGCTGCGCCAGCGCTCCAACGTGGCCGACGAAACTCCTGTCTCCAGTGCCACGTCTTCCAGCGATGCACTCTCAGGTGGCAACAACCTCGCCACCGCCTTGTCCTTGAACGCTTGTCCGTATCGGGCCACTTCCGTCTCTCTTCCTACCCCCGGGATTCAGATTCCTATCGGGGCGACAACTATTCTGACGCGGGGGGGATCCCGGCCGGCGACTTCAAGACGCAGATCCAGAGCCTGAGCCAGCAGCCGGGCATGGCCTACCTGCAGACGCTGACCACGCGCAGCGACGTCAACTGGCAGCCCGTCAAGCTCGCCCACGACCAGTGGCGCTACGACCAGCAGGGCCTGACGCCGGCCGGGGCGGCATTGCTGAGCGTGGCGGTGGCCTGGGCCACCGGCGGCATGGGCGCCGGGCTTGTTGGCACCACCGGCACCACCACCAGCCTGATGGCCAACGCCGCCTTCTCCAGCCTGGCCAGCCAGGCCAGCATCACGCTCATCAACAACCGCGGCGACATCGGCAAGACCTTGAAGGATCTGGGCCGCAGCGATACCGTCAAGGCCACGCTGGCGGCGGCGCTCACCGCCGGGGCGCTGGACAAGATCGGCACGCTGCCCGGCATGGACACCCTGTCCAAGAGCACCGCGTTCACCGACAAGCTCACCGCCAACCTCGTCAACGCCGGCGGCCGGGCGCTGACCAACACCGCCATCAATGGCGGCAGCCTGGAAGATGCCCTCAAGGGCGCCATGATCGGCGGGCTGGTCGATACCGCGCACGGCGCAGTGGCCAGCGAGATCAAGGGGCTCGAAGCCGACTACCTCACCCACAAGCTCGCCCACGCGCTGGCCGGCTGCGCGGCCGGGGCGGCGGCGCAGGGCACGTGCAAGGACGGGGCGATCGGCGCGGCGGTGGGCGAGATGGTGGCCGAACTGGTGCCCAAGCCGGCCGCCGGCGCCAGCAAGGCCACGGTCGATGCCTACAACGCCAAGTCCAAGGCCTACAGCCAGCTCATCGCCGGCGGCGTGGCCGCCTACTCGGGTGGCAACGCCCAGTCGGCCATCACCACGGCCGAGATCGCGGTGCAGAACAATTACCTGTCCAAGCCGCAGCTCGTCGCGCTGCAAGGTGAACTCAATACCTGCCAGACCAGCAACTGCACCGAAACCCAGACCAACGCCATCCTCGACAAGTACGCCAAGCTGTCGGCCACCAACGACGCGGCGCTGGCCGCCTGCACCACCCAGGTCTGCGTGGACACGCACCGCAAGGCGCTGGTCGACGCCGCCGGCCTGAGCGCCAGCGTGATGTGGCAGGTCGGCAATGCCCGTGGCAACCCGCTGCTCATCGGCGAGCTGATGGGCCGGCAGAACCAGGCCAGCAACCTGCAATACCTGCAGGGCCGCGCCGAACGCATCGAACAGGCCCGCAAACAGCTCGACCAGTACGTCAGCACGAACTGCCAGAGCCTGACCCAGGCGGCCTGCGGCACCAAGCTGCAGCAGTCGCAGAGCTTCGCCAGCACACTGACCGACATCTTCGTCGGCTTCACCCCGGTGGGCATCGCCGTCGATATCAAGGATCTGCTGCAGGCCAAGACGATGGGGGACTACAGCCTGGCCGTGCTCGGCACGGTTCTGCCCGGGCTGGGGGATGGCGTCAAGGGGTTGGTGAAGGCCAACAATGCCTTGCCGATACCTGCCAAGACCATCGCTCAGAATGGCTTGAAGATCGAGTCGAACACCAAACACACACTTGGGCAGCTCGGCAATAGATCAGATGCAGGGATAGAGCCGAGGAATTCTTTGGAGTTGTTCAACAATTCAATCCCCGATCCGACAAACCAGGGTGTTCGGTGGAGCGTCGATGTGGATGGTGGGGTACATCGATTTTCTGGAAAAGGTGGTGATGGAACATATCACTGGAACGGAAGCACTTCGGATGACAGAAATCCTATTCCACAAAACAAAAAATATATTCCCCAAACAGTTTTGAGCTTGACAAAGATGAAAAGGAAAGGCTAATTATGTTAGTCGGAAACCCACATGAATTTGCCATCTGGCTAGATCCAGTAAAAGAATGGACAGTTCAGTCAACTGTCGAAGGACTATTCATCCTCTGCGTTGATGGAGTCTTCCTGGTCAAACGGTCTTCATTGTCCGCAAGAGCAGTTACCTTGTCAGGAGAAAGCGAATTCTGGATGGAACGTCTTCGCCGAATAGACGATGACAAACAAACAGAGACTCGCGGAAGGAATAAAGAAGAGCTTTTTGAAGCTGCCGTGAACATCATTTACAGTGAAGATGGGGCAATCTCCTTATCGGAAGGGATAGAATTGACCCCTCAAGAAACAAAGGATAGTTACTGGCACGTTTACTTATTTCGCAATAGCGCCACAAATGAAGATGTGGTTGTTTATTCGCATGATGAGGATGAAACGATTCGCGAGTTTCATCTACCCTACGGCAGGATCCGATCCATCATCGAAGATTTCGTAGAACAAACCAAGATATTCGACCACAAGGAGCTTTTCGGGTTGCAACCTTGATTCGCAGCGGTTCGCGCATGACCAATGGCGCTACGACCAGCAGCGTCGCGGTGGCCTGCGTGACCGGCGGCATGGGCGCCGGGCTGGTCGGGGCCACCGGCCCGACCACCAGCCTGATGGCCAACGCCGCCTTCTCCAGCCTGGCCAGCCAGGCCAGCATCACGCTGATCAACAACCGCGGCGACATCGGCAAGACCTTGAAGGACCTGGGCCGCAGCGATACCGTCAAGGCCACGCTGGCCGCCGCGCTGACCGCCGGGGCGCTGGACAAGATCGGCACGCTGCCCGGCATGGACACCCTGTCCAAGAGCACCGCGTTCACCGACAAGCTCACCGCCAACCTCGTCAACGCCGGCGGCCGGGCGCTGACCAACACCGCCATCAACGGCGGCAGCCTGGAAGACGCGCTCAAGGGCGCCATGATCGGCGGGCTGGTCGATATTGACCTTGCCCCCGGATCGCTTTCCCTCTGCAGCCACCGTGCCGCGCATGTCGTGCCGCAAGGATGTCTGAACGCGATTCAGCTTTCCCAGGCCGGCGTGGCGCGCAGCACTTCTTCGAGCGTGGTGTGGCCGGCAGCAACATGGCGCAGCCCCGCCAGCCGCAGCGGCTGCAGCCCTTCGCGCAAGGCCTGGCGGCGGATCACCGCCAGATCGGGGCGCTCGCCGATGGCGCTGCGCAGCTCGGCGCTCAGCAGCAGCAGCTCGAACAGCCCGCGGCGGCCGCGGAAACCGGTCTGCCGGCAGGCGTCGCAGCCGACCGGGCGCTGCGGGCGGAACAGCGCGCCCATCTCTGCCAACGATTCGGCCAGCGGCACATCGGGCATCGCCGCCTGCAGCAACTCGGGCGTCACCGCCGGGTCGTCCTGGCGGCAGGCGGCGCACAGCTGGCGCACCAGGCGCTGCGCCAGCACGCCGATCACGGTGGCGTTGATCAGATAGGCCGGCACGCCCAGATCGAGCAGTCGCGTGACGGCGCTGGCCGAGTCGTTTGTGTGCAGGGTGCTGAAGACCAGGTGGCCGGTCAGCGCGGCCTGCACCGCCATCTCGGCGGTCTCGAGGTCGCGGATCTCGCCGATCATGATGATGTCGGGGTCCTGGCGCATCAGCGAGCGCAGGCCGGTGGCGAAGTCGAGATCGAGCGCAGGCTGCACCTGGGTCTGGTTGAAGGCCGGCTCGACCATCTCGATCGGGTCCTCGATGGTGCAGACGTTGACCTCGTCGGTCGCCAGCCCCTTGAGCGTGGCGTAGAGCGTGGTGGTCTTGCCGCTGCCGGTCGGGCCGGTGACGAGGATGATGCCGTGCGCCTGCCCCACCAGGCTCTGCCAGCGCGCGGCGTCGTGCGGCCCGAAACCCAGCGCCTCGACCGGCTGCACCGCGGTCTCGGGGTCGAAGATGCGCATCACCAGCTTCTCGCCAAACGCCGTCGGGAGGGTCGACAGCCGCATCTCGATCTCGTCGCCCTTGGGGCTGCGGGTCTTGATGCGGCCGTCCTGGGCGCGCCGGCGCTCGATCACGTCCATGCGGCCGAGCAGCTTGATGCGCGCGGTGACTGCCGCCATCACGGTCTGCGGCAGGTTGTAGACGGTGTGCAGCACGCCGTCGATGCGCAGCCGGATGACGCACTGCTCGCGCCGCGGCTCGAGGTGGATGTCGCTGGCGCGCTGCTCGAAGGCGTAGCCCCACAGCCAGTCGACCAGCTGCACGACGCCCTGGTCGTTGGCGTCGAGCTGCTTGTGCTTGCCCATCTCGACCAGCTGCTCGAAGTTGACCGCCGAGGCGGTCTCGCCACTTTTCTGCGCCGCACGCACCGAGCGCGCGACGTTGTAGAACTCGCTGGTGTAGCGGGCGATGTCGTTCGGGTTGGCGATCACCAGCCGCACGGTCTTGCGGGTGTGGGCGGCGATCTCGCTGACCCAGTCGAGCAGGTGCGGCTCGCTGGTGGCGATGGTCACTTCGCTCAAGCCCACCTGCACCGGCAGGATGCGGCGCTTCTCGGCATACCCGGCCGACATCACCTCGGTGACACGCGCCACGTCGACCTTGAGCGGGTCGATGCGCAGGTAGGGCAGGCTCACGCGCTGGGCCAGCCAGCGGGTCAGCAGCTCGAGGTCGAGCGCCTCGCCGCTGCGGGCATCGAGCAGGCCGGCGCCCGCCAGCCGCACCAGCGGGTGCAGGCTGCTGCTGCCGGCCAGGCGCTGCGCCAGCGTGGCGGCGGCGGCGGCGCCGATCAGGCCGTCTTCCTGCAGCCAGGCGACCAGTTGCTTCCAGGCCAGCGGGCCGGGCGCGATCTTCAGGCTGCGCGTGGCCGACGTGGCCGACGTGGCCGGCTTGTGGGTCGGCGTGGCGCCGGCATGGGACGAGGTCATGGCGGACTCCGGGCCGGGTGATCAGGCGACGGTGGCCGGGTCGGTGGACACCTCGGCAGGCGCGTCGGGGGTGGCCGACGCCGCGGCCGTCCTGGCCCGAGAGGCCCGTGCAACCGGCACCGGCTTGAGCATCGGCAGCCACTCGCGGGCCTTCAGGCCGGTGCGTGCCTCGATCACGCCGGCGCGCTGCGCCAGCACCTCGGCGGGGGGCAGGCCGCGGCCCTTGAGTGCCACCACGATGGTGTTGTGCTCGTCGGTCGGATCGAGCATCCAGACCTGTCCGCCCGTGGGCACGAAGGCGGCCTGGATGCGCCGGGCGCTGCGGCCGAAGCTGGCGTTGCGGCCGAACAGGTTGACGGTCAGCACGCCGTCGTCGGCCAGCAGGGTGTGGCAGGCGGCGTAGAAGGCGTCGTCGTCGAGCACCGGCGCTGCGGCCTGGTGGTCGTAGAGGTCGATGTTGAGCACGTCGGCGGTGCCGGCCTGTTCGGGCTCGGCCACCCAGGCACCGGCATCGGCCTCGATCACGCGCAGGCGCGGATCGCTGTCGGGCGGCAGCCGGAACCACTGCCGGCAGGCGGCGATCACCTGGGGGTTGAGCTCGACCGCGGTGGTGCACATCTTGAGCTCGGTGTGGCAGAAGCGCGTCAGCGCCGCCGCGCCCAGGCCCAGCTGCACCGCGTGCAGGTCGGCCCAGCGGTCGGGCTCGTGCAGCAGCAGCCAGACCATCATGCGGCGCACGTATTCGAGCTCGATCACGCGGGTCTTGCGCAGCCGCATGGCGCCCTGCACCCAGGGCGTCTGGCCCAGGTGCAGGTAGCGCACGCCTTCGAATTCGGAGATCGTGGCCACCGGCAACTTGCGCGTGCCGGCTTCGCGTTTCTTGCGGGCGGGCGAACGCTGGGCCAGCAGGCCGGGTTCGCCGTCGATGTTGTTGAGCAAGGTCATGCAATATCGTAAAGCGCAAACACCTCGCGCCAGGCGGCGAGTTTGCGCTCGAAGCGCCAGCTGGCGTTGGCCGGGCTGGTGGACGGCAGACGATGCACCGGCAGGCCGAGCGTGGCGGTGATGCGCATCGCACGCGCCGATTCGCCGCCGTTGTGCGCCAGCGCCGCCAGCCGCGGCAGGCGCTGGCGCAGGCCCGCCAGGTCGTTCAGGCGGGCGTCGTGGATGGCGCTGTCGAGGCTGCCGGCGCGGCGGCAGCCGGCGTAGACGTCCCAGATGCCCAGGCCGCGCTCGCGCACCACGGCCAGCCGCTGCGGATAGTCGAGCGCGACCAGGTCGACGCCCCACAGCGCGCCCAGCAGCGGCCAGAACTGGTTGCGCGGGTGGGCGTAATACTGCTGCGCAGCAAGTGATGCCACGCTCGGAAAGCTGCCCAGCAGCATCAGCCGGGTGTGCGGGCCGAGCACCGGCGCCAGCCCTTCGAGCAGCGGCAGGTCGCGATCAGGTGGACGAGGTGCCGGCTTCATGAATCGGCGGCCACAGCGCCGTCCGCCAGCAACCCAGCCAGCCGCGGCAGCGCGGCACAGGCGTTGGCGCCGGTTTGGCGCGCCAGCTCGTCCAGGCCGATGCCACGCAACTGCGCCAGCTCGGCGGCGATGCGAGGCAGCTCGGCCGGCTCGTTGCGCGAGCGCGCGCCGGCCGCGCGTTCGGCCGCGCTGCGGTAGAGCCAGTGCGGCGGGATGTCGGGCGCATCGGTCTCCAGCACCAGCGCCTGCACCGGCAGCGTGGCGGCGAGGCGGCGGATCTGAAGGGCGCGGTCGAAGGTCATGGCGCCGCCGAAGCCGAGCTTGAAACCCAGTTCGACGAAGGCCATCGCCTGCCGCTCGCTGCCGTTGAAGGCATGGGCGATGCCGCCGCGCACGCGGATGCGACGCAGCTGCTGGAGCAGCGCGTCGGCCGAGCGCCGCACGTGCACGATCACCGGCAGGTCGAACTCGGCGGCCAGGCGCAGTTGGGCACTGTAGTAATCAGTCTGCACGGCCCAGTCGAGGCCGGGCACGAAACCGTCGAGGCCGATCTCGCCCACCGCCACCAGGCGCGGGTCGGCCGCCGCGGCCTGCAGCGCGCGGCGCAGGTCGGCCAGCGCGCCCGGCGGCTCGTGGCCGACGTAGAGCGGGTGCAGGCCCAGCGCGTAGGCGTCGCCCTCGGCGTGGGCCAGCGCCTGCACCGCCGCGAGGTTGCCGCTGCACACCGTCGGCAGCACCAGCAGGCCGACACCGGCCTCGCGCGCCCGACGGCGCACGGCGGCGCGGTCGGCGTCGAACTCGCTCGCGTCGAGGTGGCAGTGGGTGTCGATCCAGGCGCCGTTCATCGGGCCATGATGCCGCATCATGAGCCGGCCGCCACGGACAACCCGGCACTGACAAGATCGCCCCGGCCGTGCTAACTTGCGCACATGCCGGCCACCGGGGCTGGCGCAGGGGCGCCGATGAAACGCACACCCAGCTACAGCCGCGCCGCGCCTGCCACGCCACGGCCCGCCCTCGACCCTTCGGGCCCTGCAGCGGTCGCCCCGGCCAGCCGCCGCCAGCGCTGGGCCCGTGCACTGGCCGCCCCCCGCACGCTGTGGATCGCCTGGATGGCACTGGCGCTGGCACTCGGCGGCGCGCTGCTCTGGCAGCAGGACCACCGCCCGCCGCGGCTGACGCAGAAGGACATCGACCGCGCGGTGCTGCACACGCTCAACACGCAGCCGCTGCCGTCGGCGGCCCGCAAGGCGGCCGACAAGATCATGCCGTCGGTGGTGCGGGTGGTCGGGCAGCTCGATCTCGAAGACCGCCCCGCCACGCCGCCGGACAAGCCCGAAAACGGCAAGGCCCCGGCCGCCGGCAAGGACAAGTCGGCCAGGCCGGCACCCGGCAAGGCCCGGCCGCCCGCCGACGACGCGGACGACGGCGACGAAGACGGCGACCCCGAACACCCGCGCCGCGGTGTCGGCAGCGGCGTGGTGATCGTCGAGAACGGGCTGATCCTGACCAACTTCCACGTCATCCACGGCGCCCGGCGCATCCTGGTGACGTTCGCCAACGGGCTGGAATCGGAGGCGCGGGTGGTCAACGTGCAGCCCGAGCAGGACCTGGCCGTGATCCGCGCCCTCAAGCTGCCCGACGACCTGGAGCCCGCCACCCTGCGCGGCACCGGCGACCTGGCCGCCGGCGACACGGTGGTGGCGGTGGGGTTCCCGTTCGGCATCGGGCCGAGCGTGTCGTCGGGCGTGGTGTCGGGGCTGGACCGCGAGTTCCGCTCGCCCGAGGGACGCAACACGCTCAGCCGCCTGATCCAGTTCGATGCCGCCGCCAACCCGGGCAATTCGGGCGGGCCGCTGGTCAATTCCGAGGGCGAGGTGGTGGGCATCGTCACCGCCATCCTCAACCCGACCGCCGCGCGCACCTTCATCGGCATCGGTTTTGCCGTGCCGATCGAGAGCGCCGCCGGTGCGGTCGGCATGCCGCCGTTCTGAACCACCCGACCCGCGAGGCCCCATGCAGATCAGCCATCCCGTCATCGACATGCCCGCCGGCGTTGCGCCGCCGAACATCGACGCCCCCGCGGCGCTGATGGAGCGCATCCTCTACGAAGTCAAGCGCGTGGTCGTCGGCCAGGACAAGTTCCTCGAACGCGTGATGGTGGCGATGCTGGCGCAGGGCCACCTGCTGGTCGAAGGGGTGCCGGGGCTGGCCAAGACGCTCACCGTCAAGACCCTGGCACAGGTGGTGCACGGCCAGTTCAAGCGCATCCAGTTCACGCCCGACCTGGTGCCGGCCGACCTGGTCGGCACGCGCATCTACAGCCAGAAGAGCGGCGAGTTCAGCACCTCGCTCGGGCCGGTCTTCACCAACCTGCTGCTGGCCGACGAGATCAACCGCGCCCCCGCCAAGGTGCAGAGCGCGCTGCTGGAGGTGATGCAGGAGCGCCAGGTCACGATCGCCGGCGTCAGCCACCGGGTGCCGGAGCCGTTCCTGGTGATGGCCACGCAGAACCCGATCGAGACCGAGGGCACCTACCCGCTGCCCGAGGCGCAGGTCGACCGCTTCATGATGAAGGTGCTGGTCGGCTATCCGAGCGAAGAAGAAGAGTTCGTGATCGTGCAGCGTGTCACCGGCGCGGCCATCACGGTGGCGACGGTGGCCGACACCGACCAGCTCGCCGCGCTGCAGCGGGCCTGCCGCGAGGTCTACGTCGACCCGTCGATGGTGCAGTACGCCGTCAAGCTGGTGTCGCTCGGCCGCGATCCGGTGCGCGGCGGCCTGCCCGAACTGGCGCCGCTGCTGAGCTACGGCGCCAGCCCGCGCGCCACCATCGCCCTGATCGAAGGCGCCCGCGCGCTGGCGATGCTGCGCGGACGCGGTTACGCCTTGCCCGAAGACCTGCTCGACCTGGCGCCCGACGTGCTGCGGCACCGCCTGGTACTCAGCTACGAGGCGCTGGCCGAAGGCCTGAGCGCCGACACGCTGATCGCGCGCATGCTGGCCCACCTGCCCGCGCCGGCCAAGCCGCTGGCGCACCAGGAATCGTCATGAACCCGCTGCTGCGCCAGCGCCTGCTCGCAGCGGTGGGGCTGCGGCGGCGCCATGCCGGCGAGCCGATGGCGACATCGGCGGCTCGAGGCGGGCTCGAGGGCACGGCGCCCTCCTCGCCCACGTTGCCCGCCACGGCCCGGCCGGGCGCCGCCGTCACGCCCGGACTGGCCGAGGCCCTGCTGCGGCGCCTGGAATGGACCGTGATCCGCCGCCTCGACGGCCTGCTGCAGGGCGACTGCCGCACCCTGCTGCGCGGCACCGGGCTCGATCTGGCCGACCTGCGCGAGTACCAGCCGCACGACGACGTGCGCCACATCGACTGGAACGTGACCGCGCGCGTGGGCGTGCCCCACGTGCGGCAGTTCCAGGAAGACCGCGACATGACGGTGGTGTTCCTGCTCGACCTGAGCTCGTCCGTCAATTGGGGAACCGTCTGCCCCCCGCCCGCCGAATGCGGCGGTCGACCCCCCATGGGGATCGAACCCGGCTTGGGGCGGCCCGGCACCGGGTTCGACGCGGCCGGCCCGACCGATGCGAACCGCGGGGTGCGCACCAAGCAGCAGGTCGCCACCGAACTGATCGCCGTGCTGGCGCGGCTGTTCACGCGCAGCGGGCATCGGGTGTCGGCCTTGATCTACCGCCAGGGCGGCAGCAGCACCGAAGAACTGCCCGCGCGCGGCGGCCGCGGCCAGGTTCTGCAGTTGCTGACCCGCATCACCCGGCCGCACCGACTGTCTCGAACTGAAACAGTCGCCCCGCCGTTGCCGGTTCGGGGCTGGCTGAGCGGCTGGTTTCGTGGTAACCGCCCAGCCATCAGCCGCACCGACGAAGCCACCCGGCTGGCCGATCTGCTGCAGGCTGCCGAGCACCGCCTGCGCCGCCGCTGCACCGTGCTGGTGGTGTCGGACTTCATCAGCCAGCCCGGCTGGCAGGCGCCGCTCGGCCGGCTGGCACTGCGCCATGACGTGCTGGCGGTGCGACTCAGCGACCCGTCCGAACACGAGCTGCCGGCCGCCGGCCTGGTGCTGCTGCGCGACGCCGAAAGCGGCGAAGAACTGCTGGTCGACACCGACGATCCGGCCCTGCGCGCCCGCCACGCCGCGCTGGCGCAAGCCCACGAGCGCCGCGTGTTGGACGGCCTCGCCGGCGCCGGTGTCGACACGCTCGAGCTCGGCACCGCCGAGCCGCTGCTCGAGGCCCTGCGGCGCTTCCTGGCACTGCGCCGCCTGCGCCGCAATCAGCGCGCGGGCGCCGCCCCGCACAGGGCAGGCAGCGCCGGCCCGACCACCGCGCAGCCTGCGCGGCCGGAGACACCCCGATGAACCTGACCGCGATCCCGCTGAGCTTCCTGTGGCCGAGCCTGCTGTGGGCGCTCGGCCTGCTGCCGCTGCTCGTGCTGCTCTATGTCTGGCTGCTGCACCGGCGCAAGCGTCAGGTGGTGCCTTACGCCAGCCTCGGCCTGATCAAGCAGGCGGTCGGACGCGGCGGCTCGTGGCGGCGCCATGTGCCGCCGATCCTGCTGGCCCTGGCACTGGCCAGCCTGCTGCTGGCGCTGGCTCGGCCGGTGGCGACGCTGACGCTGCCGCTGCGCGACCAGACCCTGCTGCTGGCGATGGACGTGTCCGGCAGCATGCGAGCCACCGATGTCGAGCCCAACCGGCTGGTGGCTTCGCAGGTGGCGGCGAAGAATTTCGTCAAGGATCTGCCACGCCATGTGCGCGTCGGCGTGGTCAGCTTTGCCGGCACCGCCGCGGTGGTGCAGGCACCCACCCACAGCCGCGACGACGTCTTCGCGGCGATCGACCGCTTCCAGCTGCAGCGCGGCACCGCCATCGGCAGCGGCATCGTGCTGAGCCTGGCGACGCTGTTCCCGGAGGCCGGCATCGATCTGAGCGACATCACCGGCGAGCGCCGCATGCCCAAGGGCATCGGCGAGAGCGACAAGCAGGACGACTTCAAGCCGGTGGCGCCGGGCAGCTACGGCTCGGCGGCCGTCATCTTGCTGACCGACGGCCAGCGCACCACCGGCCCCGACCCGATGGACGCCGCCAAGATGGCGGCCGACCGCGGCGTCAAGGTCTACACCGTCGGCTTCGGCACCACCAGCGGCGAGATCATCGGCTTCGAGGGCTGGAGCATGCGGGTGCGGCTCGACGAAGCCACCCTGAAGAACATCGCCAACCTGACCCAGGCCGAATACTTCTACGCCGGCAGCGCCACCGACCTGCAGAAGGTCTATGACACCCTCAGCAGCCGGCTGGTCTTCGAGCGCAAGGAGACCGAAGTCACCGCGCTGCTGGCCGGTCTGGCGGCGGCCCTGGTGGTGCTGGCGGCCGGGCTCAGCGTGGCCTGGTTCGGACGGGTCCTGTAGCCCTGAACACCCCCCCGGATCCGGCCTGCGGATCCCCCGGTCGCGGGATGGCCGATCAGCGTTACATCTCGACAATCTCTCCCAGGCAGCCTGTTTGCACCTGCATTTCATGCAAGCAGTGGCCGCCAACGGGAGAAGTTCATGAATTCGAAACGTTTCATCGCTGTCGTCCTGCTCGGCCTCACGTCACTTGTGGCACGCGCAGACTTCAACGGCAACCTGCATCGCGTGGGCGGTACCGACGACGCCTGGTTCTATTCCAGCTCGCTGAGCGGCGGAATGGACACCACCCTCGGCTTCGCGCCCGATCACACCGAACCGCGGCTGTACACGGTGCTGATGTCGCTCGATGTCACCAACGTGGACCCGGCCCAGCGCCCGGTCAGCACGTCCGTCACGCTCGACGGTGCGGCCATGACGTTCAGTTCGCTGTCCTTCGGGGCGTCGACCTACAGCTACTTCACCTTCCTCGGCCTGCTCGACGGCCCGTCGCACGAACTGTTCTTCGATTTCTCGGGCAAGACATTCGGCTCGATCGGATCGCACATCTCGGTGGCATCGGCGCCGGTACCGATTCCGACCCCCGTGCCCGAACCCGAAACCTGGGCCATGCTGCTGGCCGGACTGGGCCTGCTGGGCCATGTCGCACGCAAGCGCCGGATCGCGCTCGCGGCCTGACACAGCCTCTGCGCACCTCGGTCGCGCCAGTCGGAAACGGATCGCTCGGTCCGTTTTTTTTCGCCTGGACATCGCGGCGTCGACGTGTTCGGGCCACACCACCCCCGCGGGCAAGGGAGCTTCCGGGCGGCCTGCGGCGTGCACATTGCCGACATCCTGCCGGAACACGAGAAACGCGGCGTGTCGAGACCCGGTGGGTGCGCACAATGAACGCAATCCAATTTTCCAGCGAGCAAACACGCATGACCGCGCAACCCAGCGCAGCGGCGTCTCTACCGAGCCCTGCCAAACCTGACCATGGCAACGCCGTGCGGCAGATCTCCCCCGCCTGGCAACTCGGCAACGCGATGCTGGGTGCGCGCGGCTTCGCACCCACGCCGCCGCAGTCGATCTCGAGCTTCGTGGCCGGCATCGCCGAGCCGATGGTGTCGGTGCTGGCCCTGATGCTGTGCACCCTGGCGTTCGACGAACCGATCGACCGCGCCACCGAACTGCTGGCCCTGGTCGTCATGGTGCTGACCTTCCCCGGCGCCAACCGCTTTCATTCATCGCCGGCGACCGCGGCGAGCGGCATCGTCGGCTCGTGGATCACCGTCACCTGCGTGCTGCTGCTGGTCGGCTATGCGACCGACACCTACAAGTTCTTCAACACCGAGGCGGTCACGCTCTGGCTGGTGGTCTCTCCGCTGCTGCACGGCCTGGTGGCCGCGACCGGCCACATCTGGCTGCGCCAGCGCGCACGCAAAGAACACGCCCGGCGGCGCGCCCTCGTGATCGGCGCCGGCGAGCTGGGCGTGCGGGTGGCCAACATGCTGCGCCAGCGCAGCGCGGTCGGCCACGACTTCATCGGCTTCGTCGAAGACCGCGACCTCGAACGCTGCCCGGCGAGCGCTCGCCACGAC
The DNA here is from genome assembly GCF_000019785.1 of Leptothrix cholodnii SP-6. Taxonomy (NCBI): domain Bacteria; kingdom Pseudomonadati; phylum Pseudomonadota; class Betaproteobacteria; order Burkholderiales; family Sphaerotilaceae; genus Leptothrix; species Leptothrix cholodnii. The sequence continues at coordinate 2,519,003 of NC_010524.1, forward strand.
GTCATCGGCAGCATGCAGCAGGTGCAGGACATCATCCGCGAGCGCGGCATCCGCGACGCCTACATCACCCTGCCGCTGGGCAGCCAGCCGCGCATCTCGCGGCTCGTCAGTGCGCTGCAGGATTCGGCTGCCACGCTCTATTTCGTGCCCGACGTGTTCGGCGTCAACGTCATCCAGGGCCGCATGCGCAACCTCGACGGCGTGCCGGTGGTCGGTCTGCTCGAAAGCCCGTTCATCGGCACCAACGCGCTGCTCAAGCGCGCCAGCGACATCGTGATCTCCAGCCTGATCCTGGTCCTGATCGCGCCGATCATGCTGGCCATCGCGATCGGCATCAAACGCACGTCCCCCGGCCCGGTGATCTTCAAGCAGCGCCGCCACGGCCTGGACGGGCGCGAGATCGTGGTCTACAAGTTCCGCTCGATGACCACGCAGGACAACGGCCCGGTGGTGCAGCAGGCCACCCGCAACGATCCGCGCGTGACGCCGTTCGGCGCCTTCCTGCGCCGCACCTCGCTCGACGAACTGCCGCAGTTCATCAACGTGCTGCAAGGGCGCATGAGCATCGTCGGCCCGCGCCCCCACGCGCTGGCGCACAACGAGCAGTACCGCGAGCTGATCAAGGCCTACATGGTGCGCCACAAGGTGCGCCCGGGCATCACCGGCTGGGCCCAGGTCAACGGCAGCCGCGGCGAAACCGACACCACCGACAAGATGGCCGAGCGCGTGCGGCTCGACATCGAGTACCTGCGCAACTGGAGCCTCGGCCTCGACCTGCGCATCATCGCGCGCACCGCCGGCCTGACGCTGTTCGACCGCAACGCGTACTGAGCGTCCGCGGCTGGCGCTGCAGCGGCGTCGATACACTGGGTTGTATCGACACCGTCTGCCCGCCATGAACCGCCACCTGCTGCTGCTTGCCCTCTGCCAGGGGCTGTTCCTCTCGAACAACGTCACCCTCATCGCGATCAACGGCCTGGTCGGGCTGAACCTGGCGCCGGTGGCCTGGATGGCGACCTTGCCGGTGGCCGGCTACGTGGCAGGCAGCGCCATGGCGGCCCCGCTGGTGGCACGACACCAGCGCGCCTGGGGGCGACGACGCACCTTCCAGCTCGGCCTGCTGGTCGCGATGCTGGCCTCGGCGCTGTGCGCATGGGCGGCGATCAGCGGCAGCTTCTGGCTGCTCACCGGCGCCACCGTGATGGCCGGCTACTACAGCGCCAACGCCTCGCTCTACCGGTTCGCAGCCAGCGAACTGGTCGATCCGTCGCTCAAGGAGAAGGCCATCTCGTGGGTGCTGGCCGGCGGCATCATCGGCGCCGTGGTCGGCCCCAACCTGGCCAACGCCAGCCGCGACGTGCTGATCCAGCCCTTTGCAGGCGCCTACGTGGCGCTGGTCGGTGTCGGCGCGCTGGCGCTGCTGCTGATGAGCTTCATCGAGTTTCCGCCGCTGTCGGTGGCCGGCCAGCCGCAGGTTCGGGGACGGCCCCTGCGCGAGATCGCCCGGCAGCCGGTCTTCATCGTCGCGGTGGCCGCCTGCGCGCTCGGCTACGGCGTCATGAGCCTGCTGATGTCGGCCACGCCGATCGCGATGGCGCAGTGCGCGCACCCGTTCTCGGCCGCCGCCCTGGTGCTCGAGTGGCATGTGCTCGGCATGTTCGTGCCGAGTTTCTTCACCGGCTCGCTGATCAAGCGGTTCGGCACCCTGCCGGTGATGGCGGTGGGCCTGCTGCTCAACATCATCTGCGTGGTGATCGCATTGTCAGGGGTCGACCTGATGCACTTCCTGGCGGCCCTGCTGGCGCTGGGCGTGGGCTGGAACTTCCTGTTCATCGGCGGCACCACGCTGGCCACCCAAGCCTATCGGCCCGAAGAGCGCACCACGGCGCAGGCCGCGGTCGACTTCTGCGTCTACCTCACCATGACGCTCACCGCCTTCGGCTCTGGCGCGCTCGTCACCACCGGCGGCTGGGCCGCGATGAATCTGGGCTCGCTGTTTCCGCTGGCGCTGCTCGGCCTTGCACTGCTGTGGCTGCACCGCCATCAACGCAGCACCAGGCTCTGCGACAACCCTTGATGCAGGGGGTCTGCGCAATCGGAAACTTCCCCGATGTTGCAACCTTGTTCATTTAAGGTAGCCAATGTCACTTGCAAGTTTGTCGTAAGTCGATTCGTAACAATCGTTTCCAACCGCCGCAGTCGTGCGGACGGGCCCGTCTCACCGAGGGATTTCGATGGCCTGGCTGGAATGGTTCGTGCACTTGGCAGCGCGTCTGCGCATCGTCGACGCTTCAGGCGGCAACTGGGCGGCGGTGCCGTCGACGCTGCCGGCGCCGGTGTGCGGCAGCGAGCACGATACCGAGCTTGACGGTCTCGATTTCGGACGGGCCATGCGGGTCCACCAGCAGTGGAAAAGCCGCCTCGTCGACGTGCTCGACGGCGCCGACGACAAGCGCTACAGGATGGAGCAGGTGCGCCGCGACGACTGCTGCGAACTCGGCCGGTGGCTGCACGGCCCCGGCTGCACCCACTACGGCCACCTGCCCAGCTTCCGCAAGCTGGTGCTCAGCCACCGGGCCTTCCACGTGGCCGCGGCCGACGTGCTGGCCACCCATCAGGCGGGCCAGACCGAAGCGGCCCGCAACATGATCGAGTCCGGCCTGTACGCCAAGTTCTCGGTGCGCGTGCAAGGCATGCTGGCGCAGTTCTTCCTGGACCGCAGCGGCCGGGTCTCGGTGCGCTTCCCCAAGTCGGCCAGCATGCCGCTGACACGCAGCGAGCCGTTCCGGCCGGCTGCGTCGCATACACCGCAGGCAACGCCGCACCAGGCCTGATGCCGATCAGCCGGCCGCTCGCAGCGTGCGGTTGAAGAACGCCAGCGTGCGATCCCAGGCCTGCCTGGCGGCCGCCTCGTCGAAACGCGGCGTGGTGTCGTTGTTGAAGCCGTGTTCGGTCTTCGGGTAGATGTGGGCCTCGTAGCGCACGTTGGCGGCCTTCAGCGCCGCCTCGTAGGCCGGCCAGCCGGCGTTGATCCGCTCGTCGTTGCCGGCATGGTGCAACTGCAGTTCGGCCTTGATCTGCGGCACCTGATCGGCCGCCGGGCCCGGCCCGTAGAACGGCACGCCCGCCACCATCGTGCTGCCCAGGCGCGTGGCCAGGAAATTGACCATGCCGCCGCCAAAGCAGAAGCCCACCACACCGAGCCTGCCGCTGCCCGCGGGCAGGGCGTGCGCGTAACGCGAAGCGGCGATGAAATCCTCGCGCACCTTGGCCTGGTCGAGCTGGCCGAACAACGCACGGGCCTTGTCCTCGTCGCCAGGATAACCGCCCAGCGTATGCAACGCATCGGGCGCGAAGGCGATGAAGTTGTCGAGCGCCAGGCGGCGGGCGATGTCCTCGATGTGCGGGTTCAGGCCGCGGTTCTCGTGCACCACCAGCACGACGGGCAGCTTGCCGGCAGCCTGGGCCGGGCGCACCAGATAACCCCGCACCTTGCCGTAGCCGGCCGGCGAATCGATCTCGACGAACTCGGCCTTGATGCGTGCATCGGTGGGTGACACCTTCTGCGCAAAGGCGAACCGCGGGCTGAGCGCCGCCAGCAACCCCGCACCACCGATGCCACCGGCTGCAAACCGGCCGGCCGAGTCGATGAACGCACGCCGGTCGATCTGGCCGTGCACGTACTGGTCGAACAGGCGCAGCACTTCGGGCGGGAAATCGCTGGCACGGCCCAGCGGGCGCTGCTCGGAAAGGCGGTCGCTCTCGAGTGACATCGGTGAACTCCTGACTTTTTGGGAAAAATCAGTAGATCACCGTTCAAGATCCTTCGCCGGCAGCAGGGAAACCGCCGGCCGCAGCGCGGGCAGCCCCGTCGACCTCAATCCCTCACGGCCGCCCGATGCAGTGGTATTCCAGCCCCATCGCGCGGATCAGCGCCGGCTCGTACAGGTTGCGGCCGTCGAACACACGCTTGTCCTTGAGCGCATCGCGGATGCCGTCGAAATCGGGCGTGCGGAACTCCTTCCACTCGGTGACGATGATCAGCGCGTCGGCGCCTTCGAGCGCGGCGCTGGCGCCACTGGCGTAGGCGAGCTGCGCGCTGGCGGGCATCACGCGGCTGGCCTCGTGCATCGCCACCGGGTCATAGGCCTGGATGCGGGCACCGCGGCGGTTGAGTTCCTCGATGATCACGCGGCTGGGAGCCTCGCGCATGTCGTCGGTGTTGGGCTTGAAGGCCAGGCCCCAGAGCGCGAAGGTGCGCCCGCTCAGGTCCTCGCCGTACTTGGCGACCACCTTGTTGACGAGCACCAGCTTCTGTTCGTCGTTGACGGCCTCGACCGCCTCCAGCATCTTGCTCGGCAGGCCGGCATCGGCCGAGGTCTTGGCCAGCGCCTTGACGTCCTTGGGGAAACAGCTGCCGCCGTAACCCGCACCGGCGTACAGGAAGTGCGTGCCGATGCGCGGATCCGAGCCGATGCCCTGGCGCACCAGTTCGATGTCGGCGCCCATCACCTCGGCCAGACGCGACAGCTCGTTCATGAAGCTGATGCGGGTGGCCAGCATCGCGTTGGCGGCGTACTTGGTGAATTCGGCGCTCTTGATGTCCATCACCATCATGCGATCGCGGTTGCGCGTGAACGGCGAATACAGCGCGCGCATCAGCAGGATCGCGCGCTCGTCGTCCGCACCCACCACCACGCGGTCCGGACTCATGAAATCCTTGACCGCCGCGCCCTCTTTCAGGAACTCGGGGTTCGAGCACACCGCGAAATCGAGCTTGATGCCGCGCTTGGCGATCTCGTCGGCCACGGCGGCCTGCACCTTGTCGCCGGTGCCCACCGGCACGGTGCTCTTGTCGACGATCACCTTGAAGTCGGTCATCGTGCGGCCGATGGCGCGGGCCGCCGCCAGCACGTACTTCAGGTCGGCCGAGCCATCCTCATCGGGCGGCGTGCCGACCGCGATGAACTGGATCGTGCCGTGCGACACCGCGCGTTCCACGTCGGTGGTGAACTGCAGCCGGCCGGCCGCCACGTTGTTGCGCACCACCTCCAGCAGACCCGGCTCGTGGATCGGGATGCCACCTTCGTTGAGCGTCTTGATCTTGTCGGCGTCCAGATCCAGGCACAACACGTGGTTGCCCATTTCCGACAGGCAGGCGCCCGTGACCAACCCCACATACCCAGTGCCGACGACGGTGACTTTCATTCGATGTGCTTCCTCGATTCCGAAGCCGTGGGTTTTAGCAGATCCATGCGACGCGAATACCCTCGGATCGAGGCCCGGCCCCGATCCCCGGCACCGAGCGCGAAATGCTGCCGGAGTCCCTGTCGCGACACCCCGACGCAGCCCCCAAACGCGCAGCGGGCCCGAAGGCCCGCCGTCTGCGCGGATCAGCTGATCGTCGACCGGGTCACTGGTCCTGCGCCTGGGCCTGCCGCCGCCGCCGCATGAAGCCGATCGCACCCAGGCCCGCCAGCAGCATCGCGTAGGTTTCCGGCTCCGGCACGGCCGTCACGCTGACGTTGTCGAGCAGGGCGCCGGCATTGTCGCCACCACGGTTGTGGAACAGCAGCGCAAACGAGCCGTTGCCACCCGCCGTGAAACTCAGGGTGCGGGTGGAAAAACCATCGCCGGGATTCAGGGTGTAGGTGCCCGCCGCACTGCCGAAAGTCACGTCGACGATATCGGACGGATATCCACCACTGGGCACATTGTTGCCGGCCAGATCGAACGACAGCTGATAGGTCGTGCCGCCCGTCAGATTCAGAAACTTGAACAGCGTGCCACCTTCGGAGGTGGAGCCGTCCAGATCGACATACAGGCCATTGCCCGGCACATAGTCGTACAGGAAACCGCTACCGATGATGTCCACCGTGCCACCGCCCAGAAACCAGCCGGTCGGCACGGTGTTCACGGCCGGCGTGTTGGCGTCGAAGTTGTCCTCGAACACCGGAGCCGCCTGAGACCAGCCCGCGACCGAAAGCAACCCTGCGAAAACGACAGTGCGCAATTTCATGATGATTCCCTTGAAATTTGACCGTTGTACCTGCCAGCCCCATACCGCAGGGTTGAACCGATTCTGCTGACATGTGCACATCTCGTGGCCCCGCATTCAGGGGGATTCCACGTCCAGCGCCCATTCGACCCCTCCAGATGAGGGGGGACAACCTGAACCCATGCTGCATCGCCGCATGCAGTCCTGTTCATACCCTCAGGTGCGGGATAGGTAAAAACCATCGACTGCCGACAATGAAAACCAGTGTGGTGCCGCCGTGGCGGTGCATCACGCAAACCATTTCAACCGCCCGGGGAGATTTACATGAAGCTGAAATCCATTCTTGCGATTGCCGCCCTGAGCCTGGGTGCAATGGCTGCCAATGCCGGCACCCTGCAAGCGACCTCGACCGCGAACACCTACAAGTTCACCGGCACCGACGACGACTCGTTCTCCTTCGTTCTGAGCGGCTCGAATGCCGTCGGTTCGAGCGTGATCGATTTCCTCACCGGAGGCATCACCAGCGTCACCATCGACGGCACGAGCTTTGTCAATGTGCTCGGCGATGGTTCGTTCTGGTCGTTCACGGGCATCCTGGGTGCCGGTTCGCACACGTTGAGCGTCGACGCCACGGCACCCGGCCTGTACAAGGGCTCGCTGCAGATGACGCCGGCGACCGCCCCGGTTCCGGAACCCGAAACCTACGCCATGCTGCTCGCCGGCCTGGGCGCCATCGGTTTCATGAGCCGTCGCCGCAAGGGCATCGGTCACTCCTGATCGACACCCGTCATCTCGACCTCGAGATGCGAGGCAGCCCAGGCGGGCTGCCTTTTTTTCGTCCGAACACTCCTTGCGACGAAAAAAAGCGGGCCGAAGCCCGCTTGAAAGAGCGCCCATCGCATACAGCCATGCGACGGCGCCCTTCTCTCGACCTGACTCAGGCCTTGTTCTTGCGCCGACGGGCCATCGCACCCACCACGCCCATGCCGGCAAGCAGCATGGCGTAGGTCTCGGGTTCCGGAACCGACGACACCACCGGGCCGACCGTCAGCTGGCCGCCGGCCGGCTCGGTCAGCCAGGCGAAGCTGGACGTGCCCGTGCCGTCGTAGGTCAGCTCGTAGCTGTTGTCCGAGCCGGTGATGGCGAAGTGGTAGAAGTAACCACTCAGGTCGGTGAACACGCCGGTCGAGAAGCCGTCCAGCTTGACATCGCCCAGGCCACCTGACAGGTTGTAGAGCGAGCCGGTCAGGCCCAGGACCGTGTCCGAACCCGTGTAGGTGATGGTTTCGGTCGCGGCGAAGCTGCTGGCCGCAGCAGCGCTGAGCGCCACGGCGGCGATGATGGATTTGAGTTTCATGAAGTTTTCCCCGGGCGGTTTATGTGGGTTGTGTGGCGCACCGCCACGGCGGCGCCACACGGATTTCCATTTTCGGCACCAGCCGTTTTTCACCAATCCCGCAACCAAGGGCTGATACGAATCGGGCGTGGTTATGTCGCATCGAATCCGTTCGAGCCGACGACAAAACCACCGACAGATATCAATTCAGGTCAGACATGCCCGAAACGCCACTTATTCACGGGTATCGAAACCACCCGACTGCGGTGATCCCTGCAAATGGGGGCTTGTTCTGGCGCTGATCGGATGAATCCGCTTGCGGGCCCTTCGTAGGATCCGTTCCATACCTGCAGACCTTCAAATCGACGCACCCGATGGGCGGCTGCGCGAATCGACAGCAGGCCGGGAGGGTCACTTGAACCGCACCATCAGCCAACGCGCACGGTGGATGGCCGCCATCGCCACCACAGCCTTGTCGGCAGCAGGCGCGGCGCAGGCCCAGACCACCCTCACCGAAGACTTCAACCACGGCGTCAGCCTGGTCGGTGGCGCCTACCGCGGCAACAACACCGTGTCGGGATGGCTCAGCACGGGCACGGCCGACGCCGTGAGCGTCGGTGGCGCCAACAGCGCCAATGCCGACAACTTCATCAGCCTGGCCAACGGTGGCGCCCTCACCTACGGGTTCGCGCTGTCCGGCACGTCGGATCTGGACCTGTCGTTCTGGTACACGCGCTCATCGAGCGACAACAGCTTCATCGCCAGCGTGACACTGACCGGCCAGACACCGATCGTGCTGCTGCGCGACGGCACCCACAGCGGCAACCCCGGCGCCGATCAGAACAAGACCGCGCAATACGGCACCACGTTCAGCGGGCTTGCCGCGGGCGACTACAGCCTGACCTTCAACTACACGGGCACCGCGCGCGGCAACTCGGTCTTCCAGTTCGACGATGTCGCCATGACGATCAGCGCCGTGCCGGAACCGCAGCCCTACGCCCTGCTGCTGGCCGGGCTGGGCGCCGTCGGATTCATGGCTCGCCGCCGCCGCCGCACCGATCCGACCTGACAGACATTCAGCCCGCCGAAGCGCCCTGACGGGCGCATTTTCATTTCTCGGGCGAGCACACACCCCAAATTGGCAAAACACGATTTCAGCCCAATCCGCGACCCTTTGTTCACGGGGTCGATCTGCCGGATCACCACAAAACCCCCTTGAACACGGGACTCCGCCAGCGCCTTGCACCCTTACTGCACTGCACCACAAGCCGTAGCATGAAACCGCAGATTCGCGCCGGGCAGCGAAACCTCGAACCCAGCCTTACCGCCCGTGTCAAACCGATCCAGGGAAACACATGATCCGCATCAATCACCTTCTGAAGACCGGCGCACTCGCCGCGGCGATGTTGCTGGGCGCGCAGGCGCACGCACAGAGCATCACCAACGGCACCTTCGACAGCGACCTGACCGGCTGGGGCCAACCCGGCACGACCGCCGTGACCTGGTCCAGCTTCGGCACGGCGTTCTTCAACGCAAGCACCGACGTCCTGAGCCAGGTGATCGGCGTGATCGGCGGGCAGCAGTATGAAATGACGTTTTCGTACCTCTCCAGCGGCAGCGCGGGCAACGCCCTGCGAGTCGACTTCGGTGGCGCAGCGTTCAATCCGGCCATGGTTGGTTATGTATCCACGGACGGCGACGTGTTCAACCAGACCTACAGCTTCACCGCCACCTCGACCGGCAACACCACGTTGCGTTTCCTGGGCGTGAACGGCCGCAACACCCACCTCGACAACGTCAGCATCTCCGCCGTTCCCGAACCCGAAACCTACGCCATGATGCTCGCCGGTCTCGGTGCCGTCGGCTTCATGGCGCGTCGTCGCAAGTTCAAACAGGCATGATCGGGTGGCTGCGCCACGGGCGCAGCGCCGGCTGATCCCAGAAGCGCCTTCCGAGGCGCTTTTTTCATGGGCATCGAGGACCAACATCCGTCAGACCACCCCTGCAGTCGCACTACGATCCCTGCTCGGCACAAAAGGTCTATCGCCGAGAGGAAACATCGCGTGGATACCCATCAGAAAGCTCCCACCTCCGACATCACCCGTTTTCACCCCGGCCCGCGCTACTGCGAAGCCACGGTACACAACGGCACCGCCTACCTCGCGGGGCAGGTTGCCGATGACGGTTCGCAGGACATCCGCGGCCAGACCGCGCAGGTGCTCGCCGCGATCGACCGCTTGCTGGCCGAGGTGGGCAGCGACCGATCGCGCATCCTGATGGCACAGATCCACCTGGCGGACCTGGCCGACTATGACGGCATGAACGCGGTCTGGGACACCTGGGTGCCCCACGGCCACGCGCCGCCGCGGGCCACCGTGCAGTCACGGCTGGCGCGCCCCGAATGGCGCATCGAGATCGTGGTGACCGCCGCGGTGATGGCCGCATAGGCACGACCGCGCACGCGGTCCGGCCGGCCGTGCGTCAGGCCGTCAGCGTCTCGACCTCGAACCCGACGATGTTGCGATCCGCCTTGCTGAACTCCACCCCGATCAGGTGGATCGGCTCACCGCGGCTGCGGTACTTGTCGGCGTAGCCGCGCTCGCGGATCTGGCGCAGGGCCTCGCCGCGCGCGGCCTGCTCGACCACCTTGAACTCGAAGATGAACACCCGGCCCTCGAACAGCACCACCATGTCGATGCGGCCGTGGTGGGTGGCGTCCTCGACCCGGATGTCCAGGCCCAGCGCCGCAAAGTGGCTGTAGAACACGCTGGCGTAATAACCCTCGAAGCCGGCGAGTTCGTTCTTGCGATACCAGTCGTTGGGGATGCTGGCGAACAAGGCGCGCAGCAGCACCTGCATGGCCGGCAGGTTCGCGGTCTTGAGGATCTCGATCAGCCGGATGCGGGCGTTCAAGGCCTGGCGCTCGGGCACGCCATAACCGACCAGCAGCGCGCGGTTGAGGCTGGTCTCGACCTCGCGGTTCGGATAACCCAGCGTGTAGATCTGCTCGCCCGGCATCGGCCGGCTCACGCCGTGCAGCGTCAGGTAGCCGGTCTGGAACAGCAGGGCTTCCGGGGCGATGTGGTCGACGTCGAAGCTCGACAGCAGCGACAGATCGCTTTGCAGGCTGCTCAGGTCGGGGGTGTGGAAGTGCTGCTCGGCCAGCAGCTTGACCAGGAAGGTGGGCGCGCCGGTCTCGAACCAGTAGGGCCGGAACTCGCGGCTCTCGAACAGCCGCAACAAATCGAACGGGTTGTAGACCGACTCGCCCAGCCAGTTGTAGCCGTTGTACCGGCGCCGGATTTCCTCTCGATCCAGACCTGGCAGCTCGGGCGCGAACACCGTGTCCACATCCGCGTCGGTGTAGCCGCAGAGTGCGCTCCATCGTTCATCGAGCGTGATGTTCTGCAGGTGGTTCAGCCCGGAGAACAGGCCTGCCATGCTGAATCTGGACACACCGGTCAGAAAGACAAATTTCAGGTGCGCATCGGCATCCTTGAGCACCGAATAGAAATTCATGAGCCCGTCGCGCATCTGCCGCGCAATCTCCGGGTCGGTGATGTTGTCCAGGATCGGCTTGTCGTATTCGTCGATCAGCACCACGGCGGACTGGCCGTGCTGCTCATGCGCCAGTCGGATCAGCTCGGCGAAGCGGCTCGCGATGCTCTCGTACGTGCCCTGCACACCCAGCTCGCGCTGGGCATCCCCCAGGATCTCGAAGATGCGCCGCTCCAGTTCGGCCCGGCTCTGCAGCACACCATCGGCAAAACTGATGCGGATCACCGGATGGCGCCGGGTCCAATCCCAGCGCGTCTCGGCCGCCAGACCCTCGAACAACGCCCGGTTGCCCTCGAACAGCTCCTTGAAGGTATCCACCAGCAGGCTCTTGCCGAAGCGGCGCGGCCGGCTCAGGAAGAAGTACGAGCCCGAATCGATCAGGTCGATCGCCAGGCCCGTCTTGTCCACGTAGTAGCAGCCCTGCTGGCGCAGCTTGGCCAGGGTCTGGATGCCGATCGGCAGCTTGCGGCGCGGAGATTCAACAGCCATGAATTCAGCCGTCAACGGCTCGCGAGATCAGCGGGAAGTTCTCCGGCTTTCGGATCGATTCGATCGACAGATCCATGTCGAGCTGCGGCCAATAGAGATGGTTCTCGCTCGGGCGTTCGACGTTCGAAAGCTGCTCGATCGTTGCCGACTTGAACCATGGAAACGCCGCGAACGGCACTGCAAGCTCTTCATCGCCCAGCAAAAGCCAGAAGCAGTGCATGGATACGTTGGTGACCTCAGCCGCCAAAGTGACGATGCCAGGCATCTTCGATCTCCTGAATATGCTTTTCAACGACAGTCTGCGCCTGCCGTACCTGCAGGTTGGAGAGCCCTGTGTTCACGGCCAAGTGTACCGACGGCGTGAGCCAGAACTTTGCTTCGCCGTCCGCGTGCGAAACATGTTGTCGTGGCTGGCCGACAAACGGGCGTTGACGTTGCATACCGTACGATCCCTGCCATGCACGGCACAGACCCGATCGAAACCGCCATCGCCAACCATCCCGAACTGGAGACGGTGCTGCTGTTCGGCTCGCTGGCCCAGGGGCGGGCACGCGCAGACAGCGACGTCGATATCGCCGTTCAAGCACGGCATGCCTTGAGCGCCGAAGAAAAGATGGCCTTGATCGCCGACCTGGCCGATACCACCGGCAGAGCGGTCGACCTGGTCGACCTGCGCACGGTGGGTGAGCCCTTGCTGGGGCAGATCCTGGCCCACGGCCGGCGCATCCGTGGCAGCGACGCGGCCTACGCCGCACTCATCAGCCGGCACGTCTTCGACAACGAAGACTTCATGCCTTATGTCCGGCGCATGCTGGCCGAGAGGAGAAAAGCGTGGATCGGTTAGTGCTGGAACGCAAGCTCGAGTCGCTGCGACGCTGCCTTGTGCGTGTGCGCAGCAAGTGCCCGGCCTCGCTGCCAGAATTGCTCGGTGATGTCGACGCTCAGGACGTGCTGGTATTGAACCTCAGTCGCGCCGTGCAGTTGTGTGTCGACATGGCCGCACACCTGCTTTCCGAACTGGAACTGCCACCACCGAACACGATGGGTGAAACGTTCACCCGATTGACAGAAGCGAGCGTGATCGACGCAACCTTGGCTCAAGCCATGCGCCGATCGGTCGGATTCCGGAATTTGGCTGTCCATAACTATGACGAGATCGACTGGGCCATCGTCTTCGCCATTGCCACCCTGCATCTGGATGATTTCGAGCGATTTGCGCAGCGAGTGACTGAACGATTGTGAGCGATCCCCAGGCCCCGGGGAACTTCAGCCCGCCAGCGTCTCCACCTCGAACCCGACGATGTTGCGATCGGCCTTGCTGAACTCCACCCCGACCAGGTGGATCGGCTCGCCGCGGGCGCGGTACTTGTCGGCGTAGCCGCGCTCGCGGATCTGGCGAAGCGCCTGGCCGCGGGCGGCCTGCTCGACCACCTTGAACTCGAAGATGAACACCCGGCCCTCGAACAGCACCACCATGTCGATGCGGCCGTGGTGGGTGGCGTCCTCGACCCGGATGTCCAGCCCGAGCGCCGCGAAGTGGCTGTAGAAGACGCTGGCGTAATAACCCTCGAAGCCGGCGATGTCGTTCTTGCGAAACCAGTCGTGCGGGATCGACGCGAAGAAGGCTTGGAACAGCGCCTGCAGCGCCGGCAGGTCGGCCGTGCGCAGCAGCTCGATCAGCCGGATGCGCGCGTCGAACGACTCGCGATCGGGCACGCCGTAGCCTTCGAGCAGCGCGGCGTTCAGGCTGGATTCGACCTCGCGGTTCGGATAACCCAGCGTGTAGACCCATTGCCCGGGAATCGGCTGGCGCACGCCGTGCAGCGTCAGGTAGCCGGTCTGGAACAGCAGCGCCTCGGGGGCGATCTTCTCGACGTCGAAGGTCGACAGCAGCGTCAGGCTCGCGTGCACGCGGCTGAGGTCGGGCGTGAAGAAGTGCTTGGCCGCCAGCAGATCAACCAGGAAGGTGGGCGTTCCGGTCTCGAACCAGTAGGGCCGGAACTCGCGGTTCTCGAACAGCAGCAGCACGTCGAAGGGGTTGTAGACCGACTCACCCAGCCAGTTGTAGCCGTTGTACCAGCGCCGGATCTCGTCGCGGTCCAGCCCCGGCAGCTCGGGGGAGAACACGGTGTCGATGTCCGCGTCGGTGTAGCCGCACAGGGCGCTCCAGCGCGCGTCGAGCGTGATGTCGCGCAGGTTGTTGAGGCCCGAGAACAGGCTCACCTTGCTGAATTTGCTCACCCCGGTCAGGAAGACGAACTTGAGGTGCGCGTCCGAACCCTTGAGCACCGAATAGAGATTCCTGAGCCCATCTCGCATCTCGCGCGCCAGATCGGGCCGGGTCAGGTTGTCGAGGATCGGCTTGTCGTATTCGTCGATCAGCACCACCACGGGAGCACCCAGCGCCTCGTGCGTGAGTTCGATCAACTCGCTGAACTGGCCGCTGACGCTCTGGTGCTGGCACGTCACGCCGAACCGGCGTTGGTGATCTTGCAGGATCTCGAAGATGCGCTGGTCCAGTTCGGCCCGGCTCTGCAGCACACCATCGGCAAAACTGATCCGGATCACCGGATGGCGCCTGGACCAGTCCCAGCGTGTCTCGGCCGCCAGCCCCTCGAACAGCGCCCGGTTGCCCTCGAACAGCTCCTTGAAGGTATCCACCAGCAGGCTCTTGCCGAAGCGGCGCGGCCGGCTCAGGAAAAACGCCTTGCCGGACGACTCGATCAGGTCGATCGCCAGCCCGCTCTTGTCCACGTAGTAGTGGCCGGCCTCGCGGATTTCGCGCAGGTTCTGGATGCCGATCGGCAGCTTGCGGCGCGGTGTCGGTGACGAACTCATCGGCCCAGTGTAGGACCGAGTCATGGCTTCACGACGCCGCCAGCGTCTCCACCTCGAACCCGACGATGTTGCGATCAGCCTTGCTGAACTCCACCCCGATCAGGTGGATCGGCTCACCGCGGGCGCGGTACTTGTCGGCGTAGCCGCGCTCGCGGATCTGGCGCAGGGCCTCGCCGCGCGCGGCCTGCTCGACCACCTTGAACTCGAAGATGAACACCCGGCCCTCGAACAGCACCACCATGTCGATGCGGCCGTGGTGGGTGGCGTCCTCGACCCGGATGTCCAGGCCCAGCGCCGCAAAGTGGCTGTAGAACACGCTGGCGTAATAACCCTCGAAGCCCGCCAGCTCGTTCTTGCGATACCAGTCGTGCGGGATCGACGCGAAGAAGGCCTGGAACAGCGCCTGCAGCGCCGGCAGGTCGGCCGTGCGCAGCAGCTCGATCAGCCGGATGCGCGCGTCGAACGACTCGCGATCGGGCACGCCGTAGCCTTCGAGCAGCGCGGCGTTCAGGCTGGATTCGACCTCGCGGTTCGGGTAACCCAGCGTGTAGACCCATTGCCCCGGAATCGGCTGGCGCACGCCGTGCAGCGTCAGGTAGCCCGTCTGGAACAGCAGCGCCTCGGGGGCGATCTTCTCGACGTCGAAGGTCGACAGCAGCGTCAGGCTCGCGTGCACGCGGCTGAGGTCGGGCGTGAAGAAGTGCTTGGCCGCCAGCAGATCAACCAGGAAGGTGGGCGTGCCGGTCTCGAACCAGTAGGGCCGGAACTCGCGGTTCTCGAACAGCAGCAGCACGTCGAAGGGGTTGTAGACCGACTCACCCAGCCAGTTGTAGCCGTTGTACCAGCGCCGGATCTCGTCGCGGTCCAGGCCGGGCAGTTCGGGCGCGAACACGGTGTCGATGTCCGCGTCGGTGTAGCCGCACAGCGCGCTCCAGCGCGCGTCGAGCGTGACGTCGCGCAGGTTGTTGAGTCCGGAGAACAGGCTCACCTTGCTGAACTTCGATACCCCCGTCAGAAAGACGAAACGCAGGTTGGCGTCCATCTCCTTGAGTACCGAATAGAGGTTGCGCAGCCCTTCGCGCATCTCGCGCGCCACGTCGGGCCGGGTCAGGTTGTCGAGGATGGGCTTGTCGTATTCATCGACCAGCACCACGACGGTCTGGCCGAATCGGACATGGGCCTGAGCGATCAGGTCTGACAGATGCCCGGCCACATCGTCGGCCGGGATGTCGTCCGGCCGAGACAGGCCGAGCGCACTGCGGTTGGTGCGCAGATTGTGCTGAATGCGCTGCAGCAGCCCGGCTGCATCCTGCACCACGCCGCCGCCGAAGCTGATGCGGATGACAGGATGGCGCTTCTGCCAGTCCCAGCGTGTTTCTGCGGCCAGCCCGGTGAACAGCACCCGGTTGCCCTCGAACAGCTCCTTGAACGTGTCCACCAGCAGGCTCTTGCCGAAGCGGCGCGGCCGGCTCAGGAAAAAGTACGAGCCCGAATCGATCAGGTCGATCGCCAGGCCGCTCTTGTCCACGTAGTAGCAGCCCTGCTGGCGCAGCTTGGCCAGGTTCTGGATGCCGATCGGCAGCTTGCGGCGCGGTGTCGGTGTCGGTGTCAGTGACGAACTCATCGGCCCAGTGTAGGACCGAGTCATGGCTTCACGACGCCGCCAGCGTCTCCACCTCGAACCCGACGATGTTGCGATCGGCCTTGCTGAACTCCACCCCGACCAGGTGGATCGGCTCGCCGCGGCTGCGGTACTTGTCGGCGTAGCCGCGCTCCTGCAGTTGCTGCAGCGCACGCCCCTGCGGCACCAGTTCGACCACCTTGAATTCGAACAGCCACACCGCGCCGAAGCACAGCACCGCCATGTCGATGCGGCCCTTGCTGGTGGTGTCCTCGACCACGATGTCCAGGCCCAGTGCGGCGAAGTGGCTGTAGAAGATGCTGGCGTAGTAGCCCTCGAAGTCGGCGATGTCGTTCTTGCGGTACCAGTCGTGCGGGATGCCGGCAAAGAAGGCATGGAACAACCCGCGCAGCGCCGCCACGTCGCCGGCTTGCAGCAGGCGATAGAGCCGGCTGATCTGCGGCCCTGGTACAGAAAGACCGCCGCTCAGGCTTTGCAGCAAGCAGGTGTTCAGGCTGGCTTGCACCTCGTGGTTCGGGTATTTCAGCGTGACCTCGTACTGGTTCGGCAACTCCTCGACCGAGTCGATGGTCAGGTAGCCGGCCTGAAACATCAGCGCCTCCGTCGGGATGGTGTCCACGTCGAAGGTAGAGAGCAACTCCTCCGGCGCCACAGTACGGCCCAGGTCCGGCGTGAACTGGCGGCGCTCGGTCAGCAGCTTGATCAGGAAGGTGGGCGTGCCGGTCTCGAACCAGTAGGGCCGGAACTCGCGGCTCTCGAACAGCCGCAACAAATCGAACGGGTTGTAGACCGACTCGCCCAGCCAGTTGTAGCCGTTGTACCGGCGCCGGATTTCCTCTCGATCCAGACCTGGCAGCTCGGGCGCGAACACCGTGTCCACATCCGCGTCGGTGTAGCCGCAGAGTGCGCTCCATCGTTCATCGAGCGTGATGTTCTGCAGGTGGTTCAGCCCGGAGAACAGGCCTGCCATGCTGAATCTGGACACACCGGTCAGAAAGACAAATTTCAGGTGCGCATCGGCATCCTTGAGCACCGAATAGAAGTTCATGAGCCCCTCGCGCATCTGCAGCGCAATCTCCGGCGCGGCGATGTTGTCGAGGATCGGCTTGTCGTATTCGTCGATCAGCACCACGGCAGTGGCGTCGAAGTGCGCATGCGCCTGGCGGATCAGCTCGGCCAGATCGCTCGCCACATCCTCCGGCGGCAGATCGGCCGGCCGAAGCAACCCCAGGGCGCTCCGGTTGCTGCGCAGGTTGTGCTGGATGCGGTGTGCCAGCTCGGTGACGTTCTGCGCCACCCCGTCCGAAAAACTGATGCGGATCACCGGATGGCGCCGGGTCCAATCCCAGCGCGTTTCGGCCGCCAGACCCTCGAACAACGCCCGGTTGCCCTCGAACAGCTCCTTGAACGTATCCACCAGCAGGCTCTTGCCGAAGCGGCGCGGCCGGCTCAGGAAAAACGCCTTGCCGGACGATTCGATCAGGTCGATCGCCAGCCCGCTCTTGTCCACGTAGTAGTGGCCGCCCTCGAGGATCTCGCGCAGGTTCTGGATGCCGATCGGCAGCTTGCGGCGCGGTGTCGGTGACGAACTCATCGGCCCAGTGTAGGACCGAGTCATGGCTTCACGACGCCGCAAGCGTCTCCACCTCGAAGCCGACGATGTTGCGATCGGCCTTGCTGAACTCCACCCCGACCAGGTGGATCGGCTCGCCCCGGCTGCGGTACTTGTCGGCGTAGCCGCGGTCCTGGAGCTGCTGCAGCGCACGCCCCTGCGGCACCAGTTCGACCACCTTGAACTCGAACAGCCACACCGCGCCGAAACACAGCACCGCCATGTCGATGCGGCCCTTGCTGGTCGTGTCCTCGACCACGATGTCCAGGCCGAGTGCTGCGAAGTGGCTGTAGAAGATGCTGGCGTAATAGCCCTCGAAGGCCGACAGCTCGTTGCGGCGATACCAGTCGTGCGGGATCGAGGCAAAGAAGGCATGGAACAGCCCGCGCAGCGCCGCCACGTCGCCGGCTTGCAGCAGGCGATAGAGCCGGCTGATCTGCGGCTCGGGCACTTCGGGTGAGCCGCTCAGGCTCTTGAGCAGCACGTCGTTGAGGCTCGCCTGCACTTCCTTGTTCGGATACTTGAGCGTCAGCTCGCGCCGCCCCGGGATCTGCCAGACGCTGTCGATGGTCAGGTAGCCGGCCTGGAACAGCAGCGCCTCGGGCAGCAGCGTATCCACGTCGAAGGTCGACAGCAGCGAGTCGGTGGCGACGATGCGGCCCAGGTCCGGCGTGTACGGGCGGCGCTCGCTCAGCAGCTTGACCAGGAAGGTCGGCGTGCCGGTCTCGAACCAGTAGGGCCGGAACTCGCGGTTCTCGAACAGCCGCAACAAATCGAACGGGTTGTAGACCGACTCGCCCAGCCAGTTGTAGCCGTTGTACCGGCGCCGGATTTCCTCTCGATCCAGACCTGGCAACTCGGGTGCGAACACCGTGTCCACATCCGCGTCGGTGTAGCCGCAGAGTGCGCTCCATCGTTCATCGAGCGTGATGTTCTGCAGGTGGTTCAGCCCGGAAAACATGCCTGCCATGCTGAATCTGGACACACCGGTCAGAAAGACAAATTTCAGGTGCGCATCGGCATCCTTGAGCACCGAATAGAAATTCATGAGCCCGTCGCGCATCTGCCGCGCAATCTCCGGGTCGGTGATGTTGTCCAGGATCGGCTTGTCGTATTCGTCGATCAGCACCACGGCGGACTGGCCGTGCTGCTCATGCGCCAGTCGGATCAGCTCGGCGAAGCGGCTCGCGATGCTCTCGTACGTGCCCTGCACACCCAGCTCGCGCTGGGCATCCCCCAGGATCTCGAAGATGCGCCGCTCCAGTTCGGCCCGGCTCTGCAGCACACCATCGGCAAAACTGATGCGGATCACCGGATGGCGCCTGGACCAGTCCCAGCGTGTCTCGGCCGCCAGACCCTCGAACAACGCCCGATTGCCCTCGAACAATTCCTTGAAGGTATCCACCAGCAGGCTCTTGCCGAAGCGGCGCGGCCGGCTCAGGAAAAACGCCTTGCCGGACGACTCGATCAGATCGATCGCCAGCCCGCTCTTGTCCACGTAGTAGTGGCCGCCCTCGCGGATCTCGCGCAGGTTCTGGATGCCGATCGGCAGCTTGCGGCGCGGTGTCGGTGACAGTGACGAACTCATCGGACCAGTGTAGGACCGAGTCATGGCTTTACGACGCCGCCAGCGTCTCGACCTCGAACCCGACGATGTCGCGATCGGCGTGAGCAGCCGAAGCGGGCCCTGGAACCAGCAAAACCCCGTGCACGCGGGATGGTGCCCCCATGACCCTGCATCCACCATCGCCCATGGCCAGATGCACCGGGCGGGGCACCTGGCCACGCTGTTTTCAACACCACCCGCCAGGGAAACAACCATGCATCTGATGAAAAAACTGGCCCTCGCGGCCGTGCTGGCCACCGGCGCTGCCAGCAGCGCCATGGCTGCGGACACCAACGTGGCCATCGACCTCGGCGGCTCGTTCACGGCGCTGCTCGAACAGATCACGATCGGCAGCCTGTCGAACGTGACCGGCCACCTGAACTTTGCCAGCGGCAACTACATCCTCGGCCCGTTCAGCTTGATGCTTGCCGACCCCGGCAGCAACGTGACGGTGGACTTCGGCTCCGCTGGCAGCGTGTTGGCCACCCCGACCGGCTACTCGTTCGCGTTCAACAACGTGGCCGCCGGCACCTACCTGCTGAGCGCCACCGGCAACAACGCCTTCGGCGCCACCGCAGTGAATGCCACCTACACGGTCACGGCCGCGCCGGTGCCGGAACCCGAAACCTACGCCATGCTGATGGCTGGCCTGGGCGTGGTGGGCTTCATGGCTCGTCGCAAGAAGAAGGTTGCCTGATATAGGCGACCTGCGCCCCGTGGACACGGGGCTTGTGCGGCACGCCCTGCAGAACAAAAACCCTGTCAGGCAGGTCACGTGGCTTGTCAAGCCCTCCACCCCGCCATCAAGGGGGTCCGAGACACTTAAAGCCTGAAACCCCCTATACAAGGGAGCCAGTTTCATTGAGGAATACCCCGGCGGCTTCGAGAATAAAACTAGGTCAACGGTGTGGTTTTCCATCTCTGAAAACGCAACCGTGGCCTCCTCAACCTCTTCGGGAGTCTCCATGAAACTACGCCTTGCCGCCCTGGCCGCCATGATGGTCATCGGCGCAGCGCCCGCTCACGCGGTGTCGTCTTCGTCGGCATCCTTCACCGACATCACGTTCCAGCTGGTTGACCTCAATCCTCTGGACGCGCTCACGCCGTACCTCACGTTCATCAATGGCAGCTCGGCTGCCAGCACGGTGAGCACCAACGTCAGCCTCAACGATCCTGACACCGGCTCCGATGGCGGCAGCAACACCAAGACGGGTGTGCGATCGACCACTTCCAAGTCGTCGTCGCAAGACTTCGGCGCAACCACTGCCAATGCCTCCGTCGTTGGCAACAATGCCACCACGCTCAACGGCGCCGGCACCTACACCAGCGCCCTTTCGTCGGTGTCTGCGAGCGGTTCTGCCTACAGCCCGACCGCGGGCGGCTACGCCAGCTACAGCGCAACCGCTCAAGTTCCCAACTACTGGTACTCGTCCAACTTCCTGCTGAGCGCAAACACGATCCTGATCGTGACGGCCAATGGGGCTGCTTCCGCGCAAAATTCGGTCGGTTACGATGGCTTGACTGGCAGTTCTGAAAACTCGTATGCGCAACTCAGTTTCAACCTGAGCGGTTCCGGGCCGTCGGGTTCGGGTAGCCAGGGCGCCAGCGATTCGATCTCTCTCTACAACTACTACTGGTACGGCACCGGTGCACAAAGCGACGCCCGCGTCATGGGCGGTGCTTTCACGAACCTCAGCAACGTCGACCTCTATGGCACGCTGTCGCTGCAGGCCACCGTCTCCGGTGACTCGAGCGTGGTTTCCCTGCCCGCCCCGGTTCCTGAGCCCGAAAGCTACGCCATGATGCTGGCCGGCCTCGGTGCCATCGGCGCCATGGCTCGCCGCCGCAAGCAGAAGTAAACGTATTCCTGCCGCGCAGACTGCGCGGCTCGGAAAACGGAAAATGGAAAACGGCAGATCAGATGATCTGCCGTTTTGCTTTGGGGGCCATGGGGCCCCCATCTGTTTTGAACCGCGTCAGTTGCTCCAGGCCGAACCGGCGCGCAACAAGAGCTTGGCCGTTCGCGCTGGCACCACGACAGGCAACGCCACAGCGTTATCCATTGTGTCCGTCACCGCACAACCGGCCGGCCAACCCAGCGCACTGCAATCAAAGCTGCGATCCACCGTGCCAGCGGCGGCCACCGCGACAAACTCACTGGCCGGCGCCAGCTTGTAGGACAAGATCTCACGCAGCGAGACATTGTCGAAAGCGACCGACATCTTGGCAGGCGACGCACGGAGCATGGTCACAGCTTGTGCCGATGTTGACGCCACGAAGTTCCCGGTGAACCTGCCAACCTCACCCTTTTGACCCACCATCGAACTCGACGACACCATACCGGGCATCTTGACGTAAGAAACGAATGGCTGGGTCGCACTACCGACGAACGGCGGTGCAATATTGCCATTGGCAAGGTACATCGCGTCGAACGATACCTGATACATCTTACCCGCGGTCAACGTAGCAGCCGAACTGCTGACATAGTCAGCCATGTTCGTATTGGTGAACAACAGGCAGGTTCCCGTGCAGCCAGGCGTGGAAGCACTCGCTGCAAAAACACGCCCTGTACCGGGCGGCACAAACCATGCATTCCAACTGTTCAGGGCATTCGCAAAACCCCCATTGGTGATCAACTCCGCGCCCATAACAGGCCGATGTGTCACGTAGCGCGGCTTTGCCGGCACAATCGTTTCTCCTGCATTCAAGTTGCGCCAAGCGGCAGGATCAAGATAAGCATCTGACTTGGCCGTCGTCACGCGTGCAAAACGCGCGCCGTCAGCGTTCAACATCAAGACACGATTCAGCGCGAATGAATTCGAGCCATTCGTCAAAGTGGCGGTACCTGAATACAGGTTGCGAAAGATAAAAGCTTGCGGCGAGTTGACCATAGGCAATGCCGGGTAACTTCCTGTGGCATTGGACAAACGCACGATCTCGTTGCCAATGACTGCATTGCCCGTCATGTAGTCGGCATCGGTCTGGTCCATATTGGACCAAATCGCCGACGCCGTATTCAACCAAAGCTTGTTGCTTTCGATGACATGATTAGAACCATTGTGGACATAGACGCCATACTGGCCACCCGAAACCGTGTTATCACGCACGGTAGTTCCGAGTGAAAAATCATCCAGATAAATGCCAGCAACAAGCGACCCACCGGAAATCGCACTGCTACGCCGCGCTACGGTGTCTTGAATCAGATTACCTGTGACTAGCGCACTTTGGTTGCTGGTGACACGACTGGCTTTCGGGCCGTTCCAGGTATAAATTCCTGCGCAATCAGTCAAACGTGCGCAGTGTCCCGCAATCCGGTTGCCCGCGACACGAGACCCGCCCGTACCGGAAAACCGAATCCCCAAGTACGCCGAATTCTGGATGAAATTATTTTCCACCGATGATTCCGGCCCCACCAGGATGGCACCGAGCGAGTTGCCCGCCATAGCCTGAGTACCCGTTTCGAGCACTGTATTGCCGATCACATCAACCCGCATTGCACTGGTGGCATTGATTCCGTTTGCTCCATTGTCCGAAATCAGGCTATTGCGCAGATCAAGCCCGCGTGCAGTGCCGACGGGTGCCGCACGAAGCGCCACTTGCACACCATTGCGCCCATGGCCTCGCACCTCAACGCCACTCACGCTGGACTCAGGCGTATCGCTTAGCGCCAGTCCATCCAAGCGAGCCATCTCGATTGCAATGCCGCTGATCCTCAAACCCTTGCGGCCGGACAGCGCCACAGCCACATCTCGTACCGAACCTTCCACTTGGGTGGTATTCAGGCTAGCCTGAGACGTGGCATCAGCCGGATAGACATACACCGTGTTGGTGGCCGTGTCGTGAAAAAACTCACCTGGTGCATCAACCATCCATTTTTTGTCGGCCAACACGTATTCGGTGGTCGAACCTGTGGCGTATACCGTGGCCGTTCCCAGACCGACAACATTGGTGCTACTGCTGAAACTGCTGATGTTGCTCGAATCGACCGACCACGCAACGCTGCGCAACAAAGCAATGGCCCCCACGATATCCTTGCCAGCCAAGAGTGCAGCGTCAGCAGCCTTGATCTTGAACTGGGTATTGGAAGCTGCAGTACTCGCATCGGCCACCGCAAAGCCGCCAGCAGCAGAATGGTTAGGCCATTGCGCCAAACGCTGCGCGGCGCCATTGATGAACAAGCGCCCGATCTTGGGCGTGCCTGCAGGCACCTTGCGCGACCATATGTTGCCTGATTTCGCCCACCCGCCAGAAAAGTTGTCCGAGCCCAGAATGCGCGGTTTGCTCGTCACGCATTCGGCCCCATACGATCCGAAACTGATACTGTCAGCGAACTGCGTGGCACCGAGGCTCAGCGATTCGCGCCACACAGCACCGCACCGCAGAAACACTGCTTGCCCTGTGCTCAAGCCGGCCTTGGAGATACGCGCAAGCGTCTTCCAAGGTGCTGCCTGACTACCCGAGTTGGTGTCGCTACCTGCCGATGCGTCTACATAGTAATCACCGGCCGCCGCGGCCTGAATGCGCGACGTCCCATCAATCGCCTGGCTGCCAGCAACTGGCGAAGCGACATCTTCATCGCTACCGCCGCCGCAACCGCTCAACCCGCCAGCCAACGCGGCGAGCATCAGTGAACAGCCCACGGCCGGACTGCTCAACATGAAAAAACGTGCCATCGAAACCCCGTGTTTTTTTGCGCGAGACAGAGATCAAGTCCTGCTCGCAAGGCCAAGCGCCGTAGCGTCGCAACGCCACCCATCAGATGTACATAAAAACAGACAAGTCTGTCAGCTTTTGAGGAGTTGACTGCCGCCTGGAACCCGCCGGAACAGGGGGCGAACACCCCATGTACGCGCCTTTGTGCAACTGCCACACAACACCTGTGAACTGTCGTGGTCAATGACCTGAGTGATGCAAGGTGAGCCGTTTCCGTCGACCTGATTTGTCATGATCCTCCGCGTCCTGCCAAATCTGCAACTCGCGTGTTGGAGACTTGGTCGCGGCATGACCAATGAGATCGTTCAGAAGTTGCCGCAGTCTCGGTCGGTTCCAACAGCACCGGCACTGGAACCGTGCTCGTGTGCCCTGACCGACTAGGCAGTGCTCGGCCGCACCACAGAGCGGACAGCGAAACCATCTAACCAACAGTGCGAGATCAGGGTCTGCTCGCATCACTCCCGTAGCGGAACAGGAAGTCGGTCAGCGACACCCCTTCTGGAACTGGTTCATGGCCATCGTCGCGCCTCCTGCTTAGGTAACGGTGTCGGGTGTCTCGGGCGACGAGCCTTGCTGAGGTTAGTGACGAATCAGGTCTTCACTTATGGATACCTTGTCATTCAAGTCTTCTGCTCGCGCCCTGATTTTATCAATCGCAGCTTCGCTCACGCCTACTCAAAGCACCCTCGACGGGAGCTATATTTCCCAAGCACAATATACGAGACACCCCTCAACTATTCAACATCGCAATTGTGCAAATTAAAATAAAGCACATAAGCAGCAAAACTAATTTCAATTATTTAGCGCAAAATTCTGTAAATAACAGCCTTCAACAACATTACTAAAGCAAACGGCAAATCATCAATCAAATATCTACGAATCAGTCGTCGAGGTTCAAGCACCATTCGATGCAACCATTCAAGACCAATAACCTGCATCCACTTGGGTGCGCGCGCCATCTCCCCAGCCACAAAACTAAAAGTTACACCCACCCCAATCCACCAAATATCCGAACGAATACCCCGAAGCCTAGAAATCAGATGCTCTTGCTTTGGCGAACCCAGACCAACAAATACTATCCGAGCAGAGCTGTGTCGAACGAATTCATCTAACTCAGTCAGTTGACGCTCATCTTTCTCGAACCCAAATTCTGGACACACACTACCAGCAACTTCAAGCAGAGGGTATCGATCCCTCAATATAATCGCCGCCGCCTCAGCCACTCCCGGATTACCTCCAATAAGTGCGACTGGCAATCCACCTCGGGCACTTTTTTCACAAACACTTAAAAACAAATCAGAGCCCGGAACCCGTTCTGCCAACTTATCGCCTCGGAGACGCGCAGCCCAAACGATCGGGGCCCCATCCGGGGTAAAAATATCTGCAGAAGAAACAAGATGCTTAAATAACGCATCGCGAACAATGCGCCTAACAATATCAACATTCGGAGTTACGACCCAGCCTCCCCTTCCCTCCTTGGCTGCCTCAACAATATAACGTCCAGTCTCAGCCAACCCGAGGCAGCTAAATGGCACCCCTTCAAGCTCTACACAAGGGATCGCCTTATCAACCATGATCAGCCAAAATCCTTGCATTCAACTCAGCTGTTGCCCTTGCCTTCCCAACAAGTAAACAGCGAAGCTGATACTTACGGAGAAATCGAACAAACTCAGCATTGTCGTACCGCTTGACTCGCAATAACATGCTACGCAAATACCCGTACAACATTGATGCACCACCAAAAAAAACTGGGGGCCTACTCATACGAAACACCGCACTAGCGATCATGTACATGATCCCAGTTCCCATAAAATATTGCCCAAATCCATGACGTTGCCGACCAGTCAATATTCCTTTGTGGCTAGATCCCATAGCACGAAGATGCAGAAACCGTAACTCAGGCTCATCCCAACTGCTCGCTAACCACCCTTTCATTCTGCATGTGTGGCAATCGATTCCATCCCACATTACCTCGCGCACAAAACCGCCAATATCCTCAAAGCAGGATACTCGATAAAATTTTGTCATTCCAACCGACATCTCGTCGCCGCACTCTTCGCTAACAAGTTTTCCAGTTATCGGATGCGGATAATACGGCTTACCACTACAAGTGCCGAGACGCGGATTTTCGTTCATTTTTCCGATCAAAATCTCGAAGTAGCGAGAGCCAATCTCCAGATCAAGATCAAACTTACAGATATACTCAAAATCACGAACATCAATCAATCGGAGGCCATCATAAAACGCCTCTATGACACCAGGACCGACCTGCCTAACGCCTCTATCGGCCCTTTGATGTATTTCAATGAATGAGTATTTTTCCGCATACTCTCGCAGAATATCCGACGTGCCATCAGTAGACCCATCATCCACGATCACCCACTTTGCAGGCAATATTGACTGTCTCACAACACTTTCGAGTGTCCGCCGAGCATAATCTATCTCATTCCGACAAGGAGTCACCAAACAATAACTTTTAAACTGAATCATATTAATACTTATATTTTAAAAATTAACGCAATATACGGTTATTCGACAATACCTTCATAACTACTCACAAGCGGTTTAAGTACAGCACACCATTCGAAATACGTTCGGGCGCGCTCTACCGTCTTTGAGCGATCCGACCAAGTTACTTCTTTAAGAGTGTCGCGTATTGCACCAATAAAAGCTTCGTCTACACTTTGCCCAACAACGCATCCACCACCCAGTGACGCATATTCGCATAACGAACCGACGTTTGTAGCCACCACCGGTACCCCATACGACAGCGCAGTAAAAATTACGCCACTTTGGTCAATCTTGCGATAGGGCATCACCATAACATCTGATGCCGCCAGCAATTTAGATGCCTCATTGTGCTCAATATAGCGATCGAACCAAATCACTTTCATACCATTATTATTTTTTGCCAATTTCGAACTAATGCTCTCCCGCAATTCAGAATCAGCACAGACGCCAGCAATAACAAAGACCCATTGATCAGTTGGACGCACAAATTGATCAGTGGCGACAATAAATTCCTCAAGACCCTTATATCGCATTACCTTCCCAAAAGACAACACTACTCTCTCGTCGTCGCCAACCCCTAAAATTTTTTTTCTACCATAATCTCGATCCGCAGGATCGAGATTAGAAAACAAATCTATTCCATGCTCAATTATGACGATCTTATCTGGCGACACCCCAAATTCACCAATCAAACTCTGACGCATCAATTTCGTGTGTACAACAAGGAGGTTTGGCAGCCGATAAACAATCCCATAAATTATACGAGTCAATCGCCCCTCACTGTCATGCGGAAGTAAGTTGTGAACCGACAATACCCAGTTCCTGATAAATAGTCGCGCCAAGAAAGATTCGAGCAATACGGCCAAGTTACCCCTCATAGAGAACAAGCCATTAAAATGAAATATTGCACGACGATCCTTGATCGCCAGCCCAAAATATGAAAACCAATACTTGGCCATATTACATACTTTGGCAATAAAGCCACGACCCGATTCCTGACTTCCGCGTAACGGCATAACCTTAACGGACGACGCCAATCTGCCGACAAGAGTATTGTCAGAGGCAATCATAATTACCTCACAATTTGATTGGGCCGCCAACCCGTTTGCAAAACCAACCTCGTACTCTTGCTGAAAACCATGAGGAAGAAGATAAACCCTGACCACCAGTCACCCCGTTAACAAACTAAATTTATCAACCCAACACAACAAGTAGCCCGACTTGCACGCAACATCCACATTAAAAACTCAGTCAATAAATCATAATAATAATAATTATTTACTGGTAGTTATATATGATTTTATTTTCTTCATTAACAGCCTCTCCTCACCATTCCTAGGCTCAAGTGAGAGAATATTTTTTGGACTAAACGCACCCCCTGCCCAATAATACGAATCTATGCATGCGTTTTTCGTGATAGCGTAAAACTCTTGTACGCCAGAAAACCACTTATCATCGTCACTCGGAACACCAAATTCGCCGATTACGCCTACTTTCCCGTACTTTTTTAGCCATGCGAAGTACGGTGCAAGTCGGTCTCTCACACGAGATTCGGGGTCGGATTTTGGATGCCCCTCGAGATAACGCCCACTGGCATCATCGTCAAGATAGAGATGAACCTCGTATCGCTCTCGGCCCTCGGGATCAATAACAAATGGGCGTGGGTTAGCCTGAACCCATTGGACCGCATTGCTCCACCCGTCACCGCCAATATAAATATCTTTTCGACGATCAGAATCCCTTATTCCATCGACACCGAATTGGGCCATCCGGTGCCACACACGCCGCGCATCGTTCGGTTCATTCATGAGGCCATACGCGGCAATGCTGCCGTGCTCCCGAAGGCGCATCGCAATTCTTTTCCATACATCCCTGAATGCAGCACCATCAATATCTACGCCAACGATCTTTCCTCTATATCTTCCATAGTTATGAAGATCAATTACAACCTTTACTCCAACCCTTTCCGCATCCCGAGCAACTCGTTCTATGGACCTGACATACTGCTCATGCAAGTCGCCATATAACTCAGGCTGGATTCTTTCCCAAAGAATTGGCAGTCTGATCGCCCCAAACCCTGTTCGCATGTATTTTTCAATTTGAATACTCGTTGGAAATTTGTATTCAATTCCCTCCACTCCCGGAAGTACGCTCGGTGCAAACTCGGCCCCAGCAAGATTTATTCCCATAACCGGATTTATACACGCAGCCCTGGCGGACAAAGAGAGCAGCCATGCTACCAACGCAACGTAAATTAACTGCTTCCGAATCATCATGCAGGATTTCACCAAACATAAGTACAGAGTTCTTTGACTACTATGACCATCCCTCACTTCAGATTCCGTCAATCAACGAACCTCTCGAAATCTTCTGTAAACATATCTCAGCGCGAACTCCGGCCATAGATAAGGCGGAGAGTTTTTGAACCGGGTCAAGAAGTCTTCATTAAAAGACTGCAATGCAAATTTTGTTGTAGAACTTTCACCATGCCGCCGGAATACGCCAAGATACTCGTCCATTTGAACTGGAACATAGCACCTAGAGAGGCGAAGCCATAAGTCATAGTCCATTGCAAGACGATATTTATCAGAAAATCCACCCATCTGAATAAATACGTCCCTCATAATAAAAGTTGCACAATGCGGAATAATATTTCTTCGCATCAGCGTCGGAACGGAGTACTTCCGGACCGGATAAGAAGGCGGCGCAAGAACACCGTCCCTTAGATTATAAAATCTCCCATAGAGCCACTTCGTACCCGCATTATCTTCAAATGCACGAGCAACTCGCGAAAGAACGCTTGAATTAGCAAAATAGTCGTCTGCATGCAGGTGCGCAATAATTTCGCCCGATGCAACAGATACCCCCGCATTCATTGCCTTTGAAATACCCCCTCTTATATTATTGAGAACCACCTTTTTGCATGTAACGGCATCAATTTTTTCGAGAGTTCCATCTTCAGAACCTCCATCCACAAATACTATCTCAAACCCCTCGTAAAATTGACTTGTGATTGAGGTTATGCAGTCGGAAATATAATCCGAACTATTCCAACAACATACAATTATGGAAAATTTCGGCTGATCCATGTGTTTTATAAGTTAAATGATGTGCATTGGATCACGGCAATGGCGTCGATTGCCCGACACACAACCGCTCTGTATTTTTATCTGCAAGTCCCCATAACATTAGCAGCACAAGTAAAAAAAACGTCTCACCAGTTCCTATCGCAGCCACCTTGAGAGGCGCTTCCGTTATACATCGAAAGGTAAACAACAGAAAAATTGCAACGGAACCCCCGTAGGTAGACACCCTAGCCTTGAAGCAGTAAAGCAGGGAAGCAACAAAAAAAACCCCGAAACCTAGAATTCCACACACACCAGATTCAGACATAGACTGAAGCAATTGGTTGTGAGCATGATATGCATAATTCATCCCAATCGAAGCTCTGAAGTCTGCCCCCCAAATTCCAAGACCATATCCGAACATTGGATTCCTCTCGAACTCATAAATTGCTGTTCGCCAAATATCAGACCGGCCCGACATCGTGCTAAAGTCAATCGCCGAATTAATTTTCGACGCCACAGAAGCAAGTTCTCTTGGCATACCGATTATCGAAAACATTAATAAGACAAGAGTCGCCGCAGATAATGCGAAACCAGCTATCACATGAGGCAGCCCCATAACATATGGTCCTGAATAATCAGCATTCCTTTTCCCACACGCGAATGAAGCCACTACCATTCCAACCATCGCTGCACCAATAGACGTTTTTGATTGAGAGATAATCAGAACAAAAGTTCCAACCAAATAGAATGAGGATCTTGCCAGAAAACTTCTGCTGGGCACCGATACCTCTAAAAACAACAGAAGTGCAGCAAGAGGGCCGATTGCGTTCGCATGAGGAGCAAGCCCCCAGAAACGATATGAAAACCCAGGAATAACCCCCTTATATCCAGGCGCCAGTACTTGATTAAAATCCAATGCAATGTATAAAACCGACACAACCATGTAGATAAGCAATATTAACTTTGCACACCGAAGACCAGCAATCAAACCGGCGCCAGGCGACAATAACATTGCAGAAAAAGCGATAATCCAATACACCGGTTTTTGCTCAAAACCTCCCTCAGTCCCAAAGACCTGGGAAATGAAGTACATGAAAACGAAAGATAAAAAGAGTGTACTAAGCCTCGGAAACAAAGACCACTTCAAAGCATTACCCGACTCATCGCGGCTTCTCCAAACATGGGCAATAATTTTTACAACCAGGTAGCTACCACCCAACGACAGAACAAATAGATTTGCAACACGTGAAATCCAATTTACATATGGCGAAATATTCAGATCTACTGAGTTTACAGCAAGACTCGCAAGCTGCAAGTTTCTCTCCGTCAGCATCCCCGAGATGAGAAATACCAAGCCAGACAGGGATACCAAGACTGACGGAATATACAGTTCAAAAATGGCCAAGTTTTTCTTGACCCAAGAAAGCAGACTAGCCTGAATACCTACAACAACAAGTGCCCCCAAGGCCGAGAGCATGATCAATATTGACTCAGTCATCACTCACCTCTCGGAGTTCGTGGTCGAAACCTACTCATAAATACATTCATGCGATCACCTTAGCGACCTGCAAAGTACGGTAGCAACCGAGGACGAATCAAGTCATTTAATTCACGAGTTCCAGTAGTATAAATGACGACGCCGATAACAACTGGAAAACACAAAAAACATGTAAAAACCAGAGTTAGCATTTGCAATGCTGGGCTCAGTTGACTAGAAAATGCTATGTACATAACGCCATTGACTAGCACACCAATTGCTATTGCAGCTACAACACCACCTATTAAAGACCGCGCCATTTCAGCTCTAGTTGCACCTACTGCCCTACTAATCTGCCTAACCGTCCAAATAGCTCGAATTAACACACAAGGAAGCACCGCCCATGCGATTGCAGCGGGATTCGATGCTGTTATGGAAGCGTACGCAGCTATACCTATCATGACAGCGCCAACGAATTGAGCTTTCGCATCGCTTGACACTTTGCCGATTGACCACAAAAGCGGCGTAAGCAGTCCAGATAGCCCATAGAAAGCCATAGTTAGCGCAGCAGGACTCAATACAAGGGCAGCATCCATCCACTCAGAACCGTAAAGGGCGCTAATAATTGTGTCTGAGGACGTAGATATCACAAACATAAGTGGCAAGAATATCAATCCACCCACTTCAAGCAAAAGGTGCAGCGCCTTTTTTATGTTCTCCCTATTCTGACTTGAGTCGCGCGATGCAGTTGCAAAAATAACTTGTTGCGCAGTAGATAAAATCTGTGATGTTGCTGTAAATATCAGATTACTGGCAACAGTGTAATTGGCAAGCTGAGACGGCAGGTAGCCATACCCAACAATTGTCTTATCAATACTTGTTCCCAGCCACGTCGATATGTTACTAACGAGTGCTGACAAGCCAAATTTCGTCAATTCCTTTTCTTCCGGATGTCTAAATCTTATGCCTATAGGAGGCCGCGCTCGCACAAACAGAATTATTGTTGTGAGAACGACTTGCGCTACCCATGCGAACGCCAAACTCCATACGCCAGCACCAAAATGCGCCAATGGGATACCAACAAAGGCATAGCCAAAAAATATACCACTCAACTGGGATATTTGGATTCCACGATAATCCAAGTTTCTACGCAACAAGTTCATTGAAACAGAGCCAATCGACGACAACCAACATACAATCCCCATAAGGCGAATTACACTTGGCGCACTATCTCCTGCATTAAAAAACGCAGAAAAATAAGGCGCAAAAATCCAAATGAAAAAGAAAGTTACCGCTCCAGTTATGTTTTGCCACGTCGACACAAAAATAGTTATTTCGTCATCCAGCCTACTCTTTTGGATGAGCGACGCACCTATTCCGCCGTCCGCTATGTAATTCGCAATCCCAACAATAATTGCACCGACAGCAAATACCCCATATTCAGCCGGGCCAATAATTCTTGCCAACACTATCTGTGCAATCAATTGAATTGCAACTCTACCCAGGGTGCCAATATACCCCCAGATGGCGGCCGTCTTTGCCTTGCCCAATAATCCATTACTCGAGACAGCTTTATTCATAATCCATCTGAAAGACAACAATAAGACGAACTAATTACTCGTTCTGAACTGCAATATGGCCCGCCTATAATTCATAGTCATCTATGATTTATTGATTCCGCCCATAGACATCCTCGAACCGCACGATGTCATCCTCACCCAGATAACTGCCCGACTGCACCTCGATGATCTCGAGCGGCATCTTGCCGGGATTGGCCAGGCGATGCGTCTGGCCCAGCGGGATGTAGGTCGACTGGTTCTCGCTCAGGATCATGACGCGGTCGCCGTTGGTGATCTCGGCGGTGCCGCTGACGACGATCCAGTGTTCGGCGCGGTGGTGGTGCATCTGCAGGCTCAAGCTCGCACCGGGCTTGACCATGATGCGTTTGACCTGGTGGCGCGGGCCGTGGTCGATGCTGTCGTACCAGCCCCAGGGGCGGTGCACCTTGCGGTGCAGGCTGTGTTCGGTGCGTTTCTGGGCGTCGAGCAGGTTGACGATCTTCTTGACGTCCTGGCTGCGGCTGCGATCGGCCACCATCACGGCGTCGGGGGTTTCGATCACGACCACATCGTCGAGGCCGACCACGCTGACCAGGCGGCTGGTGGCGTGCACCAGGGTGTTGTGGCTGTCCTGGGCGATGACGTCACCGAAGGCGGCGTTGCCGGCGGCGTCCTTGGTGGCGGCCTGCCAGACGGCGTCCCAGGCGCCCAGGTCGTTCCAGCCGGCCGACAGCGGCACCATGCGGATGTCGAACTCGCTTTGCGGGCAGCGCTCCATCACGGCGTAGTCGACCGATTCGCTGGGCACGGCGGCGAACAGCGCCTTGGACGGGCGCACGAACTTGGCGTCGGTGGCGCTGGCCTCGAAGGCGGCGCGGGTGGTGGTGGCGATGTCGGGGCGGAAGCGCTCGAGCGCGGCCATCCACACCGAGGCCTTGAGCACGAACATGCCGCTGTTCCAGCTGTAGCTGCCCTCGGCGAGGTAGCGCTGCGCGGTGGCGAGGTCGGGTTTCTCGACGAACTGCATCACCCGGGCGGCGCCGGTTTCAGGGGTGCTGCGGATGTAGCCGTAGCCGGTTTCCGGGCGGTCGGGCGTGATGCCGAGGATGACGATGGCGCCATCGGCGGCCAGCCGGGCCGATTGCTGCAGCGCAGCGGTGAAGGCCGCCAGGTCGGCGACGACGTGATCGGCCGCGACGATGACGAGCACCGGGTCGGCGCCCCCGGCCTGCGCCTGCAGGGCCGCCAGGGTGATGGCCGGCGCGGTGTTGCGGCCCATCGGCTCGAGCAGCACGGCGCTGGGATCGCAGCCCACTTCGCGCAGCTGGTCGAGCACCAGGAAGCGGTGTTCTTCGTTGCCGACGATCAGCGGCGCGGCCACCGCCAGGTCAGGCGCGGCCAGATCGACCAGGCGCAACGCGGCTTGCTGGAACAGGCTGCGGTTGCTGTCGTCGAGCACCAGGAACTGCTTGGGATAGCCCGCACGCGACAGCGGCCACAGCCGCGTGCCGCTGCCGCCGGCCATGATGACGGGTTGAACTGCAGTTTTTCCTTGGGAAATTTTCATGACTATTCCCGATTCACTCGTGGTGATCGAAGGCCTGGAAACCCGCCATCTTGACCAGGCTGTCCTTGCGCGCTGAGGTGTAGTCGGCCTCGATCATTTCCTTGACCAATTCGTCGAAGGTGGTACGCGGCGTCCAGCCCAGCTTGACCTTGGCCTTGGTCGGGTCGCCGAGCAGGGTTTCGACTTCGGTCGGGCGGTAGTAGCGCGGGTCGACCTTGACCACCACGTCACCCACCTTGCATGTAGCCTGTTTGCCAGTGACCGACGCCACGTAGCCGTATTCGTTTTCGCCTTTACCCTCAAACGCAATCGTGATGCCCAACTCGGCAGCCGCCTTCTCGACGAACTGGCGCACGCTGTACTGCACGCCGGTGGCGATGACGAAGTCTTCGGCCTGGCTCTGCTGCAGCATCAGCCACTGCATCTCGACGTAATCGCGCGCGTGGCCCCAGTCGCGCAGCGCGCTCATGTTGCCCAGGTACAGGCAGTCCTGCAGGCCCAGCGCGATGCGGGCGACGGCACGCGTGATCTTGCGAGTGACGAAGGTCTCGCCGCGGATCGGGCTCTCGTGGTTGAACAGCACGCCGTTGCAGGCGTAGATGCCGTAGGCCTCGCGGTAGTTGACCGTGATCCAGTAGGCGTACATCTTGGCCACCGCGTAGGGGCTGCGCGGGTAGAAGGGCGTGGTTTCCTTCTGCGGGGTTTCCTGCACCAGACCGTAGAGCTCGCTGGTGGACGCCTGGTAGAAACGGGTCTTCTTTTCCAGGCCGCAGATGCGGATGGCTTCGAGCAGCCGCAGCGCGCCGATGCCGTCGGCGTTGGCGGTGTATTCGGGCTCCTCGAACGAGACGGCGACGTGGCTCTGTGCGGCCAGGTTGTAGATCTCGTCGGGCTGCACCAGCTGGACGATGCGCACCAGGCTGGTCGAGTCGGTCAGGTCACCGTAGTGCAGGGTGAAGTTGCGCTGCTCGACGTGCGGATCCTGGTACAGGTGGTCGATGCGGTCGGTGTTGAACAGGCTGCTGCGGCGCTTGATGCCGTGGACTTTGTAGCCCTTCTTGAGCAGGAACTCGGCGAGGTAGGCGCCGTCTTGGCCCGTAACGCCGGTGATGAGGGCGACTTTTTGTTTTTCGGTCATGGATATTCTTCCTGAATGATTTTTATCGAAGATTAAACAGAGATCGGGGTATGAAACGGCGCAGCCTCATAAGCCAGCCGGATGCCGTTGCGCAGCGAGGTGCTCGCGCTCCAGCCCAGGCTCTTGAGCCGGCTCACATCCAGCAGCTTGCGCGGCGTGCCGTCGGGCTTGCTGGCGTCAAAGACGATGCGGCCCTCGAAACCGACGATCTGCATCACGGTTTCGGCCAGTTCACGGATGGTCACGTCCTCGCCGGTGCCGATGTTGACGAGCGGGCCGTCGTAGCCGGTTTCCATCAGGTGCACGCAGGCGTCGGCCAGGTCGTCGACGTACAGGAACTCGCGCTTGGGTGTGCCGCTGCCCCAGACCACGTATTCGGCGTCGCCGCGTTGTTTGGCCTCGTGCGCCTTGCGCAGCAGCGCCGGCAGCACGTGGCTGTTGGCGAGGTCGTAGTTGTCGTTGGGGCCGTAGAGGTTGGTCGGCATCGCGCTGATGTACTGCCGGCCGTACTGGCGGTTGTAGCTTTCGGCCAGCTTGATGCCGGCGATCTTGGCGATGGCGTAGGGCTCGTTGGTCTGTTCGAGCGGGCCGGTCAGCAGATAGTCCTCCTTGATCGGCTGCGGGCAGTCGCGCGGGTAGATGCAGCTGCTGCCCAGGAACATCAGGCGCTGCACGCCGGCTAGGTGGGCGCCGTGGATCAGGTTGGCCTCGATCAGCAGGTTCTGGTACAGGAAGTCGGCACGGTACAGGTTGTTGGCCTGGATTCCGCCGACCTTGGCTGCGGCGATGAAGATGTAGTCGGGCTTCTGTTCGGCCAGGAAGGCGTGCACCGCGCGCTGGTCGAGCAGGTCGAGTTCGGCGTGGGTGCGGGTGAGGATGTTGCTGTAACCCAGCGACTGGAGCCGGCGCACGATGGCCGAGCCGACCATGCCGCGGTGGCCGGTGACGTAGATTTTGCTGTTGTGGTTCATGTTCAAGGGGCGGCAGAGCGCCCACGGTGATTCAATTCAGCGCAGACCGGAGAGCCGAAACCGGTCGTCAGCGGGGATGCTGGCCAGCAGGTCACTGGCAAACTGCTGTTGCAGTTCAAATGCCCGGGCGGTGTTGTCGTCGATGCTGGAGACTCGGAATAGCAATCCGTCAGCGATGTATCCCTTCATCGCGTATTCAATTTCCTTGATCTTCTTGTCCACGCCACTGCGTACCGCGTGATCGCCGATCGTCGTCCAGTACGTCACGGGCTCTTGGCGCTGGCCGCCAAGGCTGGTCTCGATGCGGCGCACCGGGATCTGCCCCTGCGTCGTTTCAAGGGTGCCGGCCACGTTGCTCTTGAGCTGAAACCCTTGCGCCGGATAGCAGATTTCAGGCTTGTGGACCTGGAACGAGTCGCTTTGGTTTTTACCGTACGCGATCGACAGCATCACCCGCTGACCCTTTTCATTGACGTAGGTACGGGTGACGATTTCCGAGTAGAGGCTGTTGAGCAGTTCTTCTTGCTGCGGATTGACGACGCCACCGCTCACTTCAGCAAGTCGCCAGCCGGAAAACGCGGTGGGGATGGAAGGCTCGATCTTCAGAACCGGGCGGGTGTCTGCGAGTTGCAGGGTGGGCTTGAGATGGTTGGCAAAGGCCGCAGTGACGGCCATTGCTGCGGCCAGTATCAAAGCGGACGTGAGGTTCTTGGTCGGCATGGCGTTCACGTGGATGAGGTTGACCCGGCTCATGCCGCTTGGCTTGGCGCGGCATTCGTGCGGCTCGCAAGTAGCCACCGAAGCACGGAGTCGGTGCCGATGATCAGGAGCAACGCCGCCATGAACAGCACCATGCCGGCAAAGCCGTGCAGAAACCCCTGCCCGGCTTCGTCACCAAAGTGATAGGTGATGAGGGTGAGCACCATCACGCGGATCACGTTGGCCGTGAAGCTGATCGGCACGATCAGCGTGGCCAGCGCCACGTTGCGCGCCACGCTTTCGTGGCGGACGAGATTGAGATACAGCAGGCCCAGGGCCTCCAGCGTGAACAGGGTGTGCAGGCCGGCGCAAGCATCCGCCACCAGCAGTTGGTACTGTCCTACCTGCAGCACGACACCCGTGCGGCTGATGGGGTAGCCCACCCCGTGCAACACGAACTCGGCCACGTAGGACACCGCCAGCTTCATGGGCTGCGTCAGGGCATCGACCACGACGCCAGGCAACGGGATCATGAACAGCAGGAAGAACAGCCCGAACCACAGGTGCTTCATCGCGCGCGCGCCGCTCAGCAGCAGCGTGACAGCCGCAATCAGCCAGATGAGCGCGCCCACCTCGAACAGCAGGATGTCTTGCGAACGGCCCACCAGATAGAGAAGCAGTCCGATCACGAACACCGGCCAACCGACGCCACGTGCCGGCTGACTGGGCAGCGCACGCACGTCGGGCCATTTGCGCCACAGCAGCCACAGGCCGATGCCCAGCACGATGGGGCCGTGGCCCTGCTGGTCGGTCGACCAGATGCCGTGCATGAGATCCCAGAAGGTGGGCACATACATGGCCAGCAGGCCGGCGCCGGCGATCAACCAGGGCGTCAAGGGCACAGCTGCGGCCTGGGGCTGCAGCGCCGCTTCAGGCTCGGGTGTCGTGCTGTCTTGAATGGGCTGTGACACGGCGTGGCTCATTGATTAAGCAGGGTTTTCGCGAATCACCTGAGCCTAACAACCTTGAATGCGCCCCCCTCCCCCCGTTTGCCGGGGTTGCGCACCTGTGCCGCGCAGGAATTGGCGCTGTACAGGGCTGCGTGTGCGGCGTGCCTGCGACAGGGGGCGCGTTTTTTCTGCACCGGGGGCGCCGCATGCCGGGCGCTCCCTGGGTCGATCAGGCCACCATCACCTTGATCGGGTCGGTCCACAGCCCCGGGCCCTTGTTGGCAATGCCGCGCGCGCGCACCCAGAAGCTCTCGCCGGGCGGCAGGCCCTGCAGCAGGATGCGCAGGCCGGACACGGAGGTGATGACGTGTTTCCACTCGCCCGAGGGGCTGCCGTCGCCCTGGGAGATGCTGACCTCGTAGGACACGGCGCCGTTCAGGCGGGCCATGTGCACTTCGAGCGTGCCGCTGACGCGACCGCGGGTGACCCGGAACTCGGTCGGCGCCGACAGCGGCTCGTTGCTGGCAGGGCTGCGGATCGTGGGGCGGCGCAGGTCGTAGCCCGTGCTCTCCAGCATGATGGGGTCGCCCTGGGCCATCAGTTCGAGGTAGGGCGCCAGCTGGTGCAGCAGGCCTTCGAGCGTTACGCGGGCGGCGTTGCGGGCGCGGGTCTTGGCGGTATCGCGCACGTTGCCGTCGGTGTAGTTGCGGCGGTATTCGGCGAGCACGTCATTGAGCTGCGCCAGCGTGCTGACCTGCGGCGCCCAGGGCTCGGGATAGTGGATGTTGCCGGTCAACTGGCTGATGATGTAGCCGGCCTTGGCCTGGAACTCGGGTTCGCTGTGGTGGTGAAATGAAACGATCAATCTCGGCTTCATGGAGCTGCTCCCTGGTTGTTGGAGCCTTGATTCTTCAACACGATGCACCGGTCTGCAACGTTGACAAACCGGTCAGGGACGTTGCAGAGGCGGTCATGAAAGTTCTTTCCACAGTTGTGGAAACCGCTTGACCGATTGTCGGCGTTGCTTGGCAATCCCTCTGAAGGATGAAGACCGGTTCATAAATCACGTTCCACGACTCGAAAATGGGGGATACCGGTCGTGGAAGTGGACGGAACCGATCGGTTCTGCGGCTTTGTCGATCGGTGGCAACAAGTATTTCAATCGGTAAAGCGGCTTCATCAACAAGAAAACCGGCGGAACCGATCGTGGATGGGACGGAACCGATTGTGGAAAGAACAAAACCGATCGGGTTTGTGGCAGAAACGGTTGGGGGAGGAATGGGAAGGGTTGTGGATACTGGGGGATCGGTTGTGGAAGGAACAGAACTGACAGGGGGTTCGGCGGGAAGGGTTGGTAATTAATGCAAGTTGGGGAGCTTCCGCCTCTGAAATTCAGTCAGCGTGGGCGACAGAAGGCGGTGAGGGACTTGCAATCAGCGGGTGGATGTGATGACAATTGATAGCAATATTTAGTTGATGGAGGTTCGCCCATGCCCACCAGTGTTGCCCTTGGTTCGCATTTCGAGGAATTCGTGAAGTCGCAGGTCATGTCTGGCCGCTACAACAACGCCAGCGAAGTGGTACGCGAAGGCCTGCGCCTGCTCGAAGATCATCTGGAACTGCGCCGGGTGAAGTTGGACAAGCTCCGCGCGGGTCTGAAGGAAGGCCTTGACAGTGGCGCCGGCGCGCTGGCCGACGACGTTTTTGCCAGCCTCGAAGCCAAGTACCTCAAGATGGCGCAAGAGCGCGGTGAAACGCGGTGAGGGTCCGACTCTCCAAACGCAGCGAACTCGACCTCTCGGAGCGATGAGTTCGATGTCTTTCTTGAGCAACTCGTTGACGAGTTGGGCCACTTCGATGCCCTTGGCCTTGGCGCGGGCAGACAGATAAGCAAGCGCCGGTGGTGCACATGGACGAGACAAGCTCGACATCGAGCGCCACCAAGTGTGCGGGGCTCAAGAGCACAAGTTGTTGATTTATAGTGATTCACCGCAATGGATTGCTTTTGGCTGATTCACGGTGATGAACTATCTCCCACTTTCTGACAACGCTGCGCGCCAGGTCATCGACTCGATGACCATCTTCACCGAGTTCCAGCGAGTGAAGGTTCAGGCGCAGTCCTACGCCGGCAGCATGTACTGGAAGCAGGAGGGCGGCCACGAGTATCTGGTCAAGACCCGGCCACGCCGGCGCACGCAAGAACGTTTGGGCGCCCGTTCGGAGCAGACCGAGTGCATTTTCAGCGAGTACACCGCGCGCAAGCAGGCGATCGAATCGCGCCTGAAGTTGCTGCATGAGGCGCTCATCGAGGCCCAGCGCATGAACAAGGCGCTGAAGACCGGGCGCACACCCAACCTCGTGGTGACTTTGCTCGGGGTGCTGGAGGACGCCGGTTTGACGAAACACTTCACCGTCGTCGGCACGCACGCGTTGTATGCCTACGAGACGGCAGCGGGGGTTCGCCTCGTCCCGGGCGCGCTGGCAACCCAAGATGTTGATCTGTTGTGGGATGCACGCAAGCGCGTGCAGTTCATGACCGACCTCGCGGAACTCGACGCTTCGATGCTGTCCATTCTCCAGCGAGCTGACCCGACCTTCGAGCGCAAAGAGGGTCAGTACGAAACCGCCATCAATGCCCGCGGGTTCGAGGTTGATTTTCTGCGCCGCCAGCCGGTCGACGATGATCCGCACCCCTTCTGCTTTTCGGCGGATGAGGGCGATCTGTGGCCGGTCCAGGCGGTGCGCGCGTCGGTGCTGACGAGCGCGCCACGCTTCGAACATCTGGTCATTTCAGCCACCGGGCGCATGGTGGTGATGCGCACCATCGCGCCGGCCTCGTTCGTGGAGTTCAAGCGCTGGTTGGCCGAGAAAGCGCCCCAGCGCGAAGAAACCAAGCGTCGCCGCGACCGCCTGCAAGCCGATATCGTTCAAGAGCTTCTGGACCAGAAACTGCTTTTTCCACGGTGAAGAATGTTGACGCCACGCGACGCGAGTCGTTCAATCGACACGGCGCAACCAGCCCCCACGCACACCGAGCCGCACCATGCCGAACCCGCGGGTTTCTTCTCCTCTGGCGCGCGGCTGCGGGGTCGGCCAGCGCTTGCGTGCGATCGACCTGCGCCTGGGCAAGCTCGAATCGGCGCCATCGCCGCCAGCGCCGGCGCCCGGGGTTGTGGCGCGTCTGCTGGGCGGCCTGGTGTCGGCCTGGCCGCAGTTGTTCAGCAGCGTGGTGATGCTGGTGCTGGGGTTCGCGGTGAAGGATTCGGTGGACATCGCGATCCGTCAGCAGCAGTTGCAGCAGAACTTTGCCGCCGGCGCACGCAGCGGGCTGGAGCAGATGACACGCGAGGGCGCGGGCCCCGAGGTGACCAAGCAGGCGGCGGCGGTGATCGCGTCCTTCGGGTCCGCGGCGGTGATGCCGCTGGTCAACGAGCTGCGGGCCGGCGGCAACCGCACCGTGGGCGCCGAGGCCGGGCTGGGTGCGCTGACGCTGACCGAGCCTGAGGCGGTGTGCAGCGCGCTGCGGCGGGCGCTGGCTCATTCGGGCCAGTGGCTGCAGGCGGAGGCCTACATGGCGACGGTGCGCACGCTGGCATTGGCCGATTGCACCGATGCGCTGGCGGTGCTGCGCGATCACCGGGTGCGGCTGGGCGCCGCATCGGCCGCCGGTGGCGAAACGACCCGGCCGCTGATGGAGCAGCGCCCCACGCCGCAGCAGCTCAAGAGCGCGATCGAGGAGGTGGACAAGGCGATCGCCCTGCTCGAAGCCCTGCCCGATCGCCGCTGGGGCCGCTGGTTGGGCCGCGGGAGCCCGGCATGATCGCCCGCCGTCGTCGCGCCTGGCGCCTGGCCTTCTGTGCGGTGCTGGCGGCCCTGCTGGCGGCGCTGCACGGTGGCGCGCGGGCGTCGCTGGGTGAATGCCGGGTGCCGGAGCAGGCGCCGTATGTGGTGTTTCTGAGCGAGCCGACGTTTTCTGCGGACGCGTTCGCGTCACGGGAGCAGATGCTCAAGGAGTTCGATCGCCTGCATCTGCACCTGGCCCAGCGGCGCGACGAGGACATGGCGGGCCTGATCGGCATCCCGTTCAAGGTGGCGCGCTGCGCCGGGCGGGTGCCGGCGATCGACGGCGCGGATTTCACGGCCGACGTGGTGCGCAGCCTCTACACGCGCAGCGT
The DNA here is from genome assembly GCF_000019785.1 of Leptothrix cholodnii SP-6. NCBI lineage: Bacteria > Pseudomonadati > Pseudomonadota > Betaproteobacteria > Burkholderiales > Sphaerotilaceae > Leptothrix > Leptothrix cholodnii. The sequence continues at coordinate 2,560,910 of NC_010524.1, forward strand.
GGTGATCGAGGTCTGGGGTTTCCTGGACCGCGCACCGCGTGTGGGCGGCGTCGCGGGCCCCAAGGCACAGATGAACTACCTGCTGATGCCGCTCAGCCGCGCCCACCACGAGCGTGGTTTGCAGGTGCCGGCGCTGCATCGTTTCGACTATCCGGATGGCGACATCCGTGCGGCCGACCATGTGGGCCTGGTGTCGAACCGCGATCTGTATGCCTTCGTGGCCAGCGCGATCGGCGTGATGGCTTTCGACGGCGACGAGTTCCCGAAGGCGCACGAGTACCTGTGCGCCGCCTTCGGGCGCCTGGGTGCCGTGCGCGAGCGCCTGGTCAGGCAGCCGCAGGGCCAGGGCCAGGCCCAGGCGGCCGAGGTGGAGGCCCTGCGCCAGCATGTGATGAGCCTGGCCGGCAAGGCGCTGGAGCAGATCCGCAAGCGTGCGCCCGCCGGCGCCAACGCAGCGGCGGGCCTGCAGGTGTCGGCGCAACCCTGCGGCGCGGCGGTGAGGCCGTGATGAACGCCATCACGCTGTTGCGGCTGGCGGCCATGCTGCTGCTGTTGATCGGCAGCCTGGGAGCGCGTGCCGGCGGGCGACTGCCCTGCCAGGAGGCGCGGGTGTTCGGCGAAGCGGCGGTCAATGCGTTCGTGCTGCCGTACCGCGATGCCCGCTCCGACACCCAGCCCCACGGATCGGCGAGCTGGCGGTTGCCGGCGCTGATCCAGCAGGAGGTGCTGATGTCGCTGCTCAAGTACGGCAGCGTGGGCGTCGTCGAGGTGACCCAGAACGGCACGGCCGTCTGCGACGTGCGCGAGGTGATCGCGCGCGCCACCCAGGGCACGGGGTCGGGCCGCCTGAAGCCGGGGCACGGCCTGGTGCTGATCTGGGGGCGCATCTACGAGGACGGGCCGCAGCTGTACGTGCAGAGCTACCTGCGCTTCTTGCGGCGCGACGAGGCCGATGCCATCACGGTGGCACTGCCGGCGCGCACGGGCCCGCCGTTGCTGCTCGATGCGACGCTGCCGGCACAGGCGGTGGCCATGCCGCCGCGACGCATCAGCCAGAAGGACATCCGGGAGATCGAGGCGCAGGCCCGCAAGGCGCTGGTGCTGCACGACCGGCCGGATCCGAACGCCAACCCGCAGCCCTTCGTCACCGACCCGGAAACGCCGTTTTCGTACGGCGTGACGAAGACGAATGGCGACTGGATGTACATCACCACCCTGGGGCGTGGGGGCTGGGTGCGCGTGCGCAACGAGGCCAGCGGCTGGTCGCTGCGCCGCTTTCTGCCCGAGCTGGCCTACCTGGATGCCGTGGCGGGCTATCTGCGCCTGCGCGCGGCGCGTGTCGTGCCGCTGACGGTGAACCCGGTGCGCCTGATGGGCCATGTCGACGCCGGCTTTGCTGAGTTCGACCAGGCGGTGGGCGCCGACGCCGCCCCTGACGCGCGGGCCCTGGCCCGGGCGATGCGGGGCCTGCTGCAGTGGCAGGCCGACGCCATCCAGCCGACCGACGAATCACGCCGCAGCGCCGCCCTGGCCTTTGCCGAAGCGGCGTCGCTGACACCGGAGTCGCCCATGCTGCGCAACCTGGCGGCCGTGAGCGCACCGTACCGAACGCTGCCCATCAAGACCGGCGCCGAGGCACTGGCGGAGGTCGACGCCGGCCTGCTGGGCGCCCTGGCCCTGGACGGCGGCAACCCGCTGGTGCTGCGCAACCTGGAGCGCGTCTACGACCGGCTGGCTGCCGAGGAGGCTCAGACGGTGTATGACGCGCAGGAGCTGAAGCGGCGGCAGGTGCTGGTGAGGGCGGTGCCGAGGAGTGGCACTCTGCGCAATTGAAGGGGATGTGCAGGCGCGCGGGCTTGACGCCGACGCTGGCGCGGCACTACACCAGAGCACCGACCCGCCTTGCGAAAACCCCACCATGAGCGACACCCCCAAAAGCGAGCAGCGCTCGCCCGATCAGTGGACCGGCCCGGCCAAGTGGGCGGTGATCGGCGTGGTGGCGATCACGTTCATGGTGATGTTCAAGAGCGAGCTCGGCAACATGCTGGGCCGCGCCGAGGAGGTGAGCGTGAGCGCGGACGGCGGGGTCACGGTCAAGCTGGCCACCGTCAAGACGCCGCTGGGCGAGACGGTGCTGTCGAACACCGGCGCCGAGCTCACGCAGCCGGGCGCGCAGGGCAAGCCGGCGCCATTGCCGGAGTCGGCGATGGCGCAGTACACCGATCCGTCGTACGGCTACAGCCTGGCCTGGCCGCAGAACGGCAACTGGCTGCGCGACGACGCCATCGCCCAGCAGTTCGGCGCGGCGCTGGTGGTGCGGCATCGGCAGGCCTACGGCAATTTCACGCCCAACGTGAACGTGACGCTCGAGCAGGTGGGCGGCCTCACGGTCGACACCTGGATGCAGGCCGGCAACGCCACCTTCGCGGCGGCGGGTTTCCAGCTGGTGAGCATGCAGACCGACCAGGCCACGCAATCGGGCGTGCGTGTCACGCGGCACACCGGCGTGCAGGGCGTGCTGTACCAGATCCAGCGCGTGATCGTGCGCAACGGCGTGGCGTTCGTGGTCACGGCCAGCAAGCTCGAGCAGGCCGATGCGCCGGGGCTGTACGAGCAGATGGGGCAGATCCTGAATTCGTTTCAGGTGGGGTGAACGAAAACCGGCACCCGACTGGTGCATCCGACCCCGCACGTTGGCCTCGTCTTGGGGCAATCCTCGGAAAACGCGCCTGGATATGCGGCGAATTCACGTTACGGGGTCGACGGCCCCGCCTAGACTCTTAAGCCTAGAAGCTTAGCCAGCAACCCGCACACTCCATGCAGATTGAAATCATCACCGACCGCGCAGGCTTCGAAGCCATGCGTGAGCCTTGGGCACGACTGCAGGATCGCATACCCGATACCAGTGTCTTCATGACCTGGGAGTGGCAGCATCTCTGGTGGAAACATTACGGCGATGGCCAGGAGTTGCGCCTGCTGGTGGTGCGCGATGCCGGCATCGTGGTCGGGATCATGCCGCTCTATCTGCAGAACCGGCGGGTGCTGCGGCTGGTGCCGGTGAAGATACTGCGCAACGTCGGCACCGGTGGTGATACGGCGCCGGATTATCTGGATCCGCTGATCGATCCGGCGCAGGCCGACGAGATTGCCAATGTCCTGGTTCAAGCGATCCTGGACAAATCGCTGGCGTACGACCAGTTGCTGCTGGCGGATTTCATCCCGGAATCGGCGTTTGCCAGGACCTTGCGCAAGCACGTCGGCACGACGGATGCCAGGCGGCGTGAATCGGTATCGGCCCGCATTTCGTTCATCACCTTGCCCGACAGCTGGGATGATTATCTGGCAGGCCTGAGCGGTGACCGCCGCAACGTGATCCGGCGGTTTCGCCGCAAACTCGAGGTGCTGCCGGCGGCACGGTTTTACACGTGGCAGGATCCGGCCACGCTGGACCGCGGCATCGACCGCCTGATCGAGTTGCACCTGAAACGCTGGACCAACCGCAGCGACAGCCATGCATTTTCAAGCAAGGCGTATGTCGGGTTTCACCGCGAGGTGATGCATGCCGCGATGGAAAAGGGCTGGCTGCGGCTGTTCTGCGTCGAGGCCGAAGGCCAGATCATGGCGATGCTGTACTGCTACCGCTACCGCGACCGGATGTATTACTTCCAGGGCGGTTTCGACCCGGCGATGTCGAAACTGCGGCCCGGGCTGGTCCTGATGGGCCATGCGATCGAGCAGGCGATTCTCGAAGGCACCCGCACCTTCGACATGCTGCGCGGCGAATACGAGTTCAAGACGCACTGGGCCAAGGAACGGCACGAGACGGCACAGATCGCGGTCAGCCGCATCACGCCGGCCGGCCTGACCTGGCACCTGCGCACCGAGATCCTGCCGGCGCTGAAGAAGCGCTTCGCGTCGGGCAACGCCTCCCGCCTGCCCTCGGTGGCGATGGCTGCGGCCGACTGATGACCCCCACCCACCGGCGCCAAGGCGCCGGTTCAGGCGACCTCGGGCGGGTCGACCTCGGCGTACAGGTCGGCGTCGGGAAGCAGCAGGTCGACGCTGGCCAGTTGCACCGCCTGGCCGGGCTCGAACGGATGCAGCACCCACAGGCCGTCGACGTTCTTGCGGTAGACGTCGGTGCGACGGCTTTCGACGTCGACCAGCACGTATTCGCGCAAGGAGCCGAGCTGGCGGTACTGGGCGAACTTGTTGCCGCGGTCGTACGCCGCGGTGCTCGGTGACAGCACCTCCACCAGCAGGATCGGCTCGGTCTTGACCAGGCGACTCTGGTGATCGGCTGCGCTGCAGGTCACCATCACGTCGGGATAGAACACGCTGCCGAGGCTGTCGACACGCAGCTTCATGTCGCTCATGTCGGCGCGGCAGGGCGAGCCCTTGAGGTGGTGGCGCAAGGCAATGGCGATGTTCAAGGCCACGGTCACATGGCCGTCTTCGGCACCGGCCATCGCGAAGATCTCTCCGCACACCAGCTCGACCTTGTCGGTCTGGGTGGCGTCCCAGGCCAGGAATTCATCGATGCTGAGCTTGGCGCCAGGTTGGGCAGCGCCCATGACGGACTCCATGGTGGTGGGGTGACGGGCTCATTATCGTCAGGCACTGGATGAACGATCGGCTCTGCATCGGCAGTTGCTGAACTTTGCAGATTCGACGATTTACAGTGAATTATCCAGGATGAATAATTGGTGAACGGCATCAATGGAGGCGTGCATGCTCAGCAACGACAACGTGTTTCATCGGCCGAAGTACGCCGAGGAGATGGCCGAGCAGTTGCTGCACCCGACTGCGCTGCAGCAGAGCGTGCGCTCCGGTGTCTTTCTCTCGGGCATCCGACGCGTGGGCAAGACGACCTTCCTGCGCCAGGATCTGATACCGGCGCTCGAGGCGCGTGGCGCCATCGTCATTTACGTGGACTTGTGGACCGACGTGTCCAAGAGCCCGGCGGCACTCGTGCACGAGGCTGTCCGCCACACCTTGGCGCAGTTGGAGGCACCTGGCTCGGGGCTGCTCAAGCGCTTGAAGGGCATGAACATCGGCGCCGCGGGCTTCTCTCTGGGTTTCCAGATCGACAGTGTGGGCGCCCCGGGCGGCACCACGCTGGCCCAGGCTTTTGCGACGCTCGTGGCCAAGGTCGAGACCGACGTCGTGCTGATCGTTGACGAAGTGCAGCAGACGCTGTCCTCGGAGGACGGCAAGAACCTGATGCATGCGTTGAAAGCGGCGCGCGACGCGGTCAACGCCAAGCCCGGCACGCCCGGGTATTTCCTGTTCCTCGGCACGGGCTCGCACAAGTCGCTGGTCACTGACATGGCCTCGCGTCGCTCGCAGCCCTTTACCGGCGCGGTGTCGACCTACTACGAGGTTCTGGGCCAGGACTTCGTCGAGTGGCAGTTGCAACGCGTGAGCGTGACGCCCGGCGCCAAGGTGCCGAGCCTGGCTGTGGCAGTCGCGTGTTTCCAGGCCATGGGCAGCCGGCCGGAAGAGTTGCTCAAGGCGCTCAGGCAGTTGCAGGGCATCAACACCCTGCGGCCCGACCAGGCGTTTCCGGTCATCTGCGACACGCTGGCCTCGGCGGCGGCGGACATCGAGCTTCGTGCCATCGAGGATTTCGGCGAACTGGGCAAGCTGATCTTCGGGCGCATCGCGGCCGGCAGTGAAGAAGGTGTCTCGGGGCTGTTCAGTGCAGACGCCCTGGCTGAATACAGCCGCAGCGTCGGCACCTCGGTCGACGCGCCGCAGGTGCAAGGCATCACCGACAAGATGATCGCGGCCAACCTCATCACCCGACCGGGGCACGGCGTGTACACGGTGGCAGACCCGTTTGTGCGCAGCGTCTGGCGCAAACGCAGCGAAACCTTGGCGGGACCGGCAGCCTGATGCGTGGGTCCCTGCCCCGTCAGGCGCGATCCGGATTCAGATTCAACCCGCCAACCTGAAATACCCCACCGCCTGCGCCAGATGCCCGCCCTGCTCGTGCAGGCTGCTGGCCGCGGCGGCGCTTTGTTCGACCAGCGCGGCGTTGCGCTGCGTCATCTGGTCGATCTGCGAGACGGTCGCGGTGACCTGGGCGATGCCCTGGCTCTGCTCCTGGGTGGCCACGCTGATCTCGCCGATCATGGACGAGACGCGTTGCACGTGGTTGACGATGTCTTCCATGCTGCTGCCGGCATCGGCCACCAGGCGGGCGCCGGTGCTGACGGTCTCGACGCTGGCGTTGATGAGGCCCTTGATCTCGCGGGCAGCGTCGGCCGAGCGGCCGGCGAGGCTGCGCACCTCGGTGGCCACCACGGCGAAGCCGCGGCCCTGTTCGCCGGCGCGGGCGGCTTCGACCGCGGCGTTGAGCGCGAGGATGTTGGTCTGGAAGGCGATCGAGTCGATCACGCCGATGATGTCGGCGATCTTCTTGCTGGACGCGTTGATGTGATCCATGGTCTGCACCACCCGGGTGACGACCTGGCCGCCTCGGGCCGCGGCGTCCGAGGCGGTGGCGGCCACCTGCAGCGCGCTGTGCGCCGAGGCCGCCGTCTGCTGCACCGTGCTGCTGAGTTCTTCCATCGCGCTGGCGGCCTGCTGCAGGCTGCTGGCGGTCTGTTCGGTGCGCTGGCTGAGATCGTGGTTGCCGGCGGCGATTTCGGCCGACGAGGTCTCGATCGAGCGGGCCGCGCCCAGCACGGCGCCGACCGATGCACCCAGCCGCGTGGCCATGCCGTCGATGTGGCGCATCAGGTCGCCCACTTCGTCGCTGCGTTCGGTGTGCACGCGCACGCTCAGGTCGCCAGAGGCCACCGCGTTGGTGACCGCGCCGGCCTGGATCAGGTCGACCAGGAAGCGCCGTTGATGCAGCCAGGCCAGCGCCACGGTGGCAGCCGATGCGAGCAGCCCGAGGCCGGCAAGCAGCAGGTTGTTACGCAGCTGGCTGCGGGCACTGGCGGCGGCGGCGCTGCTGCGCAGGTCGTCGATGTGGGCGATCAGCGCGCCCATCGAGGTGGCCAGCACCTTGTAGCTGGCGTCGGCGCCCTGCAGCGCGGCAATGCCGGTGTTGGGGTCGACCGCGGAGAGGTCGATCGCCATGTCGGACTGCTTGAGGTAGTTGTCGATCGCCTGGCCGCCCTCGGCCACGGCGCTGCGCACCTGGGCGTCGGCGCCATCGGCATCGGCGCTGAGGGTGAGCGTGCGCTTGACGCCGTCGAGCTGCCGGGCCAGGTCGTCGCGGGCGGCGCGCACCTGCTGGTCGTCGAGCGAGGCCATCAGCGCGACCGTGCGGTAGACACCCGCATGCAGCTGGGCCAGCTGGGCTCCGACGCTGTCGACGGTCTTGTAGAGCTCGAGCTGGCTCGACAGCACGGCCTCGTTGTGCGCCGCGTCGCGGGCGTTGAGCCAGACCGTGGCCTGGCCGGCGCCGAAGGCGACCACGGCGGTGAGCAGCGGCGCAAGCAAGAGCTTCAATCCCAGTTTCATGGTGGTCCTTCTCGACGCGGCAGGGGAACGGAACGACGGGGCGAGTCGATGCGGCGGGTGCCCGCCCGCCGTCGCCGGCTTACTTGTAGATGCCGCCGCAGACCACCGCGTCTTCGAGCTTCTCGCAGTACATCGCCTTGGGCTCGACCTTCTTGTTCTCGGGGTTGGTGAACTTGTAGTCCTGCCAGAAGGTGGCCTTGGTCTTCGCCATCTCGACACGCTCGCGCACGAAGGCCTTGCCGTCGATGTCCTTCAGGTCGATCAGGTTCTTGCCGACCATGCGCTCGTTGGCGCCGTGGGCGCGCACGACGCCGTCGAGGCCGTAGACGACGAGGTAGAGGTCGCGGTCCTTGAACGTGCCGGCCTTGTTGCTGACCTCGGCATAACCCTTGTCACGGCCGTTGGCCTTGATGAAGGCGACCCCCTTCTTGACCATCGCGGTGGCGTCGGCTTCGGTGGCGCCACCTTCGGCGGCATGGGCGGCGGAGGTCGCAAGAGCGGCAAAGGCCGCCAGGGTGGCGGCACGGGCGTATCGATGGATGCGATGGCTGGACGGGTGCACGGGAGGTCTCCTGTCGGCAAGGTGGGGGTTCGGTGGATCGCGGGCTGCAGCGCCATGCGGGGCGGCGCAGAAACCTGCTGTGACCATATCGACCAACCGGGCGCACAGATTGAGCGATCAGACGCAAAAAAGCCCCGCAGAGCGGGGCTTCGAGGTCGGTGCGGCCCGGCCGGACGGGTGTCCGACCGGCTCGGCGACGCGTCAGAACTCGTTGACGATCACGCCGGCCAGCTTGGCGGTACTGGCGCTGACGGTGGCGACCAGTTCGTTGAGGCTGTTGACGCGGGTCCTGTCCTTGCGGGCCAGGGCGAGCGCGGCGCCGCACTTGGAGGCGATCACCGCCGCGTCGCTGCCGAGCTGGCCGGCGGGGGTGTCGACCACCACGTGATCGAACTTGCGCAGCAGCTCGCCCATCAGCAGGCGGAAGGCCGGGCGCTCGAGCAGTTCGAGCGGGTTGGGCGGCGTCACGCCGACCGGCATCACGTAGAGGCTGGGGATGTCGGGGGCCTGGTAGATGACGTTGTCTTCCTGGCGCCCGCTCAGGATGCCGCTGAGGCCGCTGGCGTTGGGGATGCCGAACACCTGGTGCAGGCGCGGACCGCGCAGGTCGGCGTCGACCACCAGCGTGCGCCCGCCCAGCTGGGCCAGCGAGACGCCGAGGTTGGCGACGAAGAAGGTCTTGCCGTCGCCGCTGTCGGGGCTGATGACGGCCAGCGCGCGCTTGGGCTCGGCGGGATTGAAGACCCGCATCATCAGCTGGCTGCGGATGGCGCGGAAGGCCTCGGCCTGCTTGCTGAAGGGCTGCGACGCCGTCACCAGCTCGAGGTTGGTGCCACGCCGCTCGTCGGGCGTGTACGGGTAGTGGAACTGCTGGCTGAGGGCGAAGACGACATCGGAGTCGCTCGCCAGGCCCAGCGACACCGCGGCCTCGCCGAACCGCACGCCGTTGGCGCGCTGGAACTCGACGATGGCGTTGACCTGCTCGTCGCTGAGGTTCTTGGTCTGGCGAATGATGTCGCCGATGCTGCGGTCCTGTTCGGTGCTGGTCTGCACGTCTTCGGCGGCATGCACGAGCGTGGGGCCGCGATGCTGCGGGTTGATCTGGCGGGCGGCAACGTTCATGGGGTGCTCCGGATGAGGGCGACTGGGGCGCACGGGCGGGGCGTCAGGCGCCGGCACGGGGAAGGCGTGCCATCACGTTGATGGGCAGCTGTAGCGCCGGGCTGCGGGCCGATCCGCGCATCGGCTTGGGCAGCGCGCCCAGCACCGGCAGGCCGAGGCCTTCGGCCAGGTCTTCGACGGTGCGCACGCGGCGGTCCATCAGTTCGCGCACCAGCGCAAAGCCGACCGCCAGCAAGGTACCCAGGAAGACGCTCAGCAAGGCGTTGAGCAGCAGCTTGGGCGACGAATGGTCGGCCGGCTCGGTGGCGGGCGTGAGCACCGAGATGTTGGTCTGGGTGTTCTGGCTCTCGAGGTTGGTCTGGCTGGCACGGGCCACCACCTGGTCGTAGGCGCGCTGGGCGGTCTCGACTTCCTTCATCAGCACCAGCGCCTCGTCGCGCTGCTGCTTGAGCGCCAGCACCTTGGCGCGCTGGGCTTCGAGGGCGGCGCGGACTTCGCCTTCGCGGGCCTTGTTGATGGTGTTGTTGATGCCCACGCTGCCGCTGACGCGGCGGGTTTCGCCGTCGATGCGCTGACGCAGTTCGGCGATGTTGGCGCGCAGCTCGACCACCTGCGGGTGGGCGTCGCCGAGCTTGGAGTTCATTTCCATCAGGCGCGCTTCCTGGCGCGACAGGTCGGCACGCAGGCCGGCCACCACCGGGTTGTTGATGACGTCGCCCAGCTGGTCGGCCTGGTTGCGGGCCTGCGCGCTGCGGCTGGTCGATTCGGCCGACAGCGCCTGCAGGGCCACGAGCTGCGAGCTGAGTTCGTTGAGGCGCTGGTTCTCGACGTCGAAACGCTCGTCGGTGGCCAGGATGCCGCTGGTCTTCTGGTAGGTGGTGAGCTTGGCCTGGGCCTGTTCGAGGGCCTCGCGCAGTTCCTTGCCGCGGGCGTCGAAGAACTCGTTGTACTGCTTGGCCGGCGACACCCGCAGGCCGATGCTGACGTCCATGTACGAGCGCACGAAGGCGTTGGCCAGTGCCGCCGCAAAACGCGGGTCGGGGCTGGTGTAGCCGATGTTGATGACGTTGCTCTCGCGCGAGGGCTTGACGTCGAGCTTCTTCTTGAGCAGGTCGGCCAGCCAGGCCTCGAAGTTGCCCTTGCCGCCGGTGGCGTCCTGCCACTGCTGGCGGGTCTCGGGGTTTTCGGTCAGGCGCAGGCCCTGCACCACGCGCTGGGCGACGCGGTCGCTCTGGATGATGTCGACCTGGGTGGCCATGTAGGCCGGCATCGCCATCGCGCCGAGCACCATGCCGGCGATCGGGTCGGGCGAGCGCACGTCGAGCACCACGGCCGCCGAGGCGGTGTAGTTCTTGGGCAGCATCAGGCTCACGCCGATGGTGGTGCCCACGGTCAGCACGAGCACCAGCAGGGCGGCGATCCAGCGAGCCTTGAGGATCGAGAGGAACTGGGAGAAGGTCATGTCGTAGGCCTCGCGGTCTGGGAGCAGGCTTGCGGAATCGGAATCAGAACAGGCTTTCGCGCACGTAGATCACGTCGCCGTCGATGAGGGTATCGGTGAGCGCCGGCTCGAATTCCTTGATGACGCCGTCGGCGCCGCGGCGGTGCACCTTGAGGCCCTTGACGGTGCCGCGCGTGTTGGTGCCACCACCACCGGCGAGTGCCTGCATGACGGTCATGCCGCGCTCCAGGCGCATCGAGCCGGGGCGCTGCACCTCGCCGTAGATGTAGACCATCGGCATGCGCTCGACGTAGAGCGCGTCGCCGTTCTGCACCACCGGATCCTGTTCGTTGCCGGCGCCGGTGAGCAGACGGCCGATGTCGACCCGGGTGCGCACCAGCTGGCCGCCGCGCACGCCGGTGTGGATGACGACATCGCTGCCGCCCACCGCGATGCCGCCGGCGGTGGCGAGCAGTTCGCTCAGGCGCATGCCGGTCACTTCGATCGGATAGCGGCCGGGCCGGTTGACCATGCCCAGCACGGCGGCCTGGTTGCCACGCACCTGCATCAGCAGCACGCTGACCTGCGGCTGCTTGACGAAGTTGCCGCGGCGCAGGCCGTCGGCGATGGCCGATTCGGCCTGCGTCACGCTCAGGCCGCCCAGCACCACCGAGCCGAGCAGCGGGTAGCTGACCGCGCCGCTTTCGGCAACGCGGGTCTCGAGCGAGAGATCCTGGTTCTGGTAGACGGTGATGCGAAGCACGTCACCCGCACCGATGACGTAGTCCTTTTTCGGATCGGCCTTGTCCTGGGCTTGTGCCGCGAGCGGCAGCATGCCGATCAGGCCGAACATCAGGAGGCTCAGAAATCGGACGAGTCGTTGGGTCATGGCTGGGCGTGCTTCGCAAGGTAAGGGGTTGCCACCGGGCTTGCCACCGCCGCAGCGGTGCATCGGCAAGGATCGGGCGCCAACGCGGAGGTTACGCGCCCGTCGGATCTCACTGGCTGGCCGCGGCCGCCGTGGTGTTGGCTGCAGCAGCAGCGGCGAACTGGCCTTCGTAGGAGATCTTGGCGCTGCCGCGCAGGCGCTTCATCTCGTCGGCCACGAGCTTGCGCTTGCGGTCGTTGAGCAGGAACTGCTCGATCGCCGGCTTGGCCTGCTCGGCCGTCACCGGCTGCGGTTTGGCGGCAGCCACGAACACGGCGCTGATGCCGTTGGCCGACGGGATCGCCAGGCTCTGGCCTTCGGCCAGCGAGCCGATGCGGTCGATCATCGCCAGCGGCAGGTTCTCGGCCGGCTGGGTGACCACGCGCGACGCGAACTTGACGCTGGCTGCCGTCAGCTGCTTGCTCAGTTCGTCGCTGCTCTTGGCCGCCTGCACCAGGGCAGTGACATTCTTGGCCGCATCACCCGCGGCCTCGATGCTGAACTCGTGCAGCGTGTAGACGCGGCGTTGCGCGAACAGCGCCGGCTTGTCCTTGTAATAGGCCGCGATCTCGTCGTCGGTCGGCTTGGAGACGGTATCGGCCAGCTTGTCGGCGTAGGCACGCGCCAGGATTTCCCGCTTGGCGGCCTCGATCGCCATCACCACCTTGGGATCGCGGTCGATCTTCTGCTCCTGCGCTTCCTGGATCGCCAGTTCCTGGTCGATCAGGCCTTCGAGCACGGCCTTGGTGGCGGCCGGCGCCTGTTCGGGCTTCAGGCCCGGCTGGCGCTGCAGCACGAAATTGATCTGGTGGACCGAGATCTCTTCCTTGTTGACCTTGGCGGCGACCTGCGTGGCGCCTTTCTTGTCACCCCCACCGCAGGCCACCAGCATCGCGGCGGCGGCCAGCAGGGTCAGGGCAGTTGCAGTGCGCCGAACGGCGCCGCACGGGGTGGACATGGCATTCTTCATGGACGGAAAACTCCCTGGGTCAGAGCCCGGAAAAAGTCGCCGCGGAGGCGACAGCAAGCAGTTAAGCAAGGGCAAACATCAAATGCCGGCGGATCTTAACGGGGGTATCCCTAGGCCCAACACCCCGGATGAATGGGTGCCGGTCGGCGCACAACGGCAGCGTTAAGTCTGCACGGGGTACTTTCACGCACGTCGGGCATGTATTCACGCGATCGGCAGGAGCAATTAAACATTTACCCGAAATGAAAAAATGAATTACCCGGCCGGGCCTTGTTCGCGCTGCAGCTGATGGAGTTCCTGGCTGGCTTTCATCAGCCGGTTCGCCAGTGCCGCGCGCCGCGCCGGGCCCAGGCGCGCCTCGATCGCCGCCAGGCTGAGCGAGGCCACCGGGCGGTTGTGCAGGTCGTAGACCGGCACGCCGAGCGCCCAGCTGCTTTCGAGCACCAGGCCGGGGTTGAAGCAGTAGCCCTGCAGGCGCGTCTCCTGGATCTGCTGGCGGATCGCCGCGTCGGTGCAGCGCGGGTAGCCCTGCTCGCGCTGGGCGGCGTTGCGGGCCAGGATGTCGTCGATGTCGGCATCGGACAGCGCCGCCAGCATCGCGCAGCTGCCCGCGCCCACGCCCAGCGGCCAGCGGTCGCCGGCCTTGACGAGCTGGTTGCGGATCGGAAAGTCGCCCTCGGTGCGCGACAGGCAGATGCTGTCGATGCCGTGCAGCACCGTGAAGAACACCGTGTCGCCCGACTCCAGCGCCAGCGCGCGCATCAGCGGCGCGGCCAGGCGCTGCAGTTCGTAGCTCGGCTCGGCCGCCAGCCCGACCGCAAAGGCCTCGGGCCCGAGCCGGTAGGCGCCCGACACCTGGTCGTGCAGCACGAAGCCCTCGTCGACCAGCGTGCGCGTGAGCCGGATCGCGGTCGACTTGTTGAGCGCCAGCCGGCGGCCGATCTCGTTCATGCGCAGCCCCCCCGGGCCCACGCGTGTCAACAGCCGCAGCACCGCCAGGCCACGGCGCAGGGTCTGCGCGCCGGCCATCTCGGTGCGTTCGGTCGCCACGCCGTCGGCGACCGGCAACAGCGGGGAATCGGGATCCAAACTCGGCATTTACCCTGAACCTCTGGTCCACATCGTGAACCGATTTCTGATCTGACGAGCGCCTGCGAGGCGGAAACCGCACCCGCTGCCGCATAGCATTCAGCGCAGGACGCAGGGCGGGATCCGATCCGCGCCGCACCCGAGGTTCACATAGTAGATCGCTGACCGCGACCGAGGAGACACCGCATGACCGCGACACCCCACATCGTCGGCTGGGCCCACACGCCCTTCGGCAAGCTCGATGCGCTCGACACCGAGCAGCTGTTCCGCGAGGTGGCACTGCCCGCGATCGAGAGCGCCGGCCTCGCGCCGCGCGACATCGACGGCGTCTTCGTCGGCCATTTCAACGGCGGTTTCGTGCGCCAGGATTTCAGTGGCGCGCTCGCCGCGCTGGCCGTGCCCGAGCTGCGCCACACGCCTTCGGTGCGGCTCGAAAACGCCTGCGCCACCGGCTCGGCCGCGATCTGGGCGGGGCTCGACGCGCTGGCGTCGGGGCGCATGCAGCGCGTGCTGGTGGTCGGGCTGGAGAAGATGAACACCCTGCCCAACGAGCAGATCGGCGAGATCCTGCTGCGCTGCTCGTATGTCAAGGACGAGGGCGACACACCCGGCGGTTTTGCCGGCGTGTTCGGCAAGATCGCCAGCAGCTACTTCGAGCGTTTTGGCGACCAGAGCGACGCGCTGGCCGCGATCTCGGCCAAGAACCACGCCAACGGCGTGCACAACCCCCACGCGCACATGCGGCGCGACCTGGGGTTCGAATTCTGCCGCACGCCGTCGGCCAAGAACCCGTTCGTGGCCGGCCCGCTCAAGCGTTCGGACTGCTCGCTGGTGTCCGACGGCGCCGCCGCGCTGGTGATCGCCAACGAAGCGCTGCCCGGCGCCGCGCAGCCGGCCGTGCGCTGGCGCTCGCGCACGCAGGTCAACGACTACCTGCCGCTGTCCTACCGCGACCCGACCCGTTTCGAGGGCGCGGCGATGGCCTGGTCACGCGGCCTGGCCGACGCCGGCTGCACGCTGGCCGACCTGCAGTTCGTCGAGACCCACGACTGTTTCACCGTCGCCGAACTGCTGGAGTACGAGGCGATGGGCCTGGCGCCGCACGGCCAGGGCGCGCGCGTGATCCTCGACGGCGTGAGCCGCATCGACGGCCGGCTGCCGGTCAACCCGTCGGGCGGACTGAAGTCGCGCGGCCACCCGATCGGCGCCACCGGCGTGTCGCAGCACGTGATGGCGGCGATGCAGCTGAGCGGCAGCGCCGGCGCGATGCAGATCGGCTCGGCACAGCGCGGCGCGGTCTTCAACATGGGCGGCGCGGCGGTGGCCAACTACCTGAGCATCCTCGAAGCGAGCGGCGCGGCATGAATGCCGCGCAGGCCTGCAATCTGGCGCAACTGCTGCGCCAGACCGCGCGCCAGTTCCCGGATCGGCCCGGCCTGATCCAGGGCGACAACCGCTGGAGCTGGTCGCAGATCGACCGCCGCGTCGACGCCCTGGTGGCGGCGCTGCACGCGCTCGGGCTGCAGAAGGGCGACTGCATCCTCACCCAGTCGCGCAACAACCTGGCGATGTTCGAATGCGCCTGGGCGGCGTTTCGCATGGGCTGCGTGTGGGTGCCGACCAACTTCCGGCTCACGCCGCAGGAGGTGGCGTATCTCGGCGAATCGAGCGGCGCGCGCGCCATGCTGGTCGAGACCTGTTTTGCGGGCCATGCCGAGGCGGTGCAGGCCGCCGCACCCGAGTTGAAGCACGTGGTGTGGATCGGCGCGGATGCACCCGCCGGCTCGCTGGATTACGAGGCGCTGCTCGCTCGACACGCCGATGCGCCTGCGGCCGAGGCCACGGTGGCGCACGACGATCCGCTCTGGTTCTTCTACACCTCGGGCACCACCGGCAAGCCCAAGGCGGCGATCCTGACACACGGCCAGATGGGCTTCGTGGTCACCAACCACCTGGCCGACCTGATCCCCGGCACGACCGAGACCGACTGCTCGATCGCGGTGGCGCCGCTGTCGCACGGCGCGGGCATCCACGCGCTGCTCAACGTCGCCCGCGGTGCGGCCACCGTGCTGCTGCCGGGCGAGAAGATGGACCCGGCCGTGGTCTGGCAGCTGATCGCGCAGCACCGCGTCAGCAACCTGTTCACGGTGCCGACGATCGTCAAGCTGCTGGTCGAGCACCCGGCCGTCGATCAATGCGATCACAGCAGCCTGCGCCACGTGATCTATGCCGGCGCGCCGATGTACCGCGCC
This sequence comes from Leptothrix cholodnii SP-6, assembly GCF_000019785.1. NCBI lineage: Bacteria > Pseudomonadati > Pseudomonadota > Betaproteobacteria > Burkholderiales > Sphaerotilaceae > Leptothrix > Leptothrix cholodnii. Next base: position 2,576,753 of record NC_010524.1, read on the forward strand.
GACCAGCGCCTGGCGCTGCAAAAGCTCGGCCCGGTGCTGGTGCAGTACTTCGGCCTGGGCGAGGTGACCGGCTGCATCACGGTGCTTCCCGCCCACATGCACAGCGCCGACGATGCCGATCCGAATGCCCACATCGGCAGCTGCGGGCGGCCGCGCACCGGCATGGAAGTGGCCGTGCTCGACGCCGAGATGCAGCCCGTCGCCACCGGCGAGATCGGCGAGATCTGCGTGCGTGGCCCGGCCGTGTTCGCCGGCTATCACGCCAATCCGGAAGCCACGGCCAAGGCGCTGCGCGGTGGCTGGTTCCACACCGGCGACCTCGGCCGGCTCGACGCGCGCGGCCTGCTCTACATCACCGGCCGCGAGTCGGACATGTACATCTCCGGCGGCTCCAACGTCTACCCGCGCGAATGCGAGGAGCTGCTGCTCACCCACCCCGGCGTGGCCGAGGTGGCGGTGCTGGGCGTGCCCGACCGCACCTGGGGCGAGGTCGGCGTGGCCGTGGTGGTGCGCCGCGAGGGCGTGCCGGCGGTGAATGCCGAGACGCTGCTGGCCCACCTCGACGGCCATCTGGCGCGCTACCGCTGGCCGCGCCAGTTCGTCTTCTGGGACGCGCTGCCCAAGTCCGGTTACGGCAAGATCACCAAGAAGGACGTGCGCGCCCTGCTCTACGAGCGCGGTGACGTCATGCCGATCGACGCCGGCTGAGCCCTTTCCTCTTTCCTTTTCCCACCGACAGGAGACACACCCATGCAAATCACCCGCCGCACCCTGCTGGCCGGCACCGGCGCCCTCGCGCTGCCCGGCGTCGCCACCCACGCCCTGGCGCAGAACAAGGCCGAGTTCACGCTGAAATACGCCAACAACCTGCCCATCACGCACCCGATGAACGTGCGCGCCACCGAGATGGCGGCGGCGATCCTGGCCGAATCGAAGGGCCGGGTCGACCTGAAGGTGTTCCCGAGCAGCCAGCTGGGCACCGACACCGACATGCTGTCGCAGATCCGCTCGGGCGCGATCGACTACTTCACGCTCTCGCCGCTGATCCTCGGCACGCTGGTGCCGTCGGCGCAGATCAGCGGCGTGGGCTTCGCGTTCAAGGACTACAACCAGGTCTGGGCCGCGATGGACGGTGACCTGGGCGCCCACGTGCGCAAGGAGATCGCCGCCAGGTCGACGATGTTCGCGTTCGACAAGATCTGGGACAACGGCTACCGCCAGATGACCAGCAGCGCGCGCGCCATCACCAAGCCCGAAGACCTCAAGGGCATGAAGATGCGCGTGCCGCCGAGCCCGTTCTGGGTCTCGATGTTCAAGGCCTTCGAGGCGTCGCCGGCCACCATCAACTTCGCCGAGGTCTACACCGCCCTGCAGACCAAGATCGTCGACGGCCAGGAGAACCCGCTGGCGATCATCGCCACCGCCAAGCTGTTCGAGGTGCAGCAGTTCTGCTCGATCACCAACCACATGTGGGACGGTTTCTGGTTCCTGGCCAACAAGAAGTCCTTCGAGCGCCTGCCGGCCGATCTGCAGGAGATCGTGACGCGCAACGTCAACAAGGCCGGCCTGAACCAGCGCGACGACGTGCGCAAGCTCAACGACTCGCTGCTGGGCGAGCTCAAGGCCAAGGGCATGGCGATCAACACCACCGACGCCGAGCTGTTCCGCGCCAAGCTGCGCGCGGCCGGTTTCTACGCCGAGTGGCACAAGAAGTTCGGCGACGAAGCCTGGGCGGTGCTCGAGAAGTACACCGGCAAGCTGGTCTGACCGCCTGCCATGTCCGCCGCCGTCGAACGCTCCGAAACCTTCACCCTGCCCGACGAGGTGCAGGCCACGCTGGCGCGGTCGCGCCTGATGCTGCCGCTCGAAGCGGCGGCGGCGGCGCTGATGGCGGCCATCATGCTGATGCTGCTGGCGGGGGTGGGCTCGCGCTACCTGCTGTCCGATCCGCTGGTGTGGGTGGACGAGGCGGTCTCGATCGCCTTCCTGTGGCTGGCGATGCTGGGCTCGGCGATCGCCATCCACCGCAACGAGCACCTGCGGCTGACGGTCGGTCTCAACGCCCTGCCCGTGCGGCTGCAGGGCTACGTGCAGGCCTTCGGGCTGATGGTGACGGCGGTGTTCCTGCTGGCGCTGGTGCAGCCGGCGTTCGAGTACGTCGAGTCGGAAGCCTTCGTCACCACCCCGGCGCTGGAGATCCCCAACAGCTGGCGGGTGGCGGCGATCGCTTTCGGCATCGTCGCGATGCTGGTGGTGGTGCTGACACACGCCTGGCGCACCTGCACGCTGGCGCAACTGGCGGTCGGCACGGGCGCGGTGGCGGCGGTGGCCGGTGCCTGCTGGGGCGGCATGCCGGTGCTGGCCGACCTGGGCCACCTCAACATCGTGATCTTCCTGATCGGCTTCGTGGCGGTGTGCCTGGTGGCGGCGGTGCCGATCGCGTTCTGCTTCGGCATCGGCGCGGTCAGCTTCCTGGCCTTCACCACCCACATCCCGATGGGCGTGATGATCGGCCGCATGGACGAGGGCATGTCGAGCCTGGTGCTGGTGTCGGTGCCGGTGTTCGTGCTGCTGGGCTGCGTGCTCGATGCCACCGGCATGGGCCGCGCGATCATCGATTTTCTGGCCTCGCTGGTGGGCCACGTGAAGGGCGGCATGAGCTACGTGCTGCTGGGCTCGCTGTTCATCGTCTCGGGCATCTCGGGCTCCAAGGTGTCGGACATGGCGACCGTCGCGCCGGCCCTGTTCCCCGAGATGAAACGCCGCGGCCAGAAGCCCAAGGACATGATCGCCCTGCTGTCCACCGGCGCGGCGATGGCCGACACGGTGCCGCCGAGCATCGTGCTGATCGTGCTGGGCTCGGTGGCCGGGGTGTCGATCGCCGGGCTGTTCCAGGCCGGCGTGACGGTGGCGCTGGTGCTGCTGCTGGCGCTGGCCGTGCTGGCGCGCTGGAAGGCCCGCAACGAGGTGCTGCAGCAGGTCAGGCGCGCGCCGCTGGCGCTGGTCGGCCGCACGCTGCTGATCGCCGGCCCGGCGCTGGTGCTGCCCTTCCTGATCCGCGGCGCGGTGGGCGGCGGCGTGGCCACGGCCACCGAGGTGTCGACGCTGGCGGTGGTCTACGCGATGCTCGTCGGCATGGTGATGTACGGCGGCATCGGGCCGCGCAAGATCTACGCGATGCTGGTCGAGACCGCGGCCCTCAGCGGCGCGGTGCTGATGATCCTGGGCACCGCGCTGGCGATGGCCTGGGTGATCACGCAGTCGGGCGTGGCGCAGCAGCTGGCCGTGTTCATGAAGACGCTGCCGGGCGGCGTGTTCGGCTTCATGGCCGTCACGATCGTGATGTTCCTGATCCTCGGCTGCGTGCTCGAAGGCCTGCCCGCGCTGCTGCTGATGGCGCCGCTGATGTTCCCGATCGCGCGTGCGATGGGCGTCAACGACGTGCACTACGCGATGGTGGTGGTGGTGGCCATGAACATCGGTCTGATGATGCCGCCCATCGGCGTGGGCTTCTACATCGCCTGCCGCATCGGCGACGTCTCGCCCGACGAGGCGATGGGCGCGATCTGGCCCTACATCGCCGCGCTGATCGTCGGCCTGATCGTGATCGCGGCGGTGCCGGGGATCTCGACCGCCGTGCTCTAAAAGGTCAATCGAACGCGAGCACCAGCTCGAAGGTCACGAGCACCGGGTTCTGGCCGCGTGCCAGCCGGCCCTGGTGCTGGCCGCCGAGGTAGTCGACCATCGTGACGTCGATCTCGGCGCGCGGCTGGCCATCGGCATCCGCGACGATGCGGCCCTGGCGCACCAGGGTTTCGGTGACGAAGGGCTCGACGATGCGGCCGTCGTCGAACACCGCACCCACCGTGCTGCCGACGCCGCCGCGCAGCGTCGCGGTGGAACGGCCGTGCGCGCGGCAGACGGCTTCGAGCGTGCTGCAGACGTCCTGGTTCGGGCTCAGTCGAACGGCGACCGCGAGTGCTTGATCGGGCGGCGCAGCCGTCGATGCATCGTCCATCGGCAAGGGCTTGAACAGCGAGAAACGTGTCTCGTCATCGGCGACCACCGTGAAGGCCGCGCCGTGCAGCGCCCAGAGCTCGGCCCGCGCCGGAGCCTCGATCAACACGGCATCTTCGGGCAGCACGTGGCCGCAGTGGCGCTGGCCGTCGGCGCTGCGCCAGTCGGCGTGGCAATGCAGCCAGGGCCGGCCGTCGGCACGCACGCCGAAGGTGACGGTGGCAGCCTCGAAACTCACCGGCTCGGCGGCATCGAAGCGGTCGCTGAAATACACCGCGTGCTCGGGCGTGCGCGACAGCGCCGGCATCGCGTAGGCAAACGGAAAGAAGCGCCCGCCGTGCAGGCGCGCCACGCCGCTGCGTGCGTTCAGCGCGGCCATCGCTTCGTGCAACGCATCGAGCAGCGTCACGCCCGAGCGCAGTTGAACCTCGCGTGGCGTGAGCGTGACGGGCACGACCGAGGTGTGCAGCGCGGCCGGGCCGGGGTGCTGGATGTGTCGCATGGGCGCCTTTGTCGCGCAGCCGTCGATCAGCCCAGTGCGCCAGTCTTGCGCAAGGTGGGCAGGCCCACGCCGGCAGCGTCGAAACCGCCGTCCACCGCGATCACCTGGCCGTTGACGTAGCTGGCCGCCGGGCTGCACAGGAAACCCACCACGTTGGCGATCTCCTCGGTGGTGCCGTAGCGTTCGAGCGGGATCACGTCGTGGTAGTCGGAGCGGATCGCCACGCTGTGCACCAGCTTGGCCATCTCGGTCTCGACCGGGCCGGGCGCCACCACGTTGCAGCGGATGCCGACCGTGCCGAGTTCGGTGGCGTGCTGCTTGGTCAGGTGGATCAGCGCGGCCTTGCTGGTGCCGTAGGCCACCCGCAGCGTGCTGGCGCGCAGGCCCGAGATCGAGGCGATGTTGACCACCGCGCCGCCGCCGTTGCGGCGCATCACCGGCGCCACCGCCTGCGTGCACAGGAAGGGGCCGTCGAGGTTGGTGCCGAGCACGTGCCGCCAGTCGTCGAAGGTGGTCTGGTTGATCGGCTTGAACACCGCCACGCCGGCGTTGTTAACCAGCGCGTCGATGCGGCCGAAGGTGTCGACCACGCGCGCGGTGGCGGCGTCGACCTGATCGGGCTGCGAGACGTCGCAGTGGATCGCCAGCACGCGCGCCGGGTCGTTCAGTTCGCCGGCGGTGCGGCCCAGCGTCTCGGCGTCGATGTCCCACAGCGCGACGCGGTACTCGTGCGCCAGGAACCAGTGCGCGATGGCCAGGCCGATGCCGCGGGCGCCGCCGGTGACGACGGCGACGGGCTGGTTCGTAACGGGGGTGCTGCTCATGGTGGAGTCTCCTCTCGGGTGTTGTGCTGGAGCGCGATTGTCGTATCGGCTCAGGCCGGTCGCAGCCATCGACCTAAACTCCGTCTTCGATCAACACAAGGAACGATCAGACATGGGCGCGCAATGGAAAGCCAAGCACAAGGACATCGCGGCCAATGCCAAGGGGCGGCTGTTCGGCAAGCTGGCCAAGGACATCATGATCGCGGCGCGCCACGGCGCCGACCCGGCGGCGAACGCGCGGCTGCGGCTGGTGGTCGAGCAGGCGCGCAAGGTCTCGATGCCCAAGGACACGCTCGAACGCGCGATCAAGAAGGGCGCCGGGTTGACCGGTGAATCGGTGCATTTCGAACACGCCATGTACGAGGGCTTTGCGCCGCACCGCGTGCCCGTCATGGTCGAGTGCCTGACCGACAACGTGAACCGCGCCGCCTCGGAAATGCGGGTGCTGTTCCGCAAGGGCCAGCTGGGCACGTCCGGATCGGTGTCCTGGGATTTTGTCCACGTCGGCATGATCGAGGCCGAACCCGCCGCCGCCGGTGCCGATCCCGAGCTGGCCGCCATCGAAGCGGGCGCGCAGGACTTCGAGCCGGCCGATGACGAGGGCGTCACGATGTTCCTGACCGAGCCCGCCGACCTCGACCTGGTCAGCCGCGCGCTGCCGGCGCAGGGTTTCAGCGTCCTGTCGGCCAAGCTCGGCTACAAGCCCAAGAATCCGATCGACCCGGCCAGCCTGACGGCCGAGCAGCTCGAAGAGGTGGAAACCTTCCTGGCCGCGCTGGACGCGAACGAAGACGTGCAGAACGTCTTCGCGGGCCTGCAGGGCTGAGTGTCGCGGGCGGTGCCCTCAGTCGTGCAGCAAGGCCTCCATCACCTGGCGCACGATCGACAAGGCCGGCGCCTGCGCGCGGCCGGCCAGCGTCACCAGGCCGAAGCGCGCGCGCGCGCTCAGGGCCGGCGTCAGTTCCAGTTCGACCAGATCGGGCGCCGCCGCGCGGATCGCCAGCAGCACGGCGTCGCTTGAGCGCACCACCTCGACCAGGCTGGCGATCTCCTCGCAGCGCAGCGTGACGCATTCGCCGGGGTGCGCCGCCGGGCCGTAGCGTTCGATCAGGATGCGCGCCACCTCGTCGCTGAGCGGCGTGGAGGCCAGCGGATACGGCCGCAGCGCCTCGAAGCGCAACGCCTTGCGCCGGCGGGTCAGCGGGTGGTCCGGGCGGCACATGAAGGCGCCGCGCATCTCGGCCAGGCTGTCGACCTGCAGATCGGCGGCCGGCGCCACCGAACGGGCGTCGACCACCAGCGTGTCGAGCCGGCGCTCGCGCAGGGCTTCGAGCAGGAGACCGGTCTGGCCGCGGGCGATCTCGACCTGCACCCTCGGGTGGTGGGTGGCCATTTGCTGCAGCAGCGGCGTCATCAGCAGCGCCCCCGGCCCCGATCCCATGCCCACGCGCAGCTTGCCGGCCAGACCCTCGCGCATCTGGCGGCCGCTCGCGCCCAGTTCGTCGGCATCGAACACCAGTTGGGTGGCGCGGTGCAGCACCTCGCGGCCGAAGGGCGTCAGCTCGTTGCGGCGGCCGACGCGATCGAACAGCGGCTGGCCGAGTTCGTCCTCCAGCGCACGGATGCTGCGGCTGAGCGCGGGCTGGGTCAGGAACAGCGCCTCGGCCGAGCGGCTGAACGAGCCGCTTTCGGCCAGCGCGATCAGGTGGCGGAGCTGGACGAGGGTCATGCGAGGGGGCGCCGCAATGCATTCATCCGAATCATGCTATCGCATAGAACAATGCATTGGACTGGCGGAGTCCGGCTTCCTACGATGGCCCCATGCCTCGACCCGAATGGTTCGGCCCGGGGCGGCCGGAATCCGGCGCAGGAGTGGACATGAACCCGATCCTCAAACGCTCGCTCGCCCTGGTGGGCGGACTCGTGCTGGCCTGCGGCGCAGCATTGGCGCAGACCTGGCCGGCCAAGCCGGTCAACCTGATGGTGCCCTACCCGGCCGGCGGTCCGTCGGACGCGATCGCGCGCATCTTCTTCAACCCGCTGGGCAAGGAGCTCGGCCAGCAGGTGCTGGTGGAGAACCTCGGCGGCGTCAGCGGCGCGCTGGCGGCGCAGAAGGTGCTCGCAGCCCCGGCCGACGGGCACTTCATCTTCCAGGGTTCACCCAACGAGGTGATCCTGTCGCCGCTGGCCAACGCCGCGGTCAAGCTCAAGACCGAGGATTTCCGGCTGGTGCACCCGGTGGCCGACGCGGTGATGGTGTTCGTGACGCGCAAGGACCTGGGCGTCAACAGCGTCGACGAGCTGATCGCGCTGGCGCGCAAGTCGGGCGAGCGGCCGCTCACCTACGGCAGCGTGGGCGTGGGCTCGCTCTACCACCTGATCCTGGAGAACGCGCAGCAGATCACCGGCGTCAAGCTGCAGCACGTGCCGTACAAGGGCAACGCGCCGCTGCTGCAGGACATCGCCGGCGGCCAGGTCGACTTCGCGGTGCTGGTCTACAGCGCCGGCATGGGAGCGCTCGGTGATCAGGGCAAGCTCAAGGTGATCGGCCAGCTCGGCGCGCAGCGCTCGGAGCTGCTGAAGAACGTGCCCACCGCCAGCGAAGGCCAGGCGCTGAAGAACTTCTCGTACAAGATCTGGACCGGCTTCATGGTGCCCAAGAACACGCCCGAGGACGTGGTCGTGCGCCTGCACGCCGCCATCGGCAAGACCTTGCAGGACCCGACCGTGCGCGCGCAGCTCGCAGCGCAGACGCAGCTGGCATCGGCGCCGATGTCGCTGGCCGACTCGGCCAGGTTCTTCGCCGCGGAGACGGCGCGCTACCGCGCCATCGCCAAGTCGATCGAGCTGCAGCCCCAATAAGCACGGACCAGACGGACGACGAGGCCACCATGAGCAGCTACCTGCTGGACGCGATGCAGACGCGCATCGGTGAGTTCATCCACCTGCGCCGCGACATCCACCGCCATCCCGAACTCGCCTTCGAGGAGCACCGCACCGCCGCGCTGGTGGCCGACAAGCTCGAAGGCTGGGGCTACGAGGTCGAACGCGGTGTGGGCGGCACCGGCGTCGTCGCGCGGCTGGTGCGCGGCGAGACCGACGAGAAAGGCACACGCCGCCTCGGCCTGCGTGCCGACATGGACGCGCTGCCGATCACCGAGGCCAGCGGCGCCGAATGGGCCAGTTGCAAGCCGGGCCTGATGCACGCCTGCGGCCACGACGGCCACACCGCGATGCTGCTGGCCGCTGCCCGTCAGCTGGCCGAACACGGCCGCTTCAACGGCACGCTGAACCTGATCTTCCAGCCCGCCGAAGAGGGTGGCGGCGGCGCGCTGCGCATGATGGAAGACGGGCTGTTCGAGCGTTACCCGTGCGACGCGATCTTCGCGATGCACAACATGCCCGGCGTGCCGCAGGGTCGTCTGGTGCTGCGCGAAGGCGCGGCGATGGCATCGAGCGACTACGCCACCATCACGCTCGACGGCATCGGCGGCCACGGCGCGATGCCGCACCGCGCGGCCGACCCGATCGTGGCGGCGGCCGGCATCGTGATGGCGCTGCAGAGCATCGTCTCGCGCAACGTCGACCCGCTGCAGATGGCGGTGGTCACGGTGGGTGCGCTGCATGCGGGCAAGGCCAACAACGTGATCCCGGCCAGCGCCACGCTGGAGCTGAGTGTGCGTGCGCTCGACCGCGAGGTGCGCGTGCTGCTGGCGCAGCGCATCAAGGCGCTGGTGGCCGCGCAGGCCCAGAGCTACGGCGTCACCGCCCGCATCGACTGGCGGCCGGGTTACGCGGTGCTGGTCAACAGCGCGGCGGAAACCGCCTTCGCACGCGAGGTGGCGATCGACCTGGTCGGCGCCGACCGCGTCACGCAACAAGGCCCGGCGCTGAGCGGCAGCGAGGATTTCGCCTTCATGCTCGAACGCGTGCCGGGCAGCTACCTGCTGATCGGCAACGGCGATGGCGCGAGCCCGGGTGCCTGCATGGTGCACAACCCCGGCTACGACTTCGACGACGCCAACATCGCCATCGGCGCGGCCTACTGGGTGGCGCTGACCGAACGATTCCTGTCGATCCCTGAGAACAGCGAGGGCTGATCGAAAGCCCTAGACTCACGACCCTGCAGGAGAGTGCCGCGTCGATGACGCGGCCACCGAAGGCGCAAACTCCCATGAACGCTCAGGTCCAACACTGCACACACACCACGCCGTCTGGAGAGACGTCACGCCCGTGACGCACCGAAGGAGCAAGGCCCCGGCACAGCGCCGCGCGGCTGAAACTCTCAGGTATCAAGGACAGGGGGAGCGGCAAACGCACGGCCCGATGGCATCGAAGCCACGGTGTCGTGCGGCCGATCCTGGAGCACAGCTCATGAAAGTCCTCGTCCTCGGCGCCGGCCTGCTCGGCGTTACCTCGGCCTATTTCCTGCGCCAGCAAGGTCACGACGTCACCGTCGTCGACCGCCAGGCCACGCCCGCATCCGAGACCAGCTTCGCCAACGGCGGCCAGATCTCGGTCAGCCACGCCGAACCCTGGGCCAACCCGAGCGCACCGCTGAAGGTGCTGCAATGGCTGGGCAAGGAAGACGCGCCGCTGCTGTTTCGCCTGCGCGCCGACGCCCGCCAGTGGCGCTGGGTGCTGCAGTTCCTGCGCGAATGTACGCCCGGGCGCACGCGCCACAACATCGAGCAGATCGTCAAGCTCGGCACCTACAGCCGCGACACGCTGCAGCAGCTGCGGCGTGACATCGGCGTGGCCTACGACGAGCGCACGCAGGGCATCCTGCACTTCTACACCAGCCAGAAAGAGTTCGACGGCGCCGAGGCCCCGGCCGCGCAGATGCGCGAACTGGGCTGTGACCGGCGCGTGATCTCGGCCGACGAAGCCGTGCGCATCGAGCCCGCGCTGGCGGCGATCCGCGCGCAACTGGCCGGCGCCACCTACACGGCGGAAGACGAATCCGGCGATGCCAACCGCTTCGCCCGCGAACTGGTCAAACACTGCCAGGCCGACGGCGTGCAGTTCCTGATGAGCCACACCGTGACTGCGCTGCGCGAGGTGGGCGGGCAGATCGACCACGTCGAGGCGACCGACGCCGAAGGCCGTTTCCAGCGCCTGCGCGCCGACGCCTACGTGCTGGCGATGGGCAGCCTGTCGCCGCTCTACGCGCGTCCGCTGGGCATCGAGCTGCCGATCTACCCGGCCAAGGGCTACTCGGTGACGATGCCGGTCAAGGACGCCGCCAAGGCGCACCAGGTCTCGCTGACCGACGACGAATACAAGCTGGTGTTCTCGCGCCTGACCACGCCCGGCGTGGACGGCCAGCCCGGCACCGACCGCCTGCGCATCGCCGGCACGGCCGAGTTGAACGGCTATGACCGCGACCTGAACCGGGTGCGCTGCGAGGCCATCGTGCGCCGCACCGAGGAGCTGTTCCCCGGCGCCGGTGACACCGCGCAGGCGCAGTTCTGGACCGGCCTGCGCCCGGCCACGCCGAGCAACGTGCCGATCATCGGCCGCAGCAAGCTGCGCAACCTGTTCCTCAACACGGGCCACGGCACGCTGGGCTGGACGCACTCGTGCGGCTCGGGCAAGAGCATCGCCCGCATCGTCAGCGGGCTGGCGCCGGAGATCGATTTCGCGTTTGCCGGCGCCTGAGGACCGGCTTGGGCCGGCGGCCCGGCTCGGCACTGCGCGTGACCGAATCGGGTCCATTTCCGATTTCCGTCATCGCCAAACAGAAAGCCCGCGAACCATGACGGTGGCGGGCTTGCTTCCTGTGAACGGGGTTCCAGAAGGAAATCGATCACGGGTTCTTGTCGCTGGGTTACGGGCTCCCTGTCATGGTCTAATTTTCCCGGACACCTCGATAGGTGGAATCCACCTGGACGAGGAACATGAGCAAGAGAGAACGAAGGACATTCAACGCGGAATTCAAGCTGCAAGTGGTGCAGATGATTCGCGAGCAGGGCTTGAGCGTGGGCGACGTCTGCCGCGACATGAAGCTCGGCGAGACGGCCGTGCGGCGATGGCTGGCGCAAGCCGATGAAGAGGCTGCAGGCCGCCCCGGCATTGGCAAACCGCTCACCGCCGAGCAGCAACGCATCCGCCAGCTTGAGGCCGAGAACAAGCAACTGCGCGGCGACGTCGACATCTTAAAAAAAGCATCGGCCTTCTTTGCCCGCGAGCTTCGATGAGCTACCAGTTCGTCGAGCAACTGCACAAGAAGGCCGTCACCGTCGAGCGTCTATGCCGCGTGCTGGGCGTCAGCCGTTCGGGCTACTACGGTGCCCGTCAGCGCGCCAAGCTCGCGCCCAAGGCCTGCTTGGTCAGCACGCAATTGAAGGCCGAGTTCGCCGCCAGCGGCCGCGTCTATGGCAGCCGTCGCCTGTGCGCAGTGCTGCGCGCTCGGGGGCTGGGCATCGGGCGCCACCGGGTGCGACGTTTGATGCGCGAGAACAGGTTGCGGGCCCTGTGGCGACGCAAGTTCATGCACACCACCGACAGCGGTCATGCGCTGCCCGTCTCTGACAACCTGCTGGCACGGCGCTTCAATCCGAGCCGCCCCAACCAGGCCTGGGTGAGCGACATCACCTACATCCGCACGCGCAGCGGCTGGCTGTACCTGGCCGTGGTGCTGGACCTGTACGCCCGCAAGGTCGTGGGCTGGGCGATGGCGCCGACGATGCATGCCGAGTTGGTGTGCGCAGCGCTGCAACTGGCCATTGCGCAGCGCCAACCCGCGCCAGGGCTGATTGTTCATTCCGACCGAGGCAGCCAGTACGCCAGCGCGTTGCATCAGGCGCTGCTGGCGCGCCACGGCCTGGTCGGCAGCATGAGCCGCAAGGGCAACTGCTGGGACAACGCGGTGATGGAACGCTTCTTCCTGAGCCTCAAGACCGAGCGGGTCTGGCAGCGCGACTACGCCAACCATGCCGAGGCCATGACCGACATCGCCGACTACATCGTGGGCTTCTACAACAGCGTGCGGCTGCACTCCAAACTGGGCAACCTGCCACCCAATGCCTTCGAGCAGCAATCGGCAATCAAACAACCTATCGTGGTGTCCGAAAAAACTTGACCAGCACAGACGGCGTGGTTGTAGGCGGCGCGGACCCGGTTGCCCTCGATGTGCGACAGCTGGGCCTCGATCACGTCGAAGCGGAATCCCATCTCGTTCAGCGCCGTCGAGGCGATGCCCCGGAAGCCGTGGCCGGTCATCTTGCCCTTGTAGCCCATGCGCTCCAGCGCCTTCAGCATGGTGTTGTTGGACATCGGGCGCTCGTGGTCGCGCTCGCCGGGGAACAGCAGCGCCGGCCCGCGGCAACGGTCAGCACCGCGCGCCGACTGCAGCAGGCGCAGCACCGCCAGGGCCTGCGGCGCCAGCGGAACCAGGTGCGCACGGCGCTCGCCCTGCCGGCCCTTGCGGCCGATGCGATCGGGCGGGATCGTCCATTCCGCGGCATCGAGGTCGAACTCTTGCCACTGCGCGCCGATCAGCTCTGACGTGCGCACGAAGGTCAGCGCCATCAGCTGCAGCGCCAGGCGCGTGAACACGCTGCCGTCGTACGCGTTGATGTGGCGCATCAGGTCGGGCAGTTCGGCCGCGCCGACACGGGCGAAGTTCTCGACCGTGCGCGGCTTGAGGATGTCGCCGGGCTTCACGTCGGCGGTCGGGTTGCGCTCGGTCAGGCCGTGCGCCACGGCCCAGCGCATGACCTGGCCGCTGGTTTCCATGATCCGGCGCGCCAGCTCGCCGACGCCACGCGCCTCGATCTTCTTGGCCATGCGCACGAAGTCCGGCGCGGTCAGGCCAGCGACCGGCTTGGCGCCGATCACCGGGAAGGCGTCGAGTTCGAGGCGCCGCAGCACGTATTCGGCGTAACGCTCGGTCTTGTTCGCCTTCCAGCCTGCCCACCACTGACGCGCCACGGCCTCGAAGGACGTTTCGTGCTCGTTCAGCTTGGCGTACTTGGCCTCCTTGCGGGCCTCGCCGGGGTCGGTGCCGGCATCGAGCAGCGCGCGCGCCTTGGCCTGTTCGCGCCTGGCTCCGGCAACGCTGACGGCGGGATAGGCGCCGATCGCCAGCAGCTTCTCCTTGCCACCGTGCCGGTACTTCCAGCGCCAGAGCTTGGAGCCGCTGGGCGTCTTGGCGCCCGGCGGCTTGACCTCGAGGTAGAGGCCGCCGGCATCGGCGAGACGAACGAACGCGCGACCCTCTGGGCACTTGGCGTTCCTGCATTCGGTGTCGGTCAGCATGGCGGCGATCCTGACCGGTCAGTGCGACCGGGCTGCGATACCCCCAACACGGCGCTGGGGTGCTCGCAAATCTACCCCCAAATCTACCCCCAGTTCATCGCGGCTGCGCACGAACCGTGGCGAACGTCCGCGAACGCAAAACCTCGTGTTTAAGGGCTGAATCGTGGGATTTGGGTGGATTCGCGAACGGTTGCGAACTGCTGCGAACCTATCCCTGGCGGAGAGCGTGGGATTCGAACCCACGGACGGCTTCCACCGTCGGCAGTTTTCAAGACTGCTGCCTTAAACCGCTCGGCCAGCTCTCCTGCGGCGGCGATTGTAGGGGCACGGCGATGCGCCCTCACACGGGCGACTGAGCCTGCACGCATTTCACGCTGATCAGTTCGCGCCGCCCGCCGTCGATCCGCGCGGCGGTGAGTGCGCCGCCCCAGATGCAACCGGTGTCGAGTGCCAGCAGATCGGGGCGGTCGAGCAGCCCCAGCGTCGACCAGTGGCCGAAGGCGATCGGCACGCCGGCGGTGCGGCGTCCGGGCACGTCGAACCACGGCATCAGGCCGGGCGGTGCGGCGTCGGCGCCCTCCTTGACCTTGAAATCGAGCGTGCCGTCGGCGCTGCAGAAACGCACCCGCGTGAGCGTGTTGATGACCAGCCGCCAGCGGTCGGCGCCTTGCAGGGCATCGTCCCAGCACGCGGGCTGATTGCCGTACATGACCTGCAGGAACGCCGGCAGATCGCTGCCGCGCAGCAGCGCCTCGACCTCGGCGGCCAGCGCCAGCGTCTGCTCGGCGCTCCACTGCGGCAGCACGCCGGCATGCACCATCAGCCAGCCGTGCGCCTGAACGGCCAGGCGCTGCCGGCGCAGCCAGCCGAGCCAGTGTTCGCGCTGCGGGCTCTCCAGGATCTGGTCGAGCGTGTCGCTCTTGTGGACGCCGCGCACGCCGTGCGCGACAGCCAGCAGGTGCAGGTCGTGGTTGCCGAGCAGGCAGGTGGCCGAGTCGCCGAACGAGGCCAGCCGCTCGAGCGTGCGCAGCGATTGCGGCCCGCGGTTGACCAGGTCGCCGAGCACGTGGACGTGGTCGCGCGAGGGTGAAAAGTCGAGGGTTGCGAGCAGGCGGTCGAATGCGTCGCAGCAGCCTTGCAGGTCGCCGATGAGATAGATCATGGGTCGATTCTGCTACGCTGACTGCGCCTCAACTCTGGCGCGGAACGTGCTCCGTGCCCGTCATGGAAGTCGCGCTGCTGGTTTTTCTGATTCTGCTCAACGGCGTGTTCGCGATGTCGGAGATGGCCCTGGCATCGAGCCGCAAGGCGCGCTTGCAGGTGATGGTGGAGACCGGCGATCAAGGCGCCATCGCCGCGATGGCACTGCACGAGAACCCGACGCACTTCCTGTCGACGGTGCAGATCGGCATCACGTCGATCGGCGTGTTGAACGGCATCGTCGGCGATGCCGCATTCTCCGAGCCGCTGGCTCACTGGCTGAGCCAGACCTTTCCGGTCGCGCACACCGCCGCGCTGATCGGCGCGACCGCGCTGGTGGTGGTGATCATCACCTTCCTGACCATCATCTTCGGCGAGCTGGTGCCCAAGCGTGTCGGCCAGCTCTACCCCGAGGCCGTCTCGCGCCTGACGGCCCGGCCGATGAACGTGCTGTCGATCACCGCGCGGCCGTTCGTGCGGCTGCTGTCGGCCACGACCCAGGCGGTGCTGCGGCTGCTGGGCGTCAGCGACACCGGCCCGCGTGGCGTGACCGAAGAGGAGATCGCCGCCAGCCTCGAGGAAGGCCTGGACGCCGGCGTGATCGAGGCCCACGAGCACCAGATGGTGCGCAACGTGTTCCGCCTCGACGACCGCCAGATCGGCAGCATGATGATCCCGCGCGGCGACATCGCCTGGCTCGAGGTGACGGCCCCGCGCGAGCAGATCCTGGCGGTGCTGGTCGAACACGGCCACTCGCGTTACCCGGTCTGCCGCGGCGGGCTCGACGACGTGCTGGGTGTCGTCACCGCCCAGCAGCTGCTGATGCAGCTGGCGCGCAGCAGCGAGCTGTCGCTGACCGATGCGATGCAGCCGGCGGTGTTCGTGCCCGAGACCTTGTCGGGCATGGAGCTGCTCGAACACTTCCGTGGCTCCGAAGTGCAGATGGTTTTCGTGGTCGACGAGTACGGCGTGGTGCAAGGCGTGATTACTTTGCGCGACGTGCTGGAGGCGATCACCGGAGAATTCACCCCCGCGCAGGCCGAGGACGCCTGGGCGGTGCAACGTGATGATGGTTCGTGGCTGGTCGACGGCCTGATTCCGGTGCCCGAGCTGAAGGATCGTCTGGGCCTCAAGCAACTGCCCGACGAAGACCGCGGCCGCTACAACACCCTGGCCGGCATGATCATGCTGCTGCTCGGACGCCTGCCGCAGACCGCCGACTTCGTCGAATGGGACGGCTGGCGCTTCGAGGTGATCGACCTCGACGGCAAGCGGGTCGACAAGATCCTGGCCAGCCGAACACCCACAGACGGAGAAGATGAATGACCCAGACCAACAACAACGACGCCACCGTCACCGCTGCCGCCGCGGCGCAGGCCGCACCGGCGCGCTCGAACGGCATCTACCGCAACCTGGTCCTGCTGGACCGCAAGCGCCACGCCGGCAAGCGCGTCAAGCCGGTCAACGACTGGCTGTTTGCGCGTGACCTGAACGCGGTGCCGCTGACCACCATCGAGTTTGCCGAAGTGGCGCGCGAGTTCCCGATCGGCTTCATCCCCGCCCCGCCCGACGCCAATGGCAAGGCGCGTGTCGCGCCGGTGGTGATGCTGGGCCTGCGCGAGCGCCAGAACCTGGTGATCGGCGACGACGGCCGCTGGGGCGGCCGCAGCCTGCCGGCGGTGCTGCGCCGCTATCCGTTTGCCTACGTGCGCACGCAGCCCGAACAGCTCAGCCTGGTGATCGACGAAGCCTACGAAGGCCTCAACGACAGCGAGGGCGAACTGCTGCTCACCGAGGCCGGCGAGCCGACCGACTACCTGCAGTCGGTGATGCGTTTCCTCGACCGTTTCGAGACCGAGCAGCAGCGCACCGAGGCGCTGTGCGAGCGCCTGGTGGCGCTCAACCTGCTGCGCGGCGCCGAGATCAAGGGCGAGCTGGCCAACGGCGAGCACATCAACGCCACCGGCTTCTTCATGGTCGACGAGGAAAAGCTCGCCAAGCTGCCCGACGCCGACGTGCTGGCCCTGCACCGCAGCGGCGCCCTCGCCCTGCTGCACGCGCATCTGGTGTCGATGGGCCAGTTCAACGCACTGGCGCAGCGCCTGGGCGCACGCTGAAGCGCGGCCGCCGGCGCGGCCTCTCGGCGCGCCGGCGGGTGAACAGCTTCAAGCCGGTGCGGACAGGAAGCCGAGATGGCGCTTGCTGACGTCGAAGTTGGCGAGGTTCGGGAAGATCTCCAGCGCCTGGCTGTCGGAAACCCCCATCCAGCGCGCCAGCGTCGCGCCCATCTGCTCGACCGACGTGGTGGGCAGCAGCGCGCCGTTGCGCAACTGGTCGGTGCTGCTGTCGAAATCGTTGTTGGCGCTGTTCTTCGCGCCCAGCGTGGGCCAGTCGCCATACAGGCCTGAACGCACCGCACCGCCCATCACGAACTGGTGCGAACCCCAGCCGTGATCGGTGCCGTCGCCGTTGCTGGTGAAGGTGCGGCCGAAGTCGGAGGCGGTGAAGGTGGTGACGAGCGGGGCCGCGCCCATGCTCACCAGCGTGCGGTCGAAATAGCTCAGGCCATGGTCGAGCCGCGCCATCAGGTCGGCATGGTTGCGGTTCTGGTTGTCGTGGGTGTCGAAGCCGCCCAGGTTGACGAAGAACACCTGGCGCTTCATGCCCAGCGTGCCGCGTGCGGCGATGCAGCGCGCCACCATCTGCAACTGCCTGGCCAGCGGATTGGTCGTGGCGTTACCGGTGATGGCGCTGGTGTAGCGCAGCAGCGGGTCGGTGTCGGCGTTGTAGCTGCCGGTGCTCGGTGCCGTGCCCCAGGCGCCGTCACTGGCCGCAGGCAAGGCGCTGCTGAGCTGCACTTCGGCGTCGACCGAACGCGCCACCACGTCGGCATGGTCGTGTTCGAGCACATGGGTGCCGCGGCTGTTGCGCATGATCTGCTGCATGGCGGCGAACCCGGCCGTCGAGCCGAACAGGCTGTTGCCGCTGCCGATGCGGATCGCGCCGTTGGTGCTGACCTGGTACTGGCGCGCGGTCTGGCCGGCCAGCCAGACACTGGCGCCGCTGGCCGAGATGGCGGTGAACATGGCCCGGCTGTTGTCGCTCATCAGCCGATCGGCCATGCGCCCACCCCAGCCGCTGCGCGCGCCCTCGGGCGACAGCGCCTGCCAGAGGTTCTGCTGGTCGTTGTGGCTGAACAGCTTGGCCGGCTTGGGGTGGCCGATGCTGGCGTACTGCGCCTTGCTGGTCGGCTGCACCAGCGGTCCGACATTGGCCAGCACCGCCAGCCGCTTGCTGATGTTGAAGTTGTTCGCCAGACCGCCCAGCAGCGGATGCACGGCCAAGCTGCGGCCGGCCAGCGTGAGCGGCAACACGCCGCCCAGCCGGGCCGGCGAACCGGCCGCGGCGCTCGCATCGGGCAAGGTGCCGGCGGCCAGCAGCGCGATGCTGTCGGGCACCTGGTTGCGCACGCCCTGGTAGGCGGCCCAGGCCGGCGCATCGGTGGCCAGCACGGTGTTGAAGCTGTCGTTGCCACCGTTGAGAAACACGCACACCAGCGCCTTGTAGTCGCCGGCGGTCTGCGCGGCCGCCTGGCCGCTGGCGGCCAGCAGCGTGGCCAATGGCAGGGCGCCCGGCGCGGTCATGCCCACCAGCGCGCCGGCACGGCGCAGGAACTCGCGGCGCGTGGCCGTCGATAACTTTTGCGACATCACGGCACTCACTTCTGGACGATGAACTCGGGCGACACCACGCTCAGGTAGAGCGCCAGCCGGACACGATTGGAGTTGGCGGCTTCCCAGGCCACCATGTTCGTGCTCGTGAGCAGCGGAATGGTGATCGACTCCACGGCCGCCTGGATCTGATCGGCCAGTGCGGCGGGCATGGCGCCACCGAACAGGCGGCTGTTCATCAGCGCCACCAGTTCATCGGGCTTGTGGGCGGCTGCCCGTGCAGCCGAGAGGTCGAGCTGCACATCCCGCGTGCTCGCGCCGGCGGGCGTCTCGCCCACCCCGTTGTTCTGCACCACGCTGCGCATGAAGTTGGCATAACCGGCCACGCTGGTCTCGTGCGTGATCTGCATCTCGGGCACGGTCAGCGAACGGGCCGCGGCCAGCGTGTTGGGCGGCACGTAGCCGGGGCGGTAGAAGTTGAAGACCGAGGGCGAACGCAGCGGCGTCTGGCCCAGCGAGGTGCCGGGGTCGTCGGTGTTGCCGATCAACCAGTGGCTGGAGGTGGACGTGGCACCGAACGCACGCAGGACCTTGCTCAGGCGCAGCACCGGCTCGCGCAGCTTGCCGAAGCTGTCGCGCTGCGCGGCCGAGGGCGCGCGGGCTTCGGTGTCGAGCAGCACGGCCTTGACCACGGCCTTGAGATCGCCGCGCACGCCGCTGCCGTTGTTGTTGAACACCTTGGCCACCCGCTCCACATACGCCGGGCTGGGATGGCTGGTGACCAGGCGCTGGATCAGCTGGCGGCCGATGAAGGGGCCGACGTTCGGGTGGGCGGCGAGCCGGTCGAGCGCGACTTTCAGGCTGGCATCGCCGTCGCTGCCGCCGGCCACCGTGCTGCCGAGAAACGCCTTCTCGCTGGCCGAGTGGTACTTCGCGTAGCTGCGCATCGATGCGATGCTGCGATCCGGGTAGGCCTTGGCCGATTCGTTCCAGCCGTGAAAGCAGCTGTCGCTGGTGTCGCCGTTGCAGTGCCAGCTCCAGCCGGTGAAGACCTTGGCCAGGCCGGAGATGTCGTCGGCGCCGTAGGTCTCGCGCGGGCCACCGGCGCTGGCGCTGCCGTCGAGGTCGAGTTCGACCAGGCCGATCGAGAACAGCTGCATCACCTCGCGGGCGAAATTCTCGTCGGGCACGCGGCCCTTGGCGAGGTCTTCCTTCTGGTTGCGCAGGTGCGAGAGGTAGATGCCCATCACCGGGTGCAGCGAGACATCCTGCAGCAGCTGGCGATAGTTGCCGAACGCATGCTGGCCGAGCATGTCGTAGTAGCTGGTGACACCGCGCGGCTGATCGTTGACGCCCGAATCGACCATCGACACCACCATGATCTGCGACAGCGCGTAGGCCACCCGCTGGCGCAGCTGGTCGGGCGCGCTGACGGCGTTGTGCCAGAAGCTGTGATAGACCTCGGTGCGGCTGACAGCGGTCGGGTCGGCGGCCTTGTTCTGCCGGTCCAGCATCTCCCAGTGCGTGCGGCTGGACGTGGCCGGCTTGGCCATCTGCTCGTCGATCCAGGCGCTGGCACCGAGATCCCTGACGCGCTGGACCTCGATCGGCGTGGCGCCGAAGGTGGCCTGGTCGAGCAGGCGCACGGCTTCGGCCTCGCTGGTGACGGGCACACGGGCAGCGGCGCCGGTCTCGTCGCTCGAAGCGCCGCCGCCGCCGCAGGCAGCGAGCATCAGCGACAGGCTCAGCACGGCGGCCGCCAGCGGCAGGCGCAGGCGGGCCTGCGCGGCGATCCGGGTGGACGGGGTTGCAGGTATCAGTGGCATCAATTCGGGCGGTGGCATCGCGGCGATCAGACTCATCGACAGACTTGCGGGCGCACCCGGCGCCCGCTCAAGAGGCGATCATCGACGAGGGCTGCGCATGATCGGCGTGCAGAGTGGGCATCTGCCAGCAGCGTTCCATGTGCTTACCGCTGTCACCACCCAGGCACGGGGGACGTCACACCCGCGTCAGGGGCTCGGTGCAACACCGGGACGAGGCCGGCAGACCCGCACGACCGGCAGGCCGCGCCGACCGCAAGGCGTGGCCACCTGCGGCTCGGGCGTGGGCGTGCCGGCCTCGTCCATGCGCGCCTGCAGCGTGTCCCAGGCGACGACGCCGTGGCGGTCGACGCCCAGGCGCAGCAGCCAGCCGATCCGCCCGGGGCCCGGCTCGAAGCCGTCGAACACGAAATTGCCCAGGCTCCAGATGATCGGCTTGCCGCGGTAGGTGTCGGCGCCCTGCGTGACGTGCGGGTGGCCGCCGACCACCGCATCAGCACCGGCGTCGATCATCAGCCGGGCGAGCTGGCGCTGGCGCTGGCTGGGCTCGGGCTCGCGCTCCCAGCCCCAGTGCATGAACGGGATGATCACGTCGGCGCCGGCGCGGCGGGCGGCGCGGATGTCGGCCAGCACGTGGCTGTCCTCGCTCCAGGCCACGCCGGCCCAGCTGGCGCCGGCCTCGAAGCTGCGCGGCTTGAACTCGTTGTAGCCCAGCACGGCGATGCGCAGGCCCTGGCGCTCGATCCACAGCGGCCGGTGCGCCTCGGCCAGGTTGCTGCCGCCGCCGAAGGTGGCGATGCCCGCGCCCTGCACCAGCGCCATGGTTTCGAGAAAGGCGGCGCGGCCGTAGTCGCCCGAATGGTTGTTCGACAACGCCAGCGCGTCGAAGCGGCCGGCGAGCACCTTCAGCACCCGCGGGTGGGCGCGGAAGGTGTAGATCTTGTTGTCCATCGGCGCGCCGACGGTGGCGATCGGCACCTCGAGGTTGCCGATGCGGTAGTCGGCCTCACGCAGCCAGGGGTCGAAGGCGGCCAGCGGGTCGCCGCCGGCCTCGATGGTCCGGCCCGGGCCGTCGTCGAGCATCAGGTCGCCGACGAAGACCAGGCGCAACGGTGCCGATGCCGATGCCGATGCCGGTGGCGGCGCGGCGCCGGCAGCGGTCACGAGCAGCAGGGCGGCCATCAGCGCCAGGCCGCAGCGGATCTGCTTGAACATCATCGCGCGCTCCGATCGGCGCGGCGTTCGCACCAGTATTGCAACTCGCCATCACGCACCGGCTCGTAGACCCACTGCAGGCCGGTGAACCCGCCCGGCGCACCGGGCCGCAGCCGCGGCGGTGGCCAGGCGACGGCCTGCTGATGGATCGGCACCGGGCCGCCCTCGCGGTCGGCATAGGTGTAGAGCTTGACCGCCGCCAGCGCGGCCGGTTCGGTCTGCACGACGATGCGGAACAGGAAATACGAGCCGATCGCCACCGGCGCCACCGCGTAGGGGCTGGCCACCGGGCTGGCACGCAGGATCTGCGTCTCGCCGCCATAGGTGACGTGGCACAGCACCTGCGGCGCCGGGCGGGCCGAGGCCAGCGCCGGCAATGCGATCAGGGCGGCGCAGGCGAACAGGAATGGGCGTGCGGAAGAAGGCATGGCGCGATTGTCGACGCCGCGCACGGTCGCCGCGATCAGGCCGGTCAGAGCGACTGGAACACCGTGTCCACGCTCGACGGCAGCTCGCCGACCATCGCCTGGAACAGCAGCTCGTCGGTGACGCGCAGGCGCCGGCAGACCTCGCGGCCGATGTTCATCTGCACCAGCGCGAACTGCTCGACGTCGTGTTCGTACAGCCGCAGCAGATCGTCGGGCGACAGCTCGATGGCCACGCAGTCGGCGTCGGCGCGCACCGAGGCGCTGCGGTCGGCCAGGTCCATCAGCGCCATCTCGCCGAAGCAGTCGCCGGGGCCGAGCGTGCGCAGCTTGAAGTCGCGGTCGCGCCAGCTCTTGCGCACCGACACCTCGCCGGTCTCCAGCACGTACATCGAGCAGGCCGGCTCGCCCTGCCGGAAGAAGAACTCGCGCGCCCTGACCTCGCGCAGGCGGGTCTGCGCCAGCAGGAACTCGAGTGCGGACGGGCTGAGCGCGCCGAAGATCGGCATGCGCTGCAGCATCTCGATGCGTTGGGCCTGCATCTGTGCGGTCTCCTCGGAGCGGAGTGGGATCGGCAGCGGCAACGATAGCGCAGCCGGGCGCGCCTGCAGGGCCCGGCCGGGGCGATCGCCGACAATCGCAGGCTGCCGCGCCTCCGCTGCGCCCACCGGTTCCGCCATGTTCACCGACCTGATCCCCGACTCTTCCCCGACCGCTGCGACCGCCGCGCCCGACGACCGCGCGCGCTTCTTCCGGCTGCTGACCACCGCCGTGGCCGGCGGCAAGCTGGTGCGGCTGACGCTGGGCCAGTACCGCGGCGGCGAGGCCGGCCTGGAGCGGCTGCTGGTGCGCCCGATCACGCTGCGCGACGAGCCCTGCCTGCAGATGGTCTGGCGCCACACCACCCGGGACATCACCAAGAACCCGCCGAACGCGCAGGCGCTGGCGCTGCTCGACGAGCTGATCGGCGCGAGCTTCGGCCACGCCCACATGGACACCGACACGCAGGAGGTGCAGCTGGGCGTGCGCATCAAGGGCGGCCAGCCGCGCTACCGGCTGCAGGTGGGCCGACGCGCCCAGGCCGCGGCGCCCGCCGGCGACGCGGCACAGGGCCACAACCGCGACAAGCAGCGCCCGCTGGCGCTCGAGCGGCCGTGCTGGGTCGACCTGGGCGTGGCCACCGCGCAGGGCGCGCTGGTGCCGTCGATGGCGCGCAAGTGGAAGCAGATCAACAAGTTCACCGAGATCTTCGGCGCCGCGCTGGCCGCCTCGCCGCTGGCCGATGCGCCGAGCGTGCGGGTGGTCGACTTCGGCTGCGGCAAGGCCTACCTGACGTTCGCGATGCACGAGCTGCTGCGCGGCCTGGGCAAGCAGGCGCTGGTGACGGGCGTGGAGCTGCGCGAAGACCTGGTCAAGCTGTGCAACCGCGTCGCCCGCCAGCACGGCCATGACGGGTTGACGTTCGACGCCGGTGACGTGCGCAGCCACGCCGTGGCGCCGATGGACGTGATGGTGGCGCTGCACGCCTGCGACATCGCCACCGACTACGCCATCCACCTGGGCCTGCAGGCGGGTGCGTCGATCATCATGTGCTCGCCGTGCTGCCACAAGCAGCTGCGGCCCCAGATCAAGACGCCGGCGATGCTGCGGCCGATGCTGCAGCACGGCGTGCACCTGGGCCAGGAGGCCGAGATGGTGACAGACAGCCTGCGCGCGCTGCTGCTCGACGCGGCGGGCTACGACACCCAGGTGTTCGAGTTCGTGTCGCTGGAGCACACCAACAAGAACAAGATGATCCTGGCGGTGCGCCGCGCCAAGGATCGACCGGGCCATGCCGAGGCGATCCGGGCCCAGATCGCCGAGATCAAGGCCTTCTACGGCATCCGCGAGCAGTGCCTGGAAACCCTGCTGACAAATTCTTCAATTCCGACTCCGGATATGAAAAACTAGCGTCCTTGTCAAACCCCTAGATCAAGGTTGCGGCGCGGGCCGCCGCTCAGAAAGCGCACAGGTGTGGAAATGATCCGGACCACCGGGCGATTCCTGGAGAGGCCATCCCCGTCCGTGTCCGCACGACCGGAGCCGAACCACTACGCCCTGTGGTCGCCGCATCGGGATTCGCGTGAGGTCATCCTCTGGAAATCGCTGCTGAGCTTTCGGGGTGAACCCTGGCACTGGGTGAACGAATCCGAGGCGGCGCGCTGGTTCATCGTCGACGTGGCACGCGGTGTGGCGCCGGATCTCACCGCCACCATCGAGCGCGACGGCCGGCTGCACGGCATCGCCCTGGCGCGCAACTGGATCGACCTGCCAGCGCCGTGCTGGACCTTCTTTCGGGTGCCGCTGCAGCACGACAGCGTGACGCGCTGGCTCGATCAGCTGGTCGGGCGCGCGCCCGGTGCGACGGTGCCGGCCGACGATGCCAGCAGCGAGCGCTGGTCAGGGCAGGCGCTTCGGCTGCACCGCTGGCCCGACGTCAACCGCTACGGCAATGCCTCGGTCGAACTGGCGGTGGCCTGCGGGCGCCTGCTGCGCGGCTGGACCCCCTATCCCTTGCTGGTCCACGGCCTGCGCGACACCCAGGCGCTGCACCGGCTGCTGCACGACGCCCAGCTCAGGGGCTGGCTCGACAGCGTGCCGGCCGAGTTGCAGACGCAGGCGGGCGCATCGGCGCCGGTCGACCTGTCGGCGCTGCCGGTGCTCAACGAGCGGGTCGACATCGTGCCCGGCCTGCCGCGCCCGCCCGCCCCAGCGGCCCCTCCCGCCCCGCAAGGGAGCGAGTCGCGCCGCTGGGGCCTCTTGCGACGCCTCTGGCAACGTTACGCATGACATCCCTTTTGCGCCCCCTGTCGCGCCCGGCCCTGCGGCCCCTGATCGGCGACAGCCTGAGCGATCGCGTCACCTTCGTCGGCCCCTACGGCGTGGGCAAGACCACCGCCTTGCGCGCGGTGTCGGACATCCCGGTGCTCGACACCGACGTGCCGATGACACGCGAACAGCTCGGCGCGGACAGCCACAAGACCCGCACCACCGTCGGTTTCGACTACGGCGAGTGGCAGTTCGGCGATGGCTCGCGCATCAGCCTGTGCGGCCTGCCGGGGCAGGAGCGCTTCGATGCCGTCTGGGACGCGTTGCTGCCGCAGAGCAGTGGCGTGGTGCTCTGGCTGTTCGGCGACCGGCCCGGCGGCAGCGCCGAGGGCGTGGCCGAAATGGCCCGCTGGGTCAGCGCGATCGCCGCGCGGGTGCCGGTGGTGCGGCTGGCGGTGGCGATCACCCGCCTGCCGGCCGGTTTTGCCGACAGCGCGCTCGACCCCTACCGCGACGCACTGCAGGCCTGGCATCCGATGGCACCGGTGCTGTCGGCCGATCCGCGCAGCGCAGCCGACGTGCGGCAGGTCATCGCCGTGTCGCTGGCCAGCCCCGCGGCGGCCGTGACGGCGGTGGCCTGAACCGTGCCGCCACGTCGCATCCGGGCAGATGGACTGGCCTTTCGTCAATACCTGAGGTGGCAGATGGATTCGATGGCGATGGGCAAGCGGGCGGTGCCCGCGATGGAGCTGCTGGCCGCACGCCTGCCGCAGCTGCGCAGCGCGGTGCTGTGCACCGGCGACGGTTTCAACGTCTGCTCGATCGGCGTCACCGAGAGCCAGCTGGGCAAGCTCGCCGCGCTGGCCAGCTCGCTGTTCACGATGGGCGAGGCCACCTTGTCGAGCCTGTCCGACGATGACAGCACCGGCGGACCGCCCGGCCTGGACGTGCTGACCCTCGAAGCCGGGGGTTCGATCCTGGTGGCCGTGCAGGTGCCGCACCCGACCCAGCCGCTGGTGCTGATGATCGGCGCGCGCAGTACCCCGCTGGGCGTGCTGCACCTGCGCGCACGCCAGAGCGCCGACGAGCTGGGCCGCCTGTTCGGTGCCGGCCCGCGCCTGCAGGCCGGCCGCCCGAGCCAACCGAGCCACCCGATGGCGCCGACCGCGACCGCGCCGCATCCGATCCCGACACGACAACCCACCCACGGAGACACCGCACCATGAACCTCGACATCGCCCAGCTCGACGCCGCCGTCAACGACCTCAAGGGTCTGCTGAAAGACGGCCTGCTGGCCACCGACATCTGGGACCGTGAAACCGGCCTTTCGCTGGCCGGCCACAACGCCCAGCCGGCCGCGGTGGCGCTGTTCACGCAGGTCACCAACGACCTGGTGGCGGTGCTCAGCAATGCGGGTTTTCCGTCGCTGCGCCGCTACCTGCTGCTCGATCTCGACGGCAATTCCACCGTGATGGTGATCCGCCACGGCGAGGACGTGCTGCAGGGCATGCTGCTCAACAACCAGCGCGCCAACCTCGGCCTGCTGATCGCCGTGGCCCTGCCGCGGATGCTGGAGTCGGTGGCCAAGGCGCGGCTCTGAGGCTCAAAGAGACAAGGGCCGCACTCAGGGAACGATCGAACCCTTGTCGAGCCGCAGCACGCGGTCGCAGCGCGCGGCCAGCGTGGTGTCGTGCGTGACCAGCACGAAGGCCGTGCCCTGGCGGCGCGCCAGGTCGAGCATCAGCTCGAACACCTGGGCGGCGGTTTCGCGGTCGAGGTTGCCGGTGGGTTCGTCGGCCAGCACGCAGGCCGGCTGGCTGACCAGCGCCCGCGCGATCGCCACCCGCTGGCGCTCGCCGCCCGACAGCTCGCTGGGCCGATGCCGCGTGCGCGCGGCCAGGCCCACGCTCGCCAGCATCGCCTGCGCCGCCTCGCGTGCATCGGCCATCGAGCCACGCCGGATCAACAGCGGCATCGCCACGTTATCGAGCGCGCTGAACTCGGGCAGCAAGTGGTGGAACTGATAGATGAACCCGAGGTGGCGGTTGCGCCAGCGGCCCTGCTCGGTGGCGTTCAGCCCGGCCAGGCGGCGGCCCATCAGCATGACCTCGCCGCTGGTGGGCGCGTCGAGCCCGCCCATCAGGTGCAGCAAGGTGCTCTTGCCCGAGCCCGAGGCCCCCACCACCGCGACGATCTCGCCGCGCGAGATGGTCAGGTCGACACCGCGCAGCACGGTGACGTCGAGCCCGTCGTCGCCGCCCTCGTGGTAGCGCCGCACCAGGCCGGTGGCCTTCAGCACCGCGTGGTTCACGCTGTCATTCATAACGCAGCGCCTCGGCCGGGTTGACACGGCTGGCGCGCCAGCTCGGATACAGCGTGGCCAGGAAGGCCAGCACCAGCGAGGTGATCACGATCGGCATGATGTCGGCGCTCTGCGGGTCGCTGGGCATGCGCGTGATGAGGTAGATGTTGCCGGGCAGGAAGCTGATGTTCAACAGCCGCTCGATCGCCGGCACGATGACGTCGATGTTGAGCGCCACCGCCAGCCCCAGCAGCAGCCCGCCGAAGGTGCCGATCACGCCCGAGGTGGCGCCCTGCACCATGAAGATGCCCATCACCGAGCGCGGGCTCGCGCCCAGCGTGCGCAGGATGGCGATGTCGGCGCGCTTGTCGGTCACCGTCATCACCAGCGTCGACACCAGGTTGAAGGCCGCCACCGCGACGATCAGCGTCAGGATCAGGCTCATCATGCGTTTCTCGATCTGCACCGCGTCGAACCAGGTCGCGTTGGTGCGGGTCCAGTCGCGCACCTGATAGGCCGGGCCGAGGCCGCCGACCAGGTCGGCCGCCACCGTGCGGGCCTGGTGCAGGTCGGCCAGCCGCAGCTGCACGCCCTGCGGGCCGCCGGTGCGGAACAGCCGCGCGGCGTCGTCGATGTGCATCAGCGCCATGCCGCTGTCGTATTCGTAGTGGCCGGCGTTGAACACGCCCGCCACCGTCACCTGCTTCAAGCGCGGCACCACGCCGGCCGGCGTGGTCTGGCCGCTGGGGGTGACGAGCGTGATGCTGTCGCCCTCCTGCACGCCCAGGCTGCGCGCCAGCTGCGCGCCGAGCACGACGCCCCAGCTGCCGGGCTGCAGGCGCTTGAGCACGCCGTCCTTGAGCTGCGCGCCCAGCGCGGTGACATCGGCCTCTTCGGCCGGATCGATGCCGCGCACCAGCACGCCGCGCATGTCGTCGCCGCGGGCGATCAGCGCCTGCGCAGCCACGAAAGGGGCCGTCGCCTTGACCTGCGGATGGCGCTGCAGTTGTGCCGCCAGCGCCTGCCAGTCGGCCAGCGGCTCGCCGCCGTTGCCGTAGACCTCGACGTGCGCGATCACGCTCAGCATGCGGTCGCGCACTTCCTTCTGGAAGCCGTTCATCACGCTGAGCACGATGATCAGCGCCGCCACGCCGAGCGCGATGCCGAGCATCGACACGCCCGAGATGAAGGAGATGAAGCCGTTGCGACGTCCACCGCGACCGGCTCGGGTGTAGCGCCAACCGATGCGCATTTCATAGGGCCAGTTCATGGGGTCGGCATGCTAACTGACACCTGCCGCGCGGCTTGGCCCCGGCCGGATAATCCGCGCTGCCCCTGAACCGACCGCAGCCAGCGTCCGCCCACCCGTGTCCCCATCCCCCGCCCAGCCCGCCCCGCACCTGCTGGTGCCCCACGCCAGCGGCATCTCCGCCGCCGCCCAGGCCGCCTTGCAGGTGCTGAAACTGCCCCGCCTGGAAGCGCTGCTCGAACGGCTGACCGAAACCGGCGCACCCGGCCCCGCACCCTCGGCCCATGCGGCCCATGCCAGCCGGCCGGGCACGGCCACCGAGCACGACGAAGCCGACGAATACAGCCTCAGCGCGCCGCACGAACACGTGCTGGCGCAGCTCCACGGCTGGCAGGGCGGCGACGGCCGCTGGCCCTGGGCCGCCGCGCTGGCCGCCGCCGACGGCGTGGCCGACGGCGGCGATCCGCACACCGCCTGGGGCCTGGTCACGCCGGTGCACTGGCAGGTCGGCAGCGACCAGATCTCGCTGCTCGACCCGGCCCTGCTCGAGCTCGGCGCCGACGAATCGCGCGCGCTGTTCGAGGCCCTGCTGCCCTCTTTCGAGGCCGAAGGCTGGCGCCTGATCTGGGGCGCGCCGCTGCGCTGGTACGCCCGCCACGCCAGCCTGGCCGGCCTGCGCACCGCCTCGCTCGACCGCGCCATCGGCCGCAGCCTCGACCTCTGGCTCAGCGACGACCTGCAGGCGCGCCGCCTGCGCCGCCTGCAGGTGGAGGCGCAGATGCTGTGGCACGAACACCCCGTCAACGAGGCCCGCGACGCGGCCCACCAGTGGCGCGTCAACTCCTTCTGGCTCAGCGGCTGCGGCGTGGCCCAGCCGGTGCTGCCGATCGCCGGCCTGCAGGTCGACGACAGCCTGCGCGCCGCCTTGCTGGCCGGCGACTGGCAACGCTGGTGCGACGCCTGGCAGGCGCTCGACGCCGGGCCGATCACCGAGCTGCTGGCGCGTGCCGAACGCGGCGAGCCGGTCACGCTGACGCTGTGCGGCGAACGCCGCGCGCGCCAATGGCAGGCCCGGCCGCAGGGCTGGCTGACGAAACTACGCCGGCGCCTGGGCGGCGGCTCGGGCGGCGGTGCGGCGGTCGTGCTGGGAGAACTTTGAGATGAGCACCCCGCAGATCGACATCCGCGACGTCCCGCCGCGCGCCGCCTGGGCGCTGGAGCAGGCCGGCGTTCACCCGCTGCTGGCGCGCCTGTACGCGGCGCGCGGCATCCGCACGCCGTCCGAACTCGACGACGGCCTGGCGCGCCTGATCCCGCCCACCGAACTGCTCGGCGCCGACGCCGCTGCGCGCCTGCTGGCCGACGCGCTGCAGGCCGGCGAGCGCATCGTCATCGTGGCCGACTACGACTGCGACGGCGCCACCGCCTGCGCCGTCGCGCTGCGTGGCCTGGCGATGCTGGGCGCCCGCCCCGGCACGCTGCAGCATGTGGTGCCCGACCGCGCGGTGCACGGCTACGGCCTGACGCCGACCATCGTCGACCTGGCGCTGGCCCGCCCGGCGCACGAGCGCCCGAGCGTGCTGGTGACAGTCGACAACGGCATCGCCAGCCACGCCGGCGTGGCGCACGCGCAAGCGCTGGGCATGAAGGTGCTCGTCACCGACCACCACCTGCCCGCGGCCGACGCCAACGGCGCGGTGACGCTGCCCACGGCCGACGTGATCGTCAACCCCAACCAGCCCGGCTGCGCGTTCGAGAGCAAGGCGCTGGCCGGGGTCGGCGTGATGTTCTACGTGCTGCTGGCGCTGCGCGCGGAGTTGCGTGCACGGGGTGCCTTCGATGCCGCGAATCAGCCACGGCTCGATGCGCTGCTCGACCTGGTCGCGCTCGGCACCGTGGCCGACGTGGTGCGGCTCGACGCCAACAACCGCCGGCTGGTCGCGCAGGGCCTGAAACGCATCCGCAGCGGGCGCATGCAGGCGGGCGTGGCGGCGCTGTTCGTGGCCGCCGGGCGTGATCCGATGAAAGCCAGCGGCTTCGACTTCGGCTTCGCGCTCGGCCCACGACTGAACGCCGCCGGGCGCCTGGCCGACATGGGCCTGGGCATCGCCTGCCTGCTGAGCGACGACCCGGGCCACGCCACCGAACTGGCGCAGCAGCTCGACGCCATCAACCGCCAGCGCCGCGAGGTCGAAAGCGGCATGAAGGAGCAGGCCGAGGTGCTGCTGGAGCGCCTGATGCCCGCCGGCGAGCCGCCGCCGGCGCTGTCGCTCTACGACCCCGAGTTTCATGAAGGCGTGGTCGGCATCGTCGCCGGCCGGCTGAAGGAGCGGCTGCACCGGCCGACCTTCGTGTTCGCACGCGGGGCCGACGGCCACCTCAAGGGCTCGGGCCGCTCGATCCCGGGATTTCACCTGCGCGACGCACTCGACCTGGTCGCCAAGCGCCACCCCGAGGTGCTCAAGAAGTTCGGCGGCCACGCGATGGCGGCCGGCTGCACGATCGACGAGGCCGACTTCGCCACCTTCGATGTCGCGCTGCAGCGGGTCGCCACCGAATGGCTGTCACCGGCCGCGCTGCAGCGCCGCCTGGCCACCGACGGCCCGCTGGAACGGCAGTGGTTCGACACCGACGTGGTGCAGCTGCTCGACGCGGCGGTCTGGGGCCAGGCCTTCGAGGCGCCGCTGTTCACCGACGAGGTCGACGTGGTGAGCCAGCGCCTGGTCGGCGAAAAGCACATGAAGCTCAGCGTGCGCCACGCCGGTCAACTGCGCGAGGCGATCTGGTTCGGCCACACCGAGGCCCTGCCCGCGCGCGTTCGGCTGGCCTACCGGCTCAGCCTGGACGAATACCAGGGCCGCAAGCGCGTGCAGATGGTGGTGGAAGCAGCGGCGGCCTGAACGCCGGCGGGCGCCCGCGTTCAGGGCCCGCAAGGCTTACGGCAGGTACTTCCAGGCGCCGTTGTCGATCGTCACCATCACGCGGGCGCGCTGGTCGAGGCCCAGGTGATCGGTGGCCGACATGTTGAAGATGCCGTGCGCGCCGGGCAGTTCCTTGACCTGCTCGATCGCGTCACGCAGCGCGACGCGGAACTCGGGCGTGCCCGGCTGCGCCTTCTTCAGTGCCACCGGCACCGCTGCGGTCATCAGCAGGCCGGCGTCCCAGGCGTGGGCGCCGAAGGTGCTGACGCTGCCCTTGCCGTAGGCGGCTTCGTACTTGGCGACGTAATCGCTGGCGCTCTTCTTCAGCGGATGCTTGGCCGGCAGCTGGTCGGCCACCAGCACCGGGCCGCTGGGCAGGATGGTGCCGTCGACGTCCTTGCCGCCCACGCGCAGGAAGTCGTTGTTGGCCACGCCGTGGGTCTGGTACTGCTTGCCGGTGAAGCCGCGTTCCTTCAACGCCTTGGCCGGCAGCGCGGCGGGCGTGCCCGAGCCGG
This sequence comes from Leptothrix cholodnii SP-6, assembly GCF_000019785.1. Taxonomy (NCBI): domain Bacteria; kingdom Pseudomonadati; phylum Pseudomonadota; class Betaproteobacteria; order Burkholderiales; family Sphaerotilaceae; genus Leptothrix; species Leptothrix cholodnii. Next base: position 2,608,487 of record NC_010524.1, read on the forward strand.
CGACCAGCACCGCGTCGGGCTGCGCGGCCATCAGCTTGAGCACCTGCGCGGTCACCGAGGTGTCGGCGCGCGCATAACGCTCGCTGGCGACGATCTGGATGCCCTTGAGCCCGGCGGCCTTGGTGAACTCCTGGAACCAGCCTTCGCCGTAGGCATCGGCAAAACCGATGAAGCCGACCTTCCTGATGCCGTTGTCGGCCATGTGGGTGGCGATCGCCAGCGACATCATGATGTCGTTCTGCGGCGTCTTGAAGACCCAACGCTTCTTGGCGTCGACCGGCTCGACGATGCGCGCCGAAGCCGCCATCGAGATCATCGGCACCGAGGCCTCGGACACCGCATCGATCATCGCCAGCGAGTTGGGCGTGGTGGTCGATCCCAGCACCACGTCGACCTTGTCCTCGGTGATCAGGCGGCGCGTGTTGGCCACCGCCTTGGTGGTGTCGGAGGCGTCGTCGAGCACGATGTATTCGACCGTCTTGCCGCCGATGGTCTTGGGCATCAGCGCGATGGTGTTCTTCTCGGGAATGCCGAGCGACGCGGCCGGGCCGGTGGCCGACACCGTGACGCCGACCTTGATCTGCGCCATCGCACTGCCGGCGGCCAGGTTGAGCGAGGCGATGGCGGCGCCAGCGAGCAGGGTCTTGATGAACTTCATGGTTTTGTCTCCTTCGGTCGGGTGGGGTGAAATCAGGAAATGGGCATCGATCAGGGCGACGCAACCGACTCGGGCAATCGCACCGCCGCCAGGCCGCCCAGGAACAGGTCGGCCACCACCGGCGCCATGTCGGCGTGGCTCAAGGCGCCGCCCGGCTGCAGCCAGGTGAACATCCAGTTGATCATGCCGAACAGCAGCATCGTCAGCGGCTTGTGCAGCGCCGCGTCGGCGATGCCGGGGCGCACCGCGGCCACCGCGCGGGCAAAGGCGGCGACCACCTGGCGCTGGCCTTCGAGCACCTGCTCGCGCTCGGCATCACCGAGAAACCGCACATCCTCGGTCAGCACGCGGTGCTGGTGCTGGGCGTCGGCATAGGCCTGCACGAAGGCCAGGATCAGCGCACGCAGGTGCTCGTCGGGCAGCAGCTGGCGGGCGGCGACCTCGTCGACCAGTTCCTGCAGCGTGACGATGTGGTCCTCGCAGATCTGCAACAGCAGCGCCTGCTTGTCGCGCACGTAGTGGTAGAGCGCGGGCTTGGTCAGGCCGCAGGCGGCGGCGACCTCGTTCATCGAGGTGCCCGGATAACCGCGGGCGGCAAACAGCTCGGCCGCGCGGGCCAGGATGGCCTCGCGCTGATCGTCGTAGGTGGCGGAACGGCCGCGTGCCATAGGGGCTCAGCTTCGAATCGTGGAGGTCAGCTCATTGTCGCGGCCGGCGATCGATCACCCGCCGCGCCTTGCCGACCAGCGTGCGCTCGATGCTGTCGGCGTCACCCACGATCACGCTCGCGGTCACGCCGACCAGCGTCTTGATGCGCTGCTGCAGCCAGCGCGCGGCCTCGTCGCCCACTTCGGCACTGGTGCCGGGCAGGCGCTCGCAGCGCACCTCGAGCTCGTCCAGATGGCCGCTGCGCGTCACGATCAGCTGGTACTGGCCGGCGAGCTGACCGTGCTGCAGCACGATCTCCTCGATCTGGGTCGGGAAGACGTTGACGCCGCGGATGATCAGCATGTCGTCGCTGCGGCCGACGATCTTGCCGATGCGGCGCATGCTGCGCGAGGTGGGTGGCAGCAGGCGCGTGAGGTCGCGCGTGCGGTAGCGGATCACCGGCAGCGCCTCCTTGGTCAGCGTGGTGAAGACCAGCTCGCCTTCGCTGCCGTCGGGCAGCACCTCGCCGGTGACCGGGTCGATGATCTCGGGGTAGAAATGGTCCTCCCAGATCACCGGGCCGTCCTTGCTCTCGATGCACTCGCTGGCCACGCCCGGGCCCATCACCTCGCTGAGACCGTAGATGTCGACCGCATCGATGCCGGCGCTGGCCTCGATCTCGCGGCGCATCGCCTCGGTCCAGGGTTCGGCGCCGAAGATGCCGACCTTCAGCGAACTGGCCGCGGGATCGAGCCCCTGGCGGCGCATCTCTTCCACGATCACCTGCATGTAGCTCGGCGTCACCATGATGATGTCCGGCTTGAAATCGCTGATCAGCTGGACCTGCTTCTCGGTCTGGCCGCCGCTCATCGGGATCACCGTGCAGCCCAGCCGCTCGGCACCGTAGTGCGCGCCCAGCCCGCCGGTGAACAGGCCGTAGCCGTACGCGATGTGCACGATGTCGCCGGCCCGCCCGCCCGCGGCGCGGATCGAGCGCGCCACCAGGTCGGCCCAGTTGTCGATGTCGCGTTTCGTGTAGCCCACCACCGTCGGCTTGCCGGTGGTGCCCGACGACGCATGCACCCGCGACACCTGCTCGCGCGGCACCGCGAAGAGTCCGAACGGGTAGTTGTCGCGCAGCGTCGCCTTGGCCGTGAACGGGAACTTGGCCAGGTCGGCCAGCGTCTTCAGGTCCGACGGATGCACGCCCTTGGCATCGAAAGCCTGGCGGTAGTGCGCGACGTTGTCGTAGGCGTGCTGCAGCGTCCAGCGCAGGCGTTGCAGTTGCAGCGCCTGCAGTTCGTCGCGGCTGGCGGTTTCGATCGGCTCGAGGTCGCCGGGGGCAGGTTGTTTGACGGGCATGGGTGATCTCCGAATCGAATGCAGCCGAGCGGCGCTCAGGCTGAAAGAGGCAGCGTGACGACGGCTTGGCCGCGCTTGCGGTACGAGCGGCCGCGGAACGCCGCCACCGCCTCGCCGCGCTGGTTGTGCACGGCCACGTCGTAGACGCCCAGCCGGCCGCCCTGCTGCAGCTCGTGGGCGACGGCGGTGAGCACGTCGCCCTCGCGCGCGGCAGCCATCAGGTCGATGCTGAAACCCGAGGCCACCGTGACCTCGTTGCAGGCGTTGCAGGCGTAGGCGAAGGCGGTGTCGGCCAGCGTGGCCAGCAGCCCGCCGTGGCAGGTGGCGTGGCCTTGCAGCATGTCGGGGCGCACCGTCATCACGGCGGTGGCGCTGCCGGGGCCGATGGCGGTGATGGCGATGCCGAGCGCGCGCACGGCGTCGTCTTGCGCATACATGCCCTCGCGGACCAGTTCGGCGATCTGTTGCGGGGTCAGTTGGGATGTCATCGGTTCAGCGTTCGGTGAAGACAGCGGCGCGCTTGGCGAAGAAGGCGCCCACACCCTCGGCATAGTCGGCCGAGCGGCCGAGGCGGCGTTGCAGGCGCGCCTCGTTGTCGAGCGCGTCATCGAGGCCGGATGCGGCACCGGCATCGAGCGCTGCGCGGGTCTCGACCAGCGCCTTGACCGGCAGCGCCGCCAGCCGCTGGGCCAGCGCCATCGCCGCGGCGGGCAATTCGGCGTCGTCGACGCATTGCCAGATCAGGCCCCAGTCGGCGGCCTGCTGGGCGCCGAGCTTGTCGCCCAGCATCGCCAGGCCCAGCGCGCGCTGGCGGGTGGTCAGGCGCGGCAGCAGCCACGAGCCGCCGCAATCGGGCACCAGGCCGATCTTGATGAAGGCCTGGATGAAGCTGGCCGAACGCGCCGCCAGCGTCAGGTCGCAGCCGAGCGCCAGGTTGGCACCCGCCCCCGCCGCCACGCCGTTGACGGCGCAGACCACCGGCACCGGCATGCTCTGCACGCGCAGCGCCAGCGGGCGGTAGGTGGCCTCGATCAGCGCGCCGATGTCGGGCTGCTGCTCGGGCGGCGCCATCACGCCGTCGATGCGGATCGGCGCCACCGCCGGGTCGGTCAGATCCTGGCCGGCGCAGAAACCCCGGCCCGCGCCGGTGATCAGCACGCAGCGCACCGCGTCGTCGGACGCCGCCGCATCGAGCGCCGCCAGCAACTCGCCGTGCATCTCGGTCGTGAAGCTGTTGAGCGCCTGCGGGCGATTGAGCGTGAGCGTGCGCACGGCACCCGTTTGCGTCACCAACACCAAGGATTCAGACACGTTGCACACTCCAAAACATTCTTGACCGACCGGTAGGTAAATCGTAGCCTCCGCTTTGATCTGCAACAAGCCCGCATCACTCGGGATCAACCCGCGGGTGCCCGGCCCCCCCTGCCCATACAACGAGGAGACAAGATGCCCTGTTATTCGATCGACGGCGTGGTGCCGGTGGTGCACCCGAGCGCGCATGTGCACCCGACCGCCGTGCTGATCGGCGACGTGATCGTCGGCCCCGGCGCCTACATCGGCCCGCTGGCCAGCCTGCGCGGCGACTTCGGCCGCATCGTCATCGAAGAAGGTGCCAACGTGCAGGACACCTGCGTGATGCACGGCTTCCCCGGCAGCGACACCGTCGTCGAGGTCAACGGCCACATCGGCCACGGCGCGGTGCTGCACGGCTGCGTGGTGCGGCGCGACGCGCTGGTCGGCATGAACGCGGTGATCATGGACGAGGCCGAGGTCGGCGAAGCGACCATCGTGGCCGCCTGCGCCTTCGTGCGCGCCGGCGTCAAGCTGCCACCGCGCTCGCTGGTGGCGGGCCTGCCGGCCAAGGTGATCCGGCCGCTGAGCGACGACGAGATCGCCTGGAAACGCGAGGGCACCGCCGTCTACCAGGACCTGACGCGGCGCTGTCTGGCCAGCTTGCACGAGGTGCAGCCGCTCGCGGAGGTCGAGTCCGACCGCCCACGGGTGCCGGCGCCGGATGTGAAGTCGCTGATCGCGACGCGACGCGACGGTGCTGCGGACCCCTCAACGCCCTGAGCATCAGGCCGACGCCGTCAAGCCCGGGCCACCCGCCGGGCGCCCGTCAGCCCGCGCTGCGGCGATGCGATTGGCGCATCACCAGCGTGCCGGGCGCCATCAGAGAACCCAGCGAGTCCGCATCCGGGTCGAGGATGCGGCGCAGCGCCTCGCTGACGAGGTATTCGATCGGCTGGCGGAAGGTGGTGAGCTCGTAGCTGGGCGAGCTGCCGAGCTCGATGTCGTCGAAGCCGACGATGGCGATCTTGCGCTGCGAGTGGGTCGCCACCAGCGCATCCATCGCGCCGATGGCCAGGATGTCGTTTTCGCAGAACAGCGCCTCGATGCGCTCGCCGCGAGGCGTCGCCTCGAGATAGCGCTGCAGCGTCTGCAGGCCTTCGCTGCGGCGATAGTGGCTGGCTTCGAGCACCAGAGACAGCGGCGTGCCGGCCTCTTTCAAGCGGTCGCGAAAGCCCTCCATGCGCCGCAGCTCGGTGCGCTCGGACATCGGGCCGGCCATGTAGCCGATCCGGCGGTAGCCCTCGCTCAGGAACAGGTCGGCGATCTCGCCGCCCGCCACGTAGCCGTCGGTGCTGACGTAGCGGATGTCGGCCTCGCCGCTGTTGCGCAGGATCACGACCAGCGGGATGTGCTTGATGCGCTGCGCCAGCTCGATCAGGTCACGCTTGAGCGTGGTGCCGAGAAACACGATGCCGTCGACCTGGAACTGGTCCGCCAGGTTCACCGCTTCGGCCGGGCCGTATTCGGCGCTGAGGTTGAGCAGCAGGGTGCTGTAGCCACGCGCCTGCATCTGCCGGGTGGCCTCGTTGAGCACGCGCAACTGGTTGAAGTTGCCCAGTTCGTCGACCACCAGCGCGATCAGCCGGGTGCTGCGCGTGGACAGGCTGCGCGCCAGCAGATTGGGCGTGTAGCCCATCTCGGCGGCGATCTGGCGAATGCGCTCACGCACCTTGGGTGCGACCGTGCCGCCATCGGTGAAGGCGCGCGACACGGTCCACTTGGAAACCCCCGCTCGCTCTGCCACGTCCTTGGCCGTGACTTTCTTGATGCGCGGATCGGAGGGCGGCTGCATGGCGGGGGACATCCTTCATTCGGTCGGATCGGGGAGAGCCGGTTATTGTGAATCGTGCGCAAGCCCTCCTTGCGACCGGTCCCGGCCCCGATCCGCCGGCTCAGATGGTTCCGCCCAGCGAGCCCTCCAGCGTCGCCAGTTCCTGTCCCCCGGCCATCAGGTCTTGCAACTCCTCGGCGCGGATGTGGCCACGAGCGGCGGTGCCCAGCGTGCGGCCGCGGTTGATCACGGTGAAGCGATCACCCACGGCCATGGCATGGCGGACGTTGTGCGTGATGAAGACCACGCCGACGCCCTGCTTGCGCACGCGGTCGATGGTGGCCAGCACGTTGGCAGTCTGGCGCACGCCCAGTGCCGAGGTCGGCTCGTCGAGGATCAGCACCTTGGCACCGAAGTAGACCGCGCGGGCGATCGCCACCGTCTGGCGCTCGCCGCCCGACAGCGTGCCCACCGCCTGGTCGGGCTCGCGCAGCCGGATGCCCATCTTGGTCATCTCGGCCATCGTCACGTCGTTGGCATGCTGGACGTCGAAGCGCATGAACGGCCCCCAGCCCTTGGTGGGCTCGCGGCCCATCCAGAAATTGCGCGTCACCGACATCAGCGGAATCATCGCCAGGTCCTGGAACACGGTCGCGATGCCGGCGTTCATGGCCGCGCGCGGGCTGTCGAAAGTGACAGGCTGGCCGTTGACCAGCATCTGCCCCTTCGACGGCGCATGCACGCCCGACATGGTCTTGATGAAGGTCGACTTGCCGGCGCCGTTGTCGCCCAGCAGGCAGTGGCATTCACCGGACTGCACGCTGAACGAGACCCCGGCCAGCGCGATGATGTTGCCGTAGTGCTTCTCGATGTCGCGCATCTCGACCAGGGGTTGCGCCTGGCTTGTCTGTTGAGTGGTGCCCATGTCAACGCTCCCCGGTCACGCGCTTGCGGATGATGTTGTTGAACAGCACGGCCACCAGCAGCATGCCGCCCAGGAACACGAGGTACCAGTCCTGGTCGATGCGGGTGTAGGTCAGGCCGATCATGACCATGCCGAAGATGATGGAGCCGAGGAAGGCGCCGATCGCCGAGCCGTAGCCGCCGGTCAGCAGGCAGCCGCCGATGACCGCGGCAATGATGGCCTCGAACTCCTTCTGGAAGCCGCGGCGGGCGTCGGTCGAGCCGCTGCCCAGCACCGTGATCACGGCCACCAGCCCGGCGCACAGCGCGGCCAGCACGAACAGCCCGATCTTGACCTTGCGCACCGGCACGCCGGAGTTCTTGGCCGCCACCGGGTCGCCGCCCGAGGCGAAGATCCAGTTGCCCAGCGGCGTGCGCAGCAGCACCCAGGTGGCCAGGCCGGTCAGGATCACGAACCAGACGATCTCGACCGGGATGCCGGTGACCATCGCCTCGCCATTGTCGAAGCGGGGAATCCAGCCGCGCTCTGTCAACGTCCGGAACAGGCCTTCGAAAGCCTTGCCGCTGAACACGCCCAGCAGCGCATGGCCCTCGACCGCCTCGGTGATGCCGCGCATCTGGGTCGAACCGCCGGTCGCCCACTTGAGGCCGACCAGGCTCAGCCCGCGCAGCATGAACAGGAAGGCCAGCGTGACGATGAAGCTCGGCAGGCCGGTGCGGATCACGAGATTGGCGTTGAGGGCGCCGATGGCACCGGCCACCACCAGCGTCAGCAGCACGGCGGCCAACAGGGGCAACTGCAGCACGGTGATGCTGGCGCCGAAGATCAGGCCGGCGAAGGCGACCATCGAGCCGATCGACAGGTCGAACTCACCGCCGATCATCAGGAGTGCCGCGCCCAGGGCCAGGATGCCGAGTTGCGCCGCCGGGGTCAGGAAGTTGACGAGGCCGGCGAGGTTGAACATCACCGGGTCGGCAGTGATGAAGAAGAAACACGTCACCAGGATCAGCCCGGCCACCGCGCCGAGCTCGGGGCGGCGCATCAGCCGGGAGAGGCGGGAGACGGTCCTGAGCCGCTCGTCACCGGGAACGAGGGTGTTCTTGAAGCTGCCTGAGGGGATCATGCGTAGGGGGCCATCGGGTGGCGTCCAGGTCGGTCGCTGCGTGTGCGTTCGCGCAGACCCAAGCAAAGGCGAACGCACAGGCAAAGACGTGGGCAGAGATGAGGACAGGGGCGTGGGTGGTACGCAGCAGCTTCGCTCAGCGGATGCCCTTGGCCGACAGTTCGGTCACCTGCGAGGCCTTGTCGGCAGTGATCAGGTTCGGGCCCGAGGGCACGTTGCCGCCGGGGATCAGGCCGAACTTGGCGTGCAGCGCCAGGAAGGACACCGGCAGATAGCCTTGCAGGAACTGCTGCTGGTCGATCGCGAAGGCGGCTTCCTTGGCAGCCACGGCCTTCAGGAAACCGGCCGACAGGTCGAACGTGGCGACGTGGATCTTGGCCAGACGGCCCGAGTCCTTGGCGGCCGCCAGGGCCGGCTCACCGGCGGTCGAGGCGCCCAACGCCATGATGGTGTCGACCGAGGTGTCGGAATCCAGCGCGGCCTTGACCTTGGCGCGCACTTCCGACGGCTCGTTGCCGGTGGGCACCACCTTGGATTTGCCGCCGAAGCCGTCGGCGAAGCCCTTGCAGCGCAGGTCCAGCGAGACGTTGCCGACTTCCTGATTGACGCAGATGCCGTTCTTGCCGCCCATCGCCTTGAGTCGCTCGCCGGCCGACTTGCCCGCGTCGTACTCGGACTGACCGACGTGCAGCACGGCGCCGAGCTTCTTGGACGACTCCAGGCCCGAGTTGATCGTGATGACCGGAATGCCGGCCCTGACGGCACGCTGGATCGCGGCGCCCAGCGCCGATGCGTCCGGCAACGACACCACCAGGCCGTCCGGCTTCTGGTTGACGGCCGCATCGATCAGGCGGCTCATCGCGACCATGTCGAACGATTCCGGCGCGCGGTAGGTGACCTTGACACCCGAGTCCTTGGCAGCGGCCTCGACGCCGTTCTTGACCACCGACCAGAACGCGTCATTGGCCTGACCATGGGTGACCACGGCGATGTTCTGGGCGTGTGCGCCGGCGCAGACCAGCACAGCGGCTGCAGCAACGGTCTGTGCGATTTGGCGTTGGAAGTTCATGGAGTCTCCGGTGTGTAGGTGATCAAGTCGTTTCAGGTCCGCTCCGTTCGGGTTGTCATGACTGCGGTCGGCGTGACGTGACACGGAACGGTGGGGTCAAATCCCGGCAAGTAATGCCACCGGGTGCAGCCATCATAGAATCACATTGGAAACTGATTTCTAAGTGCTTACACCTAGAGAAAAACACTGCGCTTCACGAACCTTTCTGTGAATTCGGCTCTCGGACCGAGAGGAACGCGTTCTCCGGGTTGCGTCGCATCGAAAAAGTGGCGAACCAGCCGCTCGCTGGGCGGTTGCATCTTGTATGGACGGAGCCGTCAGCGGTCCGCCAGACCAGCATTGCAGGTACTTCTGTCAAAAAACTGCACCCGGGAGCAGTTTTCAAATAGACTCGCATCCTGTCCGACGAGGCCTCTGCATCCGCTGAACCCGGGTCTCGTGGTCGCCGCTGCGCCGTCGGGCGATCTCTGTCATGTCCGAACGGCAGCCCCGCTGACGAGGGCCGCCGTGATCCACTGAAAGTGCCTCCATGTCTTCACCCTTTGTGCTGGCCGCCTGCGCCGAAATGCTTTGGAACGATCGCCCGATGTCGTGGCGGCTCGCCCGCCTCACCGAGATGGGCTTCGAGGTCGGCATCTGGAACTCGCCCAACCATGACCTGGCCATGCTCGAGAAGTCGGGCGCGCGCTTCTCGTCGATGACCGGCTACCTGCGCGGCCGCCTGGCCGATGACGCCGGTGCCGACGAGTTGCTGGCCACCGCCGCCGAGGCGATTGCCGTCGGCAAGCGTCTGAACGTGGCGCGGCTCAATCTGCATGGCACGGGTCTGGGCGACCGCGGCCTGCCCGTCACGCCCTGCGAGACCGTCACCGGCGCGATGTGGCTCAAGGCGCGCGACACGCTCGAGCGCATCGCCGACCTGGCCGAGACGCACGGCGTCACCTTCATGATCGAAAACCTGAACCTGCCCGTCGATCACCCCGGCGTGCCGTTCGCGCTCGCCAAGGACACGCTGGCCTTGGTGTCGTCGATCAACCGCCCGGGCCTCAAGCTCAACCTCGACCTCTATCACGCGCAGATCGGCGAGGGCAACCTGATCGAGCTGTGCCGCGCCTGCCAGCCGTGGATCGGGGAGGTGCAGGTGGCCGACGTGCCCGGCCGCATGGAGCCCGGCACCGGCGAGATCAACTACGCCGGCGTGGCCCGCGCGCTCAAGGCAATGGGCTATCGAGGCACGGTCTGCATGGAGGCGTTTGCCTCGGGCGACGCCGAGGCAGCGCTCGAAGCCTTCCGCACCGCGTTCACGGTCTGACGGGTCGGCCTCGCGCCCTTCTTGCCAACACCGTTTCACTTCTCCATCGCACCGCAGCCCGCGGTGTTTCCACTCCAAACCCCACCAAGGAATCCCCATGATCAAAGTCGGACTGCTGGGCGCCGGTCGCATCGGCAACGTGCACGCCAAGAGCATCGTCGCCAACCCGGCCAGCCAGCTGGTTGCCATCGCCGACGTCAACCATGCGGCCGCTGAAAAGCTCGCCAACGAATACGGCGCGCAGGCGCGCACCGTCGACGACATCATCAACGACCGAAGCATCGACGCGGTGCTGATCGCCACCTCCACCGACACCCACTCGGACCTGATCGAAGCGGCCACCGCTGCCGGCAAGGCCGTGCTGTGCGAGAAGCCGGTCGACCTCGATCTGGAGCGCGCGCTGGCCTGCCAGGCCGCAGCCGCCCGGCATGGCCGCCCGGTGATGATCGGCTTCAACCGCCGCTTCGATCCCAACTTCGCGGCCGTCAAGCGCGCGCTCGACGCCGGCGAGATCGGCCGCGGCGAACTGCTGGCGATCACCTCGTTCGACCCGGCGCCGCCGCCGGTCAGCTACATCAAGGTCTCGGGCGGCCTGTTCCGCGACATGGCGATCCACGACTTCGACATGGCCTGCTGGATCTTCGGCGCCGCGCCGGTCGAGGTTTCGGCGGTCGGCACCAGCATCGTCGATGCGGCCATCGGCGAGGCCGGTGACGTCGACACCGCCGTCATCACGCTGCGTTTTGCCGACGGCCGCATCGCCGTCATCAAGAACAGCCGCCGCGCCGTCTACGGCTACGACCAGCGCCTGGAACTGCTCGGTGCCACCGGCCTGCTGCAGGCCGGCAACATGCTCGAGAACACGGTCGCCAAGACCACCACCGCCGGCGCCCTGAGCGCCAAGCCGGAGTTCTTCTTCCTGGAGCGCTACATGCGTGCCTACGAGGCCGAATGGCGCGCCTTCGTGCAGGCGGTCGAACAGGGTGGCGCGATGCCCGTCACGCTGCAGGACGGCGTCAATGCGCTCGCAGTGGCCGAGGCCGCCACGCTGTCGGCGCGCATCGGCCGCGCGGTCAAGCTCGCCGACGGCCGCCCGGTCGTGGCCTGAGCCATGACCCGCCTCGAGGCGTCACCGGGCCAGGCCCGCGAGGGCTGGCCGCTGGCCCCGGCGAGGGGCGAGGCGATGTCGCATCCACCGGAGCCGGCGCTGCCGCAGGGGCTGCAGGGCCGCTGGCTGCGGCGCGCCGTGGACGTGGCGCCTCGGGCGGGTCGATCGGCCTTGCTGCAGCGCATCGAGGCCGACCTGCCCAAGCTCAGCCCGCAACTGCGCAAGGTGGCCGAGCACCTGGTGCGCGAGCGCGGGCTGCCGCACCGCTACCGCATCACCGATTTCGCCCGACTCACCGACACCACGCCGGTGACGGTGGTGCGGCTGGCCAAGCGCTACGGCTTCCAGGGCTTCTACGAACTGAAGTTCGCGTTCCTGCTGGACGACGACGGGGCGCCGCCCGCGGCGATGACGGATGAGCCCGAACCATCGCCGTCGGACCCGCAGGCGCTGCGCGGCGCGCAGCGCGCCATCGCTGCGCTGCGCAGCGTGGTCGAGCACCCGGCCTTCATGCAGACCGCACGCTGGCTGCTGGAGGCTGACGGGGTGTGGGTCGGCAGCGCGTCGCGTGCCGACGAAGCGCTGGCGGGCTGCATGGTTCAAAGCCTGCAGTTCGCGGGGCTGCCTGCCCGCTCGGCGTCGACCGATCGCCTCGAGGCCCAAGCGTCATCGACCTTCTCCAGATCCGTTCACCTGCATGTGGCGCTGACGGGCGAGTCACCCGGCACCAGCGGAACGGTCCACTCCGCGGCGCGCTGGCAGGACCGCGTGATCGCCCTGTGTCGCGCGCCTCAATCCGCGCCCCCCGCGATCACCGCAGACGAACGGCTCGTCATGCTCGGCCTGGACATCGAAAGCGCGGACTCGGCGCTGCCAGCAGCCTTGGGCCTGATTGCGGCCTGGTCGGGGGCCATGCGGGCCATGGGCAGCGGTCACTGATCCATCGACGGCCCTGTCGAATCACCCGAACGCCGACACGATCCGGCTGGACGTTTTCGCCGACACTCTTGGGTTGTGCCAACTCGAGCCTCGCCCATGGACCGCTACGCCGTCGCCGGTTATCCCGTCAAACACAGCCGCTCGCCGGCCATCCACAGCCAGTTCGCCGCGCAGACCGGCGAGCCGCTGGTGTACGAAAAGCTCGAGGTCCTGCCCGGCACCTTCGTGGCCAGCGTGCAGGCTTTCCAGGCCGCCGGCGGGCGCGGCTGCAACGTGACGGTGCCGTACAAGCTCGAAGCCTTCGAGGCCGCGGCGCGCCGCACCCCGCGCGCCGAGATGGCGCAGGCCATCAACACGCTGCGTTTCGACGCCGACGGCTGGACCGGCGACAACACCGACGGCGCCGGCCTGGTGCGCGACATCGAGGTCAACGGCGGCGTCAGCCTGCGCGGCCGCCGCGTGCTGCTGATCGGCGCCGGTGGCGCGGCTTCGGGCGCGCTGGCGCCGCTGATCGAAGCCGGCCCGGCCGAGCTGGTGATGTGCAACCGCACGGTCGCCCGCGCGCAGCAGTCGGTGCAGCGCCATGCCGAACTGGCCCGCGCCCGCGGCGTGGCACTGAGCGCGGCCACGCTCGACGATTGCGGCAGCGGCTTCGACGTCATCATCAACGCCACCTCCAGCAGCCTGGCCGGCATGCCCAGCCCGGTGGGCGCGCAGGTGCTCAGGCCCGGCTCGCTGGTGCTGGACATGATGTACGGCCCGGCGGCCAAACCCTTCCTGGCCTGGGCGCAATCGCACGGCGCCACCGCGCGCGACGGCCTGGGCATGCTGATCGAGCAGGCCGCCGAGGCCTTCTTCTTCTGGCGCGGCGTGCGCCCGGCCACCGACGGCGTGATGGCGGGCATCCGCGCCGAACTCGACGCCGCCTGAGCGCGGCAAGCGACCTGATCCGCCCGCGCCGGCACCCGGCTGCGGGCGGTTCCGATTGATGCGTTGTCGGCATCAAAACTTCCGAAACGTGCAATTCCCGGATGCAATGACCGGGTCGAGAATCGTCAGCGAGCCGTCGAAACCTTCGACGCCCCTCGACTGCCACGAGCCTCGACACCGCCATGAACGCACCCGCTCCCGCCCTCGATCCGACCGCCTGGATCGGCCGCAGCGAAACCACGCACGACCGCATCACCGCGGCCCCGGTGCGCGCCCTCACCGCCACGCTCGACCACCCGGCGGTGGACGCACCCGACGGCACGGCACTGCCGCCGCTGTGGCACTGGCTGTACTTCCTGCCGATGCACCGGCAGTCCGAGATCGGCCCGGACGGCCACGCGAAACGCGGCGGTTTCCTGCCGCCGGTGCCGCTGCCGCGGCGCATGTGGGCGGGCAGCCAGTTCGAGTTCCGCACCCCCATCCGTGTCGGCGACGCGGTGGAACGCACGTCGACCATCGACGATGTCAGCACCAAGACCGGTCGCACCGGCACGCTGGTGTTCGTGAAGGTGCGCCACGAGGTGCGCTGCAACGGCGCGGCCGACGCGGCGCTGGTGGAGTTTCACGACATCGTCTACCGCGAGGCGAAGCAGCCGGGTGATGTGGATCCGCCACCGCTCAGAGCGCCGGAACTTCCGCAAACGCACCCCCTCGGGGGGCAGCGACCGCAGGGCGCGTGGGGGCGCCAGATCGTGCCCGACGACGTGCTGCTGTTCCGCTACAGCGCGCTGACCTTCAACGGCCACCGCATCCACTACGACCGCCAGTACGTGACCCAGGCCGAGGGCTACCCCGGCCTGATCGTGCACGGCCCGCTGATCGCCACGCTGCTGATGGACCTGCTGCGCCGCGAGCTGCCCGCGGCCGACGTGGCGAGCTTCCGTTTCAAGGCGGTGCGCCCGACCTTCGACCTGAACCCGTTCAGCGTGCACGGCGCGCTGCAGCCCGACGGCAGGACCGTGCGCCTGTGGGCGCAGGACCACGAGGGCTGGCTGACGATGGACGCCACCGCCACCTTGCGCTGAACCGGGACACGACCATGCAACCCCTCCAAGGCCTGACCGTCGTCACGCTCGAGCACGCCATCGCCGCGCCGTTCGCCACCCGCCAGCTCGCCGACCTGGGCGCGCGCGTGATCAAGATCGAACGCCCCGGCAGCGGCGATTTCGCGCGCGGCTACGACGCGCGGGTGCGCGGCCTGGCGTCGCACTTCGTCTGGACCAATCGCTCGAAGGAGAGCCTGACGCTCGACGTCAAGCACCCCGAGGCGGCCCAGGTGCTGGAGCGCCTGGTGCTCGAGAAGGCCGACGTGGTGGTGCAGAACCTCGCACCCGGCGCCGCCGCGCGGCTGGGCCTGGGCCACGAGCGGCTGGCCGCACGCAAGCCCGGCATCATCGTGTGCGACATCTCGGGCTACGGCGCCGACGGCCCCTACCGCGACAAGAAGGCCTACGACCTGCTGATCCAGAGCGAGGCCGGTTTCGTGTCCGTCACCGGCACGGCCGACGAGCCCTGCAAGGCCGGCCCGTCGATCGCCGACATCGCCGCGGGCATGTACGCCTACACCCAGATCCTGGCCGCGCTGCTGCAGCGCAGCCAGACCGGCCGTGGCCAGCACATCGACATCTCGATGCTCGAATCGCTGGCCGAGTGGACCAGCTATCCGCTGTACTACGCCTTCGACGGCGCGCCGCCTCCGCCACGCACCGGCGCTGCCCACGCCACGATCTACCCCTACGGCCCGTTTCCCACCGGCGCCGACGGCGGCAGCGTGATGCTCGGCTTGCAGAACGAACGCGAGTGGGTCAACTTCTGCGACAAGGTGCTGCTGCAGCCGGCACTCGCCCGGGATCCGCGCTTTGCCGGCAACGCCCGGCGGGTGGCCGAACGGGCGGCGCTGCGCGCGCTGATCGTCGAGACCTTCACGCCGTTGACCGCGCCGCAGGTGGTGGAGCGGCTCGAGGCCGCGCAGATCGCCAACGCCCGCGTCAACACGATGCACGACGTCTGGAACCACCCGCAGCTGCAGGCACGCGGCCGCTGGCGCGAGGTCGGCTCGCCCGCCGGCCCGCTGCCAGCAATGCTGCCGCCGGGCTCGTGGGGGCCAGATGCCGCCGACGGCCCGCGCATGGACCCGGTGCCGGCACTCGGTGAACACACCGATGCGATCCTGCGCGAGCTGGGCCTCGACGCCGACGCCATCGCGGCGCTGCGCAGGGCCGAGGCGATCTGACGTGGCGCCGCGCACCTACCTGTTCGTGCCCGGCAATCGCCCCGAGCGATTCGGCAAGGCGTTTGCCAGCGGCGCCGACGCGGTGGTGCTGGACCTGGAGGACGCCGTGGCGCCCGAGGCCAAGGGCGCGGCGCGCGCAGCGATCGCCGAATGGTCCGGCCAGGCGAGCGCCGATCAGCGCGCACGCGCCGTGCTGCGCATCAACGACGCGGCATCACCGCACTTCGCCGACGACCTGAGCCTGTCGCGCAACGCCGGCCTCGGCGCGCTGATGCTGCCCAAGGCCGAGTCGCCCGATCAGATCCACGCGGTGCGCGCGGCGGTGGGCGGCGCGCAGGTGCTGGCGCTGATCGAAAGCGCCCGCGGCGTGGCGAACGTCGACGCCATCGCGGCGAGCGAGGACGTGCGGCGGCTGGTCTTCGGCACGCTCGATTTCGCGCTCGATCTCGACCTCGACATCAGCGAGCAGCCCGACGCGCTGGCCCATGCTGCCAGCCGGCTGGCGATCGCCTCGCGCGTCGCCGGGCTGGCCGCGCCGGTGGCCGGCGTCACGCCGCAGATCGACGACGAAGCCCGGCTGCTGGCCGACCTGGCCTGGGCGCGGCGCTTCGGTTTCGGCGCCAAGCTGTGCATCCATCCGACGCAGGTCGCGGCCATCCACGCCGCGCTGGCACCGAGCCCGCAGGCGCTCGACTGGGCGCGGCGGGTGCTCGCCGCCGAAGCCGCATCACCCGGCGCCGCCCGGCTCGACGGCCGAATGATCGACCGCCCGGTGGTGCTGCAGGCGCAGCGCACGCTGCAGCGCGCCGGCCACTGAACGCCCCCCACATCCACTTCGACACCGAAAGACACGCATGGCCTCCACGATCATCGACTCCGCCATCTTCCAGGGCATCTTCAGCAGCGACGCGATGCGCCAGGTGTGGTCGGACGAAAACCGCACGCAGAAGTACCTCGACATCGAACGCGCCCTCGCCGTCGTGCAGGGCCGGCTCGGCCTGATCCCGCAGGAGGCGGCCGACGAGATCGTGAGCCACTGCCACCTCGACCAGATCGACCTGGTGAAGCTGCGCGCGCAGACCGAGCGCATCGGCTACCCGATCCTGGGCGTGGTGTCGCAGCTCAACGCGCTGTGCCGCGACCAGCTCGGCGAGTACTGCCACTGGGGTGCGACCACGCAGGACATCACCGACACCGCCACCGTGCTGCAGATCCGCGAGGCGCTGACGCTGGTCGACGACGAACTGGCGGCGATCGCGACGGCGATGGCCAGGCTGGCGCGCGAACACCGCCTGACGCCGGTGATCGGCCGCAGCAACCTGCAGCAGGCGATCCCCGTGACCTTCGGCTACAAGATCGCCGGCCTGCTGTCGGCCGTGCTGCGGCACCGCGAGCGCATCGCGCAACTGCGTGAACGCGTGCTGGTGGGCGAGTTCGCCGGGGCGGCCGGCACGCTGGCTTCGCTCGAATCAGGCGCCATGGAAACGCAGGCCGGCCTGTGCGCCGAACTCGGCCTGGCGCAGCCGGTGATCGCCTGGCACACCATCCGCGACAACATCGCCGAGGTCGGCGCCGTGCTCGGCCTGATCGGCGGCACGCTGGGCAAGCTCAGCATGGACGTCAAGCTGATGATGCAGACCGAGGTCGGCGAAGTGCAGGAGCCCTACTACCACGGCCGTGGCAGCAGCAGCACGATGCCGCAGAAGCGCAACCCGATCAGCAGCGCCTACGTGCACGGCGCCATCAGCGTGCTGCGCCAGCACGCCGCGGCGCTGATGGACGCGATGGTGGCCGACCACGAACGCAGCACCGGCCCGTGGCAGATCGAGTGGATCGTGCTGCCCGAGGCCTTCTGCCTGCTGGCCGGCGCGCTCAAGCAGAGCCGCGTCATCGTCGAGGGCCTGGAGGTCGATGCCGACGCCATGATGCGCAACATCGAGATGACCGGCGGCCTGGTGATGAGCGAGGCGGTGATGATGGGCCTGGGCCCGTTCATCGGCCGCGAGTACGCCCACGACCTGGTCTACGACCTGTGCCGCGAATCGCTGGCGAAGAAGGCGCCGCTGCTCGACCTGCTGGCTGCGCATCCCGAGATCAACCGGCACGTCGACCGTGCGGCGCTGGCGCGCATGCTGGACCCGGCCAACTACCTCGGCCAGTCCGGCGTGATGGTCGATCGGGTGCTGACGCGCATGGGCTGAGGCGCGAGCCGTCGTCGACGGTTGATTCTGCGCAAGATCGGGCGTCGCCTTCCGCAGCAGGCCGTGGCCACGGAGTCCAGAATCGCGGGGAAATCATGCCGCCACCGATCCCCCACGCCGCCCGGGTGACACCGCACGACGACACCGAACTCAAGCGTGCGCAGACCGAACTGATGCGCTCGCAGGACGTCCTGCGGCGCCTGGCCGCGGGGCTCGACAGCGTGCAGGAAAACGAGCGGCGGCGCATCGCCAGCGAGCTGCACGACGACCTGCAGCAGACGCTGGCGGCGATCGGCCTGGAGGTGGGCGCGATCCGCGGCCAGCTTGCGGCGCAGGCGTGCGACCTCACCGCTCGGCTGGACACCGTGCGCGAGCTGGCGATCACCGCCATCGCCGCGACCCGGCGCATCGTCAACGACCTGCGGCCGCCGATCCTCGAGGAGCTCGGGCTGGCGGCCGCGCTCGATGCGCTGGTGGCCCAGGTGGCGCGGCGCACCGGCATGCGCTGCCGATTCCAGACCGACGAAGACACCGATGCGGAACTGGCGCCGGCGGTGGTCACCTCGCTGTACCGCACCGCCCAGCAGGCGCTGAGCAACGTGACCCGCCACGCCGGCGCGAGTGCCGTGACGGTGCAGCTGCAGCGCGACGGCGGCCGTGGCGTCCTGCTGCGCATCGCCGACAACGGCCGCGGCATGGCGGTGGACGATCGGCGCCGGCCGTTCACGGTCGGCCTGCTGTCGATGCAGGAGCGCTTGCGCGCGCTGGGCGGCGAGCTGCGGCTCGAAAGCCGGCTGGGTGCGGGCACCACCGTCGAGGCGCGAGCGCCCAGCACGCCCGCGGCAGCGACTTCGCCGCAATCGCTGGTGGTGGGCATCCCCCGGGAGCCCGACGATGACCTGCTGCGGTTTCTCCACCGCGCCCCGGTGGGCCTGGTGCAGGCCGCGCTGGACGGACAGATCGAGATGCTCAATCCGACGGCCACCCGCTTGCTGATGCCGTTTTCAACCGATGGTCGCCTGGACAACCTGTTCGGCGTGCTCAAGCAGGCGGTGCCGCATCTGCGCCACCTGAGCGCCCAGGTCGAGCCCCCGTCAGGCGTGGTGTGCGAGTCGCTGCGCATCGAACTCGCGCCGCAGGGCGAGCGCGGCGCCGTGCAGGCGTTGTCGCTCAGCATGCTGAAACAGGCTGGCGGGCGCCTGATGGCCGTGCTCGGCCCGGCCGAGCCGGACCGGTAGCGTCGCGGACATCGGCGGCAGACGCGGTCTCGCCCCCGGCGGCGGATCGAAGGGGCGGCCATGCGCTGCAGCTACAGTGCGCCGCATGGCATATGAACTCCACTATTGGCCGACCATCCAGGGCCGCGGCGAATTCGTGCGGCTGGCCCTGGAAGCGGCCGGCGCACCCTACATCGACGTGGCGCGCGGCGCAGAAGAAGCGGGCCTGGGCGTGCCCGCCATGCAGCGCTGCCTGCACGACCGCAAGCTGGTGCATCCGCCGTTCGCGCCGCCGTTCCTGATCGACGGCAACGTCGTCGTCGCACAGACCGCCGCCATCCTGCAGTACCTGGCGCCGACGCTGAAACTGGTCGCTCGCAGCGAGCAGCTGCGGGTCTGGACGCAGCAGATCCAGCTGACCATCGCCGACATGGTCGACGAGGCCCACGACACCCATCACCCGGTCGGCGCCGGCCTGTACTACGAAGACCAGAAACCCGAAGCGCTGCGCCGCGCGACCGATTTCTGCCGCGTCCGCATGCCCAAGTTCCTGCAGTGGTTCGAAGCCATCGTGGTGCGCAACACGGCCGGCACGCGGCACCTGGTCGGCGGCAAGCTGAGCTACGCCGACCTGTCGCTGTTCCAGCTCGTCGAGGGCCTGCGCTACGCCTTCCCGAAGGCCGCGCAGCAGGCGCTGGCCAGCACACCCGCCGTCGTGCAACTGCACGACCGCATCGCCGACCTGCCCCGCGTGGCCGCGTATCTGCGCAGCGACCGGCGCATCCCGTTCAACGAGCAGGGCATCTTCCGCCGCTACCCCGAGCTCGACATCGCGTAGGGCGCGCAGACGGCGATCAGGCCGCAGCCGTGCGCGCCTTGGCCGCCGGCCGGCCCGCGCGGCTGCCTTTCATCTCGGCAAAGAAGTCGTACAGCTGCTGCGCCGCCGGTGACAGCGAACGGCCCTTGCGCCGGATCAGCCCGACCTGGCGCGTCACCACCGGCTCGACCAGCGGCACGCTCACCAGCGTCGGGTGGTCCTTGCCCGGCATCGCCAGCGAAGGCACTGCCGCCACGCCCAGGCCCGCCTCGACCAGGCCGAGCAGCGTGGTCACGTGCTGGGCCTCGTACACGCCTTGCGGGCTGCCCGCCACGTTGGCCAGCGCCTGGTCGATCAGCAGGCGGTTGCCCGAGGTCTTGCTGACGGCGATGAAGTCGTAGGCGCCGAGTTCGCTCCAGCTCACGCTGCGCTTGCGCGCCAGCGGATGGTCGCGCCGGCAGGCGGCGACGAAACGCTCCTCGAGCAGCGAGCGGAACTCGATGTCGGGCTCCTGGCTGCCGATGAAGTTGAGGCCGAAATCGGCCTGGCTGCGCGCCACCGCGTCGAGCACCTCGTTGGCGCCGGCATCGAACACCTTGACGCGGATCTTCGGAAAGCGCTCGTGGTAGCGCCGGATCACCTGCGAGAGGTAGTAGTAGACCGTCGACGGCACGCAGGCGATCGTGACCTCGCCCATGCGCGTGGCGGCCACGCCGCGGATGCCGAGCAGCGTCTGATCCAGCTCGTCGAGCAGCAGCGTCACCTTGCGCGCGAAGTCGCGCCCCACGGCCGTGAGGCTGACGCGCCGCGTGGTGCGGTCGAGCAGGCGCACGCCGAGCGCCTCTTCGAGCTTGTCGATGCGCCGGCTGAAGGCCGGCTGCGAGATGCTGATCGCCTCGGCGGCCTTGCGGAAGTTGCCGATCTCGGCCACCGCGCGAAAGGCCTGCAGATCGTTGAGGTCGAAGTTGATGGCCATGGGAACGGGGGTTGGTGCTGAACAGTCGCAATCCGACTGATGCAGATTGTGGATCAATCGTTCGGAACTATGCAATTCACAGACAAGCGTGCAATCTCGATCATGCCGACATGGCACACACGATCCCCTGCACCCTGATGCGCGCCGGCACCTCCCGCGGCCCCTTCTTCCTGCTCGATTCGCTGCCCGTCGACGAGACGGCGCGCGACGAGGCCCTGATCGGCGCGATCGGCGCTTCCGACCTGCTGCAGGTCGACGGCCTGGGCGGCGGCAGCACGCTGACCAGCAAGGTCGCGATCGTCTCGCGCTCGGCGCAGCCGGACTGCGACGTCGACTACCTGTTCGCGCAGGTCGGTGTCGGCCAGCGTTCGGTCGACACCCGGCCCAACTGCGGCAACATGCTCTCGGGCGTGGGGCCGTTCGCGATCGAACAAGGCCTGGTCGCGGCACGCGACGGCGTCACCACGGTGCGGGTCTTCAACGTCAACACCCGCTCGCGCATCGAGGTAACGGTGCAGACGCCCGGCGGCCAGGTGCGCTACGACGGCGACACCCGCATCGACGGCGTGGCCGGCACCGCGGCGCCGATCGCACTGAACTTTCTCGACGCCTGGGGCGCGGTCACCGGCTCGGTGTTCCCGACCGGCCAGCGCCAGGACGTGATCGACGGCGTGGCGGTGACCTGCATCGACGCGGCGATGCCGCTGATGATCGTGCGCGCTGCCGACCTCGGATTCAGCGGCCGCGAGAGCCCCGCCACCTTCGATGCCGATGCCGCCTTCCTCGAGCGCCTGGAGCGGCTGCGCCGCATCGCCGGCGAGCGCATGGGCCTGGGCGACGTGTCGAACAGCGTGATCCCCAAGCCGGTGCTGGTGAGCGCGGGCGAGGACGCCTACAGCATCACCTCGCGCTATTTCACGCCGCGGCGCTGCCATGCCTCGCACGCCGTCACCGGCGCCATCGGCGTGGCCACGGCGCTGGCCCTGCCCGGCACGGTGGCCAGCAGCAGCGCGGCGCTCGGCGGCGCGCACCGGCTGACGGTGCTGCACCCGGCCGGGCGCATCGACATCGAGGTGGCGATCGACGGCAGCGGCGACAGCGCCCGCATCGTCACCGCCGCCCTGGTGCGCACCGCCCGCAAGATCATGCAGGGCGACCTGCACATCCCCGACTACGTTTTTTCCCGACCCGAACCGACTGCAGGAGACACCATGAAGCAGACCCCGACCCAGGCCAGACAGAGCCTTGCCAAGACCCTGGCACCGATGATCGCCGCCGCCACGCTCGCCACCGCGTCGGGCACGGCGCTGGCATGGCCCGACAAGACCATCACGATCGTCGTGCCCACCGCGGCCGGCGGCGGCAACGACGCGATGGCGCGCACCATCGCCGCCAAGCTCGGGCCGCTGCTGGGCCAGACCGTCATCATCGACAACCGCGCCGGCGCCAACGGCTCGATCGCCAGCGAATACGTTGCCCGCGCCACGCCCGACGGCCACACGCTGATGCTCGGCTACATCGCCACCCACAGCATGAACCCGGCGCTGCAGAAGCTGCGCTACGACCCGGTGAAGGATTTCGAGCCGGTCGGTCTGGTCGGCTATTCGCCCACGCTGATGGTGGCGCACGCCAGGACGCCGGTGAAGGACGTCAAGGACCTGGTGGCCCAGCTCAAGGCCTCGCCCGACAAGTACACCTACGCCTCGGCCGGCAACGGCACGGCGCCGCATTTCGCGGCCGAGCTGTTCAAGCTGAACGCGGGCGTGACGATGCTGGGCATCCCGTACAAGGGCTCGGCACCGGCCGTGACCGACACCATCGGCGGCACCACGCAGTTCATGTTCCCGAGCCTGTACACGGCCTACCCGCAGGTCAAGGCCGGCAAGCTGCGTGCGCTGGCGGTCGCCGGCCCGAAGCGCGTGCCCAGCCTGCCCGACGTGCCCACGCTCAAGGAAGCCGGCATCGACGGCGTCGACGTGACCCAGTGGTACGCGCTCTTCGCCCCGGCCAAGACACCCAAGGCGGTCGTCGACCAGCTCAACAAGGCGCTCAACCAGGTGCTCAAGGACGCGGACACGATCAAGCGCATCGAGGACCACGGCGCCGACGTCGACACCAGCACGCCCGAACAGCTGCGCGCGATGGTCGACAGCGAGCTCGCCAAGTGGAAGTCGGTGGTCCAGAAGGCCAAGCTGACGGCCGATTGAATCCCCCCAAAAGAACCCGAACCCGACAGGAGACACCTTGAACAAGAACGCCATCACCCTCGCCCTGCTCGCCACCGTCGTCGCCCCTGCGATGGCACAGAGCACCGTCAGCGTCTCGGGCATCGCCGATGCCGGCCTGCGCAGCGTCAGCAACAGCGGGCTGGCCTCGGTGCGCTCGATGGTCAGCGGCGCCAACGCCACCAGCCGCCTCGTGATCCGCGGCACCGAGGACCTCGGCAACGGCAACAGCGCCGGCTTCCACCTCGAACACGGCCTGGCGCTGACCAACGGCACGGCCGCGTCGAGCACGCAGTTCTGGGACCGCCGCTCGACCGTCAGCCTGGCCAGCAAGACCGCCGGCGAGCTGCGGCTGGGGCGCGACTTCGTGCCGAGCTATTCGAACTGGAGCCGCTACGACCCGTTCAGCCACGTCGGTGCGGCGAGCGCGGGCAACTTCGTCTCGGCCACGCCGACCGGGCCGATCCGCAGCGCCTTCGGCAGCAACGGCAACACCACGGTGCGCGCCAACAGCGCCTTCCAGTACCTGCTGCCCGGCGGCCTGGGCGGCCTCGAAGGCGGCCTGATGCTGACCGCGGCCGGCGCACGCTCGGCAGCCGACGGCCAGAACAAGGTGACGGGCCTGCGCCTGGGCTGGGCCGGCGGTCCGATGGGCGTGTCGGCGGCCAGCACCACCACCGAAAACGACCTGACGACCAGCGGCAGGTTCACCGACCGCGCGCTCGGCGCCAGCTACGACCTGGGCATGGTGCGTGTCAGCGCGGTCGTGCGGCAGTTCAAGCAGGCCGGCGCCAAGCAGACCAACCAGCTGATCGGCGCCTGGATCCCGGTCGGCCAGGGCGAGATCAAGGCCTCATGGCAGCGCGCCGACCTGGCCGGCCAGGTCGGCGCCACGGTGATCGACGCCAACGACGCCCGGCAGATCGGCCTGGGCTACGTGCACAACCTGTCCAGGCGCACGGCGCTCTACACCACGTACTCGCGCATCACCAACAGCGGCGCCAGCGTGCGGGTGGTGCCCGGCGGGACGAGCGGCATGGCGGCCGGCGGCACGTCCAAGGGCTTCGAGGCCGGCGTGCGCCACAACTTCTGACGACGATCCGTCGCTCACTTCAGCGGCGAAAACGCCACCGGCGCGCACAGCGTCGACTGCATGCGCGTCAGGTTGGCCGGGCCGCCCTTGGGTGGCCACACGCCCTTTTGCACCGCTTCGGCGCGGATGCGTGCACGCTCGTCGACGCTCGGGTAGGCCCAGATGTTGAGGAAACGCGGCTGCTCGCCGTCGAGCGCCGTGAAGGCGCCGACCATCGGCGACAGCGCCGTGCGCGCCGGGATGGCGTCGCGCCAGGCGTCGATCGTCTGCGCCAGCACGCCCTGGCGGATGCTGTAGGTGCGGAACTCGTACCAGCGCCCCATCGCGCCCGGCTCGATCGCCGGCAGGAACGGGAACAGCTTGTAGCTCTGCGAGCCGAGCTTGACCAGCCACTCGCCCACGCCCAGCGGGTTGTCGGCCAGCAGCATCTGCATGCGCGCGTCGGCCAGCGCGTTGGCGTCGGCGAACTCGCGCAGGATCAGCACCTGGCTCAGCTCGCCGATGTCGGACGCGAACACGCCCAGCAGCTTGCCGCCGGCGCTCGGCAGGCTCTCCTGCAAGGCGGCATAGACGGCGGCGTTGCTGAAGACCTTGATCTCCAGGGTGGTCAGTTCATGAACGGTCATGACTGCCCCTCGTCCGTGGTGTACCCCGGCCGATCCCCCGAGGGGATGCGTGCCGGCTTGGGGCGGCCCGGCGCTCGGCACGCAACGGCCGCGATGGATAGAGACTGTGTCATGGTGTGACTCCGGTTCAGGTCGGGATTCAGGGCTTGGCCAGCAGGAACTCGACCATGCGGTCGCGCACGCGCTCGAACATCTGCGTGCCGGTCATCGTGGCGCAGCTGCGGGCGCGGGCGGCCTCCAGCAGCGCCGGCACCGCGGGCACGGTGACGACGTCGCCGACGAAGGTCTGCGGGCCGAGCTTGTCGACCTCGATCGGCAGCGGATCGTCGGGCCGCATGCCCATCGGCGTGGCGTTGATGACGAGGTCGTGGCCGCTCGGGTCGGCCGAGCCGACCGAGATCGGCACCGCGCCGTAGGCCTCGAGCTTGCGCTGCAGGCTGTCGCGGCGCGCCACGTCGGCCTCGTGCAACGCCAGCGACACCACGCCCGCATCGACCAGCGCGTGCGCGATCGCCGAGCCCGCCCCGCCGGCGCCGACCAGCAGGGCGCGCCGCCCGGCCGGATCGCAGCCGGCCAGGCGCAGCGCGGCCACGTAGCCCTCGCCGTCGCACATGTCGCCGAACCAGCCGCCGCTGGCATCGCGGCGCATCACGTTGACCGCGCCGATCGAGCGCGAGCGCGCCGACACGCTGGCGCACAGGTCGGCGACGGCGAATTTGTGCGGTACCGTGACGATCAGCGCGTCGACGTTGCGCATGCGTTGCGTCGTGCGCATGAAATCGGCCAGGTCGTCGGGCGCCACGTGCGCCGGCACCACGATCGCATCGGCGCCGCGTTCGCGCAGCATCCGCGTGACGCCGGCGGGTGACTTCACCTGCGCGATCGGGTCGCCGACGATGAAGATGACGCGGGTGGCGCCGCTATAGGAATCCAGCACGACAGTCCTTCAGATGACCGAATCAGTCTGCAGCATAGCAAATGATGAGAACAAAATTCAATACTTGAATGTTGTTCCAGTTTTTTGCACAATCGATCAAGGCACGGAGAAAACAACATGTCCGGAGTGATGGAGAGAACCCTGGCGATCCTCGAGCGGCTGGCGCTCGACGTGAACGGCGTGCCGCTGGCCACCCTGGCCGACGAGCTGAACATCCCGCGCAGCGCGGCGCACCGCCTGCTGCTGGAGCTGACCGAGCACGGCTACGTGCGCCAGTCGCGCGAGCGCGGCGACTACATGCTGACCACCAAGCTGGTCTCGCTGGGGCTGAACTACCTCAAGACCTCGGGGATCATCGACCTCTGCCAGCCGGTGCTCGACCGGCTCGCCGCCAGCTCGGGCGAGCTGGTGCGCCTGGGCGTGGTCGACGTCGATCACCTGACCTGGGTGGCGAAGGCGCAGGGCGCCACCTACGGCCTGCGCTACGACCCCGACATGGGCATCGACGCGCGGCTGAGCTGCACCTCGTCCGGCCTGGCCTGGCTGGCCACGCTGAGCGACGACGATGCGCTGCAGGTGGTCGCCCGCGAGGGCGGCCTCGGCAAGCCCGAGCAATACGGCCCCAACGCGCCGGCCACGCCCACCGCGCTGCTGAAGGTGCTGGCGCAGGTGCGCAAGCTGGGCTACGCGCTGACGGTCGAGACCTACTCGCCGGGTGTCACCGCGGTGGCGGTGGCGGTGGTGCCGCCGGGCCGCGGTGCGGTCGGCGTGGTGACGATCTCCGGCCCGCTGGTGCGCCTGACCGAAGACAAGATGCGTGCGCTGGTGCCGGAGCTGCAGTCCGCCGCCGCCGACCTGGCCGCCGCCAGCGCGGCCTCGCCGCTGTTCAACCGCGCGTACTCGAGCGAATCCGCGCCGGCTCATTGACCTGCCATCTCCGACCCGTCTGCCGTGAATCCGCTGCCCGACGATCCAGCCTCGCTGCCTGCCGAATGTGACCTGCTCGTGATCGGCTCGGGCGCGGGCGGCCTGAGCGCCGCCGTCACCGCCGCCTGGTTCGGGCTCGACGTGGTGGTGGTCGAGAAGGAGCCGGTGCTCGGCGGCACCACCGCCTGGTCGGGCGGCTGGATGTGGGTGCCACGCAACCCGCTGGCTCGCGCGGCGGGCATGGCCGAAGACCTCGCGCCGGTGCGCGCCTACCTGCGCCACATCCTCGGCGCGCAGTACGACGCCGCGCGCATCGAGGCCTTGCTGACGCACGGGCCGGCGATGGTGCAGTTCCACCTCGAGCACACCGCCTTGCGTTTCATCGACGGCCACCAGGTGCCCGATTTCCGCGGCGATGCGCCGGGTGCGCGCACCGGCGGGCGCTCGGTCTGCGCCGCGCCGTTCGACGCCCGCGTGCTGGGCGCCGACCTGAAGCGCCTGCGCGCGCCGCTCGACATCCTGAGCTTCCTCGGCATGGGCATCGGCGGGGGTGCGGATCTGCGGCACTTCCTGCGTGTCACGCGGGCCTTCGATTCGTTCTCGTACGTCACCCGGCGGCTGTTGCGGCACTTCCGCGACGTGCTGCTGCACGGCCGCGGCACCGTGCTGATGGGCGGCAACGCGCTGGCCGGCGCGCTGCTGAAGTCGGCGCTCGAACGCGGCGTGAAGCTGTTCACCGGCCTGGCTGCGAGCGAGCTGATCCGCGATCAGGGTCGCGTCACGGGCGCCGTGCTGCGCTCGGCCGACGGCCAGACGCGCAGCGTGCGTGCGCGCCGCGGCGTGGTGCTGGCCACCGGCGGTTTCCCGCACGACGTGCAGCGCAAGAAGGCGCTGTTCGCGCACGCACCGAGCGGTCACGAGCACTGGTCGGCCGCGCCGCCGACCAACACCGGCGACGGCCTGCGGCTGGCCGAGGCGGTGGGCGCACGCATCGACGTGGGCGCCCACGCCGGGGCCTGGGCGCCGGTGTCGCTGGTGCCGCGGCGTGACGGCAGCGTCGGCCACTTTCCGCACCTGGTCGATCGCGGCAAGCCGGGGCTGATCGCGGTCAATGCGCGCGGCCAGCGTTTCGTCAACGAGGCCGGCAGCTATCACGACTTCATGAACGCGCTGTTCGCCGGCACGCCCGCCGGCGAGGCGCCGGTGGCCTGGCTGGTGGTCGACCACCGCTTCCAACGCCGCTACGGCCTGGGCCACAGCAAGCCGTGGCCGCTGCCGCTGGGCGGACATCTGCGCAGCGGCTACCTGCAGCGCGGGCACAGCTTCGAAGAGCTGGCGCAGCGCTGCGGCATCGATCCGGCCGGCCTGGCGCGCACGGTGGCGCACTACAACCCGGCCGCCCGCGAAGGCCGAGACCCCGCCTTCGGCCGCGGCAGCACGGCCTACAACCGCATGCAGGGCGACGCCGAACACGCCGGCACCAACCCCTGCGTGGCGCCGATCGAGGACGGGCCGTATTACGCCGTCAAGGTCGTGCCGGGCAGCCTCGGCACCTTCGCCGGCCTGGCCGCCGATGCGCACGCCCGCGTGCTCGACGCGCGCGGCGCGCCGATCCCCGGCCTCTACGCCTGCGGCAACGACATGGCCAGCGTGATGGGCGGCCATTACCCGAGCGGCGGCATCACGCTCGGGCCGGCAATGACCTTCGGCTACGTGCTGGCGCACCACGTCGCCGGCCATGCGCTGGTGACGCCGCCGGCGCCGGTCGATGCCGGCGACACCGGTCCCGACAGCATGGCGCGATTCACCGCCCGGGCGGCCTGACGGCGGCCCGGCTCACGACGCGTCGATGCCCACCCGCAGCGCCAGCGTCAGGATGGCCTGGCGCAGCACGTCGTTGCCGCGCAAGGCCGGGCCCATGCGCGTGCCGGTGAGCGCCGCGCCCACCCGGTCGCCGAACAGCAGCAGCGCCTGATCGCGATCGCGCTGGCGCGACATCCACAGCAGGCCGTCCACGTCGGGACATTGCCGGTGCAGGGCCTCGGCCCAGCGCGCGGTGTCGAGGTAGTCGATCGGCGCACTCGCGATCAGCTCGGACTTGGGCACCTTCAGCCGATGCAGCCCGTCGGTCGTCAGGTTGATCAGCCGCAGGTCGCGCTGCGGCACGATCTGGCCGTGAGCGCGATTCGCGTGGTCATCCAGGTCGACGAACTTGTCGGCGGCATCGATCGGCACGTTGTGGAACACCGTCTCGAAGATCGCGCAGTCGCGTGACGAGCCGCCGTACAGATACGGCACGACCTGGCCGCAGGCGTCGCGGATGGGCGCGAAGCGCGTCGGCGTGCGCAACTGGCCGGCCGCATCGACACCGGGGTTGAAGCTGCCGGGCTCGTAGGCGGCGTCGTGGATCACGTGGATCACCTGGCCGGCCGGCCAGGTGTCGATCAGCGGGTCGAGCGGGCGGTTCGGCGCCCGACAGCTCAAGCCGCGCTCCCGGCCGCATCGTGCCGGGCCGCCTGCACGACGGCCTCGGGGGCGGACGCCAGCAGGTCGACCGGCCGGGCCTGGCCGGGCAGCCAGCCGTTGTTCGAGGTGAACCACAGCGCCAGCTTCCACGCCGCCTTGTGTTCGCCGAAGGCCTCGATGACGGCCTGCACCGCCTTGATCGGCTTGTGATCGTCGAACTGGAACAGCGGGAAGACCTCGCGCGAGCGCCCCGATTCATCGCGGTGGCGCACCGAGAACACCTGGCCGCGCTTCTTCCAGTTGTCGGCCAGCGCGCTGCGGTTGGCCGCGCGCGAGTGGTTGGCCTCGGCCAGCTGCTCGGCGCTGGCGTAGCCGAACTCGTTGAGCACCCGCGCATGCCGCTGCGCCAGCCGCTGCGCCATCTGGGTGTCGACGTGGCTGGGCACCACCATCTGGCCGGTGATGAAGTCGACCATCTCCTCGAGCTTGCGCTCGCGGACCTCGGCGGTCTTCTGCAACAGCAGGCGGTCCAGCATCGGCATCACGGCTTCGAGCAACTGCGACATCGCCTCGCCCTGGACCTGCAGCAGATAGGAGCGGCCGGTCTCGTCGGGCGCAGCCTTGGCCTGACCTCGCGCCGACGCCGCAGCCGGCGTCCACGGGCGCAACGAGAGCACGCCGCCTGGAAATGCGGCCAGGGAAGCGGCCGGGGGAACGGCCTGGGCAGCAGATTTGGCCATGGCATCGTCCTTTGATGAAGTTGACAAGATTCTAATCCTTGTCGTCAAGATCATCACATCGAGCCATCGACTCGTCACCTCCGGCGGCGCATCAGGTCTTTGCACGTCCCTTGACGCCGGCCAAGGCCCCCGCCCACAATCGCTCCCGCTCCGGGGTGCACCCGGGCCGTCAGCGAATGTCCGCAGACGGCTCGTGTGCTGAGATGGCGCCTTCTGGCCCGAACCCGCTGAACTTGACCCGGCTCGTACCGGCGTAAGAAGAGCTCGCACCCAAGGCCCCATCGGCAGATCCGTCGCCGATGCCGGGCCACCGGGCGCACCTCGGAGCACGTTCACCCACCCAGGAGACCTGCCCGATGAATGCCCCCGACAAGCTGCAAGACCTGCTCTCGCTGACCCGCGAACCCTTCCCCGCCTCGCGCAAGGTCTACGCCGAGGGCTCCGAGGGCGTGCGCGTGCCGATGCGCGAGATCGCGCTGACCAACGGCGAGCGCGTCACGGTCTACGACACCTCCGGCCCCTACACCGATCCGCTCGCGACGATCGACGCCAAGCTCGGCCTGCCGAGCGTGCGCACCGGCTGGATCGAGGCCCGCGGCGACACCGAGACCTACGCCGGCCGCAACCGCGTGGCGCTGGACGACGGCGGCAAGCACGAGGAAACGGCGCGCATCGAAGCCCTGCGCGCCCAGGCCGCCGCGCTGCAGCGCACGCCGCGCCGCGCCAAGGCTGGCGGCAACGTGACGCAGATGCACTACGCCCGCCGCGGCATCGTCACGCCCGAGATGGAGTACGTGGCGATCCGCGAAAACGGCAAGCGCGAATGGATGCGCGAGTACCTGGGCGACGCCGAGCGCGAGGCCCGCCTGGCCGGCAATGCCAAGGGCGCGCGCATCCCCGAGATCTACACGCCCGAGTTCGTGCGCGACGAGGTGGCGCGCGGGCGCGCGATCATCCCGGCCAACATCAACCACCCCGAGGTGGAACCGATGGCGATCGGGCGCAACTTCGGCGTCAAGATCAACGCCAACATCGGCAACTCGGCGGTGACGTCGAGCATCGAGGAAGAAGTCGAGAAACTCGTGTGGGCGATCCGCTGGGGCGCCGACAACGTGATGGACCTGTCGACCGGCCGCAACATCCACACCACGCGCGACTGGATCGTGCGCAACAGCCCCGTGCCCATCGGCACCGTGCCGATCTACCAGGCGCTCGAGAAGGTCGGCGGCATCGCCGAAGACCTGACCTGGGCGATCTACCGCGACACGCTGATCGAGCAGGCCGAACAGGGCGTCGACTACTTCACCATCCACGCGGGGGTGCGCCTGCCGTTCATCCACCTGACGGCGAATCGGCGCACCGGCATCGTCTCGCGCGGCGGCTCGATCCTGGCCAAGTGGTGCATCACGCATCACAAGGAAAACTTCCTGTACACGCACTTCGAAGAGATCTGCGAAATCATGAAGGCCTACGACGTCAGCTTCTCGCTCGGCGACGGCCTGCGTCCGGGCTCGGCGTCCGACGCCAACGACGCGGCGCAGTTCGCCGAGCTGAAGACGCTGGGCGAGCTGACGCAGGTGGCCTGGAAACACGACGTACAGACCATGATCGAAGGCCCCGGCCACGTGCCGATGCACCTGATCCAGGCCAACATGGACGAGCAGATCAAGCACTGCCACGAGGCGCCGTTCTACACGCTCGGGCCCTTGACGATCGACATCGCACCCGGCTACGACCACATTGCGTCAGCGATCGGCGCAGCCATGATCGGCTGGATGGGCACGGCGATGCTGTGCTACGTGACGCCCAAGGAGCACCTCGGCCTGCCCGACCGCGACGACGTCAAGCAGGGCATCATTGCCTACAAGATCGCCGCGCACGCGGCCGACATCGCCAAGGGCCACCCGGGTGCACGGGCCCGTGACGACGCGATGAGCAAGGCGCGCTTCGAGTTCCGCTGGCACGACCAGTTCAACCTCGGCCTCGACCCCGACACGGCGCGCGACTATCACGACGAGACGCTGCCGAAGGACTCCAGCAAGGAAGCGCATTTCTGCAGCATGTGCGGGCCGAAGTTCTGCTCGATGAAGATCACGCAGGACGTGCGCGACTACGCCGCGGCCAAGGGCTTGAGCGAGGAGCAGGCGCTGGCCGACGTCGAACAAGGCATGGCGGCCAAGTCGGCCGAGTTCAAGGCGCAGGGCGGCGAGCTCTACATCCCGATCACGCCGGTGCAGGCCTGAGGCTCAGGTGATGAGCCAGCGACTGCAAATAGGCATTGCCGGTGCCGGCGTGCTGGGCCGACTGGCGGCCTGGGCGCTGGCCGAGGCCGGCCATCACGTGACGGTGTTCGACCCGGCCGACGGCCCGGCGCCGCGCCAGGACGGCCGCGGTGCCGCCGGCTACACCGCCGCGGGCATGTTGAGCCCGCTGGCCGAGCTCGACAACGCCAGCGCCGAGGTGGCGTTGCTGGGCTGGCAGTCGATCGCGATCTGGTCGCGGGTGGCCGAACGATTGACCGCCGCCCACGCAGGCAGCGAGCCCGCACCGCTGCTGTTTCGCCAGCTCGGCAGCCTGATGGTGGCGCACGGCAGCGACCTCGGCGCGGCCGAGCGCGTGCTGGCGCGGCTGCGTGGCGCGACCGATCTGCACGCGGCGATGCCACAGGCGCAGGCGCTCGATCGCCCCGCGCTGCGCGAACTCGAGCCCGCGCTTGACCCGCAGTTGCGCGCCTGGCTGCTGCCCGGCGAGGGCCAGATCCTGCCCGCGCCAATGCTGAGCGCGCTGGCGGCGTCGGCGCGTGGTGTCGACTGGCGCTGGGGCTGCAGCGCCGACGAGGTGGCGCCCGGGCGCATCACGCTGGCCGACGGCACCTGGCACGACTGCGACCAGGCACTCGACCTGCGCGGCCTGGGCGCCCGCCCCGCCCTGCCCCTGCGTGGCGTGCGCGGCGAGGTGGTCTGGCTGCACGCGCCCGGCGTGGCGCTGCAGCGGCCGGTGCGGCTGCTGCACCCGCGCCACCGGGTCTACATCGTGCCGCGGCCGGGGGATCTGTTCGTGGTCGGCGCCAGCGAGATCGAGAGCGAGGACCGCTCGCCCGTCAGCCTGCGCAGCGCGGTCGAGCTGATGGCCGCCGCGCACAGCGTGATCAGCGGCCTGGCGGAAGCGCGCATCGTGCACCTCGAGACCAATCTGCGCCCGGCGCTGCCCGACAACGAGCCGCGCATCGAAGCCGAGCCGGGCCTGCTGCGCATCAACGGCCTGTTCCGCCACGGCTGGCTGCTGGCGCCCGCGCTGCTGCGCGACGGCCTGCGGCGGGCCGGGCTGGTGAATGCGTTGGAGAATGGCGCCCCATGAAAACGCTCGAAACGATCGCTGCCGTCGATCCGTCGATCGCCGTCACCTTGAACGGCGCGCCTTGCCAGGTCGACGCCGGCACGCCGCTGGGCGAACTGCTCGCCCGGCACCCCGAGACCGCCACGCTCGCGCCGCAGGCCTACGCCAGCGCCGTCAACGGCGCGTTCGTGGCGCGCGCCAGACGCGAGCGACACATGCTGCAGGCGGGCGACGCGGTCACGGTCTTCCAGGCCATCGTCGGAGGTTGAACACGATGCACGACACCACCAGCCGCCCCCCGGCCACCACCCCGATCCCGCAGCCGTGGACGCTCTACGGCATCACGCTGCACAGCCGCCTGCTGCTGGGCACGGCGGGTTATCCGTCGCCGCAGGTGCTGGGTGATGCGATCGTCGCCTCGGGCACGCAGATCGTCACCGTCGGCTTGAAGCGCACGCTGGCCGCGGGCGGCGACAACGGCTTCGTCGGCATGATCCGCCAGACCCTGCGCGAGCGCGGCGCCCGGCTGCTGCCCAACACCGCCGGCTGCCGCACCGCCGCCGAGGCCATCACGCTGGCCGAGATGGCACGCGAGCTCTACGACACCGCCTGGCTCAAGCTCGAGGTGGTGGGCGACGAGCACACGCTGCAGCCCGATCCGTGGGAGCTGGTCGAGGCCGCCGCGGTGCTGGTGCGCGAGGGTTTCGAGGTCTTTCCCTACTGCACCGACGACCTCGTCACCTGCCAGCGCCTGCTCGACGTCGGCTGCCAGGTGCTGATGCCGTGGGGCGCGCCGATCGGCTCCGGCCAGGGCCTGATCAATCCGTGGGCGCTGCGCACGCTGCGCGCGCGGCTGCCGGGTGTGCCGCTGATCGTCGACGCCGGCATCGGCGCGCCGGCACACGCGGCGCAGGCGCTGGAGATGGGCTACGACGGCGTGCTGCTCAACTCGGCGGTGGCGCAGGCACGCGATCCGGTGCGCATGGCGGCGGCCTTCGGTCATGCCGTCAGCGCCGGTCGGCTAGGCTACGAGGCTGGCGTGATGGCGCCGCAAGCGATGGCCGTGGCCAGCACGCCGGTGGGCGGGCGGCCTTTCCTGATCGACTGAACGGACCGACTGAAGTACGCGATGCAAGCAGCAAACCCGAACACGAACACCTCGACGGACCTCGACACGCCCCCCGGCGCGACGCGGCGCCCGATCGTCTGGAGCATCTCGAGCAATGACGCCAGCGGCGCCGCCGGCCTGAGCGCCGATGCGCGCGTGGCCGCCGCCTTCGGCGTCCACCTGTGCCCGATCGTGGCCTGCGTGACGTCGCAGAACTCGCTGTCGATCGAGCACATCACGCCGATCAGCGCGACCCTGCTCGACGCCCAGCTCGACACGCTGGCCGCCGACATGCCGCCCGACGCCATCAAGACCGGCATGCTCGGCAGCGCCGAACTGGTGGCGGTGGTGGCCCGCTGGGTCGACCGGCTGCGCCGCCGCAACCCCCACCTGCCGCTGGTGGTCGATCCGATGCTGCGTGCCGGCACCGGCACCGGCTCGGCCTTTGCCGATGCGCTGCTGCTGGCCGCCTACCAGGACGACCTGCTGCCACGCGCCACCGTGATCACGCCGAACCGGCGCGAGGCGCGCGCCCTGCTCGATCACGATGACAGCGGCAACCTGCCGATCCAGCCCGATGCGGTCGCGCCGCGCGGCACCGATCACGCAGCGGTCGCGGCCCGCCTGGGGCCGGCGCCCGAACTCGCCGCCGTGCCGGCGATGGCGCGCGCGCTGCGAGCGGCGGGCGCCAAGGCGGTCTGCATCACCGGCGGCCACGGTGACGACAACGGCAGCGACAGCACCGCCCACAACCCGGCCGGGCTGGTGCTCGACTGGCTCGACAGCGAGCTGGCCCAAGGCTGGATCGCGCTGCCGAAGGTCGAGACCCGCAACTACCGCGGCAGCGGCAACACCCACGCCACCGCGCTGGCCGCGGCGCTGGCACGCGGCTTCGTCGACGCCGATGCCGCGGTGCTGGCCAAGATGGCGAGCACCGCGGCACTGCGCCACGGTTACGCCGCCGGTGCGGGCGTCGGGCCGGTGGGCACGGCCGAAGGTTTCATCACCGATGCGAGCCTGCTGCCCCGCATGAGCTGGGGCAACGATGCGCAGGCGCTGGCGATCGCTGCAGCCGGCACCGCCACGGCCGGACAGCCGCTGCGCTCCGGTTATTACGCGCTGGTCGACGACGCCACGCGCATTCCCGCGATCCTGGCGGCCGCGTCGAGCGACCTGTGCGCGCTGCAGCTGCGCATCAAGCGCGAGGCCCATTCCGACCTCGACGACGCGGCCTTCCAGGACCACGTGCAGACCCAGATCGCTGGCGCGGCGGCGCAGTTGCGCGGCAGCGCCATCGCGCTGATCGTCAACGACCACTGGCCGACCGCCGCCGCCGCGCTCGCACGGCGCGGCGATGCGCTGGCTGGCGTCGAACTGGGCGTTCACCTCGGCCAGGCCGACCTCGAGATCCTCGGCCCCGACGGCCGCGCCGCACTGCGCCAGGCCGTCACCGGCCAGCAGCCGGGCGCTGCGCCGCTGGCGCTGGGCATCAGCTCGCACAGCCTGTGGGAGCTGGCACGTGCCGCCAGCCTGGCGCCCAGCTACATCGCCTGCGGCCCCGTCTGGCCGACGCTGACCAAGGCGATGCCGTGGCGCGCCCAGGGCCTCGACAACCTGCGCTGGTGGAGCGCGATGGCCCCCGCGCCGGTGGTCGCGATCGGCGGCGTGCTGCAGCCCGACCAGGCCCGGGACTGCGTGGCAGCCGGCGCAAGCGCGGTCTGCCTGGTGCGGGCGCTCGATGGCGACGCGCTGGCGGGATGGCCGGCCTGGCGTGAGGCCTGGCAGCGCGGGCGTGAAGCGACGGCCACGCAGCCGGCGGTCGCCTGGCCGCATCCGAGCCTGGACGCAGCGACGGCGCACTGACATCCGGCCGGGCGACGCCGGATGCGCCGCACAGGCGCTACAGTCACGCCTCTGCCGGCGGGTGAACGACCTCGTTCCCGCCGGCAGTTTCTCGTTATGCCTCGCAAACATGCCTTTCGGCGCGGCCCGGCGGCGGTTCAATCCGGCTGCCCTGCGTGTTCGATCTGAACATCTCTGTGCCGCACTGCGCCGATTCACGAGCCGCGACCGCCTGAGGTCCGGCTTGCCGCGAGGAACACCCGCCATGCCGGGTTACCAGATCAAGCTCGAGGACGTCGCCATCGGCGGCGTCGCCGACGTGCACATCCGTTGCCTGCTGGACCGCCAGCAATACGCCGATCCGCTCGGCGCAGCCGCCGCGCTGGGCATCTCGTCGGCGGCCTGGCCGCTGTTCGGCATGGTCTGGCCGTCGGGGCTGCAACTGGCGGCGGCGGTGGCGCAGCGGCCGGTGCGGGCCGACGAGCGCATCCTCGAGATCGGCTGCGGCCTGGCGCTGGCCAGCCTGATCTGCCATCGGCGCGGCTCGCAGGTCACGGCCAGCGACTGCCATCCGCTGGCCGGCGAGTTCCTGCGCCAGAACCTGCTGCTCAACCACCTGCCGCCGCTGCCCTATCGCCACGGCGACTGGGGCGCGCCGCAGGAGGCCGACCTGGCACCCACCTGCGCGCAGGGCCCGCGCCTGCAGGGCCGCTACGAGCTGATCATCGGCAGCGACGTGCTCTACGAGCGCGACGACGCCGGCGTGCTGCCGCAGTTCATCGCCCGCCATGCCGCCGCGGTGGGCGAGGTGCTGATCGTCGACCCGAACCGCGGCAACCGCTCGCCCTTCCATCGGCGCATGCAGGCGATGGGCTACACGCTGCAGGAAACCCGCCTGCTGGCACCGGCGGATGCGGCCGGCGCCATCTATCGGGGCCGGCTGCTGCACTACCGGCGCGGCCTGATCGCCGCCCATTGAGCACGCCCGATACACCGGCCCGGGCCACCACGCAGGCCCGCTCGCCTTGAACCGCGGTTGACCGGCTGCAGCGGCCGATCTATATTACTGACCGGTCAGTCATTTATTTAAGCCGTACCGTGCCTGCCACACCCCCGCCTTCGCCAACAGCCGTTTCGATTTCTGCCGCCGCGGCGTCCGACGACACCCGCGCGATCGAAACACCCGTCGCCCCCGCCCACCAGCGCCGCAAGGCCGAGCGCCCGCACGAGCTGGTCGATGCCGCGCTGGACCTGTTTGTCGAGAAGGGTTTCGCCGCCACCCGCATCGACGAGGTGGCGCGCCGCGCGGGTGTCTCCAAGGGCACGCTCTACCTCTACTACGCCAGCAAGGAAGAGCTGCTGAAGGCGGTGATCCGCGAGCGGCTGTCGACCGAGATCGCCGCCGCCGCGCTGACCGTGGCCGAGCACCGCGGCAGCAGTGCCGACCTGCTGACCGGCCCGCTGGCGGCCTGGTGGGCGCGCGTGATCGCCAGCCAGGCGTCGGGCGTGTTCAAGCTCATCATCACCGAGGTGCGCAACTTCCCCGAGATCGCCGAGTTCTATCGCCACGAGGTGATCGAGCCCGGCCACGCGCTGATCGGCCGGATCCTGCAGCGCGGCATCGACGGCGGCGAGTTCCGGCCCGTCGACATCGACGCCACGGTGCATTCGCTGCTGCTGCCGATGGTGATGCTGTGCATCCACCGCCACTCGCTGGGCGTCTGCCAGCCCAACGAGGCGCTGCAGGACCCGCTCGTGTTCATCCAGCACCACATGCACCTGATCCTGCGCGGGCTGGCCCGGCCGGACCAGGCGCCGAACGCAAGCTGAACCCGGACCGGTGACAGCGCCGGCAACGGCGCTCGATGACCGGTCGCAGCGGGCGGCGCGGCCGTGGCACCGCAAAGCCACAGCCACACGTCAGCCTGCCTCCTAAAATGTCCGGCTTTGTTGCGCACGCTCCGAACTCCAAACGAGGTCCACCCATGAATGTCGAACAGGCCCGCTTCAACATGATCGAGCAGCAGATCCGCCCCTGGGATGTGCTGGACAGCTCGGTGCTGTCGCTGCTGGCGGTGGTCAAGCGCGAAGATTTCGTGCCCGCCGCACACCGCAGCGTCGCCTTCATGGACCTGGAGGTGCCGCTGCCCGGCGGCCAGTCCATGCTCGCCCCGCGCCTCGAGGCCCGCCTGCTGCAGGACCTCGCCCCGCACCGCCACGAGAAGGTGCTTGAGATCGGCACCGGCTCGGGCTTCATGGCCGCGCTGCTGGCGCACAAGGCGCAGCAGGTCGTCAGCCTCGAGACCCGCCCCGAGCTGGTCGCGATGGCACGCGAGAACCTGCGCCACGCCAAGATCATGAACGCCGAGGTGCGCCAGGCCGACGGCTCCGATGCCAAGGCCGTCGCCGGTCCGTGGGACGCCATCGTGCTGTCGGGCTCGGTGGCCGAAGTGCCCGCCGCGCTGCTGCAGCAACTCAAGGTCGGTGGCCGGCTGGTCGCCGTGGTCGGCCAGGCCCCGATGATGCGGGCCACCCGCGTCACCCGCACCGGCGAGCGCGATTTCCGCACCGAGGTGCTGTTCGACACCGTCGCGCCCCGGCTCGACGGTTTCGGCGAACCCTCGCGTTTCTCGTTCTGACCCGAACGGTCCTTTTTCCGGCCAAGAAGATGCAACAAGTCGCCGTCCGGGACATCGCCGCCCTGCTCGACACCTGGCGCGGCCAGGGCCTCAGGCCCGCGCTGCTGGACGTGCGCGAAGCCTGGGAAGTGGCCACCGCCAGCCTGAGCCTGCCGGGCGTCGAGACCCGCTGCATCCCGATGCAGCAGGTGCCGGCCCGCCATGCCGGCGAGCTCGATGCCGCGCAGCCGCTGCTGGTGCTGTGCCACCACGGCATGCGCAGTCTGCAGGTGGCGATGTACCTGGATGGGCAAAGATACCCCCATGTGTATAACATCGCGGGTGGCATCGACGCCTGGTCGCGCGTTGTCGATCCGACGGTGCCGACCTACTGAACCTGGCCGCCACGGCCGCCGTGCATCTCCCCTGGCCAAGAAAAGGACCTCTCGATGAAGCTCTCGACCGCGCGCAAGCCCCTGCTGGTGTCCGTGCTGGCGGCCTTGGCCGCCCTGGCCGTGCCCGCACATGCGCAAAGCCTGCGCGAGCTCTACGACGCTGCCCGCAGCTACGACGCCGGCTACCTGGCCGCGCAGGCGCAGGCCCAGGCGACGCAGTTCCGCGCCGCGCAGTCCGAGTCGCTGCTGCGCCCCAACGTCGGCCTGAGCGCCGGCGCGGCGCAGTCGGTCAGCGACACGCCGCTGGCCGGCACCCGCAACCTGACCGCCGCGACGGTGGGCGTGAGCGCCGTCCAGCCGCTCATCAACCGCGCCAATTCGGCAGCGGTCGACCAGGCCCGCAAGTCGCTCGAAGTGGTCGAGGCCGACCTCGCCAGCGCCGAGCAGGACCTGATGGTGCGGGTGGCGCAGGCCTATTTCGACGTGCTCGGCGCGGTCGACACGCTCGCCACCGCGCAGGCCAACAAGACCGCGATCAGCGAGCAGCTGGCGTCGGCCAAGCGCAATTTCGAGGTCGGCACCGCCACCATCACCGACACGCGCGAGGCGCAGGCGCGCTTCGACCTCGCCAGCGCACAGGAGATCGCCGCCGACAACGACCTGCGCACCAAGCGCATCGCGCTCGACCAGCTGATCGGCAAGACCGGCATCGAGCCCACGCCACTGGCCCAGCCGGTGGTACTGCCCAACCTGGCCAGCGACGACGTCGAAGGCTGGGTCGCCAAGACCGCCGACGCGCCGCTGGTGCGCAAGGCCCGGGTCGGCTACGAGATCGCCAAGCTCGAAACCCGCCGCGCCGACGCCGGCCACAGCCCGACGCTCGACCTCGAAGGCTCGATGGGCAGCGCCCACAACTCGGGCTCGGCGGCGGTGTCGTCGGGCGGCAAGGGCGTGTCCAGCAACGCCCGGATCGGCCTGACGCTGCGCATGCCGCTCTACAGCGGCGGCGCGATCGACAACCGCGTCAAGGAAACCGTGGCGCTCGAAGAAAAATCGCGCAACGACCTCGACACCGCCCGCCGCGCGGTGGCGCAGGCCACGCGGCAGGTCTACTTCGGCGTGCAGTCGGGCCAGGCGCAGGTGCTGGCGTTCGAGGCGGCCGAATCGTCATCGAAGCTCGCGCTCGAAGCGACCCAGACCGGCTACCGCGTCGGCGTGCGTGTCAACCTCGACGTGCTCAATGCCCAGACCCAGCTCTACTCGACCCAGCGCGACCTCGCCAAGGCGCGCTACGACGTGCTGGTCAACGGCCTGCGGCTGCGCCAGGCCGCGGGCGTGCTGTCGGTCGGTGACCTCGACACCATCAACGGCCTGCTCGGCCGCTGAAACCCTGGCGGCTCAGGCCGCCCAGCGCACCGCGTAGATCGGCGGCAGCTGGCTCGACAGCGTCTGCCAGCGGTTGCCGGCATCGCCGGACAGCCAGAGCCCGCCGGTGGTCGAACCCATCGCGAGCAGCTGGCCGCTGTCGTCGATCGCCAGGCCGTGGCGGTAGATCAGGTCCCAGGCCGGTGACGGCAGGCCGTCCCACACCGCGTGCCAGTGCGCGCCACCGTCGGTGCTGCGGTTGACGACCAGGGTGGCGTTGACCGGCACGCGCTGCGCATCGGCTTGCGCCGGCACCAGCCAGACCCGCTCGGCATCCTGCGGGTGCACCGCCACCGCAAAACCGAAGGCCGACGGCGCGATGTCCGTCACGGCGCGCCAGCTGCGCCCGCCATCGCCGGAGCGGAACACGCCGCTGTGATGCTGCATCCACAGCTGATCGGGCTGGCCCGCGCAACGCTGCACGCGGTGCGGGTCCTGCACCGCCGCGTCGCCGATGCGCTCGGGCGGCAGGTAGTCGGCGCTCAGGCCTTCGCCCAGCAGCTGCCAGCTGGCGCCGTCGTCCTGCGTCAGCCAGACGCCGCCGCACGACACCGCCACCAGCACACAGCGGCTGTCGCGCGGGTCGACGCAGATCGAGTGGATGCCGGGGAAGTCGTAGCCGCCGCCGAACCACTGCAGGCGCTCGGGCACGTTCCAGAGCGACTCGACCAGCTGCCACGAGGCGCCCGAGTCGTCACTGCGAAACAGCCCGCCGGGGATGGTGCCGGCCCAGAGCCGGCCGGGCTGGTCGGCACCGCCGGCTTCGAGCGACCAGACCGTGTCGAGCTTCCACGCGGTGGCGTCGGCATGGCCTTCGGGTTTGGGCGGATAGGCCGGCGTGGCGATCTCCTCCCAGGTCACGCCGCCGTCGCGCGAGCGGTGCAGCTTGCAGCCGAAATGGCCCAGGCGCAGCGCCGCGTAGAGCGCGCCGTCACGCGGGTCGGGCAGCAGGATCGAGACCGGCTCGCCGAGGAAGGCGGCCTCGGTGGCGAGCCGCCAGTCGCCGTCGACCTGGCGGGCGTTGAACAGGCCCTTGCGGGTGGCGATCCAGAGCGTGGGCGTCATCGTGTGTCTCCTCTCGAGGGGTCGTGGTGCGATAGTCGGACGGGACACGACGATCGACGCGGCCTGGAATCGACATGCCCGTCAACCGCCGTCCATCAACCGCCCTTCATCAACCGCCGGTCAAGGCCTGAAAGATCTGCACCTCGTCGGCCGGTGCCACGGCATCGCTCAGGCCGAGCCGGTCGTGGATGCGCTGGCCGTTGACGAACACCATCACGTGCTGGCGCACCGCGCCCTGTTCGTCGAGCACGTAACCCTGCAGCCGCGGGCTGTGCTGCCAGGCCGCGCGCAGCACCTCGCCGACGGTGCCGCCGTCGAGTTGCAGCGGCGGGCAATCGACGTGACGGCGCAGGTTGGGGGCGATGGTCAGGCGGGGCATGGCGGCTCCGGGCCGTGGGCGGGATTGCATCTTCGTGAGATGACCGCCATGACGCAAGCGGGGTCGACCCGCGGCGCTCAGCCCGGCCAGCGCGCCTGTTTCAGCAGGATCGCCGCCATGCGTTCGGACGCGCCCTGGTGCGCCGCGGCGTAGGCCAGGGCCGCGGCCGAGGCCTGCGCGTGGGCCGACACGTCACCGGCCTGCGCGACCGCCAACGCCACGCCGTTGCCGATCGCCGGCACCCGACGCGCGGCCGATTGGGCCTCGGCCAGCTGGGCCGCGTCGGCAAAGTTGAAGGTGTGCGGCCCCATCACCACCGGGCAGCCGCAGGCGGCCGCCTCGATCAGGTTCTGGCCGCCCAGCGGCGCGAAACTGCCGCCCAGCAGCGCCACGTCGGCCAGCGCGTAATAGGCCGGCATCTCGCGCATCGAGTCGCCCAGCCAGACGTCGGCCTGCGCCGCCGCATCGGGCACCGCGGCGTCGCCCTCGCCCCAGCTGCTGCGTCGAGACAGCGTCAGCCCCGCGGCCTGCACCAGCGCCGCCACCTCGTCGAAACGCTGCGGATGGCGCGGCACCAGCGCCAGCACGGGGCGGCGGGCTGACGGGTCGGATTGCGCCAGCATCGCGGCCCAGGCCTGCAGCAGGGGCTCGTCCTCGCCTTCGCGCCAGCTCGCCGCCAGCACGATCGGCCGGCCGGCTGCAGCAACACGCCAGTGCCGGCCGCGCGTCAGCAAGGCCGGGTCGGGGCGCAGGTCGAACTTGATGTTGCCGCACACCTGCACGTCGCGGGCGCCGGCTTCGCGCAGGCGCCGGGCGTCGTCCTCGGTCTGCGCCAGCGCCGTGGACAGCGCCTCGACCGCCGGCCGCATCAACGCGTCGAGCCGCAGCGACTTGCGCAGGCTCTTGTCCGACAGCCGTGCGTTGGCCAGCACCATCGGCACACCGGCGGCCAGCGCCTCGGCCTGCAGGTTCGGCCAGACCTCGGTCTCCATCAGCACGCCGATGGCCGGCCGATGGCGGCGCAGGAAACGCCGCACCGCGCCGGGGGTGTCGAACGGCAGCCAGCGTTGCGCGTCACCGGCGCGCAGCAGCGCCGCGCCGGTCTCGCGGCCGGTGGCGGTGCCGTGCGTGAGCAGCAGCCGCAGCCCAGGCCGGGCCGCGCGCAAGGCCTGGATCAGCGGCTCGGCGGCGCGGGTTTCACCGAGCGAGACCGCGTGCAGCCATAGCGCGCCCGGTTTGGTGGGCGCGCCGAAACCGAGCCGCTCGCCGATCGCCTGGCCATACGGCGGCTCACGCCGCGCGCGCCAGAACAGCCGCGCCAGCAGCAGCGGCGTGAGCCCGCGCAGCAGCGTGCTGTAGGCCAGCCGCGCCAGACCGCGCTTGAGTGCGATCACGGGCGAGCCGGCGTTCAGTGCGCCGCCTGCTGCACTTGCGCTTCAGGCATGACCCGGCGCAGCGCCGCCATGAAATCACCTTCGATGCGATGCAGCGCCGCCTCGGTGTGGCCCTCGAAACGCAGCACCAGCACCGGCGTGGTGTTCGACGCCCGGATCAGGCCGAAGCCGTCCGGATAGTCGCCCCGCAGGCCGTCGATGGTGCCGATCGTGGCA
Source organism: Leptothrix cholodnii SP-6 (assembly GCF_000019785.1). Taxonomy (NCBI): domain Bacteria; kingdom Pseudomonadati; phylum Pseudomonadota; class Betaproteobacteria; order Burkholderiales; family Sphaerotilaceae; genus Leptothrix; species Leptothrix cholodnii. The sequence goes on from NC_010524.1 coordinate 2,651,981, forward strand.
CCCGGAAAGTCGGCTTGAGCGATCAGCTCCTCGACGATCTGGTGCTGGTTGCCGGCCGGCACCGCGACGTTCAGTTCGGGCGTGCTGAAGCTGGTCGGCAGCGCCTTGAGCACCGCGCTCGGGTCGTCGAAGCGCGACAGGATCTCCAGCAGGCGGCCGGCGGTGTACATCGCGTCGTCGAAGCCATACCAGCGCTCGCCGAAGAAGATGTGGCCGCTCATCTCACCGGCGATCGGCGCGCCGGTCTCGCGCAGCTTGGCTTTCACCAGCGAGTGGCCGGTCTTCCACATCAGCGGCACACCGCCCGCTTCAAGAATGCCGGCCGACAGGCGCTGCGAGCACTTGACGTCGAAGATGATCGTGCCGCCCGGGTGCCGGCTCAGGATGTCGCGTGCGAACAGCAGCATCTGGCGGTCCGGGAAGATGATCTCGCCGTCCTTGGTGACCAGGCCCAGCCGGTCGCCATCGCCGTCGAACGCCAGGCCGAGTTCGGCGTCGGTGGCGTGCACGATCTTGATCAGGTCGGCCAGGTTTTCGAGCTTGGACGGATCGGGATGGTGGTTCGGAAAATCGCCGTCGACGCGGCTGTAGATGTCGATCACGTCACAGCCCAGCGCCCGCAGGATGGCGGGCCCCGAGGCGCCCGGAATGCCGTTGCCCGAGTCGACCACGATCTTCATCGGCCGCGCCAGCTTGCAGTCGCTGACGACGCGGTGCGTGTATTCCGGCAGGATGTCCATCGCCGCGATGCGGCCCACGCGCGGCTTGGAGTTCTTGCGCTTGCCGGGCACGTGCAGGTAATCCTCGGCCTCCATGCGCGTGCGCAGTTTCTGGATCGCCTCGCCGTGGATCGCCACGCCGGCCAGCACCATCTTGAAGCCGTTGTAGTCCTTCGGGTTGTGGCTGCCCGTCACCTGGATGCCGCTGCGGCAACCGTGTTCGCCGCGGGTGGCGGCCACGTAATAGAGCATCGGCGTGGTCACCGCGCCGAGGTCGACCACATCCAGCCCGGTCGAGGCCAGCCCGCGCATCAGCGCCGCCGACAGGTCCGGCCCGGAGACGCGGCCGTCGCGGCCCACCGCCACCGCGCGTTCGCCGGCGGCGATCGCCTCGCTGCCGAAGGCACGGCCGAGGTGCTCGGCAAATTCGACGTCGAGCGCCTGCCCGACGATGCCGCGGATGTCATAGGCCTTGAATGCCGATGCGAGTGTTTTCATGCCGAAGACCTGACCTTGAAAATGGAAGAAATCGGCGCGGATTGTAGGGAGCGCCGATTCGCTCCGACCTGACGGACAGGCCCCCGTCCGCGGGTGCTGCGCCTCGTGCCCGACCGTCGGGCCTGGCGGCGTGACGACGGATGCAGGCTTGCACAGCCCTGCGGACGGTCCACGCGCCCGCCCGGCATCACAATGGCGCAATGCCTACGCTTTCACGATCGATCGATGTCCTGCAGCGGCTCGCCCCGCGCGTCGAGGAGCCCGCCCATGCATGAGCTGAGCCTGGCCGGCGGCATCGTCAAGGTGATCGAGGACGCCGCAGCGCGCGAAGGCTTCAGGCGCGTCTCGCAACTGCGGCTCGAGGCCGGCGCGCTGGCGGGTGTGGAGGTGCGGGCGCTGCGTTTCGCGCTCGAAGCCATCACGCCCGGCACCTGCCTCGAAGGCGCCGCGATCGAGATCGACGAGCCCCCCGGCACGGCCTGGTGCCCGCGCTGCAGCTGCAGCGTGGAGATCACCTCGCGCGCCGACCCCTGCCCGCTGTGCAGCGGATTTCAGCTACAAGCCACCGGCGGGACCGAGCTTCGGGTGCTCGACCTGCTGGTGCACGACGAGGAGACCTGAGCCATGTGTGTCGTCTGCGGATGCAGCAGCGGGGCGCCAGCCGCCCCGCATGAACATGTCAGCGTGGCGCCGAATACCGGCGACCTGCATTACGGCGCCGGAGCGGCGCGGGTGTCGGTGCCGGGCATGAGCCAGGCGCGCGCCATCAAGCTCGAGGTCGACGTGCTGGGCGAGAACAACCGCCTGGCCGCGCACAACCGCGCGCACTTCGCCTCGCACGGCATCACCGCCTACAACCTGGTGTCGAGCCCCGGCTCGGGCAAGACCACGCTGCTGTGCGCCACCATCGAGGCGCTCAAGAGCGCCGCGCCACAGCTGCCGCTGGCGGTGATCGAGGGCGACCAGCAGACCTCGAACGACGCCGACCGCATCCGCGCCACCGGCGCCGCGGCGATCCAGATCAACACCGGCAAGGGCTGCCATCTGGATGCGCAGATGGTGGGTGACGCGTTCGCGCGGCTCGATCTGCACGGGCACAGCCACAGCCACGGTCACGAACACACGCACGACGGACACGGACACGCGCAGGGCCATCACCACGCCGACGCACTGCTGTTCATCGAGAACGTCGGCAACCTCGTCTGCCCGGCAATGTGGGACCTGGGCGAGGCCGCCAAGATCGCCATCCTCTCGGTCACCGAGGGTGAGGACAAGCCGATCAAGTACCCCGACATGTTCGCCGCCGCCCGGCTCATGGTGCTCAACAAGATCGACCTGCTGCCCTACCTCGACTTCGACATCCCCAAATGCATCGAGTACGCACGCCGCGTCAACCCGGGCATCGAGGTGCTGCTGGTGTCGGCCAGGACCGGCCAGGGCATGGACGCCTGGATCGACTGGCTGTTGCACGCGGGCGAGCCGGCCCAAGCGCACGAGCACGACACCGCCGATGACGCCGGCGCCACCGAGGCCGCGCTGCGCAGCCGGATCGCCCAACTCGAAGCGCAGCTGGCCGCCGCCGGCATCAAGGCCTGAGCCGTGCCGGGCCCCACATCTCTGCCCTGCCCCGCGCCCCTGCGCGTGCTGGCATGCGGCGCCTACCTGAAGAACAGCGCCTGCCGGCTCGACGGCGACCGGGCGCGCTGGTCCGCGCTGCACGGCGACCTGGGTGACGCCGCCGCGTGCGACGCGCTGCAGGTGTCGGTCGAGACCCTGCTGGGCGCCGGCGACGGCCCGCTGCAGGCGGTCGCACACGACCTGCATCCCGACTTCCACAGCACCCGCGTCGCCCTCGCCGCGGCCGAGCAGCTCGGCCTGCCGTCGATTGCCGTGCAGCACCACCACGCGCACATCGCCGCCGTCATCGCCGAACAGGGCCTGCGCTTGCCGGTGATCGGCCTGGCGCTCGACGGCGTCGGGCTCGGCAGCGACGGCACGGCCTGGGGCGGCGAGGTGTTGTGGGTCGACGGCGGCGCCGCGGCGCACCGCTGGCAGCGCATCGGCCATCTGCAGCCCTTGCTGCTGCCCGGCGGCGACATGGCGGCGCGCGAACCCTGGCGCATGGCCGCAGGCCTGATGCACGCGCTGGGCCGCGGCGACCGCATCGAGGCCCGTTTTGCGCCGATCGTCGGCGCGCAGGCGGCCCGGGTGGTGCGCAGCATGCTCGAACGCAACGTCAACTGCCCGCTCACCAGCAGCGCCGGCCGCTGGTTCGACGCCGCCGCCGGCGCGCTCGGCCTGAGCGTGCGCCAGTCGACCGAAGCCGAAGCGGCGATCGCGCTCGAAGCCTGCGCTGCGGCGTGGCAGCGCGCCCACCCCAGCTTCGACGAGCCGTGGGAAAGCCTCGACCTGCGCCCGATCGTCGGCCGCCTGTTCGAGATCGACCCGGCCAATGCCCGCGCCGTGTCGCACGGCGCCGGCTCGTTCCACCTCGCGCTGGTCAACGGCCTGGCGCACGCCGCGATCGGCGCCGCGCGCGAACGTAGCCTGCGCGATGTCGTGCTCGGCGGCGGCTGCTTCATGAACCGCGTGCTGAACACCCAGCTGACCCGGCGGCTGCAGGACGCCGGCCTGGCCGTGCATCAGCCCCAGGCCATGAGCTGCGGCGACGCCGGGCTGGCGCTCGGCCAGGCCTGGGTCGCCGCCTGCACGATCGCCGATCCTCATTTTGCGGACGCTACTGACTCCGGTTGGGAAACCACCCACCTCATCGAACTGGAACACTGACCATGTGCCTCGCCCTGCCCGCCCGCGTCGTGGCCCTGCATGACGCACACAGCGCCACTGTCGACCTCGGCGGCGTGCGCAAGACCATCTCGATCGAACTGACACCCGAGGCCCAGATCGGCGACTACGTCATCGTGCACGTCGGCCACGCCATCGGCATGCTCGACGCCGAAGAGGCCGAGCGCACGCTGGCGCTGTTCGCCGAACTCGCGGTGCATCAGGCGGCCGCCGAATCCGTCGTGTCTGACAGCCAGGCCGCCGCATGAAGTACATCGACGAATTTCGTGATGGCGACGTGGCCCGCCGCATCGCCGAGCGGCTGGCGGCCGAGGTCGACCCGGCGCGCCACTACAGCTTCATGGAGTTCTGCGGCGGCCACACGCACGCGATCTCGCGTTACGGCATCGCCGAGCTGCTGCCCGCCAATGTGCGCATGGTGCACGGCCCGGGCTGCCCGGTATGCGTGCTGCCGATCGGCCGCATCGACCTGGCCATCGACCTGGCGCTCAACCGCGGCGTGATCCTGTGCACCTATGGCGACGTGATGCGGGTGCCGGCGTCAGAATCGCTTTCATTGATGCGCGCCAAGGCCCGCGGCGCCGACATCCGCATGATCTATTCGGCGGCTGACGCGGTGAAGCTTGCGCGTGAAAATCCGGGCCGTGAAGTCGTCTTCCTGGCCATCGGCTTCGAGACCACCACGCCGCCCACCGCACTCGTGATCCGCCAGGCCGCGAAGGAGCAGCTCGGCAACTTCAGCGTGCTGAGCAACCACGTGCTGACGCCCAGCGCGATCACGCACATCCTCGAATCGCCCGAGGTGCGCCAGTACGGCACCGTGCCGATCGACGGTTTCATCGGCCCGGCGCACGTCAGCATCGTGATCGGCTCGCGGCCCTACGAACACTTCGCCGAGGAGTATCAGAAGCCCGTGGTCATCGCCGGCTTCGAGCCGCTCGACGTGATGCAGGCGGTGCTGATGCTGGTGCGCCAGGTCAATCAAGGCCGCACCGAGGTCGAAAACGAGTTCACCCGCGCCGTCACGCGCGACGGCAACCTGGCCGCGCAGGCGGTCGTCTCCGAGGTGTTCGAACTGCGCAGCAGCTTCGAGTGGCGCGGCCTGGGCGAGGTGCCGTACAGCGCGCTGAAGATCCGCCCGGCCTACGCCGCCTTCGACGCCGAACGGCGCTTCGAGCTGACCTACCAGCCGGTGCCCGACCACAAGCAGTGCGAATGCGGCGCGATCCTGCGGGGTGTCAAGAAGCCGACCGACTGCAAGCTCTTCGGCACGGTCTGCACGCCCGAGAACCCGATGGGCTCGTGCATGGTGTCGTCCGAAGGCGCCTGCGCGGCGCACTACTCGTACGGGCGCTTCCGTGACATCCCCGTGGTGGCCGCATGAGCATCAAGAAGGACTACATCCGCCCGGTCGACTTCAAACATGGCCGCGTCGACATGAACCACGGCGCGGGCGGGCGGGCTTCGGCGCAACTGATAGCCGAGTTGTTCGCGCGTGCCTTCGACAACGACTACCTGCGCCAGGGCAACGACGGTGCGCTGCTCGACATCCCCGCCGGCCACCGGCTGGTGATGGCGACCGACGCGCACGTGATCTCGCCGCTGTTCTTTCCGGGCGGCGACATCGGCTGCCTGTCGGTGCACGGCACGGTCAACGACGTGGCGATGCTGGGCGCGACGCCGCTGTACCTGAGCGCGAGCTTCATCCTCGAAGAAGGCTTCGCGCTGGCCGACCTCAAGCGCATCGTCGAGTCGATGGCCGCGGCCTCGCGTGACGCGGGCGTGCCGATCGTCACCGGCGACACCAAGGTGGTCGAACAGGGCAAGGGCGACGGCGTGTTCATCTCCACCACCGGCATCGGCGTGGTGCCGATGGACCGCCAGATCGGCGGCGCGCTGGCGCGGCCGGGCGATGTGGTGCTGGTGTCGGGCACGATCGGCGACCACGGCGTGGCGGTGCTGTCGCAACGTGAATCGCTGGAGTTCGAGACCACCATCGAGTCGGACACCGCCGCGCTGCACGGCCTGGTCGCGCGCCTGCTGGCCGCCGTGCCTGAAGGCGCCGTGCATTGCCTGCGCGACCCCACGCGCGGCGGCCTAGCGACCACGCTCAACGAGATCACGCGCCAGTCGGGCGTGGGCATGCTGCTGCAGGAGACGGCGATTCCCGTCGCGCCGCAGGTCAACGCCGCCTGCGAGCTGCTCGGGCTCGACCCGCTCTACATCGCCAACGAAGGCAAGTGCATCGTGATCTGCGCGGCCGAACACGCCGACGCGGTGCTCGACGCGATGCGCGCGCACCCGCTGGGCCGCAACGCGGCGCGCATCGGCAGCGTCACCAACGACCCGCACCACTTCGTGCAGATGGCCACCGGCTTCGGCGGGCGCCGCATCGTCGACTGGCTCAGCGGCGAGCCGCTGCCGCGCATCTGCTGACCTCTGACATCGATCGGCTGAAACGATGCGCATCCTGCTGCTGGCGCACGCCTTCAACGGCCTGACGCAGCGCCTGTTCTGCGCGCTGCGCGAGGCCGGCCACACGGTCTCGGTCGAACTCGACATTGCCGACGCGGTGACCGAAGAGGCGGTGGCGCTGTTCGAGCCTGACCTGGTCATCGCGCCGTTCCTGAAGCGGCGCATCGCCGAGTCGGTGTGGTCGACGCGGCCCTGCCTGATCGTGCATCCCGGCCCGCCGGGTGATGGCGGGCCGGCTTCGCTCGACTGGGCGGTGTGGCGCGGCGAGGCCGAATGGGGCGTGACGGTGCTGCAGGCCACCGGCGATTTCGACGCCGGGCCGGTGTGGGCGTGGCGGGCGTTTGCGGTGCGCGAGGGTGCGAGCAAGGCGAGCCTGTATCGGCACGAGGTGACGCGCTGCGCGACCGAGTCGGTGCTCGAAGCGTTGACGCGTTTTGCGCCCGGGACGCGCGGGCCTGTGCCGCCGCCGTCCTTGCCGGCCACGCTCGGCCAATGGCAGGGGCCGATGACTGCGGCGATGCGGGCGATCGACTGGTCGGCCGACGACACCGCCACCGTGCTGCGCAAGATCGCCGCCGCCGACGGTCATCCGGGCGCGCCCGATGTGCTGTTCGGCCGCGTCTGCCGCCTGCACGACGCCCATGCTGCAAGCGCCGGGGCACTGGCCGCCGTGCCGCACGGTGCGCCCGGCGATGTGATCGCCCGTCGCGGCCCGGCGCTGCTGCGGCGCACGCGCGACGGCGGCGTCTGGATCGGCCATGTGCGCTGCCAACCGTTGGCCGACGAGCCGGCGCTCAAGCTCGCCGCCACCCGCGCCTTTGCCGCCGAAACCGCCGCGCTGCCCGAACTCGCCGTGCCGCTGCTGCGCAAGCCCGACGAACCCGACGAGTGGGACGAACTGCATTACGACGAACTCGGCCCGGCCGGCGCACGTGTGGGCTGGCTGCGTTTCGACTTCCACAACGGCGCGATGTCGACCCGCCAGTGCGAGCGTCTGCGCGATGCGCTGCGATTCGCCCGCGCCCGCGACACGCAGGTGCTGGTGCTCGCCGGTGGCAGCGACTTCTTCAGCAACGGCATCCACCTGCACGACATCGAAGCCAGCGCGCACGACGCCGGCGACAGCGCGGCCGACGCGTCGATGCGCAACATCGTCGCGATGAACGACGTCGTGCTGGAACTGCTGACGCTGACCGACCGGCTCACCGTCGCGCTGCTGCAGGGCAATGCCGGCGCGGGCGGCTGCTTCCTGGCGTTCGCGGCCGACACGGTCTGGGCGCACGCGGGCGTGGTGCTGAACCCGCATTACAAGAACATGGGCAACCTCTACGGCTCGGAGTACTGGACCTACACGCTGCCCTTGCGAGCCGGCGCCGCGCAGGCCGACGCGTTGACACGCCGCGTGATGCAGGGCCGGCTGCCGATGTCGGCGCACGAGGCGCGATCGCTGGGCCTGGTCGACGCCGTGCTGGCCGACGATGCCGCCGCGCTGCGCAACACCGCGCAGCAGGCCGCCCTGACGCTGGCCGCAGCGCACGATCTCGCCGAACGCGTGGCCGCCAAGCAGCGCCGCCGCGCCGACGACGAAAGCCGACGCCCGCTGGCCGCCTGGCGCGACGACGAGCTGCGCCAGATGCATCGCAACTTCTACGGCTTCGACCCCAGCTACCACGTGGCGCGCCACCACTTCGTGACGCGCAAGCCGCGCGCCTGGACGCCCCGGCACCTGGCGCTGCACCGCCGGCCCGGGCCACGCTGAACGCCGGCGAGGCCTGCGGCGCGGCTGGCGTGGCGGCCGGTGTCGTGGCGCGTCAGCCGTGCGGATGCCCGGGGTCGGGCGCCGACTTGTGGCGGGCCTCGCGCAGCAGGGCGGCAGCCTCTTCGTAGCGGAAGGTGTCGACCAGCGCCACCAGCGGGCGGAACGCCTCGCCGAGCGCGGCCTGCAGCACCGCGGACTGTTCGGTCAGCAGGCGATAGCAGGCCATGTCGCCGGCGGCCAGCAGGATGTCGAGCTGCTCGAGCGCGGCCTGCGGTGCCAGCGCGGGCACCGGTGCCGACGGCGCCGACACGGGCGCCTCGCCCAGCGCGTCCAGGCCCACGAACAGCGCGTGCAACTGGGATTGCAGGGCCCGCGCCGCCACCTCGCGCTCGATGCTCGACGAGCCGTCACGCAGGATCTGCTCGAGTGACGCGGCCGCCTGCTGGACCTGCACCGCGCCGATGTTGCCGGCCGCACCACGCAGGGCGTGGGCCAGGCGGCGCAGCGCCGGCCAGGCCGCCGCGGCGATCAGGGTGCTGATGCGCTCGGGATCGTCGGCATGGCTGCGGCGAAACAGCCGCAGGATGCGCAGGCTGGTGCTCGCCCGGCCGCCGGCGCGCGCCAGGGCCAGGCCCCAGTCGATGCCGATCAGCTCGGGCAGGGCCGCGTGCGGCTCGGTGGCGCTCGGGTCCGGCGCGGGAGCGGGCCCGGGCGGCACGCCGTCGAGCCGGGCAGGCAGCCAGCGCAACAGGGCGGCGTAGAGGTTCTCGGCCTCGAAGGGCTTGCCGATGAAGTCGTTCATGCCGGCCTCGGCACAGGCGCGGCGCACCTCGTGCGTGACGTTGGCCGTCATCGCCAGGATCGGCAGCGTGGCGCCGCCGGGCAGGGCCCGGATCGCGCGGGTGGCGACCAGGCCGTCCATCAGCGGCATCTCGATGTCCATCAGGACCAGGGCGGGCGCGTCGGCCACCACCCGCGCCACGGCCGCCAGCCCGTCCTCGGCGGTCAGCACCTCGAGTCCGGCGGCCTGCAGCTGCTCGACCGCCACTTCGCGGTTCACCAGGTTGTCTTCGGCCAGCAGCACGCGCGCGCCGGCGTGGCGTGCCCGCACGGCTTCTTCGGGCGCCGGGTGCAATGTCGGCGACGGGGCAGGCGACGGCGCCACGCCACGCGGCAGCGTGACGTGAAGCCAGAAGCGGCTGCCCTGCCCCGGTGCGCTGTCGACGCCCACGCTGCCGCCCATCAGTTCGACCAGCGATCGCGTCACGGCCAGGCCGAGCCCGGTGCCGCCGAAGCGCCGGGTGGTCGACTTGTCGCCCTGCTCGAAGTCGTTGAACAGCCGCGGCAGGTGTTCGGGCGCGATGCCGATGCCGCTGTCGCGCACGTCGAAATGCAGCCGCACCGCGCGTTCGCCGGCGGCCTCGCACTGCACATCGAACCGCACCCAGCCGGTCGGCGTGAACTTCACGGCATTGGCCATGTAGTTCAGCAAGGCCTGACGCAGGCGGCCGGCGTCCCCGCGCAGCCACAGCGGCGCCGGCGGCGCCTGGATTTGCAGCGCCAGGCCCTTGGCGGCGGCCTGATGCGCCACCGCGTTGCCGACCTGGGCCATCAGCGCACCGAGCTCGAAATCGTCGGCATCGAGCGCCTGGCGGCCGGCCTCGACCTTGGACAGATCGAGCACGTCGCTGATCAGCCCGAGCAGGTGGTGCGCCGCGTCGTCGATCTTGGCGATGCGGTCGGCCTGCTGCGCGTCGAGCGTGGAGCGGCGCAGCAGCCGCGCCAGGCCCAGGATGGCGTTGAGCGGCGTGCGGATCTCGTGGCTCATGTTGGCCAGGAAGCTGCTCTTGGCCCGGTTGGCGGCCTCGGCGCGCGCGCGGGCCTCGTCGAGCTGGACGGTGCGCTTGCGCACCAGGTCTTCGAGGTGGTCGCGGTAGTCGGCGAGCTCCTGCGTCAGGCGCTTCTGCTCGCTCAGGTCCTGCAGATAGCCGCGCACCCGCACCACCCGGCCGTTCTGCATCTCGGGAATGCCGACCGTGCTGACCGACTTGATGCGCCCTTTCGGCGACTTCAGCACCAGTTCGATGTCGTATCGCGTGCCCAGCGTGCAGGCGGCGGCGATGGCCGCATCGATGCGCTGGCGCGACTCGCCCTCGAAGCAGCTCAGGCCGGTCGCCATGTCGAAGGGGTGCGACGGGTCGAGATCGAAGATGCGCGCCACCTCTTCGGTCCAGCTGCCCTCGTGTGTCAGCGGATCGAAGCTCCAGCCGCCGATGTGGCCGATGGCGCTCATCCCGGCGAGCAGCTCGCGCTCGGCGCGCAGCGCCTCTTCAGCCTTGCGGCGCTCGGCCCGCGTCTGCCGTTCGCGCTCGGTCTGGCGCCGCACCAGCACGTAGAGCACCACCGATGTCACCGCGACGAAGACCCAGCCCTTGAGGGTGGCGGCCAGCGTGATCGAGTGCGGGCTGGAGAACAGCCACTCCACCGCCTTGTCCGACAACAGGATCCAGGCCGACGCGAAGGCCGCGTAGATCAGGCCGATGCGGCGCGCCGGATTGGCGGCGCTGTCACGCGACGGCTCGGGCCGGTCCATCGCGATGCCGCAGCGCTCAGGCCGCGCGCACCCGCCAGCCGGCGTCGGCGTAGCGGTCGGCGATGGCGCAGAAGGCGTCGAACTGGCGCTCGAAGGCGTCGACGACATCGGGGTCGAAATGGCTGCCGCGGCCGGCCCGGATCAGCTCGCGGGCCTGCTCGCCGCTCATCGGCTCCTTGTAGACACGCGGCGTGATCAGCGCGTCGAACACGTCGGCCAGCGCCATCAGCCGCGCCGACAGCGGGATGGCCTCGCCCTGCAGGCCGTCGGGGTAGCCGCTGCCGTCCCAGTGCTCGTGGTGCCAGCGTGCGATCTCCTTGGCCACGCTCAGGAAATCGACCTCCTGCTCGGTGTCCAGCTCGGCCAGCTCGATGGCGCGCGCGCCGATGGCGGCGTGGGTCTTCATGATCTCCCAGTCCTCGCCGTGGAGCCGGCCCGGATGCAGCAGCACGCGGTCGGGGATGCCGACCTTGCCGATGTCGTGCAGCGGCGCCGAGCGCGCCAGCAGCGCCACGAATCGTTCGGTGAGCAGCGTGCGGTGGCGCGGGTGGTTGCGCAGTTCGGTGGCCAGCGCCAGCACGTAGGCCTGCGTGCGCAGGATGTGGTTGCCGGTTTCGGGGTCGCGGATTTCGGCCAGATGCGCCAGCGCGCGGATGCTGACGGTCTGCGTCAGCTCGTTCTGCGCCATCCGGCGGACCACCTCGGCCTCGAGCCAGGCGTTGTGGTTGCGCAGCAGTTCGCGGGCGCGGGCGGCATCGATCTGGGTGCGCACGCGCGCCAGCACGATGGCCGGCTGGATCGGTTTGGAGATGTAGTCGGCCGCGCCCAGCGACAGCCCGAGCTCCTCGTCCGACGGCTCGCCCAGCACGGTCAGGAACACCACCGGCAGCAGCGCGGTGGCGGGCTCCTCGCGCAGGCGGCGCAGCACTTCGTAGCCGTCCATCGTCGGCATCACGACATCGAGCAGCACCAGGTCGGGCGCCGGGCTGCGCGCCGCGTAGCGCAACGCCGCCTCGCCGCTCTGCGCCGCCAGCACGCGGTAGCCGTTGGCCTGCAGCAGCGCGCCGATCACGGCCAGGTTGGTCGGCATGTCGTCGACGATCAGGATGGTTCCGGACGGCGGTGCGGGCTGGGGTACGGCGATTTGCATCACCGAATTGTGAAGGCTCCCGCCGACCGGGGTCAGGGATTCGGCGTCGTCATGGCGTCGGCACCTGGCTCGGGCTCAATGACCGGTGAACACCGGAGGGCGTTTTTCGAAGAAAGCCGTCACGGCCTCGGCGTGGTCGGCGGTGTGGTGCGCCTGGCCCTGCAGCTGGCCGGCGGCGTCGAGCGCCTCGTCGAGCGTGCCGGTGCGGGCCTGCTGCAGCAGCTGCTTGGTCCAGCGCAGCACCTGCGGCGGGTTGGCGGCGATGCGAGCGGCCAGCGCCAGCGCCTCGTCCATCAACGCGGCGGGTTCGACCACGCGCGAGACCAGCCCGATGCGCAGCGCCTCGGCCGCGTCGATGCTGTCGCCGGTCAAGGCCAGCTCGGCCGCGCGCGAGGCACCCACGATGCGCGGCAGCAGCCAGCAGCCGCCGTCGCCCGGGATGATGCCGACCTTGACGAAGCTCTCGGCAAACCGCGCCGTGCTGGCGGCGATGCGGATGTCGCACATGCACGCCAGGTCGTTGCCGGCGCCGATCGCCGCGCCGTTGACCGCCGCGATGATCGGCACCTGCAGGCGCTGGAAGGCGCGTGGGATGCGCTGGATGCCGGCCCGGTAGTGGGCCGCGATCTGCTCGGGCGAGCCGCCGAACATGCCGGTGCGGTCGCGCATCTCGGCCACGTTGCCGCCGGAGCAGAAGGCGCTGCCGGCGCCGGTCAGTACGGCGGCGCGGATGGACAGGTCGGCGTCGAGGCGCTCGAACAGCTGCTCGAAGGCGGCGAACATCTCTTCGCCGCTGAGCGCGTTGCGGGTGTCGGGGCGGTTGAGCGTCAGCAGCGCGATGGGGCCGCGGATCTCGCAGAGGATGGGTTCGGTGCTCATGTGGGGTGTCTCGCTCGGTTCATGAAGGGATGGTGCAAGTTCATCACAACCGCTCGATCGCCCGCGCGATGCCCTGGCCGACGCCGATGCAGATCGTCCACTGCTGACGATGGCCGCCTGGCCGGCCGGTACGCCTCAACCGTCGATCAGCGCCGGATCCCAGGCGTGCACGGTCTGTCGCTGGTCGCCCAGCTTCTCGATGCCCAGCGTGATGACGTCGCCGGCCTTCAGGTACTCGGGCGCGGGCTTCTGCCCCATGCCCACGCCCGGCGGGGTGCCGGTGGTGATCACGTCGCCGGGCTCCAGCGTCATGAAGCGGCTCAGGTAGCTGACGATCTGCGCCACCGTGAAAATCATGGTGCGGGTGCTGCCGGTCTGCTTGCGCACGCCGTTGATGTCCAGCCACATCGACAGGTTCTGCGGGTCGCCCACCTCGTCGGCGCTGACCAGCCAGGGGCCGATCGGGCCGAAGGTGTCGCAGCCCTTGCCCTTGTCCCAGGTGCCGCCGCGCTCGAGCTGGTACTCGCGCTCGGACACGTCGTTGATGGTGCAGTAGCCGGCCACGTGCGCGAGCGCGTCGGCCTCGCTGACGTAGCGGGCGCGGCTGCCGATCACCACGCCGAGTTCGACCTCCCAGTCGGACTTGACCGAACCCTGCGGCAGCACCACCGGGTGGTTGCAGCCGACGGCGCAATCGACCGTCTTGGTGAAGACGATCGGCTCCTTGGGAATCGGCATGTTCGCTTCGGCCGCGTGGTCGGCGTAGTTCAGGCCGATGGCGATGAACTTGCGCATGCCGGTCCAGGGCACGGCCAGGCGGCCTTGCGGCACGACGGGCAGCGTGCCGGCGTCGATGCGGGCCAGCGCGGCCAGGCCGGCGGGCGAGAGCTGGGCCGGGCCGATATCGGGCAGCACGGCGCTGAGGTCACGCAGCGTGCCGTCGGTGTGCAGCAGGGCGGGCTTTTCCTGGCCCTTGGGGCCGTGGCGGAGGAGCTTCATGGAACGGTTCCTGAAAGGCGGTGGGTCGGGGGAAGTGTCGGGGCGCGAGGGCTGCGTTCAGATCGCCCAGCCGCCGTCGATGAGCTGGGTCGTGCCGGTGGTGAAGGCCGATTCGTCGCTGGCCAGGTACACGGCCAGGGCGGCGATCTCCTCGGCCCGGCCCAGCCGGCCCATGGGCTGGCGCGCCATGAAGGCAGCCTGCACCGCCTCGATGGGCTGGCCGCTGGCGCGGGCCTGCTCTTCCATGCGCTGCTGCAGCGAGGGCGACATCACCGTGCCCGGGCAGATCGCGTTGCAGCGGATGCCGCGGGTCACGTAGTCGGCGGCCACCGACTTGGTCAGCCCCACCACGGCGGCCTTGGTGGCCATGTAGATGAAGCGGTTGGGCGCGCCCTTGAGGGCACCGACGATCGAGGCCACGTTGATGATCGAGCCGCCGCCCTGCGCCAGCATGCCGGGCAGGAAGGCCTTGATCAGGCGGTACTGCGAGCGCACGTTGAGGTCGAAGGCCAGATCCCACTCGGCATCGGTGCTGTCGAGCACCGTGCCGGCGTGCACGATGCCCGCGCCGTTGAACAGCACCTGGATCGCGCCGGTGGCCTCGGCCAGCGCGCTGACGGCCACCGCGTCGGTAACGTCCAGGCGGTGGGTGGTGCAGCCGGTCTCGGCGCGCAGGGTGTCGAGCGACTCGGCGTTGATGTCGGTGGCGATCACGCGTGCGCCCTCGGCGGCGAAGGCGATGGCCGTGGCGCGGCCGATGCCCTGGCCGGCGGCGGTGATGAAGGCGGTCTTGCCGGCGAGTCGCAGTGTCATGGGAGTCCTTCGATGAGGTTAGGGTCTCGCGTCGGGAAGGACGGCAACGCTCGGTTTCAGAGCGCCGGGCCGTTCAACAGCCCGCGTGCAGCCAGGTTGGCGATGAAGGCGCGCAGGCCGAAGCGCCAGGGCGGCGCGGTCTCGCTGTGCGTGACGCGGTTGTGCAGCCCGCCCAGCCAGGCGCTCTGGATCGTGACCACGTCGCCGAGCTTGTGGGTGAAACCGCCGCCGGGCTGGTCGCGGTCTTCGATCGGCGCGAACAGCGTGCCCAGGAACAGCATGAAACCGTCCGGATACTGGTGCGCGCCCAGCGTCTGCGCCACCAGGTCGGCCGGGTCGCGGCTGATGCTGGCCATGGTGTTGATGCCACGCAGTTCGAAGCCGTCGACGCCCGCCACGCGCAAGTTCACGGTCTCGCGGCGCACGTCGTCGAGGCCGAAGCCGGCATCGAACAGCCGGATGAACGGGCCGATCGCGCAGGAGGCGTTGTTGTCCTTGGCCTTGCCCAGCAGCAGCGCGCTGCGGCCTTCGATGTCACGCAGGTTGACGTCGTTGCCGAGCGTGGCGCCGACGATGTCGCCGCGGCTGTTGACCGCCAGCACCACCTCCGGCTCGGGGTTGTTCCAGGCCGAGTCGGCGCGGATGCCGATGTCCTCGCCACAGCCCACCGAGGCCAGCACCGGCGCCTTGGTGAAGACCTCGGCGTCCGGGCCGATGCCCACCTCCAGGTACTGCGACCACAGGCCTTTCTGCTGCAGCAGCGCCTTGAGCGCCATCGCCTGCGGCGAGCCGGGGCGGATCTCGGCCAGGCTGGCGCCGATCAGCTCGGTCACCTGCGCACGCAGGCCCTGGGCGCGGCTGGCGTCACCACGGGCCTGCTCCTCGATCACGCGCTCGATCAGGCTGGCGGCAAAGGTCACGCCCGCTGCCTTCACCACCTGCAGATCGCAGGGCGCCAGCAGCCAGGGCAGCGCCTCGTGGCGGGCGCCGGGCAGGCTGTTGGCGAGCAGTTCGTCGACGCTGCACAGGCGCTGGCCGGCGGCTTGGCGCACGGCCTCGGCGGGCTGCGCGGTGTCGAGCAGCGTGCTCATGGTCGGGTAGGCCGCGCTCAGGTCGAACACGCCTTCGGGCCGCAAGGCCACCACGGCCGGCCCGGTGCCGCCGATCCAGACGCGGCCCACCAAGGTGCCGGCCAGTCCGTCGTCGGGCAGGATCCGGGCGTGCGGGTTCGCAGCAGCCGCTGTCACGTTGCTCATGTCATTTCCTTCCAGGTTTCAAGTCGGCGCAGGGGTCGCACGCCGACCGAGGCTCAATGGTTGTGACGCGGAGTCGTCTCGGAGATGCGCCGGTAGTCCAGCGCGAAGTCCAGCGTCGCACCGTCGACCAGCTGGCCGGTCTTCTCGCGGTACAGCGATTCCCAGGGCGAATGGCTCTTGGGGATCGGCGGCGCGGGCAGTTCGCGGCGGCGGCGTTCGATCTCCTCGGGCGCCACCAGCGCGTCGCAACGGCCGGTATTGAGGTCGATGCGGATCCGGTCGCCGCTGCGCAGCCAGCTCAGGCCGCCGCCCACCGCGCTCTCGGGCGAACAGTTCAGGATCGAGGGGCTGTCCGCGGTGCCGGACTGGCGGCCGTCGCCCAGCGTCGGCAGGGTCATGATGCCGCGCCGGATCAGCGCGTCGGGCGGCTGCATGTTGACCACCTCGGCCGAGCCCGGCCAGCCGATCGGGCCGGCGCCGCGCATCACCAGGATGCAGTCTTCGTCGATGCCCAGGGCCGGGTCGTTGATGCGGTGGTGGTAGTCGTCGGAGCCCTCGAACACCACGGCGCGGCCCTCGAAGATGCCCTCGGCGCCCGGCCGGTTCAGGTAGCGCTCGCGAAAGCGCGCCGAGATCACCGAGGTCTTCATGATGCCGAAATCGAACAGGTTGCCGCTCAGCACCAGGAAGCCGGCCTTGTGCATCAGCGGCGCGTCGAACGGGTAGATCACCTCGCGGTCGCGGGTCTCGCGGCCTTGCAGGTTCTCGGCCACGCTGCGGCCGGTGACGCTGAGGCACTCGCCGTGCAGTCGGCCGGCCTGCTGCAGCTCCCACATCAGCGCCGGCACGCCACCGGCACGGAAGAAACGTTCGCCCAGAAACTTGCCCGCCGGCTGCATGTTGAGCAGCAGCGGCAGGTCGTAGGCGTGCGCGGTCCAGTCCTGCGGCTGCAGCTCGACACCGGCGTGGCGAGCCATTGCCATGATGTGCACCTGCGCGTTGCTGGAGCCGCCCGCGCAGCTGATCACCGACAGCGCGTTCAGGAAGCTCTCGCGCGTCAGGATGCGCGACGGGCGCAGGTCCTCGTAGGCCATCTCGACGATGCGCCGGCCGGTCTCGTAAGCCATCTGGCCACGCTCGCGGTAAGGCGCCGGAATGGCCGCGCAGCCGGGCAGCGACAGACCCAGCGCCTCGGCCACCGCGTTCATGGTCGAGGCCGTGCCCATGGTGTTGCAGTGGCCGGCCGAGGGCGCGCTGCTGCAGGCGCGCTGCAGGAATTCCTCTTCGTCGATCTCGCCGGCGGCGAGCTGGCGGCGGCTGCGCCAGATCACGGTGCCCGAGCCGACCAGCTCGCCGTCATGCCAGCCGTCGAGCATCGGCCCGCCCGACAGCACGATGGCCGGGATGTCGACCGTGGACGCGGCCATCACGCCCGCCGGCGTGGTCTTGTCGCAGCCCGTGGTCAGCACCACGGCGTCGATCGGGTAGCCGTACAGGATCTCGACCAGGCCCAGGTAGGCCAGGTTGCGATCCAGCGCCGCAGTCGGGCGGCGGCAGTTCTCGAAGATCGGATGGACCGGGAATTCCATCGGGATGCCGCCGGCATCGCGGATGCCGTCACGCACGCGCCGGGCCAGGTCCAGGTGGATGCGGTTGCACGGCGACAGGTCGCTGCCGGTCTGCGCGATGCCGATGATGGGCCGGCCCGAGCGCAGCTCCTCGGGCGTGAGCCCGTAATTCATGAAGCGCTCGAGGTAGAGCGCGGTCATGTCCGAACGTGCGGGATCGGCGAACCACTCGCGCGAGCGGAAGGGTCGGCGGGGTGTCTTGTCCATGTCGGCACCTGTTGCGGGTCAGCCAGAAAGGGGAAAGGCGGCGCGGGCCAGCCGCGCCGCTCATGCGCGGTTTACTTGGCGGCGCCGCGCACCTTGGCCAGCTCGCTCATCAGCTCGGCCGTGGTGTCCTCGCCGAACTCCTTGCCGAACTTGGCCACGATCGGCTGCAGCTTGGCGCGCATCTTGGCCTGCTCGGCGGCGGGCAGTTCGGTGACCTGCATGCCGACCTTCTTGAGCTCGCCCAGCGCCTTGTCGCCGAAGGCGCGGATGGTCTTGCGCTCGAACAGCGTGGCCTCGCGGGCGGCCTCCTGCACGATCTTCTGCTCCTGCGCCGACAGGCCGTCCCAGGTCTTCTTGGACATCAGCAGCACCCAGGCGCTGTACATGTGGCGCGACAGCACCAGGTGCTTCTGCACCTCGTAGAACTTGCTGGCCAGGATGGTGGCGGGCGGGTTTTCCTGGCCGTCCACGGCGGCCTGCTCCATCGCCGAATACAGCTCGGTGAAGGGCATCGGCGTGGCGTTGGCGCCCAGCGCGCCGAAGGTGTCGAGGAACAGCGGGTTCTGGATCACGCGCAGCTTGAGGCCGGCCAGGTCGTCGGCCTTGGTGATCGGGCGGCGCGAGTTGGTGACGTGGCGGAAGCCGTTCTCCCAGAAGCCCAGGCCGATCAGGCCTTTCTCGGGCAGCCTGGCCAGCAGCTTCTGGCCGACCGGGCCGTCGAGCACGGCATCGGCCTCGAGCTCGCTGTTGAAGGTCAGCGGCAGGTTGATCACGCCGAAGGGCTTGGACATCGAGACCAGCGTGGAGCTGTCGGGCACCGTCATCTCCAGGGTGCCGCCACGCAGCGCCGAGGTCATCGTCACGTCGTTGCCCAGCGTGCCGCTGGCAAACAGCTTGGCGCTCATCTTGCCGCCGCTCTTGGCAGCCAGCAGTTCGGCGAAATGCTTGACGGACTGGCCCTGGGGGTGGTCTTCGGTCAGGCCGATGCCGACCTTGAAGACGTGTTCCTTGATCTGCGCAGACACCGGGCCGGCCAGCGCGGCCAGCACGGCGGCGGCCAGGGCGAGGGATTTGAACTTCATGCATGTCTCCTGTTGATTGACCTTGTCGCGGTGGAGATCCCCACCGGCGTCGCCTCGGCCGTGTGCCGGGCCGTCTCGACGCAGGCGGAGATTAGGACTGCGACCGGCATGAGTCCACTCAAGTTTTTGCTAGCATCGATTCCAGATGCTTATGAGTCCAGACGCTTTTACGGGCAAACCCTTGTCGATGGCGCAGGCCTGCGGGCGGCTGCGGTTCCGGCATCTGCAGTTCCTGGACATCCTCGGCCAGACCCGCAACCTGCGGCTCACCGCCGAGCAGATGCACATCACGCAGCCGGCGGCCACCAAGATCCTGATGGACATCGAGCAGATCCTGGAGGCGCGCCTGTTCGACCGGCTGTCGCGCGGCATGCGGCCCAACGAGCTGGGCCTGTTCACGCTGCGTTATGCCGGCGTGGCACTGGCCGGGCATCGCAAGTTCGTCGATGAATTCAATGCCCTGCGGCACGGCGGCCACGGGCACCTGACGATCGGTGCGATCACCGGCTCGGCCGCCCACCTGCTGATGGCGTCGGTGGCGGAGATCCAGCGCCTGCGGCCGCTGCTGGTGCTCAAGATCCTGGAGCAGAGCAGCGACCAGCTGGTGGTCTGGCTGGCCGAACGCAAGATCGACCTGATGATCGGGCGCTTCACGGACGAGGCGCAGAAGGCCCAGTTCCAGTACGAGCGCCTGGCCAGCGAGCAGCTGCAGGTGGTGGCCGGCGTCGATCACCCCTTGCGCGGCGCACTCGACCTGGAGCTGACCCAGCTGGCGCACTGGCCGTGGATCCTCTACCCGACCTCGACGGCGGTGCGCAGGGTGTGCGACGACATCTTCGGCCGCAACGGCCTGGCGCTCGCCTGCGGCGTGGTCGAGACGCCCTCGTTCCTGTTCGCGCTGGAGCTGATGCAGCGCACCGACATGCTGTCGCTGCAGCCCGCGGCGCTGGTCGACAAGTACGTGAAGAAGGGCCTGCTGGCGCGCATCCCGGTCGAGCTGCCGGACCGCCTGCCCGACTACGGCCTGATCACCCGGCTCGACGAGCCGCCGACACCGGCGGCGCAGGCGTTCACGGACGTGTTGCGGACGCTGGCCGGCACCGCTGCAGAAACCGGCTGAGGTCCCACCCGAGCGGCCCGAGCCGGGCGTGGCCCGGCGCTCCCGTCAGGCCAGACGCTCGCGCGTCATCGCGCCATCCACCAGCCGGGCGATGCCCAGCGGGTTGTCGTTCTTCAGCGCGTCGGGCAGCAGGGCGTCCGGGAAGTTCTGGAAGCAGACCGGACGCAGGAACCGGTCGATCGCCAGGGTGCCCACCGACGTGCCGCGTGCGTCCGACGTGGCCGGGTACGGGCCGCCGTGCACCATCGCGTCGCAGACCTCCACGCCGGTCGGGTAGCCGTTGATCAGCAGGCGGCCGACCTTGTGCGCCAGCAGCGCCAGGATGTCGGTCGAGGCCAGCAGGTCGTCGGGCTCGCCGATCAGCGTGGCCGTCAGCTGGCCGCGCAGGCCGTGCAGCGCCTGCATCAGTTCGGCCCGATCCGCCACCTCGACGACCACCGTCGCCGGGCCGAAGACCTCCTCCTGCAGCAGCGCATCGCCCGTCAGCAGCAGGCTCGCGTCGGCCTTGAAGACCTGGGCCCGGGCCTGCGCGCCGGTCTGCTCGGGGCCTGCCAGACGCGTCAGGCCCGGATGCGCCAGCCAGGCGTCCAGACCGTGGCAGTAGCTGCGCAGCGTGCCGGCGTTGAGCATGGTCTGCGGCGCCACGTCGCTCATGCGCTGGCACAGGCGCGCGACAAAGGCGTCGAACGCGGCCGAGCGGATGCCGATCACCAGGCCCGGGTTGGTGCAGAACTGCCCGGCCCCCTGCACCACCGAAGCCGCCAGATCCTGGGCGATCAGGTCGCCGCGCGCCTGCAGCGCACCGGGCAGCACCAGCACCGGGTTGATGCTGCTCATCTCGGCGAACACCGGGATCGGCTGCGGCCGCGCCGCGGCCATCTCGCACAGGGCTCGGCCGCCTTTGAGGGAACCGGTGAAGCCGACCGCCTGGATCGCCGGGTGCTTGACCAGCCACTCGCCGACGCCGTTGCCGTAGACCATGTTGAACACGCCGGCGGGCATGCCGGTGCGTTGCGCCGCGCGCACGATGGCATCGGCCACGCCCTCGGCCGTGGCCATGTGGCCGCTGTGCGCCTTGACCACCACCGGGCAGCCGGCGGCCAGCGCGGCGGCGGTGTCGCCGCCTGCGGTCGAGAACGCCAGCGGGAAATTGCTCGCCCCGAACACCGCCACCGGGCCCACGCCGATGCGGCACTGGCGCAGGTCCACGCGCGGCAGCGGCTTGCGATCGGGCAGCGCGCGGTCGATGCGCGCGCCGTGGAAATCGCCGCGCCGCAGCACCTTGGCGAACAGGCGCATCTGGCCGCTGGTGCGGCCGCGCTCGCCCTGGATGCGCGCCGCCGGCAAGGCGGTCTCGCGGCAGACGATGGCGACGAAGGTGTCGTCCAGCGCGTCCAGCTCGTCGGCAATGGCGTCCAGGAACTGCGCCCGGCGCTCGGCCGACAGGCTGCGATAGACCGGGAACGCGGCGGCGGCAGCGCTGGCGGCGGCATCCACCTCGTCGGCCGTGGCCTGCACGAAACTCGGCGGCAGCGGCTCGCCGGTGGTGGCGTCCAGGCTGCGCAGGATGACGGCGCCGGCGGCGCTGCGGCCGCCACCGATGTAGTTGTGGCCAGTGGAGTCGGACATGGTGATCTTTCGAGGGAAGGCGGCGCCGATTCTAGGAAGCGGGCCCGCCGCTTCCCAATCACGAATCGGGATCCATCGATAACCAATCGTTATCGAGATCGGCTGGCGGCGCGTCGGCCGCCCGGCCCTCACTCGCCCCGGTAGACCGGCCGGCGCTTTTCCTTGAAGGCGTGGATGCCCTCGGCGTAGTCCTGGCTGTCGTACACCACCCGGCGCAGGCCCTGGATGCGCTCGAAGCCGGCCGGCGACATCGCGTGGGCACCGGCCAGGATGCGCAGCTGCTCCTTCATCACCGCGATCGCCAGCGGCGAGTTGTGGGTGATGACGCTGGCGAGTTCGCGCGTGAATCCGGTGATCTGCTCGGCCGCGACCACGTTGTTGACGATGCCGTGCAGCTCGAGCCGGGCCGCGCTCATGGGCCGGCCGGTGAACAGCAGTTCCTTGGCGATGTGCGGCGGCGCGGCGTTCAGGAAGGTCAGCAGGCCGGTGGCGTTGTAGGGCACGCCGAGCTTGGCCGGCGTGGCCGCGAAGGTGGCCTGCGGCGTGGCGATGATCATGTCGCAGGCGAACACCAGCTCGCAGGCGCCGCCCCAGACGCCGCCCTCCACCAGCGCGATCACCGGCGCGTGGAAGGACTCGATCTCGCGGATCAGCAGGCGCAGCGGATCCTGCCAGCCGAGCGGGTCGCGCCCGCCTTCGGGCAGCTCGGACACGTCGTGGCCCGACGACCAGACCGTGCTGCCGGGCTGCGCCCGCAGGATCGCGGCCCGCACGCCCTCGTTCTTGAAGTGCTCGAGGGCGGCCACGATCTCCTCGACCATCGGTTCGGACAAGGCATTGCGCTTGGCCTCGTGGTCGAGCGTGATGGTGCCGATGGCGTCGCCGATGTCGATCTGGGTAAAGGCCATGAAATGGGCGCGGGCGCCTGGAAGAATCTGTCGTGGACCCGGCATCCGCAGGCGAGCCGCGGATGCCGGCATGTCATCAGGCCGAGAGGTCGACCTCGGGCGCCGTCGGGCGAGCCGCGCCGCGCTTGGAGTCGTGCTTTTCCAGGTCGCTGGTGATGGCGCGCTTGAGCTTGCCGGCCGCCAGCTGGATCGCCTGGTGGGCGGTGTCGGCGTGCGCCTTCACGACCACGGCGTCCATCCCGACCAGGCGCGCTTCCAGCGTGCAATGGATCTCGTCCGGGCTGGTCTTCTCGTGGCTGTGGGCATCGGCCAGGTGGGCCTCGACACGGGTGACCTGATCCTTGAAACGGCTCAGCGCGTCGTTGACGACGCTGGTCAGGTGCTCGGCCATCGTGTGGCGTCCGTCGACATGGGGATCGGTGTTCAGCAGGACTTGCATGGTTGCTTGAATGGGTTCGTTTCGTGGAATCGCGACTCGAAGATGAAACCTTCTCGTCGTGCCTTCAGGGTAGCCGAAGCGCTGCCCCGCGGCCGGACCGCAGGTTGACGCGGATCAAATCCCGCTCAATCGCCGGACGCCAGTTCGCGCACCACCGCGGCCACCGAAGCGGCATCGGGCAGATGCGACAGCGCGCCGACCAGCTCGTCACGCACCTGCGCCAGATGGGCCTCGAAACGCGCCGCATCGACGCCCATCGCGGTCGCCAGGGTCTGCACGCAGGCCCGCTCGGCGGCACTCAGATGGCCGTCGGCGTAGGCCGTCATCAGGCACATCAGCACCACGGTGTCGGCAAAACCGGCCGACACGCCGGCCAGCCGGGCGGCATCGAACGGGCCTGCATCGGGCCGCGCCAGCACCGTGGCGGTGCTCGGCATGTCGGCACTGCGCGAGCTCTCGTAGAACTGCCCGATCAGCGCCGCTTCGGCCGGGTGGATGCCGTCCACCAGCGCCACCGACAGCATCGCCTGCGTCAGCTCGATCACCTGCGTCGAGCTGAGTTCCTGAT
Organism: Leptothrix cholodnii SP-6; assembly: GCF_000019785.1. Classification (NCBI taxonomy): domain Bacteria; kingdom Pseudomonadati; phylum Pseudomonadota; class Betaproteobacteria; order Burkholderiales; family Sphaerotilaceae; genus Leptothrix; species Leptothrix cholodnii. The sequence goes on from NC_010524.1 coordinate 2,675,508, forward strand.
CCTTGATCGCATTCATGAGGGTCTCCGGTTGGGGGCGGTCGCGTGACGCGCTATCGCGTCAGGGCGCGCCGCCGGGCTTGAATCAGCTTGTCCTGGATGTCGGCCAGGGCCATGTCCCGAAAGCGTTGCGGCAGCATCGAGCGGCGCGAGGTTTCCGAGACGGCCAGCAGCTCCATGAACTCGATCATGTCGCGCTCCTGCGGCGGCATGAAGTCCTCGGCCGCGGCGGCCAGCACCTGCGCATCGAGCGCCCGGCCCTGGTTGCGGGCCAGCTCGACGGCCAGCAGCGCCAGCGCCTCCAGATCAGCGTTGGAGTAACCGATCAGGGTGTCGCACAGCGTCAGCATTTCTTCGGGCGTGGCGGCGCAGGTCTCGCCATAACGAGACAGCACCGCGTTCAGCACCTGGGCCCGCTCGGGCGCCGATTCGCAATAGAAGAACGGGATCTTGCGGTCCAGCCGGCCGGGCCGCTTGATGTCGCTGTCGAGCTTGTCGGGGCGGTTCGTCATCATCACGAACAGCACCTGGCCGCGGTTCTCGGTCTCGGCCATGAACTCCTTCAGCCGCGCGATCACGCGCGAGCTGGTGCCGCCGTCGCTGTCCTCGCCGCCACCCGAGCCGAAGCTGCGGTCGCCCTCGTCGATGATCACCGCGATCGGCCCCATCGCCTTGACGGTGGCCAGCACGCGCTCCAGGTTGGCCTCGGTCGAGCCGACCCACTTGGAGCGGAAATTCTTCAGCGCCACCGCCGACAGCCCCGCCTCCTTCAGGAAGGCCTTGATGACGAAGGTCTTGCCCGAACCCATCGGGCCGACCGCGAGCAGGCCCATCGGCGTCAGCGCGGTGTCGCCGGCTTTCAGGTTGCGGGCAATCGCCAGCAGCTCGTGCTTGATGTGTTCATGCCCACCGACCGCTTCGAGGCCGTGTCTGGGCTCGATGAACTCGATCAGGCCGGCACATTCCTTCTCGATCATCTCGCGCTTGCGCGTGTGGATGACCTTCAGCACCTCGGCGTTGGCGTCGCCCTCCGGCAAGGCGCGGCCGGGCTCGATCAGCCGGGTCACTTCGGCCGGCGTCATGCCGGCGGTGATGGCCGCCAGCGTGGTGGCACGGGCCTCGGCGTCGGGCGTGCCCTGCAGCAGTTGCAGGATCAGCGCGCGCCGCTGCGGCTCGCTCATGCCGTGGCCGCCCGAGCTGGCCATGATGCTGGCCAGCTGCACCGTGCGCAGCCCGCCGGTGCGATCGGAAAACAGCGTCAGCTGCGCCTCGCTCAGCTTGGGCGCGAGGTGCGCGATGACGCGCCGGCGCTGCGCCAGATCGGGCATCGGGATCTCGATCGCCGCCACCTTCGGGTTGCTCAGCAGCCCCGGGTTGATGGCGTTGAGCGACTCGGAAATGAGGATCGTGATGTTGTCGCCGCGGGTCAGCGCCGGGTCGAGCGACCAGCGGTGGAAGGCCAGGTAGAGCTGCCGATCGGCGTGTGCCATGAAACTCGGGTCACCGGCGGGCAGCAGCGCGTCGGCATAGGGCACCAGCACGGCGGTCGAACGGCCGCCGCGCATCTGCGCCTCGAGCACATGCAGCGATGCCAGCAGCGCGCCGCTGTCGGCGTCGACGTCCGGCATGGCAAGTGCGCCATCGGCCTTGCCGCCGAGCACCCGGATGCCGCGCTCCAGGCTGATCTCGCAGACCTGCTGCTTGGTGTCCTTGAACAGCTCGCCGACCAGGAAGGACTGCAGGTCGTGCAGCACCTCGCCGACCAGGAAGTTGTCGAACACGTTGCGGTAGAGCACGAAGGTCGACGCCTCGCCGGCCAGGTACTTCTGCCGCAGCGTCTCGGCCCAGCGGGGCAAGGCGGTGCGGGTGCCGGCCGCAAGGGCCGTGTGGGCCGGGCTGCTCATCGCCACGCCGCGCTCAGAGGTTCTTGACCGGTGCGGACTGCGCCGCCGCCCGCGCCGCCTTCAGGGCGTCGAGCTGCGCCTTGGCGGTGACGGCACCGCTGCTCTGGCGCAGCTTGTTCAGGCGCACGTCGAGGTCGGATTCGCGCAGCTCGGCGCCCAGGCTGGCCTGCGCCACCTGGCTCTTGATGTGGTCGCGCACGGCACCCAGCGCCTGCACCTCGGCGTCGACCGACAGGCCGTCGAGCTGGCCCTGGATCTTCAGCCGCGCCTGCGCGCTGTGCATCTGCGCGAGCATGCGGTCCTTCTCGGCTTTGAGCTTGTCGATCTCGGACTTCACCTGCATCAGCGAATCCTTGGCGGTGTCGGCATCCGAGGTGGCCTGGGCGGCATCGGCGCGCAGTTCGACCAGCGCCGCATCGACCGCGTTCTTCTTCTGGATCAGCACCACGGCCAGGTCGTCCTGGTTGGTGGCCAACGCGGTCTCGAGGTCGGCGCTGACGCTGGCCAGCTCGCGCTCCTGCGCCTCCAGCCGCGCGGTGATCTCCTGGCGGCGCGCGATGATGGCACCGGTCGCGGCCTTGAGCTGGGTGTACTTCTCGATCATCGAGGCGATCGCGTTCTGGTACGCGATCTCCGGATGGGCCTTCTCGACGTCGGACACCCACAGTGAGATGAACCCCGACCACAGGTTGGCGAGGCGGGCAAAGATTGCGTTGTTGGCCATGGGAATGCTCCTGGTTGGATGCGGCGAAACGGGGACGGGCCGGCGACGATCGCCGACCCTACTTGCGGATGAATTCTTGCGACGACCGGGCGCGCGAGGCCTGCCGGATGGCCTGATCCGAAGCGCTGGAAGCGGCCGCAGCGGGCCGCCCGACATCCGCCGGCTCGGCGGCGCCGAACTCGGCCGCCACTTCCTCGGCGATGCGCAGGCGTGCCAGCGACTCCTCGAGCTTGCCGTCCATGCCGGAAGAATACGGCGAGCTGATGACCAGCTGGTAGACCTCCTCGAGCTTGTCGGGCATCGAGATCAGCGTCGCCTCGAGTGCGCTGCGGCGCACCGCCAGACGGCGCGAACGGTTGGCCGCCTCGGTGTATTCGGCCAGCGCGCTGCGCAGCGGGCGCGCCTCTTCGGCGGCCAGCGCCGGGTTCTGCAACTGCGCCTGCAGGGCGGCGATGCGCTTCATCAGCACCTCGTCGTTGGCGCCATCCTTGCGCGGCTTGAGCGACTGCCAGACCACGCACAGCCCGAGGTAGTCGACCAGCATGTCCTCGAGCTTGTCGACATCGGCGCGTGTCAGCGTGTTGCGGCTGTCGCCCACCGCCTGGTAGAGCGCCTGCACCCGCCCGGACATGTGCCGGTAGGTGGCCAGCGCCTTGTCGTCGCCGTAGTTGTTCAGCTCGGCCAGCAGCCGGCCCTGCCGTTGCAGGCGCGCCTGCACGTGCAGGTCGCGGTCGACCCGGGCCCGGAACGACGGCAGGCTGGGGATCGCCAGCGCCGCCAGGATCTCGGTGCCCAGCGCCAGCACGCCGACCAGCGCCAGGCCGGTCCAGCCGTAGGGGATCGACGCGAAGATGGCCGCGCAACCGGCGGCCAGCAAGGCCACGCGGTTGTTCGGATGGCGCCAGAAGGCCCCGAGGTAAGGCGACGGCGAGCTCACGCTACTTGGCGAACTTCGACCACAGGCGTTCGATGTCGCGCTGGTCCTGCTCCGACAGGATCGGGATCGGCGACGAGCGGCTCAGCGACGTCGCGCTCGGCACCACCGCCGGGTTGGCCTTGATGCTGTCGTTCATGAACTCGCCGGCCTTGAGGTTGGCGTTGGCGTAGCCCACGGTGTTGGAGACCCTGGCGATCACCTGCGGGCGCAGCAGGTAGTCGATGAACAGGTGCGCCTCGCGCCTGTTCTTCGCGTTGGCCGGCGTGGCCATGGCGTCGATCGCCAGCAGCCCGCCGTCCGACGGCACGCGGTATTCGACCGCGCCGCGCGACTTGCTCTGCGCCTGCACCGCGTCGCCCGAAAAGCCGATCGCCACGCAGATCTTGCCGCTGGCCAGCGCGTCGATGAACTGGTCGGTCGGAATCACCTTGACCGTGCCGCTCAGCTTGTCGAGCACCTGCGAGGCCGCGTTGATGGAGGCCTTGCCGCTCCAGCGCGGCTGCCCGCCGGCCATCGCGGCCAGCGGCACCACGTCGGTGGCCGAGTCGACCACGCCGATGCCGCAGGACTTGAAGCGCCGTGCCGTCTCGGCATCGAACACGCTGGTCAGCGTGTCCATCGCGTGGCCGGGGTAGGCCCGTTCGGTCAGCTTGGGGTTCCAGGCGATGCCGACCGTGTACCACATGTAGGGCAGGCTGTAGGCGCCGTCCTTGTCCCACGAACGCAGCGTGGCGTCGACCCGCGGGTCGAGGTTGGCGAGGTTCTTCAGGCTCGGCTTGTCGAGCTTGGCCAGCAGCCCTTGTGTGGCCAGCGCGGGCACCGAGTTGGCGGTCGGGAACACCACGTCATACGGCGCGGCGGTGTTGCGCAGCTTGGCTTCGAGGTCGCCGGCATTGGCGAAGATGTCGTAGACCACGCGGATGCCGGTCTCCTTCTCGAAGTCCTGCAGCACGCCGGGCTCGATGTAGTCGGGCCAGTTGAGCACCCGCACCGTCGACTTGGCCGACGCCCCCACGCCGTTGACGGCGCGGCGCAGGTTCATCAGCACGGTGGCGGTGATCAGGCCGTCGACCGTGACCTTCTGCGACTCCTGGAAGGCCTCGGCTGCCACCTGCGTCTGCGGGCCGAAGGTGCCGTCGAGCGGGCCGGCGTCGAAGCCGAGCTTGCCCAGCAGGATCTGCGCCTCGCGCAGGCCGGCGGCGTCGACCAGCTTCTCGCGGCCCTTGTAGTTGCCGCCCGCCCATTTCTGGGTCTGCCAGATGACGCGGCGGATCGCGTTGAGCAGCGGGTCGGTGACCTGATTCGTCGGCGCCAGGCCGTTCTGCGCCGCGAAGGCGCGGATCGCCTCCTGCGTGGCCGGCGTCAGCGTGCCGGTCGGCGTTTCGCGGTACAGGCCCATGCGGGCCAGCAGGCGCTGGGCGGTCTCGACCTTGGCGCTGCGGGCGCCCGCGGGTGCGGCGGCCTGGTCCTTGGGTGCGTCGGTGCCGAACACGAAGCCCTGTGCGTGGGTCGGGCCGGCCGTCCAGGCGCTGCCGATCGAGATGGCCAGGACGGCCAGGGTGCGCAATGTCATGTGGGGTTCCTGCTGTCGAGCCGTGATGCCGTCGGTCATCTGCCGGAGGCAAAACAGATGATGTTGCGCGACTGGGCCAGCTGGAACAGCCGCGCCGCCTGGTCCTGATCGGCCGTGATGCCGCCCTGCCCCTTGAGCGTCATCTCGCCCAGCAGACAGGCCGAGGCGCCGTCACCGTCCTTGACCGCCTGCTCCAGATGCACGCGGGCCTGCGCGAAGTCGCCCGCGGCGAGCCGCTGGCGGCCCGCCTCGGCGTTCTGTGCGACCGACAGCTTCTGGCTCTCGGTGGCGGTCGCCACCGGTGGCGCAGCGGGCGGCGCGGCCACCGCGGGCGCGGGCGCGGGTTGAGGGGTCTGCGCGGGCGCAGCCGGCGTGTCGGCCGTCGACACAGGTGCCGGCGCCGTGCTGGCCGCGGGCGCGCCCAGCCGGTTCTTCAGCACCAGGTGCCAGACAGCCGACGCCATGCCGCCGACCACGGCCAGGGCGATCAGCCCTTTCGAGAGGGGAGTCAGACTGGCCATCGCCTCATTCCTTCCGGTCGGCCGCGGAGGGGCCGAACTGTCGTGACAGGCCCTGCAGCCGCTGGCTGGTCTGCGCCAGGCTCGCCACCTGCTGGGCGGTCTGCTGGCGGGCGGCCTGCAGGCCGGCCTCGTGCGTGGCGGTTTCCTGCGCCGAGCGGGTCAGCTCGCGTTCGACCAGGGCCTCGAGTTCGGCAATCTGCCTGCGGATGTCGCCCACCACCTGCTCGCGCCGCGCCGCGACCGCCTGCAGCCGCGCCTGCGTTTCACTTTCGAGCGTCTGCAGGTCGTGCTGCAGCCCGTCGGCATGCCGGGCCAGCGCCTGCACCTTGGCGGCGGCATCGGCCAGCGGATCGTCGATCGACCACGACTCGTCGGCCGCGTCCATCGCCTTGATCGCCATCAGCCGCGTGGCCTCGTCCATCGCGCCGAGGCCGTCGACCAGCCGCAGCAGGCGCTCGGCCGGATAGACCGACGGCGGCACGCCCGCGCTGGCGTAGATCTGGTCGAGCTGCATCGGCACGGCCTCGCCCGCGGCGGCAACCGGCGGCGCAGCGTCGGGCGGCGGTGGCGCAGCGGCCTGCGGTGGTGCGTCGGGCGGGGCCGGCTGCGCCGGTGCATCCCGCGTGACCAGACCCGCCTTCTCCAGAAAGTTCAACATGCCCTTCATCGCTTGTTCTCCACCCCGGGGTTGATGTGCGAAACCCGAGTCGCACAGGACTTGGCCAGGATCATATGAGAACCCGTGCGGCCCGCCGTCTGGCGGCGCAGGGCGCGCGGGCGTGCGCGTCAGGCGGGGTTTTCGCCGTGGGTCCGCAGCCGGAACGTGTTGCGGCCCGCGTGCTTGGCCTCGTAGAGCGCAGCGTCGGCGGTCGCCATGAGGGCCTTCAGGCTCCTGGCGTCGACATCGCCGGTCAGCAGGCCGACGCCGATGCTGGCGGTGGCAGGCAGGAACCCCGCCGCCAGATCGAACGGGGTCTGCATGACCGCGTGGATCTTCGACGCCACCCGCCGGGCCTCGTCCTGGTCGTGCAGCTGTTCGAGCAGCACGACAAATTCGTCGCCGCCCAGGCGCGCGACGGTGTCGGTGTCACGCACCGCGCCTTTGAGCCGACGCGCGAATTCGGTCAGCACCGCGTCGCCGGCGGCGTGGCCGTGGCGGTCGTTGATGCCCTTGAAGTGATCGATGTCGATGTACAGCAGGGCCGGCTTCAGCGCCGTGCGCCGTGCGCGCCGCAGGGCCTCGTGCAGCCGGTCGTCGAACTGCAGGCGGTTGGCCAGCCCGGTCAGGTGGTCGACACGGGCGAGCTGGCGCAGCTGCGCCTCGACCGCCTTCAGCTCCGAGATGTCCATGCTCATCGCGTACAGGCCCGCCACCGAGCCGTCGCTGCGCACATCGGGCACGTAAGTGCTGCGCAGATGGCGCTCGCGCCCGCCGCGGTCGGTCAGGCCCTCCAGGGTCTGGCGCCTTCCGCTGCGCAGCACCTCGTCCATGACGGGTTTGCGGGCCGCGTGGAACGCCGCGCCGAGGCAATCGCCGAAGGTCCGGCCGATCAGGCTGTCGGGCGCGATGCCGAACCAGTCCGCGTAAGTCTGGTTGGCGAACACGAAGCGGTGCTCGCGATCGAAGTAGGCGATCAGCGCGGGCAGGTTGTTCGTGATCAGGCGCAGCAGCTCCTCGTTGGCCGCCAGTCGGGCCTGCGCCTCCTTGCGCTCGGTGACGTCGCGCAGCATCAGCTGGGTCTGCCACTGGCCGCGGGCGTCGATGTGGCGGGCCGTCTGCGGCTCGATCTGCAGCGTCCGGCCGTCGCCGCGTGTCAGCTGCAGGTCGGGCGACACCGGTGCAGACGGCTGCGCCGCAGCCAGCCACTTCGCCAGCGCCGCGCCGGTGTGCGCCAGCTCGGCCAGCGGCCTGCCGAGGACATCGGCCGGCTCGATGCCGAGCAGGGCGCTGGCGGACGGGTTGAGCGCGCCGACCCTGCCGTCGGGGCCGACCAGCAGGATGCCTTCGTTGGCGTGCTCGAACAGCGCCGCCTGCTGCCGCTGGCTCGACAGCAGCTCGGCCGCCAGCGCGCAGATCAGCACGCTGGTGCAGGCCTGCGCCGTGATGTAGCTCCACAGCGCGAGCAGTCCGGCATGCGGATCGTGGCCGGCAAACGGGCCGACCCCATTGGCAGTCCCCCACGCCACCGCGCCCGACAGCAGCAGCACCGACAGCGACGCGGCGAGCACGCCGGCACGCAGCGCGAGCACCGCCGTCACGAACAGCGGCAGCGACAGCAGCGGAAACAGCAGCGCCGGTGCCACCCAGGGCGAGAAGCTCAGGGTGCCGCAGACCAGCACCACGCCCAGCAGCAGCAGGTTGATCAGGCCGGCTCGACCGCCGAACGTGGTGCGTGACGTGGCAGCGGTGAGCGCCACCAGCGGCACGCCGCCGAGCAAGGCGCCGACGGCATCGCCCACCCACCACGACATCCAGGCGGAGACCCAGATCGACTCGGGCAGCAGGCCGGCCACCCGCAGCCAGGCCGTGCCGTTGCTCGCGGTGACCACCATGCCGGCCATCGCCGCCAGCAGGTACACGCCGAGGTCGTTGCGCCGTGTCAGGGCCGGATCGAAGCCCCAGCGCCGCAACAGCCGCGTGCTCAGCCACGGCCCCAGCGCATTGCCGGCGGCGATGCCCAGCCCCATCCACGGCGGCCCGCCGATCTCGACATTGACCGCGAAGGCGGCCGCCATGACGCCGATCGACATCAGGCCGCCCCAGCGCAGGTAGGCGGCGATCGCGATCCCGGTCGGCAGCCACACCAGCGAGACATGGGTGCCGACGTAGGGGATCAGCAGCCCGAGCCGCGCGCCCAGGTAGTAGACGACCGCGACGCCGAGCAGCCTGGCGGCCCAGATCGCGGGTGACGTGGCGGACAGAACCGGGTCCGTGGATCTGATCATTCTTTGATCATTCTTGTTGGTGTCGTCTTCGCAGAGAAACGCCGGTGCACGATGGAGGTGCCCCTGTCCGTGGCTGTAACAGTATCGATGCAAGGGCGCATCGGACCGACAAATCCGATGCGTCAGCAAGGGCGTCGGGCGGCGAGCCTGCCCTAGACTCCCGCGCACCCCTCACACGGAACGCCCGCCATGCCCCAACGGATCAAAGCCGCGATCGCCGCAGTCATCGTCGTGCTGGTGGCGGTCCTGGCCTGGTGGGCCTGGTCGTCCGGCCGGCAGGATACGCTGCCGAGCCGGGTCGAGGTCGGCAGCGCGCAACCCTTCGCGCTGGCCGACTGCAAGGCCCGGCTGTTCGACGGCGCACCGGCGATCGCGGTGATGTTCACCCAGCCGCTGGCGCGTTCGCAGGACTGGGGCAAGCTGCTCAAGGCCCACGAAAGTGTCGGCACGGGCGACTCGGCCCAGGCCACGCAGGCCACCGAGCCGGTGCCCGCGCGCTGGGTGCTGGGCGACAACCCGCGCGTGCTCTACCTGCCGTACGTCAAGCCCGAGCACACCTTCCGCATCGAGCTGGCCGCCGACCTGAAGGCCGCGGGCGACGGCGGCACGCTCGCCACGGCGCAGACCTGCACGGCCGCCAGCGAGGCGATGCCGGTGGCGTTCTACTTCGCCAGCCGCGGCGTCGTGCTGCCGGCGGGCCAGAACGGCGGCCTGCCGGTGGTGACGGTCAACACGCCCGAGGTCGACGTGCAGTTCCTGCGCGTGGGCGCCAGCGCCCTGCCCGGCTTTCTCGAACAGGTCGGCGGGCGCCCGCCCGAGCGCCGCGCGACACAAGGCGACGGCAGCGACGAAGAGTCCGACGGCGGCTACGACTACCTGAGCAACGAACGCCGCCTCAAGGGCACCGTCTCGGGCTGGCAGCTCGACCAGTTGCGCGAGCAGTCCACCAGCGTCTACCTCGGCCGCTTCGCCACCGACGAGCGCACCAACCGCCGCAACGTCAGCTTCCTGCCGGTCGAGAAGATCAAGGAACTGCAGGAGCCCGGCGTCTACATCGCGGTGATGAACCCGCCGGGGCGCTTCGGCTGGGACTACCAGGTGACCTACTTCTACGTCACCGACATCGGCCTGCACCTGCGCCGCCACGCCGCGCAGACCGACGTGTTCGCGACCTCGCTGAAAACGGGCACGGCGCTGGACGGCATCGAGGTCTCGCTGCTCGACGCCACCGGCAAGGCGCTGGCGCAGGCGCGCACCGACGGCGCCGGCCACGCGGTGTTCGACGGCGCCACCGACCCGGCGCGCGCCGTGATGGCGCGGCGCGGCCAGGAGATGTCGGTGATCGCGCTGCGCGACCCGGCGCTCGACCTGTCGGAGTTCGACGTCGGCGGCAACCCGTCGCGCAACCAGAAGCTGTTCATCTACGCCGGCCGCGACCTGTACCGGCCGGGCGAGCCGTTCACCGTGTCGGTGCTGGCGCGTGACGCCGACGGCAAGCCGCTGCCGGCACCCGCCGGCGCCACCGCGCTGCCGCTGACGCTGGTGCTGAAGAAGCCCGACGGCCAGACCGAGTCGACCCGCATCGTGCTCCCGCAGACCGCCGGCACCGCCTACTACCAGCACGCCGTCACGCTGCCGGCCGATGCGCCGACCGGCCGCTGGCTGCTCGAAGCGCGCACCGACCCGGCCGCCAGGCGGGCCGACGCGCAATGGAGCTTCCAGGTCGAGGAGTTCCTGCCCGAGCGCATGAAGCTCGACCTGAAGGCGCCCGAAGCGCCGCTGCAGGGCGGCGCCGCCACGCTGTCGGTCGGCGTCGAGGGCAACTACCTCTACGGCGCGCCGGCCGCGGGCAACCGGCTGCTCGGCAGCGTCGCCACCGAGCGCGAACGCCTCGCGCTGCCCAAGGCCTGGCCGGGATTCATCTTCGGCGACGTCGAGGACGACAGCGCGAAAAAGCGCCAGGACCTGCCCGAGGCCGAACTCGACGACGCCGGCCACGCCGAGGTCGCGGTGCCGGTCGACGTGGCGCAGCGCAAGTCGCCGATGAAGCTGCGCGCCAGCTTCAGCCTGCTCGAATCGGGCGGGCGGCCGGTCGTGCGTTCGATCGAACGCAGCTGGTGGCCGGCGCCGGTGCTGGTGGGCGTGCGCCCGCTGTTCGACCGCGACGTGGTGCAGGAAGGCGGGCTGGCCGAATTCGAGCTGGCGCGGGTCGACAGCAGCGGCAAGTTCTCGGCGGCCAAGGAAATCCGCATCCAGCTGGTGCGCGAGGAGCGCCGCTGGTACTGGCGCTACGACGACAGTCGCGGCTGGAACAGCGGCTTCAACGTCGAAGAAGAGATCACCGAGGCGCGCAGCGTGGCGCTGGCCGCGCGCAGCAAGATCGCGCTGCCGGTCGGCTACGGCCGCTACCGGCTGGAGCTGCACGACCCGGCGACGCAGCTGACCGCGCGCTACCGCTTCTACGCCGGCTGGGGCGCGCAGGACGCCGACGACGTCGGCAACCGCCCGGACCGCGTGCAGCTCAAGCTCGAAGGCGCGCCGTTCAAGGGCGGCGACACGGCCAAACTGACGATCACGCCGCCGCACGACGGCGAGGCGCTGGTGACGGTCGAGGGCGACCGCGTGCTGTACCAGAAGCGCGTCGGCGTGCGCACCGGCGGCACGCAGATCACGATTCCGGTCGACCCGAGCTGGCAGCGCCACGACCTCTACATCGGCGTGGTCGCCTTCCGCGCCGGCAGCCAGGGCGACCGCGTGACGCCGTCGCGCGCGCTCGGCCTGGTCCACCTGCCGCTGTCGCGCGAGGCGCGCAAGCTGCAGCTGGCGATGACCGCGCCGGCCAAGGCCGTGCCCGAGCAGAAGGTGCCGGTGAAGATCAGGCTGCGCGACGCCGGCGGCAAGCCGGTGAGCGGCGCCGGGGCGATCGTGACGCTGTCGGCGGTCGACGTGGGCATCCTCAACATCACGCGCCATGCGAGCCCCGACCCGCTCGGTTTCTTCTTCGGCAAGCACCGCTACGACGCCGACGTCATCGACCTCTACGGCAAGCTGATCGAGAAGATGGACGGCAGCGCCGCCAGGCAGCGTTTCGGCGGCGACGCCGGCCAGCGCGACACGCAGAGCCTGCCGCGCAAGGTGCGGCTGGTCGACCTGTTCAGCGGGCCGGTGGTGCTCGATGCCAACGGCGAGGCGACCATCCCGCTCGCCTTGCCCGACTTCAACGGCACGCTGCGCCTGATGGCGGTGGCGAGCACGGCCGACAGCTACGCAAAAGCAGACGCCGAGATGACGGTGGCCGCGCCGATCGTGGCCGAGCTGGCGATGCCGCGTTTCATCGCGCCGGGCGACAGCGCCACCATCGCGCTCGACGTCACCAACCTGTCGGGCAGCGCGCAGGAGGTCAGCGTCAAGGTCGAGGCCGGCGCGCCGCTCAAGATCACGGGCAGCAGCGCCCCGGTCAAGCTGGCCGACCAGCAGCGCACGGTGCTGCGCTACACGGCCGAGGCGACCGACGCCTACGGCCTGGCGCCGATCAAGCTCACGGTCACCGCCGGCGCGATCCGGCTGGTGCGCGAGGCGGCGCTGCAGGTGCAGCCGGCGACGCCGCTGGTGCGCGAAGTGCGCCGCCTGCGCGTCGAGCCCGAGGGCACGGTCAAGCTCGACGCCACGCTGGCCGACGGGCTGTGGGCCGGTTCGACCGCGGTCGGCGTGACGCTGTCGAACAAGCCGCCGATCGACGTGCGCGACGCCGTCCAAGGCCTGCTGATGTACCCCTACGGCTGCCTGGAGCAGACCACCAGCAGCGCCTACCCGCTGGTGTTCATCGACGAGGCGGCGGCCACGGCGATGCGCATGACGCCGATCTCGCGCGAGGAGCGCGCCAAACGGCTCGACGTGGCGTTCGGCCGCCTGGCCGGCATGCAGCAGCCGCAAGGCGGCTTCGGCCTGTGGAACGCCAGCAGCCCCTACGAGGCCTGGCTGAGCGCCTACGTCGGCGGCTTCCTGCAGGACGCCCGCGAGGCCGGTTTCGCGGTGCCCGATGCGCTCGAAAGACGCGCGATGGCCGCGCTGCTGGAGCAGTTCCAGCGCGCCCCCGGCCTGCAGATCCAGCCGCCCGCCGAGCTGCGCCGCGGCGCGGCGGGTCGGGTCAGCGACTTCCGCGAGGTCGAACTGCTGCGCATGGCGCACCAGCGTTTTGCCGAGGCCGCGCACATCGGCTACATCCTGGCGCGCGAGCAGAAGGCGCCGCTCGCCACCCTGCGCACGCTGCACGACAGCCACCGCGCCAACGCCCGCTCGCCGCTGCCGCTGGTGCACCTGGCGCTGGCGCTCAAGCTGATGGGCGACGAGGCGCGCGCCAAGGTGGCGATCGACGACGCGCTGCAGCGCCCCTACGGCATCGGGCCGGCCGACGACCGGCACGGCTGGGGCGAGTGGCTGGGCGACTACGGCTCGCAGGTGCGCGACCCGGCGCTGGCCTACGCGCTGCTGCAGCGCCACAAGATCGTGCACGCCAGGCGCGAGAACCTGCTGCTCGACCTGGCCGGCGAGTTCACGCGCCGCCAGTACCTGTCGACACAGGAGCGGCTGGCGCTGTTCCTGGCCGCGCGCGCGGCCGGTGGCGACACCGAGCAACCCTGGAGCGCCGCGCTGCAGACCGGCGCGCAAAGCGAGAACCTGAGCGCCAGGTCGAACGAGCAGCGCAGCGTCGACGCCGCCACGCTCAAGCGCGGCATCAGCGTCGGCAACCGCGGCACGCAGCCGCTGTTCGTCGAGCTGGCGGTGCAGGGCTATCCGGTCAAGCCGCTGCCGGCGCGCGAGGAGCGCATCGCCATCGAACGCAGCTGGTGGACCACCGCCGGCGCGCCGGTCGCGGGCCGGCAGTTCAAGACCGGCGACATGCTGATCGTGCGGCTGCGCGTCAACGCCCGGCAGCGCATCAAGGACGGCCTGATCGTCGACCGCAACCCCGCCGGCCTGGAGGTCGAGAACCTGAACCTGAGCCAGGGCGCGCAGGCGGGCGAGTTCACGGTCGAGAACATCCCGATCGCCGGCGCGATGGCCGACGCGCGCATCAAGCACAGCGAATACCGCGACGACCGCTTCGTGCTGGCCGCCGACCTCGACGGCCGCCGGCTCGACGTCTTCTACCTCGTGCGCGTGGTCACGCCGGGCCGCTACGTCGTGCCCGCACCGTTCGTCGAAGACATGTACCGGCCGGACGTGCGCGGCATCGGCCGCACCGAGCCGGACATCGTGGTGGTCGACGCGCGCAGCCCATGAAACGCGTGGCGCAGCGCGGCGCCGTGGCCCTGCTGGCGCTGGCCGCGCTGCTGTTCGGGCTCGACCGGGCCTTTCCGCTGCCGGCCCAGGCGCGCCTGGGCGCGGTCAGCGACGGCACGCGGGTCGTGCTGGCCCACGACGGCACGCCGCTGCGCACCTGGCCCGGCGCCGACGGCAGCCTGCGCCAGCCGATCACGCCCGATGCGGTGTCGCCGCTGTACCTCGAAGCGCTGCGCCATTACGAGGACCGCTGGTTCGACTGGCACCCGGGCGTCAACCCGCCCGCCCTGCTGCGCGCGGCCTGGCAATGGGCGCGGCAAGGCCGCATCGTCTCGGGCGGATCGACGTTGACGATGCAGGTGGCGCGCCTGCTCGACCCGTCGCCATCGGCACCACGCAGCCTGGCCGCCAAGCTGCGCCAGATCGCCCGGGCGCTGCAGCTCGAGGCGCACCTGAGCAAGGCGCAGATCCTGACGCTCTACCTGAATCACGCACCGATGGGCGGCCAGATCGAGGGCGTCGAGATGGCCGCGCGCGCCTACCTCGGCAAGCCGGCGCGCACGCTCAGCCACGCCGAGGCGGCGCTGCTGGTGGCGCTGCCGCAAGCCCCGTCGCGGCTGCGGCCCGACCGCGCCGCCGGTGCGGCCCAGGCGGCGCGCGACAAGGTGCTGCAGCGCATGCGCACGCTGGGCATCTGGGACGCGGCCACGGTGGCCGATGCACGGCTCGAGCGCGTGTTCGCCCCACCGCTGCGCGCCCGCTGGCTGGCGCCGCTGGCCGCCGAGCGCCTGCGCCAGGCGGCGCTGCGATCGAGCAGAACCGGCGACGCCGCCGCGCCGATCATTGCCAGCACGCTCGACGCCGGCGTGCAGCTGCGCCTGGAGCAGGTGCTGCTCGACCGCCTCGGCAGCCTGCCCGACCCGGTGTCGATTGCCGCGCTGGTGGTCGAGAACGACACGCTGGCGGTGCGCGGCTACGCCGGCTCGGCCGATTTCACCGACAACAGCCGCGCGGCCCACGTCGACATGGTGCGCGCGGTGCGCTCGCCCGGCTCGACGCTCAAGCCGTTTCTGTACGCGATGGCGCTCGACGACGGGCTGGTGCATTCCGAGAGCCTGCTGATCGACGCGCCGCAGAGCTTCGGCGGCTACGCGCCGGGCAATTTCGAGGCGGCGTTCAGCGGGCCGGTGAGCGTCAGCGACGCGCTGCAGCGCTCGCTCAACGTGCCGGCGGTCGACCTGCTGGAGCGCATCGGCCCGGCGCGTCTTGCCGCGCAGCTGCGCAATGCCGGGCTGCGCCTGCGTTGGCCCGCGGGCGGTGCGCCCAACCTGAGCCTGATCCTCGGCGGCGGCGGCACCACGCTCGAGGAACTGGTCGGCGCCTACACCGCGCTGGCACGCGACGGCGTGGCCGGGCTGCCGCGGCTGACGCCCGAGGCGCCGTTGATCGAGACCCGGCTGATGAGCGCGGGCGCCGCCTTCATCGTGCGCGAGATCCTCGAAAACGGCGGTCGCCCGGATGCACCGTTTCGCGAGTCGTCGGCCCGCGTGGCCTGGAAGACCGGCACCAGCTTCGGTTTCCGCGACGCCTGGGCGGTCGGCGTGACCGACCGCTACACGGTCGGCATCTGGGTCGGCCGGCCCGACGGCACGCCCAACCCCGGCCACTTCGGCGCCAACACGGCGGCGCCGCTGGTCAAGGATCTGCTGGCCGCGCTCGGTGCACCGGGCGCCACCACCACCGGGCCGCGCAGCGTGCCCGCCGGCGTGCGCGCGCTCGACATCTGCTGGCCGCTCGGCCTGGCCGCCGAGGCGACGCCGCCGGACCAGTGCCGCGTGCGCCGCGCCGCCTGGACGCTCGACGGCACCGCGCCGCCGACGCTGCCCGACCGCGTGCGCAGCGGCGGCCTGATCGAGACCGCGTGGGTCGACGCTCGCCACACCCGGCGCCTGCGTCCCGGCTGCGAAACACGCGCACCGAGGCACACGCCGACGCCGATGTCGACGCCCGCCGCCACCCGCTGGGTGCCGCTCGAATACGTCCGCTGGCCGACGCTGCTGGAGCCGTGGATCGAACGCAGCCTGCGCAGCGAGGCCGAGCGCATCCCCTGGGCCGCCGACTGTGCGGCGCGTGGCCCGAGCCGCGCGCTGCGCATCACCGGCATCGAACACGGCAGCGTGATCCGCCCGGCGCCGGGCAGCCCGGCGGCCGTCGTGCGGGTGCAGGTGGTGGGCTCGCGCGAGCGGGTCGACTGGCTGCTCGACGGCCGGCTGGTCGGCAGCACCGAGCCCCACGGCGAGGGCCTGCGCCTGACGCTCGGTCGGACCGGCGAACACGCGCTGACGGCGATCGATCCGCAAGGCCGTTTCGAGCGGGTGCGCTTCAGCGTGCGCTGAACCCTGGCGAGCGGGTCGAGCGGGTGAGCCCGTCGCCACCGACGGTCAAGGCGCGGGTGCGGACTGTGCCAGCCAGTGGCCGGCGAGCGCCACCGCCGCCTCGGCATCGGACGCGGTGCCATCCGCCCCGACCGCGCGGCACAGCGCCGGGTCGACGGTGAACGGCGGGCCGCCGACCATGACACGCACCCGGGCACAGCGCGGATCGGCGCGGACACGCTCGATCAGCTCCTTCACCCCGTGCAGGTGGCAGCCCATCGTCGCCGAGACGGCCAGCACGTCGGCCGCACGCTCGGCCAGCGCCTGCACGACGGCGTCGTGCGGCGTGCTGGCGCCGCAGTAATAGGCGTCCCAGCCGGCCATCTCGAAGAAATCGCCCACCATGCGCGCGCCGACCTCGTGCAGATCGCCGCTGATGCAGACGACCACGACGCGGTGCCCGCCGCGCGTGTCGGTGATTGCCCGCGGCAGCAGCTGCGACATCACGACCTGGGTAGCGGCACTGCAGAAATGCTCCTGCGCGACGCTGATCTTCTTCATCTGCCACAGCAGGCCGACCTCCCGCAGCGCCGGCTGGAAGACCTGCAGGTACAGATCTCGGACGGACTCGCCGCGTTCGGCGGCGTCGAACACCAGCCGGCCCGCTGCCTTGCGGTAGCCGCCCAGCAGCGTGTGAACGTACTCGCGCGCCAGCGGTGCCAGGCGCTCGCCGGGGTCGATGAAGCTGGCGCTGGTGCTCGGCAGGGTCGGCAGCGCGGCGCGCGCGCCGTCGATCATCGCGATGGCGGGGTCGGCCACCGGGGGCGGCATCTGCTCGCGCAACACGTCGGCCATGCAGGCGAGGTGGTGATCGAGGTCCTCGCTGCGCACGTTGCGCTGCGCCAGCAGCACCTTGACCCAGCCGATGTAGTCGTTGAAGAGCGCCGGGCTGCCGGCGTCGACGGCATCGGCGAGATACGCGAAATGGTAGCCCGCGTCCCGGCGCGCCTTGGCGCGGCCGGCGGCGCCGTAACGCGCGCGCAAGCGGGGATAGCGGGCGAACTCGCACACGACCACCGCGTCGGCCAGTGCGCCGGCCTGGTCGCGCAGCTGGTGGCCGGCAGACAGGACGAGCGTGTCGTTCATCGCTGCCTCGTCCGCACACGGCTCGAATTCGCGCAACACCGCCCCGGCCCCGGCCATCGTGGACCCGGCATCGACTCCGTCACTGGCTTGTTCGCGCTGGCACCGCCATCCATGCATTCGACCCCTCGGCGGGCTTCGACCCGCCCTGACACAGGGGCGATGATCGCGCGAAAACCACGACGCAGTCGTCGACGCCACCTTGAAAGGACCGCGCGCTTGCGCCAGCGTCAACCCGGCGGCGGTCGTTGCGGCGCCCGGGAAACCTCGATGCGCGGCGGATTCAGCGCATGTGGAACAGCTCCTGATGGAAGGCGGTGCGCGGCAGGCCACGCGCGCCGAAGTCGCGCATCAGCGCCTGGCCGAAGCCGACCGGGCCGCAGAACCACAGGCTGGCGTCGCGCCAGTCGGGCACCAGGGCGCGGATGCGGGTGCCGTCGAGCCGGCCGTGTTCGGCGTCGACCAGCACGTGCAGGCGCACGCCGGCTGCTGCGGCGTCGGCGGTCAGCCTCTCCAGTGCGACCGGGTCGCTGACCGCGGTCGGGTGGAACAGGTCGATCTGCGCCGCCCCCGGCGTGCCCGCGAGCTGCTGCATGCGCGCGATGAAGGGCGTGATGCCGATGCCCGCGCCGACCCAGATCTGGCGGCGCTTGCCGTCCTCGAAATCGAAGCGGCCGTAAGGGCCCTCCACCGTCACCGGCATGCCCACCGTCAGGTACTCGGGCAGGCGCCGGGTGTGGTCGCCCAGGGCCTTGGTGATGAAGGTGATCTGGCGCGTCTGCGCGTCCCAGGCCGAGGCGATGGTGTACGGGTGCGCGCCTTCCTTCGGGTCGGTGGTCACGAAGGCGAACTGGCCGGCGGCGTGGCCGGGCCAGCCGTCGGCCAGCGTGACGCGGGACTCGAGCACGTCCAGCTCGGGGTAGGGCCGCAGCGCCGTGATCGTGCCCTGGACCTTGCGGCGCGCGCCGACACGGCCGAGCAGGACCCGCACCGCGGCCACGCTGCCGGCGGCCATCAGCGGCGCGAGCACCCAACCGACCGGCTGGCCCCAGTAGGCGAACTTGACCAGCACCACCGAATGGAAGACCAGCGCCAGGTAGATGGCGGCCAGCCACGTGTGCGTCTTGGCAAACAGCCGGTACGGAAAACGCTTGATCAGGGCCAGCACCAGCAGCAGCGCGGCGGCGTAGAAGGCCCACTCGCCGACCGTCTCGGCCAGGCCGCGCTGGCTGCCGAGCAGGCCTTCGATCAGGCCCTTGTCGCCGGTCGGGCGCGGGCCGCGGGCCGGGCGGACCAGCCAGCCCCAGCCGACCATCCACTTGGTGCCCCGGCCCAGCCACCAGTGCAGCACGCTCACCACCAAGGCGGTGATGCCCAGCCACTTGTGCAGGCGGTACATCTTGTCGAGGCCGTCGAGGTGCGGCTCCAGCCACACGGGGCGCAGCGCCAGCAGCATCGACAGGCTCATCACGCCGATCGCGATCACGCCGCTGTACTGCATGAACACGGCGCGAAAGCCGAAGTAGGTCAGCGGCTGCGGCAGCTGCGGCTCGGCCAGCAGCCACAGGCCCGTGAGCAGCACCAGGGCCGCGATGAAAGCTTGTTTGACTCGGTAGGTCTGCATGTCAGTCCTGGCCTGTGCTCGGCCGGCCGTCTTGGGATGGGCACAAGATTGGCGCGCGAATGTGCAGGAAAAATGGAAGCCCCTCGCCCGCCAGCCGAGCCTTGCCAGAACCGGTCGCCGATGCGCCAATCGGCCCGAACCGCACGCCAGACATGAAACGCCCCGGCATCACCATCCAACTCTTCCTGGCCGTGCTGGCCGTCGCCACGCTGGTCGCCGTGGCGATGGGCGCGGCGGCGCAGCTGAGCTTCAGCCGCGGCTTCATCGGCTACCTCAACGAGCAGGCGGTGCAGCGCATGGAGGCCGCGATCCCGCGCCTGCAGCAGGCCTACGGCGAGCGCGGCGGCAGCTGGGCCTTCCTGCACGGCAAGCCCGGCGCCTGGTTCCGGCTGATCGAGGCCGAGGCCGGCACCGACCTCAGCGGCCCGTGGGACGCCGACCCCGACCTGCTGGCGCCGCACCTGCTCGGCCTGGGCCGGCGGCTGACGCTGCTCGATGCGCAGCGCCAGCGCGTCATCGGCTACCCCAACCTCTACGCCGACTCCGAGCAGCGCGAGATCACCGTCGACGGCCGCAGCGTCGGCTGGATCGCGCTGGCGCCGATCCAGTCGGTCACCGATGCCGCGACGCTGCGGTTCCTCGACAGCCAGCTGCGTGCCATCCTGGCGATGGGCGCGCTGGCACTGGTGCTGGCCACGCTGATCGCCTGGTGGGTGGCGCGCGCCCTGCTCGCGCCGGTGCGCGAGGTCGCCGCGGCCACCCATCGCCTGGCGGCCGGACACCACGACACCCGGGTGTCGATCCGCAGCAAGGACGAGGTCGGCCAGCTGGCGCAGGATTTCAACCAGCTCGCCCTCACGCTCGAGCGCAACGAACGCATGCGGCGCGACTACATGGCCGACATCTCGCACGAGCTGCGCACGCCGCTGTCGGTGCTGCGCGGCGAGATCGAGGCGATGGAGGACGGCATCCACCCGCTCACGCCACAGAACCTGGGCGTGCTGCACGGCGAGGTGCAGACGCTCACCCAGCTGGTCAACGACCTGCACGAGCTGGCGCTGGCCGACGTCGGCGCGCTGCGCTACCGCAAGACCGACCTCGACCTGGCGCCGCTGCTGGCCCGCGAGGCGGCACAGTTCGGCACCCGCTGCGCCGAGCGCCGGCTGCGCCTGGAGGTCGACACGGGCACAGAAGCCGTCACCGTGCAGGCCGACGCCGACCGCCTGCGCCAGCTGCTGCACAACCTGCTCGACAACGCGGTGCGCTACACCGATCCGGGCGGCAGCTTGCAGGTTCGGCTGCGAGCCCAAGGCACGTGGGCGGTGATCGACATCGAAGACTCGGCGCCGGGCGTGCCGACCGAGCAGCTGCCGCGGCTGTTCGAGCGCTTCTTCCGGGTCGAAGCGTCGCGCGGCCGCGCCGGTGGTGGCAGCGGTCTGGGGCTGGCGATCTGCCGCAGCATCGTGCAGGCCCACGGCGGCGACATCACCGCGCACGCCTCGCCGCTGGGCGGCGTGCGCATCGAGATCCGGCTGCCGCTGCTGCAGGCCGTGACGGAGAACCCCGCATGAACGCCCCCCGCCCCGACCATGTGCTGGTGGTCGAAGACGAGCCCCGCCTGGCCCGGCTGGTCAGCGACTACCTGGTCGCCGCCGGCTACACCACCCGCATCGTCGACCACGGCCTCGACGTGCTGCCGGCCGTGCGCCAGCACGCGCCCGACCTGATCGTGCTCGACCTGATGCTGCCCGGCCGCGACGGCCTGAGCCTCTGCCAGGAGCTGCGGCGGTTCAGCGAGGTGCCGGTCATCATGCTGACGGCGCGGGTCGAGGAGGTCGACCGCCTGATCGGCCTCGAAGCCGGCGCCGACGACTACATCTGCAAGCCCTTCAGCCCGCGCGAGGTGGTGGCGCGTGTCAAGGCCGTGTTGCGCCGGCACAAGCGCGTGCCGACCGACTTGGTCGCCGCGCCATCGAGCCCGCTGGTGATCGACGAGGAGCGCCACCGCGCCCTGCTCGACGGCCACGAGCTCGACCTGACGCCGGTCGAGTTTCGGCTGCTGAAGGCGCTGGCCGCCGCACCCGGCCGGGTCTTCTCGCGCGACCAGCTGCTCGACAAGCTGCACGACGACACCCGCGCGCTGAGCGACCGCACCATCGACAGCCACGTCAAGAACCTGCGCCGCAAGCTGGAGCAGGCGTGCCCGGGGCTGGAGCCGATCCGCTCGATCTACGGCGTGGGTTACCGGTTCGAGCTGGGTGACGACACGCGTGCCTGGTCGAGCTCGCCGTAGAACGCCTTGCGCACGTCCTGTGGCAACGGGCCCGCGGCAGGCTCACGTCACGGCTTGATGACGTGTCGATCGATCCATTGCCGGACTTCCGTCAGCGCCCCCTCGGGCGCCAGGGCGCCGTGGTGACCGATGACCACGCCGGCGACCTGCTGGCCGAGCCGGCATGAGACCAGCGGGTCCATGCCCACCAGCCGGCCGGCGAGGTAGCCCGCGTTGAACGAGTCACCGGCGCCGGTGGTGTCGCGGATGTCCGTCACGTCGGGCGTCGGCAGATGACCGCGGCGGCCGGCCACCGAATACGCCACATCCTGCGCGCCGTTCTTGACCACGATCTCGGCCACGCCGGCGGCCTCGAAGCGGGCCAGCGTCGCCTGCGGATCCGCATCGCCCCAGACCTGCGCCTCGTCGTCGAAGCTCGGCAGCGCGATGTCGGTGACCGCCAGCATGGCCTGCGTGGCCGCGCGCAGTTCCGCCACGTCGCGCCAGAGCCGCAGGCGCACGTTGGGGTCGAACGACACCCCCGCGCCGGCGCTGCGGGCCTGTGCCAGCGCCTGGAACAGGTGCCGGCGCCCGGTCTCGCCGATGACGGCCAGCGTGATGCCCGAGACGTGGATCAGGCCGCAGTCGCGCGTCGCATCGGCCAGAACGGCGAGGTCGTCGGCCAGGCGTCGCGCGGCCGAGGTCTCGCGCCAATAGGTGAAGCTGCGCTCGGCCCCGGCCAGGCTGATGACGTAGAGCCCGAGGGTGCGCTGCGGGTCTCTGGCGATGCGCTGCGCGTCCATCCGGCTGGCCTCGATGAAGGCCACCAGCTGGTCGGAGAAGGCGTCGTTGCCGACCTTCGTGAAATAGCCCACCGACGCGTGCGCGCCGAGGATCTGCGCCATGTGCCAGCAGGTGTTGAGGGTGTCGCCGGCAAAGCCGCGGCGATAGGTGTCGCCACCGGTCGGGGCGAACTCGACCATCGCCTCGCCGATGCCCAGCACCGAGCGGTTGCGCCAGTGGCGGATGTGCTGCGTGGGGGTCATGGGATCAGCCTCGTCGTTCAAAGATGGCGCCGGTCAGGAAACGATGGTCTTCGAGCGGGCTGCTGCGCGTCAAGGGCACCGGGCGGCAGGACGCGTCCAGTAGAGTCGCACCCTCCCCTGATCGCCGCCCGTCGCCATGAACCGCTTGCAGACCGAGTTCCGCCGCCTCTACCACCCCCATCCGGCCGGTGCGGCCGGTGCGGCCGGGGCGGACGGCGACCCGGAGGGCCTGATCGACGCGCAGGGCCGGGTCCGCGCCCTGGTGCTGGAGCTGGCCCGTCCGGCCGACTGGGATCGGCTCGGCGAGGTGTGGCGTGGCGTGCAGGCCGACCTGGGCCTGCCGGCGCCGGCCATCGCGGTCTCGGGGACGGACGGGCTGCAGCTCTGGTTCTCGCTCGGCGAGCCGCTGGACGCGGCGCAAGCCCATGCCTTCCTGGTGGCGTTGCGCAGCCGTTATCTGCCGGACG
The DNA here is from genome assembly GCF_000019785.1 of Leptothrix cholodnii SP-6. Lineage (NCBI taxonomy): Bacteria > Pseudomonadati > Pseudomonadota > Betaproteobacteria > Burkholderiales > Sphaerotilaceae > Leptothrix > Leptothrix cholodnii. The sequence continues at coordinate 2,698,320 of NC_010524.1, forward strand.
TGGCCGCGCAGCGCATCGCCCTGATGCCGGCGCCGGACGCGTCATCGACAGCAGCGCAGCCGCATGCCCCGAAGGTGCCAGCCCGGAACGAATCGACCGGCGACTGGTCGGCCTTCGTCGCCCCGGACCTGGCGCCCATCTTTGCCGAGACACCCTGGCTCGACCTGCCGCCGGGTGACGAGGGCCAGGCCAACCTGCTGGGCCGGCTGGCGAGCATCAGGCCGCCGCAACTGGCGGCCGCGCTCGCGCAGCTCGAACCGGCGGCGCCATCGACGGCCAGCCCGTCGACAGACAAGCCTGCGGCGGCCACCAGCGACAGCTGCCCGACGCCCGGCTCGGCGATCGGCTCGACCCGGTATCCGGAGCCCGGCAGCTTCCTGCTGGCGGTCATGAACGACGCGTCCGTGCCGCTGGCGCTGCGCATCGAAGCCGCCAAGGCGCTGCTGCCCTACGCCGACGTCACGCGCCAGATGACGTTGCCCACGTCGTCGGCCACCAGCAGCGAGGCCGCGTCGGGCCCGATCACGACGCCGACCGGGCGGCCGTAGGACTGGCTCTCGTCGGGCGCCAGAAAGCCCGACAGGATGTCGCGCGGCGGCCCGGCCGGGCGACCGTCGACGAAGGGCACGAAGACCACCTTGTAGCCGCTCAGCGTGCTGCGGTTCCACGAACCGTGCTGGCCGATGACCATGCCGTCCGGGAAGCCCGGCAGCGTGCCGGCCGGCAGCCAGCACAGGCCCAGCGAGGCGGTGTGCCCGCCCAGCGCGTAATCGGGCGCGATGGCGCGGGCGACGGCCGCCGGATCCTGCGGCACCCGGTCGTCCACCGTCGGCCCCCAGTAGCTGTAGGGCCAGCCGTAGAAGCCGCCGTCGCGCACCGAGGTCAGGTAGTCGGGCGGCGTCTCGTCGCCCAGGCCGTCGCGCTCGTTGACGACCGTCCAGAGCTCGCCGGTCTGCGGCTGCCAGGCCAGGCCCACCGGGTTGCGCAGGCCGCCGGCAAAGATCCGGCTGCTGCCGCTGGCCAGGTCGACCTCGTGGATGCAGGCGCGGCCCTGCTCGACCTCGAAGCCGCTCTCGGCGATGTTGCTGAGCGAGCCGACGCCGACGAACAGCTTGCTGCCGTCCGCGCTCGGCAGCAGGCTGCGGGTCCAGTGCCCGCCGGGCTTGAACGCCGCCAGCTGGCGGGCCGGCGCGGTGATGCGGGTGGCGCCGCTCGTGTACGGGAAAGCCAGCAGCGCGTCGGTGTTGCCGACGTAGAAGGTCTCGCCCAGCAGCGCCATGCCGAAGGGCTGGCTCAGGCCTTCGAGGAAGGTCGTGCGGGTTTCGGCCACGCCGTCGCCATCGGCGTCGCGCAGCAGCGTGATGCGGTTCGGGCTGATGCCGGTGGCGGCCGCACGTTTCATCGTGCTGAGCATCGCGTAGTCGAACAGCGAGTTGACGGTGCCGGGCAGGAAACAGGCCTCGGCCACGGTGACATCGCCGTTGGGCAGCACCAGCATCCAGCGCGGGTGATCGAGGCCGCTGGCGTAGGCGTCGACCCGCAGACCCGGCGCGGCCACCGGCTTGTGCCCCGGCGCCCAGCCCCTGGCGGTCGGCATCTTCAGCGTGGGCAGCCGGCCTTGCGGCCGGGCCGCGGGAATCGTCGGCGTGCTGCCGAGCGCCTGCGCCTGCGCGCCGCCCTGCAGGCGCCGCCACAGGATCGCCGCGTCGCCCACGCGGGCGACCACGCGTGCAAAAACCTGCGCGAGAACTCCGGACTCGTTCATGGCATCCCCCCTTTCAAGTGGTGCGCATGGTACGCAGGTCTCCGCAATCGATAACGAAACGAACGGCCGGGGTTCGCGTGTCTGAGAAAATCCACGGTACCGGCGGCAAATTGACAGCATCTGTGGCAGACGACGACAAAACGAATTCACCGCCGATCGGCACCTCCCGGGGCTGGCGCGCCTTGGGCGTCACCTGGGTCATGACGCTGCTGCTCGTGGGCGTGATCTGGATCGCGGCCTACGAGCGGGTGGACTTCGAACACGACCAGGCGCTGTCGGCCGAGCTGGCCAAGAACAACGACCTGGCGCTGGCCCACGAAGAACGCACGATGCGATCCATCGACGTGTTCGACAACGCCCTGCGCACCGTGCGCCACCTGCACCTGCACGGTGGCGTGCCGCGCGACCTGCGGCCGCTGCTGGCGGCATCGGGCCTGGACGCGCGCTACTACACGGTGTTTTCGGTGATCGGCGCCGATGGCGAGGTGCTGGCCTCCAACGCCCCGGACCTGACGCAGAACTTCTCGGACCGCGGCTACTTTCGCGAGCACGTCAAGGACCCGGCCGACAGGCTGCTGATCGGCCAGCCGATCCTCGGGCGGATGACCGGGCGCTGGGTCGTGGCGCTGACCCGGCGCATCGAGACACCGGGTGGCGGATTCGGCGGGGTGATGTTCGTCGCGATGGATCCGGCCTTCCTGGCGACGCTGCATGAACAGGTCTCGCAGGGGCCCGGCGGCGCCACCGCGCTGATCGGGCTCGACGGCATCGTGCGGGCCCGGCGCAGCGGCAACGCCGTCAGCTTCGGCGACGACGCCAGCGGCTCGCAGGTGTTCGAGTCGCTGCGCACGGCCCGCGTGGGCAACTACGTCGCCATCGGGCGCATCGACGGCGCGCTGCGCGCGACCAGCTATCGACGCCTGAACAACTACCCGCTGGTCTCGGTGGTGTCGTCCGCGATGAGCGACGTGCTGGCCAGAACGCGCGAGCGCGACCGCGCCATCTACGGCGCCGCGGCGTTCGGCACGCTGCTGACGCTGGCCCTGGGCCTGTCGACGGCGGTCATGCTCAGGCGCAGCATGCGGGCGGTCGACGAAGCCGAGGCGGGCAAGCAGGTCTACGTCGACCTGAACCGGGCCTTGAACGAAAGCGAGTCGCGCGCCAACCGCATCATCGAAAGCACGCCCAGCGCCATGGTCGTGGTCGAAGCCGACGGAACCATCGCGCGCGCCAACACCCGTGCCGAGGCCCTGTTCGGCTATGACGCCGGGGGGATGAGCGGCTTGGCGGTCGATCGGCTCGTGCCCGAGCGTGTGCGTGACCGCCACGCCACCCACCGCAGCGGCTTCATGAGCAACGGATCGACGCGCACGATGGGACAGGGCATCGAGCTCTTTGCCTGTCGCAAGGACGGCTCGCTGTTCCCGGTCGAGATCGGCCTGGCGCCGCTCACGACGGGGGAGATGCGGCAGACCATCGCGTCGGTGATCGACATCACGCAGCGCAAGGCGATGCAGGCCGAGCTCACGCAGCACCGCGATCGCCTCGAGGAACAGGTCGCCGCGCGCACCGTCGAGCTCGTCAACGCGCGCAACGAGGCCGAGCGGCTGGCGCAGGTCAAGGCGCAGTTCCTGGCCAACATGAGCCACGAGATCCGCACGCCGCTCAACGCGATCGGCGGCATGGCGCACCTGATCCGCCGCCAGGGGCTGTCGGAAAAGCAGACCCGGCAGATGGACTCGCTCGAACGTGCGAGCGCGCATCTGCTCTCGGTCATCAACTCGATCCTCGAACTCTCGAAGATCGATGCGGGCGCCTTGCACCTGGCCAGCGAGCCGGTCAGCGTGACCTCGCTGGTGCACGAGGTGATCGACCTGCAGCGCCAGCAGGCCACCGACAAGCACATCACCCTGCGCTGCGAACTGGCGCTGCGCACGGATGCGTGGGTCGGCGACCCGACGCGGCTGCGGCAGGCGCTGCTGAACTACGTGTCCAACGCCATCAAGTTCACGGGCTCGGGCGCCGTGCTCATCCGCGTCGACCCGGTCGACGAGGACGCGGCCAGCGCGCTGATCCGCTTCGAGGTGCAGGACACCGGCATCGGCATTTCACCGGACGCCATGCCGCGCCTGTTCAAGGCCTTCGAGCAGGCCGACAACTCCCACACGCGCCAGTACGGCGGCACCGGCCTGGGCCTGGCCATCACCCGCATGGTGGCGCGCCAGATGGGCGGCGACTCGGGCGCGACGAGCCTGCCGGGCGTCGGCAGCACCTTCTGGTTCACCGCCCGCCTCGCCAAGGCACCGGCCGCCGCCGTGGCCGCCGATGCCCGGGACCGGCGGCCGTCGCTGGAACTGCTGATCGAGCGGCACGCACGCACCGCCGTCCTGCTGGTCGACGACGAGCCGATCAACCGCGAGGTCGCGGCGGAGATCCTCGAGGACGCGGGGTTCGACGTCACGCTCGCCAGCAACGGCATGGAGGCACTCGAGCGGCTGCAGCGCCACCCGGTCGATCTCGTCATCATGGACATCCAGATGCCCGGCATGGACGGCCTGACCACGACGCGGCGCATCCGCCAGATGCCCGACCGCGCCCACCTGCCGATCATCGCGATGACCGCCAATGCATTTGCAGAAGACGAGACCGAGTGCTTGAATGCCGGCATGAATGCGTTCATTCCCAAGCCGATCGACCCCGAACGGCTCTACCGCATCGTCCTGAGCTGCCTGGACCGTTGAGGCGCCGCCATGGAAACCGTCCTCGCGAGCCTGGGCCTGTTCATCTGCGTGCTGCTGCTGGTGCGCATGGCCTTGCGACCGCGTGCGCGTGAGCGGCTCGACCGCGTCGGCCGCACCCTGCGCGGACAGGGCGTGGCGCTGTACGGATGGCTGGCCGGCCTGATCCGGCGGCGGCGCGCACCCGGCCCGGCCCGGCCGGATCCGAAAGCCGCGCGGCAACTGGCACAGGAGGCGATCCGGCGCGCCCGTGGCGGATCGAGCGCGCCCCAGGGCGAATGGGACGGCAACGTGTTCCGCCCCCGCGGCGTCGACTGGTCGGGGCCGCCGGCCGGCAGGCCGGGCGACGAGCCGCGCGACTGAACCGGCAGGCACGGCGCCGAGCCGGCCCGCGGCCCTCAATGCGCGGCGAAATCGGACAGGTTCTGGGCCCCCATCTGCATCATCAGGTAGGTGGCCAGATCCTGTGGCGACAGGTCCCGGGCGATGTCCTCGGGCCCGTACACCGCATAACCCAGCAGCTGCCGGCCGGAAACCGTCAGCGACAGGTTGAGGCTGACGGGCTGGCCGGTCGAGCGGTCCACGCCGTGGAAGAAGTTGGCGTTGTTGGCGTACTCGACGCTGTCGCCGTCGCGCGACAGCGTCAGGCTTGCGGGCGACTGCTTCCATTGCGCCAGCTTGACGATCGGGTTCAGGAACGCCTGCCGGCCCGACACCTTGGCGTCGGCGTAGGACGGGCTGGTCAGGACGCCGATGATCATGCGGGCCTTGCCGCTGGGCGTGCTGGCGTCGACCGCGGCGATGCCGGCGTTCCAGGCCAGCTTGACCGACGCCGGCACACCGAAGGTGGCCCCGGTGGCCGGGTCTTCCCAGATGTCGAAGGAAAGCCGGTCGAACTCCGCGGGCGTGAGCGTCTGGCGGATGAACGTGATGTTGCCGTCGGGCTGGCCCTTGCGGACGAGCATCTGCTCGAAGGCCGCCAGCGTCATGGTGCGCACCCGCTTCAATGCCACCTTGGTGGGCGAGTCGCCGGCCCGCACGCGATCGGGGATGACGATGGACTTGGGTTCGGCGGGCGTGACGCTGCTGAACAGGTTGGCCCACTCCGACGGCTGGGTGGGCTTGGCGTCTCTCGAGCTCGGCAGGCCCGGCAGGTACTTGTGGGCGGGGATGCTCCAGTTCAGGCCTCGCCAGCCCTCCAGCATGCCGCCGTCGACGATGGCGACGACGCGGCCCTTCGAGTCCAGGATCGGCGCCCCCGATTGGCCCGGCTGCAGCAGGCTCTTGACCCGGAAGACCGTCGCGCTGGTCCTGGGAAAGGCGACGCCGGCGAACAGGTCGCGCTGGCTCCTGACCGAGTCGTAGGCATCCTTGAGCGTGATCATGCCGCCCTGCAGGCCGTCGGCGAACACCGCCTCGTCGCTGTCCATCCTCGCGATGCCCAGCGGGTAGCCGACCACGCGGTAGCGGTCGCTGCGCAGATCGGGCTCGGCGGTCAGGTGCTTGAGCGGGGTCACGTCGAGCCGCTCGCCCAGTTTCAGCAAGGCCAGATCGGCCTCGAGATCGACCCTGTCGATCGTCGCCGACAGCCTCTTCTTCAGGTGCTCGCTGTAGACCTGGGTCCTGGTGCACCCGGCCACGGCGTGCAGCGCGGTCACGACCCGGTCGGCATCGAGCCAGACGAAGCCGGTCGACTTCATCACGTTGCCGTTGGGCAGGTTGCAGGTGACCTCGAGCACCGCCTGGTAGTGCGAACGATCGGGCTGGGCCCCGGCCGGCGCCGGCCACAGCGTGGCGATCGCCGAGCACACGAGGAGCAGCGGCAGCGCACTGCGCGCGCAGGGGTGTGATGTCATGGGGGTGGCCCTTTCTGCTTGCGTTGCGCCGCCTGCAGCTCGCACAGCAGGGCGTGCACCGCGGACAGGGAACTGAGTCGATGCGCCGGCGGCAACTCGCCGATCCTGCGGGCCGCCGCGGCATAGGGCCCGCCCTCGACCGCGTAGGCTTCGAGGATCTTCTGCACGTCATCGCCGAAGCGATCGGGGGCGAGATCCCCGCAAAGGTCCTTGCCCGATTCGCCGCCGAACAGGCCGGGCTGGATCGGCACCGGCCCCGAGGCGGCCTTGACGGTCGTCGGCGGCGCGTCGCGGTCGAAGCTGAGCGCGCCGGGCGTGATGCCCGTGCGCTCCTTGATCATCATCTGCGCCGCCAGCGCCGGGTTGTCGGGAAACGCCGCACGCCAGCGGGCAAGCTGCCGCTCGGGGGTCTCGGCCATCGGGTTGTTGATGCGCACGTACTGGCCGAGCAGCACGCCGGCCACCGCGGCCAGCCCGAAGGCGCCGATGCGCACGCCGTTGATCTGCACCCGGGCCAGCACGGCGGGGTTGGCGTCGGCCCGGCTGTCGAGGCCCAGGAACACCGCCAGCAGCGACACCAGCCCACCGACCACGACGCCGACCACCGGCGAGATGGCCAGCCCGACGATCAGCCCCAGCAGCAGGCCCAGACCGGCACCGGACAGCAGATCCGTCGCCACCGCGTTGCGCTGCGCGGGGGCCGGCTGGTTGGCGCCTAGCGGTGATTCTTCAGCGGCCGTGTCCATCGCGCCGATGCTCGTCCATGCGAGCGGCCTTGGCAAGGCCTGCGACCGAACAGGTCAGGTCACCGGAGCGGGATTGAACAGCACCAGCGCGTTGTGCAGCTTCCAGTGCTCGGCCCAGGTCTTGCGACGGCCGCTGGCGACGTCGAGCATCAGGCGGAACAGCTCCCAGCCGACCTGCTCGATGGTGGCCGTGCCGTCGGCGATGCTGCCGGCGTTGACGTCCATCAGGTCGTGCCAGCGCCGCGCCAGGTCGCTGCGCGTGGCGACCTTGATCACCGGCACCTGCGCCAGGCCGTAGGGCGTGCCGCGGCCGGTGGTGAAGACGTGCAGGTTCATGCCGGCGGCCAGCTGCAGCGTGCCGCAGATGAAGTCGCTGGCGGGCGTGGCGGCGTAGGTCAGGCCCTTGTGCTTCAACTTCTCGCCCGGTGACAGCACGTTGGAGATCGGCGCCGAGCCCGACTTGACGATCGAGCCCATCGCCTTCTCGACGATGTTCGACAGCCCGCCCTTCTTGTTGCCCGGCGTGGTGTTGGCGCTGCGGTCGGCGCCGCCACGCCGGAGGTAGGCGTCGTACCACGCCATCTCGCGGATCACGGCCTCGGCCACCTCGGGCGTGCTGGCGCGCGAGGTGAGCTGGTCGATGCCGTCGCGCACCTCGGTGGTCTCGGAGAACATCACGCTCGCGCCCGCGCGCACCAGCAGGTCGGTGCAGAAACCCACCGCCGGGTTGGCCGTGACACCTGAAAACGCGTCACTGCCGCCGCACTGCACGCCGACCACCAGCTCGCTCGCCGGCACCGTCTCGCGCCGGCGGGCGTTCAGGCGTTCGAGGTGCTCCTCGGCCTGGCGCAGGATCGAGTCGACCATCGACATGAAGCCGACGTGCGCGTCATCCTGCAGGCAGACCACGTCGAGCGTGGCGGCCTCGTTGGCGCCGACATCGGCGACGCTGCGCTCATCCACGATCGCAAAACTGCCCGGCGGCAGCAGGCGCTCGGGCTGCAGCTTCTCGCAGCCCAGGCTCACCACCATCACCTCGCCGCCGAAGTTCGGGTTCAGGCTGATGTTGCGCAGCGTGCGGATCGGCACCGGCGCGTCGGGCGCGTCGATCGCCACACCGCAGCCGTAGCCGTGCTCGAGCGCGACCACGTCGTCGACGTTGGGAAACTTCGGCAGCAGCTCGGCCTTGATGCGCTGCACCGCGAAATCGGTGACGGCGGCCACGCACTGCACCGTCTGCGTGATGGCCAGGATGTTGCGCGTGCCCACCGAGCCGTCGGCGTTGCGGTAGCCCTCGAAGGTGTAGCCCGTGAGCGGCGGCAGCGGTTCGGGCTTGACGGTGGCGATCGGCAGGTCGTCGAGCCCGCGCGCGTCAGGCATGTCGAGCAGGCGCTCGTGCACCCAGCTGCCCGCCGGGATGTCCTTGAGCGCGTAGCCGATCGGGATGCCGTAACGCAGCACCGGTGCCCCGCCCGCCAGATCGACCAGCGCCACCTTGTGGCCCTGCGGCACGCGGTCGACCAGCACCAGCCCGGACGCCAGCACGCTGCCCGCCGGCAGCCCGCCGTCGTTGGCGACGATGGCGACGTTGTCGCGCTCGTGCATGCGGATGGTCAGCGGCGGACGGGCGGCGGGGGTCGGGGGGCTGGCTTGCATCGGGGGTTTCGGTTGGATCGCGTCGGGAATGGCTTGCGCCACTCGTCATATGTTGTCGTACAACATGCCGAGCGAACTTTAGAGGGTCATCCACCCGCAAACATCAGGGTTAACGCTGATTCGACGGTTTGGGGTCCAGTTTGAATCTGGAACCGGATTCATGCGTAGTTTTGCTGACTTCAAACCTCAACTCAAGTTATACGATGACGTACAACAAATCACATCCCAGCCCGTTCACCCCGCCGGAGACATCCCGATGAAGAAGACCCTGATCACGCTGTTGACCGCCCTCGTCACCGCCACCGGTGCGCAGGCCCAGGCCTGGCCGAACAAGCCGGTCACGCTGCTGGTGCCGTTCCCGGCCGGCGGCTCGACGGATGCCATCGCGCGGGCGATCTCGCCCAAGCTGCAGGAGCGGCTGGGCGCCACCTTCGTGGTCGAGAACAAGGCCGGCGCCGGCGGCACGGTCGGCGCGGCGCAGGCCAAGCGCGCGGCGCCGGACGGCTACACGATCTTCGTCTCGTCGCTCGGGCCGTTCGTGATCGGGCCGCACCTGATCAAGAGCGCCGCCTACGATCCGCTCAAGGACTTCGACTACATCACCGTCGCGGTGCAGGCGCCCAACGTGCTGGCGGTGCCGGCCAACTCGCCGCACAAGACGCTGGCCGACGTGATCGCCTTCCACAAGGCCAACCCGGGCAAGATGAGCTTCGCCTCGTCGGGCAACGGCTCCAGCGACCACCTGACGGCCGAGCTGTTCTGGCAGATCACCGGCACCAGCGGCCTGCACGTGCCGTACAAGGGCGGCGCGCCGGCGATGTCCGACCTGCTGGGCAGCCAGGTCGACGCGACCTTCATGAACATCAACACCGGTCTCACCAACATCAAGGCCGGCAAGCTGCGCGCGCTGGCCATCACCAGCGCCAAGCGCTCGCCGCTGCTGCCGGACGTGCCCACGCTGGAAGAATCCGGCATCAAGGGCGCCACGGTCTATTCGTGGCAGGCGCTCGCCGCGCCCAAGGGGCTGCCGGCCGACATCAAGAGCAAGCTGCACGAGTCGATCGTGGCCGCGCTGAACGACGCCTCGATCAAGCCCAAGCTGCTGGAACTGGGCTTCGAGATCGTCGCCAACACGCCCGAGCAGTTCACCGCCTTCCAGGCCGCCGAGTTCGCGCGCTGGAAGAAGGTGATCGAGGTCGGCAAGATCACGGCCGACTGAGCCGGGCCGCCTCGCCCGACCCGGGCCTGTGCGTGCGCAAGATGACGTCGAGGCGTTGCTCGTAGACTGGAACCGGGGCACGGTCAGGCCCGCAGCCGCAGCCGGCCGCTCCCGCCCAACCGGAGAGACGCATGAGACTGAGCTTCATCGGCGCCGCGCAGGAAGTCACCGGATCGTGTTTTCTCGTCGAGACCGACGAGGTGCGCTTTCTGGTCGACTGCGGCATGTTCCAGGGCGGGCGCGAGGTCCGCGAGCGCAATTTCCAGGGCTGGCCGTTCGATCCGCGCACGCTCGACTTCGTGCTGCTGACACACGCGCACATCGACCACAGCGGCCTGCTGCCACGCCTGTGCGCGCTCGGTTTCAAGGGCCCGATCCACACCACCACGGCCACCGCGGACCTGCTGTCGGTGATGCTGCTCGACAGCGCCTTCATCCAGGAGTCCGACTGGACCCGCGCCCAGCGCAAGCGCGGACGCACGCCCCGCAACGGCGCGGCGCCGGCCGAGCTGCTGTACACGGTGGCACAGGCCGAGGCCTGCCTGGCGCAGGTGCGCGGCGTCGCCTACGACACCGAGCTCAAGCCGCACGCCGACGTGCGCTGCCGCTTCCGCGACGCCGGCCACATCCTCGGCTCGGCGATCGCCGAGATCTGGCTCGACGAGCCCGGCCGCACGCGCAAGCTGGTGTTCTCGGGCGACCTCGGCCAGCCCGGCCGGCCGATCGTGCGCGACCCGACGCCGATCGCCGACGCCGACGTGCTGGTGGTCGAGTCGACCTACGGCAACCGCCTGCACCGGCCGATGCAGGAAACCGTCGACGAGCTGGTGCGGGTGATCGAGGACGTGCTGCGCCGCCGCCAGGGCAACGTCATCATCCCGGCCTTCGCGCTCGGGCGCACGCAGGAGGTGCTGTACCTGCTGACCGACCTGTGCCGCAGCGGCCGGCTGCCACCGCTGCAGGTGTTCGTCGATTCGCCGATGGCCGACAAGGTGACGGCCATCACCGAAAAGCACCCCGAGTTCCTCGACGACGAGACCCGGGCGCAGCTGTCGCAGCGCCACGCACGGCAGGGGCCGCTGCACCTGCGCTTCACCCAGAGCGTCGAGGAATCGATCGAGCTGAACCGCATCAAGGCCGGCGCCATCATCATCGCCGCCAGCGGCATGTGCGACGCCGGGCGCATCAAGCACCACCTGCGCCACCACCTCGGCCGCCCGGAGTGCGCCGTCGTCATCATCGGTTTCCAGGCCGTCGGCACGCTCGGGCGGCGGCTGGTGGACGGCGACAAGCAGGTGCGCATCTTCGGCGAGGAGCTGAAGGTCCGCGCCAGCGTGCACACCATCGGCGGCCTGTCGGCCCACGCCGACCAGGCCGCGCTGCTGGGCTGGCTGCGCGGCTTCAGGCGCGCGCCGGCGCAGACCTTCGTGGTGCACGGCGAGTCGGCCACCGCCTGCGGTTTCGCCGACACCATCGCCGCCGAGCTGGGCTGGCGCGTCGAGGCGCCGCCAGCGGGCGCCCGGATCGAGCTCTGACGGCGGCAGACCGCCGCCTGCGTCGACAATCGGGCCCAACCGCGAAGCCTCGCGGGTGTCATCTGAAAGCACCGTCACATGCCCATCCAGTGGTTTCCGGGTCACATGAACTCGACCAAGAAAGCCATCGCCGAGCGACTGCCGGAAATCGACGTGGTGATCGAGCTGCTCGACGCGCGCCTGCCCGGCTCGAGCGCCAACCCGCTGCTGGCCGACCTGACACGCGGCAAGCCGGCGCTCAAGGTGCTCAACAAGCAGGACCTGGCCGACCCGGCGCGCACCGCGCTGTGGCTGGCCCATTACCAGGCGCGGCCCGGCACGAACGCGATCGGCCTCGATGCCAGCGTCACCGCGCCGGCCCGCCAGCTGATCGCGGCCTGCCGTGAGCTCGCACCGCTGCGCGGCGGCATGGTCAAGCCGGTGCGGGTGCTGATCTGCGGCATCCCGAACGTGGGCAAGTCGACGCTGATCAACACCCTGCTCGGCCAGCGCTCGGCCAAGACCGGTGACGAGCCCGGCATCACCAAGGTCGAACAGCGCCTCACGCTGGCGAGCGATTTCTACCTGTACGACACGCCCGGCATGCTGTGGCCGCGCATCACGGTCGAGCAGAGCGGCTACCACCTCGCGGCCAGCGGCGGCATCGGCCGCAATGCCTACGACGAGGAAGAAGTGGCGCTCGACCTGCTGGCCCGCGTGCGCCCGCACTACGCCGATCGGCTGCAGGCGCGCTACAAGCTGGCCGACCTGGCGGGCCTGAGCGACGAGGCCCTGCTGGCCGACATCGGCCGCAAGCGCGGCGGCCTGATGGCCGGCGGCAAGGTCAACCTGCAGAAGGCCGCCGAGGTCGTCATCACCGACTTCCGCACCGGCACCTGGGGCCGCATCACGCTGGAGACGCCCGACGAGTTCATGCAGTGGCAGGCGGCCGGCCAGGTGCTCGATGCCCAGCGGCAGGCCCGGCGCGATGCGCGCAACCAGAAGAAGATCCCGCAGCGCGACGCAGCAGCAGCAGCCGCGGCGGCGGCGATGAGTACCGACGCCGCGGACGCGCAACCGGACTGACGCCGGCCCGCGTCAGCCGCCCAGCAGACGGCCGAGCCGGTTGCGCTTGGTGGCCAGGTAGCCGGCGTTCCAGGCCCGATCTCGTGGATGTCCAACCTTTGGATGGTGCGCGGCAAATTGATCGCAGCGCAGGCATGAGTGCGCCTGCCAAGCGAGTGCACCAATCTCAAATTCCGGCTTCAGCGCCGGGTGGGCACAGGGACGCTGCTTTTGCTTTGTGCAGAACTTCGCTTTGTGCAGAACTTCGATGAGCGCCCCGCGGTCCTAAACCGGAAAAAATGATAAAACCGCCGGCCCTGCTCCGACTGGCCTGAGGCCGTCCGAGCTCCCCAGCCTCAGCCCGCGCACAGGCGGCGCTGGCTTGCGCCGCATCGCTGCACTCGCCCAGCTCCTGTCCGTTCGAACATGGCAGACCTTTCATGGGTTCGGGTTTCAGCGCTTCGGTTCCACACCATGCAGAAACCTCGCCCATCCTGGCGCGCCGGACTGCGCAATCAACGGTCAGAGAAACCCATGAATAGACGCGATTTCTTGCAGTACGGCGCCATGGCCGCTACCGCCGCCACGCTGCAGGGCTGTGGTGGCGGCAGCGAGCCGGACAAGGAAGCGCCCCAGCCCCGGGTGGTGATTCTGTGGAACAGCGCGGCCCTGGCCGCGGTGCGCGACGCCAAACCCGGTCCGCCGATGGTGGCCCGCTCGTTGGCCGTGATTCACACCGCCATGTTCGATGCCTGGGCCGCCTATGACGCCGTGGCCGTCGGCACCCAGCTGCGCGGTGCGTTGCGCCGCCCCGGAGCCGAGCGCAGCGCCGCAGCCAAGGTCAAGGCCATCAGCCAGGCCGCCTATGCCGCCGGCCTGAACCAGTACCCGGCGCAAAAGCCCATCTTTGACCAACTGATGAGTCAGCTCGGCTTCAGCCCATCGAGCTCCGTCGATCCGGCCCAGCCCGAAGGCATCGGCAACCTCGCCGCGCAGGCCGTGATGGACTACCGCCGCGGCGACGGCGCGAACCAGGACGGCAGCCTGACCGCCTCCGGCATCCCCTACTCGGACTACACCGGCTATGCGCCCGCCAACCCCGCCACCGTGTTCACCGGCGGCACCGTGCTTTCGGCGATTCCGGCCCCCGACCGCTGGCAGCCCCTGACCTTCACTGACGGGGCCGGCATGACCCGCACGCCCGGCTTCATTGCGCCGCACTGGCGTCATGTCCGGTCCTTCGCCATGAGTTCGGCCAGCCAGTTCCGCCCTGCACCGCCGGCAGCCCTGAACACGCCTGCCTTCACCGCCCAGGCCCAGCAACTCGTCGATCTGCTGCCCAACCTGACCGAGAAGCAGAAGTGCATCTCGGAATACTGGGCCGACGGCCCGAGTTCCGAACTGCCGCCGGGGCACTGGAATTTGTTTGCCCAGTACATTTCCACGCGCGACAAGTACGACAACGACCGGGACGTGCGCCTGTTCTTCGCGCTGACGAATGCCATCTTCGACGCCAGCATCGCCACCTGGGAATGCAAGCGCTTCTACGACTACGTGCGCCCCGTCACCGCCATTCGCTACCTGTTCAACAGCCAGACCATCAAGGGCTATGGCGCCGGCGGGCCGGCCGCGGGTGTGGTGAACATCAGTGGGGCCAGCTGGCGCCCCTTCCAGCGCGACACATTCCCGACCCCGCCCTTTGCGGAATACACCTCGGGCCACAGCGCCTTCTCCGCTGCCGGGGCCGAGGTGCTGCGCAGTTTCACCGGCAGCGACAGCTTCGGCCACAGTGCGGTGATTGTCGCCCGCTCCCTGACGGCCGACACCGGCCTGCCGGCCGCGCCGGTCACCCTGGCCTGGGCCAGCTTTACCGAGGCCGCGGAAGAAGCAGGCATGTCCCGTTTGTATGGGGGCCTCCACTTCGCCGACGGCAACAACGCCGGCCGGGACATCGGCATCAAGACCGGCGCCCAAGCCTATGCCAAGGCGCGGCGCTACTGGGAAGGTACCGCCTGATCCGGGTGAGAGCTTGGCGCGCGATGCCGCGGCGGCGAGTGTCGACGCCGCGGATGCACCACCGGACTGACGCCGGCCCGCGTCAGCCGCCCAGCAGGTGCCCGAGCCGGTCGCGCTTGGTGGCCAGGTAGCTGGCGTTCTCGGGGTTGGCCTCGATCTCGTGCGGCTCGCGCTGCTCGATGCGGATACCGTGCTCCTGCAGCGCCAGCAGCTTGAGCGGGTTGTTGCTCATCAGGCACACCGAGCGCACCCCGAAGTCGTGCAGGATCGCCGCCGCCGCCTCGAAGCGCCGGCTGTCGGCCGGGTGGCCCAGCGCCAGGTTGGCCTCCACCGTGTCCAGCCCCTGGTCCTGCAGCGTGTAGGCGCGCAGCTTCTGGTCGATGCCGATGCCGCGCCCCTCGTGCCCGCGCATGTAGATCACCAGCCCGCGCCCGACCTGGGCGATGCGCGCCAGCGCCATCTGCAGCTGCGGGCCGCAGTCGCAGCGCAGCGAGCCGAAGATGTCGCCGGTCAGGCACTCCGAGTGCACCCGCACCAGCACCGCCTCGCCGGCGAGTTCGCCGACGTGCAGCGCCAGGTGCTCGATGCGCGTGGTGAGGTCGAAGTACGACGTCATCGTGAACTCGCCGTGCGGCGTGGGCAGGCGGGCGCTGGCGCCGCGCTCGATGCGGGCCTGCAGGCAGGTGGCGGGTTCGGACTTCATGGCGGTCGGTTCGGGCAATTCCTCTTGATCCGCATGATCGCATCCGCCGGAGCCCGTCGCTGCGGTTGCGGCTGCGGCCACCGTTCGTGCACCGGCAGCGGCCGCGCGCCGGCCGAACCCGTCGGCTTGACCTGCGACAAGTCTGCAGCCCCGTCGCCGTGTAGGCTCACCGTCATGCAGTGATGGCACAAACGTGCCCCGGCATTCAACGCAGAGGACATCCATCTTGAGCAAGACCATCAAGGCGGCAGACGCCGTGGCCCGCATCCCCGACGGGGCGGTGCTGATGATCGGCGGCTTCATGGGCGTGGGCACCCCCCATCGCCTGGTCGACGAACTGGTGCGCCAGGGCAAGCGCGACCTGACCGTGATCGCCAACGACACCGCGCGCCCCGGCGTCGGCATCGGCAAACTGATCAGCGCCGGGCTGGTGAAGCGGGCGATCGTCAGCCACATCGGCACCAACCCCGAGACCCAGGCGCAGATGATCGCCGGCAAGCTCGAGGTCGACCTGGTGCCCCAGGGCACGCTGGCCGAGCGCGTGCGCGCCGGCGGCTACGGGCTGGGCGGCGTGCTCACGCCCACCGGCGTGGGCACGGTGGTGGCCGACGGCAAGCGCACGCTCGAGATCGAGGGCCGCCTGTTCCTGCTGGAGCTGCCGCTGCGGGCCGATTTCGCGCTCGTCAACGCCCGCCAGGCCGACCACATCGGCAACCTCGCCTACGCGCTGACGGCGCGCAACTTCAACCCGCTGATCGCGATGGCCGCCGACGTCGTGCTGGCCGAGCCGCAGGAGATCGTGCCGGTCGGCGTGATCCCGCCCGACGCCGTCATGACGCCGTCGGTGGTCGTCACCCACATCATCGCCAAGGAGTCCGCACATGGATGACAAGCTGCTCATCGCCTCGCGCGTGGCCCAGGAACTGCGCCCCGGCACGCTCGTCAACCTCGGCATCGGCCTGCCCACGCTGGTCGCCGGCCTGGTGCCGCGCGACGCGCACATCTTCTTCCAGTCCGAGAACGGCATCATCGGCATGCAGTCGGTGCCCGAACACGGCCTCGAAGACGACGACCTGACCGACGCGGGCGGGCGCCCGATCAGCGCCCTGCCCGGCGCGGCCACCTTCGACAGCGCGATGTCCTTCGGCCTCATCCGCGGCGGCCACCTCGACGTCACGGTGCTCGGCGGCCTGCAGGTCGACCGCAACGGCCGGCTGGCCAACTGGATGGTGCCCGGCAAGATGGTGCCCGGCATGGGCGGCGCGATGGACCTCGTCACCGGCGCGCGCCGCGTGATCGTGGCCATGACGCACACCGCCAAGGGCGAGCACAAGATCGTCGACGCGCTGACGCTGCCGCTGACCTCGTCGCGCTGCGTCGACCTGATCGTCACCGAACTGGCGGTGCTGCTGCCGACGTCGGCCGGCATGGTGCTCAAGGAACTGGCGCCGGGCGTGACGGTCGAGCAGGTGCAGGCGGCCACCGGCACCCGGCTGATCGTGCCCGAGGACGTGCCGACGATGGGCACCGTGCAGTCCTGACGGCAGCGGGCCCGGACGGGGCGCGCCTCTAGAATCACGCCCCCTTTCCAGCCACCCGCCAGCCGCCAGCCGGATGGTCCGAGCGCCATGAACATCGTCGTCAACGCAGAACTCCAGGCCTACATCGACCCGCTGACCGCGGAGGAACTCGAGGCCCTGGAGCGCAGCCTGCTGGCCGAAGGCTGCCGCGACGCGCTGGTGCTGTGGGGCGACGTGCTGGTCGACGGCCACAACCGCCATCGCCTGTGCCTCAAGCACGGCCTGCCGTTCCGGACGGTGCAGAACCCGCGCTTCAAGTCGCTCGAGGACGTGCACCTGTGGATGATCGACCAGCACCTGGGCCGGCGCAGCGTCTCGAACTTCCAGCGCGGCCTGCTGGCGCTGCGCAAGAGCGAGATCGTCGCCGGGCAACGGGCCCGGGCCTTCGCGCCGCAGCCCGCCGAGCCGGCCCGCGACGAGCCCGCCCCGCCGGCAGCAGCCGAGACGGCCCCGCCGCCCACGCCCGCCGCCACCAGCCCGGCACCCGAGCGCATGGACAGCCGCGAGGCGATCGCCAAGGCGGCGCGCCTGAGCAGCAACCAGGTCGTGATGATCGAGCGCATCCGCAAGCAGGCCGCGCCCGAGGTGGTCGCGGCGGTGCGCGCGGGCACGATCTCGATCAACGCCGCCGCCGCGGTCGCCACCCTGCCGGCCGAGGAACAGATCGCCGCCGCCACGGCAGGTGCCGACGAGCTGAAGCAGGCCGCCAGGCGCGTGCGCGAAGCCCGCAGCAAACCGCCCAAGCCGCGCGAGACGCCGGCCGCGTCGGAGCAAGACACCGAGCCCGACGAGCTTGAGATGCTGCGTGAACGCGTCACGCAGCTCACCGCCGAAAACCTCGACCTGCGCCGGCAGCTGGCCGAACTGCAGGCGCTGCAGGCTCGAACGCCGTGACCCGTACGCTGCTGATCGTCTACCACTCGATGACCGGCGGGACCCGCCAGATGGCCGAAGCGGCCGCCGAGGCCGCCCGGTGCGAGGCGGCCGGCGCAGCCGACGACAGCGCCGGCGTGCCGGTCGAGGTGCGGCTGCTGCACGCCAGCGCCGCCGGCCCGGCCGACGTGCTGGCGGCGCACGGCTACCTGTTCGCGACGCCGGAAAACCTCGCCGCGATCGCCGGGCTGATGAAGGATTTCTTCGACCGCAGCTACTACGGCGCGCTCGACCGCATCAACGGGCGACCCTACGCCAGCCTGATCTGCGCCGGCAGCGACGGCCGCAACGCGGCCCGCCAGATCGAACGCGTCGCCACCGGCTGGCGGCTGGTCGCGGTGGCCGAGCCGCTGATCGTCTGCACCCATGCGCAGACCCCCGAGCAGATCCTGCAGACCCAGCAGATCGCCGCGGCGGATCTGCAGCGCTGCGCGGAGCTGGGCGCGGCGATGGCGGCCGGGCTGGCGCTCGGGGTGTACTGACGCCTCAAGGCTTGGGCGGGGGCGTGTAGAACGGCTCCGTGCTGAGGCTGTTGGCCAGCCGCTCCAGTTCCTTGATCATCGGCCCGCGCAGCGCCTGCTGGCCGTTTTCGCCCTGGAAGTTGCTGCGCACCGCGGTCGGAAAGTGCAGCCGCACCCAGGCCGACGCCGCATCGATGGCGCCCTCGGTGGCGCTGTCGGAAAAACGCACCGAGCTGGCGTGTTCGGGGTCGTAGAAGATGTAGGACTGGTCGGGCTCTCGCACCACCGGCTTGACCGGCGTGTCGGTCCAGCGCAGCCGCGCCAGCAGCTGCACGCGGCCCTTGTGGCCCTTGGGCGTCTTGAAAAGCCAGATGTTGTCGGGCGCGCCGTCTTTGAGCTCGGCCAGCTTGTCGCGGTTGGATCGAAAACTTCCGACGCGACCCGCCTTGAGGTCTTCGTTGAAATCTTTCCAGTAGAAGAACACGTCCATGTCAGCTTTCCAGCCCTGTCGAGAGAGCATTTGAGTGGGCGGCGAGGTCGACAGACTTCGCCGCGGGGGGCAGGATCAGCCGTTGAGCAGGGCCTTGGCCATGTTGCGCAGCGCGGCTGCGTCGAGTGCCTTGGTGGGCTGCGACTCGCAGATCACCGCCAGGCGATCGAGGATGCCGGCCGCGAACCGGTGCGCGGCGGCGAGCGTTTCTGCGTCGCTGTCGTAGGTGTCGTAGGCCTCGACGGCCACGCCGCTGTCGGATGCGATCGCCTTGACGTCGATCTTCGTGGAGGGCGTCGTTCTGGTTGCCATGATCTAGCTCTGTGATGTTGCGGAGACCGCCTGACTTTAGCCTCAGCCGGCACGCCCGCCCGAGCGACGCCGCGCGGGGGGCTCAGGACATGAACTTGTCGCGCACGATCTCGGCCAGCAGCGGCACCACGCTGACGGCATTGCTGGCGTGCGGCACGCAGTCGGTGCTCCAGATGTGGCGCACGCCGGCTTGCCGCAGCAGCGTGTGCGCGTCGCCCACGAACAGCGCGTGCGTGACCGCCACGTCGACGCTGGCGGCGCCGCCCTCGAGGCACTGCCTCGTGGCGTCGAGCAGGGTGCGGCCGGTGCTGGCGATGTCGTCGATCAGCACCACCGCGCGGCCCTGCAGCGCCAGGCCGGGCGGCAAGGTGACGCGCACGTCGCGGTCGCCGCTGCGCTGCTTGACGCAGCAGGCGTGGTCGAGCGGCTGCGGCCGGCCGAGCGCGGTGGCGCCGTCGCGCGCGGCACACCGCACCCAGGGCGCCGATTCTTCGTCCGGGCCGAGCAGCAGCACGTCGCGCACCTGGCGCGCCGCCCAGGCACCGAGCAGGCCGGCGGCCGACAGGCTGACGCCGCGGCCGGCGGGCATCACCTCGTCGAGCGAGGCGATGCGGTGCAGGTGCGGATCGACCGTGATCACGGCGTCGAAATGCTGCGCCAGCAGGCGCGCGATGTGGCGCTGGCTGACCGACTCGCCGGGCGTGAAGGCGATGTCCTGGCGCATGTAGGCCAGGTAGGGGCTGACCAGCAGCAGCCGCTGCGCGCCCAGCTCGCGGGCGCTCGGCGCGCCGATCAGCAGCTCGACCAGCTTCTCGTTGGGCTGCTGCAGGCCGCGCCAGATCAGCACGCTGCCGTGCAGCGCCGCGGGCAGTCGCAGCCTGATCTCGCCGTCGGGGAAACGGTGGCGCCCGATCAGCGCCAGCGGCACGCCCAGCGTGCGCGCCAGCGCGCCGGCCGGGGCCTGTTCGTCGTCGAAGGCGAGAACCTGGCTGATCGTCATGACGGGCGGGTGGTGGCGGCGACGGTGTAGCCGCTGTCGCGCGCGGCCAAGTCGCGCGAGAACCCCAGGTCGGCGGCGTAGCAGGCGTGGATGCGGTAGAGCGGCTGGCCGGCCTGCACCGCATCGCCCTGCTTGCGCAACAGGTCGACGCCGGCGCCGATCACCTGCGGGGCGCCGGCCAGGCGGGCGATGCGGGCGAGCTGCAGGTTGTCGATCGCGCTGACCGCGCCGTCGGCCGGCGCGATCACCTCGTGCGTCATCTCGCCGAGCGCGGGCGGCTGCAGGCGGCGGCCCTGGGCGTCGATCAGGGCGTTCATCTGCGCCAGCGCACGGCCCGATTCGAGGATGTCGCGGGCGATGCGCCAGCCGTCGCCGCCGCGCACGTCGGGGTCGAACTCGATCACGCGGCCGGCCAGGCGCAGCGACTTGTCGCGCAGGTCGGCCGGCGCCGCCGGGTCGTTGCGCAGCACGCGCATCACGTCGCGCGCCTCCAGCACCGGGCCGATGCCGCTGCCGATCGGCTGGCTGCCGTCGGTGATCACCACCTCGAGGTGCAGGCCGAGCCGGTCGGCGACGTACTCGAACAGCTTGCGCAGCTGCTGCGCGGCCGGCATCGAGCGCACCTTGGCGGTCGGGCCGACGGGGATGTCGAGCACCAGGTGGGTCGAGCCGGCGGCGATCTTCTTGGACAGGATCGAGGCCACCATCTGGCCGGGCGAGTCGATCGCCAGCGGCCGCTCGACCGAGATCAGGATGTCGTCGGCCGGCGACAGCCCGGCGCGGCCACCCCACACCAGGCAGCCGTTGGTGTCGCGCACGATCTGCGTCAGCCGCTCGAAGGGCAGCTCGACCTCGGCCAGCACCTCCATCGTGTCGGCGGTGCCGGCCGGCGAGGTGATGGCGCGCGACGAGGTCTTGGGGCACAGCATGCCGTGCGCCGTGACGATCGGCACCACCAGCATCGAGGTGCGGTTGCCCGGGATGCCGCCGATGCAGTGCTTGTCGACCACCGGCCCGCCGCGCACCTGGTGCTGCCAGTCGAGCCGGCGGCCGGCGGCGATCATGGCCTCGGTGAGGTGCAGCACCTCGTCGCGGTCGAGGTCGTAGCCGTTGGTGGCGACCACGAAGGCGGCCAGCTCGATCTTGGAATAACGCGCCTGGGCGATGTCGCGCACGATCGCGTGCAGGTCGTCGCGCGACAGCCGCTCGCCGCCGATCTTGCGGTGCAGCGCGCCGATCGAGGCAGGCGGCTCGGCCGGCGCCACATGGGCGGCGTGACCCTCGGGCACGTTCATGCGTGCGAAGGCGTCTTCGGACAGGCCCAGCTCGCAGGCCTGCACGATGCGCTCGTCGTCGACCACGTTGAGCACCGCGCTGATGGTGGTGCCGTTGGCGTGCACCGTCACCTTCGACAGCGCCTGGAAACCCGAGGCCCGCACCACCGGGCAGTCGCGGTGCAGGTAGGCGACGTTCTCGCGCCAGGTGTCGATGGCGACGCGGCGGATGCGCAGGTCAGGCGGGTTCATGCACACACCCTCGGGTTCGGGGCCGGACGGCCGCGCTCAGATCGGCAACTGGTAGCGATGGCCCTTGTAGCGCAGCACGGCGGCGTTCAGGCGGATCTGCTCGAGCACCAGGTTGGGCTGGATCAGGTCGCCCTCCATGTAGATCACGCCGTTGATGATGAGGCTTCGACGCGGCGGGTCTTCGAGCTGGATCAAGCCGCCGAACACCAGGTTCGGCAGTTCGCGGGCGATCTCGGCCGGCAGGTCGGCGGGCGCGTGGATGCGGCCGTCCGGCTGGGCGACGGGCGCGGCATTCGGCTGCGCATCCGGCGGGCGGGGCGGCGTGACGACGGCTGCGCTCGCAGCCGGCACCGCGGTCGAGACCGATGCGGCGGCGGCCGCCGCCTTGACGCGCGCCGGTGCGGCCACCGACGCCGCCGCCGGCAGCGCCGCGGCGGGTGCCGCCGAGGGCACGGACGGCAGACCCGGCGGGGCGGCTTCGGCGCGCACCACACGATCCTTGACGGGCGCCGGCAGGGGCGCCGGCACCGCCGCAGCCGGCACGGCGGCCGGGGCCTGCGCGGCGGCGGTGATGCCGGTGACCGCGGCGACCTCGGGGCCGGGCACGACATCGGCCGTCGCCCATTGCCACCACAGCCGCACGCCCATCACCAGCAGCACGGCGCCGACCATGCCCGCCAGCAGCCAGAGCCACGGGTTGCCGCGACCGAGCAGCCGGCGGTCGACGTAGACCGGCACGCCGGCATGGGTGTTCAGGCCCGGCAGCGAGCCGCGGTCGCGCTCGGCCTCGGCCCGGCGCAGCGCATCGAGGATGTAGGACATGGGCTACCTCAGGACTTCGAGGCGCGGCTCGTCGACCCCGAGCGCGCGGTTGAGTTTCATCATCGTGACCGGCCCGATCAGGCCGTCGGGCTGCAGCGCCTGGGTCACCTGGAAGGCGTGGATGCGCGCCCGCAGGCTGGCCTCGGCCGACGCCGATGCGGCGCCGCCGTCCGGGCCCGACGGCACCGGCAGCTGCTGGCTCAGCATCTGAGCCACCGCGGTCGATTGCGAGCCCGGGCTCTGCTCGAGGTAGCCGGGTGGCGCGCGCCAGAAGGTCGTGAACTCGCCGCGCCAGACCTGCGCCAGGCTCAGCAGCGGCACCTTGATGCGGCCGTCGGCGGTCTGCAGCAGCGCCAGCTGGTCGTTCACGCCCAGCAGCAGCACGTGGCCACGCTGGTTGTTGGCGTTGACCAGCGTCAGCGTGCCGGGCCGGTCGAGCTGCTGCACCAGCGCCAGGCTGACGGTGGACCGATAGCAGATCAGCTGCTTGCGCCGGGCCTCGTCGCAGACGTCGCCGCCGCCGAGCAGCTCGCCCCAGCCGCGCGACAGCACGCGCAAGGCCTGCTGCTCGGTGCGCCAGCCGTAGGCGACGTCGAGCCGGTCGAGGGTGGGCGCGCCGAAGCCGGCGGCTTCGGGCACCGCCGCCGCCGCGCCGGCCGCAAGCGCCGCAGCGCCCTGGCCGTTCGCCGAGCTGGCGCCTGCCGGCGCAGCCGCGCCGGCCACCCGGCGCAGCAGGCCGCTCTGCCAGGCGCTCGCGGCCAGCCCCACCGCCACCGCCAGCACCACCATGCCGGTGCCCCAGGCGAGCATGCGGAACTGGTTGCCGCGATCGGCGGCACGGCGGGCGGCGCGCTGGGCGGCGTCGTCGAAGACCTCACGCGCCGCCTTCTTCACCACCTCGCGGCCGACCCGCGACTGGCCGTGCGCATAGGCGCCCAGCAAGGCGCGGTCGCACAGCAGGTTGATGCGCCGCGGCACGCCACGCGAGAGCCGGTGGATGCGCTGCAGCTCCTTGCGGTCGAACGGCGAGGCCGAACCCAGGCCCGCCACGCGCAGCCGGTGCAGCACGTACTGCGCGGTCTCGGACTCCGACAGCGGCTGGAGGTGGAAACGCGCGATCACCCGCTGCGCCAGCTGCTCCAGCTCGGGACGCGCCAGCATGTCGCGCAGCTCGGGCTGGCCGATCAGCACGATCTGCAGCAGCTTGCGCTCGGCGGTCTCGAGGTTGGTCAGCAGGCGCAGCTGCTCGAGCAGATCGACCGACAGGTTCTGCGCCTCGTCGATCACCAGCACGCTGTTGCGCCCGCCGGCATGGGCATCGAGCAGGAAGCGGTTGAGCGGCGCCACGTAGTCCTGCACCGTCACGCCCGGCGTGCCGGCCGAGGGCGCGTCGACGCCGAACTCCTCGCACACGGCCTTGAGCAGCTCGTGCACGGTGAGCTTGGGGTTGAAGATGTAGGCGAAGTTGCACTGCTCCGGGATCTGCTCCAGGAAACAGCGGCACACCGTGGTCTTGCCCGCACCGATCTCGCCGGTCAGCAGCACGAAACCGCCGCCGCCGCGGATGCCGTAGAGCAGGTGAGCCAGGGCCTCACGGTGGTGCTCGCTCATGTACAGGTAGCGCGGATCGGGGGCGATCGAAAACGGCTCCTGCTGCAGACCGAAAAATGACGCGTACATGGCCTTGAGCATAGCGGCCCGCATCGGCGCGACGGCGCGGCGGCACGCAGGCGTCGCATCCTTCGCCGACCGCCAACCGTACACGGGCCTGACGGATCCGGGCGAGGTGCCGTTGCAACACCATCCGGCCGAGTAAGGGAAGACCCTGCTGCGGTCCGAGACGAAACGTCAGGTGATGGTCAGTGCATTTACGCACAGTCGAGCCAGAACCTGCAGTTACGTATTTGCAGGGTTTTGACATCTCTCTGAGGAGACCTCAAATGAACGATGACATCGTGGTCCGGATCCGGGCCAATCCGAAATACAAGGAGCTGAAAGCCAAGCGCACGTCGTTCGGCGTTCTGCTGACGATCCTGATGATGGTCGTCTACTACGGCTACATCGCGCTGATCGCCTGGAACAAGCCGTTCCTGGCGCAGCCCCTGGGTTCCGGCGTGACCACCGTCGGCGTGCCGCTGGGCATGGCCGTGATCGTGTTCACCATCGTGATCACGGGCATCTACGTGCGTCGCGCCAACACCGAGTTCGACGCCCTCACGGCTCAGATCCTGAAGGAAGAAGTCAAATGAAGCGGATTTCTGCAACTCGCAACGTCACGGTGGCGCTGATCGCGCTGCTGGCCGGCGCCGCGGCCTGGGCCGCAGGTGCTGACGTCGGCCAGGCCGCCAAGCAGGCGACCAACTGGACCGCCATCGGCATGTTCGCCGCCTTCGTGGCCGGCACGCTCTACATCACAAAGTGGGCCGCCGCCAAGACCAAGTCGGCTGCCGACTTCTACACCGGCGGTGGCGGCATCACCGGCTTCCAGAACGGCCTGGCGATCGCCGGCGACTACATGTCGGCCGCTTCGTTCCTGGGCATCTCGGCAGCCGTGATGGCTTCCGGCTACGACGGCCTGATCTTCTCGATCGGCTTCCTGGTCGGCTGGCCGGTCATCACCTTCCTGATGGCCGAGCGCCTGCGCAACCTCGGCAAGTTCACGTTTGCCGACGTCGCCGGTTACCGCTTCAAGCCGGGCCCGATCCGCGCCTTCGCGGCCTCGGGCACGCTGGTCGTGGTGGCGTTCTACCTGATCGCGCAGATGGTCGGTGCCGGCCAGCTCATCAAGCTGCTGTTCGGCCTGGAGTACTGGATGGCGGTGGTCATCGTCGGCGCGCTGATGATGATCTACGTGCTGTTCGGCGGCATGACGGCCACCACCTGGGTGCAGATCATCAAGGCCTGCCTGCTGCTGTCGGGCGTGACCTTCATGGCCTTCATGGTGATGTCGCAGTTCGGCTTCTCGCCTGAAGCGCTGTTCGCCCAGGGCGTGGCGGTCAAGTCGGCCATCGCGGTCAATGCCAAGGCAGCAGCCGTTGCCGCTGCCGCGGCCAGTGCGGCCGTGGCGACCACGCCCGAAGCCGTGGCAGCCGCTGCTGCGGCCGTGACCAAGGCCGAAGCCATCGATCCGGCCAAGGTCGGCCTGGCCCTGATGGGCCCGGGCGGCTTCATCAAGGACCCGATCTCGGCGATCAGCTTCGGCATGGCGCTGATGTTCGGCACCGCCGGCCTGCCGCACATCCTGATGCGCTTCTTCACGGTGCCTGATGCCAAGGAAGCCCGCAAGTCGGTGTTCTGGGCGACCACCTGGATCGGCTACTTCTACATCCTGATCTTCATCATCGGCTTCGGCGCGATCACCCTGGTGCTGACCAACCCCGAGTACTCGGATGTTGCCAAGGGCGTCATCCTGGGCGGCGCGGGCACGGCCAACATGGCGGCGGTGCTGGTGGCCAAGGCGGTCGGCGGCAACGTGTTCTACGGCTTCATCTCGGCGGTGGCCTTCGCGACCATCCTCGCGGTGGTGGCCGGCCTGACGCTGTCGGGTGCCTCGGCGGTGTCGCATGACATCTATGCCACGCTGATCAAGAAGGGCAAGGCAGACAGCGCAGCTGAACTGAAGGTCTCGCGCATCACCACCCTGGCGCTCGGCGTCCTGGCGGTCACGCTGGGCATCGTGTTCGAGAAGCAGAACATCGCCTTCATGGTGTCGCTGGCCTTCGCGATCGCGGCCTCGGCCAACTTCCCGGTGCTCTTCATGAGCGTGCTGTGGAAGGACTGCACCACCAAGGGTGCGGTGATCGGCGGCTTCCTGGGCCTGTTCTCGTCGGTCGCGCTGACCATCGTGTCGCCGTCGGTGTGGGAAGCCACGCTCGGCAACCCGAAGGGCTCGGCCTGGTTCCCGTACAGCTCGCCGGCGCTGTTCTCGATGACGATCGCCTTCGTCAGCATCTGGCTGATCTCGATCCTCGACCGCAGCCCGCAGGCGGCCAAGGAACGTGCCCTGTTCGACGCGCAGCAAGTGCGCAGCGAAACCGGTCTCGGCGCTGCCGGTGCCTCGGGTCACTGATCGATCTCTGGTCCAATGAAAAGGCCGGGCGCAAGCCCGGCCTTTTTTCATTGTCCGGACGCAGTTCGACTTGACGCAAGACAAGCGGGACAGCGCGCCGGCAGCGTATCAATGCACCGTCAACCTGGTCAGGCCAACCCGGCCGCCGCACTACCGACAAGCCTGCATGACGATCGACAAGCGCCGCTTCGCTGCCCCGCTCACGCCGCTGGTGGCGCTTGCAATCCAGTGGAGCTTCTGGCCTTGGCTGCAGCCTTTCGCCTGGTTCCTGTTCTATCCGGCGATCTTCTTCGCGGCACGCCTGGGCGGGCGCATCGGCGCCTGGCTGGCCACGGCGCTGTCGGTGGTGCTGGTGTGGACCGTCTTCATCGGTCCGTCACCGGGCGTCGGCAACCCCTCCGCCGTGTTCTCGACGATCGTCTTCGCCTTGATGGGGATCCTGTTCGGAGAAGCGCAGGAGCAGCTGATGCGCGCCCTGCGAAAGGATCGCCAGGCGCTCGACGGCAGCCAGGCCGAACTGCAGCGCCACCGCGATCACCTGCAGGAACTCGTCGACGCGCGCACCGCCGAACTGGAGAAGGCGATGCAGGCGCGCGGTGACGCCGAGGCGTTCGTGCGGGCGATCGCCGACAACCTGCCCGCGCGGGTGAGCTTCTGGGACGTCGACCTGCGCTGCCGCTTCGTCAACCAGCGCTTCTGCCACGACGAGGGCCGCCCGCGCGAGGCGCTGATCGGCGCCTCGCTGATCGATGTCTTCGGCGCCGGCCGCATCGGCGAGGTCGAGGCCCGGCTGCGCATGGCGATGCAAGGCCAGGCGCAGCATTTCGAGCGCATCGTGCCAGGCCTCGACGGCACCACCCGCACGCTGTGGGTCCACCACATCCCGGTGATCCGCGACGGCCGCCTGCGCGGCGTCGTCGCTATGGGCACCGACATCAGCGAGATCAAGCGCGACGAGATCCGGCTGAGGCAGCTCAACACCGAACTCGCCCAGGCCCGCGACCATGCCGAGGCCGCCAACCGCGCCAAGAGCACCTTCCTGGCCAACATGAGCCACGAGATCCGCACGCCGATGAACGCCATCATCGGCCTGACGCAACTGCTGCGGCGCACCCACCGCGACCCCGCCGGCGCCGAACAGCTCGCCAAGGTGGCCGACGCGGCCGATCACCTGCTGCAGATCATCAACGACGTGCTCGACCTGTCCAAGATCGAGTCCGGCAAGGTCGAGCTCGAGAGCATCGACATCGACCTCGACGAACTGCTCTCGCGCACGCTGTCGCTGGTCAGCAGCCGCGCGCACGAAAAGGGGCTCGAGCTGGTGCTCGACACCGACCACCTGCCGCGCACGCTGCGTGGCGATCCGACCCGGCTGTCGCAGGCGCTGCTGAACCTGCTGACCAACGCGATCAAGTTCACCGACCACGGCAGCGTGATCCTGCGGGGCCAGAAACTGCAAGACGGCGCCGACGGCGTGCACGTGCGTTTTTCGGTGCAGGACACCGGCATCGGCGTCGAGGCCGACCAGGTCGAGGCGCTGTTCCTGGCCTTCGAACAGGGCGACAGCTCGACCACCCGGCGCCACGGCGGCACCGGTCTCGGCCTGGCGATCACGCGCCACCTGGCGCAGCTGATGGGCGGCGAATCGGGCGCCGACAGCGTGGCCGGACAAGGCAGCACCTTCTGGTTCACGGCGCGGCTGGCGCATGCGCGCACGCTGCAGCCACCACGGCGTCCGACCGCCCTGCACGGCCTGCGCGTGCTGCTGGCCGACGACCTCGAACCCGCGCGCGAGGCGATGGCCGAGATGATGCGGTCGATCGGCCTGCGGGTCGATGCGGTGGCGTCGGGCGAACAGGCGCTGGCCGCACTGCAGGACGTGTCGCCGGACCCTTACCGCCTGGTGCTGCTGGACTGGTGCATGCCCGGTCTGGACGGCATCGAGACCGCCCGCCGCATGGCGCAGCTCGCGCTGCCGCAGCGCCCGCCGGTCGTGCTGGTCAGCGCGCAGGACGACGACACCCTGCCCGCCCTGGCGCGCACGGTCGGCATCGGCACGGTGCTGCTCAAGCCGCTGACGGCGTCGAGCCTGCATGACGCCGTGATCGGCCTGCTGCAGATCGACGCGCCACGGGCGGCGGCCACGCCGCCGCAGGCCCTGCAGCAGCTCGAGCGCCAGTTGCGGCAGCGCCATGGTGGCGCCCCGGTGCTGTTGGCCGAGGACAACCCGATCAACCAGGAGGTCGCCAGCTCGCTGCTGCAGCTGGCCGGGCTGCAGGTCGACGTCGCCGACGATGGCGCACAGGCGCTGGCGATGGCCGAGACCACCGACTACCGCGCCATCCTGATGGACATGCAGATGCCGGTGATGGACGGCCTGCAGGCCACTCGGGCGATCCGCGCACTGCCGCGCGCGGCCGGACTGCCGATCATCGCCATGACCGCCAACGCCTTCGGCGAGGACCGGGCTGCCTGCCTGGCCGCGGGCATGAACGACCACATCGCCAAACCCGTCAACGCGCAGGTGCTGTACGCCACCCTGCTGCGCTGGCTCGACGCCCATCCGCCGCCACTCGAGACGCCCATGACCCCGGAAAAACCAGCCGACCGCGACGCGACACCCGGTTCGGGTTTCGCAGCCATCGAGGGCCTGAACATCCAGACCGGCCTGCGCCAGATGGGCGGGCGCATGAGCACCTACGTGCGCATCATCCGCCGCTTCACCGAGCTGTACGGACGCGGCATCGCCGGCCTGAACCAGGCCCTGCTCGACGGCGACGGCGCGGCAGCCCGCAACGCCGTGCATGCCTTCAAGGGCGCCAGCGGCACCATCGGCGCGACGTCGCTGGCCGAACAGGCCAGCGCGCTCGAGCACGACATCCTGGCGCGCCGGCCGACCTCCGAGCTGGTCGAGGCCGTCGAGCACCTGCAGCAGGATCTGGCCCGGATGGTCGAGGCACTCGACCAGGCGCTGCCGGCCGAGTCCGAGGCGGTGGCCGCCCACGGGGCCGCCGCTAGGCCAGCAGGCGGCGCAGCTTGAGGTAGGCCAGCGCCGCCATCACCGCATCGTTGAGCGCATCGTGCGCATCGCGCTGCGGCAGATCGAGGTCCTTCATCAGGGTGTCGAACCGCAGGTCGATGTTGACCGACTGCTGCTGGTACGGCAGCAGCTGGCGGTGCTTGTAGTCGTGGTAGAGCGACGAGACCTCGATCCTGGGCTGCGGCAGGCCCATGCCGAGCATCGGCCAGGCCACGCGGTTGATCATCGCCAGATCGAACTCGAGGTAGTAGCCCACCAGCGGCCGGCTGCCGATGAAGTGCATCAGCTGCATCACCGCCTCCTCGGGCTTGAGGCCCTGGGCGACGTCCTGCTCGCGCAGGCGGTGCACCCGCACGCTGTCGGCCGAGAGCTTGCGCTTTTCGGGCCGCACCAGCAGCTCCAGGCGCTCGCTGGTCATGATGCGGTTGCCGACGATGCGCACCGCGCCGATGGCGATGATCTCGTCGCGGCCGACGTCCAGGCCGGTGGTCTCGCAGTCGAGCGCCACCCACTCGTCGGGCGGCGGCTCGTCCCACATGAAACGCAGGCGCTGGTCGCCCAGGTGGTAGAGCAGCCATTCGCGCTTGAGCGCAGCCAGCGCCTGTGCGGGCGACAGGTCGGCGAGCTTCACATCGTGTCCAGGTGGAAGCGGTGGCGCAGCATCGCCTTGAAACGCTTGACCGCGCCGAGCGCGTCCTTCAGCAGATCGCGCTCGAGCGGCGTCAGGGCGCCGAGGTCGACCGTGCCGGTGACCGGCCGGCCCAGGTCCATCTCGGCCAGCGCGGCCTTCAGGCGCAGCGCCATCAGGTAGTGCAGGCTGTCGGTCAGCTCGGCGCCGGTTTCCTTGGGCAGCTTGCCCATCGCCACCAGCGCCTCGATGCGGTCGACCGTGCCGGTGGCCGCCACGTGCTGCTGCAGCGCGACGGCGCGCACACCGTGCACGAGCGAGAAGATGCCGGCCTTCTTGAGGTGCAGCGCCTCGCGCTCGTCGGTGCCGAGCGTCAGCAGGCGGTTCCACCAGCCGCTGCCTTCGTTGAAGGCGTCGATCGCGGCGACGAAACGCGTCAGCAGCGAATCGTTTTCTCCGACCAGCCCGAAGATCTCGCCGCGCACCTGGTCGAGCAGCGCGTGGTCGCCGCAGACGGCGTGCGCGTCCATGAAGATCGCCAGCGCCATCAGGCTGTCGCCGTCGGGCAGCTGCAGCCAGCGCCGCACGCGCTGGCCGAACTCGGCCGCCGGGTGACGCCAGTCGGGGTTGCTGACCATGATCCCGCCAGGGCACTCGGGGTAGCCGAAACCGGCGAGCGCCTGCGAAAAGCGGCTGCAGACATCGGCCAGGTCGGTCGGCGGCGTGTAGCCGTCGCGCAGGATCAGGCCGTTGTCCTGGTCGGTGCGCAGCAGCTGCTCGCCGCGGCCCTCGCTGCCCATCACGAACAGGCAGCTGTTGGCGACCAGATCGGCCGGCGCCACCAGCTGCCAGGCACGCTCGAACAGCTTGGCGTTGAGCTCCTGAACCAGCCGGGCGATCATGCCCACCCGCGTGCCGCCGCGGTGCAGCAGCGTGATCAGGCGGGTGATCTGGTGGGCGGCGGCCTCGAGCGCGGCGAGATCCTGCGCCTCCAGGATCTGCAGCGTGATCAGGTAGGAGTGGTTCGACAAAAAGCTCAGCAGATCGAGCTGTTCGAGCACGCCCACCACCTGCGGGTCGGCACCGCTGCGGTCGATCACGACCACCCGGTGCACCTGGTGGCGGATCATCATCGCCAGTGCGTCGAACAGGTAGTCGCTCGGCTCGCAGCTCACCAGCCCGAAGGTGGCCAGCTCGCCGACCGGCAATCGGTCGAGCGGCATGCCGTGCAGGATCGCGCGCTGCAGCCCGGTGGTGGTGAAGATGCCCAGCCGCGACGGCACCGAGGCGTCGTCGCGCACCAGCACGTTGGAGGTGCGGTTGGCGTGGAAGGCCCGCACCACCGAGACGATGTCGGTGGCCGCGTCGACGAACACCGGCGCACGCAGGAACACCTCCTGGATGCGCGCCATCGTCAGCGACTGCATCTCGTGCTGGCTCTGGCGCTCGGACAGCGCGCTCAACTTCTGCGACAGGTCCGAGAACAGCAGCGCCGCGAAGGTGGCGTTGGCGGCGATCAGCTCGGTCACCGTCTGGCGCGCCAGCTGGTAGGCCACCACCTCCTCGGCCGCCACGAAGCGGCCGTTGACCCGGCCGGTGACCAGCGAGCGGCCGTCGAAGCTGTCGTCGGGCCCGTAGGTGGCGACCAGCTCGTCGCCCTCGAACTGGCTGACGTGGCCCTTGATGATCACGAACAGGTGCGTCGGCGTGTCGCCGCTCCTGAGCACCGGCTCGCCGGCCGGAAAGTAGGCGATGTCGACGCTGTGGCGCACCAGCTCACGCTGCGGCGCGTTCAGGCAATCGAAGGGCGAGGCGTTGAAGTTGAAGGCGCTGGGCATGTGTGGGTGCACTCTAAGCGCACGCAGCGTCGACAGGCTTACGTTGGCGCAACAGGCGAGTCAGGCAAACCCTCGGCATCGGCATCGGCGTCGGCCTCGGCCTCGTTCAGCAAGGCCAGCAGGCCGGCCTCGTCGAGGATCACCAGCCCCAGCTCGCGCGCCTTGTCGAGCTTGCTGCCGGCCTCCGCGCCGGCCACCACGAAGTGGGTCTTCTTCGACACCGAGCCGCTCACCTTGCCGCCCGCGGCTTCGATCAGGTCCTTGGCGGCGTCGCGGCCGAGCGTGGGCAGCGTGCCGGTCAGCACCAGCGTCTTGCCGGCCAGCGGCAGTTCGGCGGCGTCGGCGGCGGCGCTGGCCTCGTGTTCGGCCCAGTGGATGCCGGCCGCGCGCAGCTGCTCGACCACCTCGCGGTTGTGCGGCTGGTCGAAGAAGGTGCGGATGCTCAGCGCCACGATCGGGCCGACATCGGGCACCGCCTGCAGCTGATCGACGCTGGCGTCCATCACCCGGTCGAGCGCGCCGAAATGCCGCGCCAGCGCCTTGGCCGTGGCCTCGCCGACCTGGCGGATGCCGAGCGAAAACAGGAAGCGCGCCAGCGTCGTCTGCTTGCTCTTCTCGAGCGCGGCCACCAGGTTGACGGCGCTCTTCTCGCCCATGCGCTCCAGCGCGGTCAGCTTGGCCACGCCGAGCTTGTAGAGCTCGGGCAGGGTGCGGATGACGCCGGCGTCGACCAGCTGATCGACCAGCTTGTCACCCAGACCCTCGATGTCCATCATGCGCCGGCTGGCGAAATGCAGGATCGCCTGCTTGCGCTGCGCGGCGCAGAACAGGCCGCCGGTGCAGCGCCAGTCGGCCTCGCCTTCGGGCCGTGCGATCGCGCTGCCGCACACCGGGCACCGGCCGCCCAGGCGCTGGTAGAGGTCGAACGGTTCGCCGACGTCATCCGGGCGCTGCTCCAGCACCACGCCGACCACCTGGGGGATGACGTCACCGGCACGCCGCACGATCACGGTGTCGCCCACGCGCACGTCCTTGCGGCGCGCTTCGTCCTCGTTGTGCAGCGTGGCGTTGCTGACCGTCGTGCCGCCGACGAACACCGGCTCCAGCCGGGCCACCGGCGTGAGCTTGCCGGTGCGCCCGACCTGGATCTCGATGCCCAGCAGCCGCGTCATCTGCTCCTGCGCCGGGTATTTGTGCGCCACCGCCCAGCGCGGCTCGCGGGTCACGAAACCGAGCCGCTGCTGCAGCGCCAGGCTGTCGACCTTGTAGACCACGCCGTCGATGTCGAACGCCAGGCTGTCGCGCAGCGCGCCGATGCGCTGGTGGAACGCCACCAGCCCGTCGGCGCCCTGCACCACCGCGCGCTCGGCGCACACCGGCAGGCCGGCGGCGGCCAGCGCGTCGAGCAGGCCGGCGTGGGTGTGTGGCAGCGCCCAGCCCTGCACCTCGCCCAGGCCGTAGGCGAAGAAGCTCAGCGGCCGCTGCGCCGCGATCGCCGGGTCAAGCTGGCGCACCGCGCCGGCTGCAGCATTGCGCGGGTTGACGAAGGTCTTCTCGCCCTTGTCGCCGCGCGCGATGCGCTCGCGCTGGCGCTCGTTGAGCGCCTCGAAATCGTCGCGGCGCATGTAGACCTCGCCGCGCACCTCCAGAACGGCAGGGGCCAGATCCGGCGCACCGGTTTCGCCGCCGGGCCGCCCCAAGGCGAAACGCGCCCCCTCGGGGGGCAGCGAGTGCGCATCAGCGCCGAGCGTGGGGGCCCACCTCAGCCGCAGCGGGATCTGGCCGATGGTGCGGATGTTCTGCGTCACGTCCTCGCCGCTTTCGCCGTCGCCGCGGGTGGCAGCCTGCACCAGCACGCCGTGTTCGTAACGCAGGTTGATCGCCAGGCCGTCGAACTTGAGCTCGGTGGCGTAGCTGATCGGCGGGGCGTCGTCGGGCAGTTCCAGCTCGCGGCGCACCCGCGCATCAAAAGCGACCGCGCCGCTGGCCTCGGTGTCGGTCTCGGTGCGGATGCTGAGCATCGGCACGGCGTGGCGCACCACGACGAAGCCGTCGCGGACCTGGCCGAGCACACGCTGCGTGGGTGAATCGGCGGTACGCAGCGCCGGATACATCGCCTCGATGGCCTGCAACTCTTGAAACAGGCGGTCGTACTCGGCATCGGGCAACTCGGGCGCGTCGAGCACGTAATAGAGGTGCGCGTGGTGCTGCAGCGTGCTGCGCAGCCAGGCCGCGCGTGCGGCGGCGGTCTGCAGATCGGGTGGCGCCGCGCTGGCCGGGCCGACGTCAGGAACACCGTTGCGATCAGGGTCGGGAGCGGAGTTGGCAGGAGCTGAAGGCGACATGGCAGGAGTCTAGCCAGCCGCAGGCCCGCTCCGAATCCTGCCGCCGATGCCAGATCCATCACGTCACGACCGCACACCGATCGCGGCGGGTGGGCACCGTGTAGGAGATTCAACTCGTTACACCGTCATCCATCGCCTTACAAGCCGCTGCTAACTGCCCGACAAGATGCGTCGATCAGATCGGCCAGACAGAGCAGTTCTTCAGTGGGGCCGAGATGCAGTTCCAATCCTTTTCACCCGTGCGCGCAATGAATTTCGAGAATGACGGCCCCACGCGCGAACGGCGAACCCTTGGCCTGTGGTGCCACGCCGCACTGCTTTGCGGCCTGCTGTGCAGCACCACCGCGATGGCCGAGGACCGCAACGACCCCACGCCCCGCAACCTCGGTGACGCTGCCTTGCGGCAGGTGAGTCTCGCCGGCAACGGCGCCGGCCCCCTGTCGGTCGGACTCGATGCCGTGCCGCTGCTGGAGAGCAACCCCGACGGGCCGCTCGGCGGGCCGGCCGCCAACGACTTCGGCGCCTCCCGCTGGGGCCCCCGGCGCGGCCTGACCGACACCAGCGCCTTGGCACCGCGCGGCGCCAACGGCGCTAGCCTCTACGCCTATGTCGACCTCGGCTCGGCCCTGCCGGCGCGCCTGCGCGAACTGATCGGCCAGCCCGACGGCGGCGTCACGATGGACTTGCGCGGCAGTTCCAGCGCGTTCTCCGGGCCGTCGATGGGATCGATGATGCGCTGGAACAACCGCGACGGCAGCCAGCTCTCGCTGCGCCTGCGCCGCGGCAAGCTCAGCCTGCAGTACGGCCTGCGCTTCTGGCACTGAGCCGGCACCGAGCCCGCCGCGCATTCAGGGCAGCGAGGCGACCGGCCGGATCTCGATGCGCCGCGCCGACGGCGCCAGCTCACGCGCGCGCAGCTGGCCGCAGCCACCCTCCACGTCCTGCCCGGCCGATTGCCGCAGCTTGGTCAGGATGCCGCGCCGGTGCAGCGTGCGCGCCAGCGCGGCGGCGGCCTCCCACGACGGCCGCGTGTACGGCAGATCGGGCACCGTGTTGTACGGAATCATGTTCAGCACCGCGTACTTGCCGTGCAGCAGCCGCACGATGCCCTCGACCTCGTCGGGCCCGTCGTTGATGCCTTCGAGCAGCGTCCACTGGTACTGGATCGGGTAGCTGGTGGCGCGTGCATAGGCTTCGGCGCGCTCGACCAGATCGGCCGGGTCCATGCGCGGCGCGCGTGGCAGCAGTTGCGCGCGCAGATCGGCCCGCGTGGTGTGCAGCGACAGCGCCAGCGCCGGCTTGACCGGCCCGAGCGGCAGGCGCTCGAACACGCGCGGGTCGCCCACGGTCGAGAACACCAGGTTCTTGTGGCCGATGGCGCCGGTCGTGCCGAGGAAGTCGATCGCCTCCATCACGTTGTCGAGGTTGTGCGCGGGCTCGCCCATGCCCATGAACACCACCTTCTTGACCAGCCGCTGGCGCCGCGCCAGCACCACCTGCGCCACGATCTCGGCGCTGCCGACCTGGCGCAGCAGGCCCTCGCGCCCGGTCATGCAGAACACGCAGCCGACCGCGCAGCCGACCTGGGTCGACACGCACAGACCGTCGCGCGGCAGCAACACGCTCTCGACCGTCTGACCATCGGCCAGTTCGACCAGCAGGCGCGCCGAACCGTCCTCGCCGGGGTGCTGCGAGCGCAGGCGGGCCAGGCCGTCCAGATCGGCCAGCAGCGCCGGCATGGCGTCGCGCACGGCCTGCGGGAGGAAATCGTCGGGGCGACTGCGGCCACCTTCGGTCGGCAGCACCTGCGCCCAAATCCGCAAAATCCGCTGTTCGTGACAGGGTTTCGCACCTTGGGCACGCAGGCGTTGGCGTATGAAATCAATGCGCATCGAAATAACGTCTGGATGGGGCATGCCAAAAGTAATCGGACGGGCAATACTGGCACAGGCCCTTCATGCGCATTTATCACCCCATGCTAGAGTTTATCGAGCCGTCTCCTCGCGTCTGACCTTGCATGCAGAAGAAGCGACCATCCCTTTCATCGTTTCTGATCGGCTTGGCTGCGGGCGTGCTGCCGCCGCATGTGGCTGCGCTGGAATTCGGCCCCGCGCCCCAAAGCATCGCACTCGGCCAGCCTCTCGATTTCTCGGTGCCGCTGCGCCTGGAGCCGGGCGAATCGACCGCCCCGGATTGCACCATCGCCGACGTCACGCTCGGCGATGAACACCTGCCGGCGCCGCTGGTGCGAACCCGGCTCGAACGGACCGATCTGCGGTCGGCGCTGATCCGGGTGACGTCCACCCAGGCAGTCAACGAGCCGCTGGTCACGGTGGAGCTTTCGGTCGGTTGCGGGTCGCGCATCACGCGTCGGTTCGTGGTGCTGGCCGACCCCTCGCTCGCGCCGGCCGTTGCGCCGGCCGTTGCGCCGTCGGTTGCCGCCCCGCCGGTGGCGTTGCCGGTGGCCGAGCCGTTGCGCGACGCGCCGCCACCGCCGCGTGCCGCCGTTGCCGCGCCGGCCAGCACGGCGCGAGCCGCGGAGCCCGCGCCTGCGGTTCCACGCCCGGCACCCGGCAGCGCGCCACCGGCCACCAGGAAACCGAAGGAAACCCGTGCCGCGCCGGCGCCTCGCACGCGGGCGAGCGAATCCGCCATCGTGGCACCCGACAGGCCGCGCCTCAGGATGGACGTGGTCGAGCCCACGGCGACGACGGCCAAACCGCTGGCCACCATCGTCGAGGAGGCGCTGCAGGCCATCGAGGCCGCCGCGCAGTCGGCCAGTTCGGCCGGCGCTGCGGCATCGGCCGCCCCCACCGCGTCGACGCGGATCGCGGCACTCGAAAAGACCGTCCTCGACCTGCACAAGGAGTCGCAGGTCCAGCGTGAACTGATGCTGCAGATGCAGGCGCAGCTGCTGGCCGCGGAAACAGCCAACCGCTGGGTCATGCCCTTGTCGATCATGCTGGTAGGGCTGACGGGCCTGGCCGGCTGGCTGGCCTGGCGGGTGCGACAGCTGCAGCGCGGGGGGCGGTCGGACAACCCGCCGAGCAACTTGCCCGTGCCGGCGTCAGGCGTGGCCGATGACGAGGCCATCTCCCTGCCGCCGAACTACGACTCGACCAGCCCGCCCAGCGCGAACCTCAACGGCGGATCGCC
Organism: Leptothrix cholodnii SP-6; assembly: GCF_000019785.1. Classification (NCBI taxonomy): domain Bacteria; kingdom Pseudomonadati; phylum Pseudomonadota; class Betaproteobacteria; order Burkholderiales; family Sphaerotilaceae; genus Leptothrix; species Leptothrix cholodnii. Next base: position 2,735,798 of record NC_010524.1, read on the forward strand.
GCGCGACGTGTCGATCGAGGAACTGATCGACCTGGAGCAGCAGGCCGAGTTCTTCATCGCGCTGGGCCAGGAGGACTCCGCCGTCGAGCTGCTGACCGACCATCTGCGCAACAGCGAAGGCGGCAGCCCGCTGGCCTACCTGAAGCTGCTGGAGATCTACAAGCGCCGGGACGACCGGGCGTCCTACGAGCGCATCCGGGTCGGCTTCAACCAGCGCTTCAACGCCTACGCGCCGGTCTGGGAGGCCGATCTGCAGGCCGGACTGGTGCTCGAAGACTACCCCGAGGTGATGCAGCAGCTGCAGAAGGTGTGGCCCCGCCCGCTGGCTGCGATGGCGGAGCTGGGGATGCTGATCTTCCACACCACGCGCGGCGACGTCTTCGATCTGCCCGCCTACCGCGACGTGCTGTTCCTGTACGCACTGGCTCGCGACCTGGCCGACCACAACGAGCCGACGATCCAGCGCATCGCCCTGATGTCGCCGCTGCCCGAGGTGTCCGAGTTCAGCGACACCGCCCAGCATGTGGAACCGGTCGACGATCGCCTGCCGAGCATCGACGCCACCGACAGCGAGCTGCCCACCACGATGGTCGAACTGGTCGACCTGGACCTGCATCTGGATCTCGACCTCGACAGCAGCAACACCGTGGAGGTCCAGACCGCCACCGCCATCGACACCGATGAGGTCCCCGAGCTGGACCTGGACCTGGATCTGTCCGACCCGTTGTATTCCGACCGCAAGATACGGCGGCAGTGACCCCTTGCCGGCCTGGCCGGCAAAGCGTGAATCACGACTTGGCGGGGGCGTTTTCCGCCACCTTCCTGAAAAACTCGAAGATCCCCGAGTCGCCCATCCGCCTCGCATTCGACAACTCGCCCGCCCGCGTCGAGTAGATCACCTCACCGGCCGGTGATACCAGGACGGCCGCCGGAATGCCTTTCTTGGTCGGGTTGCCGTACTGCGTGGTCAGGTCGAGATTGCGGTTGAAATTGCCCACGTCCACCTTGACCGTCACGAACTCCTTGGCCATCAGTTCGGCGTTGCGGGTGGTTTTCAGGGATTTGTCGAGCGCACGGCAGTCCTCGCACCAGTTGGCGCCGAAGATCACCAGCGCCGGCAGATTGGCGGCCCGGGCGCTGGCCAAGGCCTGGGCGACATCTTTCCGGGCATCGGCGGCTTCGTCGTAGGGCGGCGGACCGGCAGGCCGGCCGACCCCCGAAAACCACAGCGCGGCGCCCCCGAGCAACAAGACGGCGGCAATCGGGGCGAGGATGCGGAGCTTCATGACAGTGCGTGGGCCCGACCCACGATGGAATTGAACGGCAGCGCGAGTGTGCCGGGCCCTCGTGCCAGGCGCGACCCGGCGCCGTCAGCCGATGCGCATCGGGGCCAAATTTGACGCGGCATCCGACCCGCCGACGCCGTCATCCATCTGCCACCAGGCCGGCAGCAGCGTCCTCACCTCGCGCCGGCCGAACCGGTCGTCGAGCAGGTGCACCACGCCCTGGTCGCGGGTGGTGCGGATCACGCGCCCGGCCGCCTGCACCACTTTCTGCAGGCCGGGGTAGAGGTAGGTGTAGTCGAAACCGGCGCCGCACAGGCGCTCGATGCGCTGGCGGATCTGCTCGTTGACCGCGTTGACCTGCGGCATGCCGAGGGTGGCGATGAAAGCGCCCACCAGGCGCTCGCCGGGCAGGTCGATGCCTTCGGCGAACGAGCCGCCGAGCACCGCGAAGCCGATACCGCAACCGCCGGGCCGGAACTGCGCCAGGAACTGCGCCTGCGCCGCCTCGCTCATGCCGCGCGCCTGCCGCCACAGCGGCACCTCGGGGTGGTGCTCGGCAAAGCGCGCCGCCACGCGTTCGAGGTAGTCGAAGCTGCTGAAAAACGCCAGGTAGTTGCCCGGCCGCTCGGCATACTGACGCGCGATCAGCGCGACCACCGGCGCCAGCGAGGCGCTGCGGTGCTGCCAGCGGGTCGAGATGTGGCGGGCGATCTGCACCGAGAGCTGGCGCGCCTCGAAGGGCGAATCGACGTCGATCCAGGCGGTGTCGTCGGGCAGGCCGAGCAGATCGGCGTGATAGCGGCGCGGCTGCAGCGTGGCCGAAAACAGCGTGGTGCTGTGCGCCGCGGCCAGGCGCGGCGTGAGAAACGGCGCCGGCACGACGTTGCGCAGGCACAGCGTGACGCCGGGTTGCGCGCCTTGCGTGCTGCGCGCCAGATCGAACAGCGAGTGCTCGCCGAACGACTCGGCCAGCCGGGTGATGGCGAGCGCGTCGAAGCAGAAATCCAGCCACAGCGGCTGCACGTCGATCGGGTGTTCGGCCAGGTGATCGAACACGGCGGTGGTGGCTTGCTGCAGTGCGTCGAGCAGCTTGTCGGGCGCAGCGTCGAGCACCTGGTAGTCGAGCGGGTGTTCGGCGGCGAGTGCGCTCCAGCGCCGCTGCACGCGCTCGAAGGCCTTCTTGAGCGGCGCCGGCGCGCCACGTTTGATCGCCTTGAGCCGGGCCGGATCGAACTCGGCGCTGTACATCTTGCGGGCGCGCTCGACCAGGTTGTGCGCCTCGTCGACCAGCAGCGCCACGCGCCACCGGTGCAGCGCGCTCAGGCCGTGCAGCATGGCGGCGCTGTCGAAGAAGTGGTTGTAGTCGCCCACCACCACGTCGCTCCAATGGGCCAGTTCCTGGCCGAGGTAGTACGGGCAGATGTGGTGCCGGGCGGCGAGCTGGCGCACGCTGTCGCGCCGCCAGTCAGGCAGCGACAGGGCGGCGTGGCGGGCGGCGCCAAGGCGGTCGTAAAAACCTTCGGCGAGCGGGCACGACTCGCCGTTGCAAGCCTTGTCGGGGTGCTCGCAGGCCTTGTCGCGGGCGACGAGTTCGAGCACGCGCAGCGGGAAGATGCGCGCGGGCAAGGTGTGCAAGGCGGACTCGGGTGGGCTCGACGCGGCCTCGGCCGTCGACGCCGGTCGCCCGCTCAGCAGCGCCAGCGCATCGAGTGCCAGGGCGCGGCCGGAGGTCTTGGCGGTCAAAAAAAACACCCGGTCCAGCCGCTCGGGCATGGCCTTGAGCAGCGGGAACAGCGTGCCCACCGTCTTGCCGATGCCAGTGGGCGCCTGCGCCATCAGGCAGCGGCCGGCCCGCGCGACCTTGAACACCGCCTCGGCGAGCGCGCGCTGGCCGTGGCGGAAGGTGGCGTGCGGAAAGGCCAGCGCGCTCAGTGCCTCGTCGCGCGCGCTGCGGTGCGCCAGTTCGGATTCGGCCCAGGCCAGAAAGGCGCCGCAGCGCGCCTCGAACTGATGGCACAGATCGACGGCACTCACCTGCTGCGTGAACACCGTCTCCTGCTGCGAGGCCACGTCGAGGTAGACCAGCGCCAGCTCGATCTGCGCCAGCCCGCGCGCCTGGCACATCAGCCAGCCGTAGGTCTGCGCCTGCGCCCAGTGCAGCGCGCGGTGGTTGTCGGGCTGGCGGTCGAGCCGGCCGCGGTGGGTCTTGACTTCTTCGAGGCGGTTGCGGGCAGCGTCGTAACCGTCGGCCCGGCCGCGCACGTGCAGCGGCCCGAAATCGCCGGCCAGCGTGATCTCCACCTCGTGCCCCGGCCCGCGCCGCCCCGCCACCAGCGCGTGGCCGTCGATGCCCTCCTGCGCGCTGGGCGACGGCGTGAAGCGCAGGTCGAGATCACCGGCCTTGGCGGTGAACTCGCACAGCGTGCGCACCGCCACCGTGTACTGCGCCACCCGGCTCAGCCTTGCCGGCTCTCGGTCATGGTCTGGCAATAGGCCTTCATCTGCTCGGGCAGGTCGGTCGGGCAGACGCCGCACTGGCGGTTGCCGGGCACGGCGTGGTCGATGAACTTGGGGTACGGCAGGTTCAGCCCGGCCATCAGCTGCGCAAATTCCTCGAGCGAGCGGCCTTGGCCGAGGCGCGGGTTGCGCTGCTTTTCCTGGCCGATCGACGAGACACGACGGCCGTTGTAGTCGTGGCCGGGGTAGACCAGCTGGTCGTCGGGCAGCGCGAACAGCTTGTCGGTCACGCTGCGGTAGAGCGCGGCCGAATCGCCGTTCTGGAAATCGGTGCGGCCGCAGCCGTCGATCAGCAGCGCGTCGCCGGTGAACACGCGCTCACCCGCCACGAAGGCGAAATGGCTGTCGGTGTGGCCGGGCGTGTGCAGCGGCTCGACCGTGAGGCTGCCGAGCTTGAGCGGCCGGCCTTCGACGATGCCGATGTCGGCGCACGGCAGCCGGTCCATCGCCGCCACGCCGATGCGGCTGTTGACACGCTGCTTGAGGTGCAGCGCGGCGGTGATGTGGTCGGCGTGAATGTGGGTGTCGAGCGTCACCATCAGGATCAGCTCCAGCTCGCGCAGCAGCGCCAGGTCGTGGTCGATGCGGTTGACCACCGGGTCGATCAGGATTGCCTGACGGGTGTCCTCGCAGCCGATCAGGTAGGTGTAGGTGCTCGAAAGCGGTTCGAAGAGTTGCCTGAAGATCATGGTTCGGCCTCCGGTGGGCGGGGAAATTGCATGCTTACAGCAGGCTTGCACGGCTAGACTGCGCGCCTTCAAGAATAGCTTCGACCTAGGAATCACCCATGGATCTGCCCGCCCACCAATTGACGATGACGGTGCTGATGACACCCGACACCGCCAACTTCGCCGGCAACGTGCATGGCGGCACCATCCTCAAGCTGCTCGACCAGGTGGCCTACGCCTGCGCCAGCCGCTACGCCGGGCGCTACGTGGTGACGTTGAGCGTCGACCAGGTGATGTTCCGCCAGTCGGTGCACGTGGGCGATCTGGTGAGCTTTCTGGCCAGCGTCAACTACACCGGCACCTCGTCGATGGAGATCGGCATCAAGGTGATCGCCGAGAACATCCGCACCCAGGAGAAGCGCCACGTCAACAGCTGCTTCTTCACGATGGTGGCGGTGGACGACGACCGCAAGCCGGTGGCGGTGCCGGCGCTGCGGCCGTTTTCGCCCGACGAGCGGCGCCGCTACGCCGCCGCCGAGTTGCGCAAGCAGCTGCGCCAGGAGTTCGCGCTGCGCTTCGAGGCGGTGCGTTCGTCGGCGCCGGCGCTCGGCAGCGATCTCTGAACCCGCGGCGGCTCGCCGAGGCTCAGCTGAACAGCCGCCGCGCCGCCAGCGTGCCGGCGGCCAGATCACGTTCGGCGAGCTTGGCGTAGAGCGTGGCCAGCTCCTCGGCGATCTGCGGGAAGGCCGCAGGCTGCAGCAGCTGGCCCTGGTCGTCGAACACCTGGGCGTCGAGCGTGATCGCCAGCGCCTGGCCGGCGGCGCACCAGGCGTTGAAGGGCTCTTCGTAGGCGGGGGTCTGGGGCACGTCGAACATCAGGGTCAGCTCGCTGACCTGGGCGTCCTTCGGGTCGTCGGCCATCGCGGCCTGGGGGTCGAACTGCAACGCCAGCATCGGCGGCGCACCGTCGATGCTGGCCGGCAGCACCAGCCGACCGGCGGTCACGCCGTGCACGAAACCGTGGCGCGCGGCGTGCACCGCCACCACGGCGACCGGCCAGGCCGCACCACGCGAGCGCAGGCGCATCGCCAGCTGGGCATCGTGCGCGCTGGCAAAGGTGTCGAGCTCGCGCCCGCGGGCGACCACGTCGAGCATGTCGGGGAAATCGGGCGTGGCGCCCACCGCGTCGGCAAAGGCCTGCACGATCTGCACGAACTCGGAGAACTCGATCTCGTTGATCGGCCCGAGCCGGTTGGCCAGCTGCACGCCGGCCTGCAGCTCGCTGTACCAGGTGTTGAGCACCGGCAGCTCCCACTCGCCGGTGAGCGAGTGGCGGCCCTCGATGGTGAACGGCTTGCCGCCGGCGCGCCGGCTCGGCGGCAGGTGCAGCAGCACGGTCTCGCCCGAGACATTGCCCTCGAGCGCGAGGTTGGCGATGCCGTCGATCAGCGCGTCGACCCGCGGCGAGTAGATCGGCCGGCGCACCGGCAGGTGGATCACCGGGTCGATGCGCTGCGATTCGCCCGGCACGCCGCTGCCGCTGTCGGCGGCCATGCGTGCGGCGATGCCATCGGCCTCGCCGGCCGGCGCCATCGGATCGTCGAAGCTCGGTTCACGCGGCGGCTGATGCGGCTGCGCCGGTGCGGGGCTGCTGCGGCGCACGCCGCCGGCACGCCGGGTCTGCCAAGCGCTGTGTGCCAGCAGCGCCGCCAGCACCACGCCGCCGAGCACCGCCAGCCAGAGTTGCAGAGAGTTCATCGCGCTGCCATTTCCTGAGCTCGCTCCGGGACGTGTGGGTGTTCTTGAACGGCCGTCATCATGCCTCAGCCATCGACAGCGCCGAGTCCATGTCGACCGCCACGATGCGCGACACGCCCTGTTCCTGCATCGTCACGCCGATCAGCTGCTGGGCCATTTCCATCGCGATCTTGTTGTGCGAGATGAACAGGAACTGCGTGCCGGCGGACATCTTCTCGACCAGCTTGGCGTAGCGCTCGGTGTTGGCGTCGTCCAGCGGCGCGTCCACTTCATCGAGCAGGCAGAACGGCGCCGGGTTGAGCAGGAAGATCGCGAACACCAGCGCGATCGCGGTCAGCGCCTTCTCGCCACCCGACAGCAGGTGGATGGTGCTGTTCTTCTTGCCCGGCGGCTGCGCCATCACCTGCACGCCGGCATCCAGGATCTCGTCGCCGGTCATCACCAGCCGGGCCTGGCCACCGCCGAACAGGCTCGGGAACATCTGGCCGAAACCTTCGTTGACCTGGTCGAAGGTGCCCTTGAGCAGGTCGCGGGTCTCGATGTCGATCTTGCGGATCGCGTCCTCGAGCGTGTTCATCGCGCGCGTCAGGTCGTCGTTCTGGGCGTCGAGAAAACCCTTGCGCTCGCTCGCCGCCTTCAGCTCGTCGAGCGCGGCCAGGTTGACGGCGCCGAGCGCGGCGATCTCGCGGTTGATGCGGTCGATCTCGGTCTGCAGGCCGTAGAGCTTGACGGCGTCGGCCTCGATGCCGGCGGCGAGCATCGCCAGGTCGACCTCGGCGGCCTGCAGCTGCTCCATGAACTGCGCGCCGCCCAGGTGCGCGGCCTGCTCTTCGAGCTGCAGGCGGGTGATCTCGTCGCGCAGCGGCTGCAGGCTGCGCTCGAAGGCCAGGCGCTGCTCGTCGGCGCGACGCAGTTGCGCCGACAGGTCGTCGTAGCGGCTGCGCGCAGCGCCCAGCACCTGCTCGCGTTCGAGCCGCAGCGCCAGCGCCTCCTGCAGGCCGCCCTCGGCCGCGGCGTCGTCGAAGCGGGCGAGTTCGTCCTCGATCTGCGCGGCGGCGTGCGCGTTGGCGTGCTGCTGCGCCACCGCGGTCTCGATGCTGCGCTGCAGCTCGCCGCGCCGCGCCGCCAGCGCGCGGGCCGAGAACTGCGCCTCCTGCGCCGCGCGCTCCAGGCTGCGCAGCTTCTCGCGGGCGTCGGACAGGCGGCGATCGGCGGCGATCACCGCTTCTTCCAGCTCGGCGTGGCGCTCCTGTTCGGTGCCCAGCGCGATGTCGAGCTCCTCGAAACGCGCCTCGCCGGTCATGCGGCGCTCCTCGTTTTCTTCGAGGTTGGCGTCGATCTCGTGCAGCTCGGCGTCGAGCTGGTCGCGCCGCTGGGTCGCCTGCTCGGCCTGCTGGGCCAGGCGCAGCACGTCGACCTGCAGCTGGTGCGCGCGGGTCTGAGCCTCCTGCGCCTCGCGTCGCACGCGCGCCAGGCGCATCGCGGCGTCGGTGTACTGGGCTTCGGCGCGCACCAGCGCGCTGCGCGCCTCGTCGGACAGCAGCGCCTGGGCGCGACCTTCGAGCTCGAGGTTCTCGATCTCCTGGGCGCGCGCCAGCATGCCGGCCTGCTCGGCGTCGGGGGCGTAAAAGCTCACCGCGAACTGGCTCACCGCGTGGCCCGCGGCGGTCATGATCACTTCGCCGTGCGTCAGGCGCTGGCGATTGGCGAGCGCCTCGTCCAGGCTGGCGGCGGTGTAGACACCTTCGAGCCAGTCGTTGAGCAGCGCCTTCAGGCCCGGGTCGGCCAGGCGCAGCAGGTCCGACAGCCGCGGCAGCGTCTGGTGGCTGTTGGCGATGGCCGACAGCGGCGCCGTGTAGAAGGCCAGCTTGGCCGGCGGCGGATCGAGCTCGAAAGCCCGCACGGTCTCGATGCGGCCGACGGCAAGCGCGCCGATGCGCTCGCGCAGCACCGCCTCGAGCGCGGTCTCCCAGCCGGTCTCGATGTGGATGCGCGTCCACAGACCGGCCAGGCCGTCGAGGCCGTGCTTGGCCAGCCAGGGCTTGAGCTTGCCTTCGGTCTGCACCTTCTCCTGCAGCGCCCGCAGCGCCTCGAGCCGGGCCTTGACCGCAGCCGCGCGCGCCGATTCGCTGTTGACGAGGTTCTGCTGGTGGCGGCGCTGCTCGTCGAGCGTGGGCACTTCGGCGGCCAGCTCCTGCAGCTGCTCGTCGGCCAGCGCCTGCTGTTCCTGCGCCTGTTCGAGCTGGGCGCGCAAGCCGGCCAGGTGATCGAGATCGGGCGCGACCAGACCGCGGCGCTCGCCGGCCAGGCGGTCGCGGCGCTGGTTGAGCTCGCGCCGGCGCTCGTCGAGGTTGCGCGACTGCGCGGCCAGCAGCTGGATCTGCTGCTGCACCTCGGCGGCGCGGGCGCGCTGCTGGTTGGCGGTGTTCGTGGCGGCGCGCACGGCGTCCTCGAAACCGGGCAAGGCCATCGCCTGGTCTTCGGCCTGGGCGGCGAGCACCTCGCCCTGCTCCTCGGCGGCGGCGATCTGGTCGGCCAGCGTCTCCAGCTCGGTCTCGGCCTGCTCGCGGCGCTGCGTCCACTGCGCGTTCTGGGCCTGGCTGTCGGCCAGGCGCTGCTGCGCGCGGGCACGGCCTTCGACGACATGGCGGATGCGCTCCTCGAGCCGGCTCACCTCCATCGACACCTCGGCCAGCGCGCCCTGGGCGGCGTGCAGCTCGTCGTTGGCGCCGAAATGCTGCTGGCGCACTTCCTCCAGCTCGGCCTCGACGTGGCGCAGCTCGGCCAGGCGCGATTCGAGCGCGTTGGTGGCGGTCAGCACCGCCTCGCGCACGCGGTCCTGCTCGGAGGTGGCGTCGCGGTGTTTCAGGAACCAGAGCTGGTGCAGCTTGAGCGTGCCGGCGTCCTGCAGTCCGCGGTAACGCTGCGCCACCGCGGCCTGCGCCTCCAGGCGCTCGAGGTTGCTGTTGAGCTCGCGCAGGATGTCGTCGACGCGGGTCAGGTTCTCGCGCGTGTCCTTCAGGCGGTTCTCGGTCTCGCGGCGACGCTCCTTGTACTTGGAGACACCGGCGGCCTCTTCGAGGAACAGCCGCAGCTCCTCGGGGCGCGATTCGATGATGCGGCTGATGGTGCCCTGGCCGATGATGGCGTAGGCGCGCGGCCCCAGGCCGGTGCCGAGGAAGACGTCCTGCACGTCGCGCCGGCGCACCGGCTGGTTGTTGATGTAGTAGCTGCTGGTGCCGTCGCGGGTGAGCACGCGCTTGACGGCGATCTCGGTGAACTGGTTCCACTGGCCGCCGGCGCGCGCGCTGGCGTTGTCGAAGATCAGCTCGACGCTGGCACGGCTGGCCGGCTTGCGGTTGCCGCTGCCGTTGAAGATGACGTCCTGCATCGACTCGCCGCGCAGCTCGCTGGCCTTGCTCTCGCCCAGCACCCAGCGCACCGCGTCCATGATGTTGGACTTGCCGCAGCCGTTCGGGCCGACCACGCCGACCAGTTGGCCGGGCAGCTGGAAATGGGTGGGCTCGGCAAAGGACTTGAAGCCGGAAAGCTTGATCGAATTCAGTCGCATAGGGCTCGGGAAAGGCGGGCGCGATGATAGCGGCGCCCCCCGCGCCGATAATGCCGGCCCATGAATCCGCTCCTCTCACGCCTGCAGCCGTATCCGTTCGAGCGGTTGCGCGCGCTCATGCAAGACATCGTGCCGAATCCGGCCCTGCGACCGGTCAGCCTGGGCATCGGCGAGCCCAAGCACGCCACGCCGCAGTTCCTGAAGGACAGACTCAGCGCCACGCTCGCCGGCCTGGCCGCCTACCCCGCCACCGCCGGCCTGCCCGAGATGCGCGCCGCCTGCGCCGCCTGGGTGCAACGCCGCTACGGCGTCAGCGTCAATCCGGCCACCGAGGTGCTGCCGGTCAACGGCTCGCGCGAGGCGCTGTTCGCGCTGGCGCAGACCGTGATCGACCCGACCCGCGACGCCGATCGCGGCGGCCCGGTGGTGGTCTGCCCGAATCCGTTCTATCAGATCTACGAGGGCGCGGCCTACCTGGGCGGCGCCACGCCGGTGTTCGCCAACAGCGACCCGGCGCGCAACTTCGCCGCCGACTGGAACCAGATCGACGAGGCCACCTGGGCCCGCACCCAGCTGCTGTACGTCTGCTCGCCCGGCAACCCGGCCGGCGCGGTGGTGCCGCTCGACGAGTGGGCGCGGCTGTTCGAGCTGAGCGACCGGCACGGCTTCGTGATCGCGTCCGACGAGTGCTATTCGGAGATCTGGTTCCGCGACGAGCCCCCGCTGGGCGCGCTGCAGGCCGCGCAGCAGCTCGGCCGCGACTTCACCCGGCTGGTGGTGCTGACCAGCTTGTCCAAGCGCTCCAACGTGCCGGGGCTGCGGTCGGGTTTTGTCGCCGGCGATGCGCAGATCCTGAAGAACTTCCTGCTCTACCGCACCTACCACGGCAGCGCGATGGCCACGCCGGTGCAGCACGCCAGCATCGCCGCCTGGAACGACGAGGCGCACGTGGTCGAGAACCGCGCGCTCTACCGCACCAAGTTCGCCCAGGTCACGCCGGTGCTGGCCGAGGTGATGGACGTGGCGCTGCCCGACGCGGCCTTCTACCTCTGGGCCCGCGTGCCCGACGACGTCTGCGGCGGCTCGGACACCACCTTCGCGCGCGAACTGCTGCGTCAATACAATGTGGCGGTACTGCCGGGCAGCTACCTGGCGCGCGAGGCTCACGGCGTGAACCCGGGCGCCGGCCGCATCCGCATGGCGCTGGTCGCCGAGGTGGATGAATGCCTCGAAGCCGCCCAGCGCATCGCCGCCTTCATCCGCGCCCAGCGCGAGCCGGCATGAGCCGCACCCATCGTCATTCCCACCCTCCCTCACTCCAACAACATCGCATCATGTCCAGCCAACTCCAGCAAGTCATCGAGGCCGCGTGGGAAGACCGCGCCAACCTGTCCGTCGCTTCCGCCCCGGCTGCCGTGCGTGAGGCCGTTGCCCATGTGCTGGGCGAGCTCGACGCCGGCCGCATCCGCGTGGCCGAGCGCCAGGCCGTGGGCCAGTGGCAGGTCAACCAGTGGGTCAAGAAGGCGGTGCTGCTGAGCTTCCGCCTCAACGACAACGTGGTGATGGGCGACGGCGCGCTGACCTTCTTCGACAAGGTGCCCAGCAAGTTCGGCGGCATGGACGAAGCCGCGCTGCGCGCCACCGGCGTGCGCGTGGTGCCGCCGGCCGTGGCGCGGCGCGGCAGCTTCATCGCCCGCGGCGCGATCCTGATGCCGTCCTACGTCAACATCGGCGCCTACGTCGACGAAGGCACGATGGTCGACACCTGGGCCACCGTCGGCAGCTGCGCGCAGATCGGCAAGAACGTGCACCTGTCGGGCGGCGTCGGCATCGGCGGCGTGCTCGAGCCCCTGCAGGCCGGCCCGACCATCATCGAGGACAACTGCTTCATCGGCGCGCGCTCGGAGGTGGTCGAAGGCGTGGTGGTCGAGGAGAACTCGGTCATCTCGATGGGCGTCTACATCGGCCAGAGCACCAAGATCTACGACCGCGCCACCGGCGAGGTGACGTACGGTCGCATCCCGTCGGGCTCGGTGGTGGTGAGCGGCAACCTGCCGTCGGCCGACGGCAAGTACAGCCTGTACTGCGCCGTGATCGTCAAGCGCGTGGACGCCCAGACCCGCGCCAAGACCAGCATCAACGACCTGCTTCGTGGCTGAAGCGCCCGGCACCGGACAGCAGGGTCCGAACATGACCAAGAATCTGGAGCGCATCCTTCGGCTGATGGCCGAAAAGCGCGCCTCCGACGTGTTCCTGTCGGCCAACATGCCGGTGCTGATCAAGATCCACGGTCAGATCATGCAGCTGACCCAGGATCAGCTGGCGCCCAACCAGACACGCCAGCTGCTGGCCGAGATGCTGACCCACACCCAGCTCGAGGACCTGGATGAAACCGGCGAGCTCAACGTCGGCCTGCAGCTGCCCGGCGTCGGCTCGTTCCGGCTGTCGGCCTTCAAGCAGCGCGGCACAATCGCGGCGGTGTTCCGCTGCATGCCCACCGAGGTGCCGACGATCGAGTCGCTCAACCTGCCCGACAGCCTGCCGGCGATCGCGCTGGCGCGGCGCGGCCTGGTGCTGATGGTGGGCGCCACCGGCTCCGGCAAGAGCACCACGCTGGCGTCGATGATCCAGCAGCGCAACCGCACGGTGGCCGGGCACATCCTGACGATCGAGGATCCGATCGAGTTCCTGTTCACCAACTACAAGTCGGTGGTGAACCAGCGCGAGGTCGGCCGCGACGTGCAGTCGCTGCAGATCGGCCTGAAGAACGCGATGCGCCAGGCGCCCGACTGCATCTTCATCGGCGAGATCCGCGACCGCGAGACCATGAGCGCGGCGCTGTCGTATGCACTGTCGGGCCACCTGGTGCTGTCGACGCTGCACGCCAACAACAGCCACCACGCGCTCAACCGCATCCTGTCGTTCTACACGCCCGAAGCACGGCCGGCGCTGATGTCGGACCTGGCGTCCGGGCTGAAGGCCATCGTCTCGCAGCGCCTGCTGCGCTCGACCCGCGGCGGCCGCATCCCTGCCTGCGAGGTGCTGCTCAACACCCAGCTGATCGCCGAGCTGATCGACCAGGGCAACTTCGGCGGCGTCAAGGAGGCGATGGAGCGCTCGATCGCCGAAGGCTCGCAGACCTTCGAGCAGGACTTGGCGCGGCTGATCTCCGAAGGCCTGGTGACGCGCGAGGAAGGCCTGAGCCATTCCGATTCGCCCACCAACCTGCTGTGGCGGCTGCAGAACGAGGCGCACGGCGGCAAACGCCAGCCCGAGCCCGAACCCGAGGCCGAACCCGGCCCGTCGTTCACCGAGATCACGCTCGACGTGCATTCGGCGCAAGCCAACCGCGGCCGTCGCAACCCGCTGCTGCGGCCGTTGCCGACCAACACCAAGTCGAACTGACTCCACCGAGCCCTTCAACGGGGCGGCCCGGCCGCCTCGCCGACGCGATGCACCTGCCCACACTCTCCCTGGTCGAAGAACTGATCGCCCGGCGCTCGGTCACGCCCGACGACGCCGGCTGTCAGGCGCTGATCGCCGCCCGCCTGGCGGCGCTCGGTTTCGAGATCCACGCCCTGCCGCACGGCCCGGCCGACGCGCGGGTCGACAACCTGTGGGCGATCCGGCGCGGCCAGGGCGACGGCCCGACGCTGGTGCTGGCCGGCCACACCGACGTGGTGCCCACCGGCCCGCTCGAACGCTGGCACAGCGACCCCTTCGTGCCCTCCCACCGCGCCGGCCTGCTCTACGGCCGCGGCGCCGCCGACATGAAGACCTCGCTGGCGGCGATGGTGGTGGCGGTGGAGGAATTCGTCGCCGCCCATCCGGTGCACCGCGGCAGCGTGGCCTTCCTGCTGACCAGCGACGAAGAAGGACCGGCGGTCGATGGCACCGTCAAGGTCTGCGAGTGGCTGGCCGCGCGCGGCGAGCGGCTCGACGCCTGCATCGTCGGCGAGCCGACCTCGGTGCGCCAGCTCGGCGACATGATCAAGAACGGCCGCCGCGGCTCGCTCTCCGGGCGCCTCACGGTGGTCGGCCAGCAGGGCCACATCGCCTACCCGCACCTGGCCAGGAATCCGATCCACCTGGCCGCGCCGGCGCTGGCCGAGCTGGCGCAGCAGCGCTGGGACGACGGCAACGAGCACTTCCCGCCGACCAGCTGGCAGATGTCGAACATCCACGCCGGCACCGGCGCCACCAACGTCATCCCCGGCGAACTGGTGGTGGATTTCAATTTCCGCTTCTCGACCGAATCGACGCCCGAGAGCCTGCAGCAGCAGGTGCACGCGCTGCTCGATCGCCACGGCCTCGAGCACCGCATCGCCTGGACCCTGGGCGGGCGGCCCTTCCTGACCCGGCCCGGCAGCCTGACCGACGCGCTCAGCCAGGCGATCACCGCGGTCACCGGCCTGCGCACCGAGCTGTCGACCACCGGCGGTACCTCGGACGGGCGGTTCATCGCGCAGATCTGTCCGCAGGTGGTCGAGTTCGGCCCGGTCAACGCGACGATCCATCAGGTCGACGAACACTGCGAGGTGGCCGCCCTCGGGCCGCTGAAAGACATCTATCGACGCACGCTGGAGGCGATGCTGGCATGAACCCCACGAGTCCATCACCGGCCGATCAGGCCGGATCGGCCGCAGTCGCCCCCGCCATCGACGCGACCACTTCGACCACCACGACCGTGCACGCCCTGGTGCAGGCGATGAGCACGCGACTGACGCAGGCCGGCGTCGCCTTCGGCCACGGCACCACCAATGCCCGCGACGAAGCGGCCTGGCTGACGATGTGGAAGCTCGGCCTGTCGCTCGACGCCTACGACGAAGTGGCCGATTCGCCGGTGTCGCCCGCCAACGTGGCGGGTGTCGAGGCAGTGATCGCGGAGCGCATCGCCAGCCGCAAACCCGCTGCCTACCTGACCCACGAGGCCTGGCTACAGGGCGTGCCGTTCTATGTCGACGAACGCTGCATCGTGCCGCGCTCGTTCATCGCCGAACTGCTGGGCGACCCGCAGTACGGCGACATGCTCGACGCCTGGCTGAGCGATCAGACCCGGCGCGTGCTCGACCTGTGCACCGGCAACGGCAGCCTGGCCGTGCTGGCCGCGATGGCCTACCCGGACGTGGTGGTCGACGGCGCCGACCTGTCGCACGATGCGCTCGACGTCGCCCGCATCAACGTCCAGCGCCACCAACTCGGCGAGCGCATCACGCTGCTGCACAGCGACGGCCTCAAGAGCGTGAACGGGCCCTACGACCTGATCCTGTGCAACCCGCCGTACGTCAACGCCCAGTCGATGGCAGCGCTGCCGCCGGAGTTCAAGGCCGAACCCGAGCTGGCGCTGGCCGGTGGCGCCGACGGCATGGATTTCATCCGTGCGCTGCTCGCCGATCTGCCGAAGAATCTGACCCCGCACGGCGTGCTGGTGCTCGAGATCGGCCACGAGCGTGCGCACTTCGAAGCGGCCTTTCCGCGCCTGCCCGCCATCTGGCTGGAAACCAGTGCCGGCTCGGATCAGGTCCTGCTGCTGCCGCGAGACGTGCTCGCGGCCTGAGGGCCGGCCGCGAAGGCGGTCGGCGATCGCTTATCCTAGGGGGTCGAGCAGCAGGCACCTGACCTGTTGCCATCCCCGCATCGCAAGGAGCAGCTTTTTTGGCGACCCCTAACTATTCCTACGAAAAGCGCCAGCGCGAGCTGGCCAAGAAGCGCAAGAACGAAGAAAAGCGCCAACGCAAGGCCACGCCGAACCGCAGCGATGACCCCAACGCCCCGGCGCATGACGAGCCGAGCGAAGGCGCTGAAGGCGCCGCAGCCGAACCGGGCACCACGCCACCCAACGCCTGAGTGCCGAACCGCCCGAAAGGGTGGCGATTTGACGAGACCGCGCCTTGAGCGCGGTTTTGTCATTCAGCGGCCGCGACGCGCCCGCACCGCCTCGGCCAAGGTGTCGAGCAGCGCGGCGGTGTCGTCCCAGCCGATGCAGGCGTCGGTGATCGACACACCCGGGCGCAGCGTCTGGCCCGGCACCAGATCCTGGCGGCCTTCATGCAGGTGGCTCTCGATCATCACGCCGGTGATGCGGCGATCGCCGGCGGCGAGTTGCGCGGCCACGTCGCGGCCGACGTCGATCTGGCGGCGATGCTGCTTCTCGGAGTTGGCGTGCGAGAAATCGATCATCACCTGCTCGCGCAGGCCGTTGACGCGCAGCGCCGTGCAGGCCTGCTCGACATGCGCGGCCGAGTAGTTCGGCTGCTTGCCGCCACGCAGGATGACGTGGCAATCCGTGTTGCCGCGGGTCTCGAAGATCGCCGCCTGGCCCATCTTGGTCATGCCCATGAAGGCATGCGAGGCACTCGCCGCGACGATGGCGTCGGCCGCCACCTTGATGCCACCGTCGGTGCCGTTCTTGAAGCCGACCGGGCACGACAGGCCCGACGCCAGCTGGCGGTGGCTCTGGCTCTCGGTGGTGCGTGCGCCGATGGCGCCCCAGCTCACCAGATCGGCGACGTACTGGGGGCTCAGCAGATCGAGGAACTCGGTGCCGGCGGGCAGGCCCAGCCCGACGATCTCCAGCAGCAGTTCGCGGGCGCGCCGCAGCCCCTCGTTGATGCGGAAGCTGTCGTCGAGCCGCGGGTCGTTGATGTAGCCCTTCCAGCCCACCGTCGTGCGCGGTTTCTCGAAGTACACCCGCATCACGATCAGCAGGTCGTCGCCCAGCCGCTCGGCCGCGGCGCGCAGCAGGCGCGCGTAGGCCAGCGCCTGGTCGTGGTCGTGGATCGAGCACGGCCCGACCACCACGATGAGCCGGTCGTCGCGCCCGGCCAGCACGCGGGCCAGCGCATCGCGCGAGGTTTCCACCAGCGCCTCGGCGGCCGCCGGCAGCGGCAGTTCGTCGAGCAGCACGGCCGGCGAGATCAGGGGCCGCACGGCGCTGATGCGCACGTCGTCGACGCGCGTGCTGTCGTCGGTCGAGGGGGCACGTCGGCCCGCTTCGTGGTCATGCTGCCAGTCGTCCACCATCTTGAATTCCTGTCTCCCGCCGTCAACGGCGCCCGGGCGCACGGACCATTCCGGCGCGCGCTGGATTATCGGCGTGCACCAGCGCCCCGCCGGCACCCTAGACTCCTGGCCATGAACGACATCGAATTCACTCTGCGCGGCGACCACATCGGCCTCGACGCCCTGCTCAAGGCCACCGGCCTGGCCGACAGCGGCGGCGCCGCCAAGGCGCTGATCGCACAAGGCCTGGTGCAGATCGACGGCCAGACCGAACTGCGCAAGACCTGCAAGGTGCGCGCCGGTCAGTGCGTGACGTTCGCCGGCTCTCGCGTGCTCGTGGCCGCCGGTGCACCGTAAAACGGCGGTCGAGGGAACTTGCGACGCGCGATCGCACTCTTACATTGGCCCTGGCTTCGCGAGTCTTGACAGAACCCTTGAATTCGCGAGCGCCAACGCCATCTGGCAAGGCATCAATCTCACAAACACCTGAGGACGACACAATGAAAAACTGGTTGCTGGCTGCCCTGATGGCGCTGGTTGCAGTCACCACCACGCTGCCTGCCGACGTCGAGGCCAAGCGCCTCGGCAGCGGCGGCTCTGCAGGCATGCAGCGCAGCATGCCCGCACGCAATGACAGCGCAGCAACGCCCGCCAAGCCGGCGCCTGCCGCGCAGCCGGGCCAGCAAGCCGGTCAACAGGCCGGTGCCGCACCGGCTGCAGCGCCCAAGCGCAACTGGATGGGACCGATCGCCGGCCTTGCCGCCGGTCTCGGCATCGCCGCGCTGATGAGCCATCTGGGCCTGGGCGAAGCGTTCGGCAACTTCCTGATGATGGCGTTGCTGGCGGTCGCCGCGATCGCGCTGGTGGCCTTCCTGATGCGCCGCTTCGGCAGCAAGGGCAAGACGGCCCCGGCTGCAGGCGACTGGGCGCCGGCGGGTGCCGGCGCCGCAGGCAGCAGCGCCGGCAGCGGCGCGCAGGTTGCCTGGCCGGCCGCGATGCAGCGCAGCAATGCGCAAGAAGGCAGCGCGGCAGCAAGCTTTGGCCAGGCCGGCAACTCGGCCGGATTCAATTCGGCTTCCGCCCCGGCCTTCGAGCCCATCGGGGCAGCGCCGACCGCCGCCGCCAACCTGCCGGCCGACTTCGACCAGGCTGGTTTCGAACGCATCGCCAAGATGATCTTCATCCGCATGCAGGCGGCCAACGACAGCGGTGACCTGAACGACCTGCGCAGCTTCACGACGCCGGAGATGTTCGCCCACATCCGCCTTGAACTGCAGGAGCGTGGCAACGCCCCGCAGACCACCGACGTGGTCGACGTGGCAGCCGAAGTGCTCGACCTGACCCGTGACACGGATCGCGACATTGTCAGCGTGCGCTACCACGGCCAGATCCGTGAAGCGGCGGGCGCGCCGGTGACATCGTTCGACGAGATCTGGCACCTGGTGCAGCCGCGTGACGGCAGCCGCAACTGGGCGATCTCGGGGATCCAGCAAACGAACTGAGCCACCTCTGCCCGCCTGGCGGACAGAAGACTCACCCCGAAACGGCGCCAAGGCGCCGTTTTTTTGTGCCCGGATCGATCAACATTCAGTCACAGCGGGCGCATCGACCCGATCACAGAATCGGCACGCCCGGGCCCTGACCCGGTACCACGCCACGGGAGTTCCTGATGATCGATCGACCAGCCCCCCGCCGCCTGCACTCGGCGCGCGAGCACCAGCAACTGCGCGCCGTTGCGGCACTGAGCCTCGGTGGCGTGATGCTGCTGACGCCGCTGTTCCTGCAGCCCAACCAGCGTCAGGCCTTCGACCTGCTGCTGCCGCTGGGCTGGTGTGCCGTGGCGCTGGGCGCGCTGTTGCAGTGGCGGGTACCGGCGGCGACGCCGGCGTTCCTCGCCCAGCAGATCGAGGCCGATCTGATGCACCACCGCCGCGTCCGCACCACCCGTGCAGCGTGATGATGCATCTGCTCGCCCTGCAACGTCACCCGCCGGGCTGGCTGGCCCTGGCCGTGATGGCGACCGCGATGGCGGTCTACACCTGGCCGCAGCGGCTGGACGCAGATGCCGTCTGGCAGATGCTGCAGCAACCCTGGCGATCCGCATCGACCGCTGCCGTCGAGGATTCGACCGACCCCGCGCTGCTGCGTCGCCCGACCGTCGTGGCCGGCGGATTCGATCCCTTCAGCCGCGCCACGGGAACGCCGCTGCCCGTGCTGGCCAGCATCACCGACCCGAGCCCGCAGCCACCGGGCGCGACCCAGGTCGTGCGCTGCAGATCCGGCGGTCGGGTCGTCTATGCCGACACCTGGTCGGCCTGTCCACGCGGCATGGGCGAATTGCTGTCGCTGGCGCGTTGAACGCTTGCACCGCGAAGGTCGACGGGTCGAGCTTCGACACGCCGGGTCGGATGGAAACAACAGGTGAGCATTCCGTCTAGCTGAAACTGCACAAATCATTCAAAGTTCTTGCGTGCAATTCAGCACGAGGAGGACTCAATGATGGACATGCAGTCGATGCAGACTTTTCTCAGCACCACCGTCAGCGATCTGGCGGTGAAGATCTTGGCCGCTGTCGCATTCTGGATCGTCGGCCGCTGGCTGATCGGCCGAGTGATTGCAGTCATGCAAGCGGCCATGAACCGCAATGCGGTCGATCCGACGCTGACCAAGTACCTCGGCTCGATCGTCGCGATCACGCTGAACATCACCCTGGTGCTCGGCATCCTGGGCTACTTCGGCATCCAGACCACCTCGTTTGCGGCCATGCTGGCCGGTGTGGGCGTGGCGATCGGCGCGGCCTGGAGCGGCATGCTGGGCAACTTCGCCGCAGGTGCCTTCATGCTGGTGCTGCAGCCGTTCAAGGTGGGGGATTTCGTCACCATCGGCGGCGTGACCGGCACGGTGCGCGAACTGGGCCTGTTCGGCACCACGCTGCTGACACCCGACAACGTGCAGACGATCGTCGGCAACGGCAAGGCCTTCAGCGACACGATCCAGAACTTCTCGTCCATGCCGGTGCGCCGCGTCGATCGCACCGCACAGCTCGCCGGCAGCGTCGACCCGCTGGACGCGATCGCGCGCTTCAAGGCCGCCGTCGCCCAGATCCCCAATGTGGCCACCAGCCCGGCCCCGGAGGTGAACCTGCTCGACTTCAACCTGGTCGGCTGCGTGATCTCGGTGCGTCCTTACACCCACACCGACCACTATTGGCAGGTCTATTTCGACACCAACGAAGCGATCGCCCGGGTCGCCAAGGAAGCCGGCTGGCCCGCGCCGACACCCAGCGCCATCCATCACATCGTCCCGGCGGCCTGAACCGACCCGCGGAAATTTGTTGCGCAGTGCAACAACAACCGCGGGTAATCCGCTACACTGCGCCGCGCACGCCCCATCCGTGGGGCGTTGCTGTCTCGTTCATCGGCTCTGACCTTCCTCTTTCCCTCACATCCTCCGGCAGACGGCCTTCTCGGCCAGATCTGCGGGGTTGCAGGCGCGGTCGGCGGCGATGCTGTTCGACCGGGCGGGCTTTCCTTCCCCCCAGATGTTTCGCGATCCCCTGCGCGTTGATGGATGCCGCGCCGGCTTCGTGTTGCCCTGCCCATGCGCGGTCGTCTTCCGACGACCACCTGCAAGGCTCCTTCCCGCAGAAACGGGCCGGCGCCATTGAAAGACTGAAGCAATCATGACCTTTGACACCCTTGGCCTGCACGAAGCCATCCTGAAATCCGTCACCGCCGCCGGCTACGACACGCCGACCGACGTTCAGGCACAGACCATTCCGCCCGCACTGCAAGGTCTCGACCTGCGTGTGTGCTCCAACACCGGCAGCGGCAAGACCGCCGCCTTCGTGCTGCCGGCGCTGCAGCGCGTGCTGGCTGCCCGCAACGACCCGTCGAAGGCCCGCGCCAAGGGCCAGGTCTGCGGCCCGCGCGTGCTGGTGCTCGCACCGACGCGTGAACTGGCGATGCAGGTCTCCAAGGCGGCCAGCACCTACGGCCAGCACGTGGCCGGCCTGCGCGTGGCCACCATCGTCGGTGGCGTGCCCTACCCGGCCCAGCTGGCCGCGCTGCGCAAGCCGCTCGACATCCTGATCGCCACTCCCGGCCGCCTGATCGACCACCTCAACAGCGGCAAGGCCGTGCTGGGCGACGTCGAGATGCTGATCCTCGACGAAGCCGACCGCATGCTCGACATGGGCTTCATCGAAGACATCGAGCGCATCGCCGAATCGCTGCCGCAAGAGCGCCAGACCGTGATGGTCAGCGCCACCTTCGCCGGTCAGGTCGGCCGTCTGGCGGACCAGATCCTGAAGAGCGACGCCAAGCGCATCGAGATCACCAGCCACACCGACAACCACGAGAACATCGAACAGCAACTGCTGTGGGCCGACAGCATCGAGCACAAGGCCAAGCTGCTCGAGCACCTGCTGACCGAACGCGAAATGCAGCAGGCGCTGGTCTTCACCAGCACCCAGCGTGACGCCGACGAGCTCGCCGCTCACCTGTACGAACTGGGCCACGCCGTCGCGCCGCTGCACGGCGGCATGCCGCAAGGTCGCCGCAGCCGCACGCTGATGGCGCTGCGCAACGGCGAGATCAAGGTCCTGATCGCCACCGACGTCGCCGCCCGCGGCATCGACGTGCCGACCATCAGCCACGTGATCAATTTCGGTCTGCCGATGAAGGCCGAGGACTACGTGCACCGCATCGGCCGCACCGGTCGTGCCGGCCGTACCGGCCGCGCGATCACGCTGGCCGAGCGCCGTGACGTCGGCATGATCCGCCGCATCCAGCAGTTCACGACCCAGACCATCCCGGTGACGGTCATCGCCGGCCTGGAACCGACCCGCCCCGCGCCGGAAATGTTCCTCAGCCGTGGTGCACCGCGTCGTGATGCCGGCCGTCCGCCGCACCGCGGTGCGGGTGGTTACGGCGCGCCGAGCGGCCGTGGCCGTCCGGGCCCGGGCGGTTTCAACAACCGTGACCGTGAAAGCCACGCCCCGCGTGACGGTGGTTTCGGCGCCGCGCCGCGCAGCCATTTCAATGGCAGCGACGGTGGTGCCGGTGGCCATCACCACCCGACTGGCGCACGTCGCCATGACGGCGATCGTAGCCCGGGCGCCCATGGTGGCGGCCGTCCTGCCGACCGCAGTGGTTTCGGTGGCCGCCCGCGCGGTTTCACCCCGCGCTAAAGGGTTGCTGACGCTGCGGCGTCAACACACTTCGAACCGGCCTCTGGGCCGGTTTTTTATTGCCTGGCGCGGATGTTCTGGGTCACGCGGGCAGGTATCGGGGCCAATGCACCTGGACCTCCAGACCGGGTTGCGCCGGGCGCAGCGTCAGCGTGCCGCCGTGCGCCTGCGCCACCAGCCGGCACAGATGCAGGCCCAGCCCGACGCCGCCGGTGTGGCGGGCCCGGGCGGCATCGGCGCGGTAGAACGGCTCGCTCAGGTGCGCCAGGTGTTCGGCATCGACGCCGGGGCCGTGGTCGCGCACGCTCAGCAGCAGCTGATCGCCGTCGGCTTGCAGGCGCACGATCACCTCGGCCGGCGCCGGCGCCAGCCGGCCGTGACGCAGGGCGTTGTCGATCAGGTTGCGCACCAGCAGGCGCCAGCGTGCCGGGTCGACGCGGCTCATCCCCAGCTGATCGTCGAGCTGCAGCTCGACCCGTGGCGCGGATTCGCCCGCACGAACCCCGCGGCTGTCCAGCACATCGGCCACGGTCTGACGCACCAGCGCGGCCAGGTCGGTGGCCTCGGGCTGAAGTGCGCGGTGGCCGGCAGCCAGGCGTTCGCTCTCGAGCAGATCGTTGATCAGCTCGCGCATCTCGCCCAGGTCGCGCAGCAGCGCATCGCGGGCGCTGCCTTCGTCGACCAGTTCGGCGTTCAGGCGCGCGCGTGTCAGCGGTGAGCGCAGCTCGTGGCTGATGGCCAGCAGCAGGGCGCGCTTGGCGTCGAGCATGTGGCGCAGTTCGCCGGCCATGGTGTTGATCTGGCCGGCGAGCTGGCCGAGCTCGTCGCCGCGACGCACGATGATCGGCTCGTCGAAATCGCCGCGGCCGTAGCGCACGGCACCGGCGCGGATCTCGGCCAGCGGACGCAACAGGTGGCGCATCACGGCATAGGCCAGCGCGGTGACCAGCAGCAGCAGCGCCAGCGTGATCCAGCCGATCACCCGCGGCTGATGACGCAACGGCACCTCGCCGAGGGCAAAGACGATGCGGTGGCCGTCGGCACTGCGACGTGTCAGCGTGAACGAACCACGCTCGCCCGACGGGGCCTCGGCGGCGTCGTCATCGGAGCGCATCCTCGGATGCATCGGCCGCCCCACCGCATCACCCTCGCCGCGCAACCACGGCGGGCGATGCATCGGGCGCAGCGGCAAGGGCTGGCGTGGCAGGCCGTCGGGGTGCGACGACCAGTTGACCTGCGGGCCTTCGATGCGCACGGCCACCGGCAGCCGATCGACAAGCGCCTGGGCGCGCGCCTCGTCGGGCGGGCTGCCGATGTCGGCGACCAGGCGGTCGACGTAATCGGCCACCAGCGGGCGCACCAGCGCACGCCATCCGCCACCGAGCGCACGCTGCATGCCGGTCATGAACGTGAGGGTCATGACCAGCGCGAGCAGCAGGAACAGCAGCATCAGCCGCACGCCCAGCCGCTGCAGACGCGGCGGCTGGCTGACGGGATCGCGCTCGGCCATGTCAGGCACCGGCACGGGGCGCCGCAGTCACGGCACGAGGCGGGCGCCGGCAAAGGCGTAGCCCGCGTTGCGCAGCGTCTTGATGCAATCGAGCGGCTCGAGCTTCTTGCGCAGCCGGCTGACCAGGATGTCGACCGCCCGCGTGAACAGGTCGTCGGACTCCTGCCCGCGCAGGCGGATCAGGATGTCGTCACGGCTGAACACCTTCTGCGGCTCGCGCGCCAGCAGCACCAGCAGCTCGAACTCGGTGCCGGTCAGTTCGACCGGCCGGCCCTGCACCAGCACCTGGCGGCGCTCGAGGTCGATCACGAGTCCGTCGAAAACGAGCGGGGTCGTGGACACCGCCGCCGCTGCCGGCGCGGGCGCACGCTGGCGCCGCAGGATGGTCTGCAGCCGCGCCGCCAGCTCGCGCGGCTCGAAGGGCTTGGGCAGGTAGTCGTCGGCGCCGAGTTCGAGGCCGATCACGCGGTCCATCACGTCGCCGCGCGCGGTCAGCATCAGGATCGGGATCTGGCTGGTCTTGCGGATTTCGCGGCAGACCTCGAAGCCGTCCATCTCGGGCAGCATGACGTCGAGGATCACCGCGTCATAGCCGCCCCCGGCCAGCCGCTGCAGGCCGAGGCTGGGACGTTCGGCGTGATCGAGGTCGAGGTCGAAACGGCGCAGATAGGCCGCCAGAGGCGCGGCCAGATGTTCATCGTCGTCGATCAGAAGCAGGCGCGGCATGTCGGAATGATCCCATGCGAAAAGGCGGCGAGCCTCGTCAGCTCGCCGCCCGTGCCACGGTCCAGCGACCGGAATCAGTCGCGATGGCGGCCCATGCCTTGGTGGCGACCGCCGCCACGCTTGGCCATGAACTCGCGCACCTTGGCCTGCTGCTCGGGCTTGAGGCTGTCGAAGAAATCGCCCGCCGCGGCGATCAGCTGCGGGCTGGCGGCCTTGACCGCGCCGGTCTTGGCATCGACCAGCGCCTGCGCCTTGCTGCGATCGAAGCGTTCACCGGCAATCAGCGCCTGCATGTCTTCGCGCGGGCCCTTGCCCGGCTCGCCCATCATGGCCTTGCGCTGCGCATGCATCTGGCTCATCAGCGTGGCCAGGCGCTGCTTCTGCGCGTCGTCGAGCGACAGCTCCTTGGTGGCGCGCTCGAGCATGCGCTCCTGCCGCTTGGCGGCATCGGCCTCGTTCATCGGGCCACGGTGATGGCCGCCGCCGCCGTGCATGCCCATCATCTCGCCGGCGCCGCCCATCGGGTCGCCACCGCCCATCGGGCCGTGTCCGCAAGCGGCCAAGCTGATGGCCATGCCCACGCCCATCAGGGCGAACAGACTGCGTTTGATCAGGGTTTGCATGATGCGTGTCCTTTCCAGTTGATGCGGTGTCTTGACCGCGGGGTTGATGGAAAGGATGTTGCCCGCGCCAGATCGTGCCGTCCTTGCAGGCGAGTTTCGGCTTGTATCGTTTCTTTTCTGACGCGGCCCGGTGTTCAGGCGGCGCCGCCGAACTGGCGCCAGCCGGCCACCACCCGCGTCACGATGGTGGCCAGGCACAGCACCGCAAACCCGTAGGCCCAGACGCTGAACAGCGCCGGCCACAGGCACATCAGGCTGAAGCACAGCAGCGTCTCGCTGGCTTCGGTCAAGCCGCCGAGGTAATAGAAGCCCTTGCGCGGATAGACCAGGCTCTTGAGCCCCTGGCGCTCGGCCAATACGGCGTAGGCCAGGAAACTGCTGCCGGTGCCGATGAAGGCGGCCAGCAACGTCGCCCCGGCCAGCGCGTTGGCCACCGGGTCGGCCCAGGCGAACGCCAGCGGCACCAGCGCGTAGAACAGGAAATCGAGCGTGATGTCGAGAAACGCACCGCGTGCGCTGGCCTCGCAGCGGTGACGGGCCAGCGCGCCGTCGAGCCCGTCGGCCAGCCGGCTGGCCAGGATCAGCGCCCAGCCGAGCAGCCAGGCCTGCAGGGCGATCGCGCCCGCCGCGGCCACGCCGAGCGCGAATCCGAACCACGTGACCGCGTCGGCATGCACACCGGCTCGCGCCAGCGCGGCCGCACCCCGCGCCAGCCACGGCGACAGCAGCGCGATGGCGCGCCGGTCAAACATCGTCGGCCATGTTGACGTCGGGCTCGACCGACAGGCCCGGCAGGCTGCGCTCGCGCAGCGCCTGCATCAGCCAGCGCTCGAAATCGAACGCTGCGCCCGCCGCATCGAGCGCCGCGGCCAGGTTGTCGCCGGCCAGCACGCGGCGCACAAACGTTGCGGTGGCAGGATCGACCGATCGCACCGCCACCTGCCAGCCGTCGCGCCAGACCCAGGCGGTGTCGAACAGCGCCGCCGGGTCGGTCCGAGCGGCGGCAGCCACGAAACCCTGTTGCACGGCGGCGAACCGATCGTCACGCCCGATCCGATCGGCGTCGTGATGCGCCAGCCAGATCGCGGTGATCGGATGGCGGCTGTCGACCAGCGACGCGCCGGGCGGCCGGCGCAGGTACAGGCGGGCCGGATCGGTGCCGGCCAGATCGCTCAGGCTGGCGGGATCGGACTCGGCGTCGGCCGCGTTTTCGGCGTCATGCACGGCAGCGTCGAGGCGAGCGACGTCGGCCAGATAGGGCTCGTCGGCCAGTTGTCGGCTCGCCGCGATGAAAGCCGCGAGGCCGTGGCCCCACTGCGCCAGATCGCCACGCTGCGCGGGCTCGGCATGCCAGAGATGACGTGCCAGCTGCGCAAACGAGTCCTCACCGAGCAAGGCCTGCACGGTCGGATAGCGCGCTGCCAGCGCCCGCTCGGCCGACGCCGCCGCGTTGGCGCTGTAGGCGAGGTAACCCCGTTCGAGGTCATGCCGGCTGCGCGACGGCAGGTGTGCCCAGCCGCGCAGGGCCGTGACCCCGTCGCCGTGCAGGGCGCGCAGCAGGCACTGCTGGCGCAGCAGTTCGTGTTGACGGGCGTCAGCCGCGTTCATGCGTGCACCGCCGTCAGCTCACGACGGGGCCGATGCACGGCGGCAGCGCACTCGCGGGCGAGCGCTGCTTCATCGAGCAGCACGTCGAGCGCGGGCAGGTCGGTGTCCCACTCGATCAGCACCGGCACATCCGGCAGGCGTGCGCGGGCGTGCGCAAAGGCTTGCCAGACCGGCGCGTGCACGCGGCTGCCGTGGTCGTCGATGACGATCTCGCCGCTGTCGCAGTAGCCGGCCAGATGCATTTCGCCGACGCTCGCGGCGTCGATGCGGTCGATCCAGTCGCAGGTCTGCACCACCGCGCCGGCCTCGTCGCAGCCGGCGTTGAGCGCGTTGACAACCAGGTTGTTGACGTCGAGCAGCAGGCCGCAGCCGCTGCGGCGGGTCAGCTGGTTGAAGAAGTCGGGTTCGGGCAGCAGATCGTCGGCCCAGCCGAGATAGGCCGACAGGTTCTCGACCAGGATCGGCCGGCGCAGGCGATCCTGCACCTGCTGCACGTTGTCGATCAGGATCTGCAGCGCCGCTTCGGTGCGGGCAATCGGCAGCAGGTCATTGGCATGCCAGACCGGCCCGCCGCGCCGGCCCGGCACGCGGGCGAACGAGGCGTGGTCCGACACCCGCACCGGCTCGATGCGCTGCACCAGCGCCGCCAGCCGGTCGAGGTGCCAGGCGTCCAGCCCCGCCGCGCTGCCCAGCGCCAGGCCGACACCGTGCAGGCTGACGGGATAGTGCGAGCGCGCCTGCGCCAGCACGCCGAGCGCCGCCCCGCCGTCGGCGAAGTAGTTCTCCGAATGCACTTCGACGAAACCGAGCGCGGGCTGGAGCAAAAGCAACTCGCGGGCATGCGGGTGGCGCAAGCCGATGCCGACCGATGGCGGCTCAGGCCGGGCGGACAGCGCGGACATGCCGGTGTTGGGCGGGACGTGCATGGTGTGCGGCGGGCGGCGAGGTACTTACTTCTTCATCGCCATCTTGGCTTCGTCGGCGCTCATGCCCTTCATCGACTTGCAGGTGCCCTTGGCCACGTACTTCCATTCGTCCGGGCTGACCTTCGTCGACTGGCCCGCACAGGAATGGCTGCCCGACAGGCTGGCGCAATCGTTCTGGCCGGCCTTGGCGATGCCGTAGCACTTTTCCTTGTTTTTGCCGCCGGACATGTCGTCGGCGGCTGCGGCATGGCCGACCAGGCCGAGGGCGAAAACAGCGGCGAAAGCGGAAGAAACAACGCGGGTCTGACTCATGGGACAACTCCTGGGTATCTGGGTATTGCGCATGCAAGCGCGGGAAACATGAATTGAATTGTCGATCAGCGATGCCGACGTCGACTCTGTCGCCGCAGGTGGTGAAGTCCTTACACTGCGGCGCAAACAGATTCGAGGATACGCATGACCGACCTGGCGTCGCAGTTGCAGGGCCTGCGTGAGCCGCTGATGCGCTACGCCCGCAAACAGTTGCGCAACGAGGCCTGGGCCGAGGATGCGGTGTCGGAGACGCTGCTCGCAGCACTCGAAAAGCCGCAGCAGTTTGCCGGCCAGAGCCAGCTCAAGACCTGGCTGGTGGGCATTCTCAAGCACAAGCTGGTCGACCAGATCCGCCGCCACGGCCGCGAGATCTCGGCCACGCCCGACGATGACCAGGACATCGACGACCTGCTGTTCAAGGCCGACGGCCACTGGCGCGAGGCGCCGCACGAATGGGGCAACCCCGAGGCCAGCCTCGGCCAGCGTCAGTTCATCGAGGTGCTCGACGCCTGCGTCGAACATCTGCCCGGCCAGCAAGGCCAGGTTTTCATGATGCGCGAGTGGCTCGAACTGGAGACGACGGAAATCTGTAATCAACTCGGCCTGAGCTCGACCAACCTGTTCGTGCTGCTGCATCGCGCCCGATTGCGGCTGCGTGACTGCCTGCAGTTGCGCTGGTTCAACCATCCGAACCCATCAAAGGCCCGAGCGTGAATCCCATGCGACTGAACCGCACATGCCGCGACGTGACCCGCCTGGTGCTCGAAGGCGAGGAGCGCCGCCTCGCCCCGGGCGAACGCCTGGTGGTGCGCATTCACATGCTGATCTGCAAGGCCTGCCCCACCTTCGAGCGCCAGGTCAAACTGATGCGCGGGGCGATGGGGCAGTGGCGGCAATACCGCGACGGCGAATAGCCCGTCAGGCCACGCACAGGCGCGCACGGGCCGCCTGGTATTCGCGCTGCCAGCGCGCCACCAGCTCGGCCGCGCCGACGATCTGCTCGATCGCGCCGATGCCCTGGCCGCAGCCCCAGATGTCCTTCCAGGCCTTCTTGGCGGTGTCGCCGCCGAAGTTCATCTTGCTGGGGTCGCTCTCGGGCAGGTTCTCGGGGTCCAGCCCGGAGGCTCGGATCGAGGCCTTCAGGTAGTTGCCGTGCACGCCGGTGAAGAGGTTGCTGTAGACGATGTCGTCGCTGTCGCTGTCGACGATGCACTGCTTGTAGTCGTCGCTGGCACGCGCTTCATGGGTGGCGATGAAGGCCGAGCCGATGTAGGCGAAATCCGCCCCCATCGCCTGCGCCGCCAGCACCGCACCGCCACTGGCGATCGAGCCCGACAGCGCCAGCGGGCCGTCGAACCACTGGCGGATTTCCTGGATCAGCGCGAACGGGCTCTTGACCCCCGCGTGCCCGCCCGCACCGGCCGCCACCGCGATCAGGCCGTCGGCGCCCTTCTCGATCGCCTTGTGCGCGAAGGCGTTGTTGATGATGTCGTGCATCACCACGCCGCCCCAGCCGTGCACCGCTTGGTTGACGTCGCTGCGCGCGCCCAGGCTGGTGATGACGATCGGCACCCGGTACTTGCCGCACAGCGCCAGGTCGTGTTCGAGCCGGTCGTTGCTCTTGTGCACGATCTGGTTGATCGCGAACGGCGCGGCCGGCGCCTCGGGATGGGCAGCGTCGTGGGCGGCGAGCGTCTCGGTGATCTCGGCCAGCCAGTCGTCGAGCTGCGAGGCCGGCCGGGCGTTGAGTGCCGGCATGGCGCCGATCACACCGGCCTTGCACTGCTCGATCACCAGCTTGGGGTTGCTGATGATGAACAGCGGCGCGCCGATCACCGGAAATCGCGCCTTGGCGAGAGCTGCGGGCAGGGCCATCAGAATGCCTCCAGCGCCAGGGCGCAGGCGGACTCGCCACCTTCGACGATGCTGTCGCGCAGGCCGGGCACCCGCGTCAGGATGTGGTCGGCATAGAAGCGCGCGGTGGCGATCTTGGCCTGCATGAAGGCGGTGTCCTCGCCCTCGTTGAGGCTGTCTTCGGCGGCCAGCAGCGCGCGGCCCATCTGCCAGCCGGCCATCAGGTTGCCGGCCAGCATCAAGTAGGGCACCGAGCCGGCGAAGACCGCGTTCGGGTCGGACTTGGTGCCAGCGACGACAAACGTGACCACGTCGAGGAACGCCAGTCGCGCGGCGCTCAGCCGCTTGGCAAAGGCTTGCGCGGCGGCGCTGTCGTGCGAGGCCAGCGCGATCTCGGTCAGCTCGATCTGCGCGGCGATCGCACGCGCGGTGCGGCCGCCATCGCGCGCGGTCTTGCGACCGACCAGGTCGTTGGCCTGGATCGCGGTGGTGCCCTCGTAGATCGTCAGGATCTTGGCATCACGGTAGAACTGCGCCGCGCCGGTCTCCTCGATGAAGCCCATGCCGCCATGCACCTGCACGCCCAGCGACGTGACCTCGAGACTCATCTCGGTGCTGAAGCCCTTGATCAGCGGCACCATGAATTCGTAGAAGGCCTGGTTCTGCTGCCGCGCCTCGGGGTCCGGGTGGGAGTGCGAGGCGTCGTAGGCAGCGGCGGACACCAGCGCGAGCGCGCGGCAACCTTCGGCATACGCGCGCATCGTGCTGAGCATGCGGCGCACGTCCGGGTGATGGATGATGGCCGCCGAACCCGCCACCGAGCCGTCGACCGGGCGCGACTGCACACGATCGCGCGCGTAGGCCACCGCCTTCTGGTACGCCATCTCGGCCACCGCGATGCCCTGCACGCCGACGGCGAAGCGCGCCGCGTTCATCATGATGAACATGTACTCGAGGCCGCGGTTCTCCTGGCCGATCAACTGGCCGACCGCGCCGCCGTGGTCGCCGAACTGCAGCACCGCGGTCGGGCTCGCCTTGATGCCGAGCTTGTGCTCGATGCTGACGCAGTGCACGTCGTTGCGCTCGCCCAGGCTGCCGTCGGCGTTCACCATGAACTTGGGCACGACGAACAGGCTGATGCCCTTGACACCCTCGGGCGCACCGACCACCCGCGCGAGCACGAGATGCACGATGTTCTCGGCCATGTCGTGTTCGCCGTAGGTGATGAAGATCTTGGTGCCGAAGATCTTGTACGTGCCGTCGGGCTGCGGCTCGGCGCGGGTGCGCACCGCGGCCAGATCGGAGCCGGCCTGCGGCTCGGTCAGGTTCATCGTGCCGGTCCAGCTGCCGTCGATCATCCTGGGCAGGTAGGTGGTGCGCTGGGCGTCGCTGCCGGCGGTCAGCAGGGCCTCGATCGCACCATCGGTCAGCAGCGGGCACAGCGCGAAGCTCAGGTTGGCGCTGTTGATCATCTCGATGCAGGCCGCGTGGATCAGCTTGGGCAAGCCCTGGCCGCCGAACTCGTCCGGGTGATGCAGGCCTTGCCAGCCGCCCTCGGCAAACGCACGGAAGGCTTCCTTGAAGCCGGCGGTGGTGGTCACCACACCGTCCTTGAACCAGCTCGGCGCGATATCGCCGGCGCGGTTGAGCGGCGCGATCACCTGCTCGTTGAGCTTGGCGCATTCTTCGAGCACGGCCACGGCGGTGTCGTAGCCGGCGTCTTCGAGGCCAGGCAAGGCGGTCAGCGCATCGATGCCGGCAAGCTCCTTGATGTCGAAAAGCAGGTCTTTGAGCGGGGCGCGGTAGGTCATTTTCAGTCTCCTTGAGTGTCTTCAGATGGAACAAGGGCGCCGCAACCGATGGTTGGGCGCCCTCTTTTCTCGGTGTTGTTCTGTCTGGCTGTCAGCGGCAGACGACGACGCAGCGCAGGATCAGAGCGCCTGGACCAGCTCCGGCACCGCCACGAACAGATCCGCCTCCAGCCCGTAGTCCGCCACGCTGAAGATCGGCGCCTCGGCGTCCTTGTTGATCGCCACGATCACCTTGCTGTCCTTCATGCCCGCCAGGTGCTGGATCGCGCCCGAGATACCGGCGGCGATGTAGAGCTGCGGTGCGACGATCTTGCCGGTCTGGCCGACCTGCCAGTCGTTCGGGGCGTAGCCCGCGTCGACGGCGGCACGGCTGGCACCGAGCGCGGCGCCGAGCTTGTCGGCCAGCGGTGTCAGCACCTCGTTGAACTTGTCGCTGCTGCCCATCGCGCGGCCGCCGCTGACGATGATCTTGGCGGCGGTCAGCTCGGGCCGGTCGCTCTTGGCGATCTCGCTGCCGATGAAGGCGCTCTTGCCGCTGTCGGCGACGGCCGCGATGGTTTCGATCGTTGCATTGCCGCCCAGGGCCGCGGCGTCGAAGCCGGTGGTGCGCACGGTGATGACCTGGGTCTTGTCGCTGCTCTGCACCGTGGCCACGGCGTTGCCGGCGTAGATCGGGCGCTCGTAGGTGTCGGCGCTGATCACCTGGGTGATCTCGCTGATCTGCGCCACGTCGAGCTTGGCCGCGACACGCGGGGCGACGTTCTTGCCGTGTGCCGTGGCGGCGAACAGGATGTGGCTGTAGCCGGCGGCGATCGAAATCACTTGCGCGGTGATGTTCTCGGCCAGCTGTTCACCGAGGCTCGCACCATCGGCGTGCAGCACCTTGGCGACACCGGCGATCTGGCTCGCAGCCTGTGCCGCGGCGGCGCAATCGGTACCCGCGACCAGCACGTGCACCTCGCCCAGTTGGGCAGCGGCCGTGACGGTGTTGAGCGTCGCACCTTTGAGAGTGCCGTGTTCGTGTTCGGCAATGACGAGGATGGTCATGTTCAGATCACCTTGGCTTCATTCTTCAGTTTGGCCACGAGGGTCGCGACATCGGGCACCTTGATGCCTGCGCCGCGCTTGGGCGGTTCAGACACTTTGAGCGTCTTCAGCCGTGGGCTCACGTCGACACCCAGATCGGCCGGCTTGATCGTCTCCAGCGGCTTCTTCTTGGCCTTCATGATGTTGGGCAGCGTGACGTAACGCGGCTCGTTCAGGCGCAGGTCGGTGGTGATGACCGCGGGCAGGCTCAGAGAAATCGTCTCCAGGCCACCGTCGATTTCACGCGTGACGCGGGCCCGGCCGTCGATGACGTCGACCTTCGATGCGAACGTGGCCTGCGGCAGATCGGCGAGCGCGGCGAGCATCTGGCCGGTCTGGTTGTTGTCGTCGTCGATGGCCTGCTTGCCGAGGAGGATCAGGCCCGGTTGTTCGCGGTCGACCAGCGCCTTGAGCAGCTTGGCCACCGCCAGCGGCTGCAGTTCTTCGGCGGTCTCGACCAGGATGGCCCGATCGGCGCCGATCGCCATCGCGGTGCGCAGCGTTTCCTGGCACTGCGCCGCGCCGCAGGACACGGCGATCACTTCAGTCAACACACCCTTCTCACGCAGACGCACCGCCTCTTCGATCGCGATCTCGTCGAACGGGTTCATGCTCATCTTGACGTTGGCGATGTCCACGCCCGTGCCGTCGCTCTTGACGCGAACCTTGACGTTGTAGTCGACCACCCGTTTGACGGGGACCAGTGCCTTCATGCGACGTTCTCCAGAGGACGAAAAATAGTGGGTCTCGGATTCTATGGGTCGGCAAGGGATCCAGGCCGAGCGCCGAATCATAAAAGCACGATCGTACTATTTCAATGACGATCTGTGCCCGGGTTCGCCGCAACCCTCGGAACGGCACTGATAGACTGCCTCGCCGATTCGCAGACCTGCCATCCGACCATGCCCACCTCACCTCTGCAGCATCGCGTGCGCATCGGGGTTTTCGACTCAGGACTTGGCGGGCTCTCGGTGTTGCGCGCAATCCACGAGTTGCTGCCCTCGGCCACGCTGATGTACGTCGCCGACTCGGGACATGCA
The DNA here is from genome assembly GCF_000019785.1 of Leptothrix cholodnii SP-6. Taxonomy (NCBI): domain Bacteria; kingdom Pseudomonadati; phylum Pseudomonadota; class Betaproteobacteria; order Burkholderiales; family Sphaerotilaceae; genus Leptothrix; species Leptothrix cholodnii. The sequence continues at coordinate 2,769,287 of NC_010524.1, forward strand.
CCCTATGGCGAGCGGTCTGTGGCCTACGTCGAAGAACGATCTCTGCGCATTGCGGCATTCCTGCGGGATCAAGGCGCACAGGTACTGGTCGTGGCCTGCAACACAGCGACGGCCGCGGCGGTGCAGGCACTGCGGATGCACCATCGTGATTGGGCAATCGTCGGCGTCGAACCCGGCATCAAACCCGCAGCGGCCATGACGCGAAATGGACGAATCGGCGTCCTCGCCACCGAAGGCACCTTGCGCAGCGATCGATTCAAACTCCTGGCCCAAGCCCACGCGGCGCATGTCGAACTGTTTCTTCAAGCCTGCCCAGGCTTGGCGGCCGCCATCGAATCCGGGGCACTGACATCACCCGCAGTCACCGAACGCGTGCAGACCTGCTGCGCTCCACTGCGCGAGCATCAAGTCGACACCGTCGTGCTCGGGTGCACGCACTACCCGTTCGTGGCGAATCAGATCGCTGCGGCACTCGGCCCGGACGTCGTGCTGATCGACACGGCGGATGCTGTCGCGCGGCGCACCCTTGCGTTGAGCTTGGCACAGGCCGCGCCTGACGATGATCTCAATCAGGACGATCGACCCGTCACCCGCATGTGGACGACTGGGGACCGACTTCTGCTGGCCAACGTGGCCGAGCGGTGGTTGACGTTTCCGTGCACCGTCGACACCCTGCCGTGAATGGACTGCAACGGTTTCATCCGGAATCCAGGGCCGGATTCGCCACTGTGCTGGTGCCCAGGACGGGAATCGAACCCGTACGATCGTTTCCAATCGGCGGATTTTAAGTCCGCTGTGTCTACCAGTTCCACCACCCAGGCCACGGTGAATTATGTGCGTAACAGTCGCCTGTTCACGCCGGCAACAGTCACTGACAACAAAAAAGCCGTCGTTTCCGACGGCTTCTTGAATCTGGAGCGGGATAAGAGACTCGAACTCTCGACCTATACCTTGGCAAGGTATCGCTCTACCAACTGAGCTAATCCCGCATTCTCAAAAATCGAACAATCTGCAATCAGTGCTCAGCCTGACACACTGGAGGCGCGGAGTGGAGTCGAACCACCCTAAACGGATTTGCAATCCGCTGCATAACCGCTTTGCTACCGCGCCATGAGTTTCCAACCAACAAAAAAGGAAGCTATTTGAACTTCCTCTTCTGCGAACTGGAGCGGGATAAGAGACTCGAACTCTCGACCTATACCTTGGCAAGGTATCGCTCTACCAACTGAGCTAATCCCGCATTACCCTTGAAGCCAAAGCATCAACTTCAAGAGCCGCAACAAATGCAGAACGAAAGTATAGACCAAGCATCCTGACCTCGCAAGAGGCCAAGATGAAAATTCATCAATGCTTGGTCGCGTCAACGACGACCGGCGCGGCATCCGGCGTCTTCGGCGCTTCGACCTTCGCCTCCTCTTCCGGCAAAGGCTGAGGTTTGGACGTCAAGGCGATCTCGAGCACCTTGTCGATCCACTTGACCGGAATGATCTCAAGCTGACTTTTCACGTTCTCGGGAATCTCCTGGAGATCCTTGGCGTTTTCCTCGGGGATCAAGACCGTCTTGATGCCCCCGCGGTGAGCGGCCAGCAGTTTCTCCTTCAGTCCGCCGATTTCGGTGACTTCACCACGCAGGGTGATCTCACCCGTCATGGCGACGTCAGCGCGCACCGGAATGCCCGTCAACGCCGATACGAACGCGGTGGTCATCGCGGCTCCCGCACTCGGGCCGTCCTTGGGCGTTGCGCCATCGGGCACGTGGATGTGGATGTCGCGCTTCTCGAACATCTCGTCCTTGATGCCCAGGCGTGCTGCACGACTGCGGACCACGGTGCGTGCGGCTTCGACCGACTCCTTCATCACGTCACCGAGCGAGCCGGTGCGGATGATGGTGCCCTTGCCAGACATCACGGTCGCCTCGATGGTGAGCAGATCACCACCCACCTCGGTCCACGCCAGGCCATTGACCTGACCGACCTGGTTCTGCTTCTCGGCCTGGCCGAAGCTGTACTTGCGTACCCCGAGGTAATCGTTGAGATTTTCTGCCGTCACCTGCACGAGGCCCACGTACTTCTTGAGCGTCAACCCCTTGACCACCTTGCGGCAGATCTTGGAGATCTCTCGCTCGAGCGAACGCACGCCGGCTTCACGCGTGTAGTAGCGGATGATCGCCCTCACCGCGCTCTCGGTGACTTCGAGTTCGGTTTCGGCGACGCCGTTGTTCTTGAGCTGCTTGGGCAACAGGTAACGTTGGGCGATCGAAACCTTCTCGTCTTCGGTGTAGCCCGAAAGACGGATCACCTCCATGCGGTCGAGCAGCGCCGGCGGGATGTTCAGCGAATTGGAGGTCGCCACGAACATCACGTCGGACAGGTCGAAGTCGACCTCGACGTAGTGGTCGGCAAAGGTGTGGTTCTGCTCGGGGTCGAGCACTTCCAGCAGCGCCGACGACGGATCGCCCCTGAAATCCATGCCCAGCTTGTCGATCTCGTCGAGCAGGAACAGCGGGTTGCGCACGCCGACCTTGCTCAGGCTCTGCAGCACCTTGCCCGGCATCGAGCCGATGTAGGTGCGGCGGTGGCCACGGATCTCGGCCTCGTCACGCACACCACCGAGCGCCATGCGCACGAACTTGCGTCCGGTCGCACGCGCCACCGACTGACCGAGCGAGGTCTTGCCGACACCCGGAGGGCCGACCAGGCACAGGATCGGCGCCTTGACCTTGTCGACGCGCTGCTGCACCGCAAGGTATTCGAGGATGCGTTCCTTGACCTTGTCGAGACCGAAGTGGTCTTCGTTGAGCACGTTCTCGGCGTTGGGCAGATCGTGCTTGACCTTGCTCTTCTTGGCCCAGGGCAGGTTGATCAGCGTGTCGATGTAGTTGCGCACCACCGTCGCTTCGGCCGACATGGGCGACATCAGCTTGAGCTTCTTGAGCTCGTTCTCGGCTTTCTTGCGCGCTTCGCGGGACATCCGGGCCGCGATGATCTTCTTCTCGAGTTCATCGAGATCGGCGCCCTCTTCACCTTCGCCCAGTTCCTTCTGGATCGCCTTGACCTGCTCGTTGAGGTAGTACTCGCGCTGGCTCTTTTCCATCTGGCGCTTGACGCGACCACGGATGCGCTTTTCGACCTGCAGGATGTCGACCTCGTGCTCAAGCAGCTCCAGCAGCTTTTCCAGCCGACCGGAGATCGCCACCATGTCGAGGATGGCCTGCTTGCTCTCGAGCTTGAGCGGCAGATGGGCGGCGATGGTGTCGGCCAGACGGCCTGCATCGTCGATCCCGGCGATCGAGGTGAGGATCTCCGGCGGGATCTTCTTGTTCAGCTTGACGTACTGGTCAAACTGCTGCGTGACCGCGCGTCGCAGCGCCTCGATCTCGGGCGAGGCCTGATCGGGCAGCGGCACGGGCACCAGTTCGGCGGTGAAGAACTCGCCGCTGTCATCGATGCTGCGTGTGTTGGCGCGTTGCAGACCTTCGACCAGCACCTTCACGGTGCCGTCGGGCAGCTTGAGCATCTGCAAGATGCTCGAGACGCAACCGGTCTCGAACATGTCTTCCGGCTTGGGCTCGTCCTTGCCGGCAGCCTTCTGGGCCACCAGCATGATCTGCCGGCCGGCTTCCATCGCAGCTTCGAGCGCCTTGATCGACTTCGGGCGTCCCACGAAAAGCGGGATCACCATGTGCGGGAACACCACCACATCGCGCAACGGCAACAGTGGCAGGGTGATCGGATCCGCGGGGAGGATAGGGTGACCTGACATCAGAACCTCTCTTTCTGCGCTCCATGTGAGAGCACAGCCATGAAATGCAAGAGCGGCCGACGCGGCACCCGGAGGTGGGCGCCGGCTGCTGTCCGACCCTGCGGACAGGGCGACAAGATCAGGCGCTGGCCTTGGCCTGCTCGCGGTAGACGAGCAGGGGCATGGTGTTGTCTTCGATGGTGTTTTCGTCCACCACCACCTTGGCCACGCCGTCCATGGCGGGCAACTCGAACATGGTGTCCATCAAGGCCTGCTCGACGATCGAGCGCAAGCCACGCGCACCGGTCTTGCGCTTGAGCGCCTTCTGGGCGATCGCGGCCAGGCCGGACGGCCGGATCTCGAGCTCGACGCCGTCCATGCCGAACAGTCGCTGATACTGCTTGAGCAGCGCGTTCTTCGGCTCGGTCAGGATCTGCACGAGCGCGTCTTCGGTCAGCTCGCCAAGGGTGGCGATGACGGGCAGACGCCCGACCAGTTCAGGGATGATGCCGAACTTGATCAGGTCTTCGGGCTCGATCTGGCGGAACACTTCGGAGACGCTGCGCTCGGCCTTGCTCTTGACCGTCGCTCCGAAACCGATGCCCGATTTCTCGGAGCGGTTGGCGATGACCTTTTCCAGGCCGTCGAACGCGCCGCCGCAGATGAACAGGATGTTGGTCGTGTCGATCTGCAGGAAGTCCTGGTTCGGATGCTTGCGCCCGCCCTGCGGCGGCACGCTGGCCATCGTGCCTTCGACCAGCTTGAGCAGCGCCTGCTGCACGCCCTCGCCGGAGACATCGCGCGTGATCGACGGGTTGTCGGCCTTGCGGCTGATCTTGTCGATCTCGTCGATGTAGACGATGCCGCGCTGGGCCCGCTCGACCTCGTAGTTGCAGTTCTGCAGCAGCTTCTGGATGATGTTCTCGACGTCTTCGCCCACGTAACCGGCTTCGGTCAGCGTGGTGGCGTCGGCAATCACGAACGGCACGTTGAGCATGCGCGCGAGCGTCTGCGCCAGCAGCGTCTTGCCCGAGCCGGTGGGCCCGATCAGCAGGATGTTGCTCTTGGCCAGCTCGACCTCTTCGCCCTTGCCCTTGTCGGCCATGTGCTTGAGGCGCTTGTAGTGGTTGTAGACCGCCACTGACAGCGTGCGCTTGGCAGCGTCCTGACCGATCACGTACTGATCGAGCAGTGTCTTGATCTCGCTGGGCACCGGCAGATCGCTGCGGCTGGTCTTGCCACCCGCCTCCACCGCGGGCACTTCGTCGCGGATGATGTCGTTGCACAACTCGATGCATTCATCACAGATGAACACCGACGGGCCGGCGATCAGCTTCTTGACCTCGTGCTGGCTCTTTCCGCAGAACGAGCAGTACAAGATCTTTTCGCCGGAGGAGCCTTTTTTCTCGGGCATGGGATGCGGCCTAGGTGGAGTCGATTCGATGATAGAACTTACGGGCGCTTGCTGATGACCTGGTCGATCAGGCCGTAAGTCTGCGCCTCTTCGGAGGACATGAAGTAATCGCGCTCGGTGTCGTTCTGGATCTTTTCCAGCGACTGCCCCGTGCGCTCGGCCAGGATGCGGTTGAGTTGCTCGCGCGTCTTCAGGATCTCGCGGGCATGGATCTCGATGTCGGTGGCCTGACCCTGCGCGCCGCCCAGCGGCTGGTGGATCATGATCTTGCTGTTGGGCAGCGAGAAGCGCTTGCCCTTGGCGCCGGCCGCCAGCAGGAACGCGCCCATGCTGGCCGCCAGGCCCATGCACAGCGTCGACACCTGCGGCTTGATGAACTGCATCGTGTCGTAGATCGACATGCCGGCGCTGACGCTGCCGCCGGGCGAGTTGATGTAGAACGAGATGTCCTTGTCGGGATTCTCGCTTTCCAGAAACAGCAACTGCGCGACCACCAGATTGGCGCTCTGGTCGTTGACCGGTCCGACCAGGAAAATCACTCGCTCGCGCAGCAGGCGCGAGTAGATGTCGTAGGCGCGCTCGCCGCGGCCCGACTGTTCGATGACGATGGGCACCATGCCCAGGTTTTGAGTTTCGACTGCGCTCATTCTTGCTGGCCCTGAAAGCGATGCAAATCGCCGTGTGGAATCAATGGAAACGTACCGTCCCGATTATGAGGGCGGCGTGAAACCTGCGATGACGGTCGGAGACTCCCCAGATGTGACAAGGGGCGCCCTGGGCGCCCCTCGAATCCAGGAATGGCCGGCAGCCCTCTGGATCAGGCGCCCATCAGTTCGTCGAAAGGCAGCTGCTTGTCGACGACCTGAGCCTGGCCGAGAACGAAGTTGGCCACATTGGCCTCGATCACCACGGCTTCGACTTCGGACAGGCGCTGCTGGTCACCGAAGTACCAGCGCACGACCTCTTCGGGCTTCTCGTAGCTCTGCGCCATCTCGTCGATGTGGGCCTTGATCTGCTCCATCGTGGCCGACAGCGCGTTGGCACGCACCAGCTCGGCCATCGTCAGGCCCAGGCGCACGCGGCGCTCGGCTTGCGGCTGGAACATCTCGGTCGGGATCGGTGCCTTGTCGGCGTCGGCAATGCCGCGCTGCTTCAGATCGGCACGGGCGTTCTCGACCAGGCGAGCCATCTCGTTGTCGACCAGCGCCTTGGGCAGGTCGAAGGTGGCGACCTTCTCGAGGGCGGACATGACCGACTGCTTGTTGCGCGCGGCGACGCGGAACTTGACCTCGCGCTCGAGGTTCTTCTTGATGTCGGCACGCAGGCCGTCGACAGTCGCGTCGGCGATGCCCAGCGACTCGGCAAAGGCCGCGTCGACTTCAGGCAGATTCTGGGCTTCGATCCGGGTCAGCGTGACCAGGAAGTCGGCTTCCTTGCCGGCCACGTCAGCGCCGTGGTAATCGGCCGGGAAGGCCAGCGGGAAGGTCTTCGACTCGCCCGTCTTCATGCCGCGCACGGCCTTCTCGAAGGCTTCGAGCATGCGGCCCTCGCCCAGGATGAACTGGAAGGCCTCGGCCTTGCCGCCCTGGAAGGTTTCGCCGTCGATCTTGCCTTCGAAGTCGATCGTCACGCGGTCACCGTCGACCGCGTACTCGCCCTGCGGACGGTCGGCGAAGGTGCGACGCTGCTTGCGCAGGATGTCGAGCGTGCGGTCGATCGCGACGTCGGTGACTTCGGTCGTGACGCGCTCGACTTCCAGCGCCGACAGGTCGCCGATCGTCACTTCGGGATAGACCTCGAAGGTGGCGTCGAAACTGACCTGGCCGTCGGCCGAGCCGTCCTTCTCGGTGATGCGCGGCGTGCCGGCCACGCGCAGCTGCGCCTCGCCGGTGGCCGCTGCGAAGGCCTGACCGACCTTGTCGTTCATGACCTCGTACTGCACCGAATAGCCGTAGCGCTGGGCCACGACGCTCATCGGCACCTTGCCGGGGCGGAAGCCGTCGGCCTTGGTGGTGCGGGCCAGCTTCTTCAGGCGCGACTCGACCTCGTTCTTGAGTTCATCGGCCGACAGCGTCAGGGTGATGCGGCGCTCGAGCTTGTCGAGGGTCTCCACGGTAACAGCCATGTCTTGGTGCTCTTTCGGTTGCGTGATCGTTCGGTGTGCCTGGTGCGCGGGGCCGGACTCGAACCGGCACGCCCGTGAAGGCGTCAGGACCTAAACCTGGTGCGTCTACCAATTTCGCCACCCGCGCGGTGTCCTGGGGGTCGCCCGGCGTGAGCCGCTTGAGCCCTGCCCCTGCGCCCGACGGCGCGCAAAGCGGCAGGCGGGTCGGCGGCAAGGCGCCGGGGGTGGTTCTATCGAGCAACCCCTGGCGATCCGTGAACCCGATATTCTAGCCGGCTGCGACAGGGTGTTCGCGACGGACCCGAAACCATGCCGCATACATCGCCGGCAGCGCCAGCAGCGTGAGCGCCGTGGCGACGATCAGCCCGCCCATGATGGCCACCGCCATCGGCCCCCAGAACACGCTGCGCGACAGCGGGATCATCGCCAGCACCGCCGCCGCCGCCGTCAGCACGATCGGCCGGAAACGCCGCACCGCCGACTCCACCACCGCGTCCCAGGTCGGCACGCCACGGTTGCGGTCGGTCTCGATCTGGTCGATCAGGATCACCGAGTTGCGCATGATCATGCCCATCAGCGCGATCACGCCCAGCAGCGCCACGAAGCCGAACGGCCGGTTCAGCAGCAGCAGCGCCGCGGCCACGCCGGCGATGCCCATCGGGCCGGTCAGGAACACCAGCAACGAGCGCGAGAAGCTCTGCAACTGCAGCATCAGCAGCGTGAAGATGATGAAAAGCATGATCGGCACGCCCGCGGCGATCGAGCCCTGGCCCTTGGCGCTCTCCTCGACCGCGCCGGCGATCTGGATCGAATAACCCGGCGGCATGCGTTCGCGCAGTTTTTGCATTTCGGGCCAGAGCTGCTCGGTCACGGTCGGCCCCTGCACACCCTCGGCCACGTCGCCCTGCACGGTCACGGCGTACTGGCGGCCCTCGCGCCAGATCACGCCCGGCTCCCACTGGTAGCCGATCTGGGCGATCTGCGTCAGCGGCACCGCGCGGCCGCTGCCGGTGGGCACGTAGGCCGACGCCAGATCGGTGATCGCCGCACGCTCGTCCGGCGGCTGGCGCAGCACCACGTCGACCAGCTTGTCGCCCTCGCGGTACTGGCCGATGGTCGTGCCGTTGAGCAGCGTGCGCGTGGCCTGCGCGAGCGACTGGCTGGTGATGCCCAGCGCACGCGCCTTGGCCTGGTCGATGTCCAGGCGCAGCGCCTTGATCGACTCGTTCCAGTTGTCGTTGACACCGCGCATGCTCGGGTTGGTGCGCAGGATCTCCTTGGCCTGATCGGCCCAGTGGCGCACCTGCGCGACCTCCGGTCCGACCACCCGGAACTGCACCGGATACGGCACCGGCGGCCCGTTGGGCAGCAGCTTGACGCGCCCGCGCACCTCCGGGAACTCGCTCGCCAGCAGCGCCGGCAGGCGCTTGCGCAAGGCCTCGCGCTCGGCCAGGTTTTTCGGCAGCACGATCGACTGGCTGACGTTGCTCTGCGGAAAGATCTGGTCCAGCGGCAGATAGAACCGCGGCACGCCGGTGCCGACCCAGGTCGTGACACTCTCGACCCCGGCCTCCTGCTGCAAACGTGCGCCGAAGCGCTGCGCCAGCGCGTCGCTCTCCTCGATCGTCGAGCCTTCGGGCAGCCACAGGTCGACCAGGATCTCGTGCCGGCTCGAATCCGGGAAGAACTGCTGCTGGACCCGGCCCATGCCGGCCAGGCCGAGCACGAAGACGCCGATCGTCAGCCCGATCGTGATCCAGCGGTGCTGCACGCACCAGCCGACCAGGCGCCGGAAGCGGTTGTAGAACGGCGTGTCGAACAGGTCGTGCAACTCGCCGGCGTCGGCGTGCGGCTTGACCCGCAGGAAACGCGCGCCCAGGTACGGCACGAAATACACCGACACCACCCACGAGATCAGCAGCGCCGCCGACGTCACGGCAAAGATCGCGAAGGTGTACTCGCCCACCGTCGACTGCGCCAGGCCGATCGGCAGGAAACCCGCGGCGGTGATCAGCGTGCCGGTGAGCATCGGCATCGCGGTCGAGTCGTAGGCGTAGGTGGCGGCGTAGAGCTTGTCGTGGCCCTCTTCGAGTTTGCGCACCATCATCTCGACCGCGATGATGGCGTCGTCGACCAGCAGCCCGAGCGCGATGATCAGCGAGCCCAGCGAGATCTTGTGCAGCCCGACGCCCCAGTAGTACATCGTGACGAAGGTGATCGACAGCACCACCGGAATCGTGATGCCCACCACCATGCCGGGCCAGATGTCGATGCGCAGCGGTTTGGTGTGCAGCCCCAGGCTGATGAAGCTCACCGCCAGCACCACCGCCACCGCCTCGATCAGCACCTTGACGAACTCGCCCACCGAACGCGACACGGCGTCGGGCTGGTTCTGGATCTGGCTCAGCTCGATGCCGGCCGGCAGCTCGGCGCGGATCAGATCGGCACGCGCGCGCAGCTCCTTGCCCAGCGCGATGATGTCGCCGCCCTTGGCCATCGAGATGCCCAGCGCGATGACCTCGCGGCCCTGGTGGCGCACCTTGACCTCGGGCGGATCGGCATAACCGCGGCGCAGCGTGGCGATGTCACCGAGCTTCAGGTTGCTGGCCGCGCCGGTGGCGGGGTTGACCGCGCGCAGCGGCATGCGCGCGAGCTCTTCCACCGAGTTGAACTGGCCGCCCACCCGCAACTGCAGGTTCTGGCTGCCGGCGTTGAGCTGGCCGGCGCCCTCCACCGCGTTCTGCGCGCCGATCTGCGCGATCACCTGGTTCAGGTCCAGGCCCAGCTGCGCCAGCCGCTTGCCGGGGATCTCGATGAAGATCTTCTCGCTCTGCGCGCCGAACACCGCCACCTTGGCCACCGACGGCACCTGCAGCAACTGCGAGCGCACCCGGTCGGAGAACTCGCGCAGCTCCTCGGCCGAAAAACCATCGGCCGACAGCGCATAGATGGTGCCGAACACGTCGCCGAACTCGTCGTTGAAGAACGGCCCGATCACGCCCTGCGGCAGGCTTGAGCGCATGTCGCCGATCTTCTTGCGCACCTGGTACCAGACCTGCTCGACCTCGGCCGGCGGCGAGTTGTCCTTGATCTGGATGATCGTGACCGACTCGCCCGGCTTGGTGTAGCTGCGGATGATGTCCGGGTACGGCGCCTCCTGCAGCACCTTCTCGATCTTGTCGGTCACCTGCTCGGCCATCTGCTGCGCGGTCGCGCCCGGCCAGCGCGCCTGCACCACCATCGCCCGGAAGGTGAACGGCGGGTCCTCATCCTGGCCGAGCTGGAAGTAGGCGACGATGCCCAGCAGCGTCAGCACGATCAGCAGGTAGCGCGTCAGCGCCGGGTGCTCGAGCGCCCAGCGCGAGATGTTGAAGCCCGAACGGCGGGCGTTGTCGTGGCTGTGAACCTTCATGGCGTGACCTTGCAGCTAGACGAACGCCGGCTCAGCGCGACGCGGCCGAGGCCACCGGCACCACGGCTGGCGATGCCGCGGGAGCCACCGCAGGCCCATTGCCGCGCACCGGCTCGACATAACGCGTGACCTTCTGGCCCGGCGTCAGCACATGCACGCCGGCCACCACCACCTCCTGACCCGCGGCCAGCCCCTGCGCCACCAGCACCTGCGTACCCTCGGCGCCCGCCACCTCGATCGGCTGCTGGCGCACCGTCATCGTGGCCGCATCGAGCAGCCAGACCACGCTGCGGCCGCCCGCCTCGCTGACCGCCGCCAGCGGCAGGCGCTGCACGTCCTGGCGCGGCGCGCCTTGCAGGCGCACGGTGGCGGTCTGGCCCAGCCGCACCTCGGCACGGCCCAGATCGGCCTTGACCTGGAAGGTGCGCCCGACCGGATCGGCCGCGGCCGACACCTCGCGCACCGTCGCGGCCAGCGGCGCGCTGCCGGCGCTGCTGCCCCACAACTCCACCTGCAGCGCGCCGGCCTTGCCCAGCAACGCGCGCACCACCGCGATGCGGTCCTCGGGCACCTGGAACACCACGTCGCGCGGGCCGTCGTGCGCCAGCTTGAGCACCGGCGTGCCCGACGACAGCACCGCGCCCGGCTCGGCCTCGACCGCCGTGACCACCCCCGCCACGTCGGCCACCAGCCGGCTGTACTGCGCCTGGTTGCCCTGCACGCCGGCCTGCGCGCGGGCCTGCTCGAAGGTCGCCTGGGCCGCCTTCTGGGTCGACGCGCGCCGCTCCAGATCGGCGGCGCTGATGAAACCCTGCGCCTTCAATTCCTCGAAGCGCTTGAGGTCGGCCGTCGCCTGATCCAGATTGACCTGGGCGGCGCGCAGAGCGGCCTGCGCCGCCTCGGCGCCGAGTCCGAGATCGGTGACATCGAGCTGGCCCAGCAACTGCCCGCGCCGCACCGACTGGCCCAGCTCGACCGGCCGCGCCAGCAGCTTGCCGCCGACCCGGAAACTCAGCCGCGACTCGGTGCGCGCCTTCACCTCGGCCGCGTATTCGAGCGTGCCGACCGCCGTCTGGCCGTCGACCACCCGGGTGCGCACGGCCCGCACCGGCTCGGGTGCCGGCTCGGGTTTCGAGCAGGCGGCAAGCAGGACCACGACGAGCAGCGACGGCAGAAGAGCGAGGGAACGTGAGCGCATGAGGCACCAGACCATTGAGTTACTGACTGACCGGTCAGTAATGTACGAGCCCGATCCGAGCCTTGTCAAACGCCCGTCCATCCCGGCGCAGGGTCGGCCGACAGCGGGCGCGTCGTGATAATCGGCCATGCCTGTTGCCACCCTCGGTGCGGCGCCATGAGCGTCGACCACTACGAAAACTTCCCCGTCGCGTCGATCCTGTGCCCGCCGGCCCTGCGCCCGGCGGTGACCTCGATCTACTGGTACGCCCGCACGGCAGACGACCTGGCCGACGAGGGCGATGTGCCCGTCGAGCAGCGTCTGGCCGACCTGGCGCAATACCGCAGCGACCTGCACGCCGCCGCCGGCGACCGGCGCGGTTCGGGCCGCTGGGCCGGTGTCTTCACGCCACTGGCCGCCACGCTGGCGCAACACGCCCTGCCGCTGCAACTGCTGGAAGACCTGCTCGACGCCTTCGAGCTCGACCTGCACCAGCCCCGCCATGCCGACCGCGATTCGCTGCTGGCGTATTGCCGCTGCTCGGCCAACCCGATCGGCCGGCTGCTGCTGCACCTGTACGGCGTGCACGAGGCCGGCGCGCTGCGCCAGTCGGACGCCATCTGCACGGCGCTGCAGCTGATCAACTTCTGGCAGGACGTCAGCGTCGACCTGCCGCGCGGGCGGCTCTACCTGCCGCTGGCAGACTGCGAGCGCCACGGCCTGGACGCACAGGCCCTGCTCGCCAGCGCCAGCGCGCGCGCCGATGCGCGCCGGTGCGCCCCGCTGGTGGCCGAGCTCGCAGCCTGGACGCGCGCCATGATGACCGACGGCGCCGACCTGGTTCACCACCTGCCCGGCCGGCTCGGCTGGGAGCTGCGGCTGGTGGTGCAAGGCGGGCTGCGCATCCTCGACAAGGTCGAGGCGCTGCAAGGTGGCGTGTTCACGCAACGCCCGAAGCTGCACGCGTGGAACGGCCCGCGCCTGCTGTGGCGCGCCATCAACATGTGAACGCAGAGGCGGACTGCGCGGCTCGCAGGGCCGCGCGCCCGCAAGCCGGACGCAGGGCCGATGCATCGACAATCGCCGCCATGACGCCGCAAAACTATGTGCAGGAGAAAGCCGCTGGCAGCGGCTCGAGCTTCTATTACGCCTTCCTGTTCCTGCCGCCGCCACGGCGCGCCGCGATCACCGCGTTCTACGCCTTCTGCCGCGAGATCGACGATGTCGTCGACGAGGTCAGCGACCCCGGCGTGGCCGCCACCAAGCTCGCCTGGTGGCGCCAGGAAGTGGCCCGCGCCTTTGCCGGCACGCCGCAGCACCCGGCGATGCAGGCGCTGATGCCGCACGTGGCCGACTACGACATCCGCGCCGAACACCTGCTGGCCGTGATCGACGGCTGCGAGATGGACCTGCAGCAAAGCCGCTACCTCGACTACACCGGCCTGCAGCGCTACTGCCACCTGGTGGCCGGCGTGGTCGGCGAGGTGGCGTCGGGCATCTTCGGGCGCACCGAGGCGGCCACCGTCGGCTACGCGCACCAGCTCGGGCTGGCGTTCCAGCTCACCAACATCATCCGCGACGTCGGTGACGACGCACGGCGCGGGCGCATCTACCTGCCGGTCAACGAGCTCAAGCAGTTCGACGTCAAGGCGCAGGAGATCCTGAACCGCACGTACAACGAGCGCTTCACGGCACTGATGCGCTTCCAGGCCGAGCGCGCCCACCGCTGCTACGACGAGGCCCTGGCGCTGCTGCCCGAGTGCGACCGCGCCACCCAGAAACCCGGCCTGATGATGGCCAACATCTACCGCACGCTGCTGCGCGAGATCGAGGCCGGCGGCTTCCAGGTGCTGCACCAGCGCATCTCGCTGACGCCGGTGCGCAAGCTCTGGATCGCGATGCAGACCAACTGGCGTGGCCGCTGACGAACCCGTCCGGCGCCGCATCGCGGTGATCGGCGGCGGCTGGGCCGGCCTGGCCGCAGCGGCCGAAGCCACGGCGCGAGGCCATGAGGTCACGCTGTTCGAGATGGCACCACGGCTCGGCGGCCGGGCCCGCAGCCTGGCTGCAGCCGAGCCCGGCGCCACACCGCTCGACAACGGCCAGCACATCCTGATCGGCGCCTACACCGCCACGCTCGCGCTGATGCGCAGCGTCGGCGTCGACCCTGACGCCGTGCTGCTGCGCATGCCGCTGACCTTGGTCGATGCCGACGGCCGCGGCCTGCGGCTCGGCCGCGGCCCGGTGCCGATCGCCTTCACGCGCGCGGTCTGGGCGATGGCGCACTGGCGCTGGCGCGAGCGGCTGGCGCTGTCGAACGCGGCGCTGGGCTGGCTGCTGCGCGGCTTCCGTTGCGATCCGACGTGGACGGTCGCGCGACTGACCGCGACGCTGCCCGAGCGCGTGCGCCACGAGTTCGTCGACCCGCTGTGCGTCGCCGCCCTGAACACGCCTGCGGACGCGGCCAGCGCGACGGTCTTCCTGCGCGTGCTGCACGACGCGCTCTTCGCCGGCCCGGGATCGAGCGACCTGCTGGTACCACGCCGTCCGCTGGCGGAGCTGCTGCCCGAGCCGGCGCAAGCCTGGTTGATCGGGCACGGCGTGAAAGTCCACACCGCGCGGCGCGTGCAGCACCTGCAACGCTCGGCCGACGGCTGGACGGTCGATGGCGAGGCCTTCGACCGCGTCGTGCTGGCCTGCAGCGCCAGCGAGGCGGCGCGCCTGACCGCCGATGTCGCGCCGGCCTGGTCCGCGCTCGCCGCCGCCTTCGGCTACGAGCCGATCGTGACGGTCTACCTCCACGCCCCGGGCGCCCGGCTGGTCGCGCCGATGGTGGCGCTGGCCGAGGGGCCACAGGCGCCGGCGCAGTTCGCTTTCGACCACGGCGCGCTGGGCGCTGCGGCGGGCGTGTTCGCCTTGGTCGTCAGCGGGGCGGCGCCGTGGGTGGCGCGCGGGCTCGAGGCCACGTGTGCGGCGGCGCTGGCGCAGGCGCAGACGGTGCTGCGAGGGGTCGATGCCCGCGGGATCGCGGTGATGAAGGTCGTCGCCGAGAAGCGGGCGACGTTTCGGTGCGTGCCCGGGCTGGATCGGCCGGGTGCGTCCATCGCCGAGGGGCTGGTGGCGGCGGGGGACTATGTCGACGGGCCGTATCCGGCGACGCTGGAGGGTGCGGTGCGCAGCGGGGTGGCGGCGGCGGTGGGTGGGTTGGGCTGAATCCGGCTTCGAACTCGCATGCCACGGCCGGCGCGCGGGCGGGTGACTGGGGCCCGCGGGCTCCGGCCCACGCTCGCGGGATGAGACCGAGCGTCGAGAGGCGGTCGAACCGCGAATGGGTCCTGCGCCCGCGGGCCCCAGCCACCCACCCGAGTCACACCGAGCTTTGCTGTCGAGGGAGTCAACAGACCCGCACGGATTGCCGCACCGCGCGGTGCATCGCAGGGCGGCGGGGCTGGCTGCGGTCGCAGGCCCCATTCGCGGCCCGTCCGCTGATCCTGCGCTCGGTCTCATCCCGCGAGCGTGGGCCGGAGACCGCAGCCAGCCCCGCCGCCCTGCCGCCCGGTCCAGGCAAGCGGCTGCAGCGTCATCACCCACCAGACACAAAAAAGCCGACCCCAAGGCCGGCTTCGATCACCCCTCCGAGCCGTCCAAGGACGACCCGAAGAAATCAGTCCATCACGCGAAGTTGGCTTCCGCGAACGACCAGTTCACCAGGTTGTTCAGGAAGGCCTCGACGAACTTAGGACGCGCATTGCGATAGTCGATGTAGTAGGCGTGTTCCCACACGTCGATCGTCAGCAGCGCCTTGTCGGCGGTGGTCAGCGGGGTGCCGGCGGCGCCGGTGTTGACGATGTCGACCGAGCCGTCGGCCTTCTTCACCAGCCAGGTCCAGCCCGAACCGAAGTTGCCCACGGCGCTCTTGGTGAAGGCTTCCTTGAAGGCGGCGTAGCTGCCCCACTTGGCATCGATGGCCGCGGCCAGCGCACCGGTCGGCGCGGCGCCGCCGGCGGGCTTCATGCAGTTCCAGAAGAAGGTGTGGTTCCAGACCTGGGCGGCGTTGTTGTAGACCGGGCCGCTGGCCTTCTTGACGATCTCTTCGAGCGCCAGACCGGCGAACTCGGTGCCGCCGATCAGGTTGTTCAGGTTGGTGACGTAGGCCTGATGGTGCTTGCCGTGGTGGTATTCGAAGGTTTCCTTCGAGATGAACGGCGCCAGGGCGTCGATCGCGTAAGGCAGGGCGGGCAGCGTGTGTTCCATGATCGGATCCCTCGTCGGTGGCGTGATTGCTGCGATGCAGCGGGTTGAATGCGGCGCATTGTAGGCAAGCGATCGCGGACGTGCTTGCCACCGGAAACCGCCGTCAAACCGGGTCGGACGGCGTCACTTCCGGCCCGTGCGCCGGGGTGGATCAGCGCCTGGCCATGGCGGGCAGAACGGCCTCGACGACGCTGTCGACGCGGCCGTCCTGCAGCACCGCGCTCAGGCGCTGGCCGGGCTGCAGCGCGCGCACGCTCGTCACCGGCTGGCCGCTCGCGTCGTTGAGCCAGGCGTAGCCGCGCCGCAGCACCTGGCCCGGGTCGAGTGCGGCGTGCCGGGCAGCCAGCACCGCCAGCGTCTGCTCGCGCGACTGCAGCGCCCGTGCGCCAGCGTCCTGCAAGCGGGACTGCAGCCGTTCGAGCCGGTGCTGCTGGCCCTGCAGCCAGACCGGTGCGGCGCGGGCGTGGCGTTGTTCGAGCAGCGCCAGCCGCTGCAGATGGCCGCGCAATGCGTCGGCCGGGCGCGCCAGGCGCTGGGCGATGCGGTCCAGGCGCTGGGCGTCGCGGTCAAGCCGGTGGTGCACCCGCTGACTCAGCCAGCGCGCCTGCTGGGCGAGCGCCTGCAGGCAGTCGGCGCGTGCCGGCGCCGCCAGCTCGGCGGCGGCGGTCGGCGTGGGGGCGCGCAGGTCGGCGGCGAAATCGGCCAGCGTGAAGTCGGTTTCGTGGCCGACGCCGCAGATCACCGGCAGCGGCGATGCCGCGATCGCACGCACCACCTGCTCGTCGTTGAAGGCCCAGAGGTCTTCGAGCGAGCCGCCGCCGCGGCAGACCAGCAGCGTCTGCACCTCGGCGCGCTGGCCGGCCAGACGGATCGCCTCGACCAGCTGCGCCGGCGCGTCCGCGCCCTGCACGCTCGCCGGATAGATCACCAGCCGGACCTGCGGCGCACGCCGTTGCAGCGCGCTGGCCACGTCGCGCAAAGCCGCCGCGGCGAGCGAGGTGACGACGCCGATGGCCGCCGGATACGGCTCGATCGGGCGCTTGCGCGACGGCTCGAACAGACCCTCGCCTTCGAGCCGGGCCTTGAGCCGCAGGAACTGCTCCATCAGCGCGCCGGCACCGGCCGGGCGCATGGCCTCGACGATCAGCTGCAGCTCGCCGCGCGGCTCGTAGACCGCCAGCCGGCCGCGCAGCTCGACCTGCTGGCCGTCACGCGGCGTGAAGTCGAGCATCGAGGCGGCGCGGCGGAACATCGCGCAGCGCAGGCCGGCGCTGCCGTCGACCGACCGCAGGTTGAAGTAGCAGTGCCCGCTGGCCGCGCGGGTCACGCCGGCGAGCTCGCCGCGCACCGCCACCGCGCCGAAGCGCGCCTGCAGCGCATCGCCGACGGCCTGCACCAGCGCGGCCACGTCCCAGACCATCGGCTGGGCGCGGTTCTCAGGCAAGGCCATCACCGACCTCCCGATCGCGTGGAAACCCTTTATCCATCGACCCCGTGTCATCCACAGCCGCGCCGATGGCTGTCAGGGCGGCCCTTTCGCTGTCACGAGCCTTTAACATACGTGTAAGTCATTGATTTATAAAGATATTTCCGTGAGCAAAAAAGCAGCAATCCACTGAAACCCTCGTTCTGACGGGACCTTGCGTGCGTCCGTACCGGGTTGCCCACAAAGTTATCCACAGAAAATGGGGATGAATCGGGTTCTTCGGGCCTGTGGATGACGTCGACACGGCGCCTGCGCCGATGCCTGCCCGGCGCCCTGCGCCGCCGCCGAAAACCGCCGCCGCGCCAGCAGCCATAATCGCGTCCGCTGTCTTCAGGCACCCTGTCGCGAGGGTGCCAGCCTGAGCCCGGGGGATCTCTTTGTTTTCGATCATACAAGCCGCTGGATGGCCGATCTGGCCCTTGATTCTGTGCTCCATCGCCGCGCTGGCGCTGATCATCGAGCGCCTCGCCAACCTGCGTGAAGTCAAGGTGGCACCGCCCAAGCTGCTCGACGAAGTGCTGGGCCTGACACGCAGCGGCCTGCCGTCCGACGACGTGCTGCGCAAGCTGGCCGACAACTCGGTGCTCGGCTCGGTGCTCGCCGCCGGCATCCGCAGCGCGACGCCTTCGCGCGGCACCAACGAGGCGCAGCTGCGCAAGGCCTTCGAGTCGGCCGGCCGCGCCGCCGTGCACAAGCTCGAGCGCTACCTCAACGCGCTGGGCACCATCGCGTCGGCGGCGCCGCTGCTGGGCCTGCTCGGCACGGTGGTGGGCATGATCGAGATCTTCGGCGCGCAGAGCCCGACCTCGGGCAGCAACCCGGAAATGCTCGCCCACGGCATCTCGGTGGCGCTCTACAACACCGCCTTCGGCCTGATCATCGCGATCCCGTCGCTGATGTTCTACCGCTACTTCCGCGGCCGGGTCGACGCCTTCGTGCTCGATCTCGAACTGGCCGCCGAGCGCCTGCTGCCGCACCTGCTGCGCCACGGATCATGAACTTCCGCCCCCGCCGCCCCGAAGAGCCGGAGATCAACCTGATCCCCTTCATCGACGTGCTGCTGGTCGTGCTGATCTTCCTGATGCTGTCGACCACCTACTCGCGCTTCACCGAGCTGAAGGTCACGCTGCCGGTGGCCGACGCCAACCAGCTCGACAACCCGCCGCGCGAGATCCTGGTGGCGGTCTCGGCCGAGGGCCGTTACAGCGTCAACCGCCAACTGGTCGGCCAGCCGGGCGTCGAAGGCCTGACGGCGGCGCTCAGCAACGCCGCGCAGGGTGACTTCAAGCGCCCGCTGATCATCTCGGCCGATGCCATGGCAGCCCACCAGAGCGTGATCAACGTCATGGACGCGGCCCGCCGGGTCGGCTTGAGCCAGCTCACGTTCGCGGCGCAGAACAGCCGCAGCCCGGCCCGTTGAGCGGCACGGCGGACCGGCTGGCCGCGCGCATCGAACGCGCCTGGCAGGACGGCGGCGCGCTGCAATGGGCGCTGCGCCCGCTGGCGCTGCTGATGCGGGGCGCGGTGACGGCGCGGCGCGCGCTCTATCGCTGCGGGGCGTGGCGCACCGAGCGCCTGGGCGTGCCGGTGATCGTGGTCGGCAACCGGGTGGCGGGCGGTGCGGGCAAGACGCCGACCACGCTCGCCATCGTGGCCGCGCTGCAGCAGGCGGGCCGACAGCCCGGCATCGTCTCGCGCGGCCACGGCAGCCGCGAGCGGGAGGCCCGCCCGGTGTCGGCGGACTCGACCGCGCAGTCGGTCGGCGACGAACCGCTGCTGATGCAGCGCCGCGCCCAGGTGCCGGTGTGGGTCGGGCGCGACCGGGTGGCCGCCGGACGGGCGCTGCTGGCCGCGCACCCGCAGGTCGACGTGCTGGTCTGCGACGACGGCCTGCAGCACCTGCGCCTGCGCCGCGATGTCGAGGTGATCGTGTTCGACGAACGTGGCGCCGGCAACGGCTGGCTGCTGCCGGCCGGCCCGCTGCGTGAACCGATCGACGCGCCGACCGACGCCCGCCAGATCGTGCTCTACAACGCCGAACGGCCGAGCACCGCCCTGCCCGGCCATTGCGCGCGGCGCCGGCTGGCCGGGCTGGTCGAACTCGGCGCCTGGTGGCAAGGTGCCGACGCACGGGCAGAACTGCCGCCCGAACTGAAGCGGCAGCCGGTGCTGGCCAGTGCCGGCATCGGCCAGCCCGGGCGTTTCTTCGACAGCTTGCGCACCCTCGGCCTCGCGATCGAGCCTTGGCCGCTGCCGGATCACCACGGCTTCGACACCTTGCCCTGGCCGGCCCAGACGCGCGACGTGATCGTCACGGAGAAAGACGCCGTCAAGCTCCCCCTGCAACGCCTGCGTGCCGAACGGCCCGGTCTGCGGGTGTGGGTCGCGCCGCTGCTGTTCGATCTGCCCGAGACCTTTGTCAGCGAGTTGCTGGCCGCACTGCCGGCCCGCCGGCCCGATTGAACAACCGCCGGCCTGCTGCGCCAGCCGCACGAGTCGCGCTAGGATCACCCAATGGACACTCGACTGATGGATTTGCTGGTCTGCCCTCTGTGCAAGGGGCCGCTGGCCCACGACCACGCCACGCATGAACTGGTCTGCAAGGCCGACCGGCTGGCGTTTCCGATCCGTGACGGCATCGCCGTGATGCTCGAAAGCCAGGCTCGATCGATCGATCAACCCGCGGCCGAATCGGCACCCGCCGACCTGTCGTCATGAGCACGCCGGGCCGATCCGATCAGGACGCGGGGGCAGGAACGCCGCCGGTGGATCCGGCCGTGAGCTTCACCGTGCTGGTGCCCGCCCGGCTGGCGTCGACCCGCCTGCCGCGCAAGGCGCTGGCCGATCTGGGTGGCCTGCCGATGGTCGTGCGGGTGGCGCAGCGTTGCGCGCTCAGCGGCGCCAGCGCGGTCGTCGTCGCCACCGACAGCGAGGAGATCCGCGCCGCCTGCGCCGCCCACGGCGTGCGCGCCCTGATGACCCGCGCCGATCACCCGACCGGCAGCGACCGCCTGGCCGAGGCCTGCGTGCAGCTCGGCCTGGACGGGCGCGACATCGTCGTCAACGTGCAGGGCGACGAGCCGCTGATCGAGCCCGGCCTGATCGACGCCTGCGCCGGCCTGCTGGCGCAGCGCAGCGACTGCGTGATGAGCACCGCCGCGCACGCGCTCGACGACGTCGAGGAATACGGCAACCCGAATGTCGTCAAGGTGGTGACCGACGCAGTCGGGCGGGCGCTGTACTTCTCGCGCGCGCCGCTGCCGTGGTGGCGCGACGGCTATGCCTCCGGCGTGCTGGCGCTGCCCGATCCGGCGCCGCTGCGCCACATCGGCATCTACGGCTACAGCGCCGGTTTCCTGCGGCGCTTCCCGAGCCTGCCCGAGAGCCCGCTCGAGCGCATCGAGTCGCTCGAACAGCTGCGCGTGCTCTGGCACGGCGAACGCATCGCGGTGCACCTGAGCGCGGTGCGCCCCGGGCCCGGCATCGACACCCCCGAAGACCTCGAACGCGTGCGCCGCCACTTCGGCTGAAGCACCCGCCAGCGCGCGCGCCAGCCCGGCTCGCGCGGGCCCGTGTAGCGGCTGCGGCACGGCTGCGCCAGGGGCGAAACGTCAGTTTCGTCACAGGGGTCGCATGCTATTCTTGATTTGACAAAGACCCTCATGAGGGCTGCGCATGGCAGCCACGTGCAGACCGGACATTCCCGAGGAGATCCATGAGACTGATTCTGTTGGGCGCCCCTGGCGCTGGCAAAGGCACCCAGGCCGCGTTCATCTGCCGCAAGTACGGCATCCCACAGATCTCCACCGGAGACATGTTGCGTGCGGCCGTGAAGGCCGGCACCGAGATGGGCCTGGCGGCCAAGAAGGTGATGGACGCCGGTGGCCTGGTGAGTGACGACATCATCATCGGCCTGGTCAAGGAGCGCATCCTGCAGGACGACTGCGCCAACGGCTTCCTGTTCGACGGTTTCCCGCGCACGATCCCGCAGGCCGAGGCGATGAAGGCCGCCGGCGTCAAGCTCGACCTGGTGCTCGAGATCGACGTGCCCAGCGAAGCCATCATCGAGCGCATGAGCGGTCGCCGCTCGCACCCGGCGTCGGGGCGCACCTACCACGTCAAGTTCAACCCGCCCAAGGTGGACGGCGTCGACGACGTGACCGGCGAGCCGCTGGTGCAGCGCGACGACGACAAGGAAGAGACCGTGCGCAAGCGCCTGGAGGTCTACCAGGCGCAGACCCGTCCGCTGGTCGACTACTACTCGGCCTGGGCCGCCACCGGCGACGCCGCCGCGCCGCGCTACGCCAAGATCGAAGGCCTGGGCACGGTCGAGGAGATCACCGCCCGCGCGCTCGCCGCACTCGGCTGAGCACGCCGCCGACACGACGATCGAGCCGCCTGCGGGCGGCTTTTTTGCGCCGACCAATTGACGTTTACGTCAACGTCAACTCAAATCCGCATCCCCTCCCCGTTACCTCCCCCGTTCCCCCCTCCATCCCCATCACCGACAAGGCAGACAGATCCATGGACATCGCAGGCAAGGTTTTCATCGTCACCGGCGCAGCCTCCGGGCTGGGCGAAGGCACGGCGCGCATGCTCGCCCGCGAAGGCGCAACCGTGGTGCTGGCCGATCTGCAGGTCGAGCGCGGCCAGCAGGTCGCCGCCGAGATCGGCGGCGCCTTCGTGCGCTGTGACGTCTCGAACGAGGACGACGGCCGCGCCGTGGTCGCGCAGGCGGTCGCGCTCGGCAAGCTGATGGGGTTGGTGAATTGCGCCGGCATCGCACCTGCGATCAAGACCGTCGGCAAGGACGGCGCCCACCCGCTGGCGGCCTTCAGCAAGACCATCACCGTCAACCTGATCGGCAGCTTCAACATGATCCGCCTGGCCGCCGAGGCGATGTGCAAGAACGAGCCCGAGTCCACCGGCGAGCGCGGCGTGCTGATCAACACCGCCAGCGTGGCGGCCTACGACGGCCAGATCGGCCAGGCGGCCTACGCCGCCAGCAAGGGCGGCGTGGTCGGCATGACGCTGCCGATCGCGCGCGACCTGGCGCGCAACGGCATCCGCTGCATGACGATCGCGCCGGGCATCTTCGGCACGCCGATGCTGTTCGGCATGCCGCAGGAGGTGCAGGACGCGCTGGCCGCCGGCGTGCCCTTCCCGAGCCGGCTCGGCACGCCCACCGACTACGCCAAGCTGGTGCATCAGATCGTCACCAACGAGATGCTCAACGGCGAGGTGATCCGCCTGGACGGCGCGATCCGCCTGGCACCGCGCTGAACCGTCGCGGCGCTTGGCGCTGCTTAACATCGCCCGGTTGCAGTTCCGGGAGTTGTCGATGTCATCACGCCGATGGGCCGCCACGGTGGCCGCCTGCCTTGGCCTGGCAGGCTGCATCGGTGCACCGCCGCCACATGCCGGCGACCGGCCGGCGCAGCCCGAGGCGGCATCCGGCCACGTCGAGCAACAGGGCTGGTCGAGCACCCGCTACTCGGTGGCCGCCGCCAACCCGCTGGCCACCCAGGCCGGGTACGGCGTGCTGAAAGCCGGCGGCAGCGCGGTCGACGCGGCCATCGCCGTGCAGATGGTGCTGGGGCTGGTCGAGCCGCAGTCGAGCGGCATCGGCGGCGGCGCGTTCCTGATGCACTGGGACGGCCGCCAGGTGCGGTCCTACGACGGCCGCGAAACGGCACCCGCAGGTGTCGACGACAAGCTCTTCCTGCAAGGCGACGGCCGGCCGATGGCCTTCCATGACGCAGCGGTCGGCGGCCGCGCGGTGGGAGTGCCCGGCACGCTGCGCATGCTTGAAATCGCTCACCGGGCGCACGGTCGACTGCCGTGGGCGGCGCTGTTCGAACCGGCCATCACGCTGGCCGAAAGCGGCTTCCGGGTCAGCCCGCGGCTGCACGCGCTGCTGCGAGGCGATCAGCACCTGCGCAAGGACATCACCGCAGCGCGTCAGTTCTACGCCGACGATGGGCAGCCCTTGCCCGTCGGCACGCTGCTGCGCAACCCCGCACTGGCGGCGGTGATGCGCACGGTGGCCGAGCACGGCGCCGACGCGTTCTACGGCGGCGCCATCGCTCGCAGCATCGTCGGCAAGGTGCAGGGCCACGCATCCAACCCGGGCCGGCTGAGTGCGCAGGATCTCGTCGATTACCGCGCCCAAGTGCGCGCGCCGCTGTGCGCCGATTGGCAGCGCTGGCGGCTGTGCGGCATGGGGCCGCCGTCGTCGGGCCAGATCGCGGTGATGCAGATCCTCGGCACGCTCGACCACGTCGTGCCGACCGCGGCCGTGCCGTTGCAAGACGGGATCCCGAGCGCCGACTTCCTGCACCTGTACACCGAAGCGTCGAAGCTGGCTTTTGCCGACCGGGCCCGGCACGTCGCCGACCCCGATTTCGTTGCCGCCCCCGCGGGGCGCTGGAGCAGCCTGCTCGATGCGAGCTACCTGCGCGAGCGCGCCGCGCTGATCGGACCGCAAACGATGCCGACCGCCCCGCCCGGCCAACCCGGAGGGCAGCGTTCCGCCTGGGCGGCGCAGCCGGAGCAGCCCGAATACGGCACCTCGCACATTTCGATCGTCGACGCGCAGGGCCAGGCGGTGGCGATGACGAGCACCATCGAGGATCAGTTCGGAGCCCGCCAGATGGTCGACGGCGGCACCGGGCTGCCGGGCGGGTTCCTGCTCAACAACGAGCTGACGGATTTCTCGTTCGCGCCCACCGACGCCCAGGGCCGGCCGATCGCCAACCGCGTGCAGCCCGGCAAACGGCCACGTTCGAGCATGAGCCCGACGCTGGTGTTCGACCGCGCCGGCGGCCAGCTGCAGATGAGCGCGGGCTCGCCGGGCGGTGCGCTGATCATCCACTTCACCGCCAAGGCGCTGCTCGGCACGCTGGCCTGGGGCCTGGACGCCCAGCAGGCCATCGCGCTGCCCAACTTCGGCACCACCGGCGGCCCGGTGCTGCTCGAAGCCGGGCGCTTTCCACCCGCCACACGGAACACCCTGAAGACGCGCGGCCACTCGGTCATCGAACTCGACCTGACGAGCGGCCTGCAGGCGATCGAACGACGTGGCGGCGGCTGGTTCGGTGGCGCCGATCCACGCCGCGAGGGCATCGTGATGGGCGATTGAGGCGGCCGGTCAGCGCCCCAGGACGGTTCGCTAGACTCGCGGCGTGATCCCCCAAGGCTTTATCCAGGACCTGCTCGCCCGCGCCGACATCGTCGCGGTGGTGGGCCGCAGCGTCCAGCTCAAGAAGACCGGCGCCAACTACAGCGGCCTGTGCCCGTTCCACGCCGAAAAATCGCCCAGCTTCACGGTCAGCGCGACCAAGCAGTTCTATCACTGCTTCGGCTGCGGGGCCAACGGCAACGCGATCGGTTTCCTGATGGAAGCCAGCGGCATGACCTTCGTCGACGCAGTGCACGAGCTCGCGCAGGAAGTCGGCGCAACGGTCCCGGAAGAAAACACCAGCCCCGAACAACGCGAGAAGGCCGCCCAGGCGCGCGCCCAGCAGCTCACGCTGACGGAGCTGCAGGCGCAGGCCGCGGCCCACTACCGCAAGCAGCTCAAGGCCAGCCCGAAGGCGATCGACTACCTCAAGCGGCGCGGTCTGACCGGCGAGATCGCGGCCCGTTTCGGCCTCGGCTACGCGCCGCCCGGCCACCACGGCCTGGCGAGCGCGTTTGCACGTTACGACGACCCGCTGCTGGTCGAATCGGGGCTGGTGATCCTCGACGAAGGCCAGGATCAGCGCCGCCACGACCGTTTTCGCGATCGGATCATGTTCCCGATCCGCAACGTCAAGGGCGAGATCATCGGCTTCGGCGGGCGGGTGCTCGACGACAGCAAGCCGAAGTATCTGAACTCGCCCGAGACGCCAGTGTTCGTCAAGGGCCACGAGCTGTACGGCCTGTACGAGGCGCGCCAGGCGATCCGCCAGCGCGGCCACGTGCTGGTCACCGAGGGCTACATGGACGTGGTGGCGCTGGCGCAGCTCGGCTTCGACCAGGCGGTGGCCACGCTCGGCACCGCCTGCACCGCCGACCACGTGCAGAAGCTGGTGCGCCACACCGACCAGGTCGTCTTCAGCTTCGACGGCGACAACGCCGGCCGGCGCGCGGCCATGCGGGCGATGGAGGCGGTGCTGCCGTTTGCCACCGACACGCGCAGCTTCCGCTTCCTGTTCCTGCCGGCCGAACACGATCCCGACTCCTACGTGCGAGCCGAGGGGGCCGAGGCGTTCGAGCGCCGCATCGCCGAGGCATTGCCGCTGTCGAGCCAGATGCTGCAGGTGGCGGGCGCCGACTGCGACCTCGTCACGCCCGAAGGACGCGCACGCCTGGTCGCCCAGGCCGAACCGCTGTGGCGCGCGCTGCCCGCAGGCGTGCTGCGCATGCAGATGGTCAACGAGTTCGCGCAGGTCGCCCAGCTCAATGCCGCCGATCTGGCGGCCCGCTGGGGCGCGGGGCCGCCGCGGGCGCCGGCGCAGTCGCAGGAACAGCCGTACGCGCCGTCGTACCCGTCCACGCCGGGGCGTGGCAAGTTCCAGCGCCGGGACGGCCGACCCGGCAAGGACAGCGACCTCATGGCGCAACTCGCGAGCCGCGCCGGTGGCCGCCGGCCGAATGCGCACCGCCCCGAAGACCGCGCCGCCTGGTTACTGCTGCAGCGCAGCGAGTGGTGGGCCGGGCTGTCGGGCGCCGATCACGACCTGCTGTGCGAACTGCCGGGCTGGCACGGCGAGCTGTTCCGGCACCTCGACCAGATGCACATGGAGTCCGAGCCGCTGTCCTGGCCCGAGCTGCGCGACACCCTGGTGCAGTTCGAGTGGTGCAGCACGGCGATCGCGCTGGTCGACGCGGCCATCCAGGGCATCGAGCCGCTGCTCGAGGATCTGCAGCCCGTCATCACGCAGATCCGGGGCGCCGTGCCGCAGGCCGAGGGCTGGCGCCTGCTGGGTCGGATTTGATGTTCCGGGTATAATCCTCGGCTGTCTCCAAACGGCAAGAGGACAGCAGCGCCTGCCGGCCCCGGCCACCCGCGACACGGGTCACTTCAGCGGCCAACACACCGCCAGCGCTGCATGAACAGATGTCCACACCCGCTTGCCCGCCTGATGATCGGTTCCACCGCACGCCCTGCGTGCGTGCGCCTGTTGCCGCTTGATGTACCCATGACGCCGCATCAAGCACCTGATGTGCTGATGATGCAGATTGATCGCCACGGCGCACCGACTTGAGCCTCAGGCCCCCGTCACCACTTATGTCCAGTCGAGCCCATTGCCGAGGAATCGCATGACCGCGAAGAAGAGCGCCCCCGCCACGTCCACCCTGACCGACGACAACCTGCCGGCCGCTGCTGCACCCGAAGGCAAGACCGTGCGCGTCGTCCGGGTGGCCAAGGCTGCCAAGGCTGCAGCGCCCGGCGAAGAAACGACCCCCACCGTTGCGGTCAAGCGCGGACGCAAGCCCAAGGCAGCCGCCGAGCCGGCCAAGAAGGCCGAGTCCAAGCCTGCGCTGGGGGGCGAGGAGGATTTCGCCGACATCGAAGCCGAACTCGAAGGCGAGGTCGAAGTCGAGGCGGAGGGCGAAGTCGAGACGGTCGCGCTCGAAGGCACGGGTGAAGTCACGCCCAAGGCCAAGCCGCTGCGCATGAAGGTCAGCCGGGCCAAGGAACGCGCGCTGATGCGCGAGTTCGGCCTCGACGAGACCATGCTGACCGAAGAGGAAGTCGCCAAGCGCCGCTCGGAGCTCAAGACCCTCATCAAGATGGGCAAGACGCGCGGTTTCCTGACGCATCAGGAAATCAACGACCACCTGCCCGAGAAGCTGGTCGAGGCCGAGATCCTCGAAGCCATCGTGTCGATGCTCAACGACATGGGCATCGCGGTCTACGAGCAGGCGCCCGACGCGGCCACGCTGCTGATCGCCGGCGGCGGCACCACCACCTCGACCGAAGAAGAAGCCGAAGAAGCCGCCGAAGCCGCGCTGTCGACGGTCGACTCCGAGTTCGGCCGCACGACCGACCCGGTGCGCATGTACATGCGCGAGATGGGCACCGTCGAGCTGCTGACGCGTGAAGGCGAGATCGAGATCGCCAAGCGCATCGAAGGCGGTCTGCAGGCGATGATGCTGGCGATTTCGGCCTCGCCGGCCACCATCGCCGAAGTGCTGGAAATGGCCAACAAGATCCGCGCCGGCACGGACCCGATCTCGAGCGTGGTCGACGGCTTCGTGGCCGCCGACGAGGCCGACGACTACGTCGCCGAAGAAGACTTCGACGAGTTCGACGAAGAAGAAGACGACGACGGCAACGGCGGCTCCAAGGCCCTGACCAAGAAGCTCGAGGAGCTGAAGAACCAGGCGCTGGTGAAGTTCGACGCGCTGCAGCTCGACTTCGACAAGATGCGCAAGGCCTACGACAAGGACGGCTACAAGTCGCCGGCCTACAACAAGGCGCAGGAAGCGATCAGCGGCCAGCTGATGACGGTGCGCTTCACGGTCAAGACGATCGAGAAGCTGTGCGACCTGCTGCGCTCGCAGGTGGACGACATCCGGCGCTTCGAGCGCGAGCTGCGCAAGATCGTGGTCGACCGCTGCGGCATGCCGCAGGAGTACTTCATCAAGAGCTTCCCGCCCAATATCCTGAACCTGGAGTGGGCCGAGAACGAGATCGCCGCCAACAAGCCCTACAGCGCCGTGATGAGCCGCAACCTGCCGGCCATCCAGGAACTGCAGCAGAAGCTGACCGATCTGCAGACCAAGGCGGTGGTGCCGATCGACGATCTCAAGCAGATCAACCGGCGCATGAACGAGGGCGAAGCCAGTTCGCGCGAAGCCAAGCGCGAGATGATCGAGGCCAACCTGCGCCTCGTGATCTCCATCGCCAAGAAGTACACCAACCGCGGCCTGCAGTTCCTCGACCTGATCCAGGAAGGCAACATCGGCCTGATGAAGGCGGTCGACAAGTTCGAATACCGCCGCGGCTACAAGTTCTCGACCTACGCGACGTGGTGGATCCGTCAGGCCATCACCCGCTCGATCGCCGATCAGGCCCGCACCATCCGCATTCCGGTGCACATGATCGAGACGATCAACAAGATGAACCGTCTCTCGCGTCAGCACTTGCAGGAGTTCGGTTTCGAGCCCGACGCGCCTTCTCTGGCCGAGAAGATGGAGATGCCCGAGGACAAGATCCGCAAGATCATGAAGATCGCGAAAGAGCCGATCTCCATGGAAACGCCGATCGGCGACGACGACGATTCGCATCTGGGCGACTTCATCGAGGACACCAACAACACCGCGCCGATCGAGGCGGCGATGCAGTCGGGCCTGCGCGACGTGGTGCGCGACATCCTCGACAGCCTGACGCCGCGCGAGGCCAAGGTGCTGCGCATGCGCTTCGGCATCGAGATGAGCACCGACCACACGCTCGAAGAAGTCGGCAAGCAGTTCGACGTGACGCGCGAGCGCATCCGCCAGATCGAGGCCAAGGCGATCCGCAAGCTCAAGCACCCGAGCCGTTCGGACAAGCTGCGCACCTATCTGGACAATCTGTAAATTGCAGACCCCCATGCTCGGGGGATACCGCATCCCCTTGCCTGAAGGCCCGGTTCACCGGGCCTTTTGTCTTTTGAGAACAGCGACCGTGTCGTGCGTCACGCAACGGCACGCTAAACTTCGCATCCATGCCGCAGACTGTCACCTGCACCGTTTTGTTTGCCGATCTGCGCGGCAGCACCTCGCTCTACGAAAGCCTGGGTAACGCCGAAGCCGCTTCGGTCGTCACTCAAAGCGTTTCCGTGGTGGGGCGGATCATCGAGGGCCAGGGAGGCCGGGTGATCAAGACCCTGGGGGATGGCCTGATGGCCGTCTTCAAGGGGCCGCTGCCCGCGATCCGCGCCGCCGAAGAAGTCCACGAATCGATCGATCGCGTGATGGGTGCGTCACGCCCGGCGAGCCAGCCCGTGATGCGGGTCCAGATCGCCATGGTTCATGGCGAAATGATCGAGGTCGCCGGCGACTGCTTCGGCGATGCCGTCAACGTGTCGGCCCGGCTGCTCGATGCCGCCGGCGACAACGAGACGCTGCTCACCACCCAGACCCTCGAACCGCTGCCCCCGGAGATGCGCAAGCGCTTTCGCAGGCTCGAGCGCCTGCATCTGCGCGGGCGTGTCGAACCGGTCGAAGTCTGGCGCCTCGAGCCGCGGCGCGGCCAGGATGCAGCGTCGACGATGTTCGGCGACAGCGCCCCGACCGCCGCGCCCGAAGGCATCCGGCTGGCCAGCGAAGGGGTTTCACGCATCCACACGGTGCGCAGCCTGCCGGTGATCATCGGCCGCAGCCACGAGGCCAACTATTGCGTCGACGACAGCCGCGTCTCGCGCAGCCACGCCCGCATCGAGTGGCACAGCGGCAACTTCCAGCTCACCGACCTGAGCTCGAACGGCACCTACGTGCGCTTCGGCCGCCAGTCCGAGGTGGTGACGCTGCGCCGCGGCGCCTGCACGCTGCACGGCCGCGGCGTGATCTGCATGGGCGTGAGCCCGAACGTGCTCAACGCACCGACCATCAGCTTCGAGATCCTGCGCTTCGACGACACCGATCCGCAGCCGATCTGACGATCCGAGCCTGCCGGCTCAGGCGCCGAGCAGATCGGCCAGCGCCAGCAGGTCGCTCACCTGCAGGTGCCGGCGCCCGGCCTCCTGCGTCGACCCTCCAGGCTGCTGCACCCCGTCACGCCGTACCCACGCGGTCTGCAGGCCGGCGGCGCGTGCGCCGTCGACATCCAGGGCAAGGTCGTCGCCGATGTGCATGACCTGAGCCGGCGCGCGGCCGAGCTGTTCGCAGGCACTGCGGAAGATCCGCACATCCGGCTTGGCCACGCCGGCCGAGCGGGCGCTCACCGAGCCGCAGAACCAGCGTGACAGCCCGGTCGCGGCCAGCTCGGCATTGCCGTTGCTGAGCGCCAGCAGCGGGAAGCGCGCGGCCAGGCGGTCGAGCGCGGGGATCACGTCGGCATAGAACTCGACCTGCTGGCGCTGCGCGAAGAACACCTCGAAGGCCGGCTCGGCCAGCGCCGGATCGTCGCCGCTGGCCCGCAGCGACTCGCGCAACGCGATCAGGCGCAGCTGGCTCAGGTCGTGAGCCAGCCGGGGATGGCGGCGCGACACGTCGGCGCGCAGCTCACGCATCGCCGGCACGCCGAAGCGCAGCGCGGTGGCGGGGGCCTGCCGCTCGAGCCACGCGTGCGTGACCTGCTCGGCGCGCTCGATCACAGGCGCGATCGGCCACAGCGTGTCATCGAGGTCGAGGGTGAGGGCAAGGACAGTCATGCGCGCATTGTCGTCATGCCATCGGCCCGCTGCGGCAATGGGGCCAAGGCTGGGCGAGAATCCGCCGCCATGCCGACACCCCGTTACGCCCCCGAACCCCCTTACCGCCACGGCAGCGCGCCCCGCATCGGTGTGCTGCTCGTCAACCTGGGCACACCCGACGCCCCACGCACCGCCGAGGTCCGCCGCTACCTCGCCGAGTTCCTGTCCGACCCGCGCGTGGTCGAGATCCCGCGCGCGATCTGGCTGGCGATCCTGCACGGCATCATCCTGCGCGTGCGGCCGGCCAAGTCGGCCGCCAAGTACGCCAGCGTCTGGACCGCCGAAGGCTCGCCGCTGGCGGTCTGGACGCGCCGCCAGGCCACGATGCTGCAGGGCTATCTGGGCGAACGCGGCCTGCAGGTGACGGTGGCACACGCCATGCGCTATGGCCAGCCGGCCGTGGCTGCCACGCTCGACCAGCTCAAGCAGGCCGGCTGCGATCGCATCCTGGTGCTGCCGATGTACCCGCAGTATTCGGGCACCACCACCGCCAGCGTGTGGGACGCGGTGGCGGCCTGGAGCTTGAAGCAGCGCAACCTGCCCGAGCTGCGCTTCGTCAAGCAGCACCACGACGAGCCCAGCTACATCGACGCCCTGGCGCGCCGGGTCGAAGACTTCTGGGCCCGCGAAGGCCGCGGCGACCACCTGCTGCTGAGCTTTCACGGCGTGCCCGAGCGCACGCTGCATCTGGGCGATCCGTACCACTGCCAGTGCCTCAAGACCGGCCGGCTGCTGCGCGAGCGGTTGGGGCTGTCGGAGCAGAACCTGAGCGTCAGCTTCCAGAGCCGCTTCGGCAAGGCCAAGTGGCTGGAGCCCTACACCGAGGCCACGCTCAAGGGCCTGGCCAAGCGCGGCGTCAAGCACCTGCAGGTGTTCTGCCCGGGTTTCCCGGCCGATTGCCTGGAGACGCTCGAAGAGATCGCCATCGAGGGCCGCGAGCTCTTCCTGCACGCCGGTGGCCAGCGCTTCGAACACATCCCGTGTCTGAACGACCACCCGGCCTGGATCCAGAGCCTGGTGGCGATCGTGCAGCGCCACACCGGCGGCTGGCCGGTGATGCGCGACGAGCAGCCGCGTGCGGCCGAGCTGGAGAGCCAGCGCCTGCGCGCGCTGGCTCTGGGCGCCAAGACCTGATCACACCGGCCGCGCAGCAGGCTGCTGCGGCCGGCGCAGACACGCTCAGAACGTGTGCTTCACGCCGAGGTCGTAGCCGGTCTTGTTGGCGACCGCCTTGCTGTCATGGCCGACGTCGGTGTAGATCGTCGTGCGCTTGGACAGCGCGTAGTGGTAGCCCAGGCCGACCTTCTGCGCGGTGGTCGTGCTGCCCTGCTTCTGCGTGCCGGCGGCGGCTTTCAGCTCGCCGGGGCCGAGCGCCCAGTTCAGGCCGACCATGAAGCCCTTGGCGGTGACGTTGGCGTTGGTGTCGCCCTTGGCGTAACCGGCCGAGACCGTGGCCGCGCCCATCGTGTAGGCCGCGCCGACGTGCACGATGCGGTCGTTCGCGCCGGCCGGATCCTCGTAGCCGGCGCCGACGAACAGGCCGCCCACCTTGTAGTTCGCGCCCACCGAGAACGGCCGGTCGCTGCCGCCGTTGGGCGTCGACTCGGCGCTCGACACGGCCAGGTTCAGTCCGTTGGTGCTGTAGTCGTAGCGGATCGAGCTGTCGATGCGCACCTTGGTGATGCCGCCGACCCGAAAGCCGACGTCACGCAGCTGCGCCACCGTGTCGCCGCCGAACGGGTCGATCTTGTCCTGGATCATCGAGAACGCGGCGATGTACTGCCGGCCGAACGACACCTGGCCGAACGCACCGCCGATGCCGACCTGCGACAGGCCCTTCCAGAACTGCGCGCCGTCCTGAGCGCCGGTGTTCGGGAAGAAACGATGCTGCAGATCGAAGAAGGCGCGGTTGCCACCGCCCAGGTCCTCGGTGCCCTTGAAGCCGAGCCGGCCGTCGCTGCCGGTGGCCATTTCACTGTTGGTGGCGCCGACGGCCTTGCGCACGCCGAGGTCGATCTTGCCGTAGACCGTGACGTTCGATTGCGCGGCGGCGGTGCCGGCTGCGGCGGCCAGGATGGCGAAGGTGATCAGGGACTTGTTCATTCGGGTTGTCTCCGGTTGTCGAAATGTCGAGACCGTCACGGCATCAGGCGCCTTGATCGATCGTGTTCACGCACCCGAGGGCGCGCACGGATCCCCCGGGCCCTGGATCCAGGGCCCGAGAAAACGGGGAACGGGGAAAGAAGACGGGCCCGGACCGGGTCCGGTGGTCGCCCGCCCGGGGCTCAGCGCATGCGTTGCACCAGCTTGACCAGTCGCGGCAGGACCAGCACGGCGATCACCACGATCACCAGCGTCAGCGACATCGGCCGGTCGAGGAAGACGCTCCACTTGCCCTCGCCGATCGACATCGCGTTGCGCAGCTGCGCTTCGGCGAGCGGGCCGAGGATCAGGCCGACCACCACCGGTGCTGCGGGGAAGTCGAAGCGCCGCATCACCAGGCCGAGCAGGCCGATGGCGTAGAGCAGGAACAGGTCGAAGCTCGACTGCCGGATGCCGTAGACACCCACGGTGGCGAAGATCAGGATGCCGGCATACAGGCCCGGCTTGGGGATCTTCAGCAGCTTGACCCACAGCCCCACCAGCGGCAGGTTGAGGATCAGCAGCATCACGTTGCCGATGTAGAGCGAGGCGATCAGCGCCCAGACCAGCGCGCCGTTGCTGTCGAACAGCTGGGGCCCGGGCTGGATGCCGTAGTTCTGGAACGCGCCGAGCAGGATCGCGGTGGTGTTGGAGGTCGGGATGCCCAGCGTCAGCAGCGGGATCAGCGTGGCCGTGATGGCCGCGTTGTTGGCCGCCTCGGGGCCAGCCACGCCCTCGATCGCGCCGGTGGTGCCGAACTCCTTCTGATGCTTGGACAGCTTCTTCTCGGTCGCGTAGCTCAGGAAGGTCGGGATCTCGCTGCCACCGGCCGGGATGCAGCCGAACGGCAGGCCGATGAAGGTGGCGCGGATCCAGGCCGGGAACGAGCGCTTCCAGTCCGACAGGCTCATGTGGACGCGGCTGAGCTTGTTCTGCGACTCGACCACCCGGCCCTCGAACAGCACCACGTGCAGCGCCTCGGCGACGGCGAACAGGCCGACCGCGACCAGCACCACGTCGATGCCGTCCATCATCTCGGGCACGCCCAGCGTGTAGCGCGCGGTGCCGGAGATCTGGTCGATGCCCACCAGCCCCATCGACAGGCCGATAAAGAGCGCCGTCAGGCCGCGCAGCGTGCTCTTGCCGAGCACCGCGCTGACGGTGCAGAAGGCCAGCACCATCAGCATGAAATATTCCGGCGGGCCGAGCCTGACCGCGTATTCGGCGATCACCGGCGCGCCGAAGGTGACCACCACCGTGGCGATGGTGCCGGCCACGAACGAGCCGATCGCGGCGGTGGCCAGCGCGGCCCCGGCGCGGCCGCTCTTGGCCATCTTGTTGCCCTCCATGGCCGTGACCATCGAGCCGGCCTCGCCGGGCGTGTTGAGCAGGATCGAGGTGGTCGAGCCGCCGTACATCGCGCCGTAGTAGATGCCGGCGAAGAAGATCATCGACGCCGTCACCTCGACCTGCAGCGTGATCGGCAGCAGCATCGCCACCGCGGTGGCCGGACCGATCCCCGGCAGCACGCCCACCGCCGTGCCGATGGTGCAGCCCAGCAGCGACCACAGCAGGTTGACCGGCGTGCCGGCGGTGATGAAGCCCTGCAGCAGTTGATTGAAGGTGTCCATCAGATCCATCCCGTCGAAGTCAGGCCCGGCAGGTTGATGGCGAGCAGCTTGGTGAACATCCAGAACACCGGCGCGGCGATCGCCAAGCCCGTCAGCGCGTGCACCAGCCAGCTGCGCACACCGCCGTCAAGCACGCCCTGCGAGGCCTTGAAGCCGCGCACCGCGAGCATGAAACACAGCGTGCAGCTGAGGATGAAACCGAGCGTGCCGATCAGCAGCGCATTGAGCAGGATGCCGGCCGAGACCCAGGCGAAACCGCGCCAGTAGCCGGCCTCGTCGCCCGAGGAATCGTCCATCTCGCGGAAGCCGCCGCTGGCGGCCTCCCAGATCAGGCCGACCCCGCACAAGAGCAGCGCGCAAGCCACCACCAGCGGCAGGAAGCTGGCGCCGACACCGCCGTAACCGGCTTCGGTCGGGATGTCCCAGGCACCGGCTGCGAGCAGCACGCCGATGCCCAGCACGCCCGCACCCACGAGGGCTTGCGGCGTCTTCATGTCAGATCATCCCGGCCTGGGTCATGGTCTTGCGCAGGTTGGCGAAGTCGTCTTCGACGAACTTCTCGAACGCCGCGCCCGACAGCACCGCCGGCATCCAGCGGTTGCGCTCCAGCGCCTCGGCCCAGCCCTTGGACTGCACCGTCTTGAGCACCATGTCGGTCAGCGCCGCGCGCTGCTCGGCGGTGATGCCGGGCGCGCCGTAGACGCCGCGCCAGTTGCCGAGCACGACGTTGTAGCCCTGCTCCTTGAGCGTCGGGATGTCGAAGCCCTTCAGGCGCGCGTCGGCCGTGACGCCCACGCCGCGCATCTTGCCGCTGGTGATGTACTCGTCGAACTCGCTCAGGCCGCTGCCGCCGATGGTGACGTTGCCACCCAGGATCGCGGCCGTGGCCTCGCCACCGCCCCGGAAGGCGACGTAGTTGATCTTGGCCGGATCGACGCCCACTTCATGCGCCAGCATCGCCGCGGCGATGTGTTCGGTGGAGCCGCGCGAACCGCCGCCCCACTTGACGCTGCCGGGGTCCTTCTTGAGCTGCTCGACCACGTCCTTCATGGTCTTGAAGGGCGAGTTGGCCGGCAGCACGAAGACGTTGTATTCGCTGGTCAGGCGGGCGATCGGCGTGGCCTGCGTCAGGCTCACCGGCGGCTTGCCGGTGATCAGGCCGCCGAGCATGACCGCGCCCATCACCATCAGCGCGTTCGGGTCGCCCTTGCTGCCGTTGACGAACTGCGCCAGGCCGATCGCGCCGGCCGCGCCGCCCTTGTTGTCGTAGCTCACCGAGCCGGCCACGCCGGCGTCCTGCATCGCCTTGCCCAGCGCGCGGCCGGTGCTGTCCCAGCCGCCCCCCGGATTGGCGGGAATCATCATCTTGAGATTCGCCGCCGCGCGGGCGCTCAGTGGCAAGGTTCCCGCCACGGCGAGGGCGGCCATCGACTTCAGAAAGGTGTCACGACGCATGTTTGTCTCCTGCTCGTTGGTGAATCACGGACAGAATCAATGGTGACGCCGCTGGCTGTCGATCGGCTGTCCAACCCACTAGGGGAAACGCCAAGCGAGCGCCACTCCGAACCCTTGCCCGCCCATGAAACTGCTCCTGATCGAAGACAACCTGGCGATGCAGACCTCGCTGCAGCGCGCCTTCGAGCGCCGCGGCATGCAGGTCGTGACCTGCGCCGACGGCGCCCGTGCGCTCGACCGCTGGCAGGCCAGCCAGCCCGACGTGGTGCTGCTCGACCTCAGCCTGCCCGGCGTCGACGGCCTGGAGGTGCTGACCCGCGCCCGCGCCGAGGGCCTGCGCACGCCCGTCATCATCCTGACCGCCCGCGGCGCGGTGGGCGACCGCGTGCTCGGCCTGAACACCGGCGCCGACGACTACCTGGCCAAGCCCTTCGACCTCGACGAACTCGAGGCACGCGTGAAGGCGCTGGTGCGGCGCCAGCCCAGCGAGCGCCACGACACGCCCGAGTACTGCGGCCTGCGTGTCGACGCGCAAAGCGGTGCGGTCTACTTCCAGGGCCAGGCGCTCGAACTCGCGCCGCGTGAGTCGGCGCTGCTGCGCGCGCTGCTGGCCCGGCCCGGCCAGGCGGTGGCCAAGGAACGGCTGTTCGAGCTGGTGTTCGCCGGCGAGGCCGACGTGCAGCCCGACGCGATCGAGGTCGTGGCCTACCGCCTGCGCAAGCGCCTGGCGACCACCGGCGCACGGCTGGTGACGCTGCGCGGCCTGGGTTACCTGCTGTCGCCGCAGCCGTGATCGACCGGCTGTCGATGCGCCTGGCGCGGCTGTCGATGCGCAGCCGGCTGCTGCTGGGCATCCTGCTGCCGGTCGGCCTGCTGGTGGCGATCAACACCTGGAGCCTCTACCACCAGGCCCTGCGCTCGGCCGACACCGCCTACGACCGCACGCTGCTGGCGTCGGCCAAGTCGATCGGCGAACTGCTCGAAGTGACCGGCAACAGCGACGCCCTGCAGGTGCGCGCCAACGTGCCCTACTCGGCGCTCGAGGCCTTCGAGGCCGACAACCGCAGCCGCATCTTCTTCAAGGTGTCGGGCTTCGGCGGCGAGATGGTCTCGGGTTTCGAGGACCTGCCGGCCTGGCAGGGCCGGATTCCGGTGCGCGGGCCCTACGCGGCGCTGGTCGATTTCTACGACGACCACTACCGCGGCGAGCCGGTGCGGGTGGCCGTGCTGCTGCAGCCGGTGTCGGGCCAGGCCGGCCAGGGCATGGCGACCATCCAGGTGGCCGAGACGCTGGAGCTGCGCCAGACGCTGGCGCGCCAGATGCTGTTCGACACCCTGTGGCGCCAGGCCGCGCTGCTGGGGGTGATCAGCCTCGTGGTGTCGTGGGTGGTGCAGCGCGCTACCCGGCCGGTGCGCGAGCTCAGTGCGGCCATCACGGCGCGCCCGGCCGATGACCTGTCGCCGATCGACACCACCGGCACGCCGCGCGAACTGCAGCCGCTGATCGACGCCACCAACGACGCGATGGCCCGCCTGGCCGGTCTGCTGACGCGCCAGAAACGCTTCGTGCGCGACGCCTCGCACCAGCTGCGCACGCCGCTGGCCGTGCTCAAGACCCAGGTGCAGTCGGCGCTGCGCGGCGACCTGCCGGCGCACGAGGCGCTGCGCGAGATCCGCGCCACGGTGGACGGCGCCACGCGCCTGGCCAACCAGATGCTGGCGCTCGCCAAGCTCGATCAGGTGCAGAACGACCAGGCCGCCGAAAGCATCGACCTGGCCGCGCTGGTGCGCGACGTGGCGCTCGACCTGGCGCCGCTGATCGCCGACAAGGGCCTCGACTTCGAGCTCGCCGCCGACGCGCCGGTTCCGGTGCGCGCGCGCGACTGGATGCTGCGCGAGCTGACACGCAACCTGCTGCACAACGCCATCCGCGCCACGCCGGCGGGCGGGGCGCTGAGCGTGGCGGTGCTTGCGCTGACGCCGCCCACCGCGGCCGACGGGCCCAGCGCCGACCCGATCGCCCGGCTGCAGATCCGCGACAGCGGCCCCGGCATCTCGGCGGCGCAGCGCGAGCACCTGTTCGAGCCCTTCCACACCGGCCATCCGAGCAGCGGCAGCGGCCTGGGGCTGAACATCTGCCGCGAGGTCTGCGAACGGCTCGGCGGGCAGATCCGGCTCGACAACCGGGTGGCGGCCGATGGCTCGGGCGCCGCACTCGGCCTGGACGCGCGTGTGGACTTGCCGCTGCACGCTGCCGCGCCACAATCGGCGGCGTGAAACACCGATCCGACGACAAGACCGATGCCGCCGCAGCGCCCGACAGCCGCGAGGGCGTGCGCCTCGACAAGTGGCTCTGGGCCGCGCGCTTCTACAAGACCCGCAGCCTGGCCGGCGACGAGATCGGCCACGGCCGCGTCATGATCAACCAGCAACTGGCCAAGGCCGCCCGGCTGGTGCGCTGCGGCGACCTGCTGAGCGTGAAACAGGGCAACTGCCCGCTGCCGCGCATCATCCGGGTTCTGGCCCTGTCGGACGTGCGCGGCCCGGCGCCAGTGGCCCGGCAGCTCTATGAAGAGACCGAAGAAAGCCGCGCCGCCGTGGCGACCTGGCTCGCCAACCGGCCGTTGACGGTCGACCCGGCGCAGAGCATCACGCAAGGCCGGCCGACCAAGTCGGATCGCCGGCAGATCACCGAGTGGCAGCGCTGGAGCGTGTCGCTGGACGACGAGGGCTGAGAGACGCCGGCGCCCATCCATCGGACGACGACGCTCCCGAAAGCGATCAGTCGTCGTCGCGCTTGATCTTGATGGCGTTGAGCACTGCCGATGTGCCGGTGCCGCTCAACGAGCCTTCGACCTCGACAGCCAGACCATCGGTCCAGTTCGGGATGTCGCGGAAGAAGGTGTTGTCGGTGTAGGCGACTGTCACATCCGCAACACCCGTGCGCTGCAAAACGAAGGTGCGAGCGCTCACGCTGAGGGACGTCACCGTCCCCTGTCGCTCGACCACCGATCCGGCCACCTCGCTCTTGCACTCGAGTTGGGTGGCAGTGATGCCCGTGCTCGAGACGAGGCCCTTGACTTCGACGAACTGATCGTTCAGCACCACCCCGACCGCCGGGCAATCCTTGACGGCTGCGGAGTCCGGCAGCAGGACCTCGGTATCACGCACGACGAACTTCGCAGGCGTGGTGAGGGTTGCGTCGACAAAGCCGCTCAAGGTTCCATGCAGTTCAGCCGGGTTGTTGACGTCGTCGTCGCCCGTGCGCAACTGCAGTCGGTCCGCAACGAACGAGGTCGCCGACAGATAGCGCCCGCGTGCACGCACGTAGTCGCCGACGACCAGCGTGGCAAACGTGACGCGATCGAAATCGGCATCGGCAACACGCGACAGATCGACCGTCGCGCCGTCGATGGCAATCAGCTTGGTCGTCGCGTTGATCTCCGTGACCACGCCGCTCAGGTAGGCCGAGATCGACACCGGCGACGCGAACGAACGCACCCTCACCGCCCCGTCGGTCACGTCCAGTCTCGGCGCCGTCGCCCCGGTCGCCACATAGGCGCCGGTCGGGGCGAACACCACCACCGAGTTGCCGTTGGCAATCTGGAGCGCCGGGCTGCCAACCGGCAGGATCACGGTCGAGCCGGAGCGCTGCACCGTCAGGGGGCCGAGCTTGAACGTGCCCGTGCTGCCGCCGCTGACGCCCGACACGACACCCGCGATGCGAAGGTAGGCCGGTGGTGCCGCAGTCTTTTTCTCGATCCGCGTCGCGAGGTAGGTCACTGCGTCGCCGCTGCCCTGGCGCAACGCATGCACTTCGACAACATCGGTCGTCGGCTGGATGTCGGCAATACCCGAAAAGCCCTCGTACACGGTCGCCGGTTGCTGGCCGCCCGTCGAGTTGACGACCACCCGCTGGCCGAGCACCGTGATCGAGTCGCCCAGCTTGCTGTCGACCACCCCCACCAGCGACGGTTCGACCTCGATGCGCTGGGCCACGCCCAGGCTCGCGGTGGTGTCGTTTGCGCTGCCGATCGATTCGACCAGCGAGCGATGACCGAGCTTGACCTCGGCCAGCACGAACTCGTCCCCCTTGGAACCTTGCTCGATCTCGACTCGGGCCTGACGGTCATCAAACCGCACGCCATCCACGATCACGCTGCCGAAGCCGTTCACCGTGCCCATCGAAATGCCGGTGCCATTGGTGCCGACGCCACCATCTCCACCCCCTCCCCCGCACGCCACCAGCGTGAGCACGGCCATCACGGCGGCGCCGAACCAGCCGACGGCGGAACCTCGCGCGCGCGGCACGTGCACCGGGGGCGCGGCATCGTTGTCGACTCGGTCGAACATGGTGAACTCCAGATATCCAGTGTGATCGTTCGGTGCAGCAGGCCCGGGTCACTCGTGCCGCGAGGCGGACTTCGAGGCCGCGTCGGGTTTCCCGTTCTCGCCTTCGGGGGTGAGGGCCTCGTGGTAGTAGTACACGCCAAAGCGCATGCGCAACGGCGTGTCTTCACGGCTATTGTCCGCGCGCACGCAATCGGTGGCCGCCGCCACCATGCCGTCGAACGCAGGGGCCCACACCGCGCGCGCCACGGCCGCCAGCTTGTTGCCCGATTCGACACTCAGGCCGTTGGCGTAGACGCTCTGCTCCAGGAACTTGAAGCCGTTGCCGGCCTGCAGGTTGTAGACCGCCGCCGCGAGGTGGTCGGCCGCGTTGACCGCCAGGGTCTGCGCGGCGCTGGCGTCCTCCGGGCGGCTGACGAAGCGGTCGGCGCTCAGGCAGACGTCGTCGCCGTCGACGCTGACCATGCCCAGGCGCTGCAGTTCCTCGAGCAGCGTGCGCGGGTGGACGTCGCTGGAGGTCTCGCGCGCCAGCGCCTCGAAGCTGGGCATCTCGCCGTGGCGCGGCAGGCGCGACAGCACCTGCGCGCTGGCCGGATCGCGGTAACGCGGGTCGGTGATCCAGCGCGTGAACAGCACCGACGCCGGCGTGGGCACCAGCGGCGCCACCGGCAGCGCCTGGTTGCCGAGCGCGCGCACGTCCTTGCGGTGCACGCCCGACAGCACGCTGAGCGCCGAATCGGTCACCTTGCTGCCCTTGCGCTGCAGTTCGCTGCGCGCCTCGGCCAGGAACACCTGCTTGAGCACCTGGGTCAATGCACCGTAATGGACGCCGTGGCGCAACAGCCAGCGCACCACCGGCCGCAGCACGACAGCCGCGCCATCGAGCGCCTGCTGTGCCCGCGGATCATGGCCGGCGACGGATCCAGGATCGTGGTTGGGTTGGTCGCTCATGGCACTGCTTTGGGAGTCTATTGCTGGGATAATTTCCCATGAAATATACCTTAACGCCGCAGATTGTGTTGCGTTGCGTGCGTGCTCCCGTGCAGGGCGCGAGAAAAATCTTGTCGCAACCCTCTTGAATTCATGGCCATCGGTGCAAGTTGCACTGCCGGTTCATCGTCAGACGGACAGAGACATTTCATGCCAGACACGCCCAAAGCCGACATCCCATCCGACAACGCCGCCCTGGAAGCCCAGGGTATCGCCTCAGAGCTAATCGACGACAGCGCCGCGCGCATCGCCGAACTCGAAGCCAAGAACGCGGATCTGGCTGATGCCTACCTGCGCGCCAAGGCCGAAGCCGACAACATCCGCCGTCGTGCCGATGACGACATCGCCAAGTCGCGCAAGTTTGCAGTCGAATCCTTCGCCGAGAGCCTGCTGCCGGTGAAAGACAGCCTGGAGGCCGCGATTGTGAGCCACGCCGCCGGCAAGGGCTCGCCCGAACAGGTGATCGAGGGCGTGCACGCCACGCTGCGCCAGCTCGGCCAGGCGCTCGAGCGCAACAAGGTGCTCGAGGTCAATCCGCCGGCCGGCACCAAGTTCGACCCGCACCAGCACCAGGCCATCAGCGTGGTGCCCGCCGAACAAGAGGCCAACACGGTGGTGGCCGTGCTGCAGAAGGGCTACCTGATCGCCGACCGCGTGCTGCGGCCCGCGCTGGTGACCGTCGCCGCCGCCAAATGACACGCTGATCGCGACCGCGCGCCGGGCCCTGCTCCAACGCAGGCCGCGCGCAGGTCGCAGGGCTTGAAAGCCCGGCCGTCAGCCGCAAATCAGACACCAGTTCACAAATTTTCCGGAGCACACACATGGGCAAGATCATCGGTATCGACCTCGGCACGACCAACAGCTGCGTCGCCGTCATGGAAGGCAACACGACGCGCGTGATCGAGAACAGCGAGGGTGCGCGCACCACGCCGTCGATCATCGCGTACCAGGAAGACGGCGAGATCCTGGTCGGTGCCTCGGCCAAGCGCCAGGCCGTGACCAACCCGCGCAACACGCTGTACGCGGTCAAGCGCCTGATCGGTCG
This sequence comes from Leptothrix cholodnii SP-6, assembly GCF_000019785.1. Taxonomy (NCBI): domain Bacteria; kingdom Pseudomonadati; phylum Pseudomonadota; class Betaproteobacteria; order Burkholderiales; family Sphaerotilaceae; genus Leptothrix; species Leptothrix cholodnii. Next base: position 2,811,897 of record NC_010524.1, read on the forward strand.
CAAGTTCACCGAGAAGGAAGTGCAGAAGGACATCGACCTGATGCCCTACAAGATCGCTGCGGCCGACAACGGCGACGCCTGGGTCGAAGTGCGCGGCAAGCGCATGGCCCCGCCGCAAGTCAGCGCCGAAGTGCTGCGCAAGATGAAGAAGACCGCCGAGGACTATCTCGGCGAGGAAGTGACCGAAGCCGTCATCACGGTGCCGGCCTACTTCAACGACAGCCAGCGCCAGGCCACCAAGGACGCCGGCCGCATCGCCGGCCTGGACGTCAAGCGCATCATCAACGAGCCGACCGCGGCCGCGCTGGCCTTCGGCCTGGACAAGCACGGCAAGGGCGACCGCAAGATCGCGGTCTATGACCTGGGCGGCGGCACCTTCGACATCTCGATCATCGAGATCGCGGACGTCGACGGCGAGATGCAGTTCGAGGTGCTGTCGACCAACGGCGACACCTTCCTGGGCGGCGAGGACTTCGACCAGCGCATCATCGATTTCATCATCGCCGAGTTCAAGAAGGACCAGGGCGTCGACCTGTCGAAGGACGTGCTGGCCCTGCAGCGCCTGAAGGAAGCGGCCGAGAAGGCCAAGATCGAGCTGTCCAACAGCGCGCAGACCGACATCAACCTGCCGTACATCACGGCCGACGCGTCGGGCCCGAAGCACCTCAACATCAAGCTGACCCGCGCCAAGCTGGAAAGCCTGGTCGAGGAGCTGATCGAGCGCACGATCGCACCGTGCCGCACGGCGATGAAGGACGCCGGCGTGTCGGTCGGCCAGATCGACGACGTGATCCTGGTCGGCGGCATGAGCCGCATGCCCAAGGTGCAGGACAAGGTCAAGGATTTCTTCGGCAAGGAGCCGCGCAAGGACGTCAACCCGGATGAAGCGGTGGCCGTCGGTGCCGCGATCCAGGGTCAGGTGCTGGGCGGCGAGCGCAAGGACGTGCTGCTGCTCGACGTCACCCCGCTGTCGCTGGGCATCGAGACGCTCGGCGGCGTGATGACGAAGATGATCACGAAGAACACCACCATCCCGACCAAGTTCTCGCAGACCTTCTCGACCGCCGACGACAACCAGCCGGCCGTGACGATCAAGGTCTACCAGGGCGAGCGCGAGCTGGCCTCGGGCAACAAGAGCCTGGGCGAGTTCAACCTCGAAGGCATCCCGCCGTCGCCGCGCGGCACGCCGCAGATCGAGGTGACCTTCGACATCGACGCCAACGGCATCCTGCACGTGGGCGCCAAGGACAAGGCCACCGGCAAGGAAAACAAGATCACGATCAAGGCCAACTCGGGTCTGTCGGAAGACGAGATCCAGAAGATGGTGCGTGACGCCGAAGCCAACGCGGCCGAGGACAAGAAGAAGGTCGAGGTCGTCCAGGCCAAGAACCAGGGCGACGCGATGGTGCACTCGGTCAAGAAGTCGCTCACCGAATACGGCGACAAGCTCGACGCCGGCGAGAAGGAAAAGATCGAAGCCGCGATGAAGGACGTCGAGGAAGCCATCAAGGGCGACGACAAGGACGACATCGAGGCCAAGACCAACACCCTGATGACGGCCAGCCAGAAGCTCGGCGAGAAGATGTACGCCGACATGCAGGCCCAGCAGGCCGCCGGTGCCGCTGCCGGCCCCGCGGGCGGCGAGGCACCGAAGTCCGAGAGCAAGGCCGACGACGCGGACGTGGTCGACGCCGAGTTCAAGGAAGTCAAGAAGTGAAATGCGCCGGTGCGGTGCGGCCCCTCGGGGCGCACCGTCCGGTGGTCTTCGCCGCGTGCGGGAGAGGTACTGAAAAGCGCCTTGTTCTCGACGCGGCGTTCTAGCTTGAGAAGATCTGGGTCCTGCTCATGGGAAAGCGCGATTACTACGAAGTTCTGGGTGTGGGCAAAACCGCCTCCGAGGACGAGATCAAGAAGGCCTACCGCAAGCTGGCCATGAAGCATCACCCGGATCGAAACCAGGGTGATGGCGCGAAGGCGTCGGAAGAGAAGTTCAAGGAGGCGAAAGAGGCCTACGAGATGCTCTCGGACGCGCAGAAACGCGCTGCCTACGACCAGTTCGGCCACGCCGGCGTCGACCCCAATGCGGGTGGCGCGGGCTTCCGGCCGGGTGCGGGCGGCGAAGGCTACGGCGGCTTTGCCGAGGCCTTCGGCGACATCTTCGGCGACATCTTCGGCCAGCAGGGCGGTGGCGGACGACGCGGGGCCGGCGGCCAGCAGGTCTACCGCGGCGCCGACCTGTCGTACGCGATGGAGATCACGCTCGAAGAGGCTGCGCACGGCAAGGAAAGCCAGATCCGCATCCCGACCTGGGAAGAGTGCGACACCTGCCACGGCAGCGGCGCCAAGCCGGGCACCAGCGCCAAGCCGTGCACCACCTGCCACGGCGCCGGCACGGTGCATCTGCGCCAGGGTTTCTTCAGCATCCAGCAGACCTGCCCGCACTGCCACGGCAGCGGCAAGATCATCCCCGAGCCCTGCACCAGCTGCAACGGCGCGGGCAAGGTCAAGAAGCAGAAGACGCTCGAGGTCAAGATCCCGGCCGGCATCAACGAAGGCCAGCGCATCGCGCTGCGCGGTCATGGCGAGCCGGGCACGCAAGGCGGGCCGGCGGGCGACCTGTACGTCGAGATCCGCATCAAGCAGCACGAGATCTTCGAGCGCGACAGCGACGACCTGCACTGCACCGTGCCGGTGCCGCTGACGACCGCGGCGCTGGGCGGCGCGATCGAGGTGCCCACGCTCAGCGGCTCGGCCGAGATCGAGCTGCCCGAAGGCACCCAGCACGGCAAGACCTTCCGCCTGCGCGGCAAGGGCATCAAGGGCATCCGCTCCAACTATCCGGGCGACCTGTACTGCCACGTGTCGGTGGAGACGCCGGTCAAGCTCACCGAGCATCAGCGCAAGCTGCTCAAGGAGCTCGACGAGTCGTTCCGCAAGGGGGGCGACAAGCATTCGCCCACCTCGAAGAGCTGGACCGACCGGGTCAAGGATCTGTTCAAGTAAGCCCGCGAGCCTTCATGCCCGCATCGGACGGCCACCTGCGGGTGGCCGTTTTCATGTGCGGGTTCAAGTTCCAGGGCGGCCGGCCGATCTCATGGCACGAATCCGTCGTGCGACACCCATCGGTTCAACCCACGCCCCATGTCAGTTCCAGACCCGGACATCCAAGCCTGCCGAGCCCTCGTCATCGACGGCAACCCGACCTCGCGCAGCACGCTGGTGGCGATGCTGCGCGAGTTCGGCGTCGGCACGGTGGCGCAATGCGCCCGGGCGATCGACGCGCGCCGCATCCTCGAACACCGCAATTTCGACGTGGTGGTGTGCGAGCACCACTTCGACCATCAGCACATGGGCGGCCAGGATCTGCTCGACGACCTGCGGCGCGCCCAGCTGCTGCCGCTGTCGACCGTGTTCATCATGGTCACCGGCGAGGCCTCGTACGCCAAGGTGGCCGAGGCGGCCGAGTCGGCGCTCGACAGCTACCTGCTCAAGCCGCACAACGCCACCGCGCTGCTCGATCGCGTGCTGCAGGCGCGCCGGCGCAAGCACATGCTCAAGCCGATCTTCGACGCCATCGACGAAGGCCAGCTCGAGGTCGCGGCGCGGCTGTGCCAGCACCGCTTCGAGGCACGCGCCGAGTACTGGCTATACGCCGCGCGGGTGGGTGCCGAGCTGCTGCTGCGCATGGGCCGCCACGACGACGCCCGCGCGCTGTTCACCGCCATCCGCGAGACCCGCGCGCTGCCCTGGGCCAAGCTGGGCATCGCACGCGCCGAGGTCGAGGCCGGCACCACCGTGCAGGCGCGCCGCACGCTCGAATCGCTGATCAGCGACAACCCGAGCTTTGCCGATGCCTACGACGTGATGGGCCGGGTGCAGGTCGAGCAGGGCGACCTCGAAGGCGCGCTGGCGACCTTCCGGCGCGCCAGCGCGATCACGCCGGCCAGCGTCACGCGGCTGCAGAAGCAGGGCATGCTGGCGTTCTACGCCGGACAGTGGGACGAAGCCGGCAAGGCGCTCGAACGCGCGATGGTGACGGGCCTGTCGAGCAAGATGTTCGACATGCAGACGCTCGTCCTGCTGGCGCTGCTGCGCTTCGACCAAACCGACCCGCGCGGCCTGATCCGGGTCGGCGACAACCTGACGCGGGCGGTCGAGAAACACGGCGAAAGCGCCCGCCTGCGCCGCATGCTCGACCTGGTCACGGTGCTGCGCACGCTCAACGAGCGGCAGATCGCGCGGGTGATCGAGCAGGTCAAGTCGATGGCCCGCGAGCTGAGCGACGACGATTTCGATTTCGAGGCCGCCAGCAACACGGTCGCCCTGCTGACGCGGCTGGCGCGCACCGAGATCCAGCTGGCCGACGCCGAGATCTGGATCCGCACGCTGGCGCTGCGTTTCTGCGTCTCGAAGGCCGGCACCGACCTGCTGTCGGCCGCGGCGATCGGCCATGACGGCTACCAGCAGATCATCCGCGAGGCGCAGGTGCGCATCGCCGCACTGGCCGAGCGGGCGATGACGCACAGCATCAAGGGCTCGCCCCTGATCGCGGTGCAGGCGCTGATCAGGCAGGGCCAGGAAACCCTCAACGCCAAGCTGCTCGAACTGGCCGGCCTGGTGCTGCAGCGGCACCGCGAGCGGATTCCGGTCTACGCGGAAATGCTCGCCGAGGTGCGCGCGCTGCAGCAGCGCTACTGCGCCAAGGGCACCCGCGTCAGCCTGAGCGACACCGGCCGCAGCGCCGGCGCGATGGCGCTGCGCATGCAGACCGACGCCCCCCAACGCACGGTCGCGCGGCTGGACGGCGGCGATCAGGCGCTGCCGTCGGCGGCCACCTCGCCGAGCCAGTCGGCCAGCACCTCGGCGGTGTCCTGACCGAGCCGCGGCGGCGCGCTGCGATACGTCACCGGCGTGGCCGACAGGCGGATCGGGTTGGCCACGCCGGGCACGCTGCCCGCCAGCGGGTGCGGCAGATCGACCCGCAAGCCGCGCGCGATCACCTGCGGGTCGGCAAACACCTGGTCGATGCGGTTGATCGGCCCACACGGCACGGCCTCGGATTCGAGCGCGGCGATCCACTCGGCGGTGCTGCGCATCACGGTGGCCTGGCGCAGCAGCGGGATCAGCGCGGCGCGGTTCGCCACCCGCGCGGCGTTGCTCGCATAGCGTTCGTCCGCGGCCCATTCGGGCCGGCCGGCGACGGCGCAGAAACGCGCGAACTGGCCGTCGTTGCCGATCGCCAGGATCATGTCGCCGTCGGCGGTCGGGAAGTCCTGGTACGGCACGATGTTCGGGTGCGCGTTGCCCATGCGGCGCGGCACCGTGCCGCCGATCAGGTGGTTGGCGGTCTGGTTGGCGAGCGCGGCCACCTGCACGTCGAGCAGCGCCAGGTCGATGTGCTGGCCGCAGCCGCTGCGCTCGCGGTGCGCCAGCGCGGCGAGCACGCCGATGGTGGCGTACAGGCCGGTCATCACGTCGGTCAGCGCCACGCCCACCTTCTGCGGGCCGGCACCCTGCTCGCCATCGGCGCGGCCGGTCACGCTCATCAGGCCGCCCATGCCCTGGATCAGGAAGTCGTAGCCCGCGCGCGGCGCATACGGCCCGGTCTGGCCGAAGCCGGTGATCGAGCAGTAGATCAGCCGCGGGTGGGCCGCGCACAACGTGGCGTGGTCAAGACCGCAGGCCTTGAGTCCGTCGACCTTGAAGTTCTCCAGCACCACGTCGGCCTGCGCGGCCAGGCGCCGCACCAGCGCCGCGCCGGCCGGATCGGCCAGGTCGATCGCGACCGAGCGCTTGTTGCGGTTGGCACAGAAGAAATAGGCCGCGTCGCTCGTGTCGCGGCCCTCGGCATCCTTGAGCCACGGCGGGCCCCACGTGCGGGTGTCGTCGCCCAGGCCCGGGCGCTCCACCTTGACGACGTCGGCGCCCAGGTCGGCCAGCAGCTGGCCGGCCCACGGCCCGGCCAGGACGCGCGACAGGTCGAGCACCTTCAGGCCGGCCAACGCCCCCGGCGCGGCGGCGGCGGCATCGAGCGGACGGTTCGGTCGCTGCGGCTCGTCGCTGCGAAAGGAAGCGGGATCGGGGGCCATCGGTCGTCTCCGGTCAGCGTTGTCAGGCCTGCGACGAACGCAAGGCAAGGGCGGCGATGCTAGAACGCCGGGCGCCACCGGATCGGAAAATGCCTGCACGCAACACCTGGGGACAGCGACGACCGGGCCCGGACGGACGGATCGGCAGGCGTCTCGAACTGAAAAAAACATGCCGCCATGCGACTTGCCGATCGGTCGGGCGGTCCGCATGAACCAGAATCGTCGCCTGGCACAACAGCAGGCGCACCACGCCAAGCAGGAAGATGCACATCATGCGTCGGGTCGCACGATCCACTCAATCCACGTCATGAAGCACACGAAGTTGCAGGCCTGGGCGCTGCTGGTGCTGATCGGCACGCTGATCGCCATGGGAATGGTCGTCGGCACCGGCGGCGGCCCGTCGGGCTCGCACGCCGACGACCGGCCGCTGCGGGTCGGCTACGCGCTGGAGGCGCCGTACGCCTATCTCGACGGCCGCGGACGGGTCGGCGGCGAATCGCCCGAGGTGCTGCGCGCGCTGTTGCGCCGCATGGGCGGGCCCGAGCCGCAGTGGGTGCACCAGGAGTTCTCGACGCTGATCCACGAACTCGAGATCGGCCGCATCGACGTCATCGCCGCCGGCCTGTTCATCACCGCCGAGCGCAGCCAGCGGGTCGCCTTCACCCGACCGACCGTGGCGGTGCGCACCGGCCTGCTGGTGGCGGCCGGCAACCCGCGCAAGCTGTCGCGCCTGCAGGATCTGGCCGGGCAGGATCGCCTGCGGCTGGCCGTGATCGAAGGCGCCGTCGAGGCCCGTCAGGCGCAGGCCAGCGGCGTGTCGAGCCGGCAGCTGCTGCGGGTGCCGGACGCGCAGACCGGCATCGCCGCCGTGCGCACCGGTCGCGCCGCGGCGATGGCGCTGTCGGCGCCGTCGTTGCGCTGGATGCTCGGCCAGGGTGACGGCCGCGGGCTCGAGGTGCTGGATCTGGCGGACGATCCGGCGACCGCCGGCATCGGCTATCCGGCCTTCGCCTGGCGCCTCGACGACCCCCGTCGCGAACGCTTCGACCGCCAGCTGGCGGCGTTCGTCGGCAGCTCGGAGCACCTCGAGATCGAGCTGCGCCACGGCATGTCGACGGCCGATGTCGAACTGGCGCGGCGCTGGAAACCCGGCTCGCAGGCCGGGGCGCCGGCGGACCGCCGCCTCGTCCACGTCGCCGGGGCGGGATCGTGAAGAAGACGCCGCGTCGCGACATCGAGCCGGTGCTGGGCGCGATCGCGCTGTTCGTGCTGGTCTGCCTGGGCCTGATGGCGTGGACGCACCTGCGCTGGAGCGCCACGCTCGAGCACACCACGGCGCCGCTGGACACGCTCAACCAGGTGCGCCAGAAGGTGCTGGCCGCCGAGCTCAACGGCGAGCGCCTGCTGGCCCGCGATCCCACGGTGACCACCGAGATGGTGCTGGCCGACCTGGCGACGGCGGAGGTCCGCTCACGCCAGTTGCTGACCCAGATCGACGAGACCCGTGGCGACATCGACGGCCAGGACGGCAGCGACCTGCGCGATGCCGCCGAGCGCTACAGCGCCAGCCTGATGCAGCTGCGCAGCGCCGCGCAGGCCCGCATCGCCGCATCGGCCGACGACCGCGAGGGTGCGGCGGTGGCGCTGCGGGTGGCGCGCGCGCCGCTCGATCTGGCGGCGATGGCGCTCGAGCGCCAGTTGCGGCTGCACAGCCAGGTCCGCATCGATCACCAGCGGTGGCTGACGCTGTTCACGCTCGGGCTGCTGTCGGCGCTGGCGATCACGCTGATGGGCGTGCTGATGCGCCTGAGCCGGCAGCGCAACGAGTCCGACGCGGCGCTGGCGGCCAGCGAGGCGCACCTGCGCACCTTCATGCGGGCGATGCCCGACGTGTCGTTCCTGTTCGACCGCGACGGGCGCTATCTAGACGTCTTCGGTCCGGCCGAGAAACTGGCCGAACCGGTCGAGCGCATGCTGGGGCGGCGCATCGCCGACGTGCACGGCGAGCGCCACGTCGAGCTGTTCATGTCGGTGATCCGGCTCGCGCTCGAGACCCGCGAGCCGCAGCGCTGCGAGTTCGCGCTCGAGGTGCAGCAGGGCACGCGCTGGTTCGAGGCGCGCGTGTGCGCGGTGCCGGACCGCGAGCAGGTGGTCTGGGTCAGCTGGGACATCAGCGAGCGCCGGGCCGCCGAACTGCGCGTCACCGAGCTGACCCGGCTCTACAGCTTCATCAGCCAGGTCAACCAGGCCTTCGTCTGGACCCGCAGCGAGGCCGAGCTGTTCGACCGCATCTGCAACGTCGCCATCAGCCACGGCCACCTGCGCCTGGCGTGGGTGGTGCAGCGCGACGGCGCGGCCAGCGCGCCGCGGGTGGCCGTGCAGCGCGGCGACTCGACGCTCGTGCACCTGTGCGCGGCCTCGCTGCCGCCGGCCACGCACAGCCACGCGATGGCGGTGTCCCAATCGCTGCTGACCGGCACGGTGCAGTGGCGCCCGGGCAGCGTCAAGCCGGCCGGCGAAGCGCCGCTCGACCTGGTCAGCGTGCCGGTGCGCAACCTCAACCAGGTGGTCGCCGCCGTGGTGCTGGTGGGCAACAAGCTCGACCCCGAGGACCGCGAGCAGCAGGCCCTGATCGCCGAGCTGGGCAGCGACATGTCGCACGCGCTGGCGCAGTTCACGCGCGAGGCGCAATGGCAGGAATCGCTGGCGCGCACCCGCCTGCACGCCGCCGCGCTCGAGAGCACGCAGGACGGCGTGATGGTCACCGACCTGCGCCCGCGCATCGTCTCGGTCAATCGCGCCTTCACCGAGATCACCGGCTACAGCGAGACCGAGGCGGTCGGCATGTCGCCGCGGCTGCTGCAGTCGGGCCGCCACGAGCCGGCGTTCTTCACGCGCCTGTGGAACCAGCTGCTGACCCACGGCCGCTGGCAGGGCGAGGTGCAGAACCGCCGCAAGAACGGCGAGCTCTACACGCAGTGGATGTCGGTCAGCACGGTGCGCGACGAACACGATCAGCCGACCCACTACGTCTCGGTCTTCACCGACATCACGCCGCAGAAGGAGGCCGAGCAACGGCTGCAGCACCTGGCGCACTTCGACCCGCTCACCCAGCTGCCCAACCGCCTGATGGTGCTGAGCCGGCTCGAGCACGCCATCGCCTCGGCCGCACGGGCCGAGCGGCGGGTGGCGGTGCTGTTCATCGACCTCGACAACTTCAAGACCGTCAACGACAGCCTCGGCCACAGCGCCGGCGACGACCTGCTGCGCGCGGTGGCCGATCGCCTGGGCACCCGCACGCGCCGCGAGGACACCCTCGGGCGGCTGGGCGGCGACGAGTTCATCCTGATGCTCGAACACCTGCGCGAGCCGCAGGATGCCGCCCAGGTCGCGCAGGAACTGATCGGGCTGCTCGAGACGCCGTTCCGGGTGGCCGGCCAGGAGGTGTACGTGCAGGCCAGCATCGGCATCAGCCTGTACCCGGACGACGGCCTCGAGGTCGGCGAACTGGTGCGCGATGCCGACGCCGCGATGTACCAGGCCAAGCGCGCCGGCCGCGGGGTCTACCGCTTCTACACCGAGAGCCTGACCACCGCGGCGCAGAGCCGGCTGGCGCTCGACACCCGGCTGCGCCGCGCGCTCGAGAACAAGGAGTTCGTGCTCTGGTACCAGCCGCTCTACCGGCTGGCCGACCGCTGCCTGATCGGCCTGGAGGCGCTGGTGCGGCTCAACCAGCCCGGCCTGCCGCCGATCGGCCCGGCCGAGTTCATCCCGCTGCTCGAGGAGACCGGCCAGATCACCACGCTGGGCGCCTGGGTGACGCAGGAAGCCTGCCGCCAGGGCCGCGCCTGGCTCGACGAGGGCCTCGATTTCGGCCGCATCGCGATCAACCTGTCGCCGCAGGAAATCCGCCGCGGCCAGACCGACGAGCGGGTGCGCGAGGCACTCGAACGCAGCGGCCTGCCGGCCGAGCGCCTCGAGCTCGAGCTGACCGAATCGGGCCTGATGGAACAGGGCGAACGCGCCGAGGCCTTCCTGCACCGGCTGCGCGCGCTGGGCGTGCGGCTGGCGATCGACGATTTCGGCACCGGCTATTCGTCGCTGGCGTACCTGAAGCGCTTTCCGGTCTCCAAGCTCAAGATCGACCGCAGCTTCGTCCGCGACCTGCCGGCCGATGCCAACGACGCCCAGCTGGTGCAGACCATGGTGTCGATGGGCCGCAACCTGGGCATCTCGGTGCTGGCCGAAGGGGTCGAGACCGAAGCCCAGTTCGACTACCTGCGCAGCCTCGGCTGCGACGCGGCGCAGGGCTATTTCTTCAGCCCGCCGCGCCCGGCCGACGAGGCCCGGCACTGGCTGCGGCCACTGGCGGCGGCGCAGGCAACGCCCGTCCAGGCCGAACCGCCGTGACGGCGCGGGCCCTGGCCCGCACTGGCCGGTGACCCTGCCCGGCGCTTGTCGGCCGGCGCTTCCTACAATGCGGTGGTGAGCACCCTCAACGCCGACCTGCACTGCCATTCGACCGTCTCCGACGGCACCCTCAGCCCGGAGGACCTGGCCGCACGCGCGGCGAACAACGGCGTCGAGCTGTGGGCCCTCACCGACCACGACGAGATCGGCGGCCAGCTGCGCGCCCGCGCCGCCGCCCACGCGCACGGCATGGCCTACCTGTGCGGCACCGAGATCTCGGTCACGTTTGCCGGCGAGACGGTGCACATCGTCGGCCTGGGCTTCGACCCGCTCGACCCGCAGCTGATCGACGGCCTGGCGCGCACCCGCGGCGGGCGCGAACTGCGGGCCCGCGACATGGCCGCCAGCCTCGCCAAGGTGGGCATCCACGGCGCCTTCGAGGGTGCGCTCAAGTACGTCGGCAACCCGGACCTGATCTCGCGCACCCACTTCGCGCGCCACCTGGTCGAGGTGGGTGTGTGCAACGACACCTCCGAGGTGTTCCGGCGCTTCCTGACCGAAGGCAAGCCCGGTTTCGTGCCGCACCGCTGGGCCGGCCTGGGCGACGCGGTGCACTGGATCACCGAGGCCGGCGGCGTGGCGGTGGTGGCGCACCCCGGCCGCTACCGCTTCAGCCCGACCGAGGAATACGCGCTGTTCACCGAGTTCATCGCCCACGGCGGGCGCGGCGTCGAGGTCGTCACCGGCAGCCACACCAGCGCCGAGTTCGTCCGGTACGCCGACCTGGCGATCGAGCTGGGGCTGGTGGCCTCGCGCGGCAGCGATTTCCACTCGCCGGCCGAGAGCCGCATCGATCTCGGCAAGCTGCCGCCCCTGCCCGCGCAGCTGACGCCGGTCTGGCAGGTGCTGGCCGAACGCGTCCAGGCACCGACCGCGGCCTGAGCCGCCACCCCGCCCCTCGCACCCCGCCGCCGAATCGATGCAATCGCGCCCCCTGCTCGGCGTGGCGCTGATCGTCTGCGCCACGATCTGCTTTGCCACGATGGACAACGCGGTGCGCTACGCCGGCCGCATCATGCCGGTGCTGGTGATCATCTGGCTGCGCTACATGACGCAGACCGTGGTGATGGCCGGCTGGCTGCTGCGCGAGGTCCTGCACGACGGCCGCCGCAACGCCTTCCGCACCGCCCACCCGAAGTTCCAGAGCGTGCGCGGCGCGCTGCTGCTGGCCTCGTCGGCGTTCGGTTTCTTCGCGGTGCAGTACATGCCGGTGGCCGAGTTCACCGCCATCAACATGCTGACGCCGGTGCTGGTCACGCTGCTGGCCGCCTGGCTGTTGCGTGAACGCGTCAGCCGGCTGCGCTGGCTGCTGGTGCTGGGCGCGTTCACCGGCGCGCTGATCGTGATGCGCCCGGGCAGCGGGCTGTTCGGCTGGGCGGTGCTGCTGCCGCTGGGCGGGGCCGTCACGTACGCCAGTTTCCAGGTCCTGACCAGCAAGCTGGCCGCGCTCGAAAGCCCCACCACCACGCACTTCTACACCGGGCTGGTCGGCACCCTGCTGCTCGCGCCGGTGGTGCTGGCCAGCCCGATCGACATCGACGCCCAACTGCTCGCCGCCAGCGGCACCACCTGGGCGCTGCTGATCGCCATCGGCCTGCTCGGCACGGTCGGCCACCTGCTGCTGATCCTGGCGCTGGGCTGCGCGCCGGCCTCGCGGCTGGTGCCGTTCCTGTACGCGCAGCTGGGCATGGCGGCGCTGATCGGCTGGCTGCTGTTCGGCGACCTGCCCGACGCCTGGGGCTGGATCGGCATGGGCGTGATCGCCCTGTGCGGCGCCACCACCGCCTGGCTCAACGTGCGCGCCGCCGCCACGCCGCCCTCGCCGCTGACGAGCGATCCGGTCTGCGATTGAGCCTGCGCCAGATCGACGCGCGTCGAGTTGTGGCGGGCTGAAGACAGGCGTCGCGCGACAATCGCGCCATGGCTCAATTCTTTGAAGTCCACCCGGACAACCCACAGCCGCGCCTGCTCAAGCAGGCGGTGGCCATCATCGCCGCCGGCGGCGTGGCGGCGATCCCGACCGACTCGAGCTACGCGCTGGTCTGCCAGCTCGACGACAAGGCCGCCGCCGACGCGCTGCGGCGCATCCGCGGCGTCGACGACAAGCACCACCTGACGCTGCTGTGCCGCGACCTGTCCGAGCTGTCGAGCTACGCGCGGGTCGACAACCGCCAGTACCGCCTGCTCAAGAGCGCCACGCCGGGGCCGTACACCTTCATCCTCGAGGCCACCAAGGAGGTGCCGCGGCGGCTGTCGCACCCGTCGCGCCGCACCATCGGCCTGCGCGTGCCCGACCACCGCGTCACGCAGGATCTGCTCGATCTGTTCGGCCAGCCGCTGCTGGGCACCACGCTGATCCCGCCCGGCGAGATCCACCCGCTCAACGACTGCGCCGAGATCCGCGAGCGCTTCGAGCGCCTGGTGCAGGTGATCGTCGACGCCGGCCCCTGCCCGGCCGAGCCGACCACCGTGGTCGACCTCAGCAGCGGCGACCCGGTGCTGGTGCGCGCCGGCCGCGGCGATCTGGCCACCGTCGGCCTCGACTGAAACCCGACACGGCGATTGCAGCGATGGCGAAGAAACCCGTGCATGTCAGCGAGACGCCGGCCACGCAGTTCCTGCGGCGCGCCGGCATCGCCTTCACCGAACACCCGTACGACTATGTCGAGCGCGGCGGCACGGCCGAATCGGCGCGCCAGCTGGGCGTCGACGAACACGCCGTCGTCAAGACGCTGGTGATGCAGGACCAGGACGCCAAACCGCTGATCGTGCTGATGCACGGCGACCGCCAGGTCAGCACCAAGAACCTGGCGCGCCAGATCGGCGCCAAGAAGGTCGAGCCCTGCGCGCCCGACGTGGCGCAGCGCCACAGCGGCTATCTGGTCGGCGGCACCAGCCCGTTCGGTTTCCGCAAGGCGGTGCCGGTGTACGTCGAGGCCGGCGTCCTGGCCCTGCCGTGCATCTACATCAACGGCGGGCGGCGCGGTTTCCTGGTCGGCATCGCGCCGGCCGTGCTGGTCGACAGCCTGGGCGCGCGGGCTGTCGAGGCGATCGACCCGGCCTCCGCCTGAACGCCCGCCGCCGATTCCTCCAAACGCCCCCACTAAACTCGCTGCCGCCATGCTTGTGGCGGCCGGAACCTTCACGCAGATGACCACCCCCACTCTCACCATCGCCGCCGTCGTGCTGGCCTACCTGATCGGCTCGCTGTCGTTCGCCGTCATCGTCAGCCGCGTCATGGGCCTGACCGACCCGCGCAGCTACGGCTCGGGCAACCCCGGCGCCACCAACGTGCTGCGCTCGGGCAACAAGGCGGCGGCCGCGCTGACGCTGCTGCTCGACCTGCTCAAGGGCCTGATCCCGGTGCTGGCGGTGATGCTGTTGGGCGAGCCCTGGAACCTGCGCGAGAACACCGCCGCGCTGGTCGGCCTGGCGGCCTTTGCCGGCCACGTCTGGCCGGTGTTCTTCAAGTTCAAGGGTGGCAAGGGCGTGGCCACCGCAGCCGGCGTGCTGCTGGGGCTGAACTGGGCGCTCGGGCTGGCCACGCTCGGGGTCTGGATCGTGGTGGTCTATTTCACGCGCTATTCGTCGCTGGCGGCGCTGCTGGCTGCCGTGGCGGCACCGGCGCTGCACATCGTCGGCTGGGGCGCGTCGGGCGCCACGCTGTCGATCGTGGTGATGAGCGCGCTGCTGGTCTGGCGCCACAGCGCCAACATCGGCAAGCTGCTGGCCGGCACCGAAAGCAAGCTCGGCCAGAAGGCTGGCGGCGCCGCCAAGGGCGCCTCGTCAAGCCCGTCGGCCCACGCGGAGGCGGGCCCGACCGATGTCGCCAGACAGGCCCCGCCGCGCCGCCACGGCCCGGCGACCAGCCCGAACGCCGGGCCCAAGGGCGGCCGGCGCCGCCGCCACTGAATCTCGAATCCTGCAGCGGCCGCCACGGCCGCAAGCGTCAACGCCAGCATCCGCACCTTGAGGAGCACCGCATGATCAAGAAACTCCTGGCCAGCGCCCGCCGACACAGCCTGATCTCGCTGGTGCTGGTGGTCGGCTTCACCGCCGTTTCCGTCAAGGCGGCGCAGAAGGTGGTGGACTACCAGCGCGCCTCGGCCCTGCGGGCGGTGGCGCAGCCGGGCGACATCCGCATGCTCTCGCGCACCGATTGCGGCTACTGCACGCTGGCGCACGCCTGGATGAGCAAGCATGCCATCCCGTTCGAGGAATGCATGATCGACACCGATGCCGCCTGCCGCGCCGAACACGAGCGCCTGGGCACCCGCCTGACGCCCACCGTGCTGGTGCGCGGCGAGGTGCAGCGCGGCTTCGACGCCCAGCGCGTCACCGCCACGCTGGCCGGCAAACCGGCGCACTGAGCGCAGCACGGCGGCACAGCGCCGCCAGTCTCACTGGCCCGGGTCGCGGTGCTTCCAGCGGATCGCGTCGATGCCCGCCAGCACGTCGGCCGACAGGGTCGTGCCCCAGGCGTCGAGGTCTTCGTCGAGCTGCGCCAGCGTCGTCACGCCGATGATGGTGCTGGCCACGCTCCAGCGCCGGTAGCAGAACGCCAGCGCCATCTGCGTGGGCGTCAGGCCGTTGTCGCGCGCCAGTGCGTTGTAGAGCCGCGCGGCTTCGAGCGACTCGGGGCGGCCCCAGCGCTGCTTCTTCATGCTGTCGAAGATCGCCATGCGGCCCGGCAACGCCGGGTCTTCGAGGCCCAGCGCGTCGTACTTGCCGGTCAGCAGGCCGAAACCGAGCGGCGAATACGCCAGCAGCGACACCTGCTCGCGCCACAGCACCTCGTCGAGCGCGTTGTCGACCACCCGGTTGATCAGGCCGTACGGGTTCTGCACCGTGGCCACGCGCGGCAGGCCGGCCTGCTCGGCCACCTTGACGAATTCCGACACGCCCCACGGCGTCTCGTTGGACAGGCCGATGGCGCGCACCTTGCCGTCGCGCACCAGGCGCTGCAGCGCGCCGAGCTGGGTCTCGATCGACGCACCGGCGCGCTCCTTGCGCGGCTCGAAATACACCGCGCCGAAGGCCGGCACGTTGCGCACCGGCCAGTGGATCTGGTAGAGGTCGATCACGTCGGTGCGCAGGCGCTTGAGGCTGGCCTCGCAGGCCGCGACGATGTCGTCGGCGCCGAGGTCGGCGCTGCCGCCGCGGATCCAGTCCATGCCACGCGACGGGCCGGCCACCTTGCTGGCCAGCACCACCTTGTCGCGCACGCCCGGCCGGCCGGCCAGCCAGCTGCCGATGATGGCTTCGGTGGCGCCGAAGGTCTCGCGCCGCGGCGGCACGGCGTACATCTCGGCGGTGTCGATGAAGTTGACGCCGCGCTCGACGGCGCGGTCCAGGATGGCGTGGGCGGCGGCTTCGCCGACCTGTTCGCCGAACGTCATGGTGCCCAGGCAGATCGGGGTGACACGCAGGTCGCTGCGGCCGAGGGTGATCAGTTCCATGTCGAAGATCCTTGCGTGTGAGGGGCCGGCTCGGGCCGAAGAGGCGCGAGTTTGCCGCAAGCGCCGGCTTCACGCGCGGCCCGGTGATCCGTCCGGAAGGGGATGCTCGGGCGCGGTATTTCCGAAGCAGGCTTGACGCGCGTCTGACACGGCGTCAAATGGCATGAACAGATCGTGAAACTTGTGGCTGTTCGAGGTTTCGCGGCAAATCGGGTCGATATGATCCCCAACTGCCTGCAAGGATGGATGGCGGTCATCCACGGCGGCGCCCTTGCGTGATGCCCGACTCGATCATCCTCATCGTCGACGACAACCCCGAGAACCTCACGGTGCTCGGCGAGTTGCTGCGCAGCCACTACCAGGTGCGCGCCGCCAACTCGGGCCCGAGCGCCCTGCGCCTGGCCGCCCTCGTGCCGCGCCCGCAACTGGTGCTGCTCGACGTCATGATGCCGGGCATGGACGGCTACGAGGTGCTGCGCCTGCTGCGCGCCGACGAAAGCACGCGCGACATCCCGGTGATCTTCACCACCTCGCTCGACGCCACCGAAGACGAGGAGCTGGGCTTCACGCTCGGCGCGGTCGACTACATCACCAAGCCGCTGCGCCCGGCGATCGTGCTGGCGCGGGTGCGCACCCACCTCGAGCTCAAGCAGGCGCGCGACCGCCTGCAGGAACAGAACACCGACCTCGAGGCCGAGGTGGTGCGCCGCATGGGCGAGAACCTGCTGATCCAGGACGTCAGCATCCTGGCGCTGGCGCACCTGGCCGAAATCCGCGACCCGGAGACCGGCAACCACCTGCTGCGCACCCAGGAATACGTGCGCTGCCTGGGCCACGCGCTGAGCAGCCATCCGCGTTTTGCCGACGTGCTCGACAGCCACACCGTCGAGCTGCTGGCCAAGTCGGCGCCGCTGCACGACATCGGCAAGGTCGGCATCCCCGACCACATCCTGCTCAAGCCCGGCAAGCTCAGCCCTGAAGAATGGGTGGTGATGCAGACCCATGCGCGCATGGGCGCCGAGGCGATCGAACACGCCGAGCGCGACGCCGCACGGCCGGTGGAGTTCCTGGCGTTTGCCAAGCAGATCGCCCACCACCACCACGAGCGCTGGGACGGCAACGGCTACCCCGACGGCCTGGCCGGCGACGCCATCCCGCTGGCGGCTCGCCTGATGGCGCTGGCCGACGTGTTCGATGCGCTGATCTCGCGGCGGGTCTACAAGGAGCCGTTCCCGCCCGAACAGGCGCGCGACATGATGGCGCGCGAACGTGGCAGGCACTTCGACCCCGACATGCTCGACGCCTTCCTGCGGGTGTTCGACGACTTCTGTGCCATCGCTGAGCGCTACGTCGACAGCCAGGACAGCGTCGACGCCAAGCACCGCCAGCTGACCGCCTCGCGCTAGCGCGTGTCACCGCGGCGTGCGCCGGCCCCTCCCAACCTGAAACCGCCGGCCGATCCCGTGTCCACCGCCGCCACCCAGCGCAGCCGCCGAATCAGCTGGACGCTGCTTTACGCGGCTGTTGCCGCGCTGTGGATCTACGGCTCCGACGCGCTGCTGAGCGCGCTGGTGAGCGACCCCATGGCGCTGTCGCAGCTGTCGGTGCTCAAGGGCTGGCTGTTCGTGGCGGTCACGTCGGTGGCGCTGTACTGGATCCTGGGCAAGTCCGGCCCGGCGACCCCCGCCCCGATCGCGGCATCGACCCGGGTCTGGCCCTTGCGCGTGATGGTGGTGGCCGGCGCCCTGACGATCCTGGGCCTGATCGGCCTGACCATCACGCTGAGCTACGAGCAGCAGAAGCAGCGCGAAGGCGCCCGCATCGAGGCGATCGCCCAGCTGCGTGCCGACCAGATCAGCGCCCTGCTGCAGGACAAGAAGAAGGACAGCGCCTTCGTCGTCAACAGCGCCTTCTTCGCCGACCTCCACACGCGCTGGAAGGACGGCGGCGATGCCGCGGCCGGCGTGCTGCTGAAGAGGCGCCTGGGCGAGTACCGCGAGTCCAACGGCTTCCAGTCGGTGCTGCTGCTCAACGATCAATTCGAACCGCTGATCACCTCCGGCGTCCACGCCGACACCACCAGCGCGGCGCTGCAGCAGACCGTGCAACGCGCCTTCGCGACCGGCTTGCTGCAGGTTTCCGACATCCACGGCGCCAGCAGCCCCGCCGACGCGCAGGTGCTCGATCTGGTCGCGCCGCTGCGCCTGAGCGGCCATCCGCCACGTGTCGTGGTGGTGCTGCGGCTGCGCCTGAGCGATTTCCTGTACCCGACCCTCGACCACTGGCCGATCCCCAGCCGCAGCGCCGCCACGCTGCTGGTGCGGCGGGTCGGCGACGAGCTGATCGGCGTGCGCGGTCGCAATCCGATCCCGCTGGCCACCTCCGACTCGCTGGCCGCACGCGTGGTACGGGGTGAACTGCCGTACGGCCGAGCCGTCGAGGCGCCGGATTTCCGCGACAAGCCGGTGTTCGGGGCCGTCATGCCGATCAAGGGCACCGACTGGCTGCTGGTGGCGCGCATCGACCGCGCCGAGCTGATCGAACTGGCGATGAAGGACGCCATGTGGATCGGCGCGGCCGGGCTGCTGGCGCTGTTCATGGGCGGCGTGGCGGCGTACTGGCTGCGCGAGCGCCAGTCGCTGCAGTTCGAGCTGCGCGCGCAGTCGCAGGAACACGAACGCCTGCGCGCCCTCGCCTTGCTGTCGGCCATCGCCGACAGCTCGACCGACGCGATCTTTGCCAAGGACCTGCAGGGCCGCTACCTGCTGTTCAACCGCGAAGCCTCGCGCCTGACAGGCATGTCGGCCGATGCGGTGCTGGGCAATGACGACCACCTGCTGTTCCCGCCCGAGCAGGCGGCGAAAGTGATGGCCAACGACGCCCAGGTGATGCGCGACGGCCAGGTCGGGACTTTCGAGGAGGAGCTCGACACCCCCGAAGGCCGGGCGACCTACATGGCCACCAAGGGGCCGCTGCGTGACACGCAGGGGCAGGTGGTCGGCATGTTCGGCATCTCGCGCGACGTCACCGAGAAGCGGCGTGCCGAACAAGCGCTCGCACGCAGCGAGGCGCGCTACCGCGCCGCCTTCGAGCAGGCGGCGGTCGGCATGTCCGAAACCGGTCTCGACGGCCGCTGGCTGCACGTCAACGACCGGCTTTGCGAGATCACCGGCTACAGCCGCGACGAGCTGCTGCAGATGCGTTTCCAGCAGGTCACGCTGCCCGAGGAACTCGAGCCGATGCAGGTGCTGATCGAGCGCACGCTGGCGGGCGAGCAGAACGGCTTCTCGATCGAGAAGCGCGATCGCCACCGCGACGGCTGGCTGATCTGGGTGCACGTGTGGACGCAGCTGGTGCGCGACGAACACGGCGCGCCGCAGTACTTCGTGTCGGTGATCGAGGACATCAGCCTGCGCAAGCAGACCGAGGCGGCGCTGGCCGAATCGGTCGAACTGGTGCAGGCGGTGGAAGACTCGGTGCTCGATCACATGGCGGTGCTCGATGCCGACGGCAACATCGTCGCGGTCAATGCGGCCTGGGAGCGCTTTGCGCACGACAACACCGATCCCGGCAACGAAGGCAGCGAACGCAGCGACGGCAGGCCGGCGCCGCGCACCGGCGTGGGCGACAACTACCTGCGCGTCTGCGAGGCCGCCACCGGTGACGAGGCCGCGCAGGCCCGCGCCATCCACGACGGCATCCGGGCGGTGCTGCGGGGCGAGGCCCAAGCGTATGCGGTCGACTACACCTGCCACACGCCCACGCGCAAACGCTGGTTCCATCTGGCCGTGACGCCCCTGCGCACGCGCAGCAGCGGCGCGGTGATGGTGCACACCGACATCACCGATCGCAAGCGCGAGCAGGAGCTGCTGCGCAAGAGCGAAGCACGCCATCGCTCGATGGTGAATTCGCTCAGCGAAGGCATCATCATCTTCGACGCCCGCGGCCATGTCCAAGCCTGCAACCCCGCCGCCGAACGCATGATGGGCCTGACGCAGGCACAGATGCGCGGCCCGCGCGAGACCGGCCTGGCGATGTGGCGCCCGGTGCAGCCCAACGGCAGGCCGATGCCCCGCTCGAAGCTGCCGCTGCTGCGCACGCTGACGACCGGCCAGCCCTGCCACGACGTGGTGCTCGGCGGCGTCACGCCCGACGGCAAGACGCGCTGGCTGCTGGCCAACGCCGAGCCGGTGCGCGAGCCGGTGTCGGGCGAGCTGACCGGCGTGGTCACGTCGTTCACCGACATCAGCGAGCGTTTCGTCGCCGAGCAGCAGCTGCGCAAGCTGTCGCTGGCGGTCGAACAGAGCCCCACCGGCATCGTCATCACCGACGTGCAGGGCAACATCGAATACGTCAACCAGGCCTACACGCTGGTCAGCGGCTACAGCCGCGACGAGCTGATGGGACACAACCCGAGCCTGGCGCAGTCGGGCCTGACACCGCGCCAGCATTACACCGACATGTGGAGCACGCTGGCAAAGGGCCAGTCGTGGCAGGGCGAGTTCATCAACCGGCGCAAGAGCGGCGAGACCTACGACGTGTTCGCCACCGTGGTGCCGATGCGTGACGGTGAAGGCGCGGTCACGCATTACCTGGCGATCAGCGAGGACATCACCGAACGCAAGCGCCTGAGCGCCGAGCTCGACCAGCATCGACACCACCTCGAGGAGTTGGTGGCCGAGCGCACCCAAGCGCTTCAGGTCGCGCACCAGGCGCTGGCCGACAGCGAGAAATTCCTGCGCTCGCTGGCCGACAACCTGCCCGACCGGCTCACCTACTGGGACACCGACCTGCGCTGCCGGTTCGCCAACAAGGCCTTCCTGAAGTTCCACGACCTGAGCGAGGAGCAGGCCATCGGCCGCAGTTCCAGGCATCTGCTGATGGATCAGGCCAGTGCCAGCGAATGGATCGTGCGCATGTCGGCGGCGATGAGCGGAGCCCCGCAACACTTCGAACGGGCCCGGTTGGGTGCCGATGGCCGCAGTCGCACAGAAAGGGTGCACCAGATCCCCGACCTCAAGGACGGCGTCGTCCAGGGTGCGTTCGTGCTGGTGTCGGACATCACCGGCATCAAGCAGGCCGAACAGCGCCTGACCCAGCTCAACGAGGAACTGACCTTCGCACGCGACCGCGCCGAGGCGGCCAACCGCGCCAAGAGCGTGTTCCTGGCCAACATGAGCCACGAGATCCGCACGCCGATGAACGCCATCATCGGCCTGACGCACCTGCTGCTGCGCGACAGCACCGACACCGTGCAGCAGGAGCGCCTGGGCCAGGTGACGGGCGCCGCCCACCACCTGCTCGACGTGATCAACGACATCCTCGATCTCTCCAAGATCGAATCCGGCAAGCTCGAACTCGAGCAGACCGACTTTCCGGTCGACACCCTGCTGTCGCGCGCCTGCGCCCTGGTGGGCGAACGCGCCCGCGCCAAGGGGCTGGAACTGGTGCTCGACAGCCATCGGCTGCCGACCAGCCTGCGCGGCGACCCGACCCGGCTGTCGCAGGCGCTGGTCAATCTGCTGAGCAACGCGGTGAAGTTCACCGAACAGGGCTCGGTGGTGGTGCGCGCCGAGATCGTGCACGAAGACCCCGACGGGCTGACGGTGCGTTTCGAGGTCGACGACACCGGCATCGGCATGGCGCCCGAGCAGATCGGCCGCCTGTTCGCCGCCTTCGAGCAGGCCGACAGCTCGACCACCCGGCGCTTCGGCGGCACCGGACTCGGGCTGGTCATCACACGCCACCTGGCCGAGCTGATGGGCGGCGAGGTCGGCGTCAGCAGCGCGCCGGGCGTGGGCAGCCGGTTCTGGTTCACCGCGCGGCTGCAGCGCGCGGCCGGCGGCGGCGCCCCGGCCGTCGTCGCGCCGGCGTGGTTGACGGGCATGCCGGCGCTGCTCGTCGAAGACCTGAGCGCCACGCGCCAGGCCGTCGGCGACATGCTGGGCGCGCTCGGCCTGCGCGTCGACACCGCCCAGGAGCGCCAGGAAGCGATCGACAGGGCCGCCAGCGCAGCCGCAAGAGGCGCGCCCTACCGGATCCTGCTGATCGACGCCCGACTCGGCACCGAACAACCGGCCGCCACCGCGCTGCAGATGCACACCCGGCTGGGCGCGCAGATGCCGCCCACGGTGCTGCTGGTCGAAGACGGCGACCCGATCGAGCTGCCGGCGTCGCTCACGACGCTGCACGCCGTCGCGCTGCCCAAGCCGGTCACCGCCTCGGCCCTGCTCGACACCTTGCTGCTGCTGCTGCGCGACGACATTGCCGCGCCCGCGCCACCGGCGCCGGCCGCACCGATGCCGATCGAAACCCTGCTGCGCAGCCGGCATGCCGGCGCACGCGTGCTGCTGGCCGAGGACAACGCCGTCAACCGCGAGGTGGCGGTCGAGCTGCTGCAGGCCGCCGGCATGCAGGTCGACCTGGCGGTCGATGGCCAGGAGGCGATCGACATGTGCCAGCGCACCGCCTACGCGCTGGTGCTGATGGACATGCAGATGCCGCAGGTCGACGGCCTGGAAGCCACCCGCCGCATCCGCGCCGATGCGCGCCTGGCCGATCTGCCGATCCTGGCGATGACCGCCAACGCCTTCGGCGAAGACCGCGCCGCCTGCCTGGCTGCCGGCATGAACGACCACATCGCCAAGCCGGTCGACCCGCAGGTGCTCTATTCGCATCTGCTGCACTGGCTGCCCCCGGTTGGCACCCTGGCCGCAGACCGGGCCGGGATCACGACCGATCGGGCGGCCCTGCCCGGCACGGTCCCCGCCCGGGAAACGGCCGCGCCACCGCGCAACAGCACACCGACCGAGCGGCAGACGCGGGTGCTGCAGCTGTTTGCCGAAACCGAAGCGCAGGCACTCGATCCGCTCGACGACGAACTCGGCCGGGGCGACCTGGCAGCCGCGCGCCACACCGTCCACGGCCTGCGCGGCGCGGCCGGTGCGATCGGCGCCAGCGCCCTGCATGCCGAAGCGGCGTCACTCGAGGCGGCGATCGTCGCCGGCCTGTCGATCGACACGCTGCGCGGCTCGGCCGCGGCCTTGCGGACGTCGCTCGCCGGCTTTCTGGCGCAGATCGACACCC